>NZ_PYGK01000006.1 GCF_003014595.1 Chitinophaga ginsengisoli | reverse complement strand
AAACACGAAATAGTATTCAGTAGCAGATAATTTGAAAAGTGTTACCCGCAATAAAGGGCCATGGTAAAGGTCAAATTCAGCTGACGCCTGCACCAAGGCGGCCTCTTTTGCAGCAGATAATGGTGCTACTTCACCGCTCAGATCCACCACGTTTACTTTGAAGCCAATTTCATCAGCTGTTAATACCCGTTGACATACTTCTCCATCCTGTATAACAAATACAGTGCGAAGCGATTCATGACGGGATACGATATTTGTAAACGCATGTGTAAAGGCTTCAGCGGAAAGATGGCCCTGTATATAAGCGCCACTGGCGATATTAGCTGCCACACTCGCTCCTTCCAGCTGACAGAAATTCCAGAAACGTCGTTGTCCGTAAGACAACCTGTATAATGAATGCGCCGCTGTTACCGGGATAGTATTCGCTTCGCTATGTTCCTTCCCTAACAGATACCGTTGTAGCGAACTTATTGTATGATGCTCAAACACCTCTCTTACTGTCAGTTCAAAGCCGGCTGCTCTCAGTCTGGAAACAAGCTTCACTGCTTCCAGGCTGTTCAATCCATTCCGGAAGAAGTCTTCGTCGGGATCGCCGGAAACACTGAATACCTCCTGTATGAGCGCCCTTACTGTATCTGCGTCTACCTGGTAATATGCTTTGTCCAGCATGGCCAAAGCCTCCTGCTGACTATCATAATCACCATGTTCAAACTGTTGTACCAGCAGATAGTGCTGCACCTTGCCACTCGTAGTACGGGGTACACTTTTCACCATTACAATCTTATCCGGCACGATGCCCAGTTTGCCCAACAGCTGTGCTCTCAACTGTATTACCAGCGGATGGAACTCCTGTACTGATCTGCGGAAATGTACGAACAGCACTAATTCATGTTTATCGCTGCCAGCTGGCAATGCCTGACAAGCAACGATGTCTCCCGGTTTAATACCGGGTATCTGCGCATGATGCTCTATATCCTGAGGGTAATAATTCTGCCCGTTAATGATGATAATATTCTTGGCTCTCCCCGTTATGTACAACTTTCCTCCGCTGATAAAACCAAGGTCCCCGGTTTTTAGCCAGCCATTTTCAATAGCCCGGCTACTTGCTTCCGGATTGTTATAGTAGCCAGCAGTCACATTATCTCCATTGATCCATATGTTACCGATATGATCATCTTCTAACAATGCTCCCTGATCATTTACAATAGCAATACTGGTTGAACGCATCGGGTAGCCTACACAGGCAAAGTACAACCTGTCCGGTACATACCTCACACGATCACCTGTCTGCAGATAGTTCCTATCCAGTGATACAAACTGCAAAGGATCTCCCGGTGTAGGTAACGTCACGGCTACACAGGCCTCTGCCAGCCCATAGCCGGGGAACATGGTATGCTCCCTTAATCCGAAGCGACTCATTACCCGCATGAACTCTTCACAGAGCAACTTATTGATAGGCTCTGCACCATTGTAGATGATCCTCACCGCCGCCAGATCCCAGGTGGGTCTATCAATACCAGATAATGCCGCAAGCATATACTGATAACCGAAATTCGGTGAATATAATTGGGTGATCCTGTGTTGATGGGCTTTCTCCATCCACAACAGCGGCCGCCTGATGAAAAGCGGCGTTGCTATCAGGTATTGCCTGATGCCAGCAATCACACAGGACAGATGGAAACATATCAGCCCCATATCATGCGTCAGCGGTAACCAGCTTAGAGCGCTATCAACACCAGTTGTGCCGGAACGCTCCCGGATATCGCTGATATTGGCCAGCAGGTTTCCATGCGTTAGCATAACACCTTTGGGCTGAGAGGTCGAACCGGAAGAAAACTGTATATACGCGATATCATCCGGTGCTGCTGGCAACCACGTGCCGCTGCCTTCCTGCGCAGTCAATGAGTCAACAGCTATGTGCCGTTTGCTCATCTCCTCCCATGCTGCTAGACAGTTCTTCTCTTCCGCATACCTGCGGGCTGGCGTGCTCCAGTCATCCTCACTTAGCAGAAAAGGATGGTGTAGCGTACTCCACACATTAAACAGCTTATCCTTATGCCCTTCCTGACTCCCCATAGCAATGGGAACAGGAATGATCTTCCCGTACAGACAAGCCCAGAAAACCGTCAGAAAAAGCGCATTGTCTTCTATCTGCATAACCAGCTCGTCACCAGGGTTTACTCCCTGCAACGTGAGATTATACAGCACATGCAATGCATTCTTCCTCAGATCATCGTAGGACAGGTATCGTTCCTTATCTGAAGCCAGAATAAAGGTGATACCAGTAGTTCCTTCTGCCGCCTGCTGAAGTATATTAACCAAAGTATTACAACGCTCCTGTATCATGAACACAAATGGAGATTCCTTTTTATTTCCCTACGTTTACCAGCAGCATATCAGGACCCTGCTGATTACCTGTGGAATTCAGTAACAATGGAAAATCGGGGTTATCAAGTATCCAGAATGCTTCCTTGCCATCCTGGCTGGTTACATAGAGGGATTTCACCTTCTTATTATTAATCTTAATCTGCGAAGCCGTGGGTGTTGGTTTCAACACATAGGTCGTTCCACCATATATCGCCTTTTTATTCTTCACCAGCTCTTTATAGAACTTCTGCGAATAGAAGAACAATGTCTGGTCTTTACTCACATGTCTTTCCTCACCCGGATTCAGATTGTCCCAGTTAAGACTACTACCGTCTTTTGTGCCTTCCGGGGTTACCAGGCATTTCCCCTGTATGGTCTTTTTTCCATTGATGACCTTATACAGAAAACCGACGCCGGTCTTATCCTTATACAATACTGTAATCAGGAAGTCTACGCTGCTGCCATCAGGCGCTTTGGCTGCATATTTCAGCACGTCGCCCTTTTTGACATTTATCTGGCCATTGGCGTTTACCTGGGCATTTGCGGAGAAAAAGCCCATCAGACATAAAAGAAGAATACTTAGATAGCGCATAACTATATGGTGTTTTTTAAAGAAAATCCAGCGTAAACGTTTCGTACGATCAGGCTGGCGATTGCAGTGGTGTGTTCGAGAATAAAGAAATGACCTCCGGGATATTCACGGAGTACTATCGGGAAGCTTGTCTCCCGCTGCCAGGCTTCTGCCTGCTCGCGGCTGATCTTGTCAGACAAACCATTGAAAACAGTAACCGGTATATTAAATGGCTCGCAAGCCTCGTATTCATATGTTTCCACCGCTTCAAAATCTGCGCGGAGTATTGGTTCATACAGTTCCAGTATTTCCTCGCTGTTCAATATTTCATCAGTGGTACCACCCAGAGAACGTAGTTTCTCTATGAATTGTGGCCTCGGTAATTGATGGTAATCCGGCATATCCCGCCTCATGGAGGGGGCCCTGCTACCGCTGATAAACAGGTGAACCGGCAACGGTAATTGCTCATCCCTGATCTTCTTCGTTAAAAGATAGGTCAGCAGTCCTCCCATACTATGCCCATATATGGCATAAGGCTCCTGCAATTTCCCTGCTAGTTGTCTGAAAAGGTCCTCACACAAAGCATCCAGGCGCTTTAATAAGGGTTCACCATACCGGGTGCCTCTTCCCGGATAATCCAGCGGAACGGTCGTTAAGGAACTTCCTATTGCTTTTTCAAGTGGCAGGAATGAATAGCGGTTTCCACCAGCAAAGGGTATACAAAACAGATTAACATTTACCATAATGATGGGTTAATTTTCAACAACCTTACCAGCATACACCGGACTATCGCTTACAATCTTTCCATAGTTGAACTTGATGATCCGTGTCGCGCAATCATAATAGTCATCATCGTGGGTAATTGCTATGATGGTCTTTCCTTTCTCTTTCAGTAACGGTAAAATCTGCTGGTAGAAGTATCTCCTGAAACGCGGATCCTGTTCGGCAGCCCATTCATCGAGAATAATGACTTCCTTATTTTCCAGCAAGGCGTAAATAAGTGCAAGACGTTTTTGTTGCCCTTTGGAATATTTCTTACCCAGGGTCTTCTGCTCTCCATCAAACTTCAGGATCTTGCCCATATCCATCAGCTCAATATATTCTGACAACTGTTCATTGGCGGCGGTTAACTCAAAACCATCATAGTTGTCATTGAATAAATAATTGGTAGTAAATACAGCGCTCATGCTGTCACTGTAATTTACATAATTCTCATCGTTAATCTCATGGTCATTCAGGTAAATCTTACCTGAATAAGGCCGGTAGAGGCCAGACAGCAGATAACCAAATGTGCTCTTGCCACTACCATTTCCTCCTGTTACAAATACGATCTCTCCACGCTGAATGGCAAGATTAAAAGGCTCCAGGTGAAATCCCTGTTCCTTTCCCTTATCATAACGGTAGCTTACACCTTCAAAGCGTATGTTATCAAATGGCTCATCCGCCAGGTCAACGGTTGTGGCGGTATGGCTGTCCAGCGCATCCAGCATACTGTCAAATACGTTCAATCGCTGCACAGATATCTTAACCGCAGTATAGGTGGGTACCAATGTCAATAAGATAGCAATCGGTCCTATAAGATACAAAATAGTGATCAGAAATGCAGCCGTCTTTGCTATATCCAGATGAAACATTACTGGCAGCACAAACATCGTGATCCCCATTACAATATACCAGCTGTAGCTGCCTATCAGTTCATTGTCCATATACTTCACGGATGTACCTATGGATATATTCCGCCCGGCCTCTCTATTCTTTATCAGGAAATTATCGAATATGGAAAGATTCCTGACGATACTCATCTTCAATTCCTTAAAACCGTGCAGCAGGTCTTCCAGATGTTTATAATATACATTCTGCAAATCGCGCTGCCTGTTCAGATCAGCTTCAATAGACCTGTTGCGCACAATATAGAATACCAACAGTGCTGCCATCACCAGCAACACAAACGCAGCGCCCAGGGGAGCTATCCAGAACAGGTATCCAAAACAGCATAGGATCACCACAAAAGCATTAAAAGCATTCATAAACACTTCCGGTGCATGTGCCAGTATTTTTGTGTCATTGATTGCTGTATATACTTTCTCATTCCCAAGTGCTTCAAAATCTTCATAAGCGGCGTGACGCAACTTGCTTAGTATCGTCAATTCAAAATCAAACAGTATATTATTGGTCAGCCGGATCATGTAGGCCTGAAAATACCTTGAGCAGATTAAAGAGGTCACTACAATTGCAATGAATACTGCCCAGTTATGCTCGGGAAATACCGGAAACGGTTTACCTGCAATAGTGCTGTTGATAAACATCAGTAAACCTCCGTTCAGCAAACTATTAAACACACCCAGTACTACTACATACCCGATCGCTTGTTTCGACTTCTTTATCAGTGTATCGAGAAAACTCATAAGAATAGTTTTAATAGAGGTCTATAAAGAGGGAACTTCAAATACCTCAGAGAAGATGTTGAACGTTAGTATAATGATAAGCAGGTCCATATCATACGGCGGAGTGAGAATGAAGTCCTTATGCGTATACATGGCTTTCAAGCGCTCTACGGTATCCGGATTGAAATAGCCTTTTCTTTTAATATAGTCGTAAGACAACAGATCGTTCACCCACTCATTGTTATTCTTTAATAACTGCGGACTACCAGGAGCAACAAATCCAAACTTCTCGCGGTCAATAATTTCTCTTGGCACATATTTATCTGCCAGCCGTTTAAGAATATACTTCTCCTTCATATTCTTCAGCATCAGCCCTGGTGGTATCTGCCGCACAAATTCCACCAGTGGGACATCCAGGAAGGGATAACGGCCTTCTACGTTATTGGCCAGCGTCATTCTGTCTCCATGGTCTGCAATCAGGTGTCCTGCCAGTCTTAATTTAAAGTCCACATAAGAACGTTGGTGGAAAATATGCCTGTTCTGTAAACGTTTATGTGCTACTGCCGGTTTCCGCAAGCAGTCAAACTGATTATACACATCATTGACGCCCGTGGAATACAGCGCTTCTTTTGTGCTTTTAAATTCGTACTCATTCTTCTCATAGATAAAATCTTCATTCCCCCACAGCGTTTTCCTCACCTGGTCTTCCATCAGGTAATCCAGGTCTTTCACCACTCCATTCTTCGCCCGCTGGTAGTCAAACTTATAACCTGCATAACCTCCAAACAGCTCATCAGCGCCTTCTCCGGACAGGATTACTTTAATCTGCTGATCTTTTGCTTTCCCCGACAATGCCAGTGAACAAACATTATACGTTTCTTTCAATGGGGCTTCGGAGAAATATACCACCTGTTTCAACTTATTATCCAGGTCTTTCCAGTTGAACTCCACTTCATGATGCATGGATCCGATATGTTCACTCATGAGCCGCTGGTAGCGCTGTTCATTGATTTCCTTATTGTCGGGTGAACCGGAAAAGCAGATTGAAAAAGAACTAAAGTCCCTTCCATTTTTCAGGCTACGCATAGTAGCGCCGATAATAGACGAGTCTAATCCTCCGCTCAGATAGAAGCCTACCGGTACATCGGCATGCATACGATACCTGACAGATTGTTGTAGCAACTCATCCAGCTGCTCTATATAATAAGACTCTGTTTTCTCTTCGTAAACATGTGCTTCTTCCGGATATTCAAGATCCCAGTATTCATGCAGTTCCAGTTTACCGTTGCCGAACAGTCCATAATATCCCGGCTGTAAACTCCGTATGTGTTTAAACATAGTTACAGGCGCTATATTCGCCGGAAAAGAAAACACCTGGTCAAGTCCACCAAGGTCAACCTCTCTGGGCATACCGGGGAATTCCAGCAGGGCCTTCATTTCTGATCCAAAGAGGAATACATGTTCCTGCTGACTATAAAACAAGGGGCAAATGCCGAAATGATCCCTGGCAAAGAATAGTGTCTGTTTTTGTTTGTCATACAAGGCAAAAGCAAACTGTCCGTTCAGCATATTCAGAAACCCGGTTCCATATTCCCTGTACAGATGCAGGATCACTTCCACATCGCATGCAGAGCGGAAAAGGTGTCCCTTTGCCTGCAGACCGGCCCTTAACTCTTTATAGTTATAGATCTCTCCATTACAGATCATCACTATGTTATCATCGGCACTAAAAAAAGGTTGCTGTCCATGTGCAAGATCAATAATACTCAGCCGGCGAAAACCAAACCCGACATGTCCATCTGCATAACTGGTGGCATCATCCGGGCCGCGGTGTTCCATCTTACCAGCCATTTGCCTTAATATGTTCTCGTCAACGGTCTGCTGCCTGTTATTGTAAATAATCCCGGTTATACCGCACATAAGAAAAGTTTAATTGAGCTCAAAGTGAGTAGACGTATTGCTGGTTGCCGTAAATGTCACGATCTCACCAAATACATAAAAAGCCGCATCCAGGATGGCCTCATCTGCTGTAGCCCGCTGTTCTGCGGCTACCAGCTGTTCGGGCACCGGCCAGCAGACAGTGACGGTATTGATACCATTTGTACAGATGTCTGCTGGTACTGTCAATGAATGACGTGTCCATTTCCCTGATACAGCCACTTCACTTACCTGTACGCCGTTCAACAACACCCTGATCTTACCGTCACCCTGTAAGCCGGGTACGCGCAATGAAATGTCAAAGAATACCGGCTCGTCTTTAGCCGCTACCAGGAAGAAGACAGATTGTGCATCCCTGGCCTGATAAAAGGCTGCTTTTGTGCCCTGGTATTCATCGTATGAGGTAGCATGATAGAATGTCTCCAGCAGGTTCACAGCCTGCACAGCTACTCCGTGCTCCTTGTTCCGGAGATCGTCCACATACTTACTGAGGTTAACTCCTGCTGTTTGTAGGGCAGCTACCATTGCATTCACCAGATCTATCTCCATGGTCTTGCCCGAACGGGGATGTAACAGGGCATGCACATATCTGTCCAGACGGGTATTCCCTGTTACCAGTATTTCGAGTGTTTTACAAAGGTTATTGGACGCACTGCGGTTCATCATATCGCAGTAGTAGATCATTGTCCGGGCAATCTCTTTGGAGTACTGCAGCGCCTTTACACAATGATGATACAGTATATCATACTGCTGTCCCCAATGTGCATTATGAATAGCAGCAAACAGATGCGCCATGGCATGTACTTCCTGGTCGGGCCTGATACTTGCCGCTGAGAGCTTACCGCTGGCCTTATTGCCCGAAAGCGTGAATATCCTGTCGGCTACTGCCTGCATAGCGATCTGTATACCTTCAGCAGTAAAATGACAATAGTCCAGGAAAAGGTCCTTACCCGGTATTCTTCCATTCAGATGCTGACGGAACACCTCGGGGATGTCCACCACGGCTATATTGTGCCCTGCAGCTTCCTGCAGGATCGTCTGCCTTGTTATATTGAACATGCGTGGCTTACTATTCGTGCGACAGAACAAGGCGGTATCTCTCGCTGTTTCCAGGTAAACACGTGCCTTATCATATTCCTGTAATAGCAGGTGTGCATCGGCCAACAATTCATATCCATAGGGATGACTGGGGTCCAATGCGATCATCCCGGTGGCCTGCGCAATACAGCGTTGTGCGTCATTGTCTTTTAAGGCCAGCTCCGCCTGATCTCTGGCTGCTATCCAGCCGGCAATACCATTATCAGGCAGCCTTGATATAAAACGTTCTCCCGGTGTACTTCTGCAATCCAGCAGGTTAAATTCCGGAATAGCAAATATTACAGGCAATGCAGAGCCTCCTACGGTTCGTACATATTCCAGGAAAGAACCTACCAGTTCAGCAAATAGTTCTTCCAGTATAGTTCTCGCACTGCTGATATCCTGATTGATCACCAGTGCTTCTCTTACCCGGGACAAATATGTTTTGTCAGTCAATATCATATTTACCAGGTCCTCCCGCCAGTTATTACCAGCCAGGAATAATACCATATCAGGTTCCAGATCGAGTGCCTCACGATAACGCTCTTTCAGGCCGGCCATACCCAGGTTCGTCTCTGCCAGATCTATCACTTCAAATTCATCTTTATCGGTATTACCATTCAGTAAAGTGCCTAACACCTGTGCTGGCGTAAAACCAGGGTCCAGTAAAAATCCACGGGCTACAGATTCTCCCAGTAAAACAACTCTCTTCCGCGTCCCTTTGGCAGGGATCACAGGAATATCCGCAAAGTATGTCCAGCGTGCTTTCCTGGATATATCCCGGCTATACACAATTTCGCCATCTACTTCCTCTGGTTTGTAAATACCGATATGCCCGGTTGCGTCGGATACTGACAGTGATGTATCTGCCATCTGTTCATTGGTAATACCCAATTCTTCGAACAAGGTATTTACCTCTATAGTGGACGACTGCCCGCTGCTTAATAACAAAGCAAGGGCGTCTGCTTTCTCTCTTAATGTTGATGATGGTCGTACAGACATACTCCTTTTTTTTATTAAGATCAGATAAAAGTGTAGACATTAGGATTCAGTTCGAATGAAGGACGCTCCAGCAGATTCTGGTTGATCATCTCCAATATGCTGGTATCATTGTTTTCATTGTCAATGATAAAATCTTCCAGTATCAGGCAGTCTATATCCGTGGTAACAAAACAGATCAATGCTTCCTCCGGGTTACATACTATAGGTTCATCTCTTACATTGAAGGAGGTATTCAGCAGGATAGGACATCCTGTTAAATCAGCGAAAGCCTTCAGCAATGCAGCAAACCGTGGATTGGTCTTTTCGCTTACTGTCTGCACCCTGGCAGAACCATCAACGTGGGTAATAGCAGGCAGGTCAAAAGACGAGATCACCTGGCAGGTTTCCAGCATAAAGGGGGATGGATGATCTATGTCAAAATGTTCGCCTGTTGCCGATTCCAGTACAGCAGGTGCAAAGGGGCGGAAAGCTTCACGCTTCTTTACCATTGCATTGATGCGGTCACGCATATCGGCCCCTCTCGGATCAGCTAGTATGGAACGTGCCCCCAGTGACCGCGGACCAAACTCCATTCTACCGTGGAACCAGCCTATCACTTTACCTTCTGCCAGGCGCTGTGCTACCTGCTTCACGAGTTCCTCATCATCCTTTTGTTGTGTATAGCGCAGAGACGTAGCACTTAACAGTTTCTTGATATCTGTCGAACCATAAGAAGGCCCCAGGTAAACATGTTCCAACTGACTGGTCATTGCCTCTCCTGATAGATCAGTATGCGCCAATGCTGCTGCCCCTAATGCACATCCGGCATCTCCCGCAGCGGGTTGCACAAAAAGTTGCTTAAAAGGACTACTCTTCAGGATCTTTCCATTCGCCACACAGTTCAATGCTACACCGCCGGCCATACAAAGATTTTCCGCGCCTGTTCTTTCATGCAGATAACGCGCTTTCTCTATCAGGATCTCTTCCAGCACTACCTGTAAACTGACAGCAATATCTTCATGCACCGGCAGTATTGCTGTCTCCTTCTTTCTCGGCGCCAACCCGAATAATACAGGTAAGGCCTCACTGTACATCTTCTCTCCTTTCAGGAAATCAAAGTATTCCATGTTCAGCTCATACTGACCGGCCTCACCGCTCCTGATAAGCTGTCTTATTTTGTCAACATATAAAGGCTTGCCATAAGGCGCAAGTCCCATTACCTTATACTCTCCACTGTTTACGCTGAAACCGAGGTAGCTGGTAATAGTACTGTATAATAATCCCAGTGAATCCGGGAAGGATACTTCTTCGAACAGTTCCAGCTTCGCACCTTTACCCATGCCATAGGTAGTGGTAGCCCACTCTCCCACGCCATCCACCGTGAGAATAGCAGCATGGTCGTAACCGGAATAATAATAACTACTGGCTGCATGTGACTGATGATGTTCGTAGAACCTGACAGGCCCGTCATAACCAAACTGTTCCCTGATCTGCCGTTCTACTGCTGCATGATCTGTATTACGTATACTATCCGCAGTAACAAATCTGCTACCACTCCATAACTGCCTGGACAATTTCTTTACAGGATCTTCATAATAGGCGATGCAATCAATATCAGAAATAGTGATGCCTGCTTCTTTCAGGCAATAGTTAAAGGCAGCCTTTGGCAGATCGGGATCATTCTTTTTTCTGCTGAATCTTTCTTCCTGCACGGCGGCTTTCAATACGCCGTCCTGGAGTATACAACAGGCTGAATCATGGTAAAAGGCGGAGATGCCAATTATATTTAAACTCATGGATGATGATTTTATAATGGTTAAAAACCTTTGTCTATAGTAGCGCTGAACATATCAGACTGGAGGCGTTCTTCTTCGCGCTCCTCTTCTGTCAGATAATTGAGGGTGGTTAAGGGCAGTTCCGGCTGTGCCATTACAGCTACCATTAGCTGCTGCAGATGGAGTAACATACGTGTAATGCGTGCCCTGTCATAGATATCTGTGTTGTATTCTATACTGCCGTTGATATGTGTACCCTGATCTTCAAACTGGAAACGCAGATCGCCCTTGCTGATACCGGGATCCATTGCAGCAGGCGTAATCAGTACATTAGCCATTTCCGGCAATGCGATAGCTTCCACCTGTACGTTCTGTAATATCAATACCACATCAAATAATGGTGAACGGCTAAGATCTCTATTGACGCCCAACTCTTCTACCAGCCTGTCAAAAGGATACAGCTGGTTATCGAATGCTTCCAGCGAAGTTTGTTTCACAGCAGATAACAGTGTATTGAATCCGCTTTCTCCGTTGATGTTGCTTCTTAAGGCCAGTGTATTCAGATAGTAGCCGATCTGTCCTTCAAGGTCCGGATGATCACGGCCTGCTACAGGCGTTCCTACGATGATATCCTGCTGACCACTGTAACGGAATAACAACAACTTCACCAGTGATAATAGCCCCATAAACATCGTTACATGTTGCGCTTCCAGGAACGAACGCCAGCTGTTGCTGATCTCGGGGCTCCATTCAAAGAGGTACTGTTGCCCGTTATAAGTCTGAACTGCCGGTCTTGGTCTGTCTACCGGTAGTTCCAGCACCGGCAATGTTCCACCCAGTTTTGCCAGCCAGTAACTGCGCTGTGCCTTTAAGCGAACACTCTCCATGGCTGCTGACTGCCAATGTGCATAATCCTTGTATTGCAGCGGTAAGGATGGCAACACTACCTCTGTACTTGCTACGTAGTTGTTATATAGGTTTAGTACTTCTCTTACCAATATCTGCAATGACCACTCATCTGCTACAATATGATGGATGGCGAATAAGAGTACATACTCTTCTTCATCACAATGGAGTAGCACAACACGCATCAATGGGCCTTCACGGAGATCGAATGGTGACAAGGCCACCTGCTTTTTGTATTCCTCTACTATCTCTTCTTTATCCGTTGCCGCCCTAAGGTCCTCATATTGTATGCTGATGTTGGCCTGCGTTAATATCTTTTGTCTTGGTACACCATTGTTCAGCACAAATACTGTTCTTAAACTCTCATGTCGTAGTACCAGTGTGGTAAATGCCTGCTGCAGTAGTGCCCGATGTACTGAGCCTTCAAGGAGATAACTCATGAAGATGTTGAACGTGGCTTGTCCCTCCATTTGTTCTTCCAGTACCCACAAACGCTGTTGGGCATAAGAAAGCGCATAATCTGCTGCTTCTGCTACATGTGGAATGGCCAGGTAAGCCGTCTTCAATGCGCCCAGTATCAGCCTTGCCTGTCCTGCTACTGTGGGATATTCAAATACATCTGCAATACTCAGCTGTACTTCACACATCTTATAAATGCGTGATAGTAATTGTATGGCCTTCAGGGAAGATCCACCCATTGTAAAGAAAGACTCCGCTCTGCCAACATCTGTAGTACCCAGTATCTGCTCCCAGATATCTGCTACCAGCCGTTCTATACCGGCATGTGGTAACTCCCGCTGACGGCTGGCCAATACCAACTCAGGACGTGGTAAGCGCTTGCGATCTACCTTGCCATTAATATTCATCGGGAATACTTCCAGCCAGATGTAAGCTGACGGAAGATGGCTTTGCGGCAGTATTGTTGCCAATGCCTTTCTCAATTCTTCTGCCTCGTAATGCCGGCCTGTATAATAACAGATCAGTTCCTGTTCTTCGTGCAATACCAGTTCTGTCTGTGTAATACCCTCCTGCTCCAGAATAGCCGAGCGCACGCCAGCTGTTTCAACCCTGACGCCATGTAACTTCACCTGTTCATCCTTCCTGCCCAACAGTTCCAGGAGACCTCCTGGCAGATAACGTCCCAGGTCGCCGGTACGCACTACCTGCACGTTTTCTACAAATGGGTGTGTTACAAAGATGTCTTTATGCACAGGTGATAAATAGCCTTTGGTCACGAACGGGCTACTGATATACACTTCCCCGATTTCCCCTTCCTGGCAATAGTGATTATTATTCAGCACAGCTATGGCGGTATGCGTGATAGGATATCCTACAGGAATGACTGCTCCCGGAGTGATTTCAGTTTCCGGTATATGATAGCAGGTCTTTAAGACGGTGGTTTCTGTTAAGCCGTACAGATTAGAGATGCTGGCAGTTGCACCGTGTATTGTTCTCCAGTTAATCACATCTCTGCCATACAGCCTTTCTCCTGCCAGCACCACCTGCCGGATAGCTGGCAATGGCTTCTGCAGACTGGCAGTGATCAACCGGAACAATGATGGTACGGTTTGCAGTATAGTGATATTGTTATCAGACAGCCATGCAGCCAGCAGGTCCATCTGTGGACGGATAGCCGGTGATGGTATATGTAAGGTGGCCCCTGTCATCAATGCAGGGAAAATATCTTTCAGTGAAGCATCAAATGTGACCGGCGCCAGCTGACTGATATTGTCATTCACCCCGATATTAAAAGCGGCTGCATGCCAATGTGCATAATGACTGATACTGCCCTGACTTCCTACAATCCCCTTCGGCATTCCGGTGGAACCTGAAGTATAGTATATATAAGCGGACATATTGCTGGTGACCTGTGCTGATGCCACTGTATTTGTAGCCTCTAACTCTGCCGGCACCAGTATCTCAGCCGTATGGCCACTCTGCTGTAATATTGTTTCCCAGGCAGACACCTGCTCTCTGTCAGTAATCAATATAGCAGGTGTAGCCTCTTTCAGTATATAGATCAACTGTTGTACAGGCATGCCGGCATCCATTGGCAGATATATCATACCGGCTTTAAAACACGCCAGCAAGCTACTTACCTGTGTTATGCCTGCTTTCAATGCAACGGCCACTGTTGATTGTACAGGTGTGCGCTGTTCCAGGTGAGCAGCCAGCATCGTATAACGTGCTGTCAGTTCTTCATAACTGATAGCATCCTCCCCATCTTTGATGGCTGTTTTATTCCGCTGTTGTAATGCCTGTGCAGTGATAACGTCTGTCAGAAACGGATATACAGGCGCTATTATAGCGGCGTTGAATGAGGCTACTTGCCACGATGCATCCTCCCTGTAAGCCAAGGAGGAAACAGGCGCTTCCGGTGACTGCAGTACCAATATCAACAATGCCTGCAGGTCTTTAATGATCTGTTCTATACGTTCCCTGTTAAACAGGTCTGTACTATACTCAATATTTCCACTGATATAGCCTTCTTCCTCAGCAAAGAGGAATCGCAGATCACCTTTACTTGTTTTCAGTTCTCCGGGTAAGGGTAGAATCTCTACACCTTCCATTTCCAATGAAGCCAGTGGTTCCAGGCGGATGTTCTGCAATATCATCACCACATCAAAAACAGGATTCCGGCTTACATCTTCTCCTGCACCCAACATTTCCACCAATCTGTCAAAAGGATATACCTGGTGTTCAAATGCATCTGTCGCCGTTTGTTTCACCTGTTGCAATAACGCATAAAATCCCGCATTACCATCTACATGGGTACGTAGGGCCAACGTGTTAAGGTAATAGCCGATCTGGTCTTCCAGGTCAGCATGGTCCCTACCCGCTACCGGCGTTCCGATAATAATATCACGTTCCCCGCTGTAACGATATAACAGCGCCTTCACCAATGACAATAATCCCATGAACAGTGTGGCATGATTTGCCTTTACATATTGCCTTAGCAAGGCACTGCTTTCTTCAGAAAAACGGAATGTGAGCTGTTCTCCACTGAATGAAGGTGCTGCCGGCCTTGGCCTGTCTGCCGGTAAGGTCAGCTGTGGTAAGGTCCCCCCCAACTGTTTCAACCAGTATTGCTCATGATCAGTCAGGCGCTCATTACTTAGCTCCTGCGCCTGCCATAGTGTATAGTCTTTGTACTGAATACGCAAAGGCTTCAGCGGATTAACCGCTCCTTTTACGCCTGCATTATAACTGATCAGCAGATCTTTTATTAACACCTGCATAGACCATTCATCAGCAATGATATGATGTAATGTCAATAGCAATACATGCTCTTCTGTCCCTGTCTGCAACAACAATACGCGTATCAGCGGTCCATGGTCCAGTGAAAATTTCCATTCGCCTGCCTGCCGGATATGTGTTATTATTACTTCTTCCTGTTGCTGTATACCCTGCAGATCTTCATACGTTATACGGAAGTCAGCCGCCACTACCTGCTGCATCGGTGTTCCCTCGCGGGTGACAAATACCGTCCGCAGACTTTCATGTCTTTCCACTACCCCGGCGAATGCAGCTTCCAGTACATCCCGTCTCAGGTGTCCGGTGATGCGGTAAACCTCTATTCCATTGAAGGCCTGTACATCCTTCAGGCGCAATGCCTGCAGCCATAAACGTTGCTGCGCATGTGACAGCGGATAGTATGCAGCTTCGGGTGCTACGGGGATCTCTCTGAACTGTTGTTGCTGCGTTTGATCAATCAGTGCCGCCAAACTTGCCAGTACGGTGTTTCCGAAAATATCCCCTATGGATAACTGTATACTGAAATCACGGTATATCCTTGTGATCAGCTGGATGGCTTTCAATGAATGACCGCCGGATAAAAAGAAATCGCTGGAGAACCCGATATCTCCCCGCTGTAATATGTCTTTCCAGATAGCCAGCAGGCGCTGTTCTGTTACGGTTCCTCCTGTTTCTTCGGCAGCTACCGGCTGATCTACCGGAACCGGTAAGTGCCGGTAACTGATCTTACCACTGTTGTTCAAGGGTAAGGCTGCCAGGTGTATGAACCTGGAGGGTATCATATATTCCGGCAAACTTCTTCCCAGGAACTGTCTCAATAAAAGCCCGTCAATCGCATTTTCAGCCGCATAATAGGCCACCAGGTACTTGTCGCCGGCCAGTTGCCTCACAACGACAGCAACGCCGTCAATGCCCGGAAAAAGGGACAATGCCTGCGCTATCTCATCTTTCTCTATCCTGAAACCGCGGATCTTGACCTGGTTATCTATACGACCGCTGAACTGCAGGTTACCATCCGGCAGCCAGCGCCCCTTATCTCCTGTTCTGTATAGTAAACCAGTTCCAAATGGATTCGCGATAAACTTATCTGCTGTCAGCGCCTGGCGATCAAGGTATCCTGCCGACAGGCCCACGCCTGCGATGCACAGTTCTCCATCTATTCCTACAGGCTGGATCGCAGCTGCGGCATTCAACACATACACCTGTACATTACCTACCGGCCGGCCAATAGGCAGGGAACGTCTGCCCCTGTCAGTTTTACTGACTTTATATAAAGTGGTACATACAGTATTTTCGGTAGGTCCATACCCATTATAACAAGTGGTATATGCGCTGGCTTTTAATAATGTTTCCACCGGCGCCACATCTCCTGCGGTAATCATAAAGCGCAATACAGCCAGCCGTTCCGGTGGCAACATAGCGGCGAAAGCAGACGGGAATACAGCTGCGGTGACACCAGTCGCTGTTATATAGTCCAATAGCTTTTCCGCATTCTTCAAAGTATCCTCTTCCGGTATTACCAATACACCACCGCTACATATAGCCATAAAGGTTTCGAAAACCGCACCATCAAAAGAAAAGGAAGAGAACAACAACACTTTATCTTCTCTGCTCACAGATAAGACGTGCTGCTGATTAAATACCATATTTACAGCACTACTATGATTGATCTTTACCCCTTTCGGTTGCCCGGTAGATCCTGAAGTATAAATAACATACGCCAGGTCGTTGGCACCTGTTTCTGTTTCGGGGTTTTCAACCGGCAGGTCTGCATTATATAGTTCGATATCCATCACTACCAGCGATCCGCTGAAATAGTCAATATCAAACATGAATGCAGATTCCGTCAGTAATATTTTTGCACCGGCATCTTCCAGCATGAACCGGATACGGTCTTTCGGAAGTTTGCTATCTATTGGCAGATAAGCCAGTCCCGCTTTTAATGCGCCTAATAACCCAATGATCTGCCATTCATTCCGGCCGGGCATAATGGCTGCAATGTCTCCTTTCTTTACCTGGTGTGTATCGAGCAACAGTCTTGCTAACTGATTCGCACGCTCATTCAATGTATGGTAACTGCAATTCCACCCGGGTCCTTCCAGTGCAATGGCATCCGGATGAAGTCTTACCTGCTCTTCGAAAAGGGCCACCAATGTATCCTTGGCAGGAAAAACGACTGTTGTATGATTAAATGATGTCAGCAGTTCCTGCTCCACATCAGATAAGATCTCAAATGTCTGAAGGCTCTTTTCGGGAGACGCCAATACCCCTATTAATAACTGTTCCAGGTGGCTGGTCATCCGTTGTATACGATCGCGGTTGTACAGGTCAGAATTATACTCAAGCGTTAACCCGATACCGGAAGCGGTATCTGTAAAGAAGAAACGCAGGTCGATCTTGCTCACCGGTAACTGTACCAGCGCATCTTCAACGTTTAGACCAGGCATGGCGGGTAATGGTTGCTCACTGGTATTATCCAGCACCACCACCACATCAAACAGCGGCGCCCTACTCATATCACGTTCCAGGTCCAGCTCATCTACCAGCGTATCAAATGGGTATACCTGGTGTGAATATGCTTCAAGAGCGGTTTGTTTTACCTGTTGTAATAGCCTGCGGAAGCTTTCTTTTCCATCAAACCGGGACCGCAATACCAACGTGTTAATGAAAAATCCTATCTGGTGTTCCAGGTCAGGATGTTCTCTTCCCGCTGCCGGTGATCCGATAATGATGTCTTCCTGTCCTGTATAACGGTATAATAATGCCTTCACCAATGTGACCAATCCCATAAACAGTGAAGCGCCTTCTGAAGAAGCGAGTTTTTTCAGACCATTGCTTAATGCTTCCGGCAGTTTGATGTACACCTGTCCACCGTTATAAGTCTGTACAGGAGGCCTTGGATGATCAGCAGGCAAGTCCAGTACAGGTATGTCTCCTTCAAAGCGGTTCAACCAGTAAGTACGGTGTTGTTGTACTCTTTCGCCTGACAACTCCATTTCCTGCCATGCCGCATAGTCTTTATACTGTCCTTTTAATACGGGTAAACTGAATGATGTACCTGTAAGCGTCGAATTATATACTGCGATCAGTTCTTCGAGTATAACACGTAAGGAGCGTTCATCTGAAATGATATGATGCATGGATAACACAAACAGGAATACCTCATCTGCGGTCTGCATCAACTTTGCTTTCAGCAGGGGGCCATTCTTCAGATCAAATGGTTCAAGTGCCAGCTGCATTGCTTTATCCCTGGCCTGTTCTTCCGCCTGTAGATTGCCACGAAGATCTTCCAGCTGTAGTTCAAAGCCGCTTTCTGCCACTGTCTGTATGCGCTGCATAGGCACACCTTCTACCACCTCAAAGACTGTTCTCAGGCTTTCATGACGCTCAATCAAAGTATGGAATGCTGTCGCCAATGCATTCAGGTCCAGCTTACCTTCCAGCCGGTATGCTACCGGCAGGTTGTAAGCGATGGAACCTTCCGGTTCAAACTGGTCCAGTACCCACAGCCTGCGCTGTGCATGCGACAACTTATAATGCGTCTGCGCCGCCACTGTGCTGATCGGTGTATAACTACCAGCCTGTGTCCTGTCAATCTCTGCTGCCAGATCAGACAATACCGGATACAGGAAAAGGTCTTTCAATTCAATTCTGATGCCCAGCTGCTTGTACACCCGGGTTACTACCTGTATCCCCTTCAGGGAATGTCCACCTGCGTCAAAGAAGTGATGCTTTGTGCCTAGCTGCTCATTGCCCAATATCTCTTTCCATATTTCCAACAGTACGGCTTCAGTTGCGGTGACAGGTTTTTCCACTGCTACCTGACTATCGGCCTGTGGTGCCTTCAGTGCTTTACGGTCAATTTTACCGCTGTTATTCATCCTGAACTGTTCGACCTGAACAAAGTAGGATGGCAGCATGTATTCGGGTAAGAATTGTTGGAGATGAGTGCGTAGACTGGCACCTGCTATATTACCTGTTGCTGTATAATATGCTGCCAGGTATTTATCGGCATCACTGCCAAAGGCTTTTACTACCGCAGCACTAACGCCGGGATAAGATAACAATGCCTGTTCTACTTCTCCTGTCTCAATGCGGTAGCCTCTGATCTTTACCTGGTCGTCCAGTCTGCCTGTGAAATCGATATTACCATCGGCTAACCAGCGCCCCGTATCTCCTGTTCTATATAGGAATCCCGCGCCGTAAGGATCTTTAATAAATTTCGCTGTTGATAGTATTTCGTTATTGTAATATCCTGCGGCTACGCCAGCACCTCCAATACATATCTCACCACTGATACCTACAGGTAATAACTGCTGTAATTCGTCGAGTATATACATCCGTACATTATGCACAGGTTTCCCAATCGGCAGTCTGCCTTGTCCTGCGTCTGCAGCTGTTACCTGATAAGAGCTTGCCCATACAGTAGCTTCTGTCGGTCCATAACAATTATAATAATCAGCGAAGGCGGCACAGGCAACTGCCGTAGGCACATGTGCGACATCGCCTGCAGTAATGACCTTCCGTAGGAAATGCAGCTTTGTAATATCCAATGCTGTCAGATAAGAAACCGGTAAGATAACTACAGTTACTCCGGCAGCTTCCATGTATTCCGTCACCCTGGTGGCGTCCCTGCCTAATGCAGCAGGGATCAGCACTAATGTAGCACCAGCCGCAAAGGCCATAAATATCTCTGCTACGGAAGCATCAAAAGAAGGAGAGGCAAACTGTAATACCCTGTCTGTTGTGGTGGTACCGAAAACAGACAGCTCGTTCTGCACCATGTTTACCACACCAGCATGTTTGACCATCACACCTTTGGGCTTACCAGTTGAGCCGGAGGTATATATAATGTAAGCCAGATCTGATGGGCCGGAAACTGCCGGCAGATCCCCTTCACTTACCGGCAATTCAGGTATCTCAATATCAGCTACCAGTAACTGTCCTGTAAAATAGGTTACATCCAGCAGGTAGTCTGATATTGTAATCAGCAGTGGCAATGAAGTATCTTCTATAATGTAACTGATCCTTTCTGCAGGGTAAGATACGTCGATCGGCACGTAGGCGCCTCCTGCCTTCAGTACACCAAGAATAGCAATCACCAGCCACTCCTGTTGGCCAGCCATCACCCCCACAGGCGTTCCGGACTCAATGCCATGCTGATGGCGTAATACTTTTGCAAGGCGATTAGCCTTCTCGTTCAGTACTGCGTATGTCATTGATTTATCTCCTGACATAAGCGCTACGGCATCCGGCGACTGTTTTACCTTTGCTTCAAAAAGATCCACCAGGGTAATGTTCCTGGGGTAGTCAAAGGTTGTATTGTTGAATATGGACAATATCTGTGCACGCTCTGCTTCTGGCAGGATGTTCAACTTCGCCAGTTCCGTTTCAGGGTCTCTGGCAACGGCTATCATCAGGCTTTCCAGGTGCTGCATCATGCGCAGCATACGGTCTTCGTCATACAACTCACGGCTGTATTCCAGCTTCAGATAAAGCCCTTCACTGGTTTCCCTGAATATAAAATGCAAATCCACCTTACTTAGTTCAGGGTGTAGTACTACTTCACTGATCTCAATATCATTCATTTCAGGATACAGGTCTTCAGCAGCATTCTCCAATGTGATCACAATGTCAAACAACGGAGCGCGGCTGATATCCCGTTTCAGTCCCAGCTCATCTACCAGCATATCAAAGGGGTATGCCTGATGAGTATACGCATTAAAGGCTGTTTCCCTTAGCTCCCGCAGATACTGACGGAAGGTCGTTCTGCCTCCCGGATAAGAGCGCAAAGGCAGGATGTTCAGGTAATAACCGATCTGGTTTTCCAGGTCTGTATGCTCCCTGCCGGCTACCGGCGTACCAACAATAATATCTTCCTGTCCGCTGTACCTGAATAACAGGGTCTTCACCAGCGTTGTAAGTAGTATGAATCGGGTGGCCTGTTCCTGCCTGCATAAGCCGTCCAGGCCAGCAGTTCCTTCCTGATTGAAATGATAGATTATTTGTCCGCCGCTGTAATGCTGTACAACCGGCCTTAACCTGTCTGATGGCAATTCAAGCTTAGGTAATGGACCGCTCAGCTGTTCCTTCCAATATTGCCGATGTAGCGTCAGCTGCGCATCATTCAGCGCCTCCAGCTGCCATGACGCATAGTCTTTATAATGTATCCGCAGTGCAGGTAATGGTGTAATATTTTCATGCTGAAAACTGTTATAGTAATACAACAGTTCGCGTATCAGCAAGCGGATAGACCATTCGTCTGCGATGATGTGATGTATGCACAAAAAGAATAAACACTCCTGATCTGCTGTCTGCAATAAATGCACGCGCAGTAACGGGGCGTCAGACAATTCAAATGGCAGCAATGCCAGTTCCAGGGCTCTTGCCTCAGCGGCCTTCCGAACATCTTCTTCTTCGCGAAGATCCTCTCTGACGATTCTAAATGCGAGATGTTCTACGGAGATGATTTCCTGTACCGGATTATCGTCTCTCATTACAAAGCGGGTACGCAGGCTCTCATGTCTTGCCAGTAATGCGCTAAAAGCATCGTTCAACGCAGCTTCATTCAACACGCCATTGAAGTAATAACTCATTGGCAGATTGTATAAGACTGCATTCCCTTCCAGTTGATGTAACAACCATAACCTCCTTTGTGCATGCGACAGCGGATAGTATTCCTGCGGCAGTACCTCCGGAATATGTGCATAGCTACTATGATCTGCATTCCTCACTACTGCGGCAAATGCACTCAATACAGGATAGTGGAACAAGTCCTTTAACCCAACTCTGATCTGAAGATCTCTGTATATTCTCGCAATTACCTGTATCGCTTTTAAGGAATGGCCTCCAAGGTGAAAGAAGTTATCTGTCACACTCAGCGTATCCACACCTAATATTTCCTGCCATATAGCGGCTATGGTACGCTCTTCTTTTGTAACGGGTGCTATATACTCCCGGGCATCATGCATTTCCGGCAATGGCAATGCCTTTCGATCAATTTTACCATTCGCATTCACGGGCAGTTGTTCCATTTGCACAAACGCAGCCGGCATCATGTAGGCAGGTAGGAATGTTGCCAGGTAAGTACGCAAGGAAGCAATATCTATTTTATCTGATGCAACGAAATAAGCTACCAGTTGCTGTTCAGCATCAACAGTTTTCAATACTGCTACAGACTGTAAAATGCCTTTATATTGATTGATCTGTTCCGCGATCTCCCCTGTTTCTACACGATATCCCCTGATTTTCACCTGCTCATCCTCTCTGCCAGAGAAATATAACATACCATCAAATCCGATGGCGCACTTATCTCCTGTGCGATATAATAAGCCATTTGCTACCAATGGCACTTTGATAAACTTTTCTGTTGTTAGTGCGGGGCGCTTCCAGTAACCATCTGACAAGCCAGCACCTCCTATCAATAGATTGCCAGGAACACCAGCTGGTACTGGCAGTCCCTGATCATCCAGCAGGTAAATAGTTGTATTTGCTACAGGCCTCCCCAGGGGGATAGCAGCATCTGCAGTCGTTACCTTGTGAGCAGCAGACCATATGGTTGTTTCGGTGGGACCGTAAACATTCCATACTTCTGCCGCTGCACCCAGTAACTGACCTGCAAGCGTCCGGCCAAGCGCTTCTCCTCCGGATAATAATTTCATACCACTATGACCATTCCAGCCATGCTCAAATAGTAAACTCCATAGTGAGGGTGTTGCCTGCATGATCGTTGGCTGTTGTATACGGATCATTTCCTGCAACAGCAAGGGGCTATTTACCGTTTCATTTTCTGCAAGGATCACTGTTGCACCATTAAGCAGTGGCAGGAATAATTCCAGTACAGAAATATCAAACGAATAAGTAGTTACTGCCAGCAGACTATCACTGTCTTTCACTTCCAGCATAGCGGTCATGCTATACAGGAGATTGATCACGGCCTTATTAGGAACCAGTACTCCCTTAGGAGTTCCTGTAGAGCCAGAGGTATACATCATATAGGCCAGGCTATCGCCATTGGCTGCTATAGGCGGATTATCCACCAATAGCGTATATGGAGCTTTCAATACTTCCGGCATGTACACTGTCGTGCAGTCTTCCTCGTCTTCCTGCCGGTCAGTCAGTATAACGCGTGTATCACTGTCTTTCAGCATAAAGGCAATTCTCGCTTCCGGCAGTGATGGATCTACCGGCAGGTATGCTGCACCTGTTTTCAGAATGCCCAATATGCCCGGTAGCAGCCATTCATTTCTATCCGTCTTCAGCGCAATCACGTCACCTGGTGCAATCTTATGCTGTTGTAGCAGATAATTTGCCAATTGGTTCGCCCTTACATTCAGATCATGGTATGACCAGACCTCATTCCCTATTACCAATGCTTTCTGCGCTGGCGTCTGCCGCACCTGCTCTTCAAATAAAGCGATCAATGTACTATCAGCAGGATATGAGAGCTGTGTTCCTGTCAGTTGTTGTTGTATCCATTCTGATTCCTGCTTAGAAAGATAACTGATCTTATTCAGCGGCTGATTGCTATCTGTCAATACACTATCCAACAGCTGTAGCAGATGATCGCATGCGTTTGTAATACGCTGCACTGCAAATACGTCTGTATTATATTCCAGTATAAGTTTTACTATGTCTCCGGTATGTGAAAACCAGAAAGTGAGATCGTACAGGCTGGTGTGCACCGGCATACCAATCTGTGATACCTGCACACCCTGCATCTCAGGCTCCTGCTGTGTGGTCTGCTCTTCTCTGTAAATAATCGCCACATCAAATACCGGCGACCGGCTCATGTCTCTTTGTAACTGCAGTTGATCCACTAACAGATCAAAAGGATACACTTCATGCGCATATAATGCCAGTGCCTGCTCTTTGATCTGTTGCAGTAAAGTCACAAATCCATGTTCTCCATTAATGTGACTTCTCAATGGTAATGTGTTCAGATAAAAGCCTATCTGCTGTTCCAGGCCCGCCCCGCTCCTGCCGGTAACCGGTATACCGGTGATAATGTCATCCTGGCCGGAATAACGGTATAATAAGGTCTTTACCAGCGATACAAGTCCCATGAACAGGGTTCCGCCTTCTCCTTCTGCCAATGCCTTTAAACGGCTTGTTAACGCTGCAGGCAAGGACACCGCTACCTGTGCGCCTTTATAACTCTTTACTGCAGGACGTTCGTAGTCTGTCGGTAGCTCCAACACGGGCAATTCTCCCTGCAATTGAGACAGCCAGTAATCTGCATGCTTCTTCAGATTTGCTCCGCTCAATTGCGTAGCCTGCCAGGCGGCATAGTCCTTATACTGGAACGTCAGCTCCGGCAATACCAATGCAGGATCATTATAAACGCTTAGTACTTCACGGATCAGCACCTGCATGGACCATTCATCAGAGATGATATGATGTAGTGCATGTATCAGTACGTATTCCTCTTCTGCGAGTTGCACTACACTTACTCTAATCAACGGCGCCGCCGACAGGTTAAAATGTACCTGTGTTTCTCCGCTTAATATTTCGTCCAGTTGTTGCTCCTGTTCTGCAATAGCTCGGAGATCAGTATAGGCAATATTCCATTTCACGGCATCCGCAGGAATAATTACCTGCCTGGGTTCTCCATCTACAGCGATGAACCCTGTGCGCAGACTCTCATGTCGTTTTATCACGGCTATGAATGCCTGTTCCAGTGCCTCTACATTTATCTTTCCTTGTAAGCGATAGGCATCAGGTCTGGAATATGCGACGAGTTTATCATGCAGCTGTTCCAATACCCACAATCTTCTTTGTCCGTGGGACAAGCCATAATGCGACTGTTGCGCCACCGGTGTGATAAGAGGCTGTAAATGCTTACCTGTCGCATAGATCAGTTCTGCCTGTGCAGCAATAGATGTTGCATTAAAAACATCTGCAATAGACAGCTGCACTTCCATTTCCCGGTAAATACGGGAGACCAGCTGTATTGCCTTCAATGACGATCCTCCTGAAACAAAAAAAGATGCATGTCTGCTGATCTTCTCATTTCCCAGTATACGCTGCCATATCTTCAATAACTGTGTTTCCACTCCTGGTAAAGGCGCTTCATAGTTATCATCTTCCAGCAATTCCCAGGGGCGAGGCAGTTTCTTTCTGTCTACCTTGCCATTTATATTCAGGGGAAAAGCAGCGAGCCATATATAATAAGCGGGTAGATACTCTTTCGGGAGCGTCACTTCCAGCAATGCTCTCAGCGCTGCTGGTTCATACTGTTTGCCACTATAGTAACAGATCAGTTCTTGTTGGAATTCATCGTTAGTGTGTAGTAATAACTCTACCTGTTCGATGCCCTCCTGCTTTAATGCAACGGCTTTTACTGCGTCCAGTTCAACCCTTACCCCATGCAATTTTATCTGTTCATCTCTTCTTCCCAGCAGTTCGAGATTGCCGTCTTCTCTGTAGCGGCCGATATCTCCTGTGTAACAAACAATGTCTTGTCTGTCGCTCACCAATGGGTTCTGCACAAATAACCGGCTGTTCAGCGAAGTATCCAGGTATCCCTTTGTCATGAAAGGGCTCTTGATATAAATATCTCCGATTTCACCCGGCGCACATATCTGATCCTGATTTACTACAGCTATCATACTATTACTGATAGGCGTACCCACCGGGATCGTCTCTCCGGGATCCCAGTTCCATGATTGAATATGATAACAGCTTTTCAATATTGTGGTCTCTGTGAGGCCATACATATTGGTCAGGCGTGTCTTTTCGCCATTCACCTGGCGCCAGTTCAGCACATCTTTTCCATATAGTTTTTCTCCTGCCAGTACGACCTGTTCCAATGATGGAAGATCACGGCCATTCTCTTTCAGCGATTTTGTAATAAGCCTGAAAATAGATGGTACTGTTTGCAGTAGCGTAATATCTTTCTCATGTAACCAGGTAGCCAGCAGATCGCTCTGTTCCTTCAAACCTGTGGCAGGCACATGTAGTGTTGCACCCGCAGTAATTGCTACCAGGATATCCTTCAGAGAAGCATCAAAAGTTACAGGCGCCAGCTGACTGATACGTGTATTTTCGTTCACGTTAAAAGCGCCGCGATGCCAGTGTATATAATGCGCAAGGCTCTTGTACGAACCAATAATGCCTTTACTGATGCCGGTAGAACCAGATGTAAAAAATATGTAAGCGTCGGACTGCTTGTCGATAGCCAGGCCCGGATCTGTAAACTGCTGGTCATCCAGTGATATATCTGTGCGCAGGTATTTACCATTGTCCCATTCCCACAACATAGCTGGTTCTTCTACAGCACTTATGATGCCCATATCCTGCAGATCCAAACCTTTCAGCAGTCCGTGCATGGAGGAAGGAAATACAAGCAGTGGAGGCATTGTTCCACTTAGAGTGGAAAGCATTGACTCCAGCGCAGGCAGATGATCGCTTTCAGTTATGATGAAGCCTGGATTGGTCTGATGAAAAATATGATGAGCAGGTGCTCCGGTATTGCGGGATAAGGGTAAATAAACAACGCCGGCCTTCAGGCAGCCTAACAAGGTGCTTACCAGGTGTACACCGGAAGGCAATATCACTGCAACATGAGTGCCGCTGCTGATATTGAGGGATAATATCAGATGTGCAATTCTGTTTGCCTGCTTGTTCAGCTGCTGATAAGTGATATTACAATTATCTTCTTCCACAGCAGTCTTTGTGGGGTATTGTTCAGCAATATCTTCAAAAACAGTATGGATTAACTCTTTTATCATACAATGCAGTATATTTTTTTGAAAACAAAATAGCTCCGCCTGGCAGCCCTTTTGGGCAGCCGGATAACAACACGTGCAGACCTTACGGCCTGCCTGAATTCTACATCAAAACAGGAAACAATATTTACTCACCAGCAAGGAATGATCAGCCAGGCAAGCAATTTGGGGTCATTAATTTGCTCTACGATATAAACAATCTGCTCTTACTCATACTTTAAGGCTTTAATCGGATTCAATTTTCCAGCTTTCCATGTGTGAAAGGCGACTGTTAACAGCGCAATGAAAAGCACTATAAAAGTTGGAATAAAAAACAATAAGGGGCTGATACCAATCCTGAAGGGATAGTGCTGCAACCATTGGTATAGTCCCCACCATGCCAGTGGCCATGCAATACAGCAGGCAATCAGTATCAGTTTCATGAAGTCTCTCACCAATAAAACAAAGATGCTGATAGCAGATGCGCCAAGTGTGATCCTCACGCCGATCTCCTTTGTTCTCTGCATACTGGTAAATAATGACAAACCCAGGAGTCCGAGACAGGCAACAAAAATGGCGAAGCCTGAGAAGAGGCCGAATATCTTTCCGAAACGTACGTCGGTGCGATACTGCCTATCAAAAAATTCGTCCAGGAATGCATACTGGAAGGGACTTGCCGGGAATAATTCTTTATAACTTTTTTCTATATATGCGATCGTCCTTTCTATGTTGGTGGCGCTTACTTTTGCCGCATAATATTCTATGCTCGAACCATCTTCCAGGCGGAATACGATCGGTGTAAAAGATTCTTTCAATGATTTCTGATGGAAGTTCTGCAGTACACCAACGATCTCATATTCGAATGTGACCCCAAAACCATTTCTGTCGACCAGGATCTTTCCCACTGCATCTTTCGCGTTTTCAAAGCCGAAGGCCCTTACGGCAGACTCATTGATCATAATTGGGATAGTGGCCTTTGCGCTATCTGTTATCTGATCGGGTGTAATGGAGAACTGTTGTCCTGCTACCACTTTTATGTCAAACTGATTGACGAACTCTGGTCCGATAGAGAACGTTGCATACATATTCCCTTTATTGGCAGATACATCGTCCCTGCGCTGATAAGGCCTGTTCCACAGTATATCCAGACCGGGCATACTGGAAGCAGCTGTTACACTTTTGATGTTCGGAGATTGTAACAACGATGTGCGGAAGGTATTGATGCGCTGATAAAAATTCTTTCCTCCCTGTGATTCGAGCTTATTGGCAGGTGCGTCAATGATCAGTGTCTGGTCTATGTTCATGCCAAGGTTCGTCTCTCTCATGTAGTTCACCTGCCGGGAGATCGCATATGTACCAATGATCAATGCGATGGAGACTGCAAACTGGAACACTACCAGTATCTTTCTTATACTGATCCCTGCTCCGGTGAGTGGCAATTTTCCTTTCAGTACCTGTACCGGCTGATAACCGGACAGCAGGTAGGCAGGATAGATACCCGACACCAATGCGCCGCCGATCAGTAATGTCAGAAAGGCCAGCCAGAACCAATAGCTGGTCCAGAATCCCATTGGTATATCCACTCCAGCGAGCTGGTTAAACAGCTCATGACAGAACAATGCAATAATGATAGCGATGACAATACCGACGAAGTTCAGCAGTAAAGATTCAAAGAAGAATTGCTTCATGAGTGTAATGCGCTCCGATCCAAACACTTTTCTCAGTCCTACTTCCCTCGCACGCTCCATTGCTTTTACCGTTGAAAGGTTGATGTAGTTGATATATGCAATCAGCAGGATCAGTACTGCAATCAACACCATGAACCACACCAGTTTACCCGTACCACTCACGGTAGGTTCACCGCTGAGATCTGAATACAGATGTATCTGTGTAAGTGGCTGTAGTCCTAGTTTTACTTTGTTACTGCCTGTCAGGCCGGAAGTATATTTTGCAAGAAAAGCCGGCAGTTTGCTTTCCAGCTTTTCTACGTTTGCGTTGTCGTTTAATTCAACATACGTATAGTTGTCTGCATAGGTCCATGAAACATCTTTGGGATTTGTAGACACCAGCATTTCAAACTGTAAGTGTGAGTTAGCAGGAATATCACTGCATACACCTTTTACAAAACCATCGATGTCTGTTCCCTGGTTAAAATTCACGACCCTCAATTTCTTGCCGATGGGATCTGTATCGCCGAAGAAGCGTTTTGCGGTAGACGCAGTAAGGATCAGCGAATTAGGCTCATCCAGTGCGTCACGGCCTTTGATGATGGGGAAATTGAAAATCTTCAGGAATGATGCACTCGCAAATAACACGTGCGGCATCTTGTAAGAGCGGGTAATATTCTCTGTTTCTGAAGCAGATACGATGCATTCAAGCGGGAAATAGGTCGTAGCATTATGGACCTCGGGAAAATCGCTTTTCATTGCATTCGCGATGGCAGAAAAGCTTCTGGCAGAGCGTTCTGCCAGTGCGCCATCCTGGTAGCGCTCCTGTTTTACGCGGTATATAGCATTCGCCCGCGTATGAAATCTATCATAGCTAAACTCGAACAGGATATACTGAAGAATCAGCAGGCAAGCTGCGATGGCTACTGATAAACCAGATATGTTTATGAAAGAGAATACCTTATGTCTGAGCAGATTCCGCCAGGCGATAATGAAATAATTTCTGAGCATTTACCTTTGAATTGGTTATAAACGGTAGATACAATATCAAAAGACGTGTGACTGGTGGCGGGACTACGTGTGATGATATACACCCTGAATTCTGCGTATTTATACAGTCTGTCAATGTGTTTGTACGTATATTTTACGATTGTTCTCTTTGGCTAACACGGCTTCGCCCAATCAAGTCACAGGAACATGAGTCACAAAAGTTCTATGATAGGCTGAAAATGTTGGTGGATGCTTATTCTAACGTCTCGGTTAACTATTCTTGCGGCCCCTAAAATAGATAATTTTTCATAGTTTCAAAAAATTTCTTTCCTAGTAGACCAGTCTGCTGATACATGAACTGTCAACCTCCACTGCCAGTGCTTGTTTTATGGGAGATATCTTTATCACTACCTTCAGTCTTGATTGGATGCGTATCAATTCTCCCTCGAATCCTGCAAATGCGCCTTGCGTGATCATCACTTTCTCACCTGTGGAATAGTACGGGATCGACTCCGTATCATGCATTTCAAGCCTGCGCACATCTTCAATTAATTTTTCCTGTAATATAGCAGGTTCGCCTTCAAATGATACAAAACCTACACTACCATTCAGCAGCAATATGCGATATCGGTCTTTTCGCGGAATTTTTACGAAGACATAACCGGGAAATAGTGGTTCATTTAATTTTTTTATTCTGTCACTCCATTTCCGGGTAACGGTCCGCATCGGCAAATAGCATTCGTATTGCAGATCGGTAATTTCTTTCTTCAGCTTTGCTTCAAATCTCGGACGGGTGTAAAGCAAATGCCAGTCGAACTTTGGGGTATTTTGTAGGGCCATCATTAAGGGATTTCATTGCTTAACAATAATGGTTTGATGGAATAACGAACAGGATGCTAAAAGCGTGGCAATAAAACGGACATAGCCCGCACTGCTCACACAATAAGCGCTCTAAAGCTTTTAACTAGTCTAAGGATTTGGAAATAGCAATAATCTGTTTTACATCGACAGGTTTTCAAAAGTAGAGAAAAAGGAATGTAAGTAAAATTTTTTTTATTAGGCTGGCTGCCTTATTTTCTATTAAATATATTAATGAGTAGTTGGGATTCGCTACACACTAATGTGTGTTTCAATGAGCAATACACACCTCATATTTTCTGCATGTTTACTCCTTAAAGAAAAATAGCGGATAAACACACAGCATACCTCCGCATTGAGATGATTTACTTTTTTAAACTAATGGTTTGATTATTGTTACTTTTTACGTTACTACGGTGGTAACTTTGTGTTCGAAAGAAATGCAGAGAACTACACTGTAATGGGAGTTGTTATCGCTAAGGAATTCTTAATACAATATTAATTATGGAACAGTATACGAAAAAACAACTTGAGGAAGAAGGCTATAAACCCGCACCAGCTGAATATTTTACCGGACAGGCATGGTTGAAAACGCTTGTCATTCCGGATGAGACTACTAATTGCGTTATTAGCGACGTGCTATTTGAACCGGGAACGAGGAATAATTGGCATACGCATCCCAGTAATCAGATACTACTGATTAAAGAAGGGACGTGTTATTACCAGGAAGAAGGTAAGCCTGTTCGCCATGTAGAAGCAGGTGGCGTTATTAATATATTACCGGGAGTCAAACACTGGCATGGTGCATCTCCGTATGCAGTGATGGTTCATACAGCTATTGGTATTAATACGGAGAAAGGGATTGTGAATTGGCTTGAGGCAGTGAGTGATGCAACGTATGCAGGTTAATACCTGATTTATTGGTCAATTTCCTACTGACATACTGTTGTCACTACCACTGCTTTACTTTGTTGTATATTACAAAGGTTATGCAGGCAGATGTTATCCAACTTTATAAATCATCATTATGTACAGTACATGACTTTCTGTGTCGCTGTACGGAATGTACAGTGTCCAAAACTGAATGGCAGGAAACTTTCTCGATTGCTTACGTGCGTAAAGGGAATTTCGAGTTTAAAGTTTTTAGAAATGATCTCGATGCACATCATGGATTATTCCTTGTTTGTAAGCCGGGATATGAGCACCGGGTGGGACATGTGCACGATCTTCCTGACGAGTGTACCATCTTTTCACTGCCCGCTGAAAATCTGGAATCATTCAAAGGACAGACAAATGAGTTTTCCTGGTTTTTCAATAACCCGGATATACAGTCGGTATTGATAAAGGCTACGCCACAGACGGAATACCTGCATCATATCATCTTTTGTGAACTTGCGAAATCACGTCATGATGCATTGTTGATAGAACAACTTGTTACTAATCTGCTGTTGATGGTGGTATCAACCGGTGATCCACAAGTGCATCCTGTGTTGAGTTATAAACAGAAGAAGTTTTATCTCCCCATTATTGAATCGGTGAAGTATTATATTAACGACCATTTTACCGACGATATTTCGTTGACTGAACTTGCGGGTATTGGTCATTTAAGTCCTTTTCATTTCAGCCGTTTATTTAAGCAGCTAACAGGTGTTACACCGTACACCTATTTATTACGTGTACGGCTAACGCAAGCTACTTTGCAGATCAGGAATACCCATCTACCCATCACTGATATTGCCTTCTCCTGCGGTTTCAATAGCCTCGAGCATTTCTCTGCTTCGTATAAAAATATATACGGTAAAGCCCCTTCTCAATTGCGGGTTTAAAAATAGCAAGATGTCTTAAGTCAGCGCCAGTTATGCTTTTTAGCTTTGCTTATCAAAATAAACATCGTATGAAAAAGCAATTACTGGCCAAGCTGGAGAATTCAAAAAATTACACCCTGGCAGTGGCAAACGGAATGCCATCTGCACATTATGATTTTAAGCCAACGGAAGAAGTCTGGAGTTTCCGGGAACTAATGCACCATATCGGTTATGGAATTTACTGGTTCAAAGCGACACTGATCGAAAAAGAAGAACCGGCCTGGGAGCCACCTGCTGTAACTGCGGATAAAAATACAACCATTGCCTGGTTGGAAACCGCCTTCGCAGCACTGGAAAATACGCTGAAAAAAATGGCGTCGGACGGAGAGGCTGTTATTGGATTCTTCGGCACATTGGATCATATTACACATCACAGAGGCCAGGCTACAACGTATCTGCGTTGTAAGGGTATAACTCCACCGGAATACATTTTTTAACCTCTAATTTTATTCAATGGCGGTTTATTATATCAATAGTTATGACATCATTGACATGGAGGAGTATGCGAATTATGCTGCTCCTGTGTATAAATTACTGCAGCAATATGGAGCAGAAGTCATCGCTTCGGACCTCCATGCAATTGCAGTGGAAGGTGTAGCGAGGACGATGAACGCGATTATCAAGTTTCCTTCGGAGGAAGCAGCGTTAGCTTGTTATGCTGATCCGGAGTATCAGCCGGTAAAAGCGATCAGACATCGTTCAACGACAAATTGCACGATGGTGCTGGTGAAGGAATTTGTAGGACAATAGATATACCAAAGGCCTGGATTAATTTCCAGGCTTTTCAATTTGAGGAATGCTGTTGTTGGATTGCTATTAGGTCAGCTATGTGTTCATCCTTCCGGTATATCCGGTAGTGGGATCAGTCCTCCCTGAATAAATCTCTCCATGATTCGTGACTTCGTTTCTTCGTTAGGAGACTTGTTTTGCGGCTCGTTAACAGCCTGAAGCATTTCCACCGCGGAGCGGCTTTTCTTTGCAATTCTGGGCGTCCTGGCTGCTGGCTGCGGATCTTTTGTCTTTTCTGCCAGTGGTAATACCGGTTCCAGTACGGCAGTTGCAAACGCCTGTTCGCTGCTGGCAGTGCCGGTGGCCTGAATACCTGTGTTGGTATGCAGGAAGCGGATCTGCAAAAGAACGATGGTGGCAGTCGCCTTTATGGGTGTAACTGGTAAGGACAAGGTATGTTGTTTCTCTCCCAGCAGCACACAGCTGGCGGCAGTCGTAGCGCGGAGACAGGTGTTTTGTTCGAAATCCATATCGAGTGCTACGGCATGGAGTTGTATATAACGGGCGTCTTTGGGCGGTTTTAGCCAGTCTTGCCAGTGCATGGGCAGTTTTACTATTATACTGCCATTCTCCTGGCGGATGGTGTCTATGCCGCCAATAGTCATGACAGCCTTCTTGTTATATCTGAAATCTTTGAGGTGCTGATGTAAGGCAGCAGCAGTGAATACACGCCTACCTCTCGGATGCTGGTTGTCTTCTCTCAGCGCCGCATAAACGGCCTTATTTAGCCTGTATACGGTCGTTTCGTCTTTAGCCGGCTGCCAGATACCGTTCAAGGCTGCACGGATCGATTTTGCTGCCTTACTGGCCTTAGCGAATTCACGGCTGCTTTGTTTGCTGGCGGCGGACATACTGTCCGGGCCATATTGAGGCATTTTACGGCAGAATTGTTTGCCGTTGCGCTCGTAGTAGATCAGGTCTCCGACATGGCCGGAGAGACCCTGGGTAAGAATGTTGAAGTTTTGGGCCATTAACTAGCAATAGATTTTATTCAATTTACGGAAAAAGTGGGATTAAAGAGTTGATAATTAGCTTTTTTGTTCAATTGAATTTTTATTCTTTATGGGTATTATAAAGGGATAAAAAGGGCACTTCTATATTTCTTTAGGGCTATTCAAATACATTTATAATGAGTTTGAAATGAGCTGATGGAATCGAATTTCAATAGAACATGAATAGGGCTTGAGTTGGACTTAAGTTGGGGAATAGTTTTGGAAAAGAGGGATTAATTGAGGGGGTGGGCGGAGGGATAGGATTGATTATAAGGTTTATTAGCTAAAATATTTATTGATAACCAATAATTTACGATTCACTATATTAAATTTCTTACAATTTCGGAATTGGATTCCGAAATTGTAAGAAATTAGGGCCCAGCGTGAACAGTATAACTTAGTCACAAAGCAATAATTATACTAAAGTTCAAAGTAAAGACAGAAAGTTTTCAGTGCTTCAATAAGGTCTCTACAAGGGCCGCATACTGCAACTTTGAAAGAGATAGACTTGAGGTACTTAAGTTTGCATTTTTTACCTGGGAGGACTTCAATCATGTTGTTCTTTTCTATTAATGAATGTTTGCAAGAAAAAAATTATGACAAAAGGGCGCTTTCCGGTCAGAAAGCGCCCTTTATTACTTGCCGTTGTTGAAATCGTCCAGTAATGACATTATCCCCCACATAACACTCATCGTTCGGGCATCCTTCAGCCACACCTGCTCTGAGTCATCGATTGGCAGGAAATCAAACACGCCAGTCCTGCCCAGACGATATGCATGATCTTTTAACAACTTCAGAAAATCTCCTAAGGGAATTTCCCCGAACTTTCCTGAAGGTGACAAATAATATACAGTGTCTTCTCCAACAATGGTATACATACCATCAGCCTGTTGAATGCCAAATAATGCCTTTTTCCCGGCATTATTTAAGTGCTTCACAATTGCGGCATTTTCATCCCGGAAAGCTTCACCCGCATATTCATCCAAGCGCTTACGCTTTATTCTGGCCTTATAATTTACCATGATTATATTTATAATTCTCCAAAAAAAACATATGTATAATCGTTTACCTTGTATATCTTCAAGCCATAGATCTCACCTTTGAACTGTCGCATATATTCATAACTTTGAATTATATCATCTCTGATAATAGGTCCTGAATCAATCATGGCATATTTTGCACCATTACGCTTCAACATTTCCTTCAGCATTCTGACAGCAGCTGGCTTCATTCTATCCATCCATCCAATAGGAAGGTTGGCCACACCATCTTTGATGGAGATCGTTTCAGGATAGAGGCCAAATTCTCTTGCCATCGCAGCTTCTTCCATCGTATATTCCAACGCGCCCTCTGCTACATGTACTCCATTTCCTCTAAAACTTCCACCCAAATATTCCGCAAAAAAATCTCCTCCCAAAAATCCTATCCCCAGATAAGTTGCACCTTGAATGACTTTGTGCATAGCAAACTCCCATGCAGCAGCCTCCACGGCCGTCTTAACTACTAAATAATTTCCTCCCTGCTCTGTTTCAAACAATCTTCTGTTATACTCTCTCTCACTAGCTATCCTTCTTCCTTCTTCTTTGCAAGGCTCACAATAGTAATCGTCATCAGCTTGTATAAAAGTCTGCTTCGGTTCCGTTACAGTAATATCCGGTTTTGGTATTGCCTTGGGAGCTGAAGTTGGCAAAGGCCTTATATCTGCAGGCACCAGATTATCCCTACTCGGCCTGTCCGTCCTCGTCGATCTGGCCTTCAGGTACTTCATTGCGATGCCATAATAATCATTCGTTACAAAATGAACACTGAAATCAGAAACAACTCTGAGGAAAGGTGAAGTTCCTTTCACAGTCACCTCGCTCAGCGTTATAATACCATTTTCATACCTCGCGTTCGGCCAAAGTAGCTTCAACCACGCCGGAGGATCATCTCCTGGTGGTTCATCACCCAAAGGATCCGTAAAACCTACAGGATTATTAAAATTACTATTATAAGGGGATATTCCAAAGTAGCTCTCCGCCCTAGGATCCACCTGCATCCATCTGCCAATCTGTGGATCTGAATTCCGGTATAATGCATCATAAATTTCAAGATCAAACTCAGAGATCTTTTCGATACCATTGTAGAGATAGTCATTTTGTAACCTGTTCAGCGCCATGCTGCTCAACGAACGGATCTGCAAACCAAATGGATAATAAGAATCTTCCTGTAGCAGATGACCGGTCGTATGTCTGATGCTCAGATCATCAAAATACACATCTGAAGGGCTTTCATTACTTACATAAATATACAGGAATCCATTTTTGTTCACATTCAGATTAGCTGTCAATGGTGCCACCACATCCGGTGTGCTTACTCTCACGGCGCCTCCTGCTACCATTTTAAATTTCTCATCAAACAATACGTAGTTCAGATAGGCCTTGGGAACAGTGGAAGTGGGATTATCATTTTGTGTACTGGTAAGATAATTACTAAAGTCATCCCTATTGAGAAGCAATCCATTTGAATTACTCTGAACGATGTTGCCTTTTCCGTTCGGAAACACACTGACAGGCCCTAAAATCAGATTGATCAGTTGATCCAGGATCAGGTTAACTGGCTGATTATTTACATTATTAGCGGCAGAATTAACGGGATAATAAGACATTACACCCATATTTACCACATCTCCTGCCATTACCTTCAATACTTTTGCAGTACCGATCCTCCTGTCGGGATCATTATTATTCAGCTTAATAAATTTCCGGTTAGTGCCATTATAATCATAGAACTTATTGGTGGTGGGTATATTGTCTACATTCTTAGGGAACGTGAACAGATCCCTTTCGGGGATTGCCGGTGCAGGTTGAGGATTATCCTCATGGGTTGCTTTATAATAGATCTCATTGGTCTCTTCAGTTATTACCGTTCTTGTATTACCCAAATGATCTGCAATAAAATAGTCGTACACAAAGTCCCCACTGGCATTCCTTCTGACCCGTCCATTCGGAGTCGGGAAAAGCATCAGTATATTATTCTTATAAATAAATCCACTCACATAATCATAGGTAATCGTTGAAGTGCCATCCTTAATTATCCGCTGCAATTTATCACCGCCTGCATTGTATACATAAGTGATACTTTTATTTGGATCATTGTCAAAGGTGATCTTTTCGGGTTTATTTACGAGATAATTATACGCAATAGAAATCCCTCTGTTCTTATCTTTGATCAAATTCCCACTCAGATCGTACGAATAGTCTTCGGTTCCTGTCCTTCCACTATAATTTTTAAAATCACCCTGTTTCTTGTCCCCCTGCACATCCGTCACACCAGATAACTGATTACTATACTCGCTGTTTTTATTGAAGTAGGTCAGATCATCAACACCGGTTTTGACACTTCCTGCAAGCATACCATCCTGCTTCATCGTTTTGATGTTGCCATTCTCATCATACTGAGGAACTGATACTTTATAGTCAGCAACATCGTTCGTCCAGTTGCCAGAAGTATTCTGTGTATAATCGGCTTTTGTAAGGCGAGAGACATTATCAAACGTATATCCGTAAGCATGCCACTCATCTGGATCCCCCTTTCGCCTCCAGGTAACTCCCGATGTATTTCCATCCAGACGCGGTGCAGAAAACCCATTCTCATAAAATAACTCCATTCCGAAGTAATGGTTGGTGCTTTTATTTCTGGCATATTCCGCATTGATTCCCTTCAGCTGGCCATGTAAAGTATAATCATAATTCATTGTTTCCAATGCACCCAAAGTACTCGTCTTAATACGTCCTGCTTCATCATAGGTAAATTCTGACAGGAGCTTGGGCTGCGCATTGCTACTATTCAATATAGTCTGGTATATGCGCGACAACCAGCCGTTACTGGTATATTCATAACGCCGCTGTAGTTGTATTTCGGGGTTTGCAGCGCTCTTGGGGTTTTTGTGAGATAAATAAGTGGACAAAGTCTTTCCTGAAAAGTCATACTGCCTGGTGGCCACATCAGTACCTCCGGAGATATTATCATCAGCTACCTGAATAATCCTACCATGATCATCGTAGTAAATGGTATGACTTAACCACTGGTCTGTACCCAGCACTTTTGTTCTGGTTCCTGTTAGTCTGCCCAGTGAATTTTTGGCTGGACTTACAGCTACCGGATTCGGGTTTGTACCGGCATCCAGTAAATATGAAGTATTGAATGTCTTCGCTCCGCTCCAATCATAATTATCATAATAAGTAATTTGCAATGCCTCGTAACCTGTAATATTCGCAGATGGATTATTCACAATGATACCTGTACCGGCAGGAACGATCTCCGCAGTAAATCCCGCATTGTCCGGGCTGGTATATTCCGGTAGAAAAGTGATAGAATTCGTAGCTACATAGTTGGAGGCAAAAGGAGTACTTCCATCTATAATTAGATCCGCAGCCAGTGGCGATGTAACCATCGAAGCACCTGTTATTGTGTTCATCATAGTTTGCAGGCTCTCTTTTGTGGCCGTCGGATTCTTGTATAAGGCTGTCATCACCGGACGGTCCAGACCATCATAAAAGTACAGGTACCATTCTCCTAAGCCCCGGTTACGCAAACCAATATCCTGTGCAAATACAAGGCGGTTCCTGACATCATATACGAGATAAACAGGGCCATTCACACCCGGTATTTCCTTTGCAACTACCCTACCTTTTTCGTCATAGACGTACTTGAAGCACAACTCCTTTAAAATATTGGAGCTTACCGTGGATACAGCAAAATCCCAGTTATTTGACGAGCTGCAATATTTCACAGCAAGCGGAGGTATAATATAACGGAGATTTCCCAGATCATCATAGACATAATAAGTACGCAAACCTTCTCCTTCATTATCTGCATCATTCATGACCGACGTCATCACAACCTTGCCGCTCTTATCAGTGAACTGATATTCTTTGTTATGATGTGCATAAGTCCGGACGCTTACCGCTAATGTTCCGCTACTATATATTGCTGTACTGGATGGCATGTCACCGGCATTGTCACCCACTGTCCAGATCCTGACATTGTCATAGTCATAATTAACTCTGAACTGACCGGATGTACCACTATTATTCCCGGCAAAGCTCTTGCCCGCCGGAATGCTCTTCCTCTTACGTGCAACAGGTGATTCTTCTAAAAGATCCACTGTATAATAATAGTCGTCCTGGTTCCCCGTCAATGTGTTATAGTACTGCGGTTGCTGTATTGCAGCGTCAGTACGGAATTTTCCGCCATTACTTGCGTCTGTTGGTGCTATATATGGCAGATGATGCACCTGCTCCCTTCCATACTCATCATACACATCTATCGCAGCTACATCCTTGCCGTTGTAACTATTCTTATAATATATACTTTGTACCGGTCTGGATAAACCATCCAGATAAACGATCTCTTTACTGTAGTCTTTTGTAGCATCAAGCCCCGAGATCTGCGAAGCACTGCTAACTCCTGGCCTTGAGATGCTGTAACTGCTAACAGTGGCCAATGCGTCAGGGTTTAATCCACTATAAGCAGGTATGCTTTGCTTTACTGCCGTGGTGGAAGATGTGTTATTGGCCGGTGTGTTCAATCCGCTGCCATTATCCACCATTATCTGAAGGGTATTGGAATATAACCACTGAATTCCTGACATTACCTTGCGCCTGAAATAGGTCGTTCTGGACAGTCCTCCCGGCTGATATGAAGCTCCTGTAGCTCCGGATATAGCATTCCAGACATTATCATCAACAGAACTCTCCCATTGATAGGTATAGGTGCCGTTACCTCCTGAAGGAGCAGTAGCGGCCAGCAGCTGGGCTGGTGTAGTACCCGCACTTATTTTCTGAGAAGAAGAAATACGTCCTGCTTTAAATGGTTGCACAATATCAACTGCGATCACATTTGATACTCCAAACCCGACGCCATTAACTGACCTTCTGAAATACTGCTTAACTGTCATTATATCACTACCAGTACAATTGAGATCAGTAGCCCCGGCTATCTTCGTCCAGTTTACATTATCAGTTGATTTTTCCCACTGATAGGTATAATAAGGCCCTGATGTGCCCTGGGTGATACCACCTGACGCAGCGGTACTGTTAACCAGATTAGTATAAGAAAACACCTCATTATAGATTGCTGTTGTAACAGAAGAAGTGATCGTTCCAGGCTGGAATTTGGGATATATTGTTACTACCCAGCATTTCACCACCTGAGCACCTTGCCTGTTATTGTATGTCACCTGTACATTTGCAGTCCCGGTAGCCACCCACTTTATAGTCACATCCCGGTTTGTATTCGCTCCCTGTATGGCTCCGGCAGAAGTTGTAAACCAGAAATAATTATTTGCACCATCCGTTTCTGAACTGGATAAATGAAAACCGTACAGATCGCCGATCACACCTGTGGTGGTGGTACATGATGTTTGCGCAGACGAGCGGTCAGCAGTTATGATACCAAGCAGCAGTATTAGTATGAAATAAAGACCAGCCAGCTTCTTGGCGATGTTTCTTTTAAGTATACGGGGATGTTTCATAATTTTAATCTTATTGATGATCTTTGTATTCGTAAAAGCCCCGTATATTTTTGTCAGCATCTCTTGTGGCCTTTAATCTACCTAGTTCATCATATTCATAATATACAGAATTATTATCCGCAGCTGTTTCAGTAACTACCTTCATCAATTCATTATGGCATCTGGTCACCATTTTGGCATCTGCAGGATACAATCTCAGTTCATCCACATAAGCACTCCCTGTGATCGTCAGACTATTTGCTGACCTTACACGCAGCACGTTCAGAGTCCAGCCATTGACAGTCTTTACCGATACTGAACTTGTTACAGTTCCTCCTGAAATGTTCACAGCGCCCCCTTTATACCAATATGACAGAATATATTCTTTCGTCTGCGTCAATCCTGATCTTGAAAGAGTAGATGATGAAGACAGCAACAGTACTTTCTTTCCGGTCGGTGCATCTGCATCCGTCATGATCATAGAGGGCGCTGAAGATGAAAGCTGCCAATTTCCTAATGCACCATCTTCAAAGCTTGAATAGGCAATATCGTTCAAACCGGCGTTTTTAACAGTAGCGATCACCGACTCACTCCTGTCATCTTTTAAGACACAGCCAGCCGTTCCATATTCTACGATCTGGCTCAAATCTCCATTACTATTATAACTATAAGAAATGTCAGTCTTAAAATATTCATCCTTCCACTTCAACTTAGTGGCGTCAAATTGTCCTACGATTGATTGGTCAATAGGTTTATCAGTTACCAGGTTATATACATTGACAGGCTTAAAATCTCCATTTGTGATCTGCTGATAATCCATGATCTGAGCGCCGACCATCAACTGCTGGCTGCCAGCCTTGAGGATCCATGTTTCTGAGGAAACCGGTACATCTATTATATTGTTACTTTTCATCTGGCTCAAAGGCCCGGCAATATTGTAATCATAGGGATAATAGATCCTTTTTTCCGTAATGTCACCATTACTGCCGGTAGTAGTTATCTTCTTTACATTAAAATAGTTAGGATCATATGTATAATCTGTCCGGTTCATAATATAGTCGCCGATACCATATTTTTTTTCAACAGAATATTCCATTTCCACGCGTCCTGTTATGGCGTAATAGGCATCAGAAAAGAACGCTATCCTGCTCATGTAAGCACCCAAATTATCATTGTTGGTGATCAGTATCATTGAAGGAACACATTTAATAGAGCCATGCAGCCCCGTAGGATGTTCCAGCACAAGCACATTATATTTATTATAGACTTCCAATACTGGTTCATTCAATTTATTATAGACCTTATATGCTTTAGTCAAACCATAGGCGGGCAGAAACGCTCTTGACCGGCTGGAATAAGGTGCATCCAACGTGGGTACAAACAAAGGAAAATCTTCATTAGAAGTGAATGTAAATACCGTTTTACCAATATTGGATTCCTGCGTACCATTGTAGACCTCTACCCGTTTATACAGGAAAGGCAACAGATTTGCCTTAGCCGGATGACTGCTGTATGAAATAGCAGTTGTCTTTGACACTTCCTGATTACCATCTGGTTGAATGATCTTGCCCACCATATAGGTGATAATTGTAGTGAGCAGGTTGATCTGTAAAGCTGCCCCTGCGTATTTTGAGGCCATCTCACCTGATTTTATGGCTGTAGCACGCCCCATTTGCATCAGTCCCTGGGAAATGACGTTCGGCATAATATTATATACCAGAGTTGCTACATAGAAATCAAGGCCTTTAGGTACTACCAGCAAGGAATTGGCATCTCTATTATAAAGGGGTGCTTCATATCCCCAGCTGGAAGGATGGCCGGCTTCATCTACATACTTATATTCAGTAGTGATAAGTTTGGTATCATCTACTCCATCTGACTGCGTTATCTTTTTTACTCTTACGCCAGCTGCCAATACTTCTGCATTATTGATATAAGCCCTGTTTGACTCATATTCAAAATTCAATGTTCCCCCGGTTGGATAAGTAACTGTTCTCAGACACCCGTTTTTTGCTGTTGCAGAGGCATTAACGAAACGTTGCCGCTCTTTGAAAAGATTTTCGCAGTTTTTATAAATGTTGAAATTATTATCATAAGGATAGGTGGCAATACCATTATAATATCCCCAATGATCCTGCGAAGAAGACATGCGCGGTGGTACCCATCCGGAAACATTGTCTGAAATAAAATAAGAGAATGAATATGGCTTGTCGAGATAGTTATTCATACCTTTACGCTGAACAGATTGCAGACTTAATCTGGCATTGCCTGATTCATCGGCAGGAAACGAATAGGTAAAAGGCCTGATCACACCTTTAGAAAAATATTGGTAATTAAAAACATATCCGGATTTTTCCACTCCATTCTCTATTATAGCAATCTGCTTTAAAGCTTTGTCGCCAGCCAGATCGACCCTGTCATTATCGTAATAGGTAAAATTAACAGCAGCATTATTAGGTAATTGAATGGCTCTCAATCTCTTCACCGTTCCATTGAACCGGCGTTGTACCCATTGAACCACTTCTTTGGAATTGGAAGCATCTACCTGCTCTACAGATTGTGTAGCGTCTTCTCCTGCGATATAATCAAGCGTATAGGAATCATAGTTGAATGTGATCTTTTTTCCGGTCATAGGATTATTGATCTCTGTAAGCAACCAGTTATCGACAGAATAATAATTATAAAGCCTATAGCTTGTTTTGGACAAAAAAAACGTCCAATTCGCATAGGGAACATCTTTAAAGAACTGAACAGGAATACCGGTTGAGTAAGATATGACCCTATTCAGCGTCTTGTCATTGAACACATACTGTATTCCAGACTCAGTAGTGATAACAAATTTGCTGATCGTAGTGATGATCCCATTGGCACTCATGTCTTCTTCAACTTTCTCTATTTTGAGATGGGTATCTTCAACAGGAAGTATAGAACCATCGGTTCCGATCACAAAACTTCCTGATTCAGCACCAAAACGGAAAGTGAACAGATCCTGTTCTCTATCTGCAATTGTTTGAGCGTTATGCTTAAACCATGTCGCCGGTGTTGACAAAAGCGGTACCCATCCGGACATAGGCATGCAATTCCTTTCATAAGTATGTTTCATTCGCCCATAACCAATGGCATCATAGTCCGGCAATTCACGACCTATCTGGTCATCCGGATCGCCAATAGCTGTCCGTGAAATAACCCCTCCGCATTGCAGTTGCCAACCGAGTCCCACACTGGAAGCCATTTCGTCTACCTTGATGCCATTTCCACCCGTATAATTCAAACTCACAGCTGTCGATAGTCTGTTTCCATCGGTGTAACTATAAAGTGGGAAGTTGAATTCGGCCTTACCAGTCGGAAGATTGACCTGTGCCAATGAAGTACTCAATATCATTAGAAGTACTCCAGTTAAGAGATTTAATTTATACATAGGTATTATCCATTACTAAAATTAGAGGTATCAGGGAGCTAAGCAAAAGATTAAAAAAACATTTAAAACACCTTCTTCCTATACTGATCCAGCGTAAAAAACTTTTTCGTTAGTAAACAAACGAAGCATTTTATTCTGTAGAGAACTGGTTAACATTTCCCCTAAAGAAATTATTAGAATCCTACTACACCATGAAAAAAAATAATTTGGGTACAACGTCTTTAATTAGCTTGGCATGAAATGAAAATCACTGATTTTTTTCAACATCTCAAACATCCAATTCAGTATAGAGATATAGATTATATACAAAGAAATGTATTTTCCACGAGTTTCCAAAAGGCATTTAGTATTAAAATTACGAAGCATTGGATGTCCGATTGCCAATCACATACCAATGCTTAATACGTTACACTCCCCATCAGCGTGTTTTTATACGGTATTGTCCCCCGATATCCATTGTAGTATAATGCAATACTCAAATACTAATCCACCTTCGCTAATACTTTAGTCACAAATTCTTCCATATTGCTTACGTACTCCAGGCTTACCCTACTGCCAGTGTTCCTCGCCAGTTCCTGGAAATGCCTTTTGCCACACTCAATTTTACCTTGTTCGGCTGGACGCAAAAAGTCAAAGCCCATCGTTCCTTTGCTTTCCACCACTAAGAAGAGCTTTTCTGTACCATCCACATCAAACAGCACTGCCCAATCGGGGTTGTACTTACCTAAGGGGGTATCGATCTGAAACCAACCGGGCAACTTGGCATATACTTTTACATTGTTGTTTCTCTCAAACTCCTTCGTTAAATCAGATTCAACATTACTTTGGTATACCACATGCTTGTAGGGCGACTTGGTGCTTGCCACCATATTGTTTTTTAGATAACCCGTGAGTTGTTCGTTCTGAAACAGTTCCTGGCTATACACTTCGTGCTCTCCCATTCGGGTGTACACAATGCCGCCAACTATGTGCAGACGCATTTGCTCATTGATGATTTCAATGCATCCCTCAATATATTTTTGCGGGTTCAGCTTGAAATAGCGAAGATTGGTGCAGCCCATCAAAATAGCTACAATACTTTTGCGGGTAAGTTGGGTTTCGTTTTGGAGATAGCTTACAATATCTGGTAAAACCGTCACTTCTGTGTTTATGGCACCATACTCTGTTTCGGGCGTTCCCTTCACCTCTACGCCACCTTTCGTTACATCGATGGTAGCCTTTTCGTATACCAGCTTTCCACGACTCACCACTAGTCTATCGCTTATCTGTTTCTGACAAGCTTTAATGAGGCTCTCCGAATCAAAATCAACAGCATAGGTAGTTTTGTATTTTATTTTATTCCAGAGCTCTTTGAACTCGGGGCTTAACAGTACCTGTTTATTGACGTGTATTACCTGCTTTTCTTCATTTCTTTTGATTTCCAGTTTGCCGGACGTTTGTTTCAGTATTTCTATGACACTTCTTTTAACATTGTTATCCAGGTCAGCAGGAAGCTGCACATTACCGGAACGCAAATCTGCCTTTAACGTGTCCTGTACTTTTCCGCTTTTGTTTATGTAACCAGTCATTATGCAGCATTTTTCCTCAATAATGGCAAGGGCTGCTTCAGCCTTATGCTTTCCCTTTACATCATGGTATTGTTGCCATTCCAAGGCATCATATCCGAAACGAGCCTCTGTATCCATTTGGCAATCTAGAAGTATATGGATATGTGAAGCCTTCTTTAGCAGGGTACCCAGCTCGAACAGTGCATTAACACTAAAATAAGAGGCGCAGATAAGCACTTCAGCATTGTCTGTTAACACAGCTTGTAATGCATCAAATAAGCGGGTGGCCTAGTTATCAATCAACTTCATGGTGGCTAGTTATTAGGATTCAACCGTTCAAAAATAGTAAAAGAAAAGCCTGGTTTGGCATTAAGCTAAAAAATATCTGTAAATCAATTAATTACATCCTGTACAAGTAAAAGTATAATGGTCATAATCTCGCTGAAATCAGAAGAAAAGGAAGAAATTGTAGATTTTGAAAACTATAATATGCTGCTAAAAAATAAGGTTGACGTGGGCCAATAACAAAGGAGCAGTCAAGAAGTACTTCATATATTCCCAACTGACAGCTTAGGAACTATTTAAGTTTAATAAATATTAAAATAGTATTCGCTCTCGTCATCTTCTACTAAAAACCAGCGGCATTCCCAATTTTAAGCCCTCAAATAGGAGTAAAATAGTCGAACGGATATATCGCAAATTGTTGAGGGAATTAATGACAAAATGGGAAAAAGGTAGATGAAAATCTATCCTTTATGGGCATAAAAAAAGGTCATCTTTTTCAAGATGACCTTCTCAATTTTTTCCCAGTTCTTCGATATACGAAATCTGGCCTGTGGAGTCGGCGGGAATCGAACCCGCGTCCAAACATATTCGCCGAAAGCTTTCTACATGCTTATTTGCGCATTAGTGTGTCGGAACCATGCCAGGGGCGCAACTAACCAGCCTGGTCCTTATCCGTTGTTGTTTCAGTACTCACTCACAGAAACCATGAGTACCTATTCCGCTAAGGTTTTGATTTAGGCGGCGGCAGTTCTAGCAGACGGGAACTTGCGGCGGCCAAAATGGGTGCGCTAATCGCTGATTAGGCAGCCATGGCGTAGTTAGATTCGCCAATTAAAGGTTGTATATTCAGATTTACGTGCTAATTATACAACGCACGACATGCTTACACTCTCAAAGATCTATGCTGTCAAAACCAGGCGACCCCAGTTTGCTTTCGCAGCTTACAAAGGTACAACATTCTAACGAAATTCCATCACAGTAAGGACTAATGCAGGAGAATTGACCGATATTTGTATTAAGTAGGTCAAGTACGCTTTATATGTGCCGTATACATAACGCACAGTTGGACCTGAAATATTCAAGCAGCAAACTAACAACCTTGCCAATAACGCCGTGAAGCAAATTCACCACATAAAAAAAGAGGCTTCAAGGCCTCTTTTTCCAATATAGACATTGATTATCTACTACTTAAACAAACTCCTCCATATATCCAGCCCGTTCGCATATATCAGCAAACCAAACAGGATAATCATACCCACGATCTGCGCGTACTCCAGGAACTTCTCACTTGGTTTACGACCGGTAATGATCTCATACAGCAGGAACAGCACGTGACCACCATCCAAAGCAGGAATAGGCAGGATATTCATAAACGCCAGGATGATAGACAGCAAAGCCGTCATTTCCCAGAAAGCAACCCAGTCCCAATGAGCAGGGAACAAGTTACCAATACTGATAAAACCTCCCAGTGACTCATTCGCTTTTACTTCTTTAGATACGAAGATCAGTCGGAGCTGCTGCACATATTTCACCAGTGTGCTGATACATTTGGAGAAACCAGCGGGGATTGCCTCAAAAAAGGTATACTCGCGGGTAGCCAGTTTGAAGTCCTTATCAGGGCTGGCCGGAGCCATTCCTAACATACCGGTCTCCGGTACATTGGCGAATAACTGAAGGGTGTCACCGTTACGTAATACCTGAACCGGAACAGTTTTATTCTTATAAGCCTGTAAAGCCTTTTTGAATTCATGGAAATAATAAGCAGGCTGACCATTGACAGTCAAAGTCTTATCCCCTTTCCGGAAACCAGCTTTTTCAGCGGCTGATTTTGAGAGAACGCTATCTACAGTGAAAGGAATACGTACCTCCATCAAAGTCCCTTTCTTTTTGATCATTTCACGGATAAAACCGGAAGGGATCTTAATATCTAACGGTTTGCCGGCACGTTCTACCTGGATGCTGGTAGCTTCGCGAAGGATAATCTCGGCAGGGATAGCTTTAAAGTTCTCAACAGGCTGATGGTTAACAGACAGGACCATATCACCGTCACGTAAACCAATACTTCCAGCCAGGGAGTCTACAGCGATACCGTAGGTCAGGTTCTTGGTAGGCAGGTAGCTTTCGCCCCAATGCCACAACATCATGGCGTATATCAGGAAACCGAGGATCAGGTTGACAGTGACACCACCTATCATGATAATCAGACGCTGCCAGGCTGGTTTGGAGCGGAACTCCCAGGGCTGAGGTGGTTTGGCCATCTGCTCGCGGTCCATGCTTTCGTCCACCATACCGGATATTTTCACATATCCGCCGAGGGGTAACCAACCTATACCATATTCAGTGTCTCCTTTCTTCTTTTTAAACAGGGAAAACCAGGGATCAAAGAACAGATAGAATTTTTCAACCCTTGCTTTAAAAAGCTTGGCAGGGATAAAGTGCCCAAGCTCATGTAATACTACCAGTATTGAGAGTGACAGTATTAACTGCCCGGCCTTTACCAATATTTCTTGTGTGGTCATGTAGATGAATCTGACAGTAAATATATAATGTTAATAATCTATAGATAGTCCGGCAAATATAGGCGGTTCAACTGCAGTACGGCGTTAATGTAATATTAAATTACAATCGCATTGATCATAGAATTCGCATATTCTCTGGCAGCCTGGTCGCTTTCATAGTAGTCATGCAAGGTAGGCTTTTCAATGAATGGCACCTTTACCAGGATCTCTTCGATCACCTCTGTCATTTGCAGGAAACCAATCCTGTTCTTCAGGAAGGCATTTACTACTTCTTCATTGGCAGCATTCATTACACAGGCAGCATTTCCTCCTTTGTGCATCGCCTCAATGGCAATGGCCAGGTTGCGGAAAGTCTTGGTGTCCGGCTGCTCGAATGTCAGCGTAGGATTGTTCTTGAAAGAGAACTTCGGAAAATCGTTGGCTAATCTCTCCGGAAATCCTAAAGCCAGTTGTATAGGTAATTTCATGTCTGGCACCCCCATCTGTGCTTTCACCGATCCGTCGATGAACTCTACCATGGAGTGGATAATAGACTGTGGATGTATCACCACTTCAATCTTGTCCGGCGGCAGATTGAACAACCAGCGAGCCTCAATCATCTCCAGGCCTTTATTCATGAGGGTAGCGCAGTCGATCGTGATCTTGGCGCCCATTCTCCAGTTAGGGTGCTGAAGCGCATGGTCCTTCTTCACATTGATAAGGAAGTTCGGCTTCTTACCCAGGAAAGGTCCACCGGAGGCGGTCAGGATCACCTTGTCTACTTTGCTGAGCGACTCACCCAGCAGACACTGGAAAATAGCAGAATGCTCGGAATCTACAGGGATTATCGGCACATTTCTCCTAGCAGCGGCTGCCATTACGATGTCTCCGGCCACTACGAGGGTTTCCTTGTTGGCCAGGGCGATAGGTGTGCCCTGCTCAATAGCCGCCAGGGTAGGCGCCAGACCAGCAAACCCCATCACAGCGGCCAGCATCATATCTATATTACTCCAGGCAGCCACTTCCACCATCGCTTTGGCGCCTGCGAATACTTTTATTCCTTTATCGAATAATACTTCTTTAACCTTCTCATATTGTGTTTCATCAGCTATCACAACGGCATTCGGACGAAACTTCAGCGCCTGTTCAATTAAAAGTGCGGCGTTCGTTCCGCCGGTCAATACTTCCACACTGAACTTGTCAGGATGTGCTTCAATCACCTCCAATGCCTGGATGCCAATAGATCCTGTGGAGCCAAATATGGCTATGTTCTTCTTACTCATTGATGCAATAATAAGGGAAATAAGAGAATTAGGAATGTCGGATTTAAGAGGAAGTAGTACTATCCTCTTATCCTTTATTACTAATTCCTGATGAAAAAGTTCTTATTGAAGGAACTTGCTCAATTCATCTGCTAACGATCTGTCATTGCTTAAACGGGGTACCTTATTCTGTCCACCAAGTTTACCCACCGACTTCATATAATCAATAAACCCGTGTTTGCGCACCGGTCTGATCTTCAGGGGTTGCAGGATATTTCCTGTCAACAGATCATTATAATAAATATTCTTTTCCTGCATATATCCGTCTACTTTCTTCGAAAAAGCAGCCAGGTCGGCAGGTGGATTTTCAAATTCCACAAACCACTCGTGATAAGGCAGTCCGTCCTGTGGCGCTACCATTGGGGCCACGGTAAACTCAGTGATATGCAAATTCTCCTCCTTTGCAGCCTTCATCAGACTATACTCTACTTCCTCTCCGATCACATGCTCTCCAAATGCGGAAATAAAGTGTTTGATACGACCTGTTACCAGCAAACGGTAAGGATTAGTGGATACAAATTTCACTGTATCGCCAATATTATATCCCCACAAACCCGCATTGGTGCTTACTACCAGCGCATAGTTCACACCTACCTGTACATCTCTGAGGGATAAACGGGTAGGATTCGCATCAAATATTTCATTGGCAGGAATAAACTCATAGAAGATACCGGAGTTGGTATTCAGCAATAGTCCTTTATGTTCCTGCGTATCCTGGAAAGCAAAGAAGCCTTCGGATGCCGGAAAAGTCTCAATTGTATTGATCGGGCGACCGACAGAAGCCATCAGCTTTGCACGATAAGGCTCGAAATTTACACCACCATATACCAGTACGTCCAGGTTCTTAAACAGCTCTCCTACCGGCTTTCCGCTTCTTTCAATCAGCCTGTCAAAGTACATCTGCATCCATGGTGGAATGCCGCTGATCAGTGTCATATCCTGATCGATGGTTTCATCGACAATCTTATCCAACTTGGTTTCCCAGTCTTCTATACAATTTGTTTCATATGAAGGCAGCTGATTGGTGCGCAGATAACGGGGTACATGATGGTTCACAATACCGCTCAGACGACCATAAGGAATGCCTCCCACCCTTTCCAGAACGGGAGAACCGGATAGGAAAATGAGCTTTCCGCTGGCAAACTCTGTTTTCCCGGTTTCCGCTATGTACATCAGCAAAGCATTACGGGCGGTGTCCATATGATTGGATACGGAGTCTTTTGTAATAGGAATGTATTTTACACCACTCGTTGTGCCGGAAGTCTTAGCCAGGTAAATGGGCTGTCCTTTCCATAATACATTCTGTTTACCGTCTTTTATCTTATTGATATAGGGTTTGAACTGTTCATAATCCCTGACAGGCACTGCCTGTTTGAAGTCATTATAGTTACTGATATTGTCAAAATGATGATCTTTTCCAAACTCGGTCTTCCTGCCTGTTTTTATCAACTCCTCCAGAATAGCCTCCTGGTCTTCTACCGCCCGTTGCATTTCCTTCCTGATCTTGTTGGCTACGATGGAAGCAAATGGTTTGGCAAGCAGTGATTTAAGCTTCATGCCTTTTATTTTAGGATAAGTGAAAGGACAAATGTATAAAATAAAAATTGTTATAAAAGCCCATATTGCAAGGGTTAGCAGGTATTTATAGGTATATCGTAAACCTCTCTTTGGCGGTTATTATCAGCGAAAACAGCAGTATATATAGCGATTACAATCAACTATATTAAAATAAAGTATGTATCTTTGAAAATATAAATTGTAATTCTCAGCGGAATCAGTCTGTTTACAGTCTGATAGCAAAAAGCTGAGAAAACTTTGTCAATTAGAAAACAAATCCTACTTTTGCAGGAAATTATTTTTGGATAACTATGTTTGCAGTTGTAAAAATCGCAGGTCAGCAATTCAAAGTACAAAAAGACCAAGAAATCTTTGTACAACAGTTGCAGGGAAATATTGGAGATAAAGTGCAGTTCTCTGACGTGTTGTTAATAGATAATGGCGGCCAGCTGACCGTTGGTACTGATGTAAAATCAGTGGTTAAAGCAGAGATCCTGAGCCACGTTCAGGGTGATAAGGTAATTGCTTTCAAAATGAAACGCAGAAAAGGTTTCAGAAAGAAAGTTGGTCACCGTACACACTTTACGAAGATCCGGATCAACGAGATTGCTTAATTATTATTTGATAAAGTTTTAAACCTTACATAAGAAATGGCACATAAAAAAGGTGAAGGTAGCGTTAAGAACGGCCGTGATTCCCAAAGCAAAAGGCTGGGAGTAAAAATATTTGGTGGTCAGGCAGCCGTATCTGGTAACATTATTGTTCGCCAGCGCGGTACCGTTTATCATCCTGGACAGAATGTAGGAATTGGTAGAGATTTTACCATTTTCGCTGTAGCTGATGGTGTTGTGGAATTCAGAAAGGGACGTGAGAACAGAACCATCGTTTCCGTAAAGTCACTTGACACCACTGCCCAGGCGTAAGTCTGGAACAGTGTTTGCCATAAAGTTTTTTTTTAATACCCAATTTTAATTACTAACCCAAAATTCAAAAAACAATGGCAACAATTAAGAAAGCGGCTAAAAAAGCTGCTCCTAAAAAGGCTGCTCCTAAGAAAAAAGCTGCTGCTAAGAAAGCTGCTCCTAAAAAAGCCGCTGCTAAGAAAGCTGCTCCAAAGAAAAAGGCTGCTGCTAAGAAAGCTGCTCCTAAAAAAGCTGCTGCTAAGAAAGCTGCTCCTAAAAAGGCTGCTGCTAAGAAAGCCGCTCCTAAAAAGGCTGCTGCTAAGAAAGCTGCTCCTAAAAAGAAAGCTGCTGCTAAGAAAGCCGCTCCTAAGAAAGCTGCTGCTAAGAAAGCTGCTCCTAAAAAGGCTGCTGCTAAGAAAGCTGCTCCTAAAAAGAAAGCTGCTGCAAGGAAAAAAACTTCCAAACCAGCAAGCGCTCCACAATCTCCGGCAGCTCCAATCGCTCCAGAGTTGTAAGATCGACTTTACAAACTGTGAAAATAAAAGGTCCTGGTTATCACCAGGATCTTTTTTTATTTGTACATATACCCGGGGTATTAATTCCCAGGGTTGGCCCTCCGGGCGTACGATTCCATTCCCGGGGTTTGCAACCCCGGGCTACAAACAAACGGCACCTGACGGAGCCGATTGACGTTTTGTTAAATGCGTTGTTGTAAACCGATATCACAATTCCCTTGTTTGTCACCTACGGCTACAAACAAACGGCACCTGACGAAGCCGTTGACGTTTTGTTAAATGCGTTGTTGTAAACCGATATCACAATTCCCTTGTTTCACCCGCAGCTACAAACACGCAACCTGCCAGTCCCGGGCTGAAATGCAGCAACCTTTCCCCCAGGTTTTCAACTTGATCCATTAAATTCGCAATTCAATCCAATTTATGCTCGATAACTACGCCATCGCCGATAACTTTTCCCTCCTATCCAAACTAATGGATATCCAGGGAGACAATAGCTTCAAAGCAAAATCCTTTTCCAGCGCCGCCTTTACAGTGGAAAAATTACCCGTACAGCTACAGGTCACCCCGCAGGAAGAGATCTCTAAAATAAAAGGCATCGGCGATTCCATCGGCAAAGCTATCCAGGAAATGCTGACAACCGGAAAGTTCTCCGCGCTCGAAACATACCTGCTCAAAACACCTCCAGGCATACTCGAAATGCTGAAAATAAAGGGCCTGGGACCCAAAAAGATCGCTACTATCTGGAAAGAACTGGAAGTTGAGTCCCTGGGAGAATTACTGTACGCCTGTAACGAAAACCGCCTAACCCTCCTTAAAGGATTTGGTCAGAAAACACAGGATGCCGTAAAACAAAGCATAGAATTCTACTTCAGTAATCAGGGCCGCTACCTCTACGCCCAGGCAGAGGCGCTTGCATTGTCGCTCGAAAAAGACCTGCAACAGTTACTGGCGCCTGCCGCTGTCTCCTTAACAGGTCAGTTCCGCCGTACTGATGATATCATCGATGAAATAGAGCTGGTTGCCGCCCTCCCGCTTCCTGTATTGCTGGAAAAACTGGGACAGGTTCCGGTGTTGAATCAGCTGACTGCTCTGGAAGATGCGCTGTTAGGGCAACATGAACAACATATTAAGATCCGGATCTATCCCGCGACAGCGGAAAACTTTGGCAAAACATTATTCACTACCACGGCATCTCCTTCCTTCCTGGAGCGTTTCAATGCCGTATATGATGTGAATAACACGCCGGCTAATACGACAGAAACTGAGATCTTCCGCCTCGCCGGTATGGATTATATTGAGCCCTGCCTGCGTTATAGCGGAGAAACCGTTGACCTGGCACTCAAAAAACAACTACCTGCGCTGATCACACACAAAGATATTAAAGGCATCATCCATAGTCACAGTACCTGGAGCGATGGTGAACATACCCTCCAGGAAATGGCTGTGAAAGCAAAAGAACAGGGCTTTGAATACCTCGTTATAAGTGATCACTCCCGCTCTGCATTTTATGCCAATGGTCTTAGTATAGAAAGAATACAGGCACAACATGCAGAGATAGATGAGCTGAATAAACAACTGGCGCCCTTCCGCATATTCAAAAGTGTTGAAGCTGATATTCTGAACGATGGTAACCTGGATTATCCGGATGAGATACTGGCAACATTTGACCTGGTGATCGCATCCGTTCACTCCAATCTGAAGATGAGTGAAGAGAAAGCAATGGCGCGGCTGCTGAAAGCTATCGAAAATCCATATACTACTATCCTCGGACATATGACCGGACGACTACTCCTGAGTCGTAACGGATATCCTGTAAATCACCTGCAGATCATTGATGCATGCGCGGCCAACAATGTGGTTATTGAGATCAATGCACATCCACGCAGGCTGGATATCGACTGGGAATGGATACCTTATGCCATGGAGAAAAACGTCCTGCTATCCATCGATCCGGATGCACATAGTACAGATGGATTCCATGATATTTACTACGGTACATTGGCCGCACGTAAAGGCAGATTAACAGCAGCTCATAACCTGAGCAGCTTCAGTGCCGCTGAACTGGAAGTCTTCATCAGCAAAAAGAAAAAATAACGATATTAAGAGGTGCCAACGTAAACCGCATACATGAAACTGATCTATATATATGACGCCCTCTGTGGGTGGTGTTATGGATTTACACCCGTTATAGAGGAATTACTACAACATTTCGGAGACAAAATGGAAGTTGATGTCCTCTCCGGAGGCATGTTCCTGAGCGCCAATCACAGGCCGGCATCCGCTATGTATAACTACATCAGCCAGGCCCATAAACAGGTAGAGGCAGTAACCGGTGTTAAATTCGGACCGGCATTCCTGGAAGAATACCTGCGTACGGATGATGTCATGGACTCAGAGAAACCCAGCATTGCGCTGACCGTCTTCAAACAATACCAGCCAACTAAAGCGCTCTCTTTCGCGCATGATATGCAGGTGGCCCTGAACCACGATGGCAAAAGCCTGAATGAAGATGATACCTATCGCCAGTTACTAACGAAATATCAGCTGCCAGTGGATGAATTCCTCGAAAAAATGAAGGAAGATGCCAACAGGTATGATACCGTGCAGGAATTTAAACAGGTAGAGCAATGGGGCATCACAGGCTTCCCTGCAGCTATACTAGACGATGGGAAAGAATACTTCCTGATCGCTAAGGGATATACGCCCCTCGATCGCTTGCTGGAAGTAATAGAAAAAATTAAAGGGAAGGTATAAACAATAACTATGTATCAGATACGAACAGCCACTATAGACGATATTCCACTTATACAGCAACTGACAGACGAGATCTGGAGACCCACCTATAAGGATCTCATGACACCTGAGCAACTGGAATATATGATAGCACTGATCTACAGCACAGCGTCACTGAACAGCCAGATGACTAAAAAACAGCATGCGTTCCTGCTGTTATATGATGAGCATCGGCCTATCGGTTTTGCGTCATACAGCACTACTGACGAACCTGGCATATACAAACTGCAGAAGATATACGTGCATGGTGATTACCAGGGAAAAGGAGTAGGAAGATTCCTGCTGGAGGGCGTAATTGAACGTGTAAAGGCTGCAAATGCGACCACCCTGGAGCTTGATGTGAAAAGGGACAATAAGGCAAGATTCTTTTACGAAAAACAGGGTTTTACCATCCTGAAAGAGAAAGATACCGATATCGGTAACGGTTACTGGATGAGAGATTATGTGATGAGGAAACCGCTATAAAAAAATCCAGCCTGGTAAAAATACCAGGCTGTTTCCCAAGTTAACCATTAAAAGACACAACTTTTCTAATTAAAATTCTTCAGGTGTATCCGGAAAATATTATTATCCCTCTTCACCTATCTATAGATACTTACGGTAAATGTTTAAACATGGATTTTGGTACTCACCTTTTTCCTAAAAAGAAGAAAAACCTCACTACTCCCTCATTATCAATAGCGTATATCAATAAAAAAATTTCCCGCATGATAAATGCGGGAAAATGATAAATCAGTATGTGTTTTCGGTAATATAAGCTCAAATTTTAGAAGACACGCGGGAGAATTTCATGATCACTACTCCATCCAAAACGCAAATTCAGCATGAGTTCATGTGATACTGTCTGAGCGCCCTTCAGGTTTGAAGACATCGGTGTATCGTAAGAGTAACCGATCTGGAAATAAGGTCCTACTCTCACCTGTACCAAACCAGTCACCGTTTTCTCTGAACGCCAGGATGCACCCAGCCATACCACTTCCTTCAGCAATACGCTTGTGTTAATATCATATTGCAAACCACTTCCTTTTGCCTGTCTCAGCAATATAGACGGTTTCACCAATACATCGTCATTTACCCTCGCTGCATATGCCGCCTGCATATAATAGTGTGAAATTGTCTTCACTTTATTTACACTATTGCCCATATCAAAACTTTTGAAGGCAGGTGCAGACAAACCCAGGTAAAAATTCTCTGAAAAGAGCGCGAAGCCAAATCCTACCTGCGTCTTCCAGTAACTCAAATTGGAAGCGAATGTCGGGTCAGTAGTGGTCAGTTCACTATTCTTTTCATTATACTGTGACATGCCCGCCTGCAGGCCCAATGCCAGCTGGACGGTTTCACTCAGCGATACCTTCTGTGCTGCCAGGAGATTATAGTCGGTACGTGTCTGTACAGTGATCGATTCCCTCATAGCAGAGAAACCAAGGCTGGTTCCTCTCTGATTCAACGGCGAATAAAACGACATGGTGGCTGTTTTAGGTGCGCCGTCCACTCCTACCCACTGATTACGCCCTACTACTGTTAAACTGGCCGATTCATCTGTACTGGCATAAGCAGGATTGATCACTACCCCGTTCATCATGTACTGGGAATAGATAGGACTCTGCTGAGCCTTTGCCGGTACATAACATGCAGCAGCTACCAGTAGATTTAAAAGGATTTTCTTCTTCGCAGTCATCGCTATCTTTTTATTACAATGAATCCAGTGTAACGTTTCTTATTACCATTGGCATCCGTAGTATGAATGATGAAGAAGTAAGAACCATCCGGAACATCCTGGCCTTTCGCTCCACCAACATTACCCTTACCATTAAAGTTATTCGTCTGGTTGTTATAGTTCTTCGTTGTGAATACAGTACCACCCCAACGGTTAAATACGGTTACCTCATTCTCCGGATATTTTTCAATGTTCTCTACCTGCATCACATCATTACCCAATCCGTCGTTGTTAGGAGACATTGCAGGATGTACACGCAGGTTGCCACCATTGTCATCCTTCCATCTGCCATCAGTGATGAAGCGCTCTACATAATCCGGTACACCATCGCCATCCACATCACAATCCATACAGATCTGGATCAGACCAGTTGCTGTTATAATGGAATCCAGGGTTGGCGGATGCTGGTTGGATGATACGGTTGCTCTCAGCAAACGCATACCAAAGATCTTATCCTTCTCCACGCTATTCACTGGTACCGATATATCAACATCTGTTTCACCTGGTAATACCAATATTGGTGATACAGTATTATCATAGTCTTTCACTGGTGTCGCTGCCAGTGTATTAGCAGGGATCTCAGTTGGCGCCGGCGTATAGAACTCGTAGTATACAGTGATGATACGTGAGCTGGCGCGGTTGAAATGAAGCTTGAATGGTAATGGCTGACCAATGGTATCAAACGCTACCTTCACAGCATAACGGTTGTCAGTAAAGGTCAGTTTCAGTGAATCGTCATCTCCTACTGAATTGGTCACTTCACTTGCCAGACCAGTATAATAAGGAGGTTTACCACTCAGCGGATCGAAATCTCTTACTGCCGCTTTAATCCATCCATCGTCATCACTCAGTTCATTATTATCTACTCTTACTTTAAAGCGCGCTTCCTGTGCCCCTTTCGGTACTGTCACCTCTATACTCTTACCGTTTACCGTGCCACCTGAAAGTGTGAGTGTTCTGTAAACATCATTTGTTAAATCAAGTGTTACAGGTATATCTACTGTTATAGTCCTGCTCAATCTTACCACAAACTCAACTTCCTGTCCTTCTGTGATCTGGCTGGTAGCAGCAAACAGGTTCACAACCGGTGTATCGATGTTGTGGTTATAGATGGTCATTGTTGCAACCGGATTGCTGACAAACGTCCAGGTTACATTAGGCAGTGTAGATGAAGCATCTGTCAATGTAGACTGTACAGTTACATCTGGTCCGGCGTAGTGGATGCCCGCAGGCGATACTTTTACATACACCATGCTCTCTCCTTTCGGAATGATCGCATATCCAGGTAAGATACCATAGTCGGTTCCTGGTGTAGCAGTACCTCCGAGATTGTAAATTACTTTTACATTATCTGAAGCCACCAGTGTTGAGTCATTAAAGCGGATCCTGAATGAACCCGGCGTAGACGGCTGAGTGGCGTCACTCATCTTTTCTATTAATATCTGACGTGCTGTTGCTTTCGGACCGGTTGTAGCATTTTCATCATCTCCTACTGTTATCAGTACAGGGGTGATATCCACGGTCAGGCTGATAGGCTTGCCTCCATTATCAGCAACTGCGTTGGTCAATGTTATCCTCAGAGGCTGATCGCCCTGCAGGATCAGGTCATCCTTGATACGTATTGGTACAGTTACTTCCTGTGAACCAGCAGGTATAATTACTGATGTAGGAAGCGGCTCAATATTCGTGCTGCCATATATTGCTCTGTAGCTCACCGTTACATCTGACGTAGAAACAATTGGCATTTTGATGATAAATGCACCATCTGTTGATGGTTCCGCCGCATCACTTACTTTCTCTATCGTCAGCGCCTGTCCTGCTATTTCCAGGATGTTCAATGGTGGCACAGGTGCCCAGCTGAAGCCTGTGGCGCTGGCGGCAAACTGCAATATTGTAGTTCCTTCCAGCTTGTAGTTGTCTGGTACATTCAGAAAGAAAGTTACATGGTTACTGTCTTTCGGTATTGTTACTGTTGTTGGCAGACCAACATAGTTGGTGACATCGGCAGTAGAAGAAGGATCTGGTGTGATGCTGGCTGTGATTGGCAACGTCGTTATCACTGCAGGATCAGTAAATCCGATCGTTACTTTTGTTGCGCCACCGCCTTTGGTGATGGCAGTAGAATCGAAGAATATCTGCAATGTAGCTTTGCTCGGATCAGTAATCGTCGCATCATCTATATAAAGATTAAAAGTGTCAACCACCAGGTTTGGCATCAGAGTGGCGTTACCGGTGAACTGCAGCAGTTCCGGGCTTTCAATAATCTTATCTGCTGTTGGTGTGATCGTGAAGTCTGCATAACCTATTGCCGGATTCAGTGTAAAGCTGGTAGGCACTCCGGTATAATCTGCAGGCACAGCATCTGAAGCTGATGTTGCATATACGGAGAACAATACCGGTTTATATGGCGTTACTCCCGGAGGTAAACTGGCACGCACCACATACGGAACACCTTCTTTGACATGGTTACTCAGGCTGGCTGGCTGCGGTGTGAAAGTGACTTTCAGGTTTGCCGGATCATTTGCAGTAACATCGATCATGTTGAGTGTTACTGAATCTTTCGGATAACCTTCTGTGTCTACTATCACTACCAGTTTCTCATTATCATTCAGTATGTTATCTGTGCTGGCTGCTATCGGCACCGGAATGGTAATAGAGTTTCCACTCAGTGTAACTGTTTGTGGCAGACCGGTAAAGCCGGCAACCGCCTGTGAACTGAGTCCCCTTGTCAGGTTAACAGTCAATGGCGTGGAAGGCACTGTACCTGCTGGCATAGTGATGGTGATAAACGCACCAGCACCTCCTTCAACAATATTCGTTGTGTCTACAGTAACTTTTGGTCCTGAGATCTTTGTTTTATCCTTGATGACTACAGTAGCAGGTACTAATGTCCAATCGGTAATGGTTGAAGAACTAGCCGTACCACCAAGCACCATGTTTTCATCTCCTTCTACTACCACATCCGACGCAATTGTTACACCTGTTGTTACGCTGCTACCGCCACTATTGATTGTAAGCGGAGTTGTAACTAAGGTATAGTCATCCGTAGAAGCAGTAGATGGTGGAACCAGTGCCGGTGCAATGTCGATAGGTATTTCTGTTGTGAAGCCGGCAGGCAGGCTGAAAGTAAAGCTATAACCAGTACCACCTTCATCCATTTCCGGATGACTAGCGGTAACAGTGATCTGTTTATTTGCCGGATTATCTCCTGTAGCATCCTGGATCAATCCACTGAAACCGCTTACTGTCAGACCTGGGAGAGAGGTAGCCACTCCTGTGAGGGTTACTGCTTCATCCGCTTCAAAGATCTTATCGCTGACAGCAACAAAGCTACCAGGTATAGTATAAGTATTCAGACCGGCTGGCAAAGTAATAGTAGCCGGCGCTGTATAATCAGTAGTAGCTGCTGCAGAAGAAGCATCGTGTGATAACGTGATGGAGATCGGGTCTTCTGCGGTAATTGTTGTATTTACAAAGCTAATCTTGATACCACTGTTGCTACCCTCTTTTAAAGTAGGTGTCTCCAGTTCGATCTTCATATCCTTGTTACCGGCAACATCACCTGTCGCATCCTGGATGGTGATCAGGGACGAGTCTATGGTAAATCCGTTAGGCTGTGTTACAATCCACAGGCTTTCGTCATTCTCCAGTATATTGTCTGCCACTGCCATTACTTTGGCAGGGAAGGATACAGCGTTCTGTCCTTTTTTGATCACTAAGCTGGTTGGCAAAGGCGCTACCAGATCAGCATCTTTCGCTTTTGAACTTGGGCCTTTTGAAATAACTACCGGAATATCATACAAAGAAGTAACACCTGGTGGCAATGATACTATTACAGTAGCACCAGCATCTCCTTCTTTAATAGTTGATGGCGTAGTTATCAGGATCACTTTATTGGAACTGTCGGCATCCACATCTTTGATAGTGATCTGCGGACCGGTATAATTATATACACGACCGGCGCCTACATCATCCATTGCTACTATATCCAGGTCAAAATATTCAGGCGTAGGTCCTTCTATGAGTTTATCTGCAAAGACAGTGAAAGGCACTTTGGTAACTGTAGTACCCGGAGTGATCTTGAACTCCAGACCGGAATAATAGTTCAGGTCAAAGTCCACCTGGTCTTCTGCAGTCGCATGGTCCCAATCCACATAGATCTCCTGCATCGTGATAGTCACCTCTGTGGTTACCCCCGGAGGCAGATGTAAACCTAGGAAACCGCTATATCCTTCAGGTATAGGTCTTGCTGCATCAGGAGAGATACAGTCAGCCTGGATCTGTGAGTAAGCAGGGTTCAGGAAGGTGCTATCCTTAATCTGCAGATCTTTCTGGCTAGCCACACCGATACCTAAGATGGTACCCTGGAATTTCAGGGACAGGTTCTCCGTATTTTCCAATACTTTATCTGCTTTTGCTGAGAAAGTAAATGTTGGCGTACCTGTCTGGTTAGCAGGTATTACAACATTAGCGGGTACAACGTAGTCGGTATCTCCTGCGGTCGATGTTCCTACGCGGGAGAAAGTGATCACGATATCTTCCGGACAGGTAATACCAATTGGCATGGTGATCCTTGCCTTAGAGGAATTTCCTTCAAACAGGGAAGTGCTGTCAATATTCATTGTCAGCGTTCTTGGCTCATCATCCACGATCGTGTAATCCACTTCGGAAGTTCCGGAGATGCTTAACAGGGATGTACAGGTACTTACCAGTTTGAGGCGGAGTGTACGGCTATATTGTAGCTGGTCATTCCCAATCACATGCAGGTTAGGGATAGTCACGTTTTTAGGCGTGGTATAGTCGCCTGCAGGTACGAGGAATGCTTCCTGTGTCAGGGTAAAATCTGTTCCAGGTGCAGCCGGATGTGAATAGTTGGAAGCATACGTCGGATCATATTTTACCAGTACGTAGGCTGGTGCATTCAGTTTACCTCCGGATACTGTCAGGGTAAGACCCTGTGCAGGTTGTTCTCCGTCGGCAGTATTTCCTTCGTTACCAGATAAAGTACCGTTGGAGAATTTGATGTTTACTGCCGCAAATCCCGGAACAGGGATGGTATCTTTCATCGCCGCGATGGTATCGAACTCGGTCATACTCGTTCCATATCCGGAAAGCAGGCGATATGTTTTAAAGTTCATCGGATCAGGATCCAGGGATCCATCACGGAACACGGAGCCTAACTGCTTCATGATACCCATAGAACGGGCATTTCCGTCAATACCGCCGGCAACGGTATTGTAAGGGAAGCTACCGGCATCATTTATATAAAAGCGATGGCCGGGAAGGGATACCTCCCAGGAATCGAACTTCCTCAGTGAGCGATATACGTGGCTTCTGGGCGCTTCCGGGGTCAGGGCACAGCTGGCATCGCGATACACGCCGACAGTAGTACCATCCGGGCTCATGAAACCGTAGGCGCAGGTACTTGCAGCATCCGGATCATCACTGGCGGCAACACCCATTACTACCTGTTCTGACTGATACAACAACGCTTTGGTAAAGCCGCTGGTCTGTGGCAGGTGCAATACATAGTCCATGAAGAAATAGTTAGTATTCTTCACGTAAGACACGATGATAGTTACCGTACCGGTTTGTCCGGTAGGATAATTTTTATATTTATCGAGGATAGTACCTACGATATGTACCTTGTAAGGATCCCAGTATTCACCTGTACCTGATATTGGTGAAATGTAGCAAACAGCGGGACTTTTCAGGTTTGGCGGAACCAGATAAGAACTGTTCTTAAAATCTAAAAAAGCCCTCATACCCTGAGAGCTGTCTGTTCTGATGTAACTTTCTAATAATCCTTTCCGCGTGACCTTAATACCGCCGTCACTGAGGACCTCAATCTTCAGGTCATTAGACGCTGGAGTTCCACCGGTCGGATTGATCACAGCTTTAACAGTTTGCGCATTCACCTCACTGCATAGCAGCAGTAGTAGTAATGGCAGCACGATCCTGCAGAGTGCATTCGGCAATTTACGTAACGCTGCAACGAAACTGCGTTTCATAGGATTGGGAAGCTTAGACATAGTAAACTGTGTAACGTTGTAATAATCCATCAAATAGCTTAAAAAAAGTCACTGCTCAATAAAGATGGTTAGCTTTCGCACTATGATGTGCAGCATTTTTTTGGTAGTTCACATCAAACAATTTTCCACCCCCCATTTCCGGGAACCACCTACAGTATTATCTGATAAAATAAAAGACAATACATATATATAAGATACAAACATATTTATATTTTCATACTTATACAAACAAATTTATATATTCTGTGCATATGTTGCGTGCTGGAATGTGGATAACTACCATGAGGTACTAGTGCTCAATAAATTATAAATCCACATTTATAGTGGATAAAATCATTATACTTATGCTAAATCGGTGTCATAACACATTTTTAGCAGTTATATGAGGTTAACCGGCTTATAGAAGTACAGTTGTTCTGTTTGGACAAATAAAAAAAGAACAAATGCACAGTTTAAACCCATAAAATAACGCTAGATTTGCACAAAACAAGAAATAATGTCTACAATAGCTAATTCTAACATTGACTTTACCCTTGCTTACAAGGTAAAAGATATGTCTCTGGCCGAGTGGGGACGTAAAGAAATTGAACTTGCAGAAGCCGAAATGCCAGGTCTGATGTCTCTGAGGGAAGAATATGGTAACACCAAGCCTTTACAGGGTGCACGTATTGCCGGATGTCTGCACATGACCATCCAGACTGCCGTACTGATAGAAACCCTGGTTCACCTGGGTGCTGAGGTTCGCTGGAGCTCCTGCAACATCTTCTCTACCCAGGATCACGCTGCTGCTGCCATCGCTGCTGCAGGAGTACCTGTGTTTGCCTGGAAAGGCCTGAATGAAAAGGAATTTGACTGGTGTATAGAACAGACCCTGTTCTTCGGTAGCCAGGACCGTCCATTGAACATGATCCTGGACGATGGTGGTGACCTGACCAACATGGTATTTGATAAATATCCTGAGTTGATCCAGCACGTGAAAGGTCTGAGTGAAGAAACCACTACCGGTGTTCACCGTCTGTATGAGCGTATGCAGCATGGTACACTACCTATTCCAGCTATCAACATCAACGACTCTGTTACCAAATCCAAATTTGATAACAAATACGGTTGCCGCGAATCCTGTGTAGACGCTATCCGTCGTGCTACAGACGTAATGATCGCTGGTAAAGTGGCTGTTGTTGCCGGTTTTGGTGACGTAGGTAAAGGTTCTGCAGAATCACTGAGAGGTGCAGGCGCCCGCGTAATCGTAACTGAGATCGATCCTATCTGTGCACTACAGGCTGCTATGGAAGGTTATGAAGTGAAGAAAATGAGCGACGCCGTGAAAGAAGCTGATATCATCGTAACCACTACCGGTTGTCGCGATATCATCACTGCTGAACACTTCAAACTGATGAAAGACAAGTGTATCGTTTCCAACATCGGTCACTTCGATATCGAAATTGATGTTGCCTGGCTGAACAAAAACTATGGTAATACCAAAGTTGAGATCAAACCTCAGGTAGATAAATATACCATCGACGGTAAAGACATCATCCTGCTGGCTGAAGGCCGCCTGGTAAACCTTGGTTGTGCTACCGGTCACCCATCATTCGTGATGAGTAACTCCTTCACCAACCAGGTACTGGCTCAGCTGGAACTGTGGCAGCATACAGACAAATACGAAAACAAAGTTTACGTACTGCCTAAACACCTGGATGAGAAAGTTGCCCGTCTGCACCTGAAGAAGATCGGTGTTGAACTGGATATTCTGACCCCTGCACAGTCAACATACCTGAACATTCCTGCTGAAGGGCCGTTCAAACCAGATTACTACAGATACTAATCTGATTAATCACTATATTAGCAATAGCCCATAACTTTGATAGTTATGGGCTATTTGCTTTAGATTACTTACCCCTTCATCTATCTCGATGGACTATCCGCGTAATTCCACTAATTTTGTATTATGACCAAGCTAAGCGTAAACATCAACAAATTTGCCACCCTTCGCAATGCACGTGGTGGTAATATGCCGGATATATTGAAAGTAGCGCAGGACTGCGAGCGTTTCGGCGCAGACGGTATCACCGTACATCCGAGACCGGATGAACGACATATCCGCTACCAGGACGTAAGAGATCTGAAGCCGCTGGTGAAAACGGAATTCAACATTGAAGGATATCCTTCGAAAGACTTTATGGACCTTGTGCTTTCCGTAAAGCCTCATCAGGCAACGCTTGTACCCGATCCTCCGGATGCGATCACTTCCAACACCGGTTGGGATACTATTAAAAACCAATCATTCCTCCGCGAGGTGATCGGCACATTAAAGGCTGCTGGTATCCGTGTGTCTATATTCCTGAATGCTGAAGTTGATAAAGTAGAGGCGGCGAAAACTGCTGGTGCAGATCGTATTGAGCTTTATACCGGTCCTTATGCAGAAGAGTATGAGCGTGCACGTACACAGCCGCAGAATCTTCAGTTGTTCAATGATTATAAAAATACTGCCCGCGCGGCTACAGCTATCGGGTTGGATCTTAATGCAGGTCATGATCTTAATCTTGATAACTTACGTTTTTTTAAGCTGCATATTCCTCAGTTGAAAGAGGTGTCTATTGGACATGCGTTAGTGTGTGATGCGCTTTATTTCGGACTGGAGAATACGATACAGTTGTATAAGAGACAACTCGAAGAGTAGTTGTTGGTGTTATAATTTTTTTGCGGGATTACAGATTTCTGTAGTCCCATTTTTTTTGGATTGTTTCTCACGGTTTTATTTTGAGCTTAATATCGCCATTCCTTTAATGGTAAATTTATACCCAACTGATTTAAAGCTTCGCTGCGTTGATACCAGGAGCGGGTATATCTTAATTGCAGTTTGCGGGTAATGATGCCGATTCCCCCGGAGAATCCACTCATGCCTTTTTGTTGTGGTAAACCCAGTTCTTGCCTGCGGAGATGGTTGTAAGATGCTGTTAGTTCTATATAACGGCCTATCTCCCATTGTGCGGCGAGTATAAAGTGCCGGAAGATCTTATCTGCGGTATTGCCATGGGTGCTGGTCGTGTCTCCATCAGAAATGATAGTACCCTCCTGGAAGTTTGGATCTGCATAGCGGACGTCAAACTGATGTACGTGATGTATCGTGGCAGAGAATTGCAGAGGAAGGTTCTCTAGCTTTTTTGAAACACCTATCTGCAAATCGAAGGGTAAGGGTTCCTGGTTGCCTTTTGTATAGGTTTTTAACTGTGCCCCCATGTTTCTTACTACCAGACCGGCCTGCCAGTGGTTGGCTGTATCCTGGTAGTTCAGGCCTACATGAAATGCTAATCCGGAGGCTTTGTATTGCAGATAGGAGGACTGAACATACTGGACGCTGATGCCATAATACCATCTTTCCAGGTATCTGCGGGACGCTGTTAGCTGGAAGGCCATATCTCTGGGCTTGAAATTTCCGAGAATGTTACCTGCTGCATCTGTCTGAGTGACACTGCCGTAATCAATGTATTGCACACTGCCGGCAAGCGTAGTCTTATATTTTCCCAGGTGGTAACCAAATAGCGCATGAGCGTATTGTACACCGGCAAAGTAGTTGGTGTAATTCACCTGCAAATACTGGTGCATACTCTCCCTCAATAGAGCCGGATTCAATGCCGACAGGGCGATATCATTATTCTGTAAGCTGACGTTGGAGCCGCCCAGGGCAGCTATTTGAGGGGAAACAGGTAGATCAAGAAAGGAAAATACACTCTTGCCTCCCAGTACCTGGGCACTGGCGGTTCTCATAGAAAGACAGAGGTATGGGAGCGCAATCAGCAGCGCAATGATGTTTTTCCTCATAAAGAGGCATAAAACTAAATAATAATAGGTTATAAAACACGAAAGCCAATCTGTCATCAGCAGAATGGCTTAAAAACAGAGATGCCATATGCGTAGCATATGGCATCTCCAAACCCTTAAAACAATCAACATTAGTATCCATTGCCAGCCACAACTGTTAAAAAGGCCGGCAGGGAAATGTTACTTCTTTAATAACGCTATATCGACAACTTGGTTCATTTCTTTAACAAAATGGAACTTTAATCCTTTGATATAGTCGGGATTTATTTCTTTAATGTCCTTTTCATTCTGCCAGCAGAGGATGATTTCCTTAATACCTGCTCTTTTGGCAGCCAGTATCTTTTCCTTGATACCTCCTACCGGCAGCACCTGTCCGCGGAGGGTGATCTCACCTGTCATAGCCAGGTAGGACTTTACCTTTCTGCCTGTAAATGCAGACGTTAAGGCCGTCAGCATAGTGATACCCGCACTTGGACCATCCTTCGGAACAGCGCCTTCCGGAACGTGCACATGCACATTACGTTGGGAGAACAGTTTAGGATCGATCTTGAATTCCCTGGCATGCGCCTGCAGATAGCTGAGCGCCGTACTTACAGATTCCTTCATCACATTACCCAGGTTACCGGTCAGCCTCAATTCACCTTTACCTTCACTCAGGCTGGTCTCGATAAACAGGATATCTCCTCCTACATACGTCCAGGCCAGTCCGACAGCGACACCTGCTGGATTCCCGACCTTATAGATCTCATTGGAATAGCGGGACTTACCTAATATTTCCTCTATGTGATCTTCTGTCAGGCTTTCCGGGATTTCCTCTTCCAGTGCCACATCTTTGGCGATGGAACGCATGATGGATGCAAATTGTCTATCCAGTTCACGGACACCACTTTCACGGGTATAATCCTGGATCACTCTTTCTACAATGCCGTTGCTGATACGCATTTTCAGCGCCTTCAGACCGTGTGCATCCTTCTGTTTAGGTATCAGGTGACGTTTGGCGATCTCCACTTTTTCTTCGATGGAATAACCGCTCAGATCTATGATCTCCAGCCTGTCACGAAGTGCAGGACTAATAGCGTTGATATTATTCGCAGTAGCGATAAACAGTACCTTGCTCAGGTCATATTCCAGTTCCAGGTAGTTGTCGTAGAAAGTACCGTTCTGCTCCGGATCAAGTACCTCCAGCATAGCAGAACTTGGATCTCCACGGTGGTCATTACCAATCTTGTCAATCTCATCGAGGATCATGACAGGGTTGGAGGTTTTCACCTTACGGATGGACTGTAACACGCGACCGGGCATAGCGCCGATATATGTTTTACGATGGCCCCTGATCTCACTTTCATCATGCAGACCGCCAAGGCTCAGCCTTACATACTTACGGCCAATTGCACTGGCAATAGAACGGCCCAGGGATGTTTTACCAATACCCGGAGGACCTACAAAACAGAGGATCGGAGACTTCATGTCGCCTTTCAGTTTGAGAACAGCCAGGTATTCCAGAATGCGTTCCTTGATCTTGTCCATACCATAATGGTCGTTATCCAGGATCTTTTTCGCCTTTTTCAGGTCATAGCTGTCTTCGGTATATTCTTTCCAGGGCAGGTCCAGCATCAGGTCCAGGTGATTGTACACCACAGAGTAGTCGGGCGTGCTGGGATGCATACGTTCCAGCTTTTCAATGCCTTTGCGGAACAGTTCAGCAGCAGCTTCTGTCCACTGTTTCTTTTCTGCCTTACGCTGTAATTCCTTTACTTCACGGTCATTCGAGTCTCCTCCCAGTTCTTCCTTAATGGATTTGAGCTGTTGCTGGAGGAAATATTCCCGCTGTTGTTTGTCAAGATCAGCTTTGGTTTTATTGGTGATCTTATTTTTCAGCTCTGCCAGCTGCAGTTCTACCTGCAATAATTTCAGGAGCAATTCAGCGCGGGTACGCAGGTTATTGATCTCCAGCAGTTGCTGTTTATCTTTCAGGTCACAGTTTAAGTTGGAAGACACGAAGTGTACCAGGAAGGATGCATTTTCAATGTTCTTCAGGATGATACTCGCTTCGGAAGGCAGGTTGGGCGATAACTGGATGATCTGACCCGCCAGGTCTTTGATAGAAGAAATGTAGGCGTCAAATTCCGGATCGTCTGTCACTATTTCATCATGCAGCAGTTCGATGCGGGCCTTAAAATATGGATCTTCCGATACTATTTCACCGATCTTAAATCGTTTACGCCCCTGTATGATGATAGTGGTGCCACCATCCGGCATTTTAATAAGCTTAACGATACGGGCAACAGTGCCCACATCAGTAAGATCAACCAGGTTAGGATCTTCTACAGTACTGTCTTTTTGTGCTACAACTCCAATCAGTTTGTCTGCCTTATAGGCATCGTTCACTGCCTTTATGGATTTATCCCTGCCAACTGTAATTGGCAGTACCACTCCTGGGAAAAGCACAGTATTTCTAAGCGGCAGCAAGGCCAGTTCATCAGGTATTTTCTCGTCCTCCAGCCCATCATTCTCTTCATTTAAAGGGATAATCGGCATGAATTCCATCTCTTCTTCCGAGTTTGCAAAATAGAATCTATTCATCTGCGTAGTTTAATCGGGAAAGTGGCCAAATTGTCAGCCTGCGGCCCCCTTTCCATTCATTTTTATAAGCATAGGTATATTGTCAAGTTTGATGCCACGAAAAAATAAATGATATTAAAAAAGTCGCCCCGTTTTATGACGAAGCGACTTTTCAATATCATTTAAGCTGTGTTTATAAAGTTACACCTACGCCCAGCTGAATGCTCTGGTTTTTCCAGTTGTCTGTATTAAGTGTATTGACACCCTTCACATCAGTAAAGCCGACGATATAACGGGCACTGATATTAATGATTGGCAATTGCAACCATAAACCCGCCACACCGGATACATCACCACCTTTAAAGGCATCATTAGCACCTTTGAATACATTTTTATCGCTCACCAGGGCGCTGAACTGAGGACCTACCTGCAGTTTAATACGCGGGCTACCCAAAGAGATATTGGCGAGTAACGGAATGCTCAGGTAGTTCAGTTTTATCTTTTTGTTGTTGTTAGCAGGATCATTCAGATTATCAGGATTGTATACCTGGCTGAAATCACTTGTAGTTTTTACTGAATTTGAAGAAAAGATCAATTCACCTTGTACACCGAAGCCTTTTGTCAGGTTAACCTGTGCAAAGCCACCCAGGTGGTACCCCAGATTGAAGCCATCTTTGTAACCCTGACCGTCCAGTTTACCCAGATTAGCACCTCCTTTAAGACCGAATCTTAAAAATCTGGTCTGGGCATTTGCGGTAGAAACGGCAGTTACGCTGAGTACTGCGATCGCGAGAAACAGTTTTTTCATAATAGTTGTTTTAAACAGAAGAGGATGATTTATCGATTGATTAAAGGTTTTTCAGGTTCTGATTATTATAACGTTCCTCACAAAACGTACCCCTATTGCAGAGATAGCAAAATGCGTGCTACAATTATTAACAATTAGCAATGTGTGGATAACAAAGCAAAAAAAACAGTAACGTGAAGAAAAAGGGATCATTTAAAAGTATATCCTAACCTGGCAGTAAAATAGCCGGTAAGTTGTTTCTCTTCTCCCTGGAAAGGTTTGAAAATGGTGTAGGATGGTGAGATGGTAAAGTTTCCCAGCATATAAGATGCATTAAGGGTAAGGTCAACAGCCCTCATTTCAAAGCCCGTAGCAGTTTTCCTGCTCATAAATGCGCTTTGAATATCTCCCGGTGGATGGGCTTCGCTCCATTCCCAATGTAATTTGGATGAGCGGGACATATACTGGAATGACTTAAGATTACTGTAATAATTGGCAGTACCCATTGTAAGGCCTACAGAAGGCGTTAGTAAAATGGCGTCATCCCGCTTTAATACGTCGATAAAGATAAAAGGATGGCGGATGGCTGTCACGATATTGAAATCCTTTCCGGAGAGGTTCCGGCTCAACCTGCCTCCTGCGATCTTCTCCTGTGTGCTTCCCCATCCCAGGTCTAAGCTCACGCCGGGTTGCAACCACCAGTCCCTGTAATAGAAATAAGCAAATAATTCATTATTGATCGGCGTAACCGGTATATCAACAGAGTCAGTGAAAATGTATCTGGTATAGGAAACTCCCGTCAGGAACTTCCGGCTCTTCGAATAGTCGTATCCTACGGAAAAATCCCATTCAAACCAGGGTTTACCGATTGACTGAAAAAGGTAATAGCTGCTCACATTAGCATATAAACCTGTTTTATGGAAGTAGGAAACCGTTGGGTTAATGAAGGGCTTCATGACGATAGGCGTCTCATACGTCTGTGTTTTCTTCCCATAGGCAGGACTATTACCATACCCGACACCAAGGATCAACTCACTTCTTTCCCTCTTTTTCAGCAGGGAATCCAATTGTTTCTCCAATTCGGCAAGGGACTGGCACATAGCAGCCTTACTACATAACAGAAATAAGAATAGAAAGCAGCAGCGCATGCACGGAGCATTTTACAGCCGCAAGATAGGCTAAATAGTCGATAGCCCATAGCCGTTTGTCGGTGGATGGGGACGGAAAGTCGTTGACTGCGAGACAAGAGCCGACAGACTATGTCAGCTCTATCACAGTAATTTCCGGAAGAATGCCTACACGACCAGGATACCCCAGGAACCCAAATCCTCTGTTCACGTACAGGCGCTGATCTCCCTCTTTATAAAGACCGGCCCATTCTTTATAGATAAAGCGGGCAGGGCTCCATTTAAATCCCGGGATTTCCACACCGAACTGCATGCCATGTGTATGGCCTGCCAGCATCAGGTCAATATCAGGATATTCTGTTCTTACCTGGGCATCCCAATGGGTAGGATCGTGAGACATCAGGATCTTGAATGGCAAATGTGAGGCGCCGGCGTACGCCTTTTTCAAATCGCCGTATTTAGGGAAGCGGCTCATAGCGCTCCAGTTCTCAATACCCAGTAAACCAATTTGTTGTCCGCCACGCTCCAGGGTGACGTGTTCATTCATCAGTAATTTCCAACCCAGTTCACCATGTACGGCTTTCAGTCTTTCCAGGTTCTCATTCCGCTGGGCGCTGAAGCCATTGGCGTCTCTGTCAGGCCAGGCGTAGTAATCGCCATAATCATGGTTACCCAGGGTTGAGTAAACGCCCATCGGGGCTTTCACCCGGCTGAACACATCCATCAGGTTATCCATCTCTGTGGCGCGGTCATTTACCAGGTCGCCGGTAAAGAGTATAATATCAGCCTTTTGTGCGTTGATGAGCTCCACTCCTTTTTCTACTGCCTCCTTATTGCTCAGACTACCGGAGTGAATATCAGATATTTGTACAATGCGCAATCCTTTAAAGGCAGGAGGCAGGTTTTTGAACGCAAGTTTCAGCTTGTGGACCCTGTAATTGTATTTATTGGACAGACCGTATACCAGGGTAGCAAACATGCCACCTCCTAGTATCAAGGCCATCTGGGAAAGGAATTTCGACCGGGTGATGGCATTGGCAGCTACAGCATCCCCTCCGCCGGAAGAAAACCGGCTGATGATCCATTGAACGGCCCGGCGGCCATCGTCGAGCAGGAGGAATACAGCTGCCAGCATTTTAGCGAAGACCAGTCCGAATATAATAGTAAGTACGTATGAGCGGGCATTGGCGGGCCATTCCTGCCAGTTCATGTACGGTAACAGGGCAATAGTTAATATTACCAGGGCTGATAACACCCAGTAACCACCGAATACGAAACTGCGTACTCTTGTTGTTGAGCCATTAAAAATGGCCTTAATGGCCATAAAAACATAAAGATCGAGTAATAATAGTATGATTAACAGTACTATCGTATTGAATCCTGAACGCATGTAGAATATTTGTCCTTGCAAAAATAACCCCTTACGTAAACCTATCCTTTTTTATTGGTACCAGAGGCAGTATCCTGTTATGACGATTTACCGGTCCACATATTGTACCAGAAGGACAGATTTTGCATTTACTTTAACAAATAATACTAAACAATTCATTGTGAGCTAATTAACAATTCAAATGTGAAGCAGCTGTGAATAAATAAATATCGGGGTAGACCTTATTATTCTCTAATCGTTGTACTTTTGTACACTTTTGAGTAAGTATACTTTGTTCACATTAGCACCTGCAAGATGAAATTCACCTATTACGGACATTCCAGCTTTGCGGTTGAAATTAAGGGGAAGAAGATTGTTTTTGACCCTTTTATTACGCACAACGAACTGGCTAAGGAAGTAGATATCAACAAGATAGAGGCCGACTATATTTTCTGTTCCCACGGTCATGCCGATCATGTAGCCGACCTCATAGGACTGGCAAAACGTACCAATGCGACTGTAGTAGGCGCTTTTGAACTGACCGAATGGACTGGCAGGCAGGGCATTGAGAAAGTACACCCAATGAACACCGGGGGTAAATGGCATTTTGACTTTGGCACAGTAAAGTGTGTGGTGGCTCATCACTCCAGTGGTCTGCCAGATGGTTCCTATGGGGGTAATCCTATGGGATTCGTTTTTACGACTGAGGAGGGAAATTTTTATTTTGCAGGGGATACAGCGCTGACTTTAGACATGCAGCTGATACCCAGGTATGCTAAACTTGATTTTGCAATTTTACCAATAGGAGATAATTTCACCATGGGAGCTGACGATGCAATTGCAGCGGCAGGATTTGTTGATTGTAAACGCATTATCGGCGTACACTACGACACCTTTGGGTATATCAAGATAGATAAGGAGAAAACGCAGCAACAGTTTGCAGCCGCAGGCCTGGAATTATTGCTGCCGGCAATAGGAAGCAGTATCGATCTATAGTAAAACGCATATCTTTTCATGGTGAAAGAGACAGGAGTCTTCCTAATCCATGCCTTATTTATTATCCTATAGTAAAACCTAAGAAATACCTAATCAACAATGGCAAGAGTAATTGCAATCGCTAATCAGAAAGGTGGGGTAGGAAAAACTACCAGTGCTATTAACCTGGCAAGCAGCCTGGCTGTGCTGGAATATAAAACATTGCTGGTAGATGCGGATCCGCAGGCTAACAGCACCACCGGTTTAGGTTTTGACCTGCGTAATATACAGCAGAGCTTATATGACTGTATGGTAAATGACGGGCAGGCCAAAGATGTGATCCTGGAATCAGATACACCCAATCTGAAAGTGCTGCCATCCCATATTGATCTGGTAGGTGCAGAACTGGAGCTCATTAACCATCCTAACAGGGAGCAGGTAATGAAGCAGGTGATAGATGCTGTAAAGGATGACTATGATTTTGTTATAGTAGACTGTTCCCCTTCCCTGGGTCTGATCACCGTAAATGCCCTGGTAGCATCCGACTCTGTGATCATTCCGGTACAGTGCGAGTTTTTTGCACTGGAGGGTCTGGGTAAGTTGTTAAATACAATTAAGATCGTTCAGAGCCGTTTAAATACCAACCTGGCCATAGAGGGTATTCTGATGACCATGTACGACGGCCGTCTGCGCCTGAGCAACCAGGTGGTAGATGAAGTGAAACAACACTTCGAGGAAAGCGTATTCAACACGATCATTCACCGTAATACCAAACTGGGTGAAGCGCCCAGCTTCGGTAAATCCGTGATCATGTACGATGCAGCCAGTACCGGAGCAATCAACTATCTCAACCTGGCAAAAGAAATTCTGCAAAAGAATAACTTTACACGTATTAACCTGGAAGATAAAATATTAGCAATCAACAATGAGCAATCAGAGTAAGGGGAATCCGAATAAGAAAGAGGCGTTGGGTAAAGGTATCCGCTCGCTGCTGCAAAATATTGATACTGACCTGAAACAAACCACCAGCGCTCTGGGGGAGCAGGTCGTGGCAAGGGCTACCGGCATTGAGCGCATTCCGCTCGACCAGGTGGAAGTGAATCCTAAGCAGCCGCGCCGGGACTTTGACGAGAAGGCTTTACAGGAATTAAGTATGTCCATCTCACTGCACGACGTAATACAACCTATTACCGTGTCCAGGGTGGGACCCAATAAATACCAGCTGATAGCAGGTGAAAGGCGTTTACGCGCCAGCCGGATGGCAGGTCTGAAGGATATTCCGGCCTATATCCGTCAGGCAAACGACCAGGAACTGCTGGAACTGGCCCTGCTGGAAAACTTACAGCGGGAAAATCTGAATGCCATAGAAATCGGCCTGAGCTACAAACGCCTGATGGAAGAGTGTGTACTCACCCAGGAACAGGTAGCCGACCGCATGGGTAAAGAAAGAAGTACCGTTACCAACTATATACGCCTGCTTAAACTGCCACCCGATATCCAGGTAGCTGTCCGCAATGGACAAATAAGCATGGGACATGCCAGAGCATTGATCGCCGTGGAAAATATAGAGAAACAACTCTTCGTTTTCAACGAGATCATGCAGAACGGACTGTCTGTACGTCAAACGGAAGACCTGGTGCGTAAAACCACCCATATTGACAAAGGCAATGTGAAAAAGCCTTTAAAAAGCTCATTACCACCGGCCTATCAGAAGATAGAAGATAACCTGGCAACCCATTTTGCCACAAAAGTGAAACTGGACAGAAGCAAGAACGGTAAAGGTAGCGTTACCATCGAGTTTTACTCTGACGAGGAACTTGATAGCATATTAGAAAAAATAGATTTATACGGTGGCTAAACAGTCCGGGAATACATTTTCTTACTTACTACGTCTTTGTTTACTGGTATTACCGGTATTTGTTTGTCTGCCCGCTAGCCTGCTGGCTCAGGACAGTACCAAGGCCGCCTATCTGCGTAAGCAGCAGCCGGATAACCGGAAAGACAGTGCTGAACTTTTCATTAAACGGGATTCGGTAAAACCGGTCCCTCCCACTCCTCATAGTCCGCGGAAGGCAGCTTTTTACTCCGCCGTACTGCCGGGTCTCGGACAGGCTTACAACAGGCAGTACTGGAAGATCCCCCTGGTATATGCCGCCCTTGGCATCACTACCGGTACCTTTATTATCAACATGGACAACTACCGCACCTTCCGTAATGCCTATCGTATCCGTATGGACGGCAACGCCGATACAGTAGATGACTATGTTGGATTGTACAGTGACAATGGTCTTAAATTCCTCCGTGATGCTTACCGGGAATATGTAGACTACTCCGTGCTTGTATTCGTGCTCGCCTATGGATTGAACATTGTGGATGCTACTGTGTTTGCCCACCTGAAGGACTTTAACATGTCGGATGACCTGAGTATGAAGATCGTACCTACCGTTATCAATAATCAGGCATTAGGGCTCAGTCTCCGTTTTTCTATAGGAGGCGGCAAAAAGAAGTACAACAATCAGGTTGCCATCAGCAACAACAGGTGGTAATCTCTTCCCTTCTACTAATCTCTACTAATAGTTTATAATTCAATATATTATGAAAATAGCGCTTATCGGCTACGGCAAAATGGGAAAGGCAATTGAGACCATCGCTGTTGCCAAAGGACATGAGATCGTTCATCGTATTGACCTGAGTAGCCAGCACCTGCTGGAAAAGGAAGAACTGAGCAAGGCTGATGTGGCTATTGAGTTTACCGGTCCGGAAACCGCCTATAGTAATATATTGAAGTGTTTCGCCGCCAATGTTCCTGTCGTTTGTGGCAGCACCGGCTGGCTGGAACACCTCCCCGCTGTAAAATCTTTGTGCCTGGAACAGCATCAGGGATTCCTCTATGCCAGTAACTTCAGCGTAGGCGTGAATATCTTCTTCGAGATCAACAAACGCCTGGCGGAACTGATGGCGAATCAGTCACAGTACGAAGTAAAAATGGAGGAGATCCACCATACCCAAAAAAGAGATGCGCCAAGCGGTACCGCCATTACCCTGGCAGAGCAGCTGATGGAGCTAGTGCGTCGCAAGCAGGAATGGGTGAATGAGGAAACTTCCCGTCCGGAACAGCTCTCCATCATTTCCAAACGTGAAGATCCCGCTCCTGGTACACACAGCATTACCTACACCTCCGCTATTGACGATATTACCATTACCCATACCGCCCATTCCCGCGAAGGATTCGCTTCCGGCGCCGTGATTGCTGCGGAATGGCTGAAGGGAAAAACAGGCATCTTCAGTATGAAAGATGTACTGAGCCTGTAAGACGTAAAAAGCTGTTATCTTTGTAGTACAAACATCTGGGAGGGATGCAAATCAATCAATATGTTGTCTAAAAAAACGCAATACGCTTTTCATGCGCTCATACACCTGGCAGAAAATGCAGATAAGGGTCCCATTCTCATCTCTGAAATAGCCCAGGAGAAGAATATCTCTATCAAATTCCTTGAGAATATCCTGCTGGAATTGAAGAATGCAGGCATTCTGGGAAGTAAAAAAGGCAAAGGTGGTGGCTATTACCTGCTGAAGACGCCCAAGGAAATACCTTTGGCACGGATTATTCGTCTGCTGGATGGGGCGATTGCACTACTTCCCTGCGTGAGTCTCAATTACTATGAAAGATGTGAGAATTGCCGGGATGAAGCAGTGTGTGGATTGAATGACGTCATGAGTAAAGTGCGGGACGCAACACTGAAGATCCTTGAGAATAAAACACTGAAGGATATATTGACGAGAAACGTTTCAATATTATAATCTTCTTTAAAAGCCGGGGTGATCTCCGGCTTTTGTTTTTATAAGGCTTGTTGGAACTGTGGTCGCACCTTCCTTGATTGAGGATTGTTAAGATTGTGTTTTGTGGTGGGATTAGCGTTGGGATTGCGATACGCGTTGCGGTTCCAGATGGGACCGCGGTCGGCACCTCTCCGGGCCAGGGATTGCTATTAGGCTTTATCAAGCGTATGAACTATCGAATTTATATTGGGCTTCATCAATCGTATATCCGAAGAGCTGAAGGCCCGCAGTCTCCATCTGGAACCGTCCGCTACTTCCCGACCTCCAACGGATTTTAGGGAGAGAGAAGGATATGAGCAGCTTCTTTCATGCCTTCCAATGATTACATATCCGGCTATAGCGATTGGCGGGTATTTCACGACCCTTCCACAACGAATAGCGTAATCGTAGGCTTTCTGTTATTTTCGTTTACCGCCTAAACTTAATTGGAAGGCTTAATCTCATTTCGCATTCTCCCCACACCCATACTCAACCGGAAGGCCCGAATCGCAACGGTTTCAGGAGGAGATACCGGGCCTTAGCCCTTGACGAGCCCCTATACGATTGGCAGGGGTTTAATCCACATCCAAATGCCCATACGATTGAAAATGCCCAATAAATAGTGCTCGCAAGGGGTACAGCCCGGTATCCCTCACTGAAACCGGCAGACGGCCTTCCCCACCAATCATCTCCACCCAACAAACCAAAGTCCCAATAAAACATTGATAACCAATAATAAACACATCATACAACCTGCCTCTTAAAAAAAGTCTATCCTTTTTATAGAGTTTATGTATTTTTGTAGACAGCAGAAATTGCCAATTCACTAAAGGAAGTATTACTGACATCTATAGGCAACTATAGACGGATGTCAGGCTATTTGAGATAGATCACATGGATAATATCAGTACAGCACTGGAAGGACTAGATCCAATCGCTGCCATGCAGTATCTGGCAGCACAATTCCCCGGAGCGGTGGCCTTTTCCACCTCATTTGGACAGGAAGATCAGGTAATTGCCGATATGATCTGGCACGCCAACTTGCCGATCAGGGTGTTTACCCTCGACACTGGACGTTTGTTCCAGGAAACCTATGACCTGATGGACCTCACCCGCGCCCGCTACAAGAAAAACTTCGAAGTCTATTTCCCTGAAACGGCTTCTGTAGAAAAACTCCTGGCGGAAAAAGGGCCCAACAGCTTCTATGAATCTGTGGACAACCGTAAAGAATGTTGTCACATCCGTAAGGTTGTCCCACTGAACCGTGCCCTCCAGGGTGTTAAAGTCTGGATCACCGGTCTTCGCGCTGAACAATCGGAAAACCGCCAGTCATTACACGCCATTGAATGGGACGAAGCCAGGCAATTATATAAATACAATCCGCTGATCAACTGGACATATGATGAAATGATCGATTATCTGAAGGAAAAGAACGTGCCGTATAATAAATTGCACGATAAAGGCTTTGTCTCCATCGGTTGTGCTCCCTGTACCCGTGCAATTGAACCCGGAGAACATCCCCGCGCCGGCAGATGGTGGTGGGAAATATCCAAGAAAGAGTGTGGATTGCACGGATAATGACAAAGACAACAGAGAAAACGATCTGATTAAATTGATTAAACTAACTGGTCCGCAGGGACATTTAAATAAAGACTTATGACCAATAAAATACAGTGGGAGTTTCCGCAGGCATTGGAAGATGAGGCCATCTATATTTTACGTGAAACAGCTGCACAGTTTGAACGCCCGGCCATCCTGTTCTCAGGTGGTAAGGATTCAATCACTATTGTGCGCCTGGCACAGAAAGCGTTCTATCCGGGTAAAGTTCCTTTCCCGTTACTGCATATAGATACCGGACATAACTTCCCCGAAACTATCCAGTTCCGCGACTGGCTGGTGGAATCACTGGGTCTTGAGCTTATTGTAAGAAATGTACAGGACAGTATCGACCAGGGTAAAGTACAGGAAGAAACTGGTAAATACGCCAGTAGAAATGCCCTGCAAACTGTCACCCTTCTGGATGCTATCGAAGAACTGAAATTTGATGCCTGCATCGGTGGTGCCCGCCGTGATGAAGAGAAGGCACGTGCAAAAGAAAGGATCTTCTCTGTAAGAGATGAATTCGGTCAGTGGAACGCTAAAATGCAACGTCCTGAGCTGTTCGATATGCTCAATGGTAAAATACACCTGGGAGAGAATGTGAGGGTATTCCCTATCTCCAACTGGACAGAACTGGACGTATGGAACTATATCCGCCGGGAAAACCTGCAGATCCCATCCATCTACTTCTCCCACGAGAGAGAGATCATCGAACGCGATGGTATGTACTGGCCTTACTCCCCTTTCCTCAATACCACTGAGGAAGAAGTTCCTTTCCGTCAAAAAGTGCGCTTCCGTACCGTTGGCGATATGACCTGTACCGCAGCAGTGATCTCTGAAGCTGATAAGCTGGAAGATATTATCGGTGAAATACTGGAAGCCAAAATCTCTGAAAGAGGCGCCCGTATCGATGATAAACGCTCCGAAGCAGCGATGGAGAAAAGAAAACAGGCTGGTTACTTTTAATAGCCGCCGGTTGTTATCACTCTTCTCAGTTACAGGAATTAATCAATTAGTATAAAATCGTCGCGGACAGCGAAGCGCTCCGCACTCAAAAAATATAACATGGAGGTTTTACGTATAACCACTTCCGGCAGCGTAGATGATGGCAAAAGCACCCTGATAGGCAGGCTGCTGTACGATACACATTCTATTCCACAGGATAAAATGGAAGCGTTACACGCTGCCAGCAAACGTAAGGGACTTGATTTTACAGACCTGTCATTGCTGACAGACGGTCTGGTAGCAGAACGTGAACAAGGTATCACTATCGATGTGGCACACATTTACTTCTCTACTCCTACCCGTAAATACATCATTGCCGATACGCCGGGACATATCGAATATACCCGTAACATGGTGACTGGTGCGTCCAATGCACAGGTATCTCTGATACTGATCGATGCACGTAAAGGTATCGTAGAACAGACCTACCGTCACTTCTTTATCGCCAGCCTGCTGCGCATCCCATACCTGGTGGTATGTGTGAACAAAATGGACCTGGTGGAATATAACGAGGCACGCTTTAATCAGATCGTGGAAGACTTCCAGGCACTGATTGCCAGTGCAAGTTTCAAAGCACCTTCTATCAAGTTCATTCCGATCTCCTCCCTCTATGGTGAGAACCTGGCTACCCGCTCTGAAAAGATCAGCTGGTACAGCGGTGAATCTCTGCTTGAGTACCTGGAACAGATCACCTTTGATCATGCTGATAACAGTCACCCGGCACGCTTCAAAGTACAGTCCGTAATCCGTCCTAAAACAGAGGCTTATCACGACTTCCGTGGTTTTGCGGGTAAAGTGGTAAGTGGTCACTTCAATGTAGGTGATGAGATCATCTCCCTCCCATCACAGCAGAAGAGCAGGATTAAAACCATCGAACAGTTCGAAACACAGCTCACCACTGCAGAAGCACGTCAGAGTGTAGTGATCACGCTGGAAGATGAAATAGACACCAGCCGTGGCAGCATGTTCTCCAAACCTGAAAATGCACCTGCCTTGCTGAAAGAACTATCAGCACAGGTATGCTGGATGGATCAGCAGAAACTGGTGCCGGGCAAAGCATACCTGTTCCAGCATGGTATTAACCGTGTGAAAGCAAAAGTACAGCAGATAGAACATGTGATAGATGTAACTTCCAATAAGATCCTGGAAGATAAGAAAGAGCTGGGCCTGAATGATATTGGTAAAATTACTGTGAAACTCGCACATCCGATATTTGCGGATAGCTATGACGCTAACCCTGCCAATGGTGCATTCATCCTGATCGACGAATTCAGTAATTCAACCGTAGCGGTTGGGTTTGTAAGCTAATAATTACAAGTGTTTCAAAAAAAAGACGAATGCATGCTGCATTCGTCTTTTTTTTGAAGATAATATTCCGCAGGGGGTTACCTGATACTACTGCTTATTTCTTAAGATTCTTCAGCATATCTGCCGTCATCTTTTCCAGGTCAAACTCCGGTTTCCACCCCCAATCCCGGCTAGCCTCGGAATCATTCATGCTTTGTGGCCATCCGTCAGCAATCTGCTGGCGGTAATCCGGCTCATAACTGATCGTGAATTCCGGGATATGTTTTTTGATCTCCGCTGCTATTTCTTTAGGAGAGAAACTCATCGCGCCCAGGTTGTAAGAAGAGCGCACCTTGATCTTTGCCTTATCGGCTTCCATCAGCTCAATAGTGGCGCGGATAGCATCCGGCATGTACATCATTGGCAGGTAAGTGCTTTCGGAGAGGAAGCAGGTATATTTCTTTTCTTCCAGTGCTTCATGGAAGATCTCAATAGCATAATCTGTTGTACCACCACCCGGAGCGGATTTGTAGCTGATCAGACCAGGATAACGCAAGCTGCGTACATCTACACCATAACGGTGGCTGTAATATTCGCACCAGCGCTCACCGGCAAACTTGCTGATACCGTAAATGGTGGTAGGCTCGATAATAGTATGCTGCGGAGTGGACTCTTTAGGGGAATCTGGTCCGAATACCGCAATGGAACTTGGCCAGTATACTTTATCAACATTTTCTTCTTTCGCAATATCCAGTACATTCAGCAGGCTTTGCATGTTGATATGCCATGCCAGCAGCGGGTTCTTTTCCCCGGTGGCAGAAAGGATGGCCGCCAGCAGATAGATCTGGGTGATGTTATGACGGATAACCAGCACGTGCAGCATCTCCTTATTCATGACATCCAGGGATACATAAGGGCCCGTTCCTTTGAGCAGGTCATGCTCCTCACGCAGATCGGAAGCAACCACATTGGCGTCTCCGTACATCTTCCTTAATGCCAGTGTAAGTTCCACACCAATCTGCCCGCAGGCACCGATTACCAGAATTTTATCTTTCTTCATGCTATCTCGAATGAATGACTTTTGAAATTTAGGCGTAATATTAACAGCTTCCGCAATAATTCAGAACAGATTACCCAGCGCATGACAATGCGGTAACAATCTCCCACATCCCATTGGAACAGATGCAAGCCCAGTAAACATTCCATAGTGTCGAATTACAATATTATGACAATTAAGGAAGTCGCGGCTATCCGCGCTACTGAAAAGTAATCCCTTAGAATAGCATAACTTTGCACTCTCAAATACAAAAATCATGTCAGCACAAACACACCTGAAGTCACTTTTTAAGGATCAATACAACCCAGATAACTTCTTTCTGATAGCCGGGCCTTGCGTAGTAGAAGATGAAGCGCTGCTGATGCATGTAGCTGAAAAGGTCTCAGGCATTTGTAAACGCCTGAACATTCCATATATTTTTAAAGCATCCTATCGTAAAGCCAATCGTACCAGCATCAACTCCTTCAGTGGTGTAGGTGATGTAGAAGGCCTGGACCTGCTGCAGAAAACGGGTCAGACCTTCAATCTGCCTGTTACTACGGATATTCACTCTGCCGCAGAAGCTGCCATGGCTGCCGCTTATGTAGATATATTGCAGATTCCGGCATTCTTGTGCCGCCAGACCGACATCCTGCTGGCAGCAGCAGAAACCGGTAAATTCGTCAATGTGAAGAAAGGACAGTTTGTAAGTGGTGAGGCAATGAAATTTGCCGTAGAAAAGGTAAAACAGGGTGGTAATGATAAAGTATGGCTGACCGAACGTGGTACTACCTTCGGTTACCAGGACCTGGTGGTAGACTACCGCAATATTCCTATCATGAAGGAACACGGCGTACCTGTGATCATGGACTGTACCCACTCCCTGCAACAGCCAAACCAGACCAGTGGTGTTACCGGTGGTAATCCTAAACTGATCAGCACTATCGCCAAAGCGGCCATTGCTACCGGAGCAGATGGCTTGTTCATTGAAACCCACCCTAACCCGGCCCAGGCTAAGTCAGACGGCGCCAACATGCTGCATCTCGACCTGCTGGAAGGCCTGCTGGAACAACTGGTGAGACTTCGTGAAGTAGTGAAATAACACACATCCCCTGTTTACAGTGATGACTGTATCGCTGCCTGGTTATGGTAATGTGTTTATAGCCAAATATTTATAGACGATAATATTTAATAGTCCATGGAAACCGGATGGCCTGCCTTTTGTACTACAGCAGAAGATAGGAAAATGTCCGGGGCCTATGGACTATTTCTTATCTTATGCTTATCTTAGGATAAGGCTACGATCGTTCTTTTAGAGACTATAACTATAACACTAAACACCCAAAATTTTATTCACCATGATCAATTTACAAGATGTAAAAGCTGGAGATACAGTATTAATACAGTACGAAGGAAACACTGTGGAAGGTCAGGTATTGGAAGTTAACCGCGAGGACAAACAGGTATGCGTACTAACAGGAGAACAGGAGTTCTGGTACGACCTGCAAGACCTCCACCCCATTCCACTGAATGAAGATCAGTTAATCAGACTCAAATTTAAAAAAGACGAATCCCTTTCTGTTAACGGCGGTGGGCAGATCTATGTACGCGGGCCATTCTCAGTGAAACTACATACACTGGAAGACGGGATGCCGGCCACACGTCTCGACTACCGGGACGAACACCGGGAGATCAAAGGTTCCATTACGGTGAACCAGTTGCAGAACCACTATAAAGCAATGACAAATTTCCACCTGGATTAATATAACGCAATAAAAAAATCCATCCGGCTGCATACGGATGGATTTTTTTTGTGTTTTACTGCAGTCTGTGACTAACAGGCTTATTTTACTAACCTCAGCGTATCAACTGTCGTTACTTTACCCATTTCCACTACTACACCCTGTTTTGCAGCAGGTTGCAGGGTAGAATCGGTAGAAATGTAATGCAGGGTATAGCTACCGGCTGCAACACCTTTCAGCAGATAAGCGCCGCCTACACTGGAATAAGTGCTGGCAACGGTATCAGTACCGTTCAGTACCAGTACGGCAGAAGGCACTACCGCAGGCAATACAACACCTTTGATGCTACCGCCCTGCGCTTCAAGCACAGTTCTGATAACCGGTTTCAGCATATACTTGCCGGCGTTTCCTGCTTCGTGAATAGATTTCGCTACATCGAAATCAAGCAGCATTTTGTAAAGTACCCCTTCGGATACGGCCATGTTAACCTTCAGTTTCACACCGGAAGACTGTCCGCTGGGTGTTTGCAGTCTGATGGAGTCACCGGCGTTAGTTACCACCCAGTTGTCATCTCCTAATACCAGCCTGATTTGCTTGATCGTACCCGATGCTATTTCAGCATCTGCCAGTACAGTGTCTTTGTCATTAACGAGTGTGAGTAGGTTGTAGCGCCCCTTTCTCATGCCGGCTAATGTCTGCCAGCCATTGTCATCACTATCATTGTAGTTGACATTTACTTCCTGAACATCAATGTAAACAGCTTTAAAATCTCCTGGATCATCGGTAAGTGCGACCTGAATTCTCGATTTGCCATCGTTATCGTTTTTCGAACATGCAGCCATAAATAACGCGGTAGATAAAAGCAGCACACCATTTGTCAGGTGTTTCCATGAAGGCATTCTCATTTTATAAGTGTATTTGGTTAAAATTTCTGCTTCCTTATCCTTATTGTGGCACGAATATATAAACTAATAATAATGCAAACTATCCCTGTTATCAGGGAATAATGTCCCGACCATTCTTTTCAAATGGCTGTATTACAAAAATGATGCTGAATCTGTTATAGGTATCTGAGAGGGTTCCTGCGGGCGTTCAGGATATAATTCTTCATATTCACCCAGAAGGCCATAATCATATAAACGATGAGAGGGGATCCCATGGTGATAAAGGAGGTATAGATAAAAAACAGGCGGATACGGGAGGTAGCTATACCGAGCTTATTGCCGATAGCTGTACAAACCCCAAAGGCCTGCCATTCCACAAAATCTTTAAATCTATTCATATATCAAATTTATTACAATCCCGGGTTAAAAACAAGTCTGATTTCCGTACCAATAAATAGCTGATAGTAAGCTGGCAGTGCTTTAGCGGTATTTTAAACAGTGGGCCGGCAGGGCAAACGGCTATTTTCCAGGCTTAGCATTTATAGACAATCGTCTACATATCTTTTAAAAACTTGTTGAATTTAATTAATTTCGCGGTGCATTTTCTAACCGGTCTTAAATATTTTTTTCCATGGTGTTTGATATTGAAATGATTAAAAAAGTGTATGCGGCACTGCCGGGTAAAGTGGAAGCTACCCGTAAACTGCTGGGACGCCCGCTCACACTGTCAGAAAAGATCTTATATGCTCACTTATATGCACCTACCACCGCGGCTTATGAGCGTGGAAAGTCTTATGTGGAGTTTGCGCCCGATCGCGTAGCAATGCAGGATGCCACCGCACAGATGGCCCTGTTACAGTTCATGACCTGCGGACGCGATAAAGTAGCTGTTCCTTCTACCGTACACTGTGATCACCTCATTCAAGCCAAAACTGGCGCCACGGAAGACCTGGCGACAGCTGTGGACACCAATAAGGAAGTATACGAATTCCTGTCTTCTATCTCCAATAAATATGGCATCGGTTTCTGGAAACCAGGTGCTGGTATCATCCACCAGGTTGTACTGGAAAACTATGCTTTCCCAGGCGGTTTGATGATCGGTACTGACTCCCACACGCCTAACGCAGGTGGTCTGGGTATGCTGGCTATCGGTGTTGGTGGTGCTGATGCTGTGGATGTGATGGCAGGTCTCCCATGGGAACTGAAAATGCCAAAACTGATCGGTGTTAAACTGACAGGTAAACTGAGCGGCTGGTCTTCCCCTAAAGACGTAATCCTGAAAGTAGCCGGCGTACTGACCGTAAAAGGTGGTACCGGTTGCATCGTTGAATATTTTGGTGAAGGTGCTGATAACCTGAGCGCTACCGGTAAAGGTACTATCTGTAACATGGGTGCGGAAATAGGTGCTACCTGCTCCGTATTTGCTTACGATACCAAAATGTCTGCTTACCTGTCTGCTACTGAACGTGCAGATATCGCAGCCCTGGCTGACGGTGTGAAAGATCACCTGCGCCCTGATGCTGAAGTATACGCAGATCCTTCCAAATACTATGATCAGGTGATCGAGATCAACCTGGACGAACTGGAACCACATGTAAACGGTCCTTTCACTCCGGACCTGGCATGGCCTATCTCCAAATTCGCACAGGCTGTAAAGGAAAACAACTGGCCAGAAAAACTGGAAGTTGCCCTGATCGGTTCCTGCACCAACTCTTCTTATGAAGATATCTCCCGCGCTGCTTCCCTGGCGAAACAGGCGGTTGACAAGAACCTTGACGTTAAAGCTGAATATACCATCACTCCGGGCTCCGAACTGGTACGTTATACCATCGAAAGAGACGGTTTGTTGAATACTTTCGACCAGATCGGTGGTATCGTACTGGCTAACGCCTGCGGTCCATGTATCGGTCAGTGGGCTCGTCACATCGACGATCCTAACCGTAAGAACTCCATCATCACTTCCTTCAACCGTAACTTCGCTAAGAGGAATGATGGTCTGGCTGCTACACACGCTTTCGTGGCATCTCCGGAAATCGTTACTGCCTTCGCTATTGCAGGTGATCTGACCTTCAATCCGCTGACAGACAAACTGAAAACCAAAGATGGTAAGGAAGTAATGCTCGATGAGCCTACCGGCTTTGAACTGCCTGCAAAAGGTTTTGCTGTAGACGATCCTGGTTATCAGGCTCCTGCAGCTGACGGTAGCGGTGTTCAGGTAATCGTATCTCCAACCAGCGACCGTCTGCAACTGCTGGCGCCATTCGCTGCATGGGAAGGTACTGACCTGAAAGGCCTGAAACTGCTGATCAAAGCAAAAGGTAAATGTACTACTGACCATATCTCTATGGCTGGTCCGTGGTTAAAATACCGTGGTCACCTCGATAACATCTCCAACAACATGCTGATCGGTGCGATCAACGCATTCAACGACAAATCTGATTCTGTAAAGAACCAGCTGAGCGGTGAATATGCAGGTGTACCTGTAGTACAGCGTGCTTACAAAGCTGCTAACATCGGCTCTGTGGTAGTAGGTGATGAAAACTATGGTGAAGGCTCCAGCCGCGAACACGCTGCAATGGAACCACGTCACCTGGGTGTTCGCGCTATCCTGGTTAAATCTTTCGCACGTATCCACGAAACCAACCTGAAAAAGCAAGGTATGCTCGGATTGACCTTCGCTGATAAGGAAGATTACGATAAGATCCAGGAAGATGATACCTTCGATATCGTTGGTCTGACCACTTTCGCTCCTGGTAAACAACTGACTGTTGTGGCTAACCACAAAGACGGTAGCAAGGACGAGATCCTGGTAAACCACACTTACAATGAACAACAGATCGAGTGGTTCAAAGCAGGTGGTGCACTGAACGTGATCCGTGCACAGTTTGCAAAAGCAAAAGCATAATAGCCTTCGGCTATAAATGATAAAGAGATCCCGCCTGCATCCAGTAGGCGGGATTTTTATTTTAACTTTAATCCTATGCTAACCGATATACTGCATACTACCTGGCAGCAACTGCTGCAACCATATACACCCGATCAGGCCCTTATTGAAGACGGCTTTCAAACGATCATCAGCCACTATACAGCAATGCACCGGCATTATCATGACCTGCACCATCTGCAGGCTTTATTGCAGCTGCAGCACATGTATGCAGATCACATCACTGACAATGAAGCACTGTCACTGGCCATCTATTTCCACGATGTGATCTATGATGTAAAACAAGCAGATAATGAAGAACAGAGTGCCCTGGCGGCAGGCACTTTCCTGCGGCAGACCAGCTATCCGGCTGAGAGCATAGAAAAGGTAATGGACTTCATCCGCGCTACCAAAACACATCTGAATGCCAGCGGCAATACCGACCTGGATTATTTCCTGGACTTTGACCTGTCTATTTTAAGCGCATCGGCTGCGGATTATATTGCCTATACACAACAGATCAGGAAGGAATACAGCATCTACCCCGATGAATTGTATAAACCCGGCAGAAAGAAAGTACTGGCTCATTTCCTGGCGCTTCCTGCCATTTATAAAACCGATTTATTCAGGGAACAACGGGAGACACTCGCCCGGCAGAATATGCAGGAAGAATTGAAGACTTTAACATGATCATTGAACGCGCAGACAGGATAGATCATCAGCAGGATATACTATTAAAACAATTGCTTCTTCAGCTTGAACCTTCTCGCTATACTAATACGGAAATTGCCTGCGCCCATGGTCTGGTAGGTAGCCGGTACGGGCGACTGGCTTCTGGTGGTCAGATTCACATAGTGAATACCTGCAAAATACCGGGCAGAGTTATACCCGATGGAAATACGGATATTGTTATTCAGCTGCAGCCCTACTTTACTCACCTCACCACCTTTTACCCTGTTCAGGGTCGTATAATTCGCCCCTAAGCTTCCCGTGAGGGAAAGTGTAGCAAACCAATGTTTCTTATAGACAAAAGTATGGGCATAACCGACGTTGGCAGCCGCACTGAGCACCCTTGTCCTCCTAAAATTCACTCCATCAAAGAATCCTGCTTTCTGCAGATATGAAGGGATCAGCCCTGAATCACCTTTCATTCGCATCCCGAAAATGCCCCCTCCTATCAGGAAAGATCCTGCGCTCTTCTTCTGGTAATCATTCTGCAGGTAAGCCGCCCGGTAAGAGAAACGTTTTGCATTGAATACATACTGCACATCCAGCCCCAGATTCACATTCCGGGCATCCGGCCGGATCATTTCCACATTGCCCGACCCCAGGCTGCTGAACAATCCTCTTGTATTGGCAATATAATATCCCTTATAAACCTGCCCGTAAAAGTCTATGACCAGTTTACGGGAGTAAATATGTGTTTGCAGGTCCAGTACTTTTGTCTGGCCATAGTCCCCTGATGCCTTATTGATAAATGGCAGGTTAAAAGCGACGTTCATACCTATAAAGCGGTAGTTGAAGCCAACACCGACGTTAAAGGGTGTATTGGGCCTGTACAGTACTTCCTTGGAGCTTTTTGTACCTGAGACGATCCCATTGTCCACAATCCCATTATCCACGATCTTATTGTCGACAATATCGTAATAGTTATACTTGCGCGAACCGAACACGCGAAGAGTGAGGTCTTTGGTATGCTCCTCAATATAATTTGGATCATTTCCCGCATCCAGCCAGCTTCCCACTTTTTTAAACAGTGACGTTTTCTGTGCCGGAACAGCCAGACATAAAAACAGGCATCCCGACAACAGAATGAACCATTTTTGCATTAGTGTGACAGGTCTAAGATACTTCACGTTGTACTTCTCTATTTTGGCAACTCAATAACTTCAAGTTGACTGATATTTCCTTCTGACAATTCAAAACGTAACAATGTTTTAACCTTATGCCATCCCTGTATACCACAGGCTCCGGGATTGATGTGCAGCAGCTTCAAAGCCGGATCAGGCATTACTTTTAATATATGGGAATGACCGCAGATAAACAGCTTTGGCGTGTTTTTCAACAGTTCATCCTTTACACCGGGGGCATATTTCCCCGGATAACCACCAATATGGGTGATGTAAACTTTTACGTGCTCCAGTTCAAAATGCAGGTTAAGTGGATAACGGACCCTTACATCGGCCCCATCTATATTCCCATATACAGCACGGAATGGCTTAAAAGCCTCCAGTTTATCCGCCAGCTCCGTATTACCGATATCTCCTGCGTGCCATATTTCATCTACTTTATCAAAGTACCTGAACACGTCCGGATGGAGGTAACTGTGCGTATCTGACATCAATCCTATCTTCTTCATGCTTCAAAATTGGCCCAAAAGTAAAATAACATTTAGTATTTTACTGGGAATATATTTTCGATTTATGCAGAGCGATATTACCGGCAGGCTACTGATCTGCTGTCCGGACCGGCCCGGAATCGTTGCCGGCGTATCACAGTTCCTTTATACCTGTGGCGCGAACATCCTGGACGCCAGTCAGCACAGCACCGACCCTAAAGAAGGGGTATTTTTCATGCGCATGGAGTTCCACCTGGAAAATGCTGGCATTACAAGTGAACAACTGGAAAAACAATTTCAGGAAAAAGTAGCCGGGCCATTACACATGGACTGGCATATCAACTATACCTTCCACCGTAAAAGGATGGCTGTCATGGTGTCCCGTTACGACCATTGCCTCATGGAATTGCTCTGGCGTTGGCGCAGCGGGGAATTACCGGTGGATATTCCCCTGGTGATCTCCAATCATGAAGAGCTGAGAGAGCTGACAGAAGATTTTGGCATTCCATTCCACTATCTGCCGGTTACTGCTGCCACCAAAGCAGAAAAGGAGCAGGAAGCCATCCGGCTCATACAGGAGGCAAAAGCCGATTTCACGGTACTGGCGCGTTATATGCAGATCTTATCCCCTGCATTCGTCGGCGTATTTCCGGGGAAGATCATCAACATACATCACTCTTTCCTGCCCGCATTTGCAGGCGCCAATCCCTATAAGAATGCTTATACACGTGGCGTAAAGCTGATAGGTGCCACCGCGCACTACGTGACCAACGATCTGGATGAAGGGCCGATCATTGACCAGGATGTGGCCCGTGTCAGTCACCGGCATGATGTAAGCGATCTGGTAGCATTGGGGCGTGATATCGAAAGGCAGGTGTTAACAAGAGCAGTGGTAGCGCATGTCGAAGACAGGATCATCATCCATGGTAATAAGACGATCGTATTTTGATAAAGGGCTTATAAAAACATCTTCCACAAAACTAAGGTGGATACCAGGAAACCCGGTATCCACCTTAGTTTTATTATCGTCTTCAACGCACAGGGCGCAATTATTATTCAGCTTAGTTCTTTACTTTCTTACCGAATGATTTACCTGCAGCTGCATATGCGTCAGCGATACGGGCACCAGTGTCGAAGTCGAAACCGAACATTCTGCCGGGAGAATTGTCTACAGTTGCTTTAGCTACCACCTTGCTGTGATCAGCCGTTTCCACGATCCAGATCTCTCCGTCGATATAAGCGTTCTTACGTGATATCCCAATGTTATAGCCGGGCTCAACATAGGTGGTTTTAAAGATCAGTGTATACTTTGCATTGGGGAATTTGCCAGCTTTGATGCCAGCAGTCTCTGAGAACAATTCTTCGAATTTAGGCTCGAAACGGCTGGCGCGATCATTCTTCCAGGCAATAGCCCAGGTATCGCCTTTTCCCGGTTCTTTCTTGTTATACTCGTCTTTTTTCTTCTGGATGTAATCATCTTCGTTATCAAAATTACCCACCTTGATATGATCGTATGAATACTCCGTGTTGATCTCTGTTTGTCCCTTTAATGCAGAGAAATCGCCTTCTGTAACTTTTATTTTCTGTGCTTCAGCCAGATAGGTTGAACATAAAGCCATCATGGCGATGATAGCTGTTTTGGGGATTAATTTCATAATGTAATATGTTTATGAAGCAAATATAGAAAAGCGCTCTAAAAAACAACGTTCCCCGGCAAGAATTACGGGAACTACGTACATCCTGCCAGGGATACTGATACTATTTTGCAGCTATAAAGCGATAATAATGATCTTAGTGATAATGTAGGTTACTCGCAATCTCAAACAAGAGGGAGGCACCCAGTTTTGCCGTATGATTATCAATGTCCAGGGAAGGGTTCAGTTCTGCGATATCGATACCTGCCAGTTTACCACTTTGCAGGATGCTGCGGTAACATTCCAGGAACAAACCCTCTGGACGGATACCGTTATAAGCGACGGCACTCACGCCAGGGGCAAAAGCGGCCGAAAAAACGTCTAAATCCACCGTCAGGTAGATATGGTCCACATCTCTCAGAAACTGGCTTATAGCAGCCTGTAAAAGCACTTTATCCTGAAGAAGAAAAGCGTCAGCATCCACATACTGTACATCGAGGTCGCCCGCTATACGGAACAACTGCTGTGTATTGCTGTTGGCCTGTATACCCAACGCCAGGTAATGAAAGGGAACACCTTCCAGTTTACAATCCTGCGCCAGTTGCCAGAAGCCGGTACCGGAAGTACTTCCCTCCTGCCCGGGTATACGCAGATCGAAATGCGCATCTATATTCACCAGTCCCAGCTTCTCATTGCGTTTGCGTTGCTGCAGATGCTGGTAAATACCCTGTGCATGTCCGTAAGTGATTTCATGACCACCTCCCAGCAATACCGGCAGGTAACCAGCTTTACGTATAGTCAGTACAGTATCTGCCAATGCGGCCTGTGCAGCTTCCAGCTGATCGTCTTTGCAGATGATATCACCTGCATCTGCGAATATCAGATCATTATCAAAGTGTACAGGAAAATTGCTGCACGCGCTTCTCAATGCTACAGGTCCTTCTGCAGCGCCTACACGCCCTTTATTCCGGCGTACGCCTTCATCACATGCAAACCCCAGGAACGCAATACCCTGCTGATGGGACTTTAATGCCGGCAATGTACCCGTAAGCAGATTGACGGGTATTATACGCTGATGCCAACGCAATAGTTCTTCATCCGTACCATCTATCCTTCCCGTCCATGCAACGGGCTGCCTGTAAAAATCTGGCTTCTTCATATGCTGTAAAGGTAGTATTGTTACTTAAAATAAGTTCGTATTAACGAATTTGTACCTATATTGCGACAAGCGAATTAAACAACCTATAGCGACTAGTAGCATTTTATAACCTGTAGCATTAACCTATGGCATAACCATATCAATATCTGCCTATGTAGCCATTACAAAATCAACATATCACCTTTTTATTTTCTCACCCTCAAAACAACTATCCACATGAAAAAGAATGGAAGACACCTCTCTTTCAAACTTGCGGCGTTGCTGTTATGCCTGACGGGCATCTTTTCACAGAGCCACGCACAGACACCGGTTGCCAGAAATGGCCAGCTCCAGGTGATCGGCACCAAACTATGCAACCAGTACGGCAATCCCATCCAGCTCAGAGGCATGAGCACACATGGTATCCAGTGGTATGGCTGGGGAAGCTGTCTTACAGCTGCCTCTCTCGATGCCCTTGCCAACGACTGGGGAGCAGATGTACTTCGTATTTCCCTTTATGTACAGGAAGGCGGTTATGAAACCGACCCTGCAGGTTTTACCACACAGGTGAACCGTCTTATCGAAGAAGCTACTGCACGTGGCATGTATGCACTGGTTGACTGGCATCAGCTCACACCAGGCGATCCAAACTACAACCTTTCCAGAGCGAAAACCTTTTTCTCGGCTATTGCCAACACACACAAGAACAAGAACAACATCATTTACGACATCTGTAATGAACCTAACTCAGGTGCCACCTGGGCAAAGATCAAAACATATGCAGACCAGATGATCCCGTTTATCCGTGCCATTGATAACGATGCCGTTATCCTCGTAGGTACTCACGGATGGTCTACCATGGGCCTTTCCGGCGATGGTTCCCTGCAGGATATCCTCAACAATCCGCTGCAGTTTCCTAACGTGATGTATACTTTCCACTTCTATGCAAAGGAACATCGTACTGAATACCTGAACCAGCTGAATACAGCGTCTGACAGACTGCCTGTATTCGTAACCGAATTTGGTACACAGGAAGCAAGTGGTGATGGAGCGAACGACTTCGCCATGGCGCAGCAATACATCGATCTGATGCGCAATAAAAAGATCAGCTGGACCAACTGGAACTATTCTGACGACTTCCGTTCCGGCGCTGTATGGGTAACCGGGACCTGCTCTAACGGTCCATGGACCACCGCCCGATTAAAACCTGCAGGCGCGTGGGTTCGTGAGCGTATGCTGAATCCTGCGGATGATTTTCCAGGTGGTAATGTTTGCGTACCGGTATCTGCCAGCGCGAATGACGGCAACGTACCAGCCAATGTACAGGACAATGATTACAACACCCGTTGGTCTGCGGAAGGCGACGGACAGTGGATACAATTCTGCCTGGAAAGCACTACTACTGTTTCACGTGTTGATATCGCGTTCTACAACGGCACACAACGACAGACAAACTTCGATATCTTAACCAGCACTGATGGCAGCAGCTGGTCATCAGCTGCTACAGGCCTTCATAGCAGCGGTACCTCCAACGCGCTGGAAACATTCACGTTCTCTGCACGCAGTGCAAAACATGTAAGGATACTGTGCCATGGCAACAGCGTCAACGCATGGAACAGCCTGACTGAAGTAAGGGTCGTTACTTCCACTTCATCAACACAGACAACCTTGGCGCCATTACAGGATGCCTATGTAAGGAATGGTGATTACGCATCGACCACTTACGGCACAACTGATCCTACGGTATTGGCATCCAAGGTAAACGTGTCTACCACACCGGGTTACGACCGTCAGACCTATCTGCGTTTCGATGTAAGCGGCGTAAGCAACATTGCTTCAGCAGTACTGAAAGTATTTGGTAAGATTGAAGATAACCGTGTATCCAATATTCCTGTAGGTGTTTATGCTGTAGGCAATACTACCTGGACAGAATCTGCACTGACCTGGAACAACAAACCTGCTACAGGAACTGCCGCATTGCAGACAACAACAGTAACTGATTCCACGGGCAGATACTATTCATGGGATATCACCAGTTATGTACAGAGCGAAAAAGCTGCTGGCCGTAACGGTATTTCCCTGGCCCTGCTGAGTGGCACCGTTGCTGAGCCACGCATTTTCTGGCGTTCAAAAGAAGCAGGGCTGACTGCACCGCAACTGCTGATCACTTCCACAACATCCGCAGCAAAACTGGCAGCAGCAAAACCGCTGCAGGAGCCAGTTAAACTGACCACTACCCTCACCAGTTATCCTAACCCATTTGGCGATAACAGCACTGTCAGCTTCTTCCTGGAGAAACCAGCTGATGTAGTACTTGCTGTATACGACATCAATGGCAAACAGGTAGCGGTATTGAAACGCGGCCGTCTGGATGCAGGACAGTACAATAGCAGCTTTGCAGGTCATCACCTGCCTAAAGGCGTGTATACAGTGAAACTGACTTATGGCGAAAAAGCGCTTACACGTAAAGTTGTAAAACAATAACAACGCATCAGCATATCTACCAACCATCAATAAAAAACCGTCTCATGAAAATGAGGCGGTTTTTTATTGAGATCAATTCAGTTAAATCTGAAAATTCCATCTATCAAAGAACGTTTTCAACAACAGTCAACAGGTGATGTATCGTAGCGTCACAGCACTTTTACATACTTCACGATGCAATGTTAAAAAGGATATGGAAGCTGTTCAAAAAAAAGTATACGAGGCAGGAAAAATGGCTCATAAGAGCCCAAAAACGCCGTATAAGAGCCGTTCGCCTTTGTACGGCAAAGCAAAAATAATGTCACATAACAGGATCAACTCCGGAGATCGGCAGCTGGGTGGCGAGGCATGCTGTTTGTAGCGCCGGAATTAGTATGAGATTCGCTTCGATAAGCTTTGAGATAGCTTTATCCTACGTTGATTTTACGTCTTGAACGTAAAATCAACGTAGGATAAAGCTATCTCAAAGCTTATCGAAAGCCTATCAAAAGCCAGAGCCTGGGAAGAACTTACTTATTTCACCCGCTCCCCTTCTTTCCAGACCCTTATTGGTTTCATTTTACCCTGGTAATACAGGATATCACGGTAGTCAGCGCAGGGATACGCCTGCATATCTGCTACGAATCCGGAGGCGAGTTGCCCAATATTGTATAGTTGTAATGCTTTTGCTGCGCGGGTAGTAAGGGCCGCAAACACTTCAGCAGTAGATAGCTTCTCTGCCGCACTTAAAACTGCGGCCTGTAACAACAAGTCTCCCATTGGGGCGGAGCCAGGGTTCCAGTCGCTCGCAATGGCTACTGTAGCACCACCATTGAGCAGTTTTCTTGCTGGTGCATAATGCATACCTAAACCTAACGAAGCACCAGGTAATACAACAGCAACAATATCCGCAGCTGCCAGTAAAGCAATAGCAGCGTCATCACTGGCTTCAAGATGATCCGCAGAAAGCGCACCTGCAGCTACAGCCACGGCAGCACCGCCAGCAGAGAACTGATCGGCATGCACAGTAGCAGCAAAGCCCATATCAGCAGCATGTTGCAGGAAATGTTTTGCAGGACCGGGCGTGAATGCAGTTTCTTCTACGAAGATATCAACACGATGTGCGAGTTGTTCTGATTGAATGAGGGGTAGTAAGGTGGTGATGATCCAGTTAAGATAAGCCTCCTCTGTTCCTTCAAAATCTTTTGGCCGCATATGCGCCGCAAGACAGGTAGGGATCAGGGTAGCTTTCGTATGACTGGCAGCATCCTGGATGGCGCGCAGCATATTCAGTTCTCCTTCCAGGTTTAAACCATAACCGCTTTTTACTTCGATGGTGGTAACCCCTTCGTGCAAATGCCTGTTGGCACGGGCAGCTGTATTGTTCATCAGTGTTTCCTGATCTGCAGCTCTTGTCTTCATCACGGAATCCCATATACCACCACCCGCACGGGCTATTTCGAGGTAAGACTTACCTGCAATGCGCATGGCATAATCCCTGTTACGGGAACCATCAAAACAGATATGCGTATGGCAGTCTATAAAGCCTGGCAATAATACAGAAGGCACTGTGATATGTGTGACATCACAATCAGGATACTGATGTTGCAATGCTTTGAAATCGCCTACAGCGAGTATTCTGCCGCCATCTGTTACAACACCGCCATGTTCGATGATCAGCAATTGTTCATCGTGTAAAGCTCCTTTCAAAGGAAGATTTGTCAGCGGTAATATCTGTGAAAAGGGGCCAATTAGTTCCATACATTAGATATTGAATTTTTTGGCTGTTTCCTTTGCGTCTTCATAACCTGCATCTGCATGACGGAAGATGCCCAGGGCCGGATCATTGAACAAGACTCTTCGCAGACAGGCTTCAGCACGGTCAGTGCCATCTGCCAGGATCACCATACCTGCATGTTGTGAATAGCCCATACCCACACCGCCGCCATGATGGAAAGAAACCCAGGTAGCGCCACCACCGGTATTGGCCATGAGGTTCAGCAATGTCCAGTCAGACACTGCATCAGAGCCGTCTTTCATCGCTTCTGTTTCCCTGTTGGGAGAGGCTACAGAGCCGCAATCAAGGTGATCGCGACCGATCACGATAGGCGCTTTCACTTTACCTGTTCTTACCAGTTCATTGAAGATCAGACCGGCCTTTTCACGTTCACCCAGTCCCAGCCAGCAGATACGCGCAGGTAAGCCCTGAAAAGCCACCTGTTGCTGTGCTTTCTTCAGCCAGTTGATCAATGCTTCATTCTCAGGAAATGCGTCTATTAATGCCTGATCAGTAGTATAAATATCCTGCGGATCGCCTGATAAGGCTACCCATCTGAAAGGCCCTTTTCCTTCACAGAATAAAGGACGGATATACGCGGGTGTAAAGCCAGGAAAATTAAACGCATTAGACTCGCCGCCTTCACGTGCAAATTCACGCAGGTTATTACCGTAATCAAAAGTAACAGCACCTTTCGCCTGTAATGCCAGCATATGACCGACATGACGGGCCATACTTTTCAATGCGCGTTGTTTATATGTAGCAGGATCTTTCTTACGCAGATCTGCTGCTTCGGATAAAGACATGCCATTAGGAATATAACCATTTACAGGATCGTGTGCAGATGTCTGATCTGTTAATACATCGGGGATGATGTTATCCTTTAGCAAACGTTCCAGCATATCACCGGCATCACTTACTAAACCAATGGAAAGCGCTTCACCTTTGGCTTTGGCATCCATTGCCCAGGTAATAGCTTCTTCATAAGAGTGTGTGATACGATCTATATAACGGGTAGCTATTCTCTTTTGAATACGTGATTCATCTACATCAGCGCCGAGGAACACCCCGCCCGCCATCGTAGCGGCCAGTGGCTGAGCGCCCCCCATACCTCCTAAACCGGCTGTTACGACCAATTTACCTTTCAGGTCACCGTTGAAATGCTGTTTACCACAGGCCACAAAGGTCTCGTAAGTACCTTGTAAAATGCCCTGTGTACCGATGTAGATCCAGCTGCCAGCTGTCATCTGGCCATACATCATCAGGCCTTTAGCCCTCAGCTCATTAAAGTGTTCCCAGGTAGCCCATTTTGGTACGAGGTTACTGTTAGCCAGCATCACACGCGGCGCCTGCGGATGTGTACGTACCACACCTACAGGTTTGCCTGACTGCACCAGTAAAGAGTGATCTTCATCCAGTTCCAGCAGTATCTCAATGATCTTCAATAATGCTTCTTTATTGCGCGCTGCCTGGCCAATACCACCATACACGACCAGTTCATCAGGGTTTTCAGCCACTTCATGGTCGAGGTTATTCAACAGCATGCGTAAGGGCGCTTCCGTTTGCCAGGAGCGTGCATGCAACTGGTTACCACGGGGAGCTTTATAGTGCGGATGTGCCGCGTATGTTTTAATAAATTCCGAACTGGTCATGATAAATACCGTTTAGTGATAAATGATTATCCAGGGCCGCATCGTTGGCCACTTTTACTAAAGACTGATTGGCGATGAGATGATGTAACAGTTGTATATCATTCGCAAAGATCCTGTCTTTCGTTGCGAATGAAACCGTTTCACGGGTAAAGGCGTGAACAGCTTCCAGGATAGGACCAGACTTCAACGGACGTCTGAAATCTACTGCCTGTGCGGCATACAACAGTTCTATAGCGAGTATATATTCGAGGTTATCTATTACCTGGTGCAGTTTGCGGCCGCTGATAGAACCCATGGAGACATGGTCTTCCTGGCCAAGAGAGGTGGGTACACTGTCTGCGCTGGCAGGGAAACAGAGGGTTTTATTCTCCGTTACCAATGCAGCGGTAGTATACTGTGGTATCATAAAACCGGAGTTCAGACCGGCATCTTCTATCAATAATTTAGGCAGTCCGTAGCGGCCTTCAATCATCATATAACAACGACGGTCAGAGATGTTGCCCAGTTCCGCAGAGGCTATGGTAGCATAATCCAGCGGCAAGGCGAGTGGTTGTCCGTGGAAGTTGCCACCACTGATCGTATCTTCTGCACTGAAGATGATCGGGTTGTCAGTCACGGCATTCAATTCTATGGTGGTCAGGTCGCAAAGGTGCAGCCATGCGGTACGGGAAGCCCCATGCACCTGTGGCATACAGCGCAGGGAATAGGGGTCCTGCACACGGCCACAGTCAACGTGCGCCGCCATGATGCCGGAGTTCTCCAGCATAGTCTTCAGACGGTGGGCTACCAGCTGACTACCGGCATAAGGACGAATGGCGTGCAGGCGCGGATCAAAGGGACGGGATGTACCCATCAATCCTTCAAGGGATAAAGCACCGATGATATCCGCAGCTTCCAGTGCATTGTGCATCCGCTGTAAACCGGTTACAGCAAAAGACAGGATGAACTGTGTACCATTGATGAGGGCCAGTCCTTCTTTAGGGCCAAGCACCACAGGCTCGAGTCCTTCGGCCTGTAATACTTTCGCTGCCGGCTGGCGTTGCCCTTTATAATATACTTCTCCCAGGCCTATCAATGGCAGGAAAAGATGTGACAAGGGAGCAAGGTCGCCCGAAGCACCTACTGAGCCTTTTTCAGGCACTACCGGGGTAACGTTATGTTCGATATGCCAGATGATGCGTTCGAGGGTAGCGAGGGCCACACCTGAATAACCCTGCGCCAGTGCATGTACTTTGGTCACCAGCATGACGCGGGCCACCATCTCCGGAATGGGGTTGCCGATGCCTACACTATGACTCTGGAGAATGTTGTATTGCAGGGCGCGGGTATCTTCTTCGGATATCTTGGTATCACACAGGGGCCCAAAGCCTGTATTGATACCATATACGGTACTATGTGCCGCTACAATGGCCTGTACATGTGCGGCACTGGTTTTTATGCGTTCAGCCACCTCGGGCACCAGTACGCCGGGAAGGCCGCCAGCCGCCACTTCCAGCGCTTTACCTACGGTAAGCTGATCAATTCCGTACTTGAATTGGTGTATCATTGTTGATTGGATTGAATCGGATTAGTTTTTCATAGACGCCAGGATCCGCATGGATAAAGGCGTTTCCTGCACAGCGCTTTCCACCTGCGACACCGCCTCCAGCAATAACCTGCTTTGCTTATGTTCGTCTGTCAGTTCTTTCATGGCTTCCGTAATAGCGGCCCATACAGGTTGTACCTGTTGCAGCAGCTCCTCTCCTTTTTTACTGAGCATGACCAGTTGCCGGCGACCATCATCCGGGCAGGGCGCAGTCTTCACCAGGCCTTTCTTTTTAAGACCGGTGATCAGCTGGCTGACAGCGGAATGGGAGACTTCCAGTTGTTCGGCAATGTCTATCAGGGGGATGTTCTGCTGTTGGGACAGGATATAGAAAACGGGAAACCAGCTGGCGTCAAATGCAATACCAGACTGCTCATATACCTTATTGACCTCCATCAGGAAGTATTCGCTCAACCGTCTTAAACGGCTGCCAAAGACCAGGTATCCTAAAGAAGCATAAAAACTCATAAGGTACGATTATATAAGCGCTTATATATTTTGGTACAATAATAAGGAATTTATCAATTCCTTATTTATTTCTTCAGTGAGTTGGCTTTCCGGCTGGTGAAGGTTTTTCCAACTGAGACCTGTGAAGCGGTATTAAACGGCCCTTTACAGTACTATTTCTTCTTTACATCGAACCATACAGGTGATGTATCGGTCACATCTCCGTTGTAGTTGATGCAGAGTTCCTCTCCTTTTTTGATTTCCCGACGGGTAATGATACTCATGGTTTCGGCATCAAAATCCATTTCGTATTCGCAGTTAGGCTCATAAGAATGGTTGTAGATGGAACAGAAACCCAGTGCTATACAGGAACGGGTTTCGCGTGCACCCCAAAGAAAGATGTAATTGTGCAGCTTAGTTTTATCGACAATCGCTGTATCGTCGTAAGACAGAACCAGTACAGGGGAAGTTTCTATGCGGGTACCGGCTGGTATTTTATCTTTTGTAAATACACCGCGGCCCTTGCCTTTTGTCTTGTCGACGAATAAATATGGCTTGATCATAATGTTATGTAAACGAAGCGTAAAATAAAGGTAAAGCAGGAAGTTATCAAAATCATGTGTAAAATTTTTAGGTTTGCGGAAATCTCTTTTAAAAAATATGATTGATTACAACCCAAAAGCCTGGTTCACCTTTATCTTCCGCTTCCATAAGGCTGACACGGTCAGGAAGCTGTTCCCCATGTTTATAGCCATGTCCGCCTACTCTGCGCTGATCGCCTTCCTTGAGCTGGACATATTGCACCTGACGCAGAACAGTGACCTCAAGCAGATCACCCTGATCCATTCATTGCTGGGCTTTGTGATATCCTTATTACTGGTATTCCGCACCAATACTGCATATGACCGTTGGTGGGAAGGCCGTAAGTTATGGGGCGCCCTGGTGAACAACAGCCGCAACCTTGCCCTTAAGTTAGCGGCTATGCTGCCTGCATCCAATACGGCTTCCCGTGAGTTCTTCCGGATCATGATACCTAACTTTGCCTTTTGCCTGAAGAACCACCTGCGTAATAAATATATTGTTGAAGAGCTGCAGCTGCCAGCGGGCATACAGTTACAGGCTGATAAACATATACCTAACCAGGTAGCCGGCCTGATAATGGCGCATGTGCATGAATTATACCGCCAGGGACAGCTTTCCGGTGAACAGCTGATCACTATCAATGCGGAGCTCCAGTCCTTTACGGATATCTCCGGTGCCTGTGAGCGGATCAGGAATACCCCTATCCCCTTCTCTTATAGTGTCTTCATCAAGAAGTTCATCTTCTTCTTTGTAATGACGCTGCCATTGGGTTATGTCTTTACCCTTCATTACCTTGTCATACCTGTAGTCGTATTCATTTTTTATGTGCTGGCCAGCCTTGAGCTGATTGCAGAGGAAATTGAAGACCCCTTCGGATTGGATGCGAATGACCTGCCTACGGACACGATTTCTGCCAATATCCGTAAACACGTGGCAGAGATATTGTAATCTGGGACAACAACTTTGTTTAATTTCGCCTCACTGACAGCATTTTGGAATATGGAAAATGAAGCTTTACAGGAAAAATTCGAGACGCTGGTCGCTGAGAAGAACTACCCGGAACTGAAAGTGTACCTGGATGACCAGCTCATCACAGACATGGCCGAGCTCATTCACGAGCTGCCCAAGCATGCTGACGTGATCATGAACAACTTGTCCATAGGCCGTGCTGCTGCTGCCTTCAGGATCCTGGAGTTTCCGGTACAGGAAGATGTGATCCGCGAGCTGCCTGCCGCCAAAGTTGCAGAGCTGCTCAATGAGTTACCGGCGGATGACCGTACCTCCTTCCTGGGTGAATTACACAGTGACGTGGTAAAAGAGCTGATCAAGCTACTGGACCCCGAAGAGCGTAAGATCACTCTTAGCCTCCTGGGCTACCCCGAAACGAGCGTGGGGCGTATCATGACGCCCGAATACATCGCCGTAAGGGAAGAATGGACAGTGAAACAGGTATTACGCTATATCCGGGAATACGGCAAGGACAGTGAGACCATTGACGTGATCTATGTTGTGGACGAAAAGGGTAAACTGATAGACGACTTCCGTATCAGGGAGTTCCTGCTGGTATCGCCCGATACGGTAGTGCATACCCTCATGGATGATCGTTTTGTAGCCTTACAGGTGAATGATACCCAGGAAGAGGCGATACAGGTGTTCCGTATGGAAAACCGTGTGGCACTGCCTGTGGTCGATGATACCGGCGTTCTGTTAGGTATCATCACGATTGATGATATCCTGTGGATCGCCAATGAAGAACATACGGAAGACATACAGCGTATCGGTGGTACCGAGGCCCTGGATGAACCTTACCTGGATATGCCCTTGCTGAAACTGGTGAAAAAGAGGATAGGATGGCTGGTGATACTGTTTGTCGGAGAGATGCTCACCGCCACGGCCATGGGCTTCTTTGAGGATGAAATAGCCAAAGCCGTTGTACTTGCCTTATTCGTTCCCCTGATCATTTCCAGTGGTGGTAACAGCGGTTCGCAGGCATCTACCCTTATCATTCAGGCAATGGCGCTGGGCGAGATCACTATCTCCGACTGGTGGAACGTAATGAGGAGAGAGATCATTTCAGGATTGTTGCTGGGTGGTGTGCTGGGTATTATTGGTTTTACACGTATACTATTGTGGAATTCCTTCTTCCACACCTATGGCGATCATACGATCCTGATTGGGATAACCGTCGGATTGTCTCTGATAGGCGTTGTGCTATGGGGAACCTTATCCGGCTCCATGCTTCCATTGCTCTTAAAGAAACTGGGAGCAGATCCCGCCACATCTTCGGCTCCATTTGTGGCCACACTTGTGGATGTTACGGGACTATTGATCTACTTCTCTGTAGCCTTTGCGCTGATGAAAGGCATTTTGTTATAAAAATAATACGGCCCCCGGGTTGCACCCGGGGCTACAACCAAAGTGACTCCTAAAGGAGTCCTGTTGCGTTTTGTTAAATGCGTTGTTGTAGACATACTCATTGACGGAAGAAGTCATTACTCATAGCTGGTTCTCCAACACTTCACGCTATCCCTGTACTTCTTCACGACAAACAAGCTGCTATAATCCTTCCCCTCTATAGAATCGATCTTCGGTCTGGCTTTTAATGAATGCATAATGGGTACCAGCGTACTACGCTGTCCTATCACCAGCAATTTCTTGCCCCAGTCCCTGTTACGGGTAATGGCATATAACAGATCTTCTCCGGTAGAATCAGGACTATACGATGCTGTATCAACAGCCAGATACTGACATATGGAATCTGCCGTCTGGATACTACGCTGGTAATGGGTGAAATAAACCTTCTGGATCCCTGAGTCCTGTAATAACCTATAAAGCGCCCCTGCCCTGTGATGACCGGTTTCTGTCAGCGCAGAATCTTCACCAGCGCCCTGTTCTGCATTGCGTACCAGGTAAAAAGTGCCGGTAAGAAATGTACTGTCTTCAGCAACCGGAATGGGTTGCCGCTCAGGTGGAGGTGGATCACATGCCAGGCAGCATAGTAATATTATTACAATGTATCTCATAGGACCTCTGTTCGATTAAAGGGTACAAATTACGAATTTTCTTAGCAGGCATGCAATTTGATAACTCAGAGTGACACAAAATGCATAAGTATTGATACTTATACGGCTAAAAGAGTGAGTCTCATTTCGTTATTCTGAGTCATTCTTCGCAATCTTTTATACGTTTTTCACATTTTTTATCCATATTGCACGTCTTATCCATGTAAACTGAAAAACTTTATGTGCGGAATAGTTGCTTACATAGGCCAGCGAGAAGCCTACCCCATCGTATTAAAAGGATTGAAAAGATTAGAATACCGCGGTTATGACAGTGCCGGCGTGGCACTGCTTAATGGAAACGGTCTCAAAGTCTACAAGAAAAAAGGAAAAGTTGCCGAACTGGAAGACCATCTCAGTGGCAAGGACGTAGGCAGTCATGTGGCTATCGGCCATACAAGATGGGCTACCCATGGAGAGCCCAGTGACCGTAACTCCCATCCACACAGCTCCGGCAACGGCAAGCTGGCCATGATACATAATGGTATCATAGAGAATTATTCCCTACTCAAACAGGAGTTGCTGAAAAAAGGCCATGTTTTTAATAGTGACACGGATACGGAAGTGCTCATCCACTTCATAGAAGAAATTCAAAGCAGTAATCAGTGCGGACTGGAAGAAGCCCTGCGTATCGCCTTAAAAAGGGTGGTAGGCGCTTATGTGATCGTACTGGTGGACGAAGATAATCCCGATACACTCATCGCCGCCCGCAAAGGTAGTCCCCTGGTGATCGGTGTCGGTAAAGGAGAACACTTCCTGGCCTCAGACGCCTCTCCTATTGTGGAATATACCAAGGAAGTGGTGTTCGTGAACGACTATGAAATTGCTATCATAAAGGCGGACGAACTGATCCTGAAAAATATCTCTAATGAACGTCAGACCCCTTATATCCAGAAGCTGGATATTGAACTGGCTGCTATTGAGAAAAGCGGGTACGACCACTTCATGCTGAAAGAGATCTTTGAACAACCTCAGACGATTTTTGACAGTCTGCGTGGCCGTCTGGATGCAAAGAGCGGTACGCTTACCCTCGGAGGTATCCGCGAACATGCTGCCATACTCAGCCAGGCCAAGCGTATCATTATTGTAGCGTGCGGTACCTCCTGGCATGCGGGGCTGGTAGCGGAATACATGATCGAGGAATTATGCCGCGTTCCTGTAGAGGTCGAGTATGCTTCTGAATTCAGGTATCGTAACCCGGTGGTAGGTGAAGGTGATGTGATCATAGCCGTATCACAATCCGGCGAGACAGCAGATACATTGGTAGCCATAGAAAGCGCCAAACAGAAAGGAGCTATTATATTAGGTGTTTGTAACGTGGTAGGATCTTCCATCGCACGTCTTTCCCATGCTGGCGCCTATACGCATGCCGGTCCGGAAATAGGCGTGGCCAGCACCAAGGCGTTTACCGCACAACTGGCTGTGCTCTGCATGATTGGTCTGAAAGTGGCGCAGGAGAAAGGCACCATTACACAACAGCGCTTCCAGCACCTGCTGGATGAACTGGATGCTATTTCTGAAAAAGTAGCGACTACACTAAAGCTGAATGATCAGGTCAAACAGATCGCTGATAAGTATAAAGATGCCCGTGACTTCCTTTACCTGGGCCGTGGTTATAACTTCCCGGTTGCATTGGAAGGGGCACTGAAACTGAAAGAGATCTCTTATATACATGCAGAAGGTTATCCGGCGGCAGAAATGAAACATGGTCCCATCGCACTGGTGGATGAAAACCTGCCGGTTGTTTTCGTAGCAACCCGCGATAGCTATTACGAGAAAGTAGTATCTAATATCCAGGAAATAAAAGCGCGCAAGGGTAAAGTGATCGCAGTAGTAACAGAAGGCGACCAGACTATTCCCGGTATGGCAGATGATGTCATCGAGGTACCGGCAGCAGATGAACTGATAGCGCCGATCCTCTCGGTTATTCCGTTGCAGTTGCTTGCTTACCATATAGGCGTACTGAAAGGATTTGATGTGGATAAGCCGAGGAACCTCGCAAAATCAGTTACCGTAGAATAATCTATTAACCTCAATTTTTTTCCGATGAATGTGATACAGAAGAAGCCACTCACCGAGTTAGGCTACAATTTTGTAGCGGCATCTTATTTACCTGAAGGTAAAGACGAATACTACCTGCGGAACAAACAACTGGGTAAACAGCAAAATAATTATCGCAAGCTCACTGCACTTGAAATTGAGATACTGGTACGCAATGACAATACCTCCGATAACTGGAACAATATCTCCGTTGCCAATGAATTCACTCCGCAGCTGGTCAAACACTGCCACTTCTTTGGCGTAGTGCGCCTCGGTAAACTGGAGCCTTATTACCTCGAATTTCATAATCTCAGGCTACCGGTAGGGTTGTATAACAGCACCATTACTTCCTGCGATTTTGGCGACAATGCCGCTATACACAATGTTAATTTTCTTTCTCATTATATCATCGGTAATGAAGTGATCATCTCCAACGTCAACGAGATGGCGACTACCGATCATTCGAAATTCGGCAATGGTATCGTCAAAGAAGGAGAGCAGGAAAACCTGCGCATCTGGCTGGAACTGTGCAACGAGAATGGTGGCAGAAGTGTGATGCCTTTTGACGGCATGCTGCCAGGTGATGCCTGGCTGTGGACACGTAACCGCGATGATAAAGCCCTACAGGAACAATTCAAAAAATTCACCGAAAACCAGTTTGATAAAAAACGCGGTTACTACGGTATGGTGGGCGATCGATCTGTGATCAAAAACTGTAAGATCATCAAGGATGCGCAAATTGGTACAGATGCCTATCTCAAAGGCGCCAACAAGATCAAGAACGTCACCATCAATAGCGCTGCGGAAGCCACCACCCAGATAGGTGAAGGTTGTGAACTGGTGAACGGTATTGTTGGTTATGGTTGTCGCGTGTTCTATGGTGTGAAGGCGGTACGTTTCGTAATGGCCTCTCATTCGCAGCTGAAATATGGCGCCCGCCTGATCAACTCTTACCTCGGTAACAATGCAACGATCTCCTGCTGTGAGGTATTGAATTCACTGATATTTCCCGCACACGAACAGCATCATAACAACTCTTTCCTCTGCGCGGCGCTCATCATGGGACAAAGCAACATGGCTGCCGGGGCAACGATCGGTTCCAATCACAACTCCCGTGGCGCAGATGGCGAAGTAATAGCAGGCCGTGGCTTCTGGCCCGGACTATGTGTGAGCCTGAAACACAATTCCCGCTTTGCCAGCTTTACGCTGATCGCCAAAGGCACTTACATGTATGAGATGGATGTACCTTATCCGTTCAGCCTCATATTGAACGATGAGCAGAGCAACAGTCTGAAAGTGATGACCGGCTACTGGTTCCTGCATAACATGTATGCGCTGGCACGTAACTCCTGGAAATATATTGACCGCGATAAGCGTACAGACAAAATACAACTGATAGAGTACGATTACCTCGCGCCGGATAGTGTTGAAGAGATGATCCATGCCATGAAACTGATGGAAATTGCCACTGGCAGAGCATGGTATACACAGCATGATCCATTGGCTGAGTTGTCTGAACATGACCTGCAGGAGAAAGGCAAGGAACTGCTGATACACGAAACTGAAATAGTAGCAGGCTTACAGATATTCGCTCCGGATGTGGAAAACAGTTCACGCAAAGTACAACTGTTGAAAGTACACAGGACTTATCCGCTGTTCCGTGAGCTGATCAACCTGTATGCGGTGCGTAACATCCTCAGTTATCAGGAACAGCACCCCGGACATTATTTCAGTGCACTGCGGGCCATCGCGGAAACAGCAGAACGCGGACCATGGTACAATGTAGGCGGACAGCTAATGAAAGAAGAGACACTGATGGACCTGAAGAACAGGATCCGTTCCGGCGAAATCGATGGATGGAATACATTACACGAAAACTATAAGATCATCGGTGAGCAATATGCAAAAGATAAACTACAGCATGCTATTGCTTCACTATTGTACATAGAGGAAAAAACTGCAAGAGAATTCACCCCTTCCTTCCTCAAGGAATGCCTGTTACAATCCGTGCGTATACAGACTTTCCTCACAGAAGGTATTTATAAATCGAGGGCAAAAGATTACCAGAATCCTTTCCGCCAGATGGTATATGAGAACGAAACTGAAATGGAAGCAGTAATAGGCAAACTGGAAGATAACAGCTTCATACAACAGACGATTGCAGAGCTGAAAGGATATAAGAAGAAAGTAAGCGGACTGATTGAAGAGTGGGGATTAAGTGCTGCGCCGGTAGTTGAGCAATGAAATGCAACTACGGTTGGAGAAGCAGCAATGTTGTTGTTCTCCTAAGGGCAATGAAACGATAAACAGTTGTTTTGTGAAAATGTCCAAACAGCATCGGCCGTTTTAATCAGTGATCAGCACTTCGCTTAGTTCCTTATTGCTCAGGAACTTTTTATCTGTCAACGTATTCAGGAACATATACAGCTGTCGCTGTTCTTTTTCTGTCAGGGGAATACCATTCTTCACAAGAGGATCAATGGTGTTCCCTTTTTGCTGCCCATGATCGTACATGGCAAAGACCTGGAAAATATCGAAGAATCTGCCGTCATGCATATAGGGAGCACTGACCAGCACATTACGCAGGGAAGGGACTTTAAACTTCAGGTAATCGGCTGTATTGTTGGTGATACGCATTCTGCCCACATCATTCATGGAAGGCAGGTAAGGCAGGCCGTTATTCCGTATGCTGTAATCCGTAAAGAAAGGCGGTTTATGGCAGCTGGCGCATTTCTGGGTGAATGTTCTGTATCCACCTTGTTCTTCCGCCGTAAAAGTCACTCCCGGTTCCCGGCGCATCACACTATCATATTTTGATTCAAAAGAGATCATGGTAACAACGAACTGGGATAGCGCTTTAAACAAGCGCTGACTGGTCACCTCCTCTGTGCCATAAGCCGCTTTAAAAAGCTTCCTGTAGGTCTTATTTCCCTGCAAACGTTTAATGAGCACTCCAAGATCCATTCCCATCTCATTCTCGTCTGTAATGGGCGTTAAAGGCTGAATATCGAGGTGATTCACGCCCCCATCCCACATGAAGTCTTTCTGCCAGATCAGGTTGAACAATGCCGGTACGGAGCGATTACCCGTCCTGCCCAGCACCCCATGACTGATGGCATGGTCAAAATGCCCGAAAGCAGCAAACTGCTGATGGCAGAAACCGCAGGAAATCGAGCTGTCAACGGATAGCTTCGGGTCGTAGAACAGATGTCTTCCCAGGGCAATGCCCTCTTTGGTAAGCGGGTTATTCTTAAAATCATATACGGGGGGTGGCAGGCTATCCGGTAGTTTCAACTGGTAGTACTCCACAGCCGGGGAATGAGCGGTCAACGCATGCCGGTTCCTTCCTACGATCCATAACCACAGGCAGAAGGCGAAAAGGATATATGCCGCTTTCCGGAACATTGGCTTATTGGTTTACAATCTTTTTAACGGAAAACATGTGCTGATAATTATCTGCAATACGATCGGCCGGCGTGCCAGGTGTCATAAAACCCGGCATCTGCCGGAAGCTGACCTGGTTAGCACCGTTGAACCAGGCCATGGCATCTGCCTGCAAAACAACCTGGGACTTATGTTGTGGACCCGTCCGCAGGGGCGAAGGCAGGGTTAGGGTCACCATCCGCTGGGTAACATGAGGAGCCCTATATCCGCCAATATGAAATTGCAGCATATGATTGGGCAGGCGGGAGGATGGCGATGTGCCTTCCAGTTTTGCCATGATATACCCACTATTCCAGGTCCAGAACATCCCATGCAAGGGATCCAATGCACCATCCTGGGGGCCGCTGAAATTCAACACACTATCCACACCTATCATAAAAGACAGCTGCGTATATTCCCCCTCCGGGCACTGTGACAGTAATATCTTCTTTGAAGCAACGCTATCTTCGTTCACCAGGAAATAAGCCGGTGTTAGTGCCGTCTTTTTGCCGTCAGCAGTTACCAGCGAGAAATTACTGAGATAGTATTTGAACAGGGTAATATTAAAAGTATCACCAGCGGCATTGGTATAGGTAGCTGTCCGCAGCTGCATGGGTTGGCCGGCTACTACATGACTGATTTCCAGCTGTACCTGCTGTGCAGCGGTGCCCGAGGCCATAAACAGGAATATCAGTATTAAGAGACGGTTCATAATATCGAAAGTAAGCGATTTTTTTTATTACCTTGTTGAAAGACGAATTAACATCATAACCCATGACAGAAGACATATTACAGCAATTCCCAGAACACTATCAGTACATTGCCGATGCGACGAACGCCTCCGGATTCACTATGGCCTCCGACCAGCTGACCTGCTCCCTGCTCCGCACGCTGGCAACATCCAAACCCTATGGCAGCTTTCTTGAACTGGGCACAGGTACCGGCTTGTCCACCTCCTGGATACTGGATGGAATGGATAAAGAAAGCACCCTTATTTCTGTAGATAATACCGCAGAATTCCTGGATATCGCCAAACAGTTTTTAAGCGATGACAAGCGGCTAAAACTCGTACAGGCCGATGGCAACGAGTGGCTGAAGGAAAACAAGCGCAGGAAGTTTGACTACATCTTCGCAGATACCTGGCCAGGCAAATACATGATGCTGGAAGAAACGCTGACCATGCTCAATAAAGGGGGACTTTACATTATCGACGATATGCTGCCACAACCCAACTGGCCGGAAGGACACGCGGAGAAAGTGACACAGCTGATAAAAGACCTCGAAGCAAGAGAAGACTTGTTACTCACCAAAATGGTGTGGGCAACGGGAATTATTATTGCGGTGAAGAAATAACTGACCACCTCTCTTTGACAAAGGCCTCCGGATAGTTTCCCGGAGGCTTTTGCTGTTTTAAGGGGTAGAATGACTATTTCACGGTGAATGTTGTCCACCACACCAAATGGCACTGTTCAGGGCTATGTAATGGCTATACCTTTACAGTATAATCTTTTAAAAATCTAACACATGAAACAACATAATATTCTTGCAAGCGCGATAGTCGCAGTAGTTATGGCAGCAGCTTTAATTATACCTGATTCTGCCAGTGCACAGTTGAAGGGTCTCGGCCGAAAAGATCTCCAACAGCATGATCTCAGCATTCCCGGACGTGAAGCAGTACAGGTGCTGGTGGATTTTAAGCCGGGAGTAACAGCTCCTAAGCATAGTCATCCGGGAGAGGAAATTATTTATGTAACTGAAGGTGTGTTGGAGTATAGGCTTGAAGGTAAGGCGTCGGTGACGCTTAAAACAGGGGATGTGTTGTTTATACCTTATGGCGTAAAGCATGAGGTGAAGAATGTAGGGAATGTGGAGGCGAAAGAGCTGGCGACGTATATAGTGGAGAAGGGGAAGCCGTTAGTAGTGTTGGCGAAGTGAAGTGGGTTTTAAGTTGATGTAAAAAGCTTTCAGGTGAGTACCTGGAAGCTTTTTTTACGACGTAATATCCTATTTCCACATACTCTAATTTTACGACATGCAAACATTTATACTCGATGAAGCCATTCATTTTCGACTGCGATATCGCAATGAGATCAGATTTCTTATCGCCGATATCGTTAAAAGTGCGATCCCTCCTGATCAAGCAGAAAAGAGGATAAATGATAATGCACAACGGCTTCCGGAAGGTGATCAGGAAAGATTTAGTAGCGCTCCTTCCCGCAACAAAAATGTTACCCAGATTCGACCAGTAGGAAAAATTGGCGATGTTATTCCAGCAAATATTAAAGCTTTATTAAAGGAAGCCAGTCCTTCAGACAGAAACTCTGGGCGTATTGCTGCGAGACGTGAAGTGCTTTTAAACAAAATAAATCAAATAGGAGATTTACTAAAGGAGAATGACGGCATTCGAGCTCCTACAGAAATTGGTCAAGCTATTAAGGTTATACTGGAAAAATAGAGACAAATCGTCCATACATTATCAAAATAAAAAGGGTGCCATCACTGACACCCTTCTCCTGAACTATTTAATCGTTTATTAGTGTGCTTTATCCAGCTTATACCCCTTCGTTCCAAACCACACCACTACCGCAAAACATATCAGCGGCAGAATATACGCCATCTGGATATTGGAATTATCAGAGATCAATCCCATCAGTGGAGGGAAAACAGCCCCGCCTACGATAGACATGATGATCAGTGAAGAGCCGAATTTGGTATCTCCTCCCAGGCCTTTAATACCCAGTGAGAAGATGGTCGGGAACATGATAGACATGAAGAACGGTACTGCCAGTACGGTCCATACGGCTACCTGTCCTTTGGTGGTCATTGCGATCAGGATCAATCCGACATTGATAGCACCGTACAGTGTCAGCAATATCTGCGGTTTAATAGTACGCATCAGGAATGTACCGAAGAAACGTCCCACCATGAAACCTAAGCCCGCTACAGAGCCTAACAATACGGCAGCCTCTTTCTCTCCTATCCCGGCTGTATACTTTGCAAAACGGATGAAGAAAGCATTCACCCCTACCTGTCCTCCGATATAAAAGAACATGGCCACTACAGCAGCAATGAGGTGACGGTGTCTGAAGATGCTGCCTTTTTCGCCTGCTGTTGCATCTATGCTTGTATCTTCCTGTTCTGTTACCTCCGGCATTTTTGTGATCACAAACAGTACTGCGATCAGCAATACGATGATACCGATGATGAGGTATGGCATCTTCACAGTGCTGGCTTCGCCGACAAGGTAATGTTGTAATGCATCTGGCGACATTGCCGTGAGCTGTGCTTTGCTCAGCTCTGTACCGGAGAGGATGAACTTTGCACCTAATATCGGCGCGATCATCGCTCCTACACCGTTGAATGACTGTGCCAGGTTCAGACGTGTAGTAGCCGTTTCCGGACTGCCCAATACAGACACATAAGGATTGGCAGCTGTTTCCAGGAAAGTCAGGCCAGTTGCAATGATAAACAGTGCTCCCAGGAAGAAACTATATTCACGGGTACTTGCGGCCGGAATAAACAAAAAAGCGCCCAATGCATACAGGCTCAATCCGAGGATGATACCCGCCTTATATCCAAACTTCTTCATTACCGCTCCTGCCGGCAATGCCATCAGGAAGTAGGCAGCAAAGACGGCAGAGTCAATAAACGCAGACTGCATGTCTGACAACTGACAAGCCTTTTTCAGGTGTGGAATAAGAATAGGGCTCATGTTGTGGATCAGCGCCCATAGAAAAAATAAACTGGTTACCAGTATGAATGGGAACAGGTAACTCTTTTTTGTATCAGTGTTTGCCTTAACTGTGGAAGTGGGCATTGCGGCTCCGGCCATATGTAATATTTATATGATGAAAATTGCTGTTGGCAACTAGCTGACAGACCTGTCCAGATGAGTGTAACCACCATCTACGTACACGATCTGACCAGTGGTATGGGATGACACATTTGACAAAAGGAACACTGTCATATTAGCGATCTCCTCTGAAGTGGTCATACGTTTTTCAAACGGGATCTTGGCTACGATGGAAGCCAGTTTCTCCTGTGGATTCGGTAAAGAGTTGATCCAGGTTTCATACAGTGGCGTCCATACTTCAGCAGGGATCACCGTATTTACGCGGATGCCGTAAGGGATCAGCTCTACAGCCCACTCGCGGGTCAGCGCGTTGATACCACCTTTGGACGCTGCATAACCGGAGGTATTACCCTGACCTGTATCTGCTACTTTGGAACCGATATTCACGATATTACCTTTAGTAGCTTTCAGATAAGGTAATGCATAATGCGCCAGGTTGTAATAGTGAGAGATGTTCTTCTGCAATGATGCCATGAACTTCTCCGGACTACCGCTCTCCAGACCTACACCATCATTCACACCTGCGTTATTCACTAAGCCATCGATGCGGCCATATTTTTCAACAGTGAAATCTATCACCTTTTTACAGGCTGCTGCTTCTCCCAGTTCGGCTGTCACTTCAACGGCTTTACCACCAGCAGCGGTGATAGCAGCGGCTGTTTTATTGTTGTCTTCTGTGCTTCTACCCGCGATCACGGCAATACCACCTTCTGCAGCGATCAGTCTGGAGATCGCTTCACCAATACCTTTAGCGCCACCTGTAACTATAAATACTTTATCTTTTAATCCCAGATCCATGTGAATCGTTTAAATTGTTTTAATTGACCAAGGCCCTACAGACCGTAGAACCTGACAGCGTTTCCGCCCATAATACCCGCCTTTTCATCTGCAGAAAGACGGCTGATATAATCAGTAACAATCCCTATTACTTCTGTATAACTCGCAGCCAGTTTACATACCGGCCAGTCAGAACCAAACATCAGGCGTTCCGGCCCAAAGGCATCCAGCACTACATCCAGGAAAGGAGCAAAATGTGCAGCATCCCATTTTTGCCAGTCAGCTTCTGTTACCAGTCCGCTTAGCTTACAGTATACATGCGGATGTTCAGCAATTGCACGCATATGCGTTTCCCATACACTGATATCTCCCGTTTTAAAATAGGGTTTGGCCATATGATCTATGACCAGCCGCAGATCAGGGAACAGCTGTACAAAAGCCGCAACAGCGGGTAATTGTACCGGATATACCAGTATGTCGTAAGTGAAATTATATTTTGACAATGCCCGTATTCCTTCGCAGAAATCACTCCTGAGTATAAAGGCAGGATCAGGTTCTCCCTGTACAATATGCCTGAAGCCTTTCAGCTTTTCAAAACGGCTGAAATGTTCCAGTCTTTCAGACAGGTTATCTGCACGAAGATCCACCCATCCTACTACACCTTTAATGAAATTGTGTTGGGCGGCCAGATCAAGCAGAAAATCGGTTTCTGTTTCCGATTGGTCTGCCTGTACAGCTACACAACCATCCACACCATTCTCCTGCAACACAGGCTGCAGATGATGTGGCAGAAAATCTTCCTGGATCACTTTCATATCGTCAGTGATCCAGGCATCCTTTACAGGGTGATATTGCCAGAAATGCTGGTGTGCGTCTATAATCATTATTTCATAACGTTTAGCTTCCTTTTCAGTGGCTATAAAGCTATACTTCCTTACTGCTATACCGCTTCATCAATGTAGTGAAAAGATCCTGTCCATCATCAGCCATTTTTCTCCCGGCTTCGCTACAGGCAGGGCCTGCTGATACTTCCACATCAGCTGCTCCCATTCCTGTACTTTAGGATTGGCAACATCTGCGGCACCTTTCGCTTCAAAGGAGAAACTGTCGTGCACCTCCATGATCATAAAGAGACGGTTCATGATGCGGTAGATCTCCATATTGGTGATACCACTATCTGTAATGCTCTTTTTTATCTCAGGCCATACCTCACGATGGTAGGCTTCATATTCTGCTATCAGGGCCGGATCATTCACCAGGTCCAATGCCAGGCAGTAACGTTTCATAGTGTCTATTTATAGGCGACAGCCGTTTGTTTGGAGCTGCCCAGTCCATCAATACCCAGTTCGATCACATCGCCTGGCTTCAGATATACCTGTGGATTCATACCCAGGCCTACACCTGCTGGTGTACCGGTAGAGATCACATCACCTGGGAGCAGTGTCATGAACTGGCTCAGGTAAGATACCAGGAAAGGTATTTTGAAGATCAGGTTAGCTGTAGTACCGTCCTGCATGGTCTTACCGTTTACGGTCAGCCAGAGGCGCAGGTTATTGATATCTTTTACTTCATCTTTGGTCACCATCCATGGGCCCAGGGGAGCGAAGGTGTCATTGCTCTTTCCTTTTACCCATTGTCCGCCGCGTTCCAGCTGGAAAGCGCGTTCGCTATAGTCGTTGTGTAATGAATAACCAGCTACATAATCCAGCGCATCTTTCTCATCCACATAGCTGGCTTTTTTGCCAATTACAACAGCCAGTTCCACTTCCCAGTCAGTTTTTTCACTGTTACGAGGAATGATCAGATTATCGTTAGGCCCTACCAGGGAAGAAGTGCTCTTAAAGAATACGATAGGCTCTGCAGGTATCTGTGCATTGGTCTCCCTTGCGTGGTCAGCATAGTTGAGGCCTATGCAGATGATCTTGGAAGGTCTCTGTACACAAGATCCCAGGCGTGTACCGGCAGGCACCTGCGGACAGCTGCCGCTGTTCTTTTCCCACCATGCAGCCAGGCGCTGTAAACCATCTGTCTCAAAGAACTTTTCACCAAAGTCTTCTCCAAATGCACTTACATCGAATGTACCTGCTGCTGTTACAATACCTGGCTTTTCTGCACCCGGTAAACCAAATCTGATCAGTTTCATATAAAAAATTACTGTTTATACGTTTTGCTTTATGTGATGGCTGCTACGCAGCACATGCTATTATCTTAAATTGTTGATCTGCAAGTGTCCGCTCTCTACTTTTATCTCTACGGTATTGAGCAGCTTTCCCTCTTTCTCCAATGCTACAAAACATGCTGCCGGCTTGCCTTCTTCTACAAGCACTCCTGCTTTGTACCCTGCAGGTACTGCCTGAGAGATAGTCCTGTTGGCACCGCCGAATTCAGCATAAATATGCACGGAATCTTTAGATGCCAGTGGTATCACCCTTACAATAAAGTCCGCGATGATCCGGCCTGACTGAATATTATGCTTATAAGTATCTTCCAGTTTCGCTTTTGCTGACAAGCTTACTTTTCCTAATCCCTGCCTGTTTTCCGCATATTGCCAAACACCTGCGGGAGGTGTTCCTACATGATTGATCTGCAGGAAGCCCTTATCATCTACACTGGCATGATAATAACGGGTGGTACGGTTTTGCTTCAACACACCAATGTAGCAGCTATTCGGCTTATCCCATACCAGGCGGTACAGGTCTTTCTCTTCAACGTCTTTTGCCAGTGGCAGTTCAAAGCTTTTCTCTTTTGTTTGACCATTCAGTTCAAAAAGAATCTTGATCTCAGTTGTATCTGTCACCGGGAAAGATACGGTCACCTTTCCTGCAGGTGCTACTGGTTCAAAGGCGGCTCCTGCTGAGGAAGTATCTTCTACCTCGTTGGATGCCGGTTCATTACGTGGACCACAGGCAAAGAATAAGGTTGCTGAAAGTAATAATGGCCAAGCTTTCATGGAATTGTACATTGATTTACGAATGAAGAATTAAGAATGTGAATTACGAATATAACTAATCCCTCATTCGTAAATTGCTTTTGCAGATTCTTAATTATTCAGCCTGATAAATCCTCCATCCAGCGGATAGTCGCAACCTGTAATGAAACCTGCTTCCTCAGCACACAGGAACAAGGCTAGCGTGCCCACCTCATCCGGTTTTGCCATACGTCCGATCGGTTGTGTTTTTGACAGTTTATCAAACATTTCCTTTTCTTTACCGGGGTAGTTCTTCGCTATAAATCCATCTACAAAAGGTGTATGCACACGTGCAGGAGAGACACAGTTACAACGGATGCCGTCCTGGATATAATCTTTCGCTACAGAAAGAGTCATGGTCAGTACCGCGCCCTTGCTCATGGAATAAGCGAACCTGTCAGGGATGCCCACGCTGGACGCGATAGACGCCACGTTCAGAATCACACCACTCTTCTGTTCTTTCATTTGTTTTATCACCGCATACATACAGTTGTACGTACCTTTCACATTCACATTATATATCCTGTCCAGATCTTCTTCCGTAGTGGTTTCCAGCTTGCCGACATGTGCAATACCCGCACAGTTTACCAGGATGTCGATACGTCCTGCCGCAGCAATGATCTTATCCATAGTAGCGGTTACAGATGCCTGCTGCGCTACGTTACAGCCGTGTACCTGCGCCTTCCCTCCTGCCGCAGCAATATCTGCCGCCGTCTGCTGTCCTCCTTCCTCGTTCAACTCAAGGATATGCACATTAGCTCCCTGCGCTGCAAATACCTTCGCAATTGCCTGTCCTATGCCGCTACCACCACCGGTGATCACAGCCACTTTGTTGTCTAATCTAAACAGGTTCATATTTTGTCTGATTTAAGGGTTCTAAAATAACCCTTTTAAGAAGGCAAAAGCTATCCTTTTTTACCAGTAATTTGTACTTTATTACCATATTTATGAATATTTAAATAAAAAAAGGTTGAAAATCAATTACAGGACTCCCCTAAAGACAATTGTTCTGCTCTTATATGTCATATTGACAAACAATATTTACTCAGCATCTGCACAAAAGATCCCCCTGAATAAATATGGCTTGCCGGTGGTCAATACCGTTGCCCTGTATAAAGAGCTGGTATCGGCCGACAGCAACCAGGCGTTTGTAGACATTATGACTTACATCCCAGGTATCCGGAAAGATATCCGCTATGCTACCGCCAACAATTTCACACACAAGGTATTATACCCCTATGCCGCTGTATACCTGCGTTTACCTGCAGCCAAAGCATTGAAGGCCGTACAACTGGAACTGAATAAAAAAGGATTGGGACTGCTGGTATTTGATGGCTACCGACCGTATAGTGTAACAGAGATGATGTGGGAGATCGTACCGGACGACCGTTATGCAGCAGACCCACATGCAGGTTCAGGACATAACCGGGGTGTAGCGGTGGACCTGACTATTGCGGATCTGCGTACCGGTAAGTCCCTTCCAATGCCCAGTGTTTATGACGACTTCACAGAGAAAGCACATCATGACTATGCTGAACCTAATCCCACGATAGCGGCCAACAGGGCATTACTGCGCAGTACAATGGAACGCTATGGGTTTGTGCCACTGCCTACAGAATGGTGGCACTATTATCTGAAAGACTATAAGCTGTATCCCCTGATGAATATTGCTTTTAAAGACATCAAATAAAAAAGGCCCCGTCAGTCGACAAGGCCTCTTCATTCATATCAATGTTGCTTAATAGATCTTGTTCAGTGCATCCACATATGCATGCATGGAAGCGTTCACAATGTCGGTGGAATAACCATAGCCATAGTAAGACTGGCCATTGTGTTTCACACGCATGTTCACTTTGCTCACATCTTTACTACCACCACGCATAGACTGGATATTGAATTCGTCGATATCTATGTGATCTTTGATGATCTCGTGAATAGCATTGATAGCAGCATCTACCGGACCATTACCTGCGGAGCTGGCTTCTTTCTCTTCACCATTGATCTTCAGTTTCACAGTAGCCATCGGACGCAGCGGATCGCCACATACTACCTGCAACAGCGTTACCTTGATCGCTTTATCATCATAGTTCTTATCGTCGCCATCGCCCATCAGTTCCTGCAGATCAGCATCGTTGATATCTTTACGCTGATCGGCCATGATGAGGAAGCGCTGATACACTTCATCCAGGTTGATCTTATCCAGTTTATAACCGAGGCGCTCCAGGTGATGTTTCAATGCATGACGGCCACTACGTGCAGTCAGGATGATTGAATTGGATGGGATACCTACATCCTCAGGATTCAGGATCTCATAGTTCTCGCGGTGTTTCAGCACGCCATCCTGGTGAATACCGGAGCTGTGTGCGAAAGCATTACGGCCTATGATAGCCTTATTGGCCTGTACCGGCATACGCATCATGGTCTCAACCATGTTGCTGATACCATAGATACGTTTTGAGTTGATACCTGTGTGATAACCGAGTCCGTGGTGCGTTTTCAGGATCATCGCCACTTCTTCCAGCGAAGTGTTACCGGCACGTTCACCAATACCATTGATAGTACATTCCACCTGACGTGCACCGTTCATTACACCTGCAATGGTATTGGCGGTAGCCAGACCCAGGTCATTATGACAATGCACGGAGATGATCGCTTTATCGATGTTGGATACATTGTCCATCAGGTATTTGATCTTAGCGCCATACTGGTCAGGCAGACAGTAACCATTCGTATCAGGAATGTTCACTACGGTAGCACCTGCAGCAATCACCGCTTCGATCATTCTTGCCAGGTATTCATTATCGGCACGGCCTGCATCTTCCGCATAAAATTCAATATCATCCACATACTTGCGGGCATACTTCACAGCGTCTACAGCGCGTTTCAGGATGTCTTCGCGGGTACTGTTGAATTTGTATTTGATATGCATATCGGAAGCACCGATACCAGTATGGATACGCTTACGCTTAGCAAAACGGAGCGCTTCTGCAGCAGCGTCAATATCCATTGTATTGGCACGGGTCAGCGCGCAGATAACCGGCTCGCTTACCGCTTTGGAGATTTCAACTACACTCTGAAAATCACCGGGACTGGAGATAGGGAACCCGGCTTCAATAACATCTACTCCCAGCGCTTCCAGTTCTTTCGCTACTTCAATTTTTTCAACAGTTGTCAGCTGACAGCCAGGCACCTGTTCACCATCACGGAGAGTAGTATCGAAGACGTATACACGATTTTTATCGCTCATCTTAAATTATTTGTGTTATTGGATAATTAACTTTAGTTGGCAATTGTGTTGGCTGTATTAACTCAGGTTCTCCAGCACTTTTGCACCCATTGCATCTGTACCCATCACGAAGTGATTTTCCGTATGCTTGTTCGCAATATCCATGGTACGGAAGCCTTGTTTCAATGTTGCTTCTACTGCCTTGATCACACGCAGTGATTCTGTTTTCAGTCCGAAGGAAATATCCAGCATCAGTGCTGCAGACAGGATAGATGCCAACGGATTGGCAATACCTTTACCTGCAATATCATGCGCAGAACCGTGGATAGGCTCATAGAAACCTGTGCTGTCACCTACAGAGGCAGAAGCCAGCATACCCATGGAACCAGCGATCTGAGACGCCTCGTCAGTCAGGATGTCGCCAAACAGGTTAGCTGTCAGCACCACATCAAAACGTTTAGGATCTTTCACCAGTTGCATCGCAGCGTTATCGATGAACATATGTTCTGTTTCCACATCAGGATATTCCTTAGCGATTTCCTGTACTACCTCGCGCCACAGGCGGCTGGCTTCCAGTACATTCGCTTTATCTACAGAGCACAGCTTTTTACGGCGGGAGCGGGCAGCTTCATATGCTTTACGGGCGATACGTTCTACTTCATAACGATGATAGATCATCAGGTCAGAAGCAGTGTTACGATCTTCCGAACGTTTCTTTTCACCAAAGTACACATCACCGGTCAGCTCACGGAAGAACAGGATATCTGCTCCGCGGAGTATTTCCGGCTTAATGCTGGATGCTTCCAGCAGTTCATCAAACAACTTAATAGGCCGCAGATTGGCGTATAAGCCCAGTTCCTTACGGATCTTCAGCAATCCCTGTTCAGGACGTACTTTCAGTGTAGGATCGTTGTCGTATTTGGCATGACCGATAGCACCAAAGAGGATCGCATCACTTTTGCGGGCTTTGTCCAGTGTTTCATCAGGCAGCGGATTACCGGTAGCTTCGATGGCAACATGCCCCATTATGCCTTCTTCAAAAACAAAGTTGTGTTTGTAGTTTACAGCAATTGTTTCCAGTACTTTCTGGCCCCAGGCAGTTACTTCCTGTCCGATACCATCACCGGGAATTACCAGTATCTTTTTGTCTACGCCCATTTAGTTTAAAGTTGATATTAAATTGATGTTTACCTCATTGCATACCACAGCGGTCTGCCGTTCCTTCGAAAAGTACGGCGAAACGGCTGAAGTAAAATGTTAAAAATTAAACTCGCGGCTGGCTTCGTAGGATTCTATTTCCTTACGAAGACTCAACAGATAGTCAATATCATCATAGCCGTTGATCAGGCAGGTCTTTTTGTAAGGGTTGATGTCGAAACGTGTTTCTTCACCGGTAGCAACAATCTTCAGTGACTGCTTTTCGATGTCTACTTCCATTTGCGTAGCAGGATCTTTTTCGATAGCGGAGAAGATCTTGTCCAGGAATTCGTCAGTCACCTGGATAGGCAGGATAAAGTTGTTCAGTGCATTGTTCTTGAAGATGTCAGCAAAGAAGCTGCTGATCACTACTTTGAAACCATAGTCGGCTATAGCCCATGCTGCGTGCTCACGGGAGGATCCACAACCAAAGTTCTTACCTGCTACCAGGATCTCACCTTTGTAGATAGGATTATTCAGTACGAAATCCTTTTTAGGCGTATCGTTACTTTCAAAACGCCAGTCACGGAAAAGATTTTCTCCGAAGCCGTCTCTTGTTGTTGCTTTCAGGAAGCGGGCAGGGATGATCTGATCAGTATCAATATTTTCTATCGCAATAGGAACTGCGGTTGAAACCAGGTGTTGAAAATTCTTACTCATTATTTAATGGCCTTCAGAGAAGGTCTTTCATTTTACAAGTTAAAGATCCGAATTAATTTTTTCTGCTTTTACACGTAAGCGCACATACTTCGAGTACCATTTACCATCGCGGAAGTTGGTTGCCCGTAAGGCTTCCTGTGCTTCCTGCAGAACAGGTAGTCTGTCCTGTTCCGGTATCTGTTCAAGGAAATGCGATCCAAACATCTGCAGCCATTCCACAATACCATTCTCAGGGTCTGCCAGTTCAGTTTCACGGTCAAAGTAAAGTACCTGGTTCACTCTGAATCCATATTCTTCCAGCAGGGATGTATATTCTCCTACAGAAGGGAAATACCAGTATGGCTTGTAAGTATAGCCTTTGCTATGCAGGGCTTTCTCCAGCGCTCCCGTGATGTCATCCACATTTCCTTTACCGCCCATTTCCAGCACCAGTCGCCCGCCGGGTTTCAGGTGCTGCCAGATGCGATCCAGCGCTTTCTCCTGCTGGCGTATCCAGTGCAGGGTAGCGTTTGTGAATACCGCATCAAATGTTTCAGGCAGGGAGAAGGAAGTCGCATCTCCCACTTTAAACGTGATATCCGGGAAGTGCTGTTGCGCACTGGCGATCATCGTAGCGGAACTATCCATTCCTGTTACTTTCGCGCCGGTGGCCGCTATCTGGGATGTCAGCTCGCCGGTACCACAGCCCAGGTCCAGGATGTTCTCCCCTTCCTTTGGCTGCAGCCATTCGATCAGGCTATTGCCATATTCGAATACAAAAGCGTGCTTTTCCTTATATAATTCTGCGTTCCAGGACATTTTTTCAGTGATTATACCAGTTCTCTTACATCTGTTACTTTACCTGTGATAGCTGCTGCAGCTGCTGACAGCGGGCTGGCCAGGAAGGTACGGGCGTTAGGTCCCTGACGGCCTTCAAAGTTGCGGTTGGACGTAGAGATGCAATACATACCTGCAGGCACCTTGTCTTCGTTCATACCCAGACAGGCAGAGCAACCTGGTTGACGTAAGTTGAAACCGGCTTCTTCAAATATTTTATCGATACCTTCTTTCTTCGCCTGCGCTTCTACCTGTTTGGAACCAGGTACGATCCATACCACTACATCATCTGCCTTTTTCTTTCCCTTTACGAAGTCGGCCACCATACGGAGGTCTTCGATACGGGAATTGGTACAGCTACCAATAAAAACATAATCCACCTTTTTGCCCAGCAGTCCGCTGCCTGGCTCCAGGCCCATATAGTCCAGTGATTTTTTGAAGGATGGTTTTTCCTTGTCTTCCAGGCTTTCCAGTGTAGGAATGTGCTGGGTGACACCTATGCCCATACCTGGGTTGGTACCGTAGGTGATCATTGGTTCGATATCAGCTGCATCAAAGGTCAGCACTACATCGAAGGCAGCGTCTGCATCCGTGTACAACGTCTTCCAGTAAGCCAGTGACTTATCCCAGTCTGCGCCTTTAGGAGCAAACTCACGGCCTTTAATATATTCGAAAGTCGTTTCGTCAGGAGCGATCAGACCGCCACGGGCACCCATTTCGATGCTCATGTTACAGATGGTCATACGGGCTTCCATGCTCAGGCTGCGGATGGCCTCGCCGGCATATTCCACAAAGTAGCCGGTAGCACCGGAAGCGGATATTTTAGAGATGATGTACAGGATGATATCCTTGGACACCACACCTTTCTTCAGTTTACCGTTCACCTCGATCTTCATGCGTTTTGGACGGTATTGCAGGATACACTGGGTAGCCAGTACTTGTTCTACCTCGGAAGTACCGATACCGAAGGCAATTGCACCAAAGGCACCGTGTGTGCTGGTATGGCTGTCGCCACACACAATGGTCATTCCCGGCAGGGTAATACCCAGTTCGGGGCCGATCACGTGTACGATACCCTGGTAAGGGTGTCCCAGACCGTAAAGCTCCACGCCGAATTCTTTGGTGTTAGTAGTCAGCATCTCTACCTGTTTGCGGCTCAGGGCCTCTTTAATAGGCAGGTGCTGGTCAATGGTGGGTACATTATGGTCTGCCGTAGCCCTGGTTTTAGCAGTACGGAAAACCGGTATACCTCTTTTGCGCAGTCCGTCAAAAGCCTGCGGACTGGTCACTTCATGAATAAAATGCGTGTTGATGTATACTGCATCCGGAAAGCCGGGTTTGCTAACCACTACGTGGCTGTCCCAGATCTTGTCAAATAATGTTTTTCCCATCCGTAATTTTACATTTTGTTACGCCCTGTGCTAATATCATCAAACATTAACACCGGCGAAATTGATAATTTTGTGCTTCCTTGTTTGTTTGTAACTTCAAAGCTAATAGTGAATGCTAATTACTATATAGCTAAATTTGACTTAATTACGATATATAACTACGCCTGACATCGATTATTATTTTGATTGTCAGCTAATTATAACACATTATTAACGATGTCCAACAACCAGCACGACGCCCTCTTTATATTAATTAAAACACTCACAAAAGCTGAAAAGCGCAATTTTCAACTTGCTTTTAATAAAAATAACACTAAGGAGGACGTTCTCTTCATTCAACTTTTCAATACGCTGGACAAGTTAAAGGAGTATGATGAAGAGCTGATCCTCAAGAAGATACCCGCTATTAAGAAGCAGCAGCTCAGTAACGTAAAAGCCCATCTTTATAAGCAACTGCTCACCAGCCTCCGCCTGTTGTACAAGCAGAAAGATCCACTGATTGACCTGCGGGAGCAGTTGGATTATGCGCGTGTATTATACAGTAAAGGGCTTTATAATCAAAGTCTTAAAATCCTTTCCCGTGCCAAAGTAATGGCCATCGAACAGGAAGAGGTGATGCTAAGCTATGAAATTATCGAATTTGAAAAGCAGATCGAGAGCCGGCATATTACCCGCAGCCTGGAGAACCGGGCAGACGAACTGAGCGCCGAATCCCGTCAGATAGAACATCGCCTCAGCAATATCAGCCGTCTTTCTACCCTGGCCCTCCGCATGTACGGCCTCTACCTGAAACTGGGTCATGCACGGGACAAAAAGGACGCCGACATGGTAAAGATGTTCTTTGAACAGGAATTGCCGCCCAACTGCGGTACAGACATGAGTTTCTATGAGAAGATCCACCTGTACCAGGCCTATAGCTGGTATTACTACATTCTCCAGGACTTTGTCATGTTCTACCGTTACACCCAGAAATGGGTGGACCTATTTAAGGACTACCCTTCCCTGCAGCGGACCGATGTGGAACTGTATATCAAGGCTATGCACAACCTGCTGACGGCCCATTTCTATACCATGAACCACGAAAAGTTCATGCGTGACCTGGATGAGCTGGAAACCTTCATTACAGAGAACCTGGAAAGCTTCAATGAGAATACCAAGACCTCAGCCTTTGTGTATGTGTATACGGCCCGTATTAACCGTTACTTCCTGGAAGGGACTTTCAGTGAGGGCTTATCCCTGGTGCCCCAGCTGGAAACGGAAATAGCTGAACACCAGCTGAAAATAGACCAGCACAGGGTACTGTTATTCTACTATAAGATCGCCTGCCTGTATTTCGGCAGTGGGGATAATAACAAAGCGATCGATTATCTGAATAAGATCATTCACCTGCGGATAGGCAATCTGCGTGCTGATATTCAATGCTTTGCACGCATCCTTCACCTGATCGCCCACTATGAGCTGGAAAACTACAGCCTGGTGGAATACCTGATCAAATCGGTTTACCACTTCATAGCCAAGAACAAAGACCTTGGCCAGATGATGGAGGAGATCCTGAAATTCTTACGGCGGAATATCTATGCGCATCCCAAAGCCCTGCGCAGCGCCTTTGCTGATCTGAAGGAGAGACTGGTACAGTTGTCCCAGAACCCCTATGAAAGGCGGTCCTTCCTGTACCTGGATATTATTTCCTGGCTGGAGAGTAAGATAGAGGGGATACCGGTGCAGGAGATCATTCACCGGAAGTTTGTCCGTAAGGAGAAGAGGATATAAATTCGTTTATGAACCGTACAAACAATGTTTCATCTATGTTCATCTTACGTTCATCCTACGTCTGTGAACGTAGGATGAACGTAAGATGAACATAGATGAAACATTGTTAAGACAAAGCTTGTACGGTTCTTGTACCTTATCTGAACGAAGTAGGATCAGCAAATGTGCACAATTATACCCCTTCAGTCGGTTCAGTCTTTGAATCACCCAGATCTGTATCGGCAGCATCTGTCTGACTGGCAACATCTTGATTACCATTGCCATTCCCGTTCTTATCTGCCGGCAGCGGATCTTTATACTGTACTTTCTCTTTGACGTTGAACAAGGTTTTAAACACCTCTTCCAGTTTCTCAGATGCTTCTTTTGAGAATAAGCCTACCAGGCAGGCTATCGCCATCATACCGTAAGGGTTCAGCGGAACACTATCACGCTGTTGTGTCGCCTCGCTCTTTTCTGCAGCAGGTATTGCTGCGGTGGAATCGGAAGCTGCAGCAACGGAGTCCGCAGCCGTAGTATCCTGCGTAGTGGCACCGTGGACAGTCGATTCTTCCGGTACAGCACTGGCGCTGACCTCTCCTTCTGTCACAGCGGGCGTAGCAGCAACTTCAGTCGTCTGGTTATTTTCAGGCAGTTCAGGCGCTACCGGCGGACTGTAGGTCAGGATACCTCCTCTCAGCAACATATAGAAGAACATCGCCATACCAGCTCCGATCAGTGGCCTTAACAGGTACCAGGGAATCCAGGTGGTGACAAATGTACGGTTACCCACAAAAGCGGTGAATGAAATAATGAGGTGAACATTAGCACCCAGGGCTCCACCTAATACCATCAGGAGCAGGAAACGGTGTTCTGCCGTAATGGTATAGATGCTCCCAAATAGTTTGAAGGGGTCTTTGCTGCTCACATATCCGGAAGGCCAGATACAAATGATGGTGTAAAAAAGGAGAAGGGCCATTACGCCGAAAAGGATGGTTAGGGTAATGATCCAGGCACGGTCTTTGGCAGACCGGGTTTGCTGTGATGTGTTGGACATAGGTATTTATTAATAGCGTTACGTTGGATAGTAATATTATCAAACAGCCACACTATTGCTTATAACAACGGTGTGGCTATTTACTATACTTGTTCTCTGCGTCTTCTCTGCTTATTCTCTGCTTGTTCTCTCAGGCATATCTCCGTTTCCCCTCTTATTTAAGAACAATGCGTTTTCCTTCCTTCACAGATGTACGGGCGGCTTCCAGAATACGTACCACGATCAGGTTGTTTTCCAGGGAAGACAGATCGTTACCGGGCTTCAGGGTGCCATTCAGCACAGCTGCAAGATATGTAATATTATCCGTATATGCGGCTTCCGGCACCTTAACCGGTTGATATTCACTCTTCTTACGCTGTTGCAGGTCGCTCGGGTTCAGCGCGTGCAGGTAACCTGATTTACCGAAAACTTCCCAGTCCTTGATGCTGAACGGCCAGTTCCAGGATGCCTCTATGATACCTGTTGCCTCCGGGTATTCCAGCAGGATGGTCGCGTCGTCTTCCACATTCGGATATATGGACGGTTTAATATGACGGGCCACGGCTGTAACAGCGATAGGCGCTTTGCCATCCATCAACCAGGTCATCAGGTTGGCGCCGTAACAGCCAAAGTCCATCAGCGCACCGCCGCCGTTTTTCACAGGGTCGGTCAGCCAACGCAGGAAGTCTTCGCTACAGCCTATCTCTCTTGGACCTTCATGACCATCATGTACCACCATTTTACGCACAGGACCGATAGCATCCTGTTTCTTCACCATATCGTACACATACTGATTGGTATTATACCAGGTAGTTTCGAAGTTGGTCAGCAGCGGAATATGATATTTTCTTGCCAGCATTGCCATTCTTTCTGCCTGGGCTACGGTGGTGGCCAGTGGCTTCTCCACCATCACCGGAATGCCTTTAGGAGCGCAGGCTTCTACGATGTTGATATGTTCTGCTACCGGATTATAGCCCAATACCGCATCAGGATGTTTATGTGCGAGCAGGGAATTCAGATCGGGATAAAAAAGGGAATCGGGCAACTGATAGCTTTTTTTATAACGGGCTATTAGTTGCTGATCTGCTTCGGCAATACCGGCGATGGTGACCTGTCCTTTTTTCCACTGATGCATCAGCAGGTGTACATGGTCGTGCGACAGACCGACTACCCCTACATTCAGTGGTTGTTGTGCAACTGCTGTGAAAGCAGTGAATAAAATTAAAAAGCTCTGAGTTAAGACCTTCTTCATCATGACATGGATATTTGACCTGTAAATTGTTATTCTACTACATTTAATACTCTCCAACCCTCGTCACCTTTGAAGGTGTAGATCTCCTGTTTGCTTTTTTTGCCATCGGGGAAAATGCAGACTTCTGTGATCAGGTAAAGATTGTCTGTGATCTTCTTGCGATAAGGGTAAGCGCGGCGCAGGTCTCTAAAAACCGGGAATCCGTCCTTTTTAAGACTTTTGATGAAAGATGCGCGTAAAATGTCGGCAGTAGTCTCTAAGATTTCCTTACCACTGAATCTGTCATTCATTTTCAGCAACAGCAATCTGGCTTCCTCTTGAAAGTTTTTACAGGCAAGGGCCTTTTCAATATCCTGTTCATCGTAGGCGTCTTCCAGGCATAGGATGGCTCCTTCAGGTGTGCAAAAATCATGTGCGAAGTAATCTATTCCCTCATCGATGTATAAGCCCACCTGCCGGTCAAACTCAGGGCGTTCATGGGCAGGCCTGCCATCCCGGATGGCGCGGATGGTATATCCTCCTATCAGACGGCCATCTTCAATGATCATCCAGTCGGAAATAAAACGGGGATCGATACCGATCTTCTGATTGATCGTAACAGAATTGACATAGACCGGCTTATTTCCAACCACGCCATACAGGTTGCCCTCTTCATCAAAACTGGGAGAAACAAGCCAGAGGTGTTCGCGGTTTATGCCATCGTCAATCAGCACTTTTACGGAAAAGTATTGCTGCTCCGGATCTGGCTCCAGCAAACAAGTCTGAAAATAATGTAAAGTGGCGTTGGCTTTTTCAATAGCCCAGTTCATACGTTCATCATCATCAGCTATGTGCACAACCGGCAATTGGTCTTCCGTATCCGCATTATTGCGTTTACCAAAGATTTTTGATAAGAAACCCATAGTTAATGGTTAAAATATGTTTGTGTCCTGTGCCCCTGTCTGAGATCTCCGGACGAATATACCCATATTTTCACTTTGAAAGTGAGTATCTAATCCACCTTTTCCAGTGGAGCTTCATAACGGTAATACCTATTGTAAAAAATAGTATAGGCAGGTACCTGCAGCAGGATAATTCCATACCAATATAAACGGGCCAGTCCCAGAAAAAGCAGGCTTACGATAATGATCAGCACCCAGCGGAAATACCTGTCCTGGTCCATACGTGGAAAATACAGTAAGCTGCGTAACAACATTAAAACAGATACACCTGTAGCCACCAGCATGATGAGGTGCGCCGGCGCCGCTTGTTGCCATACTTTATATGCCAGCAGGATACTTTCCGGCAGTAATAGTACTAAATACAGTAAGCCCGTTTGAAGGTATCTTTTCCACACCGGCACAGGCAATTGTGGCAGCAGGGAGAGATAAAGATCATCAAAGCGCCTGTGATTATATATCAGTATTACCTGAGCCAGAATACATACCAGGAAACCCACCAGGATGAAACGTTCGTCATATGTCCCCATCAATGAACAGGTAGCAATAACCACCAGACCTGATACCACCTTGGCAATTGCCAGCGACTTTATATTGTTATTCAGCAGTTCATAACCATACAGTGCCCAGAGAGACTTCCTGATCGTCTTATTCAACCATTGCTGCCACCGCGCAAGGAAGGATACCGTACCGGGATGTTTCATTTTATGATCATAGAGCCATAGTGGTGCGATGAGCATAATAATATTGAACAGACCTATAATGACAGCCGAAGGATAAAAATGTAACTGGATGGCTATTCCCGCAGCAATGCAGCTGTATATTAATACAGGTGCATAAAGGTTCATGTGCAGCCATAACCAGGTGCGCCATTTTGTAACACCATCGAGCAATCCCAGGGTGCCGTAAAGGAAAGTATGTTCTTTTGTGGATAACACATTCACGACAAAAGCAATGCACTTCAGATTATACAACAACCAGGCCAGGCAAACCAGTGCCAGGAAGTCCATACTACCGGTAAAGCCTTTTATGAGCGTATGGTGATAGGAAAGCAGTTGTCCGCCGGGAACGATGCCAAAAAAGAAATAAAATATCACCAGGAAAAACCCTGTGTTCTTCGCATAATAGCGTATTGTGAATATCTTGGATAAAGCCATTGGGGATAAGTTAGACCTTCACAATATTTTTCCCTTCTACCTTCAGGTGGATTGATCCGGCAGTTACCGGCTGATGGGAGGTGATGCAAAAAGTGACGCCATATTGTTGGTGAAATTCATCTACCAATGTGTATAACAGTGGAAGTGATTGTGTATCAAGTGTAATTAAAGGTTCATCCAGTAGGATCACTTTGGGTGTACCGGTAAAAGCCAACAGCAGGGATACCTTTTTCAACATACCACTGGAATAGCTGCTCACCGGCTGGTGGATAAACGATGCAACACCCAGCAGGTCAATCACTTCCTGGATATCCTTATACCCTTTCCCCTTGGTTTTTACATACAGGGATACCAGGTCGCTACCGGTTATAAAACCCGGGTACAGGGGCTCTGCCTCTGCGTAATTGACCAGGCGGCGGTATTGTACAGGCTGTTTATTACAGCTGATATTGTTCTCCACCAGGATATCGCCCCGGAATGGAATCAGTCCGGCCATGACTTTCATGGAAGTAGTTTTGCCGGCTCCATTCCCTCCTAACAACCAATAGACACCATAGTCCAGTTCGAGGTTAGGGATATCCAGCACCACTGTATCATGATAAGATTTAATAATATGGCGAAGACTTAATACATGAGATGCCATCAGAAGAAATATAATTTATTTGTAAATATGTGTAATAAATAGCTGAAAGTCAATTTCCACGGGAGGATTTAACAAAACTTTCGGCCCATATCCCGCTACTTAAATAAGTTGCTGTGCGGAAGATGTGGATTATAAATTTACCAATAATCCCTTTTCGCCTGAGCGCGCTATCATAGTATGTCTTCGAAATTCATCAGCTGTTTTTCCACAGGCTGTTAAAAACTAAAAAGTGGCGGGTTTTCATTCATGTGTACATTTGTATCAGTTCACGACACGATTGTTAGTCTCCAGGGATATGAATGAACACCCCCCGGTAGCCAGGCAGGACTTTTACAACCAGCAGGCACATGAAATTCGGTCGGAACACGCACGTATCAAAGGGTATCAAGAAAGGGTTCAATACTATATAACGTGGGAATAACATCTCCGTCATGTCCTTTCTATCTGTATACGTTAACCATATAAAATTTACTGAGTGATGAATTTAGAGAATGAACTGCTTTTAAAGGAAAACAAAGACAGATTTGTACTGCTGCCTATCAACTATCCGAAGGTATGGGAGAAGTACAAGCAACATGAGGCAAGTTTCTGGACAGCAGAGGAGATTGATCTGAGTGCAGACATGAAGGACTGGAATAATCTGAATGATGGGGAACGTCATTTCATTACACACGTATTAGCTTTTTTTGCCGCAAGTGATGGTATTGTGAATGAGAACCTGGCTGTTAACTTCATGAGCGAAGTGCAGTTACCGGAAGCTCGTTGCTTCTATGGTTTCCAGATCATGATGGAAAACATTCACTCGGAAACATATGCGTTACTAATAGATACTTATGTAAAGGATCCGTCAGAAAAGGATCGTCTGTTCCATGCTATTGATACTGTACCTGCAGTAAAGAGAAAAGCAGAGTGGGCACTCCGCTGGATCGAGAATGGCAACTTCGCTGAGCGCCTGGTAGCATTTGCAGCTGTGGAAGGTATCTTCTTCAGTGGTAGTTTCTGCTCTATCTTCTGGCTCAAGAAGAGAGGATTAATGCCGGGACTGACCTTCTCCAATGAGCTGATCAGCCGTGATGAAGGATTGCACTGTGAGTTTGCCTGTCTGTTATATAGCATGCTGGAAAACAAATTATCTGAGGAGCAGGTACACACGATCATCCGTGATGCTGTTTCCATTGAAAAAGAATTTATCATCGATGCATTACCTGTAGCACTGATCGGAATGAACAGCAAACTAATGGCCGAATATATCGAGTTTGTTGCTGACCGCTGGTTAAGTGAACTGGGCTATGCTAAAATATTTAATACGGCAAATCCGTTTGACTTTATGGAAATGATTTCCCTGCAGGGTAAGACCAACTTCTTTGAAAAGAGAGTGGGCGACTACCAGAAAGCAGGTGTGATGTCTGGCAAGGATACACAAACCTTCAGCCTGGACGAAGATTTCTAATAAAGGCATAATAATTGCATGCTATTGCACAATTTGCCAACTAACCATAATTCATATATTACTCAACCTCTTAAATTCACTTACCCATGTTTGTAATTAAGCGCGACGGCCACAAAGAAGCTGTTAAGTTTGACAAGATTACTGCTCGTGTCGAAAAGCTCTGCTACGGACTGAATGCGGAATATGTAGATGCTATCGATGTAGCTAAGAAAGTGATACAGGGTTTATATGACGGAGTGACTACAAGCGAGCTTGATAATCTGGCTGCAGAAACAGCAGCATCGCTTACTACAAAACATCCTGACTATGCCTTGCTTGCATCGCGCATTGCGGTGAGCAATCTCCATAAAAATACAGTGAAATCATTCTCTAAAACAATGAAGACGCTGTATGAATACATCGATCCTAAAGTAGGTAAACCTGCTCCGCTGATTGCTGACGATGTATATGAGATCATCAGAAAAAATGCTGAGATCCTGGATTCCAGCATCATCTATGACCGTGATTTTGCGTTCGATTATTTCGGTTTCAAAACACTGGAACGCTCTTATCTGCTGAAAGTAGATGGTAAAGTAGCAGAACGTCCGCAGCATATGTTCATGCGTGTATCTGTTGGTATTCATAAAACAGATATCGAGTCTGCTATCAAGACATACAACCTGATGAGTGAGCGCTGGTTCACACACGCTACTCCTACCCTCTTCAATGCTGGTACACCTAAACCACAGATGTCCAGCTGCTTCCTGCTCACCATGCAGGACGACAGTATCGAGGGTATCTACGATACACTGAAACAGACTGCAAAGATTTCCCAGAGCGCTGGCGGTATTGGTCTGAGCATTCATAATATCCGTGCTACCGGTTCTTACATCAGTGGTACTAACGGTACTTCTAATGGCATCATCCCGATGCTGCGTGTATTCAACGATACTGCACGTTATGTAGACCAGGGCGGTGGTAAACGTAAAGGCGCTTTCGCTATCTACCTGGAACCATGGCATGCTGACATCTTCGAATTCCTCGACCTGCGTAAGAACCACGGTAAGGAAGAGATGCGTGCAAGAGACCTCTTCTACGCGCTGTGGATGCCTGACCTGTTCATGAAACGTGTAGAGGAAAATGGCGAGTGGAGCCTGTTCTGTCCTCATGAAGCACCAGGACTGCATGAGTGCTGGGGTGAAGAGTTCGAAAAACTCTACTCAAAATATGAGCAGGAGAAACGTGCACGTAAAACAGTAAAAGCACAGGACCTCTGGTTTGCTATACTCGATGCACAGATCGAAACCGGTACTCCTTATCTGCTGTATAAAGATTCAGCTAACCGCAAATCCAATCAGCAGAACCTGGGTACTATCAAGAGTTCCAACCTGTGTACAGAGATCATTGAATATACCGATGCAAATGAAGTAGCAGTATGTAACCTGGCTTCACTGGCATTACCACGCTTCGTGATAGATGGTAAATTCGATCATGAGAAATTATATGAAGTAACTTATCAGGCTGCGCTGAACCTGAACCGTATCATCGACAACAACTTCTACCCTGTTGATGAAGCACGTAACAGTAACCTGCGTCACCGTCCTATCGGTCTGGGCGTACAGGGTCTGGCTGATGCCTTTATCCTGATGCGTTATCCATTCGAAAGTGAAGAAGCGAAACAACTGAACAGTGAGATCTTTGAAACCATCTACTTTGCTGCACTGACTGCATCCAAAGACCTGGCTATACAAGACGGCGCTTATGAAACTTACGAAGGTTCACCTGCATCTAAAGGTATCCTGCAGTTCGATATGTGGGGTGTAACACCATCTCCACGTTGGGACTGGACAGCGCTGAAAGGCGAGATCAAGAAACATGGTATCCGCAACTCCCTGTTGCTGGCGCCAATGCCTACTGCATCTACTTCTCAGATCCTGGGTAACAACGAATGTTTTGAGCCTTACACTTCAAACATCTACACCCGTCGCGTATTGAGCGGTGAGTTCGTAGTAGTAAATAAACACCTGCTGAAAGACCTGGTAGAACTGGGACTGTGGGATAATGATATGAAGAACAAGATCATTACTTCCAACGGATCTATCCAGCATATTCCGGAGATCCCAACGCAGATCAAAGAGCTGTACAAAACAGTGTGGGAGATCAAACAGCGTACTATCATCGACATGGCAGCAGATCGCGGTGCATTCATCTGCCAGTCACAGTCACTGAACCTGTTCGTTGACACACCATCTGCAGCTAAACTGACCTCTATGCACTTCTACGCATGGAAGAAAGGTCTGAAAACAGGTATGTACTACCTGCGTACACAAGCTGCTGCACAGGCGGTACAGTTCACTGTTGAGAAACAAGGTGGTCAGCAGATGGAACCAATGGTGGAAAAGAAAGCAGAAGCAAAAAATGCGAAATCAACTGTTGATTCCAAACTGGATGAAGTTGAATTTGTAGAAGGTGCGGTATGTACGATGGAAGAAGGTTGTGTAACCTGCAGTGCATGATGAAATAACAGCTATCATTATAAGAAACGCCGTTCGCTATAAACGAACGGCGTTTCTCTTTTTACGGCTTAGAAGGCTTATTCAAGGATACCACCTTCAATAAATCCTGTCAGGTTCTTTGTTACCGTTGTGCCATTGTCGATGAATGTTACTGTAGCTGTTCCATTGATGTTGAAATGCAGGAATGGTGCACGTACAACACTTCCGGAAAATCCTACTACCGTTAATGATTCTCCTGATAAACGGGACACAGAAATTTGTGTGATCGGGTAAGGAGAAGTGGCAGAAAGATCTGCAGAAAAGAAATAAGCATACGATGTACCATCGATCTGGTAACCAACGAGTGTGCCATCAGCAGCGAATTTCGCTGTGCTTGTAGTCATGGCCGCCGGCAGTGGCTTAAATGATGAAAATACGAACGATGCCAAAACGAAAAGCAGGGACATAGATAGTGCTTTCATGGAGATTGGGTTTTGAGTCAACATTTAGGGTATATCAATAGTAATTTAAGGAGAATAATGAACAGAATGGATGAGTACTCTATGGGATTGAGTAAATGAATTTCTCCGCTTTATCTCAATTGGGTAATTTTAAACAAATTATGGCAGATGACATCCGGCGTTGAAAAAGTAACACTGTTAACTGAACAGTTAAGGCAACTTCTTCCCATGAAAGCTGAATACCAGCAAAGACTTGACAAAAAGTTCAGGCTGGAATTCAACTACAATTCCAATCACCTGGAAGGTAATACACTTACATATGGCGAAACGGAGCTATTACTGATCTTCGACAGAACAACAGGGAATCACGAGCTAAGGGAATATGAAGAAATGAAAGGCCATGATGTTGCCTATGAGCTGATAAAAGAGTTAGCGACTGATCATGAAAGACCATTGAATGAAACTGTCATTAAAAATCTGCACTCACTATTATTAGTTCGTCCTTTCTGGAAAGATGCTATCACGCAGGATGGGCAGCATACACGGCGTGAAATCAAAGTAGGGAATTACAAAGAATATCCTAATTCTGTACGTCTGCCAAACGGAGAAATGTTCCATTATGCATCTCCGGAAGAGACGCCGATAAAGATGGGAGAATTAATGATGTGGTTGCGGGAAGAAGAGGAAAAGAATGAGCTACATCCTGTAGTGTTAGCAGCGATGCTGCATTATCATTTTGTGCGTATACATCCGTTTGATGATGGTAATGGAAGGCTATCGAGGTTGTTGATGAATTATGTTTTGTTTAGGCATGACCTCCCTCCTGTAGTGATTAAGTCTGCAAATAAAAAAGAGTATTTGCAGGTGTTGGCTGACGCAGATAGCGGGAATCCGGAACCTTTTATAGAATATATTTCTCAACAACTGATATGGAGTCTCGATTTGAGCATAAATGCGGCAAAAGGACTATCCGTATTAGAAAATGACGATCTGAAAAAACAGATTGACATTTGGAGAAAACATTTGACAAATAAAAAATCCGAAACTGCCAATCGTGATAATATTGATATCAATCATCTATATGCCAATTCAATAGGACAACTGTTTTTGCTATTTAAATACCAACACGAGCAGTTTAATGATCTCTTCTGGAAAACACAGGAAACGCCTATCATTAACAGAAAGTTATTCAACGAAACTGCATATAATTCTGTATCAGGGTTTCCTGGTTTTATACTTGAATTTGAGGCTAGTCACGATAAAGACATAATCCATAGCCTTTCGCTGCAATATTCGCTTATTGACTTCAAGCGCAATGAGAGCACCTCATTTTCCGTAGAATCTTTGATCAACGTGCAATTTGAAAAATATGAATACATTGTCGGTTACAAAGGCCTGGTTCTCACCACTAAAAAATATCCGGAAGCATTAACAAAAGATGAGATGGAGGCAATTGTAAAGATTTGTATTCAGCATGTATTTGAAGAAATGCAGGAGAAAAGTGGGGTAAAGATTTAGACAATCGTTGGCAGTCCTGCCCGCTCCATTCCACACATTTTGATAACTTTAACATATAGATCTGTGATTTATGCTTATATTTAGCTCAGATCAATGATTAGAGCCATCTTGTATGCGAATTATATTTTTTACATTGTAGTATAACTATTATTCTTTCCTTTATTGCTCTCACATTAGTCTCCTTTTTTCCTTTGGTGGGTCCTATGAAACTTATTTACAACTGTTTATACTAAAAGTATGTCATTTATTGAGAATGTATTGGCTGTTCCCAGCTATGGTTGGAAAGACAGCAATGGTTTACTTGTGAAGCCAACTGTTAGACAACTGTTTACCGAATTTTTCCGCAGAATTAATATTATGGCCTCCCGTAAAAACTGGCTGCCGTTTTTCTCCTGGCTCTGTATTCTGCTGCTTGCTCCGTTCGTCATTATTTTTACTGTGATGCAGGTACAGGATTTTAATATCTGGTATTTGCTGGCGGCTTTTGTGTATGGGATGATTTTCATTGGGACACATGGCACCATCTGGTACCACCGCTATGGTACTCACCAGGCTTACCAGTTCAGCAATAAATTCTGGCGCTTTCTTACAGCTAACCTCGTAATTAAGATGCTGGCAGAAGAAGTTTATGTTGTATCACACCATGTGCATCATGCTTTGTCAGATGAACCAGGTGATCCCTATAATGCAGAGGGTGGCTTTTTATACTGCTTCCTGGCAGATGCCAACCATCAGCCAATAGCTAAAAATCTAAGTGAAGAAGATTATAAAAAAGTAGCGGCTATGTTAAGCCATACAGGCGTAAAAGCCAATAGCTATGAAGGCTATCTTAAATGGGGATCTGTAGCACACCCTTTAAGAACGGTGATTACCACATTTGCAAACTGGGCATTTTGGATCGCTGTATTTTACCTTATTGGCGGATTTTACCTGGTAGCAGCACTGCTGGCTGGCGCCTGTGTATGGGGCGTAGGTGTAAGAACTTTCAATTATGAAGGGCATGCTAAGGGAGAAGATAAGCAAGTAGTTGGGTTTGACTTTAATACAAAAGATAAGTCCATCAATCAGTGGTGGCCGGGAATCGTTGCAGGAGAATGGCATAACAACCATCATCTTTATCCTGCCAGTGCAAGGTCGGGCTTTTTACCAGGGCAAATTGATCTCGCCTGGTATTACATCAGGACCCTGAAATTTATTGGAGGTGTGAGTTCCTGCCGTGATGCAAAGAAGCAGTTCATAGAGACTCACAGGAATCCTTACCTCGAAGAAGTAAAACGGACGAAGCTGGCTATTGTGCAACCCGGAACAGCTGCCAGATAAGATATATTCAATAAAAAAGGCGCTTATGCATCATGTATAAGCGCCTTTTTTATTGAATAATACTGAAGTTTATTCCTCTTCCTCAAATCCCCATTTCTCCAGTAACGCTTCAAACTGCCCATCTGGCAGATTTCTCTTTTCATAACAACCCGCAATTGTCCTTTGCCTTAACGCCTCATAAATACTCACCGCACACGCTACAGATATATTCAGCGACTTAATAATCCCTACCTGGGGAATGATAAAATTCCCATCTGCCAGTGCACGGACCTCGTCACTTACACCGTCATGTTCATTCCCAAATACTAACGCCACTGAACCGGTGAAATCAATCTCGTACAGGCTCACTGCATCCGCAGCAAGATGTGTGGTAAAGATCTTATCATATTTTTGTCGGAGAGCAGCTACACATTCTGCCGTATCGGAGAACTGATGAATGGTCAGCCATTTGGCAGCGCTGGAGGAACTCCTGGCGCCCCATTTCTTATGCCGGGCGATCTTGTTGTTCAGAACATAGATCTCCTGGATACCTACGGCATCACAGGTACGCATTACAGCTGAAATATTGTGCGGGTCCTGTACATTTTCCAGTACAACGGTAAGACCTGCCTGTCTTTTATTTAATACGGATAGTAACCTTTCCCTGCGTTCCGGCGTCATAATAAAGATTGTATTAATTTCACGGGGCAAATTTAACCTAAATCAAACTTTCGAATACGGGTTTTCCTTGTTACCTTCATACATAATAAAAAACATTTATCTAAAACATGTTCAAAAAAATCCTCAAAATCGTAGGAATCTTCTTGCTGGTATTGGTTATAGCAGCAATTGCCATCCCTTACTTCTTCAAAGGCAAGATCATGTCTCTCGTAAAGACGGAACTGAACAAGCAACTCGTTGCAGACGTCGACTTTAAAGATGTGGATATCAGCCTTATAAGACATTTCCCCAGACTGGCTGTAGCATTGGAAGACCTGAGCGTTGTAAACCGTGCCCCTTTTGCTGGCGATACACTGGTTTCAATAAAGAAGATCGACCTCGCACTGAACCTTATGAGCGTTATCAAAGGAGATAAAATGGATATTTACAACGTAAGCATCCAGGAACCAAGAGTACACGCTATTATCAATAAACAGGGACTGGTGAACTGGGATATTATGAAGCCTGATACCGTACAGGCTACTCCGGCAGATACCGCCTCCTCCAAATTCGCCCTGAACCTCCAGAAATATAGTATCGAAGATGCCACCATCCGCTATGATGATCAGCAGGGTGATATGGCTTTACTAATAGAAGGATTGGACCACCAGGGAAAAGGCGACTTCACACAGGACCTTTTTACCCTGCAGACCAACACCCAGGCTGAAGGTATTACCTTCCGCTATGGGCTCATCCCCTACCTGCTGCGTACCAAAACAACCATGGACGCTGATATACAGGTAGATAACAAAACCAGCACTTATACCTTCCAGAAAGGAAAGGCTACACTGAATAACCTGGAACTGGCTTTCCAGGGCTTCTTTAAACTGGTGAATGACAGCACTTATGGTATGGACCTTGCCATGAAGGCGCCATCTACTAAATTCAAAGATATCCTCTCTCTCGTACCGGCTATTTTCATGCAGGATTTCGACAAAATCAAGACTGAGGGTACCGCTGCTTTTGACGGTTACGTAAAAGGCACCTACAGCGCCACCCAGATGCCTGCCTTTGGTCTGAACCTGGCCGTAAAGGATGGTTTCTTCCAATATCCTGATCTGCCTAAACCAGTGAAGAATATCCAGGTTAAAATGAGCGTGAAGAACCCAGATGGTGTTCCCGATCATACTGTGGTAGACATGTCTTCTGCACACGTAGAAATGGACAATACCCCGTTGGATATGCGCCTGCTGGTAAAAACGCCTATCTCCGACATGTATGTGGATGGTGCTGCAAAAGGTAAACTGGACCTCTCCAAAGTATCCCAGTTTGTAAAACTGGATGAAGGTACCGCCCTGAGTGGTTTGGTAGATGCAGATGTAAGCGCAAAAGGAAATATGAGCGCTATTGAGAAACAGGCATACGATAAATTCTATGCTGCAGGAAACATCCTGGTAAGCAATCTGCTGTACCGCAGTAAGGATTATCCAGATGGTGTAAAGGTGAACACCCTCGCCATGCAGTTCAATCCGAAGAATGTAACCGTATCTAAGTTCGACGGACAATACCTGGGTACTAACTTCCAGGCAAACGGTGAAGTGAATAATATGCTGGCCTACGTACTGAAAAATCAGCCGCTAGACGGTAAACTGGCTGTTAAAGCAGATCAGGTGAACCTGGACAAATGGATGGGCACCACTGAAACAACAACAGCTGAAAAACCTGCTGATACCGCCAGCGCTCCTTTCGCTGTTCCGGCCAACCTGAACTTCGCTTTACAGGCACAGGTAGATAAAGTGCATTACGATAAACTGGATATGTCCAACCTTTCCGGTAACCTGTTACTGAAAGACGAAACCGTTTCCATGCAGCAGATCAAGGCAAATGCCCTGCAAGGTAACATGGAAGTAAATGGTAGCTATAGCACTAAAAACAGTAAGACAACTCCGGACATCAATATGTCCTACAACGTACAGAACGTAGACGTGCAGCAGACTTTCAATGCCTTCAACACTGTACAGGCCCTCATGCCTGTGGGTAAGTTCCTGAATGGTAAGATCAATTCCAAGCTGGAACTCACCGGCAAACTGGGAAAAGATATGATGCCGCTGTTGAGCAGCCTGACCGGCGACGGCGACCTGCTGGTACTGGAAGGTGCATTGCAGAAATTTGCACCGGTGGACCAACTGGCTAGTACACTGAACGTTACCCAGCTGAAAAATCTTTCCCTGAAGGATATCAAGACCTATTTCGCTTTTGAGAACGGCCGCGTGAAAGTAAATCCGTTCAAAGTGAATTTCAGTAATATCAGCATGCTGGTAGGCGGTTCTCATGGCTTCGACCAGTCACTGGACTATACCCTGCAGATGACCCTCCCACGCAGCGTGATCGGCAAACAGGGCGATGCCCTGATCACCAGCCTGGCGTCAAAAGCAAGCAGCAAAGGTATTCCTGTTAACGTTAGCGACAGCGTTCACCTGAATGTACTACTGGGTGGTAATATCATGAAACCAACGTACAAGACTGACCTGCAGGAAACTGCTTCAGGTACGCTGAACAACCTGAAAGACCAGGCATCCACACTTGTAAAGAATAAGGTGGATACTGTGAAAACAGCCCTGAAGGATACCTTGACATCAGTGAAGAACAATGCCATTGCGGGTGTAAAAAATGAGATCACGAAACAGCTGACCGGCCAGAAAGATACAACTGGTACTAAATCAGCTCCTTTACAGGATGCCGGCAAACAGGCAGGACAGGCTGTAAAGAACACGATCGGTAACCTGTTCAACAAGAAGAAAACAAACTAAAATAATCTGTCAAAGTAAAACCGGTCTGAGAACTTCCCTTCAGACCGGTTTTTTACATTTTTTACTACTGTTCACCATTTCGCTAGTTTGGACAACTTTTTCTCTAAGTTTTTCACCAAATTCGCAGAACGGATAAATAAGCATATTTCTCCATCCCCCGTAGGCGGATGTGTTAACTTGAGAAAATACCCTCATCACAACTATGGACTACGAGCGTTACATATCAGATGGAAATCTCGAAAAAGTACTCCTTGGATTCGCTACACCGGAAGAAGAATCTGAGTATGAGTTCTATCTGGATATTTTCCCGGAACTACAGACCGAAAAAGAGGAGATCGAGCGTAAGCTTGAGCGCCTGGCCTTCAAAGAAGCGGCCTTGCCTCCTGCTCACCTGAAAACGGATATTCTGCAAAAGATTGCATTAGAAACCGGAGCACCTGCTGTTACTTCTAACTGGTATACAAAGAGAAAAGCTGTCCGTTTTGAAGATATCGTACCTCCATCTCACCAGATGAGAGTACATATCGGCTGGAAGATATTACTCATTGCCCTGTTGGTAATGATTGCCACATCCATTCTGGCATCAGTAATCTTTTTTGCCATGACCATCAAATAAGCCCAGAATAGTTCTAAATAAATAAAGGCGGCCCGTAAGCACGAGCCGCCTTTTCTATGCAATAGTTTTCCGTTTATACATCGTGATGCTGCATTGCTTTATAATTGTCCTGCATAGCCTTCAGTTTCTCTTTACCGTAAGCCAGGCGGGTAATAGTTACAAACAATACCGGTACAATAAAGATAGCCAGGAAGGTAGCGGTAAACATACCACCTAACACTGTCCAACCCATTGTTTTACGGGATTCTGCACCTGCACCACTGGATACTACCAGCGGCATAATACCTAACAGGAATGCCAGAGACGTCATGATGATAGGACGCAAACGCAGCTTGGCCGCTTCCACCGTTGCGGTTACCAGTTCCATCCCCCTGTCCACACGTTCTTTCGCAAATTCCACGATCAGGATCGCGTTCTTTGCTGACAGACCAATCAGTGTGATCAAACCAATCTGCGCGTACACGTTGTTGGTCAGGCTTGGCAGAAAAGTCAGCGTCAGGATCGCACCAAAGGCTCCGATAGGTACGGCCAGCAGTACGGAGAATGGTACGGACCAGCTTTCATAAAGGGCTGCCAGGAAGAGGAATACGAATACGATAGACAGCGCGAAAATGTAAACCGTCTTCGATCCTGACAGTAGCTCCTCACGGCTCAAACCGGAGAACTCATATCCATAACCTTCAGGCAGTACCTGTGCAGCAACTTCCTGCAGTGCCTTGATGGCGTCACCACTACTATAACCAGGAGCAGGGCTACCATTTATTTCTGCGGAGCGGAAGAGGTTATAGTGCGAAATTACCGGCGCGCTTTCTGTCACTTTATAGGATGTCAACGCACTCAACGGCACCATTGTACCAGAAGAGTTACGGACAAAGTATTGGGACAGATCTTTGATATCGCCACGGTAAGTGGAGTCAGCTTGTGTTACCACACGGAAGTTACGTCCGTATACTGTGAAATCGTTCACATACGCACTACCCAGATATGTCTGTAACGCAGTAGCGATAGAGGATATCTGTACACCCATCTTCTTGGCTTTTTCACGATCTATTTCCAGCTGGTAACCAGGAGTACGTGCGGTAAAGAAGGAGAATGCCCTTGCTATTTCCGGACGCTGGTTGATGGCCATTGTGAATTTCTGCAATACGCCTTCAAATTCCTTAATATCGCCACCACCGGCCCGCTGCTGAAGGATGAAGGAGAAACCTGCTGTAGAACCCAGACCCGGGATAGCCGGCGGAGGAATTACTACCACATTGGCCTCTTTAAATCTTGATAGTCTTGCCTGTAACTGTCCCACAAGCGCAAATATCTGCTGTGATTTATCCTTACGTTCATCCCATGGTCTCAGCTGACAGAAGATGGTGCCACTGTTGGATTTCGTTGCGAAGCTTACTACGTTCAGACCGCCGAGGGCTGCGTAGTGACCGATCGCTTTTACGCTATCCAGTGAATGCATCATCTGTGTCATTACTGAGATAGTACGCTCAGTAGAAGCTGATTCCGGCAGGTCAAAAGTGATGTATATACGGCCATCATCTTCCGTAGGAATAAAGCCTGTAGGTTTCCCCCTGAATAACATCACAGTACCTACCACGATACAGATCAGGAGTATCAGCAAATATCGCGCTCCGCGGATACTTTTCTTTACACCCAGTGAGTAACGGCTGGTTACATGACTAAACCATGTATTGAATTTGAAGAAGAATTTGTTCAGACCCTTGGAATCCTTATCCAGGTGCATTGGTCGCAGAATCAGCGTACATAATGCCGGCGTGAGGGATAATGCCACGAAAGCGGAGATCAATACGGAGATAGCGATAGTGATCGCAAACTGCTGGTAGAGACGTCCTACGATACCTGGTATAAATCCTACCGGTACGAATACCGCGGCCAGGATCAGCGCAATAGCGATCACCGGTCCGGAAATCTCCTGCATCGCTGCATAGGTAGCCTCCTTCGGCGTCATCTGCTCATGGTCCATATTATGCTGGACCGCTTCCACCACCACAATGGCATCATCCACCACTATACCAATGGCCAGTACGAAACCGAACAGGGTCAGGGTATTGATGGTAAATCCGAGTGGTATGAAGAAAATGAATGTCGCGATAATGGACACCGGGATTGCCAGTACGGGAATAATAGTCGCCCTCCAGCTTTGCAGGAAGAGGAACACCACGACTACCACCAGCGCCAAGGCTTCCAGCAGTGTTTCCACTACCTCATGGATAGACACCTGGATAACGGAAACTGATTCGAACGGTACTACATAGTCTACATCCTTAGGGAAGGATTTTTTCAGCTGAGCCATTGTTTCATATACTGCTTCTGCAGTCTCGATCGCGTTACTGCCCGGAGCCTGGTATACCAGCAGGTAGGAAGCCCTTTTACCATCTACATAAGAGTTGTTACTGTAGCTGAATTTGCCCAGCTGTACGCGGGCTACATCTTTCAGGTATACAACTGCGCCATCTTCCGGACGGGTTTTGATAATGATGTTACCAAATTCCTCAGCTGTAACGAGACGGCCTTTTACGAAAATGGTATACTCATATGTTTGCCCGGTTTTCTGCGGAGGGGCTCCTACTGTACCAGCGGAGATCTGCGCATTCTGTTCAGTGATAGCTGCTCTTACTTCCTCTGCTGTTACTCCCATCTGGGCCAGCTTGTCGGGTTTCAGCCATATACGCATACTGAAATCGTCAGCACGGGTGAAGATATCACCCACCCCTTTCGCACGCAGCAAGGCGTCTTTGATGTATACGTTGGTATAGTTATCAAGGAATGTTACGTCGTGTGTTCCATTGGGAGAATATAAAGCCACCAGCATGAGGATACTGGGATTACGCTTTCTTACTGTAAGACCCAGACGTTGTACTTCCTGAGGCAGGGTTGGCTGTGCGATACCTACGCGGTTCTGTACGTCCAGCGCCGCGATATTGATATCGGTACCTACCTCAAAGTTAACGGTCAAGCTCATAGCCCCACTGTTGGTACTATTACTGGTCATATAGGTCATACCGGGCGTACCATTCACCTGTACTTCCACAGGAGTGGCCGTTGTTTGTTCAACGGTCTGGGCATCCGCACCGATATAGGTGCCAGTTACCTGTACAGTGGGAGGAGAAATTTCCGGGTACTGACCAATCGGCAGGCTGTTCATGGCCAGCAAGCCCACCAGCACCAGCACAACAGATATCACTATTGCGGTAACCGGTCTGCGTATAAAAGTATTTGCAATCATGTTTCTTCTTCTATTGATTCAAACTCAAACTGTTATCTATTTCTTGGCGGCTGCATCCGGAGCTTTTTTCACGGTAGTGGTATCAATTTTACCACCATCGCGTAAACGGTTCAGCCCTTCGGTCACGATCAGGTCTCCCTGTTGTACACCGTCCATCACTACGATCCTGTCTCTCATACGAGGACCGAGATGTATTTTACGCTGCTCTGCAACGGTATCTTTCGCAACGAATACGAAGAATTCGCCCATCTGTTCTACCACTGATTTGTAAGGAATGATCACGCGATCGCCTGACTGATCGTTCAGGACATTCATTACACCGCTCATCCCTTCTTTCAGTTCGCCTTTAGGGTTGTTGAATTCGATACGTACTTTGATGGTAGCAGTCAGGTTATCCACGCCGCGGTCAATGACAGCGATACGGCCTGGTTCATCATATGGTTTTCCATTAGGCAGCTGCAGGCGGAAAGTAGAATCACCAGCGGCTACTGCCTTACCCTGCAGGGCAGAGAAGCGTGGAATATCATTTTCATTTACCACGAAATCTACTGCGATAGGGTTTTCGGAAGACATTGTATTCAACAATGTGGTTCCTGCACTCACCTGTGCGCCCAGTTTCACCTGTGAAATACCTATACGGCCAGTGAAAGGCGCTTTTATAATGGAGTAATCGAGATCTGTACGTGCTGCCAGTAACGATGCTTCAGCTGCGGCCAGCTGGCTGCGGCTTACGTCCAGCGCTGCATCCGCATTGTCCAACGTCTGACGGGCAATCGCATCCTGCTCTGCCAGTTTATGGTAACGGTCTGCATCTTTCTGCGCCTTGGTAAGATTCGCCTTTGCCTGGGCAATGCTTGCTTCTGCCTGACGGTAAGAAGCTTCGTACTTACGGCGGTCTATTTCATAGAGCGGTTTTCCTTTCTGTACCACTTCACCTTCTTTGAAGAAAATGCCGGTAATATATCCTGATACCTGTGCACGCAGTTCTACCTGGTTCAATGCCACTACAGTAGCGGGATATTTATCGTAATAGACAGCGGTGCCTGTAACGGCAGGAACAACGCTTACCGGTGTAGGAGGCAATACCATGGCTGCTTTCTGAGCCGGGCCTTTACAGGAAGCCAGGTAAAATAAGCCTGTAGCGCCAATGAGGAGAATGTGTTGCTTTGTTTTCATCTGAAAATATTTGTCCTTTCAATGACCAGGCTGTTGGCCTGGCCAGTTTCCTTATTAGTAGTTAGTTGATATTGTTCCCAGTGCCCTTTGCAGATCTACCTTGCTTGACAGCACAGTGTACATTGCATTATAATAATTGAGCTGCGCTGAGCGGAGGTCGGTCTGAGCAGTGATCACCTCAAGATAGGTTTTCACACCTTCCCGGTATTGCAATTCGATGAGGTTATACACTTCCTGGGCGAGGTCCACGTTCTCTTTCATCACCATAAACTGGTTGAAATTGGCCTTATAGGTAGACATCGCCTGTGTGTACTCCGTATTGATCTGATTGCGCAGGTTTTCCACATCCAGATCTATGCGTTTTATCTGCAATTCCGACTGACGGATATTGTAGATACGTTTAGAGCCCTGGAAGATCGGCAGGGACAGCTTCAGCCCTACCTGGGAACTTGGAAGGTTGTTGCTGTATAATTTCGGGAATTCCGGGTTCAGGTAGTTGAAGCTATAGTTGGCAAAAGCTGACACAGTAGGTAGGAAACTCCATTTATTGTACTTCAGTTCCGCTTCCTGTAATACTTTCTGGGTTTGCAGCAACTGCATTTCAATCCTGTTATCATAAGCCACGGTAACAGTAGTATCCAGCTGTACATTCTGTGCCATCTGGACGGTATCATATACCAGTGGCAGTGAGCCGGCAGCAGGATATCCCATCAACTGACGCAGGTAAGCCTCACGGGCTTTGAGCTGCTCCTCCCCCGTCTTTTTCTGAGCGCGGGTATTGTTGAGAGAGATGGTAGCCCGTTTGTAGTCGGTCTTATCCACCAGTCCTCCCTGGTATTGGTTATAGGCGTCCTTCAGACTGCGTTCCAGGCGGGTGATGTCTTCATTCAGCACATCGATCTGCTTCTGGGTCAGCAGGAGGTCAAAATAAGCCTTGGTAACATTGGCCACCACATCGATCCGGTAGCTTTCAGTGTTCTGTTTGGCCTGTTTACGGACGTCGCGGGCGGTTCTGCCAGCCAGCAGGAGATCGCGGTTAAACAGGTTCTGGTTCCACTGGAACAGGGCCGCAGAGGAGTTTGCAACGCCAATCTGGGCATAGTTACCGTTGAAATAGGAAGTCGGGATCTTCAGGTAGTGGTACAGATTGTAGTCCAGCCCAACCTGAGGATACCAATCGGCAAGCTTACCTTTAATGGTATATTCAGTGATGTCTTCATCCAGTCTGGCCTGTTTCACAACGGGCTGATGGTTAAGTGCATACTGAATGCAAGCCTGCAAGGTTGCCTGAGGAAGCAATGAATCGGAGACCTTTTGCGCATAAGAGGGTGCGTTGTACAGCACTGCACTTAGTACGGCGGTCAGATAAAATACTCTTTTCATAAAAGGTTTTGACAATCAGATTCTTCTTTACACCAATCGGAGGACAACGACGATATTGTCCGGTATATATATAATGATCTATTTTGGATTTCGATGCTAAAGTGAATCTCGGCAAACGACGGGCACAGTTTAGCATATGCACAAACTGCAAACAGGTAGGTTCAGGTTGTTAACGGTAGATTTACAATTTTTGGGATAAAGCCGACAAATGGTATAGCTATAATTCCTGTTAAGGGAATTATAGCTATACCCTTCCCGTAATTGCACGGCAAAGATAATGACTCGCAATCAGAAACATGTTACCACTGATGTAAATTTAAACGATAGTTTAAATTCATCTCACCGCACGGCCACTATGAATATGTTTTTCTGCATGGTAGGAAGATCTTACCAATGGTCCGGATTCAACATAATCCAGGCCCATGTTATATCCTATTTCACGCAATTCTGCGAACTCGTCAGGGTGTACAAAACGGACAACCGGCAGATGTTTTGGGGTAGGTTGAAGATATTGTCCGAGTGTGACCACATCACATCCATTATCGTACAGGTCCTGCATGGCCTGTACCACTTCTTCTTTAGTTTCACCAAGGCCGAGCATGATACCGCTTTTGGTACGCATACCTCCGTCTTTCAAGCGACGGATCACCTCCAGGCTACGGTGGTATTTAGCCTGGATACGCACCTGCTTGGTGAGGCGTTCCACTGTTTCGAGGTTGTGGGACACTACTTCCGGCGCTACATCAATGATGCGTTGGAGGTTTTCCCACTGTCCCCTGAAGTCAGGGATCAATGTTTCCATTGTTGTATCCGGATTCAGTGACCTGACTGCTTTAATTGTATTGGCCCAGATGATGGAACCACCATCTTTCAGCTCATCTCTGTCTACAGAGGTGATCACGGCGTGTTTCACTTTCATGAGGTAGATTGCTTCTGCAACCCGTTGAGGTTCATCCCAATCCACAGCTTCCGGTCTGCCGGTAGCTACCGCACAGAAACCACAGCTGCGGGTACAGATATTCCCCAGAATCATAAAGGTAGCGGTGCCAGCTCCCCAGCATTCGCCCATATTAGGGCAATTTCCGCTCTCACAGATCGTGTGTAACTTATGTGTATCAACCAGGTTACGTACCTGCTTATAACTCTCTCCTATTGGCAACTTAACCCTCAGCCAGTCCGGTTTTTTGGTTCTCGGAGCAGCGGCAGCAGGTGCTGTGCTGCATGGCGTTGCTGTTGTAATCGGTGTTTCTTCCATCTCTGATCCTTTCTTTAGGACACAAATTTAATACTTCTATTTCTTATCCCAACGCTTTCCAAACTGAAGAGCTATGTATGCATTAAAGAAGAATTTCTTAGGATTCTGGTCTATCATAATATTGATATCCTTGGTGTAGTACTCCGCATTCACACCTACTTCCAGAGCGCTTACCACCTCATTGAAACGGGCCCAGTCGAAACGTAAGCCTGTTTTTGCATGTACTCCGGGAACGATACTGAGCTCTCCCCAGCCTTTACCAAATCCCGCACCACCTATAATAGACGCTCTATCCAGGAATGCCTGGTCATATAAAGGGTTCTGCCCATATTTAACCTGGATGCCCTGTTCGGTATTAGGATCAACAATATTGAGATAATACGGTTTCAGCATACCCACAGACAGGCCACCGTAATAGATCGCGTTCACAAGCACGCCATTTTTATTGGCTTTACCACCTATCAGCCTTTGCTGTCCTACGCCCAGTTTTACCTGGTAGAAATTATTCTGCTTGCCATATATGTAGGGTTTCTCTGAATAGATAAATCCATAAGGGTCAACACCTTTTGGTTGTCCGGCCTTTTTATCTTCCTTAGGGTTCTTTTTCTCACCAAATTCAATCTGAAAATAGTTCACCTTGGTCCTGCTCTTCCGGTAACCCAATTCAAATAATCCGGTCCAGCCGTCAGTATTTATTCTCGCGCCTATTGAGAATTCCCTCTGATACAGGTTCTCTCCTTCTTCCATTTGTTTGAACAATGAAATGCGCTTCAGTTTCCGTTGTTCCCGCTGTTCTTTTTTGGAAAGTCCATTCGTATTCGAATCCTGGGCATACAAACTACCCGCCATGACCAGAAGAAGCAAGGATGAGTATAGTCTTTTCACCTGTATAGATTTGTTTAGTTAAGGGAGCATAGCCACCAGGCTATGCTATATAAACGTAGGGGGCATTATATTGGTATGCCTACCGTTACAAACCTACACGTTTTTTCTGTCATGTGTAAATTTGTTTTTGTCTGTAAACCCACGCCCGTGTATATATAACGCCATAATCCGGAAATGGTTACAGAATGATTAGCGACGGAAATTCGTCAGATTTCCCAGGGGTGAAACCTGTGATGTTTCCCAGGGTTGAAACCCGTTACGTATCCCGACAAGTACGCTTTATCCATGGCTTTGACATGCCTTTGATATGCTTTTGACATGCCTTAAAGGTGGACTTAAAGGACCTGGCGCTCAGGCTATATCAGACCGGAGTAGCCTCGCCCCAACGGCACACTTCAGACAATGTTTTTCATCACAGTAGTATTGTTTCAGCTGCAATAGCGCCTGACTCTCCCCGGCAGAATCCGCCTTGATATTCAATGCATTCCAACCAGTCATAACATGATTTTCCTCTGCGGGAAGCTGGCGCATAAAGGCAATAGCTTTCTCCTGATAGCGGCTATCGCCCTTCTCCCTGCCATACAGGTATAATAGTGGTAACACAGTATTGATCAGGATATTATGGATAGCGCGGGTACCTGGCATCTGCGTCCGGACAACAGGTTTACCAAACCGGTAATGGGTGAGCCAGTAATCGGGTAGCCTGACCTCGAGCATTTTTTCCAGCATGGCAGCATTAGACGCACCCAACATCCTGGAAAACAGGTGTGGGATCTTATGAAGCAGGGCGGCGAGGAAAGCGATCTTCATACTTGGGAAAGATGCAGGACGCATGCGCAGCCACTTCCAGTGCTGGGCAGCCAGTGGCGTAAGGCGGTATTTGTGCCGCAGATAGGTGTATTCCCGCTGTAGGCTCTTCATATAAAGGTCCGTAGCTATATCATCCAGCATACCTGCCTGTCCGAATAACAGCGCCTCCAGCCGGAACAGATCATGCTGATGGCGAAGCAGTAATTTATAAGGCAGGGACTGGGCCAGTTGCAGGAATACCTCCGCATTGACGGGCATACCGGTGGCCCTGGCCATAGCCCGAAAGCACACCTCTTCCCAGTCGTACTGTGTTTGCAACAGCCAGGCTTTCAGAAGGTCAGCCTTTTGGTCCAGCCGCTCCACCAACAGGCGGTCTTTCCAGCATGTCCAGATCAATGACGGTACATCAGTAATCTGAGCAGCACAGGGTACAAAAGCGGCAGATTGCCGCAGCGACTCATATCGCTGTAACAACAACTTCGGAACCGCCGGTTGCAGTTCCAGGATAGGGATACCGTTAGTCGTCTCCCCAGGCATATCATGCTCAAATACCACATGCAGGATAACATTGCGATACTGCAGATTGTACTGGTGCCCATGCCGGAACCAGTCGGACGTTTTCAGATGCAGTTCTACATTTCCCACCCACAGTGTTTCCCCGATACGGATCCTTCCCGCAGTAAAGTCGGGTCCTGCATGCCGGTTATGCTGACCGGGATATTCGATGTGTAAAGGCTCACCTTCCAGTGTTGTGAGACCGGATTGGCTAAATAAGCGGAACTGCCAGATGTGTTGAAATAGCTCTTCTGCCAAAAGCGGATCAACATTCACAATGGTCATAAATGGTTGGTTAACAGAGTGATTAAAAATTAATCAAAGAAGAACAAATTAGTGAAAAAATAAGTACGTCCAAAAAATTAAAAACATTCCTTTTTGGAAATTTCATCAAAGTACCTTTAACTTTGCACCCAGTTCTTACACATGACTTATCCAGAAAGGCGGAGGGACTTGGCCCTGCGATGCCTTAGCAACCAACCTGTAATACAGGGAAAGGTGCTAATTCCGGCCCCGGTTATACGATAACCGAGGGAAGATAAGTTGGCAGAGATTAATATTCATCGTAATAAAATACCTGAAGGCTCTTCCAACAACGGAAGGGCTTTTTTTATGCCCTTTATGCTGGTAGTTATTGAATGAACGTCTGATTGCGCATGTGCCAACCAGGGTATAATAACAGTATAATTACTTTGAAGATTGAAAATAGCTACTCAATTATTGCATAGCATTCCGGTGGATGAATTGACGGGCGCCATATCCGTTCCCATTTACCAGACCTCCACTTTTGTGCAGGAATCTCCGGGGATCAACAAGGGATTTGAATTTTCCCGTGCCAATAATCCTACCCGTAAGGTGCTGGAAAACATCATCTGTAGCCTGGAAGAAGGCCATGCCGGTTTCGCCTTCGCCAGCGGTATGGCGGCTATTGATGCAGTGATGAAACTGTTGAAAAGCGGCGATGAGATCATGGCTGTGGAAGATACTTATGGCGGTATTTTCCAGATGTTCCAGCATATGTTTGAACGCTTTGGGATCAAAGCAAACTTCGTGGATACCAGCAATACCGACAAAGTACTGGCGGCCATCACTCCCAATACGAAGATGATCTGGCTGGAATCTCCCACCAATCCTACTTTACGCATATCAGATATCAAGTCCATCAGCAAAATAGCTAAACAGCATAATGTGCTGCTGGTGGTGGACAATACACTCTGTACACCATTGATACAGCAACCCATGCCATTGGGTGCTGATATCGTGATACACAGTGCTACCAAATACCTGGCAGGTCATACCGATGTTATTGCCGGATTGGTAGTTGTGAATTCGAAAACACTGGCAGACCAGCTGCGTTTTAATCAGAATATTTCCGGCAGTATACTCAGCCCGTTTGAGGCCTGGTTGACTATTAGAGGCATTGAAACCCTCTGTCTGCGTCTGGATAAACAATGCAGCAATGCAATGGCTGTTGCTACCTGGCTGTCTACACATCCCGCAGTGGATAAGGTATTTTATCCGGGACTGAGCACACATAAGAACCATCACATCGCACGTAAACAACAGAAACAATACGGCGCACTTGTCAGCTTTTCTCTCAAGAGCGATAACATAAAGAATGCGATCCGCGTAGTGAACAGCACCAAACTGTTCAAACTGGCGGAGAGTTTCGGCGGAGTAAAAAGTATGCTGGACCATCCGGCAACAATGACTCACCGCAACATCCCGGAAGAATTCAGGAAGAAAACCGGACTGCAGGATTCCTGTATCCGCCTGTCTGTAGGCATCGAAGATGCAGATGATCTGATCAATGATCTGAAACAGGCACTGGACAAACTGAACCTGCCTGCCGGGAAACAGATCACCGTACTGCAGTAACAATTATCATATTATTCATTACAAACAATGCAGCTTGCTTTTTATTAGCTGGCTGCGTCAAAGGAAGTATATAAGCACTAAGTATAGAACATGGAAAACAAGATCATCAATTTAGGTATTTTCGGATTTGGTTGTGTGGGACAAGGGTTATACGAGGTACTCAACAGAACAAAGGGTATCAATGCCCGTATCAAAAAGATATGTATCAAAGACCCCAACAAATCGCGTCCTATTGACGCCAGTTACTTTACTACTGATAAAAATGAGATCCTTAATGACCCTACCATTGATGTAGTGGTGGAATTGATCAATGAAACTGAAGCCGCATTTGAAATAGTAAGTACTGCACTGCGTAATGGTAAAGCAGTAGTAAGTGCCAGCAAACGCATGATCGCAGAAAACCTGCCCGCATTGTATCAACTGCAGGTAGAAAACAAAGTACCTTTCCTCTATGAAGCATCCAGCTGTGCAAGTATTCCTATCATCCGTAACCTGGAAGAATACTATGACAATGACCTGCTGAATGCTGTAGAAGGTATCTGCAACGGTTCTACTAATTACATCCTCACCAAGATATTTGAAGAGAACCTGAGCTTTGAAACAGCGCTGCAACAGGCACAGGACAAAGGTTTCGCTGAAACTGACCCTACCCTGGATATTGAAGGATATGATCCTAAGTTCAAGATCGTGATCCTGTTGTTACATGCCTTCGGTACTTTCGTCAAACCGGAAGAAGTGTTCAACTATGGTATCCATCATCTGAATGATTTTGATATACAATTCGCTAAGCAACGTAACTGTACTATCAAGCTGATAGGCAATTGCCGCAGGCAAAACGGGCATGTGAATGCATATGTACTGCCACATCTGATCAGGGAACATAACCTGTTGTATGATGTATACAACGAATACAATGGTATCCTGCTTGAGAGTGCATTTACCGATAAACAGTTCTTTGTTGGTAAAGGAGCAGGTGGTACCGCTACTGGTAGTGCAGTGCTGTCAGACATCTCTGCTTTGCTGTATAACTACCGCTACGAATATAAAAAGATCAAACAATCCAATCAGCCTGCCTTTACTAACGATGTACAACTGAAAGTATATCTGCGTTACCGCACTGCTGACCAGGTACACCTTGCAGATTTCTACAACATCTCTGAAAAATATGAATCTGCAACATATAGCTATGTGGTAGGTGTCATCAACCTGGAGAAGTTGAAAAGCGCCAGCTGGTTGAAGAACAAGGAGGTAAACCTGTTGGTACTGGAAGAGGAACATGGACGTTAGTCTTCATTAATCAGCCATATACGCAGAGGGTATCAGTTAGTTCTGATACCCTCTTATTATTTTAGAAGTCTAAAGTAGCGGTGCGTTGTATATTTGCATCAAACACCCCATCTCATGAAAAACGCAGCTCCAGACATTGATACTTATATTGCTGAATTTCCTGAAGATATACAGGCCATGCTACAGGAAGTCCGCGCTACCATTCATAAGGCAGCCCCCGAGGCCACAGAGGCCATCAAATATGCCATACCGACTTTCGTGCTAAAAGGCAACCTGGTGCATTTTGCTGCATTTAAAAACCATATAGGCTTCTACCCTGCACCAACAGGTATCAAAGCGTTTGAAAAGGAATTATCGGTATATAAGCAGGGAAAAGGTTCTGTGCAATTTCCGCTGGATGAGCCCATGCCATTAGCATTGATCACAAGGATAGTGGAGTACAGGGTTAAACAAAATACAGAGAAGAAGAAAAAGTAATTATGAATGAGATGACGCACCATCACTGTACGTCATCCCTCGTAATTATTTCACTAACGATAAGATTCCAGCGCTTCCACGACGTTACTCACCGGCAGTCCCATTACATTATAGAAACAACCGTCGATACGGTCTATGCCCACCGCTCCTATCCATTCCTGGATTGCATAAGCACCGGCCTTATCATAAGGCTTATAGTTGTCTACATAGTAGGTGATCTGTTCGTTGGTGAGTGGTTTGAAATGTACTTCCGTTTCTTTGGAGAAAGACAGTTCTTCCTCCTCCCGTTTGATCACCACACCTGTGATCACCCTGTGTATCCGACCACTCAGCGCTGACAAGATGCGGATGGCATCCTCTCTGTCTTTGGGTTTGCCTATTATAGTATCATCTAAAACAACAACCGTATCTGCAGTAATGATAATATCATCCGCAGTACACAAAGCCGCTACAGCTGCAGATTTCTGCCTGGCAATATGCACAGGTACTTCCGGGATAGCCATATCAGCAGGAAAGGTTTCAGCTGTATCCACCACTTTCACTTCAAAAGGAATACCCGCCTGTTCCAGCAGTTGTTTTCTGCGTGGCGACTGTGAAGCCAGGATCACACGTTTTCCGGTATACATCAGAGGAATATTTTAAAAAAGATCATAGACAGGATGCCGGTCAGCATCAGCCATTTCACCAATGAACTTACCCTGTGATAGTGTTCCGGCAAATGAGCCTTTTTCAACAGAGTATAAATATAATAAGCGGGCGCCTGTACAAACAGTACGAGATAAATAATAGCCGGCCACCATCCGATGAACCCTATTCTTATTTCCACCAGCAAGATCAGGATCTGTAAGGCTAATAACAGCATATAACAGATGCGTTTGGCCGGTTCCACTCCCCATACGATAGGAATAGTGCGGCAACCATCTTTAGCATCGCCAATCATATCCTCCAGGTCTTTTACGATCTCACGTACCAGTGAAATGACAAAGGCGAACAGGGCATATACACCGATGACCTGGATCAGCTTTCTGCCTGTTGGTGACATGATCGCTTCGAAGCTTTCATATATCTGCTTTTCATAAAAGCCCACTACTACTACCGCCAGTGCCGTCAGCAGGGAGATCAGTACATTACCGATCAGGATCTGACGCTTGAAGGAAGTAGAATAAAACCAGAGGATCAGGGAACAGATCACCTGGGTGAAACCCAGATAAATATGGCCGATCTGCCAGGCTACAATAAAACCGATCGACACACCCGCCATATTAAATATGGTATGCCAGGCCATCGCCCAGCGCCGGTTAATGATCTTATCAAGCACCATCTTTTCAGGCTTGTTGATAATATCTATGTTGATGTCGAAATAGTCATTGATGATATTACCCGCGGCCGCTATCAGTACGGTAGAAAGAGACAACAGGAAAAAGGAGGGCCAGGAAAGAGAAGGCCCTTCTCCGTTATATTCCAACACAGGTGCCACTACACAATATTGCAGCAGGAACTGGGTCAGCGCTATATAGATCAGATTTGGATATCGGATCAGCCTTAAGAAGGCAATCAGCAATTTCATAATTCAATAATTGCAGTAAAAGTAATTCCAGTTATATAATAACATAGCCTCACCTGTTAACGGCTGGCGATCTCCTCATCCATCATCCAGTGATTGTTCAGTTTCAGGACTTTCTCAATGATCTCCCGCACACAACCATTACCTCCTGTAATGGGAGACACATACCGGCAGATGCTCTTGATCTCAGGAGCGGCATCTGCAGGGCATACCGGTAAACCTACAAGTTGCATAGCCCTGTAATCGGGGATATCGTCTCCCATAAATATGATCTCTTCCCAGCGCAGGTCATTTTCAAATACATAGTCCTGCAATTTCTCCTGTTTGTCTAAAACGCCTGTATAGATATCTTTTATGCCGAGGCCCTGTAAACGGCTGACCACACTTTCGGATCTTCCCCCTGAGATGATCGCGACCCGGTAACCTTTCTTTATCGCCAGTTGTAACGCGTAGCCGTCCCTGATATTCATTTTCCGGGACTGCTCTCCGTTAGGTAACAGCTGTACGGTACCGTCTGTCAGCACACCATCAACGTCAAATACAAAGGTGGAGATAGGTTTAAAAAGAGATAATATGTTCATCGAGAATAAATTAGGAGCCAGGAACTAAGTACCGGGAGTCAGAAAACCCTGTTCACTGATCCTTAGTTCCTGATTGAATTTGGCAAAAGTACCACAGATTTTTATATGTCAGCTGCGGTGGAAATCATAAATACTATCTGACATGACCTGGTAGATCAGTTTCAGGTATTCCTCATTTTCCAGCAGGGCGCCGTGGCGGGACATGGTGATCTCATCATTGCGTACAGCCGGGCCGGTCTGAACAGATTCGGGAGGAAATTTCTCCAGCCGGTCGAAGGTTTCTTTAATAATGGGTTGCAATAGGGTAAAGTCCAATCCTTCTTTTTCACAGTAGCGCTTGGCTCTGGCTATCAGGTGGTTAGTGAAGTTATTACACAGCACCGCCGCCAGGTGCAACTGCAGGCGTTGATGTGAATTAACTTCCTGAATATCAGAACTGATGCTCTGTGCTACGGATTTCACCCTCCGCATTACCTCATCGTTGGCAGCTTCCAGCAGCAAGGGGATGGCAGGATAGTTCCGGACTTCTTTCCGGAGGGATTGCAACGGGTAGATCACGCCCGTATTGAGGGAGATCTTTTTAATGGCATCGAGGGGTACTGCTCCGGCAGTATGCACTACAAAACGTTTTCCCAGTCTCAGCTCGTCGTTCAGCTCAGGGATAGCGGCGTCACTTACAGCCATCAGGTAAAGGTCTGCCTCCATATTAATATCCAGCAGGTCGTCTGTACCGGTGGAATGCAATGATTCTGCCAGCTCAACAGCATTTTCCTTTCTACGGCTGATCACCTGCAGGATCTGGTGACCATGCAGTTTCAATAAATGACCAAAACAATGCGCTACATTCCCTGCGCCAATAATTACTATATCCATTCTGTATAAGGTTAAATATATATTATGGTGTACCGGTTTTCAAGACAAAGCATGCGGAGGTATTGCACTCATATCTTTATATGGTCAGGTTACTTCGCGTTTAGCAACGTTCTTATCCAGCAATTTAACTATTAAACTGTTAACGGCTCATTTTTAATGATTTTATCAAAAATATTACATTTACCTTCAATGCGTTAAAACAGTCTTATTTTTTATTCTCAAGCTACTTTTATATACTTGCAAAATTCGTATTTGTATTTTTTATACGGAATTTTACGTATCTAGTAGCTCATAAAGACGGCATTCATGGCAAAAAATCTAGTAATTGTTGAGTCTCCGGCGAAAGCCAAGACGATAGAAAAGATACTGGGCAAAGACTTCGAGGTAAAATCCTGCTTTGGTCACATCCGCGACCTGGAGAAGGATGATATGGGTATCGATATCCCCAACAACTTTAAACCTAAGTATACTATACCTGAGGATAAAGAGAAGATAGTTAAGGAATTAAAGAAGCTTGCGAAGGAAACTGAGGAAGTTTGGTTAGCAACGGATGAGGACCGTGAGGGTGAAGCCATATCATGGCATTTATGTGAGGTACTGGGTCTTGACCCGGAGGTTACCAAACGTATCGTTTTCCATGAAATTACCAAGCCAGCCATCGAAAAAGCCGTACAACAGCCCCGTCTATTAGATATGAACCTGGTGAATGCCCAGCAAGCCAGGCGTATTCTCGACAGAATAGTAGGTTTTGAATTATCTCCCGTGCTCTGGCGTAAGATGAGCATGCGCAATTCATTGTCTGCCGGCCGTGTACAATCAGTAGCGGTAAGACTGATCGTAGAGCGGGAGCGTGAAATCAATACATTCAATGCCGTTAGCAGTTTTAAGGTAGAAGCCTTCTTTACTGCTAAAGATCTTCAGGGCAAAAATATTACTTTTAAGGCTGAAGGACCAACCCGTTTCAAGACTGCTGAAGATGCCGAAAAGTTCCTCCAGCAGTGCATTGGCGCAGCCTATTCGGTGAAGGATATACAGGTAAAACCTGGCAAGAAATCGCCGGCGGCACCATTCACCACTTCTACCCTCCAGCAGGAAGCCAGCCGTAAACTGGGCTATAGCGTTTCCAAAACAATGTTGCTGGCACAGAAGCTATATGAAAGCGGTAAGATCACTTATATGCGTACTGACTCCGTGAACCTGTCAGATACAGCCCTCGGAGATATCCAGAACGCCATTGTGACCAACTACGGACAGAAATATCATCAGCATAGGAAGTTCAAGAACAAAAATGAATCAGCACAGGAAGCGCATGAGGCCATCCGCCCAACCTATATGGAAAATGCGTCTGTTGATGACAGTGATACAAAAAAGCTCTATGAACTGATCTGGAAACGTACCATCGCCAGCCAGATGAGTGATGCGGAGCTGGAAAAGACCATTGCCAAAATAGACATCTCCACCAACCATGAAGAGCTGACAGCCAGTGGTGAAGTATTGAAGTTTGACGGGTTCCTGAAGATATATATGGAAGGCAAAGACGATGAAGATGTCAGCGATGAGGATGAAGATGACGGCTCTTTACCACCATTGGCGGTAAAACAGGTGCTTGACCTGAAAGAAATGAAGGCTACCGAACGTTTTACCCGCCCTGCGCCCCGTTATACAGAGGCCAGCCTGGTAAAGAAACTGGAGGAACTTGGTATCGGACGTCCATCCACCTACGCTCCTACCATTACCACCGTTCAGAAACGTGGCTATGTGGAGAAACGTGATAAGGAAGGAATAAAGAGGGACTTCCGGATCATGAGCCTGAAAGCTGACAAGATCACCAAGGTTACTGATACAGAAAATACAGGTGCGGAAAAGTCAAAACTCTTCCCGACTGACCTGGGTATGATCGTAACGGACTTCCTGAACCAGTATTTCGGTTCTGTGATGGACTACGGTTTTACTGCAAAGATCGAAGGGGAGTTTGACGAAGTGGCCCATGGCAAGAAGATCTGGAACAAGATGTTGAATGACTTCTATACTCCTTTCCATAAAGACGTAGAGAACACGCTGGAAAAGGCGGAAAGAGTAAAAGGCGAACGACAGCTGGGCACTGATGCCGAAACAGGAAAACCAATCGTGGCGCGTATGGGCCGTTATGGTCCGATGATCCAGATCGGTAAAGCGGAAGACGAAGAGAAGCCGAAGTTCGCAAAAATGAAGTCCACTCAAAGTATAGAAACGATTACTTTAGAGGAAGCAATGGAATTGTTCAAACTACCCCGCAACCTGGGTAAGTTTGAAGACGAAGATGTACTGGTGAACATTGGTCGGTTCGGACCTTATGCAGCACATGACAAGAAGTTCTATTCCCTGAAAAAGGAAATGGATCCTTATACAGTGGAGCTGGATGAAATAGCCCCGCTGATAGTGGAAAAGAGAGCTGCAAAGGATGAACGTACAATAAAAATCTTCGAAAAAGAGAAGATCCAGATACTGAAGGGCCCCTACGGACCGTATATAAAACAGGGACTGAGGAATTATAAGATACCGAAAGAAAAGATTGACACCGCCGCTGACATAACACTGGAAGAAGCTAAAGCCATCATCGAAGATGTCAAAGCCAATCCTCCAAAGAAGAAGGCGCCACCGAGGAAGAAGAAGGCGGAATAAATGGACACCTGTACATTCATTTTATGCACGAGACCAAAGAAATAAATGCCTTGTTCCACCTGTTGGACGATCCGGACCAGGAGGTGTATGATACTGTTGCCAACAAGATATTACTGTTTGGAAAAGAGATCATTCCCAACCTCGAGCACTTATGGGAAAACACGGTGGATGAATCTATCCAGGAAAGAATTGAGCAGTTGATACACCGCGTGCATTATAAAGATCTACAGGTAGCCTTGCAGATATGGAGTAAAACTGAATCGCCAGACCTCCTGCAAGGATCCATACTGGTAGCTCAATATCAGTTTCCGGATATGCAGCCCGGTAACGTGGTAGCCGAAATTGAAAGGATCAAACGGAATATCTGGCTGGAACTGAATAACTATCTTACCCCACTGGAACAGATCAATGTGCTGAACAGCATGATCTACAACTACTTCGGACTGAAAGGAGAAGAAGTGGCCTATGTACGTAAGAACCAGTTCTTCATCAACCAAGTGATAGAATCCCGCAAGGGTAATCCGCTGACTAACGGTATTGTATATCAGAGCCTTTGCGCTATGCTGGACCTTCCGGTGTACGCTGTAAATATTCCCCGGCAGTTTATATTGGGTTATTTCGATACTTTCTATGACTTTACCGAAACACCCAAACCAGAAGATACGCGGATCCTTTTTTTCATAGATCCAATTCAGGGACAGATCTATTCACACCAGGATGTAGAGGGATACCTGAAGCGGATGTCCATTCCTCTGACACCCTCCTACTATCAGCCGCAGTCGAACACAAGAATTATACAGTTCCTGCTGGAAGAGTTGCTGAAGTGCTTCCAGGATGAGAAGGAAGAATATAAAAGGGATGAGTTGAGGACCTTGATAAAGCTACTGGCAGATAAGATGGAATAGTCAGATAAGATATTTGCCGATAACTAATAAAAAAGGCGGTCTGTTTAAAACAGGCCGCCTTTTCATTTATACTTGAAGTGTATGATTACTTGTTAGCAGGTTTACCCTGTAATTTAGGATAAGACAATGCGATCAGATCGTTCATTACATTTACTGCTTCATCCAGGTAGATATCTTTCTGTCTAAACTTCAGCCAGTCCTTGTTACGAGCCAGTTTAGCAGAATCTGAAGCCAGCCTGTCGAGGTCTGTTTTCAGGCTGCTGATGTTCAGTTCCTTCACCTTGTCATTTACTGAATCATAACGTTTCAGGGCATTACTGTTAGTCTTCTGTTCTGCTTTGTATGTTTGCTGATTCAGAGAGTAAGCATCCTGGCTTTCCATCTTTTTCAATGTAGCGATGTTGTCATTCATCATCTTGAATGCCTCGCTGGATGCTATTCTTTTTTCACTATTCCTTTTTAGTACATCCACAGGAACTGGCTCATACCATGGCGTGAAAGATGCTTTCGGAATTTCATCCCATGCCAGCGCATCGTTGTCTTTACGCTCTGCCACTTCATAATATGGATCTGGCAGCTGGATATCGGAGGCTACACCTTTCAGCTGGGTAGAACCACCATTTGCACGGTAGAACTTCTGCTGGGTCAGTTTAATAGCACCCAGCGGGCCTATTTCTTTATTGGAGTAGAAGTCGTCCAGATTCAGCATACGCTGTACGGTTCCTTTACCGAAGGTATTACTACCAATGATCACGGCACGTTTATAGTCTTGCATAGCAGCCGCCATAATCTCAGAAGCGGAAGCACTATATTCATTGACCATAATTGCCAGCGGGCCACCATACTGTACGCTCTTATCGCGGTCGCGGAGCACCATTGGATCGCCGCTGCGTGATTTCACCTGTACGATAGGACCTTCCGGAATGAACAGGCCTGCCATCTGTACAACGTCCTGCAGGGAACCACCACCATTGAAACGCAGATCGAGGATGATACCCTCTACATTTTCCGCTTTCAGTTTGGTGATCTCTTTAGCTACATCTTCTGCGCAACGGGCGCCGTTCCTATCGTTGAAGTCTGCGTAGAATTCAGGCAGGTAGATGTAACCGAGTTTATGCTGACCATTGATAATGGCTGATTTTGCAAAGGTGTCATCCAGTACTACTTCATCGCGGGTAATATCGATCACTTTCACAGTACCGTCTACACTCTTCACGGTCAGCTTTACAACAGATCCTTTATTACCGCGGATCAGTTTTACGGCATCTTCTACAGCGTAACCGGTGATATCCACTGGTTCTTTATCGCCCTGGGCTACCTTCAGGATAGCGTCATTTGCTTTCAGACGTCCATCTTTCCAGCTAGCGCTACCTGTTACGATACTGGCGATCTTGATCTTACCGTCTTCTTCTTTCAGCTGGGCACCGATACCAAAGAACTTACCGGCCATCTGCTCTTCAAAAGCCCTCTTTTCAGCTGGCGGGAAGAAGTCCGTATGTGGGTCCATGGTAGTGGTAATGGCATTTATGAACATGCTGAAACGTTCGTTATCATCCTGTCTGTTTTTCAGACGGTCGAAATAACGGTCGTATACGGTTTTAACTTTTGCTCTCGCTTCAGCTTCCAGCTCGGTGTCAGTCTTGATCTTTTCTTTTTCACCCGGTTTATCTTTCTGCTTATCGCGCGTCTCCTGCAGTTCCGTCAGCTTCTCCAGTGTACGGTACTTCAGTACTTTTCTCCAGGCTTCTTTACGTTCGTCAAGATTGTCGGGGTAATCGATCTTGTCGGGATCCAGGACTACCTTTTCATCTTTCGTAAAATCAAATGGTTTGGAAAGCAGTTCAGGGTAAATGGAAGCCGCTTCGGCCACACGCTGTTTGATAATGGCGTTAATGGCATTAAAACAGTCCAGCGGAGCGCCCTGCAGCTCATCATCGATGTGGGTGGATACGGACGCCAGCCCTTTGATATCACTTTTCAGGAAAAACTTCTTTTCACTGTCCAGGCTCTTCAGGTATTTATCAAAAACTTCTTTAGAGTAAGCATCGTTAATCTCCTTAGGTTGATAGTGCCCCTGGGTTAGTATCTGTCCTACCAGGCCCATGATCACTTCGTATCTGCCTGGAGGATCTTCTTTATGCAGTTTGCTGAAAGCTAAAACCCCCATTGAGATCATTAGCAATGCAACTGGTATAATCACTTTCATTCTTCTCATAGAAATCCAATATTGAACGTCATCAAATATAGCATAAAATAGCCCATTCAACCAGAAGGGCAATTTGCTTTTAACAAAAGATTGAGAAACAGTGTGATGCAGCATTGTATGCAATTAACTCGCATTTAACGGGTTGCCACATTTAACAGTTTCACAAATGCTAAAACCAGACCAAATTCCGGAGGGGACTCTTTACATAAAAATAAACATCTTACCTGGATTTTATAGTACCGTTTATCAGATTGGAGGACCGGGTAATGGGGCAAATTCTCTATTTTTGCGATGGCCATAAAAACTGCACATTGGAGAATCAGGAGACTACTATCAAGAATGACCCTTACGCATCGCTACGTATACCAGAATTCAGCTATTATCTCGTTATCCGTTTTGCCATGGTGTTTGCATTATCGATGCAGTTCACTATTATAGAATGGAAAGTAAATGCACTGACACATGATCCATTTGCGTTAGGCCTGATCGGGCTGGCGGAAGTGATTCCGGCAGTGCTGGTAGCTCCCTTTGCCGGACATATTGTGGACAAGCGGGAGAAACGTGGGTTATTAATCTCATGTGTAATTGCTTATATCCTTATGGGTCTGGGATTATTCCTGCTGACCTGGGACCGGACGGTAGCCGGCATTTCTACACAATGGGTATTGAACATGATCTACCTGCTGGTATTTCTGGGTGGTGTAGCAAGAGCCTTTCTGAGTCCCGCCAACTTCTCCATGATGGCGCTGATAGTACCCCGGAACCTTTATGCCAATGGCTCTACCTGGAGTAGCAGTGCCTGGCAGATAGGCGGAATGACTGGTCCTGCCCTGGGTGGTCTCTTCATCTATTTATTTGGTATTCACTGGTCTATGTTGATCGTAGTGGGTGTTTTCCTGGCTCCTTTGTATAGTATTATCAAGATCAAACCTAAACCTATTCACTATAAACCACAGGGCGAGAGCTTCTTTGATGGATTAACGAAAGGGATGCGTTTTGTGTGGAAGACCAAAGTGGTATTGAATGCCATGGCACTGGATATGTTTGCCGTATTGTTTGGTGGTGCTGTATCCATGTTGCCCATCTTTGCAACAGATGTGCTGCATGTAGGTTCGCTGGAATTCGGTTTCCTGCGGGCAGCGGTAGCTGTCGGTTCGCTGACTACCATGTTCGTGCTGGCTTACAGGCCGCTGGTCAATCAGCCGGGGCTTAAACTGCTGGCGGCCGTCTTCGGTTTCGGCCTGTGTATTATCGTATTCGGAGTGTCCACCAGTTTTGCGCTGTCCTTCCTGGCATTGCTGATCAGCGGTGTGCTGGATGGCATCAGCGTGATTATCCGTCAGACCATTCTGCAGCTCAAAACACCAGACGACATGCGCGGACGGGTAGCTGCGGTAAGCTCCATGTTCGTAGGATCATCCAACGAGCTGGGTGCCTTTGAGAGCGGTCTCGCCGCCCGTCTGATGGGATTGGTACCGTCTGTGATATTTGGCGGTTGCGTCACCCTGGGAGTGGTCATCACTACCTATATCATCTCACCCGCCATGCGTAAGCTGGACCTGAAGCCCTGACCAGCTATAGTTTTGTGATCTTTTTCAACTTTTCGAGCACATAAAACACGGCAGGACAGATCGTACTGTTCAGGTAAGTGATGTTGGGCCGCTTGATAAAATCGAAGCTATCTGTGTAGGGATAATTCTGGCAATCGCCCGGACGGGCATCGTAAATGCTGCAGTAATTATCGGCATCGAGAAAGGGACAGGGACTGAACTTCACCACATAATCACCGTCTTCATCCATACGCAGGTACTGGTCAATAAAGGCAGATTCCTTCATGCCCATGTATTTGGCGATGCGTTTGATATCGGGCATCTTAAACCGGGGGCTGATCGTTTTGCAGCAGCCGGCACATTTCAGGCAATCGATATGACTGAAAGCCTCATCATGCAGGTCTGGCAATAACTTCTCCACACCTCTTCCCCTTTTCGTCTGCAGTTTCTGCAGGAACTGCTTATTAGCCTTTTGCTGCTCCTGGGCCTTCTGTTCCCAGTTTATAAGTAAATCGTCCATTAGACTGCAAAGATAGGAATGGGATACAACACTACCACTCCCCACAATACATTACAAGCTTATGACAATTGCCGTTATTTCACCTCGTCATTTATCACCGCAATTTCTCCAACGACCGCGCTGGTTTGGCCATTGCTAAAAAACGTTATAGCTTTGCACATTCTTTTCTAACATACCTGCTTTACATCATGAATCTTTTTGATATACAACAAAATGAATTTGTAGGCCGACACATCGGGCCAAATGAAGCTGAAACCAATCATATGCTGGATACTATCGGCGTATCTTCCCTGGAAGAACTGGTAGGTAAAACAGTACCGGGAGCAATCCGTATGCAGCATCCACTGGCGGTTCCGGCAGCAATAAGTGAAAGTGATTACCTGCGCCATCTGAAAGATGTATCACTAAAGAATCATGTGTTCCGCAATTATATAGGGCAGGGTTATTACGACACGATCACTCCAAGTGTGATTTTACGTAATGTGTTTGAAAATCCGGGATGGTACACGCAGTACACTCCTTACCAGGCTGAGATTGCACAGGGTCGCCTGGAAAGCCTGCTGAACTTCCAGACCATGGTAAGCGATCTGACAGGTCTTCCTATTGCCAATGCTTCCCTGCTGGATGAAGCCAGTGCTGCTGCTGAGGCCATGGCCATGTTCTTCAGTGCACTGAATAAAGACCATGATCACCTGAGCCGTCCTAAGTTCTTTGTGGACGTTAACACCTTTCCGCAGACAATCGACGTTATCTACACCCGTGCTACACCACTGAACATCGAAGTGGTAGTTGGCCATTACAATACAGCTGCAATAGACGAAACTTTCTTCGGTGCACTGGTGCAATACCCGAACAGCATCGGCAGTGTGGAAGACTACCGCAGCTTCGTTGATAAAGTACACGCAGCTGGTGCTTACGTAGCAATGGCTACTGACCTGCTGGCGCTGACACTGCTGACGGCTCCCGGTGAACTGGGTGCAGATGCAGCGTTAGGTTCTGCTCAGCGTTTTGGTGTACCACTAGGTTTTGGCGGACCACACGCGGCATTCTTTGCTGTAAAGGATGATTTTAAACGCGCTATCCCTGGTCGTATCATCGGTGTGAGCATCGATGCACAGGGTAACCGTGCATTACGTATGGCACTGCAGACTCGCGAGCAGCATATCAAACGTGAAAAAGCGACTTCAAATATCTGTACTGCACAGGCGCTGCTGGCCAATATGGCAGCTATGTACGCTGTTTATCATGGTCCGAAAGGCCTGAAAAATATCGCTACCCGTGTGGCTATCCTGGCGAATGCACTGGCTGAAAAGCTGAGAGCAAAAGGTCTGGAACTGGCTGCTAACTTCTTCTTCGACACTATCGAAGTACGTGTGAGCAACAGCGCTGCCATCAAGCATAAAGCAGAAGCGATCGGTGTTAACTTCTTCTATCCTGAAAGCGGTCGCGTGATCATCTCTCTCGATGAAACCGTAACCATCCAGGATGTGAACGACATCCTCGGCGTCTTCGAAGCTGGTAACTTAACCAGCAACAGTGCCGAGCTGAAAGCTACCAGCATTCCTGCAGGACTGGAGAGGACCTCTCCTTACCTGCAACACCCGGTATTCAACACACATCACAGCGAGTCTGAGATGATGCGTTACCTGAAACTGCTGGAGAATAAAGACCTGTCCCTGAATACTTCCATGATATCACTGGGTAGCTGCACCATGAAACTGAATGCGGCTACAGAAATGATCCCATTAAGCTGGAACCACTGGAGCAAGATGCACCCGTTTGCACCTAAATCCCAGACCGGCGGCTATCAGCAGATCGTGGATGAACTGAGCGATTATCTGTGTAAAATAACTGCTTTTGATGCCTGCAGTCTTCAGCCTAACAGCGGCGCCCAGGGCGAGTATGCTGGTCTGCTGGTAATACGTGCATGGCATGAGAGCAGAGGTGAAGGTCACCGTAATGTGATGCTGATCCCGATCTCTGCACACGGTACCAACCCTGCATCTGCTGTAATGGCGGGCTTCAAGGTGGTAGTAGTGAAAGCACTGGAAAATGGATACATCGATGTAGCTGACCTGAAAGCGAAAGCTGCACAATATGCCGAAAACCTGGCAGGTATTATGATCACCTACCCTTCTACTTACGGTGTATACGAAGAAAGCGTAAAAGACATTTGCAATACCGTTCACGAACACGGCGGACAGGTATACATGGATGGCGCCAATATGAATGCCCAGGTAGGTCTGACCGCTCCTGGTCTGATCGGTGCTGACGTTTGTCACCTGAACCTCCACAAGACATTCGCTATTCCTCACGGTGGTGGTGGTCCTGGCATGGGCCCGATCTGCGTGGCAAAACACCTGGCTCCTTTCCTGCCAGGCCACGTAAGCCTCGACACTAAAGCACATGCTCACGCAGTATCTGCAGCGCCATATGGTTCTGCCAGCATCCTGCTGATCTCTTACGCATACATCCGCCTTTTGGGCTTTGAAGGCCTGAAAAAGGCATCCCAGTTCGCTATCCTGAATGCTAATTACATGAAGGCGCGCCTGGAAAAAGCATACGATATTCTGTACAATGGTGTGAATGGTACCTGTGCGCATGAATTCATCGTTGACCTGCGTCCATTCAAAGCTTCTGCCGGTGTAGAAGCAGAAGACGTAGCAAAGCGCCTGATGGATTACGGTTTCCACGCACCAACCCTGAGCTTCCCTGTACCGGGCACGATCATGATCGAGCCTACAGAAAGTGAAGATAAGGGTGAACTGGACCGCTTCTGCGATGCGTTGCTGGCTATCCGTGAAGAGATCGCAGCTATCGAAAACGGTACAGCTGATAAACAGCAAAACGTGCTGAAACACGCGCCACATACTCAGTTCGTAGTAACTGCCGATGAGTGGACACGTCCTTACAGCCGTCAGCAGGCAGCTTATCCGCTGGAATACGTAAAACTGAATAAATTCTGGCCTTCTATCAGCCGTGTGAACAATACTTACGGAGATCGTAACCTGATCTGTACCTGTGAGCCGGTGAGCGCTTATGCAGAAGCAGAGGCATAATAAAGGAATTGGAGCACTGAAAAAGAAAGTCCTGTAGATAATACAGGCATACAATATAAGGGGCGGTATCGAAAGATATCGCCCTTTTTTCATGTGTTTATCCCCTTTCACTGCTCCATGTCATTGATCTCCAACGCTGTTACCCCGGTAGCCGACTGAAGGCATAACTTTATTACTTTTGTATATATGTTCTATACCTATACCTGCCACCGGCGATGGAACCCCGGATGGTTTCTCCGCGTGATATTTACCCTACTGCTACCCCTGTTGCTACCAACAGCTGTTTTACGGGCCCAGCATAACAACAGATCAAATTACCAGCTGCTCTGGCGCATTGAAGGCCCGGGTATCACTTCACCCTCCTATCTTTTTGGCACCATGCACCTGACTGACGAAAGGGTATTTGAATTCAGTGATTCTGTGCTTGTTGCGTTACGTAGTGCCTCCTCTTTTGCTATGGAAGTGGATATGGATTCAATGATGGCTTATATGCTTACACCGGGAGGGCCTTTGCTCGATACCGTCAATTATATGCGCCGCCTGCTCACCGCCGAGGAGTACAGGTATGTAGACAGCCTGGTGGTGGAAAAGACAGGCACACCAATAACGCAACTATATGTGAAACGTTTATGGTTCCTGGAACAGCTGCTTTTTGATGAGGAAGAGGCCCTTAAAAAGAATGCTGGCCCCGATTCCAAACCGGAAAGTATATTCCTGGACGGATGGCTCCATCAGAAAGCAACGCTCCTTAACAAGCCAGTACATAGCCTGGAGAAGCTCGAGAATCAGTTACCACTTATGAGTGCCAACGTATCGGAAGTACAGAAAGAGGTATTCCTGCAAAATCTTGGTTATCAAAATTCCGAAAACGACGGTACGGAAGAAAAAAATGAACGCTTCAATGCGCGGGTATCTTTCCTGGACTCACTTGTTAACCTGTACTATAGCGCCGATCTTCAAAAGATATCAAATCTCGTCAATCTCTCAGAAGAACTTGCAGACATCCCCGATCTGGAGTCGCGCAACCGGGAAATGGCCGCCAATCTCTCAGGGCTGATCAGCAAAGGCAGTGTTTTCGCCGCTGTTGGTGTCGCTCATTTACCCGGCGAAAAAGGTATACTGTCGCTGCTACGTGCAAAAGGCTATACCACTGCTCCTGTAAAAGCTACTTTCACCGGAGTAGCAAAAAAAGAGCGTCAGCGGCTGGACAGTATTAACGGATTTACGCTAAACAGGATAGCGGATGGTTACAGTATCACATTCCCCGGTAATCCAATCGCATACCCGATACCAAACATAAACCGGAAAATGTATATCGGCGCCAATAACATGCAGGCAGGATTTGCATTTTGCGTAGATATCACTCAACTGGGTATGGATGACCGTGAGCTGGTGAACACCATGATCGCAAACATGGCGCAACAGGGTAATGCACAGGTACAAAAATCCTATCCCATCACCTATCGCAACATCCCTGGTACGGAAGCAGTGATGTTACAAAAAGGCATGCCGCTGTATATGCGCCTGTTTATCCGCAATAACAGGGCTTTTATATTTATGCACAGCTCCCAGGATGCAGACAGCAGTTCCAGAAAGGAGTTTTTCAAATCTGTACGTTTTTATGACGTTACACGTCCGGTAACGACATATGACACGCTGCATCGTCCGGAGTTAGGATTCTCCGCTATTATCCCCTCGGATGCCAATCATGCACAAACCGGTAACAGGGAAAAGGTTGCTCCCGTAGAAGCATATTCCGGCCTGGATGATGCCAATAACATTTCCTATGTACTGCGGATCGACAAAATGCAAAGTGACCATTATAGAGTGAACGATAAAAAACTGCTGGAAACAATACGGACACTTCTCCTCCAGGAAGACAGCACTTTACAGCTGATCGATTCGACCATGACAGAACGGGAGGGGTTACCCTTATATAGGCTGATTTACCAGCGTTCCAATGGCGTTATTTCCCGTTTACATTTTATTCCACGAGGTAACCTTGCATACAGCCTTTTATGTAACTATTACAGTGCACAAACGGACAGCAGTTACTGGCAACGTTTCCTCGATGGCTTTCATATACTTCCTTTACTGGCCCGGGCACCTACAGTGTCCTTTACACCCACAGACAGCAGCTTTACAATAACTGGTCCTGGTCAGTTTACCGGGGGGATAGATGACGATTATCGTGAATCATCACGTGTTAATATCTATTCCTATTCAGCGATTGACAGTACTTCTTATTCCATGTACATGACAGAAGTAAGAAAGTATTCACGCTACTACCACAACGAACCTGACAGCCTCCTGAAAACTTTTATACATCCTGTTGATAGCAACTTTATTATCACCAACCAAAAACAGTCTATACAGGAAGGTCTTCCGGTATATGAAACTGCAATGAAAGGACGCTATACCGGTCTACGGTGGTACAGGAAAGCGATCGTAGCCGGCCATACTATTTACCGGCTGACTGCGGTTATACCCGAAGAATTAGCAGGCAACGGATATGCACAGCAGTACCTTTCTGCCTTTCGTGCCGGCAACAGGGAGAAAGCGGATACATTCCGATTGGCACAAAAGAAGTTGCCTATGCTGTTAAAGGATCTGCAGAGCAGCGATACAGCGATATTCAACAAGGCTAATAAATATATCTTTTGGGTCGACACAGATGCAGATAGTACTGACAAACCGCTTATTCTAAGTGCGCTGACCAAACCGTTTCCTGCAGACACAGGAAGTGATAACGCAAAGGTGCGGTTATTGTCATCATTGAAGCACGTCAGTGATGACAACGTTGTCAATACAGCAGAGATACTTTTTGCAGCGACAACAGATGTAACCCAGCGTAGAAGCATCCTGCGGTTTCTAACGGGACTTTCTTCAGACTCTGCCATTCGTACATTTCTGCGCCTGGCACCTGAAATACCGGAAAACAACGAGACGGGCAGTAACATTTTCTCCTATTTATTCAGAGAAGACAGCCTGTACAAACAATATATGCCAGCGATGATTTCCACGGCGATGCGATCGAAGAGTTTCCTGGAGGCTTTTGCAGCATATACCAGTGGAGATTCAATATGGCTATCCCCACAGTTTGAACAGTATGTGCTCAGGCAATTGTTACCGGGTATTACTCAGCTGTTTGAACATCAGATAAAGAGATGGCAGGAAAGACAAGCAAGCGAGGATAGTGACTGGGCACAGGAAAGCCGGTTGCTTAGCACAGGCGAGATACTTACAATACCATCTGCACCAGTGCTGACAGCAGGAAGCTTCAGACAATTACTGGCTGATACCGTTATGTCGGTACGCGCGCTGGGAGCACGTGGATTAATCAGCCGTGGTATAGCTGTCGACGAGAAAATACTCAAGAGCATTCTTGCAGATGGCAGCACCGCATACTCTTTTATTACCACATTGGATGGAAATAAGCAGTTGTCTAAAATCCGCCATCTGCTTAGCCAGGAGTTAATAGGACGTTGTTATCTGACTGACTATTACTCCGAAGACTACGATGCATCAGCTATTGATATTGAGCAGGTCACCCGCGTAAGGGTCCAGCATGAAAAACAAGCTGCTCAATGGCTAATATTATATCGCGTTAAAACCGCAGAAGACGAGGACCCTGAATATATACTGAACGGTCCTCATCCATTAAACAGCAAAGAGCTGAATATACGTCCACATCTGATTCATTATATACCTGATGAAAGCAGGTGGAGAGACAAAAAGCAACTTGTCAAAGAAGCAGCAGAGGCGTATGAAAAGTTCCTGAAAGAATCCGAAGCATCAGCCAAAAGTTATTAAGTTTATCAGGGTGCCTCAAAGCAGTTGAGGCACCCTTTTTCTTTTGTGGATACACCAACTCCGCTCATTTTTGTGCGTTGCCACACAATTCTGTCCCCGGTCGATTGTCTTTTGTATGTAATATCAGGCGATTGACATAAAAAACTTTTTCCTGATTTACAACTCTTTAAAGCTAACTAATACTAAGTTGACTGAAATCACGTTATTATTATAAGTATTTTAATAATATTTTATATAAATTAGATATAAGAAAAACCATTATAATTATGCAGGACTACTCTTTTATGTCCACCGAAGAGATATTTCTTCTTCAGGATGCGTTAAAAAAGAACACAAAGCAGATTTACAAATTCATTGGAATTGGCCTGTTACTAGTGATAATCGCAGCCTTTGTACCTCAATTTTTTCTCAGTAAACGTCTTAGCGACGAAGAGATCAATCAGTCCTTATTTTCCTATAAGAACGCCTGGTTCTGGGTTTGGCTGATGTCTTTCGTACTGGTGCTGATCTTTGCACTGATCAAGGTAACGGACGTACGTTATTATACGATCAAAAAGGATCTTACCAAATTACAGAAAGGACAGATACAGGTGCCATTGGAAATGATCTACCAGGGGAACAATGAAATGCAGACAAGCTTCATTGTACAACAGGAAGGTGTAAAGAAAAGAAACCGACTGTTTTACTGGATGCGTGGCAGGTTGGATGACTTCAAAGCTGGTCAGCAGGTAGAGATCGTATACGGACGTTATTCCCGTGTGATCCTTGCCATCACCAAGCTTTAAATTCATCATTAACCAACCATATCTGCTGTTTATAGCAACTATCAACCTTTATTTATAACAAGGTCAATCTTCTATGAGGTTGGCCTTCTTTTTTTTACCTTTATCCTATCCGGTTCTGCTTCACATACTACTATTATGAATATTGAACAATTCAGAGAATATTGTTTGTCACTGCCAGGCGTTACGGAGGAGTTCCCCTTCGGCGAAGAGATCCTCGTATACAAGGTAAAAGGTAAGATGTTCACACTCACACATGTTGATAGTTTTGACACATTCAATCTGAAGTGTGACCCCGAAATAGCCATTGAACTGCGGGAGCGGTACGATGGTGTAACACCGGGTTATCATATGAACAAAAAACATTGGAATACGATAGACGTACATTCCAATATTCCTAACCGTTTACTGTATGAATGGATAAAAGACTCCTATGACCTCGTAGTGAAGTCATTACCCAAAAAAGACAGGGAAGGCCTGTCTGCTTAACATACGGACAAACTGTTCAGACTTAAAACAAATCATTAAATCGCTTATGAGAAAGTTGCTAATGCTGGTAATAACAGCGCTTATCCTTCACACTTCCTGCGTGAAGGGTATCAATCAGGACTCTTTATGGATGCGTGAAAACTACACCAAAAAAGAGGTGTACATCCCCATGCGTGATGGGGTGAAATTGTTCACCACCATCTACATGCCAAAAGACAAATCAGAGAAACATCCTATCCTCATGACCCGCACGCCCTATTCCTGTGCACCATACGGAGAAGATAAATTCCTACCACTCTGGAACAGCCACTACAATACCTACCTGCATGAGGGGTATATCTTCGTTACACAGGATGTGAGAGGACGTTGGATGAGTGAGGGTACATTTGTGGATGTACGTCCTTATAATCCCAATAAAAAGACTAAACAGGACATTGATGAAGCCAGCGATACATATGATACTATTGACTGGCTTGTGAAGAGCCTGGAGAACAACAATGGTAATGTAGGTGTACTAGGCATTTCCTACCCGGGCTTTTATTCTACTATGGCCGCACTGAGCGGTCACCCGGCATTAAAAGCTGTAAGCCCGCAGGCGCCGGTAACTGACTGGTTTATTGGTGATGATTTCCACCACAACGGCGCCTTCTTTATCATGGACGCCTTCGCCTTTTATACCAGCTTTGGTAAACCAAGGCGACAACCTACTACCGTAGGACCTACCAATTTTGAATACCATAATACTGACAACTACGACTTCTACCTGCATACGGGCGCTGTAAAGAACTTTACCCGTTTAATGGGCGACAGCATCGCTTTCTGGAAAGATCTCACAACACATCCTAACCTGGACAACTGGTGGAAAGCCCGTAGTGTAAGGCAATACCTCACAAACGTACAACCAGCTATGCTGGAGGTAGGTGGTTTGTTCGATGCGGAAGACTGCTTCGGCGCATGGAATACCTATAAAGCAATCGAAAAACAAAGTGGCAAAACCAATAACCGTATTGTAATGGGCCCCTGGTATCATGGGCAATGGGCCAGGACCAAAAACGGCTCCTCCCTGGGTAATATCCAGTTTGGCAGTCCCACCTCCCAATGGTACCAGGAAAACATAGAATACCCTTTCTTCAACTATTACCTGAAAGGAAAAGGTTCTGCTGATAATATTGCAGAAGCGACTGTCTTCTTTACCGGAGAAAACCAGTGGCGTAAGTTGTCACAATGGCCATTGACAAATACTCAGCAGCAATCACTGTACCTGCAGGCCAACGGTAAACTGGATTTCAGCAAACCCCTCTCTGCCGGCAGCTTTACCGGCTATGTAAGCGACCCCGCCAAACCGGTGCCATATACAGAAGACATCCATTTTGAACGCACTATCAATTATATGACCGACGACCAGCGCTTTGCTGCCAGACGTCCGGATGTAGCCACATTCGAAACATCGGTACTGACAGAAGACATTACGGTTGCAGGTCCGCTGTTGGCTAAACTGGTAGTAAGTACCAGCAGCACAGACGCGGATTTTGTTGTGAAACTGATCGATGTGTTTCCCAACGACTTTAAATATGAGCAGGATGCGCCCAGCGAACACCGTAGGGTACCTTCTATGACCTATCCGATGGGAGGCTACCAGATGCTGGTACGTGGCGAGATCATGAGGGGTAAATACCGCAACAGCTTTGAAAAACCTGAAGCATTCAAACCTAACACTCCTACTGACGTGAATTTCAGCCTGCCGGACGTGGCTCATACCTTCAAAAAAGGACATAAGATCATGGTACAGATACAAAGCAGCTGGTTCCCGCTGGTAGACAGGAATCCTCAGGTATTTACCGATATTTATACCTGTGACGACAAAGATTTCCGGAAGGCAGACATCCGCATCTACCATGATGCACAGCACGCTTCTCATATAGAGTTGCCGGTAATCAAATAGTTACTAACTTGCAGCCTATTCCCGGCGGTGTTCTGCAAGGATATTTTGTACAGTTCAATAAACCATTATATGATCAGAAAAGCCCTATTACTTGGAGTTTTAGGTGTGGCCACCCTTCCTGGCTACGCTCAAAAGAAGAAAAGGTCCAAAAAAGGAGAGGAAGTTCCGGTAGCTGTAGCGCCGGCTCCGTTATTGCAAACCAAACTGGATACCGTTAGTTATGCTATTGGTCTGGAATTTGGCAACATGCTGAAAACACAGGGTCTGGACAGCATAAAAACTGATATATTGGCCAAAGCGCTTAAAGAAGCAGTTGAAGGCAGCACACCATTGATAACAAAAGAACAAGGTAATATGAGTGTTAGCGATTATTTACAACAAATAAAAGCCGAGAAAATGCAAAAGAACAAGGCTGCCGGCGAACAATTCCTGGCGGAAAATAAAACCAAACCAGGCGTGGTAACACTGCCAAGTGGTTTACAGTACCAGGTCATCACTGAAGGTACCGGCCCAAAACCAACCATCAATGACAAGGTAAAAACACACTATCACGGTACTTTAATAGACGGTACTGTATTCGATAGCTCTGTAGAGAGAGGTCAGCCGATCTCCTTCCCGGTTAGCGGGGTTATCAAAGGTTGGACAGAAGCACTGCAGCTGATGCCGGTAGGTTCCAAATGGAAGCTGTTCATTCCTTCCGAACTGGCTTATGGCGACCGTCAGGCAGGTCCGAAAATCGGTCCTAACAGCGCGCTGGTATTTGAAGTAGAGTTGATTGCGATCGAGAAATAATTCTTGAGGAGAGATAAAGAAAAAGGCGAATGAGGAGATCATTCGCCTTTTTTATTGGTGTTATCTGAACACCCTGCCGCTTCGTTGTTCGAGCAGCATGAAATCTGCGAGTGCCATGGCTGCAACAGCTTCCAGGACTACTGGTACCCTCAATGCGATGCACAGATCGTGGCGTCCTTTTACGCTGAAGTTTTCCACTTCACCGCTTTTTATATTCAGTGTATGCTGTTCTTTAGGTGTGCTGGAGGTAGGCTTTACGGCTACCCGGAATACCAGGGGATTGCCATTTGTAATGCCCCCTACTACCCCACCTGCATTGTTGGTAGCTGTTTTACCACTTGCATCCAGGATAGCGTCATTATGCTCTATTCCCTTCATGCGGGCAGCGGCAAAACCGGCACCGAATTCAATGCCTTTGATGGCAGGAATGGAGAATACGGCGTGTGCAATGGTCGATTCCACAGAATCAAAGAAAGGCTCTCCCAAACCAATAGGTAAGCCTTCTACCACACATTCCACGATACCACCAACGGAGTCTTTGGCAGCGATAGCTGCTTCCAGTCCCTTTTCTGCATCAGGCAGGCCACCTACTTCGATCAGGGTTGCCTTTACAGAGATGTTAGGACCCAGGATCTTTTTAGCGATCACACCCGCCGCTACCAGATTTAGGGTAAGACGGCCACTAAAGTGACCACCTCCGCGATAGTCTTCAAAACCACCATACTTGTGGGTAGCTACGAAGTCCGCATGACCGGGACGAGGAAACTCACGGAGCTTCTCGTAATCGGTACTACGGGTATTGTTGTTCTCAAATAATATCGTGATAGGAGCACCGGTGGTACGGTCGTTAAACACACCGGATTTGATGTAAGGCAGATCCTCTTCCTTACGGGGTGTGGTACCTTTCGCACCTGCCTTACGCCTTTCCAGGTCGGGCAGGAAGTCCTCCTGGGTAAGCGGAATACCGGCAGGAATACCGTCAATATTCACGCCTACGCTGGCGCCGTGCGATTCTCCAAAAACGTTCACCCGGAATAATCTACCAAAGCTGTTCATGCTGTTTGAATATTTTTTTCAGCGCTGTCCAATGGATCCATCGGCCAACTCTGCTTCTGTTAATGCGTCAGGCTTGCTGATCCCTGCTTTTTTACTATACCTCCGATCTTCTCCAGATGCTCATAGAACTCAGGGTATGATTTATTAATGGCTTCTGCATCTTCAATAACCACCGGTGCATCTGCTGTCAGTGCAGCCACTGCACAGGCCATAGCAATACGATGGTCATTGTGGGATTTAACAACAGCTCCTTTAATACCTGTACCACCATGTACCAACATTTCATCGCCATGCAACTCAATGGCAATACCCATCTTGCCAAACTCTTCCTGAAGTGTTTTACCACGGTCACTTTCCTTGTGCGCCAGCCTGTTCACACCAATGATCTTTGTGGTGCCTTCGCAATTAGCTGCCAGGGCTACCAGCGGAGGAAACAGGTCGGGACAGTCTGTTGCATCAAAATCAAATGCCTGCAATTTATTCTTCTGTACGATCACTGTGAATACACCTGGCAGCAATCCGGCGCCCGCTTTTTCCAGGGCTTCCAGAATCGCTTTATCTGACTGTGCAGATTGTGTATTCAGGTGGTGTACTTCTGCCTTACCAGCTACAGCAGCTGCTACCAGCAGAAACGCAGCACCACTCCAGTCGCCTTCTACAGTGTATTCACCGGCTTTATATGCCTGGTGTTTACCAAAGTGAAATTTTTCGAATTGCTCCTCTTTCACCTGCACGCCAAACTGTTCCATCAGTTGCAGTGTCAGTGCGATATAAGGTTTGCTTTTCAGATCTTTTACGGTGATGGTCACATCTTCCGCTACCGCACCATATGCCATCAGCAAGCCGGTGAGGAACTGGGAACTCAGTGAACCATCTATGGTGATGTTCTTAGCTTTCAGCGGCCCCTGTATATTCAATGGCAGTTTCCCTTCGCGGGTCTTGCATTTAACATCCAGCTGAGGTAATACCTGTTCAAAGAAATCCATCGGGCGGGTGGTAAGACTACCATGTCCGTTGATGGTAATTGCCTGGTCTGACAGGGCTGCTATGGGTGTGAACATGCGGATACCGAGGCCGGATTCCCCACAGTTGATCTCATTATTTTCAGCGGAAGGAAATACACCTTTACTTGTTATTTCAATATGGTCCTCATTACGTTTGATAACAGCGCCCAGTTTCCCTGCTACATCAAGCGCAGCCAGACAGTCATTACTCAAACCAGGATTACGGATAATACTGGTACCATTGCTCAGCAGGGCTGCTGCAACAGCGCGTTGCATAGCACTTTTGGAAGGATTGGCGGTCACTGTACCACTGATAGCGCCGGGTGATATTGTTACTTGCATAAATTAGTTAGTTTATAGTTCATCCAGCATCTGCTTCAATGTCGTAATAGGAACAGGCTGCGTGGTAGCTTTGCCTATTTCCTCCAGCAACACAAAGTGAATCGCATCTTTCTCCCGCTTCTTGTCCAGCTTGAAGATGTTAAATACTTCTTCCTTATTGGACGTCAGCGTAACCGGCAACTGGTAATCGTTAATGAGGCGGATCAGCCTGTTGGTTTGCTCCACAGGCAATCCTTTGAGCTTTTCTGAGATCTTGGAGGCTGCTACCATACCTATAGCAACAGCTTTGCCATGCGCTATGTTCTCGATCTTCTCCACGGCATGCCCAAGCGTGTGGCCAAAATTAAGCCAGCGACGGGAACCCGTTTCAAATTCATCTTCCAGTACCACTTTGGTCTTCAGTTCTACAGAACGTTCCACCAGGTATTCCAGTACGGCCACATCGCGCTGCATGGCTTTATCCCGGTTTTCTTCCAGGTAGGTGAACAGGCTGGCATCGAGAATGCACGCATACTTGATGATCTCCGCGAAGCCGTTGTGCCATTCTTCTGCCGGCATTGTCAGCGGCAGCGAATAATCGAACAGAATGAACTCTGGCTGACGGATAGTACCCAGCATGTTCTTATGTTTACCATGGTTGATACCGTTCTTGCCACCAATAGACGCATCCACCTGTGCCAGCAAAGTAGTAGGAACAAAACCAACCGGCATACCCCGCATGTAAATGCTGGCCGCATAGCCTGTCAGATCGGTGGTCATACCGCCGCCAATGCCTATCAGCATGGTTTTACGGTCTGCCTCCAGTTCGATCAGACCATTGATGATCTGCTCGAGGACTTCACCGCTTTTGTTCTCTTCTCCATCGGGGATGACCAGCTTTCGCCAGCCTGGCAATTTATGCCCATGGTGTTTATCCACATTCTCATCCACCACCAGTACGGCCCTGGAAGGATCTGCATAATTGCCCAGCTGTAGCAGGCTTTCTCCCAGATAATATTTCGTATTACTATGCTGGAACTGGTAAGATAACGTTCTCATATTTTGTGTTAAGTCTATTTGTCTTCGTTCATCACTCTGTTCTGCCTGTTGATGGATTCCAGGTGCACGGCATCAAAATATTTCAGGATGAAATCTTTTGTCAGGCCCAGTTTCTCACCTTTAGCAATACCGCGCTGCAGAATTTCGTTCCAGCGGTTGGTCTGCAGGATGGTCACATTGTTCTCTTTCTTGTAGATACCGATCTTCTCAGCGATCTTCATACGGTTACCCAGCAGCAGCATGATTTCGTCATCGATCTGGTTGATCTGACCACGGAGTTTATCCAGCGCAGAGTTGAATTCTTTCTTATCTGTGCGCTCATGACGCCAGGTGATACCATCCAAAATTTCTGCCAGTCTTTCAGGAGTAACCTGCTGTTTAGCATCGCTCCATGCTTTATCAGGATCGATGTGTGATTCCAGCATCAGACCATCGTAATCCAGGTCAACCGCTTCCTGTGAAACTTCCTGCAGGATATCGCGGCGGCCGCTGATATGGCTAGGATCGCAGATCATTGGCAGTTCCGGCATACGGCGCTTCATTTCGATAGGCAGGTGCCACATCGGCGCGTTACGGTATTCAGTATTGCCATAGCTGGAGAATCCACGGTGGATCAGACCTATTTTGGTGATGCCGGAGTTACGTACACGCTCCACAGCACCGATCCACAGTTCGAGATCAGGATTGATCGGGTTTTTGATCAGTACAGTTGTATCCACACCTTTCAGCGCATCAGCCACTTCCTGTACAGAGAATGGGTTCACAGTAGTACGCGCTCCGATCCAGAGGATGTCCACACCATGCTGCAGCGCTTCTTCCACCTGTTTAGCAGTAGCTACTTCCACTGCCAGCGGAAGACCAGTCAGTTCCTTCGCTTTCTGTAACCATGGTAAACCGGTTACACCGATACCTTCGAAAGAACCCGGACGGGTACGTGGTTTCCAGATACCGGCACGCAGTACGTCTACTTTACCAGTTTTCGCCAGTCTCAAGGCGGTATCCAATACCTGTTCTTCGGTTTCTGCACTGCATGGACCGGAAATGATCAACGGTTTCTTGTCAGAAGCCGGATCGGAGAATTTTGTTTTTGCGAGAATCTGTTCCATCATTTGATGCTTTTCAGACCATAGACGATAGTCGTCCATAATCCAGTGATTGTTTGTTTTCTTGTTCTTGTCCGACTATCGGCTAGTGATCCATTTTCAGCTTCCTGGCAAATGAGTCACTATACGCAACCGGCCTATTTCAATATTTTCCTGATCTTATTTGACTTCTGGATCAGTTTATAAAATGTTTCGTAATCTTCTTTTTCCAGCAACTGCTTCATTTGTTGTAACTGGTGGATATGTTCATCCAGTACATCCAGCACATTATGGCGGTTATGCTTGAAGATAGGCACCCACATATCTGGTGAGCTTTTCGCCAGCCTTACGGTAGATTCAAAACCACCGCTTGCCAATTCAAATATGCGTCCCTGCTCCTTTTCTTTTTCCAGTACGGTCAGTGCCAGGGCAAAAGACGTGATATGCGAGATATGGGATACGTAGGCGGTGTGCAGGTCGTGCTCTTCGGCATTCATATATACGAGACGCATCTGCAGTTTATCCACCATATTTTCAATGACCTCCAGCGCATCTTCATCACTGTTCTTCACATCGCACAATACCATCGTCTTTTGTGTGAAGAGGTTCTTTATAGCTGCTTCCGGCCCGGAGTACTCCGTGCCGGCCATCGGGTGAGCCGCTACAAAGCGTCCCCTGTTGGGATGACCGGCAACGAGTTGTAATATCTGTTGTTTTGTAGAACCTACGTCCATGATCACATGTTCAGGTCCTGCTTTATCCAATACTGCCGGCAGGATCTGTAGCAGCGCATCTACCGGGATAGCCAGTATAATGAGCTGTGAACGTTGCATCGCATCCTGCAGGGTAGCTCCTTCGTCAATGATCTTTAGTTCCTGCGCTTTCTGCAGGTTGTCCGCGTTCTGGTCCACACCTATTATCCAGTTGGCCACACCTTTTTCTTTAAGGCTGATGGCCAGCGATCCACCTATTAATCCTGTTCCTACTATAGTTGCGATCATGACTGTTATTGCTTAAATTTTGTTTTTATCCTATCCAGCACTTCTTCAAATACTTTTTCATCCTTACACAGGCTTACCCTGATATATCCGTTGCCATTGCTACCGAAGATGCCGCCAGGGGTAATGAACACCTGTGCTCTCTGCAGGATCTCGTCTGTGATCGAGAAGCCGTCTTTTGCAGTGGCAGGGATCTTCGCCCACACGAACAACCCTACCTGGTTCTTATCGAACGTACAGTTCAGCAGCTCCAGCAACTCAAACACTTTCTTACGGCGGCCTTCATAGATGCCATTCAGTTCAGCATACCATTCAGGACCCAGTTCCAGTGCTTTTACAGCAGCCATCTGGAGGGGCTGGAACATACCGGAATCCATGTTGCTCTTGAAGCGCAGCACTTCATTGATCCATTCCTGCTTTCCTACCAGCATTCCCACACGCCAGCCGGCCATGTTGGAAGATTTGCTGAGCGAGTTCAGTTCCAGTACCACTTCCCTGGCGCCAGGCGTCTGTAACAGGCTTTGTGGTTGCTTGTTCAGGATGAAGCTGTAAGGATTATCATGACAAATTAAGATATTATGTTGTTGTGCAAAAGCCACCAGTTTACGGGCAAACTCCTCATTGAAGCGGGCACCGGTAGGCATATGCGGATAATTCACCCACATCAGTTTCACTTTGCTCAGGTCGCGTTTTGCCAATGCATCCAGGTCAGGCAGCCATCCGTTCTTTTCTTCCAGGTCATAATCTACAACGGTAGCGCCACTCAGGTTCACAGCAGAACGGTAGGTAGGATAACCCGGGTTAGGTACCAGGGCCTCATCTCCTTCCTGCAGGTAGGTCATGCAGATGTGCATGATACCTTCCTTAGAACCTATCAGCGGCAGCACTTCCTTTTCAGGATCCAGGGATACGCCATAGAAACGCTGGTACCAGTCGGCCATTGCCTTGCGGAGTGCCGGAATACCTTTATAGCCCTGGTAAGCATGGGTATCAGGTCGCTGTGCATATTCATGCAGCGCCGCGATAACGGAAGGGTGTGGAGGCAGATCCGGGCTACCAATGCCAAGATTGATCACTTTGGCCCCTGCCTTGTTCATTTCATCTATTTCCCTGAGCTTTTTGGAGAAGTAGTACTCTTCCGTTTGCTGCAGCCTTTTTGCTACCTGTAAGTTCATAATACTTTGTTTTCCGCGTCCTGATGTATGTTGTGATTAATGTGTGTTTCCTTTCTTATAAATACCCAATACCTTGATATCCTCGGTGAGCGGCTCGATCTTGCTGATGCTTTTTTCGAAGTGACTCAGGTTCTCAAATTCGAAGTCCGCATGGAAGTAATAGTTCCATTCTTTGGTAGGCATCGGAAATGACTGGATCTTACTCAGGTTGATCCCTGCCTGTGCTACCTGTGTCAGCACCTTGGCCAGGCTTCCGCGATCGTGTGAGGTCTGGAAGTATACGGATGCTTTGTTGGCGTCTGGAGTAGGTGTTACTCCGTTAGGAGAGATCACCAGGAAGCGGGTATAATTATTTTTGATGGTATGAATATTTGGTGCGATGATCTCCAGGCCATATATCTCTGCTGCCAGTTTACCAGCGATGGCTGCTGTGCTTTTCAGTTTCTTCTGCTGAACATGCTTCGCACTGAGGGCTGTGTCTTCTGTTTCTACCAGCTTCATATGCGGGTATTTCTCCAGGAATTCCGTACACTGCAGTAAAGCCATATGGTGTGAGTGCACTTCACGTATATCCTCAAGTTTTTGTCCGGGAAGCACCATCAGGTGTTGTTTGATATGAAGGTATACTTCACCGATGACATGCAGTCCTGAATTCTTTAGCAAAGTATAGTTCGGAAGGATGCTTCCGGCAATGGAATTCTCAATAGCCATTACGCCGGCATCGGCATCTTTCTGTTTAACTACCTTTTTTACAAGTTCCGGAAAGGATGCGCAACATTCGATCTCTATATTCTTACCATAGTATCCTTCCGCTGCTATCTGATGAAAACATCCTTCGAAACCCTGAATTGCGACACGCATTTTTTTTAATGTTTGTTTTTTTGGTTTGTAGTTGCTGTAGCAACTACCGTATAAAATGAAAAAGGGCCCCGGTGGAGCCGGGACCCTTTTTATTTGCAATTATGTTGGAGTGCAGTTATTACAAAAGAGTCCCGGCCTTTACGACGTAAAAGAAATAAAAGAAAAAGTAAAAGAAATAAAGGCTGAAACGCTGTAACATAAAGCTTGATATTATCAAAAAAAGAAGGCCTCCCGTCTGGGAGGCCCTTTGCTAGTTTCTTTATATTTAAGTACTACAAACGACCTCCCTATTCCTGGTACCAGAAAAAGTAGAAACCATAAAAGTAACCAAAGGTTGTTTGCTGTATCATAATTTGCTTAATTGCCTGACAAAAATACACCAGGATTTGAATTTTCCAAGCACTTTTATCAATAATTACAATCTATCTAATAAAATAGTCAATTTCTGATATTTTTTTCAGTTTCCCATCTAAACAAGCAGGCTTAACAAAAAAAACCGCCCCGTTTTGGAACGGAGCGGTCATATAAAAGCCTTTATTTGCTTACCAACGTAATTACTTTTTGGTAGAGTCAACAGCAGCTTTAGCTGAATCAACAACAGCAGCAGCAGAATCAACAGTTGCAGCAGCTGAATCAACGGTAGCAGCAGCTGAATCGATAGTCTGAGCAGCAGCAGTTGTATCTTCTGCTGGAGTTGAAGAACCACCACCGCAAGAAGCTGCAAATACACCAAGAGCTAAAGCTAAGAAACCAATTTTCAGAGCGTTTTTCATTTTGACTATGTTTTTAGGTTTTGAATATTATCTATCCTTTATACCGGGTTTGAAAAAAGGTAACCCAGATTTTTAAAAAAATTTTTTCTGCCCTCTTTTTCCCCCTTTTTTGGGTTTCCGGCAGGATATTTTCATATATAGCCACCTAACTATATATGAAATCAGTTCATTCCTGCATCCATAGGGGGACAGGCGCCGGGACTGATTTGGGATTTGGATTTTTTTTCTGCTACTTTGGGTTACCAAAGCCAATTAATAGTATTAATAAGTGAAGCATAATCAGAACATAGAAAGGGATCGGGAATTACTGCTGGGATTAACCAGGAATGACGATAGAGCGCTGGCAACCATCTATACAGAGAATTATCCTTCTATATTAAGAATGGTTTTACAGTATAATGGATCTGAAGATGATGCAAAAGATCTTTTCCAGGAAGCGATGATCATCTTGTATGAGAAAGCGCAAAAAGGAGAGTTTGATCTGTACAGCAAGCTGAAAACTTTTCTCTATGCAGTGTGCCGTCATTTGTGGTTGAAGAAATTGCAGACTGGCAACTGGCAGCTGGCCCTTCCGGACGAACTGGAAGAAGTATTACCGGCAGAAGATGCCAGTACAATAGCAGAACACGAGGAGAAAGACCAGCAGTTCAGGGTTATGAAAAAGACAATGAGCACGATGGGAGAGCCTTGTAAAACGATCCTGGAAGACTATTATATCAGGAAACTGTCTATGCAGGACATTGCTGAGAAATTCGGATATACCAACTCAGAAAATGCCAAAAATCAGAAGTACAAGTGCCTGATGCGATTGAAGAAACTATTTTTTGAACAATATAAATCTTAGGACCTGACAGGTGTAAGACCTGACAGATCTGTAAAAGCGGTTACAGGCGATGAACGACTTTACATTAATACGTGATATAGAACGCTACCTGGAGGGCGAAATGAGCGAGCAGGAAAGAACTGCTTTCGAAGCGCTGCGCCAGTCCAACCCGGCGGTCAATGAGCAGGTGCTGATGCACCAGCAGCTCATTCAGCAGCTGGACCAATACGGACAGCGGGTAGCATTTCAGGAAAAGATGGATAAGATCCATGCTTCTCTGGCTATTGATGAAGTCCTACCACCGTCGAGAACCGCGCCCCCTGCAAAGATCTTTACCATCAGCAGAAGGCTGATCACTAATATGGCGGCAGCGGCATGTATAGCCCTGGTCACCTCCCTGTCTACTATAGCGCTCATGCAAAATGCCAACAGACAGAAAACGACCGCCCAGTATGAGGATGTAAGACGTGTGCTGAACAACATCCAACGCTCTCAGAACGCCCTCATTAACGACATCAACAGTAAAAAGAAAGCACCCGCCAACCCCGGCACTTATGGTGGTACCGGATTTGCCATCTCTAATAATGGCTACGTAGTGACCAACTACCACGTAATAGCAGGTGCGGATTCTATTTATATCCAGAATACAAAGGGAGAAGCATTTAAAGCTGCCAGCGTATTTGAGGACATTTCCAGCGATCTGGCCATCCTCAAGATCACCGACAGCACCTTTAAAGGTCAGCCACTCCCCTACACCCTGAAGCCGCAACACGCACTACGTGGTGAAGCAGTCTTCACCCTGGGTTATCCACGGGATGAGATTGTTTACGGCGAAGGTTATATCAGCGCACAGACCGGTTTTAACGGCGACAGCGCTGCCTACCAGGTGTCCATCCCGGTGAATCCCGGCAACAGCGGCGCCCCACTTATGGATAGCAAAGGTGATGTAGTAGGTATCGTAACCGGCAAACAGACTACTTCCGATGGTATTGCTTTTGCAGTTAAATCAGCACATCTGAAACGCCTCCTGGAAGAAATGCCAAAGGATAAGCTGCCTAAAAAGGAATGGAACCATAAGAACAGGCTGGGAGGATTAACCCGTGTGGATCAGGTGAAGAAGCTGGAAGACTTCGTCTATATGGTGAAAGTGTATAACTAAAAGATATTTTTTCTATTGGCCTCTGCATGCAATGCGGCCACTCTGGTAACAGGGTGGCCGCTGCTTTTTATAAGATTCTTGTCTTATTTCTTCTTCCAGGCCCGGTATTTATCCGTTATCCAGTAGATAAGGTCTTCCTGCTGCATAACCCTCATCGTGTTATAATCGGGGTAATTCTGCCTCATGAACAGCATTAGCGAATCCCCTTTCAGGCTGGTTACCCGGCTCACAAACTGTGGCGTATACCGCGAATCTATATATCTCTCTTCTTCTGCTCTGGCAAAGACCTTCTTAAACTCCCGCTTTTGCTTCTCAGACCGGGAATATCTTGTAAAAGGACTGAACACGATACCTGCTCCTACAGGAGTGCTTCCCCCCGCCAGCGGCATATCCCTTTTATCCAGGATGTATCCGAACTGCTCCCTTCGCGATAGAGAGTCGACTTGGTAAGGCGTATAATGCGTACCAATTTCTACACTACGCAGCTGCTTGGCCTCCACCGTGAGGGAAATATTCCGGGTTTCCGTTCCGCTGGACTGGCTTACCACCACACTGTCAGATCTAAACCCCAGAAATGAAAATACGACCACATCTTTAGGACTGGCTGTTATCTTATAAAAACCACCTTTGTCAGAGTAGGTTCTGCGGCCTGTGCTTTTGTTGAGGATACTGGCATAAGGTAAAACTAACTTGTTATCCTTGTCCATAATAGTTCCTGTCAGTGTTACCTGCGCCTGGGCTTTCACGATCCCCAAAAGGCTGCAACAACAAAGCACCAGTAACCCTGTGATGATTCTTTTCATTGTCTGATGGATTAATCTACAGGCAATATCCTAAAAAAATAACGAAAAAATCCTCCCGGTAATGGGAGGATTTACATGATATTTAAATTTATAGACTCACAACCTTGATCCCCTTATGAGTTGAAGGAGGATGGCTATAATTGCGAGTACGAGGAGAATATGGATCAATCCACCTGCAGAATATACAAAAAAGCCCAGTAACCAGCCGATAATAAGTATGACAGCGATGATATATAATAGACTTCCCATGTTATGCAGATTTTAAGAGTTTAATAACTTCATCACGTGTTTTACCTAATTTCTGTTGGAGTTTGCCTATTAAACGGTCTTCCTGTCCTTCCTCATACAAAAGATCATCATCTGTCAGGTTCGCATATTGCTGCTTGATCTTCCCCTTTACCTCGTTCCATTTACCCCTGATTTCTAAAGTATCCATAACATATTCTTTTTGGGTGAAACAATAATACTGGTAAAGTTCCAAAGACTATGCCAAGGGATGTCAGAATGTTACCAGCTTACAGCCGAGATAGCGGTCCTGAAAGCCTTGTTTTCGCCGGCAGCAACGGATACCAGGCCCATTCTGTTATTGAAGGCATTGGGCGCCCCGCTCAGGTTCTCAATGGCAATACTATTACGATGTGGCGGGGTATAGATCTGCAACACAGGATAAGTGCTGTCTGGATAGAATGTGATAGCAACATGCTTTTTCGGGTCTCTTAAAGTACATGTTGATGCATGCTGGTTAAAGTTCAGCAGGAAAGAATTGTCCAGGGGAATACCTTCCAGGGGGGAGGATTCCAGGAACCTGTCATAGGACAATATCTTGCCGGTAGGCACCAGTTGCGCATTAAATTCCACTATTTGTTCCGACGCAAACTGCAGCTCCATATCATCTATAGGCGTGCCTGTTGTAAAGTAAGGATGCCACCCGTCCATCACAGGTATGGATGCAGCGGAACGATTGCTGATAGTAGTGGTCATCTGCAGATGTGAGTCTGGCTGCAGGCTATACAGCACTTCACAATCGTAAGGGAAGGGATATCCCTCGTCAGCGCCGTCATATTGATAACGCAATGTCACCATCGCCGATTTTTCATCCGCATGCATATTTTCCACTGTAAATGCCACATCATAGAGTAATCCATGAATATGGCTTCCCGGTGCGATGGCTTTCTGTATCTTATATTGCTGTCCCTCCCACTCGTAGGTGCCACCGGGTATGCGGCAGGCAAAGGGACTGAGTTTAGCGCTCTTGAAATACGTTGCCATGTTAGTCTGGTAATCTTCCAGGCTGGCGTAGTTATCAATGATATTCAGCTGTGTTTCCTTATATGGAATGCGGAAAGCATGCAGCATGGCACTATATGCAGGAATGATCTCCACCTGCGTACCATTGTCGTTGTCTTTCAGTGCAACAATATCAAAACCATCCTGGTGAAAGGTATATGTGGAAAACATGGCGATCGGTTTATGGTCACACAAGGTACACAAAAAAGAAAGCTGTCCCGTGGTAGACGAGACAGCTTCTTATTACAATTCAACAAATCGGTTTGTGATCAGATGTACTGGTTGATGATATTTTCCAGCCACTCCTGCTTACCACTGGTCAGCTTAGGCTCACCATTGGCGATAGCGAAGCTACGCAGGTCTTCCAGCGTCAATTTACCATCTTCGAATTCCTTACCCTTACCGCCATCGAAAGATGCGTAACGGTCTTTACGGAATTGCTTGTATGGAGATTGTTCCAGCACTTTCTCTGCAATGATAGCAGCGCGTGCGAAGGAATCAATACCACCGATATGTGCATGGAAGATGTCTTCCAGGTCAGTTGAGTTACGGCGCGTCTTCGCATCGAAGTTTACACCACCACCACTGAAACCACCCGCTTCCAGGATCACCAGCATGAATTCAACCATGTCGTTCAGGTTCATCGGGAACTGGTCAGTATCCCATCCGTTCTGTGCATCACCACGGTTAGCATCAATGCTGCCCAGCATACCAGCATCTGCAGCAACCTGCAGTTCATGCTGGAAGGTATGACCCGCCAGTGTAGCGTGGTTCACTTCCAGGTTCAGTTTAAAATCTTTATCCAGTCCGTAGTGACGCAGGAAACCTATTACAGTTGCAGCGTCGTAATCGTACTGGTGTTTGGTAGGCTCACAAGGTTTAGGCTCAATGAAGAACGTACCTTTAAAGCCCTGTTTGCGGGCATAGTCTTTAGCCATAGTCAGGAAGCGGGCCAGGTGTTCCTGTTCGCGCTTCATGTTGGTATTCAGCAGGGTCATATACCCTTCACGACCGCCCCAGAACACGTAGTTTTCACCACCCAGTGCAATAGTAGCATCCAGAGAATTCTTTACCTGTGTACCTGCATAAGCTACTACAGAAAAGTCAGGATTGGTAGAAGCACCATTCATGTAACGCGGATTGCTGAATACATTGGCAGTACCCCACAGCAGCTTCACGCCGCTGGCTTTCTGTTTCTCCTTGGCATAATCCACAATTTTCTGCATACGGCTTTCATACTCACTGATGTTACCACCTTCATCTACCAGGTCCACATCGTGGAAGCAGTAGTAAGGTACGCCCAGTTTAGTGATGAATTCGAAAGCTGCATCCATTTTGTCTTTTGCGCTCTGTACTGCATCTGTTGCAGTTAACCAGGGAAAAGCCTTGGTGCCCGGACCGAACGGATCTCCGCCGGTACCGCAGAAGGTGTGCCAGTAGGACACCGCAAAACGGAACAGTTCATTCATGGTCTTACCACCGATCTTTCTGTTCTCGTCATACCATTTGTAGGCAAACGGATTAGTTGACTGAGGACCTTCGTAGGCGATCTTACCGATGCCTTTGAAGTACTCCTGATTCCCTAAAGTGATACTCATTTTCTTTCTTTTTTTGAATCCAAAACGTGTGTATATGTGTGTGTAACTGCTATGTGCGATGCAGTTACTTAATAAGGTGCTCTAATCCTTCCAGCCACTGGCTGTAGATGCTGGCATATTGTTGCTGTAAAGTAGCATCCGGTTCTATGGTGGCCAGGCATTCCATACCGCGGAAAGCTTCCTGCTCACTGTACAGGCCAGCTCCTATACCGGCAGCCCGGGCAGCTCCCTGGGCGCCGTCTGTGTTATACAGCTCGATCACCACATTGGCTGTATTGGCAAATACTTCGCGGAAAAGCGGACTAAGGAACATATTGGCCTGTCCTGCCCTTACGCGATTGATCTGCAGCCCCATATCAGTCATGATATCCATACCATATTTCAGGGCGAATACGATCCCTTCCTGCCCTGCGCGCAGCAGGTGCTCACGACTGTGAATATTAAAGTTCAGTCCATTGACCACAGCGCCTGTTTCCCTGTTGGCAAGGATACGTTCTGCACCGTTGCCAAAAGGATAAATATGCAGGCCACGGGCTCCGGCAGGCGCCTGGGCAGCTAGTGTATTCATTTCACTGTAGTCCAGCTTTCCTGTTACCTGTCTTAACCAGCTGTTGAGGATACCGGTACCGTTCAGGCACATCAGCACCCCGTTACGGTGTGCATCTGCTTTGTCGTTGACATGTACGAAAGTGTTCACACGACTTTCCTGGTCAAACGCGATATGATCGTGCACGGCATACACAACGCCGGAAGTACCTGCTGTAGTAGCGGCTTCTCCGGGTTTCAATACGTTGAGTGAAAAAGCATTATTTGGCTGATCGCCCGCACGGTAAGTCACCGGTGTACCGGCGGCAATACCTAAAAGCGCAGCCGCCTTTTCGGTTACCTTACCCTGTAAACCGAAAGTAGGCACTACATCTGACAACAGGCTTTCATCAATATTGTAATGCTTTAATAATACAGGAGATACCTGCCGGCCACTAAAGTCCCAGAAGATACCTTCCGAAAGACCTGAAATAGTGGTTGCAGCCTCACCAGTCAGGCGCATGGCGATGAAATCGCCGGGCAACATGATCTTGTGGATGCGTGCATAGATCTCCGGTTCATACTGCTGTACCCAGCGTAGCTTGGAGGCAGTAAAGTTGCCGGGAGAATTGAGCAGGTATTGCAGTGACCAGTTCTGGCCAAGCGCATTAAATGCTTCATTCCCTATTTCCACGGCACGGCTGTCGCACCAGATAATAGCAGGACGTAATACCTGCTGGTCTTTATCCACACATACCAGACCGTGCATCTGGTAGGCTATACCAATACCAGCAACAGCATGCCCGTCAAACGGATGCTGTTGCTGTAATTTCTTTGTAGCGTTCTGTACCTCCTGCCACCACATCTCGGGGTCCTGTTCAGCCCAACCTGCCACAGGTGCATGCATAGGCATTTCCTGTGCAGGGCTGATGGCCGTAGCCAGGCATTTCCCCGTTTCTACATCCAGCAGTGCCGCTTTCACCGAGGAGGAACCGATATCATATCCTATCGTATATTTCATATGACGATTCGTCGTTTCGTATGTTAATTGTTTTCGTCGTTCCGTCGTTTTCCCAAGGGTTACCCCCTGGCTACAAACAATACGGCACCTACGGAGCCGATTGTTGCGAATGATCCTATTATGCTATTACCAGAAAATGGTATACAGCGCAGTCAGGATACCACAGATGAGCAATGCTATAACAGTGAATGCCATAGATGGTTTGAACATAGAGGAATCCACTTCCAGTGCATGAGATCCGGAAGTACCAGCCGCTGCCAGTTTGCTCGGAGCCGGAGCCAGCAGGGAGATAATGACCATACCCACCACACATACGCCGAATACGATACCCATACGGTCGAGGAACGGAATTTCATACACACCCTTTGCATTCGCTACAGCCAGCCCCATATCGTACAGGGAAGAAAGATCCATCCACAATGGCAGGAACTTCAGGAAGAGAGACATGGTAAAACCACCGATCATTGCAAACAGCGCTGCATTAGCTGTGGTCCTCTTCCAGAAGAAGCCCAGTATGAACATCGCGAAGATACCAGGCGATACGAAACCGGTATATTCCTGAATGAACTGGAAGCCACCTTTTTTATCGATACCCAGGAACGGAGAGATAATAATCGCCAGGATCATGGCAACTATTACCACAACACGGCCCACGTTCACTATCTTTTTCTCGTCTGCGTTTCTGTCGAAGATCTCTTTATAGATATCAAGGGAGAAGATAGTAGAGATACTGTTTGCCTTACCTGCAAGGGAAGCTACTACTGCAGCAGTCAGCGCGGCGAATGCCAGCCCTTTCATACCTGCAGGCAGGAGGTTCATCAACACAGGATAAGCGTTATCAGGATTCAGTTCGCCAGCTTTGATCATTTCCTGCTGGAACATACCCTGTGAGTGCAGTACGTATGCTGCGATACCAGGCAATACCACGATCACGGGCATCAGCAGTTTCAGGAAACCTGCGAAGAGCAGACCACTGCGTGCAGTCTTGAGGTCAGCACCCAGTGCGCGCTGTGTAATATATTGGTTACAACCCCAGTAGTTCAGGTTCACGATCCACATACCGCCTACCAGTACCGTCAGTCCGGGTAGATCGAGATAATGCGGGTTGTCTTTCTTCAGGATCATATGGAAGTGGTCACTCGCATGTTCTGTCATCAGGGAGAAACCTTTCAGCACACCTGTCTGACCAAAGTGCTCAGATACCAGGCTCAATGCCAGGTAAGTCGTTACCAGTCCACCCAGTATCAGGAAGAACACCTGGATTACGTCTGTATAACCGATCACCTTCATACCACCCAGGGTGATAAAGATGGCGAACAACGCAATGAGGCTCATACATACATAGAAGTTAATACCGGAAATGGTATTCACCGCCAGTGCCCCCAGGTACAGGATTGAAGTCAGATTCACTACCACGTATAGCAGGAGCCAGAAAACAGCCATAATGGTGCTCACTGTTTTGTTATACCGTGTCAGCAGGAACTGTGGCATGGTATAGATCTTATTCTTCAGGTAGATAGGCAGGAAGAATACCGCCACAATAATAAGGGTCGCAGCTGCCATCCACTCGTAAGTAGAGATAGCCAGACCAATATTGAACCCGGAGCCTGCCATCCCGATAAACTGCTCCGCAGATATATTGGATGCGATCAGAGAGGCGCCAATAGCCCACCAGGTAAGGGAACCTTCCGCCAGGAAAAAATCTTTGGAATCAGTTGTTTGCCGTTTTTTCTTTTTGTAGATATAGAGACCGTAACCGGCAACAATCACGAAATACACTAAGAAAACAACATAATCGAGGAATTGTAAGCTCTTTTGCATAAAAAAAACGTGGTAATAAATAAATTAGGAATCAATATAGCAACATTTTAATTAAACGTAAAATTTACGTTTAAAAATTTTCACTACGTGTTGGACATATTTTTTTGTTTTTCATTGTTTATTCAGTCAGGAATGCGGAGAGTTGCTCTCCTACAGCGGATCCTATTGCGACGCCCATACCGCCCATCCGGACGCCGAGCACGATGTTGTGTGTATGGTAACGGATCAGTGGCTGGCGGGTCCGACCAAAAGCCATGATACCGGTCCAGCGGTCAGTTATCATAAAGGATTGTCCTGGTAAGATAATATTGTGCAACCGGTTTTCCAATTGCTGTTGTATCTCCGGATTAAGATCAAAGCTTGTTGTGGTTTCTTTCTCAAAGTCGAGATTGCGCCCCCCGCCAAACAACACCCTTCCGTCCAGTTCCCGGAAGTAATAATATCCTTCGTCCATATGAAAGACGCCTTTAAAGCGCAGGCCGGGAATCACGTTTGTTAGTAATACCTGTCCTCTGCCAGGCTGCAGATCCAGTTCCGGCAACAATTGCCGGGCAAAGGCATTCGTGCAGACGGCCACCCTTCTGGCCATAAATCCGACCTCCTCTCCTTCTGCTGTCGGGACAGTTACCCTTACGCCCGTATGCAGATCTTCAAGGTGACTTACCCTGCAACCGGTTTTTATTTCGACCCCTCTTGCAATGGCGATGTCTATCAGACTACGCATCATCCTGCCGGTATGCAGTTCTCCTTCATAATTATTGCGGATCAGCGCTCTTACGAAGTCCTTATTAAAACCGAATCCGTCTATTTTATCGCTGGCCAATGTAAAGGCGTCTCCCCCTAGCAATGGTCTTAAAACATTGTTCACACTGTCCAGTTGCGCGAGGGCATGTTCTTCCTGCATGCCTATTAGTTCATAACTACCGGCTTCCCGGTATTGCATCGCCTCATCTCCTATACGCCGGCGCAATAACTGCAAACCATTGCGCCGCATCTGCAAAAGACCAAGCACTTCTTCCCGGGGCATATTACTGAAATCAGACAGCAGCTCCGTCAGACTACCTATACAGGCAAAGCCCGCATTCTTTGTACTGGCACCCGTAGGCAGAATATCGCTTTCCAACACCAGCACCCGCGCTGCAGGCAGCTTGTCTTTGAGGCTGATAGCAGTGGAAAGCCCCACTATACCACTGCCGGCAATGATATAGTCGTATTGTAAAAGGCTCTGTTTTTCCCAGTAGCTAAGCATAACCTCCTGATTTGGCTATCAGCCTGTTTTCAAAACGCCGGAATAGAATATGTATTGTAAATGTACTCTTTTTATTGATGTCAAGCTGACATTTATTATATTTCAATCTCTATTCCCTTCTGACTACACCGTCAGCACTATTTTCCCTTTGCCATGCCCGTCTTCCAGCCGCTGGTGCGCATGAACGATCTCCGTCAGCGGGAAAGTTTCATCTACCTGCACTTTCAGACGGTTATTGCTAAGGAGGAAGGCCAGTTGCTCCATGCGTTCCCCGGAAGGCCTTACAGACATCCACTTCACATCCACACCTCTTTCTTTTGCCCGGGCAATAACAGCCGGATCGTCTTTATACATACTTGGCAATGACACCAGTATACCACCGGGATTTAACACATCGATAGAACGGAGTGCTGTTTCACCGCCCATACCATCTATCACTACATCTACCTTCTCTACTACATCTTCAAAACGCTGTGTTTTATAGTCTACCAGCTGATCTACTCCTAATTCTGTGAGGAAAGGATGATTGGCTGCTGATGCAGTAGCCGCCACAAAACAACGCTTCCACTTGGCCAGCTGCACTGCTATATGTCCTACCCCACCGGCTGCTGCCTGTATCAGTACGCGCTGCCCCCAGGTTACACCTGCATGATCAAACAGGGCTTCCCAGGCGGTAAGGCCGGCCAGCGGAGTACCTGCAGCTATCTCATATGAAATATTCTTAGGAATAATGGCAAACTCTTCTTCCTGTACTACAGCATACTCTGCGTATGCGTTGCCGGGATTGGGGAAATTACTCATGCCGAATATGCGGTCGCCTATAGAGAACTTACTCACACCGTCTCCCACACTTACTACTTCGCCTGCTATATCCCATCCAAGGATGGCGGGCAATGTCTGATAAGAAGCATAGCCTTTACCAGACCGGGTTTTGAAATCAACAGGGTTTAATCCGATAGCTTTCACTTTAACAAGCACCTGTCCTGCCGCCGGAAGCGGTATTGCTACTTTCTCGATCCTGAAAGCAGTGGCCGGCCCAAATTCAGGCAAAATAGCCGCCTGCATAAAATTACTCATACTACATATTTTGACTTTAAATTATGATAAAAAAAGGTATTTGCGCATATATGCAGAAAGGGCATCATGTTTTATAACCAAAACATAATGCCCTTTCTCAAAAACAAAAGATATCAATGCTTTATACCAGATAACCGAAGAGGTCATCATCTTTATTCAGCTCTGTAAAGTGAATGTTATACTTCCGGAAGTTAGCCAGCAGGATATCATAGTCTTCTCTCCTCTTCAGCTCCACACCGATCAGAGCAGGTCCCATCTCCTTATTATGCTTCTGGATAAATTCAAAACGGGTGATGTCATCATCAGGGCCCAGTACATGATTCACAAACTCTTTCAAAGCACCAGGGCGCTGTACAAAGCGAATGATGAAGTAATGTTTCAATCCTTCGTATAACAGTGAGCGTTCCTTGATCTCCTGCATACGATCGATATCGTTGTTACTGCCACTCACCACACACACCACTTTCTTCCCTTCTATCTCTTTTGCGTAGTAATCAAGCGCTGCGATAGACAATGCACCTGCAGGTTCCACCACAATCGCATCTTCATTATACAGGCGTAATATAGTAGAGCAAACTTTCCCTTCCGGTACCAGCTGCATTTTGTTCAGAATATCTTTGCAGATGCTGAATGTAAGCGCACCTACTCTCTTTACAGCAGCACCATCCACGAAACGTTCTATTTCGTCGAGTGTAACCGGACTGCCATTCTCCAGCGCACGTGTCATGGATGGTGCACCTTCTGGTTCCACACCAATGATCTGTGTTTGCGGGCTGTATGTTTTGAAATAAGTACCCAGGCCTGCTGCCAGTCCGCCGCCACCAATAGGCACGAACACATAATCGATCTTCGCCTGGTCTTCCAGGATCTCCACCGCCACGGTACCTTGTCCTTCGATGATCTTAGGATCATCAAAAGGGGGAATAAAAGTCATGTTGTGCGCCTGTGTAAAAGCCTGGGCTTCAGCTGCACAATCATCAAAAGTATCACCCACCAGTTTTATTTCGATGTTATCGCCACCGAACATTCTCACCTGGTTCACCTTCTGTTTAGGTGTGATAATGGGCATAAAACAAACGCCTTTGATATCCAGCTGGCGGCATGCATACGCAAAGCCCTGTGCATGGTTACCAGCACTCGCGCAGGTAACACCTTTTGACAGTACTTCTTTATCCAGGCTGCTAATCAGATTGTATGCACCACGCAATTTATAAGACCTTACAATCTGCATGTCTTCTCTTTTGAGATAGACATCTGCATTATACCTGCGGGAGAGCGTAGCGCTGTATGTAAGCGGGGTACGATTCACCACAGGTTTCAACTTCACCGCAGCATCAAGGATGTTGAGCGGGTTCACACTTGTTAGTACCTGGGACATTGTTCTTTAAAAATTAAGGACCAGAAATTAAGGATCAGGAATCGACGCAAAATGCCCAATTCCTGATCCTTTATTACTGATCAAATATTGAATTAAGCGTTAGGACGCAGCTTTCTTACAGCCGCACCTGCCTGCCACATTTCGCTTTCGCGCAGTTCTTTCAGTTCTACTTCCAGTTTCTCGCGGTAGTCAGGAGTACTGTTGGATGCGATAGAACGTGCAGCTTCTTTACCAGCAGCAACGCTTGCATACAGTTCTTCAAATACAGGCTGGCTTGCATCTTTGAATTTCTTCCACCAGTCCAGCGCACCACGCTGAGCGGTAGTAGAACAGTTAGCATACATCCAGTCCATACCATTTTCAGCAACGAGTGGCATCAGAGACTGTGTCAGTTCTTCCACTGTTTCGTTGAATGCTTCAGATGGAGAGTGACCATTCTTGCGCAGTACTTCATACTGAGCAGCGAAGATACCCTGGATAGCACCCATCAGGGTACCACGCTCACCTGTTAAGTCAGAAGTAACTTCTTTCTTGAAATCTGTTTCGAACAGGTAACCGGAACCAACACCGATACCCAGCGCAATAACGCGGTCACGTGCTTTACCGGTTGCATCCTGGAATATAGCGAAGCTGGAGTTCAGACCCTGGCCAGCCAGGAACAGTCTGCGCAGGGAAGTACCGGAACCTTTAGGGGCTACCAGGATCACATCCACATCAGCAGGCGGAATAATACCAGTCTGGTCTTTATAAGTGATACCAAAACCATGGGAGAAATATAAAGCCTTGCCTTTAGTCAGGTGTGGCTTCAGTGTAGGCCACAGTGCGATCTGACCGGCATCGCTCAACAGGAACTGGATGATAGTACCTTTCTGTGCAGCTTCTTCGATTTCGAACAGTGTCTTACCTGGTACCCAGCCATCAGCGATAGCTTTATCCCATGTTTTAGAACCTTTACGCTGTCCTACGATCACGTTAAAGCCGTTATCTTTCAGGTTCAGTGCCTGGCCGGGGCCCTGTACGCCGTAACCAATGATAGCTATCACTTCGTTCTTCAGCACTTCTCTAGCTTTTTCCATGGGGAATTCTTCTCTGGTTACTACGTCTTCCAGTACCCCTCCAAAATTGATGGTTGCCATGTTTTGATAGTGTTTGTTTATTTTATGAATTATTTAAACTAGATACTTTCCTCCTCTGCCGAAACTTCCGTATGCTCACTGTACTGTGCCTGTTTCAGGTTGTCAGGGCGACGGGTTTCCAGCTCTTTCAGATGATCATGGAAACGGCGGCTCCATTTTACGATTGCCACTCTTCCGCTCTTGGAATATTCGATCAGACCATATGGCGCCAGCTTTGCCTGTAAGTCAATCAGCTCCTGCTGATGACCGGTTTTCTCCAATACAAAATACTCGTCGGTAAGCGTCAGGATACGTGCATTATTCTCACGGATCAGCAGTTCGATATTACCGTTCTGCAATGCTTTTGTAGATATCTTGTAAAGTGCCAGTTCCTGGTATACCACCTCATCTTCTTCATGTACAAAAGCACGGTGAATTTCTATCAGTCTTTCTATCTGACCTACGATCTTTACCAGCTTTTCTTTTTCAGATATTACGGTGATGATGAATTTATATACGCCCGGGATCTCCGTTTCAGCCGTTGTCAGGCTGGTGATGTTGATACCTCTGCGTGTAAAGATAACGGTGATACGGTTCGTGATACCGATCCTGTCTTCCGTATATACCGTTATTGTATATTCTTTTTGCATAGTGTTCGTGTTAATGATTGCTGAATTCCTTCTTTCCCACTGCTACTCAAGCCGGATGTTTGCTATTGGCTGGCCGGAAGGTACCATTGGGAATACGTTATCTTCTTTTTCCACTACAACTTCCAGCAGATAAGCGCCTTTGTGTGAGATCATCTCATCTACAGCAGCTACGATATCTGCACGGTCTGTTACTTTTCTACCTGGAACGAAGAACCCTTTTGCAATCTGTACAAAGTCGGGGTTGATCATTTCTGTGGACGAATAACGTTTGTCAAAGAACAACTGTTGCCATTGACGTACCATGCCAAGGAAATTGTTATTCAGGATCACAATCTTAACACCTATTTCAGACTGATAGATCGTCCCCAGTTCCTGTAATGTCATCTGGAAACAACCATCTCCGATTACTGCTACTACTTCTTTTTCAGGCGTACCTACTTTCGCACCCATCGCTGCCGGCAGTGCAAAACCCATGGTTCCCATACCACCGGAAGTGATATTGGTATTAGGATCTTTAAAACGATAGTAACGGGAAGCGATCATCTGGTGTTGCCCTACGTCTGTTACCAGTACAGCTTTGCCTTCTGTTCTTTCTGATATCATGCGTACTACTTCGGCCATTTTTAAACCGCCTTCTGCAGGATACAGTTCTTTCTGGCTTACCTTCTCCTCTTCTTTCTTATCTGCCTCACGGAAACCTTTCAGCCACTCGTCATGTTTAGCAGGTTCTACCAGCTTTATCAAAGCGGTCAGCGCCGTTTTAGCATCTGCATGTACAGCTACATCTGCCTTGATGATCTTGTTAATCTCAGCTGCATCAATTTCGATGTGGATCACCTTTGCCTGCTTCACAAACTGAGAAACATCACCGGTGATACGGTCGTCGAAACGCATGCCCACAGCAATCAGCACATCACACTCATTTGTCATGATGTTCGGTGCATAGTTACCGTGCATACCCAGATAACCTACATACATAGGATGATCTACAGGCACTGCAGACAAACCAAGCAAGGTAGAAGCAATAGGTATACCTGCCTTTTCTGCAAGCGTGATCAGTTCTTTTTCAGCACCTGCCAGCAATACACCATGGCCACAGAAGATATATGGTCTCTTTGCGCTGTTGATCAATGCTGCTGCTTCTTTCACTGCCTCCGGATCCATTTCTGGTACAGGACGGTAGCTGCGGATATAATCACATTTCTTATATTCAAAATCGAATTTTGCTACCTGCGCATTCCTGGTGATATCTACCAGGACAGGTCCCGGACGACCGCTACCTGCAATGTAGAATGCTTTGGCGATAGCACCCGGAATATCTTCCGGACGTGTTACCTGGATGTTCCATTTAGTAATCGGCATGGTGATACCAATTACATCTGTTTCCTGGAAAGCATCGGTACCCAGCAAGTGTGCTGCCACCTGGCCGGTAATGCAGACCATTGGTGTAGAGTCCATATAAGCATCTGCCAGACCTGTTACCAGGTTGGTAGCACCGGGACCGGAAGTAGCGAAGACCACCCCGGTTTTGCCGGAAGTGCGTGCATAGCCCTGTGCAGCATGCGTCGCACCTTGTTCGTGACGGACCAATATATGATGGACTTTATCCTGAAAATCGTACAGGGCATCATAAATGGGCATAATAGCGCCTCCCGGATAGCCGAAAATGGTTTCTACACCTTCTGCAATCAGCGAGCGGATCACTGCCTCAGAACCAGTGATATTAAGGGGAGCAGCTGTTGCTGCCCGCTTTTCTGCCGGCTCAGGCTTCATCGGTAACACATCCTTCTGTTGCATTTGAAACGAGTTTTGCGTATTTTAATAATATACCGTTGTTAACTTTCAATGCAGGTTTTACCCACTGTGCCCTGCGGGCTGCCAGTTCTTCCGCACTCAGTTCCACATTGATCGTGTTCTTTTCGGCATCTATTTCAATAATATCATTGTCTTTTACCAGCGCGATGGTACCGCCTTCATAGGCTTCCGGTGTGATATGACCTACCACAAAACCGTGTGTACCACCGGAAAAACGCCCGTCTGTGATCAGCGCCACGTTCTTGCCAAGGCCCACACCCATGATAGCGGATGTTGGCTTCAGCATTTCTGGCATACCAGGGGCGCCTTTAGGCCCTACCTGCCTGATCACCACCACATCTCCTTTCTGCACACGGCCGCTCTGGATACCTGCTATCAGTTCAAACTCACCGTCAAACACACGTGCAGGTCCACGGAAGCTCAGGCCTTCCTTACCGGTTATTTTTGCTACAGAACCCTGTTCTGCCAGGTTACCATACAGCATCTGTATGTGACCGGTAGCTTTCAGTGGCTGCTCTGTAGGAACGATAATGTGCTGTGATTCGAAATCCAGATCAGGCACACTCTCCAGGTTCTCTGCCAGGGTCTTGCCGGTTACGGTCAGACAATGTCCGTGCAGATAACCTTTCTTCAATAAATATTTCATTACCAGGGGAACACCGCCAATGTTGTGCAGGTCTTCCATCAGGTATTTACCACTTGGTTTCAGGTCGGCGATCAGCGGCGTTTTGTCACTGATACGCTGGAAATCCTGCAAAGTGAATTTCACACCTACTGACTTTGCTATGGCGATGAAGTGTAATACCGCATTGGTACTACCCCCAAGGGCCATCACAACCGTAGCGGCATTTTCAAATGCCTCGAAGGTCATGATATCGGTAGGCTTAATATCTTTTTCCAGCAACAGGCGAATATATTTACCTGCTTCCAGACATTCCTGTTGTTTTTCCTTGCTCAGTGCAGGGCTGGAAGAACTGTAAGGAAGGCTCATACCCAATGCCTCAATAGCTGATGACATGGTATTAGCCGTATACATACCACCACAGGCGCCGGCGCCAGGGCAGGAATGCTGTACAATTCCTTTGAAGTCCTCATCATTCAGCTGACCCGCCATCTTCTGGCCAAGTGCTTCAAATGCGGATATGATGTTGAGGTCCTGTCCTTTATATTTACCGGGAGCGATCGTACCACCATATACCATGATGGACGGGCGGTTCAGGCGACCCATTGCCATCAGGGAGCCAGGCATGTTCTTATCGCAGCCTGGTACGGTGATCAGTGCATCATAATATTGTGCACCACAAACAGTTTCGATGGAATCAGCAATCAGGTCACGGCTGACCAGCGAATAACGCATACCTGGTGTACCATTACTCATACCGTCGCTGACGCCAATGGTATGGAAAGTAAGTCCGACGAGATCATTAGCCCAGACGCCTTTTTTGACCTGCTGAGCGAGGTCATTGAGGTGCATATTACAGGTGTTACCGTCGTAGCCCATACTGGCAACGCCTACCTGCGCTTTTTTCAGATCTTCTTCAGTTAAACCTATTCCATACAGCTGCGCCTGTGCGGCTGGCTGTGTAGGGTCCTGGGTGAGCGTCTTGCTATATTTATTCAATTCCATCTGTTTGTTATTTCCGGTTGCTATTTAAAGTAGTACAAAATAGCAGTGATAAAAGCCAAGTTCCAAACCTATTACTGTCCGGTTAGCCGGTATTCAAATCTCTTCGTTTTATGTCCAAACCCGCTATGGTACTGGATAACGTACCCCTAAAAATCCAAATTCCAACTTATTATAAAAATGCTTTTGCGGGAGGAAAACAGGGCGCCTGTACGAAGTGTTTAAAGACATCCCGCTTTGTATATATGTACAAAGCGGGATGCTTTGCGTAGCTATCTGATCGAATAGGACACAATACTATCAGTTTCAAATAATAATGTATCATTCCCAGGTATGGTGATATAGCCCTAAATACCTGAATCAGCACGAGTTTTCATGAATATCTGTACACTGAGTCCAGTGCTTATACAACCGGTACAGCGGCGCGATCGAATTCTTTTTCGAGCACTCTGGCTTTATAAGCCTGCTGCAGCAGTTTACCCAGGGATGAAGCCCATGGTTTCTTAAAGCCCTGGCCGTCAAGAGAATCCCATCCTACTACTTCTGCAGCGGTACCACAATAGAACACGCAATCAGCAGTTTTCAGTTCATCTACAGTGAAAAGCTTTTCTTCCAGCGGAATACCCAGTTCGTGGCATAGTTCAATCACAGTTGCACGGGTAATACCTGGCAGGATGTTGCCTGGCGGCGGTGTGAAGATCTTACCGTCTTTTTCGAAGAACAGGTTGGCACCTGGACCTTCGGCTACATTGCCGTTCATGTCCAGCAACAACGCCTCGTCGTAACCATTTTCCTTTGCTTCCTGCGAAGCCAGGATGGAATTTACATAGAGACCGGCAGTCTTTGATTCGATTTTAAATGCTTTTGGATTTGGACGCTGGTAGGATGAGGTCATCACACGCAGCAGTTTTTCACCTAAATAAGCACCCCACTCCCATGCACAGATCAGTACATGCGTTTCGGAGGCAGCTTTCAGGGTCATGTTCGGGGGGCAGAAAGCGAGCGGACGAATGTACGCTTCTTCCATATTGTTCATTTCCAGCACCTTGTAACAGGCCGCGATCAGCTCATCATTGTTGAACGGATAAGGCATGTGTATCAGTTCGCAGGAACGTTTGAATCTGTCAAAGTGTTCTTTCGCTTTGAATATCTTCACTTTTCCTTCAGCTGTTTTGTATGCACGGATACCTTCAAATACGGCATATCCGTAATGCAATGACTGACCGTAAAGGTCGATAGTGGCCGCGGTGGCTTTCTTATACTCCCCGTTAACGTAAAGAATGGTGTTCTCGTTGTAATAGCTATACATAATTCAGATATTAGAAATCGATTTTGGATTCATTATTCATTTATGGGCGTAAAAAAACGCCTTCCTCGTGTGGAGGAAGGCGTTGTTATTTTTAGTGATTGTGCACGATTACCTATCCTCCATATTGGTGGCTAATAATGACAACGACAACCACGACTAGCGTGATAGCCCAGTTCAACTGAGCTACTATGTGATTGATCTTATTGTTGTCTTTATTTACCCACATGGAGGTACCTTTTTAATTTTGCTTCTACAAATGTATTGGTCGTTAAACTAAAAAACAATACAATCCAAAAGATTTAGTCATTTCGCAAACAAATCAGCCCTTTTTGAAGATATTCAAATAAAAGCCTGTTTCTTTAGCCAAAATCGAGACAAATAGTAAAAATATTACAATTCTTCAGGCTCTATTTCCAAAGATTGTCCGGATACTCCCCACTCTGCACCAGCGCAGTGAGGCTTTCCTGTACGCCCGGGGCATCTTCCTTATAAGTAACACCGAACCACTGTGCTCCTGTAGGGATGACGTTTACAACGCCCAGTTTATTTTTAATGAAATGATCCACTACAATAGGAATGAAGAATTCTGACTTCGGTTTGTCACCATCTTTCTGTAGGAAATCTTTGAAGAGACCCTGGCTCAGGTCAAATACTGAAGGGTGGAAGCCCCAGAAGTTCATGGAAACCGGTGTATCAGGAGCCATGGCATGCTTACCGCCATCGGCATCTTCATACACGATCTTATCGCCATCCTTGTAAACCTTGGTCCTTTCGTTGATGGCTGCCAGGTTGCTTTCGCTGTCAGCAGCACATACACCGCGGGATACGGAACCATGCTCACTGATAGTTTTGCTCAACTGGTACCCGATCACGCTGTACACATCAGGTTTTGCGTCATTCTTCAGGAAAGCCGCTGCCTTCTCAAAAGAATCACGGCCATAGAAATCATCCGCATTAATTACGGCAAAAGGTTCCTTGATAGCCTCTTTCGCACATAATACCGCATGGGCTGTTCCCCAGGGTTTAGCGCGGTCTGCCGGCATCGGATAGCCATTCAGATATGCATCCATTTCCTGGTATACATAATCGGTCGCTATACGTCCCTTCAGTTTTGGTTCAAAAATCTCTTTGAATTCTTTTTCAAAATCCTTGCGGATAATGAATACTACCTTGCCGAAACCGGCACGGATAGCGTCGTAGATGGAGTAATCAACAATTGTTTCACCACTGGGGCCGAACTGCTGTATTTGTTTTAAACTGCCATAACGGCTAGCCATTCCTGCAGCTAGGATCAATAAAGTTGGTTGCATTTATAGACTTGTTTTTTGTGTTTTCATATTTTGGACCAATTTCCTGGCGATAAATTTAATGATTAAAACTATTTTCACGTCTTCTTTTTGTTATCATACTGTTACGCCTAATGGGCCATCATGACAACAAATCCCGTACCAACCGGGGGAAACCAGCTTATATACGTCATTAATTCACGTAAACGATAAATGAAACGATTCCTATCGTCAGCAGTACTGACATTTTCACTATTCCAGTCGGCCCAAGCCCAGCAACACATTCAGCCTGCAGCTATTCAGGACAAGATGCAATGGTTCGCCGACGCAAAACTGGGCATTTTCATTCACTGGGGTATCTATTCCGTTAAGGGGGTAGATGAATCCTGGTCATTCTACAACAAAAAGATTGCTTACGCCGACTATATGCAACAGCTGAAAGGCTTTACCGCTAAGCATTACCATCCCGAAGAATGGGCTGCCCTGATCAAAGAATCCGGCGCCCGCTATGCCGTTGTCACCACCAAACACCACGACGGTGTGGCCTTATGGGATACTCAGCTTAGTAAGCTGGATATGGCGAACAGCACCCCGGCCAAACGCGATGTACTCACCCCTCTATATACGGCATTACGCCAACAAGGGATTAAAACCGGCGCTTATTTTTCCCTGATCGACTGGAGTTATGCAGATTATCCGCAGTTCCTCAAAGATAGCAGCCGCTATAATGCCCAGAAAGATCCTGCCCGCTGGCAACGTTTCCTGAATTACTACCAGGGACAGCTAAAAGAAGTAATGCAGCAGTATAATCCTGACCTGTGGTGGTTTGACGGCGACTGGGAACATAGCGCGGAAGAATGGGAAGCTGTGAAAATCAGAAAGATGCTCACAGACCATAATCCGCAGACTATCATCAATGGCCGCCTGCAGGGATATGGCGACTACGATACGCCGGAGCAGAACTTCCCCGTATCCAGACCGAACTTCAAATGGTGGGAGCTTTGTATGACCATCAACAACAACTGGGGCTACCATCCCGACGATACCAACTTCAAAACGCCTTATGAAGTCATTACCATCTTTGCAGATGCTATCAGCAATGGCGGTAATATGCTGCTCGATATCGGTCCCGCTGAAGATGGAACAATTCCTGCGGAGGAGGTGACAGTATTAAAAGAACTGGGTGCCTGGAATAAAAAACATGCTTCCGCTATCTTCAATACTGTGGCGGGCATTCCGGCAGGACACTTCTACGGGCCTACCACTTTATCAAAAGATTCCACTACCTTATACCTCTTCCTGCCCGGTAATGTAAGCGGACAGGTAATGGTGAAAGGACTGATCAACAGCATCAAAAAGATCAGTGTAGTGGGTAACGGACAAGCGCTTACCCACAAGATTGTAGGTAAGATCTCCTGGAGCTCAGTACCCGGACTGGTGTACATCGACGTTCCCGCTACCGTACAGGATAAATACATGACTGTACTCGCAGTGGAACTGGACGGTCCTGTGAAGTTGTATCGCGGGAAAGGAGGATTTCTGACGAATGAATAAGGAATACATACTAACACTATGCATATGAAGAAATTATTCTTGTCGACACTCATGGCTCTCTGCTTCCTGAATGGAATGGCACAACTGAAAACAGGCGATATTACGATCATTCCTGAACCAGTAATGCTCAATCCCATGCCCGGAAGTTTTGTGCTGAATGAAAGAGCGGAAATACATTACAGTAGTCAGGTAGCTGGTAAAGTAGCCGGTTTCCTGAATGATTTTCTGCAACGCAATTATAATTTCAAACTACCTGCAAGCGGGTATTCACCAAAGTCCGTAGCCGCTATGCATCCAATGATCGTACTGGTAGAAGCCAGTACTGGTAAACAAGATGGCTATATACTGGAAGTGAATACCGGCCGGGTTTATTTGCAGGGCGATGCTGGTGGATTGTTGTATGGCTTGCAGACCATGCTGCAGTTATTTCCGTTGAATAAACTCATTACATTAGATCCTTCCCGCAATAAGCCACAGGACTCCGTAAAATTGCAACCCCCATATGTAGTTGATCAACATGCTGCTATTCATTTGCCTGGTGTTAAGATCCAGGATTATCCCCGTTTTGCCTATCGTGGGATGATGCTGGATGTAGGCCGGCACTTCTTCCCTCCTGCTGCGGTCAAGCAGTTCATTGACATGCTGGTGCAATATAAATTCAATCGCTTCCACTGGCATCTTACAGAAGATCAGGGTTGGCGTATTGAGATCAAAAAGTATCCACGTTTGCAGGAAATTGCATCTATCAGAAAAGAAACGATCGTAGGACATCATCGTCGCAGTACTACTTATGATGGTAAGCCTTATGGTGGTTATTATACACAGGATGAAGTGCGCGACATTGTGAAATATGCCGCTGAAAGGAACATCACGATCATCCCTGAAATAGAAATGCCAGGGCATTCTCAGGCAGTACTGGCGGCTTATCCACAATTTGGTAACACAGGCGGACCTTATGAAGTACGTACTACATGGGGTATTTCGAAAGATGTGTTAAATCCGGCGAATGATTCTGTGTTTACTTTCCTTCAGGATGTACTGATAGAAGTAATGGATCTCTTTCCTTCTAAATACATCCACATTGGCGGTGATGAATGTCTCAAGGACCGCTGGAAAGAATCTGCTGAAGTACAGCAGCTTATTAAAAAGCTGGGACTGAAAGATGAACATGCCTTGCAGAGTTATTTCATCAATCGTATGGAGAAATTCGTGAACAGTAAAGGTAGGAGTATCATTGGCTGGGACGAGATACTGGAAGGTGGTCTTACACCGAATGCTACTGTGATGAGCTGGCGTGGTGAAGAAGGTGGTATTGCTGCGGCTAAGCAACAACATGATGTTATCATGACGCCGAACACGTATCTCTACTTCGATTATACACAAGGCCAGCCTGCCACTGAGCCACTCAATGCAGCAGCTTATCTCCCACTCAAAACTGTTTATAACTACGAACCTCTACCAGGTTCCCTGACGCCTGCTGAGCGGCAATACATCAAAGGTGTGCAGGGAAATATCTGGACGGAATTCATTCCTGATCAGCAGATGCTGGACTATATGGTATGGCCGCGGGCACTTGCTTTGTCGGAAATAGCATGGTCGCAGCCAGGGAAGAAAAACTACCTCCAGTTCATGCGTAAATTACCGCTGGAACTGGCGCGGCTCAACACTACCGGGGTAAATTTCCGTATTCCTGAGCCGGTGGGATTGGAGAGTAAAGTAGTGACTACGCCTACTGTGACGGTCACTTTGAAGCCGCCTGTAAAGGGTAGTTTCATCTACTATACTACAGATGGCTCTCAGCCGGGTAAACAGCGTAAACCTTATACACAACCTTTCGTACTTTCTGTTCCCGAGAACGGTAGTGCAGTCGTGCAGTGTATTGTGGTGTTGCCTTCGGGACGTATCAGTCCATTGTACAGTGCTACTTATGTGCGCAAGCCTTATCTTTCTGCATTGGCTGTTAAACCAGGGAAGAAAGGGGTACAGTTCACACGTGTTAGCAATACGTTTGCGAATGCCCGGCAATTGCCTGCTACTGGCGACAGTACTGGTATATTGCCTGCGATAGATATTCGTCCTTTGTCGTTAAAAAATGGTGGGGTTACCTTTACCGGGTATGTGAAAGTGCCTGCGGATGATCTGTATGAGTTTCATCTGAATAGTGATGATGGGGCGGTGTTTTATGTGGATGATCAACTTGTGGTGGATAATGATGGGCAGCATGATCTGCAGGACAGGAGCGGGTTCTTACCTTTGCGGAAAGGACTGCATAAGATTAAGGTGCAGTATTTTAATGTGGGTGCAGGTGCATGGCTGGATGCGGGGATATATAGGGATAGGGAGAAGTTGAATCCGGCGGAGGTGTTGTATACGGGGCAGTGATGCTGTTGTGTTGTTGCTTTGTATTTGTGGTTGGTGGTTTGTGGAAGGTACAGCGGTTTCAGATGGGACGGCGGTCGGCGCCTCTCTGGATGTCGATTGGGTATTGTCAAGCGAATAGGGGTTTGAATATGGATTAAACAGCATCTGTCGTATCACCAGAGAGCCGAAGGCCCGCCATCTCCACCTGAAACCGTTACTCTTCCGGCGTTTCGATAGAAGGTAAGGTGTCCGGTTTTAGGCGTTGCATATGTATTGGAGCTCCTGCGGTTTTTGCTGTCTTTATCTTTTTATTGTTTCTGTTTTTGTTTCTGCTTCCACTTCTGTTTCTGTTTTTCTTTGACGCTTCTCTAAATGAACATACAACTCGATTATAACAATATTACACTGCAAGCCATCTCTCCTTCATGGTTGCCAGATCACGTACGGGCTTCCGTGTTGCGTCTCGATCTGCTGCATCCGGAGGTGTCGGGCAATAAGTGGTTTAAACTGCGTTATAATCTTGAGGAGGCCTCTGCGCAGGGGAAAACACGAATATTCACTTTTGGAGGCGCCTATTCCAATCATATTGCGGCTACTGCTGCTGCGTGCCGGCTTGCAGGCATTGCCTGTACTGGTGTTATCAGGGGGGAACGACCAGCGGTGTTAAGTCATACACTGCGTGATGCCTCTTTAAGGGGAATGGAGTTACACTTTATTAGCAGGGAGGCATACAGGCATAAAAATGAAACTGATTGGAATACACTTTATCCTGATGCGTATATAGTGCCTGAAGGTGGTAATAATGCATTGGGAGCAAAGGGTTGTGAAGAGATTCTCTCATTGGTGAATGATTCTTCTGATGATTCATCCTTTACACATATCGCGTGTGCGGTAGGAACGGGTACTACGCTGGCAGGCCTTATCAATAGTGCTGCACATCAACAGGAGATCGTTGGTTATGTGGTGCTCAAAAGCGCTGCTTACCTGGAACAGGAGATACAATCCTTACTGCACGCCGCTCCCCTGCCCCACTGGCAGTTGCGGCATGAGCATCACGGTGGAGGATATGCAAAGGTGACACCTGCATTAACGGCGTTTATCCGGCAGTTTTATGAAGAGACACACATCCCTCTGGATATTGTGTATACGGGGAAATTACTGATGGGTTTCAGACAGGATGTGCTGGATGGCGTGTATCCTACGGGCAGCAATGTACTGCTGATCCATACCGGAGGTTTACAGGGGAACCCTGTGGATGGACAGGTAAGCTGATATCGGTATTCTGTGTATCTTGGTCTTCTAAACTACAATCCCAACCTATGAAATCATCCGATAGATCCCTTTTACCTTTATTGCTTTTATTGTTATCAGCATTCAGTTTGTATTCATGTGCTTCGGGTCAGCGGAAAAAAATAAAGACCAGAACACCCATCGTATGTACAGATACCTGCAAACAATCTTTTGTACTGGATACTGTTAAAGGATATCAGCTGAAACCAGAGAAACAACTCACCCTTCTCCTGGACATTGAATACTTCAATACGAAGGAAGATTTCGATAAGTATTTTATGAGGCCTCCTATTCCCGCTGATAGTACGCCTCCATCCTTAAATTTTAAAGATAACTGGCTGGTCGGGATTCTTGTGGATAACAGAACACCAAACCCGAATGATCTGGATAAATGGCTTGACGTAAGTACAAGGCTCGTCATCGGCAGTGCTTATACAGAGCATTGTGGGCTTACCATTCCCTTTTCCCTGTTTGCTAACGAGGCACCGGTTTTCGGTTCGTCCTCGCCGGAAAGGAAATTCATGCTGTTCCGCATTCCAAGATCAGCACAGTTCAATGAAGTATTTGTCATGAACAGAGGAGGAAACCTGTCCCGTGTTATAACGGTCCCTGCAGCTGAGGAATAAACTGAAGAATAACGATGGCAGGATAGTGTATCATTTTGCCTTTCGGGCTCTTTTCATTTGTTAAAAGACTTGTTAATAGCGCATTGTTACGCTATTTCTATATAGTGGAATTGTTTATATTTACGCCGTTCACTATTTTCAATCGTCTATTCATTATTTTTGCCAACTTAAGAGGAAAACCAATGTTTTTTTGTGAAAACGGAAGACATTGGGAAGTATGGTTACAGGAATTAGCATCTATGAAGCAGTTGTCGCGTACTATTCTATTCGCAGTATTTTTTGCAGTCTTTATAACGTCAGGTTTTTTAGTTAAGGCACAGACTACCATAACACCGCCAGTATTTCCAAACTTCTCTGCACTGATCAAGACAGGCAAGATCCAGCTTGAGATGCTGTCAGGTTTCAGGGATGTCAAATTTATAGGGGTACAGCGCTCCCTGGACAGCGTGCTGAACTTCAGTACGATCGGTCTTGTGGCCAGTCCTAATGACCTCAGGATCGGCTACCAGGATGTCAAACCTTTACCCGGTTCCAATTACTACCGTTTGTTCATTCAGTTTAATAACGGGCGCTACTTTTATTCGAATATCATATTGGCAATTCCGGATAGTACCATTGACGGTAGTAAAAAATTACAGCTGGCTGATGTAAAAGAGGCGATTGCAGCCGCCAAAGAGGCTGGTGTGAATACTAATCCTACCGCTACGACAAAAGAGAAAAATGCGCCTCCTAAAGAGGAAAAAATAGTATGGCATCCATCCAATTATGTTTATACCACTGCCGACGGGAATGTGAACATTAAACTACCGGATGCTCCGGAGAAAAAATACAGTGTAAAATTTTTTGAACCCGATGGGTCCTTCCTCTTTGAGATCGATGAAGTGAAAGAACCATTCCTGATACTTGAGAAAGCCATTTTCCTGCATTCCGGCTGGTTCAATTTTGAGATAGACCTGAACGGTAAGCCATATGAAAAGTGGAATTTGTTCATTCCGTTGAATTACAGGAATTAATCCGCTAAATTCCTGCGCTAACTAATTGAATTACAAACAATTTATTATCAAAATAACAAAAGGCAGAGACGGCGAATGCGTTCTCTGCCTTTATTTTGATAGGTATATTAATCCATAATCATTTCAGCTTCAAACACTTCTGCAAAGTGTTGGCTTATCTTAGCCTTTACTTCTGCTTCGGCTACTTCCCGACCTAACTCTTCGTGCATAGAAGCCACCTTCTTATCGGAGATGCCACAGGGAACGATATTGCCAAAATAGTTCAGATCGGTGTTTACATTCAGGGCAAAACCGTGCATGGTGACCCAGCGACTGCAGCGTACCCCCATGGCACAAATCTTACGGGCACGGGCGGGATCCTGCGGGTCCAGCCAAACACCGGTCTCGCCCGGAGAACGGTCGCCTTTAATACCATAGTCTGCCAGTGTCCGGATGATCACTTCTTCCAGGAAACGCAGGTATTTGCCAATATCGGTAAAGAAATGTTCCAGGTCCAGGATCGGATATCCTACTACCTGACCAGGACCATGATAGGTAATGTCGCCTCCCCGGTTGGTGTTTGCAAAGCTGATACCTTTATCCTGCAGCTGATGATCATCCAGCAGCAGGTTCTCCATATGGCCACTCTTTCCCAGGGTATAAATATGCGGATGCCCGCAGAACAACAGGTAATGGGTCGTCTCCTTTGCCTGACCAGCCGGTACATCCCCCTTCGCCAATGCCTGCTTGATACGTACATTTTCCTGTAAAAGCTGCTCCTGGTAATCCCAGGCCTTCTGATAATCAATGATTCCCAGGTCGTTCGTGTGGATCTTCTTGTTCATAATTGCAGGCACAAAAATACGGAATTAGTGGCTGACATGTTCAATCCCCTCGGGGCAAACGATGGGCAACAATAATCGATTAAAACCGCTTATTTGTTGCATCTTTCTTCGATGCTTCCATATCACTATACCGTCATTTCCATATCATTTCACCGTCATCTCTATATCGAATCGATATACATATGTCGGTGAAGTGATATCCAGATGACGGTATAGCGATATGGAGATATAGAAGATTAATGCAACACAGAGCGAACATAAAGCGAAAAAAAGACGGAAATCGGACATATGAGAGGGGATATCCTGTCCTCAACCTGTGGACATGCGCCCAGCAATCCTTACCTTTGCAAAAATTTTGAATCCTCATGGCGGAAGAACTGATTGAGCTTGAAGATGAACTGGAAAACGGCGAAGGCAGCGAGGAGCTGTACGAGCGGGTAAATATTGTGGCGGACAAAGGACAGGAACCACTCCGTGTGGACAAGTTCCTCATGAACCGGGTGGAAGGGGCTACCCGCAACAAAATCCAGCAGGCCTGTGACAATGGCATGGTCATCGTCAATGATAAACCGGTAAAATCCAACTATAAGGTGAAGGCGCATGACCGTATTGTGGTTTTTTCCAATAAAAACCCGGAGAATACGGAAGTGATCCCTGAAGAAATTCCGCTGGACATTATTTACGAGGATGAAGATCTGATGGTAGTCAACAAGTTACCGGGGATGGTAGTCCATCCCGGCTGCGGCAATTATACCGGCACCCTGGTAAACGGACTGGCCTGGTACCTGGGCGACCGCACCACTACACCGGTGCCCGAACCAGCTATTCCCCGCTTCGGACTGGTACACCGTATTGACAAGAATACCAGCGGATTACTCGTGGTAGCTAAGTCAGACAAGGCCATGAATGACCTGGCCAAACAGTTCTTCGACCATACCGTTCAACGCCGTTATATGGCCCTCGTATGGGGCGATTTTGAGGAAGAGGAAGGGACCATTGAGGCACATGTAGGCCGTCACCAGCGTTTTCGTAAGATCATGGATGCCTATCCGGATGGAGAATATGGGAAGGAAGCCATCACCCATTACAAGGTGCTGGAGCGGTATAACTATGTGACACTCATTGAATGCCGCCTGGAAACAGGTCGTACTCACCAGATCAGGGTACACATGCAGCACATCGGACATTCCCTGTTCAACGACGATACTTATGGGGGAGACCGCATCCTGAAGGGGACCGTCTTTGCCAAATACAAGCAGTTTGTAGAAAACTGCTTCGAAATTATGCCACGCCATGCCCTGCATGCGCAGACATTAGGGTTCATACACCCTCGTACCAGGAAACCTATGCATTTTGAGAGTCCCTTACCTGAAGATTTCAAAGCAGTACTGGAAAAATGGAGACGGTATGTAAGTGCCAGACCTCTTGAGGATTAAATCTCATTAAAAAATAAAAACATATCATTTTTTCGATTAATTTAGCACCTTACCCATGTCCCTCCATGAGAAGCCTATATCTATTAATCGCGGTTATAACAACCATGCTGGGTGCATTTAGCGCTCGGGCACAGACACAATTTACGTATTCAACAACCTGCCAGAATGATAGTGTTAGATTCGAGATTACTCCGGCGGACCTTGCAGGGATTGATTCTGTACATTGGTACTTTGGTGATCCTGCCTCAGGTTCTGCGGATACTTCCCGCAAGATAAAAGGCGCACACCTCTACAATACTGTTGGCACCTACACCGTGCAACTGATCGTCTTCAAAGCAGGCGTTCCAACAACATCTACCACTTCCCTGACAATCGTAGCTCCTGTTATCTATGATTTTGGTCCTACCGACCAGACCATCTGTGACAGTACTACCATTACCCTCACGGCGCCTACCGTGGCCGGAGCGACCTATGAGTGGCAGGACGGATCCACTAATCAAAGTATACTGGTAGATACGATGGGGACCTATAAGGTGAAAATCAATGGTTGTCTGGTGCCGGATTCAGTCAACGTGTTCTATACACCTGTGCCGAAACTCGACCTGGGCGACAGCAGCCTGATACTCTGTCTGGGGGAAACACTGGAACTGGATGCTACTGCCCAGAACTGTACCTATCTCTGGAACACCGGCGATACAACCCCTAACATCATTGTACACAGCGATGTAGCCATGCCATCCACCCAGTATATCGTGACTGCCGATGCCAAGGGTTGTGGCCTGTACCGCGATACGATCTATATCGCATTTGCCGGTCAGCAACATCCTTTCTCATTGGGAAGAGACACGATCTTATGTCCGGGGGAATCAATAACAGTCGATGCAACCACACCCGGCGCTACGGCTTACCGCTGGAGCAACGGCGCTACGACGCCTACGACAAACATCCGAAGTCGATGGGACCTTTGGGTCTTTGTGAATATTAATAACACCTGCGAAGTTCTCGATACGATCCTGATCCGTTTCAAACCGGACAAGAACCTCGATCTTGGTAACGATACCGTAGTATGTAAAGGTGAAACGCTGGTGTTGAAAGCCGACTTCGGAACCGCCTCCTACCGTTGGCAGGATACATCCAAACAGGCTACCTACTATGTACGGCAAACAGGGTATTACTGGGTACAGGCAAAAGTGGGACGTTGTATAGATAGTGATACCATCCATGTACAGTTTGAAGATACATTACGAACGAATTTAGGAGCAGATACCCTGCTATGTATAGGTGAGGTGTACAACCTTCACCCCGACGGTGCCGGTATGCAATATAAATGGCAGGACAGCTCTTCACTCCCACTCTTCCCGGTCACGCAGGCAGGGCACTATGCTATTGTGGCCACGAATAGTTGCGGGCAGTCGATAGATGAGGTGGATATCACCTTCCAGGAATGTGGTTGCCAGGTATATCTACCGACGGCCTTTACACCCAATGCGGACGGCCTGAATGACTACTTCCGACCGAAATTCCGATGTGCTATTGCTGACTTTGAGCTGGTGCTCTTTAACAGATGGGGACAACGGATCTACTACACCACAGACCCGGGAGTTGGATGGAAAGGCACCTGGGACAAAGGAAGAGTACCGGTTGGAACATATGTATGGGTAATGGATTATAAGATAGTAGCGACGGGAGAAAAAGTGAAGAAGACCGGTTCGGTTACAGTGATTTACTAAAATAATTTGACAAAAAAAAGAGAGGCTTCATTGTGAAGCCTCTCTTTTTTTATTGCCGGTATGAATAGTTTTTTGTCCGCTGCTACTCTGTGAAGCTGTGGAACTTTGCAATAAACCTGGCTGTTTCCCGCTTCTTGAATGGTACATCCCAGGTACCGTCGTATGTGACCAGCGCCGGGATGAGCAGGCCCTGTTGTTTGGTCATCTGTACATTCATCTTTACGTTGAAGTCAAAGAGCATTGTTTTATAAGAGAGGGAATAGATGCGGCCTACGATTTCAAAGTTATCCTTATTGAAATAAGTGATCAGTTCATTGATCACTACATCTCCCCTGTCAAACATGTTGAGATTAGGTTTGGCCCTTGCGCTGAATACATAACAGGGCACGTCGTTATAGCTCTCAGACGTAATAGAGAAGTCGTACAAGCGCATTACTTCCGGATCAAAGATGGCCACCTTTCCGCCTACGATAGGAACACCTCTGACGGGTTTACCAGGATTGAAAATGAGTTGTTTCAACTGGTTTTTATGCCTGGCCATACTACCCTTCGATCTTTCCGGTTCTTCTCCGCTGGCATCCACACATACGGTGCCCTGGGTGAAAAAGAGGTTGCCATATAATTCAGCGGTGTAGTAGTTGTATTGTCCTTTTTTGTCGAAGAAGTCGCCGGTAACATCCTGACTAAGCACTTTCATACTGCGGCATCTGCCCTGCATGGTTTGCAATGTCTGACTCTTGAGGGAAGCCTGAATGCCATCATGCTTATCATAAATACGGATATCGTTGTCGGCGGTATATCCCAGGAGGCGCAGATTTTTAAAGGCGCGGTAAAAGGTGGTATCATCTTCCACTCTTTTAATGAAGCTATTGACATCAAAGCCGATACGTTTGGCTTCGACGGTCACTTCATCCAGGTTAATTGTCATCCCTTTATATCTGGCGGTATCCTGTGCATAGGTATGCTGAAATACAAACAGTGTGATAGTATAGATCCAGAGTTTTCGCATCCTGCGAAATTATATATTTTACACGTTTCAGCTGGCTTTTCCTGCCACATACATCTGGTCTAAGGTGGGAACGGGGCTTCCACCTTTCTTCTCGAGGGTGATGGCAAACATTTCTGCGTTGTCTATAGACTTCATCTTTTGCAGGAGTTCGTGCGGGTTGCTCATTTCAAATACGCCCATATCAACGGGTTTACCATCCACAATAGCCCAGAGCTGATACTGTTTGTCGGCAGCTGGTTCCGGAAGATTGTTCACCATAACGAACACTTCCTTTGACTGTTGATTCCAGTAAACGGTGGCTAATGCGGTAGGGAAAGGTTTGGTGCCGGGCATCTTTACGGCCTTCATGGAAGGATTCTTCATGAGGTCGAAAGATTGCTCCATCTGTTCGATACGGGCCTTATAAAGATTGGACTCTGATGCGAGTGTATTTTGTGTAACTGTCAATGCTTCGTAGCGGCCTTTATAATCGTTGACTTGTCCGAAGAATACATAGTTCATCCACAGGCTGCCCAATAATAATATGATAGCGGCAGCAGCTATCCAGCGCCAGGCGCTGCTTACATATGTTTTTGTTTCGGGAAATTCGTCAGTGACCTGTTCTTCGCTGAAGGTGCCGGCTTCACGTGCAGCTTCTTCATTAACGATGATATGAAAGATGCGTTGTTTGAGATCTGAGGGAGGTGTTTTGGATTGTAGCGTAACGTACTGTTCCATATCCAGCTGGCAGTCGTCTACTGCAGCTGCTACTTCCGGGTATTGCTTCATACCGCGTTCCAGCTCCTGTACTTCGTTGGAGGTTGCCAGTCCGCTTACATAAGCTTCAATCAATCCGGACGATATGAAACGTGATGCGTCCACTCTTATACTAGTTTTAACAAATTCCTTAATTGAATAATTGCATTCCTCATCCTTGTTTTCACGGTACCCAACGGAATCTCCAGCACCTTGGATATTTCTTCCTGGGTGCACCCTTTATAGTACGCTAAGTCGATGATGATTCGTTGTTCCTTGGTTAATTTTTCAAGGACTTTTGAAAGTCCAAGATGGTCAACGGATGGGAGTACAGTTAAATTACCTGTATATAAATGTACGTCATCTCCAATGTCTTGGATTTTTTGATCCATTTTATGTGCCTTCGAGCGGAGTGTATCAATTGCGGAATTGCGGGTAATATTTAGCATCCAGGTAAACAGACGTCCTTTGCTTTCGTCGTACCTGTCGATATTACGCCATATTTTAAGGAACACTTCCTGTAGTACGTCATTCGCATTACTTTCGTCGTTGAGCACCTTCAGCGCTACACCGTACAAAGCAGGCGAATAACGGTCATAAAGGTAGCCGAACACCTTCTGGTCTTTGGCTTTGAGGCCCTGCACCAGCTCAGATTCCGTATATGTAAACGCGGATTCCAAAACAGTTAAAAATTTTGTTAAAAATACATTTCAGTGTGCTCCACAATTTAGCTGCAGGTGCTACAGTATGATTGGAACTGTTACCGGTACAACTTTTTGTTACAATCCTAATAAGTCCTGATAAATGGTTAATGGGAATGCAATATTAAAGGAAAGATAGCAATTATTACGGAATAATTGATAATGAGCGCTCTAGTGGAGGAAGGGTATATAAAGGGATATCAGCCAGCTACTTTTCCGGCTACAAACATCTGTTCCAACGTAGGTGATGGGCTTCCACCTTTCTTCTCGAGGGTCACCGCAAAAACCTGGGCATTGTCTACTGCTTTTACCTTCTGTACAGTATGGGCTTTACTGCCCAGCTCAAATACGCCGGCATCGATGGGTTTGCCATTTACGATAGCCCAGAGCTGGTATTGTTTATCGGCAGGGGGTTCGGGTAATGCCTGCGCCAGAATGAATGTTTCTTTGGATTGTGGGTTCCAGCAGATGGTGGCTACTATACCGGCATGTTTACCAACGCCCGGCATACGGATCCATTTGAAGGAAGGGTCTTTCATGACACCGTTTTCTTTCTGGGCAAACTCCAGCTGTTCCTTCAGCGCATCTCTTTCAGCCAGCAAAGAAGTCTGATCAGATTGCAGGGCGGCAACCTGTTGCTGATAATTATTGGCGTTACTGTAAGAAACGATGTTCATGACCACACTGCCCAGCAGCAGCGCAATAGCTGCGGCGGCACTGTATTGCCAGATCTGAAGCTGGGATAAACCCAGACTCATGCCTGATCCTGTATCTTCTGAGAATGTGTTTTCGTTATTATTGGCTGTGAAGGTTTCGGGTTCAGCGGTAGCGGGGTCTTCAGCTTCGTCTTTGTGCAGGCGGTCCATTATCTGGCGTTTGATAGCTGCCGGAGGCTTGGCCGCCCATAGCTGTATGTAGCGCTCCATGTCCACCTGCAAGGCATCGGCAGCAGCCTTTACTTCGGAATGCTGCTGAATGGTATTGAGCACCTCACGCGATTCTGATTCTGAAAGTAACCCCGTGATGTGATTCTCAATTATACCGGACGATATGTAGCGTTGAACATCCACTTGCTTACATCTGTTTTAAAATATTCCGCAATTGTATGATCGCATTACGCATCCTGGTCTTCACCGTTCCCAAAGGGATATCCAATATCTTCGCAATTTCTTCCTGCGTGCACCCTTTATAATAAGCCAGGTCTATAATAACACGTTGTTCCTTGCTAAGCTGTTCTACCACCTTTACCAGGCCGAGATGGTCCACAGAAGGATGGATGGCCAGCTGATCTGATGCAAGTCCGTTGCTCCCTAATTCAGTAGCTTTTTGCCCCATTTTATGGGCTTTTGAGCGGAGAGTATCTATGGCAGTATTCCGCGCAATGTTCACCATCCAGGTGAAAAGGCGGCCTTTGTCGGAATCATAGCGCTCAATGCTGCGCCAGATCTTGAGAAAGATTTCCTGCAGCACATCACCGGCAATAGATTCGTCATTGACCACTTTAAGGGCAATACCATATAATGCCGGAGAATAATGATCATATAAGTACCCGAAATGTTTTTCGTTCCTCGCCTTCAGGCCAAGTACCAACTCGGATTCTGTATATGTGACTGCTGCTCCCAATGTATTGTATTAGTTTGCAGGCACTAAAGTAATAGGGATTTTTAACATTACAAAATTTTCACTTATTTTATTTGTGAAATATCATTTTGTAATCCACGTTGATTTTGCCTTTTGTGATATCATCCAGTTTGCCTTTCAGCATCCTTCTCTTTAATGGCTTCAGGTGATCGATGAATAATTTACCATCAATATGGTCGTACTCATGAAATATAACGCGGGCAGTAATGCCTGTGAAAGTTTTTTCCTGTGGCTGGAATTGCTCGTCTACGTAACGGATGGTCACGGTTTCCGGGCGGTATACATCTTCCCGGATCTTCGGGATACTGAGGCATCCTTCATTATAAGGCCATTCCTCACCACCGGTGCTTACAATATGTGCGTTGATAAATACCTGTTTCACGCCATTATCGCCAGGGTAGTCATTCTTCTCGTCCTCTTCCAGACTGTTAATGATCTGCTCACTATCTACTACAAAAAGACGGATCGGTCTGTTGATCTGTGGCGCTGCCAGTCCCACTCCACTGGAACCATACATGGTTTCCCACATATTGGCAATAAGTTGCTCTAACTGAGGGTAATCAGGGGTAATATCTTCACACATTTTCCGTAGTACCGGATGACCGTAAGCAACTATAGGTAGAATCATTTCTAAAAATTTTCAAAAGTGCAAAGGTAAGTATCAATTGGGAAATAGGCATCAGGAATTGAAATGCAGCAATTGATCATCGCCACAAATATCTAAGTCCTGACAATTCAATTATTTATACTGCAGATATTCCTGCAGAATGATTGTAGCACTGATCTCGTCCACCAGTCCCTTGTTCTGCCGGTCCTTCTTTTTCAGTCCGCTGTCTATCATTGACCGCACAGCCAGTTTGGAGGTGAAACGTTCATCCACCTTCTTGATCGGGAGCTCCGGGAAGTTCTTCTGCAGGATGCGCACACATTCTGTTACCAGGGCGGTAGCATCAGTGGCTTCTCCATCCAGGTTCTTAGGCTCCCCTATCAGGATCAGTTCTACAGCCTCCTGGGCCATATATTTTTTGAGATAAGGAATCAGGTCATGGGTAGCCACAGTGGTAAGACCGGTGGCAATCATCTGCAGCGGGTCTGATACTGCAAGGCCTGTTCTCTTTTTTCCATAGTCTATTGCAAGGATGCGTGCCATATAAACAGATTATCCGATAATAAACATATCGGCAATGACGAATACGGCAAATACCACGCTGGCAATACCATTTGTAGTCATAAAGGCGATGTTGACACGGCTCAGATCATTGGGTTTTACCAGCAGGTGCTGGGAGATCAGCATGATAATAAATACCAGTGCGCCTATTGCATATAACCAGTGGAAGCCACCGTAGATACCGATAGTAATAGCCAGTCCTCCTGCTACCAGGTGCAGCACTTCAGAGAAATGCAGTGCGCCTGCTTTTCCCAGCCAGGCGGGAATAGAATTCAGGGACAGGGAACGGTCGAAATCTTCATCCTGTAAAGAATAAATGATATCAAAACCCGCTACCCAGCACAGTACCAGAAAAGATAACAATACGGGCAATACTGCAAAGTGACCTGTCACCGCCAGGTAGGCACCAACCGGCGCCAGGGATAAACCCAGCCCCAGCACCATGTGACAAAGGGCTGTGAAACGTTTGGTATAGCTATATCCCAGCACTACCAGCAACGCTACAGGCGACAGGATAAAACATAAGAGGTTGATAAACCAGGTGCAGCCGATGAAGAGCAGGCAATTCACAATAACAAAGGTCAGCGCATTCTTCTCTGTGATCACGCCCCGTGGGATCTCCCTGTTCACTGTACGGGGATTCTTCCGGTCAATATCCGCATCCAGGTAACGGTTAAACGCCATTGCCGCACTGCGGGCAAATACCATACACAATACTACCAGTACGAAAGACTGCCAGCTGAAAGAGGAATCTGTTTTGGTGGTGGCGATAAAGAAGCCTGTCAGCGCGAAAGGCATCGCAAATATGGTGTGGCTGAACTTTACCAGCGAAAGGTATTTATTAACCGTTACGATCATTGTGCCTGTTTTTTCAGTTTTACAAATATATCCCAAACCACAATACCAGTACTCACAGAGATATTTAAGGAATGTTTCATGCCAGACTGCGGTATTTCGATACAGCCATCCACCAGTTTCATTACATCCGCATCTACACCTGTCACCTCGTTACCGAACACCAATGCCAGTGGCTTCTCTCCTGTCGGCTCAAAGGTGTCCAGCATCACGCTGTTTACCGCCTGCTCTATCGCCATAATTGTATACCCTCCCTCCCGGAGTGCCGTTACTGCCTCCACTGTTGTTGGAAAGTATTGCCATTCAACTGTTTCGGTAGCACCTAGAGCTGTTTTCTGAATATCGCGATGGGGAGGAACGGGGGTATATCCGCATAAAACGATGCCCTGTAAAAGGAAACCATCTGCTGTACGGAATACCGAGCCTACGTTATGCATGCTGCGTACATTATCCAGTACCAGCACCAAAGGTGTTTTATCTGCCGCCTTGAACTGGTCCACTGTTTTGCGGCCAAGTTCATCCATGCTTAATTTACGCATTTTGCAAAAGTACGATAAAATGAATAGTGTACCGGTATGTGTACATCTGTCTTTCAGCACGTCCCGACATTATTATATATTTGCCGAATGGCAAAAAGCAAATCAGTAGAAACCCCTCTCATGCAACAGCATAAGGCTATTAAAGCCCGTTACCCGGATGCCGTGCTGTTGTTCCGTGTGGGAGATTTTTATGAAACTTTTAATGAAGATGCGATCATTGCATCCAAAGTACTGGGAATTGTGCTCACCAAAAGAGCAAATGGTTCTGCATCCCAGCAGGATCTGGCAGGTTTTCCACACCACTCCCTCGATACTTATCTCCATAAGCTGGTAAAAGCAGGCTATCGCGTGGCAGTATGCGATCAGCTGGAAGATCCCAAAACAGTAAAAGGTATTGTTAAACGTGGGGTGACCGAAATGGTAACTCCCGGCGTAGCCGTTAATGACAAGATCCTCGAAAACGCCAGCAACAACTTCCTGGCGGCCGTTCACTTTGGTAAAGACCATACAGGGGTATCCTTCCTGGATATTTCCACCGGTGAGTTTTTCATTGCCCAGGGCAGCCTGGAATATGTGGATAAACTGCTTCAGAGCTTCAAACCAGCGGAAGTCATCTTTGCCCGCCAGCAACAGAAACATTTCAAGGAACAATTCGGTTCCAAATTCTATACATATACACTGGAAGAGTGGATCTTCACGGCTAACTATGCACAGGAGATCCTGCTGAAACAGTTTGAGACACACAGTCTCAAGGGCTTTGGCGTAGAAAGCCTTACCGATGCCATCATCGCCGCGGGCGCTGCCCTGCATTACCTGCGCGATACGGAACATCCACACCTCCAGCATATCACCAACATACAGCGGATAGAACAGGACGACTTCCTCTGGATGGACCGCTTCACGATCCGTAACCTGGAAATCCTGGGCAGCAGTGTGGAAAACGGGAATACCCTGCTGGCTACTTTAGACAGTACCGTGACCCCGATGGGTGCCAGGCTGCTGAAACGCTGGCTGATACTTCCTCTACGGGACATCAACCAGATCAACGAGCGACTGGACGTAACAGAGTTCTTTATCAAACAGTCAGACCTTTCCCGGGATCTGCTGGGTCATCTGAAACAGACCGGCGACCTGGAACGTCTTGTATCCAAAATCCCCCTGCGGAAGATCAATCCGCGGGAAGTGATGTCGCTGGCCAAAGCACTGCAACAGGTAGAAGGTGTTAAAAAACTATTGGCAGAAACAAGTCATCCTTATCTGACGCAACTCAGTGAAAAGCTGAATCACTGCCCGGATATCCTCTGCCGTATACTCGAGCAGGTAATGGAAACACCACCGATACTCGTCAGCAAGGGCGGCGTGATACAAAAGGGTGTGCATCCTGACCTGGATGACCTCCGCTCCATTGCCCATTCAGGCAAGGAATACCTGCTGCGTATCCAACAGACGGAATCTGATGCTACCGGCATTCCCAGCCTGAAAGTAGCTTTCAACAACGTATTCGGTTACTACCTGGAAGTAACGAATGCGCACAAGAACAAAGTGCCCAACACCTGGATCCGTAAACAGACGCTGGCCAATGCAGAGCGTTATATCACACCGGAATTGAAGGAGTATGAAGAGAAGATTGTGGGTGCGGAAGAAAAGATCCTTACACTGGAAGCACAACTCTTTGATGAGCTGCTGCTGGCATTACAGCCTTACATTCATGCCATCCAGCAGAATGCACAGATACTCGCCCGTATAGATTGTCTGCTTAGTTTTGCACACAACGCTATTCACTATAAATACCGTCGCCCGAATGTTACCGAGGGTTATCATCTTGACATCCGTGAAGGCAGGCACCCGGTGATTGAACGTGGCCTACCTCCCGGTGAAAGTTATGTAGCCAATGACATATTGCTGGATAAAGAAGAGCAGCAGATCATCATCCTGACGGGACCTAACATGAGTGGTAAATCGGCGCTGTTGCGTCAGACGGCACTGATCACACTGATGGCCCACATGGGTAGCTTTGTACCGGCGGCTGCGGCAGAGATAGGGTTAACAGATAAGATCTTCACCCGCGTTGGTGCTTCTGATAACCTGAGTGGCGGTGAATCTACCTTCATGGTTGAAATGAATGAAACCGCGAGCATCATCAACAATATCACGCCACGCAGTTTGGTAATACTGGATGAAATAGGCCGTGGTACTAGTACCTATGACGGTATCTCCATTGCCTGGAGCATTGTGGAATACCTGCATGATATGACGCAACACAAGCCTAAAACCCTTTTCGCCACACACTATCATGAACTGAATGAGCTGGAGAACAAGCATAGCCGTATCAAGAACTTCCATATCACCAATAAGGAATCCGGCAACAAAGTGATCTTCCTCCGCAAACTGGCGCCCGGAGGCAGCCGTCATAGTTTCGGTATTCACGTGGCCCGTATGGCAGGTATGCCGCCACAACTGATACAGCGCGCCAATGAAGTGCTGGCACACCTGGAAGAAAAACACATCGATGCACCACTGGATAAACATGTGAAAGATATTGCAGGCCCGACGCAGAAGCTACAACTCAGCATCTTTGATGCACATAGCGATACTTTCAAACAGATCAGGGATATGCTGGGAGATGTGGATATCAATAGACTGACGCCGGTGGAAGCCTTGCTGAAGCTAAGTGAGATAAAGAATTTGATATAATAAAAAAGAGGGCTCGTTTTAAGCGAGCCCTCTTTCGTTATTGTCTTTTTATCTCCCGTTCCTCATCACCTTTTTCATAAGGGATCGTCATCATGATCAGTGTCATCATTTCATCTTTCGTTCTCATCGCGCCATATACCAGCTGAGGCGGGAAAGAAGGATTGGAGGCATTATTCACTGTATTATCATAGGTGCCTTCGATAGTGAGCACTGTTCCTTTCGGGATCTTTATCAGCTTAGGGAACCAGTATATTTCCTGCCAGTTGAAATCCCATTGCGGAATAGATACTAATCGTATGGTATCCTTTTCCGGTGTCACAGCATAGGCTTTGAAGGTTTTACCCAGCAGGTGCATATGTGGCCATACATACATCAGCGACTGTGTTTCCGGTATCTTCACATTTACTTTAAAACTCTTCTCAACATTGGCTGGGATATAAAAGAAAGGTTCTATGTCCTTCTCTCCTGCTCCGCCCGAGCCATAAGTAGTCGCTTTTATCTGTCGTCTTACAGGTTTCTTTTTGAAAAAGAATTGTACCCCACTGATCACTTCTTCATCTTTTCCCGTAGGTGCATAATGCACTGTCAACAATACCACTCCCCGCTTAGGCATTACCCAACCCATATCCTCAGGATAAGACTCATAACTGCTGCCGGGGATCCATCCGCCGAAGTATTTCATCATTTTGCGGTAGCTGACATATTGCTGATAGTAGTCAAGGTGTGACTCTGTATTGTCGACATAGTCTGCCGTATTATATAGGTCAGCATCCGGTACATCGTCTATTTCATAGTTCGCGTGGTGGATCACTTTCTTATTATTCGAAGTAAACTCTATGGCTTCCACAGCGACAGAGTCCGGCAATTCAAAAGGCATTTTATAGACGATGAAACGTTCCACATTATCTCCTTTCAGCACATAGGAAGATTTCATTTTCAGCACCAGGTCCGGTTGACGGTTGAACAGTGTACCATTTACAAAAGCCGGTATTGCTTCTTTCTCTGTCGTCTCTCCACGGGGCATTCCATGTTCCGCCCATTCACCGATCAGCCTGATCTCTTCTTCCGTCAGTTTCCTTTCATTGGCGAAGGTGACATAATGCGGGTCCGGTTTCCAGGGTGGCATGTAATGGCTTTCCGTTACACGTTTGATAAAAGAGGCTCTTTTGGCCACTTCCTCATAAGTGAGCAGTGAGAAAGGCGCGGCTTCACCCTGCCGGTGACAGGGCGAGCAGTTGCGGTGGATAATAGGTGCAATATGTTGCGACCAGGTGATCTGCTGTGCAGAAACTCTTTTCAGGAAGGTAATAAGGAATAAAAACAACAAGGTAATGGAACTTCGCATGCTCATACTCTCGGCTTATTAATTTACATGTCAGGGAAGCGCCCTTCGTTCTTCATAATACGTGTTCAAGATACAAAAAGTAGCTGCATAAAAAAACCGTCCGGCTTTAAGCCGGACGGTTCCTTATTCTCAGCGTAAGTGAGTATATAATTTTGTTACATATCCCACCAAACACGACCAGTTAAGTCATTTGCCTGACCATAAGCACCTTCTTTCTGCATGTCCGAGATAGCGGCATTATAGTTAGGAATGTTTTCCTGTGTATTGGAAGGAATTGGCAGTATCCAGCGACGAGGAACTGTTGATTTCACACCGGAGATCATGAATGGTTCGAAAGGCAGTATACCACCTTCCTTAGGATAACCGGTGCGTTTCCATGAACCCCATGCTTCCTGTGGAGATTTGAACAGGTTCAGGAAGTTCTGAACACCGATCTTTTCCAGTTTCTCATCCAGCGTACCGGTGTAGGCAACAGCCGGATCAGCCAGGTAAGTAGTGATCTCTTCGGCACCCAGTGCAGAGTAACCAATGATCTTAGCTGTAGCTCCAATTTTATCGTATGCTCTCAGGGAAGCAGTTACGCCTTTATTGTACCATTCTTCAGCAGTACCGCCGGTGTTTACACCACGTTCTGTGAATTCAGCCAGGATGAAACACATTTCAGCATAAGAAGCAATAGGCTGTGTATACTGACCGCCGCTGCCAGCACCACCATCCTGATCGAGGTCGAACAGGCGGGTCTGTACTTTAGACAGAGTATCATAAGTCACCTGGGAAGTTTTACCACCCAATGTGATAGTATAGATCCTTCTAGTATACAGTCTGCTGTAAGCAGCGTTGCTCTTAGCATCTGGACTGGAAGGAATACCCACATAACGGCGAGGGTTGTATGTAGTACCGGAAGACAGTGCACCTCCATTTTTCAGGCTGTCAATTACAGACTGGGTGTAGCTGTTTGGTTTAAAGAACACACGCAGACGTGGGTCATTGTGCGTGTACATGAAATCCACGATGTTCTTGGCTGCTACAAAAGAGCTACCGTTATCAGGATTCCAGTTACCGCTGCGGGCGAAGTTTGTTGCGCTGGAGATAAATTTCCACTCCTCATCATTGCTCGTGAAGATACCTGCAGTGCTGGCAATAACATCAGCTACGATAGCTTTTGCTTTCACATCAGATCTTTTGTACAGACGCATAGCCAGTTTCAGACGCAGTACGTTAGCAGCCTTTGCCCATTTAGCAGCGTCTCCGTTGTAGAACATTTCTGCACTACCGTAAGATACCTGACCAGCAGCATTGGCAGCCAGGGTAGTTACAGCTGCTTTCAGCTGAGCATCCCATACATCGAACAGAGATGACTGGCTGTCGTACTTAGGTGTGAACATAGAGCTGTCACGGGCAGCCCATGCCTGTGTATAAGGAATGCTACCGTTGGCATCAGAAACCCTCCATGCAGCATATACTTTCAGCACTTTAGCAATTGCAGCAACGTTCTGGTATTTCGCTTTGTCTTCTGCAGACATTTTATCTACCAGAGACTGAATCTGTGAAGTGTAACGGCCAATGATATTGTACAAATCATTGTACAGACCATTGGTGTTTGAATTAGCTCCAAACAGGGAGTTGTTGGCACTACCTGCAGGATCCTGCGCTACGAATTGCATCCAGCGCATGATGTACTGGTAGTTATCGTAGAACCATTCAAAGTCGCGGTCTACCAGTTTGTATTCCGCAGCTACAATCAGTGTTTCCGGGTTAGTTGTCGGACTAACAATCGGGTTTGTATTTAAGTCTCTGAAGTCTTTGGTACAAGAGGACAGCAGTAAAGATGCCGCTGCAACACCCATTCCCAATTTATTTATAAATCTCATGTTTGCTATCGTTTAAAAGATTAACGGCATCAATTAGAATCCTACCTGAATTGTAACAGCCATGTTACGAGTATAAGGAGTGCTACCATATTCAGAGAATGCAGAAGAGCTGTTGTTACGAACTGCTTCTGGATTGATTCCGATTGGCATGTGGTTATACAGGTAACCCAGGTTACGACCTACCAGGTTAACACGCACGCTGTTCAGTTTAACGCGCTGTACAAGGCTGGAAGGTAAAGAATAACCCAGAGACACTTCACGCAGTGCTACATAAGATGCATCAAATACAGAGAACTCGCGGATACCGATCCCCCAGTCACCCTGCATGCCGTAGTACTGGAATGGAGTCAGTGGAGTTACATAACCAGCAGTGTATGCTTCACGGTAAGTTTTTCCGCTCAGGTCAATCAGCTGTCCATTGGAACCAGTGATCGTGTAACCATCCTGGAATACGCCATCAGGGATCATACCATCGTTACGGGTACGGCCAGTTGCGTCAGTAAAGGTAATACCGCCACTGGCTATATCGCGACCAGCTTCTGTATTCTTGGTAGTACCACGGCCAGTACCATACTGGTGAGAAGCAGAGAACATATCACCACCGATACGAGCCTGTACCAGGAAGCCCAGGTTCCAGTTCTTATAAGTGAAGGTATTGCTGAAGCCCAGGTTCAGGTCTGGAGTGATGTTACCGATATTGTTGTTAACACCACGCTTGTACTGAACAGGGAAGTCACCGCTCTTCTCAATGACCTTCTGACCCTGTGCGTTACGAGTATAACCGTAAGGAGTAGCCAGTACACCATAAGATTTACCGGCAGTAGCAATTACTCTAACACCCTGGTCTTCGTTTAGCTGTACTTCGCTCACACCATTGGTCAGTTCGATGATCTTGTTCTTATTATGGCTACCATTCAATGTCAGATCCCATGTGAAGTCTTTATGCTGGATCGGAGTAGCATTGATCGCTACTTCTATACCAGTGTTCTGCATGTTACCTGCGTTAATGTAGCGGGATTTAACACCTGATTCAAAAGATACAGGCAGCTGCAGGATCTGGTTCTTAACATTTGTTTTATACCATGCAACGTCGAAACCTAAACGGTTATTGAAGAAACGTACATCAGCACCGAACTCCAAACTGTGAGAAATAGATGGCTTCAGGCTTGGGTTAGGCATGATGTCTTCGTTGTAGATCTTCATCAGTGGCAGGCTTGAGTTAGAACCTGCACCCTGGAAGTAAGAGTCGGTATAGTAACCGCTGTTAGTCTGGTAAGGATTCAGGTCACCGCCCACCATAGCGTAGGAAGCGCGAAGTTTACCAAAACTGATCACTGAAGGCAGTTTACCTTTCAGACTTTCTGTGAATTCCCATGCACCGCTGAAGGAAGGATAGAAGTAAGAGTTGTTACTGTTTCCTGTCAGATAAGTCAGTGCGGAAGACCAGTCATTACGGCCGGTTACATCCAGGAAGAACGCGTTCTTATAAGCCAGGCTAGCTGCGAAAAACACAGAGTTGATACGTTTGCGATCCAGTGGTTTGTTATCTATCTGAGCAGCGTTAACACTGTTGGAGATAGCATACAGTCTTGGCAGACGCAGACCACCGCTGGTCTTGTTCACATACTGCTGACCGATACCGCTATTCCAGGTTTCAGCACCCAGGTTCAAAGTAGCTTCGAAGTCCTTACCCAGTTTAGGAGTGATCATAGCCATACCGGTGAAAGTATGCTGTAATCTGTCCATACCACCTTCCTGGAAATAACCTACAGAACCAGAGAAGTTTGGACCCTGACCTGCGTCTTTACGCTGATCGTAGGTATTCTCTTTACTCATGTTTCCTTTCAGTAAGAATTTCAGCCAGTCAGTAGCAGTAGCAGTCAGGTTTACATAACCAGTCAGCAAAGACTCTCTACGTGTCCAGCTATTGAAAGCCAGTGTATACCAATAGTCAGCACCAGCATAAGAACCGGTAGGACGCATTGAATTATCAGGCGCCAGGTAGTTCTCCTTTCTACTCCAGTAAGCAGGATCATAGTTACGAGGGAATACGTAAACATATTTACGACCCAGGTTCTGACCTGTATAGTCCCCCCCCTGACGGTCAGGGTTGTACGTTTTACTTGCAGTATAAGTAACACCGGCATCAGCAGACAGATATTTGGAGATAGTCTGTGAAGCTTTCAGGGAGATGTTATTCCTGTTGAATTCGTTGTTGGTTACAACACCCTTATTATTCAAGCGAGAGAAAGAGAGACGGAATGTACCTCTTTCGCTACCACCTTCCATTGCTACGTTTGTATTGTAGTACTGGCCGGTGCGGTACATGTCCTTATAGTTATTCGGCATTGGAGAGAAAGGGCGTAATTCACCGTTCAGCACCTTCTTCATCTGACCTTCCATTTTAGGACCAAAGCTGTAACCACCTTGCCAGTCAACAGCGTCCGGATCGCTGGTGGAGAAAGTACCATCCAGACCAGCACCGTAAGTATTCTGCAGTTCGATAGGAGTTTTGTATACTTCTTCCAGCTGAACTGTCTGGCTTACAGTAACACCAATACCTTTACGGGCAACACCTTTCTTGGTAGTGATCAATACTGCACCATTCAGTGCGCGGGAACCGTAGAGTGCAGTTGCAGCAGCGCCTTTCAGCACAGTTACTGATTGGTACTCATCTGGGTTCAGGTTTTTCAGCACGTTACCAAAGTTTACAGCGTTGTCGCTCACTTCGTTTTCAAAGATCACACCATCTACTACGAAGATAGGCTGGTCTTTGTCATTCAGTGATTTAGCACCACGCAGAATGATACGACCTGCAGCCTGAGGACCACCCACAGCGCTGGAGATGTCCACACCCGCAACTTTACCTTGCAGTGCGGCAACAGGGTTGATAGCATTGGTTTTAGAGATCTCATCACCTTTCAATTCAGTGATCGCATAACCCAGTTTACGTTGCTCACGCTTCATACCTAAAGCGGTTACAACTACTTCATTCAGATTTTTGTTGTCTTCACTCAGGACAATATCCAATGAACCGCTTGCCGGCGCTTCTTTGGTAGCATAGCCCATGTAGGAGAACACAAGAACTGCATTAGAAGGAACAGACAGTTTGAATCCGCCTTCTGCGTTGGACATTGTACCATTAGAAGTGCCTTTTTCCTTAATGGTAACACCCGGCAGGAAAGCGCCGTTGCTATCTTTAATGGTTCCAGACACTACCTTCTTATCCTGCGCAAACGCTGTTATACAGCAGCATAAGAAGAGCAATGTGCATACAAGAAATGATCTTCGCATAGCTTTCTCTAGGTTTTAATTATTATTTGTTGTTTAGTCTCACAGTTGAACATAGATATCCCTGGTCGCCTGGCCGGCAACGAAAAAGGGTACTTAAAAGTTTAAAACTCAGATGTAAAAGCAGGTTACAGTATACCGCTAAGCATAGCCCATTTGAATCGTCTTTCTCGATTTCCGTTTTTTCTTTAAAAAACACTTAAAGGCATAGGCGTCTTCATCCAGTCCGCACAAAAATTTTATTGATAGTTACTCTTTTTCCGCTAAATAGTTTACTCTTTTCTATTGTTTACTCAAATGCATGTCCCGTAATTACGCATAGTCTCTTTCACACATTAAACAAAATTTTACTTTTTGTTCGTGGATGCCAAACTATAAAAAATAAAATGAAGAACAAAAAACATTTAACAGTTTTTTGCCTTTTTGTTAACAATGCATTAAAAATGAGAAGATTACATGTTTATTAAACAAAATACTACCATGTATCTCCTTTCAAAATCTTTCATTTTTCTTCAAAATGATGTGTTCATCGTCCTTCTCATAAGGCAAATAAACCATCACTAATGTTAACATTTCATCAGTGGACTTCATGTCTCCGTTAGAGTAAACTAATTGCGGTGGGTTAGATGGGTTATTCGGGTTGTTAGCGGTGTTGTCGTAAGTACCCTCTATGGTGAGGATAGTACCTTTAGGGATTTTTTTCAATGTTGGGAACCAGTAGATCTCCTGCCAGTTGAAGTTCCAGTCAGGAATCTGTACCAGTTTGATGGTGTCTTTTTCTGGTGTTACACCGTAAGCCTTAAAGACCTTACCCACGTAATGCATATGTGGCCACACATACAACAGGGATTGATCTTCAGGGGTTGTCACTCTTAATTTGAAGGTCTTGACAGCATTAGCCGGGATGTAAAAGAAAGGGTCAATCTCTTTTTCGCCGACGCCGCCTGAACCCAGGCTGATCGCCCTTATCTGACGTTTTACAGGTGTCTTTGTAAAATAAATTTCCACGCCACTCACGTTATCCTCTTCTTTTGCTACCGGCGCATAGTGCATGGTCAACAATATCACTCCCCTCTTTGGCATTACCCAACCGATGTTTTCAGGATAAGATTCTCCGAAAGAACCGGGTATCCATCCGCCGTAATAGATCATGTGTTTCCTGAAAGGCACATACTGATCATACTTGAAACGGTTATCTTCGGTCAAATTGATGTAGTCGTCCGTATGGTAAATATCCAGATCGGGTACTGCATCCACCTCATAGTTCGCGTGGTGTATGATCTTGTTATTTGTGGTGGTGAACTGGATGGCTTCCACATTAGCAGAGTCGGGCAGTTCAAATGGTAATTTGAATACAATAAATCTTTCCAGGTTATCTCCCTTCACATGAAAGGGTTTGCTCATCTTCAACACCAGGTCTGGCTTACGGTTATGATGTGTGCCTGTAACAACAAGTGCTTCATCTTTTACTTCAACCTTCTTTCCTTTTGCCATACCATGATCAGCCCATTCTGCGATCATAGTGATCTCTTCATCAGTCAATCCACGCTGGTTGGCAAAAGTAGAATAATGCGGATCAGGCTTCCATGGTGGCATGAACCTGCTCTGTGTTACTTTCTTAACAAATGCAGCTCTTTTAGCAACATCCTCATATGTCACCAGTGGGAACGGCGCAGCATCACCATTCTGATGACAAGGTGTACAGTTACGGTGTATCAACGGAGCGATATGCTCACTCCAGGTGATACGCTGTGCTGCTACACGTGATATATTGAAGATTAAAAAGAATACTACAGATACTGCAATGCTGCATCGCATACGCGCCACTTAATATAAAACTCAATAATTACTGATCAGACAACCAATTGGCGTTGTTTGCGATACCAGTCCATTTCCTGTCAAAACATTATTAATCGCCAGTTCCAGATACTTCCTCGTAGCTCTTGCCCTTTTGGTACCTAGTCCTGTTACCCAATCGTCTATCAGGCCTCTGTAATACTCTTTTCCGTTATTACCGATAACCAGGGCTTCCGGGGTTACTGTAGCGTTGAGATAATTAGCCACCTTTTTATCGGTGTCCATCAATATAGGGAAGGTGATGTTATAATCTTTTGCATATTCAGCTACTTCACTCTGCGTGAATGTGCGGCCACTGATGATACCATAGAACTGTACATCCTTGTACTTGTCCTGCATTGCCTGTAACACAGGTGCATAGTTCTTACACAAAGGACATTCAGGAGAAAGAAAGATATATACCACAGGCTTGCCTGCGGGTTTTACAGTAAATGTTTTTCCTTTATAATCTTTTAAACGGCCGGCAGACATCACATTGGAACTGGCAATCAGTTGTGCGCTCAATGTATGCACCGACAAGATCCCCAGCAACAGGGCACAAAAAAATAGTCTCGACATAACGAATTAGTTTATCATAACAGTATATCCGATCTGGTTGATATATTATGGGCAGTGGTGTGTCTGCCTTAGTTCTTCATAACTCCTACTACAATCCGGTTGATAAAATCTTCTTATTCTTCTTTTCTCTCTGGCTCGCTCTGGTTATACAGCAAACCAGCTATTGTTTCTTTTCTGTCTACTTACGACTGTAAGATATACAAATAAATAAAAATATTGTATAAAGAACGACACTTTTTTACATCCAATTACTCTACTCAGTTCACCAACAATATATCGTTCAATATTATATGTATGGTTTACATAAAAGTGCCCCATCAAATGATAGGGCACTTTTTATTTTCACTCTTCTATTTCTTATCCCACCATACACGGCCAAAGATATCAGAAGGACCTTCTCCGAAATCAGGATTCTGGGCCATCTCGGCTAATGCAGCCTTGTTGTTTGCAACATTCAGGTTGGTTTCACCAGCAACATTCAGGGATGCTCTTCTCGGAATAACCTGTACTACACCTCCCGCCTTCATAACTTCTAATGCAAGTGGAGTAGTGGCATTAGGCATATCCAATCTTTTTAGGATAGCCCATGCTTCGTTAGGAGTTTTATAGTAGTTCAGGAATGCCTGAGAAGCAATCAGCGGCATCGCATTTGCGGCATCGTATTTAACACCCGGGCTAGTCAGGTACGCCGCAATCTCGTCATCGGTCACTGCTAAATAATCCGGCAGTTTTGCAGCTGATGCCATCGCATCATATCTTCTGATAGATGCCTCAATGCCTTTATTATACCACCCTTCGGCATCATTACCGGCAATACCTTTGAATGCCAGTTCAGCACGCAGGAAGCAAATATCCGCATATGTCAGCAAAGGGAAGGAGGTACTCCCCGTACCAGGCAGGTTGTTATACTGATATTCAGCCTGAAATAAACGGTATTGAATAAGAGATGTAGTGTCAAGGTTCTGATCATTACCTTGTCCGTTCTTTATCTTCCTCAATGTGAAGTAGCTTGATTTGTGCTGGTTGACAGCATCAGGGCTTGAATAAGTACCTACATAACGATTGGGATTGAATACCGCATTAGCAGGTAGCAGACCCTGGCTTACAGCCGAATCAAAGTTCTCCTTTGAATAGTCATTTTTCTGATAAAAAACCCTTAATCGAGGGTCTTTGTTGGGAAGCATGAAATCCACAATTGATTTAGACGAATGAAAACCTTCCGGATTCCAGTTGCCGCCATTAGTAAATGTATTGCCTGCCACCAGCACGAGGTCATCTTCATAGCCTCCGAAAAGCCCCCCTGCAGCAAGCACTTCAGTCGCAATAGCTTTCAGTTTTTCAGGTGCTACCTTGGACAAACGGGACGCAATCTTCAAACGTAAAGAAGCGGCACATTTAGCCCATTTTGTCACATCTCCTTTGTAGTAGAGGTCATTGTTGCCGTATGAAACCTGTGAAACAGAAGGATTGGAGGTCAGTACTGCTGTAATATCTTTCAGTTGCTGATCCCACAAAGTAAATAGCGCTTCCTGTGTATCATATTTAGGTGTGAATGTACCACCATAACGGGCCTGGAAGGCTTCAGCATAAGGAATACTACCATTGATATCAGATACGTACCAGGCATAGTAAACGTTCAGGAGCTGTGCAATCGCCTTTTGATACACTCTTTTTGCCTGTTCTTCCTGAGGCATTGCTTCAATCAGTTTCACTACATTCGTCAGGTTGTTTCCGATCCTGGTGTAATAATAGCCGAACCGATTATTTGCATTGCCCGTATTTTCAGAAATAAAGCTGGCAGTGTTACCTCCGTTTGATACCGTGAGTTCGGTAAACGGCATTATGGTACGATAATAATCATAAAAATATTCGAAATCACCATTGTGGATATTCACTATACTATTCACAAATTGTCCCTCAGGAGTAACGGTAGCCAATTTTTCCGGATCCGTATTGATTTCTGCAAATTTGCTTTTGCTGCAGGCTGCCAGTGATGCCACCATCACTATGTAAATTCCCTGCCGCTTAAACCTGTTATATAATGTTGTCATTTGATGTCGTTTTTCGTCTTAAGTAATGTCTGTTCTACTAGAAGGAAGCCTGAATATTGAAGCCCATACTTCTAATAAAAGGAATACCACCGTAATCAGCAGATGCAGCTGATGAGTTGTTGTACAAACCTTCCGGATTCAGACCTGCGGGGAGACTGTTGTAAAAGTAAAAAAGGTTTCTTCCAACAACGTTTACACGCAGGTTATTCAGCTTCAGTTTAGAATAAACAGTAGCAGGAACACTGTAGCCAACTGTCACTTCTCTCAGAGCCACCCATGAATTAGTAAATATTGCGTTCTCTCTGATACCGGCAGACCATGAGCCAAGACGATAGTAATAATCCCATGCTCTCTTAGGCAATACCAGTCCCTTGTCGTAAGCTTCTTTATAACTCATGCCACTTACATCAACTGCCGCACCTCCGGCAAGCGGCGTCATGGATGTACCTTTCGCAAAAACTCCATCAGGAATAATACCATCATTGTGAGGACCTTCTGCATCCGTGAATGCGATACCGCCACTTTCCTTATCACGTCCTGCCAATGAATTTTTCAGTTGTCCTAATGCATTGGCATAGTTATATGTAGCAGAAGAATATTTGCCACCTACTTTAGCATCAACCAGTACACTCAGGTTGAAGCTTTTATACCTGATGCCGTTGGTCCAGGAAGTCTGGAATTTAGGCTGAATGGTACCCATATCAACATAACCAATACCAGCATCACTTGAACGCAAATAACGGCCATTTGATTTCAGTACTTTTTTACCGTTAGCTGAAGGTTTTGCAGGATCGTTATAGTATGTGTACGCATATTTAGTCTGCATCATTCCATATTCTGCACCTTTACGCGCTATTACCTGAACGTCGGTACCTTGTGAGTTACCGTTCTGAAGAGCGATTGAACTTACCCCCGGAGCAATATCAATGATCAGGTTTTTGTTACGTGTGAAGGACAGCGTTGAGTTCCATTCGAAGTTCTTTGTTTTTACAGGTATAGTATTTAACAGAATTTCGATACCCTTATTCTGTACGTTACCTGCGTTAATCAAGCGGCTTTCAACACCACTTTCCTGTGGCATGGCCAGACTGATGATCTGATTAAATGTATTCTTCTTATATGCTGCGATATCTATACCGATTCTGTTGTTCAGGAATCTGATGTCAGCTCCCACCTCATAGTTACGGGTGTATTCATTCTTCAGGTTCGGATTACCTAATGTATTGCCATCAAATCCGAAACGCGGGATCTGTGAACCGTCATTGGAAATATAGTTGCCAATGAAAGAATAAGTTCCTTTACCTGTAGCATAAGCCTCAGTTCCTGCACCAGTGCCTGCATAAGAAGCTCTTACTTTACCGAATGTAAAGAATTCAGGCAAATGGAAAGTTTCGGAGAATAACCAGGAAACGCTCGCTGAAGGATAGAAGTAATTGTTCACACCATGACCATCTGCATACATCAGCGTAGAGTTCCAGTCATTCCTTCCTGTCAGATCAAGATATAACTGATCTCTGTAGGCAAAGTTCGCGAAAGCATAGATAGCGTCTGTTCTAACCCCTTTGATGATCCTTGCTGTAGCCAATGGATCCTGTACAGAGTTACTGATGTAAAACAAGCCAGGAGCTTTCAGACCACCACGCGTTTCAGCCTTGTTATATTTACCATAACCCCATCTGTAAGTTTCAGCGCCTACTGACAGGTCCATGTCCAGGTCGCTTGTCAGTTTTCTATGTCCGGACAATATAGCCTGCAGTTTGCGCTGCATATTAGTTGTGGAAGTCAGGTTGTAATAACCGCCGCCAAAACCGCTGTTAGTACCCAGCTCTTTACGCTCGTACTGCTGTGTATTAGCTTGCATATCGCCGTTCAATGCCAGATTTAACCAGCTGGTCAGATCCATTTTCAGGCCCAGGCGACCCTGGAAATTGTCTTCATCCTGTGTGGTATTGTAATTATATAAACGGAAGAAAGTACTGGCCATATCATACGGATCGTTCTTTAACACGCCGCCACTCGGATCGATATATCTGTCTTTCCAGTATTTGGTATCGTAGTTACGTGACATTTTGTAGACACTGCTGAATACCAGGTTCTCGTTACCACCATTTACAGCCGGATTCTCTACATTAGTCTTACCATAGTTGGCACTTACATCGACAGACACTTTGGAAGACAACTTATGCGTAGCCCGCAGATTGAAGTTATTACGCTTGAAATCGTTATTTGGCGTAACGCCGTTAGTCAGGTTATTGGAATAAGACAAACGGAAGGTTGTCTTCTCGTTACCACCATCAACAGCCACATTTGTGTTGTAGTATTTACCTACGCGATAAAGGTCCAGCATGTTGTTAGGCTGTGGGCTGAAATTTACCCAATTATTCTGCCAGTTTTTAACACGTTGTCCCTGCATTTTCGGACCATAGCTAAAACTGCTCCAGTTTTCATCCAGGTATGGCTCATTACTGCTATTAACAGGAAAATCCTTCGCCTCGATACCAACGCCATAGATATTCTGCATCTCCAATCCCTTATATGCCTTATCGTACATTTCAGCATGATTAACCGTTACTCCCAGACCTTTGCGCGCGAAACCTTTTTTGGTAGTAATGATAATCACACCATTCTGACCACGTGAGCCATATAATGCAGTTGCAGCACCGCCTTTCAATACAGAAACGCTCTCAAAATCATCGGGGTTAAGATTCTTCATCATGTTACCGAAGTCCTGAGAGTTACCCCACTCATCGCCGCCAGTGATAGCATTTTCCAAAAACACTCCATCTACTACGAAAAGAGGTTGGTTATTTAGGCCAAGTGAGTTATTACCTCTGATAAGCACGCGGGCGCTGGACTGTGGACCGCCACTACCTAAAGAGATGTTAACGCCAGCCACCTTACCTTGTAAAGCATTTACAGGATTGACCTGAGCTGAGAGAGCAATGTCTTCACCTTTTACTTCCGTCATGGAGTAACCCAGTGCTTTGGTGGATCTCTTTACGTTCAACGCTGTTACCACAACTTCCTGCAATCCTTTCTGGTCTTCTTCCAGAGAGATATTCAGACTACCGCTGCCGCCAACAGGGGCTTCCTTTTTCAGATAACCGATGAACGAAAATACAAGTGTACCGGAAGGGTTGGCGTTCAGCTTATACGTTCCATTCATGTCTGTCACACCGCCATTGGTAGTCCCCTTTTCTGAAACACTAACGCCGGGAATCGGGTAGCCCTTCGGATCTTTAACAACGCCGGTTACTGTTACCTTCTGTTGTGCCCAGGCAAACTGGAAGCACAAAACAGAAAGAACCGCAAATAAAAAAAGCGATCTCTTCATTGTTTATTCTTTTTGATTGATAACTAAGTGGTGGTTTAGGTATAAAGTTTAGCTATTGTCATCGTGAGCCTGGTTAACAGGCATAGTTTCCCTGGTTGCCACTGTCAATGGCATCATTAACTTATGATCATTGCCGAAAAACATTTAGATTATGTCATCACAGACATAGGTATCTTGTTTCGAAATACGTTATTGTATAAATCCGATCATTGATTGATATTATTATGTGGAAAATGTTACGTTTATGAGCAAGTCTATTCACGGTATTAATCGTCAAAACAATAAGATACCCTGAAGAAGCTGCTTAATCTTCTTTTACTTTAAAATTAAAAACCGCGAAAATCTGCTACTCTCTCTTGCCTGCTAATTCGATCTAAATTTGGTTGAATTCATTATTCCTGTTGTCCTCATCACGTGTTCGATCCGTTACGTTCATCACAATGCCTGAAATTCTGTTACTTTCTTAATGCTCATTTACACCGAAGGCTACAGTTCTTAAACGTTTTAGCCTCTTTTGCAAAAAAAAATTGAATGCTCTGATTTTACTCTATTGTTCCCCTATGACTATGATTCTAATAATCTCAAACTTATATAAAGTTTTAATCCCGTGCAAATAATTTTCGCAATAATTTAACAATATCAACGTTTATCAAACGCCCTTTGTCCAATCATAACATCTTCGTTGTATTACTGACTACAAAAGGTTTACACGGGATTCCACTTATAATTATCTACTGTGCTTTTTTATGCATTCGCATGAGAGATGGATGGCATAGACGATTCTCTTTTGCGTAATTCAAGAGAAAGCACTATCTGCTGAGGTGTAGTGGAAGTATTATGCTCGAGTTCTGATATCAGCAGATGAATCAGTCTCCGTCCGATTTCTTCCACCGGCTGTGCTACACAGGTAATAGAAGGACTGTGCAGGCGGAAAATATCATGATCATCAAAACTCACCATACCTATATCGGTACCGATACGCAGACCGATAGCACGGATGCTTTCTATGCCACAGATGCCAAGGTAGTTGGTTGCGAAGAAGAGCGCATCCAGGTCTTTATTGGTCTGCAGGTATTGTGTGATCTCCTGGATGAACCCTGCCCTGTCAAGATCGAATGGCAGGCGTTTAATGACGTTCTTACCTGCCGGCAGACCATGTTTCTTGAGTGCATCCACAAAACCATCCAGACGTTGCTGCATTTGTATCTGTGAGGAAGTAGTAGTGATAATACCGATCTTCTTATACCCCTGTTCCACTAAGTGGCTGACAGCCACATAGGCGCCCTGGAAGTTATCTACCACTACATAGTTGGAATCTGCGATATTGGGAAAATAACGGTCCATCAACACGACCGGCTTCTGAAGGGATACAATTTCCTTATCAAGATTTACTGTTGGGGTGATAATATATCCGTCTACCTGCCGGTAACGCAACACTTCCAGCAATCCTTTTGCCTTCTCCTCGTTATCTTCCGTACTTCCGAAAAGGACTTTATAACCAAATTTGTCCGCCTCGTCTTCTACAACTTTGGCTACGTTGGCAAAAAAACTATTCGCAATATCTTCTACTATTAGTCCGATCGTCTTGGTTTTGCCGGTGCGTAATCCTCTTGCGAGCTGGTTTGGCTTATATTTCAACTTCCCGGCTATTTTGAGAATCCTCTTGCTGACCTGTTCGCTGATCCTTTTTTCTTTTCCTTTACCATTCAATACAAAAGAAACTGTTGTAGGAGAAACCCCTGCCTCTTGGGCAATATCTTTAATGGATATTCCTTTCACGAAATTCAGATTTGGTTTGATATTCATTAGAAATTTAGAACCTTAACTGCACATAGCCAAATATAATAATATTCCCTTGCTATTCTCCGGGCTTGATTATTACGAATAAATGATGTTTTTTTAACCAAAATTTTCTAATTTGGCATTTTATAAGAAAAAGTTCTGTCAGGGGGATTTGCAATAGCTGCAATAAATTGCTGCATCGAAATGCAGCAGGAACCGTATACCAGGATAGTTTGCATACACTGTTTCGAGAGTCACACAGGGTTAAAGGGAAGTTTTAAATTATAATTACATGAAACCCATTCTTATTAAAGTGGGGGCATTTGCCGACAATCAGATCACCATAATAGAACGATGTGATCCTTATTTTAATACACCGTTTCACTTTCATCCGGAGTGTGAGCTTGTATTTGTAATGGAAAGCAATGGCAAAAGAATTGTGGGGGACAGCATCGAGAGTTTTGATGTTGGCGACATGGTATTTCTGGGGCCGCATATTCCCCACGTATGGTACAATGATGAAAGTTACCACAAAAACAATGACCAGTTAAAAGCACGGTCAGTCGTAATCTATTTTCCGAAAGACATTTTCGGAGATAAGTTCTACGGACTGCCGGAAACAAAATCACTTTCAGACCTTTTCCACAGGGCTCAACGGGGTATGAAGATCCTCGGACCAACCTATGATATTCTGAAAGAACAGATATTGTCCCTGCCGAAGAAAGAAGGACTGGAAAGGATCATTTCCCTGCTTAGTATTCTGAAGGTACTGGCAGAAACAAAAGATGTGCAATACCTCGCCAGTACAGGATATTCACATGCTTTCAATGCAAAAGACAACCACAAGATCGATGAGGTGTTCAAGTATGTAATGGGCAACTTCTCCAAGGAGATCTCCCTCCAGGATGTAGCCAGCATCACCAATCTTTCTCCTCAGTCTTTCTGTCGTTTCTTTAAGAACCGTACCAAGAAATCATTTGTGCAATTCCTTAATGAAGTACGTATTGGTCATGCCTGCAAACGGCTCACGGAAGAAGACTGGTCTATTGCGGAAATTGCTTACTCCTGCGGTTTCAAGAACCTTTCTAACTTCAATCGCTTTTTTAAAGAGATCGTAGGTAAAACGCCAAAGGAATATAAAAACGAATTAAGACTCAAAGAAGCGTGATAACTACGCTTATTTAAGCAATATATAGCCCTGCCATTGAATTGACGGGGCTATGTACTGATCTTCAGCCATGTAAGCACAGTGGCTGTGTACCAGCATTGTAAATAGTTTGGTAATTGATCAAAATGTATTAATTTTCTTTCGGCTGATGATGAAAGATGCCAGCATAAATGGAATTATTTACTGATAATAAGCCATTTATCAACCAAACTCTATTTCTGTAATCCATGTATAGTAATTATACTGATCAAGAATTACTATCGCTGCTGCAAGAAGACAGTGTAAATGCTTTTAACGTTATCTACGAGCGTTACAGTCACCCTTTATACCTCTATATTCTCAGCAAGATAGACGGTGCCGACGCCGGTAAAGACGTCCTCCAGGACCTCTTCACCTCACTGTGGGAAAGAAGACAGTCTATCAGCGTAAATGAATCCCTCAAATCTTACCTGTACCAATCCGCCAGGCATAAGATCATCGACATTTACCGCAAAAACACGACTTACCGGAAATACCTGCAGCAGCTGATAGAACACTTTGATGTGCAACCCGGTGGTATTGCAGAGCTGGTAGACAGCAGAACCAGGACACAGGACGTTTTTGAAACCATCAATCACCTGCCGGAAAGAATGAAGGAGATCTTTATGCTAAGCCGCGTTGAGCATCAGACAGTTGAGCAGATCGCCCTCCGGCTCGGACTTTCCCAGCAAACAGTTAAAAACCAGATAACTAAAGCCCTTAAGATATTACGTGCGAACCATGCCAGGACAGATCTCGTGTTGTTCCTGCTCACCACACAGGCCATGTACTCATTTTTCGCTAATTAATGGTACCTGTACCTCACTGGTACGACATAGCTTTATCATTGGGACATTTCAAATTTGCAATCAGTGGAGCAAGAAACGATAAGGAAATTACTTGAGCGTTATAACGAAGGCCAATGCACCCCCGAAGAAGCAGCTATCATCGACGAGTGGTTTGACAGCATTGGCGATCAATATACATCGCCTAAAAATGAGCAGGAGGTTCAGGCGGACCTCAGCGCAGTACAGCGCGCGCTCATGAAACAGATACAGCCAGCCCCCCGACGCCTTATGCGCCGGTCCTGGTATTATGCGGCCGCCGCGGTTACCGTACTGGTAGCTGCCGGAGCATGGTTCTTCCAACAGCGGCATCAGCCGGCTACGTCCGATATTCCGGGACAGCAGCCGCTTGCGGGCAACCTGGCAAAACCGACCAGCACCATCGATGATGGCGTTGTAACGGTCAATACACCTAAAGGTAGCCGGGAAAATATCCTACTGGAAGATGGCAGCCGGATAGTATTGAACGCCGCCAGCCGGATCCGCTATCCACAACACTTCACCGGCAATCACCGCGACATCTACCTGGAGGAAGGAGAAGCCTGGTTTGAAGCAGCTCCCGGGGCAGCCAACTCCTTCACCGTACATGCAGGTAATGTCACTACTGTCGCATTAGGCACAACTTTTAATATACGCGCTTACACACATGAACAGCAGATCACCGTTGCCCTGCTGAGCGGCAAGGTAAAAGTGACCACCGCATCACAGCCGTCCGTTATATTACAGCCCAGCGAACAGGCCAGCTATGACCTTCGCTCCCTGCAGCTCGTAAAAACTGTTTTTAATACAGAAGCAGTTACAGGCTGGCAAAAAGGCTACCTGATATTCAAAGACGCATCCTACGAACAGGTACGTACCGGCATTGAAAACAGGTTCGGCGTGACCATCATCAACCAAAGCGATAAAAAAGACTGGACCTATACTGGAAACTTCAGAGAGGAAACCCTGGCAAACGTTATTGAAACCATATGCCTGACAGAATCACTTTCCTACACCATTGGAAAGGACACCGTGATACTAAAGAACAAACAATAATGCTGGAAGATCTTTTGCCTGTCAACAGACAGACACTTTTTCATTGAAGCTGCTTTTGAACTTAAATGTAAATGAGGCTATATGAGGGGAAAATCATACTTCTGTAAAGTATGTATTATTGCCGGCTTCCTGTTAATGCCTTCATTGACGGGTAGCATGCCTCTGTATGCCCAACAGCAGCTGCTCCCCTGCAGCGACTGCATCACTATTGCTGCCGGCAACAGAAGCCTCTCTGATGTCATGGCCGAAATAGCGAAACAAAGCCATCTCAATTTCCACTACGATAAAGCAGCGATTGATCTCAACAAAAAGATCACCTTACACTGTAAAGACCTACCCGTCAGGGAAGTACTTGACAAGCTTTCCATCCGCACAGGACTTTCCTTCCTGATAAAACAGGATAAGATCATTGTATCAGCTACCGCAATGGAAACCACCGGTGGAAACACAGAGGCGACCGACGGGGACAACCTCTGGCAGATAACAGGCCGCGTACTGGATACACAGGGCCGTCCGATACCCGGCGCTACTATCCTCGTTAAAGGCACACACAACGGCGTGCATACCGATGATGAAGGTTATTACGCCATACTGGTAACGCCGGCGGATATACTTATTTTCCGCTCCGTAGGATTCCTTAACAGAGAGATCTGCTCCGGGGACCAGCATTCCCTCGATGTGATGTTAACGGAAAGCGTCTTCGGACTGAATGAACAGGTAGTAACTGCCTTAGGCATCCCCAAGAGCAATAAAGAACTCCCCTACTCCACCGGTCACCTGGTCAGCGACGATATATCCACCGTAAAAGATGCCAATGTCATCAACAGCCTTTCCGGCAAAATAGCCGGCGTTATGATCAACAGGAGTGCATCAGGTATTGGGGGATCTGCAAGGGTCATACTACGTGGTAATAAGTCCACCCGGGAAAACCAGCCCCTGTACATCATTGACGGTGTGCCCATGGCTAATTTCACCCCTTCACAACCTACTGATATCTGGGGCCAGTCCTCCGGTATTGTAGGCACCGGCGGCAGGGATGGTGGCGATGGTATCTCCAACATCAACCCCGATGATATTGAAAGCATCAGTGTACTGAAAAGTGCCTCCTCAGCGGCTTTATACGGTAGCCAGGCTGCGAATGGCGTGATCATGATCACCACTAAAAAAGGCAATGCCGGTAAAGGACGTATCAACGTGGCTTCAGACCTGATGGTGGATGCACCTATGCTGTTACCGAAACTGCAATTCCGCTACGGACAGACTACCCGGCCTTATAAGGATGATAAAGACAAGCTGCAGCCCGGTTCAGCTGACAGCTGGGGCGATAAAGTACAGGCTCCTGATCATACCAGGGATTTCTTCCGTACCGGCCTGACTTCCACCAATGGCCTATCCTATAGCGGCGGTGCGGAGAACACACAATACTATCTCTCGTATGCTAACACGATGAACAGGGGTATTTTACCCGCCAATCATTTCCAGCGGCATACCTTCAATACCCGTATCACCAGCAATCTGCTGAAGAAGAAACTGGCTGTAGATGCCAATATTTCCTACGTGATACAGGATGTGCTGAACCGCCCCTCTTCCGGCCTGTATTACAATGCCCTCACAGGATTATATAATATGCCCCGGGGCCTCGATTTCAACACCTATAAGCAATATGAATATCACGATCCAACCAGCAACCTGTCGTTACAGAACTGGTGGAATATCCGCAGGGACCGCGACTGGACAGGCCTGGATGATCAGCAGAATCCCTATTGGGTCCAATACCGGGACCAGCGCCGTGAAACCCGGTACAGGGGAATGGCGTCCCTTTCCCTGAAATACAGACTCGCCAGCTGGTTGTGGCTGCAGGCAAGGGGTAATATTGACAAGAGTGATGACCGGTATGAGATGTCGGCCCATGCTGGCACACAACAGGTATTAAGTCCGCCGAATGGCCGCTATACCCGCGAAGTGGAAAACAACACGCAGCTCTATGCAGATATGATACTGACCGGCAGCAAGCAGTTTTGTCCCCAGGTAAAGGTGCAGGCCATGCTGGGTGTCAGCATTACCGATGTAAAAGCGCATGACAGAACGCTTACCAGCACTAATCCTACCGCTGCCGATGGCCTGATCGTGCCGAATGTGTTTTCTACGGATAATATCTCTGCCAAAGCACTGGATGCACAAAAGAGTATCGATAAAAAGCAGTTGCAGGCGCTTTTCGGTAGCGCACAGCTGAATTGGAAACAGCGCGTATTCCTTGATCTGACCGGGCGTAACGACTGGTCCAGCACTTTTGCTTTTACGCCGATCAAAGACAAGGGATATTTCTATTACTCAGCGGGCATCAGTACTGTACTCAGTGAATGGTTCAATTTACCGGCGGCCATCAGCTTTGCGAAGGTGCGTGTATCATATGCAAAAGCAGGTAGTGATATTGCTCCTTATGCTTCCAGACCGGCCCGCTTCCTGATCATGACCACAGCAGGCGTACCCCGTGTCAACTTCAATACCCGGGCGCCCTATCCGGGCATCTACCTGAAACCGGAAGATAACCGCTCCCTGGAAACAGGTCTTGAATTCCGTTTCCTGAAAGACCGTGTTGGCATCGACGTTACCTGGTACAAGAATAACAACTACCAGCAGTACATGGAAGTGCGTGCGCCCACTGGTTCCGGATACCTGTTCTATTACCTGAACCTGGGTAATATACAGAACAAGGGATGGGAAGCAACATTGAACATTGTGCCCGTCCAGGAAAGACAATGGAGATGGAATACGAATTTCAATCTGACGATCAATAGTAATAAAGTAGTAAAACTCAGCAACAACAGCATCCCCGGAGCAGGACCAGATAACTATTACATTCTCACTGACTTCCTGACCAACATGTATGGGTCTTTTATCAAGGAAGGCGGTTCCTGGGGAGATATTTATACCAATAAGGAATTATACAGGAATGATAAAGGACAGCTTGTTATTGATAATCAGGGCAATCTGATAACCCGGAACGTACTAAAGAAAGTAGGTAATCCCAATCCACGTTTTATGTTAGGCTGGAATAACTCCATCACGTACAAAAATTACGCACTTAGTTTCCAGATAGACGGCCGCTTCGGCGGTAAGGTCATGAGTGTGACCAACTCTGTACTGGACAGCTATGGCGTTAGTGAGGCCAGCGCCAAAGCCAGGGATGCAGGCGGCGTGACAATCAATGCGGTATATGAAAACGGGGCCCCGCTTACAGGCACATACGATGAACGTAAGTATTTTGCCACCATCGGCGGCAGGGCCGGCATCGGAGAAACGTATATGTACGATGCTACAAATATCCGGCTCAGAGAGATATCACTTACCTGTAAATTACCGTTAAAGAGCAAATGGATCAACATGATGCAGGTAGGACTCATCGGCAGGAACCTCTGTTTTTTCAAACTGAATGCTCCATTTGATCCGGAAGTATCCATGAGTAGTGGTAATGGATTACAGGGAATAGACGTATTCGGCGTATCGGCTTTAAGAAGCATTGGCGCTAATATTAAACTCGTCTTGTAAAAAGAGCTTATGAATAATGAATAAAGGAAGATCTGTCATTAACGTAATCATTGTTTTACTCTCAGGGTTGTCCCTCCCGGTAGCCTGTACCCGCAACTTTGAGAGTATCAACACCAATCCCTACGATCTGTATGATAACGACCTGCAGGGAAACTTCAAGCTGATCGGCGATCCGCTGGTACAATCCATGCTGAACATCTATGTAAGCAGTGATGTATCGGTTACACAGCTGCAGCAAAACCTGATGGGCGATGTGTTTTCCGGTTATATGATGACACCCAGCCCCTTCCAGGACAACCGTAATAATATGACCTACGACCTCCTGGACAACTGGAACGACGATGCCTGGCTGACCGCATATGGCAATGTCATGCCCAATTGCAGATTTGTCATGGATAAATGTAGAGGAAAATATCCCGACTTCTATGCCTGGGCGCAGATCATCAGGGTACTGGCCATGCACAGGGTAAGCGATATTTATGGCCCTATTATTTATACCCGTTATGCCATTATCAATGCCGACCGTAGTATTGATTATGACTCACAGGAAGCCGCCTACGATGCATTTTTCAATGATCTTGATTCCGCTATTACCACGCTGAGTAATTATGCACCAACAGCGCCGTCTGAGAGGTTTAAGAGCTTTGATCTTTCCTACAATGGCGACTATATAAAATGGATCAAACTGGCCAATACCTTGCGTTTACGGCTGGCTTTACGTATATCCAATGTTTCTCCTGCAAGAGGGCGGAAAGAAGGAGAAGCTGCATTAAACCAGGAATATGGTCTTCTCACCAGTCCGGCAGAAGACTTTACGATCAATATTGCACCGCTCACCCATCCGCTGAATGTAATCTGCAATTCATGGAATGATATCAGGATGGGTGCTTCGATGGAGTCCATCCTCTGTGGTTATCATGATCCCCGCATTGCCCGTTACTTCATTCCGGCAGACGACAGGAATGACCTTTACCGGGGTATCAGGAACGGCATTACTATCACCAGTAAAGATGCATATTCCGGTTTCTCCAAGCTGGCCCTGCAACCATCACGTATTCAGCTGTGTACAGCAGCGGAGGCATGGTTCCTTAAAGCAGAAGCGGCACTCAATTCATGGAAGGGCGCGGGCGATGCAAAAGACAATTATGAAAAAGGAGTCTATACATCCTTTCAACAGTATAATCTTACAGCCGCTTACAATAGTTATATTAATAATGATACATCTACCCCAAGAGCATACAGTGATCCCATTAATCCAGTAAACAATGTTCCTTATAGTAGTCCTTATCTGAGCAAGTGTACTATTAAGTGGGTACATAATGCGTCTGTACCTGAAAAGCTGGAACGTATTATCACGCAGAAATGGATCGCTATGTACCCCGACGGACAAGAAGCCTGGTCTGAGTTCCGCCGTACCGGTTACCCTAAACTATTCCCCGTTGTCGTCAATAACAGTGGCGGCAAGATCCCTTCTTCCACCTTCATCCGCCGCATTCCCTTTATTCAATTCGAATATGCCACTAATCTGGCCGGTGTACAAAGAGCCATCACCACGCTGAAAGGGGAAGACAATGGCGGTACAAGACTGTGGTGGGACAAACAATAATTTTTTTTTTGCAGTACATGGTACCATTTTATTTTCCATACGACACCTTTTTATGCGCTCATGGTACTTGTTGAGACACAAAGGGACACAGCAGCGCAACACGTATTGAACATGTCAGTATAAATATCAACTAAAACAAATCGCAACATTTCACGTGCGTGAAAAGCGCACCGGTATGCATTGTTATGCCGTTCATCAACTAAAAAGGGAATAAGTATCACGTACATAGTATAGATGGCTTCTGAGAAAGATTGCAATGGATGCATCCGCACCCAGTAGCTCTTGCTATGTCATCATGGGTTTAAACTATTCTAATCATCCAAAAGGAGTATCTATGACAAGTAAACTACGCTTTAACAAAGCATGCATTACTGCAGGAGTAATGCTCGGTCTTATGCTTGCCGACGGCGCGCAGATGGCCTTTGCTGCTCCTATGCCTTTATCCAGCATGAGGCAGCAGAAGCAGGTAAGGGGAGTCGTTAGGGACAAAAACGGCAATCCCATTCCTGGCGTTAACGTATTAATTAAAAACAGCAATGTAGGTACCACAACCGGCACAGATGGCAAGTTTGTTATCACTGTTAAATCCCCATCAGACATTCTGGTATTCAGATTCATTGGTTTCCTCACACAGGAAGTGGCAGCAGGAGATCAGTCATCCATCGATGTAACTCTTCAGGACGATGTAGCCAACATCAATGAAGTAGTGGTAACGGCACTGGGCATACGTAAAGAGGCCCGCAGCAATGGTTATGCTGTATCAAAAGTACAGGGTGCAGACATGACCAAGGCCAGGGAGATCAGTGTGGCCAACGCCCTGGAAGGCCGTGTGGCCGGTGTGAACAGTACACCTCCAGCCACGGGCCCGGGCGGTTCTTCCCGCGTAACTATCAGGGGTAACTCTTCCCTGAGTGGCGCCAATCAACCATTGTATGTGGTGAATGGTATCCCTATGAACAATGCTAACCTCGGATCTGCGGGCAAGTGGGGTGGCACCGACCTTGGTGATGGTATCTCCAGCGTTAACCCGGACGATATCGAAGACATGACCATCCTTAAAGGTGCAGCAGCTTCCGCCCTGTATGGACAGCGTGGCGTGAATGGTGTGATCATTATCACCACCAAATCAGGTAAAGCCGGAAAGATGCAGGTAGAGCTGAACAGCAACGTTACCATTGATAAAGTAAATAATTTCCTGGACTTCCAGGAAGTATACGGACAGGGCCTTAAAGGTGCGAAACCCGCTACGGTAGACGCGGCACTGAATGCCGGCCTGTCAAGCTGGGGAAGCAAATTGGATGGCTCTCCTACCATCATGTTCGACGGTGTGTCCCGTCCTTATTCCAAACAGGGTAATCACATCAAGGATTTTTATAAAACAGGGTCCACTTTCAGCAACACGCTTTCAATAGCTGGTGGTAGTGATAAAACAACTTACCGCGTTGCATTGGGCGACCTGCGCAGCAACGGTGTATATCCTAATACAGAGTATATCCGCAACAACGTAAACATTGATCTCAATTATAAATTATCAGATAAATTCAGCGGACAGACAAACGTCATCTATGCGAAGGAAGTGACCAACAACCGTTCTAATCTGAGCGATGCTCCCGGTAACGGTAACTATGCTATCGCCTTCCTGCCAGCCAACATGGCAGCATCCTACCTGGCTCCAGGCTATGATGCCCAGATGAATGAAATAGTCTACAGCGCTGATAAGTTCAGCACGAACCCATTCTTCGCTGCCAACCGCTTCATGAACAATACAAAGAAAGACCGCGTACTGGGTGTAACAAGCCTGCGTTATACGCCTTTACCATGGTTGTTCATCCAGGCACGTGTAGCGAATGATTACTTTGGTTTCAACGCTACCTCCATCACACCTACAGGTACCGCTTACCGTCCTAAGGGTAGCCTGGATCTGGAACGTAACCGCCAGTTCAATGAAACGAATGTGGACGCGTTACTGGGCATCAACAGGGAGATTGCCAGCAAACTTAATCTGAACTTCACTGCCGGTGCCAACCTGCTGAAGAAAAAAGACAAGGTGAACGACGTAACTGCTTCCAACTTTGCTTTCCCATTCGTTTACAACCCATCTACGGCTGCTACCAAAAACAGTACGATTATAGAATATAATAAGGAAGTACAGTCTGTATATGGTTCATTGGAACTATCATGGAACAGTATTTTCTACCTGACTGTGACTGACCGCAACGACTGGAGTAGCACGCTGCCAAAGAAGAACAATTCCTATAATTATCCTTCTGTAAGCGGTTCTTATGTATTCTCCGAAAATATCAAAACCAACTGGCTGAGTTTTGGTAAGATCAGGGCCGGTTATGCACAGGTTGGCGGTGATGCGGAAGAATATAAAACAGCACTCTATTACAGCACCCTGGGTAGTAACGTCAACGGAGTGCCAATAGGTGATATAGACAACAAGATTCCGAATAAGGCGCTGAAACCACTGAAAGTAACAGAACTGGAGATCGGTGCCGAACTGAAACTTTTCAACAACCGTTTATTCGGTGACTTCAGCTGGTACAATAAACAGGCATCCAATGATATCGTAACAGCTACTGTATCCGCAGGCTCCGGTTACAACAGTGCACTGGTGAATGTGGGTAAACTGGAAAACAAAGGTATCGAACTGATGATAGGCGGTACACCTGTGAAGACGGCCAACTTCGGATGGACCACTACTTTCAACTTTGCACATAACAAGAACAAAGTGATCGCACTGGCAGAAGGACAGAACTCTATGCTGGTAGAAGGTGGTGAGTCACGCACAGAAGATGGTTTCATCAATCACGTAGTAGGATTGCCATATTCACAGATCATGGTGTACGATTTCAAACGTAATGCAAAAGGAGAACTGATCGTGAATGCATCAGGTGTACCACAACGCACAGATGCGCTGATCGCGCAGGGTACAGGTGTAGCACCGTATACCGGCGGATGGAGTAACGATATCTCTTACGGAAAATTCCACCTCAACTTCCTGATCGATTTCAAAGCAGGCGGAAAGATCTATTCCGGTACCAATGCCAATGCCTACGCATATGGCCTGCACAAAGAAACACTGTCAGGACGTGAAGGTGGTGTAGTTGTAAAAGGTGTAACAGAAGCAGGTGATGCGAAAACCACTACTGTTGCCGTGGATGATTATTACAAGGCACTGTCTGACATCTCTGTACTGTATGTTTACAAATCAGATTTCATCAAGTTCCGCTCTCTGAGCCTGACCTATGATTTCACTAAAAAAGCATTGGGTAACAGACTGAATGGCGTCAGTGTGTCACTGGTAGGACGTAACCTTTTCTACATCAAAAAATCTACGCCTAACATTGACCCTGAGTCTAACTACAGCAACAGTAATGCGCAGGGACTGGAATATGCAGGCTTGCCTACTACCCGTTCCTTCGGTGTGAACCTGAATGTTAAATTCTAAAAAACGGTATCATGAAATCTCTTCATAAATTATTACTCGTACTATGCCTGCCAGCATTACTGGTGATGCCGGCATGTACAAAGAACTTCGAAGATCTTAATACAGACAAGAACAAATCAGGTGAAAACAGTGGTGTCCCTGAATACAACTTCACCCGTGCCATTCTTGAATTCACCGGTAACAGCGATTACAGCTATGACACATGGCGTGTGAACATTATCTATTGTTCCATGATGATGCAGCAGCTGGCTAACGTAAGCTGGTATGCAGGTGATAAATACATACAGAATGATGGCTGGGCAGCCGCTTATTTTGAACGCGCCTACCCAGATCAGATCAAGTATATCACTGACGTAATAAGGGTAACCAAAGACAACGCCTTTCTGTCTAACCAGTATAACATTGCGCGTATCGCCAAAGTAATGATCTTCCACCGCCTGACAGATATTTACGGAGACATTCCTTATTCTGAAGCAGGTAAGGGTTACAGCGACCGCAACTTCGCTCCTAAGTATGATGCACAGCAGGAGATCTACATGGATATGCTGAAAGAACTGGATGAAGCAGCGAAAGCACTGGATGCTACCAAAGCCATTCCGGGACAGGGAGACCTGATCTATAACAAAGGCGGTGCTATCCCTGCTGCGCAGGTAGTGGCCAATTGGAAGAAACTGGCTTATTCCCTGATGCTGCGTTTAGGTATGCGCCTGTCAAAAAGAGATGATGCAGTTGCCAAAACCTGGGTGGAAAAAGCATATACCGGCGGTCTGATCTCATCCAATGAAGAAAATGCCTTTATACTACATGATGCATCAGGTGGCAGGACAACCGTAAACAGGGTGAGCAACATCCTTTCCGGTGAGTGGCACGCCATCGATAACGTAGGTGAGGCCTGCATCAGTAAAACTTTCATGGATTTTCTGAAGAACAACAATGACCCACGCCTGCAATACATCGCGGTAGTACCTGCCAGCAACAGTGAAGTACCTGCAGATCAACTGGGCATGCCGAACGGTTATGACTCCAATGAAGGCGCTACCGATATCAAAAAGGCGCCTGGTTATCCCGGCGACACGAAAAAATATTCTGTGCTGAATAGAAACGTATTACTGAAGCTCAACGGACCTACTTTCCTGGTAACCTATGCACAGGTAGAACTCCTGCTGGCAGAAGCCGCCAAAAGAGGATGGAGCGTTGGTGCTGATGCCGCCACTCACTATAACAATGGCGTGAAAGCTGCAATGGAACAACTCGCACAATACAGCGCTAATGCTTCGATCAGCGGCGCTGAAGTGCAGGCCTATCTGACAGCTCACCCATATAAAGATACCGACGGTTACAACCAGATCAATACACAATATTGGGCAGCCTGTGTGCTGGACTGGTATGAAGCATGGGCCAACTGGCGCAGAAGCGGATATCCGCAGCTGACACCAGTGAACTATGTAGGAAATGCCACCGGTGGAAAGATACCACGCAGAATGCTGTATCCTTCCTCAGAACTCGCCTCTAACCCGACTAATTACCAGGAAGCCATTAAAAGACAAGGCACTAATGCTTTGACCACCCCTGTATGGTGGGATAAGCAGTAACAATTCTCGTATAGCCATCTATACCGCTATAAAAAAAGCAGCAATAACAAGCCGGACCTCTCAAGGTTCGGCTTTTACATTTCAAAACGGCTGTGACTGCGATGTTGCTACACCTGGGGCCTCCTATCTTTATCATGTAAGCTCAATCTATACTGATCTATACCATAACGCCTTACCGATGAAGCCCACAACATTTTCAGCTATGTAACACGATATATTTTATAAACCCCTAATTAAACAAGGCATGTCAACCAGACTGTTACCGGCAGGTTTCATCCTCGCCACCCTTTTCCTCCACGCATGCGGGGAAAGCAAGAAAAAGACGCCCGCACAGGACGCGGTTAAAGCAGCAACTGTCAACACAGCATTTGAAAGCAACCCTCCCATTGCCACCAGTATTAACGTAAGAGCACTAAAAGAACCGATCAATGGCAACAATGTCCTGCTTACTGCCACGTTTCCGCGTGGCGTGATCAAGGATAATCTTCACGCCATTGTTGTGAATGACGAAACACTCACGCTCCGCGACGATGGCAGTGAAGGCGATGAACAGGCAGACGATGGTATTTTCTCTATCGCCATCAACGAAGATCTCAATGCGCTCAAGGAAGACCTGATCGCTACCCAGACCGCCAATGTGGATAAACTGAACAGGAAAGAACACCTGTTCAGATGGAGCGGAAGGTCTGCTACTGTCATCGACAACCAGGTGAGAGAAACCAACGTCAGAAATCTCGATTTCGAGAAAGGTGCAGTCATCAATCCGGAACTCTTCAAACTGATCCCCGATCCGGAGTTAAGAGAGCGCTCTCTGATGATCACCGACCTGGGTGTTATTGAAGACCCCACCCGCACATTCAACCCCTGTACCCGTAAGGGCGACCCTGACGGCGTCTGGACCTTCGGTCACCTGATCACCCAGATGGCCAATACTCCGGCCACCGGTATCAGTGTAAATACCTTCCTTCAGTCCTGGCTGGAAAAATGGATGGCGGCGCAAATCATCAATGGGGACAATGTAGCTGCCCGTACCAACATCTTTAGCGTGGTGATCCTTCCCTGGTTACAGGCCAGCAATCCGGGTGCTATCATCAACACCGGCAACTGGAAAACATTCAAGTTCAACCTGTCGCTGGCCCCTTTCCGCCTGCTGGCGATAGTCAACCGTCTTGACCTGCGTGGCAACAGCGGGTATAAGATCAGTAATGCAGGAGAAGGCCGTTTTGTATTCAGCGTATTAGGTACCAATTGCAACCCGCTGCGGTTTACCACCATCCTGGAATATGGTATTCCCAAACGCACCTGCAAAGAACTACATGACTTCGCACAGCAATGGTGGGACCTGAAGGCACTGGTACCAGGTACGCCTGCTTATAATGACGCTTTACAGAAGATTACAGACCAGTTTACCGCCGCGGGGACCAGTCCATCCAAACCTAATGGAAGCAGCTTAAATCAGCTTAGAACGAACGAAATTGCACTTGCCCGTCCCTGGGAACTGAGAGAGTTTAAGATCGGAGAAAAAGGCCTTTTTGAAGAAGTGACCGTCAAACAGGAGCCGGCATTGAAATTCAACAGGTTATCCGGAGCTACACTGGCCGATCAGCAGGTACTGGCAGTATATGCCAACAATAACGAGCCTGACATCCTTAACCAGACCTATGTCGTGCCCGATATTGAGCCTATCAGCGTACTGAACTTCCTTGGAGGCAAATCACAGATGCCCGTACCTGCTCATTTCTGGGATGCCGCCACTGCTGCAGGACCTGCCCGTATCACCAACGATACGGTTCGTCACATCCTCTCGGTCAATACCTGCAGCGGCTGTCACGCCGGAGAAGCCAAAACTTCTGTAGGTAATCTCATTAACGATCCCGCAGGTATACCTCACGCTTCTTTCCTGCAGATAGCCCCACAACCTTTCGGTACCAAACCCACCTTGTCTGCCTTCCTGACCGGCGATCCGTCTCAGGCAGACGGCTTGTTCCGGGTCACAGATCCTGCTGGCAGACCAACCGGATCCCCTATTCAATGGACTTTCAATGACCTGGCCCGAAGAGCGGAAGACCTGCAGTTGCTGTTAAAAACAGAATGCGGGAAATCCAGACTGGTGGGGATCGTAAGAGCCTTATCCTTCAGACCATTGAATTTTACTCACTAATAGCTCTGGTTACAACAGCAAAAAAATCAGTAATTCCGTTCAGTGATGCAAGTGTTGCGAATCACCTCCATACGGTAACGAAATACACATTTATGTGGACGCGCCTGATAGCGCGGAATTCTCAAAACGATACTAAAATAACTCAGAAAGAGTGGCAGGAAGGATGATGATTACATCACAAAGCTAAGTGAAAAAGACGTGCGGGAAATACTGATTTTTGACCTGCAATGTACCGCTTTGATGCCGCTTTGATACCGCTAATCCTGCGTTAATCTTACGTTCATGAACGTAGGATTAACGCAGGATTAGCGGTATCAAAGCGGTATCAAGACGGTATCAAAACACACCGAAACCAGGGTATTGATCCCTTAGATGTTCGGTAGAGATTCGCTCGAGGTAGCCTCATCCTCCCTTAATCTTCCGTTCTGGAACGGAAGATTAAGGGAGGATGAGGCTACCTCGAGCGAATCTCTACCGAATCTCAATCGAACATAAAGCATAAAGCGCCTTAGTACAGAAAAACTTTACAGTTTATTGCGAAAATGCAGAATTGACTTTACAGGTGATAATATTTCCAAAAGAAATAGAGAATCGTTCTTTAAAAGGCAATTAGTTCTTTTTATTCCACATCTTCGAAAGTAAGGATTAGCAGTAATCATTATATCATAATCAATTCAAAAACAATTACATCAGAAAGATTTCTTGGTTGGTTACCGGAATTAAGTTTCCCTTTAATCTTAATGTATGCACCTGGAGTCATATGGGCTTTGTCTGCCTGTATATATTGTTCAGCTGTGAGAGAAGCTCTTGCTTTGATAATTTCATCTTCCTGGTACAGGTTTAAAATCACATCTCCTGCGCGCCTTCCGTCAGGGCCTAATTCGCCAGCCAGATGTTCTACAGACGCCATGAAGATATCTTCATGCCTATTTTGTTGTTCTGCATTCCGGAGTTCTTTACGAACGTCGTCGATACGCGAGAAATAATCACGCTGGACCTTTATTGATTTGTTCACCTGCATTTTTTCCGGTAATGGTAAGATACCTGCCCAGTTGAAATCAACAAATAAATCGAAGCCTTCATGTTCCTCCTGAAAGCTGGTAATAGCTTTGCAAAAATTGGATGATAATGCTGGTTTGGGTCCACTCTTAATTTCATCTACTAACTCAGACAAAGTATCCATCTGAATAGCAGTTACTAGTTTGGACAATCCCTGATTGATTGCCAGGGTTGTCTGCCTGGCAAATGGCATTACTTCTTCAAAAAGATTACCCTGATATTCTACTGCATTTACCGGACTAGAAATATTCAACACAAAACTTCCACTTTCAGTATGCCTGAATTTTGATCTATCTACCAGCTGAAGAGCCTCGCTCCTGGAAAGACGTGGATGATGATATTGGGGCTTCAGCACACTGCAGGCTGCGGAAAGAAACAATTCTTTCGCCCCACTAATAGCTGTGACGGCATAAGACAAAGGAATATACTGCTGCTCTCCACGGCTGTCTATAATCCGGAAACGTAATGCATCATCTTTCAGTTCACTGATGCGTGCTATTATAGCAGATACAGTATTACCAGATGTCTCTGCCAGTTTATTCACACATCGCTCAATAACCTCTGGATAATCAGATACATCCGAACTTATTGGAAACACCAATTGTCTTCTCTCATATTGAGGGTTAGACATGAGATATATACCATCTTTAACCAACGGAGGCAACAATTGCCAACCGAGTGATTTTGCGAAATCCCGGAGGTCAGCTGATGTAATCTTTTGAAATATCTCATTCATGGCTGCTGATAAATTAGTGTTTCATTTCTGCTCAATCTGGTAAAAATGTTTTTCAGATTGTCTACATCAAATATCTGTTGTTGTGGAATATAAACAGTCTGACTGGACATGTTTGCGGAAGATCGCGCTCCCTTAAGACTGACCCAGTATGCACACTTTTTAAGTATCAATTCACTTTCCGACACAGATAGCCATTCCTTCAAGTCCGACGGCAGAAATAACACAACCAATATACGAGGCGTTGCCAGGTCCTCCCTTCTTAAATCATCATACCTTGAAATACCATGTAACTCATAAGACAAAAAACCATTCTTTAGCCGTGGTATCCCTACAGTAGCCTTTAGCTGCACTTTTATGTCTACTTCTTCAATATTACCACCTCCCGGAAAAGGCCCCCAGCCAGTGATAACAGCATCAATTCCATTTCCGTCAGTGGCTCTGTTTGTATATGAACATCCTGCACCAGCATGCGATGTCACTGCATGTAAATAGGCGTAACTTATTTCGCTTTCAATGTCTTTTAGGCTCAATGCTCTCATAAACTAATTATTCAAGCAATATCACCAGTTTTTTCTAAAAAGATGTATTCATTCTAAGGAACACTTCCTTTCATATTCATTTTGTTCACATTGATTTTTTCATGCTCATAAGAATCCTAAACACGTTGAAAATTTCCTACTTTCTGAAATACCTGTTAAAATAAAACAACTGATACATGATCGAATTACTCCAGTAATCCCAGTTATGCTCTCCGGGACGCTCGATATAATCATGATTAATCCCTTGTTCCAGTAAACGCTGGTGTAACTGACGATTAACATCAATAAAAAAATCCTTCACACCGCAGTCTATGATCAATGCCAGCGAATCGTTCTTTAAGCCAGGCAACTGATTTACTACCACATTTTTGTCCCAATTATCGGCGTGATCCTTATAGGCCCCCAACCTTAAAGCCAGGTCCCAGTTATTGGGGAAAGGCCGGAAATCCACGCCCCCGCTCATGCTACCTGCAGCGCCAAAAGTATCCTGATGACGGATGGCCAGGTAGAGGGCGCCATGTCCGCCCATGCTTAAGCCGGTGATAGCACGGTACTGACGGGATGCCTTTGTGCGGTAATGCTGGTCTATCCAGGCCGGGATTTCCTTACCTACATATGTTTCAAAACGCATGGTACTGTCCACAGGGCTGTCCAGATACCAACTGCCGTAAGCACCGTCCGGACATACCAGTATCTCCTGGTAAGCGTCCGCCATGGCCGCAATGCCGGGGATTTTCCTGATATAATCCGCATAATTCCCACTATAACCATGAAGGATATATACCACGGGATAACGCTGTTCTTTATCCTTATAACTGTCCGGTGTTATTACCACACACTTAATACTTCTATGCATAGCATTGCTAAAGATGGCGATAGTGTCCACGCTGGCAGCCTTTGTAGTCAGAAAGCCGCTCAAGACTAACAGCGTTCCTATTAAATACTTCATAACCAAGAATTTTTCTTTAAAATAATCTGTTTAGGCTATGCTTGCAAATTATTAGTTGGAATACAATTTATTTTGATTACTTTTGATATCATAATGATATCAAAACAACATTACTTATGGAAAAGATCATCAAGCCCGTATCGGGCTACCTTGCTATTGTTCTGGCCCTGATTAGCTTCCCCTTATCCATCATCTTTTTCGTCCTGCTGGGACAGACCGGTAATGCCGGATTTTTCGTGCTGGCCGCATTGGCTTTCATTGCCTTTGTCTTCCTGGTGAAAGGCATCCTGATCGTGAACCCCAATCACTCCCGCGTACTTACCTTCTTTGGTAAATACATCGGTACCGTAAAGGAAAATGGACTGATGTGGGTAAACCCATTGTACAAAACAGTACACCTGTCTTTAAGGGCGCATAACCACAACGGGCAGCAGTTAAAAGTGAACGACAAACTGGGTAACCCCATCGAAATTGCTGCTGTTATTGTATGGAGGGTAAGTGATACCTACAAAGCATCCTTCGAAGTAGACAACTACCTGCAGTATGTGAACGTACAAAGCGAAGCAGCCGTACGCCACCTGGCAGTAAGTTATCCTTACGACAGAATGGAAGACGAAGGCGTAGAACAGGACATCACCCTGCGCGATGGTGGCGATAAAGTAAATGAGATGCTGGAGAAAGAGTTGAATGAACGCCTCGGACCCGCCGGTATCGTTGTGCTGGAAGCGCGTATCAGTCACCTGGCTTACGCTCCTGAAATTGCAGGCGCGATGTTACAACGCCAGCAGGCAACTGCTATCGTTGCGGCCCGTACCAAGATCGTGGAAGGCGCGGTAGGTATGGTAGAACTGGCACTGGACAGGCTGTCACAGAAAGAAATAGTAGTACTCGACGAAGAACGTAAGGCTGCCATGGTATCCAACCTGTTGGTAGTACTTTGCGGAGAATCGAAAGTATCGCCTGTTGTCAATACCGGCACACTACATCAATAACCAGTAAATAAGGGGTATGGCGGAAAAGAAATCATTCGTATTAAGGGTTGACAGCGAGACTTATGAAGCACTTGAAAAATGGGCTGCGGATGAGTTCAGGAGCATCAACGGTCAGCTGGAGTGGATTATACACCGCGCCCTTAAAGAGGCTGGAAGAACACCCAAAAAGGGAAATCCTCCTGATAAAGAGAAGCCCGGAAAGAAACAATAAAAAATGCCGCGAAGATCTTCGCGGCATTTTTTATGCATGATGTTATTTGCAACTATTACTTCTTCGCTTTCTGCATTGGATTACCACCAGTAGAGGCACCACGTACACTCTGTGACTGACGGAACAATTCAAAACGGGAAGGAGCTACCACACGAGGCCAGCTATTGTTGGACTCATCGATATCAGCCGTTTCACGCTGAGGATCCAGTTTGATACCCACCACTTCTTTGTCTTTTGCGAAAACTTTAGAAACATGGTTTTCATTCTTACGCCAGATATATGCAGAGATACGGTCAGTTTCCTTCGTACCGTCAGCATATGTCCATTCGATGATCAGTGGCATTACCAGACCTCCCACGTTAGAGAAAGATAATTCGTAGAAGTTCTTCTTGCTTTCATACAGGCGTTTCTCTTCAGGAGTAAGGCCTGCACTGAATGTATCATAACCAGCTTTATCTTCAGGTGTCACCTCAAAACGATTCCATTTCACATAGAAGTCCTGCAGGCTTGTATCCTGATCTACTGCGAACTTCATACCCGCAGCTTTGTTGCGTGCACGGGAAATATGATCAGCAGCGTGGTCGTATTTCGCTTTTGCTTCAGCCTTGCTGGTCTGCGGATCCTTGGTATCCAGACGGAACCATTTCACGCTATCGAGGGAGATATCAACAGGCTCTATACCGTAGAACCAGCCACGCCAGAACCAATCCAGGTCTACCGCAGAAGCATCTTCCATGGTACGGAAGAAGTCAGCAGGCGTTGGATGTTTGAACGCCCATCTGCGTGCATATTCACGGAAAGCGAAATCGAACAGATCTCTTCCCATCACCGTTTCACGCAGGATGTTCAATGCAGTAGCAGGTTTTGCGTATGCGTTCGGTCCGAACTGCACGATATTCTCAGAATTCACCATGATAGGCTCCAGCTGATCTTTCGGCATCTTCATATAGTCGGTGATCTTGTAAGCAGGTCCACGGCCGGAAGGGAAGTTGTTATCCCACTCCTGTTCTGTGAGGAACTGGCAGAAAGTATTCAGACCTTCGTCCATCCATGTCCACTGGCGCTCGTCAGAGTTCACGATCATCGGGAAGAAGTTGTGTCCTACTTCGTGAATGATCACACCGATCATACCATTTTTGGTAGTCTCAGAGTAAGTACCATCTTTCTCTGCACGGCCATAGTTGAAGCAGATCATCGGATATTCCATACCATTCGCAGCTTCTACGGAGATCGCTACAGGATAAGGGTAGGGAATAGTATGTTTGGAATATGTCTTAACGGTATGTGCTACTACTTTGGTAGAGTAACGGTTGTACAGCGGATAAGCTTCCGGACCATAGTAAGACATCGCCATTACTTTCTTGCCTTCTACATTGGTCGCCATCGCATCCCATACCAGGCGGCGGGAAGATACCAGGGCAAAGTCACGTACATTCTGTGCTTCATATACCCATGTTTTACGGCCATTTGCATGTCCAGCCAGCGCTTTCTTCGCCTCGTCGAGTGTTACTACTTCCACTGGCTGTTTTGCAGACTGTGCCTGTTGCCAGCGTTGGAACTGTGCAGCTGTCAGCACATCCTTGTAGTTCTGACATTCACCGGTAGCACCTACCACGTGATCAGCAGGTACGTTCATGCTTACTTTGAAGTTACCAAAGGTGAGCGCAAACTCACCACGACCGGTAAACTGCTTGTTCTGCCATCCCTGGAAGTCAGAATATACTGCCAGGCGTGGATACCACTGGGTGATTGTATAGAGATAGTTCTTGTCGTCAGGAAAATATTCGTAACCACCGCGACCACCTTGTACCATACGGTCAGAGATGTTGTACCACCACTCAACTTTGAAGCGGAGCTTCTGGCCCGGCTGCAGTGTCTGTGGCAGGTCAATACGCAACATGGTCTGGTTGATGGTGTAAGATAAAGCCTTGCCGCTTTCGTCGGTAAGCTTCACGATATTCACACCAAATTGCTTGCTGCCCGGATTACCCAGTATACCGTTTACGGTACGCATACTCATCTTCTCAGACATTGTGCTGCCATCAAAGCTGTTGTTATCGCTCTTCAGGTCATGCTCATTTTCATCCAGTTGCAGCCAGATGTAGGTCAGCGGATCGGGTGAGTTGTTGTAGTACGTAACAGTTTCCGCACCTGTGAGCTTCTGCTGCTCATCGTCCAGCGTAGCGGAAATGTCATAGTCTGCCCGTTGCTGCCAGTATTTTGGTCCGGGCGCCCCGGAAGCAGAGCGGTATTCATTAGGATCTGTCAGCATAGTACCCAGCTGCTCAAAGCGGTTACCATGATTAGAGCCTGGATTCTGCGCCTGCGCTAATGCCGTCATAAAGCATAGGGCCAGTGCCAGTTTGAAGGATTTTTTTCTCATAAACAAGTCTATATTACAAAGGTCAGCAGCTTGGTTGTTACTGCTTACTTAACCATCAATTCCTGATAGCGCTCAACAGCCATCATAAAAGCAACCCCGAAAATGGCGGACGACAGGAACATATTCCAGTCTCTCCGCTTCACGCGCCTGAAATTTAAGACGATAGCCGCCAGTAAAAGCACGCCTGTAACGATCATGATCTGGCCAAATTCCAATCCTAAATTAAAGGCCAGCAGGGGGCGAACAATGTTTGTCTGTGTTCCCAGTAAACTTTTCAGATATCCGGAAAAACCCATACCATGGATCAATCCGAAAAAACCTGCGAAGAAGTAGTTGATCTGTAATTTACCCGGAACGGTTTGCTTCCTTACGACGTTTGAAAAAGCTGTGATGGCTATAGTTACCGGTATAAGGAATTCTATTACGTTACTTTTGATATATACCACATTCGTTACGCTCAATGCCAGTGTAATGGAATGTCCGATAGTAAAAGCTGTTACCAGCACCAGTACTTTTCTCCAGTCTTCCAGTAGGTATACAGCACATAATGCAGCAATAAATAATATATGATCCATCCCTGCCCAGTCTACAATATGCTGCCATCCCATCTGAAAGTACATCACAAACTCGTTCATTACCCTATATTTGTTGCCAGTTTCAGTAATTATACAAAGGTCATCATTAAAATTTAAAAATTTTTAGGCAAGTGGGGGTATTATTATTTAAATGGTTAGTTACGGCATTGGCGGTGTTACATCCTTTTTATGTGAGCGTCTCTGAAATAACGCACGATAAGTCCAAAAACGAGCTGCAGGTCAGCTGCCGCATCTTTGCTGACGACCTGGAAACTGCCATTAAAAAGCAGTATAAAGCGCCTCTGGACATCGTACATCCTGCCAACAAAGCTATCACCGACAGCCTGATAGCTGGCTATCTGGCCAAACACCTGTTTGTAACGACCGATGGTAAAGCCGTGCGCCTGCAATACCTGGGTTATAAGATCGAAGAAGAGGCCGCCTGGTGCTTTCTGGCTGCGGAGAAGATCCCTGCCTTCAAACGGGCCCATGTCAGAAATAACATCCTGTATGACGAGCATCCTAACCAGATCAATATGATCCACGTGATCCAGAACGCCGTGCGCAAAAGCACAAAACTGGACAATCCTACAACGGATGCTGACTTTTCCTTCTGATCCGGCTATCGCCTGTCAATGAATTTGACAGGCTTCCTGCTGCCTTCCGGGAACTGCATCTTCATGATGTCGGTCTGGGAAACATAGCGCACCTGCGGAATCACCCGCAGCTTCGCTTGCAGATAGGAACGGATCTTACGGTCAATATCCTCGGTTTCCGCTACCGGCCAGAGATGCAGCAGTATATCGTCAGTGCCTATTTCATTGGAGAATACTTCCACCACAAATTCCCGTACTTCCTCCATATCATTCAGCAAATCAAAAAGCGCAGGTGGGTATAAGGTAGTGCCTTTGTATTTGATCATCTGCTTCCGCCTGCCTATCACGGGCGACAAACGCATGGTATGCCTGCCACAGGAGCAAGGCTCATCATAATAACGGCAGATATCCCCGGTTTTATAACGCAGCAGCGGCATACCTTCTACGCCCAGGGTGGTAATGGTCACTTCTCCATCCTCTCCGGGACCAACAGGCTGATTGTTATCGTCCAGCAGTTCAACGTACAGCAGTTCCGGGTGGTGATGTCCCCCCTGCCCTACCTTGCACTCGGTAAATGCCGTCTGCATTTCTGTAGAAGCATAGGTGGAATACAGCTTGATATCCCATTGCTCCGTGATCTTCTTTCCCAGTACATTCAGGGAGAAATCTACATTCCGGATATTTTCTCCGATACATACCGCACTCTTTACGGAAGAGTCGTTGATATCGATGTTATGTTCTTTCGCAAAGGCGATCAGCTTCACAATAAAGGAAGGCACCGCTACAATAGTAGTAGGCTGTATACGGCGGATATTCTCCCATTGCAGGGAAGGTACACCTGGCCCTACGCGCAGCACGCCGGCACCCAGTTTGCGGATACCGTTGTAATAGGCCATACCCGCCATAAACTGGCGATCCAGCGTCAGCATCAGCTGGTAAATATCGTTCTCCGTACCATCTGCGCAGCAGAAGGAAATGTATTCATTGTAGGTGAGACGCTCCTGGTCTTTCTGCGTCAGCGCGATAATAACAGGCCGGCCCAGGGTACCTGAGGTAGTTGTATATTCAGCGATCTTGCTTTTATCCACACACAAAAAGTCCCAGTTCTGCTCCTGCAGATGTTCCTTCGTAACAGGCGGTATCAGCCACAGATCGTTCAATGACCTAACGGTAGAAGGCTGTATACCATGCTCCACAAACCATTGCCGGTAAAAAGGCGAAAACTCACGCAGGTAGCCCAGCAGGTGAAGTACTTCCTTTTCCTGAAATTGTCTGATAGCTGTTTTTGACTGCAGTTCAATGTTGGGTATGTACATGGTACTCAGTTTTCAGATCTCTATTACCACCATGGCAATAGCTGTTGCTTTTATATGTGACAGGGAAACCAGTATCTGCTTAATCTGCAATTCACTATAGCAGGATATTGCATTACCTGTCAGCTGTAATGAAGGCTTTCCTGTTTCGTCATTCCTGATCTCGATCTCGTCGAAGTTGATCTTTCCGTGGCCCCAGCCTGTGCCCATGGCCTTCAGGAAGGCCTCCTTCGCTGCAAAGCGGGCGGCATAGTGTTGTGCAGGACTTGCCTGCGCATCACAATAGGCAATTTCATGCGGCGTAAATACCATATCCCGGAATCCTTTTCCTTTTTCCATCTTGGCCGCAATGCGGTCTACTTCGATGATGTCAGTACCGATCCCGTATATCATGTCAATTACTTTTAGCGCATTTCTCCAATTGCCTGCGGATATGATCTTCTTCCGCTTTCGTTGCTATTACTTTAGTCAGTGCTGTTTTATAATAGCCTTCCGCTGCTTTATACTGCTTACGCTTAAATGCATAATCTCCTGCCAGCACATAGGCGTGATAGTATTCCGGGTTGAGACGGATGAGCTGTTTTACATCTACCTCTTTTCCATCCATGATATCAGCCTTCATAGCCCTGAAAGCTACGAAAGATTTATAATCCTGCGTTTGCAGGAAAGGATCTGCTGCAATGGTTTTTGTGCTGTCGTAGATCTCATGGTCATATTGCAATCCCTTCATACTAAACACCGAGTCCAGGTTGTAAGCAACAAACTTACCCAGCTGCCAGGGCGCTGTAGATACCCATACCAGCTTCTTCTTCGGTTCAAATACGACAGCGTGGTGCGCTATGAACTGGTTGATCGCTCTTTCATTTCCCATTCCGATATTCTCTCCATGCATGCCATAGCGGTCGCGCAGGATGTCGACCGTTTTCTGCACTGTATTAGGACCATGCTGCTGTAATAACTCTGCCAGACGATTGAAACGGTAACCGGAAGCAGTTTCATCCCGTTGTTTGGTATTCTTTTCTTCCTTCCCCAATGTAGCACCCTGGAAGTGATTGGTACAGGTAATGAATTGCCCTTTCGGGTCGTACATATCCATCTTCTCAGGTGTCTTCTCTATGATAGCCGCACGGTTGTCTTCTGCAGAACCTACCAGGAAAGATTCTGATACGAACATCTTATGTTTGCTGGCAATGGCCCAGGCTTCGTTGATGTTCTTCGCATACTGAAGTACTTCTCTCGCTACCAGCGATACCGGTGTGGCAGAGCCGGTAGGGATATCGCTTTTATCTGCATTGATGGTCACCGTCAGTCCTTTCTCATTCATACCCGAAGCTACGCCTGTAAAGCCGCCCCAGGTCACCGTCATAAAACGGTATCCTTTTTCAGGATGATAGAAAGCTACTATTTTATCTTCTGCGAATTTATCTCCTACATAAAAATCGAAGTTGCGGCCGATGATCAGACTACTGTCGGCAGAGGCGCCATTCCAGGTACCAAAGGAAGTACAGGCTACCAGCGCCATATTCTGCAGGGCATGCCCGATATCGTGTGCAGCATGATAGTTGAGGATACGCTCATAATTGGTACCGATGAAATCGTAATTGCCAGACGCAGAAAAAGAGATTCCATAGATCTCTTCTTTATTTTCTTCAGCAATATTGTTGGCGAGGTTTCTGTTGAAGAAGCCTACAAAGTAGCGGAGGAATTTCAGATACGACTGTGAAGGGATCATCTTTTTGATCTGATCAGTAAAATGATCTTCCTGTCGCTGTATCAGCTCTGCTGTCAGTTTACCTTCCACTACGCCTCTTTCAAAGGGTTTTCCTTCTACATACAGTTCATACAAACCACTCTCGCTTTTGCGGAACCAGCTGTTGCCGAGCGTATAGCTGGTGCTATCCAGTGGCTTGCGTTGCCATTGAAGGGACTGTTTGTCTGTTATTGCAGGCGGGTCTATATGGGATACACTCACCACATAAATCACCAATATGATCAGTAGTAATACAATTGCTCCCGTTACATACAACAGCGCCCTGCCTAGCCTACGCCATCCGTTCCGTTTTTTTCCCTTTTTCAATGACATCTCTCAATTAGATTTATGCTGCGTTAATATCGTTTATAAGCTTTTCCATGCCCAGTAACACCGAACTGGTGACCACTGCCGTCATGGTTACTCCCAAAATTCCATGCAAGTTCAGGTTTTGCCCGGTAAGATACAAATTGGGTAGCCTGGTGGCTGCCGAGATCATTGTTTTCAAGGGATCAGCGGCATCTTTTGCAATGCCATACATACTGCCTTCCGGCATAGCCAGATAGTCCCTGTATGTCAGCGGCGTGGAAGAATAATAGGCATGTATACAGTTGCGGAGGCCGGGATATTGTCTTTCCACGGCATCCAGCAGTTTCTCTGATTTTTCTTTCTTGAACTCCTGGTAGTCAGCGCAGCGCTCATCCGGGTGGGAGTCTGTATTAAAGGTATTGTGCCAACGTTCCACATCCGCATAACGCATATAGGTCATGATAGATATGTTGTCGGCAAACTGCTCCTTCCCCGTACCCGCAGATACAAACAGCGCGTAGGTATTCGGCCAGTTATCAGCTGTATAGTTCACGCCATCCCAGGCATTGTTAGTATCGTGGTGGTAGTAGTTGAAGTTCTGATATGGGAAGGTCCCCGGCTTCAATACCACGTTCAGCATGAAAGTACCTGGTGTATTTTCCAGCGTACAGATCCTGGCTTTATAGGCCTGCCGCAGACTGACACTTTCCGTCATTTCCATGGTCTTTGCCGGATGCAGCCCCGATACAAAGTGCCTTGCGGACACCTGTTCTCCGTTGGCCAGTACAATATGGTCTACCTTTCCATCAAATTCAACAATGCGCACCACTTCCGTATTCCGGATAATATTCCCTCCATGGTCTTTAATTACCTTGTTAAGCGCACGTGAGATCTGTGAACCGCCGTCCACACATTTCCAGGAGCTTTCTATATAGCTGTGCTGCACCAATGCATGTACATAAAACGGTGTTTTGCCCTGTTCGCCTGCATACAACAGGTTATTTCCTGCCAGCACATGCTGCAGCCGTTCATTATTCGTGATGCTACGTATGAAATCATACGTATCAATACTCATTACGCCTTCCTTCTCACGATAGTCGCCCATCCTCAGGTTGAACAGCGGGAATTTGCTACACACCTCCTGCATTTTTTCACAGTATGCGTGCAGCGCATCTTTTTCACCGGGAAAGTCCTTCAGCAGCTGTTTAGTAAAGTTGTCATAGCCCTGGGCCAGCTTGTATACTTTCTGCTCATTGCCAAAATGAATATGATCAAATCCATCAAGATCCAGTTGCCGCAGCTTCATTTTGTCCATGATGCCCAGATACCGGAATACCTGGTGCAGGTTCTGTCCTTCGGCCAGTCCGCCGATATAATGTACACCTGAATCGATAATAGCTTTGTCACGGGAAAATGTTTGCAGACAGCCACCTATCTGCCTGTTTTTTTCATAGAGGCAGACCTTGTAGCCATTCTTGCTCAGAATAGCGCCACAAACCAGGCTTCCGAGCCCGCTGCCTATAATGATCACATCATATTGCATGTACCGGGGATAACTTTTTGATAATGAAAATTACGTTGGAGGTATATTTTGTATTGTCTATCTGGTCCATTACCGCGCCATTGGCCATAACAATCTCCCGGATACGGGATGAAGAAAAGAACGACAGTGGTTTATCTTTCGTCTTATTGAATCCGATCAGTTTAGTAGAAAATAACTCCGTCAGTTTGGTGCCCTCATGCCTTTCCTTCAGGTCACTATCACCGTCACGCACGATGATCACACCATCAGGTCCCAGCTGGCTGATACAGGCAGACAGTACTTTCTCCTGTTCTTCCGGCTGCAGGTAGTGCAGCACATCACTGATCACATAAGCATCATACTGTCCGAATACATAATTGGTCACATCTGCATGTTCAAAACTCACCTGTTCATTCCGCAGGTAACAATGCTGTGCGGTAATGATCTTATCTTCGTCGTAGTCTATCCCCTTTACTTCCCGATCTTTAGATAACCAGTGCAGCATATAGCTCATAAAGCCATATCCACAGCCAATGTCGAGAATGCGTCCTTTTTTGGGTAACAACTGGTCGAACAATGCATAGTTACCTTCCAGTTTTGTTTTAATGCGCATGTACCATTCCAGTACAGGTCCTTTGTAAATATAGTTGTAGATGAGTTGTTCCCTGAAATAAGCCGGCACTTCTATTTCCTCACGCAGCTTTTCATATTCTGCCTTGAAATAACGGCTGATCTGTTTCGTACGCGCTGTATAATTCTCTCCCCAGGAAGTATCGCCGGCTTTGATCCTTGGCAGGTATTTCACGGTAATAGAACCGTCCTTCAACAGGAAGTCATTCTTGCTCATGGTATATGCCGTACCATGCAATATAATCGGCAATATATCCAGTCCCATTTGCTCCGCGATATAGAAGGCGCCTTTATGGAAACGCTTTATCGATGCATCGGCAGAACGTGTGCCTTCCGGATATACTACGATAGAGTATCCTTCTTCCACTTTCTTTCTCAGCTTTTCAATACTACCTTCTGCCCCTTCTGCGACCGGGTAATAGTCTCCCATTTTCACCACAGCACCGAATACCGGAGAGTTCCATACCCATTCACTGGTCAGCAGGATCACCTTTGGATTCAGCATGGTAGACACCAGGATATCCAGGAAGGACTGATGATTACTGATGATCACCGCAGGTGTATCCATCCTTTCTCCATCCGGATTGATGATCTTCTTCTTCACGTTGCCCATGATATAGATCACGGACTTTGTATAAGCTGATAAAATGCGGTGGTATAAAAATTTTGCTTTTGCCTTTTTCTTAAACGGATTGTACTTCACCAGTACCCATCCTATTACAGTCAGCACCAGACATCCTGAAGTAAAGTACGCAAAGGCGAAAACTGATTTTACCCATCCGTGTAAAGTCCATGGTGCTCTGCCTTTACGGGTACGGTTCGTGATCAGCCAGTTGAAGAGCAATGGGATCATTACCTGTGAGATCAACACTACACAGCTAATGCCAATTATAGATATCAATGCTACAGAACGCAATGATGGGTGCTGCGCAAATATCATTACACCTATTCCCAGTATGGTCGTAATAGCAGACAGAAAAATAGAAGACCGGAAGGAAGAGATATTTTCCTCTTTGCCAGACTTATACTGTTGTAACAAGCCATCCATTGTGAAGATGCTATAGTCATCTCCTAAGCCGAATATAAACGTACTGAGAATGATATTTACTATATTGAATTTAATACCGAACAACCCCATAATACCCAATATCCATACCCAGCTGACAAGCATCGGAATAAATGTGATCAATGCTAACTCTATGCGACCGTAGGAAATCAACAGTGCGAAGAACACGAGCAAAGAAGTCATCCAGGCAATGCTGTTGAATTCGTTACGCAGCACTTCCGCCAGGCGGTTTGCTACATACTGCTTATCTAGCACTGTCGTATGCTCCTGTTCTCCCAACGCCTTATATATGGCTGCTTTCTGTGTAGGATCTACCTTCAGCAGGGTAACCAGTGATACACGGTCTTTCTTTTCTGTGATAAAGTCGCCCAGGTTACCGGAACGTAATGCCTGCAGATCGCTTTCAGGAACAGGTGTAAAGTCTTGCTGCAACCACTGTGTGAAAGGATCAAAAGCGGCTGCTTTGTAACCTACTGCTGGTCCATGTTGCTGAAGATAGTTGACCAGTTGTTGTTTCTTCTCCGGCGTCCAGTAGGTATTCCAGCGTTGTATCCTTTCCTGTTGTTCTTTGTGGGACATCAGTAAGGTATTCACACCTGCATATTTCTTTACAATGCCCTTTTCCTGTAACTGATGTATCATCGGCAATAAGCGCTCACTGTGCTGCAATGCATCCTCCAGGTTAGAGCCATCAGTAACGAGGTAGATGGATTGCGCGGTATAGGCATTTACTTGATTAAACTTTGCTTCTGCTGCTTTGAGTTCGGGGCGCATGAAGTTCATACGCATCATGTCGCTTTCAAATTCCACTTTTCCAGAAGTAAAAAAGAAAATGACAGTGAGCAGGATTATGGCAATTACAAGATATTTATTCTTCTCAGGTTTGTATGCTGCCAGTTTATCGATCCAGGTATGCGTATGAGTTTTCGTTTGAGCTGCTTCCTTACCTAATACAATCCAATGTGGCAGGAATATCAGTGAAAACAATGCAGCACCTATCAAACTGTATGCGGCAAATTGCCCCACGTCGTGTAAAATAGGCGATTGTACAAATTGCAGGCAAAGAAAACCTCCTACTGTTGTAAAGCTTCCGATGGTCATCGGTTCAGCCAGATCACGGATCACCTCACGGATGTCAGTGGCATGACGATGATGATTAAAAATATGCAGGGAATAATTTACAGCAATACCAAGTACCGCAGCCCCTACTCCCAGAGCCATCCCCGAAATACTACCCTGTACAATGGCTATAATGGCCATTGAAAACAATGCACCGAATAATACTGGCAACATAATCAGTAATGGCGCACGTTTCTTTTTGAAGAAGAATGCAATCAATACTACCAGTATTGTTATTGTAATACCCAGCGTAAGCCACACATCCTGTTTGATCTGCGTGGCATTGCCGGCAGATACGGCTGCTGCTCCAAAGAAAGAAGCGGTAGCAGTTGCTGAGCTTTGCTGCAGTGTATCTATTTCTGCCTGTAATCCTTTCAGTAATACCACATTCCTTCCGGTAGCATTGGCAGGATTGGCAGGTGTGATGAACAATAACAGATTCCTTTGGTTCTTACTCATCACAAAACCATCGTACAACTCAAACTGTTCGTCGTACTGCAGGTGTTGCAGCTTTTTTATACCCAGCCAGGACATACCCACAGGGTCTGCTGCAATTACTTTCTTCACTACCAGGCCGGCAGGAGAGATCAGTGTATGATAATTATTTTCAAGCGTCTGCTGCAGCCTGTCTGGCATGATCAGCGAGTCGATCCTTTGATAGTCTTTTTCTTCGAGGAATACGGGCAGGTGCTGTTGTATTACCTGCATCAGGTCTAATACGGCAGCGTCTTCTACCTGTGCCTGAAAGTGTTTGATGTGGGGGGCATAGCGCTCATTCACGCGGGCAGTCAGCGCCTGCGCAAACGCAGTCAGACTGTCTGGCTGAGGCGCCTGCGTAGTATCTTTCTGGGAGATGGTGATCACCAGTTTGTCGGCAAACCGGGAATCACTGAACACCTGCTGTAATTTATTGAGCTTTTTATCCTGTGGCAGGATACGGGTAATATCTTCCTCCAGCTTAATACGGGATGCGAAATATCCAGCCAGGGCGAAACAGACAATGGTACAGGTCCATAGCCAGGCCTTATGCCGGTGGAAGAAATTATATATGCTTACAAATAATTTACCCATATCAATTCATACTGTATACTAACTGACCTGTTTCACCGGGTCTCTACGGAAGATAGCCAGCAGTATATAAACGAGCAAAAATGCCACCACACCTGCTATTATTGACAGTGTAACAGCGCCGGTCAAATATTGAAATAAATTTTGCTTGATCATGTCCAGTGTAAGATTGCTGGTAAGCGGCGGCAGGATACTGCCATCCTTTACCCACATCTTTCCTGTTGCAAAACTCGCAAAGATCACAAAGGGGATCATTGGCGGCAGGCTGACATGACAGGACATAAACACCAATGCTTTATTCAGCCTGAACAATACAGCCAGTGCCAGAGCAGTCACCATCTGGAATCCCCAGATAGGTACAATACCCATGAACACGCCAAAACCAACAGAGGCGGCCTTGCGTAAATTAGTTTCTTCCTTATTCAGCACATGATCATACCACATCATGCGCCAGCTCTCTGCTTTAAACAGGAAGCGGATAAAATCGCGCGGTTTGATGTAGAGGAAAGTGATCAGCACCAACACTGTATTCAACACGCTGATGCGGGAGAAATCCCTGAAAGGACGGAAATGAGACACTCTTTCCTCCGCAGGAGGATAGTATACTTTAATAGGCGCCCAGTCGATCTTAACCCCTTTCCAGGCGCTGCGCACCAGTACTTCTATTTCGAATTCATACTTGGTACACCAGAAACGCATTTTGCGCATGGCGTGAATAGGATACAGGCGGTAGCCGGATTGTGTATCCGGGCCTTTTAATCCTGTTTCCACATAGAACCAGAAATTGGAGAACTTGTTGGCAAAGGTGTTCTTACCGGGCATGTTTTCCTGTTGCAGGTTACGTGCACCAATGATAATTGCCTTTCGCTCTGTTTCCAGTTTCTCCAGCAATACAGGCAGGTCGGAAGCAAAATGCTGTCCGTCTGCATCCATTGTGATGACATATTCATATCCCTGCTCAATAGCAAAGCGGAAACCGCGACGCAGCGCAATTCCTTTACCCTTGTTGGAGATATATTCTACGCGTTGTATTTCCGGAAAAGCATCCAGTATGGCAGCCGTATTGTCTGTGCTGCCATCATTAACCACAATGACATGCGATGTATAAGAGAGTACATCTCTTAATACCGCCTCCAGCGTTCTGGCATTGTTGTAGGTTGGCACCAGTACTGCTGTCTTCTGCGCAGTGAACTGATCATGATATGTTGTCGTATCCGTCATTATGCATCTACAAATGTTCCCTGGAATTTCATAAAGGTGAGCGACTCATATTTCAGGGATGCAGTCACTTTTATTTCTCCATCCTGCAGTTTGTACTGAACACTTATATCTACCTTCGGATTGGCCGTAGGGTCGATCATGTTCAGGAACTTCATCTGGGACGCCTTTTTCAGCAACACCTTCTTTTGCAGCAGTCTTTCCAGCAGCTCCTGGATGGTCTGCATCATACAAACGCCCGGCACCACAGGACGGCCAGGGAAATGTCCTTCAAATACAGGATGTGCTGCATTCCACAAAACCTGGTAAGTTGCGGTTTCGCCGGCAGACTGTTCCTGCTCAAGTGTATATAGTTTTCCTGCTAACATTATTTCTGTACGCGTTGTAATGATATATTAAAAGTAAAGCCCTGATGACGGATAGATATTGTATCCGGCACTCCTGCTTCATAATTTCTCAGCCATACCTTTACTACCGGTTTGCGTTTGGAAGATTTCTCAATTCGTTCCAGCTGCGCACAGGCAGTATCAGTGATGTAATAATTATAGCCTTTTGCCGTAGGCACTACGGTGTAATGATAAGTACTATCCTGCATGACATGCGCCTTACTCAGATCAGGCCGCAGCAGCACCAGTTCAAAATCACCACGCAGTGTTTTCACCACTGCTTTTTTATCCATCTTTGGCAGCATGTAATGTTTTACAAAACCACCATCCCTGGTAAATTCAAAATCAAAGAACTTAAAGCCCATCTCATTAGCAAATACTACCCGCAAATTGCTATCCGGCATCTGCTTGAAGAACAGCAAACCACTCAGATGATGCTTCAGAATATCCACCTGTGTGCTGTACAAGGTATTGGCAAACTGTGGACGGAACTTCGCAATACAATTCACATCACCATTGGCCTGCTGCAGGTTTTTATATGCAGAACTACAACCGGATAAAAATCCTATCAACAGTAAACTATTTAACAGCAAAGACCGCATCGGGAATATTTACGTTCAGTTGTTTGTGCAAAAAGCTGATGCGGGTATCATCGCCACCCGCTTCATACATCTGGATCTTAGATACAGAATAATCTTTCTTGTCTACCAGCAGCTGAATAGTTTTGAAATACTGTGCCAGTGATTTATTCACTGGTGTCATTTCCAGCAGATAGAACTGCCCGTTCTCCAGGATGCGGGTATTAAAGTCTGTATTGTTCACCACATTTCCCTGCACACAATCTACTGTGATCTTATTGATCTGCTCAAACAGTTTATTGCCTTTGGTGGATACGCGGTTCTCTTTCTGTCCGTCTTTCGTTTTAATATCTTTGCCATTCATCACCAGGAGATAATAGGACGGCTGCATGTATTCCATGCGTACCTTATTTTCCTTTCTGAACCAGAACTTACCCTTCGATACGATCTTATCAGATAACATGCTCAGGTTCTTCTCCTGTACAAAATCGCACTGAATGGATTGTGTAGCCTGGGAAGCTTTTGCAAACTGCTGTTTGAAGGCAGCTGCATCTGCTACCGGCTTAAAGCCTGGCTGCTGTGCCATGGTTGGTATGGCGCATACTATACAACCCAATATCAAAAGCCATCTACGCATAAGCGGGTATGTTTAATAATTTATCTATCCGTTCAATACGGTATCCTTCTTTCTTCAGCTGTTGTATCAGTGATGGCAGGGCCTGTACTGTTACTTCCATTGAGTCGTGCAGCAGTAAAACTGCGCCCGGTTTGATACCCTGTCTGATCCTTTCCAGCAGCTGGTCTTTATCTTTCGCGACAGTGTCCAGCGAGCGGATGTTCCAGCCGATGGGCGTATAAGCGCCTTTCCTGATCGCCCTTGCGAGATTCGGATTCGTCACTCCGTATGGCGGACGAAAAAGCCTGGGCCGCTTGCCTGTCACACTTTCCACCGTATCATCCATCTGTTTTAATTCAGCCAGCATTTTATCTGCACCGAACATATCAAACCAGAAATGATGGGAGAAACTATGGTTCCCGATCACGTGTCCTTCGGCATCTATACGACGCAACAAGGGTTCATTTCCCCCTATCCTGTTACCGATGCAAAAGAAAGCGGCAGGCGCCTGTTCTCTTTGCAGGATGTCCAGGATCTCCGGTGTATGCTGCTGCAAGGGACCATCATCAAACGTAATGGCAATTACCTTTTCTTTTGTATCGGCGGCACATACCACCGGTATATAAAAGTTAGATCCTACATTACATGCACCCCATACCAACGCTGCTATATATGGCTGCAGCAACAACAGGAACACCCACCAGGGCAATGTCAGCCACAGGTTATGTACCAGCAGTGCAGCTGCCAGTAACAGCACCAGGCCGATATTTGCGATACGGTGTGTCAGCATACCGTGAGCAGGATCAGTGAATGATGCGTTTGTTTGTAATGATTATAGATCAGGACCTTTTTGATGTGATCCGGTACGGTTCCTTTCAACAAGGCAGCAGCAGGTACCTCTTGTTCTGCCAGTATCCTGTTGCCCATCCACATACCGAAAGAGGCAGCAGTAGGATATTCTCCGCAGAGATGTTTAAAACCTGCTACCGGTTTACCGGCAAACAATGTATCCTCGACATACTCATACCACTCATCTCCGGCAGCATCTCCGTTACGACCGGTAATGACCAGGCTCACTTCCTCCTGACTGCAATTATGTGCTGCCAGGAAAGAGGTAATATCAGGCGAAATTTCGGCTTTCCCTGCTGGTTTGTATAAAGTGGTCAGTCCTGTCAGTTTAGCCTTTGTATTGGGCCCTTTTTCGGTTCCTAACACAAAACAGGCTGCGCCCTCTCCTGCTACCGTTCCATGCGTAGTACTTTTCAGCAACTGCTCGTGGGTAACCGGCTCTTTCTTGTACAGATCGAAGCGGGAAAGGATATTAAAACTATGATTGGTCAGTTCGTCCATCGCACCTGCGAGGATGCTGGAAGAACGTCCTTCTCTCAGTATCATGATGCTGTCCAGCAAAGCGCTCTCAAAAGAGAAGCCTTTGTGTACAAAAGTATTGTTGTAAGCATGACAGCCCAGCATGAGCGCAATCTGTCCTGCTACGGTATTGTGAGTGGATTGGATGAACGCGGTGGGCGTTAACATCTCTTCCTGCTGATTGATCATTTTTGAGAGGAATACCCCGGTATCATCCAGACAGCCATAGGCAGTTCCTGTTATGATCGCATCCGGTATTTCCACACCTGCTTCCTGCAGGCTAAGCTTTGCCGCAGCCACCCCCATCTTGATGACACGGCTCATACGGCGTATCAGCTTCACATCTATCCATTGTTTGTAATCAGGCTCCCAGGCTTTCAGGCGTGGCCCTTCCCAGGGTAACACTGCAGCCGGGAATGTATTGCCTGCCGCAGTTTCCTGCGGTGACACACAACCTGTTCCTTGTATATAGATGTACATATGTTATGATTGCTCATTTTTTGAAAATACCAGGCTGGAGCAGTTACCGCCAAATCCAAAAGAGTTTGACATGACATGCTGCAGCTGGTTCCCGGCAGAGAATTTTGTAACAGGTGAAAAAGGCACATCTTTCATCTGTTTACTGAAGTTCGCATTGGGATAGATCACACCTTCTTTTACTGCCCAGGCAGAAAAAACGGCTTCTATACCACCACTGGCGCCCAATGTATGCCCAGTGAAAGACTTCGTACTGCTTACCGGAGGATAATGCGGTGCAAAAAGGCGGGCAATCGCCGAGCCTTCAGCGGAATCATTATTCTGGGTACCGGTACCATGCAGGTTGATATAGTCGATATCTTCCGGCCTGATACCACTCATTTCCAGCGCGCCTTGCATCGCCAGGAAATTGCCGGTGCCATCCGGCGAAGAAGCGGTCTGATGATATGCATCGTTGGCATTGGCATAACCGCTCAACCGGCACCAGGGCTGGTGACTGGACGGCAATTCTGCTGCCAGCGCATCACTTATCAGTACAACATATCCTGCTCCTTCTCCCAGGTTCAGGCCGGCACGGGTATCGTCAAAAGGACGGCAGGCGGCAGGATCGAGTATCATCAGTGTATTAAAACCATTCAATGTAAAGCGGGTCAGCGCGTCAGTACCGCCGGCTATCACCACATCCACCATATTATTCCTGATCAGCCTTGATCCATACATCAATGCATTTGCACTGGAGGAACAGGCTGTACTGATCGTTGATATATGATGACGGATGCCCATGGCATCAGCCACCAGTTCAGTAATGGCGCCACATTCATGATGCACCACCTGGCTCAGATGACCTTTGGAAGGGTCCAGCAGGTAATCGGCAAAGAAGTCTTCCGTTTTGTCCATCCCGCCTACGGTATTCGCAGAAACAAAGCCTACACGGTACTGGCTAATGTCTCCTAATCCGGTGCTTTTCCAGGCTTCCTGCACCGCCACACTGCTTAACAGGGCAGTACGGCTGATCTTTTCAGACATGCCTGTCCAACCGGCCAGGATGGCGTTGGACACCTTGACTTCCACTACCGGAAATGTATGGCGGTGCACAGAGTGCAGATACTCCATATGGGCCATACCGGGCTCCATACGCTCGAATGCTGTCAGGCATTCAGACAGGTTGTTCCCTATGCCGCAAATGACGCCACCTCCGGCAATCCATACATCACTATGCATTATTTAGGTGTTTGATGCGCGGTAATAAATTCAGCGATGGTACGCACAGAACGGAATATTTCCGGTCCCTGCTCAGGATTCGCAATACGGATACCGTAATGCTGCTGCAGCAGTACAATTATTTCCAACGCATCGATAGAGTCCAGACCCAATCCATCCTTGAATAAAGGCTGATCATCCCCGATATCTTCAGGCTTTACTTCCTGCAGGTTCAATTGCTCTACGATCTGGGCTTTCAGCGCCGCCATCAATTTTTCCATGGTTATTATTACTGTATATTAATTTAAATACTTCCTGCTTTCTGCAGATTGTCTGCGTTGAACACCAATCCCTTTTCACTGGTCAGCTCCACCTTGTACATGATCACCTCATATACAGGTCCCATCACTTCCACCCATCCGCAGAGACAAGCGGAAACAGCATTTTCCAGGAACAGCTGGTTAATATATCCTGCTATAAATCCCGGATCAAATGCATCCGTAGTAAAAAAGGCATTCTCTCCTTTAAAACCGTGACGGATACTGATCTCACCCATGACGATATTGGCCAGCGTGTATACAAATAACGCCGGACTGGCAATATCTTTCACCGTTTCAAAATACCGCAGGTCAGTGTCAAGGCTGGCACTTTTATTTGCCAATATCAGGCCCACACTTTCAGGCGGATAATTGTTCAGCGGGGCATCCTTGAGTAACACCTCCGCTGCCAGCCACCCCAGCTTACTCAGCGGGTCCATCTTATGGAACTTGGGATACTGACCGGAAAACTGATCGTACCCCGCCCGCAAGAAGTCTGTTAACTCCTGTTCCTGCGGTGTTTCCAGTAACAATACCCCGTCCCTGTCAACCCGGTTATTCCGGATCACACAAGCTCCCGTTATATATGCCTCGCCCTTATACAAACTATTGGTCCTGTTTAATAATTTGTGTCAATTCGATGGTACGTGCCAACCGTTTCAATGCAGTATCATGATTCTGCACAAAAGGATTGCTCATGTCCCATACATATCCTGCCAGTACTGAACAGATCTGGTTCTTCACTTCCGAACGCTGCTCTTCAGAGAAGAAGATCTTGTCCAGAGTGCCCTCATACCAAGCCATTACATAAGAGCGGAAAGTATTCACCCCCTGCATGGTAGGCTCCATGTATTCTTTTTCCCAATCAACCGCTTCACCTTTCAGCTTGCGGATCACCAGTTTAGCGGCAGTCTGCGCAGAAACGCAGGCCAAAGTTACGCCAGATGAGAAAATAGGGTCCAGAAATTCTGTTACGTTGCCTGTCAGCACAAAGCCTTCCCCATAGAATTTATCTGTGGTGGCAGACCATGATTGCAGGATACGCGGTTCGAATACCAATTCCACATCGCGGAAACGCTCCCTGGTGTAAGGTTCTGCTTCCAGCATAGCACGGTATTGTTCCTCAGGCGTACCGGGATACGCATCAAAAAACGAAGGATCACTTACAAAACCTACAGAAGTCACCCCTGTAGAGAATGGAATGATCCAGATCCAGGTGCCTGGTTTATGTACCACCGCAGTAATACGGTTAGGTTCATCGGCCATAGAACGGCGGGCATCCACGGTGTGGGCAAACAATGCCTTACGTGGCTGCAGGTTGGAATTCTTCTCCAGGTTGAACAGGCGGGGGATCACCCTGCCATATCCACTGCCGTCTACAATGAAACGGGCAGCTATTTCACTTTTATTGCCATTTATATCCTCAACGGTGGTCACAGAGTCAGTTCCATTGAAGCGGATGTCTGTTACTGTTGTTTCATACGACACAGGTACCCCCATGGCCTCCACTGCATCTGCCAGTGTCTTGTCGAAATCGGCCCTGGTCACCTGCCAGGTCCAGTTCCATCCGGGAGTGTATTGCTCTTTGAAGGAGAAATCGCACACGCTATTGCCCTTCACGAATTTTGCACCATACTTCTGCTGGAAGCCTTTAGCCTTGATGGCATCAATAAAACCGGCTTCTTCCAGGGCTTCCATACTGCGTGGCAGGAGGCTTTCACCGATCACAAAACGGGGGAATTTCAGCTTCTCCACTATTTTCACAGAATAACCTGCCTGATGGATAATGGATGCTGCCACCGTACCCGAAGGGCCCGCACCAATCACTAATACGTCTACCTTTTCTGTTGTCATGGATATGTTTTATGGAGTGGTGTACGGAAACTACTTTCTTTTACATTTTAACAGCGTATAACTAAGTCCCATCTGGTTATTCTCTTCAACTATCTGTAGTCCCGCGTCTTCAATACATTTAAAGAAATCTTCCGTATGGTACATCTGGCTGTTGCCATTTGCCATAGCGGTAAAATACAATGATGTCTGCTGGAGGCAGAATGCGGCCGATTTAAACGGCTGTCTGTTCCAGAATGGTTCCAGGATGTAGATGGTACCATTCTCTGTCAGTGCCTCACGGCAGCGTTTCAGGATGGATACGATCTGCTCTTCCGAGAAGCAATCCAGGAACTGGCTCATCCAGATAGCATCAAATCCGGAAGGGAAAGGCAGGCTTTCATCCAGGATATTGGCTTCATGGAAAGATACACGGTCAGCTACACCGGCGTCCCTGGTGCGCTGTTGTGCAATAGCGATCTCTCCCGGCAGGTCAAACATGGTCACCTTTACGTCAGCATCATAGGCAGTAACAGCCAGTGTCCATTTCCCGGTATTACCGCCGATGTCCAGCAGGGTCCGGGGTTTATTTTCAAATACGATCGGCAATGCCTGTGGAAATGCCAGATCGGAATAATAATGGTCAAAATCGAACCAGCTTTTGCCTATTTCCGGTGGCAGCAGTGGTAATCCGGGATAGATCGTTTCCCAGGGGCCCAGCTCTTTTAATCCGACAGGACGGCCTTCTTTTAAACTATCCTGCAGGTGGTCCATACCGCGGTAGCAGATGTCCTGCGAGAAGTTCATGTTAATGCGGGTCAGCTTATCATGCAGGATAAAATAACCTGTCTTTGTCAGAATGTACCTTTTATCGTTTACGATGAGCAATTCAATACCAAGGCCAGCTTCAAGCAATACACGCACAGCATAACGGGAGAGTGATACTTTTTCCAGCACTTCTTCAATGGTCAGTCCCTTTTGTCCGGCGTCACTGATAGCCTGCAGGATGCCCATATCACGCAGGGCACGGGTAGCCTGAAATGCTATCGGCGCAAAAGCCAGTCTCAATGCTGCTTCCTGCGCCTGTAGTGCTGTTTTCGTTTCTTTAGTAAAAAACTCCATTCTGAATTAAGATTAGATTATTTTCGAAAATATCATGGCTGCATTACAACCGCCAAAACCGGATACTGTTTTCAGGAAATGCTGCATAGGTTTGCTACTGAGCTGGTTGCTCACCTTTACCGGGTGAGGTACGCCTAACGACTGGAATCCCAGTGTGGGGATGACCAGTTGCTGCTGCAATGCATGCATACCGATCACGGCTTCTATCAATCCCGCAGCGCCCAGCGTATGCCCATAGTAGCCTTTCAGGCTGTTTACAGGCGCTTCCAGCAATCCTGCCAGGTACAGGGCCTTGGATTCCATTTCATCATTGTACAGCGTTGCGGTACCATGAGAAGAAACAAAACCGATATCTGCAGGCGTCAGTCCTGAACCGGTCATCGCCTTCTGCATCGCTATACTCAGCTCCGCTCCTGTGCGGGAAGGCCCGGAAATGTGGTTGGCATCATTACTCACCGCTCCTGCTCCTACATGGATGGAAGACGGCGTAATGTATGCTTCGTTATTAGTCAGTATCACCGTCGCTGCACCTTCTCCCAATGTCACCCCTTTACGGTCGGCATCAAAAGGCCGGCATGGCTCACTGCTAACGGCCTGGAAAGACTGGAAACCAGATAACACGAACCTGGTCATCACGTCTGCCCCGGTCACTACTGCGTGGTCATAACGGCCGGAAAGGATCAGCCTTCTGGCTGTTAAAATAGCCAGCAAGCCTGAGATGCAGGCGTTGCTGACTACTATAGGATCTTCTGTATAATTAAAATACTTCGCTACTTTTTTCGCGGTATGGAACAGTTCCATTTCCTGCAACGGGGCTTTGGAAGGATCTTCCTGCTGCTCCAGCAGTTCAATATTGCCCTTTGTGGTAGATACGATGAAAGCGGTACGGCCATCTGTAATGTCAACAGATGTCCTGTCCAATGCATTCTGCACGGATAGTATCAGCAGTTGTTCAAACTTTGTGTACTGTTCGAGGCTTTCCTCATTCCAGCTTTTTTCCAGCTGCTCAGGAGCCATCATAGCCGCATAGAACGGCGCGGCCGACATTGCCAGATCGTCGTGCAACCGGATGCCGCTCAGGCCATTCCTTACGTTTACAAAGTTCTCTTCTGTTGTTCTGCCCAGTGGCGACAAAATATTATCTGCCACTACATACACACTTTTCATTTTTTCACATTATTAGGAGCAATGATCTGTCCGTGCTGCGCTTTCCATTTTTCAAAAAACGGAGGGATAGTCAGCTGCAGTGAAGATGTAGCTACGTCCAGGAAAACCTGGAGGGAACTTCCGTCAGCTACCAGCTCGCCTGTAGCGAAATTGTAGAGTTTGTATTCAAACCTGATCTTTGCAGCAGCAGTATTCACATAAGTGGTTTCCACAACGACACGGTCCCCGTACCTCAGTGAACGTTTGTAATTGCATTGCACGTTCACGACAGGAACGGTATATCCTTCTTTATAAATATCGAGATAACGGAACCCGTATTTTTCACCGAAAGCCTCTCTTCCATCTTCAAAATAGCGAATGTAATGTCCATGCCATACTATTCCCAGTGGATCGGCTTCATTGAACTTCACCAGTATATTCGCACTCTCAGTCAATACAGGGCTCATCTTCTTATTTTTCCGGATTAATTCAGGCTAGCCTGAGTTTTCACAGCCGCTACCCTTGTTTCCGGAGCAGCTGCAGATTTATTCTTCCACTCTTTATATTTTCCATGGTCGATGGAATTCAGCACCTTATAAATAGTATAAGCCCAATAGTTACGGAAACCAAAACCCTGCGCCTTACCGGTAAACCGTTCTGTCAGCAGCACTTTTTTGCTCGACAGGTCTATCAGTGTAGCGTATACGTAAGCTTCCTTGTTTGTCTTACTCATACCGTCCATGATAAATACCAGGCCGATACCTTTCTGACCGTGGAGATCATACTTCTTTACATGTTTGTCAATGTCTGCAGGGGTCAGACCTTTTTCCAGGTCGGCAACGCCATTGGCCTTGATAGTAGCAGGATTCACAGCTTCGTTGAGTTTCTGGACAGCTTCCAGGAAGTTGCTCACATTGGCCCTTTTGAAGGCGCCGGCAACGTCATACTTTTTGGCTTCATTAACGATCACGCTATTGATTGGCTCAAACTTGTTGACGATTTCCGCGGCGGTGGCTGTTTCTCCCTCTATTTTAGTGGCAGAGAAATCAACACCGAGGTAGGTCAATGGGGTGGATTCATTGCTGAAAAATTCTTTCAGGGTCTGTGCTTGGATGTTTCCGGCAGACAGGCACACGAATACTAAAACAAAACTTGCCAGCAGGCATTTTTTTAAGGTGGTCATTACAAATGGATTTTTATGGATTAATGAAAATTTTCAGTTCACATTGCGCCATTACCTTTCCATTAAGGGTCACTCTGGCAGCTACCATGGTAGCGTTGAACACCTGACTCTGTATTTCCGTGGTGGTCTCAATAAAGGAGCCTGCAGGAGGAAACTCAAACACTTCAAAATCTTTTACCGCGCCAATGAAGCCGATAGGAACAGGGGTATTTTCCTGCTGGGCTACATATCCAACGCGGGCAGCGGCAGTTTGCGCCATGTTCTCCAGCAGTCCGGGTGATTTCAGCACGCCATCTTCCACAAAAAGATTATCGGCTGCGATCTGCAGGCCGGTACGGGTAATATTGTCTTTTACTTCCAATATGCCACTGATCATGACAATCGGTGTGCGTTGCGGTATATATGCCGTAATGTTGTCGGTGTGGATGAACATAAAATCTGCTTATTTTTCTTCCGATATTTCCCAAAAATCGTAATAGTTAAACCATTGTTCAGGATATTTTTTCACCATGGTTTCCAGTTCCTGTACAAAATCCTGAACGGCAGTTTCTACGCCCTGCCTGCGGCGGCCATGATATTCTCTAGGCTGAGTTGCATATAAATGATAATGGCGGCTGGTTTCCTTAAAAGCAAATACAAGTGATACAGGCACCCTGAATGTAGCTGCCAGCAGGAAAGGTCCTGCCGGGAAGCGGGCATCTGCCCCCATAAAGGATGCGGTTACCGTTTTGTTGCCTGCCAGGAACCTGTCAGAATGCATACACACCAGTTCCTGGTTGCTCAGCGCTTCATTAATAGCGTAAATGTGCGACAAATCATCCTTAATAACAATAATATTCACATTACGTTCGCCCGTCACAGATGACAAATATTGCTTGATACGCTCATGCTCACCATCAAACATGACAATATTGATACGCGTTTCCAGGCGCTGGAACAGGTGTCCGGCCACTTCCCAGTTACCCAGATGGGCACTGAGCATGATACCACCCTTACCGGCAGCAGTAATTTCCCGCAGGTAATGTTCCCCCTCAAATTCGAAGGTGAATTTGTTCCTGATACCGGACATTACAACGACTTTATCGATCAGCACCTGACCGAATACATAATAGTTCCGGTATACGCTGACCAATGACCGCCACCAGCCATATCCTACCCTGGTATGAAAATATTGAAAAATGGGGCGTGAAGAGCTGTAGGAAAACAGAAAATAATATGCGGCAACAAACCTTAATAATACATAAGCAGGCAGTACGCCCCCATAACGCAATGTCCCGATAAAAATACTGTACCCCAGCTTATTTCCCTTGGATTTCCCCTCCCAGGAAGGCATTATACCAGTTCTTTTTGTTTAATACGATCAGCCACGTAGTCGTAAAAATCCTGGAAAGTGGCTATTCCCTGAAAATCTTCAGGATTTACCTTGAATCCGAAATTATTTTCAATGACTACTACCAGGTCAATGTAGTCCAGACTATCCAGATCAAGCGTAGCCTTCAGGTTGGCATCAGGTGTTATTTTGCTTCCATCCGCTTCAAATTCCTCTACCAGGAACGCATTTGTGATTTGTATGATTTCTTGTTTGTCCATATCAGTGTAACTCTAGGATATAGGTTGAGCTATATACGTGATTATCAGAATTAAAAAGTTCGCTTAGATTGGCTGTTAATCCGGGCCTATGTACCTTACAATTTACCTCTAATGATAGTTTAGCTGATCAACCTTCCTTGCATCTGTTTTTAGTCCCCTCAAAGGTATAAATATCCGGGCAGATATTAAATATTGCCTGTTTTACGGAATTAAAGTGTTGACAGTTAACTACTTACTTTGTCCATTTTCTGACTATCAGGGATGAATTAGTGCCCCCAAAGCCAAAGGAATTAGACAAAAATATATTAAAATCTTTACTAATGGTAGTGTTATTGATATTTAATCTGGCAGCTGCTCCGTCGGGGTTCTCCAGGTTGATATTGGGCGCAATAAAGCCATTCTGCATCATCAGCATGGAGTAAACAATTTCACTCGCTCCTGCCATCCAGCATTCATGTCCTGTCATTGACTTGGTTGAGCTGACATGCGGTCTTGATCCGCCAAACACCTGGTCGATCGCTGCCGCTTCACTCGCATCCCCAGCTGGTGTACTGGTGGCGTGTGCATTGATGTATTCAATATCTTTTGGCTGCAGTCCTGCATCCTGTAGGGCGATCTGCAGGGAACGCACGGGTCCGTCTATTGTTGGGTTAGAAATATGTGCACCATTGGAAGAGAAACCATAACCAATCACTTCTCCCAGGATATTTGCGCCCCTACGCTGCGCTGACTCCAGGCTTTCCAGGATCACCGTAGCTGCTCCGCCACTGGGTACCAGGCCATCACGGTCACGGTCAAACGGGCGACTGGCTTTCTGCGGGTCATTTTCTCTTACAGAGAATGCCGCGATGGCATCGAAGTTACCCATGGAGTAGATATTGATCTCCTGGGCGCCGCCGCATACCACACAGTCCTGCATACCATTGCGGATGAACATATATCCCAGGCCAATGGCGTGAGAACCACTGGCACAGGCCGCGCTCACACTGAAGTTAATCCCTCTCAGCTTGAAGATAGTGGCCAGGTTCATGTTCACGGTAGAGTTCATGGTCTGGAATACAGAACCGGACCCCACCAGCATGGTGTCCTTTTTCTCCCGCATGATGTCGGTAGCTTCTATCACAGGCTTGGAAGAGCTGTCGTTACCAAACAGCAGTCCTACTTCTGTCTTTTCTATATAATCCGGATCTATTTTAGCCTGCTCCAGCGCCTCACGGGTACTCATAAAAGCAAATTCCGCCTGCTCCGGCATCATCATGCGGGCACGGCGGTCAAGTACTCCTTTCAGGTCCGGACGGTCTACATATCCCGTCAAGCCGGAACGGTATCCAAAGGCCTTCCTGGCCGGGTCCAGAATAATACCGGATTTTCCTTTATATAAAGAATCACGTACCTCCTCCAGGTTCTTACCTATACAGGAATAAACTCCCAATCCTGTGATCACCACTCTGTTCATATAAATCAATTTGGCCCGGGAACGTAAGATCAATTACTACTGATACTGTTCTTCGTTTCCGGTTATAATCATGTGTATAGTCCTCCGTTAATTGACAAAACCTCTCCTGTGATATAAGAGGATGCTGAAGAAGCAAAAAATGCCACTGCTTCTGCTACTTCTTCAGGCGTACCAAAACGGTTCATAGGCACTTGCGCCGCCAGTTCTTTCTCGTTCAGCTCTGCCGTCATATCCGTTTTGATAAAGCCGGGCGCTACTGCGTTCACTGTCACCCCACGTTTGGCCACTTCCTGCGCCAGTGCTTTTGTGGCGCCAATGACCCCAGCTTTGGCTGCGGAATAATTCGTCTGACCAGGAAGGCCTTTAATGCCGGACAGGGATACAATATTGATAATACGTCCGTAGCGTTTCATCAGCATATTGTTCAGTACCTGTTTGGTGACATTGAAGAATCCATCCAGGCTGATATTCAGTACATTCCGCCATTGGTCGCTGTTCATCCAGAACAGCAGGTTATCTTCACGGATACCGGCATTATTCACCAGTACCTGGATCTGTTTCTCTTTGTTATTCTCTATCCAGCTGCCCAGTACCGCATGTACTTCCTCATTGTTGCCTACATTGAACTGCAGCAATTCTCCGTCACTTCCTTTGGCTCTTACCGCTTCCAGTGTCTCGTTGGCTGCAGCTTCATTGCCTTTATAATTGATAATTACATAGTACCCCAACTCAGCCATCTTCACGCATATTGCCCTTCCTATACCTCTGGAGCCACCTGTTATTAAAGCACATTTCATCCGTTAATTGTTTTAGAGGTTACCATGCTATTTCAGGATCATGCTGTAACAGGTATTCCTTGATTTTTTTAGCGTCTTTATATTTAGGACTGTCCTCAATAAATTTAGGAAAAATTGCCCTTACTTCACTGTATATGCGGTGTGAGAAGGAAGACAGCTTCGCGTGACAGTTCAGATAATCTACCGCCTGTAACATCGTCATTACCTGGATCGCCAGCACCTCGTATGCATTCTCAATAACACGGTTGGTCATCAGGGCAGCATTACATCCCATGCTTACAATATCCTGGTTGTCGTTATTGTTGGGAATGCTGTGTACATACATCGGGAAGGATAAAGTCTGGTTCTCTGCCACTGTAGACGTGGCGGTAAACTGGATACCCTGCATACCGAAGTTCAGTCCCAGTTTGCCCAGATTCATGAACGGCGGGAACTTATGGTTCAGCTTTTCGTTCATCAGGTAGTTCAATTGTCTTTCAGACAACATAGACAACTTGGTGATTGCGATCTTTACCTTGTCCATTTCCAGGGAAATATAGTCCCCATGGAAGTTACCACCGTGGAACACGTTCTCCTGGTGATGGTCCACTACCGGGTTGTCACTCACGGAGTTCAATTCCTGCACAACGATCTTTTCAGCTTCCACCAGCGTATCGTAAATAGGCCCCAATACCTGTGGCACACAGCGCAGGGAATAGTACTCCTGTACCTTATCTTTAAAGATCTCTTCTTCCAGTTCCTTATAGAAATGGTCAGGACGGTGCCTGATCATCTTACTGTCTTTCAGGATATCGCGCATGGCAGCCGCTACCTTGTTCTGACCTTCATGACGTTTTACGGCATTCAGCTCTTTTGACAAATGGTCGTCAAACGCCTCTACCACTTCATTGACCATAGCCGACAGGATGCAGCTCCAACCCAGCAGTTTCTTTGCCTCGATGATATTCACCAGACCGATACCTGTCATAGCGGAGGTACCATTGATCACCGCCAGTCCTTCACGGATATGTACGCCCATAGGTTTGATACCTAACTGGGCATATACTTCAGCTGTAGGGCGCAGTACATCTTCATACACCACTTCTCCTTCGCCGATCAGTACCAATGCCAGGTGAGCCAGCTGCACCAGGTCGCCGCTCGCGCCTACACCACCGTGTTCGTATATACAAGGGTAAACGTTCTTATTGATCAGGTCCCGGAGCAGGGTCACCACTTCAGGGTGTACACCGGAATGTGCCTGCATGAAGCTGCTGAGGCGTGCTATCATGAGGCCTTTTGTTAACAGGGGCGGCATATACTTGCCGGCTCCTGAGCTATGGCTGCGGATAAGATTGTACTGTAACTGGTGCGTATCGCTCTCGCTGATACGATATTGCGCCATGGGGCCGAAGCCGGTATTGATACCATAGATCAGCTTCTTGGCGGCAAATTTCTTTAAAAACTCAAAGTTGTGCGTTACTTGCTGTAAAGCAGCTTCATCCAGGCTCAACTCCTCCCCGTTGAATAACACGCGGTACACTTCGTCCAGTGAAAGCACCTTACTTCCTAAAACAACCATTATTTAAATTAAATTATTTGATTATGTAAAAAAGTGCTCAAAATTAGCAAAAAACAATTACGAATCACAAATGGAGAACTACGCAATTTATCTGTATGATAATCATACGTATCTGCCATTTACAATTCGTAATTAAACCAGTCCTTCCCCCCTGATCAGATCAACCTTCTTCCACTGCATCTTCTGGCGCTTCTACCAGCACTTTATCTATGCGGTGGGCGTCCATATCCACAATCTCAAAGGTGAAGCCCCGCCACTCAAATTTTTCCCCGATCTTGGGGATATGTTCCTGGTGATGCAGGATAAAACCTGCCATCGTATCAAACTCCTGTTCAAATTCTGCCATCCAGTCTTCCTTGTCGAACCGGGCAAGAAAGTCATAAAAAGGGATCTGCCCGTCTACCAGGTAGGAACCATCTTCCCGGCGCACTATCTCATAATCGTCATCCTGGCCGGTTTCCGGCATGTCTCCTACGATGGCTTCCAGTATATCGTTCAGGGTGATCATTCCCAGAAAAGTACCGTATTCATCTACGATAAATGCAGCGTGGCTCTGTGTTTCCTTGAATTTCTCCAATACCTGGTAAGCGGAGTTGTTCTCAGGGACAAACAGGGGCTTTTTCATGATACGGGCCAGGTCATGGCCTGTATCAGCTGCTGCTGTATAAAGGTCTTTGATGGTGATAATACCGAGGATATTGTCAATTACATCATCACATACCGGGTATACGGAGTGCGGACTGTCCAGGATCTTACTGCGGATCACCTGCTTCGGATCATGAATGTCCAGGTATACGATATCCGTACGGTGTGTCATGAGGGAGGTGATGTTACGGTCTCCCAGGTGAAACACCCTTTCAATGATCTCTTGTTCGGTCTCTTCAATAGCGCCTGCAGTAGTACCTTCATTTATCAGCGCTTTGATCTCTTCTTCTGTGACGTTATTGTCAGTACTCGGTTTCAGGTTGAAGATGCTCACCAGCAGATTGGTGAAAATGGTCAGCAGCCAGATGAAAGGATAAGTGACCATAGACACCCATTTCATCGGGGCGGCAGTTTGTCTGGCGATGGCTTCCGGACGGAGCATCCCCAGGCGTTTGGGCACCAGTTCGCCTATTACCAGCGTAAAATAAGTCACCACTACCACGATAACGGTAATGGCAATACCATCGCTATAAGGACTTAGTTGTGGATAACCGGAAATGTATTCAACCAGGCGTGGTTTGAGGCTGATGCCTGATAATATACCTATTAAGATGCTGATAAGTGTGATGCCTACCTGGACAGTGGAAAGAAACCTGTCCGGATTGCTGGCCAGCTTCAGCGCAGCTTTTGCCTTTTCATCCCCTTTATTGGCCAGATATTCCAGCCTTGCTTTACGAGCATATTCCATGGCGACCTCTGACATTGAGAATAAGCCATTTAGCAAAATAAGGATGAGGATAATGACGACGACTTCCATGTTTAAAAGGCTAAAAATAAAGAATTATTCAAATATTAAGGTAAGAAATGCTAAAAGCAACCCTGCCGCTATGGCAATTACTTTACGATAGCTCAATTCATGGTGTTTGGTGCCGCTTTCGTAGAAAATAGTGGTAGAAATATGCAAGAATGCTCCTATCACCAGTGCCACGATGTAAGCAGTAATGTTAGATATATAGGTTGAATGCTGCCCCAGCACCGATGCCAATACCGCTGCAACTGGCGTAACCAGTGAAAAAATGATCAGAATACGCCACAACCGCCCACCCCGTTGATGGGCATGCATCATGACGGTGATCAGGGTAAAGGCCTCCGGCAATTTATGCGCAGCCACCCCTATTACCAGGGAAGCAAGGGCCGCCGGGTCCTTAAACTGAAAACCCAGCGGAATACCTTCCATAAAAGCGTGGATAGACAAACCCAGCAACAAAGGAAAGATCTGTACATGATGGTGGCCGTCTGTCGGAATATGGGTATGTCCATGTTCCGCTCCATGCGACAACGCCTGCAGAGCTACCTGCAGGAAAAAACCCAGTACGATATAGATACCGGCCTGATGCCCCAGTTCATGATACACTTCAGGCAACAGGTGCATGATAGTGATGCCAAACAAACAGGCGCCGGTAAATGCCAGCATGTAAATCGGGAAGTTGGGCGTCACCCTTCTTACCACCATGGGAATTAAACCGCCGCCTAAGGTCGCCAGTAAAATAATTAAAAGAAAGATCCAGTTCATGTTGTTAATTCAGGTTCCAGTCTGATACGCCGCTGAAAGAATCCGGCACTCAGGGTACCTATGATGATACCCAGTACACCGCCTCCAATCACATCCAGCGGGTAATGAACGCCCACATAGACCTGTGCATAACAGATCAGCAGCGCCCAGACAAAAAACAGAGAGGCATATAACTTTGAAATATGCCTGAAAGTGAGGAAACAAAAAGTGCCCAGTGCAAAATGATTGGCTGCATGGGAAGAGGTAAAACTACCGCTGCCCGGGCAATATACTACCAATACCCTCACAAAGTGCTGCATCAGCGGGTCCCGGCATGGTCTTAACCGCCCCACAGCCTCTTTGATATATAAGCTGGCCTGGTCAGCCAGACCAAAAGTAAGCAGGAAAAAGACGATCCACCAGAAACCTTTCCAACCGTAATTGATCGTTACGAACAACAGCAGGAAAAGGTACAGTGGCGCCCAGATATATGGCTCCCTTAACCAGGGCACAATAGCATCCAGCACCGAATTCTGCCACACGTTATTAATATAGAAAAAGAGTTTGTAGTCCAGTCTAAGCAGTCTTTCCAGCATGGCTAGTGTTTTGTAGCAACGATGATCAGTCTTGGCGAATGCTGTTCATCGTAGCTATTGAAATGATAGTCTCCAAATATATCAGTTATTTGTAAACCCTGGTGGGCGAACATTTCCTCAAAATCATGAAGGGTAAAGGCGCTTACATTCTCGGTAAATGTTGTCCGGTATAAGCGGGAACGGTCCAGGATGTTGATCTGCTTCTGGAACTTACCATCATTTACCTCCCGGACAATATCGAACACCACATCCCCTGTTTCTTTCACCTCAAAAGGTACCAGGTTGTTCTTCACATAGGGGCTGTTCAGGTAGTCCAATACCAGGCATCCTCCCGGTTTCAGGGCATTCCGCATCGTGCGCAGGGCATTCTCGTTCTCCCTTTCGGTATCAAAATAACCAAAGCTGGTAAAAAAGTTAAACACAAAATCAAAATAGTTCACTCTGAAGGGTAGGCGCATGTCGTGCTGGTAAAAGCTGAGATGGTCATTTTCCAGCTTTTTGGCAATGTTGATGCTGCGGATGGAAAGGTCAATACCTGTGACCGTATATCCTTTTGCTGCCAGGTAACTCGAATGACGGCCGGTGCCACAGGCTACATCCAGCATGGTAGAATTAGCAGACGGATGCAGATAGTTCAACAATTTGTCTATAAAAGTTGCCGCTTCTGCATTATCCCTGTTATTGTACAACAGGTGATAGTAAGGAGAATTGAACCAATCTTTAAACCATTGTTTTTGTATTTCCACTGCTAATTCATTAAAAACTTCCATGATCAGATGAACGCCTCAAAGCTCTATTTTTTATTATTAAATATCAAATATCGGGTGCTTTCGTAAAATGCCCGCGTTAAATTATCGAGCGCTTTCGCCGTATCCGGATATTGCGCCTTTACATTTTTCAGCGGATCTCCCAGCATGTCGTACAGATAAGCGTCCTGGGTCTTCGTATTGATCTCGTACATATAGCGCTCCCCTATCATCGATATATAGCCCTGGAGGTTCTTAGCATAGCTGGCGAAAGCATACCTGCTCGTCTGTGTGGAATCCAGCATATCCTGTCCCAGTGTATAGTTTTTGAACGGCAGGCCTACCAGTTTCGCCATGGTGGGGTAAACATCCACCAGGCTGACCGCATAGTTAATCACCTGTGGCTTTATCAGGGCCGGAGCATAAATAAAGCAGGTGGAATGCACTGATCCACTGACGAGTTCATACTCCGGGGTAGGCATAAAATGATAAGGATTCAGGGTACAGTTATGGTCCCCGAACATGATAAAGATCGTATTATCCAGGTACCCTCCTTTTTTTGCCAGATCAATCAGGTGCCCCACGTTATAATCCTCATAACGGATAGCATTCAACTGGTCAATAGAAACAAATCCTGATTTCTTAAACTGCTCTTTGTCAATATCCTTAGTGGTCAATTTCTTAAAATCGCCGCCTCCGTTTGTGGTGGTATAGGGAGGATGATTGTCTGCCAGCTGCAGGAAGGCCACAAAAGGTTGTTGCTTTTTACCTGCCTCCCTGAATATTTCGTCGGCTTCTGTGATCAGGTCGTAATCAGATACGCCCCACACATCTGCTTTGGGCGCTTTATAATAGCCTTCTTCATAGATCTTAATGCCTTCTACATTGTTCGTAAACACCGCCCTGATATTGGCCCAGTTGGTATTTCCTCCCAGCAGGTAATATTTCTCGTATCCCTTGAACTGGTCCAGTACTACACGCTGGTCAATCATCTTCGGGTGACGGGAAGCTGTTTTGGTCAGACTGACATCGGGCAGCCCTGTAGTTACGCCATACACCGTTCTGGCGGTGCTGACAGCAGGTACGTAGAAATTGCGGAAAAGGATACCGCTATCAGCCAGCTTTTTCATGTTGGGCGTAGGCTGCATCGGGTTATTGTACATACTGGTGATAGCTGCTCCGGTCGATTCCAGCATAACCAGCACCACATTCATTTTCTTCCTGTCTGCCCCGGGAACATCACGCACAAAGTTCAATTTCTCCGCATCTGGTTGTTGTACGCCCAGGTACCGCGTCATTACCGGATAAAGCTCCCTTGTCTTTTTTATATCGTAGGTATCCGTTTTACCAGACATGTTGGCGACATAGTACAATACGGGATTCAGCGCCAGGCTGGTCACCCCATTATCCCTGGTAAACATTGCCTGGCTCCAGCGCAGTGGGAAGTAGGCGATGTTGGCATAAATACCGCCCGCAAAGAGGATCACCATAGAGAACAACCAGCCGCTGTATTTCCAGTTGCTGAGCCTTATTGGTGGTTCTTTCGCCAGTCGCTGATAGGAACGGATGAACTGGTAAGAGATCAGGAACAGGAACAGGCCGACCCCGACCATTGCACGTACCACCGGGTAGCTCTGCCATAACATCCTGGCATTATCTGCCCTTTCTCCTTCCGCCAGGAAACGGGTAATAGTGGGATCCATGCGTAAGCCCAGGTAAGCATAGTGCCCCAGGTCGAATATATACATGAATGTCAGCACCAGGTATACGAGGAAGAGATACACAAAAACCGGCTTTCTGATGGCCGGTTTTGTAAAGAAGTTGTTTCTGAAAATAAAGGCAAGCAGTAATAACGGAACGGTCAGGATCAAGGCAAGACGCATATCGAATCTTAAGCCAAGTGTCCATGCCTTCAGGATGGCCCCACTGTCTGTAACGGTGGTCTTAAAGAAAAACAAAAAGAAAACCAGACGAAAAACGACCATGAAGAGATATAGGAATAAGGCCTGGATAATCACGTATCGAATATACCTGGGTATACTCTTCCATAAATATTTCATGTAAACGTAGCTGTTGATTAATTGACATGCAAAAGTATGCTAAACTGTGGCATTAATGAAAAACGGGACAAAGTTTCCTCACCCCTATATAAATCGCCCACATTAAAACTATAACGCATCTGTTTAAATTAATATTTAATTAGAAAGGAGCCCTATGCATTTAATTCATTTGTCTATTGCTGTTTGTAATTTTATATTTGCCCTTCCTTTAAAAATTGAAATTCGTGGCACTGATCAAATCGATTTCTGGCATTCGCGGAACCATCGGGGGCAAACCAGGAGAAGGGCTATCTCCTCTCGATGTTGTAAAGTTCACAGCTGCATTCGGCACATGGCTCATCAAACAATCCGACAATAGAAAAGTAGTAATAGGGCGGGACGGACGCATTTCGGGAGAAATGGTGAAACAGCTCGTTGTTGCTACCCTGAACGGATTGGGCCTGGATGTTGTTGATCTGGACCTTTCTACCACTCCTACAGTTGAAGTGGCTGTAAAGGCAGAGCAGGCAGCAGGTGGTATCATTCTTACGGCCAGCCACAATCCCAGGGAATGGAACGCCCTGAAACTGCTGAACAGTGAAGGTGAATTCATCTCCGGAGAAGACGGAGCCATCGTACTCGATCTTGCTGCACGCGAAGACTTCTCTTTTGCAGATGTCAGTAAACTTGGCACCTACCAGAAAGATGACAGCTACCTGCAGAAGCACATTGACATGGTAGTGAACTATCCACTGGTTGATGTTCCTGCTATCAGGGCCCGCAACTTTAAAGTAGTGGTAGACGCTGTCAACTCTACAGGCGCTATCTTCATTCCTGCCCTGCTGAAAGCATTGGGAGTGGAAGAAGTAACAGTACTGTTCGATGAAGTAAATGGTCGTTTCAGCCATAATCCGGAGCCTTTACCGGAAAACCTTACTGCGTTAAGCAATGAAGTGAACAAGTCCAGCGCTGACCTGGGAATTGCTGTAGATCCTGATGTGGATCGCCTCTGTTTCGTATGTGAAGACGGCAGCATGTTCGGTGAAGAATATACCCTGGTGGCAGTAGCTGACTATATATTGAAAACCCGCAAGGGGAACACCGTTTCCAACCTTTCTTCCACACAGGCGCTGAAAGATGTAACCCTGAAGAACGGTGGAGAATACCATCCTTCTGCAGTAGGAGAAGTGAATGTGGTGCGCAAAATGAAGGAAGTGAATGCGGTGATAGGAGGTGAAGGTAATGGCGGTATTATTGTACCAGACCTCCACTATGGCCGTGATGCGCTGATCGGCATCGGTCTTTTCCTCAGCCATGTGGCCCAAAGCAAAAAGAACCTCAAGGCCCTGCGTAACAGCTACCCTGACTACTTTATTTCCAAAAACAAGATAGAGCTTGATAAGGGTGTCGATGTAGCTACCATCTTTGATAAGATCAAAGGTAAATACAGGAACCAGCCTATTAACATCGAAGACGGTCTGAAAATTGAGTTTGACAGGGACTGGGTACACTTACGTACTTCCAATACGGAGCCTATTATCCGTATTTACGCGGAAAGCCAGAATGAAACAACGGCAGATAATATCGCCAAACGTATCATGCAGGACATCCGCGAGTTTATGCACTAATTTTCAACAACTTAGAATATATTAGCCGGCGGACGCATGTAGTTGTATCCGCCGCTTTTTTTTGGGACTGCTGTATTTTCTAAAAAAATCAGACATTTGTCTCCGCCAACGGCATTTTTTTATCAAAAACCACCACCTTGAAACGAATTTATTTTGATAATGCAGCCACCACGGCGCTGGATAAAGACGTGCTGGATGTGATGCTGCCTTACCTGACAGAAAAGTTTGGAAATCCTTCTTCCATCTATTCATATGGCCGTGAAACAAGACTGGCCATTGAAAACGCGCGTAAATCCGTAGCAAAGATCCTGAACGCACATCCGGGGGAGATCTTTTTCACCTCTGGTGGTACTGAAAGTACCAATACTGCGGTAAACGCGGCCATCCACAACCTGGGTTGCAGACATATCATTTCTTCTGAAATTGAGCACCATGCTACCCTTCATTCCGTGGAGCATGCCCATTCAAAAGACAAGATCAGGCTGAGTAATGTAAGGCTGCAGCCCGATGGACATGTGGATATGGCGCACCTGCGTGAACTGCTGGCCAATTCTACTGAACGTTGCCTGGTAAGCCTGATGCATGCTAACAACGAAATCGGCAACCTGCTGGACCTTCATGCGGTGGGCAATCTTTGCAAGGAGTTTGACGCCATCTTCCATTCAGACACCGTGCAGACAGTAGGACATTATGCTTTTGACCTGCGCAACACACCGGTACACTTCATCAATGGTTCCGGTCACAAGTTCCATGGCCCTAAAGGTGTGGGTATTCTTTACATCAATGAAAATGTGAAGATCACGCCGTTCATTCATGGTGGTGCACAGGAACGTAATATGCGCGCTGGTACGGAGAATGTATATGGCATTGTTGGTTTCGCCAAAGCGCTGGAACTGGCAACTGAACACATGGAAGAACATAGCAAGTATATTAATGACCTGCGCATCTATATGATGGACCAGCTGAAACAGCATATACCCGGTGTAAGTTATAACGGCGACCTCTATGGCCGCAGCCTGTACACTGTACTGAACGTGTCCTTCCCTAAAACAGAGAAGAGTGAAATGCTGCTCTTCAACCTGGACATTAACGGTATCTGTGCATCCGGTGGCAGTGCCTGTACATCCGGCGCTGATGCAGGTTCTCATGTTATCCGCGCCATCAATAGTGATCCCAACAGGATCGCCGTACGCTTCTCTTTCGCTAAAGACAATACGAAAGCGGAAATAGACGAAGTGATCACAAGGCTGAAAGAGATCGTCTAAACAATCATACTCCAACTAGTGAATAAAAAGAAAACGGTAAATGGCAGATAGCCATTTACCGTTTCTTTTTTATGCTTATTGATATTGCAGACTGATTAACTGTTCCGGTTGATCACATCATAGAACTTTTCCCTATAGCCATCACTGATAGGGATAGACTGGTTGGCGATCATCACAGTATTTTTCTCTACAGAGTTGATCTTATTCAGCGACACAACATAAGAGCGGTGTACCCTGATGAATTTATCTGCAGGTAAACGTGTTTCAAATGATTTGAGACTGCGCAGTGTAAGTACTGGCTGAAAAGGTGTATAAATCTTCGTATAATCTTTCAGTGCTTCGATGAATAAAATATCTTCCAGGTTGATCTTAATGATCTTATATTCTGTCTTAATAAAGATGTAGTCGTTGACGTGCCCGTTATTACTGTCCCCGTTCTTCTGCTGGGACATACTTCTCAGCTCCAGCGCTTTGGTAGCTGATCTGAGAAAACGCTCAAAGGGTACAGGTTTCAGGAGGTAGTCTACCACTTCCAGATCGAATCCTTCCAGTGCATACTCTCCATATGCAGTAGTAAAGATCACCATAGGCGGATACTTCAGGGATTTCATCAACTGAATACCGGTGATATCCGGCATTTTAATATCGAGGAACAGCAGGTCTACCCGCTCTTCCTGTAAAAAACGCAGCGCCTCTGTTGCATTCTCAAATGTGCCAACCAGCTGCAGGAAAGGAACCTTCCTTGCGAAGTCAGTAATTATTTCCAATGCCAGTGGTTCGTCATCCACCGCTATGCACCTGATCATTTTTCAACACGATTTTTAAATCAACAATAAATTGGTTTTCTGATTCTGTGATTTCCAGATCATGGTCTCCGGTATACAACAGTTCCAACCGTTTACGCACATTCTGCAGGCCTATTCCCCCTTTTTCGGCCACGCGCTTTCTGAAGCGACTGTTTTCTACTACCAGCCTCACCTGGTTCCTTTCGATTGCGAGTGCGATGGCAATAAAAGATGGTTCGGCATAACTGATCCCATGTTTAAAGGCATTCTCGACAAATGGCACCAGCAACATGGGTTCTATTTTCAATCCTACCGGGTTTCCCTGCACAGCATAGTCCACCACTATATCGTCCGGCAATCTTAAACGTTGAATATCAATATAATCCTCGAGGTATTGCAGCTCCTGTTTGAGCTGCACCTTATCCTCGTTGGAGTCATAGATCATGTACCGCATGATGGTAGACAGCTTGACGATGGCGTGCTCTGTCTGTACGGAATGTTTATGCGCCAGGGAATAGATGGTGTTTAGACAGTTGAAAAGGAAGTGAGGATTAATCTGAGACTTTAAAAATTTTAATTCTGCGTTCAGATTCTCCACTTTCAATGCTTCCCTTTGCTGTTCACTCTTAAACCATTCCTGTGCAATCTTGATAAAGCCGCTCATAAAAAGCATGAGCAAAGCTGCAAAAACCGACTTCCGCAATATTTCCGGAAAAAGGATATAGTCGAGGAAAGACAGCTCACTCCGGACATTGATAAACTCTCTTTTCCTGATCGAGTCGTTCAGGGTGGCGCCAGCATATACCGGCGTTATCCGTTCCCGGTATGTTGCCTTTGCATGCAAACGGCCTTCCAGCAAATGGTAGCGCATATAGGCAGGAGGTGGCGGAGCAAAGCCGGCATCCCGATCCCTGTCTGGCGCTATTACCGTTTCCTGAGACGCGAATGTTTTCCAGAAAACATACTCGGTAACTGCCTGTTGCATAATGATGAACACCAGCGTCAACACCACAAAAGAGAGATAGTAGACTATTTTCTTTAATGTGAAAAAGCGGGGGATCAGTACATAAAAATTGAGATAAAACAATCCTATGAGGAAGAGGTTATCAACTATTTCCCGGGCAAAGAACCAGGGGTGCTGAATCTTGATCCGGTAGATAAAAAAAGGAAAAAACAGGAAACAGGTCCAAACTACAATATGCAGTCCTATGTTGAATAGCCGGTTCCTATAGAGTTGTTTTAAATTTATCATGTAGCCCAAAAGCGCGATAAACTTACACTCAATTCCCGTAAAGAGGCTGTTAAAATTTGTTAAGCGTAGTAAAAGGAATGTTAAAATTTCCGGGGAACAAAAAGTCTCTATGGCCAAATACAGTACTATGGCCAATATTAATATAAGTTACAATATATCTACCGGGGAGCTTTTAGTGCTACTCTACACCGGCTATTTTCATATCAAGCAATTCCTGCCTGGTCAGGTCCGGCAGTCCACCGGGATTTTTCCTAAGCTTGGCAGCGAGGTTTTCACCCACTTTCCTGGCATCAGCCTCTGTTTTAAAAGGCGTTCTACCCATGATCACGGGGATGAAAGGTTGTTCAATGTAATTATGAGACCCTTTATTGATTTTGAAGCCCCATCCTCCCCCTTCGGGTTGAAACGTAACTACCGCAATGCTGTCTTGCATTGCGGTAGCTGGCGCTTCTTCAGTATGTTCAGTACTTTCTTTTTGTTTTGACGGCTGCTGACAGGCTGTAAAGAACAACGTTGCTGCCAGTACCGGCGTACAAACAATAAGAATCGACTTGTAATTAGTCATTAGTGTCATTTTCCTGATCCGGGAAGAATTCGAACAGATCATCCAGGTAAGTGCTGGAGGAATAGCCGGTGCTTATAAAACCTCTGCCTTTCACAGTAAAACCTACAGCTGAAGTACGGCTTGCACCATCAAAAGCGGTCTTTTCTGCCCAACGGTCATTGATTGGATCATATTCCCAGGTAGTAGCACTGGAACCAGTGGTAACATATCCTTTGTTATTGATCACAAATGCCACACCACCATAACGGGCGATAGAAGAATAATCATCATCGAAAGATGCATCTGTAGCATTTTCGATTTTGGATTTCTCATTCCACTGGTCGTGATCAGCATCATACACATACATACGGGTAGGGCTTGTACCTGCACCGGCGCCGGTTACTACGTATGCGCTGTCCTTGATCACGAAAGCAACAGCTTGTCTTCTTTTGTCTTTCAAAGAGTTAGCTGATGACCAGGTGTTAGAAGAAGGATTATATTTATAGAAATCGCTCATGTTGTTACCGCCATCATAGCCGGTACCTACATAACCCATATCCTTTACAGTGAAACCTACCGCATAGTAACGGCCAGCACCTGGAAAGTTAGCTCTGTTTTCCCAGCTGTTGGTAGCAGGATCATATGCCCAGGTATCTGTCAGTGTTTTGAGATCGGAATTGCTGCCGGTTGTTACATATCCTTTACCGCCGGCAGTAAAAGCTGCAGCACCGGTACGGGAGAGGTCCTTTGTCGGATCGTTCTTATCCGCCATAGATGCTACCAGGGTCCAGTTATCCTTTACAGGATCATATTTATAAAAAGAACTTAACCAGGTACCACCATCAACACCGCTGGTGCCAGTTCCTACATACGCTGTATCACCAATCACAAAGCTCACTGCTTCCCTTCTGGCGTCTCCCTGGTAATCTGCCCTTCTTACCCAGTTACCCAGCTTAGTCGTGTCGCTGCTTGATGAACAGGAGGCCAATGTAAGTACTGCCAATCCCAGAAAACATACTTTTAAATAGCGCATAAGTTATTTTTACTTTTTTAATAGCTGCCAAAATTATCCGCACTTATTTAAGCGCAATCACGAAATAGATGTTTGGGTACTTTTGACAGACAAATCAGGTCTTTTTATCTGCCAACTGGTTTTTTGCCATGTACAGCACCTTGCTACCCCAGCAGTAGCACAAAGAGTGCCGAAGGTTATTCGTCGATAAAAAGAGCCTGTTCGCATATTAAATCAGCGTGAAGTTGGGTTCCTGTCTAAAATTGCGCTCCATGAATAAAAGTATCCGCGCCAAAGTGGCCTGTAAATACCTGGTTTGTGCATTATTGATCACTGGCGCCGCCGCCTGTGATAAGGAAGGTTTTTTATATGATAATATCACAGATGAGAGTGGTACGGAATTTCTGGTAACAGATACCATTACCATGAACATGAGCACGGCGTACCTGGATTCTGTTCCTACTTCAAACCTGGGCGTAGCCCTTTGTGGCAATGCCGACGATCCGTTCTTCGGAAAAATTTCGACTACTTCTTACTGGCAGATCAAGGCATTTAGCGGTACCACTATTCCTCAAAGGGCCATCTATGACTCCCTGATATTGGTGGTGCATCCTAAAACACAATATTATGGCGATACCACGCTGACCCAGCACCTGGAAGTATACCGCGTGCAGGAAGAGATCAAAAGACTTGGATCCAGCACGTTCATGTATAGCCGTAGCTCATTCGCCACAGATCCTACCCCACTGGGTAGCAGACAAATGAGAATACGTCCTCACCGCGATACCATATTTAAAATAAGACTGGACGATGTACTGGGAAAAGAGTTCTTTACGCTCTGCGATAAAAAGTCACAAACCATTACCAATCAGACCCTTTTCTCCAGATACTTTAAGGGCCTCGCACTGAAACCAGGCGCTAACAGCCAGGTGATCAACGGCTTCAGGGCTGACGATTCCCTGAACCTGCGCCTTTTCTATCATACTACTCCGGGTGAGATCGTACAGGCGTACATCGACTTCCCTGTTTATAATTCAGCAGTACAGTTCAATCATGTTGACGTGCAACGCCCTTCAGGGTCTCCGCTGGCAACATTGAGCCCGACCAATAAATTATTGCCATCTTCCGCTGCAGACAACAGGTTGTTCGTACAACCACTGACGAACCTCGTCGGTCGTATCGACTTCCCTTACCTGCACACTTTCAATCAGCTGAGCAAGTTCTCAAAGATCATGCGGGCTACACTGACCGTAAGACCGGAAAAAGCTACCTACAAATATCCATACACTCTTCCTAAGAATCTGGTACTCGGCATTATCAAAAACGGTAATGTCATAGAAGATACCCTCGTATCTCCCAGCACCGGCGGTGTACAATATGGTAACCTCCTACTCGATCCTATCTATAATCAGACAACCGCCTATACTTACGATATTACCAATTATTGCATTGCACAATTAAACAGTACTGATAATTCACGAAGAGGGCTGGCATTGCTGCCTCCAAGATCAACCGGTCTCAGTAACTTTGACCGTGCTATCCTGGGCGACAACAAAAACACGAAAAACAGGATTACAGTTCAGATCTATTACCTGCGGTATAAATAATGCAATCAAGAATTGACTACATGAAGCGATTACAATATACGACCGGCTTATGTGGCCTGATACTTTTACTGGGCACAAAGGCCATGGCACAACACGGTATCAATTCACTCTATTCTGCCTACGCCATCGGCGACCAGGAGGAGCATGATTACACCCGCAACTTTGGTCTCGGCAGTACTGGTATCGGCCGCCGTTCAGATTATTATCTCAATGAACTGAACCCGGCTTCCTATTCAGCCATACCACGTCAGAATTTCATGTTTGACGTATCCTTCCGTGCACAATCTATCAACTATAAAGATGCTGGTAGCTTGAACAGACAGGCGGGCGACGTAAACATCAAACGACTGGCACTGGGGTTCAAGGTGAATAACAGATGGGGTATGAGCGCCGGTTTCGGACAGTTCAGCAACGTCGACTATAAACTGATCTCTACCACATTCATCGATACATCTCCCCAGACCACCACTACCGAAGGTACCGGTGGCATTTATAAGGCTTATATCTCCAATGGGGTAAGACTGACAAAAAACTTCTCTATCGGTGTATCTACCAACTTCCTGTTCGGTCCTAACAACGTAACAGAGAACATCGGTGGAGATACCGTATCTACCAAACTCCAGCGTTACGCATTTAATACCAACTTCAATACAGGTATCCTGTATTCCGGTATGATAGGCAAGAACTGGATGCTGGGCCTCGGTGCTACTTACCGTTTCAAAACAAAAATAAGCTACGAGAAAACGCTGATTGTACAGAACACAGCAGAAACTACGCTGTTCCATGACGATCTGCCTAAGGAAAAATATACATTGCCTGAGCAGTTTGGTGGTGGTATTTCACTCACCAATGGTAGCCTGACCTGGGTAGCCGATATGCGCAAACAGATGTGGACAGACAGCCGCATCGTAAGCCCAAAATACAAGCTTACCAACTCTGAACGCTACTCTACTGGCCTTGAATATTCGTTCAAACGCAAATACGGTAATCAGCAGGCGGAAGGTATCGTACTCCAGGCAGGTTTCTCTTATTACAAATCATACCTGATTGTCAATAATAACCAGATTAAAGATGTGGCAGGTACCGCAGGTATCTCCCTCCCGGCTAAATCCAATATGCTCCGTTATTATGTAGGCCTTGAAGTAGGTCAGCGTGGTACTACCAGCGGCGGACTTATCAAAGAGACTTACGTGAACGCCGTATTCCACTTCTCACTGAGAGATATCTGGTTCCTGCGCAGAACATACGATTGATCTGAGCTGACAGATGATGAAATAATTAAAGCCCATAGCATATGCTATGGGCTTTTTCTATGGTCTCTTTTCGTACACCGGCACTTTATTTTTCTCTATGCAATAACTCCCGGAACCAGTATCCTGACCGTTTTATCGTTCTGCGTTGCGTTTCAGGATCAACATGCACCAATCCGAAGCGGGCCTTGTACCCCTCTGCCCATTCAAAATTGTCAGTAAGCGTCCAGGCAAAATATCCTTCCACCGGTACGCCTTCCCTCCTCGCTTTCAATACGCCTGACAGGTACTCTTCAAAATAGCTGACACGGTCCTTGTCATCTATTTTTCCTTCACTCATCACATCCATAAAGGAAGCGCCGCTTTCTGTTACTATCAGCTTCTTAATGCTTTTGTAAGCGGCAAACTGCTTCAGAATAGCATATAATCCCTCACCGCTGATCTCCCAGCCCAGCGCTGTTGTCGGAACGCGACGCGCCTTGGGCTTGACCTCTGAAATACCGACTAAGGGCATAAAAGCATTTCGGCGTACCACCAGTGGGAAATAGTTCTGTACACCAATAAAATCAAAATCAAATGATAACTGGTCCCAGTCCCGCCAGAGGGCATACCGCCTTTCAATACGGCGCAGCAGAGGGAAATCATCCACCGGATATCCCATACCCAGTACCGGCTCCAGAAACAGGCGGTTAAACAAGGCGTCAGCCTTCTTTGCAGCCTGTATATCGGTCGCTTGTTGCGAATATGGGTAAATATAAGAGCAGGACAATGTAGTCCCTATATTGGCCTCTTTTACTGCTTCCCTGATCACCTTGGCTCCGGCAGACTGTGCCAGTAACACATGATGTACCGCAGGCAGAAAATACGATAAGCCGAATTTCCCCGGTGCATGTACACCGAGCATGTATCCCAGAGATGTAAAACCAAAGGGTTCATTCATGACCACCCAGTTCTTTACCTTGTCGCCATATGCCTGCATGCATATACGCACATATTCTTCAAATGCAAAGATTACTCCGCGGTGGCACCAGCCTCCTTTCAATTCCAGGGCATGTGGCAGGTCCCAATGATAAAGTGTGATGTAAGGTATCATGCCTGCCTCCAGGCAGGCGTCTATTACACGATGATAAAAAGCGATGCCTGCGGGATTAACAGCGCCTGTGCCCTGCGGCAGTATCCGTGGCCAGGAAATGGAAAAGCGGAATACATCAAATCCCAGTTGTTTCGCCAGGCGGATATCTTCGGCGTAACGGTTGTAGAAGTCATTCGCTATCTGCGCATGGGTTCCATCCTTGATCTTACCCTTTTTGGCCGTGAACTCATCCCAGATAGACCTGCCCTTACCATCAGCATCATGGGCCCCTTCATTCTGAAAAGCCGAGATAGCCACTCCCCATAAGAAGTGCTCTCCAAAATCCTGGCGGCTGAAAGGCGCGGTAAATAGTTCCATAGTTAAAACAAGGATGCAGTTTACAATAGTTTATTTGTATAGCTGATTATTTAATTGTTAAGGGGCCTGAAATTTAACATACAAAATGACGATCTTAGGCAAATGTTTAGTAAATACACGACCGGATGGGCATTGATTACTAGCCTGTTGCTCTACGCCTGCCAGGGCAGCAGCCGCCGGCAAGCTGCTGCAGACAGTACCGCAGATCATACCGCGATAAACGATACACTGAACCATATGGTACTCGTTCCCGCTGGTACCTTTACCATGGGGGCTGACGATGCGGAAGCACGCAAAGATGAACAGCCGCGTCATACAGTAAGGCTGGACAGTTTCTGGATGGATGAACATGAAGTGACCAACGCTGAATTTGCCATGTTTGTGAAGGCAACAGGATATCTTACTACTGCCGAAAAACCGATCAGTAAAGAAGAACTGATGCAGCAACTGCCGCCGGGCTCTCCGGAGCCGGATAGCAGCATGTTACAACCAGGCTCCCTGGTATTTACGCCTCCCTCTCACGCCGTGCCACTGGATGACGTATCGCAATGGTGGTCCTTTATATTGGGCGCCAGCTGGCAACATCCCGGCGGACCAAACACCAACCTGGATAGCAAAGAACATCTGCCGGTAGTACACATCTCATGGGACGATGCACAGGCCTATGCAAAATGGGCCGGTAAACGCCTGCCTACTGAAGCGGAATGGGAATACGCGGCTCGCGGCGGACTGAAAGACCAGCCCTATCCCTGGGGTGCAGAAGCCCTGACAGTGGGAAAGACGAAAGCCAATACCTGGAACGGGCATTTCCCCTATCAGAATACACATACCGACGGCTATACCGGCCTCGCTCCGGTAAAAAGTTTTGCGCCTAACGGTTATGGTCTGTACGATATGTCGGGCAATGTATGGGAATGGTGTGCTGACTGGTATGACAGCCGTTATTACCAGCAACCAAACAATAATAACAACCCGAAAGGTCCGGCCAGTGGTTATGACCCTGACGATCCCACCATGCCTAAACATACTATCAGGGGCGGTTCTTTTATGTGTACCGATGAATATTGCTCCGGTTACAGGGTGACGGCGAGAATGAAAACATCACCGGAGTCAGGATTGGAGAATCTTGGTTTCAGATGTGTGAAAGATAAATAAACGACCCTTCACAAAACAGGGACTCACCTCGCGGTGAACCCCTGTCGATATTCCACAATAACTTTATTGCTTACCTGTTTTTAGGCTTCGTATCCAAAGTATCAATACTTACGTTGGCGTTGGTATTCATCTTTGTAGTTGCATTTACTTTCGCGTCTACTGAAGTTTTGGTTGTAGTGTTGGTATTGACTCTCACCACTGTCGGTTGCTGGCCGTCAACTCCTGTACCAGTGCTGACAACAGTTGTTACATCACCACCTTTTTGTGCAATGTCACTGGTAACGGTTCTTACCTTGGCACTACTAAACCCTTTCGTATAAATAAATATCACCCCATTTTTACCATCTTCACCATATTGTGTTGCATGTTCCCCTTTATAAACATTAATAGATGATATTTCAGCAGGTTGCAATCCATCGGGGACCCGATGTCCCACATTTACATCATCTACAAAATATAGCGGCGCCGCGGTGCCCTGACCTCCTCTTAAAATAATGCCGGATTCAGAGCTTAACGTAACTACATCCTTGTTAGGAGCTACCGGTGCTACGGGCGCTCCAGGTGCAGGAGGTGCCGGAGGAAGCGGAGTAGCTACAGGAGCTGGCGTACCAGCAGGAGCTGCAGGGGCTGCCGGTACAGGCGGAGGAGGAGGTGGTGGCGTTCTTTTCCCTTTTACAGGTGCTGGCGGAGGCGGTGGTGGTGGAACAGGTGCTACTGCCGGCGCTGTTGTGTCTTTAGAGAAAGCAATAGCTGCTATGTTTTTTGCCACCTTCTCAGTGCCGGCAATTGCCCTGGTAAAGTTCAGTGACAGCACTGCAATACCCATAACGGCACCCAACACGACATAACGTAGCAAATGATAGCGGGATGATCTCTTTTTATTCATCATCATGATCCTTTGTTTTAAATGTGAGAAATTGAAATTGTTTGCGATGGCCGTCGCATATGGGATCCCACTTACTTTTATCAGACTGTATTGATAAGCTTTTGCATCCATTCCCTGCTGCAGTATGCTCCTGTCTGTGATGAATTCAAGATTCTCACGGATGGCAATGCTCATTAACCAGGCGCCGGGATTGAACCAGTAAAAGATCTTGTTCAGCTCTCCCAGTAATACGTCCAGTGTATGCCACTGTCGCACATGCACCTGTTCATGCCGGATGATGGAAGCAAATTCCTCCGGACTATGCAGGGAAGGATTGATATAAATATTATGCATGAATGAAAAAGGATTCACATGCTTTTCTGTTACTCTCAGCGGCTGCGCATCCGGCGATTGTATAGCGGTAGTATGCCGGTGTAGCTTCCACAAGGACAGCAGCTGGATCATTAAACGGATACTCATCACAGCTACGCCTGTCCAGAAAATGTATTCCAGGAATACATTGATGAAAGGCACTGACCGATGCGTCTGTAAAGCCGCCAGGTCCGGTATGTATGTCTCTGCTACAGCATTCAATGGCTGATGCTGCTGTATAAATAACGACGGGTCTATCAATGGACAAATGGCCGCACAAACAATACCTCCCAGCAGGAAAAAACGGTTAAGCGTATAAAAAGTGAGCCGCCTTAACCCGAAATAGTAGGCCAGGTAAAACAAAACAAGCGCAACATTTGCTTTGAGCAGGTAAATAAGCATAACGATCAGTTTTTCTCAATCATCTTGACGATTTCCTTTAATTCTTCCGGAGAGATCTTCTTCTCCTTGGCGAAAAAAGTGACCAGGGCCTTATAGGAATCTTCGAAATAATCCTTTACAAAGCCACTCATAAATTTCTGCTTGTATTCATTTTCCGCTATCAGGGGAGTATACCTGTATACATTCCCTATTTTCTCACTACTGAGATAGCCCTTTTTCTCCAGGTTCTTAATAGTAGATGCCAACGTTGTATACGGTGGCTGAGGAGCGGCATGCGCTTCTAAAAAGTCTTTCACAAACCCGGGCCCCGTTTTCCAGATGGCTAGCATCGCCACTTCTTCCTGCTGCGTCAGCTTTTCCATATTCATTTGGTTTAAATGCAATCATCTACGATTGTTTCGTAAATCTACGAACTTTTCGTAATACACCAAATAAAAAAAAGAAAACAGCTGATTTTAACAGCTGTTTTCTTTTTCTATGCCTGAGATGTACTTACTTTTAAAACTTATTCCGGAGAGATAATATTCACGCTATCCCTTATTTTTCAGCGACTTCTACTCTGAAAACCTCTTCCAGTTTCTTCTCAAGGGCATCGCCACGCAGGTTTTTGGCAATAATATTTCCCTTGGGGTCGATCAGCAGGTTTTGGGGGATAGCCCTGATACCGTATTTCTCCGCTACTTCATTTTTCCAGCCTTTCAGATCTGACACCTGCGTCCATAGCAGATTATCAGCCTCTATGGCCGCCACCCATTTTTCCCGTTTATCATCGAGGGAGACTGACAGTACATCAAATCCTTTATCCCGGAACCGGCTATAGGCCTTCAGCATATTCGGGTTTTCAGCGCGGCAAGGGCCGCACCAGCTGGCCCAGAAGCCTATCAACAAATATTTTCCTTTATAGGCAGCCAGACTTACATTTTTACCCTCCACATCAGGCTGGGCGAAATCCAGGGCAGGTTGCCCCACCGCTGTCTTTTTTGCAGCATCCAGACCTGAGGCAAACTCCTTTCCTCCTGGTGTATTACGGATATTTTTTCCCAGCTTGTTGAACATAGGTTCAATTTCAGCCAGGTTGATCTCATAGTCGGCGTATTTATTCAATACATAAACGGCAATGGGCGAGTTGCAATTATTCTTGAGAAAATCTCTCATGATCTGCTTCTGCTGCGCAGCCAGCTCGTCAAACTGAGGCTCTAGCTTTTTCATGCCCTCTTCGTCTTCTGCCATATACAATTGACGATATTGCCGTTCCAGTTCATCCAGGCGACTGTCCACGTCTTTCAACTGTCTGTTTAGACGGAGGTAGTCATCGTTGGCAACAGATCCCTTTATGGTAGCTTTATTGATAGAATCTTCGGCAGTGATGGTAATGTTTCCTTTGTCCAGGAACAGGGTCAGCACATCATTCTTTTTAGGCCCGGGATTATCCTGATTATCCTTCTGGACAGACGGCTCCTGCACTCTGAGTAACAAATTGGCAAGGGTAGCCTCCGCCAGCACACCGGAAAAAGAGAATTTACCATCTTTTACCTCCGTGCTATCCAGTTTGTTATCACCACAACGCCTGATATTCAGATACACTTTTGCTGGTTTCTGTAAAGTTGTGACAGTGCCCTGTATCGTAAATGATTGTTCACCCTTCCATTTTTCCTGCGCCAACAGGACCATGGGCGCAAAAAACGCCACGGCCATCATTACGGACTTCATTGATTTAGATTATTTAAGACTAACGAAATTCACATATCCCGGCAGGAAAATCAACCTGTTTGTGATAAACGGCGAAGGAAATGAATATAAAAAAAGCGGCCTCGTGTAAGTACGAGGCCGCTAATTGGCAAGTTAATTATTTTAATATCTGTTCCAGTTTGGCTTCCAATGCCCTGCCACGCAGGTTACGGGCAATGATATTTCCCTTAGGATCTATCAGGAAGTTGGCCGGAATAGCATTTACGCCATATAATTGTGCGACTTCATTACCCCATCCTTTCAGATCAGACACCTGGGTCCATTGCAGATTATCCTTCTTTACAGCACCAAGCCAGCGGTCTTTGTCCTGGTCAAGAGAAACACCCAGGATGGTGAAGTTCTTGTCTTTAAAGCGCTCAAAAGCCTTTACAACGTTAGGGTTTTCTGCACGGCAGGGACCACACCAGCTGGCCCAGAAATCAACCAGTACATATTTCCCACGGAAGGAGGATAATTTAACCGGTTTACCATTGATATCATCCTGGGTAAAGTCACTGGCTATTCCACCACCTTCAGTTTCACCCTTCACACTACGCAGGTATTTGGTGGCTGCCAGCCCATACTTGGATTCTTTCAACGGCTGGTTCAGTGAGTTGAAGATGTTCTCAAAATCATCCGGCTCCAGGCGGTTACGTAACTCATTGACCAATATCCACAAACTGGCCAGTTGTTTAGGATGGCCTTTTATAAAGTCCTTTCCTGCATTCACCACATCTTCGTTGAACAGGGATGCCTTGGCGCGGAAAGCATTCTTCGCTGCCTCATCATCGCTGGCTATTTTTGACGCTTCCACATTCAGGACCTGCGCACGTTCGATCAGGGCCAGAAAGGTTTTCTGATACGCCTGCATCGCCTTGTTGTCTTCATTTCCCTTTACAGCCGTAGCCACCGGGAAACTCTGCGCATCCAGTGTATAATGTACTGGTTCCTTACCTGTTACAAACAGTAAAGGATTCTGCACCCCCTCCAGCACCACCGCGTAAATAGACAGGCTTTTGGCTTCAGGTACTTTAAATGAGAATTTATCTCCCTTCAGGGATATTGAATCCTTCGGATTATTATCATCATCTGAATACAGATAGAGTTTTTTACCCTCCGCTCCCGTCAATGTACCGGAGACCTCCTGTTGGGCAAAGGCTGCACATGAGAAAAGCACTGCAAGCGTGCCAGTAACAAGTTGTTTCATTCCCACTAATATAAAAAATAACTGCTATTTATCGTGCCTTTTCTTCAGAACGGACAATACATCGGACAACCGGTATCCTTTCGCACTGAGCAGCACGAGATAATGGAAAAGCAGGTCCGCTGATTCGTTCAGGAACAGCTCTTCATTATCATCTTTCGCTTCTATAACGACTTCCACCGCCTCTTCCCCTACTTTCTGTGCAATCTTATTAATGCCTTTTGCAAACAGCTTGGAGGTATAGGAATTCTCTGAAGGATTGTTCTTCCTGTCAGTAATAATGCTTTCCAGCTTTAACAGGAAATCATTACTGACATTTTCTTCCTCCCAGCAGGTGTCTGCCCCGGTATGACATACCACACCAGCAGGGATGGCCTTGATCAATAAAGTATCACTGTCACAATCCACCCTGATTTCCTGGAGGGTCAGGAAATTACCGCTTTCTTCTCCTTTTGTCCACAGGCGCTGCCTGGAACGGCTGAAAAAGGTCACTTTGCCTTCCTGCAAGGTCTTATCCAGAGCGTCCTGGTTCATGTACCCCAGCATCAGGACTTTCAGCGTGGCTGGATCCTGTACGATAGCAGGTACCAGACCGTCCGCACATTTGTCAAAATTTATCTGTTTGTTGTTATACATGCAGTAGTCATAATTTTAGAGTAAAGTATGCTGTCCAGTCGACAAAATTAGTTGTTTTCTCAGAACCTGATGTTCATGCCTCGCTGGTACAGGTACGTTTTTAATGCGGGGATCTCAATCTCCTTATAGTGGAAAATGCTGGCCGCCAGTGCCGCATCTGCCTGAGCAGTTTCAAACACATCCATAAAATGATCCATCGTGCCTGCTCCACCGGAAGCGATCACAGGTACATTCAGGTTCTGGGACAGTTTTCCTGTGATGTCCAGTGCAAATCCCTTTTTAGTGCCGTCATTGTTCATAGAGGTCAGCAGGATTTCTCCAGCGCCCCGCCCTACGGCTTCTTTTGCCCAATCATAAGCCTTTACTTCGGTTTTCACCCGGCCACCATTCAGGTATACATACCAGTCGCCGTCTTCAAAACGCGTATCAATGGCTAGTACCACACACTGACTGCCAAACTCACGGGCCAGTTCATCTACCAGCTCGGGACGTTTAAAAGCGGAAGTATTAACGGATATTTTGTCTGCGCCTGATTGCAGCAATACGTTCACATCTTCTACGGAAGAGATGCCGCCACCCACGGTGAATGGGATATTCACATGTTTCGCAATGCGCGTTACCAGTTCAGACAATGTCTTCCTGCGCTCATTGGTAGCTGTAATATCCAGGAACACCAACTCGTCCGCTCCCTGCGCTGCATATAAAGCACCCAGTTCAATAGGATCGCCGGCATCGCGTATATTTTCAAAGTTCACACCCTTTACTGTGCGGCCATCTTTGATATCGAGACAGGGAATGATACGTTTCGTTAACATGATTAAATAATTTGGAATTAAGATTGGGATCAGGGATTCGATTTCAGGAACTCACTCAGTTCCGCCATGCTGATCCTTTCCTCATAAATGGCTTTTCCTACAATTACACCACTGCAACCTGCCGCTGCCAGTGCATGTACATCTGCCATCGTGCTCACACCACCGCTGGCCACAAAGTCGATCTGCGGGAAGCGTTGCAGGATCTTTTCATACAAGGTAATGGAAGGGCCCTGTAAGAGTCCATCCTTCGCTATGTCTGTGCAGAAAATATGTTTCAAGCCCTGTTTCACATTCTCCTCCAGGAAATCAAATACAGACAGTTCTGTTGTTTCCAGCCATCCGCCCACTGCGATCTTTTCTTCTTTTACATCCGCTCCCAGGAAGATCTTCTCTGCACCATACTTCTTTACCCAAACGGCGAACAATGCAGGATCTTTTACCGCTATACTCCCGATCGTTGCCAGTGCGGCACCATTTTCATATACAACGCGCAGATCATCTTCAGTTTTGATCCCTCCACCGAAATCTATCACCAGGCCTGTTTTACCTGCAATAGCTTCCAGCACTTTCCAGTTCACTACGGATCCTTTTTTTGCGCCATCCAGATCTACCAGGTGCAAGCGGCGTACACCAATACTTTCAAAAACCTTGGCTACTTCCAGCGGATGTTCATTGTATACTTTTTTCTGTCCGTAATCGCCTTGTGTGAGACGTACACATTTACCGTCTATAATGTCGATCGCAGGAATAATGGCAAACCCACTTCCTGTTGCTTTATCAAGTTGCAATTTCATCTTGCAGAAAACAATATTATCTTTTGTGAAATGATCTCCCCAGAATGCATACCCACGCTTTACATAAAATCCTTCTGCCGTATTACGGGCATTGCACCATAAAGTCGGAATATGTTCCTTTCTGCAGAAGTCTTCAATATGCTGCATCAACAGGCTGCCATATCCTTTACCCTGACAGTCGGGATGAACAGCCAGCTTGCGAAACTGAGCAACATCCTTCTGCGGGAACAATGACACGATCCCTCTTAACCTTGTATCTTCAAACAGGCCAAAATGTAAACCGTCGTCATCATGATCTACGCGCACTGCCTCTAAAGTGGCATCAGGATATAACACATCTCTGCGTAACTGCAATGTATCTTCCGGATTTATCCTTCTTATCTGTATTGGCTGCATAGTAGTTTATAACTTCAGGAAATTCTCCAGGATCTTCTGTCCTTCTCCGGCTGATTTTTCCGGGTGGAACTGTACAGCATAGAAATTATCTTTCTGTAATGCAGCACTGTAGTTGATCACATAGTTGGCAGTAGCCACTGTATACGGACTTAATGCCGCATAGTAGCTATGTACAAAGTACATATAGGAGTTCTCCGGCACATGTTCAAATAGCGTGCAGTACAATCCGGTGATGTTGTTCCATCCTATCTGTGGTATCTTCAGCAGGTTATCCACCGGCGACTGGAAACGCTTTACTTCCACGTCAAAAACACCCAGGCAATTGGTATCGTTCTCCTCCGAATGTTGACACAGCAACTGCATGCCCAGACAAATACCCAGCACCGGTTGTTTCAAACCTGTGATCAACTGATCAAGCTTTCTTTCTTTCAGATAACGCATCGCAGAACTGGCTTCTCCCACACCGGGAAAGATCACTTTATCTGCCGCCTTTATTTCCTCCGGATTATCTGTAACCACACCTTCCACGCCCAGTCTGTCCAGTGCAAACAGCACTGAACGGATATTACCGGCATTGTATTTTATGATGACCGTCTTCATATGCTATTCTTGTCTATTTTACGCCAGCAACAAACTGCTGTATGGCTGAATCCAGGTTAGTTGCATGCTCGAGCGCACGGATAAAGGCAGTGCCTATCACGCCTCCATTGCTATGTACTGTAGCAGCATCAAAGGTAGCTTTATCTTTGATACCAAATCCGATGAGCACAGGATTCTTCAGCTGCAAAGCCTCCAGTCTTTCGAAGTATGCCTGCTGATTTCCCATATTCTTATCTGTACCTGTTGTAGAAGAAGAAGACACTGCATAGATAAATCCTTTGCTCACACTATCTATTTTGCGAATGCGTTCTTCACTGGTTTCAGGAGTTACAAGGAAAACGAGGTGCAGACCATACTTTTCAAACACAGGTCTGTATTCTGATTCATATTCATCCATTGGCAGGTCTGGCAGGATCGCTCCATCCACACCTACTTCTGCACATTTTTTACAGAAGTTCTCAATACCATACAGCAACACCGGATTCAGATATCCCATCAGCAGCACCGGTACATGTATCTTTTCTCTGAAATCCTTCAGCTGTTCGAACAGTACTTTTAAACTCATACCGTTGCTGATAGCACGGGTACTGCTGTCCTGGATCACAGGGCCATCCGCCAGCGGATCGGAGAAAGGCATCCCGAGTTCAATAATATCCACGCCATTCTGCTGTAGTGCTTTCATGACAGGTAATGTATCATTCAGTTCAGGGAATCCTGCCGTACAATAGATATTCAGCACACCCTTTCTTTTGCCGGCAAATAATTGATCTATACGATTGCTCATAAAATATGTTTATACGTTACCGCCAGTATTACCGGGCAAATTACGAATGTAAGTTTCCATGTCTTTATCACCACGTCCGCTCAAACATACTACTACCACATCATCTGGTTTAAGCGCAAGCTGTCCCAGTTTAGCCAGTGCGTGAGATGATTCCAGTGCCGGAATGATCCCTTCCAGGCGGGTCAGCTCATATGCGGCCTGCAGCGCTTCGTCATCGGTTGCATTGAGGAATGTAGCTCGTCCTGTTTCGTAAAGATGCGCGTGCAAGGGACCGATACCCGGATAATCCAGTCCTGCGGAGATAGAATATGGCTCCGTGATCTGTCCGTCTTCTGTCTGCATCAGCAGGGTCTTGCTCGCATGGATAATACCCAGCTTACCCAGTTGTGTAGTAGCTGCGGAATGCCCGGAATGTACGCCCTTACCACCTGCTTCCACTGCTACCAGTTTCACAGCTGGTTCATTCAGGAAGTGATAATATGCACCGGCGGCGTTACTGCCGCCACCAATACAAGCCACCACGTAATCAGGATTTTCGCGTCCTGTCTTTTCCAGTAACTGCTTTCTGATCTCTTCGCTGATCACAGACTGAAAACGGGTCACCATATCCGGATAAGGATGCGGGCCAGCCGCCGTACCAAGGATGTAATGTGTATTCACCGGGTTGTTGATCCAGTCACGGATAGCCTCGTTACAGGCATCTTTCAGGGTCTGACTACCACTGGTAGCCGGTACTACGGTAGCACCCAGCATTTTCATACGCGCCACATTCGGCGCCTGACGCTTGATATCAATGCTACCCATATACACCACACATTCCAGCCCCATCAACGCACATACGGTAGCAGTAGCTACGCCATGCTGCCCTGCGCCGGTTTCAGCGATGATACGCGTCTTACCCAGACGTTTTGCCAGCAGGATCTGTCCGATTGTATTGTTTACTTTGTGTGCACCTGTATGGTTCAGATCTTCCCGTTTGAGGTAGATCTTCGCGTTATACTTTTCAGATAAACGTTTTGCAAAATATAAGGGAGAAGGGCGGCCCACATAATCCCGCAGCAACTGATCAAACTCCTCCTGGAATCCCGGCTCACGCAGTATTGCCAGGTAATTGCGTTGTAGCTCTTCTACATTCGGATATAACATCTCCGGAATATAAGCGCCGCCAAATCTGCCGTAAAAGCCTTTTTCATCTACATGATACTTAGAGCCGAACGTGTTTTCCGCGATCTTCATGCTATGATTATTTTAAATAAGTTGAATGAATCTGATCTGTAAATAGCCGCACCTTTTCCATATCCTTTATACCCGGTTGTAGCTCAAACCTGCTGTTCACATCTACTGCAAACAATGCGGGCATCTGCAACTGCAGCAACTCAGGCGTTTCTTCCAACCCTATGCCTCCGCTCAGATAAAAAGGATGTGTGTAGGGATAGGTCTTCAGCAGTTCCCAGTTAAAACGTTTGCCGGTACCACCATATGCCTTACCGGCTTCTGTATCAAACAGGAAATAGTCTGTTACTGGCAGGTAAGCCGACAACAATGCTGACCAGTCTACGTTATCTCCCACGCGGAAGGCTTTTATCACCGGTACGCGTTGCTGTATCACAGCGCAGTACTCGGGTGTTTCATCACCGTGCAACTGCACCATATCCAGACCATAATCAGTAATGACGCGTTGTACCTGTTCCAGCGGCGCGTTGACAAACACACCTACTTTTTTGATGCCTTCCATTTCGCGGACAGTACGGGCATCTATTTTTTGTCCCGCAAAGCGCGGTGACTTTTCATAGAATATAAAGCCGGCATAGTTAACCTGGTAATTCACCAGTTGTTGCAGGTCTTCTCTCCGTGTAATACCGCAGACCTTTATTTTCATTGTACTGATTTATTGGCCAGTTCCGTCACAAAGTGCTCAAATGCCCTTTGCGGATTTTCCTGTTTCATAAAATGTTCTCCTATCAGGAATCCCTGGAAGCCTGCCTGTTTCAGCGTCACGATTGCATCTGTGTTACTGATACCGCTTTCAGCTACTTTACATTTGCTGGCAGGGATCTGTGGCGCCAACTCGCAGGAGCGGTTGAAATCCACTTTAAAGGTGGTAAGGTCACGGTTGTTCACACCCACCAGTTGTATATGATCAGTTACCTTATCCAGCTGATCGCCGCTATGCACTTCCAACAATACTTCCAGTCCCAGGTTATTAGCGAAAGCTGCCAGTTGTGCTACTTCCTGCTTTGACAGGCATTCTGCTATCAGCAGGATCACGTCTGCACCGATAGCCTTTGCTTCCAGGATCTGGTATTCATCGATAATAAAATCCTTCCGGAGGATAGGGATATTGTTCAGCGCCCTGGCCTGTTGCAGATCATCCGAAGAACCACCAAAGTATTTCTCATCTGTCAGTACTGACAGCCCGGATGCACCGTAACGGGTATAAGCAGTGGTTACATCCTGCACAGTTACATCACCATTGATAACGCCCTTTGAAGGAGAGCGTCTTTTGAACTCTGCAATGATACCTGTCTTCTCCGGGTCCCGGAGAAACTGGGCCAATGACAGTGGTGTACGTTTGAACCAGGACACCTGTTCCAGTTCTTCCACGCTCCGCTGCTGTTTACGGGCGGCCACTTCTGTATGCTTGTGGGCTACTATTTCTGTCAGGATATTTTTCATGATTGCAAGCTTATCAACTTCTTAAACGCGTTATGCGCTGCGCCTGATTCCAGCGACTCTACAGCTGCCAGGAAACAGTCATTATAATTATCAAATTTCTTCATGCAATACAGCCCCATAGCAGCGTTGGCCAGTACTACCGAGTTCTGCGCCCAGGTTCCTTCACCTTTCAGGATCTTCATAAAGATCTTCGCCGCCGCTTCCACGGTGCTACCGCCATAGATATCTTCCGGATATACTTTGCGTTTGCCCAGCTGTTCCGGCGTCCAGTCTTTCTCTCCCTCATTGGTGATGACACGTGTATCAGCAGTCAGGGAGATCTCATCATACCCGTCCAGGCTATAAACGATCGCATAACGCTTGTCAGTCTGCTGGAACAGATAATTGTATACTCTCGCCAGTTCCAGACTGTACACCCCTATCAGCTGATGCTGTGCAAAAGCCGGATTCACCAGCGGCCCCAGCATGTTGAAGAAGGTCCGGATACCCAGCTGACGACGTACACCTGCTACATGCTTCAAGGCAGGATGGAACAGTGGCGCATGCAGGAAACAAACACCAGCTTCTTCCAGTTCTTCCCGCAGCTTTGCATCATCGTTCTTGAATTTGTACCCGGCAGATTCCATCAGGTTGGAAGCTCCGCTAATGGAAGATACGCCATAGTTGCCATGTTTGGCTACTTTTCCGCCTGCGCCCGCTACAATAAAACAGGACAGGGTAGACACATTAAAAGTATTCTTACCATCTCCACCTGTACCTACTATATCCAGCACTTCATATCCATTCAGATTTACCGGCACACAAAGTTCAAGCAATGCATCGCGGAAGCCCAGCAGTTCATCTACCGTAATGCTGCGCATCAGGAAAACGGTCATAAAGGCAGCCAGTTCGCTTTCGTTGTACATGCCCTTTGAAATACTGATGAGTATCTCTTTAGCCGCATCCCGGCTAAATGTTTTATGTTCAAAAAGGTAGTTAAGTATCTTTTTCATTGCATGGAATTTAAGCGTTCAACCAGTTACGAAGGATCTGTTCTCCCTGTGGCGTTAATACACTTTCAGGATGGAACTGCACACCACTTACATCGTATTTGTTATGTTGCAGCGCCATGATATAATTGTTATCATCCCTGGCGGTTATTGTCAGGTCAGGAGATAAAGTGGCTTCATCTACTACCCATGAGTGATAACGGCCTACTTCCAGCTGATCAGGCAAACCGTTGAACAGTCTTCCGTTCCTGGAAGTAATGTTCACATTCGTTGCTACGCCATGATACACATCTTTCAGGTTGATCAGTTTTGCACCAAAAGCTTCTCCGATGGCTTGTTGTCCCAGACACACCCCGAAGATGGATTTACTTGCTGCATACTCTTTGATCAGCGGTAACAGCAGCCCTGCTTCTTCAGGAATACCTGGTCCGGGAGACAGGATGATCTTATCATAATCCTTTACTTGCTCTAATGGTATTTCATCATTGCGCACCACCGTCACTTTACCATTGATGATCTTCTCCACCAGGTGCACCAGGTTATAGGTAAATGAATCGTAATTATCGAACACCAGAATATTCATGTCAGATATTTTGAGCCAGTATAATGGCCTGTTTTAATGCATTCAGTTTATTGTTCACTTCTTCCAGTTCGGATGATGCAACAGATTTCGCTACCACACCGGCACCTGCCTGGTAGTATAATGTGTTAGCCTTGCTCATTACAGAACGGATCATGATGGCATGGTTAAAATCACCGTTGAATCCTACTGATCCGATACAGCCTCCGTAGAAGCCTCTTGCAGTTGGTTCATTTTCATCAATGATTTCCATGGCCCTGTATTTCGGTGCACCCGACAATGTTCCTGCAGGGAAAGTAGCTGCCAGCAAAGAGAAGGGATTCAGCCCCGGCTGTATCTTACCTGTCACTTCACTCACCAGGTGAATCACGTGTGAGTAGTACTGTATCTTCCTGTAGGATTCTACTTCCACATCTGTTGCCAGTCTGCTCAGGTCATTCCTGGCGAGGTCTACCAGCATTACATGTTCTGCATTCTCTTTCGGATCTTCCAGCAGTCTGGCTGCCAGCTGTCTGTCCTGCTCATCATCGCCTGTACGTTTGAAGGTGCCTGCAATAGGGTGAATAGTGGCTTTATTATCCTTAATGATCAGCTGTGCCTCTGGCGAAGAGCCCATTAATTTATAATCGCCGTAATCGAAGAAGAAGAGATAAGGGGAAGGGTTAATAGAGCGGAGAGCACGGTACACATTGAATTCGTCGCCTTTGAATTTTTGCTGGAAGGCTCTGGAGAGTACTACCTGGAAAACGTCTCCGCGGAAGCAGTGTTGTTTACCTTTTTCGACGATCTCCATATATTGTTCATTCGTCAGGTTACTCTCTTCCTCCCCGTCTGCTTTGAAATTGTATGTCGGTACGTCTTTCTGTCTTATCAGGGATTCTATGAGATCAAATTCGCTATCAAGGCCTTCCACCACATTCTCACAGAGATAAAGCTCATCTTTAAAGTGATTGATGGCGATGATGTATTGATAAAAACGATATCGCATCAATGGGATGGTATTACCGTTCTGTTTATCCTTGTTAAATTCTATCGTTTCGAAGAACTGTACTGAATCAAATGTGCTATATCCGAATAAACTTTGCACTACAGGCAGTACTGGCTTATCGGTGAAAGAGAAGTTACCGAGGAATTTTTGCAGCTCATTCAACACACTTTGTTTATTCTTCAGTTGTTTCCTTTCCGGCGGGAGATTAGGATACTTAAATTCAAAATCTGTGGTGCTGGTTACTTCGATGCCAGCGATAGGCTGGATGCATATGAAGGAGAAACTGTTTTCACTGGCGCGATAGTCTGTACTTTCCAGCAGTACGGTACCAGGAAACTTGTCGCGGAGCCGCAAATAGATACCAACAGGCGTGAATACGTCTGCCAGCATTTTCTTTGATTTTGATTTTACTTGAATACTACCCATGGTTTGTGGTTGAGTTAAATTGGGTGACTATCTAAAACGAAGAAGGCCCGCTGTGTAACAGCGAGCCTTCCAATTATATTTCATTACGAAACATGGCACTGTAACACCTTATCAGGAACTGATATTGTGCCACCACCAATGCTTGTTTGTAATATTTGTTATCATGTTTTAATTTCTTGCGGAACAAATATCCGGTGTTTTTTGAAAACATGCAAATTTTTTTTGAAATATTTTATGAAGTGACAAGTTCCTGGCTTTCTACTGCAATTTCATAATCTAATAAGCCAAAAATCACAGCACGCCCTTCGTACTCGGCAACTGCATATTTGCCGGATTTCTCTTCACCGCCATTTTTATTGCCTTCGCAAACGTCTTAAAGATCGCCTCAATCTTATGGTGCTCATTCTCCCCTTCTGCTTTGATATTCAGGTTACACTTTGCCGCATCAGAAAAGGATTTAAAGAAATGGAAGAACATCTCTGTCGGCATCTCCCCTATCTTCTCCCTGTTAAACTTCGCATCCCATACAATCCAGTTCCTGCCACCAAAATCAATAGCAGCCTGCGCCAAACAATCATCCATCGGCAGGCAGAATCCATATCTTTCAATACCCCTCTTATCTGCCAGTCCCTGCGCCATCGCTTCTCCCAGCGCAATACCCACATCTTCAATGGTATGGTGCTCATCAATATGCAGATCACCCTTTGCCTTGATGGTCAGGTCAATACTGCCATGACGGGCAATCTGGTCCAGCATATGGTCAAAGAATCCCAACCCGGTGCTGATATCCGCCTTACCGGTACCATCCAGGTTCAGGCCAATGAAGATATCTGTCTCCTTGGTAGTACGCGTATGGGAAATGGTACGCAGCCCTAATTTCAGGAACTCATAGATCTTCTCCCAGTCAGTAGATTCCAGCGCGATCACCTCTTTCAATGCCTGGGCATTGGAATCGACCTCCGCATTGCCTAAACCGGTGCCTTCATTTATCCAGATAGCTTTAGCCCCCAGATTCTTCGCCAGCTGTACATCTGTGATGCGGTCGCCGATCACAAATGAATTGGCCAGGTCATAGTCCGCAGAGAAATATTGCGTCAGCATACCTGTACCAGGCTTGCGGGTAGGCGCATTCTCATGAGGGAAGGTGCGGTCAACATGTATAGCATCGAATTTCACCCCTTCATTTTCAAAAGCCCGCAGAATGAAGTGCTGTGATGGCCAGAAATCTGTTTCAGGAAAGCTGGCAGTACCCAGACCATCTTGGTTGGTCACCATTACCAGTTCGTAATCCAGTTCCGCAGCAATGCGGGAAAGGTAAGTAAACACCTTCGGATAGAATTCTATCTTCTCAAGGCTGTCGATCTGGTATGTAGGTGGTACTTCTTTGATCATGGTACCATCCCTGTCTATGAAGAGCACTCTTTTCATTATAGCTGTGTTGTTATGTTGTAAACAGCGGCGAACTGTTTGTGATAGATGTTCGGTATTATACAGTAACCTGTGCGATCGTTTCCAGCAAGGTTACATTCTCTTCCGGCGTACCTACGGTGATACGTAAGCAGCCATTGCACAATTCCACTTTGGAACGGTCACGTACAATGATGCCTTTTTCCACCAGGTAATTGTAGATACCTTTTGCATCTACTGTCTTTGCCAGCAGGAAGTTTGCATCACTCGGATACACTTCCAGTACCTGCGGAAGATTCATCAGGGAAGCTGCCAGTTTATCTCTTTCCACTACGGTATCCTTAATCCATTCATTCACCTGGTTGATATTATCCAGCGCTTCCAGCACCAGGTCCTGTGCCGCCTGGTTGATGTTATATGGAGGCTTTACTTTATTCAGCACATTGATGATCTCTTCTCCAGCGAACGCCATCCCCACACGCAGGGCTGCCAGTCCCCATGCCTTGGAAAGGGTTTGCATCACAACGAGATTAGGATATTCTGTCAATTCAGAAATGAATGTCTTCTGACGGGCGAAATTGATGTATGCTTCATCAACTACAACGATGCCGTCAAAATTATTCAGGATCATTTCTATGTCAGAACGGTTGATCGAATTGCCGGTAGGGTTGTTGGGAGAGCAGATGAAGATCAGCTTTGTACGCTCGTCTACTGCTTCCTGCAAGGCAGCCATATCAATCTGGTAGTCCGGTGTCAGGGATACTTTCCGCACGATCACATCATTGATATTAGCGCTCACCTCATACATACCGTAGGTAGGTGGGAATAACACAACGTTGTCAACACCCGGGCGACAGAAAGAGCGGTACAGTACATCTATCACTTCATCACTACCATTACCGAGGAAGATATTCTGTGGTGGCACACCTTTGATATCTGCCAGTTTATATTTCACTTTCCACTGCATAGGATCAGGATAGCGGTTATAAGCCACAGGCAGCGGGGAACCAAAACTGTTTTCATTGGCATCCAGGAAGATGGAAGCCTCTCCTTTGAATTCATCCCTGGCGGTGGAGTAAGGCACCAGGCGTTTTATATTATCGCGTAGTAAGCTATTAAGATCGAACATTGATAACAGATTTTATAGTTGAGTCTTTTGTTTCAGGCGAACGGTCACTGCATTCTTGTGAGCGTCCAGGCCTTCTGCAGCAGCCATGGTTTCGATAGTAGCACCAATATGCTGTAGTCCTTCCTGTGTGAGGCGCTGGAAGGTGATCTTCTTCACGAAGCTATCGAGCGATACCCCACTGTATGCAGTAGCATAACCATTCGTTGGCAAGGTGTGATTGGTACCGGAAGCATAATCACCTGCACTTTCAGGAGAATAGTTCCCGAGGAATACCGAACCTGCATTCACCACCGCATCAGCAATGGCGATATCATCCTTGCAGGCAACGATCAGGTGTTCGGGAGCATAGGCGTTCAGCAGCTCCATGGCTTCGGCCGTATCCTTTACAAGGATGATACGGCTGTTATCCAACGCCAGTGCTGCAATATCCTTACGTGGCAATTGCGCCAGCTGCTCAGCTACTTCCTGTTGCACCGATTTAATGATGTCCGGCGCTGTTGTTACCAGCAGTACCTGGCTGTCAGGACCATGTTCCGCCTGTGATAGAAGATCGGCGGCTACAAAAGCAGGCACGCAGGTTTCATCTGCCAGTACAGCTACTTCGGATGGACCTGCAGGCATATCGATCGCTACACCGCTTTTATTGACGAGCTGTTTGGCACAGGTTACATACTGATTACCCGGACCAAAGATCTTATGTACATGTGGTACGCTTTCCGTACCATAAGCCATTGCACCGATTGCCTGTACACCACCTATTTTGAAAACACGCTCCACACCCACTTCCTGTGCTGCAAATAATACGGCCGGATGTACTTCACCCGCCGCATTGGATGGTGTGCAAAGGATGATCTCCTTACAGCCTGCAATCATAGCTGGTATGCCCAACATCAGGATAGTGGAAAATAGCGGGGCAGAACCTCCTGGGATATACAGGCCTACTTTTTCAATAGCCACCGGCTTACGCCAGCATTGTACGCCCGGCATGGTTTCAATGATCCTGCTTTGTTCCTGCTGGGCTTTATGAAAGACTTCTATATTATGTTTCGCCTGGAGGATCGCCTTTTTCAGCGCGGCATCCAGTATACTGGTAGCATGTGCAAATTCCGCAGGCGTCACCTCCAGTGCATCTAATTGTACTTTATCAAACTGCTGCGCATACCTGCGCACTGCAGCATCCCCTTCCTGCTTTACTGCGGCAAGGATATTACCTACGCTGGTTTCCAGCGCTGTTGTATCTAACACCGGACGTTGGAGTAACGCCGGCCATTGTGCACGTTCTGGATATTCGAATACAAGCATGGTATAATCAATTACGGTTGAACTATTACGAATGACGAATGATCAGTAACGAATACAATGATCACTGCCTATATGATCATCTTTTCAATTGGTACTACCAGGATACCCTGTGCACCAGCTGCTTTCAGGTTTTCAATAATATCCCAGAAAGCATTTTCGTTCAGCACAGAATGTACAGAGCTCCAGCCTTCTTCTGCCAGTGGCAATACAGTGGGGCTTTTCATACCCGGCAGGAGTGCGATGATCTCCTTCAGTTTATCATTCGGTGCGTTCAACAGCACATATTTATTGTTCTTTGCCTTTTTTACTGCCTGGATGCGGAACAACAGTTTTTGCAGCAGTGCGTCCTGCTCTGCCGTCAGGTTACCATTACTGATCAGGGCCGCTTCAGATTTCAGGATCACTTCAACTTCCTTCAGGCCATTCATGAACAGTGTTGAACCACTGCTTACCAGATCGCAAATAGCGTCTGCCAGCCCGATACCAGGAGCGATCTCCACTGAACCACTGATCTCATGGATCTCAGCGGTGATGTTGTGTTCATTCAGGAAATGCTGCAATATCACCGGATAGCTGGTGGCGATACGCAGTTTGTCCATATCCTTCACACTGTTGTACTCTGCGGATTTTGGCACAGCCAATGACAGGCGACATTTACCGAATCCCAGTTTCTCCGCCACTTTCACAGGACGGTTCTTTTCCAGGATCACATTTTCACCTACGATACCGATATCTGCCACACCATCTTCTACGTATTGCGGGATATCATCATCACGCAGGAAGAAGACTTCCAGCGGAAAGTTGCTGGCTTCCGTTTTCAGTTTGTTAACACCGTTGTTGATGTCGATACCACATTCCTTCAACAGTTTGATAGAGTCGTCGTGTAAGCGACCGGATTTCTGAATGGCAATTCTCAGTTTCATGTTTTTAACAATGTTCGGTGAAAACAAAAAGGGGCTTACCGTTTGGTAAGCCCCTGATGATGTTTTAATATCTTATTATGTAATACATAAAATCATCCCAGCCTACCTGCTTGGTAAGAAATGATGGTGATGATGTGTATGTACGGTAATGTTCATAATTTGAAATAACGATGCGAAGTTAATAACAATTTTGAATAATCAAACTAATTTTTGCCTTATCCACCATTATTTTAATGTGAACCCTGCCGACTGTACATCCCTGCTATTAGTACCTACAAATACTGTAAAATCGCCAGGTTCTGCTTTCCAGCGCATATCTTTATCGTAGAACTTCAGGTCCTCCACAGATATATCAAAGGTCACCGTCCGGGTTTCTCCTTTGGCCAGGGCGATTTTTTTATACGCTTTCAGCTCCTTTACAGGCCGCGTAACCGACCCTACCAGGTCCCTGATATAGAGCTGTACTACTTCTTCCCCATCATAATTACCACTGTTAGTCACCAGTACGCTCACCTGCAGCTTATCAGCCGCTGTGATCTGTTGTTTGCTCAGCTTTATTTCGCCATAGGTGAATTTTGTATAGCTCAGTCCATAACCGAAGGGGTATAGCGGCTCATTGTCAGTATCCAGGTACTTGGTGGAGTATTTATTATTAGGGTTCAGCGGACGGCCGGTATTCTTATGATTATAGTAGATCGGTATCTGGCCTACATTCCGGGGGAAGCTCATGGTCAGTTTACCTGCCGGATTATAATCGCCGAACAGCACTGAGCTAATGGCGTTACCTGCCCGGGTACCCAGGAACCAGGTTTCCAGGATAGCCGGAATATGGGCATCTTCCCATTCCAGCGTTATCGGGCGACCGTTCATCAGTACCAGTACCACGGGTTTACCGGTAGCGTATACGGCCTTCAGCAGTTGCTCCTGGTTCTCCGGAATGCTGATATCAGACCGGCTGGCTGCCTCTCCAGTCATTCCCTGGGACTCTCCCAGCGCCATTACAACAATGTCAGACTGTTTCGCCAGTTCCACTGCTGCAGCCAGCATCTGCTGACTATCAGCCGTATCAACTGCTTCCAGTCTGGCTTTCTGCGTAGCTCTTTTCAGTAAGGTAGTATCCCCTGTATAATGCGCTCCAGGCAGATATTGCACATTGGCAGCACGCTGTTTCAAGGCTTCCAGTATGGTCACCGCCTTGCTATAGTCGCCTGCCGCCGACCAGTTACCGATCATATCCCGCTGACTATTCGCTAGTGGCCCGATCAATGCGATCTTCGCATCCTTTTTCAAAGGCAGCAACTGGTTTTCATTCTTCAGCAGTACAATCGAGCGTTCTGCTATCTTCTGGGCAGCAGCCAGGTTCTCTGCAGACATGATCTCTTTTGCTGCCCTGTCGGTGTTGCAGTACTTAAATGGGTCCTGGAACAAACCCAGGTCATATTTTGCCGCCAGGATACGATATACTGCACTGTCGATCTCTTTCTGTGTCACCTTTCCGTCTTTCAGCAGCTTTTTCAACTGACCAGCAAAAACACCTCCCTGCATATCCATATCCACACCGGCATTCAGCGCAGCTGCACCTGCCTCATATTCGTCTTTTACATTGCCATGGGAGATCATTTCGTTGATAGCGGTATAGTCTGTCACCACGAAGCCTTTGAATCCCCACTCTTTCCGCAGCAGGTCTGTCAGCAGCCACTTATTAGCGGTAGCAGGTGTGCCGTCAATTTCGTTAAAGGATGTCATGACAGTAGCCACTCCGGCGTCTATAGCCGCCTTATAAGGCGGCAGGTAATACTGGTACATTTGCCGGCGGCTCATGTCGACGGTATTATAGTCACGGCCCGCCTCAATGGCACCGTATAAAGCAAAGTGTTTCACACAGGCCAGGATGGTGTTGTTGGCAGACAGGTCTGATCCCTGGTAACCTTTTACCTTGGCTTTTGCCACCTGGGTGCCATACCAGGTATCCTCTCCCACACCTTCCGCTACGCGGCCCCAGCGGGGATCACGGGCGATATCCACCATTGGGGAATATGTCCAGTGCAACCCATCAGCGCTTGCTTCCTGTGCGGCAATCCTGGCGCTCTGCTCCAGCAGGGCCATGTCCCAGGTGCAGGCTTCTCCTAAAGGAATGGGGAAAATAGTCTTGTGTCCGTGGATGACGTCGTAGCCGAATAACAGCGGTATTTTCAACCTTGTTTTCATAGCCATCTCCTGTAGCTGACGGGTATACTGGGGCGTATATGCATTGAAGATCGAACCGCATAAACCGGCTTCAATGTCTTTTTTATAACCCGGTTTCATAAAAGGACCCGTTACGTCCATATCACTGGTGAGCAGATTCAGCTGCCCTATTTTCTCTTCCAGGGTCATGCGTTTGATCAGATTGCTGACGAAGGTTTGCTTCGTATTTTGTGCCTTCACGCTGAGGGCAGCCAGTAACAAAGATGCTACCAGCAAGCGCTTCGGGTTCTTCATAACTGTGTTTTTAAGGTTTACAAGAGGGAACTAAGGTAGGGAATAAATTCATAGGGGAATGCGATGGTCTATGCTGTAGTTCCTGGAAAGCTACTTAAAATAAAGGCAATTCATAATTCATGAATCATGAATTTATTATCTTTGAAATGTGATTCAACATAATGGAATGCGGCCACAAGACATTGCCGTATTGTTAAAAATAATCATCTCTCCTTCCGATTGGATGAACAAGGATATTGCAGAAGTCTTGCTTTTGAGTCCTTCGGAAATAAGTTATTCCTTACAAAGGTATGCTCTTGCAGAACTTATCGACCCGTCTAAGAGAAAAGTTTTGAGAAAAACATTCCTTGAATTCATCCGGTATGGATTATCTCATGTTTTTCCTGCTATCAAAGGGGCGATTGCTATAGGCGTACCAACAGCATTTTCATCTCCCGTTATGTCCAAACACCTCATGACGAATCAATCAAGTGAAATGGTTGTCTGGCCTTATCCCGAAGGGGAGGTCAAGGGTGAATCCATTATTCCATTATATCCTAATGCAGTAAAAGCCGCCGTCAGGGATCCCGAACTGTATGAATTATTTGCCCTGGTAGATACAATGCGTCTAGGAAAAGTTCGGGAGAAAGAAATTGCCCTTAACTTGCTAAAAGAAAAATTCAATATACATCATGCATGAAAACAGATAGCAGCAGGTTTAAATCTGGTACTGAAAACATAGGTAAAGGCAGGGCCAATTCCCTTTTGCCCAAAAAGATGTAAGGAAGAAAATACATAGCGCTGCTATTGCCTCAAAGGATCCCAATTGCCAAATACTTTAATGAGTGTAATATTCTTCGCTTCCTTAGCACTTAGTTGTTTTGACCATGCCACCCGCTGACGACTACCCGCACCATCGCCGGTATTCTCGTATTCCGCATACCTGGCCGTCTGCTCATTCTCCGGTTTGTCCCAGTTATGCCATCCCTGTGGCAGGATATGTGCCCCCAGCGTACAATGCATGAACAGCGTAGCGGCATAAGGCCGCCATGGACGCCCCAGGTAAACCTTTTTCGCAATGGTATCCGCCGTCAATGTACAGTGATTGAATACAAAGCCATATGGTTGTCGTTCTGTTGTAGAGGCAGCAGTAATGTAAGAATCTCTTTTACTATGGATGGTGCAGCCTTCAAACCATACGGTTGCCGCACCAAAGATGAAGTCTGTCGTACCGGCGATAAAACAATCTTTGTAATATTGCCTGCTATCTGCCCTTCCTGCATATAGCGTATCCTGGTTGCCCAACAGGCGGCAGTTACGGAAGACACAGCGATCTCCCTCCACATGCAGGGCTACGGCCTGCCCCACAGGACCGGCAGCATTTTCAAACGTCAGGTTTTCTGCTATAATATCATCCCCCGCTATTAATACTGTATACGAAGTAAATGTGCCGAATTTATCCCTGCCGGACATGTCCTTACCGGGATAGGGCTTACCCCAGTAATCACTGTTGGTGATGATGGTGCTGTCGCGGTCTTCTCCCTCCAGAGTGATGCTACACTTCCAGGATGGGATGCACAATTTTTCATGATATATTCCCTTCCTGATAAAGATCGTGACACGGAAATACGTAAAATCACGTACAGCATTCACTGCTTCCTGTATCGATTGGTAATCGCCGGAGCCATCCTGCGCTACCACAAGACGCTTACGCGTATCCTGCGCATGTACACAGACGGGCAATAGTAAAAGCAATACGGAAATAAGACGAACATATTTCTTCATAACAAGGAATTTAAATCATACAGCTGACAGAACAAACTATTAAAATCTGCCCGCTTGAAGAAGAAAGCCGGCCTTTTTATTTACGCAATCGTTGCCGGAAATTATTTTCATTTAGATCATACATAACAATGTGTATTCCTGACTAAGAGACAATCCCTGAGACACGCATCAATAAATAATTACACAGGAATTCCATCTATGCTTGTGCGTAATGGTACAGCACAAAAAATGCAGGGGAAATATTAAGAAGTGTTAAAATAACAGTGCAATTACGCACCGGATAAGGTCAATGAACAACCATTACATTGGTATAAAAATTATAATTCTTTGATGTAATTCTCATGATGTACGCTCCCGGCTCCAGACTGCTCACATCCACTGTCAGCGTCTTATTATCCATCTGCAGGTCTTTTTCATATACCAGCACGCCCATGAAACTTGTCATGGTCACTTTAGCTTTTTCATTCACTGTACCGGTGAAGTGAAGATGCATAATACCTGATGCAGGATTTGGGTACACCTTCTCAAAATAGCCGCCGAAAAGCGCTTCCACCTGCAGATCTTCTGATGCCAGACTGGGATTACCGGCTACGTCGTGGGCGGCATTAGCTGCCAGCTTCACGGTGACCATACCATCGTACAGCGGAGTGACCAGTACGGTCATTACATTGTTACTGACACTGGTCAGATCAGAAATAGTAGCATTAGTAGCAGTCAGGTAACTCAGGTCAAAATCAGCGATTGCCTCACTGAAACTGATGTAAACGAGAAATGCACGCCTCAGCGGTGAAGTCTCTATTGTATTCAGGGTAACAGCCGGTCGTTTTCTGTCAATAAATACCTTGCTGTTGTCTGTTGTAGCAGTGATAGTGGCGCCTGCATTTCCGTGAAGATCTTTAAAGTCTATGGAGAACGGCACCGTTCCATCAGGATCAGTGGCAGTTACCGTGTACCTGCCAACGTATTCTTTTGCACCCACCATACTGACAGTGACAGGTTGCCCCAATACCGTGATCTGCGGCACATAGATATCATCATCTACCGTGAAATACACGGTGATTACATCGCCTGTAGTGGCATAAGCAGGATTCTGGTTATTGGATAATATCGCCACCGACATAGCGCCGGGAATGGTAACATCTGTTACGATGGGAATAGCTATACTCTGCGGACTTACATTCTTCGCCATGTCAGTAGCGGTAGCCCTGATATTGTGATTGCCGTCAGCGAGGGAATTGGCCGTAAAAGCCGAAGACCAACTGCCACCGGCATCAGTAGTGGCGGTAGTCAGTACATTGCCGTCTATATATACAGTGATCTGGCTATTCGGTTCAGCTGTACCACTGATGAGCATATCGGTCGTATTGAAGATGGTATTGCTGACAGGTATCCTAATCACAGGTGCGGCAGGTGCATTTCCATCAATGACAATAGAACGCTGTCCCGCAATAGAACCTGCACTACCGGGTACAGGCAATAACAATGAAGCAATGGAGCCACCACTACCACGAATAACAGCGCCATTGAAGAGCAATGCATCCGTACCAGTATAATCCAGTCTGGCAGTGGTATCTCCTGTATTTACAGTATAGGCAAAAGCAAGGGTATTGGTACTATCTCCGGAAATATATAAAGCAGTGCTATTTGCATTTGTGGCCAATGTCAGGGCTGGCGTCCCACCGCTTACCCTCACCACATGATCGAAAGTAATATGAAAGATAATTGTGCTTCCAACACCATAAATACCATTGGCAGCAGTGGTAGAAATAGTAGTAACAACAGGCGTTGTATCCATGTCACGGGCTCCAGCCCCCCCACTGTTCCTGTTGTTCACTTGCATTCCTATTGGCTGGGTACAAAGCTCACTGTCTGTAATACTGTTATTCTTTGCATGAATAAAAATAGAAGAGACCAGGCAATAAATAATGGTTAGAGCTACCGAGGGAAGTAAGCTCCTAATTGGTATCGTCATCAGGTTTTCCGGATAGTTAAATTTCTATTCAAAGTAAGGAATTGTTTTCTGAAAAAAGAATAAAAATATTATATATGTAATACAGTAAAGCGCCGTCTGATAACTCAGACGACGCTTTTACAATTACCCGGCTGGGTATTAATCAGTTATCTTTTAATCGTTTTAACAGCTCTTCTTTACTAACGGTAACCTGCTCTCCTGCCGGCTTTCCATTCCTGTAAGTAATGATACTCAAATTTGTTGCTCCCTTTGGAAAAACCAGTGGCTGTCCCGTATAACGCGGGTACCAGTTATCAGGATCAGAATTATCAAACGTGTAATAGATGTCCAATCCTTTGATCTCGGTCGATAACTGTACTGACACTTCTCCGCCATTGTTTTGCTGAGGATTTACGATCGCATTCCAGGCACTACGCGAATATTTAATATGGGCAGTATCCATGCGTACGAATTCCATTTCCATTCTGTTGATGAAATCGTCCCAGTTGCGCTTTGATTTCGGGCTCCAATATACTTCTGACAGTGCCAATGCTCTTGGCCAGGTCATGTATTGAATATGCCTGTAATTTGACACGGATTCTGTCCACAGATTTCCCTGTCCGCCGAGGATGTATTGCTCCTCTACTCCTTCCGGTACCGGATCGTAGTTGTATGAATCAGTCAAACGACACATACCATAGGTGGGTGGTTCCGCAGCAGGATCTCCCTGGTACAGGTCGAGGTAACAAAAGGCCCAGGGGCTCATGACAACATGATGATTCTGTTTTGCTGCCTCAATACCACCTTTCATACCTCTCCAGCTCATAACGGTCGCTTCAGGGGCTAATCCACCTTCCAGGATCTCATCCCATCCTATCAGCTTTTTACCTTTGCTTTTCAGCATCTTTTCCATCCGTTTCACAAAGTAACTCTGCAGCTCATCTACATTCTTCAGATGCTCTTCTCCCATTCTTTTCTGGCACTTCGGACATTTATCCCAAAAGCCTTTATACGCTTCATCTCCGCCCACATGAATGTAGTTGAACGGGAATAAGGCGGCTATTTCGGTGAAGACCTTATCCAGTACCAGGAAAACAGAATCATTGCCTATACATAATGCATTGTCTTCAGCTTTATAGAAATGACTACCAGGATTGACGCTGTACTGCAACTGGGTACAGGACAGGTTAGGATATGCAGCGATCATAGCCAGGCTATGTGCAGGTACATCTATTTCGGGCAGGATGGTGATATAACGGGCCTGGGCATAGGCTAACACCTCCTTTATGTCTTCCTGTGTATAGAAACCACCGTCAGTGGCAGCTTCTCCCGGTTGAGGCACTTCAAAATTGCCCCATCTGCCGGTACGTGGTACACGCCATGCACCGGTCTTCGTCAGCTCCGGCAGGCTCTTGATCTCTATACGCCAGCCATTGTCATCGCTCAGGTGCCAGTGGAAGATGTTGTACTTGTATTTAGCCATTTCATCTATGTAGCGCTTCACCTCTTCCTTCGTATAGAAATGACGGCTTACGTCCAGCATCAGTCCTCTCCATCCAAACCGGGGATAGTCTGTAATGGTGGCACAGGGAATTGTCCAGGTGCGGGCCACCTGTTTGCTGCTCTCAATATCCGGTGGCAGCAGTTGCAATAAGGTCTGCAAGCCGTAAAAAACACCTGCCGGACTCCCTGCCGTCAGGGTCACCTCTTTGGGTGTTACAGCAAGGGTATACCCTTCCGCTTTTTCGCCCTGTTTCAGGACGATGTTAATCGCCTTTGCACCCGGCTGCCGCGTTTGTTTTAAACGGAACCCGGTGGCGGTGTTTACATGGTCGGAAAACCACTGCAGGGTACCGGCCAGCTGTTTATCCGTTGATGTGGTAGTAATAGCGACATTATTGTCGACAATAAATTCACCCGGTTGTTCTTGTACAGACACCGGTTCTGGTATAACGTGAACCCTTTTCTGGGCATAAGCCTGCAGGAACAGGCAGCATAACGCTAAGCATAATAATGCAGGATACTTCATGGAGAGTTGATTTGTGGGCTATAAGATAACAAATACCGGGCATTTCCAGGACAGGTTGTGAGCAGCGGAAAGAAAATACAAATTCCGGGAAAAAAGCCTGATGGCAATTCTCCCGGAACGATTAAAAATACAGTCACTGACTCACGAGGTTAACGAGGGAACATTGAGTCAATATATAACTGTATTGCGGAAGTACAGCCCGCCATTCAGCGGGGTTGATGCAATGGATAAAGAAAGGCGGCAGGCTGAAAGACTAACGCTTAAAAAATGTTTACGAACAAGCTTCACATTTTGATGGGTACCCCATCGGATGACCATCTCCATGGGCTATAATGTAGTCAGTTCAGAATGTCCCGCCTGGACAGGCAGAACAGCTAAATATCCTCAATATACCATTAAAAAAAGCTGTTCGGCCCCTCTCAGTCAGCGGATTCCAAACCTTTGCACAGGCAAAGGAGTGGACATCCGGCTGATTGATCTCCTGCAGGCATACTTACTCCGTAAGTAGTTGAGGAAAACAGCATCCCGGAAGAATGCCTGCCCGCATTATTATGAAAAGGCAAAATATGTTACGCTATGACGGTTTAAAGAAGACCTGAAAATCAATCTACAAACAAGGCTCTTTAGAGATCTTTCATAAGAATACTTCTTTTGTGGTATTAACTATGCTGAATGTAATGGCTTTTTATACAGGGGATAATCTTATAACTCAAATATCGCTAGTCATGAATAAAACGGATAGCACAAAGGCGGCAAATAGTCGGCAACTTTTTATTTCTTTTGTCCTATATACAGCTATATAGCCGCACTGTGATCACTTCTATACCGTCCTGGCGTAACGCCCTCGGTCTGTTTAAAAACCCGAATAAAATAAGAAGGATCAGCATAACCAACCTCCATCGCAATGTCTGTTATTGTATGCATGGTAGCCAGCAAAAGTTGTTTGGCCTTTTCTACACGCTGCTGCAGTATATAGATCTTCACCGTACTGCCCAGCTTCAACTTAAAAGCATTTTCCAATGCACGTTCTGTCAATCCCAGGGCATGTGCGCGTTGTTCTACGTTCACATGTTCTTCCGGGCATTTATCCACCCTTTCAATAAACTCGTCGATCTCTTTTTCATGCAGCAATATCAGCCTGCTATCCTGTAAAGTAATACGGTGCATACTATCCAGGTAAGCGATCACCACATCACTGATGCGATTATTGTAGTACTGCGCACGTGCCTGACCCGTCAGCGGGCAATTCTTCATCTTCTCAATTTCGCTGCGCATAGCGGCGCTCAACCGGATGTAGGGCAGATGTGCCGAAAATCCATTACCGGCCTTTACGGTCTGCAACATGTCAGTCAGCTGCGGATAGGTATCACTCAGCTCTTCCAGCATGGTCGCAGGCGCCTGGAAATAAACGCTGCGGTAGTGTTGTCCTGCCGTCAGGCTGATAGTGTAAGTAACACCCGGGGTCAGATACTGCATACCTACCTTTCCTGGTTGCAACTGCATGCGGTTGTCTCCATGTATAATACGTATGCTGCCGGTCATCATTGTCTGCATAATAATGACCGGCTTTGTGACAGAGAGCAACAATTCCATATCAGTCAACGGTTCAGCATATAACTCGCAATAAAAGCTATCTGCAACCTGTACCTTCTGTTTAAGCAAAGCACCCCACTTACCGGATAAGAACAATGCTGCAGTATCTTCAATGGGCAATCTCATTTTACGGTAACAAGCCGGTACGGCATGCGTTACCACAACGTCCTGCACTAAATGGTCAGGCAATCGGAACTCAATTGGCATATTGGTAAGGTTTTTATGATAGAATAAATGGCATCTTCCCGCTACTTCCTGGTCTCTGTATTCAGGAGACCCAGCGCGAAAAGAAATTTGTTTACGAACGAAAAAGTTTCTGCACTCTTCATACCTTCACTATCATCCTGTTCAGGAGAGAAAGGGAAAGCCAGCGACTGGTATGTACCTTTACTTACCAGCACCCGCAGGTCTTTTGACTGAAAGCCGCCTCCCAGGTAACAATAGTCGTTCTCTCCGATATCAATTCCTATGTCCTGATGGAGGAACATCATTTCATCATCATTCTGAATAGTGTAGATCAATAATTTGCTCAGACCAGGTACCAGGTCAAATCTCAGTAGCAGGTTATCTTCTGTGGCGTTGATAACAGTATACCAGAAATTTCTTTCAAAAAGCTGCATTTGCTGTATCAATACGTTGCACTGGGGCGCAGTATAAAATAACGGAGGTTTCTCTGATGACAGATAATGCTCAAGGGCTGCAGGTACAGTTTCAGTTTGTTGAAATGTCAAGAGTGGATTAAAGTTAACGTCTAGTTTCATGTTAGTTATTATTAAATGAGGAAGAGAACTTGGTAGGGACAATTGCATTCATACTATCTATCCGGGATGCATATTCAACCAGCTTACAGATTGTGCTGCGGAATCATTGCAGTAATGTTGGCGGTTAACTACCTGAACACCTGGGTGAGTAAAGCATGAACACAATTTCAAAGACAGCGCGTTGAGTATGCGCCAGTAAACATTGTCTTCCATTTCAATCAGGTTAACTTTTTACGTACCCTACAGGGGATCAGCTGGGTTCCCTGCAACACTGAAATCCCAGTGCAGCATTGCATTATAGACTATTTGCGACTATTGAATATACGATATTTCCTTCAAAAAAAGTTACAACAATTAATAATAATCATAAGCCATTCTATTTTATCATATTAGCAACGCATCTACCCGTACTGCGTTTGCTGCAAGGGCTGTGAGACGGAGAGGTAACCTTGCAGCAGTATATGATCATCCTGCAGCAGCAACTTACATATCTTTACTGCAGTATATACTACATCGGCCAAGTAACATACTCATTTGCCATTTTTCTAATATCTGGCACGCATAAACATTCTGTCTAAACCCGCCATAGATTGGCGATTTATCACTAATTTTGCGGCACGTATGGCAAAAAAAGTAATTTTACTGGTAGACGATGACATGGATGATCAGGAGCTTTTTGGAGAGGCCATGTCCATTGTGGATAGCGCCGCTACCTGCCACTTTGCTTCCGATGGAGAAGAAGGTTTACGGATGCTGGAAAGTGGCAGCCTCCAATGCGACCTTATCTTCCTGGATCTGAACATGCCTAAGATGAATGGCAAACAGTTCCTGGCTGCAATCAAAAAGAACACTACCTATTGTAATATTCCTGTCGTTATTTTCACCACTTCGTTAAGAGAAAAAGATGGCATTGAAACTGCCGAACTGGGCGCATCACATTTCCTGACCAAACCTTCCAGCTTTGGTGAACTGTGCAAACAGCTGGAAAATGTGTTAGCGAAAGCCCTCGCCTAATAAACTTCCAGTTTATCCTTTACTGGTAGTTTCGGGAATGGCTGATGCGGTTCTGTCTGGTACCAATATACAACCGAAGAAATATCTGAATGCTGCTGCAGATATCTTCCTCCTTCCCTCCAGCCCAGGTCCTGGATAGTTACCCGCAGTTCCTTTTCAAAACGGATAGGGTCCATGATATGCCAGCGATACATGCCAAAACGCTGCCGCGCCCGGTACGTACCATCAGGACGTATCACCTGGTGCAAGCCTGCATAAGGCGTACAGAACTCCGTATACTTACCTCCCCTATCGAAGTTATAAGAGCCACAGAAATAGTCTTCCGTACCTGTTCCGCAAATGGTGGGAAACTTCGTATCACCGTCCATAAAGAATTTGATCTCTCCTTCTCCCCACCAGCCGGAATTATTCACTCCCAAGGCCATAAAGGTGCCAACATACTGTCCCTTTCCCCGGATGTTATCTACCAGCACATAATCTGATGTGGTATCAGGATTTGTACGCCGGAACTGTGCATGGAAGTAGGCGGCATCATCAGGCACATCTGTCAGCGTATAATCCACCTGGTAATACAGTGTCATTTGTTCTGTATTGATGTTCTCCATCGTAATACGGCATTTCTTCCGGAAAGGCATCATCCAATAGCTGTTAAAGGCACTCCCGGGATTGACAGTGATTGCCATAGAATTCAAGGGTGCGTATTCATTCCAGGCCATGCCGAAGAAGTCGCCTACCGGGCATTCTACAGATGGTTCCTTTTCATCATCCCAGTATATCCGCAAGATAGAATAACGCCATACACCGGTCGGTGTCATCCAGATATGCTGAATAGCGCCCGGACCGCTTATTTCTCCGAGCGTAAATGTTTGTCCTGGTTTGATAATAACAAAAGGATTCACCTTCCATCCCTGCCCCAATTCACGCGCTGCATGAGAGGCATTAGCGGTATTGACAGCTGCATCTTTCTGAGGAGTAGCCATCCCTCCTTTACCTTTCTCCCCGGTAAGATTTTCCGGGCTGATAGAGCGGGTCTTTGCATCGGATAAACGGTACAGGTTGCCAAGGTTCATATCCAGGCCATTGAATTGTTGCGCAAGCACCGGTACAGTAAAACAGAACAGGAGTACGAATAACGGGAATTTTTTCATGGTCAGTTACTTTACCGGAAAAAGTACTAAATGAATCTTAAAAAAGAAAAGCGTGACTGCCCTTATATGCCATCACGCTCCGTATCATTGATCCACACTGTACTGCGGAAGCCTATATGGTTCCCTGTTGGGTAAGCAGTTGAGAATAGATGTCGTAATTATCTTTTTCGAAGCAAACGAATATCACGTTACTTATCTTGTTATCCGTTCTCAGGAAATCCGTCACAGCGGCTACCGCTATTTCCGCAGCCACCTGTTTAGGGAAACGGTATACCCCTGTACTGATATTGGGGAAGGCAATGGTCTTCACATCATGTCTGACTGCCAGCCGTAGGCTATTCTGATAAGCATCCCTGAGTAATGCTTTCTCTTCATCACTTCCTTTATTCCACACGGGCCCTACCGTATGAATAACATACTTCGCAGGCAACCGGCCGGCTGTCGTAATCACTGCTTCTCCTACGGCACACCTTCCCTGTTTATCCCTGATCTTACGGCACTCTTCCAGAATGGCTGGTCCTCCCGCCCGATGGATCGCGCCGTCTACGCCGCCTCCGCCCAATAGGGACGTATTTGCCGCATTGACAATAACATCTACTTCCATTTTGGTAATATCGCCTTGTAACAGTGTTATTTTCATGTTTTTTATTATTTCTGGGGTATCCCGTCTGTGCAAAGATAATCTTATACAAATCTGCTGCCGATTTCAGCTCCTCTTCTTTTCGGTTTATCTTGCATATAAACTCGTCCAGATATCACCTCAACTTCGTTCAGATACCGTACAAACAATGTTTCACCTATGTTCATCTTACGTTCATCCTACGTTCACAGACGTAGGATGAACGTAAGATGAACATAGGTGAAACATTGTTAAGGCGAAGCTTAAGCGAAGTTTGTACCTGATCAGAACCTGATCTTATTAAACCTACTACTCCCGTATTGTTCACATACAAAGAGGCCGGCAATAACCGGCCTCTGGATCTAAACCTCCTGATTCTGAGGGAACAGGAAAAGTATTATGGACGTTTTAAAAGCCGCCACTCGGCCAGCTGGAATAATGTGCTGTTTTTCACGGCAGATACATTCAGGCGGTAGAATTTAAACGCTACCTGGTTGTTGAATGTATATTTCACCGTCAGGAACCTGGAGCCAAAAGACTGGTCCGTTTGTGTGTCTAACACCGTCCAGTCGGTACCATTGTCCGACCCCTCCAGTGTCCAGTTCTTGGGATCACGTTCCGGGGCGTCATTGGCAGACGTCATGGTATAGGCGCCGGTAGTTTGCGGAGTGGCAAACTCCAGCTGCGCCCAAACAGTAGAGAAATTAAACAACAGGAACTTCGAGTTGATGTTGTTGTCGATCAGCTTACCTGATGTTTCATTCGCATTACTGGTGTTCTCATATTGTGTCTTATAACTGATATTGGTATTGGTGATATCTGTTTCAATCAGTCTGGAAGGATCCAATGCCATGACAATGGCACTACGTTCCGCATCCAGCAGGTGCCGGGTGGGGCTGCTAAGACTTAATGCCAGCACTGGTTTATTCTGTGCATTCCTTTTCAATGCATCTGTTTTCACCACCAGGTTAAATCTTGCCGTATTGGTATTGGCAGGGAATGTCAGCGTCGATGGGATGCTGTAATCATCTCCTTCTTTCAGCAACACAGACCCGCTCAATGTACCGTTGTCTATCAGTTTCTGCGCTGTATCAGGACTTGCACTGACATTCACGGTAAAGGCGCCACCTGCTACTCCTCCCAGCGTTACACTCACCGGCAGTACCACTTCGTTGGTGCCCAGCGTATGATCAGTCCCCGAAGGTTGCTGTAACACGCTACCTGCCGCCGTAAAGGAGATATAATGAATATCTTCCTGCCGGATAATTTCTGTGGTGTTGATCAGCAAAATAGCCATCTTACCTTTGGCATCCAGCGTATTGCCCTTACCAACATCAGAAAGGCCCACTGCCAGCGCCAGCGTCTTGCCATAATACCGTTCAACAGCCTGCATACTGATCTGCAAAGGCAATGTAAACGTATCTATGCCAAACCGGATCTCCGCCGTTTTGGGCAACTGGTAATAGACATCTTCCAGCAATACCGCATCTCCCAGCTGCTGCTGTTCTATCATGTGCATGATAGTATCATTGTTCACTTGCACATCCATCGTGAAGATCTTCGGCGCAGCAGCAGAGAGTACGATCTTAACTGGTATATTGAGGTAATCTGTTGTCTTAATATAATTGTTGCCCGAAGGCACGGCTATCCGCCCGTTTGTGCTTTGAATGGACACATTCACAGGGCTTAGCTGCTCATCCTGGAACTTATCATCCTTTTTACAGGACAATATACCGGACAACAGCAGCAGTAACAACACAGGGAGCATATTGCGACTCATATCAGCGTATTTGCAGTTAAAAAAATATAATCAGATAGAGGTGTAGGATGTTACCCATACCCTGCCGTCCATCTGCCATTTGGTATCTACCGCTATCTGCAGCCAGTTCATGATCTGCCGTGCCACATCCACCGGTTGCGGTACAAGCTGCGACAGGTTGGAGGCTGAGCTGGGGCACATCAGGTCACTGAAGTCGTCCCACTGGTAGTTATTATGTATCTTAAAATCGTGCTTGTATTCCGACTGATCCCTGAATACGCCGCCAAAACCATCCCTGCAGGGCCAGTATCCTATCAGGTAGTCATGATAAGGATGAGAAGTTGGTAATTCCTCTGCACAGACATATTCCTTGATCACATCGTCTGGCAAGGCAGCCCGCCAGAAACGGATCTCCGTAATATAGGCATTCAGCCAGCGGTTATCATCTGTTACATTGCCCGGTACATATCCCAGTGTCAGCGGATCGTTCGTATCAAAGTTGCCGTAAGAAGTGATCTCCGTCTCCGTATTAAAGTTGCCGTCGGTGAACAGCCGGATGAAACGTTTATTGTCCCTGTTCAGGAACACCGCTGTCAGGTCATGCCATTTACCATCACTGATATTGGCGCCGGTCACCATGTTAAAGCCAGCGCCGGCCTGCCCGTAGTGTACACCCCAGCCGTTTGTTTCCAGGGACATGGCCCAGCCGGTATTCTTCCACCAGTCCAGCGACAGGTTATTTCCAATGATATTAGGATAGGTATAGGAATAATCACCATAAACAGTCTTGTTCTTTTTGATCTTTAGTGCAATGGTCACTTCATTGGTCTTGCCAATGGCCAGGTCTTCCTTCCCTGTATCAATGGTTGCATATACAGCATCCGTAGCTGTTTTACCATAGAGGCGTACCGCCTTGCCGGTATAACGGGCTCCCGTATAAGGCCTGTCTATAAAGTTTGGCATATAACGGGGGGAATAGAAAATAGTGAAAGTGTTCACCTTCGGATTACTGAGAATGGTGCCATCATCGTCATCAGGAGAGATGTTGAAAGGACCGCCTTTGCCGGATGTTACTACCACCAGCCAGTTCTCATGCTGATAGTTTTTACGTTGCCGCAGCGCATTCATAATGTTGCCAATATATTCATCCACATGCAGGATAGCTGCCTTGTATTCCGGTATGCTGGCATCATAACCATAAGTCTTACCGGCGGTAGCCACCTGACTGAACTGACCGAAAACCAATCCTGCCGTATCTATCTTCAGTTCATCGAGGATGGCCTGTTCTGTTGCGTTATCGTCATTACTAAAGGTCCGGTTCACATCTGCATCGGTGATCAGCATTTTACCCAGCGAATCTGTAGCACTATACGCCGCTATTCTGAATGCAGGCATACGTGCTTTAATGTATTTGAAAAAGACAGGATATTGCCCAAGCCGGTTATCGCTGAAATCACTTTTTACCACACCATGTTTTTCCTTACGTACACCTGTCAGCAGATCGGCCCATGCGGTAGCATCCAGGCTAAGGGTATCGCTGATGCTGTTCCAGGAATAGATAGCATTATCGCCCAGTTCAAGCAGGTGTGATGCCTGCGCACTCCGTACTGATTCCCCACGGGCGCCATCTACCACGAGAAACAGTATTTTCGGCTGCTTACCTGTCACACCTGTCGTATCTTCATATTCCCTCTCATCGAGCAACCTGTCATAGCCCTTGTTACAGGCTGAAAGCAGTATAACCGTAATGATCACTGCCAGCCGGTTGAAATTCTTCATATATGCGGATAATTTTATCATTTGAATAACAGGCGGACCACGTTACTGATCTCTTTATTATTAAAGCGGCTAAACCTTCCCAAAATGAGGGCCTGCGTTTGTCCGGAGGTGTTGATGGTTTCAAATACCCTGAGCAGGACACCTGAAAAATCAGCGGTATTGTTATATCCCTGCGCCAGTTTGCCGGTTTTGTCCAACACCATAAACCCACTGCGGTGTACATTGTCGTAGCGGGTGAAACTACCGTTAACAACTATCAGTCCATTGCTTAACTGCTGTGCGCAGTAGTACAGTTCATTACTTGCTCTCGGTGCAGCAACAAACTGCTCATCCGGTGTACCGTCCGACCGCAACATCACCAACCCACTATGTGCAGTACCATCGAACTTATCAAAGTTGCCCGCCAGTACAAATCGTTGTGTAGTCTCATTATAACGGATAGAAATAATATCGTTGTCAGCGCCACTGCCACCAAAGCCGGGGTCCAGGCTACCATCCAGGTTCAAACGTGCGATATAAGGTGCCGGTTGGCCGTTATAGCGGGTAAAGCGACCCACGATGATGATCTTCCCGTCAGCCTGCTGATACGCATCACTGATAGGCCCATTAGGGCCATCAAAACTCCTGTGGCGCACCAGGTCATAGTTAAAGGAAGTATCCAGCGTACCATCTGGATAAAAGCGTATCAGCTGGCGTACCAGGATACTGTCAGTAACGAGTGAATCTCTTTCCTGCAGATAATCTGATCTGTCATATACGAAGCGCAGATAATAATTGAAACTACCGACAGCGGTAATACGGTTATTATATACAAAGACCCGGCTGATCCTTCCATCAGTACCGCCATTGAAAGAAGGTACGGTGTCCTTTTTAGTAAAAGTGTTCACACTCATGGAGTCAAGCGAACCGTTACTATTCAGTACAGTGATATTGTGGGCCTCTGCCTGGTGAATATCGTAGGAAGCAAAGCTGCCGCCTACTACCAGCTTACCGCTAGGTAATGCCGCTATACTGTTCAGCGAGCCGTCTGCGCCTCTGCCTGACTGCAGACTACGATCCATTTCACCGTCGCGGGAGGTCAGTACAATTCTGCTGATAGGTCTTACGATGCCCTTACGTTCATAATCCAGGAAATCACCTACCAACAATATTCTGCCATCCGCGAAGCGATATACATCACTCACCCAGCTGTTGGCGCCTACCACCACCTTATAGTTGTTATCAATGTCCAGGTTGCCCTTCACCCTGAAAAGAGGTCCGAAGAAGATCTGGTCGCCGATCGTTACAGAAGTCACACCGGTACTGGCTGTAGCAGGCACTTTCACCTGTATGCCGGTAGAATCCACTTTTACAATCTCCGCGGCTTCTCCATTAAAGTTGAACAGCAGGGAATCTTTGTGTTTCATCAGCCCCTTGCCTTTAAAGGTGATCACAGTACCTGGTGCAGCCTCCGACGGATTGGGTATTTCCGTACTTAGCGTTACGCCCAGTGATTCTTTACCTCCGGCATAAGGATCCTCATACACTTTATCTTTTTTACAGGCTGTTATGAAAAGCATCATTAACAGCGCTGCCATTGAAATTATTCTCATGTGATACGTGCTTTTTATTAACCTCCGTTTTCCATTACTGAGATCATATCCGCAATGAAGAGATCTCCCTGGAATCCGAAATAGTAATGATCATCAGTCAGTGTGTGGACCACTCCATTGTAAGTAGTGATATTACAGGAGGCTACATAATCAATGATCCAGTTCTCCCTGGGCCTTGCAGGGTCCGGGATACAAGCGATGGAGATCTGCCGGTATCCGACATATTTGACACCGTTATCATCGTGATATACAACGCCGATGTTCATAGGCGTGCCATTCCACGACAGGAACCCTTGCCCCGGATAAGTATTCATCAGGTTGTAATCTATCTGCGGATAGTCCTTTAGCTGATTACTGCCATGGAACATATACCGTTGCAGGTATTTAAACCAGATCTCCTTCGGTACATCCGACAGGGCCTTCACGGTATCATGACCCAAACGGTACAGATCATAGTTAAGGCTCCGCATCAGCCGTAGTACACTTCTGTCAGTGGGAGCGAAGAATGTAAGCGTATCACGTTTAAACACCTCTTCCATGCCGGCTAGTCTCACTATCGTAGCCACGCTGTCGAAATAGAAAGGCACGGCGTCCAGGTAGTCCATCGTAGTTCCTTTAAAAGCAGGATCGTGGATACCGGAATCCTGGAAGTATTTATCTTTATTACAGGCGCACAAACCCAGTAACAGGGCAGCCATAAAGCACAGTATTGTCCGCATAAGTATTGTTTTATCTTAACCAATAATTGTTCAGTTGCATATAGGGATTGTTATCCAGCGCAGCAGAGTTGATAGGCCATGTCCAGCCACCATTGTCAAATTGCGCCTGTGTAAGCGGATAGTAACACCATTGCTGGCTCGTTACCCGGCCGGTACGTACTACGTCAAAATAATAGTGCCCTTCCATCATCAGCTCTTTTGCCCTTTCGGTGAAAATGGCATCTTTCAGGGCCTGGCCTGCTCCTCCCTGGTATAGCGTGGTCTTCGCGCGCTGCCTGATCATGTTCATCAGGCGGATAGCTTCATCGGCCTGTCCCAGTTCTGCCAGTGCTTCCGCTCTTAACAGCACGGCGCCGGCATACCGTAGCACGATAAGGTTGTTATCCACATTCACGTCTGCATTACCCTGTTCATAAAGACTGTTATACTTGAGGAACATGAAAGTACCGTCGTTGGAAAACATCTGGGAGTCGAACCACACCTGTATCCTGGCATCAGGTACGCCAGAGGGATACAGGCGGCGCAGGTACTCTGCACGGAAGTAACAGAAACTGTACTGATGATTCGAGGCGGGGCGTTTATACGGATAATGTACTACCAGCTCAGAAAGGTCATTCCATTTCTCTGCCAGCCCTTCTCCATAGTTGGAGCTGATCACAATATCAAACAGGCTTTCTCTTGAACGGCCCTTGAAGATCGTGAACGACTCTTCTATCGGCAACAGCATATAAGCACCGCTGTTCATCAGGTCATTACCCAGATCTGCAGTCGTCTGGTAATACTTCTGTGCATTTGCTTTGTCGAAACCGGCGTTCCACATATTCATTTCCATCAGCAATCCAACGGCCGATCCCCTGCTGGTACGGGCACCCTGATAAGCAGGTTCTGTAAAGGTCCAGGGCAAGTCTCCCAATACAGCTGTCAGGTCGGCAATACAATTATTCATCACCGTCACCATCTTTTCCCTTGGCAAAGGCGCCTGGTGATAAGCATCTGTATAGTATACCACATCGCCCCATAGCCTTACCATGATGAAATAGGAAAGACAACGCATAAAGGTGGCTTCTGCTTTATAAGTCCTTTTACGGGCGTCATTCAGATCGGGTATGGCACGCCTGTCTACTTCATAGATCAGGATATTACAGGCCTGTATGACGCGATAGAATGGCTTCCAGTCGGCCAGCATATAAAGATCAAAGATGTCCCAGAAGTCCTTGCCAGGTGGTCTGTAAATGACAGGTATCAGGTCATTCTTGGCCACATATTCCACGAAGGTCCTGTCAGCCCCGTCGCCCTTTGGCGACATGGCCAGCATACCTCCTCTCGCCTCTCCTGCCAGTGCAAACAGCGGACAGGAACCTGAAGCATCCCTGAACAGGCCATAGATATCCCAGATATTATCTTCCACATCTTTCGCTGACTTGAAGAACGTATTTCCTGAAAGCCGGTCCAGCGGCTGCACATTCAGGAACTTCTTACACCCGAACTGACTGCAAAGCAGCAAACAGGCAGTGATATAAATAAACCTCCGGAGCATAGCAATACTTTTAAAAACATTAGAATTCAACATTCATCCCGAAGTTGTAACTGCGGGCAATAGGATAACCTCCCGACTGGTCGCGCCCCAGGGCAGATACGTTCTCCGGGTTAGGACCACTGTAAGGCGAGAAGGTGATCAGGTTATTGGCAGACAGGTACATGCGGACGGAGTTGATGCTGTAACGGCTGGTGAACTTCCTGTTCACCAGGTAAGCCAGCGTTAACGTATTCACTTTGAAATATGAACCATCTTCCTGTATCAGCGTCTGATCATAGCGGTAAGGCCTGATGTCGTTGTAGCGCTTGTAATCAAAAGGATTAGGATACTTTGCTGTAGAACCTGGTCCTTTCCAATAGTCTACATCACTGAAATCAACCATCGCTTTCTTATTGTAAGGATCTCCGAGGAACTGCATTCTTTCTGCGAATGCATTGTTCAGGATATCCCTGATGAGTGTGAAAGAAGTGCTGATGTTGAGAGAGAAGTTCTTCCAGTTCACATAAGATTGTATACCACCCGTGATCAGCGGTTGTGAATTACCAGCAGGTACATAGTCATTTCCATCCAGGATGTAGTTGCCATCCACATCTTTCCAGATAGGATCACCCGCTTTAAAGTAAGTACCACTCGCTGTACGGAAACGTTGACCCGTGGCAGGATCTACAGGCACATCTGCATCAGTGGCGTAAACACCTTCCGTTTTCAGCAGGTAGTTGGTCAGGCTGTTACGCCCTACACGGAACAGGGTATGCTGATTAGTCGTATTATCGTATTGCACCAGTTGTCTTGCACCATTCGGAAGACTGGTCAGCACATCTTTATTCAATGCGCCATTCAGGGAGATCGTCCATTGCACTGCACTGGTACGCGGCAGTGGCCGGAAGGTAAAGGTCAGCTCATACCCATAGTTAATCAGTGAAGTCTCATTGGTTGTGATCTCATTGAAGCCGGTAATATTGGACAATGATTTGGTACGCAGCAGGTTCTTCACTGTTTTATAGTAACCGTCGAAGATCACCTCTAATCTGCTGTCAAAGAAGCCTGCTTCAAAACCAAAGTTATACTGCGTCGTGGCTGTAGGCTGCAGATAGGTATTCGGTAATTGACCGAAGTTGATACCTAAGCGGGGATTCGCATTGTAAGTACCACGGGGGTCATAGGTACCATAGATGGAAAAGATATCTCCGGTAGGTACGATGTTCTGTCCCCAGCTACCACGCAAGGAACCATAGGTCAGCCATTTAACATCGCTCAACCCCGGTTCCTTATTGAAGTTCCAACGGATACCGATGGCGGGGTTCTTTGAGTAAGGATCTTCGAAACCGCTGCTGGAGGTACCATCCATACGGTAGCTGACATCCAGTACATACTTCTGCTTGTAATTGTAGGAAAATGTTCCTGCAAAGGAGGCCACGTGCTGTTTGCTGTAGTTATCCAGGAGACCTCCCCCGCGGGAAGCATATCCATCATAACCGAGCGGCCCTTCGTATTGGTTATTCGGCGTTTTCTCCTGCTGAATCACCTGTGCCTGGAAGCCGCGGTTATAGAATTCGTTAAAAGCAGAAATGAAGAAATTATGGTTTGTATTAAGGACATAGTTGTATGATATCGTATTACGGTTGTACAGTGTGTACTTCCGGTCATTGTAAGCATAGATCTGTGAGAAATCATTATGCGCCTCTGCAGGCGTGAACCTGTCTTCCGTATTGGAAGCATATTCATAACTCACGCTCGAACCAAGGTTCAGACCCTGTACCAGCTGATAACTCACATCAAGACTGCTACGTACGTTGCCCGTTTTGTTGTCATTCCTTGTGTTCAGTGCAGACAACACGCCGGCAGTGCTCTGGTAAAACGAAGGTCCTGGCAACAATGATGAAGCAGATGCATTATTCGATACGCCACTTTGTGTAAGGCCATTACCATCACCTTTGTTCCTTTTACCCACCTGTGTAGATAAGGTAGTGAACACCCTGAATTTAGGATTCGGCTGATACAGCATGTTGGTATTAATAGAATAACGGTCAAATCCCGTATTGCGGATCACCCCATTTTCATGATAATACCCCAGGTCTACTTTATAGTTAAACTTAGGATCACCACCGCTGATATTCACGTTGTGCGTCTGGTTGTAAGTAGTGGCATAGAAAACGTTCTGCCAGTCGGTGGAGTTGTTGTAATAAGGATTCAGACTATCCGCCAGGAAAGGTTGATTGGAGATCTTGTAAATATCTTCCATATTATTTCCACCATTGATCATACCCAGCCTTATCCTTCTCTCTTCCTTACCACCAATGGTAGGGCGCAGTTTAGGAGGGTTATTAATGAAGAAGTTACCTGTATATCTTACGATAGGAATTGGAGAACTACCACGCCTTGTCGTGATCAGGATCACACCATACGCACCTCTTGACCCATACAAAGCTGTCGCCTGCGAGTCCTTTAGGATCTCCATGCTTTCGATATCTTCCGGAGGGATCAATGACAACGGGCTTACACCTGGTCCCGCTGACTGATAACCGTATTCAAAATTAGCGTCTGCTTCTACGGGTACTCCATCTATCACATACAGCGGAGAAGTGGGAGAAAGAAAGGCATCATTACCACTACCGGTTACGCTGATATTGGACAAACCCCTGATCTGTATGATACCGCGACCTCCCGGTGTACCGGTATTGTTCTGGATATTCAGACCAGCTACACGCCCTTGCAAGAGCTGCTCTACATTCGATACAGGAATATCCTGCAGTTCCTTACCACTTACGATCACTGCGGAACCCGTGGTAACTTCCCTGGTCTTCTTCTGGTAACCGATCACGACTGCTTCATTGAGTTTATTCTCCGTTACCACCAGCCTCACTACCAGGTCACGTTTGTCTTTCAGCTTAAATTTATAATCGGAAAAACCGATATAGCGGAACAATAACGCAGCATCCGGTGCAACAGACACGTTGAAGGCACCTGCCGCATTGGTAACACCCACCGCTTTAGGTGGCGTACCAGCCATGATACTTACACCCACCAGTGGCTCATTGGTCTGGGCATCTCTTACCACGCCCTTCACCATTATTTTCTCCTGCGCCTGTGCCACCAATACCGGCAGCAACAGTAACAGTCCTATCATTTTATATAAACGCAGACATTGCATAGTCACAGTTTTTTGTGTTGTTAACTCATTCATCCCTGAACCTTGGATTATTCCTGAAATAGAAGATGATCTCCCAGTCGCCTTTCTGATAGATATTGAAATTCAGGTCCAGCACACCTGTCTCCCTGACATTTCCAAAGCCGACCCTGGTGAAGCTGAACCTCACGTACGCCTGTGAGCCGTCTCCATTTGTATATCTTGTTTTAAAGCGCATAGCAGGGATCGGGTAAGCCACCTCGTAAGTCACTTCCGTTGTTGTCATCTGTTTATTGAAGCCATGTAAGAGGGAATCCCAGGGAGTGAGATTGAACTTTTGAGGATCAATAGGCAAAGAGTCCTTATCCATGAACTTGAAGGATAAAGAATTGCCATTCCCTTTACGATGAAAGAATACCCTGACACTATCGCCTTTCAATTGCAGATTGGTGCCATCATCTATCATATTGTATACACCGGGGTGATTATAGATCAGCTCAAATACGGATGAATCATTAGGATTAGGATAATTCGCACGGTGCGCGCCTGTGATGGCATCATACTCATAAGGTGAATAAGCCTGTTCGCGGAACGGCATCAGGGAGATGTCCTTGTACATATTGGTACCACCGGAATTGGAGGCTTCCACATCAAACAGATAACCAGAATCAGGCTGTTGACGCATAGGCGTACCGATCGCTTCTGCCCAGAGTACAAAATCGCCTGACTGGGGTCTGACCTCAAAAACGGAATGTGTCTCTATACCACGTTTGGCTTCTATCTCTGCCAACGATTTTTCCTCACCGGTATAAGATGACTTCCAGACCAGTGCTTCCACTTTCTGATCAAAATCATTCGTAGGTTTACCATCCTTTTTATACCTGACATTCAGTATACGGAAGTTGATGGGTGTAGTAGAATTATCTGTATTAAAGATCTGGGAATATAACGTTGTCCTTCCCAGTACAGGGGAGAATACCTTCTGGTTGTACACCGCGCGTTTGCTGAGATAGTCGAGATCATCCGCTGCCCATTTCCGGCAGGCGAAAAATAACAGTGATAAAGACAGTATTATGAAAAGTCGTCGCATGGGTAGTAATGTTTTAGTTTAATGGCCGGAATGTGACAGACTTCACATCAAATCCTTCATGGTCTACAAAGAAGCGCATCACATGCGTTCCTTTGGTGAGATAGACACTGGTGGTGACGTTCTGTCTTTTATGATAGTCGCCTGTATTAGGCATTTTCAACTGGCCTGTAACATCCACTCCATCAAACTCAAGATGCACAACGCCATCACTCCTGTTAGAACCGGCCAGTATATTTGTAGTATAATAGCCTGTTGATTTTACCATCACTGTGTAGTTCATCCACTCTCCTGTCTCTGTCCAGCCTACCTGGTAGCCGCCGCCTTCATTTCTGGAGAAGTCAATATCCACACCTTCAGATGGGCGGTATTTACCACCATTGTTGCCTGTGTTATTGTCATGATATGCCACCCCTTCTCCACCGGCGTCAAAATCTTCCAGGGTGATCACACCAGGTATTGTCATTGGGGCACCTTTGCGCAGGAACTTGAGGAAACGCAGATCGAAGTTGGCAAAGTCGTAGTATATCTTCATGAGATGACGGCCTGCGGTCAGTTGTATGGTTGTGGTAATATCACGGAAGTTGTCATAGCCTCCGGTACCGGGCATTACCAGCGCGCTACCTACAACTGGCTTTCCATCCACTTCGAGGTGCACCCGGCCATCAGATCCGCCACTACCGTAGCGCAGCGTCATATCATACTCACCGGTTTCTGTTACCTCCACAGTATAATCCATCCACTCTCCTGTCTCTGTCCAACCTACCTTGAGACCATTTTCGCTGGAAGCAGTAGTGATATCTACCTGGTCCGCAGGACGGTACTGACCTCCCTGATTATTCAGTGAGAAGTCCAGGTAAGCCACCTTATTACCGCCACGGTTGAATTGTTCCAGTCCGATCACACCTGGTATATAAAAAGGAAATTCATTCCAGGGAGTAGACACCGTAGGGTTCATCCTGGGGATGAATTCGTCAAAACCAAACATGTGATCTTTATCCAGCACATTCACCAGTCCTGTTTTGGTTTTAATATCAATAGCCACTGTGGTAGCATTGCTCCAGCGATTGGTGTAGATCACACCTTTGGTATCGCTGAATCTAATTACACCAGGCCCGCCGTTCACATGGCCTTCCGCATCCGTACGATTGAACTTGCCATGCATGGGATAGTTATACCTGATAGCAGTCAGCCCGATACCATCCTGTAACACCATTGCGCGGGAAGGAAATGTATCCCGGATAATATAGCGGCTCACAAGCGTATCCAGTTGTTCAAAAGGCACTGTGCTGATGAACATATGTCCCCGCCCCTGAATAGTGCGGAGCGTATTCATATTTTCAATCGCCTGTTTGAAGCTGGCATCAGTAGGTGCAAATACTGTGTACAGACCAGACTTCAAAGTATCAGTCAGGTGTACCCTTTCCACTGCCAGCAGGAACGAATCATACTGGTGTTCACTTTGCAGGAACTCAAGGGTACTGCCATCAAACTCCCTCAGCTGATTCTGATAACTGTAGTACCCACTGTCCTTTTTACAGCCCAGGGATAACAATAGTATTCCCAGTCCTGCTACCAGGAGTATCTTTACGTTGATCATATATCTCATCATTTTTATCATTGCCAATAGGGATTCTGGGTGATCAATGGATTTTGTTTGATGACTTCATCTGCTACCGGCCAGTAGATACCACCCCTGGCAATCAGGTCCATAAAAGCAGGATCATTCTGTTTGATCTTGTTATAGCGGATGAGATCAAACCAGCGCCAGCCCTCTCCCATCAACTCTTTACGTCGCTCTTTGAAGATGGCATCTATGAGGTCTCCCTCCCTGGCGGCATCATAACGTTTTATCCGACGCAGGTCTCTGATGGTGTTCAGCAAGTCAATAGCCCGCTGCTGTTCTCCGATTACCGCCAGTGCTTCTGCCTGCAGCAATGCGATGTTTTCCAGGCGGGTAATGACGATAGTGCTGGAATATATCCTGAAGGAAGGATCAGAAGTATTACCATCCTGTATCACTTTTATCTTACTGAAGATGGGGATCTGACTATTGAAGTTGGAGAAGTAGCGCTGAGAAGTAGGTACACCTGTCAGTGTATCCAGGCTGAAACGCTCATCCACCGGCTGATCGAACACTGAGAGGATTGTATCTTTGGGCACGTAGATATCCGGCAATGCCTTATTGATAACAGGTGCTGCCAGCGTCATTTCTTCCAGGTGACCGGAGAAGGAAGCATCCACATGTCCCCAGTCAAAATTGAAAGCAAGGATGTGGTTATCTTTCTTCCATTTGAAAAACCCATTGCCACTCACCAGTTCATCAGTGCCGATATAGTAGCTGCCGCCTTTAGAGTAATTGTCCAGTACAAACTGTCCATATACAGAGGCATCAACATACTTCCCCTGCCATGCCGCCACATGGGCAAGTATAGCATAGGCGGTGTGTTTACGTGCCAGTACACCATACCAGCGCGTACTGCTTTCATTATAGTAAGCGCCTGATTGTTGCGGATCATCGGCACTGTATTTATATGGAAGATCTGCGGCAGACTGCACCAGTTCCTTCTCTACAAATGCGAGCACCGTCTGCTTATCTTCTCTTGGTTTATTAGCAAATTCGCCGTCGTGTGATGAGGTGATCAGTGGCACATCTCCCCATACAGACACCAGGAAGAAATAAACATAGGCCCTTATACAACGCATCTGTGCAATGTCCACACGCATATTTTCTTCGGAGTATTTCGGATCACGTGCTCTCACTTCACCTACATGTTCCAGGAACATATTGGCGGCATTGATCACGGCATAAAAGCGACGCCAGTTGGAGAGTGATTCCAATAAGGGATAAGCAGCCCGCAGGTCATTGCGGATAATCGCTTTCATATCCTGCCGTTGCAGGGCGTAGAAATCCCCTTTACGCAACTCGCCATACATCCACCAGGCATTATTGTCTGCCATGGCAGCACGTAAGAGGCCGTAAACAGCTACCAGCGCTGTACGTGTATCTTCATGCGAGTTCCAGAAATTCTCTTCTGACACAGCATGAGAAGAATCAATATCCAGCAGTTTTTTGCAACCGGTAAAAGTGGTGCAATAGAAGAAGATTGTTATCAGGAATAAGCGTTTCATCAGAGATCCATTTTTAACCCTATTGTATATGTTCTTGATAGTGGCAGGGAATAGCCTGTATCAAAACCATTGAAATCGACCAGCTCAGGGTCGCCCCCTGTATATGGAGTGATTGTAAACACATTTGTAGCGGTGGCATAGATCGCCAGTCCGTTGATCTTACCTTTTTTGTTCCACCACTTTGCCGTGGTCATGTCATATTGCAGGGACAGCGTACGCAGTTTCAGGAAGGAACCATTTTCCAGGAACAGGTCCTGATCTGTACGGTATGCATCCACCGTGCTCCATGGATTGTACAAGGGGTATTTGTCGTAGTTGCCTACCTTGCTCCAGAACGTGATCTCTTTCACGGCACTCATGTCAATCTTGCCTTCCCGGTTGATGAAGTCAAAACGGTTGGCCACTTCTGCATTCATTACTTTTCTGCCAAGTGCGCAATAGAAGGATAAACCAAGCGTAAAACCTTTCCAGTAGATATCATTGTTAAAACCACCGGAGATGACAGGCGATACATGACCTTTCAGGACCTTATCTTTATCATCGATCACATTGTCACCATTGATGTCTTTCCAGCGTGGATCACCGGCCATCAGAGGAATGCCTTTGTAGTTGAGGCGTTTTCCTTCCTTGCTTGTGGGAATATCTGCGTCGCGGTTATAGATGCCTTCATTTTCCAGTACCCAGTACTGATCTATTGCATTACCTACTTTTAACAATTTGCTGCCATTGGCAACAGTCAGTTCCTGCATGCCATCCGGTAAAGCGATCAGGGTGTTCCTGTTGTAGTTAAGCGTGATGCCAGGCACCCATTGCACAGCGCTCTTTGCAGGCAGTACAGATGCTTTCAGGGAGAGGTCTATCCCGCGATTACGGACTGCCATTCCGTTCCGGTAGCGGAAGTTATAGCCATATTCTGCCGAAAAAGGCACCGCCAGCAGCATGTTATGATCAGTCTTATTGTAAAGGTCCAGGGAGACCTGCAGCTTATTGTCAAGCACCCCGGCACTGACATTTACATTCAACTGGTCTGTATAAGGCCATGTGATACCATACCCGATATAACCGGAAGAGTAGGCCCGGCTGATGCCAGGAAAACCGTTATAGGAGAAGCGAACAGGGTTATTGCTGAATGAAAGGTCCGAAGTATATTGTGGTCCTTCACCAAAACGGTCGTCCGGCATCAACCTGCCTACTCTTCCCCAGCTGGCTTGCAGCTTCAATGCGTCGACGGCATGGTTATCTTTTAACCAGATATTCTTAATATTCAATCCTGCAGTAAATGTGGGGGTAAACAACCACCAGTTGTCTGGTTGCGCACTGGAAGAACCATCTGCCCGGAATAGTACGGAGAGGTCCAGTTGATCATTATAATCGTATGCAGCACGGCCATAAAAGGATAATAAACGGGCGCGTTGTTTGTCAAGGAAGGAGAAGATCAATGCATGATCGAATGACTTCGGCGACAGGTATTCGTCTTTTGTATTGTCTGAATGTAACAGGTTAATACGGATCAGGTCATTAGGCCCTTTATAGGCATAAGCATAGTTATACCGGTGATAGTCTGCCTGAAAACCTTCACCTGCCTCAATAGTCACGTGGTGTTTCTCTTTCCAGGTATGATCAAAAGTGATGCTGTTATTGAAGATCACCCGCTGATTATACCCGAAATAGTTAGACAGGTAGTTGACTGTTTCCAGCAGGGTACTGGGATAGAACAGGTCTCTCAGTCCTTCATTATAGTCAAACCCGAATTGCGAGTTGATTTGCAGACTGTTGGACGGCTTTATATTGATCTTAAAATACCCGTTTATCTCGTTGGTTTTGTTATCGTCGAACGACTTGGTGAACTGATCCAGGTATTGCGCATAGTACTGTTTATTAGGTGGCAGCGGACTGCTCAGATCAGGCAGGTATTGCATTTCAGCAAACCGGTCACGCAGCCATCTGCTCCGTGTTCTTTCCAGCCTTGAAGCACTGATCATAGAAGATACTGTGAAGCCCTGCAGCGGCACCATGTTAATCTCGAACATAGCGTTGTACCTGTCCATCTTGCTGTTATCTGCAGTATTGGCAGAACGCTGATTGCCCGCGGCAAATCTGAAGTTAGCTCTGTCGGTACCACTGGAAAGACTGGCATTTACGCCATATACAGGTGTATTCTTAAAATAGAGATCTGTCCAGTTGGAAGGACCATAGTAGGCATTATTTGTAGAGTCACGCAGATAGAGCGGATAGGTCTGCAATTGTTCAGTGGTCGCATATTTATTATAGAACCGCTGGCGAAAATCATTTTCAAACTTCGCGTTCGTTGTATAAATATGCGGCCGTTGCACCATACCAAAGTAAGTGTTGAAACTAATCTTCCGGCGACCTTTGACAGGTGCCTTCGTCGTGAGGAGGATCACACCACCGTTAGCCGCTCGCGGCCCGTACATTGCCGCCCTGCCAAAGTCTTTCACGACTTCTATCTTCTCGATATTATTCAGATCGATAGCAGATAATAGATTAGAAGCAGGCCCCAGATGATTATATCCGAACAACTGAATATCAAAAGTGAAAGGATGATCCATGATAAGCGGAATGCCATCTAATACTATGGTAGGCTGTGATTCATAGATGTCCTTGCTGGTGATAGAAGGAATAGCAGTGCCTCTCAAAGCAATACTGGTAAAGGCTCCGGACTCCCCAGTGGGTTCCTGTATATATACCCCTGCAGTATTTCCTTTTAGTAACTGTTGTAATGAAGTATAAGGATAAATATTCTCGCGCTCGGGCGATATGGAATCCGCTTTTGTCCCCTTCACCACCGGATGGTATTGTTTAATTGTATCCTGCGAAAAGACATACTGTGGGCAATACACAGCCAGGCACGTGATAAAGATCCGTACAAGTACACGCATAACGTAAATGATTTTAAAAAGGCAGAGTAGATCACCACGGCGTATGAAACCACACCGAGTAATCGATTACATCATGTATTTATAGTTGATTTGAATAGAAGTACAGACCAACAATGATAGGTCTTCCCTCTGCGTAGCTACACGCTAAAAGTGGTATTTATACTTGAGTGAACAGGGTGAACAACACGAACCTGACCCGTGGAAACTATAACGTGAAATAAATGATATACAGCATTGCTGCATTGGACTAGTATCTCTTAACTGCTTGTATAAAACGTTTTAGCGTATACTTTTCATCAATAGAATGTGTTTAAGTTTTTAAAAAAAAAGTTTGCTGTTGATACTTTGTGAAGCTACTGGTTACTTGTAATCCTGCTGCTTTGATTTCCTGGGCTCCTGCTACAATATTTTCTTGATCTGCGATTTAGGTTGAACTCATTTGATTAACTAACACTCCTCATTTCATCAGGGCTGGTAACGGGAATCTACAAAATACAGGTTACAATGCTAGTTGCATTTGTGCCTTTATTACGATTCAAATATAATGAGCCATCTGATAACTTTTTAACCTTTTTTTATGAAGAATAGACATTCCCAACGTAAATTTTCGAAGTATTCTGGTTACTATAAAAAGCTATTATTAGTTTATAAATCAACAACTTGACACTAAATAATTCTATACAAATAAGACATAATCACCATACAAACAAGATAATCCAAAAGCAATAACATTGTCTTAATAACATCAGTAGAATACTATTCGTTATTTAGCTATTTTGGTTCGTATCAATCAACCAGGATCTTACTAACACAATGGAAAGTTTGGGGGCCTTATTAATTTAAACCAGGTGGACTATGGCTAAAGCTGACATGCTTAGCAGACTTATAAATACACTTACAAAAGCTGAAAAAAGATATTTTCGTTTGTATACGGCGCTCCAGCAGGGAAACAAAGACTATGTCAACCTTTTTAACATGATGGAACGCATATCGTACAAAAGCACTGCTGAATTAAAGCAGGCGTTTCAGCAACAATATGCCGGCTGTAGTTATGAAGTTTGCAGTAAATATCTGTACAAAGTATTGCTGGATTGCCTGTTGCATCTGCGTATGCAACGACATCCTACTGCTGCATTAACAGCAGGCATCTTGAAATGCGATATTCTTTTTGAACGTTCTTTGCATGAAGATGCGTTGAAACAATTGCAGAAGGTACAAACAACTGCAGCAGCTAATGAAAAACAACTATTACAGTTATGGGCACAACAACAGGAGATGCAATTGCTGCAACAGATGAATTTCCCTGGCATCACAGAAGAAGACCTGTCACAAAAGCAATCGAACATAGAGCAAACGATGCTGGCTATGCAACAGATAAGGCAACAGACATCATTGTATGAAACCCTTAGGCATCGCCTGTTATACCGAGGTAGTGCACGTAGTATCCGGCAGCAGGAAACGGCAGATGCCCTGAATGCAGACATGCCTCCACCTGTACCTCACTCTGCCACCAGTTTGAAAGTACATCTGTTGTTCGAAGCACATTACCATCTCGTCACCAGCGACTATCCGGCTGCATTACAGGTATTTCACAAACTGCATCAGTTGCTGGAAACACATCCCGGCTTGTTCGAAGACACCCCCACTGATCATCTGATGATCATAGAAGGTATACTGGATAGTCTCCGGGCAGGTAAACATTATGAAGAGTTGTTTTCATTTATTGACAAGGTTAAACGCCTGAATGGCGATAGTGTTTACTTTGCCATCATGCAGCAACGCCTGTTATTTATCTACGAGGCAGGCGCGTATATAGACAGTGGCAATTTCTCGCTGGCACTTACATTACTGCAGCAATATATCCCGGGGATAAAGAAGAACATCCTGTTGATGGACATCAATAAGCAGGCGGAGATCTATCTTCATATGACATTGATCTATCTCGGCAATGAAGATATCAACAATGCCCACAACAGTCTTGAACAGGTATTACAAAGTAATCTTTACAGCACATTACCTATCTATCGCACCTGTCGTCTCGTACACCTGCTAATCCAATATGAACTGGGCAATTACGAATATATCCGTTATGAGACAAGGGCTTTCCGTCGTCATTTACAACCAGATACCAAACGTTCCTATCTGCTGGAAAGAACAGTGATTAAATTCCTTGGCTACGGTGAGATACCGACAGTCACTACCTACCGTGCAGCGCTGTGGAAAAAGATCAATGCCAGCTTTGAGAAAATAAAAGCGGATAAATATGAACGCCAGCAACTGAAATTGTTTGACTTCTCAGCGTGGATAGAAGCAAAACTGAAACGAAAGACGTTAAGTGCAGTGTTACAGGAGAAAACCAGGAATTAGCCCGTTCGTAAAGATCATCATGCCATTTCAATTACTCAATATGATGCAGGCGCAGGTTGATTATTTCTCAGGTTAATAACAGTCCTGTTCAGATAAGGCAATAATGCGATCAGCAGAATGATCACTGCCAGCAAACAACTGATCAGGTAATAATAATCCATGGAAAAACGGATCTGTGCCTGTATATCGGCTGAGCGATATAACAATCCATTCGCCATCTTTACAGCCTGATCTGCCGGAATCCCTTTTGCTGTAACAGCCTTTTGATACCCCTCCAGCCTTTCTGTTACAAAGGGATCCAGCGACGTGACCAGGTCCAGGTATCGGTTGTAGTGTACCTTCCTGGAAAAGAGTTGAAAATAGTTGATGAGTGCTATGCTGAGACAAAAGCCGGTAAAACGGAAAAGCACACCTGTTGCTGATGCTGTGCTGCCCAGGTGTGGCGGTACGGAAGAAATTGCATAAACGATCATAGGCGCCATCAACATCCCTGCACCCAATCCCTGAAGGATCAGCGGTACAATGAATGTAGGCGCATCTGCCTGTGTGGCAAACAGCACATGCATCCACAAATGAAATATCAGCAACAATGCAAAGCCGATGATCCATATCCATCTCACAGACCTTTTTAACACGATCCATCTTGATGAATACAGTACACCTCCTATGACACCGCCAATATTAGCCAGCAGTATATAAGATAAATGCCTGGGGTCCATCCCCAACACAGTCATAAAATAGTTTGTGGTAATATTCAATGCGCCTCTGCAGACGTAAAGGACCAACAACAGACCTACGCCTATCACATAGTTCCGGTAACGGAATACCTCCAGACTCAGGTAAGGTCTTTTTAACGACCGTTGCCGAAAGACATGTATAATGGCGAGCATGATCAATCCTATGGTAGCTGCCATGATCCGCTCGTCACTCCACCAGAAATATTGTTGTCCATATAACAGGATATATCCCAGTAAACAAAGCGCGCTGGTATAGATCACATAACTTGCCCAGTCAAGCTGATACAAGGGGAACTTCCTGTTCAATCGTACCGGGTTCATGATCAGCACAAGTAATGCTGCACCTGGCACATACATAAAGATCATCCACTTGTACAGCGCATTATAGTCAAAGGCATCAATGATCGGCGCAGTCAGCAACGTGGTAATAGCGGTAATACAAAGCAGGATACCATAAAACAGGGAGTATCCCATTTCCCTTGCACGATGGCTCCGCAATCTGCTGAACACAAGTGTAATACATACGCTCGTGGTTACACAATTTGCCATCCCCTGTATGAAGCGAAGCCCCAATAATATATGCAGATCGCGGGTGATATAACAGCCGTAGGAAGCAATAATCTGTATCACCGTCCCTATGATTAAATATTCTTTACTGGCAATAAAAACAAAGAACCTCCTTTCCAGCGCAAAGAACCCTGCCAGTGATGCATAGAACAATACCATCGAGTATTGCACATCCGCAGGCTCTATACCGTAGTAACCGGCTGCTCCTGGTCCGCTGGCAGTAGACAGCCCAAACACGAGCATAGAAGGCAGCAGATTGAGAAATATCACTGCCCTGATCAGCCACTCAGAAGCCCACGGTTTAAATATGGAAGTTTGCTCAGCCATTTCTCTTACTGATTGAAACAGTCGCATTCATACCGGCCCTTAACAAGCTGATCTCACCAGGAGCGTTTATTAGTTTAATACGGACAGGTATACGTTGTACGATCTTCACGAAATTGCCGGAAGAATTATCAGGTGGTAAAAGCGAAAAACGTGCGCCCGTAGCAGGCGATAGTGACTCTATTGTTCCGTTGAAAGTTTTACCCGGAAAGGCATCTATTTCGATATCAGCAGGCTGTCCTATATGCATTTTGCTGACCTGTGTTTCTTTAAAGTTGGCAATGATCCATTTACCGGTAGCCTGGTTCACTATAAAGGCCATTGTCTGGCCGGCCTGTATCAGTTGTCCTTCCTGTATAGTGCGACGTCCCATTTTACCATCATAAGGCGCCCTGATCACGGTGTAGGAAACATTGAGCTGATTACGTCCCAACAGGGCTTCCCGCCGTTGTATCTCCGCCATTAATGCGGCCTTCTGTGATCTGGTATCATTTATTTTTGATACCGCTGCATCATAGTTGTTAACAATAGATGCGTAATCTGCTTTCGCTACATCCAATGCCGTCTGTACGTTCTCCAGCTGTTGTTTCGTAGCTGATTCCGCATCATACAGATTTTTATAGCGGTCATATTCCTGTTGTTGTTTCCATAGTTTTGCTTTAGCAGCGGCGATCTGCGCCTGCGTACCCTCAGCTGTTTTAGTAGTGGTGGTTACATTACTTTCCAGTACCTGTATCTGCGCCCTGGCATTCGTCAAAGCGGCACTTGCCTCTTGTTCCTGCAGTACATATTCGCTGTCGTCTATTACAAGTAAGGTATCCCCTTTTTTTACATCCTGGTTTTCTTCGTAGTTGATCCTACTAACATAACCAGTCACACGGGAAGTAATGGGGTTGATGTATTCTTCTACCTGTGCATCGTTGGTCTCTTCATACCGGCGCAGTTCAAACAGGGTGCTGATACCCCATACAGCCAGGGCCACCAGGATGATGCCTGCTATCCAGCCGGTAATGGCAGTGATCAGTCTATCGGTCTTCCTATATTTGTTCCTCTTGCCTGTCATAATTTATAAATTGCCTATAACTTTTTGTAACTGGTAATATCTGACACGGGCAGCTATATTAGCCGACACCAGGTCAAAACGTGTTTGTAACATTTGGGTATCTGCATCCAGCAGATCGGTCACCAGAGAGAGTTGATTGAAATAAGTGTTATTCACTATCCTGAGGTTTTCCGCAGCCTGTTTCATATTCGTCTTTGCCACATCTATCCGCGTCAACGCCTCCTTATATCGCAGGAAGGCTTCATTCACCTGTTCCTTTATTTCATCGCCCACCTCCTGATGTGCTACTTCCTGTCTTTTCAATTGCAGCTTCGCCACCTTCTCTTTATGTTTATTATGATAAAAAGAAGAGATAGGGAAAGAGGCTTTCACACCATACATCCCTAAGCCATACGTTGCAGCCGCATAAGGATAGAACTGTATCTGGGGATAAGACCAGGCATACTCTGCAAACAGGCCCACCCTGGGAGATATATTGGCTTTTACCTGTTTAAGTGATAGTTCTTTAAGTGTTGTCTCTCCTTCAGAGATTTTATACTCATATGCATGATCAGCCGCGGCGCTAAGGTAATCTTCGTATGTACCCGGTACTACAGCCAATGCTGTCAATGAGGTATCAGGTACTATCAATACATGCTCATCTGCGCCTATTATATTGGCCAGCTTCTGACTGGCAATAGCAATGTCATTATCGATCTGCACCATTCCCATCTGCTGGCGGGATAATTTTAATCCTGCTCTCAGCACATCACTTTTCAATACAACGCCATTCTTCTGCAATTCCCGGATATGGGCGAGTTGCTTTTCCTGTTCGGCAATATCCTTTGCGATCAATTCTTTAAACCGGCAACTACGCACCAGATCCAGGTAACAGACTGCCGCATCGAACTTTACTTCAGATACGGTCAGATTTTGTTGTTGTAACGCTATAGCCTGTTCTGTTGCTTCCTTTTTTATCTCCAGGTTCGTCTTGTTTCCGTTATAAACATTAAAGTACGCTTCTCCTCCTACCTTATAATAGTTGTGTAAGACAGGAAATTGTTGTGGTGTATGCAAAAGACCGTCCTCATATACAGGCATATTGGTCACACGTGCATAAGCTCCTGCAGCACTGATTTCCGGTAGTCTTTCAGCCTTCGCATCTTTCAAAGATTCTTCACTGCTTTGTACGCGAAGCCTTGACATTTCTATCCGTTTATTGTTCAATTCCACCTGTTCCCAAATCTGCCCGATTGATAGATGTAACGGTGTTGTGGTGTCTTGAGGTTGTTGTGCCGTTACACACAATGTTAAAAGTATAAAAGGCAGCAGTACACATGCCTTTCTGGTATTCATCCACATATTCTTTATTCTGGATGCAAAGTTACTATGCGTGCATATGAACACTTTTATCTAAATTGCCAATTATTTGTCCATTCAAGCCATTTACGAATATGCTACCGCTGGCGGGCTATTTAAGCGAGATAGATGTACATCCACAGTCAGTCTATGTTTTGCACGAAAAGGTAGAGAGAAGGTTTTCTATGCATACGCATGAAAAGGGTCAACTAACCTATGTGGAAGGAGGTATTGCCTATTGTAACATGCCGGACAGATCTTATGTAGTTCCTGCCCGTCATTATATATGGGTTCCCAAACATCAGCAGCATTATATGCAGATCAGGCATTCCAAGGCCACCACTATCCGTAACCTGTATTTCTATAGTCATAATGATCATCTGCATCCTTTTTACAGTCGCCTGGGGATTTACCCTGTCAATGAATTATTACAGCAGATGATCGCCTATTCAGCCCGCTGGGAGCGGCACGTATTGCCGGGCGACCCCGGCTTCAGTTTCCTGAGCGCTATCAAGGATATCCTTCCTGAGATCAGTACCACCGCATTACCCGTGGCATTACCCACCACACAACATGAACGCTTACGGCCGGTACTGCTATATATTGCCCAGCATTTCGATCAACAGCTCACACTGGAAAGTGTCAGCCATGAGTTTGATCTGAGTCCGCGTACGCTCTCCCGTCTCTTTACCAACATCCTCAACATGTCATTTGTACAATACCTGAAAACATTAAGGGTTGTGAAAGGTATTGAAATGATCCTCCAGACAAATCAGACATTAAGTGAAATTGCTTATCAGACGGGGTACAGTAGTATTGCAGCTTTTAGTAAGGTCTTTTATCAGCTTACAAATAAACGGCCATCCAGTTTTCAGCAGGGTATCTATTGAAAAATACTTTAAGTCCATTTGGTAAGATATTGATGAAAATCACCTGCCATTCAATGAAATATTAACCCTGTAACATCCGCTTTTAAGAAAACTTAGTTAATCCAATTGAATAAATCCCTTACCGCTGAGCAACTTTTAACATTTCCAATACTATTAAATTTCTACCTTGCGCCACAGTCTTTCCTTCTGGAGCATTAGGTCAGAGCAACGCAGGATTGGACGTAGCATTTTATTAAACAAACATTCAATTCAATCTTAAACCAACCCCAGCTAGTCAAATATAGAACAGGACTACAGCTGATTCAATGATTTATCACATGAAGATTTTCAAGCGGGCGGCAGTCATTGCCTCATTATTAGCCTCAGGTTACATTGCACAGGCACAGACACAGAACTGGCAGAACATGGACCTTCAGAAAGATTCCGTATTCGGTATCAGTGTTGAGAAAGCTTACACAGAGCTGCTGAAGGATAAGAAATCCAAACCGGTAATCGTTGCAGTAATCGACAGTGGCATTGACACAACGCACGAGGACCTGAAAAGTGTGCTCTGGGTAAACGCTAAAGAAAAAAGGGGTAATGGTAAAGATGATGATAAGAACCATTATACAGATGATATCAACGGTTGGAACTTCATCGGTTCTGCAAAAGGTAATGTTGACTACGACAACCTGGAGCTGACCCGTATCATCCGCCAGCAACAGAAGCAATTCGGCAGTTTGAACAGTGTTCCGTCTAAAGATACTGCCGGTCTGTACCAATATAAAGTGCTCAGAAGTAAGTATGAGTTGAAACTGTCAGAAGCACAGCAGACACTATACGGTATCAGCCGTTTTGTAGGTATGCTGGATACCATGCTGATCAAACTGGGTAATAACAATCCGACAGCTGCTGAGTTACAGGCGTATACGCCGCAGAACCCGGCAGAAGCACAGATCAAACAGGTAGTGGCCCAGCAACTGGAGCGCTTTCCCGATTTCAAAACCTTCCGCGAAAAAGAACTGGATGCTGCCGTAGCTCACTATAAAGAGCAGGTACAATACCAGCTGAACCTGGATTACGATCCACGTGCTATTGTAGGCGACGACTATAACAATCCAACCGAAAGATATTACGGCTCTGGCGATGCTACCGGTCCGGACGCTGACCACGGTACACACGTAGCAGGCATCATTGGCGCTGGCAGAAACAACAATCTGGGCATCAACGGTATAGCTAACAATGTAGAGATCATGTCAGTAAGAGCAGTACCTAATGGTGATGAAAGAGATAAGGATGTGGCCAATGCTATCCGCTATGCGGCAGATAACGGCGCCCGTGTGATCAATATGAGCTTTGGTAAGGCTTACTCCCCTAACAAGAATGTTGTGGACGATGCGGTTAAATATGCCATCTCTAAAGACGTATTATTGATACATGCAGCAGGTAATGATGCGGAGAATATAGACATCACGCCTAACTATCCCAGCCGTGTTTACCAGAACGGTGACACCGCGACTGCCTGGATAGAAGTAGGAGCATCCGGTCCTGACAATGACGAAACACTGGCAGCGCCATTCTCCAATTATGGTAAGCTCTCTGTGGATGTATTTGCGCCGGGCGTGGGCATCTACTCCTCTACCCCGGGTTCTCATTACGACTACCATGATGGCACCAGTATGGCGGCTCCTGTGGTAACCGGCCTGGCAGCCCTGATCCGTTCTTATTACCCTAAGCTGAGCGCAGTACAGGTAAAAGATATCATCCCGAAATCAGCGGTAAAAGTAGAGCACCCGGTGACCATCTTCGAAGAAGGTCAGCCTAAAGCAGTACAGATGACAGACCTTTGCCGCACCGGTGGTGTGGTGAATGCCTACAAAGCGCTGGAGCTGGCGGCGACCTACAAATAAGACAATCAATCTCCTTTTTTCCAGTAGAAGAGTAGTTTCGCTGAGGCGGAACTACTCTTCTGATTTACAGGTATTTATATTTTTCTTTTAGATTTTTTTGGAAATTGAAGAGAAATATATAATTTTGCCGTCCCGAACGGGGAAATATATCCCTGGTACTATTGCCTGATAGTATAACGGTAGTACGACAGACTCTGACTCTGTTTGTCTTGGTTCGAATCCAGGTCAGGCAACGAAAAAAGCCCGCTCAATGAGCGGGCTTTTTTTTATCCCCGTTACACCCTACTTTTATTTGCAAAAACATCCCTCTATGCCTAAAATCCTATTCTCTATCTGCCTGCTCCTGAGCCTGTGCATCAATGGCTTCGCGCAGGAAAAAAAGAAACATATCGTCGATTATAAAAGCCCCGCATTGACCGACAGCATCAAAGCCGGCATGCAGGTGATTGCACATGACCTGGGAATGCCAGTAAATAAACTGCAGTTTTATGTAATGCTGGAAGAAGCGTTGGCAGAAGCAAAACGATACGCGATCACAATGGAGGCATATCCAAAGGGGAAAAAATTCAAATATCAACACCTGATCGACAGTACAGACGAGTTCCTGAAAGTCGATGACAAACTGATTGTACCATCGATCTTTGACCTTGATTTATTCAAGGAGTTGATGACCTCAGAAGGATATTCGAAAGGATATGTTTTGATGCTGGATATTACAGATGATAAAGAGACTATCAAAACAAGGTTTATTTCGGATAAGAAGTAGTTACAGGCCCCTTACTGAATGCCTGAGATGTTATTCAGGACACATTAGTCTAAATAAAAAATCCGCTTTAGAGCGGATTTTTTATTAGTGAAGTTTGGTTTCATTCTCAGGATACCACGAATAGCCATAATCAGCTATTCCCATTGTCAGGTATTTTCCGGAATTTACCCAACGAAATATCAGAAAAAAAAGCTTTTTGGTAACACAAAACAAACCAGAAATTGTCACGTATACCCGGAGATAAGCATATTTCCCATATCTCAAACCAATAACATGAATAGCTCTATCCGCCTCATATTCTTCTTTACTTTACCGTTCCTTGTCCCAACCTCCCTAACAGCACAAAAAGCCAATTTTGACGCCTATAAGGCCCAATACGACCAGGGAGCCGGCAACACCATCTTCGATAAAGGACTTAAACAAACAGCCCCTGTCAGCGGCTATCCCTTCGTTCTTATAACGGGGGTGAAATTTAAAGACTGTGCGAACGGTGTGCCAACAGAAAACGAATTATCTCACCTATACACCATCTCTGATTCTGTCTACGCAACCGTCACCACACTTGTAAAGAATATCATGGCCGGCACGTTCACCTACCAATGTGAACGACTGGAATATTACTATGTCACGGATACTACGAACATAAGAGAACACCTTACAAAGCTGTATCAAAAACATTTCAGCGCATATGATCCTTATATCAACATCAAACCTGACAAAGACTGGGATGCCTACCTGAAGTTCTTATATCCAAACGAAGAAACCCTGGAATACATGCAGAATGAGAAAATACTGATGACACTTGAAAAACAGGGCGATAAACTGGAGAAAGAAAGACGCGTTAATCATTGGATAAACTTCACAAGCGAAAAGGACATAGATTGTTTTATCCCATACGCAACAAAACAAGGCTTCAAAGTAGAAACCAAAGGGAAGGACACCAAAAGTGAACTGCTTAAACTGCGCATCTCCAGAACAGACAAGGTTGATCTGCCCTCCATCAGTAGTATCACCTCTGCACTAAGAAAAGAAGCAAAGAAATGTAATGGTATTTATAACGGCTGGGAAACAGCAGTAGTAAAATAAAAAAAGCCCGCTGCCATAAAGCAACGGGCTTTTTACTAAGCGGGATCCGCCATCATCACGCTTATTTTGTATACACCATTTTCTTGCTTTCTACGATGCGTCCGTCTACTTCCAGGCTATAAATATAAGTGCCGGCATTAACGCCATCCAGTGTCAGCGTAACGCTGTTGCTACTATTGCCCTTCAGGTCGTAACGTCTGACCTGTTTACCACTCAGGTCTGAAACAGTCAGATATGCTTTAGAAGCTGAACGTGGATAAGCATACTTAATAGTAGTGCTGCCATTGAATGGATTAGGTGCATTACCAAGTACGAAAGATTCACCGGAAGCATTTGCATTTACCTGCAGGCTACCGCTTTTAATGGCGGCTAACTGTGCCTGTACTTCTGCCAGCGTCTGTTTTAAAACATTCACCTCCTGTTGCAGAGCAGCTACATCCTCACTTGAAGTTGCAGCTTCTGAAGCGCGGGCAGCGCTGGTGTTGCTTCTATATACATATCCACTGTCGTCTACAACCAGTACCTTGCCGGTACCTGAAGGCAGGTTCTGGAAACGCACGTTACCATTTACATGCAATTTTGCAGAAGGATTAACAGTATTGATACCGAAGTTACCATTGCTGTTCAAACGGGCACGCTCCACACCATTGGTACCTTGAGCATCTACTCCCACGCCAAATACCAGACTTCCACCTGCCGTGATGGCATGAATAACAAAATCACCTACCTGACTGGTGTTAACAAACGTTCCTAACCTTGTTGACAATCCTATTCTTGCATAAGGACTGTTGAAGGGAGGAGCGCTAGGTTGCGTTGGAGTCAGGCTAAAATAAAGAGAAGGAGCACGGCCGGAAAGGAACGCATTGTTGTCTTCAACATTCGGGTTGTTGTTGTGTACATGCAGCAATTTGGCTGCCTGGCTTACACCAATACCCACATTACCATTAGATAGGATGGTAGCTTTTTCTGTGTTGTTGGTCCTGAATACCAATCTGGCTGTATCCAGTGTACCGAGAAAATTCGACGCGGGGTTCGTACCTGCATTACCGGTTAGTAACCACCCGGATCCACCGCTGATGGAAGCAGCATCTCTCCAGAATAAACGGCCACTGGTATCCTGTACCAACAGGCGATTGAATGTGTTATTCTGCGTAATACCTGCGAAACGTACCGTACCGGTTGTGTGCAGCTGAGCAGAAGGAACATTAGTACCGATGCCAACAAACAAACTACCAAATTTCAGGGAATCATTTACAGCGTACAGTCGCTGTCCGGTAGCATCTGCTACCCAGCCCTGGGCGGAGGCTGCAAAAGTGGTTAACATGCCACATAAGGCCATAAGCATGGCTTTCCTCGTAAGGAACTTCTTCATAGTATATATTTAGGATTTAAAAAAACAGGGTATATCGGTGCGAAAGCACTACAGGTAACTATTGAGATTATTTAGGTGAAAAAATAAATGGTTATTGGTCATTAGGGTCTTAATGGGTTAAACAATTCAACATTACAAATGTACGAAAAAAAAAGAATACGACAAGAAAAAGCATAAAGAAAAAGAGTGCCTGATAAATTCATTTATCACTTATAAAACGGACATAACATAGACTAATAAGAAAGCCCGTTGCACTCATCGCAACGGGCCTCTTTTCCTCATAAGCAAAACTTACTTACCACAAGGGCAAATAAACGGATAGTGTGTATTATCTATCAACGGCTCAACCCCAAAGAAATCGTTCAACACTGACTCGGCCGTGCAATACGCGCCTTCCACCCAGGCCTGATCATTCGAATACGCCTCTCCTACTATAAAGATATTCGCATCCGCTCCCGGGATCAGCTGTGAAGGTTTCCTGATCTTCTGCTGCACATCACAAACATCATAATGCGCTGCAAAGGCGTGGTAACCCGCATTAAACGGCGGTAGTGACCAGTCCATATACCTCGCTTCCAATGGCTCAGGAACAAAAGTATAATCTGATGCCGGACCAAAATGCACGGCTGCCAGCTGCTTACGCAGCATTTTTACCATGATGTCTGGCACTGTACGCGGACCATCAAGCGTCTGTGTATCCTGTAAAGTCGGTATAGTACGTGCCTGATTCGGCCCCAGCTCCAATTCACGCCAGAAAGTAGTGAACTGCTCATCATCATAAGCGGCGAGTAAACCGTATACTTTCTCTCCACTTTGATCCAACGCATTGTTACCGAAATAAACTACCTGCCGGATAGGCATATCAGTAACACTTGGTCCGATAGTATTACGTTCTGCAGCAGCCAGCAATTGTTCTTCCTGTGGAACCGTCAACCGTGCCTGGATGGCATGCTCCACTGCCTTGATGAGATCAGTGGCAGCGGCAAAAGGTTCTTCCAGGATATTATTCTTCGGATCCTCTATCGCATTCAGATAGCCCTGCGGAAATCCTTGTTGCTGCAGATTATTGATAACATCTTGTGTTACTTCATAACCGTTGATCTGTGCAGGATAAATCGCCGCATTATCTCCGCTGTAATTATTTGCCCACCATGGCTCTTTAAAGAACATACCCACTTTATAGGAAGGCTGCAGCACAGCTGATTCCAGGTACAACTGTACCTGACTGTCATTCAGTACATCAGTGCCTTCATGATCTTCATAACGGGTGGCCTGCGCCACCAGTTCAACAGAAGCACGGGGCATTGCCATCCATGCAGCATCCGTGATAAAAGTGCCGTTCTTCTTATTAGGTTCAGAACGGGTGGCTGTCGTAAACCGTACCTTACCATCATCCGTTGCCAGAATGGAATGCAGACGTGTATTAGGCTGGTAATTAAAATTCACCCCTCGTTCTTTCGCCAACACCCATATAGCGTCAAATAAAGCATTGAACATGGTAGAATACCCTGTTTTCAGTGTGCGGTACTCTGTTCCCGGTGTAAACTCATTATTCGCATCGAAAGCTACGGCCGAGTTCCAGTTAATCACGTTGGAAGTATAACCATTACCATCATTCGTATAGCTATATCCTTCTGATCCCAGTTGATCAAACATCAGGTTCCAGTAACCAATATCGCTTAATCTATCTCCCTTCTTAAAAATAGAAGTATCCGGCAAATCCACCCTGATCACCCCATTCTGGTAAAAGTTACACCACTCTGCCCTGGTTGTCGGACCTGAATTAGCAGTAACTGCGAGGTTCTCTACCGTATTGAATCCCGTATCAGGAGAGTCTGAAGCTGCATAATGATCCGCATTGTACGGTGCAGGATTGCTGGATGTAATATCATTCAGGTACATGTTCTTTGCACGCAGATAGAACAGTGGATTGGTAGACTCGTTAAAGGGTACTGACAATGGCTTCAGACCGAGTTTTTCGATAACAGTTGTTACCAGCCGATGACCCCCACTTTTGCCATCGTTATTGCCATCCCAGTAGGAATAACGCATCCCTCCTACTTCCAGGTATGATTTATTCGGATCATCCTTATAATGCCACGTACACACACGTGCACCTGCCTCACGGGTACCCTGATTATCTTTATTGAAAGTATACTGACCCCAGTCGAATAGTTCCAGGGTATCGCCTGATTGCAGTTGTTTGGCTTTGCCGGATTCGCTGTTCGTCATGCTGTTGAGCAATCGCCATGCAGTATAAAGCCCGGCAGCGCCGGCGCCGAAAATAGAATAAGTCTTAGCCATAGATGTATGGTTTAATGTTGAGAGTGTAATTGATAGCTGGTTGTTATTCGAGGCCGAGGCGACGCATCTGCTGCGGAAGATCTTTTTCAGGGATCACCACTTCCACCAATGCAGGGACGCCAGTCAGGTTTTTGAGTTTCCCCAACACATCCACCAGTTCGTCTATCGTGGTAACGCGATAACCATCGGCGCCAAAGGCCCGCGCCAACGCCAGATAATCCCATTTAGGCAGGATGTCGAATGTATCAAACTTGTGCTGAGGACCAGCTTCAAAGGCGTCCATATTCACATACACCTGCTCTATCGCATATACGCCATTGCTCATCACGAAGATCACGGCGTTAAGCTTGTTCCGGGCAAGCGTAGACAAGGATTGACAAACCATCATAAAACCACCATCACCTGCTACCGTCCATGCGCGTTTACAACTACCCAGCTGTGCGCCGGATGCTGCCCCTGTTTCATACCCGATGATCTGCCAGGCTGCGGATGCCAGGAAACTGTTCTGCGCCAGACCATAGGCATTGGTGGCCACATACATGGCAGAGCTGATACCGAAAGTCCAGACGATATCTTTCAGCATATTATTATCGTTCAGGAACTTCATGGATTGCTGGAAGAAGCGGTTATAGGTGATCACCTGGGGCTGATCATTCCAGCGGGGATCAGAATTAGACGCCCAGGGCTCCGGATAAGGAGGTTGTGGTGGTGCCTTTACCGACAGCGGATAAGAGCTTCCCTGAGCCTTAAAACGGGCTATTAAGGCTTCCATGAAATCCTTCATGGTCACGTTCTCATAAATGAAATATCCTACCCTGATCACCTCAGTTGTAGCCAACACCATCTCTGCATACTTGTTCTCAATAAACCAGAGATAGTCGTCGGTGATAATAGTACCTAAGGTCAGGAAACAATCTGCTGCCGATACCAGGTCAAGCACACTTTGAATAGACGCCTGATCGGAATAGGTGCCGATGAACTTATCCCCTCCTTCATCCAGCACTGTTTTACCAAGACTGGTGGTGGTATACAGGAAACCGCTCGCATCGATGAGCTCCTGTAAAAGCGGCGACAGCCCATGACGTAACACTTCCACACCAGCAAAGATCAGGGGATTCTTTGCCTGCATAAGCTGTGTCCAGGCAGTGCTAACGGCATTCTCCAATGCGAGGGGATCACTTTTGGGGATAATGGGTTGCAATACAGTATTGGGTGGCGGCGGACAAGGTTCGCCCCATACTTCTTTGTAACATTCTATGAACACAGGTCGCTTGTGTGTCAGCGCTGCAATCAGGAGATTATCTATTTTCTCCGCAGCACCCACAGAGGTACTGAGCGTTTCACAGGCTACCGTTACCTGGTCATATACTTCCTGGTCAGCCGCCAGGTTGCCGGTAGAATGATGATACAACACATCATACATCTTGGTGATCTGACGGGCATCCGCACCCGGCGTTGCAGAGATAACAACAACGGGGCTACGTTCTACATAAGCACCTCCGATAGCATTCAGTGCAATGAAGGTACTTACTCCATATTGAAGAGAAACGGCAGCCAGTCCTCTGGTCCTGCCATATGCGTCGGCTGCATAGCCCGCATCCAGTTCGTTGATACAACCAATGGCATTCACACCGTCAAAGTACTCCAGCGCCTGGGTAAAGTGTTTAACATAGTCACCGGGTATCTGGAACACCTCTGTGACATTTAATTGTTTTAGTCGGGTTAAAAGATAATCCGCAACGGTAAAGGTGGTGTTTTGCATGAATTGTGGTTTATTAAATCATTTGAGGATGACTACAATACAGTAGGGTATGGCGATTACGCCGGACGCATAGCCCGGGTGTTAAACAATAAGATGTATTTCTTTACAATTAGTTGCGATTCTCAGTCAAAGCATGAGCACTGCATTACATCAATCTTAACAATCCTTATGATGTGATACAGCAATGTTGTGATGTCCGAATTTGTTGATGATATTAGAATTCGAGGTCTGGTTATGTTAAAGCAAAAAGGTTATCTGAGCACATCTTGTGCACTGAAATTAGAGCAATTTTATAAAAAAACAAAAACTTCGTTACGGGATTAGTTATTTCTTACAGGAATAGCTGCTACTCCCAACACCTTCGCCAGCTCCATCACTTTTGCCGGCGTGTTCAGGCTTTTCTCCAGGTCTTCTATCTTCAGATTATTTCCCTTACTCTTAAAGAGATATGTCTTGAAGACATACTGATTAGCTGCTTTGGAAAAGTCTGCACCGTGTGTGGATACCAGTTGGGCCACAAAGGCTGCCAGTGCTTCTATGATGACAGGATATAGTGCACAAAGTCCGGCCGACCAGCTTTCAATATCCGCCAGGAAAGCCTTTACTTCCGGCACCTCAATGTATGCCAGTTTATCCAGCTGTTTCCTGATCGTATCAAAAGGCATATGCTCCCAATCTTTCGCCCGCAGTACCGGGATCTGCCAGCTGGCCTGTTCTTCTTTCCAGTAATCCTTTTCCGCCTTTACCTGGTGTACGATAAAACCTGGTAGTTCTATTGCAGTAAGATATCCGCCATGACAGGCACCGGTATCAATACCAAATGTATTATTCTTCACTTCAGGAAGATCGCCGGTTACATGATGGCCGTAAATAACAGGCTTCACGCCCTGGTATTTGTTTACCCATTCTGCGGATGATCCATATTTCTTTTCCAGGTACTTATCACCGGCAGTCGATCCGGATAACACGTCCTCCCGCTGTTCCGCCAATGCACAATCATGCTCAAAAGCAGCATGTACAATAATTGCCTCGGCCGTTTCGTGATAATAACGAATACCCTCACACCATTCCAGGAATGCAGGATATTCATCGCCGAACTGCAGCTTTACGATCTCCTGGGCATAACTTAATACCCCGTTCAAATGCTTGCGCTCATGATTGCCCGCAAGCACGATGCTATTGGGCCTGTTCCGGAAATAATGATATACTTCTTTTGACTTTCCTCCCCTGTCAATGATATCGCCTACGGAAATCAACAGATCGTCCTCTTTTAGCCCGATTTGGGCGGTTAACCGGATTAACTCATCATAACAGCCATGGATATCTCCAATTACGAATGTGCGGCTCATATTGCGGTATTAGGTTTAGGGGAAAGCGAAATTACAAATTCCCGGTCCTTCAAAAAAAATTTGACTGTTTCCGAAAAAAACATTCACTTTGCGTCATAATAACACAAAGAAAACATACCCCTATGAACAAAAGTGCAAGAGTGGCAATCGCCTATGAAACACTGGACATTCTGGCAAACGGTCAGTACCAGAACCAACGGAGTGAAGTGGTCAATATCAGCAAAGACCTCAGCAATGCTGTAAAGAACACGATTCATTACAAACCCGAAGACTTTGAAAATGTATTCATTGCGAGAGACACCCAACTTAAAAATGTTGCTGCCGGCCAATGCCGCATTGAAGTAACTGCTGAAACTACCTTTGCTGCCGCCCGCAGACTGATAGCAACGGAAGGTGAAGAAAATGTATGCTGTCTCAATTTCGCCTCTGCTAAAAACCCCGGTGGTGGTTTCCTCGGTGGTGCACAGGCACAGGAAGAAAGCCTGGCAAGGGCCAGCGGCCTCTATCCTACATTAAAACAGCACCATGAAATGTACGATACGAACAGGGCATACAAAAGCCTGCTCTATACAGAACACATGATCTACTCGCCGTTAGTACCTGTGTTCAGGGATGATCATGACCGGTTGATAGATAACCACTATCTCGTATCCATCATCACATCACCCGCAGTTAACAGGGGAGCGCTGATGACCAACGAACCGGAAAGCCTTCCAAAGATTGAAAGCGTGATGCTCAACAGAATAGAGAATCTCCTGTCAGTAGCCGTCGTGAACAACCAAACCACACTGATACTCGGCGCCTGGGGCTGTGGTGTATTCAGAAACAATACAGAAGATGTCGCTGCATGGTTCGCTCATCATCTGTTGAAGAATGAGACTTTCAAAAATGCATTCAAACACATTGTTTTCGCCATCTATGATCCTTCAGAGAAAAAGAAAACAGCAGACGCATTCAAAAAACAGTTCGGCCATTTCAACCCAGTAGGTTAACCCACCGGAATATCGGCTATCAGCCAGGTATTCCGGTTTATCCATTATCCTTCCCCCTGCTACTTTCCACTCCTGCTATTTTTCCATTGAACCCTATAATGAGAACCCCATTGGCAAAAGGAACCCTGTGATGAAAGTAGCATGATTATCAATGAATTTCCATATCTTTATCCAGACAGCAGAAGACAAAGAAGTTAGCGACCAAAACAATCTCCATCCGAAGAAAGACGGCAACACGTTACCATTTTACCAATAAATACTTATTAGTGTGACACCTCGAAATGTAATCTTTTACCGATCATAACGTAATCGATTACGAGCGTCAAACAGCTTATTCCACAAAACAACAAATCAATTAATAACCAATCATTTAACAGCAATGAACCTGTCTAAGACTGCGAGTGTATGTTTTTTGAGTGCCCTGCTTGGTCAAGGCCTGATGGCGCAAACCAACTGGCAAGTCCAGCCTGCAACGATCAAGACACGTTGGGCGAAGGAAGTTTCCCCCACTAATGCTTTACCTGAGTATCCCCGTCCACAGATGGTCAGGGAGAACTGGCAAAACCTGAACGGACTATGGAACTATACCATTACTCCTAAAGATGCTGCCACGCCTTCCGGCTACCAGGGACAGATCCTCGTTCCCTACCCGCTGGAATCGGCCCTCTCAGGCGTTAAAAAGCCGTTACAACCATCCGAGAACCTCTGGTACAAACGCACCTTTACCAAACCTGTCCTGAAAGACGGCGAGCACCTGTTGCTGCATTTCGGCGCCGTTGACTGGCAAGCCACCGTATATGTGAATGGTAAAGAAACCGGTAGCCATAGCGGCGGGTACCAGGCCTTCTCCCAGGATATCACCAATGCCCTGAAAGACGGCGAAAACGAGATCGTAGTGAAGGTATTCGATCCTACCAGTGAAGGTATCGGCCCCCACGGCAAACAGGTACTGAATCCTGCTAATATCTACTACACCCCTACCTCCGGTATCTGGCAGACAGTATGGCTGGAAACAGTACCTGCTGATTATATCGCCGGACTGGACATAACACCGGATATCGACAAGGGTATCCTGAACGTAAAGATAAATGCCCCTGCCGGCACCAACGTTGAGCTCATTGCCAGCGATGCAGGTACAGAGGTCAGCAAGATAAAAGGCAAGGCCGGCACCCCCTTAAAACTGCCTGTAAAGAATGCGAAGCTGTGGTCTCCGGCGAATCCTTTCCTCTATGACCTGACCGTAAAACTCACCAAAGGCGGCAAAACCGTAGACCAGGTAAAGAGCTACTTCGGGATGCGTAAGATCGCCATCCAGAAAGATGAAAAAGGGGTAGACCGCATCTTCCTCAACAACCACGCTTACTTCAACCTCGGTACCTTAGACCAGGGTTTCTGGCCCGACGGTCTGTATACCGCTCCTACCGATAATGCGCTGAAATTCGACATAGAGGCCATCAAAGCCATGGGCTTTAACACCATCCGTAAACACATCAAAATAGAACCTGCACGCTGGTATTATCACGCCGACAAACTCGGTATACTGGTATGGCAGGATTTCGTGAACCCTAACCAGGGATTACCGGAAGGCGCTAAAGCAGAATACGAGAAAGAGACCAAAGAAACCCTCGAACAGCTGCACAATCACCCGGCCATCACCACCTGGGTGATCTTCAACGAGAAATGGGGCGCCTTCGATCAGCAGCGCATCACCGAATGGGTAAAAGCCACCGATCCTTCCCGTATCGTGAATGGACATTCCGGCGAAATGTTATATGTCAATGAACAACTCCGCAGCCCCTCTCCCAATGCATGGGTCAGCGCCGATATGACCGACGTTCACTCCTACCCTGACCCAATGAACGCTCCTGCGGAACCAGGTAAGGCAAGAGTACTCGGTGAATTCGGTGGTATCGGTGTATTCATTCCGGATCATCAATGGAATAGCAGCAGCGCATGGGGCTATATCCAGGAAAAAGCAGCAGGTCTTGCCACCAAGTATACCATCATGAATCAGCACCTGAAACTCCTGGAAGCAGAAGGACTCTCAGGTTCCATCTACACTCAGCCATTTGATGTGGAAGGAGAACAGAACGGCTTACTAACTTACGACCGTGAAGTGATCAAGATCCCATTTGAACAGATGCGTAAGATTCATTCACAACTGAATCCCGACCTGGGCACGATCCCTGAGGTAACAGCTAAAAATGCTGATCTCACTGATCCGGGTGAAGTCTACAGCAAAATGCTGCAGGACTATATCAATGGCCGCCGTGATCCAGATTTCCTGTTCAAAATGGCGATGATGGCACAGCAGGCCGGCGATAAGAACGGTGCAAACATGGCAGGTGGAGCATACATCACTACCTTACAAGCCCCTTATACACCTGAACAGCTGGCCCTCATTCTTCAGTTTACCTCCAGCACAAAAGACAAAGGCTTCGGCGTATTACAGGAACAATTACAATCCCAAAACGCCAAACTGGAAAAAAGACCTGTTACCGTTAAGCTGATGAATATCGTTTTCAGAGATGTGATCGACCCGGCACTGCAGAAAAGCGGAGATACCCCTGACTGGAATGCAATCGCCAACAGCGTAAAACCTTATGGCGAACCAGGCGAAGAGATCTTCCTGCGTGCGAAAACAGTGTATACATTCAACAAGCAGGATTGGACCAACTATGCTTCCGTAGCGAATACCTACCTGGAGAAATACGGTCAGAATATCCCTGAGCAGGAAAGGAACATGTTCCAACAGGCTATCAACAATAGCAAGAACCAATAGACATTAAGTTCGTCTGGAATCCGTTAGAGATTCGCTTGAGATAGCCTTATCCTCCCTTAATCTTCCCTTTAAAAGGGAGGATTAAGGGAGGATAAGGCTATCTCAAGCGAATCTCTAGCGAATCTCAATCGAATCTCTACTATATTCCGTACTAAAATAACTGAGGCTGCCTCCAAAGATGAGACAGCCTCAGTTACTTTAAAAGCTTACGTCACTATTCCACAGCCTTTACTTCAAAGTTCTCATACGTCACATCAAAAGACTGTTTACCCGGAGCAGCAGCCACTATACCGATTCCTGCCTTTACATTTGGCGGGAAGTACGCTAAACGCAGCATATCATATTTCACACCATCAAAGGAATATTTTATCTCCACATAATCACCTTTCCTTAAAAGCTTCAGCCAGATGGAAGCGGGACTATCATGTCTTGGCACTACTGACCAGTCAGATACCTCACGGGTCACGACAGCGCTGACGTTCTGCACACCATCTACGTATTCTATACCGGTTTTGATCCAGTTCTTTTCATCTATACGCACCATCAATCCAGCCTGATGAAATAGCTCTTTGTAATGACCGCTAATCTTAACACTGGCTTCGAAATTGCCGGTCACTTCCTTATAGTAGAAAGGACCATTATCGCGGATGAAACCATAATGCGTCACCCGCCAGAAATCCGTATTGGGTTCAATGGTGCAAGTCAGTTTTTTCTCATCACCTGACCACTTCTTGGGTTCGTTGTTCCACTTCATCTGATTATTTTGAGCATATAAAAATGTTGATGAAATAACAGCACTGAAAATTAATACTAAAGTTTTCATGAAATGTTTTATAGGTTATTTAATGTACCAGGTCTTGGGTTACTCCATTGCAAAGTATTCAAATTTACAATAAGTACAAAAGGAGATGTACCAACGTTTTGGTAATAACACTATAAATCATTTGAAACGCAATAGTAGTAGCGGTTTCAGGCAGGAATGCCGGGCCTTCGGCTCTTTGGGCATACGATTGATGCATCCAAATAGACAATCCCCCGTCTATACGATTGATAAAGTTTAATCACCATCCAATGCCCGGAGAGGCGCCGACCGGCATCCTACCTGAAACCGTGCAAACGCCACCCCTCAAACAAAAAACTGGCAAGCCACCGAAGTAGCTCACCAGCGTCGCATGGTATAGGGAATAGACAACCTTTATCTGAACCGCATCAACTCCTCCCACTTAAACACCCATTCAGGCGTAACCACCAGCTTACCTGCATCAACAGTATAATACCAGGGGAAAGGAGCATTCGCCGGATTCTTTAATATATGAATATCCTGCGCAGGCATATAACTCTGCGCCAATAGAAATACCTTCTGCCCTGTAGCGTTCACCGCCATATCCATTACCAGCACCGCATGCCCCGGAGAACCACCACGGATAAACACATCTCCGGCCCGTATATCCGATGGTGTAGGAACAGCTACAAGTTCTTTACTCAACGACAAAGTACCTGCATAAGAAAACACCGTCTGTAAATACTGATAAAAACAGTCCCTGCCCTGACAAGGCGTCGCAGTCAATTGCCGTTGCAAACGCCCCTGCTTCACGGGAAAACGGTAGCCTTTCATCCAGCTGCTGTAATCCATCAACGTTCCATCAGTAGCATGAAACGCTATCCGCGTATACTGTTGGGAAGTATACATATATTCTGCATATAACCGGATCACCGCATCCGCACATTGCTGAAGATCCTTCTTTCCCACAGCAACATCCAGCACCGCAAACTGCGCTGACTGATTCAGCTTTCTTTCGCCGTTATAGAGATAGACCGTATTATTTGTTTTTAAAGGCACTTTCCTCAACCACGCGCCAAACGAACCCACATCCTGTGATACTCGTTTATACCCCGCAGGTAACGGTATCTTCTCTACCGTGTCGTAGTGCACAGCAGGTCGCAGGTGCAGGCTCCTGGCTTCAAGATAGTGCCAGAACAGAAGGAACGCTCCGCTAACAAACATGACCGTAGAGGCCCATGGAAAGTACTTCAATTCGACAAATTTCTATAATGATGCAAGAAATAAAAAGATTCCATAAAGCGGTGTTAATTTTTTCCATAAATTTGTTCAGGCCACGCAGAAACTTCATCTTAACGTTGCCTTAGATGCATTGGTACCCACTACTTCCTGAGAACATATAGCCACACATCATTGAGATCTTATGAATAAGACCACCTTATTCGTACGGCTCCTTACGCACTTTTTCGATCGTAAACATTTAATCATTCCTAAAACCCGCTTTATGTCTCTGCAAAACTTTGTACGGGTACACAATGCCAATCTGTCCTTTTGGCAATCTGTCGTATCACAACGCGTACGCCAACAAATGGAGCTGACCGGCGCTAAGGTCAGCCACAACCTGCTACTCAAACATCCCGCAATCGCAGCCACTGCACAACACGTTAAATTAACGGCAAAAGGTACTCCTCCGGGACCCGACACATTAGACCTTACTGATCCCGACCAGCAGCGGGTATATCTCTCCCACCTGGCTTATGAAAAAGCCTTATGCCTGGTAGAAGGTGATATACAAAGAGCCGGCGCACTGGATACGGAATACCGCAAGTACAGCGACAAGGACATCATCGGTTTCGCCTCCTGTGTGGTTACTTTCGCGGAATACTGGGCGCAATATGGCGGCGTCTTCGCTTACAATGATTGGAAAGAATTGGGGGAAGACATCTCTACCTACAGCGTCATCAACGAAAATGATGGTGGCAACGGCTTCTCTCTTCCTTCGGATGCAAGAGTGGCCATCATCGGCGACTGGGGTACCGGACTCGCAGATGCACAGGCATTGCTGGTGGACATCATCCAACGGCATAATCCACATTGTATTATTCACCTCGGCGACATCTACTACTCCGGTACACCTGAAGAATGTGTCAACAATTTCTCCGCTATTATCAAGAACGCTTTTGACATCGCTGAAAAAGACCCTGTTCCTGTTTTCACTATTCCCGGCAACCATGACTACTACTCACTGGGATGGGGCTACTATAGCATGGTATATGGCTTGAACAGCGAGATCGGAACTGCTGCCTTTCAGGCGGCCAGCTACTTCTGTCTGCGTACAGAAGACGGCGGATGGCAACTCCTGGGAATGGATACCGGCTATAACGATAGTAACCCTGCCGATCAGGCGGACCCGCTCTATGCAGGCCCCTGGCTGCAACCAAATGAAATAGAATGGCACCAGGATAAACTGAACAACTTCGGAGGGGCTACCATCCTGCTTTCCCATCACCAGTTATTCTCCAGCAATTCCAAGATCAATGGCGCCCTGTCCGATTTCAGCGCACTGCCTTCACAGAACCCTTATCTCTACCAGACCTTCCTTCCCTATTTTCCAAAAATAGCGGCCTGGTTATGGGGACATGAACACAATTTTGTGATGTTTGAAAACGACCTGCTGGGACTCTCTAAAGGAAGGCTGCTGGGGTGCAGTGCATTCGAAGAACTGACTTCTTCCGACCCTTATGCCATCAACTATCCGGACATCAAGAACTTTATTGATCCGGAAACAGGCAATATGATTGAGCTCTCCACTAACGCCGATCTGAATGGTGTAACTTATTACAACCATGCCTACGCGATCATTGATTTCAGTGGCAGAACAAATCCTACCGATCCTGTTACAACCACTTATTACGAATATCCTTCCTGGGGAGATAATCCGCCGGACGATCCGGAAGCGACTCAATTGTACCAGGAACAGTATAGCCTTCCAGCTGCATCAGAAGTACAGGTGCCTTACAATACCGGCATCTACCTCCTTTCCCAGGATGGGCAGTTCATCGGACCGGAATATAAAGATTACCCCTATATGAGTAATGATACGCCCGTGATACTGCAATTCTATCCCCTCAACGCACAGGGCAATAACCTTTCTCACGGAGATACTTTACGTATCCTTACTACAGAAAGCAGCGTGGGCGATAAAAATCAGCTGGGCGCCTTTAGCAGAAAATCATTGTACTATGATAATGACAGCAATGATAAAACAGCATGGGTAGTCTACAAACGGGATACTTCCGAGGGAACAGATATTCATTATGGCGATGAAGTCTTTTTTGTCAATTTGGATTGGGATCAATGGATGCTGCCTTATGATAGTATCCTGTACAGTGTATTGTACCTGACCACCACCGAAAATGCTAACTATTACTGGAGCATCACATTGCCACAGAACAGCGCTTTGCAAGGCATTACGGCAACACCGAAGAAGACGCCTTATGAAAAGAAACACCTGCCTTTTACTGAGCAGGAAAAGAATGTTACTGTGTAAAACACAATAACATTATATAAAAAAGAAAAGAGACTGCCCATCCGTATGAGCAGTCTCTTTTCTTTATAACCCGGTTAGTTAATCTACCCTGTCAAGGTCTGTGACCAGCAAAGGATTATTCAACCGCAATTCATTTATCAGCTTCTCTACTTCACCTGTCTGTGGTTTAGCCAGTAAACGCTCCACTTCCTTGGTGGTCAGTCCCACCATCTGCAGAAAGGTAACTTCTCCGTGAGGTGTCTGAATAGTACCCAGTTCAGGATCAGGAACGAATGCCAGTCCGACGATGTCAGTAGCAGTATCCAGTCTGATAGGCCCATTTGCAGGAACAAAATGATAGGGCTCAAACCAACGTTTGCTTTCGAATACATAACGCGCCAGGTTATTCATCACCTGGATAGCCCATGTAGGATCGCCATTATCTTCTGCAAAAGGTTTTACCCTGAAAGTAAATTCAAATCCCCATTTACTGAATTCACCACCTGCCTGCTCTTCATTATAGTACAACTGTGACATACCATAGCTGACCATGTGCAGGTGTGCGACCTGTTTTTCACTGTCGTAAATACTGGTACCGTCAATAGGATCTTCACCTCCTATTGCAAAGTGTAAGGGTGGAGCATAATGTCTTGGCTCCTGTGTTCCATAGATGCTCTCCAGTTGTTTATCAATTGCCAGCCATCCTACTGCATCGTCTTCGTTGAATAACTTTTTGTACTCTTCCTTAGTCATAGGTTAGTTGATTAACATTTACAGTTCGTGCTTGATCATTGTCCTTACCAGGTCTTCCTGCGTTTCGCGTTCCCTGATAATATATATCTTGTCTTTGTCGATCATGATCTCTGCCGGCCTTACATGCAGATTATAATTGCTGGCCATCACCATACCATAGGCACCTACTGTAAATACTGCTATATAATCTCCCTGCCTCAAAGCCGGTAATGGCCTTTCTTTGGCAAGATAGTCGGACGATTCACAGATAGGTCCCACCACATCATACGTGATCAGTCCTTCCTGTTGCACAGGATAGTTACGATTCGCCAATACATGCTCTGGCTGTGGCTTTACCGGCCAGATGAAATGGAAAGCATTGTACATCGCCGGACGGATCAACTCAGTCATACCACCATCCAGTATCACAATATGCTTATCGCCTGATTGCTTTACATACAATACCTTGGTGACCATAATCCCGGTATTCGCAGAGATAGAACGTCCCGGCTCCAGAATGATCTTAAAGCCCTCATTTTTAACGTAAGGTTCCAGTAGCTCAGTGATCGGACCGGCGAAACTCTCCCAGGAGAAATTGTCGTTATCCATATAATTCGCCGGAAATCCACCACCTATGTTCAATACATCCAACCGGATGTTCTTACGCTTTAAATGCTCTACCAGCTCCACCATTTTCTGAATAGCGGCTACGTAGAATGTATATGAAGAAATAGGCGAGCCGATATGAGAATGCAGGCCCCTGATCTTCACATAAGGATGATCAGCATTCTCTTCGATCAGCGCCTCCACATGGGCATAATCAATGCCAAATTTCGCCCCTTTATGCCCCGTACGGGTCTTTTCATTCGTCTTCTCGTCCAGTACATCGGGCAGGATGCGGATCAGCACATTCACCTCTCTTTTCAGTTCTCCGGCCAGCTCCTGGACCCTTGCCAGTTCCTGCTCCGATTCGATATTTATAAACCCTACTTCGCTGACAATAGCGTCTGTGATCTCCTCGTCAGACTTACCCACGCCGGCAAACACAACCTTTGAAAGATCTGCATTACTCTGCTTCACCACAAACAGCTCTCCCCCGCTCACAATGTCCATTCCGGCACCCAGGGCCGCCAGTTCATTCAGGAGATGCACATTGTTGCTCGATTTCACAGAAAAGCAGATCATAGGCTGCAGCTTCTCGAAAATGCTGTAGATCTTCTTATAATGCTGTCTTAACGTATTCGCGGAATACAGGTAAAAAGGCGTAGGGAGACCCTTTTCCGGCAGACTGTTCACCGGGATATCCTCGCAATAAAGCACTCCATTCTTGTATTGAAACAGATCCATATAAATTATTCTAAAAAACAGTAAGATAAAAGAATTTATTGTTATGAAAACATTATATAACCATTATAAAACCCTATGCCATTAAATCGGGGAATTCCGATACCTTTGCAGTATGGATCAAGTAGAAGTTTTTAAGGCCTTATCCAATAAGAAAAGGCTGGAAATCTTAGCCTGGTTGAAGGAACCGGAAAAGCATTTCCCCAGGCAGGAATGCGGGGAATTTGCCAAAACAGGCGTGTGTGTGGGCCATATTCAGCAGAAATCCGGGCTCACGCAATCCACAGTATCTGAATATCTGTCCCTGCTGCAGCGGGCGGACCTGCTGATAGCTACTCGTCTGGGCCAATGGACACACTACAAAAGGAATGAGGAAGCTATCAAAAAGCTGGGCCTCCATATCCAGGATGAACTGTAGTGTAAGCATGACCTGCTATACTTTCTACCATAAATCCGGATGAAGATAAAAAATTCCCGGGGGAATATCTGGTATTCCAATAATCAGCAATGCCTTGTAACGGAACACTAAAACGCCCCTGCAATGAATGCAGAGGCGCTTTAAATTTAAGGTAGCTGAGTGCTTTTATTTTTCGGTAACATTGTTATAGAACACGTAAGGGCTTTGAGAGGCTACAATGAAGCCTCCAATAAGTGCCTTCCTTTCTATATCGGTCAACTCGGACCGGTCAACTATACTGATGTAATGATTGATGACATTCTCCATATCTGCACCTGTTCCGTACGCCTCCAGAAAGGAATACAATATCTGCCGCATGTCATCTGTGATCAAACCCGTTTCGTAGGCCCTACTTGTTAAAAATGCGTAGTCAAATCCGCTGGCAACATAGTCTCTGCCAAGCTCCGAAGCCATCTGAACTTTCCGCTGATAAATCTCACTATTAACAATAGGCAAATACTCACGGTCAACTCCCAGTGTGCCAGTGTAATAACTGTTGTTTAGGTCCTGGCCACCGAAAAATATATTATACATGGCATTATTATGCTTAATGCCTACGTCGCTGAGAGGATGAAATTCCAGGGGAATATCCAGGTTTAAATCGCCGTATTTCTCTTCATTAGGAGCAACAGCGGTATACACAGCTTTAGCAGCAGCATAGGAAGCACCACCTCCCGCGATAGCGCCACCGGCAGCCATCGTAACAATGGCGCCTGTACCACCGGTAGCAATACCGAGTGCTGCAGCTGCCTCACTAACACCAACTATACCTGCAGCAGCGCCTGTGATATCTGCACCGGCCACCGCAGCCACTTTACCAAGGCAGCTCCAGAAACCACTACATTCGGGCCTTACAGCATGCGCCGCATTGAAGGCCTTCAGGTCTGCATACAATTCAGCTTTGGTCAGCCTTTGGGGAGAAGATTTCGTGTCAGCAGTATTTTTATTGCAACTGGTTAAGATCATGCCAGTTAATAGGCAAGCCATAATGATCTTTTTAAACATACGATTGAGATTTTTTAAGTTGATAATTGTGAGTAGAACATAGTCCAGACAGTAGCATATTACATATTGCTCCCATTACGGAAATGAGTAACAATAGGCATTAAGCCTGTAGACTTGGGTAACGGTAATTAAGGATTCGGGCTGTTGTTACATGATTGTTTCCGGGCTATTAAACTATAGGTCATGAGGGTTACCGGCCGGGTTTCCACCAACTATAACGCAGCAGTGAAAATGTTATTATAAATCGGCTATCTTTTTTAAAATAAATTTTTAGTGAGGCCAGATCGTGAATAACGTTTATGCAAGGATGATGAAACTAAATAATTGTAAATCTGACATTAGTGATATCTGCACAGCAATACATCCAGCCCAAAAAAATACAGCCGCAATCATTCAATAATAATGATCACGGCTGTATGCAGATATTATCTGCCGGATAAATCAGATCGCTCTTATTATTCCGGTTTATATTCCAGCGAAGAAGGCGGCGCAGCCTGCTCCCCATTGCCCCACTGTTTATTAGGCGCTTCTCCCATCACCAGTTTCAGTACCCCACCTTTCAGCAGCGCCTGATGTGTAAACCAGGGTGTATTCAAAGGCTGACCATTCAAAGAGGCTTGCTGGATGTATTTGTTCTTAGCCGAACTACCCGGTGCTGATACGGTAAATACCTTCCCATTCGACAGTTTGATAGTCACTTCTTCAAATACAGGACTACCGATATTATACACAGGAATACCAGGTGTTACCGGACAGAAGCCCATCATGGAGAATACCACAAAAGCTGTCATACCCCCACCGTCTTCATCACCCGGAATACCGAACAGGTTGTCTGTGTACCAAGTGTCCAACAGCATACGGATGCGTTTCTGTGTCTTCCAGGGAGCACCCATATAGTTGTACAGGTAAGGGATGTGGAAGCTCGGCTCATTCCCCATCACAAACTGTCCTACCAGGCCGGTAGCATCCGGGAAGGTATACCACAACTGGTATTTACTGCGCCCCAGGCCCTCACGGAACAGCTGGTCCAGCTTTTCTTCTGCCTTCGCACGGCCACCCATCAGGTCAAACAGGCCATGCAGGTCATGTTTTACATCCCAGTTATAAGTGTAAGCATTGTTTTCTGTGAAGTAATCACGTCCACCCTGACCACCGGAGAATTTAGGATCAAACGGCTCTATCCAGTTACCATCCGCATCTTTCGGCCACATAAATCCGTGATCTGCACGATACACATTTTTATAGTTGGCAGCCCGTTTCAGGAACAGGGCAACATCTTCAGGTTTGCCTGCTGCTTTCGCCAGCTGCGCAATACACCAGTCGTCATAACTGTTTTCCAGTGTTACCGCCACTGCCTGACGACGTTCAAAACCATGTACTTCCTTTACAGTTTCCTTCTCATTCGGTTTCAGCGCCGGCATATAACCGTGCTCATTGTAAAAGGAATCCAGCGAAGTAGCCGGACCATTCTTCCAGGGTAGCAACGTAGCTTCCAAAGAGTTCTTTTTCAGTCCCTCGTAAGCCTTTTTAATATCAAAGTCCCTGACACCTTTGAACCAGGCATCCGCCATCCAGGCGGCAGCGTGATTGCCCGTCATACAGGGATTATCACCCCACAGAATAGAAAAAGAAGGCATCCAGCCACTCTGCTCATACATGGTCACATAAGAACGGATCTTATCTGCCTCCATAGCCGGGTTCAATAGGGTCTGTAATGGCTCCAGGGCAATGTAGGTATCCCACAGCCAGTTATCCACATAAAAAGGCTTATCTGATGTATGTACCTGGTGGTCGTATGCGCTGTAGTACTTGCCATATTCATTGATGTTCACCATACGCTCATATGCGCGATACAGCGAAGTATAGAATACTCTTTTCTGTGCAGGAGTACCGCCTTTCACATTGATTTGCCCCAGCACTTTATCCCATGCCTGGAACGCCTTGTTGGTAACAGCAGCAATACCCCATTCGGGGATCTCTTTCTGGAGATTCGCTTTCGCCTGCTCCATACTTACGAAGGATATGCCGTAACGCACATCCACCCGCTGCGCTTTATTCCCTGTTGCCACAAACAGGTGTTTATTATCGCCACGATAGCTTGTACCTGTAATATCTGTATTCAGCTCCGCATAAAAGTAAGCACTCATACCACTGAAGTTTTCTTTCCCGGTGATGACACGCTTTCCGCTGGCAGACAACTCACCCTCCTCATTAAGGATGCTGAACCGTAACTGATGAGGCGTATTATCAGCAAAACGGATACTGAAATAACCGCTGCGGGCAGTAGGTGAGAACTGCACATTGTCAGTATCATCCAGGTAAACACTGTATTTATATGGCGAAGTTTCCTCTCTGTCAGATACCCGGGATTGGCGCCAGTTATTATCATTGATCTCTCCGGAGACAGGCAGGAACCCGAACAGGCTCTCCTGACGGTGAGAAGCGATCGTCAGGGGGAAATAGCTGATCTTATCATCCAGCTGATCTTTACGCCCGGGAAATACTCTTACCATACTGTTAGGCAGGTACATCGCCGGACGGGTAGGTTCCAGTATAAGCCCTACACTGCCGATAGTGGGATCTACATACGATACATTGCTGATCTTCAATGGCTGTTGAGCCACGACCGCAGTGACCGATCCTAATAGTAAAATAGTTGTACTTATCAAGTGCCTGTAACTTTTCATAACTTCTTTTTGAATGATCAGAACAGGCAAAGTACAAATGAAAAAAGAGACTCCAAAGCCGGAGTCTCTTTTTTCTAAGCTTTTTAAATGATTAGTCTTTCAGATGCAGGTAAGCCTTTACCTGTTTGTAGTCATTCCAGTCAATACCGGCAGCTTTACGCGCTTCGGTACCACCAGGAATCAACACATATCTGTACTGCTGGTATTTAACGCCATTTTCAGTAACTGTATTAAAGGGTCCATTCGCGATCAGGGTGATCAGCTGCAATCCATAAGACGCGTTAATACTGGCGCCGCTGAACGGGTTTGTGTAAGGCAATGGAGCAACGTCCTTTTCAGCTTCGGAATAGGTATTGATGAACACCTTAATATCTCCGGTAGACAGAATCTCGTCTGTCAGTTTCGGCGCATCAATCTGTGCACCAAAAAAGATAGTATCCAGCTTACCATTACCATCTGTATCGGTATCTTCTGTAACAGCCTGGTATGTTACGTCCAGCCAGTCAGAATAAATAACACCGGAAGTAGCATTTTCCCCATCCGCCCCCTTAGGGCCTGCAGGACCCGCAGGACCAGTTGCACCGGTATCTCCTTTAGGACCGGCAGCACCATCTTTTCCACATGCACCAAATAAGCAGATTCCACATAACAACAGGGCATACAAAGACATTTTTCTCATGTTTCGATTTAGGTTTTAATTTTAAGTGTTAAAGTGATTAGTCGTTTTTTTTAATAAAAGCGTTTCCGTTAAGTCCCAAATCCTACCAGACATTCCGCGGACATAGGTCAGCAAAGCGGTTTCCGATCATGATTCCTATCACAATCTCATGAGAACCATGGCTGGCGATATTCAATCCCGAAGTAGTATAATCATAGGCATATCCCACATTGAAAGTGGCATTCACATTAATACCCAGCATGGCGGCGATACCGTCTTTATGGCGATAGGAAGCACCTACCCATGCACGATCACGGTATTGCAGTTTAGCATTCACATCAAGGCTCAGGGGTAATGCAGTCACATATTTGATCATTACAGAAGGCAGCAGGCTCAGGTCCTCATTTACCCACAACCGGTAACCAGCGGTACCAAACAGATGCGGTACCAGCTTCCCACGATACACACTGTCACCCATCACCTTTCCGTTATCAAAACCTATTGCTGCTGGTACTATATTCTGTGCAGAGATACCGGCAAAGTATTGTGAAGAATACAGGTACATACCAATACTCACATCCGGACGCCATTTTCCTAACACCGTACTGCCTGCGATAGCAGGATCAGATGGGTTCTGAAATTCCAGTTTCGATGCGTCCAGGGAGATGCGCTGCGCACCTAGCGAAATACCTAAACTCAGACTGGTTCCAGGCGCTATGCCAATGTGATGGGCATAAGTACCACTTATCGAAAACCTGTTCAGCGGCCCCGTACGATCATTCAGGATAGTCAATCCTGCACCGGCATGCGACGCTGGCGCTGAATAAGACTCCCAGTATGCCTTTCCCCGCGGATTCGATCCCTCCGGATTAAAGCCCGTAGCAGAAGCCTGCGGATAATCCGTCGTACTTAATGGACCGTGCACTGTCAGGTAGGTCGTAACCGGACTGCCATTCAGCCCCGCCCACTGATGCCGGTGACTGGCCTTCACATCCCAGTAGTTCTCAATACCCGCTACTGCCGGATTGATGATGAACGTATTCAGCACATACTGTGTATAGTGCGGTTGCTGCTGCGCCAATACCTGTACCGGCAACAGGGCCAGTACAAGTATGATGACAGCTATCATGCCCTTCAACTGCATTATGTTACTGTTTTAAGATCTTCAGTTCTATACGCCTGTTCAGCCTTCTTCCTTCAGGATTATCTGATCCGTCAGCTAAAGTATTGGGCGCTACGGGCCTTGTTGCACCATAACCTTTGTATTGCAGGCGTTTCTTGTTGATGCCTTTGCTCACCAGGTAAGCCACACAGTTCAATGCACGCTTCTCTGATAGCCTTTGGTTAAATGCGGCGCTACCGGTATTGTCAGTATGTGCACTGATCTCTATTTCCATCTGCGGATGACCGTTCAGCAATTCCACCAGTTTATCTAATGCAGGATGTGAAGCTGGCGTCACCTCAAACTCATTCAGCTCATAGTAGATCTCCTGCATAGTGATGGCGGTATTCACAGGTGCGCTCAGGATAGTGTCTGCCAAAGTCGGAGCAGGCTTCGTTACAATTACTACCGGTTCCTCCTTCACAGGAGGCGGTGGCGGCGCCAGATGCAGGCTGAAAAGCTCAAGACAGCATTCTGCAGAGCGATCAGAAGAAAACCAGGCATCTTCCAGGATATACTCAGACTTACTACGGCTGAAGAAATACATATCATCCTTCACATCATTCACCGGGTAACCGAAGTTCACAGGTGCATCCCATTTACCCAGGCTGCCCTTTGCATAATAGAGATCGAATCCGCCCATCCCTGTTCTCCCGTCACTGGCAAACACCAGTGTACCGGACGCAGGGTGAAAGAATGGGGCTTCTTCATTGGCGGAAGTATTAATGGTTGGTCCAAGATTTTGTACAGCCAGCGGTTTCCCACTGGCATCCAGCTCTGCGGAATAAAGATCATATCCTCCTGAACCGCCTGCTCTGTCACTCGCAAACAGAAGATGATGACCATCCGCCATGACGAAAGGCTGCTGCGTATTGGTGCCTGTAGCATTCACTACATCACTCAGTTTTACAGGTTCACTCCATTTATCACCTTCTTTACGGCTGGTATAGATAGCTGCGGATTTTTTGCCATCTGCCACAGTCCACTGTGTCAGGTAAAGCGTGTTACCATCTGCAGACACACTGATCGCACCCTGATGCGTTTTAGATGGCTGTGTTATGTTTGCTTTACTGATAGCAGCAGCCACCGTGTCTTTCGCCATGTAAATGCGGTTCACATAATTTGATTCTTTCGTTGAAGTAAAGAGCAACTGATCACCTGCCCATACAGGGGCATAGGTAGCGCCACCGGCATTCAGCACAGATGGCGCTTTCCTGATATGATAATCGGACAGTTCTTTTTTCTGTAACTGCTCGCGGATATAGGACAGATTACGCAACTCCTGCTCCGCCGTTACACTGTAAGTATCTTTCTGATTGTATTGTGACAGGAAAGTTTTGAATGCAGACGCGGCTGCATCATATTGTGCGATGGCACGTAAACTCTCTCCGTAATAATAAGCTGCCAATGGAAAGCGGGTACTATCAGCCGCCACCACCTTACCAAACAAAGGTGCTGCTTTCACAGGATCATGCAACCGGCGGTAACTGTCTGCCAGCTGATAGGCAGCCTGTATCTCATCAGCCGCAGGCGCTATCTTTGCAGAACCACCAGGTGCAGCATAAGGGCTGTATGCACTTGTTGTATTTCCTTTCGTATTTACGGCCAGGAATTTCTCATAATACAGGGATGCTGAATAATAATCTGCCTGCTTATAATAACTGTCCGCGGCCCTCAGGTAACTTGCTTTATGTTGCGCCCATGCCAGCTGCATAACGGCCAGGCCTATAACTGTCAGAAATAATTTCTTCATGATGCAATAATTTTTTCTTTATAACCTTGGACAAACGAAATCACCTGCCGGTGTCTTCACTGATTTCCTGCCGATGAATGATAAGGATAACTCAAAACTGTTGGAGCCCCTGGTGATCTTACCCAGGTCAGACGAGTTCACATCATAACTCAGTCCCAGCATGAAACTCTTATAACTTACACCGGTATATACAGAGAAAGCATCCTTAAAACGGTAGTTCGCACCCAGCATCACATCCGTCTCAGGAGCAGCAGCATACTGTCCATAAGCGCCAAACATTTTCTCCTGTGCAGATCCCTGTTTCATATACAATACATTCGGCGTAAGACTGAACAGCTCAGAGATCATCACCCTTACCCCCGCATGAGCTGTAGCACGCATCGGTATACGGGCATCTCCTGTAGCGCTGAACTGATCACTGGGTCTGTTCAGGTGCATCACAGAAAAGCCGCCATACACATTATATTTCTTACCTGGCTGTGCATCATAATACAGCACGCCTGCCCCTGCATCGAATGTAGCAGCCGATGTTTTGTTGAACATATCATTTGTTGCCTGCCCCGGATTATACCCGGTAATAGGATTCCATTGATCTCCGAAATGCAGTCTGGAAGGATCGAACCTGCGCTGTATCATCCCCACCTGGATACCAAACATCAACCTGTGCTGCTCAAATGCACCAAAACGCACACCACTGTAGGAAGCACTTCCATAAGCAGTCGTATAGTTATAACCACCATCACCCGCTTTCTGGTTCAGCACACTGGCGCCGAAGCTGATATTGCTGTTCGTATTCACCTCTCCTGCTATACCATAAGTCTTAAAGGGACTGCTTACACTACCCCATTGCGAACGGTAGATACCGGATACGCGGTAATTACCGTCAAACACACCTGTCAATGCAGGATTCAACCATGCAGGATACACATAGTAGCCAGAGAAGTGCGGGTCTGACTGCGCCTGCAGCTCTTTACCGGTAAGGCTCACCAGGGTCAGCATCAGCAATGCTTTGGTAAAAGTTCTCATGATGTCAGCATTTTTTATTGATCAATGTTTTTTTGAAATTTGTTTGCTATTGCACTAACACAACATAACCAGTAATCGGGGCAAATCCATTCTTCAGTTGTATAACATAATAGTAAGTTGCCAATGGTAAAGGATGCCCGTTCATGGTGCCATCCCAGGGAGTGTTATAGCCCGTAGACTGATACACACGCTGCCCATAACGGTTGAAGATCTCTATTGTACAACCGGGATAATCTGCAAGATTACTCAGCACCCAGGTATCATTGATACCATCTCCGTTTGGAGAAAAGGCATTAGGCACTTTTACAGGTTTGAATACTTTTACCGTCAGCTCATCACTCGCGGTACAACCTCCCAGACCGGTCGCAGTCAGGGTATAAGTTGCATCGTCCGTCACCGTTAGTTGTGGTCTTAATACATCCGGATTGGCAAGGTTTTCTACGGGCGTCCACCTGAAGCTCAGCCCTGTTTCATCATTCACTACAGGCTTGAACTGCACCACCGTACCTTGCGTCACTACAAATGATGGCCCTGCGTCAACTACCGGCTGTAAGTAGATCTTCACAGGAGAAGAGAATGGCTCAGATACACAACCTGCATTGCTTGTCACCACCAGTTGCACCGTATAATCACCTGGATCTTTAAATCTTTTCACCGGATCAGCAACATCGTCAGTACTGCCATCCCCGAAATCCCATGCCCACGAACTGATAGTACCATTGGCAACCGTACTCTCATCTGCAAAGAAATTGTCAGTTCCCTGGCAAAGCGTATCCGGAGAAGCAGTAAAAGCAGCTACCGGGCTATTGAAAAATGCGCTGAAAGATTTAGTTGTATCGTGCGTACAACCATAGGCAGATACTACAGACAATGTAATATTGTATGTACCCGCTGCGGCGTAATGATATGCAACATTGGTTGCAGTAGAAGTACCGGCACCGTCGCCGAAATTCCATTGATAGCTTAATACAGATTGATCGCCTACAGCAGATGCATTGGTAAATGCGGCAGTTCCTTCAGGCATGCACACCGCGACAGGCGTGCGGAAATCAGCCACAGGCAAGGGATGTACCACTATATTTTTCATCACTGTATCACTGGTACAACCATTACCACTCACTACTGCCAGCTTTAATGCATAAGTGCCCTTACTTGTGTATAACCTGTCAAATGTGCCGCCGGTAGTTTGTACATCTGTAGACCCATCCCCAAAACTCCAGTTCCAGGTGGTGATTGTACCACTGTCAATAGTGGATTGATCTGTGATAGTTACCGCAGCGCCCAGGCATACATCCGGGCTGACGGTGAAGTCAGCATCCGGTGCAGGTAATACTGTTACAGTTGCCGTAATAGAATCCATACAACCACTGGTAGCAGTAAATACATACTTCACAGTATGGCCCCCTGCCCCTGCGGCAGATGGATTGAAATTACCGGTATCATCAACATACGGGCCCCGGTAGATACCGGCCCCGGTCACGCCATTCGTAACCCCGGCAAGCGCAATGGAGACAGTCCCCTTTACGCTTTCGCATACAGCTGGTATGCTGGCATATGTCAGAACAGGCTTCACATTGAACGTGGCCGTTACGACAGTATCCTTCACACAACCGTTTACGGTCGTCACACTGTGCCGGATTTTATAGGAACCATAGTAGGTATAGGAATGTACAGGATCAGCTAAGGTCGATGTATCTGGATTGGCAGACGTAGCATTGGCATCGCCAAAATCCCAGGCGTACGATGCCAGCGCCTGTCCGTCAGGCGCACTGGAAGTACTGGTGAAGGGTATCTGCTCTCCCTGCGATATACAATTCTGCGGGTAGGTAAAGGAAGCCACCGGTGCCGCATAGACAGTCACAGTCTTCTTCAGGGTATCACTCATACATAGCTGGCTTACCTTTACCACCTGCCTTACAATGTAGGTTTGGTAGTCTTTATAAACAGTTGTTGCTGCAGCATTGCCTGTATTGGTCTTTATATCGCCATTACCAAAGTCCCAGTACCATTCTTTTACCGGAGCCGGCCCTCCATAAGTGGCATTGTCCGTAAAGGTCACGGTACTGCCAGCGCAGACCGCCGCAGGTGTTGCGGCAAAATCTGCAACAGGCTTGTTATATACTGTCAGGTTAAAGCTTGTATCTGCCACACAGCCATCCTCTGTAGCAACGGAATATTTCACGGTCTGTGTGCCAGCATTCAGTCGCTGCCCGGGCTTTTGTAACGTTGAGATAATATTGCCCGGGAATTCCCATTTCCATTGCGCCAGCTTATACCCGTTGCTACTGTCCTTCCCCGCGAAGTAGGCTGTATCCAGCACGCAGCCGGTAGGAAAACTATAGGTAGCCACCGCATCAGGCCTACCCTTTACCATCACACTGAAATTGATCTCTTCGGTATTATTACAGTTATCAATATGCGGAGCAGTAGAAAGTATTGTTATATCAAAATAGCCGGCATTCGTAAACTGATAGGACTGAGGTAATGTATATTGATAGTATACCACTCCATTCACCAGCAATTGCTTCGCAGGCGCAGGTGTATTCTGCACCACATCTGTAGCAGGCGTAATACCCGTACCCTGTTTGCTGAGTTGCCATTCCAGCTTCGCAGGCTGATAGGTAAGCAATACTGACAGATCCAACGGCGTATTCACACAGGTAAATGCATGCACATCCTTTGTTGTATCTGCTTCATTATGTATCTGCCCAATGGCATTCAGGTTATTGATAAATGTGCCGGCATTATAACCATAGCTCTCAAAATCACCCAGGCCATAGGTTATAGCATTGAATGCCGAATCACTCTGTACCGTACACTGTGCTGCAGCCGCCGGCCAACGTTTTACGACAACAGTATATCCCGCTAGATTGGGATGTGGATAAGTAACATCAAATGTCTGGCTGCCATCCACAGTGAGAGACTTCATTCCATTATCAGGGATCACCAGCAGTAATCCATTTATTTCAATTTTCTCTACATTATTCCTGTAAAAAGCTACCTTCTTCGTTGCCTGTTCAATAGGACTTAAATAGATCATCTCCGGGTCTCCGATACCGGTGGTATTCGGGCAACCACCCTGTGAAGCCATGAACTGCGCCAGTAACACCGGTTTGTCTGCTTCTATATAATCAGCAGTATTACTCTGGAACTCGTAACACATATGAGACGTTAGCCCGGTCAGCTGTACGCCATTACGCTTTACAACAGTAGAAGGATCTTTAACAACTACTTTATAGATATTCGTCTGAAAACTGGTCGCTACCCTTCCGGAGATGGGCATGGTCAGGTAACGCTTCCCCCAGGCCTGGTAAGGGAATACCTGCTGCATATTATTATCTCCACTGGTACCGGCGGTGATGCCGGTACAATTAATACTGGTACGGCTGCTACCAGAAAATACGGCAATGGGGAAACATTTTCCGGATGCACTGGCGATTGAACGAACAGTAGTACCTGTCAGCTCCTTTCCTTTACCGCTGCCCAGCGGAGCGCCGATCAGCTGGTAAATATCGCCTTTGTTGAGTGTCACCGTAAACGGAACGTTTGCAGCACGTCCGTTACGGCTCGACTCAGAGGGGTTAATCTCAACCATCGTATTATCTTCCTTCGCAATTACATACATCCAGGAAAAGCAATCATTTGCAAAGCTCTGCTGGCTGTTTAATGAGATATAAGAGTATCCCCAGGTAGATACCGGCATCAGCATGGTAGCTCCTGATGATACACTTCCAAAAATATGTGCATAGGCTACGATCGGCACATTACTTACAATGTGGATCCCTTTGTTACTGAACAGCCCTTCTCCCCCTGTACCGCCATAAGAAGGCGGCACGGAAAAAAGGCGGGCGTCAATGGGTCCCGACTTCGGAATAGTTTCCGTGACTATCACCGTATTGGCAGGGATGTTATACGTTCTCGTCCACGCGGTTCCATCAATACTCACTGTCACTGTAGCGGCATCCTCTGCACTCAGGTATACCACCATGTCCTGGCTGTTGGTAAAACCGGGCTCCATGAACTCGTGGTGTCCATATCCTACCCAGAATTCCTTACCCCTGTTAGAGAGCCCCTGTCCCATCGCACTGATGCCGCACAGTGTGAAGATGCAGGCAACAGCGCCTTTACGGACTGCTGCCTGCATATGATTGAAAATATTGGTTACGAATGTCGTCATGCTTATCTGATCAGGTTGACAATACCTTTCTTATCTACCGTAGTGCCATCTATCAACACCAGTCTGCACACATACATGTATACACCTGATGGCTGCTGTTTGCCTTTGTGTGTTCCATCCCATCCTCTGTCCTGGCTATCGGAATCGAACAGTTTCTCCCCCCACTGGTTGAAGATCATCAGGTGGATATCTTTGATAATACTACCATACACCTTCAATACATCATTCACTGCATCACCATTCGGAGTAAAGGCGTTCGGAATGTAGATACCATCAAGTAATGTCGTACCACTTACTGGTTCAGCCGCTACCGGCTTACAGCCCAGTGCCCTCACATACAGCTTCACTTCCTGCATCGGCTGTAAACCGGAGATAGTGTGAGAAAGTCCCTGGCTACCTGTTGATGGCGCAGTCCAGTTCAACCCGTCTGTTGATACCTCATAACCCGTTGCATTTGGTACAGCATCCCATGTAAAGCGAAGTACATTGACACCGGTTGAATCCAGCTTTACTACAGGAGCAGTCAGCGCGGGCAACACTACCACTTCTGCCGGTGTACGTTCAGGAGAAGCACAACCGTCCTTGATTGTTTCCAGGTAGAATTGTGCGTTGGCAGTTACATTGGTCAGGTTTAGTGTGCTGCTGCCTGCAACCAGCTTACCGCCAGTGGCCGCATCATACCAGTTGTAATCAACTCCCGCAGCAGGGCTTTGCACTTCGAAAGTGACATTGCTGCCCATACACACGGTGAAGGAATCTGTTACCAGTATACCGACCGCAGGCCCCTTCACCACCAGGTCTTTTGTAGTATCTGCGATACATCCGTCTTCACCGATCACTGTCAGTAACACAGGATAAGTACCGCCGGCAGAGAACAGGTAAACAGGATTCTTCACACTGTCAACCGCACTGTTACCAAAGTCCCATTTCCATTTACCGATAGCAGCACCATTGGCAGTTACGGCGCTGCCTGTAAAGTGTACGGAGTCGCTTACACAACCATTGAATACAGCGGTGTAGTCTACCTTCGGCGCAGCAATTACTGTTACAGGCAGGAAGGTTTCTACTTTATTGTCACATCCTTCGAAAGATGGATCCTGCATCACTACGGGCACATAATAAGTACCCGCTTTGGAGAAGGAGTAATCCTGGTCTATGACGAAACGATAATATTTCTTGTTGTTGGCCACAAAGGAATCCACCGGCGTCGGATTGTCCTGTATCACGTCAGCAGCTGGAGTGATGTTGCTTACCTTGCTGATATTCCACTGTAAGGAAGCCGGACGTTGTGTGGAAATGAACGTGAACCGGAATGGTGTATTCTCACAGGTGTATTCACTTACCGCATTGGTACCACCATGTACATTCGAGATCGATGTTCTGGTATTCAGGTTCCTTACCAGTGTACCTGCATTGTAGCCATAACTTTCATCTTCGCCCAAACCATAAGTGATCGCGGTAAAGGCAGAATCACTGACTACATAACTCTGATCTCTTGTAGCATCCCAGCGCTTTACCACGACTGTATAACCAGGTAATGATGGGTGATCATAAGTGTAATCAAATAATGTACTGTTGTCGATCTTCAGGCTGGATAAACCACCTGTAGGGATGATCAGTGTCAGGTAGTTCGTTACAATACCCTCCTCAGTATTACGGTAGAAGCCCAGTTTCTTAATACCCTGTTCCAGCGGACTGAGATAGATCATTTCAGGATCTCCGTAGCCACCGGTATTAGTACATCTATCCCAGGAAGCCATGTATTGTGCAACCATGATAGGCTGATCAGCTTCTATATAAGCAGGTGCATCCGTCACAAACTGGTAGAAACGGCCATTGTTCAATCCTGCCAGTAATGATCCATCTACTTTCACTTTTGTTGCCGGATCTTTCACCATGATCCTGTATACATTCCCCATCAGTACCTTTGGATCTTCGTCAGTAGATGTAGGTGCTGTCAGGTAACGTTTGCCCCACGCCTGTGAAGGGAAACACTGCTGGATAAAGTTATCCCCGTTACCGCCACTGCCGCTTGGGTCACAACTTACACTGGTACGGCTGTTACCAGAGAATACCGCTATTGGGTAACATTTACCCTGTGCATTCTGTACAGACCTAAACCTTGTACCCGTCACATCATATCCTTTTGCATCGTTGATCCTTGCACCAAGCACCTGGTACACTTCTCCTTTGTTCAGTGTTACGGTGAATGGCACATTCGCCGCATGCCCGCTTACTGTCGGAACAGACGGTGTGATTTCTACAACAGTATTCGGCTGATCTGCTACAACATATGCCCATGAATAGTCCTCGCTGCCATACACCTGGCTATAACCAAGGGAGTAGTATTCATATCCATACGTACCCACCGGCAGCAACATGGTAGCACCAGATGACTGATGACCATAAATATGTGCATATGCCACAATCGGTTTATCACTCTCAATACTGATACCTCTGTCAGAAATTCCTTCAGTCATTAAACGAGCATCCTCCAGGCCATTCTTCGGTATCAGGTCTGTGGACAATGTAGTGTTCGCAGTTACATGATAACGTTTGATCCAGCTGGTGCCATTCACTTTCACAGTAACATCCGCAGCCTCTTCTGCGCTCAGGTACAGTACCATATCCTGATCGTTGCTGCCGCTGAAGAATTCATGATGACCATAACCTACCCAGAAGCGGGTGCCCCTGTTGGAACTATCTGCTGGCGGGATCACTACCGGCACTACTGCCCTCGCGCTATCCACCAGGCCAGTGAATTTATCCAGGAAGCTGAGTTTAGGCTCAGTGATATAATTATCGAACTCATTTACTTTACTGCTATCTCCTACCAGCCATTTGTCATTCGCATCTGTTCTTCCTAATCCTAACTGGTACTGTGCTTTCACAAAACCCTGCCATGGGTCCATGTAGAAAGTTTTTACAGAGAAATCATACGCGCCTGTACCTGTGGTTTCCACATCATTGTAGAAGTACATCTGTTCTGCAGATGCAGGTGCATTCGGAGGCAGTACGCCTGTATACCTTCTTATATTCACGGAAGCAGGAACAGGAGCGCCGGCTGCCCAGGTAATGCTCATCACACTGTCAGATCCCATCATAAAGTGCTGGGTAGTACCCGCAGCAGGAGCAGCAGGAACAGCAGTCAGCAGGGCAGGTACGGAAGTAGGCTCAAACTCATATGCACCCAGATCAGGCACGCCAGCCTGTAAACTAACAGGTCTTGCCTTGCCGTTGATGTCATGATCATTGCCCGGTATTTGTACACCGCGGCCATGTATTGCCCATACATCAGAGCTGCTGACTACAGGAGTGCCGTCAGTCAGGGTCAGTTCCGGTTTATAATAGATAGAGTGCAGGTCTTGCCCTGTACGTGCGCTCCAAGCCGGCAGCGTTGCCTCTTTATAGAGGGATGTAGATGCCAGTACGGCACCAGTGCTGTACAATACGTTGTAGTCGGTATTCTCTTCTTTTTCATTGCTGATATCAAGTGCAATACCTGCCGCGCCATGATAGAAGATGTTATTCCTTACTACCACATTGCTCGCGCCATCTTCATTGAGTTTGGCAGCGCTGTTGGTTTTAGCTGACAGGTCCGCAGAACCATTGTAGATAGTGTTATTATAATAAGTGGCATTTTCGTCAGACGCTACCCAGAGCCCATAAGCCAGTTTCGCCGTTGTCTGCACACTTACCACGTTGTTCAGGATGCTGGTGTAATTATTATGCTCTGTGTACAAACCATACAGGCTGGCTTTATTATTTGTCAAGCCTATGATCTTATTGCCCTCTATCTGAAGTGGTGCTGCAGCTAAGGTATTGCTCCATCTTGCCTGTATACCATATATCTTATCGCCTGCTACAGTGTTCTGAATATTGATCGTATTATAGTTGATATGCCATGCCGTATCCGATTCAAACTGACAGATACCATATCCACTGCTGCTCATATCACCATCCAGGTTAATGGTGTTCCTGGTAATGTTCACACGGCTGGTGTATTGTGAATAAACACCCCATTTGAAGCTATTGCTGATGATATTGCTGTCTATCACATGGTCTTGCGACAGGTTCTGGTCGTTCACACCAAAGAGATAAATACCCGCAGAACCGTTCTCGATGGTATTGCCTTTGATCACGATGTGTTTACCAAGGAAGCTTTCGCCGATGATAGCTGCAACATCTGTGCTGCTGTTGATCACATCAGGTGCAATGATCTTACAATTCAGAATACTGTCGTAAGAAGCAGTACCAGACAGTAACACCACTTTACCGTAGTTATTATCACCTGCCTTCATGGTAATGCTCCTGAAGGTCACGTACATAGCGCTGTCGAGAGATAATACATAGTTATCACCGGAAGTCGAAACATTCGTAAGTATCACACTGGCAGCATCACCATTATCACTGCGGAAGGTGATCCTGCTATCAGGACCTGCGCCTGCTACTGTGTGCATTCTTACCTGCTCATTGTAAGTACCTGCCGCTACTTTGAACACAACAGGACCTGTAATACCGCATTCAAGGGCTTCCACTGCCTTATTGAAAGACTGGAAGTTGGTTACGCCAGCTGGTAAAGCCGGGTTAATGGTATATTCACCCGCAGGGAAGGCTGCGTTCATATTTACCTGTACCGGTGCAGAGTATACAGTATCTGTACCACATACCAGTATGCAACGGAAGTAGTTTTCAAATGTAATTGGCGTAGCAAATGAAGAAAGGTACTGCCACTCTCCGATACTGGTCCATGGGCCGGTAGCAGATTTCGCCTGCTGCCAGTGGTAAGTTTGCGTACCGCCCTTGGTATTGCCGGACAGGTCCAGTTTTACTGTATCTCCCAGGCAGATACCACTTGTTGGATTGGCCACGGCAGTTCCCGGCGTTGGTGGTGCTACACATACAGGGATGTTGATCTCATAAGCTCCCAGGTCAGGCGTTGTCATACTCCTGTTCACGCCCAGGATATCTTTTGCTACACCTACCGGTGCGCCTGCATTATCAAACGGAGAAATAATTGGTGTAAAGTTTCCATTTGCTACGTCTGCATACACCGGCGCTACGCCAATAGAAGCTACTCCGAAAGGAGAAGCCTGCCATCCCGCGATGTCGGTGAATACAGCCTGATCAACTTTCGCTACATAAGCAGCGGTGGTTGCTTTCAGATAGATATTGTTATGGCTGATGCTCAGGATCTGCTGACCGGCATTCGCCAGGTTCAGACCAATCCTGTCATTCCTGCCACTCTCGCTTCTGAGACTCACGATGTTATTCGTAAAGGCAAGGCTATCTGCATTACCATACAGTGCAAAACCAGTAACACCTGCTTCAGGAGAACTTTCTATTTCAATAGTGTTGTGATAGTAGTTGGTCTTGTCGGTGAAAGAAGAATAGATACCTGTCACCTCATTACCACTTCCGCCAGTAGCATGGATCACGTTGTTCCTGATGTTGTTCCATGCACCCTGCTGCGTCTGTTCGATGTCCATACCACGGAAACCGCCATAAGCGGAAGGATTGCCGCCATAAGGATTTACCAGCCTGTTGCCTTCTATTAGCAGGCCGCTATGCCCCTCAGACAGAATACCGTAATAATCAGACATACTGGCATTACGGGTAGGACGGCTGATGGTGTTGCCGGCAATCATAGTGTTAGCAGTGTTACCCAAACTGATACCGTACTGCGTAAAGTCAGCGATCTTATTATTCAGGATGCGGTTATTCCTCACAGGATAGTCAGATCCACCATACAGTGTCACCGCTGCATATCCTCCTATGATGTTATTATTTTCTATCAGGTTCGCATCGCAATAGGAAGCGCTGTACCTGTCTGATTCATCATTACCATTGATCACTACAGCAGCTCTTCCGGAGTATTCTGTCGTGCTCACAAGAATGTTACACCTGCGGATCACGTTACTGTCTGCATCATACAACAGTTGAACACCGTATCCGTAATCACCGGTTCCATTCGCGTCGATGATCAGACTATCAATAATCACATGGTCAGCATGACGCAGTTTGATCACCGCTCTTTCTATGGATACAGCGGAACTGTAAGCGATCGTATTACCATTTCCATTGAAGGTAACAGTGTTCACAGCAGAAGCTCCTTTAATGGTATCGAGGATAAGTTGTTCATTATAAGGACCAGATCCTGCCACCACGTTGAATACCACCGGACCAGTTATACCACAGGACAGCGCATCCGCGGCAGCAGTAAAGCTGGTAAAGTTAGTTGTAGAAGCAGGCGCACCTTTATTGATGGTGTAAGTATTGGGCGCCATCGCCGGGTTGACTGCCAGGTACACCGGGGCAGTATAAGCAGTATTACCGCTACATGTTACTGCCAGTCGGTACCACAGTGAAGTGGTCGCTGTAATTACCGTATCAGGACCATCCAGAACGCTACCGATAGCAGTGAAGGGACCTGCCTGAGCAATGGATGTCTGCCACTGATAAGTCTGCCCCACACCTACTGAGTTACCACTGGCACCCAGTATCACAGATGTATTCACACACACAACAGGTTTGGATAATGTAGCAGTACCAGGAGTTGGCGGCGCCGTACATACCGGCGGTGTAAACTCAAATGCACCTATGTCCGGCGTCGTATGACTACGCACCGCACCGGTAATATCATAATCCACATTCTCATAACTGCCCTTATTATCTACTACGTTATTCTGTGGCGTATAATTACCTGCGGCAACATTCACAAACAATGGCGGAGCAAACACAGACGCCTGATCACGGTTGCTGAGTGCCTGCCACTGTGCTAAAGAAGCTGCATCCTGTCCTTCATATCCTACGAATGCATTTGTTGCAGCAGCTTCTATGTAATAGTTGTTCCTATTTGCTTCAAGACCAGCACCGGCGCCATCAGAATAAACGGCATACTTCTTTGAAGTACCGGTCCTGGAAATGTAGACAAGGTTATTTTTGAAGATCAGCCCACCGGCCCCATTATCCGTAGTGAACCCCTTGGTATCGTACGTACCCGGAGCTGTCGTACCATCAAGGATAATAGTGTTGTGGTAAAACCAGATGTTATTGGAATAGTAACAATTGATACCCACCACATTTCCCGTAGTGTTCAGATTATAAATAAGATTGTTGGTGATCTTATTCTCCAGGGTTGTCAGCGCCACCACCATGTTCACATTAATACCAGTTGCCGGGTCTGTCTTACCTGGCACACCACCATAAGGATTGCTGATACGGTTCGAATTAATGGTCGCCTTCGTATTCAGACTGCTTAATTCAATACCGACAAACGACCAGGCAGTAGTACGTGTAGGACAACTTAATTCATTACCGTCCACCGTTGCAGTGAAAGTACCCTGAAGTTTTACACCTGTATTCTGAAAATCATAGATTTTGTTAGAAAACACTTTATTGTTCATAACAGCCTGTGTGCTGCTACCCATCATCAGGATACCGTAAATACCACCTGTGATAGTGTTACCGCTAAAGATATTATTATCACAACGGGCATCCTCCTCATTGATCGAGGGGCCGCCTGTCACAGCAATACCCGCATAGTTAAAGTCAGTTGACTGCGTATCGGTAGTGATAGTACAGCCATTGATAACGTTATTATCTGCATCATTTGTCAGATGTACGGCAATACCGTAGTGGTCCCAGCCTGTACCATCCGCTTTTATCTGCAGGTTATTCACAGTAACGAAGTCAGCACCATTCAGTTCGAGCACATATTGTTTTTTCGCATCACCGGACAGATAATGCAACAGCGCACCATTACCATTGAATGTAATAGTATTGGTAGCAGAAGCACCCGCTACAGGCGGTATCATCACCTGCTCATCATAAGGGGTGGTGTTATTTACTATATTGAATATTACCGCGCCGTTGATACCACATTTGATAAAGTCGATCGCTTCTTTAAAGGTGTTGAAGTTGTTGCCACCAGTAGCCACCGCGTTATTAATGAAGAAAGTACCGCTCACCGGTGAAGGCGTCACCGCCTGCACACTGGCTGAAGTGGAAGAACCACCGCTGCTGCAACTTACTACGCAACGATACCAGGTAGTGGCCGCCTGTGAGGCTGTATAGGTTGGCAGACCAGCGCCGGGGATGTTCGTCCAGGTAGTATTGTCAGGAGAGGATTGCCATTGAAAAGTTAAACCGGAAGCCAACGTTGTGCCTGTCAGTGACAGAGCCACTTTTCCTGTTGCACATATATCGGCAGTATTGGCGCTGGGCGTGCCGGCTACGGGCACACCTGTACATACCGGAGCTGGTGTCCAGGAAAACATAATATCCGGACGATTAGTCAGCTCCCCGGTATTGGTGGTTTGGGTAGTACCACATTCATTACCGGTGTTGGCACGGTAAGTATGGGAAGCTTTGAACGGCAGCATTTCTGTATAGGCTACTTCCGGATTCTCATTACTGGTAGAACCACCGGGATCACCATTACAAACTTCCACAATGATATTATCTACACCATTCCATGTGATGGCCGAAGGGAAGGCAAATTTGTTATACCCTGCCACCGGCTGATAATGTACGGGACCATAAACCTGTGTATTCACGGTCTCCCAGCGGGTCTCATCCAGATTATTCAGCGACGTAAAACCTATCTTTATTACATAGCCCTCTACCTTACCCACACCACGCAGGTTCAGTATATTAAAGGCCAACGCGCTGATATCGCCCGCCCCCATGCCCGCCGCATGCAGCTCAGACGACAGATAGAGATATTGCGCGCGCGCCCCCTGCTTATAATCCTGCAAAGGACAGGGATACCAGCTGATCTCGTTTCCCACTGTACTTGACCCGATCTTGATATCAGTGGTCTGGGCCTGCGTAGGCGTTATGCCCATCAGCAAAATAACCATGAGACATAAGCCCCTGTAAAAAGAATAAGTAAAATGCCGTTTCATGTGAATAACTTTCTTTTTGGATTGTTAAAACCAGGATATCCAGGATTTGCCGTCTTTCGCGCTTACCATGTCATAACCCTCACTTGTTTTCACCAGGTAATACCCGTTTGAATCAGTGAGCTTGATGATCGTATTAGTAACCGCCGTCTCTCCCTCGGGAAGCTCTCCCAGGATGCCCAGGTAAGGGAATACAATACGTCCGTCTGCTTTATAGGTAGGAGCTTTGAAGGCGGGGCCATATTCTATGTATTGTTCACCATCAACACGGGTTACAAAACCTAAAAGGTCATATACGATATTGTCGCTTGTGCCAAACTGAGGATAAAAGACCGTAAAGGAATAATTAGGGAGTTTGCTGATACCATATGCGTCATCTACTCCATCTACATGGAAACCCTGCAGCGTTACCCAGTAACCGCCGGCATCTACCTGCTGCTGCCACCATGCTTTAGGAGCATCCTGATCTACCACCAGCGGTTTTGCAGTTTCTTTGATTGTACCGGTATTGCTATTCACCGTAAAGCTAAGCGTAGTAGTAGCGGCACTCCAGCTGATGTTATCGAAAGAGGTCAGCGTTACTGCCCCGATATTCACAGCAGGAGAAAAGCCTACGCCGGAAGGAGTATAATAGAACCCAGTCGTCACTACGTGGCTCTGACCGCTTTCATCTATCCAGCTGAAAGTGGCACTCCTTGTCAGGATATTGAAAGCCACGTCATAATTGCTGCTGCCTGTAGTAAAGCGTTTAAAATATGTGAGGTAAGTATCTATCTTGTCAATCAGGCGGTTGGCCTTTTCTGCGCCATAAGCAGCTTCCTCGGCTTCTGTTGCTTTGATCAGTACTGCTTTACTGTTGTGATATCTTCCCTTCAGCAGAATGGTATCGCCATTCGTGCCCTCAATGGAAAACTCAAAATCGGAAGACAATCCTTCGCCATACACCCCGCCATTTACGGCCGCATCAGGATCGCTCAGCAGGTGGATGTAAGAATAGGTATCAAATAAAAGACAAGGCTGCTGCAACGCCTTTAAACGGTAGCTGCCCTCCATGCTCGTCACAGATGATGCAGAGTCGAAATCAGCATACATCTTCACCCGGTTGGCAGCATCGAACTGGAAAAAGAAGGAAAACACACCGTTCTCCAACCCCTTGGGATAAACAAGTCCTTTCCAGCCATGCGGCGCAGCCACCAGTATATCCCCGTATTTTTTCAGGGTATCGTTCAGACGGGTATCAGGCGGAGCGCTGAATACACTTTCGTCCGACTTCTGGCAGGCCGCCAGTATGGAAAAGGTGAAACAGATCAGCAATAAGCGTTTATACATAATTTCTTTGTCTTGTTGTTTTCAATTAATAGATCAGCGCTTCCACCGCCTTCCGTTTTTTCGCCTGCAGGCTGTAGAAGTCAATGTTCCAGGCAGCCTTGAAGTAAGCCACAACTGTTGCTTCCTTTTCCCGCAATGCGGCCTGCGCCTGCGCCTGAGTCACGCCGGTAGTAGAAGTACCTGCAGGAATGCTTTCCACGATCCTGTTAAAACCATCACGGCCTTCAATCATCATCAGGGAGATCATCTCCACGAAATCATCATCAAAGCCAGACATGGCATAAGCAGAGATATACCCATTGGCATGCGCCTCTTCGTCACTGATATTATTCCAGTTGGCCGTATAATGCCCTGCAGAGATGCTTTTGAATGTAGGAGGATAAAGGATCGTCTGATGAAGAATATGCCCGAATTCGTGCTCTATGACGTGAAAGATCTGCTTTAACACAGCTGAGTCGGAAGGCTTATAGTCCGGCATACCCTTAATGCGGAAAGAGTTGATGGAATAAATCACCACTTTACGGCCACCTTCTGCTGTTCCCAGGGTAATAGTACCGTTATCCACATTCCAGCTGGCACTGCCACACAGTATCAGAAATTTCGGACTGTGGCGTTTGAAGAACAAGGCCCCTGCCTCTGTCACATAGGTGTCGATCCATACTTTCTTGATAGCCTCCAGCGCAGGCTTCACCATAGATTCCTTTGGCGGTACCAGTGTCTTGTTCAGGTCAAATTCAAACTGATCCCACTTATATTTTGCTTCAATGTTATAAGGCACCACCAGGGTATCGTACAACCACTTATCCAGCGCTGTCTTTTGCCAGGTATCGCCTCCAAGACCGGGAATGTCCTGCAGACCGCTGAGATCGTCATCCTTTGAGCAGGCGGCAAACAACACCACACTGAGAAGGACTATTACTGTTTTTATTTTTTTCATGCTATTAGCGGATAGATCTTGAGAATGTTTTTTAGCGGGGGTTCATCGGAAGACCGGAAGTCTTTGCGGTAACCGGTAGCTGGAATACCCGGCGTGGGTCATCAGCGCCCAGCACCAGTGTTTCTCCGTCACGGGTAACATGTGTGACAGGTACTTTGTAACGCATCAGGTCAAACCAGCGCAGTCCTTCCTGCACGAATTCTGCTCTTTTGAAATCAAACAACACACTCAGCAAAGCCTCACGGTCGTCAGTAACACCATAATAGGTCTTGCTTTTAGCCAGCGTGATATTATGAGCGGAAGGATTGTAATTCGTGATACGTGTGCTGGCATACAGATTCAGGTCTGCCAGGGCAGCAGCGGTATTTCCCAGATTGGCATTGGCCTCTACCCTGTTGAACAGTACTTCTTCCGCAGTGAATAAAGGCACCATTGTGTAAATGAATCCGATGTTTGCATTCACAGATTGCTTCACAAAATATTCACTCACTTTAGGCACGAAATAATCATTGGTGCTGTACGTATAAACAGGGAAACACCAGCCGCCGCCTGTTACATTCCCCCTGCCCAGGATCTCATAGTACATGGGATAGTTCATACCAAAACGGTATTGGCCCACGTAACGGCCATAGCTGGAAGCCGTTTCCACCAGCAACAGGTTAGCTTTCTCGCTGGAGTTGGTGTAGATATTGAACAGCTCCAGCGGCGACATATATACATAAGATGTATTCCATGGACGCAGGTAAGCACCTGTCTGACTGGTAGGGAACGCCATATCCGCATACATCACCACTTTACTGTAGTCACGTTTGTAGAGGTAGAACCTTGCAGCAAATGCATAAGCCGCTTTCTGCGTAAAATGATAGGAAGGCACTTTGTACTTGTCATCGCGGATCAGTGGTAAACCTGCCAGCAGGTCTTTCTCTATTTGCTCATATACATATGCTACCGTTTTCCTGTCATACTGCCTGAACACCACTTCTTCCGGCTGTGTTACATATGGTATGCCCATATCTATGTTAGCCGTAGCAGCATCAAAAGTTTTGGAGAATAAACTCACCAGCATGAAGTGGGAATACGCACGTGCAACGAGGGCCTCTCCTTTCTGACGACTATAAGCCGCAGTGTCCTTCGCATTCTCACAGGCTATAAGTGCGTTGTTAGCAGCAGCGATAGCCTTATAAGCAGCCTGCCAGTAATATTCAGGAGAATCTTCGTTGGTATTCTGTACGTCATTGAAATAAAACGGGTCCCTGTTGGTACGTTGGTCAACACCTGTACCTTTATCCGACACATTGTCTGACATCGCTTCACAGAAGGTCATATAGTTGGCCTGTGGATAAGCTGTTCCCAGCAACTGGCTCACTTTCTCCGGTGTATCAAGTTGCGTCCAGGTACTGTCAGGCGCCTGATCAAGGTATTTCTCACAACCCGCAAAAGCAGGGAGGATAGTGAAGAGGATATATAGCGCTTTTCTTTGCATACTGTCTGTTTTTAAATGCCCACTTTAACGGATAATGTAAACTGCTTCTGAATGGGCTGCGCAACACCACCCGCATTGAAGAATTCAGGATCCTGTCCCTTCAGCTTCTTGTCTGAATAGATCAACCACATGTTATTCGCCGCACCGGTTACCACCAGGCTGTTAAAGCCCGTTCTCTTAATAAGGCTGCCGGGCAACTGATAAGTAAGAGATACTGTCTTCAGGCGCACAAAGTCTCCTTTAGCCACCCGCGCTGTCGAGAAGTTGTAGTTGCTATAAGGATAAGCGCCTCCCAGTAAGGTCTTCTCATAAGCATCCAGGATCGACGGCACATTAGTTTCCATCTCATCTTTCGGCATCACCCAACGATCGTAAAACTCATTCGGCATAGCATCAAGGTCGGAGTAAGATGTTTTGAAGGCAGGATAGAGACGGATCTTATTACCGCACTGATAGGTCATGAATACATTCAGTGATAATGCTTTGTAGTGGAAGGTATTGTTGAAACCACCTGTTACCGGAGGATCAACAGGGCCCTGATATACCAGGTTGCCGGTAGCATCGTCCTGCAGGTCTATATTAGAACTTACATGGCCATCAGGCGTTACGAAAGCAGGTACACCGGTATGCGGGTCCAGGCCTTTATAATCGAGGGAGAAGAGGCTACGCACAGGATATCCTTCTTTGTTACCACCTTCGGCAGCTACCAGGTCAAAAATTATCGGAGAGTTCTTTGCATTGGTGATCTTATTGGTATTATAACCAAAGGTCAGATTGGTTCTCCAGCCCCACATTTTCCTGCGGACCACTTCACCCCCCAGCATCACTTCTATACCTTTGGAATCCATATCCGCATAGTTGGCGGCTTTATACAGTTCTCCACCGATACCTGCAGTTTTGATAATACTGATAAGATCAAAACTCTTACGACTGTACAGATCAAGTGTAAGGTTCAGGCGTCTGTCAAAGAAACCTGCTTCCACCCCGACGTTAGAAGTATATAATTTCTCCCAGGTCAGTTCTGTATTCTTCAGGTGTGCCAGCTGTATCACGGATTCCACTTCATTGAGATGCGCACGGCGGCTGTTCACCGTCTGGTATACAATATTGGAGTTCGTAGCAGGCCCCATGCTTGCCGTCAGGCCATAACTGGCACGCAATGACAGGTAATCTATATTGTTCACATTCTGCATAAAGCTCTCCCTGTCAAGGTTCCAACGGCCTGCAAAACTCCAGGTAGGCAGCCAGCGCGCACTAGAGGAGGCGCCTAAACGATTGGAACCATCATAGCGTGCATTACCGGTAATGCTGTATTTATCTCCGTAGGAATAATCTGCAGTAGCATAGAAGGCCGCAAAACGATCATAGTCGCGGGCCATGCCATAGTAAGGAAAATTGCTTTCTATAGTCTGTTTTACAATCCGGTAGTCGATATAAGGTACGCCTCCGTTATTGTACTGATAACCATAACCGGTATTGGATGCATTCTGCCTGTCAGCATACTTCACCTGCTGACCAACCAGTACATTCACATTGTGATTACCACCAAAAGTAGTTCTATAGCTCAGGTTATTGCGGAAGTCGTAGTTCAACAGCTGGTCTTCCGTACGATTATAGAAGCCGCCGGCTGGCAGCACTATCACTGGCGGTGCATCCGGATTTTCAGGGTCCCTGTACAGGAACTTGTTGTTCTGGGCAATGGTAGCATTGTCTGCTGCCCGATATGCATTAGCCATATTCGCGTCTTCTGTGATCTGGTGCTCGCGGGATGATTTCACATAACGCAATGCGCCTACAAACTCCCATTTCAGTTTGTCTGTGATCTTCCAGCCTATATCCCCCTGTAAACGGAGGTCCATTACATTCAGCGTGAGGTAGTTATTACGCAGCTCATCGATGATATTAAAGTCAGTATAATTACGTCTGAAATATTCCAGCTCACCATTATCATTATAGGCCCTCAGCGTGCGGCTGGTATTGAGTGCATAGCTGAAAGGATTGATGTCAAAGTCACGGTCATACTGCCCCTCCACAGGATTACTGTTGCGGCTCAGGGAACCGGGTGCACGCTGCTGACGCACGGAGCCCAGTGTAGAGAAACCAGCAGTCAGCCTGTCGGTGAATTTATAGTTGTTACGGAAGTTCAGCGTATAACGGTGCACCTTATCACCCAGTGTCCAGCCATTGTCGCCATAATAGCTGGTAGAGAAATAAGACTGTGAGCGATCAGTACCGGAAGATATACTAAGGGAGTGCTCCTGTACAAAGTTGTTACGGAACAGGATATCAAACCAGTCGGTATTAGCCTTTCCATACTTCAGCAGGAAGGCCTTACGCGCTTCAGGTGTATTCTCCAGTCCATAGTTCCCGTTCTCATCAGCCTGCAGCATTTCATACATCTTACCATACACGCCTACGTCGCCACGGGAAAGGATGTCGGAGGTAAGAATACCCTTACGCTCAAGCTCCGCCAGAACAGACATCTGTCTGGCGGAGTTCATAATATTAAAGCTTCCATAGGTAGGTTTCAATTGAGTACTGAAATTGCCGCTGTAGGCAACAGCCGTTTTACCGGCACGGCCTTTTTTCGTAGTGATCACCACTACACCATTCATGGCACGGGCGCCATACAGTGCAGTAGCAGCAGCATCTTTCAGGATATCAAAGCTCTCAATGTCGTTGGAGTTCAGGCCAGCCACCGCAGATCCTAACAGGGTGGTCGGGTCTCCACTTGAGAGCTGATCATTGGAGATATTAGCCACATCTTCCAGTACCACGCCATCTACCACCCACAACGGCTTGTTATCACCATTGATGGAAGAAGCACCACGGATACGGATCTTAGGTGCCGTACCAAATGTACCGGACACGTTCTGAATAGATACACCTGCCACACGACCTTCCAGCATACGGCTGATGTCTGCCACACCACTGATCTTCACATCTTCCGCCTTCAGGGATACCGCCGAACCGGCAAACTTCTTCTTGTCCACATTCTGGTAACCGGTCACCACTACTTCAGATAATGAGCCTTCTGTGCCGCTCAATACTATATTGAGTAATGATTGTCCCCTGAACAATATTAGTTTCGATTGTTTACCGATATAGGAAAAACGAAGACTGTCGCCGGAACGAGCCGCCAGCACAAAATCTCCCTCCAGGGTTGTTACAGTCCCTTTACGTGTGGACAGGTTGACTACTGATACATTAGGCAAGGCTACTTTCTCTTCTGCGCCGGTCACACGTCCCTTTGCCACACTCACAGGAATTGAATCCCGTACTGCACGGCTGTTTGCCGTATGGGTATTACCGGCAGCATGCGCACCGGCGGATAGTAATAACAATATTGTTACCGTAATAATTCCCTGCCGGCGTCTTTTTAACGGCGCCGTCAAGCGATTACCATGCATAGGTAATGTCATATGTATAGCTGATTTACTGAATAGATCCTGGTTGTAACTCCTGCTTTCTGGTTGTTCCTTGTATTACGATAGATTGACGTTCTCCATCTGTTCCCCTCCACATGTTTCCCACTATGTTCCTTTTTTCAAAACCTAAAATTATTCAGTTGCCAACGTTCTCTTACCCGGGTAAACCGCTGTTGTAGAAAATAGCGGTAAACCACTATTTAATTATTATCTTACCCATCGGAATCAACCAGGAATTATATTCGTAACGTCTGTTTTTTATAGGAAACAACCTTTGTCGCAACCAGAATCTAATCACAGCCCTGTAATAACTGTCAATTTTACAGGCATGCTTTGCCAGTGATGCCACAAAGAGGAAAGAAATGACTTCTAATCATGGGAAACCTTAGTAACAATAGCCACGGAACTATCCGTCGGGCCCTGCTTTTCTTACTGGTGCTCCTTTCAGGTAACTGTCTATCCCTTACCGCGCAGACGGTAGAAGATCGTTTACCACGAACTGTCACACAACCGCGTACCAGTAAAAAGAACGTGGACAGCCTACTGAAACTCGCAGGCTCCAAAAGAGATACTGCTGCCGGTACCGCCATGCGTCTGTATTATACAGGCATGGAAGACGCCCGTATGCTACGCTACAACAACGGAGTAGCCCGCGCATTGTCCGGACTGGCACTCTGTTACAATAACAACAACGAAAAAGATAAAGCCCTCTCCTGCGAACGCATGGCCCTGCATTATTGTGAGAACAACGAACAGGGGATCGCTGTACGGGTCGACCTCTACATCCTCCTGTCGCAGACGTTCTATTACAGGGGCAAATACGACTCCTCAGCCTTCTACCGTTATGCAGCGCTCGACGTACTGGAGGCCAACCAGGTAAAAGACAGGAGAATGCAGACCCGTGTATACTGCAGCCTGCTGGACTTCTGGCTGAACATCAACGAGAACATCTCTAACGATATGCACATCCAGCAGGTAATGGGGCATATCAACACGCTGATAGACAGCGCCAGAATTAAAAAGGATACCGCTGCCCTGATGATGTTATACTTCTATAAAGCAGGGTATTTTAATAACATCGTTCAGAATGACTCCGCCCGCTATTACTGCAGTTCTTCCATCCAGATGGGCAAGGCAACAAGGATTTCTCCCAGTATGGAAGCCGGCCTGCTGATCAACACTGCGCTCACTTACCTGGACGACAAAAATCCCGCTCCTGCCATCCATTACCTGGAAAAGGCAAAAGCACTCTTTCCCCAGCTCGATCCCGTCACCAACCGTCATCAGATCTTTGCTGACATCCTTCTGGGCCAGGCGTACCTGATGCAGCAACAATACAACAAGGCCATCACCATCACTACACCTGCCATGCAAAGTGCGCATAAACGCAATATGGTGCACCTTCTGACCGCTCGTGGCAACCAGGTAATGGCAGACGCCTATGAGGCCCTGGGACAGTACAAAAAGGCCGCAGAATACAGGAAGACATACAGCGTCATCAGAGACAGCATGATGAAGGTCGAAAAGCTGGAACTGGTGTACAACCTGGAAATGAGATACCGCATCGCCGACAAGAATAAGGAACTGGCTGAAAAACAGCTGGCTATCACCCGCAATGAGAGCCGGATCAAAACCAAGAACTTCCTCATCATCGGCGTATCTGCCGGCCTATTGCTTATATTACTGGTCAGTATCCTCATCTACCGTAATAATCTTAACAAACAGAAACTGCAGGCTGAAAAGATCCGTAATCTCCGCCAGGAATTACAGATCAGCAATCTCCAGGCCATGATAGCAGGTGAAGAGAAAGAACGTAGCCGCATTGCCCGCGATCTGCACGACGGCATGGGCGGCACCCTCGGCGCCATCCGTACCCGTCTCAGCTCCATCTTCCGCCGGCACACTACCGCCGACGTCACAGACGACTTCCGGGAAGTGCTCCATCTGCTGGAAGAAGCTTCAACAGAACTGCGCAAAACAGCCCACAACCTCATGCCGGAAATACTCCTGCAGGAAGGCCTCGCCAAGGCCACTGCACTCTTCTGTGAGCGTGTACGCAAAGGCCATACCCTGGAAATCACCTTCCAGGTTATCGGCAACGCCTCCAACCTCTCCTCCGGCGCCGAACTCACCGTGTACCGCATCATCCAGGAACTGGTGCATAACATCCTCAAACATGCCAATGCCAGGCATGCCATCGTCCAGATTGCATATTATGAGACGCAGCTAGCCGTCACTGTGGAAGATGATGGCAACGGCATGCTGACCACATCACAATCTGATGGTATAGGATTGAAAACTATCCGGGAACGCGTAAATTCGTTGAACGGGGAATTGCATATAGATAGTGTACCTGGGCAGGGAACCAGCGTACACATAGAAATTACGCTCAAACAAAATACTGCCAGTTATGCCTATAAAATTAGCGATTGCTGACGATCATCCTATTGTAGCTAAAGGCATCTGTAACATCTTACGTGATGCTGCCAATATAGAAGTCTCCGATGTCTATGCCAATGGTACTTCGCTCCTCAAAGGCATCAAAGAAAGACAACCCGATGTACTGCTGCTTGACATGCACCTGCCCGATATGAGCGGTCCGGAGCTGGCTGCCAGTATCCTGAAAAACTATCCACAGGTACACATCCTCGTACTCAGTAGCTCCGATGTTATCTTCCAGGTAAAGAAAATGCTGAAACTGGGATGCATGGGATACCTGCTGAAAGACTCCGACGAGACCACCATTCTCCAGGCGATAGAAACCGTGTATAAAGGCGGTCAGTTCCTTTCTCCTGCCCTCAACCAGCTGCTCATAGAAGATATGTTCCGAAACAAGAAGTCAGAAAAGAAAACGACTACTTTAACCCGCAGGGAAAAAGAAGTACTACAGCTGATCATTGACGAACATACCAACCAGGAAATTGCTGACAAACTTTTCCTCAGCCTTCACACAGTAGAAAATCACCGAATCAGCCTTCTGCATAAACTGGAAGTCAAGAATACCGCCGGATTGGTAAAGATAGCATTACAGACGGGGCTGGTGTAGATAGATTATGTGCTCATTATTTCGTAGTATCGTATAATGAGTAAAGGGATATTTCGCATGAGCACCCTGCTGCTGATCATGCTTTCTATAGCCATCACAGCACCGGCGCAGAAAAAGAAACATAAGAAAAAAGAGAAGAAGAAATCCGAACAGACCGCATCCTCACAGGGGTCTGTCAAACCCATTGTGCTCGGCATTGTACAATCACCTGCCATTGCCGAAGCATCAGGCATTGCAGCCAGCAAATCACTACCCGGCCATTACTGGACGCACAATGACAGTGGCAATAAACCAGAAGTATTCCTCCTGGATAATAAAGGCCAGCTGGTAAGCACTATACATCTTGAGGCGGTATTCAACCGCGACTGGGAAGATATTGCAGAAGGCGTAGGTCCGGTTCCTCACAAACAATATGTATATGTCGGCGATATTGGCAACAATGTCCAGATAGATCTGCGTACGCGCATCTTACGTTTCCCTGCTCCTACAGAGGTGCCTGGAAAAAAAATGAACATCAACCCTGATGTATTACATGTTGCCTTTGCTGATGGTCCGCGGGATGCGGAGACGCTGATGGTGGATCCTATTGGGCGCTGGCTTTATATCGTGAGCAAACGAGAGAAAGCTGTCGGTATATACAAAGCAAGCCTGGATTTTAAAGACGGTGACAGAGCGGTGTTTCATAAAGTAGGAACGCTGCCGTATACGTGGATTACAGCGGGGGATATTTCCCAGGATGGGAGGCATATTGTTATTAAGGATCTGAACAAGATTTATTACTGGCATCGGAATGCAGAAGAGAGTGTTGAAGCGGCAATGTCAAGGGAGGCTGTTATTCTGCCTTATGTACCGGAGAAGCAGGGAGAAGGGGTGACTATTAGTGTGGATAATTCCGGGTATATCACTATTAGTGAAGGGAAAAGTCCGGCGGTAAATTTTTATCCGTATAAGTTTTAAGTTGATCTTCTTTCGTTGTATAGGAATAAGCCGATAGCAATTCCTGCGTTGGCCTTCTTGCTCACGGCGCAGGATGGGATCGCTGGCTGAGTTCTTTGAAGTTTCGTGCTATTGAGCTTCAGGAAGGCGGTTCGGCAGTTGGATTTTTATTAAACCCCTGGTAGGTCGTATCAGCAACTTCAAACAACTTAGGCCAGCGATTCCCACCTGCCCGCTCGCTGCGTATGCCTCCCGATAATAATTGGACGTCCATATCACACTCTCTGAAGTCTCCACTAACTGAGGCATGAGGCACATAAATAGCTTCAAGCATGGTAATAACATCTTCCACACTAAAACCTTCTTTCAGCAAGGACATTGCCTTTCCGGTAATCTCCCGATACTGTTTATAAACACGCCCATCAACAGGCATTTGCTGATAGATGCCTGAAGCAATACGTGCCCCTTGCTTTAAGCGGCCGGCCCATTCCATTGTTCTGGCAAATGCAGGATCTTTCTTAACACGTTTTCCTGTAAGCGAACTCTTAGTGCGGGCAATATATTCTCCATTCATACGATATATTGTCACATTATCTCTTGTACCAATAAAAGGCGGCACTGGCCCAACAATCTTCGCCATAAAGATCAGTTTAAAAGGTTTACACGAATATACGCTGCGTCATAGATACGTCGTGTTAACGGCATGGCAAAGGCATGTTTAAAGCGTACTTCTGGGCCGTATATGCCAATTATGCCGCTTTTGCCGCTTTTGCCACCCCCTGATACCCCCTTAGACAGAAGAAACAGTTGCATGGAATAATGGACAAAGGAATAACCAAGCAAAGGCAGTACCCCATGAAAAGTTGGCCGTCCTACCATTAGTAGGGAGACCGTACGCAGCGAGTGGGCAGGTGGGAATCACTGGCCTAAGTTGTTTGAAGTTGCCGACGCGCCCCACCAGGGGTTTAATAAAAATCCAACCGCCCAACCGCCTTCCTGAAGCCCCATAGCACGAAACTTCAAAGAACTCAGCCAGTGATCCCACCTGCACCGTGAGCAAGAAGGTCGGCGCAATAATCACGATAACAAAAAACAATCACGATAATAAAAAAGGCCCGGCAACAATCGCCAGGCCTTCCAAAAAACTAAATCTTCAAATCAAACACATACTTCCCTCCTCCCACAACAACCTCATCCAACGCCTGCCCTACAATAACAACCCGCTTCACCTTAGGCGAAACCAGCACACCAGCTGGCAATCTCACTGTCGCCGTCGTACCAACAGGCACTTCAAAGCTAAACCGTACACCGCCCCCGTTCCGCCGCCACTCCGATTTAATCACCCCATACCTGCTCTCATAATCAGCCTTCACAAAATTCAGCCCCTTCGCAAACACCGGCTGCAGGAAGAAATGCTTAAACCCAGGCGCCTCCTCATCCGGCCTTATCCCCGCCAGCGTTTTATAAAACCACGCACAATAATCCCCAAAGAAGATATGATTATGCGACAATTCCCCTGGCCAGTCTTCAAACAAAGTAGTAGCGCCATGCGCAATCCAATGACCCCATCCCGCATAACCTGTATCTGTCAACATGCGGAAAGCAACATCCCCATAACCACGCTCGCTCAACACCGGCAACACGTACTTCGTCCCCATTACCCCAAAATCCGCATGATAATTACTCCGCTGCACCTTAGCCACCAGTTGCCCCACAGCAGTAGTCGCAACCTCAGGAGAAGCAAGATCATGGAATACGGCAGCACTCAACGCCGTCATCGTACTATCTTTATAATGACCAGTAGCAGGATCAAAGAACGTACGATTAAACGCAGCGCGGATACTATCCGCAAGTTTGGTATAAGTTGCCTCATCCGCCTTATTACCTAAAATGCGCGCCATTTTAGCTGTCAGGACGGCATCGGTATAAAAGTAAGCCGTAGAAGTAAAGGTTCTCGGCGTCTGCACAAGCGACATCCAATCATCCAACCCATACTTAAACAAATACCCCTCCGCTTCTTTCGCCACAACATCTGTATATTTTTTAATCGCAGGATAATGTTTTTGCACTAAAGCAGTATCCCCATGATACAGGTACATATACCAGGTCACAAAACTCAGCGCACTTCCCCAGGCAGGCCCGAAGGTATGCTCTTCATCACCAGGTATGTCGTATCCCCAGCCATTGGAAGGAATAATACCAGGCATAGCGCCATCGGCTGTCTGCGCATCACTCACATCATCCAGCCATTTACGGTAACCTGCTGCTGACTTGTAATTCCAAAGCCCTACTTCTGTAGAGACATGCGCATCCGCTGTCCAGCCATTCTTTTCACGCTGCGGACAATCAGTAGGAATGCTCAGGAAGTTACTGCGATAAGACTGTCTCGCAGCAGCGTACAGTTTATTCACCATAGTATCTGAACTGGTGAAGTGTCCCGCTTCTTTGAAGTCTGTACTGTAAAATAAGCCTTCCAGGGAATGAATATCCAGGGGAAGCGTATTGTCAGTCTCTACCTGTACATACTGGAAACCATGATATACAAACCGGGGAGTAAAAGTTTCATTACCGCTGCCTTTCAGATAATATACATCTGTCTGGAAACGCAATTCACCAGGCATACTGCGCATATGCTCCGTGTTGTGTTTCATATCCAGCTCCCCATCTTTGACTACCTCTCCGTAATACATCGTCACTTTTGTACCTGCCTTCCCCTTCACACGTAAAGTAGCCACACCGGCAAAGTTCTGTCCCATATCAAAAAGATATCGGCCATTACCCAGGTTCTTTACAGACACAGGTTTGATACGACGAATAACCTTGATAGATGGCATCACCTGCTCATACAGCGTACCTCCGGGAGAAGATGTTTTCAATGCATGTGCCCAACTGGCATCATTGAAGCCGGGCTGATTCCATCCGGGCACTTCCTGGCGGGCATCATATATTTCACCGGTATACAGACAGTTAAACTGACTGGGACCAGTGGCACACTTCCAGCTATCATCAGTAGCAATAGTTTCACTGCTGCCATCCGTGTATTTGATAACAAGGTCTAATAACAGGCGGGGCGTCTTTCTCCATGGAGCATTCTGAAAGCCCCATACAGCGTGCGACTGAATATTATACCAGCCATTACCCAACTCCGCAGCAATACTCTGTGTAATAGTATTTTGTTTAGACAACAGTGCAGTAACATCATACACTTTGTACAAAAGACGTTTATCATAGCGTGTATATGCCTGTTCAAGGACAGCATCCGTAACAGGTTTGCCGTTTACATACACAATATGGTACCCAACGCCAACAACATAGGCAGTAGCGCTGATTACTTTCTTCTGCAGTTTAAATGTCTTTCTGAAATAAGGTGCTTTTGTAGCAGTCGTATCTTCCGTATTGGTGATCCAGCTGCCTTTCCAGTCAGCACGCTGGCCATAAGTAATACAGGCAAAAAATAAAAGAATAGCGGATAAAATGAACTTCAATGTATTGATATTTTATGGTACAACAGGAAATGCTACAACTCTGACTTTAGTAAAACCATAAGGTACAAGGGTGATATGTTGTACAACAGTATCTACCTTCCCTTTATAAATGCCTTCACGGTCAGTAGGCGGCTGATAAGCCACACCGTTCAATACTTTCCATGAAGGAATCTTTTTCGCAGGCGCTGTGATCTCGATAGGAACATGTTGCAGGTTCCATACGAAGCTGTCACCTACAGGCCGTTGCATGCTCACCTTCATACTATCTGCAGCATGGCGCACATCTACACGACGCAGCCCATAATTCCAGACACTTTCAGGATATACGCTAAAGTAATCTCCTTCGATAGTATCAGTAGCTTTCTCCCATCGCTCCTGTATTTTCAGGGCGTATACTAAAGGACCTCTTTCTACTGCACTGGAATTTCTTCCCCAGGTACCGGTGGAGATTTTCATGGGCAACTGTAATGTCACTATGTCTTTATTATGCCATTCGCGTTTGATGGTAATGACCTGTCCACCTTTCTCTTTACTGTAAGGCTGGCCATTTAGTAAGATGACGGCATTCTCACACCATTGCGGTATACGCAGTTGCAGGGGGAATTCCGTTTCCTTCTTTAACGCAATTTCAAACTTTATCGCTTCATTGAAAGGATAGTCTGTGATCTCCCTGATGGTCACTTCCTGCTCTTTCTTCCCTACTTTAGTTGTCACTGTATTCGGGCCATAAGCCAATGCAGCTAAACCATTATCAGGAGTCTGGTACCACAGGTGAGTCGTGAATTTCGTCCAGCCCTGATGCATATTCGCAAGGCAACAGGTATAACCGCTACGCGGTCCCAGTACGTTACACATCTCCCGGTCAAAAGGCAGGGAGAAGTTAAATACGCCTTTGCTGATCTGTAGCTGATTCGCTACCTGGAAGTATTGTCTTGCATTGTAATCGTCCGTCGTTTGTGTTGGCAGGGCATTGAATGCCATCTTCTCCAGCGCATCCATATAAGCCACATCTCCCGTAATAGCGCTGATCTGCTCTAGTGAATACATCGCCTCCACGACAGCACACAGTTCTACACCCTGTGTCGGATCATTGCCGTTCAGATCTTCATCTCCGGAGAAGATGCCCATAGGCAAGCCATGAACGGTCATTAAGTCGTTCCAGCCTGTACGCAGGTTCTGCAGGTATTGTTTGTTGCCGGTACGCTCATAATTGACAGCTGGCGATTTCAGTCCCATAGCCACATTGACAGCATGCCGGTTCATCCACTGATAATTGTTGCGATAGGTAGTGGTGTTGATCACCCAATCCCTATTACCGAACCAGTTGGTCCAGGGGAATGATTGCCGCTCTATCAGGTCGGCAAGCTGTAGCAGATAATCATCCTTGGTAATACCATACAGCCATTGCGCCATCATCACATTCTCTGTGCCACGGGAAGTGGCCCATTCCGTCCATTTGCCAATAGGAGCTACTTTCAGGGCCTCCACCTGGTACCGGAAATACTTCGACATCAGCTTGATAACTTTTTTATCGCCGGTAGCGGAATAGTACTGTTGCAGTACTTTCAGCATGACCATCTTAGGCCACCAGTCTTCGCCATAAGTAGCGTGCTGCGGATCAATGGTGACACCACTGTCCAGCTCCATTCTTGTCAGCGGACCAAAATAACCGCTGGGACGCTGATGTTCTATCGTCCAGTTGACATAACGGAGCACTTTTTCTTTCAGGATCTTGTCGTCCAGTAAATAAGCCAGCGGTAATGCACCGTCCAGCCAATAAGGGGTTTCCTCCCAGCCATCGCCACGGCCGCCCAGCCAGCCATTATCATTTTTGACTTTAGCGTACACCTCATCCAGATGACCGGTGGTACCGTCACGCATGATCTGTAACTGATGTTTCAACCATCCCGCGGGTTTAACGGCACCTAATGGCAATGCTTCATAGGCGGGAGGAGTGTAGGCGCCGGGTGAGACCTGTTTAATGCCGGCTTGTGCCTTCAGTGGTAACATGAAAACCACTGGAAGTGCACAACACACCATCCATTTAATTTTCATTTAGTTTGACTTGAGTAGTGAATAATATGGAATTCTAACGTGAGGCTACAAAATAGTAATTCCTGCTTAATAATTAAGCATTAAAAGTCCCGCTGGTACTGGGACAGTATAGGATGGACAATCAGAAACAACGATGACTACTCACGGTAACGTTGCATACAACAATGGCAGAATAGCTAAAATATTTTCTACCTGTCTGAAGTTAGGGTTATCAATATGTACGTCTACATGTTCATGCTCCCAGGTAATGTGAAAAGGAATATGAATAGCATGACCGCCAATCGCCAGTACCGGCAACACGTCAGATTTCAGGGAGTTACCGATCATCAGGAACTGATCAGGCGTAATATCCAGGTGTTTTAATAATTTACGGTAATCACCTTCCTGTTTGTCCGACATTACTTCCACATGGTGAAAGAAGTGCAGGATACCAGAATTACGCAGCTTACGTTCCTGATCCAGCAGATCTCCTTTGGTAGCTACCACCAGGCGGTAATTATCTTTCAGGGCCGACAATACATCAAACACGCCGTCCAATACTTCCACCGGTCTGGCCAGCAGGGCTTTTCCTAACTCGATGATCTTTTCAACAGCACTGATATCAATAGTATTGTTGGACACCGTCAATGCAGTTTCTATCATCGACAGCATAAATCCTTTAATACCATAGCCGTACAGGGAAAGATTTCTGATTTCTATCTGCAGTAATTCACGCGCTGCGGTATGCTGCGGTAAGTAGCTTTCCATCAGTTGGCAAAACTCGGTTTCGGTTTCGCGGAAATAGGGTTCGTTTATCCACAATGTATCGTCCGCGTCAAAGGCAATAACTTTTATATCCATATATCTTCTAACAAGGGTTACAATAACAAAAGTATCCAATTAACGGCGCTTTTCCTCCTTTTTTAATCACTAAAGTTCACCGCAGCAATGGCGCACATTTTGTGATACCCTGGAATATCATACAGGAGCAGCATTCACATCAATAACAGGAGCGTTTCTGTCAGAATGCTGGCAGCAAGTTGTCAACAAACTTTCCTGATCAGCGTAAAAATTTGTAAGATTGCGGCTTCAAACCTATAATGCACATTAAAAATGGGAAATCTTTTTTCCGTCGAAGGCCTGTTTACAATAGACTCATTGATCAGCCTTTTAACCTTAAGCGTACTTGAAATAGTACTTGGAATTGATAATATCGTCTTCATCTCCATCATGGCAGGAAAACTGCCTCAAAACAAGCAAAAGAAGGCGCGTCGTCTTGGTCTGACACTCGCCATGTTTGTCCGCATACTGTTGCTGCTGTCCATCAGCTGGATCATGTCGTTGACCCGTACGCTGTTCAACGTAGGCGACTGGATAGGCATACAGAACGAAAAGTGGCTGGAAGCCACCGCTATTTCCGGCAGGGATCTCATTCTGCTTATCGGGGGCCTCTTCCTGATCTATAAAAGTACAGCCGAAATACATGAAAAGCTGGAAGGCGGCGGACATGAATCTGCGAATCCCAAGCCTATCAGCTTTACCCAGACTATTATCCAGATCTTACTGCTGGATATCGTTTTCTCTCTTGACTCTGTTATTACCGCAGTGGGTATGGCCGACCATATCCAGATCATGATCGCTGCAGTGATTATCGCTGTAGCCGTAATGGTGATGGCCTCCGAAGTCATCAGCAACTTTGTGGACAAACACCCAACAGTGAAAATGTTGGCGCTCTCTTTCCTGTTGCTCATTGGCGTATCATTGATCGCAGAAAGCTTCGAACAGCATATCCCTAAAGGATATATCTATTTCGCGATGGCCTTCTCCGTTTTCATCGAAATGCTGAACCTGAAAATGAAATCCAAATCCAGCAAGCCCGTAAAGTTGCATCAGCCGAGACTGGAGGAGAAAGAACAACAGGTATAGATATTATAAAATATTATAGCTATATAACTATTACAACAATTATAAAAAGCTGTCTTCCATCCGGGAGGCAGCTTTTTTGTTTATCAACGGGCATATTTTCCCTTCGGGGAAGATCTGAGCCGTGCTACGCCTGTTTGCGGCCAATAGAAACCAACCACTACTACCTGCCTTAAAAATAATCAGACCACAAAACAGCCCTGAAAATAGTACTCAAAACAGAGTACAAAAACAGACTACAAAACAGACCTCAAAAGCATCCAATAGACAGCTCATCAGTCAGGGAGTATAATAAAGGGACCCTATAAACAGCACAGGGACAGCGGAAGTAGCACCGGTTTCAGATGGGAATGTCGGGCCTTCGGCTCTCCGGCGACACGACCGGTGCTGCCCAATCCATATCCCACTTCTTATTCGCTTGACGAAGCCCAATCGACATTCAGAGAGGCGCCGACCGACATCCCATACTGAAACCGAAGCTACTTAGCGGAAAAAACGCAGCGTAATGAAACCAAGCTACTTAGCATAAACAATAGAATAAATTACTTATATTACAATATTACTGCCTGAACCCTACAATCCTGAAACAGCATCACCCCTCAACAAGCGTATCATGAGATACCTGTTATATTTTTTATATGTCGGATGGCACTGGGGATTAGATCTGGCCTTTTTCATCATCAGGCACGAAATCCGCGGAGAAAAGAAATACGGCATCCGGACCATTGGCACAGACAACCTCGCATCGGAGGTATCAAAAGAAGACAGGAAGCATATCGCCATGTATGAGCCAGTCAACTACTACACCGCCACCTGGCTGTTCGATCACCTGCAGCCTGCTGACCTGTCAACTACCCTGCTGGACGTCGGGTGCGGAAGAGGACGTGTATTAGCCATGGGAGCCGCCTACGGCTTCACTACCCTTGCCGGCATAGACCTTTCCCCCAGACTGTACAAGGCCGCCATAAAAATGCGGGATATCCTCCGTAACCGGTATCGCGATATCAGGATCAATGTAGCCTGCCAGGACGCGCGTGCCTATGCCATCCCTGAAACCGTCGGCGTGATCTTCCTCTTCAACCCTTTTGATCAGGTGATCATGGAGAAATTTATCGCCAAAGTCGAAGAAAGCCTGCTCAGGAGGCCCCGTCCCCTGAAAATACTTTACGCGAATCCGCAATGCAAACAGCAATGGCTGGATGCAGGATTTGAAGAAACAGACTCTTTTGTGAAAATGAACTTCCTGAGGGGAAGTATACTGGTGAAAGGTAAAAGTTAAAATTCGCCAGGGAATGTGGGAGATACTTAAATAGAAAATATATTTACCTGGTATTATGAATCATTAAACTGGTATGGAGCGGAAAAGATTTATTAAGATGGCGGCACTACTGCCGCTCATCCCCTACTCTGGGCAGATAGAGCGGTTATTAAACTTGCCAGGCATTTTCCAGCCTACTGAAAAGATGCCGGTATTTTTTGTAGGTCATGGCGATCCGGAAAATGCATTCAGGGACAATCCTTTTACCCAAAGCCTGCGTAAAATGGGGACTGCCCTCACCCGGAAGCCATCCGCCATCCTGGTCATTTCCGGCCACTACCTGACTGCAGAAACCACCTGGCTAAAGGTGCCGGCACATTTTAACTGCACTTACTACGACGTAGACGGAGCTACCCGCTTCAGTACCATGATACCAGAACTATCACCACAGGTAAAAATAGACGAAAGCACCGACCTTGATCACGGCGCCTGGGCCATACTCCGGCACATCATGCCCGACGCCAGTATCCCGGTAATGGAATTAAGCGTTCCTGTCAGTCAGCGGCTCGACTACCACTGGAATCTGGCGCAGCAACTGAAGCCATTACGGGAGAAAGGCGTATTGATCATTGGTAGTGGCAACATCGTACACAACCTGCAACTCAGCCTCCTGAAAGGAACATTCAGTAACGGAAAGCCTTATTCCTGGGCTATTGAGTTCGATGATTGGGTCAAAGCCAGGATCAATGAACGCGACTTTGGCAGTCTGTTCTACTACAGGAACCTGGGGAAACTGGCACGCAGGGCCGTTCCTACGGAAGACCACTACATTCCCATGTTATACAGCATCGCACTGGCCGATAAACACGAGGAGATCCACTATACCTACGAAGAAGTATTCAGCGCGGTAAGCATGCGTTGCTTCACCGTCGGACGTACTTAATCCTCCTCTCTTAAACGCTCGTCAGTATAAGTGATCTTTGTACGCCCATGTGGCGCCGGTACACCGTTTTCATCCACACTTACGAATACCATCTTATCAATGGTAAGAATGGTTTTCTGCGTGATCTTGTTCCTTACCTGGCAGGTAAGTGTCAAAGACGTTCTGCCGAAATGGATCGCCTTGATCCCCAACTCTACAATATCACCCTGCTTGGCAGAATTGATAAAATTGATTTCGGACATGTATTTGGTCACACACCTGTTTGTACCCAGCTGAATAATTGAATAAATAGCTGCCTCTTCATCTATCCAGCGCAGCAGGCTGCCGCCAAATAAAGTTCCATGTGCATTCAGATCCTCGGGTTTCACCCATTTACGTGTATAAAAATTCATTCTCGATTAATTTTCCCGTCCCCGGATATGGGCGCAAAATTAAACTACAAAGTGGAAAATATCCAATCAATATACTGTAACATATCTGTACCATCCAGCTATAAGTAACAACAACGTCCTCTTACTGCCCCGTCAATATCTTCAGGTCAGCAACCGCTATCAGGTAAGACAACTGCGCCGCATACATATCGGCCTCAGACTTCGCCAATGAAGATTTTGCGTTCAGCAGATCTGTTTTCACATTAAGACCAGCAGCCTTTTTATCTTCCTGCAGTTTAAACGCCTCTTTCTGATAAAAAAGGGCCTTTTGCGCAACAGCGATCAACTGCTTTGATTGTTCGATCTTCCTGTATGCCTTTTCAATGTCGTTGTTCACCTGCTGCTGTGTGTACTGAATATTCTCTTCCGCCTGCTTTAGCTGGAACTGTCGTTGTTTCAATACCTGTTTGTTGGAAAAGATCTCCTGCACATTCCATTTGAGGTTCACTCCTACAAATGGAATATTGTTAGGCAGTATAGGATTTCCGTACTGATAAGAATAACCGCCCACCAGTCCCAGATCTGGGATATTGCTTTGCCTGGCAGCTTTAATGCCCAATAAGGCTTTTGATTTATTCAATCCTGCTATCTGCATGTCAGCATTTGAAGAAGAGGCAACACTCTTATAGCCTTCCAGTGCATCCATTGGCTGCACGGCCGGCTCAATGGCTGCCAGTTTCAAGGAATGCGCATCAATCCCTGTCAGGTTGATTAAGTCCCCCATATAGTCTTCAATCTGAATATTCAATTTGAGGATGTTTTGCTCTTCATTGGCAACAGCAGCCTGCAGACCAGCTTTATCCGCTGTGATCGTTTTACCGGCCAGTTGCGCATTTTCCTGATCCGCTAATTTTGAGGTAGCTAACGCTAACTTTGCTTCCGCCTCCTCCAGCTGTTTTTGTGCTATTAAGGTGCCATAATAAAGTTTATCTATTGCCTGTTTTATTTGCAGGGATATTTTAAACCGCTCTTTCTCAGTCACCGCTATTTCGGTTTTATCTATATCCAGTCCGGTTTTTATCTTGGCCTGCTGGGTAATAGGCTGGTATGCCAGCATGCCGATAGTAAAGTTACTATGCTGCCCTACTGTAAAATTCTTGTCGGTGTTGGGAAGCAGTACAGTATTATTGGGACTGAGCTGCAATTCACCAATAGTACCGGCAGGTATGGTTATTTCCCCCAGGTTGATATTATATAAGTAATTGCCATTCACAGTGGCAGAAGGATACTTTTTGACTTCGTCTTCTTTGATCTTTGCCTGCTTTTCTTTTATCTGCCATTCCTTGATGGCAAGTATATGATTGTTCTTCAAAGCAGCATCCTTTAACTGCTCGAGAGAATATGACTGACTATCCTGCGCTTTCAATAAGGAGCAGCAGCAGATGAAAGCCATGGACAAAAGGGCAGAATGTTTTATATAATGCTTCATTTCACTGTTGACTTTATCGTTTCTACATTAGGTGTTGACTTTATCCGGGAGATATACAATACCGGTACGGTGAGTAATGCCATGATCATACTCCATACCACGCCAAATGCCAGCACGCTTGCAAGTGGCGCCCACATAGGGGAACCAGATATGATCATTGGCAACACACCAATAGCAGCAGCCATTGCTGTAAGGAAAATAGGCCTTAGACGCCGCTTGCCCGATTCTATGGCTGCCGATTTAATATCAAGTCCATGTTTCATCAGTTCATGCGTATGGTCTACCAGGATGATGGCGTTACGCACAACGATACCCGACAGCGCTATTAAACCAACAAAGGCAGTAAAGCTGAAATAATTACCTGTAAGGAACAGGCCCATGATAGCGCCAAACAGGCTCAGAGGTATGGTAAGCATCACGATCAGTACCTCTTTGATATTCCTGAACTGGAACAGCAGAATGAAGAATATCAGTACAAGGCTCACCAATAATGCAGCAATTAACTGTCCCAGCACTTCTTTCTTATTAGCGTCCTCTCCCCCGTATTCAATACGATATCCATTGGGAAGTGCCAGTTTATTGATCGCCGGTTGTATAGCAGCCAGTAACTCAGAAGGAAGTACGTCCGGCGCCGTTTCACTTTGAATGGTCAGGGTCCGTACACCGTTACGGTGCATAATTCTGCCCGTTTGCCATTGCGGACTCAAATCAGCAATCTGCCTTAAAGGCACTGCCGCACCTGTTACCGGCGACTTCAAATAGAGGTTCTCCAGATCACTTGTAGATTGTCTGCTTTTTTCATCCAGTCGCAGCAGAATATTTATCGGATCATTGCCTTCATACATGGTAGAAACAGCAGCACCACTAAAGCCTGTATAGACGGATTGAGAGATGCTGGTTGTGGTATAACCCAGCCGGCTGGCTTCTTCTTTCAGTCTTATCCCGATGCCATAATAATCTTCCGCAAAATCGCTTCTTACAAAACGGGCGCCTTTCGCATGGCTAACGATGTTGGTGACATCCGCCGCAATAGCCTTTAAATGATCAATATCCTCACCGATGATCCGCACTTCCACAGGAGCCTTTAACGCCGATCCCTGCTGCATCAGTTTGACATAAGTGGTACCTTCAGGTACCAGTTCTCCTACTTTGCCGCTTAACTCACGGGAGAGCTCTTCCGTGCTTGCCTCCGTAGTAGTATTGATCAGTATTTGTGCATAGTTCGATGTTGGAAACTCCGGGGAAAAATTATAATAGAACCTGGGCGAAGAAGTCCCCGTAAATGTTGCATAAGAAACTACCCGCTTGTCGTTCTTCAGCAATGCTTCCACCCTCAGAATAGCCTCATTGGTCTTTTCCAGCTTTGTTCCCGTTGGCATCCATAGCTCCACCACAAACTGGTTTCTTTCTGCTGCCGGGAAAAATTGCTCCCTCACACCCTTTGAAAACAGCAAGCCTGCAAAAATAATAGGCACAAGACTGCTGAGAATTGTCAGCCGCGGATGCAGTACACACCAGTCCAGCAGTGCATTATATCCATCCTGCATCAGGTCAAGCACAGACCGTTTTTTCCTCTTCACAGGAACATTATCGATTTCCCCTCCTTTAGCCCCTTGCTGCTGATGTAGGCCTTTTTTAATGAACGTGTAACAAAGCAATGGCGTCAGCACCATGGCAACAAAAAATGAGGAAGCCAGCGCCACTGCAACTGTTATAGGCAGCGCAAATATGAATTCGCCAACAGTTCCTCTTAGTAAGATCATTGGCATGAAAGACGCAATAATGGTAATCGTTGCCGTCAGTACAGGTATGACCAGGTCATTGGCACTACGCCAGGCAGCAGTCCACCTGTCAACGCCTTCATCGAGCAGTTCCACATAGTTATCTGCAATCACAATCGCATCGTCTACCACCATCCCCAATACGAGTATCAACGCAGCCAGCGACACCTGGTGTAGCTCAATACCCAATGCATGCATAATAGCAAATGTGACTGCCACCGTCATGGGAATGGCCATAGCTGCTACCATCGCTATACGCAGCGGCAGTAATAAAACAACCACAACAATCACCGAAAGGATGGCAAGGAAGAACTCGTGAATAAAATGCGAAATATTCTCATCTACGACATGTGGCTGATTAACGATCGTGGTGATCTTGACGGAAGAAGGAATCACCTTCCTGGCGTCTTCAATCTTTTTATTCACGTCCTCACCAAACTTCACAATATTATTGCCCTCCTGCATTTGAATGGAAAGCATCATCGCCTTATTGCCATTGACGGTAATAATACTCTGCGGTTCCGCATAATCCCTTTTCAGGCTGGCCACATCACCCAGCTTAACGACTGCGCCTGATTGAGAGATCCCCACAATCTGGCTGGCAAGGTCTGTTTCGGTACTATAATAGCCATTAGTGTACAGCGGTGTCTTGCTGCTGCTGGTCTTCACCTCTCCGGTTGCATTAATACTGTTCTGAGATTGCAATAACTTTACCACCTGATCCGTACTCACCCCGTATTGGGAGAGCTTCTCTGAAGTAGACGATACAACTATTTCTTCCTGCTGTTCGCCTATTCGTTTTATTTTGGAAGCGGCTGGAATAGTGCGCAGATAGTCCTCCAGGCGTTGGGCATACCGCTTTAGTTCATCATAGCTGGCACTGTTGCTTTCCAGCGCCATCACCATAGCTTCAGTATCTCCAAAATCCGAATTGACAATAGGCCCCTTTACTCCTTCCGGCAGATCGATCTGTCTTGAAACAAGCAACTGATGACGTAATTTGCTCCAGAATATATCAGGTTGTTTTACACTCTCTGTGAGTTCCACATTTACTACCACCACACCGTCTTTTGTAGTAGAATATGTTTTCGATTTATTGACCTCCTCATACTGGAAGAGATACTGTTCCAGCTTCCTGGTAACCTGGTCTTCTACCTGCACAGAGTTCGCCCCTGGAAAGTATGCAATGACCAGTCCTTGCCGTATTGTGATCTTCGGATCTTCCCTGCGCGGCATATTGAACAGGGAATTGACACCTACCGCAAACAGCAATAACAATACAGACAAGGTTACATGCTTATACTTCAGTGATGATTTAATAATGTTCATTTGCAGTAATTATTTGGTAATAGTAATCAGGGAACCATCAGACAGTCTTTTCTGGCCGCCGGTAACCACGATCTCTTTCTCGGCAAGCCCTGATACAATTTCTATCTTGTTGTCCACCATGCTTCCCAGGCTTACCCTACGCCGGAATGCTTTGTTCTGTGATTTGTCCACCACAAAGACAAAACTCTGATTGGCCTGGTCCTGTTGAATGCATTCTGCAGGCAGGAGGATCACCTGTTTTTGACTATTAGTTGCAACGTTGGCTTCTGCAATCATTCCCGGGCGAATGATCAATCCGGGATTGTCTATCCCGATCTTTATCGTAAAAGCCCTGGAGGTGGCATCAGCTGTAGAACCAATCTCAATTACTTTACCTGTAAACGTTCTGTCAAGAGAGGAGATGCGAATGTTTGCAGTCTGACCAATCCTGATCTCATGCAGTTCTCCTTCAGGAACATAAGCCAGTACCTTTACTTTGCTGATATCAGATATGATAAACAATGGCAGACCAACGCTTACGATCTCTCCTACTTCTACCTGTCTTTTCAGCAATACGCCGCTAATGGGAGAATATAAGCGGGTATCAGACAGGTTCTTCTGTTGTAGCTGCTGTTGAAGCTTTGCCTGTTGCACACTGAAACCTATTTTAGAAAAGTCGCTCTCGCTGAGACTCCCGCGTTCATGCAATATTTTCAGTCGGTCAAATTCATCGCTTGCCGTACTTACCTGAACGTCTGCAAGCCCTTTAGCGATGGAATAATTGGTAGGATCAAGGCTGGCAATCAATTGCCCTTTGGAGATATTATCTCCTTCGTTACTGGAAATATAATTGACCTTGCCTCCCACCATAAAGCCCAACTTTACGGTAGTATTGCCTTCTATGTTTCCACTTACTGAAACTGCACCAGAGATGGTGGTAGGCTGTACTTCTTCCGCCCTGACAGCCAAAGGCTGAGAAGTACTTTCAGCTGTTTGTTTTTCTTTGTTCCTGCAACTTGAGAAAATCAAGATGACAATCGTTGTAAAATAAAATAGAGATCGTCTCATCTTTTTTATATTTTATTATTCTGTGAAATATTGTTCCTGTATCGCCACATCTTCTATACCTAGAAAGAGTAGCACTTCTTTGATGTTTTTAGTAAACAACTCATTACCCGATATAATGAAACTCATCTGCCGCATCGTATTTGCATTCAATACTGCTTCAATGTCGCCTTGCTCGATGATCCATTGTCTGGCCGGCTTTCCTGAATAATAGTATATCAGTAACCTCGTGGGAAAATGCCTGTGGAGTATCTCCAATTCTTTTTGAAACGCATATAGGCTATCGGCAGAGCGATAAAGCAGCGACACATGTGTGTAGCCTGGTTTGGCAAGCCTGTCTTTTAAGGCGGGATAGACAGAGGCAATGCCTAAATCATCTGCAAAAAATACATAATGAATCCCCATTCCTTATATAGCATTTGTATTGATAACGAATTACAATGCAAAGCAAGGAAAGAAATGGGGGACCATTTTTAATCTATATTAAAAAGTGAACACGCTGAAGCGGATTTTGTTTCGTCAAGGGAGGGAAAACTAATATTTAGCTCTTATAACACTCAGGGTTTGCTGGGTAATACCCAGGTAAGAGGCGATATGTCCAAGTGGGGCTCTTGATAGTATGTTTGAATAATTATCCATCATAAACTTATAACGTTGCTCTGCTGTTTGAAACTGCAACGAATATAATTTGTCGGAGAACAGCTTCAGGAACTCTATAGCTACCATAATACCCAGGTTCTTAAATTCCGCAATTTCATTGAGTAACGCATTAAAGTCCCTGAACAGGATAATTCTCAGTGTTGCATTCTCCAATACTTCTCTTCCATAAGGGTCGGGATGGTTAAAATAGACACTCTCCAGAGACATCGTAAATCTGTTCTCATCGAAGAAAAAATGTGTAATGTCCTTCCCGTCTTTATTATAAAACGTCCGGATCAGACCTTTTTCTATAAAGAAAACTTTTTGGGAATTATTGCCCGGAGGTGTTAAAAGAGTTCCCTTGGGGTAGACTTCCCTTTTAAAGGCGGCATCAATGATAGCGCTTTCCTCTTCGCTAAGTTTCACTTTGCTGTTGATGTACTGGATCAATTCCATGCCTGATGCTATTGCAATAAAGGTAATGGAAAAAACAGGTTCCCGGAAAGAACCCTGTTCGAATAACCCAATACGTCTCTTAAGCGATCGAAATAGCCAGTTTAACAGAAACTCAAAGTAAGCAATCTGGAAGCACAGAAGCAGGTATTATTGCAACAGCTGCAGCCTCATTTCCTTTTTAACACACTCAGTGTGCTAAAGTCATTGATAAAAGATAATCCTGACGAAGCTGAAAATTATTCAATCAATCTGTCTGAGTTTCTGCGCTATTCCATACAGGTGCACAAGAATGGTTTGGTGTCCGTCGAAGAGGAATTAAAATTCACAAATGATTACATCACATGGATTATTGATTGGTGCAAACGCGGCTGTATCTACAGTCGCCCTTTTTATTTTTTTTAGCCCATAACAAACGTAATTAACAAAACATAATAGGACTCAGTAGGAGTCCCTTTGTTTGTAGCGCGGGGTTGTAAACCCCGGGATTGTTTGTGATGTGGGGTTCATACCCCCCGGACGGGTTGTAAACCCGGTGATGCTTGTGGCGTGAGATGTCGTAACCGCGGATGGGTTGTCCCCCGGAATGGGTTGTGATGTGGGATTCATCCCCCTGGGAATCACGGGTTTCAACCCCGGGCCCAATATTCGTAACCCGGGTTGCCCCCGGTGCCCCAAAATAATTTGCATAACCCCTAAAATGCAAAAAACCCTCAGCAATAGCTGAGGGCCTCTGTTGTCCTACCAGGATTCGAACCTAGACAGTCTGAACCAAAATCAGATGTACTACCATTATACTATAGGACAAACTCAACCAAATTAACTGTACGTGACATCATTATTTGGGATGGCGAAATTAGTATTTTTTCTCATTTCCCAAAAAAAAGTTTTTAAATTTATTCTTACCCAGCCACTTTCATGACCTTATCCACAATGGCGGAAGGTGGTATCCACTCCATACAGGCATGATCCCCTCTAAAGCAAGGCTTATTACCGAATATAGAGCACGGACGGCAGGAAAGGCTCTCTAGCTGTACTGAATTGGCCTCGCTCTGCCCAAATCCCATAAATCCGGCAAAAGGATGGGTAGCCCCCCAGATGGATACTACCGGTACCCGGAACAGGGACGCCAGGTGCATATTAGCCGAATCCATACTGATCATCACATCCAGGTTGCTGATAATGGCCAGTTCTGCCGGCAGTTTGAACCGGCCAGCCACCACAATAGCTTCCGGGTACTTTATGGCCAGTGCCGTCAGTTGTGCTATTTCAGCAGCCCCTCCCCCCATCAGCAACACTTTGACACCGGGATGTTTAACCAGCGTGGCCAGTACCTCTTCCATTTTCTTCAGCGGATAGGTTTTTTCCTTATATGTCGCAAAGGGCGCCAGTCCTATCCATTTATCCCCATTTTTAGGCCCTGTAATGGCCGTCAGCTCCGATGTAAGCGGTTGACGGGGGTATACAGGCCTCGTGGCATTAATGGACAGGGATAGCCCCAATTGGCGGAATACGGTGGCATATCGCTCTATGGTGCTGGTTAGCGGCAGCAGGACTTTCTCTTCCGGTCTGGCCAGGGCCTTTTTCTCAGCCCTTCCCTTGTCGATAACAGCCACCGGGCAACCGGTCAGCCGGAAAAAGGTGCGTACGATCTGAGACCGTAGCACATGGTGCAGGTCAGCCACCGCATCTATCTTCCACGATTGCCTGATAGCCTTGTAAAGCCGGTATAATCCCTTAAAACCTTTATGCGCTCCTTTCAGGTCGGCCGGAAAGAATATCAGCCGGGGAATGCCTTCACATAAGGCTCCCCAGTTCTTATTAGAGACAAAAACGATCTGTATGTCCGGGTTCTGCTCCAGCACCTGCTGCATGACAGGAATGGTCATCGCCACATCTCCCATGGCAGAAAAACGGATAGACAGTATTGTTTTCAATTGTTCAGCCATATATTATTTTCCCTTGTAAAGAACAGGGTTTAAGGCAGGATCATTATACATCTTCATCTGCTTGTACACTTTCATGTACTTCTTACCGGCAGCAATATCCTCCAGCAATTGGGTGATAGCACTTCCCAGGTCCCTGCGCTGCTCCAGCAGGATGTCCAGTTTACGCTGGCAGGCCTCCCTATGCTCCGGCGTAGCGTCCGGCCGGGTAGCTTCCTCCCGCATGTGGTAGATCTTCAGCGCCAGTATGGACAGGCGATCTATCGCCCAGGCAGGGCTTTCGGTGTTGATGATAGCGTCGGCAGACGGCTTTACATCTTTATACTTATCAAGAAAATAGCTGTCAATATACTCCACCACATCTGTACGCTCCTGGTTCGAACGGTCTATCCAACGCTTGATTTCCAATGCTTTCACCGGGTCTATCAGCGGATCACGGATTATATCTTCCAGGTGCCACTGCACCGTATCGATCCAGTTTTTCAGATACAGCAGATGCTCTATAGCTGTTTTTTCATACGGGTTCAGGATAGGCTGATGTACACTGTTATGCACATGATAATCGGCAATACTCTGATCAAATATTTGGTTGTACAGTTCTGTAGACATGGGACAAAAGTATATAAATTGGCGAAATAGTCCATAGAGGGCTCTTCCCTCCCCTGCCGGGATCACACTAAATATCATCCAAACGCATGACTGTAGAGTCTTAACATTCAAGTAACATGTAAGACCTACATTTATTTTCCATTATAGCAACCACATATCAAACTATATGTCTGATAACCCATCCAGAACACTCTTTGGTCAATTATTTGAAGCCAACAGGGAAAAGGTCTACCGGTTAGCATTCAAACTTACTTCCGATCCACAACGGGCGGAAGAAATTACTCAGCAGTGCTTTATCAAGCTCTGGGAAAACATGCATAAAGTACAGGAAGGTCAGGATGTCTTCCCACTATTGTTCGTATTTACCAAACACATTGTCATCGATGAAACCCGTAAACTATACCGCGAAAGACAATCACTTTCACAATTGTCCTCCAACCAGGTGTCATCAGAAAACAAAGACGAGGAACAACTGCTGCGCAAGGAATTCAGACAACAGGTCCACAAGCTGATTGAACAAATGCCGGAACAACGGCGCAACATTTATCTACTTAGCCGTGACAAAGGAAAAAGTTACAAAGAAATCGCCGACCAGCTAAGCCTATCACCTGCTACTGTAAGAAATCATCTTAATCTCGCGCTGCAATATATCAGGCGGGAAATGATGGCCCACTATGACATGTAACTATTTTAACCCGCCTTTATATGTTCCGAAAAATAACTATTACCCTGGCGTCGTCGCTGCTGATTTTTTCCTGTAAGAAAGATGATGTGGTCAAACCAGAGACTCCTACCGGTCCCGTTACCCAACGGGAGATCAATAACTGGGTGCTGGATAGTATGCGATACTTTTATCTCTGGAATAACACGCTACCTGCTGCGGCTGACACCCAACCATCTGCAACCGAGTTCTTATCGCGGATAAAAAATACAGCCGACAGGTTTTCTGTTATATACCGGCAGGACGATCCTTCCAGCTTTCCCAAATACATGCTCTACTCGTTTGGTATAGCATATAGCATTATCGCCTACCCTACCGCACCCGGAGGCGCTATAGGCGTGATCAATCTGGTAGTGCCCGGTTCTACTCCTGCGTCACAAGGACTGCAAAGAGGACAGTACTTTACTGCCATTAATGGTAATACGCTTACTACTGCCAACGCAGCAACGCTTAGCCAGGAAATGCTGAATGCTAACAGTGCAATTCTTACTATGGCCACAGCAGATGGCACTACGGTAACTAAAGGAGAAGACATTCCCCTCATAGCAAAAAGCATCCGTGAGCAACCGGTTTACAAACAAAGTATACAAAAGGTAAACAATAAGACGGTCGCCTATCTGTTCTACAATGCCTTCGATGACAATTATAATGCGGGACTGATCAACGCATTCCAGCAATTCAAAACTGCCGGCGCTACAGAACTGATACTGGACCTTCGCTATAACCCCGGTGGCAGTGTGGCAGGCGCCGCTCTGCTGAATGCGCTGATTGCTCCGGGAATAAATGAAGGCAGCATATTTGCAAAATACTCAGGCAATAACAATATGGGACAAAGGACCGTCACCTATAAAGCTACACTGGCCGTGCCTGAAAGCGGCGGACCTATATCATTCAGCTCACTATCTCCCAACAGACTTTCATTACAACGCGTATTTATTCTTTCTGGTCCGCAGACGGCATCTGCTGCTGAATTAACCATTAACACACTGAAACCCTATATGCAGGTTGTACAGATAGGTCTTGGTACCCTGGGGAAAGATAAAGCAGCGGTAATCATTAATGATATGCGCTCTCCCAAACGAATTCTTTATACACTCCTGCCGCTCACCTATAATCTTGCCAATGCAAAAGGAGAAGGCGGTTATATAGACGGTATTACACCAGACTACCGCATAGACGAACTATCCCATCTCCCATTACTGCCTATCGGAGACATGAATGATCCACTTATAGCCAAAGCTATCTCCCTGATCTCCGGTGGCGGCAGACAACAGCCTTATCCTGAGACTATTGTACAACGACACTTTGATTCACAGGCAGCAGTCGCTGGTGGGAATATTCTGAAGATACCGGCTGGATTGAGGTAAATAAACAATCTGTCAACTTGCAAGACTTCTCCTTCTCTGCATGTTACTAGCAATATTTAGGATACTGATAGCATAACTGTTGACATTTGCCATAACTTTTAATAAAAGAGGCTGTATCAGATATGAAGTGTCCCAAAAAGGTTAGACACTATTGGTGCAATTTCATACCTGATACAGCTTCTTTTATTCAGACGCCTGATGGAGTCAGGATTTGTCTAAGTAATTACAATGATGTTCATTTATTTTTGATACATTCTCCTAAATAATGATCTCAGCTCGCATTAATTGAAACGACCGAAACCGGCAGTCCAGTCAACACCACCCCATGTGAACGCACCCGCAGCAAATGTCCGGGCATCGGATGTAGCCGCAGGGAAGTAGCTAACCATAAATGGGCTAACGAGGTTAATACCTGCATTAGGATTCGTACCTGTGTAATCCGAGTTCAGCGGTAAAACCATGTTGTAAAACTGCATTGAAGTTAAGCAAGGACTGCCATTTTCAATAGTGAACGGCGCATACGGAGTACTGGCAGTTGCAAATGCATGTACCAGATTGTTATCTAATACTGACGCTCCGCTTGCAAAAGTACATGGAGTATTACCTAAACCTCCGTCAAGAGAAATCCCTGTCAGGAAACCCATGAAAATGGAGTTTTTGACATCGAAACGGGCACTTCTTCTAAAGTGTGCTCCACGGCCATATCTGCCGATACCTGATGGAGCGCCATTAGTAATACTTGCAGCAGCAGCATTTGGCTGACCAATGATAGTCATGTGATTGATAACTGGTCTGGTGATTGGAGTCTTTGTTGAATCACCTGAAGCCAGGTTATCACACTCTATGCCATTTGACTGGCTCTTATCGGCACGGGTGGGGTCAGAAACTCCTAATGCATAATTGATCGTACCAGTGTAACCATTATCAAAGTCGAACATGTCATCCAGTGGATGGTATGCGATCAAATAAGAGGCGCTAACAGTGCCACCAAAGAATTCGAACGCATCATCTTTTGCTTTGTAAACTTCAACGTGGTGGATAGTAGTACCTGAACCAACGCCTGCCAGTGTTAGACCATTCAATTCATTGTCAACTGATAATTCATAACCGGCATACTCAATTCTAACATAAGTCAGAACACCTGAGTTGTCTGTATTAACTGTCCCCCCATAGTAAATACTTGCCGCTGGAAATTGGCCGATACCTTCTACCTGCGCAGAATCTCCCTGATTGATATCTGCCTTGCCCAACAGTACGATACCTCCCCAGTCACCTGATGCGGGAGATGCCTGATCAGATGTAAATAAAATAGGGCTTCCCTGAGTGCCCGCAGCAATCAGTTTTGCTCCGCGGGTAATAACCAGTGTCCCGCCTGGAGTACCTTTAATGCCCTGGATCAGCGCACCTTTAGAGATTGTAAGTGTAGCGTTGTTACTTACGTAAACAATACCACTTAATTTGTACACCTTACAGCTGTCCAGAAACAGATTTGAGGTAATGACACCTGAAATAATGCTGTCGCCGCAGGAATGGATTGGGCCGGCGGTTAATGAACGACCATTTGCTACGTTCGCATCTTTCTTACATGCAATTCCCAATGAAAGTAATGCTACAGCAATCGAAAGAATCATTGATTGTTTTTTCATGAGGTTCTCTTTTTGTGTTGTTTATGAGTGTATTTAAGATTATTACCTGATCGGGGGGTATTTGGGTTTACGCGTATGCAAAAGTTTAGAAACTATATGTAAGAGTTGCGTTATAAGTCTTGTATAGGTGCCTGATAGTCTTTCAAATCTTTTACTTTTGAACCGGTGTTACATGGCTGAACCTATTAAAAAAAGGTATGCTGTCGATACAACATACCATTAGCGAAACATTCTATGAGACGTTATTCTTTATAACATCTTATTTCTAGTCGGGGGTTCTTGTGTCTTTTAGTATTGATTCCGTTTAACTAAATAATATTTTAATAGGCTGCACTTTCAGCCAGAAATTTCCATCTTCCTCTGGCCTGCATACCTGTCAACGTCATGATCTGCCGTTCTCCTGGTAAAAAGTTGGGTGATAATCCATCTATGCCGAATGCATCTACCAGAAATTCACCAGTAGCTTTATCTTTTAGTTTGATTATATATTGGATTGGTAGCCCGTCTTCACCGGTTACCGCTAGTTTTGTCTGATTAGAATGTAGTTTATTCTTTTCAAGGTTTAACCAGGAAATGCCCGTATCCTCATAATCTGTCCCATTAAACTTGAATAGATATCCATCTACATGTACATCATCTGCCTGTAGTTCTACCGGCAATTGATTGAATAGGAAAAATACTGCTGAATCAGCCGGTATGTTCCCGTCGCTGCCAGTCATGAAACTCTGTATACCTAAAGTAGGGCTATATGCCAGCTTTAGCGTCAGTTTTTCACCGGCAAGCGCCTTTACGACAGTGTCCAGTAATACGTCGTCAGTCCCTGCTTTCTTAAATGAAATTGTACTTGATTGTCCGGCTGCCAGCATCAGAGGAGATGAAATCCCCGCTACCGCTCCGGCAGTAAGTGAATCTACTTTGGTTTGTCCCACATATATATCAACGTTAGCTGTGCCAGGCAATGCCAGCAGTTCAGCTGTAAAAGAAGCGAAGCTAAATTCGCTTACTGGTTCCCCCTTTTTGCATGCTGCCAGCAATACTAAAGCAGCCAATAAAATAACCTTTGAAAATCTCAGCATGTTTTTAATTTGTTTTTGAAGAAAGTGTGGAGAGACTTGCTCTCCACACTTATAGTGATGACCTCTGATATTAGAGACGTACGAAACCGGCAGTCCAGTCAGCACCTCCGAATGTGAATGCACCAGCAGCAAATGTGCGGGCATCGGAAGTAGCAGCTGGGTAGTAACCAGGAATAGTTCTTGCGAACGGATTAACCAGGTTAATACCAGTGTTCGGATTAGTTCCACCATAAGCACTGTTAGCAACAGTAGCTTTGTTGTAGAAATCTGCTAAAGAAGCATTCAGCTCATTAGCATACGGAGCCCATGGAGTTGATGCAGTTGCAAAGGCATGCACCAGGTTGTTATTCAGAGTAGAAAGACCTCTGAAGTAAGCAGATTTAGTGTTGCCTAAAGCTGAATCAAGAGAAACACCAGTCAGGAAACCCATAATAACTGAGTTCTGCAGATCGAAACGACCACTTCTTCTAAAGTGTGCACCACGACCATATCTACCGGTACCTGAAGGCTGACCGTTAGTGATGCTTGCAGCAGTAATATTCGGCTGGCCGATGATAGTGATGTGGTTCAGCACTGGTCTGGTGAACGGAGTCTTGGTTGAATCGCCTGTAGCCAGACCATCCAGCTCGATACCGTTTGACTGGCTCTTGTCAGCACGGTTTGGATCAGAAATACCCAGTGCAAAATTGATTGTACCGGTATAACCGTTGTCGAAATCGAACATGTCATCCAGTGGGTCAACAGCGATCAGGTAAGAAGCGTTAACAGTACCACCGAAGAATTCGAATGCATCATCTTTTGATTTGTAAACTTCAACGTGGTTGATTGTAGTACCGGAACCAACACCACCCAGTGTCAGACCGTTCAGTTCATTGTCAGTAGACAGTTCATAACCAGCATACTCGATTCTAACATAAGTCAGGACACCAGAGTTGTCGTTATTAATTGAACCACCATAGTAAGCACTCGCAGGAGGAGTACCACCGATACCTTCGATCAGAGCAGTATCGCCCTGGTTGATATCAGCTCTACCTAAGAGAACAACACCACCCCAGTCGCCAGATACAGGAGATGCCTGATCTGAAGTGAAGAGGATTGGAGCAGCCTGAGTACCAGCTGCGTTGATTTTAGAACCACGGGTGATAACCAGTGTACCACCTGGAGCTCCTTTAATACCTTGGATCAATGCACCTGGAGCGATGGTCAGTGTAGCGTTGTTAGAAACGTACACAATGCCACTCAGCTTGTAGATTTTGCAATCTCCCAGATACAGGTTAGAAGTGATTACACCGGAGATAGTGCTATCACCACAGGTGTGGTCAGCTGCAGCAGCTGTCAATGGACGGTCGTTTACGACATTGCTTTCTTTCTTACAAGCAGTGCTCAGCGCGATCAGAGCAGCGGCAACAGAAAGAATCAGAGAGTGTTTTCTCATGGGTTCTCGTTTTGAGTTTGTTTGTTTTTTTGTTTGTGTCTGTGTCTAAGAATACTACCTGATCAGGGTTTTTTCTCGGGTTTACGCGTATGCAAAAGTTTAGAAACTATATGTAAGAGTTGCACTATAAGTCCTGCCTGGTTTTGCCTGATAATCTATCCGGTCTTCTCCTTTTTGATACAGCAGGTCTTTGATACTTGGGTCTTTCTCGTTATTACTGATAGCCGGGTCTTTATAAAAATTCCTGTAAACAATAGAGTAACTATTCAACAGATTGGAAACATTCAGACGCAGCTGCATTTTCTGCTTCAGCATTCTGATGGCCAGCTGTGCATCAAGTGCTTCAATCGGACGCTCAAAAAGTGACTCGCTATAATATTGCGCGGGGCGGAACATCCTGTTGCTGACATAATTATATACCAGACTGAATGAAACAGGTTTTATATCGTAATAAAACCCCGCATTTACCATGTAGTTACTGGCACCTGTCTGTGGCCGCTTTTCTTCTCTCCTCACAGATTCAGTTGGGAGTACTTTATTCGGATTATTAGGATCTAATTTGTTGTAATCAAAATCAACAGGCGTTACCCGTGAATCCAGCGCCGTGAAGTTTCCATAAAGGGTGACATTCTTGATAACAGGTACATTGGTAAATGCCAACGTCTTTCTCACCTCTATCTCCAGACCATAGTTTTTCGCGGTCTTGTTATTCTTCAGCTTATATAACCTTATGTCACCCTGTTTGTAAATCTCCATAGGATCTTGAAAGTTCTTGTAGAACAGAGACGCTGATATGATCTCTCCAGGACCAGGATACCACTCATAACGGAAATCAAAATGCTGCACAGTTGTTGACTTCACCAAAGCACTTTCATATGCACCACCTAATTCAAAATCATACTCACGGAAGAAGGAAAGCTCTCTGAGATCCGGACGAATGATACTCTTTGCATAAGACAAACGAAGATTCATTGTTGGATTAACACTGTAGGTCAGATTTGCAGAAGGGAAGAGATGCCAGTTCGGCTCACGGTTCAACAGCGCGCTATAGTCCAGTTGATTGTTTCCACCTCTTGATCCGTTAATCTCTCTGAACACAGAATCCAGTACACTATTAATCTTATTGAGATTGAAATATTCTGCTCTTAACCCCCATACCAATCTCCACTTTTCATTGATCTTATTATCCAGCATTGCATATATACCATGTAATGCCGCTGTTCTGTGAAAATCGTCAGTAAAACGGCTCAGGTAGATTTCACCACCTCTTTCTGGTGTAAACAACTGTGATAATGGTGGATAATCCTGAGAATTAAAACCTTTAGATCCTGTATTCAACACATAGAACAGCCTGTTCTTGCTCCATCCTGAATAACCCACTTTGAAGGTATTATCTGTCTGGATCTTATCACCGCCGAATTTAAACGGAGCAGATAATCCGAGGTCCCAGTTGTAATCTTTCTCATACGCTCTGCTCCACCAACGTAAAGCGCCCTCACTGATGCCACCGCTAAACGGCGACTTGATATTAAACTCATTGGAAGGCAGTTTGCCATCTTCTATTGGGGTAGCAAGGAACTGGTGATTGTCCGGCTTTTGCTTATCGAGCAATACATAGCTACCTAACCATTTGAGTTTGATACCACGTTTACCTAAAGCCTGCTCACCCTTCAATTGTGTTTGCCAAAGCGAAGTCTGTGTTGTGAGATCATAGTATCCCAGCAAATGCCCGTTCGGATCAGCATGTTCTCCCTCTCCTATCAGTAACTGCTGGTCCAGCGTACGGATATAAATACTTTGCAGATTTAACCTTGTACGCTCACTCTTATAACCGATACCTACCAATCCTCCCAGGTTAGTGACAAACCCATATCTTTTACCTGTAAAACCACCATCAAATCCATCCCTCGTCATTTCTATATCCTGCGTCTGAAAGGTGTTTCTATAGCTCGCGGATGCAACAATACCAATCTGCCGTTTTCCAGTGAGTGGCAATACTTTTCCACCTGATAACTGGTAGTTCGGTGAAACCGGCGCTTTCATTTCATATACGCCCCAGTTATTGCTGAATTGCTTTACATCTTTATTGCTCGCTTCATATTTTGCAATAATATCAGCAGAGTTGTTCCACTTCGCCTGACCCAGCAGATTTCTATGATCTGCAGCTTTGCCCCAGTATTCCTTGCCTTCCAGTTTCAAGGTGCGAAAATTCTCACCAGTAGTCAGATTATTAATACTTCCGCCTACACCTATGTTCAGGAAATCCCGCGCAGGCATGTCAAGCGTATTCACTTCTACCAGACCACCACCAAATTCAGCACTGCGATCGGGCGTTAATGTCTTTACTACAGTGACATTTTCTACTATGTTCGCAGGAATAATATCGAAACTGAAGTTCTTTCTATTCAGTTCAGTGCTCGGCATGATCTGGCCATTCAGCACCGCCTGATTATAACGTTCACTTAATCCTCTTACTACTACATATTTGTTATCTACCGTAGAGAGACCACTTACGCGCTTCAATACTTCACCTATATTTTTATCAGGTGTCTTGCTGATCTGCTCAGCGCTGATACCATCCGTAATGGCAGCATTATTCTTCTGCAGCGCATACAAACCCTCTACTGAGGCACGTTTGTAACTCCCGGTAACAGTAACTTCTTTTAACCGGGAACTGCTGCTTTTCATGATAATATCAAGTGGAGTAACGCCACCTTCTTTCACTATTACTTCAGTCACCTTACGGGTGTCGTAAGAAACATAACTGAATGTAAGTGTATAAGTACCTGGTGCCAGGTTCAATTCATATGTTCCGTCAACACTTGTCACAACCCCCAGTCCGCCATCAGCCTGGATGGTAACACCCGGTAAAGGTTCATTTTTGTTATCTACAATTTTCCCCTTTACACGTCCCTTTTCTTTATTGGACGACTTTTCCTGTTTACCCTGTTTTAAGGCTACCGTATTATTTGCAAAAATGATATCTATTGGTGCATAGACATCCAGATAATTCAAAACCTGTCCCAGTGTTTGCCCCTCAAATTTCACAGTTTCCAGTGCGCAATGTGCCAGATAATCCGGATCATATGCGAAAGTATACGATGTCTGCTGCTCCAGTGATTTTACAACAGCTGCAGCGTTCGTGTGTTGTAAATGCACTGATACTTTATCCCCTAATGATTGATAAGATTGTCCCAATAACACAGCAGGAACCCCTGCTGAAAAAAAACATAACAGGAAAGCTTTCCAACTGTGCATAACTCTCCCATTACAAAACCCCTTTGTAGATTTTTGCATACTTTAGAAATTGCTATTTAATAGTAAATAAATACAGGTCCGGTATCGTTTGCCCGGTAAATTATGTTGTGACCTTTACATCATTTTGCCGCAGTGATCTCATACGTGTTGTCGCCCTTCTTCTCAACCTGGAAACCATGTACATATCTTATAGCTTCCAGAATATATTCGATTGGTGCACCTGCCCGGAACACACCGGATACTTTATATGACCTTGTTACAGTTTTGTCTATTACAATGTTACATCCATAACGGGATTGTAACTTGGCAAACACATCTTCTAATGAAGCCTTATCAAATACGAGCTTACCGTTTTTCCAGTCCATTACTTCTCTGACATTGAAGGCCATTGGCTTGAGGTAGTTCTTTCCCCCGTAACGTATCATTTCTCCGGGCTTCAGTATCAGGGAGAATGATTCACTTATCACCGCTATCTTTCCATCCAGCAAGCTTACCTGTATACTGCTATCAGCAAAATTGCCGGTGGAAATATTAAAAGAAGTACCAAGCGCTGTTGTTTTCAGATTACCGGTATGAACACTGAAAGATTTCTTTGAATCCTGTGCTACTTCAAAAAATGCCTCACCAAGCAACCAAACTTCCCTGCTGGTATCATTATAATTGTGGGGATAAACGATCCTTGAATGAGGAGCCAGCCAAACACGCGACCCATCTGTCATGGTCATTAGCTTAATATTCCTGTCATTGTTAGTGAGTGTATCCCAGGTGAGTGCAAGTGTGACCTTTCCTCCATTTCGTTGTCTTTGCTGCAACAACCACGTGCAAACGCCTAACAACACTACCGCCGCGGCAGCTATACTATACCATCTGCTATAGATGATCGTTTCCCTCTTTCGTTCCTTAACAGGGCTTACTAACGGTTCAGGCACTATTTCCCTTTCCACTTCTTCATATATGCTATCAAACCACTCATCTGCTTCGGGAGTTTCGGACTGATCAAGATAAGCAGCAACCAGTTCAGCTTCTGCGGCTGTACAGTCACCCTTAAAATATCTTTCAAGTAATTGCTTATCTATTTTCATTTGTTAGTAAGTGGTAATCTAAATATTCAATCTACATAAAGAGAACGCTGGCGAAAGGAAGAGATACTAATCGGAAAACACGAGTTCATAATTCCTTAACATGAAGGCCTGGTAGTGCCTTAGTATATACATCTGCCTCTCATGGACATACCGGGGCAGGTAAGCTCCCTCTGGGATGTTGTGGTGTGTTGGTACCTGAAGTCCTGAAGATATTGAATAGGGGACTCTACAAGATAAAATACTGGCTTTTCGAAGGTAGCTCTTTCGGCATAAAAAAAGCGTATGGTAGATACCATACGCTTGTTGTTAAGATTGTCATGTGAATGTTCGAGAATGCAAATCGTGTAGGCTTTTAATGGTCATTATGGGATTCAGAGATTTTTTCAAATCATCTTCATTCCCACCCAATGAGAAATAATTGCCTTTATAAATATTTTATTGAATGTTTTTTTTGATGTTGTTTGTTGTTGGCATATAGTCTTCTAAATGTTAACTTCTTTCCAGTACGCGCTACCTATCTTCAAACAATGTTGTTAAATAATTATTCATACATGCATCATTTAATGAATGTGTGAACATCTATTCGCCTTCTACTCCTGTATTCTTGCGGGCTTCCACTTTAGTGAAATATGATAGGTTCCCTCCCCTTCTAATCATTGCTCTTTGGAAAAGCAATGCTCTTTGTTGACAAAGGGTTTTCTATTCATACGTGTCGTTGCGTCAAGGGTTACACACAAATCAATCCTCTATTTCCGGAAGTCTTCATGCAAATTACATCAATTCACTGAAAGTTCCACAGCAGTGGGATAAATTTTCAACCATTTTACATACAACTTTTGTGTCAAACCCGCATTATTAGTTGTCCATCTTAGCTTTCCCGTATCTTCTAAGCTGTTTTTTGTGTCTTCATGGCCAGATAATACAGCGGGAAACCAATAACGATGATCAATAATCCGGATAAAGCATAGCCGCTCTCAAAACGAAGTAACAATAATGCCAGTACGGATGCTACCACAATATACACCATTGGTAATAAAGGATAGCCAAATGCTTTATACGGCCGTGGAATATCCGGGCGCTTGTTGCGTAACACAAAGATACCAGCAATTGTGATAACATAAAAAATAAGTACACCAAAAATTACCATTACCAGCAAATCATTGTATTTACCGGTCAGACATAACAACGACGCCCACACGCATTGTATCCATAACCCATTAGCTGGTACGTTATCTTTATTCAGTTCAGCCGCTTTCTTAAAGAACAATCCGTCCTCAGCCATTGTATAGTAAATACGGGCGCCAGACAGGATCAATCCGTTGTTACATCCGAAAGTAGATACCATGATCATTACGGCAATCACCAGGGAACCACTTGATCCGAAGATCTGCTCTGCGGCAACAACAGCTACACGGTCTTTCGCTGCGAAAGCAATATCATGCATTGGCAACACCGCCAGGTACATCAGGTTGGCGCTTACGTATACAATGGTCACCAGCAACGTACCCAGGAATAAAGCACGGCCTATATTCTTCTGCGGATTTTTGATCTCTGCAGCAATGAAAGTAATATTGTTCCATGCGTCACTGCTGAACAATGATCCTTTCATAGAAATAGCGATGGCGCCACATAAAGCCAGTCCGGATAACAGTGTGGTAGTTACCTGTCCATCTACCTGCGTCAGGCTTACGGCTTCCCAGGCATTAGCCCAGTTAGCATTCCATACTTCCTGTTTTGCGCCCAGCAGAAACCCGAATATGATCAGGCCAAACAAAGACAGCAGTTTTGCCAGTGTAAATACTGTCTGGATGATCTTACCGCTCTTAATACCACGTGTATTGATCCAGGTAAGTAATATAATGGAGATGATAGCCACAATCTGCGCTGCCGATATCTTTACCAGGCCCGCATCCAACAGGATATGTTCTTCACTGAAAGCTGGGATAAGATAAGAGGAAAACTTAGCAAACGCCACTGCTACAGCCGCAATAGTACCTGTCTGGATCACGCTGAACTGTGTCCAGCCGAACAGAAAGGCTACTAACGGATTGTAGGCTTCACGCAGGTAAACATACTGTCCTCCTGCCTTTGGAAACATACCGGATAACTCACCATAACTCACTGCCGCGATAATTGTAACAATACCGCCCAAAACCCACATCAATGTTAACCAGCCTGCAGAACCCACATTACGGGCTATTTCTGCGGATACAAGGAATACGCCGGATCCTATCATCGACCCAGCTACGATCATGGTTGCGTCCAGCAGACCTAAACTGGGACGAAAAGCTGTGTTGTGGTTTTCCATATGTTCTTGTGTCTATATGATTAAAAAAATCCCGTCTCAGTAATGTTTACGAGACGGGATTCCAATTTATAATTATTTTTCAAACGTTGCTGCTATAGCAACTATTATTTTTTTACCTCAGTTGATGCGTTAGCTTCATTCAGCCCCTTAATTACTTCATTTGTAATGTCATACTTGTCATCCTTGTACAAAACATTACTAGCGCCTGAACGGTAGGAAAGAATATAGGCATAACGTTTATTACTGTTATACTTTGCCAGGAAATCGTTCAGCCTTTTCTGCAGTTCTTCGTTGAACTTGTTCTCCTGCTCTGCATACTGGGAACGCATAGCCTGTGCCTTACCTTCCAGCTGCTGCTGTTTGTTATATAAAGCACGCTGGGTAGCTTCACCTTCTGACTGCGTCATACCGTTAGCTCTGCGCTGAAAATCAGCTGCTTCGTTCTGTAATGCACGTACATTTGCCTGTAGTTCATTGTCGATAGCCTGCTGTTTCTTCTCTAATTCAGACTTCTTTTCCTTGAAATATTCATAGTGAGCTTCAACAGTATCAATATCCACATATGCAATGATAAAACTGCTATTAGATGCTACACTGTCGCCCTTGGCAGCCGCCGGACTATTGTTCCCCTGTTTGTTATTCTGTTGACAAGCAATAAATGTTCCGGCTGTCAGTACCGCTAATAATCCGCTTTTCACAAGTTGTTTAGTAGTGCGCATGTTGTTAGGTGGATTTTTTAATCTCCTTAAATACATTTTTAAAATTGAACGGCTAAAATAAGGTTTTTAGATGATTATACTTAGTCCCCCACTTTCTTAACAACACTTTCACATATAAATTTTTCACCTGCTCCGGAAACCGCCTCTAATGTACAAACGTTACCAGTTTGAAGGAATCAACATTCCTGACATTCCCATACCCGATAATGGTATATTGTTTCTGGTCCTGTATCTCATAGGAATGACTATTGTTTCCCATCAGGCTCAGGGAAGAGTCTGCATATCGGAGGTCCACATTACGGGTGCCTACCGACACCTCTGCAAAATCGGTAGCCGCCAGATACCCCTGCCGGCGGAATATCCGTACATTGTCCACATACATGTCCAGGGTCAGCCTGGAAGTAGGAGTCGTATAGGTATCACTCAGGTTAATGTACCTCACTTTGCCGAAATTGGCCCGGGAGGGTGCCAGGTGGTCTTCAACAAGCCTTAACTGCAGCGTCCTTGTATTATCCAGCGACAGGAATACAGAATAATAATGACCATTCCTTAGGCTGATCTCTCCTCCTCCAATCGCAACAGTATGGTTCCCGGCCGGATAGATCCGCAGGGTGTAACGTTTTGCCAGAAATGAATGGTAACCGGTACTCTCACCATATCCTACTGCACTTCCGATAGTGGTGGTATCGATCAGCACATCATATTCCCGGCCAGGTACTGCCGTAAAGAAATTGATGTTGGAACTTGTTTCCGGTATAGAGCTGTCACTATTCTTATTACAGGCTATCATGCCTGCTACTGCTAATATCAATAGAAAAAAAAGCCGTTGCTTCATAACAATCGTCCGGTAATTTAATTGCCGGAAAGTTACAGGTAAAAAAAATGTCCCGTGCGTAGTGCCGGGACATTTTTTTTATACATGAATGAATCTGTTCTATTCTTCTTCGTCAAACTGGAATACTTCTTTGGAAGACGCCAGGATATCATATTCTTCTTTGGATCCTACGATCATGTTTTCGAACTCACGCAGACCAGTACCTGCAGGTATCAGGTGACCGGTAATTACGTTCTCTTTCAGGCCGAGCATGTCATCTGTTTTACCGTTGATGGCTGCAGAAGACAGTACTTTGGTTGTTTCCTGGAAGGATGCTGCAGAGATCCAGCTGTGAGTACCCAGGGACGCCTTGGTAATACCTTGTAACAGCGGGCTGGAGGTAGCCGGTTTTGCATCACGGAATTCCACCAGTTTTTTATCTGCACGACGCAGCAGGGAGTTCTCTTCCCTTACCTGACGCAGGGTAACGATCTGACCAGCTTTCAGCGTAGTAGATTCACCTGCTTCGGTAACCACCTTCTTATCGAAGATGTTGTCGTTTTCTTCAAAGAATTCAAATTTATCGGTAGTGTCACCTTCCAGGAAGCGGGTATCCCCAGGATCCTCGATGTTCACTTTACGCATCATCTGACGTACGATCACTTCAATGTGCTTGTCGTTGATCTTCACACCCTGTAAACGGTATACTTCCTGTATCTCATTTACCAGGTATTCCTGAACGGCAAACGGTCCTTTGATGGACAGGATATCCGCAGGAGTGATAGAACCATCAGACAGCGCAGTACCTGCTTTCACGAAGTCACCGTCCTGTACCAGGATGTGACGTGTCAATGGCACCAGGTATTTCTTGATATGACCTTCACGGCTTTCGATGATGATCTCACGGTTACCACGTTTGATGTTACCGAAAGCTACCACACCATCAATTTCAGATACGATGGCAGGATTGCTTGGGTTACGTGCTTCAAACAGTTCGGTTACACGTGGCAGACCACCCGTGATATCGCGCAGTTTACCAAGTATACGAGGGATCTTAACAATTACCTGACCAGCTCTTACAGCTTCACCCTCTTCAATTACGATGTGAGAGCCTACCGGCAGGTTATAAGATTTCACCTCTTTATTACCATCTACATAGATAGACGGGATCTTGTTCTTGTCTTTTGTTTCAATTACCACTTTCTCACGGTGACCAGTCTGCTCGTCAGCCTCTTCACGGAAGGTGATACCTTCGATGATGCTATCGAAACGGATGTTACCCGCGATCTCAGATACGATAACGGCGTTGTATGGATCCCATGTACAGATCATGTCACCTTTCGCAACTTTCTGTCCGTCTTTTACCAGCAAGGTAGAACCGTAAGGAATGTTGTTAGTGATCAGCAACCTGTCGTTCTTCACGTCCATGATACGTAATTCACCTGTACGGCCAATTACTACCTGCACTTTATCGCCTTCGTTGTTTTCGTATGTAGTGGTACGTAGACCATCGAACTGGATAGTACCGTCGAATTTAGCCTGTAAGCCGGTATCCACGGAAGTAGAACCAGCCACACCACCCACGTGGAAGGTACGCAGTGTCAGCTGTGTACCAGGCTCACCGATGGACTGTGCTGCGATGATACCTACAGCATCACCACGCTGGGTCACATAACCGGTAGCGAGGTTTTTACCGTAACATTTCACGCACACCCCTCTGCGGCTTTCGCAGGTCAGTACGGAACGGATCTCTACGGTATCGATAGAGCTATCTTCAATACGGTGAGCGATATCTTCGTTGATCAGCGCTCCTGCTTCTACGATCAGTTCCTCTGTGTGAGGATCGAATACGTCGTGCAGGGAAGTACGGCCAAGGATACGGTCGTACAGCGGCTCAACCACCTCTTCATTGTCTTTCAGTGCAGAAGTTGCAATACCACGCAGTGTACCACAGTCTTCTTCATTGATTACCACATCCTGTGCTACGTCCACCAGACGACGGGTCAGGTAACCCGCATCCGCCGTTTTCAGTGCCGTATCCGCAAGACCCTTACGGGCACCGTGCGTAGAGATGAAGTATTCCAATACGTTCAGACCATCCTTAAAGTTGGACAGGATCGGGTTTTCGATGATCTCGGAACCGGTAGATCCACTCTTACGCGGTTTCGCCATCAGACCCCTTAAACCAGCCAGCTGTTTGATCTGCTGTTTGGAACCACGCGCACCAGAGTCAAGCATCATGTACACAGAGTTGAAGCCCTGTTTGTCATTTGCCAGCTCGCGGATCAGCGTTTCTGTTACTTTGGTGTCCACACGAGACCAGATATCGATGATCTGGTTATAACGTTCGTTATTCGTGATCAGACCCATGTTATAGTTATCCCATACCTCATCCACTTCGCTGGCAGCACCATCGATCATGTGCTGTTTCACTTCAGGGATGATCAGGTCATTGATATTGAAGGACAATCCACCACGGAATGCGGTACGGAAACCAAGCTGTTTGATATCATCCAGGAACTTCGCAGTCTTAGGGATATCAGTGTACTTGATGATGTCACCGATGATTTCACGCAGGGATTTTTTAGTCAGCAGTGCATTCACATAACCAGCTTCTTTTGGAACGTGCTGGTTGAAGATCACACGGCCTACAGTTGTTTCGATCAGCTTAGTTTCCAGCTCGTCCTTCTCATTACGTACAGTCGCTCTTACGCGGATGTTCGCATGCAGGTTCACTCTCTGCTCGTTATAAGCGATGATCACCTCTTCTGCAGAATAGAAAGCCTTACCTTCTCCTTCTACTTTTTCAGTAGGAGTAGATTTTTTGCCTTTGGTGATGTAGTACAGACCCAGTACCATGTCCTGTGAAGGCAGGGTGATAGGCGTACCGTTCTGCGGGTTGAGGATGTTGTGTGATGACAGCATCAGTAACTGTGCTTCCAGTATCGCGGCATTGCTGAGCGGTACGTGCACGGCCATCTGGTCACCATCAAAGTCGGCGTTGAACGCAGAACACACCAGTGGGTGGAGCTGGATCGCTTTACCTTCCACCAGTTTAGGCTGGAACGCCTGTATGGACAAACGGTGCAGCGTCGGAGCACGGTTTAACATTACAGGATGTCCTTTCAGTACATTCTCCAGGATATCCCAAACCACTGCTTCTTTTCTGTCAACCAGCTTCTTCGCTGATTTTACCGTTTTAACGATACCTCTTTCTATCAGTTTACGGATAATGAACGGTTTGAACAGCTCAGCCGCCATATCCTTCGGTAAACCACACTCGTGCAATTTCAGTTCAGGACCTACCACGATAACGGAACGACCAGAGTAGTCAACACGTTTACCCAACAGGTTCTGACGGAAACGACCTTGTTTACCTTTCAGTACGTCAGACAGGGATTTCAGTGCACGTCCGCCTTCTGCTTTCACCGCATTTGATTTACGGGAGTTATCGAAGAGGGAGTCAACTGCTTCCTGCAGCATACGTTTTTCGTTACGTAAGATCACCTCTGGCGCCTTGATCTCGATCAGACGTTTCAGACGGTTGTTACGGATGATCACCCTGCGGTACAGGTCGTTCAGGTCGGAAGACGCAAAACGCCCACCATCCAATGGAACTAACGGACGCAGTTCTGGTGGTACTACAGGAATGTATTGCATTACCATCCACTCAGGACGGTTTTCAACACGACCATTTGCCTCACGGAAAGCTTCCACCACGCTCAGACGTTTCAGGGCTTCTGCCTTACGCTGCTGGCTGGTTTCAGTTGCCGCCTGGTTACGCAGCTGGTAAGAAAGACTATCCAGATCAATTCTGGCCAGCATCATTTCTACCGCTTCAGCACCCATCTTGGCAATGAACTTGTTTGGATCCTCGTCAGGCAACAGCTGGTTGTCTTTCGGCAGGGTATCCAATATGTCGAGATATTCTTCTTCTGTCAGCAGATCGCCGTAGTTCAGGCCTTTCTCCTGTTTAGCGCCAGCCTGTATGATCACATACCTTTCGTAGTAAACGATGGTTTCGAGTTTCTTGGAACTCATCCCCAACAGGTAACCGATCTTATTAGGTAATGATTTAAAGTACCAGATGTGTACAACAGGCACAACCAGGCGGATGTGACCCATTCTTTCACGACGTACCTTTTTCTCGGTCACTTCCACACCGCAACGGTCACACACGATACCCTTGTAACGGATACGTTTGTATTTTCCGCAATAGCACTCATAGTCCTTTACGGGGCCGAAGATCCTTTCACAGAATAAACCATCACGCTCCGGCTTGTAAGTACGGTAGTTAATGGTTTCCGGCTTCAGCACTTCCCCATAAGAGCGCTCCAGGATGGAATCCGGAGAAGCCAGACTAATGGTAATGCTGCTAAAGTTTGATTTAGGACGATTTTCTTTCTTGATGGCCATATATGTTGTTTAAAGAAAATTCACATGTTATTCAGTCCGCGGGCATAGACAGCGTCCATGTAGACCGTGTCTGATTATCTAAAGCCTAAGGCCCATAGTCCAAAGCGGCTTGCTAAGGACTATGGACCATCAACTTATGGACTAATTATTAATCAAATTTCAAATCCAGACCCAGACCGCGGAGCTCATGTATCAATACATTGAATGATTCCGGTACGCCTGCTTTGGGTATGTTATCGCCTTTAACGATAGACTCATATGCTTTGGCACGGCCTACAATGTCATCAGACTTAATGGTTAACAGTTCCTGCAGGATGTTGGATGCACCATATGCTTCCAGTGCCCACACCTCCATCTCACCAAAACGCTGACCACCGAACTGCGCCTTACCACCCAATGGCTGTTGTGTAATGAGACTGTACGGTCCGATAGAACGGGCGTGCATCTTATCATCAACCATGTGGCTCAGTTTGAGCATGTAGATAACACCCACGGTAGCTTTCTGGTGGAAACGCTCACCGGTTTCGCCATCATACAGGTAAGTATGGCCGAAGCTTGGCAGACCGGCTTCGTCGATATAACCAGCTATTTCTTCTGTAGTAGCACCATCAAAGATTGGCGTTGCAAACCTTACTCCCAGTTTCAGACCAGCCCAACCCAGTACTGTTTCGTAGATCTGTCCAAGGTTCATACGGGAAGGTACGCCCAATGGGTTCAGTACGATATCTACCGGTGTTCCATCTTCCAGGAATGGCATGTCTTCATCACGTACGATCTTCGCAACAATACCCTTGTTACCGTGACGGCCCGCCATCTTATCACCCACTTTCAGCTTACGTTTGCTGGCCAGGTATACCTTCGCCAGTTTCAGTACGCCTGCTGGCAACTCATCACCAATTGAAATGTTAAACTTCTCACGTTTGTAACGTCCCAGTTCTTCGTTGTACTTGATGTTATAGTTGTGCAGCAATGTGTTGATCTGATCGTTGGTTACCTCGTCGGTAGTCCAGCCAAGCGGATTCACATTCTGGAAGTCGATATTAGCCAGGTTCTTCGCAGAGAATTTAGAGCCTTTGGAGATCAATACTTCACCGTAAGTGTTGGTGATACCCTGAGAGGTTTTATCCTTCAGCAGTGTCAGCAACTTACTCATCAGCACTTCCAGCAGGTCTTCTTCATTCTTCTGGTGTACTTTTTCCAGTTTCTCCAGAGCCGCTTTTTCACGGGTCTTGGAGTTCTTATCTTTCTTGGCGCGGCTGAACAGTTTCTTGTCAATTACCACACCTTCTGTGCTTGGAGGCGCCTTCAGGGAAGCATCTTTCGCATCAGAAGCCTTGTCACCGAAGATCGCACGCAGCAGTTTTTCTTCAGGAGAAGGATCAGATTCACCACGTGGGGTGATCTTACCAATCAGGATATCTCCTTCCTTAATGTGCGCACCCACACGGATGATACCGTTCTGGTCCAGATCTTTGGTAGCTTCTTCACTTACGTTTGGAATATCTGGCGTCAGTTCTTCTTCACCCAGTTTCGTATCACGTACTTCCAGCTCATACTCATCGATGTGGATGGAAGTGAAGAGGTCTTCACGGCCCACACGCTCAGAGATTACGATCGCATCCTCAAAGTTGTAACCTTTCCATGGCATGAACGCCACTTTCATGTTACGGCCCAGTGCCAGTTCACCACCACGTGTAGCGTAACCTTCTGTCAGGAAGTCGCCAAACTCGAGCTGTTGACCTTTCTTCACCGCAGGACGCAGGTTGATACAGGTGCTCTGGTTGGTTTTAACGAACTTGGTCAGCTGATATATTTTCAGGTCATCTTCAAATGACACCAGTTTCTGCATCTCATCACGCTCGTAACGAACATGAATTTCATTTGCATCCACGAATTCAACCACACCTTTACCTTCAGCGGTGATCTGCAGACGGGAGTCGCGCGCTGCCTTACCTTCCAGACCGGTACCTACGATAGGCACCTGTGGGTTGATCAGCGGTACTGCCTGACGTTGCATGTTTGATCCCATCAAAGCACGGTTGGCGTCATCGTGTTCCAGGAACGGAATCAGGGAGGCGCTCAGACCCACGATCTGGTTCGGAGCAACGTCCATATATTCAACTTCACCCTTATCAAGGATCGGGAAGTCACCGGTTTCACGGGATTTAACCTTATCATTGAGGAAGTGACCGGCTTCGTCCAATGGAGCGTTCGCCTGCGCGATCTTCACAGAGTCTTCTTCTTCAGCACTCAGGAACTGCACTTTATCCATGTCTACTTTACCATCATTCACCTTACGGTAAGGCGTTTCGATAAAGCCCATGTCATTCACTTTCGCGTGTACGCACAGTGTGGAGATCAGACCGATGTTCGGACCTTCCGGTGTTTCGATAGTACACAGACGACCATAGTGGCTATAGTGTACGTCACGCACCTCGAAACCTGCTCTTTCACGGCTAAGACCACCGGGTCCGAGTGCGGAGATACGACGCTTGTGCGTGATCTCAGACAGCGGGTTCGTCTGATCCAGGAACTGGCTCAGCTGGCTGGTACCGAAGAAGGAGTTGATTACGGAAGACAGTGTCCTTGCATTGATCAGGTCCACCGGTGTGAATACCTCATTATCACGAACGTTCATTCTCTCACGGATGGTACGGGCCATACGGGCCAGACCAACACCAAACTGCGCATATAACTGTTCGCCCACGGTACGCACCCTACGGTTGCTCAGGTGATCGATATCATCGATCTCCGCTTTACTGTTGGTGAGCTGTACCAGGTATTTAATGATCGCGATGATATCTTCTTTGGTCAGCACTTTCATGTTCAGCGGTGTAGGCAGACCCAGTTTCCTGTTGATCTTATAACGGCCTACATCTCCGAGGTCATAACGCTTGTCAGAGAAGAACAATTTATCAATGATACCCCTTGCTGTTTCATCATCCGGCGCATCGGCACCACGCAACTGGCGGTAGATGTGCTGAACGGCTTCCAGCTCGGAGTTAGATGTATCTTTATTTAAAGTATTGTAAATGATGGAGAAGTCGCCGCTCACCTCTTCTTTCTGCACGAACACGCTTTTCACACCCATATCCACGATCGTCTCGATATTCGCTTCGTCGAGGATACTGTCACGCTCAAGCACGATCTCATTACGCTCGATGCTCACTACCTCACCGGTATCTTCATCTACGAAATCTTCCACCCAGCTCCTGAGTACGCGTGCACCCAGTTTCTTACCGGCATATTTATCCAGGCTCTTCTTGTCTGCTTTTACTTCGTCAGCCATTCCAAAGAGCTGCAGAATATCCTTATCTGTTTCGTAGCCGATCGCACGCAGAAGGGTAGTTACAGGGAACTTCTTCTTACGGTCGATGTAAGCGTACATCACATTGTTAATGTCAGTTGCAAACTCCATCCACGCCCCTTTGAACGGGATCACCCTTGCAGAGTAGATCTTGGTACCGTTTGGATGTATGGACTGTCCGAAGAATACACCAGGAGAACGGTGGAGCTGGGATACTACCACGCGCTCTGCGCCATTGATCACGAATGTACCTCTAGGGGTCATGTAGGGTATATTCCCGAGGAATACGTCCTGCACAATCGTCTGGAAGTCAACGTGCTCCTCATCATTACAGCTCAGGCGTAATTTAGCCTTCAGCGGTACTGAATAGGTAAGCCCACGTTCAATACATTCCTCTATAGTATATCGCGGAGGGTCTACAAAGTAGTCCAGAAACTCCAGATTAAAGATGTTACGGGTATCTGTAATCGGGAAGTTCTCCTTAAATACTTTAAAAAGGCCTTCATTGTTACGTTTGTCTGGTGTGGTTTCTAACTGGAAGAAATCCTTGAAAGATTGGATTTGGATAGCCAACAGATCCGGTGTCTCAGTAACTTGTTTGATCTTTCCAAAATTTACTCTTTCGCTTGTTTGGGCTTTTTTTAGAGACATATTCGAAGTTAGCAGTTATATTAACTTATATAATATTGTGAAGTAAATCACAACATGGATCGGGGAAATTAAGACATCTTTGCCAAATACCCTCAAAAATTTCTGTCTTCTCTATCGTGTCAAATCCACCGACCTGGTGATTCCCCCTTTTTGACGCTCCGAAAAGACACTTTCCCAAAGGGAAGAAGGCCAAAAGTGCCGGAAGCACTTTTGACCTTTATAAAGAGGTATCCTTTAAGCAAAGATTACTGAATTTCAACTTCAGCACCAGCTTCTGTCAGCTTAGCTTTCAGATCTTCTGCTTCAGCTTTGGAAACGCCTTCTTTCAGTGGTTTAGGCGCACCGTCTACCAGTTCCTTAGCTTCTTTCAGACCAAGGCCGGTCAGATCTTTAACGATCTTAACTACGTTCAGTTTGCTAGCACCTGCATTTTTCAGGATAACGTTGAAGGCAGTTTTCTCTTCAGCAGCAGCAGCACCGCCACCACCATCAGCAGCTACTACAACTGCAGCAGCAGCTGGTTCGATACCGTATTCAGATTTCAGGAAATCAGCCAGTTCTTGTACTTCCTTAACAGTTAAACCTACTAATTGTTCGGCTAAAGCTTTAACGTCTGCCATTGTATAATGTTTTTAAGAATTTTAAAGATTGTAATAATTTATATTGTGACTTGGAAGCCAGTGTTGTTTTGCGCGCCTGTCAAGGCATTCAGCCAATTACTCAGCCGCAGGTGCTTCTGCGCCAGCACCTTCTTTCTTAGCTTTCTCAAGCAAGCCAGCGAGAACGCGTTTTGCAGGAGATTGCAACAGACCGATAACGTCTCCAATGAGTTCGTTCTTGGTCTTGATCTTCACCAGGTTAGCCAGTTGCGCATCGCCAGTGTAAATTTCATCACCTACGAATGCAGCCTTCAACTCAGGCTTTTCTGTTTTCTTGTTTTCCTTACGGAAAGAAGAAATGATCAGAGCTGGTTCTTTAGGGCTGTCAGAGAACATCAGGGCAGTAACGCCGTTCAGCGCGTCGTATACACCTGCATATTTCTCAGCATCCAGAGATTCCAGTGCCTTACGGATCAGGGTGTTCTTAGCCACCTTCATTTCTACATTCTTGTCGAAACAAACCTTTCTCAGGTTGTTAACCTGCGCAACGGTCAGAGACTCGGTGTTGGTGATGTAGAAGTTGTTATATTGAGAGAACTTACTTTTCAGCAGTTCAATCGCTTCGTTTTTTTGATCTTTGTTCATAGCTTTTTGTCAGTTTGTTGATCTGCCACAAGGCCAATCATTAGTTTTGAACAGATTTTGTGTCAACTGTAATGCTCGGGCTCATTGTGCTCGCCATAGACAGTCCTTTCAGGTAAGTACCTTTCGCTGTAGCTGGTTTCAGCTTGATGATAGCGTTGATCAACTCCTGAGAATTCTGTTCGATCTTGTCAGAAGCAAATGATACACGGCCAATTGAAGCGTGGATGATACCTGCTTTATCCACTTTGAAAGTAATCTTACCGCCTTTCACCTCGTTAACCGCAGCTGCTACATCATTGGTAACAGTACCAGTCTTAGGGTTCGGCATCAGGTTACGTGGACCCAGGATCTTACCCAGTTTACCGATCTTAGGCATTACAGCAGGAGTAGCTACGATTACATCGATATCTGTCCAGCCAGCTTCGATCTTCTGGATATACTCGTCCAGACCAACATGATCAGCACCAGCTTCTTTCGCTGCAGCTTCTTTATCAGGAGTGCAAAGAACCAGTACACGTTTAGTTTTACCAGTACCGTGGGGAAGCGTTACGGAACCACGGATAGCCTGGTCTGCTTTCTTGGGATCTACGCCCAGACGGATATGTAAATCGACAGAACTGTCGAATTTGGTGCAGTTAATGTCTTTTACAAGTGTGGAAGCTTCTTTCAGGCTATAAACCTTATTTTTGTCCACCTTTGTATCGGCTGCTTTTCTTTTCTTAGTTGCCATTGCAAAATGTTTTAAAAAGTTAACCTGCTTTCAACAGGGTGACACAATTAATTCCAGGGAGCGTTACCATCTACTGTGATACCCATAGAACGGGCAGTACCAGCTACCATCTTCATGGCGCTTTCCTTAGTAAAACAGTTCAGGTCAGCCATCTTATCCTGAGCGATTGCTTCAATCTGTGCCCAGGTAACTTTACCAACCTTATTACGGTTAGGCTCTTTGGAACCACTCTGCAATTTGGCCGCTTCCAACAGCTGAACAGCAGCAGGAGGCGTCTTAATTACGAAATCAAATGACTTGTCAGTGTAAACAGTCAGTAACACAGGTAATACCTTACCCATCTTATCCTGGGTACGGGCATTGAACTGCTTACAGAACTCCATGATGTTCACACCTTTAGAACCCAATGCGGGACCGATCGGAGGAGCAGGGTTGGCCTGGCCGCCCTTCACCTGCAATTTCACGTACGTAGCGATCTCTTTTGCCATGTTATAAAGTTTAATTTGGTGAAAACGTCCCATCTTCGACGAGACTCCCAAAACTAAAAGGAGAAAATTTACTTACTAAATAGAGAAAATTTACCTTTTAAAGGGGATGCAAAGGTATATAATAATGTATTAAATCTCAAAAAGAATTTGCTTTCGGGCATTCTTTTTGCTATTATAATCAGTTTGGGTCGAAAATTTTACAATTCTATTGCAAATAGTATTTTATCTTAACCCGGTAGTAGATACTTCAACAGGGTTAAATATGTCTTCTATGGTCTGCAACAAATCTAATTTAATTTAATGGAATTCCCATCCATGTCGTCTTATAAAACAAAGATTTTCTGAACACCTTTTTGGTCTTAATATATTTGTCCACAAACGCCTGTTCCTCCCCTACACGCTTCTCCATCGCACTCAATGACTCCTGCAGTTCGCTGATGTTTCCCCGGATCGCCCCCTCATTCCTGTTCAACCCGGCCAAGCCCTTCCTGCTCTCCGCCAGCTTCCTTCCTATCGCGTCCACCATCTCCCTGATATCTCCATCCGGCTTCGACGGCTTAAACTGATTATTCTTGAACTGTACATACTCATTGAACATGTTTACAGCCCGGTTATATTGATTACTGCTCCTGTTAAAATCATCTATTGCCTTGTTCGCCGCCGCTATCTGCCTGTTCTCCGCAATATATTTGACCAGGCTTTTATAATAACCCAGCTCATGGCCGATCAGCTGGTTAGTCACCCCATATCCTTCTATCCTGTTGACAACCAGCTGGTATTTCAGAAGATCATCATTCATCGTTTCGTAGGCAAGCACCGAATCCTTATAATTAAATACTGCACGTTCTGCCGCTGCTTTCAGATTATTGTCCCTGAACTCATCGTGCCGGTAAGGATGCTCCAGCAACTGCCATAAAGGATCAAAAGGCATGTGCGTCCCCACAAAAGCTGCAGGCGCCACCAGAAAATAACTGTCTACCGGTTTCCTGATAAATTTGTTATTGTTCACCACGCCCGCGCCCCAGGTCGGATCTGTCATATACCAGGTATTATCCACCTGCACCGCAACCCAGGCATGACTGGCATTATCGATCCTGCCAGAAGTTTTGGTATACCCTCCTATCAGATGTACCGGAATTCCCGCTTCTTTACAAACCAGGTAATACAGGTTCGCATAACCCTGACAAACACCAATCCTGGTCTTCAAGGTCTTCTGCGCCGCATCCAGGGTGTCTTTATAATAATTAGGACTATACATATTAGGCACGTCATACCCTATGTTCCATGCCAGCCAGCTATACAACTGCCGGACAAACTCTTTCCGGGAAGTGGTATGTGCTGATAAATAATTGCTCAGTGTAACAGGAGTTGCCAGGTCAGCCTCCGGTATCACCAATGCTGCCGGTACCGGACGTTCGGTACTGATTCTTTCCCTTGGCTGAGCATATAACAGTGATGCAGAAAATGATGTGATGATAGTTAACAATATAAAAACAACCCTCATATGTATAGTAAAAATGTCCTCAAAATTAATGAATATCTGCTAACCTATAACAGCATCTCTATCCAACCTTCTCTGTTTTCAAATGTTATGATACAAACAAAACTCCACCAATTATGAGACGTCTATTGTTATTTTCAGCCTCAATCATCATCTCATTTTTATCGCTCAACACGACCTCCCGTGCCCAGACACAATCTGACGAACAAAAGGCCTGGAAGGAATATATGACTCCGGGCGCCGTTCACCAGATGCTTGCCAAATGCGATGGCGAATGGAGCTTTGATATGACGATGTGGATGAAACCAGATGCCCCGCCAACCACTTCAACGGGCACTACCATCAACAAGATGATCCTGGGCGGCCGCTACCAGGAATCAGTGCACAAAGGCACTTTTATGGGAATGCCTTTCGAAGGGCATGGCCTTCTCGCCTATGACAATGCCAAGAAAATATTCCAGAGCTCCTGGGTCGACAACATGGGCACCGGCATCATGAATGCAGAAGGTACCTGGGATGAGGGTACAAAGTCTGCCACACTCATGGGGAAGTCGGTAGATCCCATGACAGGAAAAGACATGGATGTCAAAGAGATCTTTAAGATGATCGATGACAATCACCAGGTGATGGAAATGTACATGGTGAATGATGGCAAAGAATTCAAAACAATGGAGATCAAATACTCCAGAAAGAATTAGGCATAAAAAAACCGTCCTGCTTAAAGCGGGACGGTTTAATATGATTACTGAAATAGTTAGCTGATTTTTTCTACCTGCATGAAGTTCAGTTCCACTGGAGTGGCACGACCGAAGATCTTCACCGTTACTTTCAGTTTCTTCTTGTCTTCTATCACCTCTTCGATGATACCATTGAAGTCGTTGAAAGGTCCGTCTATGATCTTGATGGTTTCGCCTACTATGAAAGGCTCGCTCATGGTCAGTCCGTTGTCAGACATTTCATCAACCTTACCTAACATCTTGTTCACTTCAGCCTTACGCAGAGCGATGGGCTTATCTTTACCCAGGAAGTGAATCACGCCTGATACGTTGCGGATAGACTGGATCACCTCGTCGGTCATTTTGCCGTCTATTGCTTCGATCATTACGTAACCTGGATAGAAGTTCTTTTCGCGCATCACCTTTTTACCTGCCTGCACTTTATACACTTTCTCTACAGGTAAAAATATCTGGGTGATTACGTTACCCCAGTCGGAGCGGCGTACTTCGATATCCAGGTATTCCTTTACCTTTTTCTCTTTACCACTCACTACGCGCAGAACGTACCATTTGGTGTCCTGGGTGGGAATGTTAGTTTCTTCTGCAGGGTTATTGGATGCTTCTATCATTATCCTATTATTTTATAGTACTGTGTTAACATGAGATGTGAAAGGGCGTCCATACCCCAAACAATCGCGGTGATAACAACAGTAGCGATTAATACGACCATTGTGGAAGACTGCAGTTCCTGCCATGTAGGCCAGGATACTTTATGCACCAGCTCGTGATAGGACTCCCGGAAGTATGCTCTAACCTTATTCATGGGTTTAAAAATTAACCGTTTGAAAACATGAAAGGTGAAAAGCCTTCACTTTTCACCATTGTTAGCACGGGCACAAGGATTCGAACCCTGATCAAAGGTTTTGGAGACCTCTATTCTACCATTGAACTATGCCCGTGTGTGTAAGAAAAGACCATTAGCTGCCAGCTTCAGGCTATTCAGCGAAACAAATTTACATAAATTAAATTTATCCGCTGACTGCAATTTGCTAATTGCTAATGGCCTTTTATATCAAGAAAGTGATTACTTAATGATCTCAGTAACCTGACCAGCACCTACGGTACGTCCACCTTCGCGGATAGCGAATTTCAGACCTTTTTCCATAGCGATTGGAGCGATCAGTTTTACTACCAGAGAAACGTTATCACCAGGCATAACCATTTCAACACCTGCTGGTAATTCAACTTCACCAGTTACGTCAGTTGTACGGAAGTAGAACTGAGGACGGTATTTGTTGAAGAACGGAGTGTGACGGCCACCTTCTTCTTTGCTCAGTACGTATACCTCACATTTGAATTCAGTGTGCGGAGTGATAGATCCTGGTTTAGTGATAACCATACCACGACGGATCTGAGATTTTTCAATACCGCGGAGGAGCAGACCAGCGTTGTCACCAGCTTCACCTTCATCCAGTAATTTTTTGAACATCTCAACACCAGTACATGTAGAAGTCAGTGGTTTTTCGATCAGACCAACGATTTCAACTGGCTCACCAACTTTAATCTTACCACGCTCGATACGACCTGTAGCAACAGTACCACGACCAGTGATAGAGAATACGTCTTCTACAGACATCAGGAACGGCAGATCAACCGGACGAGGAGGCAGAGGAATGTATTCATCTACAGCGTTCATCAGTTCTTCAACTGCAGCTACCCATTTGTCTTCACCAGCCAGAGCGCCGGTTGCAGAACCCTTGATGATTGGTGTGTTATCACCATCATAGTTATATTTGCTCAGCAGTTCGCGGATTTCCAGTTCAACCAGTTCCAGTAACTCAACATCATCAACCAGGTCAACCTTGTTCATGAATACTACGATACGAGGAACGCCTACCTGACGAGCCAGGAGGATGTGTTCTTTAGTTTGTGGCATCGGACCATCTGTAGCGGCAACCACCAGGATAGCACCGTCCATCTGCGCAGCACCAGTGATCATGTTCTTCACATAGTCAGCGTGACCAGGACAGTCAACGTGCGCGTAGTGGCGGCTAGCTGTCTGATACTCAACGTGTGCTGTATTGATGGTAATACCTCTTTCTTTTTCTTCAGGAGCCGCATCGATCTCATCATAACCTTTCTTCTCTGCCAGACCCTTGTTTGCCAGAATCGTAGTAATGGCAGCAGTTAAGGTAGTTTTACCGTGGTCAACGTGGCCGATGGTACCAATGTTTACGTGGGGTTTATCCCGCTTAAAGGTTTCTTTTGCCATTGTATTTTTTTTAGATGGTTTGTAAAGATTGTATTGATAGTTGTTTTTAAAAAACGGTTTTACAAACTTGTGCCGCTGATGAGAATTGAACTCACGACCTTTCCTGGGTTTTCACCAGGAACGCTCTGCCACTGAGCTACAACGAAATCCGGATCCCGGATGTTTGGAAATCCGTTGAGCTGTTGATGAGAATTGAACTCACGACCTCTTCCTTACCAAGGAAGTGCTCTACCCCTGAGCTACAACAGCATTGAAAATCTTTTAAAGAACTTTCATCCCATGTAATACCAAGACAAAATTTCGAACCGGTATTACGATGAGCGGGAGACGAGGTTCGAACCCGCGACCTACAGCTTGGAAGGCTGTCGCTCTACCAACTGAGCTACTCCCGCATTTAATAATAATTAACTAAAGAACTGTGTGTCTTTTTCACTGTAAGCTTCCTTTTGAGGGGAACTGCCATCTGATAGACACCATTAAGTACTACTTCCTCTACTCTTTCTCTCTTCAGTGTATATTTCCCTTTCGGGAGAACCTGCACTTAACAGACAAGTTCCGCCTTTGCTAAGGGGCAAAGGCGGAACATTTGCGCTGAGTGGGCAGGACAGGATTCGAACCTGTGAAGACGTAGTCAGCGGATTTACAGTCCGCCCCATTTGGCCGCTCTGGAACCTGCCCATTTTAATCCTTAAACTCCTTTCCAAAAATCTCGTCCGTCCGGACCACTTTTTTGCTTCGGAATTTTTCCGGAGCCAGCAGAGGGATTCGAACCCCCGACCCACTGATTACAAATCAGTAGCTCTGGCCAACTGAGCTATGCTGGCTTATGTTATTCAAGAATCTTATAAAAGGTATCCGTTATAAGAGGGTGCAAAAATAGTTGAATTTAATTAATCTCAAAATCTTTTTTTCAGCACCCGGATACAAATTTTAAGACTTGTATTAATTGGCTAAAACACCCTACAGTAAAGAACTTTACTACCTTCGCCGATCCCTTTTTTCGATCGGGATGGCAAAGGTAGTAAACAGATATTTAATTCCAAAATATTTTTATGATTTTACTGAAATTTCTTCTCTTTGGTTTTCTTGATCTGGTTAACAACCGAGTCAAAGGCGAGATCAAACGACTCCTCGAAGGATTTGGATTCGTGCTTTACAAATAAGTCTTGGCGGGGTATATGGACTTTTATCTCAGCTATTTTATCCTTAATCTGATGGGCTATTCCATCTAACTTTAAAAAAACTTCTACGCTAATAATTCGGTCATAAAAGGTATTGAGTTTTTGAATTTTTTTACTAACATGATCAATCAACTTTGAGTCAGCATCGAAATGTACTGTTTGAATTTGAACGTTCATAGCACTAATTTTTAGTTTTAAACAATCTTGTACATGCTCGTAACATTACGTCCATAGGCTTTCATTTTTTAATGGTCATCGACTTAATGAAAGAAGTGTATACAAAGAACTCATTACTAATTTACTCACTTTTCGACTCTTTTACATAACCATTTAGTAATATTTTGTTAAAGTCAGCACAGCCCTTTTCTACTCACCTTTTGGATGCGCTTTCCGATACGCTTCTCTCAGTTTTTCAATACTATTATGTGTATAAACCTGTGTGGATGCCAGACTGGAGTGTCCCAGCAATTCCTTGACTGCATTCAGATCGGCGCCGTTGTTCGTAAGATGGGTAGCGAATGTATGCCGCAGTACGTGCGGACTTCTGCGACTCAGTGTCGTAATCTGGTGATCGGTCAGATATCCCCGCACCACATTGTAAACATATCTCGGGTATAATTTTTTCCCGCTCCGTGGATTTACCAGCAATACCTCCTTATCGTACTCTGCCAGCTCCTTCCGGCGCATTGCGCGGTACTCCCCTATTGCATCCCTCAATAAAGTACTGATAGGAATAATCCGCTCCTTATTGCCCTTTCCCAGCACTTTAATTGTCAGATTGCCCGTATCCACATGCCGGTCCCGCAGGTTGATCAACTCCGACAACCGGATACCCGTATGATACAGGAGCTCAAATATCATCCGGTGGGTCTTTCCCTCCAGATCGTCCGTGAAAATCGGCGTATCCTCCTGCCCCCTGCGCATGCTCCGGTTATCCTCCACCGCCTGCATGCCCTTTTCATCAATAAAGCCAGGTAGCCGCTTCCCGACCTTCGGGGCAGTCACTTTTGTCATCGGAGAGGTCGTAATTTCCCCATGACGCAATGCGTATTTGAAAAATGATTTGAGCGTGGAGATCTTGCGGTTAACACTCTTGGCGATCATGCCCTCCTCCATCAGCCAGGCCAGCCAGGTACGGACATGCGAATGCGATATGCCTGAAAGGGACACATCGCCATATTGGGATCTTAAAAAGATAAAAAACTGGGAAAGGTCCTGCTGATATGCAGTAGCAGTATGCACAGAATAGCGCTTCTCAAGCCGGATGTAAGCCAGGAAACGATTAGCTACCGGGTGTAAGACTTCACTCAAAATCAAAAGTTTGATGATTGTAAAGTTATAATAAACCTTACAATCATCACATATTTTGCGTGGGGAATTACCCCCGATAGAATCAATCGTCTAATTTACCACTGGCTAACTGCTGTTTGTAAACAGCTTTCAGCACTTCAGTACGACGCTTAACAGAAGGTTTTGTGAAAGATTGACGTGACCTGAGTTGTAACAGGATACGCGCTTTCTCAAATTTCTTTTTGTATTTTTTGAGCGCCTTGTCAATGTTTTCGCAATCTTTGGAATCGATGATCAACATAATATAATACTCCTTTTTTTCAGGAAGGCAAAGATATAACATTCCATTTAATTATCAAAATTATGTCAGCTCCCTTCTACGCAGGGCCATCTCCTCTTTATTACTTAATTTAGCCCTATGTTTACAGGAATCATAGAATCATCAGGAGAAGTAATAGCTACCAGGCAGGAAGGCACTAATATGGTCATCACCATCCGCTCTTCCCTCGCACCGGAACTGAAAATTGACCAGAGCGTATCTCACAACGGCGTTTGTCTGACCGTTACCCGCGTAGATAGCAATACCTACGACATCGTCGCCGTTGCCGAAACGCTGCTGAAAAGCAATATCGGCCAACTTACCCCCGGACAAAAAGTAAACCTGGAAAGGGCCATGGTCTTTAACGGCCGGATTGACGGTCACCTTGTTCAGGGACACGTAGACAGCACCGGCGAGTGTATTTCCTGTACCCCTCAGAACGGCAGCTGGGAATACCGCTTCCGCTATCCGGAACAATTTGCCGGCCTCGTCGTGGAAAAAGGCTCCATCTGCCTCAACGGCATCAGCCTGACCATTTATAATGTGACCAATATGGAATTCAGCATCGCTGTGATTCCATATACATATGAACACACAAATATCTCAGCCGTTCAACCCGGACACACAATTAACCTGGAATTTGACATCCTCGGAAAATACGTGGCCAGGCAGCTTGCTGTGAAATCATAGCTAAACGTCCACTTATGCAATTAACCTCAGCCCTTGCCATCCGTTACCCGGTCATCATGGCCCCCATGTTCCTTGTCAGCAACGAAAAAATGGTTAAAGCCGCCATGGATAACGGGATCGCCGGTACATTCCCCTCCCTCAACTACAGAAAAGAGGGAGAACTGAAGCAGGTGCTGGACCATTTGAACCAACACCGGGCACAATTGTCGTCCGGCCAGGGAACCTATGGCGTCAACCTTATCGTACAGAAGACCAATCCCCTCTATGCAAAACACCTGAAAGATTGCGTAGCGGCAGAAGTACCTTTTTATATTACCTCCCTTGGTAGCCCGAAGGAAGTGATTGCAGCTGCCCACAGCTACGGTGCCAAAGTGCTATGCGACGTGACCAATCTGCAGCACGCGGAAAAAGCGGCCCAGGCAGGCTGCGATGGTTTTATTGCGGTATGTGCAGGCGCTGGCGGCCATGCCGGCCCCTACCCGATGCATATACTCGTTCCTGCCCTCCATAAAGCCTTCCCCGACAAACTGCTGGTAGCTGCCGGCGGTATCGCTACCGGTCAGCAACTGGCCAGTGCCCTGGTACTGGGTGCTCAGGGCGCCTCCATCGGTACCCGCTTTATTGCCAGTGAGGAAGCTAGTGTCAGCAACGAATACAAGCACGCCATCCTGGATTATGGTATGGAAGATATCGTATTGACGGAACGCCTGTCGGGCACTCCCTGCAACGTCATCAATACTCCGGCAGCAAAAAAGATCGGCTACAAACAAAACTGGCTGGAAAGACAACTGAATAAAAATGCCCGTACCCGCAAATATTTCAAAATGCTGGTACAACTACGCGGCATGAAAAAGCTGGAAGCAGCCGTAAAGCCGGGCAACTACCAGCAACTCTGGTCTGCTGGTCAAAGTGTCGAAATGGTGGAAGATATCAGCCCTATCCATGATATTGTAAACAGACTGATACAGGAACTGGAAGAGACGCTGGAGCAAACAAGCCAGCTGCTGATTAAATAGCAAGATCATTTCAACTGATTTAATATATACAATGGGCTGTCCACTTAAAGCGGACAGCCCATTGTCTCTTAATACCTTATTTCCACTGCATTTTACGCAGCAACATCATCATGATCTGTTCCGGTGATCACATCATACCATTCCGTGATCTCCTTCTCGAAAGCAGCCGTCTTTTCCCTGAATTTGGCCAGGGTATCGTTACCTAATGGCAGATGTACAGGAGGCTTTTCCGCATGTCCCAGCTTTACAAAGGCCTGCGCCAGTTTCACAGGATCACCTGGTTGCTTTTTGTTTACAACCGCTGCAAAAGAGCGCATTTCTCCAACAGTAGCGGCATAATCGCTGATCTCATTACTGGTTTTTACCAGGGAAGAGTGGTCGAGGAATTCTGTCCTGAAGAACCCGGGCGCTACCACAGTAGCATAGATCCCTAACGGAGCAAGTTCCTGTGCCATCGCCTCCGTAATACCTTCCACGGCAAATTTGGTAGAACCATAAATACCCCAGCCTACATAGCCAAATAAACCGCCTACGGAGGAAATATTGATCACATGACCGGATCCCTGTACCCGCATATAAGGCAATACCGCACGGGTAACATTCAGCAATCCGAACACATTTACTTCATAGTTATTCTTCACTTCCTGCGCTGTGGCTTCTTCTACCCCGCTTAATAAACCATAACCAGCATTATTCACCAGGACATCAATGCTGCCAAAAGTGTCAATAGCCTGTTTAGCAGCTGCCTGTGCCTGTTCTTCATTAGTGACATCCAGGGTTACAACGGCAAGATGCTCATGATTTCCCAGCTGGGCAGCCAGGTCTTGTGGTTTGCTGCGTACGGTAGCGACCAGTTTATCGCCTGCGGCAAGAACTGCTTTTGATATCTGTAATCCAAATCCCCGGGATGCGCCGGTGATGAACCATACTTTCTGTGTGTTTACGCTTTTCATTTTGTTCGTGTTTTGTGATACAAAGATGAAAAGAAGCCAGCAGCCGGGCTTTAGCAAAAGCACTGAACCTTTTATGAAAATCAAAGATGGTATGTCTTCCTGAATTCGGCGGGGGTAATACCGGTATTTTTCTTGAAGAATGAATTGAAATTGGGTTGCTCTGCATAACCAATGCTGTACCCGATCTCCTGTAATGACCAGTCAGTTTGCAACAATAATACCTTGGTTTCGTCCAGCAGACGGCTTTTGATATGAGTACTTACATTTTGCCCTGTATGCTTCTTCAGCAAGGCATTCAGATGATTGGGATGCACGCCCAGGTCTGCCGCAAATTCCTTGGCAGTCCTGATCCTGATTGGTGCCTCTTTATTGATCCCGGCCGTCTCCGCCTCAAGCAATCTGAAAAATTCATGCACATGCCGGAACTCATCCGTTACATTGTCTGGCGGTGGAAAATTGGCAATTTTTGTACTCTCAACCATTAACAGTTGCAGGTAGGCCTGCAGGGAATCATCACTCCATTTACTACCCAACAGTTCCTCTTCCTTCATCTTCGCAAATAGCTGCTCCAATGCCTGTGCGTCTTTCTCTGTCAGCCTGATTACACTCTTTGACTTGTCAGTGAACAGGGCAAATTTGTCCATACTTGCCTTTAAGGTAGGATGCTCATTCACAAAGGACCTTCTGAAGAGACAATAATAACCGCCCGACTCCGCAGACAGATTTTTCCAGGAGATAATATCGTTGGGATGGATAAACAAAATAGTTGGCTCTTCCAGGTAATAGGTATTTAATCCCATAGTAAACACCCCTGCTCCTTTCGTGGTCAGCAGTACCTTATAAAAATCTCTCCGGTTGGGAGACAGGTAATTTCGGCATTCATGCACTTCCCTGTTAAACACCCTGATGGTCCAGTCTTCAAAATATTCACGGAATACGGGGATCAGGTCGGGAATATCTCTTAATGTATCTATAGTGCGGCTGTCGAGCGTCTGAGATGGCATAACTGAATATATAGACTACTAATTTACTGTATTTGTCACAAATACCCCCTAAGATTGGCAGCTCCGGCGACCTGTTACCCAGCGCATATTCGGTATCTTAGTACTCACCAATACTATTAAAAATGGAAGTACAACCACTTAGCAGCAAAACCTTTGGCTTTATGGTATTGTATGACATGCATACCACTTTTTTCCCGAACGTCATCGCAGGCATTTCTGAAAAAGACGCCAATGAGCGCCTGGGTACAAAAGCCAATCACATGGCGTGGCTGACAGGCAGCCTCGTACAGGAACGATTCGAATTAGCCAGATTGTTCGGTATTGAAAAACAACAGCAGGCCAATGAACTTTTTAAAGACCACAAGGGCATACAGGAAGGCGTGATCTATCCGGCACTGAGTTCTTTTGAAAAAGACTGGAAGATCATTTCTCCGCTTTTAAGAGAATCACTCCTCAATGCTGATGATGAAAAATTTGATGAGCCTTTTGAAATGCCAGGTATGAAAATGAGCATCTTTGATCTGGTTTCTTTTCAGACTTACCGAGAGGCGAATTGTATCGGACAATTAGCGTTATGGCGGAGGTTACTGGGCTATGAAGCGATGAAGTATATGTGAGTTGCCTCTTGCATGAAAGCATGTAAGTCCCGGAAATAAACTACTTCCGGGACTTGTTTTTGTTATGCATTATAAGGTATTCCAGGCTCGGATACAAAGAATCCGTTGTCAGAGATATCACCTATATCCCGATCGGAATTCAAAGATATTCGTTCCCTGCGCGGTAGAAAAAATCCTTTGATACAATTTGGATTGCGGATAGCGATCTGGATATGTGTTTTTTCATATATGCCTGAGCCTTCGAAAGCAGGAGAGCCTTCCAGAAAGGCACCTCTTACTGAATCAGGAAGCTTATGCTTCGTAAAACCATGAACAGTTAAATCGTTTTCCATTTGCTCAATAATATCCTCACACATATGTTCAATCACTACACAATCCAATTCTCTCAACAATTTGTCTTTATGTTTATCCTCCCGCAAATCTTTATTCTTAGGCAATACTTTATTTGACGTTTTATATAAGTCAAATAACTTCTTATAAGAATCTTTAAACATCTCTATATGCTCTGTGCTAAGAAAATCACAACAATACCCTAGATCAAGCACCGCTCCTATTACAGCTGGCGAATTAATTTCTCCTCTTTCATATTTATACCTTGCCCAGTCCCAGGCACGTGCATAATTATTTTCCCAAAAATACATTCCATGCCCCAGCCAGTCGAAAGATTCCCGACTTATTCTTATTCTATTTGGATTATTTAACAATGTCTCACAAACGGCTTGATCACAACCATGAAAACCAAGCACCAAATTGGATCCTACGTTATACATAGACTGGAAATTGCTGTTTATTAACTTCTCATTATTATAGCAGAATGATGTCCCTCATTTTTATAAGGCCATTTTACATCTCTCCTTCCTCATTAAGTTGACTTTGTAACGGTGTATTTAAAGGCGGCCATTCGCCTAGATGCTGGAACCGGGCCGCGATTTCACCACTCTCGTCTAAAAAACCAATAGTTTGCAATCTGCGAATTGCATACTCCCTGGAAACGCCTCTTTCCCATTTTCTTTTTGTAAATGCAAGGACTGCATCAATGTGTTCTTTCGTCATAATTACAGTTTTTTAAGTAAACAATATTTTTCATCAGTTACCTCTACGCGTACACGCACGGCCTTCCGCAGGCCGCATGGCATAGGTATATCACAATGATTCTCTAAGAAGTTTTCAACTGATTCATTCAGTGGAGTAACGTCAACAAACAATAACCGAATTTATATCAAACAAACAAGACTACAATAAATCTTTCCAATTTTTCTTTAAATGACAATCTCAATATCAAACAACAAAAGCTCCTTATGGAGCCTTGCTACTGTTACGTATTTTAAACTACACTTCAGATTAAACAGCTACCTTGTCGATCGCCTTCTGCAAAGCTGTTTCCTTGTATCCAGGCATATCACACCCTTCCGCCCAGAATGTGGTGACATCCGTCATACCAATAAAACCAAGAGTTGCTTCCAGATACGGAACAGCAAAGTTATATGCCTGCATCGGTCCTTCAGAATAAACACCTCCTGAAGATACAGCCAGGTACACTTTCTTATTTTTCACCAATCCTTCCTTCTGACCACCCGCGAAAGAGAATGTCCTCCCTGCGCGCATCACATGATCTATCCATGCTTTCAATGTAGACGGAACATTAAAGTTATATATCGGTACTCCTATTACAATAATGTCCGCCTCCATTACTTCATTGATGGCATCGTCGGAAACTTTTTCTACTGTCGCTACTATTTCAGGCGCCACTTCTCCCATTCCACGATACACCTTCAGATGTCCCTCATGAAAATGCTCATACCGCTGTTGCGACAGATCTTTTACTTTGACGGTGCTACCCGCATAATGCGCTGTCAGCTTTTCAATCACTGCGTCTGCTAGCTGCGTGCTCTTGGATACTGCTCCATTTACGCTTGATATAATCTTCAGTATCTTTTTCATACTATTTTGATTTATTTAGTTTGTGATAAGTAAAGTAGGACACCGCCAGTACGGCAAGGAAAACAAAGGGTACAACCGGAACCGGCATCGGGTCTCCTGAAAAACCATGGGCTACACCAGCAGATATGAACGTGAAAGTAAAACCTGCATACGCCCATTCCTTTATCCTGGCACCAACCGGCGCCAGTAACAATACAACACCTATCAGTTTGGCAATAGCCAGTTCAATCCTGAAATAAGCGGGAAATCCCAGATGTCGAAATGCCTGATCTATTTTTACATCCGTGAAATAGGCATACGCTGAATACGTCATCATCAATGCTACAATTGCAGTGCTAACCCAATAAACAATCCTTAATGTTTTCATTCTATATTTTTTGACAAGGCAAAACTATTTACTATTGCTAATAAATAGTTAGTACTATACCAAAGGTTAGTACTAACCTTTGGTATAGTCCCCGTTTCTTCTGATGTCATTAGGTACTCTTTCTTATGGCGCTTTTTCCTGGTGTGTCAGGGCCATGATCGTTAAATGGCTTATCTTTGCAGCACTACACTCACTATCCCATAAAGGCGTTTTTCAAATAATGGTTTTCGCCTTCCCTAAAGTACCTACCGCCTCCGAAACCACTACTTACATTCTTTCCTTCCCCTGATCAAGTCCAACTCAAGTCCGATTGATGTCCTGTTAAAGTTCGATTCTATAAGGTCACTTCAGGCTCATTAAAGGCTTATTTCAGGCTCTCCCAGGGATATACAGATGTATTTTTCAGGTACTTATAATGAGCCTGAAGAATAGGTATCTATTCGAAACAAGAACCTATTTATCAGCTGATTATTTCGTATATTCAATGAAATCTATTGTACGTTTATGGCCCAAAACTTAAATATGCTCACACAGGGACTCTCCGGCCATGTCGGGGACCTGATCTTTTACGAACGGAACGGTAAACCGTTCTGCCGTAGGATGCCACAATATGGCCCGGACAGCATGTCCGCTGCCAGTAAACAAAGTAGCCGGGAATTCGCAAAAGCAAGCAAAGCCGCAAAATCGATCCGTTCAGCCCTGAATGGGCTCTGGCAACCGGCAAAGGAAGAAACGACGATTTACAGGCTAAATAAGGCTGTTTATGCGGCTTTGAGAGAAGATACCGGGCATGCACGGGGAAAACGCGTATTTAGCGCTAATGCCCTGCACCAGCACCTGAAAGATTTCCGCTATAACAAGAAGGCTGTTATGACCATCGGAGGAATAGACACCATCCGACAGGAAGATGGCTGCATCCTGGTAAAGCTGCCTCCCAACTGGCAACACTGGCTGAACCCTCCCAAAGACACCAGGTATATACAGCTCCACGCAGCCGCACTGGATATGGACCTCGACAACAATACTTGCGTAGGAACCGCCACCGCTGCTAGTTGCGTCGCCCTGGGAGAAAAACAGCATTCCCTGCTCCTGCCAGCCGTACCTGCCAAAGCAACTGCCACAATCGTCGTGCTGCAGCTGCGCTTTCTTCATACTGACACGGATATTCAGGCTAACAACTCTGCCAGCAACGAACAGGCATTTATTACAGCTGTGCTGGAACCGGCTTTACCACCAGCAGAAAAACAGGAACAGTCTTCCAAGGCACCCAGGATTGCCCGAAAGAAACGGTCCGCAGCAGCTATACTGGCAACTGCCAGCCAGCCCACACCAGTTCCTTTCCCATCATTAGCCATTGACGCCCATAGTATAGCGTCTCCACCATCTGTTAAGAAAGATAAAAAACCGCCTGCACTTGTAAATGTGGAATGATTTTTTCAGCTTTCAGGTAAAAAACACATTGAGAGCTTTTTTAATCATCACACAGTTATTGCTTTTCTTCAATGCCCAGGCACAGCAAAACAATATAACCAGCGTTACTGCCAGTTATGACCCGGCTTGCATAGCCGAATTGTACAATCATATCCCTATTGGCCTGGAATTCAAATATGCAAACGGACAGGTAAGAAAAACAGAAGGATATTTAGACGGCGCTTACCGTTGGAAGAGTATCAAAGTGACCAGCTCTGCCGGTAGTGTGCAAAACGGCTATCTACAGCTCGACAGACAACGGGCGGCAAAATTGCATTACCAGGTAGAACTCACTGTCACACTGCCTGACTCTCCACAACCGCTGACTACCACACTGACGCTTCCACACCTGGAAAGCATCCGCTTTAATCATTATGCCGACAGCCTGAAAAGAGGCATTAGGTTTTACCTGAATGTAGAAGGATCATTCAGTAGCGGAAAGATCTACCCACTGGATACAGCTGCTATAAAATTCACCGCCAGTGAAGGGAAACTATTAGGACAAGACCTGCTGCTACCTCCTAATGATGCTACCCGTATTATTACAGTCACAGCCATCAATAAAAACGATCCGTCAATGTCTGTATCAAGTACAATACCTGTAAAGCAACTCCAGGATAAATAATCAATGAACTACCGGAGCTGATTCCCACGGTTAAATAAGCGACCTGGCTTTCAGCTCCAGGTATTTGTTGATCACGTTCAGCGTGAGTTGTTCCGGTGGTGTGAGTAAGGAGAGAATGCCGTATTTCGTCAGCTCCCTGACCATCAGTTTCTTTTCATAAGCAAATTTCTGTGCAATCACCTGCCGATAGATGCCCTCTACTGTGTGCACATTATCTTTCGTTACTTTTTTGAGCTCTGTATTTTCAAAGAAAACCACCAGCAACAAATGATACTTCGAAAGCCTGCGCAAATAAGGCAGCTGCCGTTGCAACGCTGTCATAGACTCAAAATTGGTGAAAAGTATCAGTAAGGAACGCTGGGAAAAAACACTGCGTAACGTAACACTCAGTCTTTCATAATCACTCTCCTCCCACTGCGTTTCCTGTGCATACAACTTCTCCAGTATCAGGTTCATTTGTGTTTTCTTACTGGAAGACGGTAACACATCTACCTGCTGTGCTGCAAGCGTTACCAGCCCCGTTTTATCTCCCTTCTGTAAGGCGATATTGCTGAAGATCAGCGAGGCGTTGATAGCATAATCCAGTAAGGTCAATCCTTCAAAAGGCATCTTCATAGCCCTGCCTTTGTCTATCACACAATACACCTGCTGTGATCTCTCTTCAACATAGTTATTGACCATCGGCGTACCTCTGCGTGCTGTAGCTTTCCAGTTCAACATACGCACATCATCGCCGCGTACATATTCTTTAATATGATCAAACTCCATACTGTGGCCAGTCACGCGCTGTTTATGCACACCCATTTCCTGTAAACGGCCATTGAAAGAGAAGAACTCATAATTGCGTAACTGCAGAAAAGAAGGATACACTTTCACGATCTCCTCATTCAGCGGTGCAACATGCCGTTGCGATAACCCCAATAAACTACGTACAAAAGCATTGGTTTTACCGAAGTGATATTCTCCCCTCTCCACAGGGCGTAAGGTGTAGTGGAGATCCTGCTCCTCTCCTGCTTTCAGCTTTACCTTCTTCCTGAAATCACGTATCTGAAATTGCACTGGCAATTCTTCCATTAATATAACTGTAACGGGAAAACGATAATTATTTATCAGCTTTATCCTGATGTCATTATTATCACCGTTGCTAAAACGGCTGGCCATGTTACGTGTTACTTCTAATGGTTGATTTCCCGCTGCATACAGGAAGAATATATCCAGGACTAGAAGAAAAGATAACAGTGCAATGATCAGCTCTGACACGATATACAGCGGGGGAAGAAAGTAGGACACGACGAACAACATCGCCGTACTTCCCAGCAATACATAGAAACGCGTTGTAAAAAATAAAGACTGATAGAATGCTTTTAACATACAATAGTTTTTACCTCGGTACTTCCACTGACTTCACGATCTGTGAGATCACCTCATCGGCAGTAATGCCTTCCATTTCACGCTCAGGCGTCAGCATAATACGATGACGCAATACATGCGGCAACATGCTGACAATATCATCAGGGGTAACGAAGTCGCGGTTATGCATTGCAGCAACAGCTTTTGCACAATTCATTACTGCCAGCGATGCCCGTGGTGATGCACCCAGGTACAATGAGGCATTGTTACGTGTTTCATGGATCAGGGCAGCAATGTAATGCAGTAGTTTATCTTCTATATGCACTTTACGCACCAGCAGCTGATATTCCATGATCTGTATGGCAGTTACCACGCGTTCCACCAGCTTCGTCAGATCGGACAGACCATTGTAATGATGCATGGCCTGCAGCATGGAGATCTCTTCCGCCAACGCAGGGTACTTCACTTCTATCTTAAAGAGGAAACGGTCCAGCTGTGCTTCCGGCAAACGGTAAGTACCCTCCTGCTCTATCGGGTTCTGTGTAGCTACGACCATAAAAGGAGCAGGCAGCGGATGTGTAATGCCATCATTCGTGATCTGCCTTTCTTCCATTACTTCAAACAGCGCCGCCTGCGTTTTCGCAGGGGCACGATTGATCTCATCTATCAGCACCAGGTTGCTGAACACAGGACCACGCTTGTATTCGAACTCTCTTTTTTCCGGGTTGAAGATGGAAGTACCTATCACATCCGCAGGCATAATGTCGGGTGTGAACTGCAGCCTGGAAAAGTCTGCATCTATGCAGCGCGCCAGCAGCTTAGCGGTGAGGGTTTTTGCGACACCCGGCACACCTTCTATCAGTACGTGCCCTTGTGTAAGCAGCCCTGCTATTAACAGATCAATCATCTCATGCTGGCCAATAATTACCTTTCCTATCTGCTCCCGGATAGCCACTACCGCCTCATGAAGAGCGGTAAAATCAGTACGGGGCTGAAATGTAGTTTCCTCCATTATTTCGTATTTAAATAGAACGCTTGTATATTTTTATAAAATCGCTGTAAATATTCATCTGTAATTACCTGCCCCGACTGTACCTGCTGAATACTATTCAGGATATCTTTCACCTGTTCCAATGGCATCACTGCCTTGCGCGACAATGCCTCTGCAAAGGCATTGTCCAGGCTGTTGGTGTTCAGATAATAGCGCGTGCGTACAAACTCCTGCCACTGCAAGATGATCTTCTGTGCCAGGTTGCGGTTATCGTGCTGCTGATAATACAACTGTCCGAGTGCCTCTACAAACTCCAGCGAGTTGTTTACCAGCACAGGCTTTTCGGGAATGATACGCTGCCTGCGCTTGCTTTCGAACAACATATAGATCAATAGTAATGCCACAGCCAGCCATAATGCCCAGCGCATGGCCGGATACCGCATCAGCACCTCCCACTCACTGAAATCAGACGACTGACGAAAGCTCTGATATTTATAAAACTCATCCCAATACACATGATCCATGTACAGATTAGTGTATGCCAGTTGTCTTTCCAGCGACACGATGTTACGCTTATGCAGCAGAAAATAATTGGTGAGTGTAGATGGCTGTAACAGCAGGAATACAGCGCCTTCACCCACTGCGACCTTTACAAAATTGGGACGTTTGAATGCATCAGTACCCAATATGGTTGTGCGACTAGTATCCATTTTTACGACGAAACTGCCCCCTCTGATACCTTTACGGGAAAAGGCCGTGTCAGGTGCGAGGTTCCTGTTCACATAACGCTGGTCGGCATTGGTAAAAGATTGAAAAATACCTTCATCATCCACAGTGATATTCAGGTATTCTAATAACATACTATCAGGCCGGTTTGATGCAATGAACAACTGATTACCTGCAGAAGCAAATTTGATCATATTCTTCGCATCTTCTGCCGAAGTGTACAACCTGTCGGCTACCAGGATATACAGATTATAATCTGTAGAGGCCAGCGTCTCATCCTTATTGTACGTGCGGGAAAAAGGCTTGGTAACTATCTGCGGTTTGATATCATAATAAAACAGATGAGACAGGGCCTTAAACATCACATAACATCCTCCCGGGCTTTTATCCTTGTGGGAAAAGCTTTGCTGTGAGAGTTCTTTCTCATCAATATTTTTGCCGTCCGGCTTACGTGTGCGTGACGAGAAGACCAGCAGGATCAAAAATACCAGGATAATGGCGCTGATTATTGCTATTAATTTTGATTTCACCGGGTATAGCCTAATTCGTTCATAAATTGACGGAACTGTCTGTGTATAACGTTGAACTGTTCATTGTTCACAGGCATTTCTCCATACCATATATATTCATAATCCAGTGTCAGCGTTGCAAATGCTTTATACCACGGTGTAGACACCAGGCTGTGTAGATAAGCCGCATTGGTTTTCTCCCTGCTATAGGTGACGATCCCTTTATCTACCAGCACGCGCAGCGTTTGCAGATATAGTAATCTTACCGCCACTCTGAACTTACCGGAAGAAATGGCTTGTTCTATCTGCTGATGATATGTTGCTACATCCAGTTCTTCTTCTGTTAGTTTTACCGTCTTATCTGCATCCCGCTTCGTTCTTTTAAAGAGGTAACCATTCTGCTTCAGATAGAGATATAACAACAGCCCCACACCGCTTAATATGAAACAGATGATCGCAAATGGGGAAAGCCCTACCAGCCGCAGGATGGCTGAAAAGATATCGTTCATCCAGGACATATCTTTTTGTCGCGCAGGTTCCTTTTTCTGGTATTGCAGGTCGTTGTCTGCCAACAATGCTTTCATGATGGTATCAGGCACGGCCCTTATCACCAGTGGATAGTCTGCGTATGATTCCATCGTATCAGCCATGGCAGGTACTGCCTCATCCCATAAGTGATGATCCGCCAAGGCTTTTTCGTGCTGACTGATATTTTCCCTGGTGCTTGAATCGGCTGCTTCTTCCGCTGCCTCTCTTTGTGTTGCCGTAGCCACCATATCTGCCGCTACCATGGAATCAAATTGTTCCGGAGGTACAGACTGCTGTGCTTTGACGAACAAAGGCAGACATAATAATACCAGGATATAATGAACGCGCATTTTCCTCATTTCACAGGCTTTATAATAGTTGCTTTTGGTCCGAGCTTATATCCTTTACGATGCAGATAGATCGGGTAAACAATAAAGTAGCTAACAATAAACAACAGCGACAGCGATAAAATGCTGACACTGGTCCATACAGGCATGGCGGTATGCCGGGTTACGAAACCTTCCAGGAAGGCCGCCACTATAAATATGGGTATCAGCGTCACTACTATCTTCACGCCATCACGGGCTGTATTCTTCAGTGCATCCAACCTTTTACGGGTACCCGGGAATATCAGTCCGCTGACCATTACCAAACCGGCACAACCAGCTATGACAATAGCAGAGATCTCCAGGGTGCCATGTATCCAGATTACCAATATTGACTTCAGCCCCAATCCTTTGGAAAAGAAATAATACTGGAAAGCTCCCAGCATAACGGCATTCTTCATCATTAGCCAGAGCGTACCCACACCCAGTGTGAGGCCGCTTACAAAAGTCAGCATAGCGACTGTAATATTCCTTTCTGCAATTCTCAGGAACATGACCAGCTCGTTCTCCTGTTTATAAACGCCAAAGGGATCGCCATTATTGATATTCTGTTCTGTCATACCTACATATTCATCTCCCAGCACACCACGTACAAAAGTTTCATCGTGGGCGGCGGAAAAAGCACTGATCACACAGAAGAGGAGGAAGAATAAAAAGGAGAACAGGAACAAGCGGTGGTACCTGCGGAACAGCAGTGGCAGTTCATAGACGAAGAAATTACGGAATCGGCCATCCTGCTCTTTCCGGTTGCCATAGATAGTATGGTAAATACCGGCAGCCAGGCTGTTGATATAAGCGGTTATCTTACTGAAGCTGTAGAAGGTTTTGGCATACGCCAGATCATCCAGCAGGCTGGTAAAGCGTTCCGCCAACTCGTCCGGATCTTCGGCAGGTTGCTCCTGGTATCTTTTCCAGCGCTGCAGATTCTTTTTTATGAAGGTTGATTCACGCATGGGCTAGTCTCTTAATCCGTCATCCATAGTTGATAAGCTATAAAGGATAAGCCATCAAATGTTCATTAAAAGGATTTTGCTCAGAATATACAAAAAAAGACCCGGGCAGCTAATATTAATTAAATAAATCTAGCTAGATTAGTCAGCAGGAGCCGTTTGTAGCGAGGGTATACCGCTTAAAGTCTACGATCTCTGGACTACTGGCAAACATATAGATTAATTACTAAATTTATTCATGGCCTCTATAAAAATACCCACTTCTTTCAATATAGATCTCGAATTTGAGACAGCTAACCTTTTCCAGCGTTTCCTGGGTTGGTTGCTGGATACGCTCATCAGGCTGGTCTATTGTATAGCATTGGGTTACACGGTGTATAACATGCAACTGGGAGAGGTCACAAGTTATGTAGTGTATTTCTTCCTGGGTGTATTGCCTATGCTGTTCTATTTCCTTGTACTTGAGATCATTATGAACGGACAGACACCGGGTAAGCTGATAATGAACATTAAGGTGAGGAATATGCAGGGAGGGAAACCGAGTATCAGCCAGCACCTGATCAGATGGCTGTTCCGTATGCTGGAAACGCCCTACATCTTCTGGAATGGTATTATTCCCATCATTGCCATGTTAAGATCGCCGTACGATCAACGGCTGGGGGATATTGTGGCGGGAACGATCGTGGTAAGTACAAAAACAAAGGCAAGCCTGAATGATACGATCTTCAGGGATATGTCTGCGGTGGATTATCAGCCGCATTTCCCGCAGATCCTGAAATTATCTGACAGGGACATGAACAAGATCAAAACATTGATGGATCAGGCCATTAAATCCAACAACCCCGAGCTGGCAGCGCGTGTGGCCTATCGCGTAAGGGATGTGCTTGAGATCAAAACAGACATGCAGCCGGTGGAATTCTTGGAGACGGTATTGAACGATTACAACTACTATACTACACGATAGCAGCCGGTCGCCAAATAAATGACAACCGGCAGGAAAACTAATTATGGCAAAAAATTGATTATACAGCAGGATTTCCGATACTGCCTATCTGGCTATCCAGTGAAGGCCCGGTGGGATGACCGGCAGGACCTATATAACGGATGTCTCTGCTGAATGCCAGGATCGGATAAAAAATGAATGGAAGAAACAATAATCCAAGTGTGAACCCGATATCCTTCCCAAAACTCTTGCTGAAGTCGTGCGTTAACATGATAGGCAGGACAATCCACCCGTAAATAGGGATCAGGAACATAAAAAAGTACCACCAGGGCTTACCTACTATTTCCAGCATAACAATGGTGCTGTAGATGGGGACAATACATGCCCAGCCAGGTTTACCTGCCTTTTCAAATATTTTCCAGTAACAGACAATGAAAAATAACCCAATAACGAAAGCGAAAAGAAAAATGCTCAGTAAGGCACCACCCAGGATGGCGCCGGAGGACTCGTAGGAAACGTCTTGCATGATTAGCGGTTTAGGTGAAAGGATATATGTATAAAAAATGAACATAATACCTACCGGATCGTGGTGTAAAAAGGATACTTATTCAGGGAATATGGAGCTCAACAACAGTTCAACCGGTCACTAATTACATGACTTATAACATACGATGTGACAAAATTGATCACTACAGGAAACATTTTTTGTTCCTTTTTTAAATAATTCTCATAATTTTTCTTTTAAGATTTGTTATTTATTTCAATTAGTGTACATTTGCAGCCGGCAAGTCTTATACGACCAGCTCCTGCTGAACTCCCCCAGGACAGGAATGTAGCAAGGGTAGGCGGTTGTAGCGGTGCGATGTAAGTAACTTGCCGTTTTTTTTTTATTTTATATTCCAGGTCATCAGTCGATAGATTCAGTTGAAATGCTATTAACTACTCATTCATTCCAATAAGGATGACCTGTGGACTCTACCCAATGCGTTCCAACTGTTTATTTCGCGATTGTCCGGCTTCTGTTCATTCTTAAATGAATCAGTGAGTACTGTTGATTATATTTTATTTGTTCCGTACTATTGTGGCGGCAATAATTATTTAAAAAGGACTAAATCATTTCACAATGAAATTCTTCATAGATACTGCAAATCTGGCGCAGATTAAAGAAGCAAACGACCTGGGCGTTCTTGACGGTGTTACCACCAATCCTTCCCTGATGGCTAAAGAAGGCATCAAAGGCGAAGCTAACATCCTCAAACATTATGAGACAATTTGCGAGTTGGTAGATGGTCCTATCAGTGCAGAAGTATTGTCTACCGAGTTCAACGCCATCGTTGAAGAAGGTAAGAAACTGGCTGCTATTCACCCGAACATCGTGGTGAAGGTGCCAATGATCAAAGACGGTATCAAAGCCCTGAAATGGTTCACCGACAACGGTATCAAGACTAACTGTACACTGGTATTCTCTGCAGGTCAGGCTATCCTGGCTGCTAAAGCAGGTGCTACCTTTGTATCTCCTTTCATTGGCCGTATTGATGACAGTAACTGGGATGGCGTTGAGCTGATCGCCCAGATAGCACAGATCTATAGCATCCAGGGCTTCAAAACAGAGATCCTGGCGGCTTCTATCCGTTCTCCTTTACACATCATCAAATGTGCTGAAGCCGGTGCTGACATTTGTACATGTCCGCTGGATTCAATCCTCGGTCTCCTGAAACACCCGCTGACTGACATCGGTCTGGCTAAGTTCCTGGAAGACGCGAAGAAGATGTAATCTTATTTTTAGATGGTATACTCCCCGGTGCAAGCCATGCATCGGGGATTTTTTTATAAATAAACTTTCATTCTTTTCTGAAAGTATTGTAATTTTGATATGCCATTATACGTTCCGGCGTTTGAATACATAGTGTCGAGAGACACACGTTCATTTATTTCTTTGATTGCTAAATGATTGTATTATGATTCAGCCGAATATTCCGGAAACAGGCATGCCCCGCGTAGTAATTGTAGGTGGCGGTTTTGGTGGTATCAACCTGGCTAAAAAGCTCAAAAACGCCCCCGTACAGATTGTAATGCTCGACAGGAACAATTATCATCTCTTCCAACCTCTCCTCTACCAGGTATCTACCGCTGGTCTTGAAACAGATAGTATCGCTTTTCCGCTTCGCGGGATCTTTAAGCAACAATCCAACTTCTTCTTCCGTATGGCCGAAGTAACCGGTGTACGGCCCACAGAAAATATACTGGAAACAGGTATCGGAGATTTACACTACGATTACCTGGTACTCGCCACGGGCAGCACTACCAACTTCTTTGGTAACAAGATCATTGAAGAACATGCCATTGGTATGAAGTCGCTCATTGAAGCAGTACAGATCCGTAACTATGTGATCAAACAGTTTGAAGAAAGCCTGCTCCTGGAAGATGAAGAACAGATCAGGTCAAAACTGAACTTCGTAATGGTAGGCGGCGGTCCTACCGGTGTAGAACTGGCAGGCGCCTTCGCGGAGCTGCGTAAATATATCATGCCGAAAGATTATCCCGAACTGCCAGTATCACTGATGAACATTTACCTCATTGAAGGCAGCGGCCGTATCCTGAACGGCATGAGTGAACACTCTTCCCGCAAATCGCTGGAAAGCCTGGAGAAACTGGGCGTGAAAGTATTGTGCAATGCAGTAGTAAAAGAATATGATGGTAAAACACTTCTGCTTAGCAATGGCGAAACACTGAAGACACAATCCCTGTTATGGGCTGCAGGTGTAAAAGGCGTGCCGGTAAGGGGCATTCCGCAGGATGCCATATTGCCCAATGGCCGTATACAGGTGAATGAATTCAACCTGGTGAACGGTACACTCAATATCTATGCTATTGGCGATATTGCTCAGATGGTGAATGATCCTAAGTTCCCGAAAGGCTATCCGATGGTGGCGCAGGTGGCGATCCAGCAGGGTGCTAACCTGGCTGAGAATATCCTGAAGATGATCAAATCTGCCGGACGTGGTCTGAAAGGGTTTAAGTACAATGATCTTGGCAGTATGGCGACCATCGGACGTAATCATGCCGTAGCTGAATTTGCAGGAATGAAACTGAGCGGATTTATGGCCTGGATGGTATGGATGGCGGTACACCTTATGAGCCTCCTGGGATTCAGGAACAAACTGGTGGTGTTTAGTAACTGGTTCTATCGCTACTTCACTTTTGATCGTGGTACACGAATTATCATTAAACGTGGCGCTGCGAATATTGTGAAACTCCGCCAGACTGTCGTCAGCTGATACTTGCCAGGAGCTGTGTAATGCGACATAGCATCCGTAGTAATAAAAACAACAACGCGTCCATAGCACATGATGCCATGGACGCGTTACTATTTTATATTTTGTTATTTACGACTTAACATCGAGTTCAGTGTGGTGGTAGTAACCAGTTCATCGGCACGGCCTCCCAATGCGCGATAGTAAACAAGGATCGTATAGTTGTTCTCTGCTTCCCACCAGTTCCCTTCTGTTAACTCAGTACTGGGTTTGCTGCCGACTACCGTTTTATCTACTAACGCATATACGTAGTTATAAAAACCCTGTTTCAGGAACATCGTTCCCTCATATGCCCTGGTGGCGGGATTAAATACCATCTTACTATTATCGTCGCACTCATAGTTGGTCAGCTCTCCCAGGATGTACATGTCGTAGCCAGCATAAGGTTCAGGAACCGGGAAAGAGAAGTGCACAGTAGCATAGTCTCCTTCAAAGAAAGGATCATAACCATCCAGTGTGGCCAGGTAATACAAGCCATTGATATCCTTGATATACTGATACATCTTCCCCCCTCGTTCAAAGTCGGGAAGTGCATATACATCTGTATGATCTTTCGCGTACTCTGTTGTCCTCACCCGTTCTGTCTGTAAGCGGAAACTTCGCAGGTCGATCCAACGCCATTCCTTACCTGCCGGCATCACGCAGTCGACCTCCCAGTTGTATTCCAGCACATTACCTTTAATGAACAAAGGACGGGGGAATTTTATCGCATTATCCCAGCGGTAGTTCTGGAGGATGACCACTTTCATCTGATCGAAAGGGTTCGTGATATTGAGTCCGGCAGTATTAACAGAGAAGTTGATCTTCTGGTGTGACCGGAATATTTTTGGAGTAACTGGCTGCTGAATAAAACCGCTTACACTGGCTTTGTTGGCAATCACCAGCATGCGGCGGGTCAGTACCAGCTGGTCCGTATCGCTATCCAGATACACCTTCAACAGGTAATTGCCCGACCTCGTCGGATAACAGTTCTGATTGGGCAGCTGTACTGAATAGTGCGTATATTTCTGCAAAGCAATACTGGAAAAACGGTAGTCCTGGATCCTGTTTTCGGAGAAACCCCGCAGGTACTCTACCTGGTTGATCTGGGGTCTTGTCCAGTCGGCATTACAGAGGACGAACGTATAAAAGTAGTTCTTCACATCATTGTCCATATCATCAAAGCTCAATTCCAACTTTTCATCGCCATTGAGTGTAATGATAGGATAACTGAGCTGATCGCCGGCCTGGTTGAGCTTTACAGACCGGATATTACTGTAGTAAACGTGGTCAGGACTAATAGTATTCTCCTGCGCAGCTACTGGCAGAACGTACGCCAGTAAACATATTACAGGTATACAGAAGAAGGTTTTTATCTTCATAATAGCATTTCAAGTAACCATTAAGGTACTATTTTTTCGATTTGTTCCGAGCAGCTTCATTATAATATAGGCGGCCGGCTGTTTATGATTATATTCAATACATTTGTCTTATGAATTTGCCATTCTTCATTGCCAAGCGGATAGCCTTCAACCGGTCGTCTTCCTTTTCCAAGTTCATTATCAATATTGCTATTGCAGCTACTGCGATCAGCGTAGCGGTAATGATACTGGCTGTGGCCCTGGTGAATGGTTTCCAGGAAGTTATCCAGCAGAAGATATTCAGTTTCTGGGGACATATGCACATTACCCAGTACCAGCCTAATGCCGGTCCGCTGACCGAACAATTTCCCTTTCCATCGGATAGCACCATGGTGGCAAAACTCCGACAGATAAAAGGTATCAATACTATTAACGCTTATGCCACCAAATCTGCTATAATAAAAGCAGAAAAAGATCTGGAAGGCGTCATCTTCAAGGGGGTAGATCGTCATTATAACTGGAGCCATTTGCAGCAATTCCTGCAGGAAGGCTCTGTTATCCATTATAATGACAGCAGTTATGCACCTGAGGTGCTTATCTCTGTCAGACTTGCGAAAGAGCTGCAACTCAAACTGCATGATCCACTTATTATTTACTTTATCCAGGGGCCAGGACAACCTCCCAGAGCCCGTAAGCTGACCATCAGTGGTATCTATAAGACAGGTATTGAAGAATACGACAAGACGTATGTACTGGGCGATCTTGAACTGATCCGTAAGCTGAATAACTGGGAACCCGGTAGCATTGGTGGATATGAGATCTTTACGGATGATTATCAGCAACTGAAAGAAACGGGTACCGCAGCTTATAATGTTATTCCGGATCAGCTGTTCATCCGTTCTATCGCCGATATCTATCCGAACATCTTCGCCTGGCTGCGTTTACAGAATAAAAATAAGGCTATTATCCTGGTGATCATGTCCATTGTAGCCGCCATCAATATGATCACGGCTATCCTCATTCTCATCCTGGAGCGGACAAATATGATCGGTATTGTGAAAGCGCTGGGTATGCGGAATGCCAGGATACAGGAGATCTTCATCGCTCAGGCGGCTTATATTGTTATAGCAGGGATTATTCTGGGAAATATCTTGGGTATTGGTTTAGCCATCCTGCAACAGACTACGGGCCTCTTTAAATTGCCGGAGGAATCCTATTACATGTCTGTAGCAGCTATTTCCCTGAGCTGGTGGCAGGTAGTGCTGATTGACTTAGGTACCCTGAGCCTTTGCATTTTGGTATTGATACTACCCTCCCTGATTATCAGGAAGATCACGCCTGTGAAGGCGATACAGTTTAAGTGACCATTGACTAACAATCATAAACAGAGAAGTCCATAGCGATCAGTGCTATGGACTTCTTTGTTTTATGTCATTATCAACGTATTGTCTTAACAGCGGTCAGGAGCGACAGTTGCTATTAGCGTGTTATATCAACAATCTTCCGCAGATGATACCGGCAGCAACACCGGCATTCAGGGATTCTGCTCCTCCCAGTCTTGGGATAGTGATCTTATGGGTACTGACAGCGATTACGGCATCGCTCAGTCCGCGGGACTCGTTACCGATCAGGATAATGCCTTCTTTTAGTCTGGAGAACTGTGTGATGTCTGTACCATGTAAGGTAGCGGCATAAGAGGGCACGCCGGCCTGCTGTAATAAAGTAACAACATCACTTTCCAGTATGCTTACACGGGCGATGCTTCCCATTGTTGCCTGGATAGTTTTAGGATTATAGGCATCCACACAATCGGGCGAGCAGATGATCTGACGGATGCCGAACCAGTCGGCTATACGAATGATGGTTCCCATATTGCCGGGGTCCTGGATGGTTTCCAACGCAAGAGATACGGTTCCTTTTAAAGATGCCGGCTCTATGGCAGCAGATCCGGGAATATCCAGCAGGGCCAATGCCTGATTGGGTGTAGTCAGCGCTGAGAGCTGCTTCAGGACACTCTCTTCAACTTCAGTGATCCGTACCACAGGTGTCCTGTCCAGCAAAGACCGATGAGTACTGATCCAGGTAGCAGTTGCATACACGTCCCGCACGGGAATGCCTGCCTGCAGGAGCTCTGGAACGATCTTATCGCCTTCAGCAATGAACTGGCCGGATTTTTGACGGTATTTTTTATGCTGTAATGATTGAATATACTTAATTTGCGCCTTCGACAACATAGAGCCAAACCTACATGAATTCTTTTAATCGGCAAAGCCACGCGGACTGGCCTCTATGGAAATAACAGAAAACAAAGCTTCTAACTATTAATAATTGTATTGACTCTGATGCAGCAGCGGCCACATAGTTCCCTTTTTATTTATCTGAACTATCTAATCATCCTGATGACGACACTGGCGCTGGCTGCATGTTCCAATACAAAATACCTGCAAAAGAATCAGGTGCTTTATGTGGACAGCGATGTAGATGTGAAAGGAGAAACTTCTTCTGCTGAAAAACAGGATATCCGCGCCTCTCTTAGTTCCAAACAACTCATGCTGCAACAGTCCAATACCTTGTTTATGGGTACCCGTTTCAAGGTATGGCTCTACAACCAGAAGTACAATGAAAAGAAGTCCAACTGGTTCTGGAACCTGATGCTGGCGCCCCGCAACCTGGAAGAACCGGTGATCTACGACTCCACCAAAACCAAGGAATCTGTCAAACGCATGGTCAGCTACCTGAATAACCAGGGCTATTTCTATGCTACTGTAGATTACGAAGAGTCTATCAAAAGGCAAAAAGTCAATGTTACCTACAAGGTTAACACCGGTAAGAACTTTGTGATCAACAAGATCCGTTATGAAATACCGGATACCAATCTGCTGAAACTGGTCAAAGAACATGAAAATCTCGCCCTGATCAAATCAGGCATGGCCTACAAACAGGAATCCCTTGGCAGCGAGCGAGAAAGGCTAATGCGCGTAATACGCAATGCCGGCTATTATAAATTTGACCGCAATGCAATCGAATTTGAGATCGATACCCTCCATAAGATCTTGTTCCGCAACCTTATGAACCCTTTTGAAGGGATCGTTAACGTCTACAATGAGCGTAAGGGGCAGGACATGCCGAAAATGGATATCACCATTAAGATCTGGAATCCGGAGGACTCCTCCCTCCGTTATCAGCAGTATACCCTGGACAGCATTATTGTGTACCCTGATTACCCGGTATATGGCAGTACTGCTGACTCACTGTTCAAGACTACCCAGCGTAAGGACCTGACCATCCGCTACCGCCAGGATATCCTGAAACCGACCGTACTTTACAGGGCTGTCATCCTGAAAAAGGATGAACGCTTTTCTCAGCAGCGTACCAACGATGCAATCAGCCGTCTGTATGACCTGGGTGCCTGGCAGTTTGTAAACCTGCAGTACAGGGAACGCCAAGACACGCCGAATATGCTGAGCACTTATATCTTTATGACGCCCAAACGTCGTCAGGAAATCGGGGCCAACTTCGAGGTCAGCACGAGCTCTGATTACCTCGTGGGTAGTGGTATCAGCCTGAACTACCGGCACCTGAATATAGGCCGTTCAGCTACACAGCTGAACGTCAGCCTGAATACCGGCATTGAACTCATCCGTAGCCAGGGCAGCTGGATGTTGCAATCGCAGGAAATAGGCGGTCAGGTCAGCCTGATCTTTCCCCGGTTTATTACGCCCTTTCATATTGCCCAGCGCAGCCGGTCCACTACAGTACGAACCAGGCTGACAGCAGGGGTCGATTATCTGACCCGCTCAGCGAAGTTTTATATATCCAACGTAAATGCCTCTTTCGGGTATGAATGGAATCAAAGCCTCTATAAACGCTGGATCGTCAAACCTATTTCCCTCAACTATGTCGGGGTGAATCTGAATGCCGGTTTCCGTGATAGCATTGTCAATAAGAACCCTTATCTGAAAAGAAGCTTTGAGCCTGCCTTCATCGGTGGTGAGAATGTCACTTACATCTATAGTAACAATGATGCACTTCACCGCAATCACTATTCTTATTTCCGTGCGAATGTTGAGGAGTCTGGTGCATGGCTGAATGGTATCAACAGCCTCTGGGGGAGTATTTCCGGTAAGGGCACCGATCTCGAAAGTCTGACCAACATGCCGATTGCGAACTTCCTTAAACTGGAGGCTGATTACCGGCATTACTGGAACCTGACTGGTCATACAGTACTAGCCACCCGCATCTATGGCGGCGTTGGTATCCCTTACGGCAAATCAGATGTAATGCCATATATCCGCCAGTTTACAGCTGGTGGGCCTAATAGTATCCGCGCCTGGCGTCTTCGCACCCTCGGACCGGGTACCTTCAAAGACAGTTCCGTCACTGCCAGCAACTTCCCCGACCAGACCGGTGATATGAAGCTGGAAGGGAATATTGAATACCGTTTTGACCTCCTGCGCCTGTTCAACGGTAGTATTAATCTTAAGGGAGCGACCTTCCTGGATATGGGGAATATCTGGATGCTGAAGAAGGATACTATTCGTCCGGGAGGTGAGTTCAGGTTGCAGAACCTTTACAGGGATCTGGCCGTGGGTACAGGGGCTGGTTTAAGGCTTGATTTTTCTTTCTTTTTAATAAGGCTTGATTGGGGCGTACCAGTGAAGGTACCCTATTATACAGGAAATAAGAATGGATGGTATCTGAGCCAGTGGCAGCTGGGGGATGCAGCGTGGAGGAGGAATAATATCATCTGGAACGTGGCGATAGGATATCCATTCTGATTTGGGGTTACATTATTCCCGAACCGGATTTGTAATGTTCCCGGGGTTGTATTGATTCCCCCGGGTTTGCACTCCGGGGCTACAAGTGAGTAGGAGGCATGAGATTATTTCGCATGCCGTCCCCTCCAGCCACCGTACGTACGGGTCCGTATACGGCGGCACATCAAAATAGT
>NZ_PYGK01000005.1 GCF_003014595.1 Chitinophaga ginsengisoli | reverse complement strand
TACTGATAATGTTTTACCTCTTGCCATGACTTAATTTACTAAGAATCATGGTTCCAAGATATTTTTTCGTCCTTTTTTTTACTAAAAATAAAGAGAGTGCCTCAATTACTTTTGAGACACCCTCTTTTTGTCTTTATAATTTATCTCAATCTGTTCTAACTTTCTATTAATCAACCCAAACCAAGTTCGATGGATCAAGTTGAAAACTTCGTTTGTCAATCACCACTTTTACTGGAACGGCTCGTTAATAAATTGCTTGTAACGAACAGGGATTGCTGCTCTGCCAGAATTTTATAACGTCCAGCCCGGAACAGAAGCCCAATAAAATTACCGATGATGAAGATAAGAACTAAAGCCGAATAGAATTACGTCTGACCGAACCGCTGCTGATAGCGAACAAAAAGATGAGGAATTATTCGTCAGCCAGCATTGCAGCAAACCCCATGTTGTGTGCAGTATTGTATAGAGCGTGAAGTGTCACCTTTATTGTGTCCAGTAAGTAGCTCGTACTTCAACTCTATAGAGATTTAATGAGTCATCAACTTTATTAGCTACAATATTTGTCATAATTGTTATATTTGATCATATTATTTTTTAAGAGTTTTATAAAATATGAAAAGTTATAGACTGCAGTTTTCCACTCTCTCCCTTTTATTACTGGTTGTTGTTTGCGCTTTGTCGTGTGGCGGTGCTGGTGATGCGGTAAAATCTACTGACCAAGCAAACATACAAGGTGTATGGTTGGCGCAATCAGAAAGCCAGAACGGCATCAAAAAAGATGTGACCTACAAATATGTCTTCAAAGGACATAAACTTACCTTTACAGACGAGACTGGAAAGGAGATGAAGTATTCGTTTAAGTTGGACACCACCAGCAACCTCAAGTTGATTATTATTCAACCAGTGGATATGGTAACCGATACGACGTCTGTCAGCGTTGCTTATGAGTTGAAAGGAGATTCGCTGAAGATTGTAGTCGCCCCTCCAAATATGCGCCCAATAGAAATATCAGACAAAAATAATCAAGAGTTGATTATCTGCAAGCGAAAGCGTTTATGAAACCCCTAATCAATATATCTGAACGATTGAGGAGGAACAAATGATGTATTCTTCTCTTTTGGATCAATCGGTTTCTTGTATAATCTCGGATTAGAAATCTTTATTGCATTTAATCGAACTGTTCAGGACGAGTTTTACGCTATTGCCTTCAGGAAGAAAATCTACACTTCTCTTGAACAGATCCAGACGGATCTAGACGAGTGGATTGATCACTATAATCGTGATCGGACACATACTGGTAAATACTGCTTCGGACGAACTCCTTTACAAACTTTTGAAGAAATAGTCCCTTTAGCAAAAGAAAAGCAGCTGGACGACCTACCGCCAACTGCCTAAAATATTACCCGACTGTCGGATCAAATCGGAGCTATTACATATAATTGATTTCTCTTACATTTTTTACAATTCACCAAATTGCCGATAACTGAACTAATGTACAGAACTTTTCAAAAGCCTATATGCGTTTGGGTATCCGGAACCGAAGACGAATATTGTTATTATTGCTGAAGTTTTATTCGGCGCCCCTGTTGATGCAAAACCACTGTTGTTGGCAGTGCCCTGAGTTATTCGGGCATTGTCTTTAATGGAACAATACCTTTTGCATTTCTTTTTATCAGAGCAGGCACTGGGATATACGTGCCTGTATATCCTCCACCTGAACTCAGCATAAATCCAAAAGAAGTAGAAAGTGCGCAGCCATAATCCTTGAATTTCCTGTTCTTATCTCCAAATGGCAAATTGAATATCGCTTGAGTTATTTCTTTCCAGGCTCCGTTTGTTTTTCTCACCCAGACATTCTCAAATGAAGCAGACCTGCGATGTTCATCATCTCTTGTACTAAAATCTTCTATAAAGGAATGAATATACTTAGGATAACCTTGGGATTGAGGAGTTCTGATTTTGGCAATCATTTCCCAATGCTTGTCAAAATCAACGAAGAGTGTAAAGGTAGTTGAATTTTTAAATGAATCAGGCACCGCATGTATTAAAAACTTATAAGTCGAATCTTCCTTCCAATCATAAACATAATGAGTGTGAACCCCGCTACCCTCATTTCCAAATCTACTATAAACTATATTTTTCTTTGCAGCAAGCAGAACTGCTCTTGCTGAATCAGGGACTTTCTCCTTATCGTTGTCTCCTGAATTGGCATCCCATACAGAAAATATAATTCTTCGTTCCGTTTTTGAAATTGTTTGGATACCGGAGTAAAACAAATTGCCGCCTATTACAGAATAATAGGTATGAAGTGGAGCTTCACCTTGCGGAACCTTTATTTCTGCATACACCCATTCAACACTGTCAATGTTGTTTAAATCATAACTTAAAGTTAAGTAGGGAGCGTTCAATCTTTTATCTCCCTTTGTTAAGTAACGGGTGCTGTCAAGGTTCGCCTGAGTAATAATGTTTAGTGGTGATATGGTATTTAAAGAATTATTTATGCCGGTAATAGGAACATCACTGCCAACGATTTCGAGTTGTATATTTTCGTCAAACCAAATTTGTCCTTCTCCTGAAAGCAACGCACCAAATGTTATGGTGGAAGCTGTATCGGGAACATTCAATACTATTTTGTATTCCCTCCATCCAACACTGCCTTTAATTGCTCTATCCTGCATATTGTCAATAGATATGGGTTTTGCCGAATTTGCTTGATTTATGCGCAACCAGAATCCAGACCAGCCGGTAACATTTTTTGATTTTAAATAGCCAGTCATTCTAATCCTTTTGCCTGAATACTTACCAGCATCAACAGTTTGCATTAAAGCGCCAAAACCTTTTATGCCTGTTTCAATGGATTTTATGGTCATTACAGATCGGCCTTTGTGATGGATGCTCCTGTCGGTATCCATTTCGTACCTCCTGGGTTCACTTCCAGCTTTAATCCAATCAGCAGGCTGGTTAAAAGATAGAAACATCATTATTGCCAGAAATAATACTGTTGAACACAATTGACTTGTCATCATATTTAAGAATTATGAATCGCTTCCATATATAGGAGTTCAGAAAATCCGCTCTGGTAGCGGATTTTCTGTTGTATATAATTTGAAGATCTCAAATACGTCTTTAATAATCAATCTGAAATAAGTGCTATCTGATTAAAGATGTAATTTATCTTTCTTCGCCAGCAGTTCTTCTTCTGACTCCTGGCACATTTCGTCTGGTACACAACAGTCTACCGGACATGCAAGTGCACATCGAGGTTCCTCATGAAATCCTTGACACTCTGTACATTTATCTGAAACAATAAAAAAAAGATCGGTAGCCAAGGGAGCATTTCGCTGGCTGGCATCAATAATAGTTCCGTCTTTTAATACAAAATCACCTTTAACCGTTGTACCATCAGATATTGCCCATTCTACGCCCCCCTCATAGATCGCGTTATTCGGACATTCCGATTCACAAGCTGAACAGAAAATACATTCATCTGTAATTTTAATAGCCATAATTAATTTTAATTTGGAAGCTGTCTATGCTTCATTATAAAATAATAACCAATAAGGTGATAAAATTAGTAGAAAATAGTTTATTACCCCAAACAACCCCGGAACATTCGTATTTATTTAACTATCGTACACGATTTATTGGGTGATCAACCAAAAGCATTTTTTATAATTGTTCATATACGATGAAATTAATAACTGCACCCGTTATCACTCGACCTATATGCCATGATATTGAATAACTTATTTATTATCAATATTATTTGGTTCGAATATGCTCCACTACTGGGCACGTAATTGTAATTGTTTATATGGTCGTTCTAAGCCCTCCCTAGATATGCCGGTAGGTGAATACTCCTCAACATAAGTTTTTGTATACTCCGGACACCTCCAATACTCCACCTCATCTTTTATCAAAAAAAAATCGAATACGTTCCCTGAAATCGATGAAAAAAGATAAATTAGCTCCATATCAGACCTTACCTAATTTATGAGAATGTTGGTCATATCCTTATTCTTTACTCTAGAAGTTGTCGCACAAGTTAAACCAGTAACCTATTCGAATCATGGGCAGGCAATAAAGACCGAAATAGGAACCTTTTACTCCAATAAAATCCATGAAATAATATTATCACCGGATGCAACGTTCAAATTCTGGAGCAGACCAAGTACAAGCTGCTTTTTATGGCGCAGTTTCAAGGGTACTTGGAAAAAAGACAACGACACTTTGTATTTCTCAGATGAATATCAGCTCGACCAGGATGACGTAACAGCCACCTATCGAAAAAATAATCGACAGTCGTTTTTTATAGATTTTCGTACAGATAAAGGACATCGCTTGGATAACAAACAGATAAAAATCAATTACATATATGACTACAACTCTCAATTACCAAATGTTCCAAGATATTTTACACTAACAGCAAATAATACACTTGAAATCCCTTTCAAGGACATACCTAAATATCATCAACTCACATCTATCAAGATAGAGTACCAACTGAGTGATTCGTTAAAACGACTTGATTACCTAACGACAAACCAATATGTCAACCTTAGGCAACATGATATTCCAAACATAATCAGCGTGGTATTTGTAGAACAACCTAAAAATGAAATGATCAACCGGGTAACCAAGGGCGTTATTCGAGACGGTAAGCTGTTTATAGTCTCTACTGAAAAGTCAGTTTCAAAGTTGAAGGATTCTGGGGAAAATTTTGAATTTGAAGATGGATACGTGTTGGAGCCAGAGATAGATTAATAAAATTATCAACAAAACTTCTTTTTAAAACTATCAAATAAATCTAATGTGATTCCCTGCAAGGTACGTCGCAATAAACTTGTCAAACTTGAGATTCAAATGATAGTTGTTTTGCCAATTTATGGTCCCGCACTTCCTGCGCCACTATCTCAACATACGTAAACCAGCCATCCCGTTGTTCGTATTAGTTTTAACTACGCCACAATTTTGAACTTCGAGCGCAGTTCTGACTAGTGTTTAAAAGCAGGGTAAAATAATTATATTTGATTCTTGCAAATCGATCAATATGGAGATTACCACACTTGAAGGTTTTTATAAAACAGCTTCCGAAAATTTGAATAAAGACATCAGCCAGTTATTGCCCCGGGGACTTACAAAAGAAGTGGGCCATTTCAATGTATTTGATGTCAGTGAATTGGCAAAGCTGGTGAAGGTAAAGCCCAATATGACCTACAACAGGCGTGCTTATTATAAGATCAACCTGATCGACGGACGCAACCGGGCGGAATATGCCGATAAGGTAATTGATATCGAAACGCAGGCACTAATGTTTACCACACCTAAGGTGCCTTATAACTGGATCGCAAAAGACATGGACCAGCGGGGCTACTTTTGCCTCTTTAGTGCTGATTTTCTTGCTCAGTCTAAAAGTGGTGTTGTACTTGACGATCTCCCAATATTTAGGCCTGGGGGATATCCCTGCTTCCATATCAATGACCAGGAAAAAGAAGAGATCAAAACGATTTTTAAAAAGATGCATAAAGAGATCAATTCCGATTATGCTTATAAGTATGACCTAATACGCAACTACCTAATGGAACTGATCCATTATGGGCAAAAGTTGCAGCCTGCTACCGACCTTTACCAGGAGCATAATGCCTCGTCCCGTGTGTCCTCGTTGTTCGCCGAACTTTTGGAACGCCAGTTCCCCATTGCCTCACCATTTCAGGGACTTAAACTGCGGACGCCTAAAGACTATGCCGATCGGTTGTCTATCCATGTTAACTATCTGAACAGGGTGCTGAAACAACAGACCGGCCAGACAACTAAGAACCTGATCAGTAACCGGATCATTCAGGAAGCCAAGATATTGCTCAGGCAAACGGAATGGAACGTGTCAGAGATCGCTTTTAGTCTAGGATTCGAAGAGGTCGCTCATTTCTCTAACTTTTTCAAGAAACAGACCGACTGTTCTCCTCTGACCTTTAGAAACTAGGAAAAGGTTTCTTTTTTGCAAACATTGTTTTGATTCTTGTAAAGGCCACCTGGTAGGTTCTTGCCAACTTTGTTCCATCAAATTAAGAAGATGGAATTAAGCAAGAACACAATCCTGATCACCGGCGGAACAAGCGGCTTTGGTTTCGAGTTTGCCTTCAGGCTCCTCGAACTCGGCAATACTGTAATCATCACTGGAAGGAACGAACAGAAACTGGAAGAGACGAAAAAGATCCTTTCGAACATCCACATTATAAAAAGTGACGTTAGCAATGTTGAGGATATAAGCAGTCTGTACGAAGAGGTAACTAAAAAGTTTCCCGGACTGAATATGCTGATTAATAATGCCGGAGAGATGCGGCAGATCACCCTGCATGATGATTACGATCTATATGACCTTACCCGTGAAATAGAGATCAACCTGATGGGCCCCATCCGTATGGTCCAGGAATTTCTGCCCCACCTGAAAAAACAGCAGACCGCTGCCATCATCAATGTCACCTCTGGTGTCGCCCTTGGTGCGTTTCCAATTGCCCCTGTCTATAGTGCCAGTAAATCAGGATTACGATCGTTCACGCAATGTCTGCGGGTACAGGTTAAATCCACCGGGGTCAAGGTATTCGAATTGATCGCTCCGGGATCCACAACCCCCTTAAATGACAGATTTAGGAATGGTAGTGAAGTAAATACCAAAATGTTAGTGTCTCCCGAAAAAATAGTAGATGAAGCTATTAAAGGGATAATCAGCGATACCTACGAGATCTTCCCGGGCCCTGCCAGGTTAATGCGTATCCTGAGCAGGCTTGCCCCCAAATTCATGCTTTCGCAAGCCACTAAGATGGGCGAGAAAGCCATGTCTGGCAAATAATTCCCTCGGTATTAAAAGATTTCTGCTAACAAACAATTCATTGTTATGAAGGATCAAATAACTTCAACACCTCTACTGAGCCGTTGGCGCAGAACGGCTTTGATAATCACATTGTTTTTGGTCAGCGCATTCAGCCAGATCGACCGAATATTACCCTTTATCCTGGCTGAGTCCATTAAGAAAGAGCTGCACCTCAGTGATACACAATTAGGGCTGATCAATGGAATTGCATTTGCAGTGATCTATTCACTGGCCTCTCTGCCGCTGGCCCGTTTAGCTGACCGCGGTGCGTCCAGGCAGGTTTTGCTCTGGTGTGTATTGATCTGGAGCGTTATGACCGGACTAGGCGGTTTTTCGGTGGGTTTCATAACGATGGCGCTTTCACGATTTGGTGTAGCAATTGGGGAAGCGGGAGGAACCCCTGCCAGCCATGCACTGATCGCCGGGAACATTTCCGGGCATCGGCGCGGTCGTGCGCTCGGCATTTATTCAATGGGCATCCCTTTGGGTACGATGATAGGGTTTGGCGTCGGCGGCTGGGCAAATGATCATATCGGCTGGCGCGTTGCGCTATCTACTGCAGGAGGGGTAGGATTTCTATTGGTTATCCTTGTCCTGACGTTTACTGGGAAAACCGCAATTTTTTCAAAGTCCAGCAGCGATACAGGCAATATCTGGTCCGCCGGCCGCGAGCTGCTGTCGAAACCGGCGTTCTTGTGGATGTTCATTGGCGCGAACTTTTTAGGCTTTGCCGCTGCACCATTTTATTCTTTCACTGCTCCGTTCCTGATACGGACACACGGCTTGACAGCCAGCCAGGTGGGGCTATCGTTCGGCTTGTTACAAGGGCTGATGGGCATCATCGGCACCGTAGGCGGTGGCCGGTTATTTGACAGCGCTTTAAACCGTGGGGCAAGCCGTTTACTGCATCCGCCAGCTGCTGTTTTCAGCATCGCCGCCATCGCAACGATTGCAGGGCTCCTGGTGCCCGAGGGCTGGATGTCCATTGCGCTTTTTGTGCCTGCTATGCTGGCATTTGCGTTTCTGCTTCCATTTGCTTTTGGCGCAGGGCATCTTATAGCGGGGCCAGGGAAGCAGGCGCTGTCTTCCAGTTTACTTATGATCGCTGCCGGGTTGTTAGGTCCGGCACTATCGCCGCTGCTCGTGGGCATGATCAGTGACACGGTCAGCACCACTTATGAAGTAAACGGTTTGCGCTGGGGAATGATGATCGTTCCTGTCGCCAGTGTACTAAGCGGCATCGCCATATTCATCGCCAGCAAAAAGGTCAGGGAACACCTATCAGAAAGATCCACGCAAAATATCCCTACAGATACAGGCAATCACCTTTCACTCATTAAATAACATAAGTCATTGACTATAACGCAAACCTGCGAGTTTGCGATAACAACTGATAAAGCCGTATGAACCGGTATTGTTCGGCCCTCGGTCGACATACTTGGTAATACTCCTCCTATCTCTACAAGTTCGACTTGGTGCGGACCTACCTTTTCCAGATCATCCATATCGCTATCAAAATTCACCTGCAAAGGACGAATGTTGTCAGATCACCTATACGTTATGTCCGCCTGACTACCTGCGTCATCGAGATGTTCGTCAGGATCAAACTCAGTCATAAGAAACAACAGTTCCATACAATTAAACTTAGCAATTATGTTCAATCACAATCTTCTGTTTTCTGGTGCCCGCTGCTCAATAAGAGAAGCTTCCGGCCGTATTCAGGCGCTAACTTTATTCATGGGTATTGCAATGCTGCCATTCACCAGTAAGGCACAGAGCCAGGATAGTCTCGCCAAAAAGGTAACTGAATTTACAGCGGATAAATTTGCCGAACGCAGGCCATTCAGCATCGACTATAAACAATATGGCAATTATAACTCCTCGTCTACCCTCAGAGGACAAGACCTTCCGGATGGGAAGTTCACCAAATGGTCGCAACTGAGTGCAAGTGCCAACATCAATCTTTTTCAAAACCGTCGATGGTTAGTACAAGCCAACGGTTTTTACCGGTATGTTTCCGCTGAATATAATTTTCCGACATCCACAACAGCTACATCACAAACGGTCAGCAGGGATCTTCATTATCACACAGAGGGTCTGAACCTTACCTATTTCTCTAAACTCTTTGGAAAGACCGCCATCTATAGCGGTAGTATCAACATAGATTGGAGTGAACGTTCACTGGAAAGGGTTCGCGGGGTGTTTACCGGCGCTATTGTTCTTAAAGCGAACAACAGAACGAAAATCAATGTCGGTATTTTGTACAGCACCGATCCGGGTATGTTCATCCGTGTAATCCCTACATTGCTTTACGAGCATAAGTTCAACGAAAGTCTGACGGCAGATGTCTTTTTTCCACGGTATGCCTACCTGCGAAAAAAGGTATTTGGCAACGGCAGGTTTTCCGCAGGTTGGGAACTGGATCCGCAAACTACCTTCTTTCTGAACGACCTTGACGAGAACGGGACAACCTATCAGTATCGCCAGGTTGACGTGAACACGGGGTTGCTTTATGAGCACATTTTGCCGGGAAGCATCATCTTATCTTTACGGGCCGGCGTGCGTATAAACCCATACGCCCGGACGTTTGAAAAAGACCGTTCGTTTACGGATTATACCTGGGAAGGCAGAGCTGACGCAGCACCTTACCTCAACATCGGATTTTCCTTTAACCCCTTTGCAAAGCCAAAGAAGTAAGTTTTCAGACAATTTCCTTCGTGCTGAAATTCCTTTAGCAAACCAAATGGTGTTTATGATTTTTAAGTGACGTTGGAGTCCTGCCTACCGGTCATAAAACCGGCAACATTCCTTTTTACTACAACCTTGCGACTTTTGGATACATCTGCTCATCGACATTGGCTGAACTTTGCATCAACAATAATAAAAAAATATGGATTTAAAGAATAGCACCATCCTGATCACAGGAGGAACCAGCGGTATAGGTTTGGAACTTGTCAGGCAACTTACCGAACAAGGATCAACAATCATCGTTACTGGTCGTAAACAAGAAGCCTTAAACGATACCAAAAGGCGTTTCCCGAAAATACACGTCTTTCGGAGCGATGTAAGCGATCCGCAAGATATTCAGCGCCTGTATGAAGAAGTGACACAACAATTTCCTGATCTGAATGTGATCGTTAACAATGCAGGTGAAATGCGGTTGCTTGACGTTCAGGATGTCAGTAAGGACCTGGAAAACATCACCCGTGAGATTGATATTAATCTTACGGGAACGATCCGGATGGTTCATCAATTTTTGCCTTACCTGATCAAGAAGCGTACGGCGGCAATTGTGAACGTTTCCTCTGCCATTGCTTTTATGCCTTACTCCATCGCTCCGGTCTATAGCGCTTCAAAAGCAGGAGTTCATGCTTACTCCCAGGCCCTGCGCCTGCAATTAAACAAAACCAGTGTCAAGGTATTCGAATTGATTCCTCCGGGCGTGATTACCAATCTTCAGAATGATTGGGTACTGCCACCTAAACCAGGTCAAATGATGGATGTGGATAAACTAGTCAGTGTAGCCATCAAAGGACTTCTGAACGACACACCCGAGATCAGGCCCTTCCTGGTGAATGTGATAAAATTTTTAAGCAGGCTGATGCCTGATCAATTGATGAAGTTAGGGCATAGAGAATTTGAAAAATTCAAAAAACTTAGTAATCAGCAATAAACAATCAGATATGAAAAAATCAATACTAGCAGTGTTTATGCTGCTGTTATCATTGGCTTCTTTCGCGCAGCAACTACCTGCAGACCAAATCACAGGGGTGTGGCAATGTGATGATTACAAGATCGAGGTGTTCAAAGCAGGCAACACTTACTCGGCCAAACTCTTATGGTCGAAAGAGATGTTTGAAGCAGATGGCAAAACGTCAAAGAAGGACGTTAAAAATCCTAATGAAAAACTCCGGAGCAGGTCCGTGCAAGGCCTTACGCATATCACCGATCTTGTCTATATGGAAGGCGAATACGTGGACGGCAAGTTGTATAGTGTACAGGATGGAAACATGTATAGTTTCAAAGGTAAACTGAAACGTCCTAATGAACTCGAAACCCGGGGCTACAAAGGTATACCATTGATGGGCAAATCATTTAAATGGAAAAGAGTTCAGTAAATTATAAAAACAATACTCATGAAAGATAATAAAGACACGCTGTCGAGATTTTGGTTCGTCATTTCCAATGCCCTTCCCCCTATAGGATTCTTCCTTTATTTCAGACACAGAAAGACGTATCCAAATAAGGCCAAAAGAGCTTTAACAAGCGCAATGATCGGCGTGCCGATAGCGATACTTGGAGGTTACATCATGAACACCTTTGTGCTTAATTAAACCATGGTAAAAAATATTATTTCAGCCCTGCTACTACTCATTTCGGTGACGCTCAGTTTTAAACATGCCTGGGATACCGTACATTACAAAAACAATCCGGAGTCCGTTAAGATGATGGAAAGTTTAGGGATCAGCGAAGCGTTCATTCCATATCTGGCTTTTGTAGCCATAACGGTCGGCGTACTCTTGCTCATCCCTGGCACCTTTTTCCTGGGCAATATGCTAAATGCGATCCTGATCGTTATCATCATGGGGCTGGCACTGCGAGTGGGAAATTACCGCATGGCGTTGATAGAGATCCCGTTTTTAGTCTTGCCATTAGTTATGATATGGCTAAAGTATCCTTTTAAATTCAAATAACTTTCAATATGGCAAACAGCAAACCCTACCGGATCACCTCCATAACGGAAATACACCGTTTGATGGGACTTCCTAAACCCCATCACCCACTGATCAGCATTGTTGACCTGAAAGGCCTGAGAAATGATACTGGTATAGAGGCTGTCATATTCGACCTGTATGTGATATCAATGAAAAGAGGATGTGACGGCTTACATTACGGGCAACAGAAATACGATTTTGACGAAGGGCTTATGGCCTTTATATCTCCCGGCCAGATCCTGCGTGGCGAAGAGAATGGTGTACCTCCGGACCTGGATGGCTGGATGCTTTTCGTACACCCTGACTTTCTTTGGAACACATCGCTTGCTACCAGGATCAAGCGATACGAATACTTTAGCTACGCCACCAATGAAGCGCTGTTCCTCTCGGATAAGGAAGAAATAGTGATCAATGACCTGGTTAAAAATATTAAAACTGAATATTATTCCAACATTGATAAGTTCAGTCAGGACATTATTATCTCACACCTGGAAACCTTGCTGAATTATGCCAAACGTTTTTACCAGCGTCAGTTCATCACCCGAAAGATCACCAACCACCAGGTACTAAACCAGGTGGAAGAGATCTTAACAACCTATTTGAACGACGAAGCCCTGCTTTCTGAGGGGCTGCCAAGCGTACAATACTTTGCCGATGCTTTGAACATATCCTCCAAGTATTTAAGTAGCCTGTTGAAACAACTGACCGGCCAGACGATGCAACAGATCATCCACGATAAACTGATCGAAAAGGCTAAAGAAAAATTATCTACGACGAGGATGTCCGTAAGTGAGATCGCCTATCAACTTGGTTTCGAGCATCCACAGTCGTTCAATAAATTATTTAAAAGCAAGACTAAGCAAAGCCCATTGGATTTCCGGCAGTCCTTCGACTGAAATGCTCATTCAACTTAGAACAGTACGAAAGCAAAGATCGCAATTCCGTCGGTGTGCAACAGTGCAATCCAAATGCCGTTTGTATGGACCGCCTGTATCCGCCTCACCTCATTTTTTACCATATGATAAATGAATGCCCATGCTATGTTCTATCTTTAAGTAATGGAAGCGCTTATAAATCTTATCCTGCAATTTGGTGACCTGAACAAACAGCAGATCGAGTTTTTGCTGAGCAAGGTTGAAATGCTCGAATTCAAAAAAGACGACTACCTGTCGGAAGCCGGGAAGGTGCCCCGTTATGTGGCCTTCGTATTGGAAGGCGTGTTCCGCTTTTGTTATTATAACTACAAGGGTGAAGAGATAACCAATTATTTTGTGGACGAAGGCAATTTTGTAGTCGATAATCAAAAGTTCGAATCGCAGATCGTGGCGTCCGAATATGTACAGGCCGTTACCGATTGCAAAGTACTTGTTTTTAACAAAAAGAATTGGGACGAGATATCCAACACCATTGTGGGCTGGGAAATGATGAAGGCCAACATGGTAAGAAAGTGCCTTACGCTGGCTATGGAGCGGCGCAGTCCGCTGGTTTCAGAAGATGCCACCACGCGTTATCTGTCGTTCATTGAGGCGTTCCCTAACCTCATCAACCGCATCCCACTTTCGTACGTTGCCTCGTACCTGGGCATTACCCAGCAATCGCTAAGCCGTATACGCCGTAATATCCGTTAACGGCGCTTTTTACCATTTGGTAAATGTTTTCCTGTTGCTATTTTCAACATTTGCTTATTCATTTAAATAACTAAAAAAGATGAGCAAAAAGATTGTATTGATAACAGGAACAAATAGTGGTTTTGGCTGGCTTACCGCCCATACTGTGGCTGCCTTAGGGCACCACGTGTACGCTACGATGCGTGAAACCAAAGGGCGTAATGCCGATAAAGCCCAGGCCCTTGCAGCCGTGGAGAACGTGACCGTTTTGGACGTTACCCTGACCGACGACGAGAGCGTGAAGCAGGCCGTTGAAACCATTTTGGCCAAAGAAGGCGCTATTGATGTGCTGGTGAACAATGCCGGTTACGGCATGACTGGTGTAGCCGAGAGCTTTACCACGGCCGATGTGCACACCACTTTTGATATCAACGTTTATGCCCCCTGGCGACTGATCAAAGAAGTGTTGCCTGCCATGCGTAAACAGGCCGAAGGACTGATCATTAACGTAACCAGCGGCTTTGGGCGGGTATCGTTCCCATTCGCTACCATTTATGCGGCCTCGAAATTTGCGCTGGAAGGAATAAGCGAAGGCCTGCATTACGAAGTAAAACGTCTAGGCATTGATGTGGCACTTGTGGAGCCGGGTGCTTTCCCTACCGAAATGCAGCAAAAGAACAACCCGGCATCTGATCAGGGTGTGTTTGAGGGGTACAGTGCCATTGCCCATATACCCAACAAAATGATAGCAGCGGTGGGCGGAGAGATGCAAGCTAAAAACCCTAACCCGCAGGATGTTGCCGACGCTATTGTAAAACTTATCGGCACACCAAAAGGCACCCGGCCATTACGCACCGTGGTCGACCCCATAACCGGACAATATATTGAAGCCGCCAACCAGGCTGTAGCCGAACAATTTGCCAATGGATTAACGGTGTTCGGCATGAGTGAGTTATTGTAAGTGGAATGGATTTAATGTGAACGGCAGTAGCGTGGGCTACTGCCGTTTTTTGTTTCTGGCTGTTGGAGTATTGTATAAAAGACATTATCGACTATAGACCAGACGCTGAATAAGTGATCGTTTTCAAATTATCATTTCCATTCCGGTCCATCAAAATGGCAAAGGGGTCAATACCTGCATATGCTGGCTTACCATTGACAAAAAAAGCAAGTGTATGTTGTCCTGCACACAGCTTATAGGTTTTTAAATAAACAGGATTGGTTTGCCAGCGGCCATTTTTATCTAGACTATTGTTGCCGAAAACACCAATAGCAATCATGTCGTTCATATGTTTTGCAGGCACATCGTTGCCGTTGCTGCTGATGTGGCTTTTAGCACAGTTCACCGTTACCATGACTTTGTATATGTTTTTATTTGCTGTTGGAACTGCATTTGCCCGGATGATCTTGTTATCATAAAAGGTGATGTTTTGCCAGTTATCGACCAAGTAATATTTCAGGGAATCCGGCACCCGTTTTTGCAGATAATAAAGGAGATCATTGTTTCCTGCAAAGGGCGGCCTGGTTTTTAATGCATAGGCGTTTTTGAAATCCCGCAGTGCCGCATTGATACTGTCTTCACCTATCAGACATTTCAGGCCGTATAAAACCACGCCGGCTTTGCCGTCCAGGTAAGGCTGGTTGATGCCGGCCAGCGGCTGTTCGCGTTCTTCAAGTCGCGTCCGGCGGAATAAATACTCACCTATCTGGTCACGCAGAATGTCGCGCATATTCTGCGGCCCATATTTTTTTTCTACCAGCATCAGGGCACTATAAGCAGATAAGCCCTGCGAAATTATTAATGACCCCAGCGTGTTGTTAGGCGCCACCTGGAAGCGCCACCATTGCTGCGCTAGCGCCCGGGCAGTGGTGAAATAGCAATAATCGAACTGGTTGGGGTTATTAAAACCTGCGTTCCAGCCAAAATCTTCGTTATAGCCTGTTAAAGTCGTAAAACTTGTCATCTTACTTTGATAAATGCTAGTTTCCGTCAGACGGATCACTCCAAACGGGTAGCGCCCGAAGGTTTTGCTAAAATAATGAAGGCCATCTTTATAAGCTGCCAGAAAACGATGAATGTTGGTGTTATGCTGGGAAAGATAATAGATTGCAATATCAACCGGGTGATTCAGCATCGCTGTATCATGCAGGATCGCATACCTGGCAGAAATAATTGTAAAGGGCATGTAGGTACCGGGATTACTTTGGCAATAATGAAAATAAGTACGCCCATGCCGGTGCCATTGTTTTTGCAGTTGACCAGGAGCGATGGCTGTTTGATCACTATCTGTACTTACCGTTATATCCAGATTAAACAAATAAGCGGTAGGGCCGGCTCTTAGCGTGTTGAATCCCGCAGGATCATTTTGCGCGAACACTGCATTGCTTTTTTCCGGTAAATGGTTCTTCTTTCTCTCAAAGGGATCAGCCAGTTCATCGCCCGGATCATACCCCAGATTCGGGAGTCCGCCATTGAAGCACGTGCCGTTATGCAGTATATCCTGCGCATACACATCGTTTTGGAAGCCTGTGTACATGGTTGTTGAACTAACTTCCAGTTGCAGTGAATCCCCGGGAACCAGCGGCCGGGCAAAACGGTAAAGACGAAATTCGGCGGGTTCACTTTCAGGGCGGAACAAGTTGAATGCACCGCGATGGTAATTTAATGGATAAGTAAAAGCGATTGGCTTGCCATGTAATTTGACGCTGAAAGCGGCCAGTTTTTCGCCATCAACCAATAACTGTGTTATAGGTTTGTCTGTCTTATTGGCAATTGTAACCCAGGCCCTGGTGAATGCCTGCTGCCTGCCCGGGTACAGATCAACAAAAAGTCTGATGGAAGTTATTTTGGGCAACGGCAGGCGGGCTAAGGGTTTTAAAGTTTTTTCGTACATCACCTGCCGTGCTTCGGTTTCGTTAGCAGTGAGGTAATTATTCAGATAGCTGATGTTGTAGTAAATAAAGCCTCCAACGCATAGGAAAGCAATAAACAAAACAACTGTTATTAAACTTATTTTGGCACTGAACCGCTGTGATACTAATGTAAGCCGTTCTTTAAAGGAACTGGTTACTCCACGATAAAAGAATAACGCAGCCAATACAATTAGCAATGCTGCACAGATCAGCCAATAAAAATTAAACCAGGCAATGGGTTTGAGCATATGACCGAGGCCATCCATTTCGGATATTTGATATCCTGGTGTGTACGAATACAACAACAAATGGTAATTCAGCATACCTGAGCGCTGCAGGAAAAACAATCCCACCCATATCAAACCTGCAATGGCATGTGCTGCGAATTTATGGTTAACCAATACATGTACAACATAACAAAAAACGACCATCTGCAGCATACGCGGGATCAGCAGTATAAACAATTCCTCAGCATAGCTATAATAATCAAACTGATGAAACCCTTTTGTGATCTGTACGAACAATGCACCAAAGGCAGGCATTAAAGCGATACCGGTGCCTAATAGCAACAGGGTAACTAATTTAGCACCACCCAATACCCAGTTAGGCGGCGGCAGGGCATCGTTGATGGCAGCAAAGCGGGTAGCCCGTTCCCGATAAAGGATCTCGCCGGTATAGAACAGGATAAAAATAAAGAAGTAAAAGGGAAAGGTATCGTTGAAAATGCTGAACAACAAAACCGTACGTGGAAGTTCAGGCACGCCAAAGGGCGCAACACCCAGCCAGAAAGAAAATAGCAGGAAGAACAGGCCACTGGCTAATATGATCCAGAAATAATGATCACGAAGCAGGTTTGTTAGTTCTATCCTGATTAATTTCAACAGGATCCTGCGATTGTCAACTGCTGAAAATCGGATACCTGCGCTTGATACCAGGCTGGCCGGTACTAATGCAGGCGCATCATCCTCCATCACTTTGCCTCCTTTAAACCTGAAAAACGACTCGAACTTAAATTGGCCATAGGCAAATAACAATATTCCCAGGCCCAGTAAAGTCCATATTATCCTGTTGATAAAAAAATTCCCATTAACAGTAATGACCGAAGTGTTTTTTTGCAGTGAGCTGGCGTTATGCGATTGTAACAGCACCCCATTGATGGTAAAAGGGTCTGCCAGGTCAACCACCGTGCCACTGTGGTCATTAAACAGGAAAAAGAAGGAAAGAAAATAGGTCAGGAATAAAATCACCCCACCACTGTAGATCACTTTTACATTACGGGTAAGCGCTACCAGTCCAAAAAATAAAGAGGAAGTAAATAACAAATTGGGTACAGTGATGCAAAAGAAAGGTTGAAGAAAATAACTCAAATGATCAGGACCGTATTGATGGCTATCCTTCCAACCGGCCAGCGGACCTAATTTAGTACCCAAATATATTCCTCCGGGAATAGCGCCGGCGATAAAGAGCATGCAAAGGAGAGCTCCAAGATAACGGCCCCAGAAATAACCCGCCGGGGTGACCGGGTAAGTGAGGTAATAATCTTTGGTGCGGTATTCAATATCCCGGTAAAGAGGAAGGCCCATGACCGATGAACCGGCTACTGAAATAACCATGCTCATTACGGCGCACCATAACGCAATCGCGTATGGCGCGTTAATATGCTCCTTTTCCGTTAATGGTAAGGAACCGGTAGCAAAGGTGAATATGGTAAATAGCAGTATTGCCAAAAAATATATATAAAGCGTTGGCCTGCGGAACTGGCAGCCGATCTCGAATTGCCAAATCTTATTAAACATTGCTTATTGGTTTAGTGATTTGGGAAAAATATACATCTTCAAGGCCAGGCGCAGCTGTCACGAATTCCCGTCCGGGCTCTTGGTCCTGCACAACGCGAATATGCAGTTTACCGTTTTTCAGCTGTGTGGAAACAACGTTCAATGCCGACTCGTAACGCCTCAAATCGCCTACACTGATAACCTTGCTGTATACCCTACCCCGCATGCCTGCTATGGCCTCTTCCGGGCTTCCCGCATAAATGATCTTACCTTCTTTAATGATGGCAAAACTGGAACATAGCGTGCTTACATCTTCAACGATATGCGTGGAAAGGATCACAATGATATTTTCCCCCAGCAGGCTAAGCAGGTTGTAAAAACGGTTTCTTTCCATAGGATCAAGGCCTGCGGTAGGTTCATCAACGATCAGCAGTTTGGGGTTCCCGATCAATGCCTGCGCAATGCCAAAACGCTGCTTCATGCCCCCTGAAAATGTTCCCAGGTATTTTTTCCTGTCCTGGTAAAGGTTCACCTGTACCAATAAAGCTTCTATCTGTTCCTTGCGCTCTGCAGCATTTCCCAGGCCTTTCAGTCGGGCGATGTGATCCAGCATATGCAGTGCTGATATTTTAGGATAAACGCCAAAGTCCTGTGGCAAATAACCCAGTAGTTGCCGCACAGCAGTTTTGTTTTTTAACACGTCAAGGTTGTCCAGGCTGATGCTACCGCTGTCTGCTTGCTGCAAGGTGGCAATGATACGCATCAGGGAAGATTTACCGGCACCGTTTGGCCCTAACAAACCAAACAGACCATGGCGAATCGTCAGCGAAACGTTCTTTAACGCCTGGACACCGTTGGGATAGGTTTTAGTGAGATTACTGATAGTTAGTTTCATATATTCGGCTTTTAGCAGCACAAATATTTGTTTGGAGAAGTGTAGCAGCAAGCAATAAGGGCAGACGACCGGTTAGGCAAATTGAACAGACAAAAAAACCTGACGAAAATTTAGACACCGTTTTTAAGCTATACGACCGGGTAAATCTGCATTTCAAAATGCCATAGCTAAAGTTTAGGCTTAATTTGACGATATTTATCCTATGAAATTATCAGCATTATATCCGGATGCATTTTTTGAAAAAGGCAAACGGATGCACCTGTTCTTCTTGCTGACTTTATTTTTCCTGTTGGTAGTTATACTGCTGATAAGCCGGACTTTAAGTTATATCGCCACCGGCCTGTTTTGCTATGCCTTTACCTTATGCGCGATTTATGCCGGCCGCTGGATCTGCAAAAAATGGTTAGCAAGCAACAAATGGAGCCATTTAATCTTCGCCGTTGTGAATGCGCTGGTCGGATTTACGCTGGTTGGAACAGCCGGTTTTGTATATCTTTTTAATCCCGGGATGCCAATCAACCACATCCTGGAATCGGCGATCAATATTTCCGTACTGAGTTTCTTCTTACTTTTTTCGGGGTTCTTTATAACGATCACCCGCAGCGCCCTTCGGGAGAAAATGAATGGCCTGGTGTTAGCGGAACAAAAAAAGGAAAGTGAACTGAACTTGCTCCGTTCGCAGGTAAGTCCGCATTTTTTATTCAATACTTTGCATAACATGTACAGCCTTTCAGTTAACCGGCCAGCCCAATTGCCGCCCCTGTTGCTTCAATTATCAGAGCTGTTGCGCTATTCGGTTTATGAAGCTGACCAGCCACTTGTTACCCTTCAGGAAGAAATGGCTTACATCCGCAATTATATTGCCCTGGAAAATATCAGGCTGGCTGACCGGCTGAAATTAACCGTAAATATGGATGATAATCCCGACGATATCAAAATAGTACCCATGTTGCTGATCGTATTCGTTGAGAATGCATTTAAACACGCTCGCAACACGAGCGAACAGCAGATCTATATAAACATCCACCTGAAAGTAAGGGGCAACACGATTTACTTTATGGCAGAAAATAGCTGTAGTAACCACTCCAATGAAGATGGCGCCGGGAAACGTAATTCCGGCCTTGGGATAGCAAATGTGATTAAACGCCTTGAACTACTTTATCCGGACGCTTACGGACTAAAACAAAACCGTACCAACAATCTGTTTAAAGTGGAACTTTGGCTTAAAGAAAAATAATGGAACCGATCAATTGCCTTATTATTGATGATGAACCGCTGGCCAGGGACCTGCTGGTTAACTATTGCAGCCTGCTTCCGACCTTATGCGTAGCGGGAATTTGCGGGAACGCGTTGGATGCTAAAAAACTGTTACAGGAACAAAAGATTGACCTGATATTTCTGGATATCAATATGCCGATGCTGGATGGCATTGGATTTTTAAAAACAGTTACTAACCGTCCGGAAGTGATCATGACCACTGCCTATAAAGAATACGCGGTTAACGCCTTTGACCTGGCTGTTTGTGATTACCTCGTGAAACCCTTTTCCCTGGAGCGATTTATCATCTCGGTAAACAGGGCCGAGGCGAGGCTGAATAGTACAAAGGGAATAGTTCAAAAAGACACGAACCGTGACAATTTCATTTTTCTTAAAACAGACGGAAAGATTTACAGGATCGAATTCGACACATTATTGTTCGCAGAAGCGAATGGCAATTATACCCGGGTTGTTACGCTTACCAATACACTAACGCTGACGATGCCATTCTCCGGCCTGGAAAAACTACTACCGGTAAACCGGTTCATAAAAATACACCGGTCGTTTATCGTTAATAAGGCAAAAATAGTAAGTATTGAAGGCAACCGGGTTTTTATAAACCAGCATGAGATCCCTATCGGCAGAAATTATAGGGACGATTTCTTAAACCGATTAGAGATTTGACCAATATCCAAATAAAAATCCCTTCAAATTCAATCATTTGAAGGGTTCATGTTCCAGTCGGGGCAACCGGACAAATTTCTAACCTGTTAATCCAGGATTTAAAGGAGTACTCCTTTACTGCTTAATTTTTGTATCTACATAAAACTCTATGTAACTTTTGAAATCTTTTGAAATTTCTTCCAAAGCTCCATTTTCGTCTCCATTAAAAAACATAACTACTAATTCATTTTCCTCATTTACTACGAACAGGAAATAATTTGCGTCAGAATCACCTTGTTGAAATACTATTGCTCTTTCCAATAAATTTAATGTCTTTAAATTTCGATAATCATCTCTGACTATTTCTTTTAAATCAGCCATTACTGATAATGCATAATTTGGATGGAAAAAACTGTTTGTCTTATACCCGGTTTTTGGATTTTACATAAGCAGTTTAATGGCCGCAGGCAGCAGATAAATGCCCGCGGCCAATATTTTGATTAAAGACGCCTCCTCTTAAGACCTGATGAAGTCAAGGATATCCCTGTTAATAGTTGCCGCTTCCGTCGTGGGCATTCCATGCGGGAAACCTGGATAAGTGATTATCTTACCATGTTTGAGCAGCTTGATGGCTTTCAAAGCCGTAATTTGGTAGGGAACAATCTGGTCATCCTCCCCGTGCAGTACCAATACCGGGATATCAACCGTTTTCAGGTCTTCTGTGAAGTCGGTTTCGGAGAAGGCTTTTATACATTCATAATGAGCTAGTATACTCCCCATCATACCTTGCCGCCACCAGTTTTCGCGTACACCTTCTTTAACAGTAGCGCCTTCCCGGTTATAGCCATAAAACGGCAATGGAAAGTCCTTGAAATATTGTGGCCTGTTTGTGGCCGTTTGCAGGCGAATCTCGTCAAAAATACCCATTGGGACTCCGTCAGGGTTATTTGCATTTTGTACCATGACAGGTGTAACGGCGCTTACTAATACGGCTTTTGCGGCCCGGCCCTTGCCATACCTGTTAATATAGCGTATCACCTCGCCACCTCCGGTGGAGTGACCTACATGCACCGCGTTCTTCAAATCCAGGGCTTCGACCAGCTGAGCAACATCCGACGCGTATGTTTCCATTTCATGACCGGACGAAGATTGTGTGGAACGTCCATGACCTCTTCTGTCATGCGCAATTACTCTGAAGCCCTGCTGAAGAAAGAATATCATTTGTGCATCCCAGTCATCGCTGGAAAGAGGCCAGCCATGATGAAAGACAATTGGTTGACCGGTGCCCCAGTCTTTGTAATAAAGCTCAGTTCCGTCTTTTAGTTTTAATGTACTCATGTTTTTTTATTATTTAAATGTTTAAAAAATATGCTATCCAAAAGTTAATATGTCTTGCGCTCATTAGTCCATTTTCTGGGCGGCCGATTCACCCTGCAAATAACACAGTACAATGGCTGCACCGGGTAAAATAACAGCGCTAAGCCCCACCCATTTAGCAAGGACGGCCCCTAAAATACAGCCGCCAAGAAATCCGCCAATGGTAATTAATTGATTGCGGGAATTTATAGAAGAAATAGCTGCTTTATCCCCCCTTCTTAGCAAGAAAGTGCACAAGTCTAATGAAATTTGGGTCACATTCCCAGTCATCATTGTCGTCGGGCCATAAGTCTCCTTGCCAAATAACTTCCCAAACGCGTTTTGCAGTCCCATTGCAAAAACGGTTGTCATTACAATCAGGTAAACGCTTATCTTTTCATTGACGCCAGGCATTGCTGAAATGAGCATAGCGGTTATTCCACAACAGACCAATATAATTCCTTCTATAAGGAGTATTTTGTATTTTCTACCGGTCTTTTCCGCGAGCCAGCCGCCCACCATTACAGCCAGAACAAATACAGGAAAAGAGATCAGTTTGATCCAGGACTCAGTACTGCTGCCGCCCGAGGCAACCTGCGCCGCAAAAACAATAAAGTTTCCGGTAACATGCGCCGAGAATATCGCATCACCGGCAACAAAGGTTGCTGTATCACAGAATCCAGCTACAGCCGCTAGTAAAAAGGTAACCCAGCCAATACTATGTTTCTGCTCCATTATAATATTTATTTTTTTTACACAGACATATTATTCAAGATGCGCCCTGAGCATCCAGGCCATTTTTTCATGGGTTTCCATCAACCCGGTGATATAATCGCTTGTCCCTGCGTCGTGTAAAGCAGTAACATAACCATTAATATTTTCCCGCAGATGAATTAAGATGCTTTCATGGTCTCCCAGTAATTCCTTTATATAACCCATTGAATCATTTTTTTCCCTGGATTGTTCCGTGAGGTGCGTCAGCGCAAGAAACTCTTTGAGTGTAGCAGGCGGAAAATGTCCCAGGGTCCTGATCCGCTCGGCAACGTCGTCAACAATTTCTTCCAGCTGATTATACTGGGATTCAAAAAATAAATGTTTGCTATGGAAATCAGGACCGGTAACACACCAGTGCGCCTTTCGTGTTTTTGTATATAGTACAAATTCGTCGGCCAGAATCTTACCAAGCGAGTGGGCCACTTCGGCCAGGAATTCCTGTTTAATTCCTATAGTTGTCTTCATAATTATTAGTTGAAAAAATGATTAACGATAAAAGTATTATTTCACTCATACATTCCTTTTAAAAAGCGAAACAGGAACATCCGAAAACACCCCAGAAAGCAGTGTAATTATTAACCGGGATATTGCTCGACCGCGCACGTTCATGCGCGTGGCCATGAACATCACAACTGCCTGCGCAACAGTGTACATGTGCAGCAGGCGATGCAACGGGCCCCCGCTCATCCTGATGACTCCCGATAGAATCCGCATAACCAGATTTCGATGAATAGTAGCCGCCGTTTGTAATGATGGGTGACCAGTCCGGAAGGATAGGAATTGAAGGTGGAGCAAAGCTCGCAAAGTCATCTTTCGCATAGACTATTTTTCCACCGACAACAGTTAATACTGATTCAATAGACTTGATAGCCTCATCATTTACCTGAAGGTAGTCATTGTCCAATACGGCGAGATCGGCAAAATACCCTGCTTTGATGACGCCCTTCACCTCTTGCTCGCCGGAGAACCATGCGCTTCCCCTGGTATACAGTTCCAGCGCCTTTTCCCGGCTTATCACATTGGCATCCCCGTAAAGCTGAAGCCCACCGACCGTTTTACCTACAGCAAGCCAGTACAAAGCGACCCATGGGTTATAGCTACTCACACGGGTCGCATCTGTTCCGCCGCCAACGGGCACTCCGGCGGCTATCATTTTTTTTACCGGGGGTGTTTGCGCTGCCGCAGACGGGCCATACCGGTCTGAAAAATATTCACCCTGGAAAGCCATCCTGCTTTGTATGGCTATCCCTCCGCCAAGCGCTTTTACCCTGTCAATATTCTTCTCATCGATGGTTTCTGCATGATCAAACATCCAGGTCAGTCCGTCAAAAGGAATTTCCCTGTTCACTTTTTCAAATACGTTCAGGAACCTGGAGATACTCTCATTGTAAGTGGCATGTAACCGGAAAGGCCATCGGTGCTCTACCAAAAGTCTTACTATCTTTTCCAGCTCTTCTTCCATCGTATCAGGAAGATCCGGGCGTGGTTGTACAAAATTTTCAAAATCCGCGGCGGAGAAAACAAGCATTTCCCCCGCACCGTTATGGCGGTACATGTCATCACCCTGATGAACCTTAACGGAGCTTGTCCAATGTTCAAAATCTTCGAATTCCTGTTTAGGACGCTGCGTAAAAAGATTATAGGCAATCCGGATAGTAAGCTGCCCGTTTTCATTCAACTCATTAATGACCTTGTAGTCATCCGGATAATTCTGGAAACCACCACCGGCATCAATCACACTGGTTATCCCAAACCTGTTTAATTCGGTCATAAAGTGCCGGGTCGAATTGAGTTGCTGCTCATAGGGAAGCCTGGGCCCTTTAGCCAGCGTGGAATATAAGATCATGGCATTGGGGCTCGCCAGCATCAGGCCTGTTGGCTCTCCGTTACCGTTTCTCTGGATCATTCCCCCGGGAGGCGCCGGCGTGTTTTTCGTAAAGCCAACTGCCCGCAGCGCTGCGCGGTTAAGAAAGGCGCGGTCATACAGATGCATGATGAATACCGGCGTGTCAGGGGCAATTTCATTGATCTCATCAAGCGTAGGCATGCGTTTCTCTGCAAACTGATGTTCTGTCCAACCTCCGACCACCCTCACCCATTGGGGAGATGGAGTAATCGCCACCTGCCTTTTCAACATGCGTAAAGCGTCGGCGAGTGAAGGAACTCCATCCCAACGAAGTTCAAGGTTGTAATTGAGACCTCCCCGGATCAGATGGGTATGCGAATCAATCAAACCCGGGATAACTCTTTTACCTTTAAGGTCAATTTTTGTCACATCACTCTGGCCATATGCATTCAGCAAAGAGGCATCATCTCCCACAGCTATAAATTTTCCATCCTTAATAGCCACTGCGGTGGCAGATGGATGGTTTTCATCTGCTGTATGTATTTTTCCGTTGTACAAAACCGTTGCTGCCTGAATCATAATTCACCATTTGTAATTAATTGCTAAAGGAGGCAACCGCTTCCTTTATTCCTTCCCCGGCTGTGTTGAAAAATGCGGGTCCTGCCAGCAAGGTCACTTTAGTCAAGGGTTTACCATTCGCATATTTTTTACCCTGCAGAAATAATTGCGTCCGGTATGCTGCAATAATACCTTTGGTGACATTGGACGCAACCAATGCTGTTGGTGAGTCAATACCAGCATCTTTTATATCACTGGCAAAGGCGAAATGCGAAACGCCAAGCCTCACCGCTTCCCGCAATGCAACGCTGCCAACAGAGGTCATCAGGTCTGGGGTAAATTTCGACCGGTCGCCTAAACCGATGAGCAGTATTCGTGTAGCTTTAGTAGTTCCCTTTGGAGGAGTTATCAGCAGTGTTTCTAATGCATGCCCGGCAAACTTCCCGCTTTTGCGCACTTCAGTAATTAATCCTTTCAGCGCTTCATCCAGGTGTACCATCCCATTGAGGGCTGCAGGAAGTGCGGGAGGATTAAAGATATCTCCTTCGGTATACTCAAAAACACAGGCTACCTGTAATGGGACGGCCACCGCAGCGGGGCCCTGCACCAACCCTTCAATTGCAACGCCATTAACGGTTCCCCACACTTTAGATGTCCCTATGGCTGTGGTTTTGACCTGGTTCTCCACTGGCTGTTGTGCATACACAGAAGAAAATAGTAAAACGGTGGCGAGAATGATCAGCACTTTTTTCCCGTGTCTTTCAAAAGATCTGGCATAGCCGACATTGATACTGTTCATGTGTTAAATTTTTATGTGTGATTAAAATTTTACTGCTAACCTTGTATTCATAAACAGGCCGTCTTTGGGCGTGGAAATCAAATCGCGTACAAACGCACCTGTTTTGAAATACTGGATACCGGTGTTAATGCTGACGAACTTGTTAATTGTGTATGCTATACTGAATAAGTAAGCAGTTCCTATATACCTTTTTGAGGAGGACGAACCGGCCAGGTTAAAATTGCCGCTTGGCCGGTAAACGCCATCGCTGATGGAATAACGCCAGTTCATGACCACGTCAGCCTGGACAAATACTTTTTGCCAGGGATTTAGCGTGGCGTATGGGTGTATATCAATCAGGTTTACGGGTCCGATCTGGGGGCTGAAACCGAAGTAACCTCCTTTAGGGTAGAGTGGATTAAACGATTGCAATTTCCCATCACCCCGGTGTCCGTCACCTGAAATATAATCATTGCGCAAATTAATGGAAGGTTTCCCATTTACATGCTCAAATAGATACCCAATATCTGCAGAAGCAGTCCAGGCACTGATATCTCCACTGCCAAATTTTCCAAACTGGTACAAGCCTTCAAAATTGTAAATGAACCCACCACCATAACGAAAGAACCTTCCGCCAATGCTATGTCTTGTCTCGTCGGCCATTCCTTCTTCAAAAACTGAATTCTTTCGCCGTATACCGAGGTAATACAGTTCGAGATTGCCGCTTCTGGGGAAAATGATGGTGTTATAAGTTCCCCACAGATTAACCGCTTTACTGGATCTATTATCAAATGCGCCGGTATTAACCGTATCAGCCATCAGAACAAATACATCCGACTTAAAATTTCCTTTTTGATACATTAACCTGGCTCCATCAAAATACAGGCGTAAGTTGGGGCCTTCCCGAACGGAAATAAGCCTGCCGCTGCCATAATCCAGTTCCTGCCTTCCTGCACGTACCGTCAATTTTTCTTTTTCATTTTTGACAACATCCACATCGACAAACAGGTTCTGTATATTGAGGTGATCTTCATCGATAGGCCTTGGGCCATTTTTCCGGCCGCTTTCCCAGGCGCTCCTGATCTGCCCGAAAACCCTCACTTTGGGGCCCAGGTGAACATCTGCATGTACATCGTAGCGTTGCAAAAAGAATGGGTTGCTGCCTATCCCCAGCCGTCCCCAATCCTCATTGTTGAAATAGACAAATTCCATTCTTGCTTCCCCGCCTACAGACATATAAATATTATTGCCGGAGCGGGCAAGCGGGATATATTTAATGCTGTTATAAAAACTGCGTGCCGAATCCTTATAGCCTGAATAGTTTTCATCAAACCGCATCAACCTGAACTGGGCGAGCCCGATCACAGGATGAATAAACAGGTATAATAACAACAGGATGGTTGTCCTTCTCATAAATGACCACTTCTTTTAAAAATATATGCGTCGAGAGAATACCGGCCAGGCCCCATAACCAGCAGTAGCAGGTAGTTCAGGCTATATATGTACGGTGTGTCTTTTATAAGAGGAGCGTCGTGAAAATGCAAAACAAAATAACCGGTAAGCGTAACCGCCAGGATGGGCAGTATAGCGATTCTTGTAAATAATCCCACAATTACAAACAGCGGAAATACCAGGTTGGCCGCGTCAGCAAATAAGGAATTAAATGCTTCGGGAAGATGTAGTGGGTTAGGGATTACTTCTGCCTCAGCAACACCTACGCCCATTTTTTTTAAGCCGTGGGCGTATATCAGTTCCGCGGAAAGTAATACCCTGTAAACCAGCAACACCCAATGTTGCGCTTTGTCTGAAGGGTTCGTGCGGGTAATGATCTGAAATATTTTTTTCATTGCCTATACTTGCGTTTAGTTTTGTTGATATCCGCCATAATATTTTACCGGCGACCAGTTCGGAATAACAGGTAATGCGGCAGGTGCGACAGCCTTGTATTCATCAGTGCCATACACCACTTTGCCATCCAGGATGGTGAGTTTGGAAGTGATACTTCTGATCTCTTCATCACCCACCTGGAAATAGTCTTTATCCAACATCACCAGGTCAGCATAGTAGCCTTTCTGAATCCTGCCCTTGTATGCTTCTTTGATCAGGTTGTAACCGCCGTAGGTATACAGGGCCAGGGCAGTTTTCCTGTCCAATGCATTTTCCTTTGCCATTGCCTGGGTACCCCCGATCGTTTTGCCAGTAGTAATCCAGTACAGGGCTACCCAGGGATTATAGCTCGCCACCCGCGTTCCGTCAGTTCCCAGTCCTACAGCCAGGCCCATTGCAAGCATTTTTTTCACAGGCGGTGAGGCCAGGGCTGGTTGCCTGCCGTACCGGTGAATAAAGCTTTCACCCTGGTAGGCCATCCTGTGCTGGATGGCGATACCGCCACCCAATGCTTTAACGCGCTGCAGGTTCCCGTCGCTGATGGTTTCAGCATGATCAAAGAACCACACCAGGCCATTGAGCGGTATTTGCCTGTTGATGTCTTCGATAACATTAAGGAACCGTGTAATGCTTTCATTGTAGGTGGCATGGATACGGAACGGCCAGCGGTTCTTCACCAGGAGTGTCAGCACCTCTGTCATATTCTTTTCCATGGCAGCAGGAAGCTCGGGCCGTGGAAACAGGAAATTTTCAAAGTCAGCGCCATCCAATACCAGGTTCTCTCCACCGCCTTCCACATAGTAGTCCACCTGATTGAAACTATTGTGGCCGTGGTCATCAATTTCTACCATACCAAGCCATTTAGTATAGTCTGCCAGCTCCGCCCCCTTCTTTTGTGCGAAGAGAAAATAAGGTAGCCTTACGGTGATTTTCCCTTGCCGGTTCAGTTCATCTGTGACAGCATAATCATCCGGAAAATTCTGGAAACCACCGCCTGCATCCATGGCGGCCGTAACGCCAAGGCGGTTCAACTCCGTCATATACTGCAGCGTAGAGTTTATTTTTTCTTCCTTGGTCAGTTCCGGCAGTCTGGCTAATGTGGAGTAGAGGATAAATGCATTGGGCTCTGCCACAAGGAAACCCGTCGGATTGCCATCATTATCTTTTTCAATGAGCCCCTGCAGAGGATTCGGCGTATTGCCGGTAATGTTCAATGCCTGTAATCCTGCCTTGTTCAGCCATGCTTTGCCATACAAATACATAATCAAGGTGGGAACATTACCCGTTGCTTCATTGATCTCGCTGATGGTAGGTAATCTTTTTTCCTCAAACTGGTATTCATTCCAGCCGCCGATCACCCTCACCCATTGTCCCTGTGGTGTGCGCAGCGCCTGTTCCCTTAGCATTTCCAGCGCTCTTTTCAACGACTTCACACCGTCCCAACGCAGCTCAGTATTGAAAAAACGTCCGGCCCTGATAACATGCAGGTGACTGTCAAACAATCCGGGAATAATACGGTTTCCACGCGCATCTATGATCGTCGTTTTATTTCCTTTGAGGCGTAACACCTCTGTATTGGAGCCTGTCTCAACGATTTTGTTTCCAGCGATAGCAACAGCCTGCACTTCGCCTTTTGCATCGTCCAACGTCGTGATCCTGCCATTGGTAATAATTATATCGGCCTTTTGCGCCAACAGACTGGTCATCCAAAATAGCAGGAAGACAGTCAGCGAAGTTTTCATTTTATCGAATTTTAAAAGGCAGATACGTTATCTGTCCTGGTGGAGAATTATTTTCCTTTTGCGGGATAATGGCGGCCGGAATCTATACCGCTACCACACAAATCAGTGCTGTAGCATCGTGTGTGCATACTGGATGCCGATACCATAGGAACCACCATATTTTTTCATCAGGTTGGTTACCGCTACGTAGGTTTCCTGCCTTGCCCAATCGCGTTGCAATTCCAATAGATACTGAATGGAGGTGATGGGTTTTACACCAGCCTGCACCATCCGTTGAACGGAACGCTCATGCGCCTCCGGACTAACATCACCGCAGGCATCTGTAATGACATATACTGTGTAACCCTCTTCGATAGCTGACAGGGCCGGCCCAACAATACATACACCGGTCCATAAACCAGCCAGCACTAATTTATTTTTACCCTTTCCAACAATTGCCTTGTATGCGGCTTCATCTTCCCAGGTATTCATACTGGTCCTGTCCAGGTAACCGGACGTAGCCTGCGGATAGAATTCTTCAATTTCAGGGAATACAGGTCCGGAAAATGTTTGCTCTGCAACAGTCGTTACAATGGTTGGTACATTAAAAATCCTTGATGCCCCGGCGACGATAGCGGTGTTGGTACGCAGTTCACTTAATGCAATGCTTTTGGTTGCAAATCCCATTTGGCCTTCGAAATCGATAAGAACCAATGTGTGATTGGAAGGAGATAGCAGACTTGGTGATGGTTTCATAAAAGAAATTTTGTTTCCCCATGAAGTCAATTAAAGTGCCATCTGATAATTAGCTGAATATCAAATTATTACAAGAAATTCATTTTGAAATCCTTTTACGGCATTTCGTAATTTTATGAAGGTGGCAGATATTTGCGAGGTAACAGGCCCGTAGGATATATCGACGGGCCAAATGATATGGATTATCCGATTTTGGAAATTCTACTTTATAACCTTCGACATACCCAACATCATACTGCACAGCTAAATATGCTGATACGACAAGATATTGGCAAACATATGGAATGGTCATTCAGAGCAGGCGACATAATTAATGGAGAATGACAATGTCAGCAAAAAACTATTTAATTCAACGTCCGGTAATCATTCGGCGTAACCCCAACTTTTTGTTTGAATAAACGGGTGAAATGCTGCGGGTATTTAAAGCCCAATTCATAGGCAATTTCACTCACAGATTTATTCATGTCAAACACTCTCTCTTTCGCCAAATCTATCACTTTTGATTGAATGTATTCCTGAGCAGATCTGCCGGTTTCTTTCTTCACCAGGTCACCAAAATAGTTGGGCGATAAATGTAGGGCTTCCGCGAAATAAGCTACGGAAGGTAAGCCTTCGTTCTGCGGTTTATCGGATGAAAAATAGCCTTTCAATAAGTATTCAAACCGTTCCAGCATTCCTTTGTTTGCATTGTCGCGCGTAATGAACTGGCGGTCGTAAAAACGGATGCAGTAATTGAGCAACAACTCGATGTTTGATGCAATCAGTCCTTTGCTGTACTTGTCTATATTTTGATCGAGCTCATACTCGATCTTTGAGAAGCAATCAATCACAATACCCCTCTCCTTATCCGACAGATGAAGCGCTTCATTTACATCATACGAAAAGAAGGAATATTCCTGAATGTGTTTGCCCAACGGAGTGCCGTTTATCAGGTCGGGATGAAAGAGCAATGACCAGCCTTTCGGGGCAAATGATTCAACGCCAGGTTGCACACCTACCACCTGTCCGGGCGCTACAAATACCAGACTTCCCTCCTGGTAGTCATAGTGCTTTCTTCCGTAACGCAACTGGGCGGAGTTCAGTTCTTTCAAACCAACCGCATACAAACCAAAGTTGAATGACCTGGCAGGCATCGGCAGCGCTTTCGAGTGGTCAATCACTGTAACCAGAGGATGCTTGGTAGTTATGCCCCGCATGGTATTGTATTGCGTAATGCTGTCAATTCTTACAATGTCTTCCATACCTTATTCTTTTATCGCTACAAAATTACAGATCCCTTTTGATACCGGCCTTCCCAATCAGTAATATTGGTAGGAAACCCAGTAATCTGTATACAAAACGGCTCCCCCATCCTTCACAATTTTGTAGCTAAAAAAATACAACATGAAAACACGACACTTAGGAGCCTCAGGACTAGAAGTGTCCGAACTTGGCTTCGGCTGCATGGGATTAAGCCATGGTTATGGTCCGGCAACAAATGAAAACGATGCCATTGCACTCATTCAAAAAGCATATGAATCGGGAATTACTTTCTTTGATACTGCAGAAGCATATGGACAAGGCGCCAATGAACAATTGGTAGGAAAAGGATTGCACCATGTACGTGATAAAGTAATCATCGCTACCAAGTTCGGCTTTAAAAACGGCAGGAATACAGACGGATTGGATAGTCGCCCGGAACGCATCAGGCAGGTAGCGGAAAACTCGCTGCGTTATATGCAAACCGATTATATCGACTTGTTTTATCTACACCGCGTGGACCCGAATGTACCTATTGAAGATGTTGCCGGAACCGTAAAAGATTTGATTGCCGAAGGTAAAGTAAAACACTTCGGTATGAGTGAAGCTGGAGAGAAAAGTATACGCAGGGCGCATGCCGTACAACCCGTAACGGCCTTGCAAAGCGAGTACTCTATGTTCTGGCGCGAACCTGAAAAAGAAATCATTCCATTGCTTGAAGAATTGGGCATTGGCTTCGTTCCGTTTAGCCCGTTGGGCAAAGGATTTTTAACGGGTAAGATGAATGCGGACACCGAATTTGACAAGTCCGATTGGAGAAATGTCATTCCTCGTTTTACCAAAGAAAACCGCGAAGCGAATCAAACCATTGTTGACCTTGTAATAAAAATTTCGGGAGAGCATAACGCAACGCCAGCACAGATTGCATTGGCATGGTTGCTGGCGAAAAAGCCATGGATTGTACCGATTCCGGGAACCACAAAAATGACTCGCCTGGAAGAAAATATAGGCGGTGTAAACATCACCTTGAGCGATGATGATTTAGCCAATATCAATAAGGCTTTGGACAGTATCAGCATTCACGGAGAACGCTATCCCGCAAGCCTGGCAAACCTGCAGGGTAAGTAACCGCTACCGGGCACTAAAAAAGGAAGAAGCCGTCTTCAATAATAATTAAGACGGCTTTTTCTTTCAACCAATAATCTTTAGTCCAGCAGTTACTGGCTACACGTCAATAACCATGCTAGTGAAAATGCTTCTGCCTGTAGTTTTTTACCAGGCAAATTCGCCTTCTTTCCAGAAAAACTTTCCTGTTGGTGCATCGTGACCCAGGGTTGCAGATTTGACAATTATACCAACCGCTTCTTCTACGGTTTGTGTGCCCTGATATTGATTGAGGTTTGTTGCTGTATAGCCCGGCTCAACACTGTTTATTTTGAAATTTGTATTCCGAAATTCCTTCGCTAAACTTACAGTAAAGGCATTTAATGCTGTTTTGGAACATCCGTAGGCATAGAATGCAAAATCATGAGAATTACTAAACTGGAGAGAACCTAATCCGCTTGAAACATTTACTATTCGTGGCGCTGCAGATTCTTTTAGTAAATCAATAAACTGTTGTGTTGTTTGTACCGCTCCAAAAAAATTAGTTTCAAATACTTTTCGCAAATTTTCCATTTCGTATGTGGACATATTTTGAGGGCTCCCCCCTGAGATGCCTGCATTATTGATCAGCACATCTAATTGTTGTGTTTTTGCTGCTAATTCCTGCTTTGCCGATTTTATTGAATTGATGTCTGTTACGTCTATCTCAATAAACTCCACATCACTAAGTCCTGATTCATTTAATTTTTTCTGCGCTGCTATTCCTTTGGATCTATCACGACTTCCCATGTAAACATAATAACCAAGTTCAGCTAGTTGTTTCGCTGTCTCAAATCCAAGTCCCTGATTGGCGCCTGTAATCAGGACTGTCTTTTTTGTTGTCATCATTTTATTATTTAATTGATGACAAAACTAGAAAGCCCCGAGAAAAATAAATGGTGAGCTATTCTGTTTAAATGGTGAAGTGTTCTGTTTTTGATTTCCTGTATTTTGAGGGCGTTAATCCTGCATAACTCTTAAAGAACTTGGTAAAATTAGAGGGGTCGTAATCTAAAGTTCTCGCGATTTCGTTGACTGGCTTGTTTGAATTTTCAAGCATATCTTTGGCTATTTCTACTAATTTATTCTCGTAGATTTCGCAAGGCGATTTGCCTAATACTTCTCTCACGGTGTCGCTCATATGATTAGGAACTATAAACAATCGTTCCGCAATTTCATTGAGTTCGATCGACTTTTCTACTTGTCCCGTTTTTAGTTCAGTTAGATGTTTATCTAGCTCAAACAAAAACTGCCTGGCAATTTCTATTTTTCTGGGTGAGATATCTCTTTCTTTATGCCTCATTTGTTTCATTTTAAAAGCGTCGCTTTAAAATTACCAAATTGCCAAAATAAACGAACGTATTTTATTCACTGCTATCTAAATGTCTTAGAAGTTGATAATCATGGGTTTCTTTTCATAAATGCATATCATCCAATCAAAGTAAATTCGATTCCCGCAGTAGCATCATCTTTCAAGCCCCGTTAAGTGCTCAAGGATTCGACCTGATCCATCAAGGATCAAATTGAAAGCCTGTGGCAAGGCTACGCCTGCCCACTTTCAACGGGGGAACAAAACGTGTCAAAATAATTCGCGCAGGCGCGCAAATGGGAGATTATTTCAGCTATACAGGCAAAACTCCCCAACCAGGAAGAAGCCATGCGTAAACAGTGAAGACGTTTTTTATGTAAGCAGCAATTCCTTCACCGTTAGTTTCTCGGGCAGACTTACCACCTCCACGATGACTTTACCGCCTGCAGGCAGCACAGTTGCCTTATAATGCCAATCTACTCCGTTCCAGCCCAGGATAGCCTTCCCGCGCTCCTTAACAACACCCTCAGCGTCTACTACCGTTACCTCCACTTCTGCTACACGGAACTCATTTTTAGCAGTCACCACAACTTCCTCTTCTTCTAATCTGATACTTTGAACCTCAGGACTGCGGTAAGCGTCTTTCACTGCTATATTATAGGCATTTTGTCCTGGCCCTGCCAGCGACGCATAGTAGGCTTTTACCTCCGGATCGGCCAGCGCCCGCTGTGCACGTCCCGAAGCAATAGTCATCTTAAGCCTTGCTTCTAACTGCTTTTGTGTAGGCTTTTTCTTTGATGGACCGCGTTTCGTCGCCATAATGATCTGCCCATTCCGTTCGTAGATCGTGAGTTGCTTACCGAGGGTGCCCCGTACAAGCTTCAGGAGGATATTGTCTTTAACAATGGCCATAAAAAAGGTTTTTTGAGGTTATAGATTACAAGTTTACAGTCTCAGTATCTCTAATATACGAAGAACTTACCAATAGCTTATCAAATGGAGACTAAAATAGTATTTAAAGGTCACTTCAATATCCATTTGATATATAGATATCCTTTTTATATCCTTTTTATATCCTTTTGGTATCCTTTTGATATCCTTTTGGTAAGTTTAAAGTAAGCCATAGGTAGTACTGCCTCACCGAGAAAGGATGAAGCATGCCAGGGGGTCATTTTGATACGTTGGACTCCCGAATGGCTAAAGCCATCCGGTACAGGATTGAGATGAGAGGGCAGGGGAAATAGCAATCACTAAGCGCCTGTAGCAACACGCTTATGTCTGGTTATAGCTTCATGCATTTTGCTCCCCAGCTCTGTCATAGCCAATAAAACAGGAATAACCGTTTGGCCTATCTCGCTTAATTCATATTCAACACGTGGCGGCTTCTCGTTATAGCTATGCCGGATAATCAGTCCATCTTCCTCTAACTCCTTCAGTTGTTCAGTTAATATTTTACGTGATATATCCGGTATTTGTACCGCTAGCTTACCAAACCGAACAGGTCCCTTTAAGAGCCGTCCCAGGATAATAGGTTTCCATTTCCCGCCTAAATAGGTCATCGTGTAAACAATCGGGCAGGCGGGTATATCTTCTTTCAATTTCTTCATTGGTTACATGAATGTTACCACTTTTCGGCTTTTAGTTACATAAACGTCACTACCAATTAGTGCTGTGAGAATAATTACAAGCAACAGTTTTAGTTACTTTATGAAACTAAAATAAATCTATTTTTTCGGTAAACGAATAACACGCAATTAAAAACATTTAGTATGGAAAGTAGACAAACCACTAATGGGATATTACAAGGTAAAATCGCCCTGGTGACAGGAGGAACAAAGGGAATCGGTAAAGCTATTGTTAAACGATTAGAGCAGGCAGGTGCAACTGTTATTGTCACAGCCCGAAATCCACCGGATGAGCAGGGTGCCACATACACCTTTATTGCCGCAGACTTATCAAAGGCTGAAGAAGTGAACAAAGTAGCCAATTTCATTCACGAGCAATTCGGGCACATAGACATACTGATCAATAACATGGGAGCAAACACCTATCCAGGTGGAGGATTTAGTACCCTGACGGACGAACACTGGAACCAGGCCCTGCAAGTTAACCTGCTCTCGTCTGTTCGCCTCGATAGGGCTTTACTACCCAAAATGCTGGAGCAAAAAAGTGGCGTGATCATTCATATCTCCACCACTAGTAGTCAGTTTCCTATCTGGGAGTCTACTATGGCTTATAGTACCGCAAAAGCAGCATTGAATACCTATAGTAAAGCATTGGCCACACAAGTTGCCGATAAAGGTATAAGAGTAGTGACCGTATCTCCTGGCTTAAATAAAACGGAGGCTATGACCGCTTTTCTGGAGGATTATGCAAAACAGGCAGATATTACTGTGGAGAAAATGACTGAAAAGCTTTTCGAAAGAGTTGGTGGCGTACCGCTGGGAAGAATGGCCGCTCCGGAAGAAACAGCTGAACTGATCTACTTCCTTGTTTCACCCGCCGCCTCCTATATCACTGGCGCGAATCTCGCTATCGATGGAGGAAATTTCCCGGTAGTTAACTAAAATGAGTTCTGTGTCGCAGAAGTGAAGGTAACGGTAGTAGACGCTGTCCAAATCGGTATAGAAAACCTATTGAATAAAAATTACTTTACTATTCCTTCTCAATGGATGTCTGATAACCTTGGCTATGTGAAAGGAAATGGTGCCAGGCTCACAGTAAATTATCTTTATAAATTTTAAAAGAGATCCAGCAAAAGTACCGCTACCGGGCACTAAAAACAGGGCCGACCCAAAAGCAAAAAAGCTGCTTTTAGGTCGGCCCCATAAACAACCCTGATAACCTTATCAGTCACCTATCGGAATAGGAATATCAACACCTGTAGCTCCGGCTACGCCAAAGTTTGGTGATCCATCTGTATTCCAGGTTAGCTTTTGTATTCTCGCCGGTCTGCCTCCATTTGTAGTGGCGGCTACACTGCGCGCATGATATACAAACCAGTTTTCGGTATGCAACACATCGTTTGCGTCGGTATAACTACTGGTAAAAAAGCCGTTGTGCCCTGGTCCATAAACACTGTTAGCATCATTTCTGACAAACACCTGTTTCTTATTTATCCAGTCGGCGGCAACGGTGGGATCACCTCCGCTTCTTAACTGTATCTGTGCCAGGCAATAATTGTCACTCGTATACCGGCTTGCGGAATATATAATGAATACCGGACTACTGGCATCTTTCTGCAGCATGATAGGACCTTCATTAACGCCAAGTCCTAATGAACTGGGCTCATATTTTTCCCAGGTATTGGTAGGCGATGATACAGCCACCCTGGCACCGCTGATGGTCCATGGGTTGGACATCGGAGCAAGGTATATATACTGTTTATATTTGGTAGCCACATTCTCCCAACCCGACCATATGAAGTAATTTTTAGTGCCAATGGTCAATACCGAACCATCAATAGCCCATTGATCAGTTGAATCAAATATCTTTCCTTTGAATGTCCATGTTCCGGTTGTTGGATCTGCATTGGGATTCTCCAGTACGAACATGCGGTGATTATCATCTCCACCTGCATCATCAGCAGCGAAATAGATATACCACTTGCCTGACAGGAAATGTAATTCAGGCGCCCATATATTAGACGAATACGCCGTACCAGTGGGAGGAGTCCAGACGATGGTCTCAGGCATAGCCGCCAGTAATGATACGGATGGAGTTTTCGTAATGCCTATCTTATTACCTTTAGTATACAGGAAATAATAATATCCATCTTTCTGCGCTATGAAGGGATCAGGACGGCTGCCAGTAATTAAAGGATTCTGAAAATTGAGGTTACGGAATTCAAAGAGATCCTGCGTGCCTGTTACACTACTTTTCTGTTTGATTTTTCTGCCTGGCACACTATCTTCAGGATCAACAACCATTTTCATACCTGTTTGCTTGTTGGTCAGCGAAAAAACATTGTTATTGCCGGAATAGGCAATTGCCCAGCGTTGTGCATCAGAGCCATCATCGGTTCCCTGCTGTAATATCTCTCCCGAAGTTGCCGATGGCGACTGGAGACATTTATTACTCGTAACATTGACCAGCTTATAATAAGTGGCATCGATTTTTATAAGCTTCCATTTCTGTCCGTTATTAGGAAACCATCCCCATTGCTGAATTTTAGCACCTGCAGCGGTTGAGTTTCCAGTTACTTCAACTACCGGGCCTGCTGGTAGCGAAGAGAACGCCCTGATGCGATAAATAGCACTATCCAGCAATGTTCCTAATGCAGGTGCGACGCTTAACGTTGTGGGTGGACTCAACTGAGTAATACTTTCCGATTGCTTTTTCTGGCAACCGGCCACCAGCAATGCGATGACAACAGCAGTTCCAGTAAATAACTCTTTTTTCATGGAAAATTGTGGTTAAAATGATTTGATTAGTATCATTCAAATAAACGAATAGATACTGCATAATCTGTTCAGCGTTTTGTCGATTTATCTCAACCTGCGGCTTTTTACTTTTCTATAAAATCCTTCAATTTCGGGCATAACGGCAAACGCCGGAGGTATTATCTCCGGCGTTTGTCGTTATACCTTTCCAAGGCAGGCGATAGCATCTTAAAGAAAAGCGGTTGTCCGTAGCTGTTGGAAATAATCGTGTAAATATCGGCCTGCTCAGCAATCAAAAAGTAGTAAAACCAGTAGGGGGAATAGTAACGGTGGTGTCAGGTGGTGTTTTAGCGTCGCGGTTATTTTTAAGAACTACAGGTTGCTCTTCTGCTTTACACTTACAAACGACGCGTTTTTTGATTTGAAGTTTTTGGGTCGGCATAGAGTTAGATTTAGGATTAATAATAATGTAATCCCAAGTTTATCTTTTATAAAAAAGAAACATAATTCTTTCGACCAAACACATGCGTTTTTCGACAGAGAAGCGCTCTTACCTCTTATATTAAAATAATTCCACTATATGCTTTTTCACATCTTCCCAATAGGTTGGGCCTATGGGAATCCTTTTTACCGTAGGCAGGTTAATTTCTATATGCATGTCCTGAATGTATTTAATAGCGCTTTTACGCACAATGCAGGAACGATTAACACGTAAAAAAGAAGGAGGAGGCAGCAATTCCTCTATTTTGTTCATAGTGATGTTTAAAATAACCTTCCCGGTTGGCAACTGTAATTCCATATAATCTTTTAACGCCTGCACCAGGATAATGTCTTCTATACATATCTGCACCCGCTTACGCCCCTCCTTAGCCCATACGTAATTTTTGGTCTCGCTATTTTTAGCGGCGTTGATGGAAGACTGTTGTATTTGCTTCAATTTAAAAAGCTCGTTGGCTTTAGTGACTGCTTTGAGGAAGCGCTCAAATGCCACTGGCTTAAGCAGATAATCTACCGCATCCAATTCATAACTCTCGAGGGCATATTCATGAAAAGCAGTTGTAAATATAACCAGGATATTCTTTTGACGGAGAATACGCAACATCTCCAATCCCGTCATCTCCGGCATTTGTATATCCAGAAAAATCAAATCTGGTTGCATTTCCTGTATCGATTCCAATGCAACGATCGCATTGTCACAAATACCTACTATGTCTAAGTAACTTACTTTCCTGGATAGATTCTCCAGTATTTGTTGGGCTATGGGTTCATCGTCAACTATCAGGACTTTCATCGTAAAAGGGTAAGGGTCATATAGGTTATAACTTTAGCACCAGCGCCACCTCATAGACATCGTCTGTTTCTTTTATGTCCAGGCTGTAGCGCGTTTGATATTCCAACTCTAGTCTACGTCGTACATTTTTAAGTCCAAGACCACCGCTGGATTCATGATTCCTTTTGCCATTGGCTGCAATGGGTTTGTTGTTTGCAGAATGGAAAGTCAAAATACCATCTTGTTCTGTCATAGATAACTTTATCCATGCGTTCTTTATAGTGGCATTTATCCCATGCTTAAAGGCGTTCTCAATAAAGTTAATTAAAATTAAGGGTTTAATAATTTTTTCTTTGTTTTCAATTTGCTCAAAATCATATTCTATTTGCACCCGGCTCTCTTTATACCGCATTTTTTCAAGTAGCAGGTAATTACTTAAAAATTCGATCTCTTCTTTAAGTGTAATATGCTCTTTTGCACTATCATATAAGGAAAACCGTAGTAAATTGGACAACTGTATGACCACTCTGCTGGCTTCCTCATTATGAATAATCAACCCATATATGCTGTTTAAGGTATTGAATAAAAAATGTGGCTGTATCTGTGCACGCAGAAAGCTTATTTCCATGGAATTCTTCTCCTGGGCAATAGCTAATTTCTCCAGGGAACTTTCATGAAAATCTTTACCTATTTTAATAATAATTCCAAAGGTATTAAACCATATTATTAAGGAAAATATCCACAGGAGCAATTCACCATTAAAAGCCTTCCTGAAACTGTTCACAGCAAAATTCTGATACAACCTGCCAATAACTGCATTTTCAGGATACAGATATTTCAACAGGTTCAAAGAAGAGGTTGTTATTAATAAAGATATAAAGTATATAGCCAGGATATCCACGATAATTAAGGCCCATCTCTTTTTCCTTATATGCTGAAAACCAAAATAACACACAAAGTAATGAATCAGGATAGCATTCAACAGTACACTGCAGGAAAAGAGTACGCTTTCCGTATAAAAAATACTGGCCTTGAAAGAGTATGATGTAATAGCCATGATAAAAAACAACATCATTGACCAGTACAAAATATGTAACAGCGGCTTTGCTGATCGATTAGGATATATAGAAAACTCGTTACTGCGCGCCATTTTTCTGATGCACTATTTGATTATAATACTTTCCGCAAAAAGAATATGCCATATATTCCATAAAACGTTGTTCCGTAGTAAACCACCTGTTCATGCTCATGTGTATGTAGCTTGAGATATTGTCTACAGGCAATGCCACACGCTCTAACCTGATGGCCCTTTCAACAAAGATGTCATTAAATCGCTCTCCACTTAAAAAATCAGCCATCGGCTTTCTCCATTCCTGGTATTGTGCATTTAACTGCTTTTTTACATCACGCCCAAATTCAAGGGAAAAAGCGTCAGACATCTCAGTACAGAAAGTAATTCTTTCCTCCAATGACATTCCATACAAAGATAGCCAGTTATCCATATTTTTGATGGAAGCTAAAAATCTTATCTGCTGATCATCTTCGAAGTCTTCCTCATCCATACAGGTGAGAAACGAAAGACTATCATGAAAAAAAATCTCTTCAGTTAGCAACATAGAATCCTCTCCGTATCGTTCTATCTCTCTCTGATAAGTATCCTGTTGTACCTTCCAAACCAGCTTCTCTTCTAAATATGGATGCAATATATTGTAAATATGCTTTGTGGTTACAGAATAATCCTCACCTCCCCCACTATCAACCAAATGTAACCGGAACCGGATGTGGTAATGCGGATCAGTATAACGAATGAAAAAAGCCCGATCGATCACCTTTTCCTTCAACAGAAAGTCGATACCCGGCTTTATCACCTTTAATAAAATTTTATCTGACGCTTGCGCGCCACAGAATATTTTAAAATACACCCATTCGCTACCAGGCTCAAAAACACGTTGAGTTTTGCCCTCCCCTTTTTTCGCAAATGAATGCATCCTCACTGGTTGCTGCTTGGCTAAGGGAAGTATAAACTGTTGTGCGAAAGGTGCCCCATACCCGCCATGATCAGACGTACTGTTATCAAATAACCACTCCACCAGTTTTACCGTATTACATCCCCGCATCTCTCTTAGCAATACCTGCAAATAAGTGTCATTCTCTGTGTCAATGAACAGTTCATTATCGCCTTCACAGAAACACACCATTTTTGCAACTTCCCACCTGGATAGAAAAAGCCTGAGTGCTGCCAATTGGTCGTCAGCGCGCATGATATCCTGTATATCAGATTCCCGCAAAAACCAGGTAGCGCGATGCAAAATGAAATGCTTATAACTGATACGAGGTAAAAAACGCTTATGCTGAGCAAGCGATCCCCAGCTGATTTCAAAACCTGACTTTCCCTGGTGCTGCAGTGCGGCTAAAAATTTATATACAGCTATGGAGCTGTTTGCATGATTATGGGCATTAGATAATCTTGGCACTACACGTTGATTCCATTTACGCGACCGCAGAACAATTTCGTCCCGTTGAATGGAAACCATTAGATCTTCAATAGTCAGCTGCCTTTCGCCATCCACGGCACTAGCACCCAGGAATGGAATTTCATAGTCAAAAAATTGCTCCCTTCGCGCAACATTACTTACCCTGCCTTCAGGAATATGTATGATCTCTGCAAAGGCTATATGCTCATTCGCCCTTATTTCGTCTACGGCAAGCTCCTTACAAAAAGCACTCATCTCCTTTCCCAGATGTGCGAACCTGCCCAATAATATATTGGCATGTGCACCACCTACATGCTGTAGCAACATATCGCCGGAGGGTAAGCAGGCGCCCATCACAGTAAAATAATTGGCAAGCTGGTCTGATTTATCCTCCAGTTTCTCAAAATCTTTATCCTGTAGCTGGATTCCCTTTCTCAAGGTACCTCTATCCCATGATTCCATCCTATCCAGTAACCAGGCATTACATTCATTGCCTTTTTTACTAATTTTTTTTCTGGCGGGCAAATTCATTCTCTCGGCTAACGAGTTATGCGCCACATTGCCAATATTGTCAGTAGCAGGAAATCCGATGCCAAACTCAGGGTCTAACACCTCGGCCAATGGGACCTCCAGCGTTTCATATTTCTCAGTAAACTTTTTTTTAAACCGGTCCAGCTGTACTTCCAAAGGCGAAATTGCATGCGAAAGTTTGCCTAACAGGGATATTGCTTTCCCCATTTCCTGTAAGCCTGATCTGGGGAAAACAAATGAAGCAGGCGCCGGTTGCTTCAGGTCTGCATGAAAAATATGACGTTGCGCCACCTCAATATCCAACTCCTTCAACGTCATTTCCAAATGTCTTATATCATCGATCGGCAAAGCGCCAAGGGGGAGCTCTTCAAATTTGTTTATTGTTGCCTGGATCTCTTCGAATAAATCAAAAAAGGGCACAGCTGCCGCAACAGGCAGTTTTGCCAGTCTATCCAGTGCGTTTTGGATACGCGCTGTTTCCTCTTTAGCAGTCAATCTTATCTGCAACTCACTAACCAATAGTTGCGTTTCTATAAGTTCCCCTATAAAAACTTCAAACTCTTCATAAGTGTTGCCTTCACCAAGCTCCGTATACATATCGGCAATAGTAAGGGTCTTCTGTTGCCGAATCAGAATAATGAGCCTTTCCAATAGATCTGTCTGATCAATAGAACTGATTTGATACTGGTATTTACCTTCTTCTACGATCGTTTCTACAAAACGGTATTGACCAGCAATATGATATAAAGAGTCGTTTACCTGGTACCGAAGATGCATCCACAAGGCAGGGTGTTTCTCTATCTTTTTTACAATCTGCTGAAGTAAACCTATGTCAATACGCACCTTTCGCCCGGCGATATTATCAGCCAGCTCCCTACGATTATCCATGTCAACTAAAGCACATCCTGCATAAATACCATAAGGCGTCGACCGTGTACTTGCACGAATAGCATACTTTTTCAAAGTATGCATTAGTTTGTGTTGCCTGGAAGCATCAAGATGTCCGTTTTTAAACTCCAGTACCGTTTCATAAAGTTGCGGCGAACTCCAATAAAGGCCTTCAATAAATACGGGATCTTCCAACATGGAAATAACGACCTTATCGAGGTCCAGTGTGCTATTCTGCTGATCAAATAAACACTGATAAGAGTATAGAGGGGTTCTTACAACAACTTTACCGTAGTCTTTTAAGCATCCTTTCTGCATATTATTTATTGAGTACTGGATTGCAGATGATATATTTGATAGAAATGGGTTACGAACAACCAATATATGCAAAAAATATAATTCCTCAAAAAAAGGCTACTAACCAGGATCAATTAAACATACTTCCAAAAATTCTCTGAAAAATGCTTCTGTTACTTAACACTATCTCAGCACTACCTTCCATTACCGGCAATAGTGGTATTTCCCTATTTTCCGACGTAATGATCTTCTTCTGATTCAGCTCAACATAAGCCAGATGCTCCCCATCCATTTGCACCGGAAGAATGGAGGAAATAGTTCCCTCTAAAAATCCATATTCATTACTTGGAAAATCAGACAGTTCAATTTTAACCGACTGACCCACCTTCACGTTACCGGCACGCTTGCTGTTATACTTTACTTTTATTTCAGCTCTGGATGATTTAGGCACCACCCATATAATCTGATCTAATGTATTCTTCTGATCGATCCCCTTCGTTATATAAATTTTACCTCCCATAGGGGTGATTGTATAATAATTCTGATCTGTCTTGGGATCATATCGTGTTAGCAGTGTATCACCGGGAACGACCTGATCCCCGCTTTTCACCAGGTAATTAAATTTGAAGTTAGCATTTTCATCCGTCCTCCTTATCGTTACTTTTCCCGGCTGATTTTCGCTCTGCATCAGCACTGTTGCATGAAGCATATCAGGATAGCGAACTAAGTTAGCAATCAGCAAACCTAATACAGCTACCGCAAATAAAACAGTTATCCCCCAACGGATAATCCATACAGGGATATTTCCCACCACCTCCTCCATCTCATTACTTCTGATTTCTAAAGATTGGTTATTCTCTGGCATATCTTTATTATTTATGCGACATCCAATTCCAGCTGATTCTTAACTAATTCAAAATAATACCCTTTGACTCTTGTCAGTTCAGTATGATGACCTTCTTCTACTACTTCTCCATCTTTCATCACAATAATCTGATCGGCATTTTTTACAGTACTTAACCTATGCGCTATCACCACTACCGTTCTTCCCTTGTAAAACTGGTTCAGGTTCTCCATGATCACTTTTTCATTGTTTGCGTCTAGTGCACTGGTCGCCTCATCAAAAAATAAATACTTCGCATCCTTATATACTGCCCTGGCTATAAATAACCGCTGCTTCTGGCCACCGCTTAAGCCGGATCCGGAATTGCCGATCCGGGTAGTGAATCCTAAAGGCAACTTCGCAATAAATTCATGCATGTTGGCAATCCTAACCGCCTCATAAAGTTTTTCCTCCTGAATTCTTTCTCCATCAACAGCAATATTTCTTGCTATGGAATCGGAAAAAACGAATCCATCCTGCATTACAGTGCCTACGTTGTTACGCCACAACTGAGCAGATATATCCTGAAGATTCACTTCATCAACTAAAATCTGCCCCTCTGAAGGTGGATAGAACTTCAACAATAATTTTAACAAAGTGGTTTTCCCACTTCCACTTGCCCCTACGATGGCAGTAACTTTACCCTTCGGAATATGCATACTGACATTCTTCAACACAAGCGGACTTTTAGGTGATCCATATCTAAAGGAAAGATTGGAGATAGAAATGCCATCGCCCGTATTTCGCCGGATGCTTTTGGTAAAAAGCTCATGACTTAAATACAGTGCATCCGAACCATTTTCTGGTTCCCTCGGCCACTTATTCTCGTTATACCCAATAAGGTCTTCACTTGTTTCTTCCTCAGGCTTGCTGTGAATTTCATTAAGCCTGTCAAGACTTATTTTTGCGTCCTGAACGCTTTTTATAAATGAAATGATCTGGTCTAAAGGACTGTTCATCTGCCCTACTATGTAGGATATACTGAGCATCACACCAAGCGTGATCTGTTGCTCAATAACCAGCTTGGCTGCCAGATAACTTATCACAATATTCTTAAGCTGCGTGAAAAAAGAAGCGCCTATCCCCTGGTATTGCTCTAATGCGAGGCTCTTAATATTCACCTTGAATAATTTAGCCTGAATACGCTCCCACTCCCATCTTCTCGCTCTTTGGCTATTGTAAAGTTTAATCTCCTGCATGCCTGTTATAATTTCAAACAAGCTGTTTTGATTCTCCCTGGCTCTTTGAAAACGGTTATAATCAATATTCTTCCTTCTCTTCAGAAAAATAGAGATCCAAAAAATAGATAACGCACTTCCAAGTGCAAATACCACCAGCAATTTTGTATTGTAAAGGGATAGTACAAAAGAGAAAACAAAGAGATTAATGATAGAAAACAGGGTACTAAGGGTCGATCCCGTCAGGAAAGATTCAATCCTTTTATGGTCATTGATACGCTGTGTAATATCTCCCACATTTTTCGACTCGAAGAAATTAATGGGAAGTTTCATCAGCTTAATCAGGAAATTCGAAATAATGCTGATACTAATGCGCGTACTTATATGCAACAAAATCCAGTTTCTTATAAGATCTACCGCTATTCCTCCGAGGAAAAGCAGTAACTGAGAAAGCAGGATCAAATATATAAAGTCCATCTTCTTACGGCTCACGCCGAAATCAACCAGGCTTTGCGTAAGAAAGGGGAAACACATACTAATAAGACTGGCGAGCAACATCCCCAGGATCAACTGAACGAAATAACGCTTATAAGGCCTTAAATAGCCCACCAGGAAGCCGAATCCGCTCCTTACTGCCTGTTCTTCTTCTGAGTTACGATAAAACTCAGGAGTAGGCTCCATCAATAGCGCAATTCCCCTTTTGTCGGCCGAACTAACCCAGCACTTCTCAAAAACATCCCGCTCTACCCTTACCAGATTATGCCCCGGATCTGCAATAACAATCCTTTCTACCGGGCGAAAAACATTTTTCTTCTCCACCGCATACAGTACCACATAATGTTCCTGATTCCAGTGCAACACACAGGGAAGAGGAATTTGCTGGGTAAGCTGATCGTAACTCAGTTTCGCTGACAGCGTTTTGAATCCAATCTTCTCTGCTGCCTCACTCAATCCTAATAAACTAACGCCATTCTTGGTAATATATGAATTTGCCCTCAGGTAATCCAGCGAATACTCTTCCCCGTAGTAGGCAGCAATCATGCGCAAACAGGTGGGGCCACAATCCATGTAGTCCAACTGTTTATAAAACTTGTATTTTTTACTAAATAAAGCCATTGCATTGGAGTTTAAAAATCTGTTGCCACATCCCGTTATGCATTACGCTCCTGTAGTCGGCCAGTGCGTATCGACAGTGGTATCATCATCTGTTTTTCCTCCCGAAATATCACCCCCATCAATCTCCTCTATATCGTCATCACCTTCACCCTTAATAATTCCAAATGACTTCAGTTTATCAACATCCACGATGTTGTCTTTTTTGTCTTTTGGTTTTTCCTTTTTGTTCTTTTTCTTCTGTGACATGATACTTTATTTAGTTTGATTAATATCGATTAACAACTCGGTAGTTTTGAACGAATAATTAGTAGAATCATCCTGTTCATAAATAGGCGGCTTATATTCCTTAAACCCACCATACAACACATCCGACTCTTCCTTTTTTATCTCGAAAGCCGTGCATTTCTCCAATGCAGGCTTACTCTTTTTAGCAAATAAATCTTTTAGCTTCTTCATTTTTAACTGATTTATTGTGTTAATATTACTCGCAATCAATAGAATAACTTAATAACTCTTTCAGTATTAGGAAACATGTCCTTTGAAGTTTGTAAAAAATGATTAGCGGCATTAATATAACGGCTCCGGTCGTGAAGATCTATGCCCGAGAATACAATCAGAAAATTCCTGAGCGTATGCTCCCTTTCGTTACACACATTGAAATGCTGAATAAGCTCTTCCAGGAAAATAATCAAAGACTTCAGATAGAGCGCCACATTATTCTTCATCCTGGCCAGCACACCTAATAATTCAAACAGCACCTGGTAAGTCATTGCACACCTTAGTTGCGACTCTTCCTCCTCTACAGGAAGCGCTATTTTATCCAGGTACTTTACTCCAGCCGATTCTTTGGTCAACAGGAACCATATCAACCGGTAACTCAACCGAATTCCTTCTTTTACATTTGATTCAGCAAAAAAGATCCTGGCGAGATTATGATATTGTTGAGTCTGAACAAATACCAGGAAATTAAATCCCCGGGATATCTTCAAACCTTCATTCGTAATGATTGACTTATAAGTAAGCAGCCGGGCAAGTGACATCCGTTTTAACTTATAGTACAGATAAGCTTTTTTAGGATACAAACAATCAGACAAAACAGCGTTCAGATCTGATCCTTTCTTTTCTGCACTAAGCCTCTCCTCTCCCTTTTCAAACTCCCTGACACTCTCCTCTATTTTCTTACCCTTAGCCAGGTTCAAAGCATGCTGAAAAACCGATTCATAGTAATCATATTTCGCCAATTCTTCTCCGCATGCCACTTTTGCCAGGACTTCCCTGGAATATATACCGGAGAAAAAATCCTCACTGGCTATATTATAAGCGGCTGTATTCATTACTATTACTTTTATCGATTATATTCATTAGCTTCTTCATCACTATTTCCTTCTTTTTACTCTCATCGAAATCATATACACAATAGTCCTTCCCTGCATTCTCCATAGCATGTTGCGAACAACCTCCATTACACAATGGCATAATAGGGCATTCCAGGCAGGGTTTATTTTTGAACTTAATGTCCATTCTCTCATGGAACTTGGAATTCCATTCAATTTTGCCATCATCATTCAATACCCCTTCCTTAGCATCAGGTGAAAAGTTTCGTGCAGTACACTTATACACATCACCGTTATAATTAATTGTTGCGTTGTTCACTTTATCTGCATAACAGGAGTGCCTTACGCTATCCGGGATGGCGCCTTCCGCCGATACAAATCCGATGTCTCTTACTAACCTGATCAGGCTTCTTACCCTTTCAGACATTACTTTGTCATCGCTTACCTGCCAGACTTTGTGAAAGGATATGGTGGCGAAATGCCTTTTCTCATTGGAGATCATACACAGATCGTCAAAAACCTCTTCAAAACCATCCATATTAGTGGCAGTATAATTCACTCTTATACCCACGTGAAAATCGTTTTCACACAACTTCACGATATTACTTATAATGGTATCGTACGATCCCCTTGTAGCACTAACATACCTCACGGTATTATGCGTTTCTTTATTCCCGTCCAGGGTAATCTGGAGACCGGTAATTGTATATTTCTTCAGCGACTCAATAATCTCATCTGTAAGTAAAAAGCCATTAGTAGTAAAATGGCAGGAAAGATAAATGTTATGAATGGCACAGAAGTCCTCTGCAAAATCCATGATAGGTTCTATAACATCACGATAATACATTAAGGGTTCTCCTCCAAACCATGCAATATGAAAAGATTTAAGGTTGGGGTTAGATTCAATTATATTTGCAATTAAAGAACAGGTTTTATTGACTGTCTCCTTATTCATCTTCGACCCTTTCACGTGCGACTCGTAACAATACCAGCATTTAAAATTACAGTTCATGGTAGGATTAACGATCAATTCGAAATGCGTATCGTTCTTATCAACCTTCGCACTTAGTTCCTTTACCTTTTCCACTTCGTCCACCTCATCATCCACAAAAAAACCATTTTTACAAAGGGAACTATACAATGTTGGATGATACCCCGAAAGTTCTTCTATATTCTCCGGCGTTCTGATAGCATCAAGAATGTCAGAAATGGTCGGATCTACTGCAATAAATTTATTGCTGAATGCATTATAGATATAATTTTTGTTTTCATAAACCAGACTGGTGTTAAACTGACTTTTCTTCATAATACAATCTTTTAAGTATAGTAAAAAATAAAACAAGATTATCAGTAGCCGGACAATTAGCAGATCATAGCTTAAAATGAATAGCCCGCCCTTTTTTAATCCGACAGGCTATTCATTTATTAAGTGTAAGGAATGCCTTGCAGAAATTTATACTAACGGCTTCACGCCATAGATATTTATTCTGTGGGTTTCGTAGGGTTAGTAGTACAATGGCATTTTGAGATATTAATATCACCTGAGCTAAGGCTTTCAGCATCCAATGCGTCTGAAAACCCACCAGCTAACTGACCGGCTTCATTTTCGCTCAGTTTTTCAACATCGAGTGATTTAGCAGCTTTCTCAAGGCTTGATTTTTTTTCTGTAGACATAACGTTAATTTTTTGAAATTTGCGCCTACTCTTTGCAATGGTTTTCGGCATCCCCATATTGCTGCAACAAGCATTTCAGTTTAGCCTGCTTTTCTTTTCAGCATTGCTATTTCTTGTCGCTTTTGAATGAAGAACTTCTACCTGATCAAAACTGGCCTCAGGTTGTTTCAGGTGTAGAAGTACAATGGCATTTTGAAATATTAATTTCAAATCCACCATCATCGGAGTCACTTTCGGCAATAGCATCGGAAAATCCACCTGCTAACTGGCCTGCTTCATTTTCACTCAATTTTTCAAACTCAAGAGCTTTTTCAACTGCTGATTTTTTTTCTGTAGACATAGTGTTAAATTTGAAAAGTTGCGCCTACTCTTTGTAATGGTTTTCGGCATCCCCATATTGTTGCAACCAATATTTTATTTTAGCCTGCTTTTCTCATCAGCATTGCTACTTTTTATCTCTTTTGATTTAAAGGCTTTCCCCAGATTGAAATTGTACACCGATGAAATTGAAATGATGCGACTTTGTTCCTTCTGTCTTATTCTGATAACTGATTCATTATAATAGCTGGTGGCCTTGAAGTTATTAGTGTAAAAAATATCGCTTATAGATGCTTTTATGGTGAGCTTATTTTTCAGGAGTTTCTTCTGTATGCCTAAATCGACACTTGCGATACGTCCTGTAACGATATTACCGGTAACCACCTTCGGTGTATAAAATCCATTCAGATTTATACCAAATCCATTTGTAAGACTGATATCCTGCTCTGTTTGCAATACCAATGATCCTTCCTTAATAGAAAACTCAGGAGCTTTGGATTCTGTGTAGGTTAGCAATAGATTATTACTGGTATTCCACCATTCAGTTATTCTGACAGGAATGCTGAATGTGCTGGTATAGACAGTATTACTGCCTGTATTCTTCCGCAATATTGTCATCTGCTTAAGCGCGGGATCATTCTCAATGACCTGGTTAATTACATCTTTTGTATGAGAATAGCTTAAGCCGATATAATACTGACTCTTAAATGTATAGCCCAGCTCAACAGCATTAGTGAATTGCGGGTTCAAAAAGGGATTACCTGTTTGTATAGTATAGTTGTCAATAAAATATTTATATGGGTTTAACTCAAAGTAGGAAGGCCGCTTAATTCGCCTGTTATAAGAAAGCGTAATGGCATTGCTTTCATCCTTATTAAGATTCTTCTTTAAAAAGATTGAGGGAAAAAGATTAAAATAATTCCGTTTTACAATGGTATCCTGCCCACCACCCGTTAGGGTGCCTGTTATATCACTATTTTCACCTCGTAGTCCGATTTTATACTCCATACCTGCTGCGCTTCCACTAAAATTCACAAAGCCCGCATATATCTTCTCACTGTATTTATAGTTGAATCCAAGCCCCGGAATATGCCCCCATTCACCGTTTTTGTAATTTTCATAACCGTTATCATTATCAATATCAGTAACAGTAGCCTTTCCCCCGAAAGACAGTGCCATTCCCCGCTTAAATACTTTGTTATACTTAACATCTGCCGTAAATATTTTCGCAATACTGGGGTACAGAAAATTAAAAACGGTGTCTGCAATCAACGTCTTGTTGAAATCAAATGTCTTGCTATAGGTTCCACTTATCCCATTTCTATCGTTATAGGTGTAGTCTGATACAAGGGTAAATTTAGACCCCAGAGAATCTGTAGTGATACCATAGTTCAGGCCTATATTCGAAAACTTCGTTTTTGTAAGAGAAGGGAATATCCCATCAGAAAGGGTATTATTCTGCTGAACAGGGTAGTTTATAGTTGTTACTGAGCGGCTGGTGTCCTTGTACCACCCAAACTGACCGGTATAGTCAATAGCAAGGTATTCCTTATTGCTGATATCATAGGTGACACCCAGTTTTACGTTATTTGAATTTCGCCACCCGGTGGATGATGTAACGGCATGATACTGTCCATTATCGGTAAAACTCCTATCCTGGGTAATATCCTGAAAATTCTTCTCCCATCCGTAAGAATAACTTCCACTTAGTCCCACTTTCTTCTTTCTGTAATTCAGACTCAGATAAGGCTGATAGGCAGGGTATTTTCCCACTCCAATGGAATAATCTGCACCTACATAACCATTCAGACCACTATTCAGATTTTTCTTCAATACGATATTAATAATACCTCCACTACCTTCTGCATCATACTCTGCCGGAGGATGCGCAATAATCTCTATGGATTTAATATCGTTCGATTTTAAATTCGCCAGGTAGTTCTTTAAATCATCTCCTCTCAGATTAAGCATTCTTCCATTCACCATCACGCGGGTTCCCCATACGCCATTAATAGAGATATTGCCGTTATTTACGAAGACACCCGGGGCCAGGCGGAATAGATCCATAGAAGATTTCCCTGTCGCGATGGCATTGTCCTGCACATTCATTACAACCCGGTCTATCTTTCTCGTTACAAATGGTTTACTGGCCGTTACTGTTACTTCGCGTAATTGTTTCTCACTTTTCTTTAAAACAAGTACTTCTGAATCCAGTGAGGCCTGCAATTGTATTTCCTTCGAAAACGCTGCGTATGAAGCATGTCTGATTTTTATTTCATACCGGCCGGCACTGTCAATCATTAACTTAAAGCTGCCATCTTCAGCCGAAATTTTTTGACCAATGATCGAAGAACCTTTTAGTACAGCAACAGAAGCAAACGCCACCGGCTGCCCGCTTTCATCAATAATTCTTCCTCCAACAGAAACTGCCTGGGCGCTAGCCCCTAAAACAAAAAACATACCCACTAAAAAAAAGACGACAATTTTCATAAGTAAAGTTTGTAATGACCATGTCATTTGAAGCAGTTATCCTTATCTGAACTGAATTTCTAAAACATTCCCATGAATAGGAAACGACTTCGATGAGTATAGGCGGTTTTTCGACGAGGAGGGGGTAGTATTTCGATGAAGCTTGTTTTCCAGGAGATAATCTTTCGGCGCCGATGCTGTTCCGGATTCCAGGCAGCGGTAATATTAGGAAGTTGCTTAAAAGTCTGTGTATATGCTAATCAACAAACGTTAATAGTGAGTTTATTTTTTTAATACGAGTTAAAACGAGGGGGTAAGCTCTCAGGGCACAGACGATCAATTTAGCTTAAAATAACTCAGCTCACCACAGATAGGTGGCATAAGTACCAGGTGCTTCGCGAAGTACCGATAATACAGGAACCGTTCACTGCAACATTTTATATGAGTTGTGTATATTTGAGCGTTTAGCCACATTTCTAAATGAGCAACCCATTTTAATGAAAAAGTTATTAATCGCAATCTGTATGCTGGCAGTTTCATGTACCGGCAGCCATACCAGCAAACAAGCCGACAGCCCAAAGGCAACACTTACCCTTTTGGACAGTATATTTTTAACAGAAGGTTTTGACACAACAGCTGCTTACACGGATCCTGTTTGCTTACAATATAAAGGCAAACCCTTATTAACAATTGGAGAAAACGTAAAAAAGCTCGATACAACTTTTTCCTATCGCTATGATCCAAATGGGAAATACGACAGGCATTTTCCGACGATTACAGATTGCTTGTCGCTGGACGACTATTATAGTGTTACCTTGTCCACTGGTTCGATATCCGGGGCGCTGTATTTTTCTGCCGACAAGCAGGGAAGGGTATTCAGGTTACATGGTCAGTGGATTATCGACGCGGAACTGGTTGATACATCCGGGATGGAGATAATGAACTTTTTGACTACTAAATATTTTCACTGTCTGCCACCTGACTTTAAAGGCAGGAAAAATTTTGAGTTAACTCATAAAAACTATACCGAAAAGTTCAAGCTGTATCCTTCGCCGGAGAACAGTTCAATATCGGGTTGGAGACTGGACTATAGCGTAGTACTGACAAAAAAGGAAGGCTTGTAAATAGTTTTACTTATCCGTATTTGCGTGCTGTCTGCTATCTTTCTATGGCGCTCGCTACTTCTTCCACTTCTGCGCAATCTTAACAGCCGTTTCAATCATATACGGCTCCCATTGCTCTATTCTCCAATCGGAATTAGCCAGGGAGGACTGCCTAAGCGCATGCATAGCCTCTGTATAAGAAGCAGACGATTCCAAGATAGCAGAAAGTTCCAGCTGCTGTTGATACAGGGTCATATCTTCGACAGCAGTACCTGTTAATAAAGATGATAGAGGAAGAAAGGGATCGGAGGAATCAGCATCGTTTTCATCACTGTTCTTACGAACAATCTCCTCCATCTGCAAAAAATCATCATAAAAGCAACGTTTGCTTTCTTCTGTTACCAATCCATTACCCAGTTGCTCCAGCACGACATATTTAAGATGCGGACATCGTGCTATGGTCATTTCAAGCAACTGAAACACCTCAGGAGGGACTGTATCATCATGTGTATCCCTTCTTATACTACGATCAGGGGCCGCAGCAGAATCATCCCAGCTGCCACCGGAGATATGGATCTCGCGGACTCTATCTAATGGGTACAATGCAATCATCTCATCAAATGAGATATTAAAATTCTGAAGCTGGCAGTAAAGATTGTGGAGATCAAGAATAATGAATCCGTTTACCGGCTCAAGTAGCTGTTCCAAAAAGGCGCCATGCCGTTTTACTTCATCCAATGAATAGGAAAAGGCCAGGTTCTCTAAACCTACCGGTCGTTTACAGGCTTCGTAAATCCGTTTCAGTCTGTCCCTGCCAATATTGAGAGTAGCGGTAGTATAAGGAATATTCAGGGGAGCTCCACGGTGAAAGTCCTTGCCAGTCATGAATCCGAAGTGTTCCGTGATGTGATCAAACTGGAACTCAGCGGCCGTCTGCTCCAGGTGCTTTAACCAGTTCTCCTGCTCAGGTAACCACTTACCTGAAAAAAGGGAAAAGAAGACGCCATGACCGATGAGCCGCTTTTCATTGCTGAAGGTTGTCAGTAGCTCCCGGAACCAGGCTGGTACTTCTTTCACCTTATATAATGCATCAAAAGACCACTCTATGGCTTCTATCCTGGACTCCTCCATCAAAGGCAAACATGCGGCGAGAATGTTCGCATCCAGATTACAGGCGACGGCTGATAATACTTTAGGCACCTTTTTGAAATTACAGCGTAAATGTCAGATTTTAGTTATCAACCCATACCACAGGCTGGGCAGTTGTCCAGCGGTTGATTCTGCTTGGGCTTTTCTTTCGGTTTTGGTTGGTCGCCCTTTCCACAGGAAACGACAGTTGTTTGAATGGCAATGCCAATCAGGATGGCGCTTAGTAGAGATTTTGATAGCTTCATTCTTTTGGTTTTTAGATGAATGAGGAAATAGGTTATTGTCCCGGCTACGGCTACTAATCAATTATAGGTCTTGGGAATTGTCAACTGTTAAACGATGCAGCCCCAAAAAGGTTACAGGGAACCTGACGATTTATTAACATTTAACCGGTCCTCCTTGTATCCTCTCTTTGTTTTATACTGTGAGAAATTACCGGCCCTAACAATAGCTCAAAGAATTAATTTAGGCAGACTGAATAATAATGCATACCTTCAGTAAGGTTAAATGTTTGAGTCTACCCGCACTTAGTAAGCAAGTTTCCTTTCCAGCCTTTTTTTTACCACCTGCGTTACCTCAATCAATTAGTTTTCAAAATAAATTTCAAGACATGGATATTTATGTATCTAATCTAAGTCCTACTGTTTTAGGCGAGGATTTAAAAAAACAATTTTCCAAATTCGGAGTTGTAAGTTCGGTAAATGTAATCATCGACAAATACACGAATCGCAGCAAAGGATTTGGTTTTGTCACAATGCCCAATGATACGGAGGCAGAAAAAGCCATTCAGGAAATGAACGGATCTTCCCTTGACGGCAAAGCAATAACTGCTAATAAAGCCAAACCTCGGGAAGAAAAAAATGATAGGTCATCCCATAATAACCGTTGGTAATTTTTTGAGGTAAAGGGGTAAATACCCCCTTTACCCATAACCGCAATATCGAGCTATGACAATAAGTGACATATATGAAAAGTTATATAGCAGGTCCTATTATGAAAAAACAGGACAACATAAATTCAGATTTCTGAACAGCTCCCTTTTCTTAGATCGTCGCGCTAATATTCCGATTGTTATTCACATGTTAGATGGGGTCTTTTATTTGCAGGCATCAAAACAAATTGCAAACGAAAGTTTATTTAGACTCGAAATGAATGGTGATGAGATCATGTTATATGGTGAAAATAGAGCTAGTCCGCTGTGGGTCCTGGAATAACCTATGCATTTAATAAGATCACATTCCCCGTTTATGTCACACCTACCTTATCCCAATAATAATGATATCTGCCAGTTAGGTAAATGTTGCATCCACTTTGAGAAATACCAATCTTTACATAAATAAAAATCGAAGTATATGTATAACCAAGAAGAAAATCTGCTAAATAATTTTGACGTGACAGCACTTGCCTCTGTCAACTCAATCTATACGGAATTCTTATTTTCAATTAAAGACGTAGACAGGCAAAAAAATGAGAATACATTCCAATTGTGGCTACAGAAATATGTGGATAAGCTAAAACAAAGTCTGGAGGGAAAAGCACTTGAGTATATTTCGATAAACAGACATCTGCCAACACTTGACTGGTTTCATAAAAAACTTACGTATATGATCAGTCAATATCTTCAGGAATTTTTACAACGAACCAACACATTTAATCGCCACACATTGCATACATCTTGACAAAGATCATCCTATATACCATCGTCAAAAAATAAGCATATTGTCCGTCTAAAGATCGGCACGGGAGCATTATTATCAACCTACATTCTCCCATATACCATACCCCGTCCGGTTATACTTTGCCGGTATACTACCCAAAGCCTCTCTACTACCAGTTCAAAGAACAACAATGAGCACATAGGTAATGTCATCGACAATTCATAAATTGTCAAATAAACACCTATTATGCACCTTAAACGAACAGCTATCCTCTGCCTCCTTTTCCTGGTAAAGAAGAATTTCGTCTTAGCGCAGGAAATGACCTACACCGTTAGCCCGGTGCTATCAGACACCTCATACTTTCATGTTGAATTAACCTGTAAGGGGTTTTCTGCTGATTCTCTGCAATTTTCAATGCCCGAATGGACACCTGGTTATTATCAGCTGATGTATTACGCTTCCTCGGTGTGTAACATACGTGCAACAGATGCTAAGGGGAACACTTTATCCTGGAAAAAAGCTGACAAGAATAGTTGGTGGATATACAATAAGTCGGCTGACATATTCCATCTGCAATATGATGTGCTCTCTACAAAATCATTTGTAGCATCCAATTACCTGGAGGCAGACAAGGGGTATATTTCTCCTGCAGGAATGTTCATGCACCTCAAAGCGCATATTGAACAACCGGTCACCCTTGTAGTAAAGCCAATAAATGGCTGGAACGTTGCAACAGGTCTGAAGCAATTGCCTGATCAACAGTATACCTATATAGCGTCTGATTTTGATGTACTTTATGATAGCCCGATCCTGATGGGAAAACTGGAAACATTCCCTTCTTTTGACGTGCAGGGTAAACCACATTATTTTATAGCCTACCGCCCCCGGGAATTTGATAGAGCTGCTTTCATGAAAGACCTGCAAAAGATTGTCAGCACTGCTGCTGACATTATCGGTGATATCCCCTATGACAATTATACCTTTCTAGGCATCGGGCCTGGCATGGGAGGTATTGAGCATTTAAACTCTACCACCGTTTCTTTTACCGGCAGCAATTTAAATAACAGGGAAGGAAAGATCGGTATATACAATTTTCTCGCACATGAATATTTCCATCATTACAACGTGAAACGTATCCGCCCCATAGAACTGGGACCCTTCGACTATGATCATGGCAGCAAGACCCGTCTATTATGGGTATCTGAGGGTTTTACCGTTTACTACGAATATATCATCCTCCGCCGGGCAGGGCTTACAACGCCGGATGATGTCTTAAAGGAACTACAGGATAACATCCGGTCCTACGAATCCAAACCCGGCCGCCTTATCCAATCACTCGCAGATGCCAGCTATAATACATGGAGCGACGGACCGTTCGGCGCCGGCGACAGTAGCATTTCCTATTATGAGAAAGGCCCTGTGCTGGGTGCATTACTGGACCTGAAGATCCGTCACGAAACACGTAATAAGCACTCTCTTGATGATGTAATGCGTGCGCTATACCGGGAATATTACCAGGATAAGAAAAGAGGCTTTACCGAAGCCGAATTTCGATCTGTTGCTGAACGTGTTGCTGGCGTATCGTTGGCAGAATGCTTTGACTATGCTAACACGGTCAAAATGCCTGATTATAAGAAGTATTTCGGCTATGCAGGCCTGGATATAGCTGTTAAGGACGGCAGTTTTGCGATTACCAGAAGAAAGTCTATGAATGCATTGCAGCAAAGTATATTGAGAGATTGGTTGCGATAAGCACATAATCTTTATCCTGCCGGAAATAAATCTCCGGCAGGATAAATTGGTATAACTAATACAAAGACGCTGAAGAATAGGCTAGTCAATCGCTCCTGCCTTCATCTTTTCCTTCTGCTGTGGCAATGTACTTTCTACCCTTCCCTTTACTTCCACTTTTATCACCGTAGCAATCTTATCCAGTGCGTTGGCAGGTACCTCGATAGCCAGCCCTTCACCGTTGGCGTTTGTTTTCAATGTTTTATTGTTGGCCACCAATTTAGCCGACGTCACTTTATTCTTTAAACCTGGTATCACCAGCTTTCCATCTTTCGGCCATTCAAATACTGAGAAGTAAAGCGTTGTATTGTCAGCGTTCTCTTTTTGTGTACAACGTCCCCAGGCAAACAAACCAAAGGGACTGGCTTTGGTATCATAGATAGCATCGCCGTTCACCTTCATCCAGTCGCCTACCTGTTTGAGCAGATCAACGCTCTCCTGTGGGAAAGTACCGTCCGCCTTAGGACCTACATTCAACAAATAATTACCACCCTTGGACGCAATATCCACCAGGTTACGCACCAGGGTTTCAGGGCTCTTCCAATTGTTTGCATAACTCTTGTATCCCCAGGTTTCATTCATCGTCATACAGGTTTCCCAGTCCTTTCCATCCAGTTCGCCGAGGCTGGGTATTCTTTGTTCGGGCGTTTTGTAATCACCGGGATAATTAGGCCGTTTGAGGCGGTCATTGGTGATGATATTGGGTTGCAGCTTCAAAAGTTCATTGAACTTTTCTGCATATTCATCGGTCATGTTAGTAGGCGTATCCCACCAGAGAACAGCCACATCACCATAATTGGTCAACAGTTCCTTTACCTGCGGTACTGCTACCTCATTGATGTATTGCGACATTGTTTTAGTTGTCTGAGCAGGATCCCAGTGTCCATTGTTGGCGGCTGTGTATGCATCAATGCGGGCCGAATCAGGATTGGCCCAGCCTTCTGATGTTATCTTGCGAGAAGCTGCACCACCGGGGTTATTCCAGTCCTGTGCCTGTGAATAATAAAAACCGAGTTTGATACCGTACTTACGGCAGGCTTCAGCTAATGGCTTCAAAAGGTCTTTATGATAAGGGGTAGCATCCGCAATATCCCAGGTACTGGCCTTTGAATCAAACATGGCAAATCCATCATGATGTTTGGCGGTAATGACAATGTATTTCATACCCGCGTCTTTTGCCATTCTTACCCATGCATCGGGATCATATTTTACAGGATTGAACTGTCTGGCAAAATCCTGGTAATCGGCCACCGGTATTTTACCCCGGTTCATGATCCATTCGCCAATGCGGTTGATGCGCTGGCCCTTGTACGTACCGGCAGGAACAGCATATACACCCCAATGGATAAACATACCAAAACGCGCTTCGCGCCACCATTGCATTTTCCTGTCATGGCCGGCGTCCTGCTGAGCAGTAAGCAGCATGGGTGTCAGGGAAAGTGTGAATAAAAGGATAGCAAGTTTTTTCATTTTAAATTTTCTACGATTGATTAATATAGGTTACTCAGAATTTTTTCTCTGTTACATACTGATACACCGGTTGCCAGGAGAACAAAGCATTCCCTGCAGTAGTGCAATATCTTTAATGATCACATCAAGATAGTGGCCCTACTGAACCAATTAAATACTGCCGTAAACGAATTATACGCGCCCTTGCTGCTGGTTATTCCTGCTTTTCTTTCTCTTCTTTCAATCGTAATGCGCTGAAAAATTTCCCGGGTTTGTGAGTTGACGTTTATTTATGCAAACGTTAGCATAACATTTCAAAAAAAACGTGGACTATTGGCGTTCAAATTATGGATAAATCCATGATATTAAATATTCAATTTTCACAAAGGCTGATTGTTTTTTAACAAAACATCAGAATGAAATACATTTTAAGGTTTATATAAACTAAAAGAAGATCATTAGGTGGTATTTGCTTGCAGTTCTCGCAGACGGTAAAAAAAGGGGGAAATTCAAGTAAAAGTAAGATCAGATTGTCGCCATATTATCGCTGGCATACCACTCAGCATAAGAAGTATCTGTCTCATACAACTTCAGACTGCAGAGTTCCACCCGTTCAGGTAGCTTGCTGATAATACACCGGGAAAAATCCAGCACCATATTCTCACAGGTCGGCTGCCAGGGTACCCATACAATCTACAGCAATTAAACACTTATATAAATGCGATCTACTTAACGCCTTTCTCCGCATTCCAGTTCCCCGCCTGTTTCCGGATATAAAGGATCTGCCCCGTATGATACGCGTTATGCACATTCATATTCGCAATATTGCCATACCATTCCTGTAGCTTTGCATCATCAGCTGCTGCAATCGCCTTTTCCCAACCTTCCATCACCTGACTCAATTGCTCAACGGTAGCATTCCACGAAGCTTCTGTAAAAGCATCGAAAGTCTCATTATTGTTTCCGCTGAATGTCCCCTTGTCTTTTCCGTTAAAATCATTGAGCAGCCGTTTATTCCAGAACAGCAGATGATACGCCAGTTCACCAACGGAATGACTGGAATCTGAAGGTTTCCACGAGGCCTGTTCGGCTGTAATGCCTTCTATTGCTTTGGCAACTGGTACAAACCACTCCTGCTGATTCCAGGTGGTTTTAAACTGCGCTAATAAGACAGATTTCAGGGTAGCGGGTGCTTTGGTTTCTTTCACCTGCGCAATGGCTTGTTGAAAGCCTAAACAGCTAAGTAGCAGAATAAGTCTGTACATAAGTGAGTTTTTAGGGTTGAAGTTGCAGCAAATATAATTTATATAATGAACATCTGTTATGCTGTTGTTCCATCTTCCTGCTGGAGAAACATTCAGCATATACCAACTTTTATCCCGCTCCGAAAACGCCCAACGCTGCTGTGTTTGGTTCCCACATAAATTGTTAATAATGACACATTTCATTCGCCATATTTATAAACTCATTAACTTCAGTTCTCGAAGTAACCATCAGACCACGTAGAAAACCTTTTTTAATCCCCATTTTTCATCTCCAAAAAACCATAACTATGGGAACTACCACATCTAACAGCAATCAACCTGCAAATGCAAAAATTGCTGTACAACTTTGTTCTGTTGCTACTGCTCCTCACCCGGTTTCAGACATTGGAAAACTTGTGCCGGGCTGGAAAATCGTCTGGAATGGCATCCCGACGCTCGACGCTAACTACGCATTTATTGCAGTAGACACTACCGGAAACAATTATGCACTCATCATCCGCGGATCAGTTACTCCCGGCGTTTTTAGTGACTGGGATGTTTTTGCTAACTGGGTACTGGAAGATATGGGTGTAGTAACAATGGCAAACTGGCCTTATGCCAGTACACCAAAGCCCCTTATCAGCACTGGCGCCTATCTTGCCTTCGGTAATATGATGTATATGCAGGACTCATTGGGCTCTGGCTTGCACATACATGAATATCTGTTAAAAAATACGGTTGGGAATGGTAAACAACTGATTATTGCAGGACATAGCCTGGGGGGAAATATGGCGAATGTATATACGTCATTTTACGTACATACCCTTCAGCAGCTGCAAAAGCCTGCCGACAATATTTCCCTTATCACCTTTGCAGCGCCTGCTGCGGGAAACAGCGATTTTGCCAATGACCTGGATGGCAAACTGCCTTTAGCAAACGCATGGCACTATCAGAGTCTGAATGATGTTGTCCCCAATTTTCCGGTTTTTTACGGGATGTATAATATAGTAGCCAATCTGTATGACCCGAGCCCAGAGGCTTCTGCTGTTCCAGTTAATTTTGAAGGCCTATCAATGACACTGAAGGAAGCTATTCAACTGCTTGCAGGCGTATTCTACCTGTATGACTACCAACAACCACAAAATAACTACACAACCTTTAATACCGAGGTTTACCCGGTCGACGACTGGTTTAAACAAGGAGGTATCCAGCATCAGCTGTTCAATTACGCAAACTATCTCGGTGTAAAGCTGCTGACACAGCAACCAGTGATACAAGCCGTTTAAACAGATCGCTTGAAGATATCAATAAAAAGAGGCGACTTGTTTTACAAGCCACCAACATAAAAGTTTCAAAAGAATTTTCAAGGCTGATCTCCATAGACCGGCCTTGAAAATTCCCCACCACTTGCCAAATGCAAAAAAAAGCCCTATATAGTGCCTTATTTTCGGGTGCTAACTATTGGACAATAATAATAACATAGATAAGGAATTGTTGCGGCTTGTGGCGGATGGCGACAGGCAGGCCTATCAGTACTTGTTTGAAACTTATTGGAACCAGGTATTCGGCGCCTGCCTGCACCTGACAAAATCTCCGGAGCAGGCTAAAGATCTGACCCAGGATATTTTTCTAAAGATCTGGGATCACCGGCAAAAGTTGCCCGCCGTCAGAAATTTTGACAGTTATTTATATACAATCGCACGCAATCTGGTGCGCGACCAGCTGAGAACCACTATATTCCGGGAATCCAACCGGGAGTTCCTGCAACAATATTTTTCCAGTAAAGGGATTTCTCCACAGGAAATACTGGAGGAAAAACAATTAGCAGAAAAAATGAAAACGGCTATCAGCAGCCTGCCACTGAAACTACAGCAGGTATTCACACTCAGCCAGCTGGAAGGGCTTAGCCATAAAGAAATTGCCGGGCGCCTGGAAATATCCCCCCTTTCCTCCAAAACCTATATGGTGCGTGCCTTGCTGATATTGAGGAAATTACTCATAAAAGAGACTGATAGCCTATTGATCCTGGCACTACTACACCTGGGACGTACTTTTTTCTAATTTTTTTTTAAAACCATGTTTTCCTTTTTCCTGCTCATCCGTCTATTACAAAGAACGGGCATGTCCTGTGATAAAATACAATGAACAAGGCTGAATTTGAACAGTTACTGAAACGATACCGGGATGATACCCTGCAGGATGGAGAACTGGAAAAGCTGTATGCATACATCGATGAAGGTACCTATCCGGAAGTCATAGACCAATGGCTGGATGAAACATTCCAGGATCCGGCTTATGCCGTTCATTCAAAGGACTATGATCCTTCGGCTGTGTTTACCTTGCTGGAAGACAGACTGGAAAAGAAAAAACGGGTATTCGGCTGGTGGAAAGCGGCGGCAGCAACTGCAGCAGCGGCAGTGATCCTGCTGCTGGTGAACATTTCACTGCAGCAGCGTAATAAGCCTGTACCGATCAATGTAACAGCAGCCGCAGATTTTGATGCACCACCCGGAAAGAATGGCGCAGTACTGACTCTCGCCAACGGCAGCCAGATACTATTGGACAGCTCCTCCAATGGCGTGCTGGCACAAGAGGGCAATGCCCGTCTGTTGAAAGAAGAAGGACGACTCAATTATCATAAGAACGGTATTGTAAGAAATGCAACACCCGTATATAATATGGTGACCACCCCACGGGGACGACAGTTCAAACTGGTACTATCCGACGGCACACAGGTATTGCTGAATGCTGGCAGCAGTATCAGGTTTCCTACTGTATTCACAGGTAGGGAAAGAAGGGTGGAGATATCTGGTGAGGCTTTCCTGGAGGTGGCCCAAACTGCAGAAATGCCGTTTGTGATACAACTTAACAAATCAGAAGTAGTAGTACTGGGTACACAGTTTAACGTGACTGACTACAGTGATGAAGATAATGCCAGAACCACACTGCTGGAGGGCGCTGTAAAGCTCCGCACGGCTATGCAGGAAATGGTACTGAAGCCGGGTCAGCAGGCTCGTATGGAAAGAAACAACGGGCGCCTGTCTTCCAAAACTGTAGATACTGACCAGATCATTGCCTGGACAAGAGGCAGGCTGTCTTTTGACAATACGAATTTTGCAGACCTGATGCGCCAGATATCCAGATGGTACGATGTAGACATAGTTTATAAGGGAGCGATCCCTGACATCCATATCGGAGGTTCTCTTCACAGGGACGTTAATTTATCAATAGTAATGGAATTTTTAGGGACAAATGGGGTACACTATAATATAAGCGATAGAACGATAACAATACTGCCTTAGGATCAATATTGTCCGTAGGGTTACATTTCCACGAATATATTTTTTCCACAATTAAACCGAACCACGTATGATGTATTAGCCAACTTTTTATCCAGCGGACGGAGAACAATAAAAAGCGGATCCCGATTGCCGTCAGGACCCGCGTGAATGGACTTTCCGTTATCCAACCAAGATTGCTTGAATTGACTGTTTAACTTTTAAATCCACTTTCACAAAAGTATGGAACTACTCGCTTGCGGCAAAGTAGCTGCCAGGGGAAGGCGTTTGCCTGCCAAACTGCTATTGATTATGAGAATTACTGCTGTTCTGCTTCTTTTCGGCTCATTGCATGTATGTGCCACCGGCTATTCTCAAAACCTGACCATATCATCCAAAAGGATCACACTTGAAAAAGTATTCAGGTATATTGAGGCCCGCACAGACTATTCTTTTCTATGGAATGAAACTGTATTGGATAAATCCACGGTTATCAGCATAGATATTAAGGATGCTTCGCTCTCCACCGCCCTGAACGAAAGTTTAAAGGGCTTACCGGTTACTTACCATATCCGCGACAAAGTGGTGCTGATTGAAGCCACCCACCGGCCGCAGCAGGCTGATACAACGGCGCCTGCCAGTTTTCTTCTGCGGGGCAAAGTAACTGACGAAGACGGCGTTCCATTGGTCGGGGCTACGGTTGCCATAAAAGGTACATCCAATGGCGCCATTACCAACGATAAAGGTGAATTTACCCTGCAACATGCAGCAGCTAATATTACGATATTAGTTTCATATATCGGGTATACTGAAAGATCTATTGCCGTAGGTAACAGGAACCAGGTCACTGTAGCCCTTTCTGCTGCAGGCACAACCCTGGGTGGCGTGAATGTGATAAGTGTTGGTTATGGTACCCTGAACAAGAAAGAAGTGTCCAGCGCCATTACCCATCTCTCATCCAAAGAGCTGTTATCAGTAGGTGGTAACGGTGCATTGATGTCCATGCAGGGTAAAGTGGCTGGTCTAACCATCGCCAACAGCGCCGCAGCGGATCCTAACTCTACTCCCAGTGTACAGTTACGTGGTGTTTCCTCCCGTAACGCAGGACTTGGACCTTTGTATGTCATTAATGGCGTTCCTGGTGGGAATATAGATAACCTGAACCAGAACGATATTGAGTCCATCGATGTGTTGAAAGGTGGTGCTGCTTCCGCTATATACGGTACACGTGGTAGCAATGGTGTAATCGTTATCACCACCAAGAAAGGTACTGGCGACTCCCGTCTGTTCTACGACGGCTATATGGGACTGGATTTCATCACCAATAAATTGTCCGTGCTTTCAAGGGATGAGTTCCTGGCACATAACCGGGGAGTGGACCATGGCGGTAATACCGACTGGCTGAAGACTGTAAGCAGGAACCCTACCCTGTCACAGAAACATACACTGCAGTTCTCCGGTGGCTCAGACCGCACCAATTTTATGGCGTCTGCCGATTACCGGAAGGCCAATGGTATTGATTACCGGTCTTCCAAGGAAGAATATGGCGCACGTGTCAACTTGAACCACACTTCCGCCAATGGTCTGTACAGCGTAAACCTGAATGTCGCACCCAGAATGGCGAAAACCAATATGGCAGATTATTCAGGCTTCAATTATGCCCTGACGCTAAACCCAACATTGTCTCCCTATGACAGTACAGGCAAATACGCTTATATCAGAACAGGCTTCTTTTCCAATAATCCGTTGGAGGCAGCCAAAACGGTATTGGCACAACAGGACATCAAATACCTGGACATCAATGGGTCCTTCAAGATCAACCTGTTGAAGAACCTGAATACTATCGTCACTGTAGGTCAGGTGAATTCCGTTTTCCGCGAAATGCATTTTACGCCTAACACCAATACCAACGTAGCGGCTATCAATGGAGGAACGGGTAGAAATACTGCTTCTCAAAAATATGACGAGAGTGACCAGAAGAGCTTTGAGTGGATTGGCAACTATTCCCTGAATTTTGACAAACATGCTATCAGGTTACTTGGTGGTTATTCCTTCCAGCAGTTTACCTACTCCGGCCTGTCCGGTTCCAATGAAAACTTCCCTTCTAACGTGCTGACCTGGAATAACCTGGGCTCTGGTTTGTGGAACCTGGAAGAAGGCCAGAATAATGTTGGTTCGTATAAAAACGACTCCAGGCTGGTGGCGTTCTTTGGTCGTGTGAACTATGACCTGGACCAGAAATATTTCCTGGCTGCCAGCATCAGAAGAGAAGGCTCTTCAAAATTCGGACGCAATAACAAATGGGGATATTTCCCGGCGGTATCAGCAGCATGGAGAATCAGTCAGGAAAAATTCATGCAGGGCATTTCCTGGTTGAATGAACTAAAGCTCAGGGCCGATTACGGAGAAACGGGCAACCAGGACTTCGACAACTATCTGTCGCTGGATACCTATAGCGGCTACGGATATTATATATTCAACGGTGTTACCTACCAGGTATGGGGTCCAAGCCAGAATACCAACTACGACCTGCACTGGGAGAAAGCGCTCAACTTTAACCTGGGCATGGATTTCGAAGTGCTGGATAGCCGTATTACCGGTAGCCTGAACTATTATATCCGTACCAATAAAGACCTGCTGGGATATTACGCTGTATCAAATCCGCCAAACATCCAGGGTCAGACCTACGCCAATGTGGGTACTATGAAAAATTCGGGTATAGAATTACAGTTGAATGCCAGCGTTATAAAGAGAAAGAACTTCAATTACAACCTTTCCTTTGCCGGCGCCAGCAACAGCAATAAATTCGTTTCCTTTTCCAATGAGCTTTTTAAGGGACAGAAATATATAGATGTAGTGGGCATGCCCGCGCCGGGTAGTCCTGGTAACCTGCAACGTTTACAGGAAGACAAGCGTATTGGTAGTTTTTATGCACTGAAATCAGCCGGTGTAAATGACAATGGTGCACTGCTGGTATACAATAAAAAAGGAGAAGTTATCACGGCAGATAAAGCCAATAATGATGATAAACAGTTTGTAGGCAATGGGTTGCCGCAATTCACTGCCAGCCTGGGAAATACGTTTACGTATAAACACTGGGACCTGAACATCTTCCTGCGTGGCTCCTTTGGATATAAGGTATTCAACACGGTAGCATTCTATCTTGGTACACCTGCAACACAGTCAGACGCCAATGTACTGACAACCGCCTATGACGGCAGCAAATATTCAAAGCTGACCAGCGCTTCCACCAGTTCAGCCCTGTCTGACTACTTCCTGGAATCAGGCAGTTTCGTGAAGATAGATAATGTGTCCCTGGGATATACACAGCCTGTAAGGTTCAAGTATCTCAGTACCCTGCGCGTATACTTTACGGCCAGGAACCTGTATACCTTCTCCAAATTTACCGGTGGAGATCCCGATCTTATTCCGGTGAATGGCTTGTATCCGGGGGTCAACAGCAGCCTGAATTATTATCCGGCTACTACACAGCTGCTCTTTGGTCTTCAACTTAATTTCTAAAGTCTAATCCGTCTGAAAATGCTACGCAATATAAAAAGCTGTTCCATCCTGCTGGCAGGCTTACTGCTAAGCGGCAGCTGTACTAATCTCGATGAAAAACTATATGATAGGATCACCTCCGATAACTTTCTGCAAACAAAGGCGGATGTGATACGCGACTTTCTCCGTCCCTTTGAACATTCCTACTGGAGCATACAGGGCGGCTCTACCTTCATGCTGCAGGAGAACAGTACTGACGAGCTGATGACGCTCAACAGGCAGGGCGACTGGTATGATGGCGCGCAATACCAGCGGGTGCACTACCACACCTGGACTCCCAACGACAATTACACCAGTGACGCATGGAATGCCCTCTATCAGGGTATTAACCTGGCCACTAACTCCCTGGAAGATCTGCAAGGCATTCAGGATCCTGGCAAATTCAACCTCACCCAGGCAGAACTGGATGATTACATTGCAGAACTGAAAACACTGCGGGCATGGCTTAATATCCGCGTGCTTGATCTTTACAGGAATATGGTGATTGTTACCAAGGTAAAAGGAGAAACACAATCCGGACCACAGGTAACACCGCAGGAAGCTTTTGATTTCATTGAAAAGGAACTGAAAGATGCTATTCCCGCCCTGCCTACCCGACAGGATCTGGGGACAAACGCTATAGGCCGATGGACAAAAGGTGGTGCAGCCGCACTGCTGGTACGTCTTTATCTGAATGCAAAAGTATATACAGGTAAGGATCGGTTCTCTGATTGTGCCACCGTATGCCAGGACATTATTGATGGTAAGTATGGTACTTATGCGCTGGAAAGCAGGTGGGACGCTCCATTTGATTATAACAACAGCCAATCTTCAGAAACCATTTTTGGCTTTCCCGGAAGTTTCGGACTCACGCACTGGCAGTATTCAAGTGATATGTACTTCTGGATGATGCCTTATCAGGCTACCCGCTATCTTGGTTTTACAGATTTTGGCGAAGCAAATCCGAAGTATGCGCTGCAGCCGGGCCGGGATGTAGATAGTGTAGAGTATTCTTTCACAATGGGGAAACCGTTTATAAAGTTCCAGCGTTATCCGGATGACTTCCGCCTCAAAAAATACAAGAACCTGGGCAACAGCAAGCGCGAAGGCATGTTCCTGTATGGTTACCTGCCTTATGTAAATGCAGATGGGCGTACCGATACCGTAAGAGGCAATAAGGGGCCCTATGCACTGTTCCTGCGCGATCAGGTAGGTATGTTCCTGAATACGCCACCGGGTACTAAGATCAGCGACAAAGAGTCAAATATGAACCATGGCGACCATAACTCAGGCGTGTTTCCTCTGAAATATCCTTATTATCCCAGTAACGACGACAACAAAATATCCTCCGCCTATGCAGAAATAAGGCTGGCAGAGATCTATTATGCCTATGCCGAATGCAAATACAGGGCGGAAGACAGACCAGGCGCAGCGTCCTTATTAAACGCAGTACGCACACGTAACTATCCTGCCGGCTCACCTAGTCTGTATAAGGCTGATGGTAGTCAGCTAACGGATCAGGAGATGCTGGATGAATGGGGTCGTGAATTCCTTGTCGAAGGCAGAAGGAGAACTGATATGGTACGCTGGGGTGTTTTTCATTCCGGTACCTGGTGGGACAAAAAACCAGACGCGGATGATCATACAACAATATTTCCTCTAGGTCAGAATGTGCTGAACGCATCGAGAATATTAAAACAGAATCCTGGTTATTAAATATCAGGTATCAGGTTCAATAACTTTTTTCAACAGATTTCATATCTGGCAGGTTTCAACCCACGTTACCAGGTACACTGGTGCAAGGTCGGAGTTCTCTCCGGCCTTTTTTATGTTCCATCCGAAATCGTCATTAAACGGGGAGCCGTCAAAAGTACTTTTGACGGCTCCCCTGTTTATAATCGAATATACGGTTAATAAAAGAACTGTTCCAATATGATCTTGCCTTCTTTAACCTGGAATATACCTATCTCTTCCAGCTGTACGCGGCCTTTATTCTTAAAAGTAATGTCTCTTTTTAGTATAACGCTGAAGAAATCTTCTGTGATCAGGGGCTCACTGCAGGATTGACTATGAAGCTCTTCCCGTAATTCACGAAAAGCTACTCCTTTGGCTACGACAGCTGGTTTCCCTTTTGTAACGATCTGCATTCCCTTCGCGGCTGCATGTTCCGGTTCTACGGATATCACATTCTCGTCATAGTAGTCATCCTGAATTTCCACGTATTTATTCTGACAAGCCAGCTCATAATATTTGTTTGCAATTTCCTGTGTAGTCATATCTGTCGGTTTTTATTATTTAGGACAAAATTGAATGACAGGAGTGACAACCCTATGTCAGTAGGACTGACGTCACAGGAAAAATTTATTTAAATATTCCGCATTATTCCCCATAAAGGTTGATTGTCGCCGTTTTTTGCAAATCAGCGATCCATTCCTCTGTATATTTCACTAAGTCCTCCTTTTTCGGACTTGCTTTCCGTTCTCCTTGCGCCCCAAATACAATGAGACCGAGCGCGATACAATGCGCCATGCTAAGCTGCAGGGCCAATCCGGTACTAAAGCCAACTATATAATTTAAACGTGCATCCGGAGCCGCCTCTATCTCATGATCCACTATTTTACGGGTGATCACAAACTGCTCCTTCGCTGTGAATACCAATGCATTGGAAGCTGAGTAAATCAGTACCCGGGCAATATCCATGGTTCGGAAAATGGAAAAATACTTTTTCCGGAGATCTACGTAGGTCTGCTCTCCTAATGAAACGTCCTTGCCAACACCATTCAGCATTTTCCATAGATTGATGGCCTCCCCTTCATCAAGGGCAAAGGTCACCTGTCCTTGTAGTGAAAAGTCGCTTACAATATCCAAGGCTTCGCCGACCTGGAAAGATAGTTTTTCTACCGGATCCCCCAGGTAGAACAGGAACTCGAGGTCGTTCCGTTCAAGGGGCTTAATTACATCGCTTAACAAACCGTCCCATACACTTGAAGCGCTTGAAATAGCAGACCAGTTATCAAAACCTACCATACGGCAATTCCTGAATACCGACTGCAATTCCCTGATTATTTCATCCTTTCTCAGGTGGGGCCATAAATATTCTTCTGTTGTATTTTCCGGGATGTCAACATGTAATGTCTTTAGTGGCGTGTAATCATAACTACTGTTCACCATCAGGCTCCGAATACCTAACAACTGTAATATCTTAGGCAATGTATCTTCCATTATGCCCAACGCATTTCTATGAAGTGCAGTAGCGGCTTGGTTCAGATAGATATATTCCGGAATCGCTTCCTTTTTTATTGTCGTAAGCAGGTCCTCCAGTACTGGGCCTACGTTCACTATATTCATGTTGTTCGTTTCCATCAGGTGAGTTTTGAATGGGAGTGTTTATATTCCATTTTATCCTAACTATTTCTTGCAACAGATATGCCACCGAATATAACACATGATTATCAATATATTAAGGGAGATATTCCTCGACTCAACACTCTAAATATCGTGTCATGGCGATGAGATTCACGAAATATAGTGAGCTGGCTATTACTCAATAAAACAACGGCGATTACTATTTTTTAGGGATATTACACAAGATAATTTTCAATTCTTAGATGATTTTTGCTATATTTAAATAGCCTGGATAGTTAACCATGAAGAAAGCGCCAAGTACTCAATTGCCCGGTTAGACCTTAGCCAAAATTCAGGGTAGATACCATTTTAGCAGAAGATACGTTCGCATACAGATTCCCGACCTGTTTTCCCGTTTGTGACACAGATCTTCCTACTACACTTAGCATTCTTTCTTTTTTAACATAAACCCTAATTACATGAAGAAAATTCTATTCTTTGCATTGTTGTTGTTATCCGGAAAAATGTACGCCCAGATCAGGTATGATAATGGCGGTATTTCTGTATCCAATCCCCAGTTAGGAGAATTTACCATCCAGGGAAATAGCTGGGATCACCGGATCATCACTTACTCTTTTCAGAACGGAACAGACGATATCCCGGGCGACCAGGAAAGACAGGCTATCCGGGATGCATTTGCCCTCTGGGCAGCACAGACAAATCTCGTTTTCGTAGAGAGTTGCGCTGCGAATGCTGACATCGTCATCAGCTGGCAGGTGGGAGATCATGGTGATGGTGCTCCTTTTGACGGAGCGGGTGGTGTATTGGCCCATACTTTCTATCCCCCTCCATCCGGCCCTAATGGTCTGCCGGGAGATATGCACATTGATGATGCGGAAACCTGGACACTTAACACCAGAGGTGATGGTACACAACCTATTGATCTCATGTCTGTAGCTGCGCATGAAATAGGTCACGCATTAGGACTAGCTCATTCAACAGTTAATGGAGCCTTAATGGCCCCCTTTTACACTGGAAGCCACAGGTATCTGGCACAGGATGACATCGACGGAATAAGAACAATTTACGGTGCACCAACCGGCAGTCTGTTGACGATCAATGGCAGCAACAATGTTTGTGGGCCTACCGTCTACTCTTTACCCAATGCTCACGCTGCCCTGGATATTACCTGGACGGCGTCATCAGGTATCGTTACATTAGCGCCTGCGGGTAACCAGGTGACTTTAACAAGGGATCCATCTCTGTTTAATGGCACAATCACCCTGAATGCATTCATTTGCAACGGCACCGTATTATTAGCCTCCAGGACTATCACTGTAGGCCCCGACAGACCTTCAGTAAGCGGGGATTATGATCCGTTACACAACCGTGTTATGGCTAGTGCAAATTCAGCAGGCCCGGGCGTTACTTCCTACGAATGGCATCTGGATGGCCACGAAGTTACGACAACGACTTTCGGCAGCGCAAGACTTAATATCACGAACAACGATATCTGTAGCCATGAAGTGGCAGTAAGGGTAAATACATCTGGTTGCGGAACTTCCGAATTCGGATATGCATTCTTCAATTCCTGCGTAGAGCTGGCAGCAGATAATTTCAGTGTTTATCCTAACCCTGCAAGAGGTAACATCGCTATTTCAACTGAGGCGTCACCAACGGCTAAAACAGCCAAACTGGCGGGTACCGGAAAAGATATACGGGAAGTGCAAATCATTGGACAGAAGGGAGACGTTATAAAAGTTCAGCGATTCGGAGCGGGCACCCGGAAAACAACTGTGAATCTGTCAGGAATTGTGCCGGGTACTTATATCATTCGGATTTTCGATGGCAAACAGTGGATAGCTAAACAGATCGTTATTGTGGAATAAATACTGCAAGCCAACATCTTATTAAATACAAAGGCAGGGACTGGTCTGGTCTCTGCCTTTGTCGATTATTTACATTAGTCAATTACCCTTCCTCTCATAACATCTCCGTCACTCCATACCTCCCCTGTCATCTCCAGCAAACTTCCTTCAATTACGCGGCACATCTCATTCAGGGCAAGATCATTCGCTTCTGTTCCAAACGGTTCTTCAATTTCGTCTGCTATTGCTTCCAGGGCAACAAACGTATATGCTATAAATGCCACAATAAAAGGTGTAAACCAACTAAGGCTATCCACCAGTCCAAATGGCAACAGGAAACAATATATATACACTGTCCGGTGCAGCAGCACGCGATAGCTATAAGGTATAGGCGTAGACGCTATTCGTTCACAACCACCCACTATATCAGATAGCTTATCCAGGTTTTGATCAATAGCCACCTGCTGAATAGTGTCTATCCGCCCCTGCAGTTTCAGGTGTTGCACCCATTCGGCCATCAACCGCATGATAATAACAGGTTTGAAATGTGCATTCGCAACAATTGCAAACTGCGATTCCGACAATCTTTTCTTCAGATCATCCTGTGCGTCTGTCCCTCTCAGTTGGTGCTTCAGTGCATAAGTAAGAGCTATTGACAGCTGCACAAAACTAAGCGCAGTCTTGTCGCCATCTGCGAAGTTGGTAAAAGACAATGCCTGTCTGGTAAGGGAACGTGTATCATTCAATAATGCCCCCCAAAGCTTACGACTCTCCCAAAACCGGTCATAGCTTGCATTATTGCGGAAACCCAGAAACAAGGCCAACGCTATCCCAAACAGTGTAAACGGCGCTGGGTTCAACGGGATTTTGTATGTCAGGAGCCTTCCGTGAAAATAGACTACGGCAACAGCAATGCTGAATAGCAGTATTAATCGTGGTAATAGCTTGGGTAGTACTGACCCATGCCATACAAATAACATTCTGAACCAATGTTCTCTTTTGCGGATGATCATACTACAAATGTGCGCTTATTTTACAATAGATCCGTTGAGCTTTATCAAGTTTTTAAGTGCATCGCCAATGGTATTATTGAAATAAACATACACCGTTTTCCCCTCTTTCAACCAGGCATTGATCCTGTCTGCATATTCCTGTAACACTTCGTCTGTATATCCGCCCTTATAATCACCCGCAGGCCCATGAAATCTCATGTATGCAAAGTCAAGCCGGGAGCTTACCTGCGGAGGAATAGATTTGGGCATATCGTGAATAACCATTGCCGCATAATACCTTTCTAACAGTTTATATGTCTCCGTTCGGTACCATGATACATGCCTGAACTCAATACTTAATTGCCATGTTTTCTTCGGATCGTATTCCCGAATGATAGTCAACAGGTGTTCTAACTGTGAGAAACTGTCAAAGTGTATACTGGCTGGGAACTGTACCAACAAGGCACCTTTCTTGTCACCTACCTGGTCTACTACATGCATGAACTTTTCTACAAGGGCTTCTTCAAAGACAAGCGCTTTATTATGGGTGATCCCTCTGAATAACTTAAATGTAAACTTAAACCCATCTGGCACTTCTGTGGTCCATCGGCGTGTGGTTGTCGCCATGGGAATTTTATAAAATGAGCTGTTTACTTCAAGACTGTTGAACATAGAGGCATAATATGAAAGCCTGCTTTTGTCCTTATAAGCCGGCGGGAAAGCCAGTTTATTGGCGACGGGCAGCACCAGTCCGCTTGTACCGGTGTAGAATTTACCTTCTGGGTTCATATCGATCTGGTCATATTTGGTCACCTGTAAGGGGTTCAAATATTACGCCAGGGGCATTGGGTGTTTGCCAGATGAGAACAGGCATCCCAAAAATTTACTCAAGAAAAAAAGGCCGCCTCACCCGAGACGGCCTTCATCATTTCACCTATTTAAAACTACATGCGAACTATTTTCGCACTTTCTTTACGCGTACCAGCTGCATTAACTGTCTTTATAATCCACGTACCCTGTGGTACATTGCTAATATCAACATTGATCAACTGCTGACCTTTACCACTACCCACATACTCCTTACGCAGCACAGGTTTTCCACCTTTAATTCCCCATATCTCTACATAGATCTTTTCAGCAGCCGCTGCATTCACCTGAATCTGTACTGTTGAACCAGTCACAGGGTTCGGATAAACCACCAGTGATTTAGCTACCGGTGCAGGGCTAACGGATTGCACATTAGCCACCGCCACTCTTGCACTGCTGGAGCAAGCACCCAATGGCTTCCACCAATAATCAGCAGTTCCTGGCGTAACATTATACAGCCCATTAGAGAGTGATTCATACAGATTGCCATTATACACAACCTTATCACCCATATTATACACCGCAGGATATGGCGCATAAGCAGGCACACCTGCACAGTTTCCTGTTCCTCCTCCTGATCCAACAGAGATGGCTACACCTGCACTGGTAGTAGTAGCGCCACCATTATCTGTAGCAATCGCAGTCAGTGTATAACTTCCTGCAGCTACATTAGTCCATGTATAAGAATAAGGCGCACTGCTCACTTCACCCAATTTAGTACTGCCACTATAGAATGCCACTTTTGCGATGCTACCATCTGCATCAGATGCTGAAGCAGTGATCGTAACTGAAGCAGGAGCTGTAAATGAAGCACCACCCGCAGGAGAAGTAATATTTACTACCGGAGAAGTGTTACCTGGATTGGTACCACCACCGCAATCTCTTTCATATTTCCATACCTGTCCATCGCCGGTATGTGTGTCAGGCTGTTCATTCTGTGTCCACCATTTCGCTGTATATATTTTGCTGTTGTAAACAACCTGCATGTTTGCTGTATACACCGCACTAGCTGACCATGCAGCGATGCCGTCACAGGAATTACCACCGGTGCCATTTACCACAATAGCCACTGTTGCAGAAGTAGTAACCGCTCCGGCGTTGTCAGTAGCTTTAGCACTCAGCGTATAATTGCCAGCGCCTACATTTGTCCATGTATAACTATAAGGGCTGGATGTAGCTTCTCCCAGCTTAACACCGCCATTATAAAATTCTACTTTAGTAACTGAACCATCAGGATCAGAAGCTGAAGCAGTAATAGTAACAGAAGCAGGTGCATTAAATGAAGCACCTCCTGCAGGAGAAGTGATATTCACTACTGGTGCTTTGTTACCTCCATTGCCACCACCTTTTACCACCACTTCATCGTGGATAGCAGAAAGCAGTGAATAAGTACCAACAGCATCCTGAGAAAGCTCCCACATCATAATACCACCACCCTGATCCCAGGCCAGGTCAGTTTTACTCTTGATGGTAGTGATACCGTTATAGCCAACACCGCTGTAAGTGTCTGCATACGGACTGGCACCTCTTGCTATCAATGCTGCATAACTCTCCCAGCTCGGACGACCATAAAAAGGAACACCCAGTACTGTTTTGTTAGCAGGTAAGCCCCTACCCTTCCAGTAAGAAATAGATTGAGAGGCATATGCATAGGTAGAGTGATCATAGTTGTTATAGTCATAAGCCATCAGGTTCAGGAAATCCACCTGAGAAAATACTGAGCTGGATACACCTTCACCACCAGTACCTACTACAGCGGCAGTCAAGAGTTTGCCCTGTGCATGCAAAGCACTGGCCAGCTGCGTCATTAATGCGAGATAGTTGTTGGCAGAAGCTCCCGGATCCGGATACTCCCAGTCAATATCAGCACCATCCAGGTTATACTGATTTACAAAATTCATCACGCTCGTGGTGAAATTGGTGCGATAGCTACTGTTTCCAGCCAATGATTCAAACCCACTGTCATCACCATTATTCCAGCCACCAATAGAGATCAGCACTTTAACACCATTGGCATGCGCCAATGAAACGAGGCTTTGCAGTTTGGATGGGTTATCAACACCCTGTAGTCCACCTGTAGCTGTAGGTAATACAAACGCATAGTTAATGTGAGTAAGTTTACTGTATTGCACAGCATTTACATCCCCAGACCAGGAAGGCATGTAACCGATCACTTTAAACTGTGCAAAGGACAATAAAGACATCATCAGAAGAGCACAGGACATCACGCCTGCTCTGATCCATTGTTGTGTTCTCATTGATTTGATTTTAAGAATTGAGGCTCAATAGGCTACGCAAGGGTAGCTTAAGCAATTTTCAAGGATAGCTAATGGTTATTAATAGGATATCTATAAGAAGTCGTACAGGCAAGGGGATAGTACTATTTATATATAAAATAACTACTATCCCGGATAATGATCTTGTTGCACCCCTCTCGCCAAACCGGAAAAGCCTCAACCAGACAAAAGCAACGCTTCAATGATAATCACGTCTTTAGAACAACTATTGACCAATTGATATAAAAATGACAGTTACCTCTCTCTTTCGCTACTTTGTAACCGCCGGCCTGATTAACGCTGCACTCTTTGCATTCCTGCTGTTTACCCGTAAAAGAAACAATGCGACCAGCATCCTGCTGATCTGCTTCATGCTGTTAGTTTCTTTCCAGGCCCTGTTAAATGCTTTTGATACCCGGGAGTTTTTCCTGACCTTCCCCCATCTGAGCCGTATATCCTGGTTGCAGCTTAGCCTGTTTGGCCCGCTCATTTACCTGTTTACAAAAAAGGTCACCGACGGAGGCCAGCGCCTGACGTGGAAGGATACCCTGCATATCCTCCCTTTCCTCTTTTATCTGCTTATCCTGTCGCCCTGGTTACTGCAAAGTGCAGCTGCGAAAAGGAAGCTACTGATGGACTTTGACGGATTAAGCCGTCTGGATTTCGGTTGGCTGAACCAGTTAAGCCTTTGTATGATCACAGGATACCTTTTGCTGTCGCTGTCCCTGTTAAGAAAATTCAGGAAGACGGTAGAAAATGCACTGTCAGACACCAGTAATTACCGGCTGGTATGGCTGCGGCAGTTCATATATGGCCTGCTGGGCATACTCATAGTATCCGGATTAGGATTCTACGGAAGGAAATGGCAGATACCAGTCATCACTCATTTTTATCACTATAATTATTGCCTGGTGGTGGGAATGGTGTATTGGCTGGCAGGTAAATATCTCCTACAGCCTGAAATATTCGGCACCGACAAAATAGCACCGGCAACCAGTAAAAAATATCAGAAGTCGGGCCTCCAGGCATCAGCAGAAAAGACGATATATGAAAAGCTACTTGATCACATGACATCAGAACGCCCCTTCCTGGATCCCGATCTGACCATTTTCACATTGGCAGAGCAACTAAAGGTATCCCGTCACCATCTTTCCCAGGTTATCAACGAACAGGCGGGAAAAAGTTTCCATGATTTCGTGAATACCTACCGGGTAGAAGCTGTCAAACTTCGTCTTGAAGAACCCGCCTCGGCAGATTACAGTATACTGGGCATCGCCATGGATTGTGGGTTCAATTCCAAGGCAACCTTCAATACCACCTTCAAAAAACTGACAGGTACGACCCCGTCGGCATACCAGAAAGCCAGTAAAAAGACGTTCAATCCTGTCGGCCCGGTCGACACAACCCTAAGCCCCATCTAGCTTTACAGAAAAACTGAACTGTATGAAAAAAATGGCCATTGGGTTGTTGCTATTGCTGACGGGCATGTTGGGAAGGGCACAACGGGTATTCACACCCCAGGAATTACGAACTGATTTTACCATTATCCGCCAGGCACTGGAAGAAGCGCATCCGGGATTATATCGCTTCCAGACAAAGGCGCAGGCAGACCAAGAATTTGCCACTATTGAGAAGCTACTCAAAAAAGGAATGACAGAGTATGAGTTTTACCGACTGGTGAATCCCTTGATCGCTGCTATCGGCGACGGACATGTAAAATTCCATCGTGCCGGAAGGCCGGACGACCTCCACGCCTTCTTTGAAAATGGCTATCTGCCTCTCCGCCTCTATTTTAAAGAGGGTAATGCCTTTGTGCTGGGAAGCTACGGCGGAGAAGAGAAACTATCTCCCGGCACCCGGATATTGAGTATCAATGGCGAGGACATGGCGCATATTGTCGCCCGGCTTTTCAGGAACATTTATGCTGACGGGACGATACAAAGTGCCAGGTATGCTGCTCTTAACAGCGATTTTGCAAGCTATTATGGCCTCTTTACCGGCCCTTCAGCACAGTTCTCTATAGCGTATAAAGAAGCGGCAGGAAAAAAAGGAAAGATTGTACTGAAAGCAATAAGTGCAAAAGATATACAGCTGGCAGCACCTCCTGAACCGCCATACAGTGTATCTTTCCCCACAAAAGATGTAGCCCTGCTACGCATCGCAGTATTCATGGAGAATGAGGGTATGCCACCGTTCAGGGATTTCCTGGACAGCATCTTCCGCCAGATCCGGGAAAAGCAGATCCATTCCCTGATCATAGACCTCCGTAATAATGAAGGTGGAACAGACCGACTGGGGATGCAGCTGAATGCCTTTATTGCCCGCGCACCATTCCGGTATTACGACAAACTCACTGTCACAGGCGTAGGCCCTTATTCCTTTGCTGCGTATGCTACTTTCCCTCCCGAGATGGAATATCTCAAACAGTTTGTGGAGAAAGTCGGGGATGAATATCACTTCACTTATTCGGAAGGACTAAAGATGATGAACCCCGAAGCAAATGCCTTTACGGGTAATGTATACATCCTGCAAAATGGTCGTAGTTTCTCGGTAACAGCAGAATTTACAGCCATTGTAAAAGACAATCGCAATGCAGTCTTTATTGGAGAGGAAAGCGGAGGCACGATGCAGGGTAATTCCAGCGGAGGCTTTGCCATGGTAACGCTGCCCAATACACATCTCGGACTGGATGTTCCATTACTAGGATATTATATGCACCTGCAAAATCCTTACGCGATAGATAAAGGCGTTCCGACAGATCATATTGTTATCCCTTCAGTCACCGATATATTACAACAGCGCGATCCTGTGCTGGAGCTGGCCCTTCATCTTGCCGGCGGTAAATAGGCCGTCTGTCATTGTTCGATTCCCCAAAAATCTACCCCAAATAAGTTTAACAGCCGGAATACTAGTAAGATTGGTGTTCCGGCTGATCCGTTTAACAGTGTGCCCCTATCCCTTCTTTATCAGATCTTCCACATCCTGCGCACCCGGCTTTGTCTTATTATCAGCATACTCTTTTGGCGTTACCTTAAACTGTTGTAAAAAACACTTCGAAAAATAAGAGGGCGAACTAAAACCCGTCATATAAGCCACTTCTGTTACCGTATGCCCACCTGCCTGCAGCAACCTTGCCGCGTGCTTTAGTCGCACCAGCTTTATCAACTCATTGGGTACATACCCTGACAATGACTTCAGCTTTTTATGCAGATTGGAACGGCTCATCGCCATGTCCCGGCTCAACTCTTCCACCGAAAGTTGCGGGTCAATGATCCGTTCCTCTATAATACTCACTACTTTTTCCATGAAAGCCTTATCCCTGCTGTTTGTAGCCAGTACACTGACATCACTGTTAGGCTGCTCGGAGAATTTCAGGCGCAGCTTCTCCCTGGAGGCGATCAGGTTCTTTACTACCGCCGCAATATGTTTCCATTTGAACGGCTTCATGATATAGGCATCAGCGACAGAAAGAGAGCCACAAATACAACTAATTGATTTACAAATCAATTCACCCAAAACAATAATTCCCCGGATATCGCATCTTACTTTCCATCCTTGTTATATCTTTGAGCGCCTTCCTGGCGATATAACTTAAAACCAGCAGAAAGAGCACTGACAAAAATTGCTCAATTGAGTGCCGGATCATATGACACATACAGTAAAAAAAATACTAATCATCAATGGCTCCCTCCGGGGAACAACTGGTAATTCAGGAGCAGTAGCGAAGCAGGCGGTACAGGTACTGGTGAATGAACTGCAGCAAGAAACGTCTCTACTGACGCTTACTGGTCCCCTGCCTGACATCCGGGAGGTGTATGACCTGCTGGCAGGTTGCGATGGTTTCCTGGTGATAACTGGTGTATATTGGAATAACTGGAGTTCTCCTCTCCAGCAGTTTATCGAAGTCACTACCGCTTTTGAAAATACCCCTGCCTTCTTCGGCAAGCCGGTCGCCTGTGCGGTGACCATGGATTCCGTAGGAGGCATTGAAGTAGCAGCGAGACTGCAGGCTGTATTTGGAGGTCTGGGCTGTTGGAGCCCACCTTGTTCTGTAATTGTACTGTCCCGCACAGGCCAGGAAGCTATAGCTGCCTCCGCCGGTCAGGAGGATGATCCCAACGAAGATGTATGGCGAATGTCAGATCTTTCTGTCGTGCTGCAAAACCTGGTTACGGCTGCCGGTATGCCCCGTCATAACTGGAAGGCCTGGCCTCATAGTGAACTAACTACTCCCGATGGTCCCTGGCCAGGTAAGGGGCCACTTGATATGGGCTCTCCAAAATTCCTGCTATAATCAGGCGGCAGCCTGGTTCAGGATTCAGTGACATGGTACTCCTTCACTGCAGTAACCACAGACTTTTCCGTGCAATTAAACGTTAATTGCACAATTCATCAAAATAGAAAAAAGTATAAACATTCGTCAGGAACTAACTACTATTTTCAAAAAATTTCTGCTGTAAACGATGTCGCTTACATTACTAAGAAATATTATCTATTTTGCAACCTGACGTCCCAACCTGAAATTAAAAACCAAAGAATGTTCAATACCCTTAAAGATCTCGTCGGACTGCGGATTGACGATGAAAAGATCATATCCTTTATTGAGAACAATGGATTCAAATACCCTAAGAAACCTTTTATTTCGAATCGCGGGACCGACACCTCCTATTGGGTCGAGAATAAAAAGCTGGGGGTTGATCTACTATTTGAGGCACGGATCTACCTTGATAATTTTTCCCTGATCCAGGGAGACAAAAAGGGAATTTTCGTACCTGCTCTGAGCATTGTGAGGTGGTACAATAATAAATCGAAAACCGAATTCCCCCTGGGCCTGGATTTCAACGCTGATTTTGAATCTCTCAAAATGAAACTGGGTGAGCCTACTTTAAAGAGCAGCGAGATCTCTCCTATATGGTTGAACGATGATGGAAGTGAAAGCTTTTACAGGTGGAAAAAACCTTTAGACGATAAAAAAGATATTGTCTGGGGACTCGAGTTTAATGACAGTCAAATCATCAAGTATTTTTCTCTCGAACTTGATACCGCAAAACCACTCTTCCATTTTTATTACGAATGGCTGTACGAGAGTTTTGAAACATTCCTGTCGTCAAAGAATTTTTATAGAACGGCTGATTTGATGTTCCTTCAGTGGGCTATCGAAAAAGATTTCGTAAAAACCAACGAGCAGCAATCAGCCATATCAAAAGATATTAAAGAAGGGAAACTGCCTGCTACGGAATGGGTACGCATTCTTAAAAGAGGTTATGTAACGGAAGAGGACTTTTCTGCTGAAGTACCGTTCATACATGCTTATATCATGAATCTAAGTGGACACGATATACTTTTTACCCGGGATGTTGCATATTCATTTTTAGAAAACGCTGAGCTAAAAGACAACTATTTCGGGAAGGCTGCAGAGGAGCAATTAAATAAGATTGTTTATAATGAAGGTAATTACGCAAAAGTAAAATCGATTATCGACAAACGGCTGGCTGAATATAAAGAGCACAAGTTCAGTAAGAGTAAACAAATGTAGCGAAGCCGATATAACTGCAAAACCCGGGGTAGTTCCCGGGTTTTGTTCTTTTGTAATAGAACGTTTCCTAGTCACTGTCCCACAGGACCATTCTTCCAGTACTTTACATTTTTCCACCGGGTTTCAGACCTGGACCCGGATATATTATATACACCACATTTGAAATAATGTGTGGCATCTCCACGATCTGCATAGGTACCTTTAAGTACTCCATTCAGGTAAACGTATATTTTTCCGTTGTCAGCATCATGCTGTACGTTGACATGGATCCATTTGTCATAAGCGTCCGTCATCAATGTTTCGTTGTCATAACGTTTGATAGTACCGTTACTGCCTGCATGAATTTTGAGCATAATAGCAGTTGCATTTGTTGCTCCGCCAAACACCTGCATGATATCCGTTCCTTCAGAACCGGAAACAATGTATACGTCTCCTTCAAACTGATGTTTTCCAGAAGTATAATTATTATTCATACGCAGTTCTGAACGTGGGCCGGTGGTACAGCCTTCAAACTGACAGGCATCCCCGGTATAGATCCAGAAGTGGTGTTCTCCTCCTGAATAGCTATAACGACTACTCTGAGAAAGGTTCCATGGGGTCTGTATGCTGTAGGTATAGGAAGTCTGCGTCCAACCTCCTGTGGGATCGGCAGCGGCAATGCTTATCTGCGCTGTCCTGCTGTCAGAAACAGTCGGTCTCTCCGCTCGTATTTCTATTGCCACCTTCCTGCATGCAATTAATAAGAATGTGGAGAGGATAAAAGTGCATAAGATTCCTTGGGTGCGGAAAGGGATTAATCCGCCCCCGGGCTTTAATAGGTTCATCTGGGCATGTTTTTAATGATTAACAATGATTACCCTAAATGCCGGAACAACTAACGTGGAGGGAACAATTAAACCATGCGATGCGACTATATATTCAGGCATCTGAGGTGTGTATAACGGTGTCAAAATTTAGGAACTTCAGCGCAGATGACTTCGCAGTTTGGCGATTTCTTTTGTCCTGATTATCCGGTACAGGATTTTTCTTTTGCCCTTATTCCTTCATAAACGCGGCTATGGCACCCGCCACTTTCCGGGTCTGTTCTTCCAGTGCAAAATGCCCCTGCCTGTTTCCCGCTTCGACCACATGCACGGAGGTGCCGTTTACTTTTACCAATTGATGGCTGAAGTCTACCCTTTTCATATCCATAACGATACATTTTGCTACCAGGAAACAGCATACAAGAAAGGGGCCAGAAGCATAACCTCAGTGATCTAAAGGGGGACTAAAAAGCAAATGTGGTAACTGTGGGATAAGAAGGTCCCAGCCACACGGGAATCGTAATAGTTTCTGAACCACCCAGCCGGGTCAACGTTCTCACAACACCGGGTTCAACACCTGTTGTATAAACAGCATAAGTATCCGGAATACCTACATTCGTTACGTAGAAGAAAGGATGCGGGGCCACAAATGGTACAGGATGGTAGTATATAGTAGAGTGTGTTGAATAATAATATGTCAGGGTATAAAAAGGATTACCGGTAAAACGTTTACTCACGAAAGCACTTAATACCATTCCCATCACTGCCAGCAACACAATAGTGGATAAAATGATCTTTGCCTTTTTCATAAAAGTGTCTTTTAATGTCAGGTAAATAGTAACCTCATGCAATATGACATTGCAAAATTATCGCTGTGATCAAAAATAATCCCGTACCGGCATGCCTACTTGGTACATCGGTAAATTATATAGGAGATAGGGAAAACCACCGGCAGCTATGCTGCCGGTGAAGGATGGTTTAGATAAAAGCAGGTACAATCAGCATAGCGATAGCCCGCTATAAGTCAGTACTTATTTCGAACTCAGATTGGGATTAAAGAAAATCAACTCAGTCCAGCGAACCTTCACTGCATCAGCATAATCTTTCAGCCATGCATCAAATGAGCCTGTACCATTTACCTCATCGAACCGTGCTGCCAATGGTTTGCGGTAATCGGCAGACAATTCCTTGAGTCCATCTTTCAATCGTGTTACAATAATATAACCAGGCTCTCCGGAAGAGTTAAGCATATACACTGCGACAGATTCTTTACCAGCTTCCCATACTTTCTTCATTTTTTTGATGAGTTCCTGTACATTGGCAATCTTACCTGGATTTGCTGTTATATGGTTGATAGTAGCCTTTGCAGCATAGTCCGTAAGTTGAACAGTGCTCAAATCGGGCTGGTAAACATAATAACCACCTTCACCACGCCCTTCAATAAGCGGCATTACATTATTGTTCCAATCTGCCGTATGCGCAGTGCTGATATCGCCACGGCCATCCAGGGCATCCCAGGTATTGGGGCCTTCAACAAGCAGATAGCCGCCGAAGTTGGGACCCGATTCTATAGTCCATACCCGCCAGCTCAGATCTCCGGTATGATACTTCTGCACATGGCTGGCAAGTGCTTTCTCAAACAGAGCCGCCTTGTCATTTTTTGCAAATACCAGGTTAGTTGTAAGTACTGTTTTCGTTTGTGCTGTTCCCAGTAAAGGAATGAGTAAGAGAACGAGGAAAACCTTTTTCATGGTGTATGAATTTTGGTGATAAAAGATGGGAATACTATCAGTAGTAGACAAAAGTTGAGTTACCCCGCTACAGTTCGGAGCATAATAGTTCACTGCCATGCTTTGCATCACTGCGCATCGCATTGCTGATACGTGGATTTGCTCAATAGTAACAAATTGGTTATTTAATTCAAGTGTTCGTTTGACAATGCCTGTGTACTATCCCTTGTTTCTCAAATAGAAGCCTACCGCTGTTTTGGAGTTGTTTATTAAGGAGAATCTTATATGCAAGATAAGTTATTTTTCGTTTAGCTTCGTTATTAAAGGTTAGCATCCGGATAGTATTGCGCCACTTCCTGCGAAATAATCGTTTTTAGTTCATCCTCTCCAAGACTCAGTTCCTTATCAGCATCAAGTTCACTGGTAATGAACTGCTGTAAGTCCAAATTTGTCAGCAGAGCATCTTCAACGAATTTTTGCGGATATTCCTCCTGCCAGTTAGCTGTCATTATACTTAAGATAACTCCCTTGATTCTATGAATAAGCGCGTTTTTTCTAATGATAAGTGGCGGTCGAACCTTCCTCCGTTTATTCAACTCTTCTTCCTTTTCTATAGTCCCTTCCAATTCTTCATTATCGCTCTTTGGTTTTTCATCTCTTTCTCCTACCGTCCTTTTTAACTTTGACTTTCCAAGGTCTGATGTAACGGACCTTGTTATCTGAAAGGTTGTCTGTCTCGTTTTCAATTCCTCCAGCCGTTGCTCAACATCGTTTCCAAATAAATCAAATTCCTCCGGATGTTGTTTACGGTCTTCTCTCCTGTTCAATATGTCCTGCGTAACTTGCTCTTCATATCTATTATAATTATATGTGGGTGAACTTGGCGCAGTTGGATACTGCTGAAAACTTTGTCCAAATCGCTCATAAGTATTTTTATGCGTTTGATAAAGTGAGTTTGTAAAAGGGAGTTCTTCCTCCTTCCTTCCACTACCAAACTCAAAAAGGCCTTTCGCCAGATTACCTCCTTCAGGTAATAAAAATGGAGAAGTAAACCGGCCACCTTCGTTGGAAGGTCTAATAATGCTAAACACCGATGAAAGGATATTGTTGCTCTCCCGCTTTATTTCACGGTTTGGCGTGGATGGGCTGGTAATTTCCCCACCTACACCAAAATGTACCAGTATATGATTGATCACACCATCGATCGCAGCCTCTTTGTCATCTTTTACTTCAGCTATTAAAAGCTGCTCCGGATGAGAAGCCAGATATACCGCCAACATCTGCTCAAACCTGCTCAATGTAACATTCCAATAATAATTGCTCTTGTTATCCGAATTACCTCTTAACGCTAATTCACCTGTTTCAGCTTCAGTTTCCAGGTCATTCAAAGGTTTTTTACTTCCGGAATACGCAGGTGGATAGAGCCCTCCGGAATCAATATCATCTTTATAAGCAGGTGCGACGGAAACTATTCCCTCCAGCCCTGGCTCCTCATCGTTGACTTCATCATCTTCTACTACCTCCTCTACCTCAACCACTTTCTTTGCTTTTGTTTTTTTCTTACCACCGCCTTCTTCCTCCATCTTTTTCTTTAGTGCTGCCTTGATTTTCTTGTTCTCAGCACGTATTTTCTTCCTTTCTTTGATGACCTTATCCATTCCCTCTGCCGGTCTGAATGCCTGCTTAGCAGTCGCCATCCCATTCTTTATATTCTCAAGCATAATAAGTCCGAACGGAAATGTACCTACACTCCTTACTGACTCCGGTACTGTCATCAATGTAACCAGATAACCAAAGTTCCTGCGCTGGCCCTTTTCTTCAATTAAATCCGGAATTTGTCCGTCCTGGTAGAACTGTAAAATGCGCGCCGCAATTGTTGCATCATTCCATTCTGTGGCATTAGATATCTCTTCAAATTTAATGGCAGCCAGCTCATAAGACACTCCCTTATCCGAACCTGCTTTTTCTTCTTTTTCACCTATTTCCGGATGTTTGTAGACCATCACATCTGTATTGCCTACATTCATATTGGTTTTGCCATATTGGTTATAGATAGCAGATGAAAATCCACTTCCATCATCGGACTTGATATTTACTGCTCCCAAATCACGGTTCTTCTTAAAGTCCATTACCAGGTTCCAGAAATTATTTAATGGCGTAGCGCCAAGTACAAGCTCAGCTCCCAATGCATTCTCTTCACTCCAGTTGATCCTCGATTCATTCGATTCAGCTTCTATCCGGGGAGTAGTAGGATAGTCCTGCTTAGAAAACGTCAGGAATTTTTTATACAACGCATTCACCATCTCCATTTCCGGCACATCATAATTATTGACACCATCAGGATTAGTATCCGTTCCTGTTTTGATCTCCACCCGCTGCACCACATCATAACCGGTCTGGGGCACATTACGCGCCCTCCGCATCTGAAACGGATGAACTGCAGGATGACTTCTCAAAGGAAAGGAGGTAACAGCGGCAACAGACTTATCCATATTAGTCGCCATAGGTACTTTACTGTCAAATGCCATAAAACAATGTTGTGAGGGATTGGAAATAATACTCGCAAGATAATCATTCTCACTGAAGATATATTAAACTTAATATCCCTATAACTCTTTCCCACAAAGGGCTCCCACTCCCCATCCTGATACCGTTCATCCTTCTGACAAATTTAAAATCCACATTTAAAGTTGTTTTTATTCAAAAAAAGCCTAACTTAATAGTAAAGTCACTTCCTTAAATTCTTTGTTATGGATACTGTTAGAAATATCCTGCAAGTAAAAGGAAACATGGTCTACACGATCTGCACAACCTGCTCCGTGTACGAGGCACTGGAAGTACTCGAAGAAAAAAATTTAGGCGCACTAGTAGTAGTGGACGAAAGTGGACAACTGATAGGCATATTCACAGAACGGGATTACGCACGCAAAGTCATCCTGAAAGGACGCTCCTCCAAAGAAACACTAGTCAGGGACATTATGACCGATAGCCCGGTATTTGTTACACCTGATACAGAAGTTGAATACTGCATGCAATTGATGACGAATAAGTTCATCCGCCATCTCCCCGTTATCGAAAACAATCAACTGACCGGCCTTATCTCCATCGGTGACATTCTCAAATATGTCATCAGCAACAAAGACTTCATTATTCAGAATCTTGAACATTACATCATTAGCTAAGTACCAGGTACGTTAGACTGTCCTTACCACTTCTACGCTTTCGTTAGTCAGGTATATGGTATGTCAAATCGGATCAAGGACCATCTTTCTTTTCTATTAAAAGAAGAGCATACCCCTGTATTCCTCTTCCGGAAAAATTTTACGTTATGGGAAACGAAACACATGGTGTTCCCTTATGGCCTCTATTGCTCTATGCTGGCCTGGTAGTGATACTACTTGTTGCTATCCTTACATTGTCCTATATATTAGGACAACGTCATAACGACCGCGCCACCAACAAGCCCTATGAAGGTGGTATAGAGCAAACCGGCTCTGCCCGCATTCGTTTCTCCGTACAATTCTATCTGGTCGCCATGTTGTTCGTCATCTTCGACGTGGAGGCCGTATTCATCATGCTCTGGGCCCTTGGCTTCTATGACCTCGGATGGCCCGGTTATGTCGGCGTCGCACTCTTTATTGCGCAGCTAGTAGTCGTACTGATATACGAGTGGGGCATTGGTGCCCTGAACATCGGAGCAGATGCCGGCAAAATATTAAAAGCCCACAAACAAAAACAGAAACAAAATGAAATGGTGGCTAAGTAAAACAGGCGATCAGTCGGGCCATATCTCGGGAAACGGCAGCATGGAAGAAGCTGTCAGCAGAAGTATTATGCTGACTACCGTGCAGGACCTCCTCGCATGGGGACGCAAAAATTCCATGTGGCCATTCCACTTCGGTTTAAGTTGCTGTTTCGTTGAAATGGCTACCAGTATCACCAGTAAATATGACGTTGCAAGATTTGGTGCTGAGGTGATCCGTGGTACGCCACGCGAAGCAGACGTGATGGTCATCGCAGGCACCGTCTTTATTAAAATGGTCCCTATTATCAAACGGCTCCACGAACAAATGATGGAACCCCGCTGGGTAATTTCCATGGGAAGCTGTGCCAACAGCGGAGGTATGTATGATATATACAGCGTCGTACAGGGCGTAGATAAATTCCTGCCCGTAGACGTATACGTACCTGGTTGCCCACCCAGACCCGACGCTTTTATGCAGGGACTGACCCTACTAGCCGATGCAGTAGGTAAGGAAGCCCGTCCGCTCAGCTGGACCATCGGCGAGCAGGGAGTAATAAAACCACACATGCTTTCGATGAAAGAAAGCAGGCGTGACATACGTACTAACATGACCTCCTTCAGAGGAATCGACGAAATATAAAACCGGATAAATATGCTGGAGACGGAACATAAAATATATGGACAACTGACACAACGATTCGGCCCGGATATATTTCAGGAACAGATTACAGCCGACGGAATATTGACGCTATGGACCAGTAAGAGAGATATTCTGGCCGTTATCGGATACCTGAAATCAAATCACTTTCTGCTCCTGTACGATCTATGTGCAATAGACGAACGGGACAGGGCCGGCAAAGAGCAACTGCCTGTTGCTGATTTCACCGTTGTTTACCACCTGTTCTCGTTCAAATACAATGAGTTCATCCGCATCAAGGTAGCACTGGCTGGCGAATACCCTACCATCCCTTCCATCACTACCCTCTTTCAAAATGCCAACTGGTATGAACGGGAAGTATACGACATGTTTGGTATCCGCTTTGAAGGCCATCCTCATCTGACACGCCTCCTGATGCCGCTTACCTGGGAAGGTCATCCCCTCCGCAAAGAATATCCTGCCAGAGCAACAGAAATGGGGCCATTCCATCTCTGGGATGAAAAACAGGACCGGGAACAGGAAGCCCTGCGATTCAAACCCGAAGAATGGGGCCTGCAGGAGCACAGTGAGGACTCCGATTTTATGTTCCTGAACATCGGTCCGCAGCACCCCGGTACCCACGGTGTACTGCGCATCATCCTACAACTCGATGGAGAAGAGATCGTAAACGCTATCCCCGAAATCGGCTTCCATCATCGCGGAGCAGAAAAAATGGGCGAACGCCAGAGCTGGCACACCTACATCCCTTATACAGACCGTGTAGATTACCTCGGTGGTGTGATGAATAACCTCGCCTATCTGCTCGCAGTAGAAGAAATGGCAGGTATCAAAGTGCCCGAAAGAGTGAAAGTGATCAGGGTGATGCTCTGCGAACTATTCCGCATCAATAGCCACCTGGTATGGTTCGGAACGTTTGCGCAGGACCTCGGACAACTCTCTCCCGTTTTCTACATGTTCACCCAAAGGGAAAAGATCTTCGACATTATCGAAGCTATCTGCGGCGATCGCATGCATCCTAACTGGTTCCGCATCGGCGGTGTAGCGCAGGACCTGCCCATAGGATGGGATAAACTTGTACGTGAGTTTATCGTCAACTTCCCGAAAGAACTGAAACAATATAACGACATGGTGCTACGGAATAGCCTCATAAAAGCCCGTACTAAAGGCATCGGTGTCTATACATTGGAAGAGGCTATCGAATGGGGGGTGACAGGGCCTGGATTGAGGGCCTGCGGGTTCGAATGGGACTTCCGCAAAAAAAGGCCCTACTCAGGTTACGAAATGTTTGATTTCGATATTCCCATAGCCCAGAATGGCGACTGTTATGACCGTTCCATCGTTAGGGTGGAAGAAATGAGACAAAGCCTCCGCATCGTCGAACAATGCCTTAACAATATGCCCGAAGGAAACTATAAGGCAGATCACCCGCTCACCACTCCTCCCATTAAGAAACATACCATGCAGGATATAGAAACCCTCATCAATCACTTCCTGAACGTGAGCTGGGGCCCCGTGATACCTGCAGGAGAAGCAATGAGCTGTGTGGAAGCAACAAAAGGAGCCAACAGCTATTACCTGGTGAGTGATGGTAATACCTCCTCCTATCGTACACGTATACGCACTCCGTCATTTGCACATATGCAGATGGTGCCCTACATCAGCAGAGGTTATACAGTGGCAGACCTGCTTTCCATCCTGGGAAGCGTGGATTATGTACTGGCAGATATAGATAGATAGTGAAATAAACATTTTATGCTTACAGCAACAGAAAAACAGGAAATAGACCACGAAATAAGCCTGGTGCCCTACAAAAAGGCATCCGTGATCGAGGCATTGAAAATTGTACAGCAGCACCGCGGATGGGTTAGCGACGAAAGTGTTGAGGCGATTGCAGACTATCTGGAAATAAGTCCTGCGGAAGTAGACAGTGTCGCTACTTTCTATAATCTCATCTTCCGCAGGCCAGTAGGCAGACACGTAATCCTGCTCTGCGACAGTATCTCCTGTTATGTAATGGGATACCGCGCCCTGCATAAAGCCCTCGAAGAAAAGCTGCATATCCGCATGGGAGAAACAAGCACTGACGAACGCTTTACGTTGTTGCCCAACGTTTGCCTCGGCTGCTGCGACCATGCGCCTGCACTGATGATCGATAAAGACCTGTACAGTGATGTGGAGCCTGCAATGCTGGATGATATCTTAAATAAATATGCTTAATACAATGGAACGCCCGCTTACCAGGAACATTCATCCGGATCGCCCACCGCTTAACCTGAAAGAATATGAAATGACGGGCGGATACGCTGCCGTGCGCAAGGTATGTGGTGGTGGAATGTCCCCAGCTGCACTACAGAAGCTGGTACAGGACAGTAACCTGAAAGGACGTGGTGGCGCCGGCTTTAACACCGGTATTAAATGGAGCCTTATCCCTATGGATGATAAGGCGACTCATCCCAAATACCTTATTGCCAATGCAGACGAAATGGAGCCCGGTACTTTTAAAGACAGACTCCTGCTGGAAGGCAATCCTCATCAGCTGATAGAAGGTATGATCCTGGCGGCTTACGCCATCCAGGCAGAAGTATCTTACGTGTTCCTGCGCTGGGCATATCACAAGGCTGCAGACCTCATCCGTAAAAGCATCCAGGAGGCATATGATGCCGGTTACCTTGGCAAAGATATTCTGGGTAGTGGTTTCCACCTCGACATGCACCTGCACACTGGTGTAGGCCGCTATATGTGCGGAGAAGAAACTGCCCTGCTGAATGCACTGGAAGGGAAACGCGCCACACCAAGGGCTAAACCGCCGTTCCCACAGATCAGCGGCTTGTTTGGAAAGCCCACTATTGTCAATAACGTAGAAACATTATGCTGTGTTCCCCATATCGTCAACAACGGCGCTGATTGGTTCAAGGGCCTCAGCTACAGCGAAGACGGCGGCACCAAACTATATGGCGTAAGTGGAAAAGTAAAAAGACCCGGTACCTGGGAACTACCCATGGGTGTTACTATGCGCGAGCTGATAGAAGAGCATGCCGGCGGCATGAAAAATGGATTTGAGCTGAAAGGTGTATTACCCGGTGGCGCCTCTACCGACTTTCTCACTACACAGCATCTTGATATCAAAATGGATTATAAATCTGTTACAGCAGCAGGCAGCCGTCTAGGTACAGGTACCATGATCGTCATGGATAGTGGCACCTGCCCTGTCGGGTTTGTACACAACCTGCAGCATTTCTTCGCACAGGAAAGCTGCGGCTGGTGCACTCCCTGCCGGGAAGGCCTGCCCTGGGTAGAAAAGATCCTGCTCTCTTTTGAAAAAGGAGAAGGTACACCGGAAGATCTCGAACTGCTGCATATGCATACGCAATTCCTTGGCCCCGGCAATACCTTCTGCGCACTGGCACCCGGTGCCATGGAACCATTGCAGAGTGCATTGAAATATTTCCGTGATGACTTCGAAAAACATATTGAACATAAAAAATGTCCGTATGACTGACGAAGAATAGTATAAATACATCTTCACATGCCTACAATTTATATTGATAACAAACCCTTCGATGTAAAAGCAGGTAAGAACCTGCTGGAAGCCTGTCTGAGCCTCGGAATTGATCTGCCCTACTTCTGCTGGCATCCTGCCATGGGAAGCGTCGGCGCATGCCGTCAGTGCGCCATAAAGGTCTATAAAGATGAAGAAGACACCCGTGGTCGTCTGGTCATGAGTTGCATGGAAGGTGTAAAAGACGGGATGCGCATTTCTGTCAATGATGAAACAGCCAAAGCTTTCCGCTCCCAGGTAGTAGCATGGCTCATGACCAATCATCCGCATGATTGCCCCGTATGCGATGAAGGTGGCTGCTGCCACCTTCAGGATATGACTGTTATGTCAGGACATAACTATCGCAATTATCATTTCAAAAAACGCACCTATCCCAATCAATACCTGGGTCCCCTCATCAATCATGAAATGAACCGCTGCATTCAGTGTTACCGCTGTGTGCGTTTTTACCATGATTATGCAGGAGGGAAAGACCTCAACGTTTTTGCCGCACATAATCATGTTTATTTCGGCAGGGAAAAAGATGGTGTACTGGAAAGCCCCTTCAGTGGCAACCTGGTGGAAGTATGTCCTACAGGTGTATTTACAGATAAGACCTTAAAAGAACATTATACCCGCAAATGGGACCTCACCAATGCACCTTCCGTTTGCCAGCATTGCAGTCTTGGTTGTAATACCATTGCCGGCGAACGTTATGGGCAATTGCGCAATGTTGTAAACCGCTACAACCATGAAGTGAATGGCTATTTCCTGTGCGACAAAGGACGCTTCGGATATGAATTTGTAAACAGCGAAAACCGCATCACACAACCGCTCATCCGCAATCAGCCTATAGAAGCTGCAGGACATACTACTGTACTGCAACACATACGTACATTGCTGACCGGACACGCCCTGATCGGCATCGGCTCTCCAAGAGCGTCCCTTGAAAGCAACTATGCGCTCATGGAACTGGTAGGTAAAGAGAATTTCTACCAGGGTGTACCGGATGATCTGGTATATGTTGAACAGAAAATAGTAGACATCCTGCAATCGGGTTGTATCCATACTCCTTCTCTGAAAGAGATTGAACAGGCAGATGCCGTGCTGGTACTAGGCGAAGATATCTGGAATACAGCCCCTGTTATGGCGCTGGCCGTGCGCCAGTCAGTCATGAAGACAGCTGCCACCCATACCACCGAGCAACTGCCTATTCCTACCTGGCATGACGCAGCCATCAAAGAACTGGTACAGGAAGATAAAGGCTTCCTGGCAAACGTGACCATGCTACCCTCACCACTTGACGAGATAGCCTCCGCTACCATGAAGTCAGCGCCGGATGATATGGCAAGACTGGGTTTCGCCATTGCACATATACTCAATCCTTCACTGCCCGAAGTACGCAATGCAGGAGAAGAGCTCCTCGCCAGCGCTGCTACCATCAGTAAGGCTCTGCAAGCCGCTAAGCACCCCGTGATCATTGCCGGCACTTCCTGCTGGAACAATGCGCTGATCAGGGCTGCATTTGATATTGCTGCAGCACTGGACATGCATGAAAAGAAGGCAGGGCTGGCATTTGTGATGCAGGACTGTAACAGTATGGGCCTTGCCATGACGCGTGCGTCCTCTTTCGACAGAGCGGTCGCTCACATACAACGCGCTACCAACAGCGTTACTGCTATCATCCTGGAAAACGATCTTTACCGTTGTATTCCCGCGGCTAAGGCAGATGCCTTCTTCAGCAAGTGTAAACATATTGTTGTTCTCGATACATTACACAATCGCACAACCGAGAAGGCGCATGTACTACTCCCGGCCGCTACATTTGCCGAGGCTGACGGCACCTTCGTGAACAATGAAGCCCGTGCACAACGTGCAAGCCAGGTATTCATGCCGGCCAACAGTGAGATCAGGGAAAGCTTCAAATGGCTCTCTGACCTGAAAGTACTAATCAATACCACCTCCAACGGTCACGAAAAATATATAGAAGATCTGTTAATAGCATTGGAAAACAGGTTCCCCCAATTTGCAGGTGTATCCAGGGTAGCGCCACCACACGACTTCCGCATTCATGGTGCCCGTATTCCACGCGAATCACACCGTTACAGCGGCCGTACAGCTATGCTGGCCAACCTGAATGTAAGCGAGCCTAAACCACTGCAGGACGACGATTCATCTCTGTCATATACTATGGAAGGATACAGGGGCTTGCCGCCGTCTCCCCTTATTCCTTTCTTCTGGGCGCCCGGCTGGAACTCTGGTCAGTCCGTCACCAAGTACCAGGAAGAAGCCGGCGGCGCACTGAAAGGAGGTGATCCTGGTATCCGCTTGTTTGAGCAGACCACCACACCACCGGTATTCTCAAAAGATATTCCCGATGCATTTACTGCCCGGGCAGGCAAATGGATGCTGCTACCGCAGTATCACCTCTTCGGTTCCGGCGAACTAAGTGTATACACAAAAGGGATCGCTTCACAATGTCCTGAACCTTATGTCTCATTATCCAGACGTGATGCGGAACAGGCACAGTTAAAGAATGGGGATACTGTTAGCGTAAAGACTGATGGAAAAACATACGCATTCCCGCTCACCATCAATGAATCATTACCTGATGGCATCATGCTGGTGCCTGCAGGGCTGACCGGTATGGAAGCGCTTAGCTGGGGCGCATGGGTAAACCTCTCAACTGTAATCGTATGACTGTAATGCAACACATATGGATCGTTCTAGGTGTACTCTTCGTATTCCTGAATATCGCTGCAGGGCTCATCTGGGTAGAACGCAGGCTGTTAGCCCTCTGGCAGGACAGACTAGGCCCTAACCGCGCCGGTCCGCTGGGACTTTTCATCGTACTGGCCGATACGCTGAAGCTCTTCTTTAAAGAAGACTGGATCCCTCCCTTTGCAGATAAGTGGGTATTCATCCTTGCTCCTGCTATTGTTGTAGCCAGCGTGTTGATGGGCATTGCCATCATACCTTTTGCGCCGGGCATCGTGGTTGCCGATCTGAATGTTGGCCTGATGTTCTTCCTGGCGATGTCGTCGTTGGGTGTATACAGCATCGTGTTGGGAGGATGGGCTTCCAACAACAAATATTCCCTGCTGGGTGCATTACGTGGAGCCTCGCAGATGATCGCCTATGAAGTATTCATGGGACTTTCCCTGATGGGAGTCGTGATGCTGAGTAAATCTTTCAACCTGACAAACATTGTAGCTGCGCAACAGCACCTGTGGTTTGTTGTTACACAGCCCGTCGGGTTCGTTGTCTTCTTTATCGCCGGACTTGCAGAAACACATCGTCTGCCCTTTGACATACCGGAAGCGGAAAGTGAACTGATAGCAGGGTTCCACTCGGAATACTCCGGGATGAAGTTCGGGATGTTCTTCATCGGGGAATACCTCGGCATTTCACTGATTTCTGCCATGACGGTCACACTGTTTTTTGGTGGATGGCTGGGGCCAGCTTTCCTGCCTCCGGTGGTATGGTTCTTCCTGAAGACATTTTTCTTTATCGGCGTCTTCATCCTGATGCGTGCCTCTTTGCCACGCCCCAGGTATGATCAGCTGATGGCATATGGATGGAAACTACTGCTACCACTGGTATTACTCAATTTACTGGTTACCGGTGCTATTGCACTCTGGCTGAAATCTTAAATGACGATAACATAAAACTTATAATAATGATTAGTCACCTGCGTACAATGTGGTTGGTCTTCCGGCATCTCTTCCAGAAAAAGGTCACAGTACAATATCCGGAAGAGAAAGTGCCTTTATATCCACGATGGAGAGGACGTATCGTGCTCACAAAAGATCCTGATGGCGGTGAACGCTGTGTAGGTTGTTATCTGTGTGCTGCCGCATGTCCGGTGGATTGTATCGCACTGCAGGCTACAGAAAATGAAGAAGGCCGCAGATACCCGGAATTCTTCCGTATTAATTTTTCCCGTTGCATCTTCTGCGGATACTGTGAAGAAGCTTGTCCGACATATGCCATCCAGCTAATCCCTGATTTTGAAATGGCGGAATACAAACGCCAGGACCTGGTATATGAAAAGGAAGACCTGCTGATAAACAGTGAAGGAAAATACCCCGGTTATAACTTCTATAACGTGGCGGGGCTCGATGCAGGTGTGAAAGAAAAAGGTAAGGGGAAAGATGAAGAAACCCCTGTAGATATCAAAAGCTTATTACCCTGAAAATATAAAGGATATGTCACTGATCTTCTATATATCGTCATTCATTGCGATCCTGTCTACTATTATGGTGATCACACGTTATCAGCCTATCCACGCGCTGTTGTACCTGGTAGTGTCTTTCCTGGCGCTTTCAGTTACGTTCCTTTCGCTGGGTGCACCCTTCGCAGCAGCGTTGCAGATAATTGTTTACGCAGGCGCCATTGTCGTGCTTTTCATCTTTGTGGTGATGATGCTTAACCTGGGTAAACAGACTGCCCAACAGGAGAAAGAATGGCTGCAACTACGCGCATGGCTTGGCCCATCTATCCTCTCGCTGGTGTTACTTGCAGAGATGGCTGTATTGCTGTTACAGGATAATCCTACCGGTATGCCTGCTGCAGTGGTTACGCCGAAACAGGTATCCTTATCGCTCTACGGGGAATATGTTATTGCCGTGGAGCTGGTAGGATTCCTGCTGATGACGGGCATCGTAGGAGCAGCACATATCGGTAAACACAAGAAAAAGAACCTGCACAGGTTCCTTCAAACATATCCAAACCTGAACTGATGTCAACGTTACATGCACATACGGTTTTAATAGTCGCCGCTATCCTGTTTGTATTGGGCCTGGCAGGCGTGCTCACAAGGAAGAATATCATCTTCATGCTGCTCTCTATCGAGATCATGCTTAATGCCGCAGGATTGGCCTTTGTAGCCGCCGGTTCCAGATGGCAGCAGCCGGACGGGCAGGTGATGTACCTGTTTATACTGGCGATGGCAGCAGCAGAAGTGTCTGTTGCACTGGCGTTGGTATTACAGATCCAGCATCAGCATAAGACATTGGATGTTGAAGAACTCAGAGAACTAAAAGATTAAGTTTTTATGCAACAGTACCTGTATCTGATACCTGCCCTGCCCCTATTGGGTTTCCTGGTGTTGTCAATGGCGGGGAAACACCTGTCCCGCAACCTCATTGCAGGTGTCGGGGCCGGCAGTATTTGTGCTTCTGCACTTATTGCGCTTCTTATCAGTGCCGGTTTCCTGCAATCGCCACCTGAAACAGGTGCATATACCCAGGTGTTATGGCATTGGTTTGCCACTAGTAATTTATCTGCAAACATCAGCCTCCGTATGGATGCGCTGTCGCTTGTCTTCATCTGCATTATTACATTCATAGGAGCCCTGATCCATATTTACTCCGTTGCCTTCATGCGTGAGGACAGAGACTACGCCCGCTTCTTCGCCAGCATGAACCTCTTTGTTTGCGCGATGCTGACATTGGTGATGGCAGACAACCTGGTATTGATGTACCTGGGATGGGAGGGTGTCGGACTGTGTAGTTACCTGCTCATCGGCTTCTGGTATGAAACACCCAACAACTACCGGGCGGCGAATAAAGCATTTGTGATCACCCGTATCGGCGATACCGCTATGATCATTGGCCTCTTTCTGCTTTTCAAAGAACTGGGTACGTTATACATCCCTGATATACTGGCAAAAGCCTCTCAGCAATTCGGCAGCGGTTCCGACACCATTACACTGATCGCGTTATTGCTGCTTTCAGGCGGGATCGGTAAATCTGCACAGCTCCCACTTCAGACATGGTTGCCCGATGCAATGGCAGGTCCTTCGCCCGTGAGTGCATTGATCCATGCAGCCACCATGGTAACAGCGGGCGTTTACCTTATAGCAAGAATGCATACACTGTTTGAACTCTCCCCCATTGCGATGCAGGTCACTGCCATCATAGGAGCGGCAACACTGTTTATTGCAGGCTGCAGTGCAATGGTGCAAACGGATATCAAGAGAATACTCGCCTACTCCACCATCAGCCAGATCGGGTATATGTTCCTTGCACTGGGAGTTGGAGCCTGGAGTGCTGCGATCTTTCACTTTTTCACACATGCCTTCTTCAAAGCCCTGTTATTCCTTGCTGCAGGTGCGGTGATTGAAACATTGCACCATGAACACGACATTTTTAAAATGGGCGGACTTAGAAAGAAAATGCCTGTCATCTTTTATACGTTCACGATAGGTGCAGCAGCATTGGCCGCCTTGCCACTGGTTACTGCAGGGTTCTTTAGTAAAGATCAGATCCTCTGGTATGCATGGAGCGCCAATGGCGGTCATCCAGTGCTCTGGACCCTCGCATTGATGGGCGCTTTCATCACCGCATTTTATTCCACCAGGCTGATATTGGTAGTTTTCTGGGGAGAGATGAAAACAACGCCGGGCCATCTTCCGGGCAAGGCAATGACCATTCCACTGGTCATCCTGGCATTCTTCTCAGTAGCTGTCGGATGGATAGAATGGCCGCACAATATCCTGCACGTTTCCCTTTTCTCAGAACTGGTACAACAGGCTTTACCCGCTACAACACTGAAGAGTGGCCTGCCACCTGAAATCGTGTTCCAGTTCATCGCTGTAGTGGTATCCCTGCTCGGCATTTATACAGGTTATGTGTTGTACTACGGACAAAGCGAATTGCTCATGCGTTGGAAGCAATCTGAAGGTCTGATGAACGTGCGGCATTTCCTGTACAAAGGATGGAAATTTGACCAGCTCTATGATATGTTGCTGGTAAGGCCCTTCCTGTTCATTACCGGCATTAATAAATCTGATGTATCTGATAAACTATATACTGCCATCGCTAATGCCAACCTTTATCTCAACAGGATCTTCTCCGTCTCCCAGAATGGCTCTCTGCGATGGTATGTAACTGGTGTGCTGATAGGTATCCTGTTTATCATCACCTTACAATTACTGTTATGATACTGATATGGATGATATGCATACTACTGGCAGGAGGCATACTAAGCTGGATAGCGGCGCGAAGATCGCCCCTGCTGGCAAAATGGATTGCCCTGCTTACTGTCACTGCTGATCTGCTGATCACCTGTTGGCTCTTCAGCTTCTACCAGGCTTTCCCTGACAAGACCTCCTGGTATATCAATCACCAGGCAAACTGGATACCAGCATTAGGCATCAGCTTCCATGTAGCCATGGATGGATTCAGCCATGTATTACTGCTCCTTACTTTTTTTCTGGGCATCCTTGCAGTGCTCTGTTCATGGAAAGAGATCAAGGAAAAAACAGGCTTTTACTTCTTTAACCTGTTATGGACATTGGCAGGTATCAGTGGTGTGTTTATTGCTATGGACATGATACTGTTTTACTTCTGCTGGGAGATTATGCTGATACCGATGTATTTTCTCATCATCTTGTGGGGGGATGCCCGTCGCCGGTATGCAGGTTACAAATTCTTCATCTTTACACAGGTAGGTAGCCTGCTGATGCTCTTGTCTATACTGGCTTTATATTTCGTTCACGGCGACCAGACAGGCAAGTATACTTTCGATTATTTTAGTCTGCTGCATACCGCCATGGATGCAACCGTAGCGAAATGGATCATGCTGGGGTTTCTCATTGCATTTGCCATTAAACTACCGGTAGTGCCTTTCCATAACTGGCTGCCGGATGCACATGGAGAAGCGCCTACAGCAGGTAGTCTTGTGCTGGCAGGTTTATTATTGAAAACAGGCGCTTATGGTATCATTCGTTTCGTACTACCACTCTTCCCGGAAAGTGCTGTCGCCATTGCACCCGTGATGATCCTGTTCGGTGTAGCAGGTATTATCTACGGCGCCCTGCTGGCCTTTTCACAAACCGATCTGAAACGCCTGATCGCATATACCTCTGTGAGCCATATGGGTTTTGTGCTGGTGGGCATCTTCTCTTTCAATAACATCGCCATGCAGGGGGTAGTGATGCAGATCCTGACACATGGTCTCAGTACAGGCGCGCTCTTCGTAATGGCAGGCATGCTGAAAGAAAGACTGCATACAAGAGATATCGACCGTATGGGAGGCATGTGGACTTCCATGCCCGCCATGGGAGGTATCGCGATACTGTTTACCATGGCATCTGCCGGTCTGCCGGTGCTAGGCAATTTTATAGCTGAATTCTTTGTGCTGCTGGGAGCATTTGCCAATTATCCAACATTCAGCATCATCGCCACACTTGGATTGATCCTCTCAGCGATATATTCGCTGCGCATGCTACAGAAAGTATTTATGGGCCAACAACACTTTACAGAACCTGTAAAAGACATCAGTGCCCGGGAACTGGTTATTATGGCCGCGCTGAGCATCAGCATAGTGATACTGGGATTATTCCCGCAACCTGTTATAGATACCGTGCAACATTTATCTACTATTCATCCGTTACTCCATGAATGAGCTACAATTATCAGCCCTGCTTCCTTTTATGGTGCTGGCAATGGCATCTGTCGTTGTAATTTTGCTGATTGCTTTCCGCTTAAGCCATACTGTTATCCAGGTGGTAGGCTTTCTGATGATGTGCCTCGTTGTTTTCGCTACCTGGTATGTCAGGGGTGCATTGCCACAGGAAATACCACCACTTTTTATTGTAGATGGACAGGCCGCTGTATTTACGGGCCTGATCATTTTCTCGGTACTGGTAATAGGACTGTTCTCATATATCTATTTTGAAGAACGGGAAGAGAACCCCAAAGAATATTACATACTGCTCTTCCTTGCCACGCTGGGTGCGGCCATACTGACTATCAGCCAGCATTTCATCTCGCTGTTCATCGGACTGGAATTGCTGAGCGTAAGCCTGTATGCATTGATCGCCTACCTGCGCAACAGGAACAATGCCGTGGAAGCCGGTATGAAATACCTTGTGCTGGCAGCGATGTCTTCTGCCTTCCTGCTGTTTGGCATGGCGCTCATTTACATGGAAACAGGTAGTATGAAGTTTTCCGGTATTGCAGAACAATTGGCAAAGGTAGGATCAACGCCTTTATTCCTGATGGGGTTGGGCACTATTATTGTCGCTATAGGCTTTAAACTGGCCCTGGTGCCCTTCCATCTCTGGGCGGCAGATGTCTACCAGGGATCCCCCTCTCCTGTCACCGCATTCATTGCCACCATTTCCAAGATAGGTACATTTGCGATGTTGCTCCGCTTTGCCCAGAGCATCCATCTGCAACAATATCCGTTAGCTGTCACTATCTTTTCTGTTATTGCCATTGCCTCTATGATAACAGGCAATATACTGGCGCTGCAGCAGCGTAACCTGAAACGCCTGCTTGCCTATTCATCTATTGCACATTTCGGCTATCTGCTGGTCGCATTCCTTCCCGGTAATGATGCCGGCACAGAAGCTGCCATTTTTTATCTGGCTGCTTATTCCGTTACATTATTATCCGCCTTCGGCGTGATCATTTTGATGTCTTCCAGGCAACATGAAGCGGAAGAACTACATACATACGATGGACTAATGTGGAAAAGACCTATTATAGCCACCGTACTGGCTATCTCGCTCCTGTCCCTGGCAGGCATTCCACTGACTGCCGGTTTTCTGGCGAAATTCTTTATACTGTCTGCCGGTGTACACCAGGCCGTCTGGCTGCCATTGATAGTGTTGGTACTAAGTAGCGTGATTGGCCTGTATTATTATCTGCGTGTCATCAATGCCCTGTTCTCCACAACAGTTTCTGCTGAAGCGATTCCCAAACCGGTACATCCGTTCTTCCATATATCTACTTATATCACGTTGGTGATTATGGCAGGACTGATATGCTGGCTAGGCATATTCCCCAGTCTTACACTGGAGGGCATACGCACCTTTCTTTTACTGCATTAAGGTTATTGCTATGTAATTATCTCATCATAGATGTCGTCAAACGCCTTGCCTTTATGTGACTGCCAGATACCAGCAAACTTGGTTTCCACTCCTTTCAGTAACTGAAAACACAGCATTTTATCATCTTCATTCAGATCATGGAACATAAGCGCTGCCAGTTGGCTCATCCTCTTTCGGCAGGTTATTAACACTTTTTCACCCTTCGGCGTAACCTTCAGCCGTTTGGATCTTTTATCCTCTTTATCAGCATACTCAGTCAGGTAACCCAATTTCTGCAACCTGGCCAGCATGTCCGTGCCGGTAGATAGCTCCTGCAGTGATGCATAGATCGCCTCTGTCTTTCTTGGCTCATCCAGTTGTTGTACAGTATTGAGCAGGGAATATTCATCTACTGTGTTGATACCAGTCCCCTCCATAGCAGCAGTTGTATAGATAGCATGCAGTTTAAAGATCCTTCCAATCAGACGCATTAGTATTCCATCCGTGCTGACAGGCAGGAATTTACCCTTGGGTAAGGGCTTCCTGTCGTCTTTCTCTTTTTGACTGGCAAGGTAATACCGGCAAAATTCCTCAATACTACCGTCCGGATATTGGGTATCAAAAGCCCCCCATTCATTAATGAGTTTCACTGCTTTATTCATTCAATTACTATGTTTTCGAAGCAAACATAAAATAAATACTCCGTAATTGGTATATTTACTACGAAAACGATATATATTTGTACAACAAACAACGAAATCGAAACATATTATATCAGTTAAATCACTATCCAATGATCTTTCAAAGCTTTCTGTTACTTCACCTGGTAGGGCTGGTACTGTTTGCAGGGACTACCACCGCCGACTTTGTCTCCTTCCGCCAATTCTGGAAACAATACGCACTGGATGCTATTACGGCAAAACCCATGTTACAGACCATGATAAAATTCCCTTTGCTGATGGGGCTGGGAATGGCCGCTATCATCCTCAGTGGTGTAGGTATGATGGCCATGACCCATGGTGTATTTGGTGAGCAATTATGGTTCAGGATAAAATTCGCTATCGTGCTACTCATTATTCTGAATAACATCATCATTGGCCGACGCCTGGTAGTCAGCCTGAAGAAAAAAATAGCGGACAACGCCAATGACGCCGGAGAAATATCACGGATAAAGAATAATCTCCGCCTGTTCCATTACGCGCAGCTGGTGATGTTCTTTGCCATCATTCTGCTGAGTGTTTTCAAGTTCAATTAACTTATTAAAAACAAAGACGATGAAGAAAGATAAAATCATTTACTGGATAGCGACAGGCATTATAGTCGCTGTCATGTTATGGAGCGCTATCAATTTTTCCTTTAATGAAGAAATGAAAGGAGCTTTTGCTCATCTGGGATTGCCAGGCTGGTTCAGGATAGAACTGACAGTGGCGAAGTTCCTGGGGGTATTGGCGCTGGTAATCCCAATGATACCACATAGAATTAAGGAGTTCGCCTATTTCGGCTTTGCTATCACGCTTATCTCAGCTACCATCGCTCACTTGTCCAGCGGAGACAGTGTCCTGCTTGAAATAGGACATACCTTTTTCTTTGTCAGCCTGGTCATCTCCTATCTTTATTATTATAAAATAAATGGCCTGGGGCTATCAAAGCCCTCCAGTTAATAACTGGTTTTCAAAACATTTCAGCACAGATTCTTTAGATAGATATATATTTTATATTTTTATCCATCTAAAGATCCCTTCCTATGAAAAATGATTTCACAAAAGAAGAGTGGGATACGTGTATCAAGGTATTGCAGGTGCTATCCCGGGATCCTGATAAATCACTGGACACCCTTAGCCTGAAAGGGCTGGTCACTAAACTTTATAAGCGGGCCAAGAAAGATAATAAGCAGCAGGCTGCTGAAGCACTACTTAACAAGCCTGTCGTATCAACACATCTCCTGTCTATAAACAAGGTACAGAAGTTGTCCCGGCGGCAAAGCTTACTGAAACAATACGATAAAAAGGTAGTGCTCGCACAGACTGCGATGCATCGCAAATACGAACTACCTGATACGGAAGAAGTATTGGCCACAAAGGAACCACTGGAACTGGCCAGATATCAAAGATGCTATAGCTGCAAAACATCCTACAAGCAGGTACATTTCTTCTATCATATGCTCTGCCCTTCCTGTGCTGACATCAATTATACCCGCAGGCATCAGCAGGCCAACCTGGAAGGAAGGATAGCGCTGATCACAGGAGGAAGGATAAAAATAGGCTATCTCACCGCCCTGCGTATGTTACGCGATGGCGCCAAAGTATGGGTCACTACCCGCTTTGCGAAAGATTGTGCCATGCGCTTCAGCCAGGAAGCAGATTTTTCTGTATGGAGTGACCGGTTGAAGATAGTAACACTCGATCTACGCAACCTGACACAGGTAAACAGCTTTATACAATACCTGCAAACGCAGGAAACACACCTGGACATCCTCATTAATAACGCTGCTCAAACCATCAAACGACCGGTAGCCTTTTACCGGCACCTGTTTGAATTTGAAGAGAGTGGTCCCGATAAGCTGCCGGAAGCAGTGAGGCAATGTCTTGCTTCCTCTACACCCTTCCAGTTCCTTGCCGGTAACCATGAACAACAGCTGCTGCCATATGAAACAGCTACTGCTTTTCCGGAAAACCGCTATGATAAAGACCGACAGCAGGTAGACCTGAGAACAAGCAATAGCTGGACCATGCGACTCGAAGACGTACCTCCGGGGGAAATGCTGGAAACACAGCTGGTAAATGTAACGGCACCTTTCATGCTGAATAGCCAGCTGAAAGAGATGATGAAACGATCTCCTTTTGAGAGAAGATTTATCGTCAATGTTTCCGCTATGGAAGGACAATTCAATCGTACCTCCAAAACGCCATTCCACCCTCATACTAACATGGCCAAAGCGGCCCTGAATATGATGACCAGAACATCCGCACAGGAATATGCACAGGAACAGATATTCATGAACAGTGTGGATACCGGCTGGATCACCCAGGAGAATCCTTATCCTAAAAAAGAACGCCTGTATGAGGAAGAAGGTTTCGTACCTCCGCTGGATGAAACAGACGGTATGGCAAGGATCTACGATCCCATAGCGAGAGGCATCTCTTTACCGGAACTGCCATTGTTCGGTCATTTCCTCAAAGATTATCTGCCACACGCGTGGTAAGCAACATTAATAAGTATCGTATAAAAACAATAAACCCATTTCAGATGCAAACAGCACAGGTAATTTGTCCGGTTGATAACGTAGTTACTAGCTTTCCCTTTTCAAAACAGGAGCTCCAACCGGTTATTGACTTTCTGTTAAGCAATGAGCCCCTGCCAGCCGTAGATAAAGCGTTCCCTGTTGGCACCGTGACAGCAGATGGACGCCTGGATATGTGTAAACAGAAACTGGGAGTAGCAGGCATTGAACTGGTAGCAGCTGCATTAAAGCACAATACAGTTATAAAACATATCCTGTTAGGGACTAATGCCTTCGGCAATCCCGGCGCCATGGCGGTAGCCGATCTCCTGAAGACAAACAACACTATTCAAACCGTTTACCTGGGTTGCAATTATATTGAACATACAGGCTGCAAAGCCATCTGCGAAGCATTGGAAGAAAACCAAAGTGTAAAAAGCATCTGGTTCAAAAGAAACCCGATCGGCGCAGAAAGTGTAGCATCACTCATAAAGCTGCTGTCAAAGAATAAACATATCCGCACACTCGATCTTGTCAATACCTGTGTAGGTGAGGAATTACATACACTGTTACAATATCTCGCAGAGAATAAGACCATAGAACGGTTTTATCTCAGCGGGAACTATCTGACTGCCGATACCATGCAGCACATAAATGACATGCTGCTCCGCAATAGTCATATGAAGTCCTTATTCCTAAGTGTGAATAACATTGGCGATGAAGGAGTAGCTGCACTGGCGCCGGCATTAAGCACCAACACCACACTACAGGACCTGAGTCTGGCCAGCTGTGGCATAGCAGATAAAGGCATGCAGCTGCTGTTTACCGCACTGAAAACAAATAAAAGTGTCAGGAGCCTCGATCTCGGCTACGCGGCTTCTACACGGGTATTAGGGGCTAAAGCCAATCTACTGTCTCCTGCATCCGCACAGCTGCTGACGGAATACTTTATGGAACAGGCGCAGATAGAAAACATCAATCTTACCAGAACTAATCTTCCGGAAGAAAATAAAGTGATACTGAAGAAAGAAATGGAAAAAAGGGGGGTAAATACGATCACGATGGATGGCTTCCCTGAAAAGCCTGCTTATCACATCCATCCTGACAGTAAAGCTATAAAAAGCGTTTACAGATAAGTTGAGGAGGAGCGGGACTCGAACCGACGACATTTTCAGATTTGCAATCTGATATTTTTCCAGTTAAATTATCCTCCATGAAGTGTAAAGGCGACGATAAGACTCGAACTTATATCTCCTACCTGATGGGCAGGCATTCTTCCAATTAAACTACCCCGCCATTGCGGGGGCAAATATATAATAATTTAACTATTTAAATTATTTCTTACTGCGCGTTAAAATATTCAATCGCACCGTGATTGTTAGTTACCAGGTGCTCAAAGCTTCGCTGACAGATCCGATCGCATTCTCTTCCATTTTATATCTTCATTATGGAACTACGATTCCAATTATCATAAAATTGTCAAATAACGCCCTTTCCCCCTTATTCTGGAATCTGTATTCCAAAAACTATCTAATTTTGGAACCATAATTCCATAATGCTTTATAACACTAAATGATAAAAAATGAAAAAGAAGATCCGTGTAGGTATCATAGGCGTGAATGTTGGTAGTTGGGCAACAATAGCACATATCCCCGCTTTAAAGGCACTTCCTGATTACGAAATAACAGCCATCAGCAACAGGAATCATGACAAGGCTGTTAATGTGAGCAAGCTATATGATATACCTTTTATCTATGCGAGTAACCATGACCTGATCAACAGTCCGGAGGTGGATGTTGTGGTCATCGCCGTAAAAGTGGCTGAGCACCGTGCCCTGGTAACAGATGCGATTAACGCGGGAAAGATCGTTTTCAGTGAGTGGCCGTTGGGCTTAAACCTGGAAGAAACAAAGGAGCTGGCTGAACTGGCAAAGAACAAAGGTATACGCACGGCCATCGGATTGCAATCACGGGCCATTCCGGCAGTGCAGTACGTGAAAGACCTGATAAAAGAAGGATATGTAGGCGAAGTATTGTCCACTACGCTGGTCGGATCAGGGCTTATTTATACCGACCAGATGGAACAGAAGTTTGCGTATACAGTAGATCGCAAAAGCGGCGCAGGTATGATCCATAGTTCATTCAGCCATGCTATGGACTTCATTCTTGATACATTGGGAGAGTTTTCTGAACTGAATGCAGTAACTGCCAACAGACGTAAAACAACAACCATCATCGAGACAGGAGAGGTACTTCCTATGACTGCGTTCGACCAGATAGCAGTAGCGGGCACCTTGAAATCTGGTGCTGTAATGTCTGCACACTACAGGGCAGGTATGCTGAAAGGAACGAACTTTAAGTGGGAGATCACTGGTACCGCCGGTGAATTACTGATCACTGCCCCAGGAGGTCATCCGTCTGTGTTCCCTTTAACAGTGCATGGAAGCCATGGAGATGATGATATGATGAAGGCATTGGAGGTACCACAGAAATATTATGCCCTGCCACAAGGTGACCTGAGCACAGTTGCCTTTAACCAGGCGCAATATTATGCATGGCTGGCAAAAGACATTAATGAGGGCACCAGACTGGCTTCCACATTTGAAGATGCCGTGATTCGTTATGAGATGGTGAACGCGATTGAAGTAGCCGGAGAAACGGGCGTGAGGCAGCATTATTAAGAAGACTTTTATTCTAAAAAGCCTATAAAAAGAGAAGGTGCCTCAAGTACTTATGGGACACCTCCTTTCTCTTTACCCTCTCCATAATAATTGCGCATTCAGTACAACTTCTTGCTGATAACTGCTGATAAAGATTATTTAACACTATGAAATACCCATCGCAGTTATTATATTTAATACCTGTGAACCCGCTCTGTAGCTCGCAATAGCTGAAAACTATCCGAACCCTCCACTTACATACAATTCCATTTCACGTACAAGTACTCATGTAACCAAACCCAAATCAATTCCATCATGAAAAAGAGAATCCTTTACACACTTCTTGCTGTATGGATGCCCATACTGTTTACCCAGGCGCAGACACCCGTTCCAAGGGTGTCGGGAAGCCCGTTTCCGCTTTCTGCCGTACCCGACACCTTGTTCCTTACCTCTGAGAATTATGCCGCTTCCGAAAAGATTGCCCTGCAAACCCTGATGGGAGTGCTGGCACAAACGAAACCCGCTATCCTCAGAGACATTTCCGGTCATCGTACATTGGTAGAAAACGCCGGCGTAAAGATCAATGACACGTACTACACTAATTTCTCCGGACTGCTCAACCGCTTTGCCAACAGGTTGTCAGGTTACATCCTGTGCAACCAGAAAGACAAATCCACCAATGTAGCCATCTCACTGGCAGGTGTGATGAATGCCGTAGCTATTCCTGCCGATATCGAACAGACTGCCATCAATGCAGGCCTGACGCTACTGCTCGATGTACGCGCCAGGGATGAAGCCTGGGCTTTGGCCAACTACGGTAACCTTTTCAGTCAGAAGATCGCCTCTTATCAACAGAGCTCCGACGACCGCGTATTCTCCCTGGGAGACTACAGCACTTACACAAAGGCATTTCAGTTCTGGGATAGTTCTCCCTCCGGCACACTGGCTACCAGTGTATATAACCGCATGAACAAAGGCGCCACTTTCTTCGGCTGGGGACCAGCAGAATATGAAACAGTAGAACAGCTCTCACTGAGATCCATGAGCATCCTCCCGTCTGACTGGGCGCCCAATATGTCTGCACTGAGCAACATTCCTGCAAAGTCGAAGACCTTCAGACAGAAAGATCCTATCAAACCTTTTGAAGTAAAGACCGGTGTACACACTGTCTGTTTTGTGATTACTGACGGAGATAATGTGCAATGGCTCTTAGGCTCTCATGACAATATTAACAACTGGAATAACCCCACCCGCGCACATGTCAATCTGGGCTGGACCATCTCTCCTTCCCTTTCTGAACTGGCGCCGGTGGTATATGAAAAATATGTTGAGAACTGCCTGACCACACCTGACGGCAGGAACGTATTGATAGCCGGGCCTTCGGGAAGAAGCTACTACTTTCCAGGACGTTATCCCAATGCTGATCTGGAAACCGAAACTACCCTGCTGAATAAGTATATGAAGCAGGCCGACCTGCGTATTGTGAACATCATTGATGCCGACGACAGCGATAACGATCCCAGTGCTTACCTGAAACAGGATAACATTGACGCCCTGTTTTATTACAGCTATGGCGCTAACTATACCGGTCGTCATGGACAGATTGACTGGTACAAAGACAAGCCATCTATCGGTGGCAGATATACATTATGGGGAACGCTTTCTTCGCCCGAATCTCTCGCCAATCAATTAAACCAGGCATCTACCAATATCAATTCAGCAGATGGTTACAGCCTCGTTTCCGTACACATCTGGTCAAGGGATGTAGATGATGTACAGGATTGTATCAACCGTCTCGGACCCAATGTACGTGTAGTCGCACCCGATGAATTTGTATGGCTGATCCGTAAGAACTTAAAAGGCTTACCTGTTGGCACCGGTAATGGTCTGAAAGGGGAATACTACAGTGGCTATCATCTCGACAACTTAAAATATCAGCAAACGGATGGTACCATTGACTTTGACTGGGGCACAGGTTCTCCGGATCAGACCCAGCTAGGCAATAATCAGTACTCGGTAAAATGGTCCGGTCAGGTGCAACCCTTATATTCCGAACAATATACTTTCTACGTATACTCCGATGATGGTGTAAAGCTCACAGTTAATGGCCAGCCTATCATCAACGACTTTGAAACACAAGGTGCTTACACCCGCAGCGGCACTATTACATTAACAGCCGGTCAGAAATATGATATCGAGCTGCGCTATGCTGAAGGTAACGGTGATGCGTTCTGTCATCTTCAATGGGAAAGCGCTTCCCAGTCGCGGCAGATCATTCCAAGGGCACAGCTCTACAGCAGACCTGATACAAGTAGCGGCCCTGTGACCGTTTATGAGCACGCACAATATGGCGGCTTCCATGCCGGCCTTCCTATCGGCGCTTATAAGCTGGCAGGACTTGAACTGAAGGGGGTGAAGAATGACGAGGTCTCTTCTCTGAAGGTGGCGGAAGGTTATAAAGTGATCCTGTTTGAGCATGAGAACTTCGCCGGTGACTCTATTATACTGACATCCTCCAGCGCCAATTTGGGAAGCGCTTGGAATGATAAAGCCAGCTCTATTAAAGTACTGGCTAACGGCAATCCTGGCCTGGCAGGTTCTTACACTATTAAGAACGTAAATAGTGGTCTGTTTCTCGATGTACGCGGTGGCCTGGGTGGTACAGGCGATGGCACGCCCATACAGCTATGGCATGGTACAGGTGCAGCCAACCAGACTTTCACGCTCAAACATCTCGGAGATGGCCGTTATACCATTACGGCTTACCACAGCGCCAAATGCCTGGATATTCCACAATCCAGCCTGAATGAAGATGTGAATCTCTGGCAATGGACCAACCAGGAAGCTGCCAATCAGCAGTTCATTGCTGTACAGGCAGATAGCGGTTATTACAGATTCATTTCCGTACTCAGTGGGAAAGTGCTCTCTACCCTGAATGAAAGTACAACACCAGAAGCAAAGGTAGTACAACATACCGGCACCGGTCAGCTCTCCGCCAGATGGCAACTGCTCTCTGTTCCTCCTGTGGGTAATGGTAATGGTCTTACAGGGAACTACTACAATGGTATGAACTTCGAGACCTTCGTTTTTTCCCGTCTTGATCCAACCATCAACTTTGACTGGGGCGAAGGTGCCCCGGGCACAGGCGTTAACACAAACGGGTATACGGTACGCTGGACAGGAAAAGTAGAACCAAGATATGCTGGTCAGTACACCTTCTATATCACCAGCGATAATGGCAGACGCTTATGGGTCAACAATCAGCTGATCATTGACAAATGGCTGGATGACTGGGATATTGAATACTCCGGTACCATTACATTAACAGCAGGTCAGCAGTATGATATCAAACTGGAATACTTTGAAAACAACGGCGGAGCCAACTGTAAACTATCCTGGTCAAGTGCTTCACAGGGGAAGGAGATCATCCCAAAGAACCAGCTATACGCAACACCATTATCCCTTGCCAACAGCACTGTAGCCACTGCGTATGAGAAAACAGCAACTGGCAAAGACATTGTGCTTTATCCTAATCCTGCGGCCACTCATGTTAAGTTGAAGTTTAGTGCCCCAAAAGCCAGAATGATCATTTATGACGCATTGGGCAGACAGGTCACACCATCCAGGATCATTTATTCCGGACAGGAAATCAATACTGCTAACCTGCGACCAGGTATGTATCTTATTCAGCTCGACATAAACGGTGTGAAGACAACCAAACACCTCGTGAAGAGCGCAGAGTAAGACACTATCTTAAACCGATCTACCTGCAACACATGGGAGATGATGTGGTATGGATGAAATACAAAATCCTCAAATAAGCACAACTATAAAAGAAAAGAAGCCGCCTCAGATCTGGGGCGGCTTTGTACTATCCGGTGAATATTTAGTTTATGCTGGTATCGGAGATTTCTGCGGTTGCAGGATAGCCAGGGAGTTCTTAACGATTGCCTCACAGGCATTTTTGTCTGCACCCGCTTTGGATGATACGCTGATGCCCGACAGGCAATTCACCAGGTAGTCGGCCAAAGCAGCCGGTTTGGCTATATTGGAGATCGATCCTTCTTTCTGTCCTTTTTTAACGAGACGTAACAGCGTGTTCCTGTTCGTTTCCATACTTTCTTTTACAACTGCTACTGTTTCAGTGTCTTCCGACCCGAATTCAACGATTGAATTCACCAGGAAACATCCTTTGGGCATATCATCCTGCAGACAGTTATCCACGGTAAATTCGAATATGTTACGGATAGCAGTCATGGCATCTGTACCACTGTCTGCCAGATCATTCAGCGCTTTGGATGTCTGCTCCTGGTAGCGTTGCAGGGACCTTATAAACAGAGAACGTTTGTCCCCATAGGTATTATATAAACTAGACCTGCTGAGGCCAAGATGTGTTACCAGCTCTTCCGGTGTAGTAGTCTTAAATCCCTGCCGGCGGAAAATGTCAATCGCTTTATCCAGCACCTCATCCTCATCAAAATTTCTTGCTCTGGCCATGTTACCTGAAAGTTTATCTACAAATATACACATTATGGAATTACAATTCCAATTATCACGGAAATGTCAAATCAATTAAATATGGACACTAAATCAATCGCTGTACTGGCAGACATAGAAGCCAATCAAAAGCATGAAAGGCAGATACTGTCGGGGGACTGGAAGATCAAAAGCATCCGCCTGGAAAGGATCCTCATAAACATTGATAATTTTCAATAAATATTTCCCTTGCTGCGGCGCAAAATATTTATTTTTACGCCACAAATGAAGCAACCAGAACTATCCCGGCGCATTAGCCTGTTACAGGCTACTGCTATTAATATGACAGATATGGTGGGCATAGGCCCATTTATAGTATTGAGCGTAGTGGCTGAAACCATGCACGGTCCGGGCTTCCTCTATGCCTGGATTGCAGGGGCCGTGCTGTCGTTCATTGATGCTATGGTATGGAGTGAGCTGGGGGCTACCTTTCCAAAAGCAGGCGGCAGTTATAACTTCCTGAAAGAAGGCTTCGGCCCAAAAACGGGAAAACTGATGAGTTTTCTCTTTGTATGGCAGACCATGATCCAGGCGCCGCTTGTCATCGCTTCGGCAGCTATTGGTTTTGCACAATATGCCGGTTATATCTTTCCTTTAGGTTTCTGGGGTACAAAGGCAGTCAGTGGCGGTATGGTGCTGTTAATCGTTTTCCTGCTGTATCGCAATATCGAGACCATTGGCAGGATCAGTGTACTGCTGTGGATGGGCGTACTCGTTACCATGGTCTGGATCATCAGCGGAGGTATAACACATGGCCACTTCCTGGAACCTATTAAACATATCAATGACGGCCTGGAACTCAACTCCGCGTTTGCAGCAGCGCTGGGCTTTGCCAGCGTTAAAACCATCTACAGTTATCTTGGCTATTATAATGTTTGTCACCTGGGTGGAGAGATCAAACGGCCGGAAATAAATATCCCCCGCAGTATGCTCATCTCTATTGCTGGTATAACCGTGTTATACCTCTGCATGAATATCAGTGTGGCCTCCGTATTACCGTTTGACAGAGTAGCACACAGTCCCTTTGTAGTAAGTGAGTTCATCGAAGTACTGGGAGGAGCCATGGCAGCCAAAGTGGCCACTATCCTGATCCTCTGGGTGGCCTTCGCCTCTGTATTTTCGGCAACGCTGGGGTATAGCCGTATTCCTTATGCTGCTGCACAGGATGGCGCTTTCTTTAAAGTATTTGCACGCCTTCACCCTACCAAGAACTTCCCCTATATATCACTGCTTTTCTTAGGAGCTGTGGCCTTTATATTCAGCCTCCTATTCAAAATCAAAGAGGTGATCAGCGCTATCCTTGCCATGCGTATCATGATCCAGTTCATTGCCCAGGCAGTGGGTTTGATATTACTCAGCAGAAGACAGGGAAGGAATTTCTTCAAATGGCATATGCCTTTATATCCCCTGCCCGTGATCCTCGCTATCATTATCTGGATTGGCATTTTCATTTCTACCGGCCTGCATATGATGCTGGCTGGGGCTACTGTGACAATGGCAGGCATCGTTGTCTATATCATTAAATCAAGGCTTGAGAAAAAGATGTTGTAACTATTATACACCCGGTCGACCAGTCAGGTTACTTTCACAGGAAAGCAGGCTGTAAATCTTCTAAAATGATTACTTTTATCAGACTAGAGGATTACGTCAACCAAAAAGACCAGCATGAAAGCAGTACAAACAGCCATCACTGCTTCCCATACAGTATCTCCCCAGGAAGAACTTTGGAATAGCTTCCGGCAAGGTAGCCGGGATGCCTTTGCCCGGATCTACCAGGAGCAGGTGGATAATCTCTACCATTATGGCGTTCACCTGTGCGGTGACGGAGAACTGGTCCGGGATTGCCTCCAGGAACTTTTTCATGACCTCTGGCAAAGCAGGGAGCATCTGGCCGCCCAGCTACTCAATATCCGTTATTACCTCCTCAGCAGCCTGCGCCGCCGCCTTTTACGTACCCTGGAAAGGGACCGCCGTTTCAGGGCAGAAACAACAGAGATTCCCTTCGACTTTGAGCTGATTCCCAGCCGGGAACACGCCATCATACAGGATGAAAAAGTACAGGAACAGGTAAAACAATTGCATGCTGCCCTCAATGCCCTGCCCCGCCGACAGCGGGAAGCCATTTACCTCCGTTTTTTTCATGAGCTCTCCTACCAGGAAGTAGCAGATATGATGTCTATGAAGGTCGACTCCGTCTACAACATCATTTCTAAAGCCATTAGCGTGCTCAAAAAGACGCTGCCGCCTGCTGTCTTACTTCTTTTACTGCAACCAGGAAAATAAGCCCTTCTACCCCTCTGAAAATAATTTTAAAAAAGTTCCAAAAAAGTGATGAGATTCCTCTCATCCCGGTCTCTCTATTTAAAAGCGATCATTTGCAGCAGTATCATTTATATACCGCCCGTGACTTTGCCCTGGATGAATATTTCCAGGAGTGGGTGTTGCGGCCGGATGTAAAGAATACCTACTACTGGGATACCTGGCTGAAACTGCATCCCGAAAAAAAGAACGCCGTGGATACTGCTATTCAGCTGGTAAGGTCCATTCATTTCCGCGACTACCAGATGACTGCTGCACAGAAAGAACAGCTATGGGACAATATATGGGAAAATATTGCTGCGGATGATATGACGGGCTTATCCCCCGCTCCTGCTCCTGTTGCCAGCCGCCTGCGGATCTTTACCTGGAAATATGCTGCTGCTGTTTTACTGTTCGTCTTCCTGGGCACACTCTGGCTGTTCATGAGAACACAGCCGTTCCGCACTGTTACCGCCAGCGTAGCCACACAACCCGGACAAACCAAAAGACTGTTATTACCAGATAGCTCCGAAGTATTACTCAATGCCGGTTCGCGCCTGCTCTACACCCAAAAGGAGCCGCTTGTCAGGGAAGTATGGCTGGATGGTGAAGCCTGGTTTCACGTAAAGCATACAAAAGACAACAGGAGTTTTATAGTACATACTTATGATCATCTATCGGTAGAAGTACTGGGCACGCGATTCAACGTAAATAACTTTGGGAATAAGATAGCAGTCGTATTACAGGAAGGAAGTATTAAACTAAATATTACGGAGCAACAGGACCAACATGTTACACAACTATACCTCAGACCGGGAGAAATGCTCCGTTACGACAAAACAGATGGCGAATATTCCAAAAGCAGAACTGATGCTGAAAAAGTAACTGCCTGGACACATGGACAATTAGTAATGGATGAATATACTGTTGCTGACGCTATACAATTTATGCAGCAGGTATTTGACAGGCATGTTACCGTAAAAGATCCCAGGGTGCTGCGGTACAGTGTTTCCGGCTCTATGCCGATCATTTACAATGCAGATACCATGTTAATGCAGTTTGAAAAGGCTTTTAATGTACGCTTTAACAAACGCGATGAAACAAACCACGTAGGGGAAAACTGATACCCTGATTTTTATTAACCAAAATTAAATCGCACATGAAAAAACATTTACGTGTGCTGCTGATGCATGTCTTTGTGTCAGGCGCCCTATGCTCACCTGCGCTGGCTCACAGCCCAGACGCTACGTCCGCCACACATTTGCTGGAACAGCAGGATAATGTATCCATCAGGCAGTTATTCCGGCAAACGGAAATAAAATTCGGTGTTTCCATTGCTTATAAAAGTGAACTGGTCACAGATCAGAAAAACAGCGTGGATATTGCTGCCTGCAAATCGCCTGAAGAGGCGCTCGAAAAAACACTGGCCCCTTTCAATCTCTCTTTTGAAAAAGTACGCGACAAGTTCTATCTCATAAAAACAAAGGAGACAGCGCCGGTCACCAACACCGTGACCGCCCAACGCCCGGTACGCGGAAAGGTCACTGATGCAAAAGGCGCAGCATTGCCCGGCGTGACCATTCGTGTAAAAGGAGCAAACACCGGTGCTGTAACAGCAGCTGATGGTACGTATACAGTCAACGTTCCCGGTACCGCTAGTGATATACTCGAAGTAACCTTTGTTGGCTATCAGTCGCAGGAAATCCCTGTCGGCACACAATCCGAGATCAATATCACCCTGACTGAAAATACCAGTACCCTCAACGAGGTGATCGTAACCGGTTATACGGCTCAACGTAAAAAAGATCTCACCGGCGCTGTTGCTGTAATTGATATCGGTGAAATGGTGAAACAGCCTTCCGGCCAGGTGACCAGTCAACTGCAGGGACAGGCTTCCGGTGTGACCGTCATCGGCTCCGGACAACCAGGTCAGGAGCCTGTTGTACGCATCCGTGGTGTGAACACATTCGATAACAACACGCCATTGTATGTAGTAGATGGTGTGCCTACACAAAGTATCAATGACCTCAACCCAAATGATGTAGGATCCATGCAGGTACTGAAAGATGCAGGTGCTGCCTCTATTTATGGTTCACGTGCTTCCAATGGTGTTATCATTATCACCACTAAAAAAGGCAGTGGCAAGGTGAAGATCAAATACGACGCCTACTACGGTCGTCAGTATCCTAAAGGAGGAAATGTATGGCATACGCTCAACTCACAGGAAATGGCCGACCTGCGCTGGCTGCGCTATAAGAACACCGGTATACCACTGAGCGATACATTGTATGGCAACGGTGCGAGTCCGGTATTACCGGATTATATCCAGCCTGTAGGATTAAAGGAAGGCGATCCACGTGTGAATCCCGACCTCTATTATGTCAATCCCAATTACACAGACCAGGACGATTATAATAGTTTCTATTATATCACAAAGGCGAATAAAGCAGGTACTGACTGGTTCCATGAGGTATTCAACCCTGCTTCCATGACCAGTCATAACCTGTCAGTGAGTGGTGGTACAGACAAAGGCAGTTACCTGTTCTCGCTGAACTATTTCAATCAGCAGGGTACACTGATGAACACTTATCTGAAAAGATATATCATCCGTTCCAACAGCCAGTTCAGCATCAGTAAGAATATCCGTGTAGGAGAAAACCTCTCCTTCTCCATTACTGACAATCCGACTGTAGACCTGCTCACTGCCAGCAGTGCTGTGGGCATGGCTTTGCGCGAGCAGCCCATTATTCCCGTATATGATATCAAAGGAAATTTCGGCGGCTCCAACGGATTGGGACTGGGAGATGCCATGAACCCTGTAGCCATGCAATACCGCACCAGGAATGACCGGGGACAGGTGAACAGGGTATTCGGAAATATCTATGCTGATATCGACTTCCTGCATCATTTCACCTTCCACACCAGCTTCGGTGGCGAAGTGAATTCCGGATGGCGGCATAACTTTACATATCCGCAATATGAGAATAAAGAGAACGCAGGTGTGAACGCCTATACAGAGTCCAGCAATTTCGACCATAACTGGACATGGACCAACACACTGAACTATCACAACACATTTAACACGGTACATACCCTGAATGTACTGGTAGGCGCGGAAGCATATGACGAGCGTTCCCGTCAGCAGGTAGGAACTACACAGGACTTCTTCATCTTTGACCCTGACTATGTAGATAATGGTACGGGCGCCGGCGGACAGGTTATCACAGCCAGTCGTTATTCCGCAGGCCTGTTATCACTAATCGGCAGAATAGATTATAGCTTCAGGGACAAATATTTATTGAGCGGTACCTTACGTCGCGATGGTTCTTCCAAATTCGGCGTTAACAACCGTTATGGTCTGTTTCCCGCTGCCAGTGCAGGATGGCGTATTTCGCAGGAGCCTTTTATGAAAGACATTCACTGGCTCACAGACCTGAAGATCCGCGGAGGATGGGGTATCATGGGTAATCAGCTAAGTCTTACGCCTGGTAATGCTTTTACACTGTACGGGGGTAACAAGAATACCTCCTACTATGATCTCTTAGGAACAAATAACAGCATTGTACTGGGCTTCCAGCATGTACAGATCGGCAATCCGGATGCAAAGTGGGAAAGTGATATCAACACCAATATTGGTTTTGACGCTACGCTCTTTGGCGGCAAACTGGAGGTCTCTGCAGATTATTACCAGAAAAACATCAAGGACCTGCTCTATAATACTGAGCTACCAGGTACTTATGGTACTGCTCCTTCTCCCTATTCCAATGTGGCTAACATGAAGAACAAAGGGGTGGACCTCACCATTGCCAGTCATACGGATATTACCAAAGACCTGAAGTTTGACGCTACTGTCACCTTTACCACCTTTACAAACAGGATCGTGAAAATAGCGCAGGGCGTCAATTACTTCGACAGGGATCCCCGCAACTTCTCAGAGGGCATTATCCGTAATGCAGTGGGACAGCCTATTTCCAGCTTCTATGGTTATAAGATCAATGGCTTCTGGAATAGTCAGAGCGATATTGATAAAGCCGATCAATCCGCACAAACTGCTACAGGAGATCCTTCCGCAAGCTTCCAGGAAGCTGCTGCTCCCGGCCGTTTCAGATACGCTGATCTCAATCATGATGGCGTGATCAATGCGGATGACCGCACCTTCCTCGGCAATCCCAATCCCAAAGTATCGTATGGTATCAACCTGGGATTGACCTACAAACAATTTGACTTCAGTGTATTCCTGTTTGGCGTACAGGGCAACAAGATCTGGAACCAGGTGAGATGGTGGACAGATTTCTCTTCCTCCTTTGATGGCGCCAAGAGCAAAACTGCTTTATATGATTCCTGGCTGCCCGACCGTATGAACGCCAAAGCGCCTATCCAGGAAGGCGAAGGTTCTTTCAGTACCAATGCTGTTCCCAACTCTTATTATGTGGAAAATGGCGCCTACCTGCGCTGTAAGAACATGCAGCTGGGATATACCTTCCCGCAGCAGCTGGGTGGCAGACTGCACATAGACAGACTGCGTATCTATATTCAGGCGGCTAACCTGTTCACCATTACAAAGTACACAGGTATTGATCCGGAAATAGGTGGTAGCGATGTAAGGAACTTCGGTATAGATGAAGGCACTTATCCAAGTCAGCGGCAATTCCTGGCAGGTCTCAATCTTACATTCTGATGTTAAACTTGAAAACCATGAAACTGAATAAACATATAGCGATACTCTTCATAACAGGCATAGGCATATGTACGCCTTCCTGTAACAAATTCCTGGACAGGGTACCACCTTCCTCTTTAAAGGAAGAGCTGATAGCCAATAAAAAAGGCGTCAATGCTTTATTGGTAGGTGCTTATGGCGCCTTGGACGGACAGGACTTCACCGATGGTGATATGACCAACCTCTCCGGCGGCGCGGGTTATGCAGTATCTCCTGATAACTGGATCTATGGCAGTGTATGTGGTGGTGATGCCCACAAAGGCAGCGACCATTTTGATTCCCCTCCTACCCTCGACCTTGCCCGTTTCAGCGCCGGTGCCACCAACAGCTTCCTGAATGACAAGTGGCGGGTGGACTATGAAGGTGTGACCCGTTGTAACTCTGTGCTGAGACTCTTACCGAAAGTCACAGACATGACAGAAGATGAAAAGAAAGAAGTAGCGGCGGAAGCACATTTCCTACGGGGCCATTACTACTCCGATCTGAAAAAAATGTTCAACATGGTGCCCTGGATAGATGAAACCACTACTGATATGAAGTCGCCCAACGACAAGGACATCTGGCCCCAGATAGAAGCCGATTTCAAATTTGCGATGGACAACCTGGCCCTTACGCAGAACGAAGTGGGAAGGCCGAATAAATGGGCTGCCGCGGCTTATCTCGCCAAGACATATATGTTCGAGCATAAGTATACAGATGCCAAACCACTATTTGACCAGATCACCACAGAGGGGATTACTTCCAAAGGCGATCGTTATGCATTAAGAGACCGTTTTGAAGACAACTTCGATGCTGCTACAGAAAACACATCTGAGTCTGTTTTTGCCATACAATATGACGCTAACGACAACTCAGGCACTTCTGCCAATGCGAACCAGGGCGAGATGCTGAACTATCCGTATAACGGTCCTTTCAGCTGCTGCGGATTCTTCCAGCCTACACAAGACCTGGTGAACTCTTATATCACCGATCCCCAGGGACTGCCCTTCCTCGACAACTACAATACCCACAATGTAAATACTGAAACAGTAGATCCCCGCCTGGACTGGACAGTCGGTCGTCAGGGTATTCCCTATCTCGACTGGGGTGTACATCCCGGCGATACCTGGATCAGGGAAGCGTCTACCGCAGGCCATTACTCTCCTAAAAAGAACGTCTACTGGCAGGCTACACAGGATAAATATTACGATCCCCGCGGATGGGCGCCCGGCAATGCCATCAACTATAACCTGATCCGTTATGCTGATGTATTACTCCTCGCAGCCGAGTGTGAAGCGCAACTGCAAAACTTCGATGCAGCAGAAGCCTATGTGAACATTGTGCGGGAACGGGCTGCTAAGCCGGCAAGCGCTGTTTACAAGTACAAGAGCAACAGCGCCCCTATGGATGGCTTTTCTAACGTGCCTGCGGCCAATTATAAAGTCGCTCTCTACCCGACAGGCTCCTTTGCTTCGAAAGGTCAGCAATACGCCTTAAAAGCCATCTATTTTGAACGCAAACTGGAACTGGCCATGGAAGGTCACCGCTTCTTCGACCTCGTACGCTGGGGAATAGCTGACCAGGCACTGAATGCATTCTTCGCCTTTGAAGGTGCGCGGACATTGGATGTACAGGGGGCCGATTTTGTGAAAGGAACGAATGAATATTTTGCAATTCCTCAGCGGCAGATAGATCTTTCTACCAATGGAAGTACGCCTACGCTGAAACAAAATAACGGATACCATTGATAGGATATGGCTGGTAAGTACTCTCTCTTTACAATTTGAGAAAGGCTTTCAGGCGAGTGCCTGGAAGCCTTTTAGTTTTAGGATATTTAACAAAAATCTATCTAACTGCCACAAAAAAATTAATCAATTAATAACTAATACATTATTCATCTTTTAAAAAATTTCATCCTTGTAATTCGAGCGCTGAGCACTCGAATTACAAGGATGAAAGAATACAAAGCAGGTCATCTGATTGCTATTCCCCTCGTTAAAAATTGCCGAAAATTGAAAAGGCGACCATTAACCGGCCGCCTTTTTAATAAGATGCAAATATTAGCTTATGAAGTTATTATAAATCGGGATGCTTCTATTTGTGAGGCATGAGCCTTTCTCAGATATTCTCTTCGTGCTTCCTCCATGTACTCGTCAAGTGATTCCCTCTGTGCAATTGCTTCAGGAGAATCCATTATTTCTGCTTTTCCTTCTGCAAATAGCCTGGCTATAATCTCTTCTCTTCTATTAATTTTAGTTGCCATATCAGAAGCCTTTTAGATTGTTTGTGTATATGTTAAATTCCCCTAAAGATAATGAATTCCTGATTAATTCCTTGCTAATATCGTCACGATAGAAAAAGTATTGGTCATACCCACTAACTATTAACGATTCATATTTAGTCAGTTTAGGCTCCGTAGCATCGATTATTATTACCCCTATTGCCTTTTTTTGTTTGATTAACTTTCTCGATGAAATTTCTCCGACCCAAATGAACTTGGGCATTGGCGCATCAAGGATAAAGTCCCTAAAATCAGGATGAAAACTCCGGTCTTGCGATAAGTAATTTTTATACGAACGACTGGAAGTTAAAAAAATCCTAATAAAGATCTCTGTTCCTATAGGAATATTAAATTGATCCTCTAACAGAAGAGTTTTAATATATTTTTTAGCTACAGATGCTTCCAAATAGATTTTCGGATACAATGGAACCAGGAAATGAACTATCTCACAGTTGGTCCAGGCGGGATTTTGATAATGCCGTACTGGCTGATCTAATGGGACAAGCTGATAAACCGGGCGATTATCATCTACTATGACAAAATCCCTTTCAATATCATCATTATCAATTATATTAATTTCCTTTTTTTGTAAAATCGCGCTCAGACTAGCATCTTGCTCCTTCCTTGTTTGCAACTGATCAATATTAATATCACTAGTACAACTATGGCCTACCACTAATACTGCGTGTCCTACGTCTCCCCCATTATGGGTATTTGAAATAACCACTATCAGCGGCAAGCCGCTTTCCACATAGGTAGAAAGCACATTTTTCAGTCCCTCTTTAAACTTATCCTTAGAATAAATCTTGGTTCCAAATCCAAATTCGCGCAAGGCGTATCCCATCTGATCTACATTAAGGCCTTCTGACGGTATCTGCCGAAAATTGGAACGGCTTTTTAATGCATTAATAATGACGGATGGGAGAGCGGGTTTGTATTCCGGATATTTCGATGCGAAATACTCCATGATAGCCCAAATAGATGTTTCCGCACATGTAATGGTTTCTGTATCCTGAGAGGAATGAGGGAAACCGGTTACTTCAAACTTAACCGAACATACTGTTGACTGAAATTTACTCATTACACATAAAAAATCGTGTTCCAATAATGCTGAAGGCGAAATCACGCTTCTGCCGATAACATTAGGTATTGTGGGCCTTAATATCATAAACCCCAAATAGCTGTTCCTTAAATCTAAAATTTGAGTTTCATCCCTGAACTGATCCGCTCTTACTTCTTCACTAAAAAAAGACAGCCTGATGCAATCCTTTTTATACCCATTCATTTTTGTGGAAAAGTATGAATAATAACTATCCCGGTAAACCCTGTCTACATACGGATATTCAATTACAAAATGGATATCAGGTTGGAACCGCTGGAAATGCTGACCTAGTCTTCGGTCATATACCTTTTCGGCAATCTGTTGAGAAACTGAAAACTCATCCCTAATAAGCTGAATTAACTGATAGCGGATTTCAGGTAAGGTACAAATAATGGTTGTGATGCTCATAAAAGCGATGCTTGTTTTGGATGTTAACGTAAAAAAGATATAGTTAAATGAAGGGCGCAATTTAGTACCTTTTTCAGTTAAAATTCAGACTACTTTTTTTAATGCAGAGATTTGAAAAACAATTGATCCATTTAACCTTGGATGTGGCGATCTGAAAAAGCAACAGTTATAAATAACAACAAAAAAGGGGTGCCTTTCGACACCCCTTTTTACTTATATTCTTGGCCCCCTACTTATTAAGATTTGGATTATTCTGCTCCTCCGCCTGCGGTACAACAAAAATATAATACGGACTATTCGCCACAAAGTTGCTCTGATCTGAAAAGCTCAGCGCCGTATGATACTTCGCATTCACTTGTTTGGTAACACCTCCTGGCGTCACAACGGTCACCTTTATATCATTACTGCTGCCATCCACATAAGGCTTTCTCACCACAGCCAATTGATTACGGATAATATCCGACAGGCCAAATCCTTCGCCCCATAGCTCCTTCCTTCTTTCTATCAGGACCTCTTTTATCAGGCTCTCCTGTGTAGCTCCTTCCGACGCAAATGTTTTAGCGCCTCTTGCGGTACGGAGCTGATTCAACGCATTGATGCCTTCATTCAGGTTGCCTGCACGGGCATAACCTTCTGCTTTGATCAATATCACTTCTGCGCTCCTCATGAGCACAAGATCTGCCGTCTGATCTGCTCTGAATTTAAACTTCTTGTATTGCAGATACCCTTCTCTGGCTGCAGTAGAACCATCCCATGAGAAAAGCGTTTTACGTATATCACCGGCATCAAACAGCTCTGCGAAAAAAGGATCTGCCATAAAGCTGTAATAATAGGAAGATGCAGAAGATACATCGAGGAAATGAAAGCTATAACTACCATCACTCTGGCTCGGGATTTCAGGATGCCCCCAGATCCACTCGGAGTTGCCAACATCATTAAACCCTTTACTGTACTCTGCCGGCACCATTAACGGATAATTCCGTTGTGCTTCGTCTGCAGCAGCGGCTGCCAGTTCCCAACGACCTGTATTTAGGTACGCGCGTGCCAGCAGACCGTTCACTACGTCTGCATTGATCTTGTATTTAGCAGGACGCTCGTAGTTGGCCAGCAATGCCTTTGCTTGCAGGAGATCAGAAAAGATCAGTTCATAGATCTCTTTCAGCGAGGCTTTCGGATTACCCTGTGTAGCTGCTGTTGTTGGCGTAGTATAAATGGGCGCCGTTTTAGCCAGGGAATCTTTCAGGAAGGAGAACTGGTAAAAGGAGGCAATTGTCAGGTAAGTATGTGCCCGCAGTGCCAGCGCCTGTCCTTTAAGTACCTGCTTTGCAGTAGCGTCGCCTTCTACCTTGTCAGCGTTGGCGATGATAATATTGCTGTTATTAATGATCTTGTAGAGCTGTCCCCATATAGCACTTACACGCGCCTGTGTTTTATCGTTCATCTGCGTAAAACGGTAGGCAGTAGGGAACCCATATTTGGTAGTGATCAATGCAACATCATTTGCCATGGCATCGCTGGTTAATGCGATCGTCTTGAATCCCGGATTACTGAAGGTACCACCGTAAAAATCATCCATCATAGCGGCCCAGGTACCTTCTGAAATAGTACTGAGGTTATCCACATTCTTCAGCACAATATCTTCTGATACTGCATTGGAAGGAGCGGTATCCAGTTGTTTGTTGCAGGCTGACAAACCAATGATCAGCGCTGCTGCGTATGTATAAATTCTGCTTGCTTTCATTTTCATTCAATATTAAACGTTACACATTAGAACCCTATCTGTAAGCCCAGTGAAAAAGTCTTCATCGCGGGATACTGATAGTAGGTGGTACCATCTACAGACTGTTCGGGATCCATTCCCTGGTGACCATAAAAGGTGAGCAGGTTTTCGCCCAGCGCATATACTTTCAGGCTTCCAATACCAATGCGGGACAATAACTGTGCTGGCAGTGAATATCCCAGCGATACCGTTTTGAGGCGCGCATAAGTGGCACTGTACAGAAATCGTGTAGAAGTGGATGTCCAGTTCAGGTTATCAGTGGTGAGTCTTGGTACATCGGTGTTGGTATGCTCTGGCGTCCAGCGTTCTAATAGTTCTGTTGACCAGTTACGGCCAGGGCTGGCAGCGCCGCTTAGCAACGATACATAATCGAGATCCAGCACTTTACCACCAATGCTGTAAGCCAATAAGAACGACAGTTCGAAGTTTTTATAATTAAGCGTATTGGTAAAGCCTCCGGTAACATCCGGTAAAGCAGAACCGGCATAGTACTGGGTAGCGGAAGCGTAATTGGTGGTAGTTACTTTCTTGCCATCTGCACCGGTCTGATACCAAAGCGGATTGCCGGTTTTCGCATCTACGCCTGCCCATTCACGCAGGTAGAACTCATAAATAGAGCTACCCACCATGAGCTTTTTGGTACCGCTGATGATCTCCTTCTGCGGCAGCTCTGTGATCTTATTCTTGTTATGTGCTACGTTCAGACCGATATTCCATTTAAAATCGCGTGTACGTACTGGTATCACATTCAATTCCAGTTCCACACCCGTATTACGCAGGGCTCCGATATTGGCGCTGATAGATCCGAAGCCGGTTGATGGCGCCATAGGCTTTGCATACAGCAGGTCCTTGCTGGTTCTGTTATAATAGTTGATCGTACCATACAGGCGGTTGTCAAACAATCCGAAGTCGAGTCCTATGTTCAGGTTAAGGTTGCTTTCCCATTTAAGACCGGGAGTAGCCAGGCGGGATGTGATCACCCCACCGTTGCCCAGGTTGTTCTTGATATCAAAGAGCGCCAGATAAGCGTAATAGCTACTCAGATTGTCATTACCAGAAGCACCATAGCTACCTTTCAGTGTCAGGGTATTCAACCAGCCCACAGAGCGAAGGAATGCTTCTTCCGAGATACGCCAGGATGCACCGGTTGACCAGAAAGTACCCCAACGGGAATCAGGAGAGAAACGAGAGGAACCATCTCTTCTCACTGAGGCGGTGAAATAATATCTGTTGAGATAATTATACTGCCCCTGACCAAAGAAACTCAGTTTTGTATAGTTATCGGAAATGCCTGAAAAGTCATTCAGCTGGGAAGCTGCCGCTGGCTCATACAAATCAGGTAATACAAACTTCTGGCGACTTCCACTCAGCGTACTGTTATTGAAATAATAATATTCCTGACCAGCCAGCAGGTTAAGATGATGACCACTTAACAGGTCTATATCGTATGTGAAGATGTTATTCCAGGTATAGATCAGTTTCCTGCCATTGCCTTTGCTGATAGTACCACCAATCTCAGCATCTCCACCTACTAAAGGGTTCGTATAAACCAGCGAATTATTATTGACATAGTCGATATTATAGCTGGTTTTGAATTTCAGTGTTTTGATGAGAGATGCTTCGAGGAATGTTCTTGCAGAAATATTCTCGTTGGTATACCTGTTTTTATCCAGCGGCAGGGAACCGATCAGGTTCTCGCGGGCCAGTGCGGCAGAAGGCCGGTAGGCGCCATAGTCAAACTGCTTCTGTCCGTTGGCATCCAGCTTGTAAGAGCCGTCTGCATTACGTTGATAGATGGGATAAAAGCTGGGAATAGTCCTGCCAACCAATACAACGTTATCTGTACGTGAATCTGAAGAAGCAGGATAATCCTGTGCGGAGCTGGAACCGGTCACGTTCAATCCTACCTTTAGCCATGGCTTCGCCTGTAAGGTAATATTGCTTCTTATATTATAACGTTTAAAACCTGAACCCATATAAGCACCTTCATTATTCACATAGCCCCCACTGACATAGTAAGTGGACTTATCACTACCACCACTGAAGCTGAGCTGCGCCTGTGTATATTTTCCGGACTGTTGTATACCTTTCTCCCAATCGTCATTCCATAATGGCCTTGCTCCTGCCACAATCTTTCCATCAGTCCCAACGGGCTCGGCGAAGTTAGGCCCATATGGATTGATCCCCAGATCTGACACCACACGTGCACTGGCCGTTGCCGCAGCTTGCGTAGGCGTTTGTCCGTTAGTCAGCTGTTTATTACGTAAGGCTTCCCAGTAAAGCTGGAAATACTGATCAGTATTGATCTTATCATAATCTTTTACAGCGCGGCTGCTCCAACCTTGATTAAATACAGCGTTCACAGCCGACTCCCCTTTTTTACCCTGTTTGGTTGTAATGATGATAACGCCATTGGCTGCACGCGATCCATAGAGGTTGGCAGCAGCAGCGTCCTTTAATACACTGATGGATGCGATATCTGCTGCATTGAGTGCGTTAATATCTCCATCATATGGAGCACCATCCACAACGAACAGCGGAGCACTGGAAGCGTTGATAGAACCAACGCCACGGATGCGTATAGTGGAGCTATTGCCTGGTTGTCCGTTAGCGGATGTTGTCTGCAGACCAGTTACCAGCCCCTGTAAAGCATTGGTAACATTGGGCGTAAGCCGGTTATTGATCTTGTCTGCACTAACTGTTGACACGGCACCCGGATATCCCGAGCGTTTTACATTTGTGTAAGCTACTGTTACGACTTCATCGAGCGTTGTATTAGCAGGTTTCAGGAGAATCGTGATATTCGCATCTCCTTCACGTACTTCCGTTTCTACCGTCTCCCTGCCAATAAAGGAAACTGAAAGTACTGTCTTGTTGCCGGGAAGATTCAGCTGAAAGCGTCCATCCTGATCTGTAGCGGTGCCAAACGAAGTACGGTTGATCCTGACTGTTACTCCTGGCAATGGCTGCCTGTTTTCAGCAGCGAGTACCTGTCCCTGTAGCTGCCTTTGCTGCGCAAAAAGCCCTGTGCTTAAAAGCAGTGTAAGCACGAGGGTTACATTTTTCTTGAACATGAGTGTTTAGATTATAAGAATAGAGAAAATACATTACCTGAAGGCAATAGTATATTATTCAGCTGCCGGGTGAATGCAGCTGGCAATAGTTGAATTGATGATGTATGTAAATTAAGAGGTGCTACAATAGCAACTGATGCTTACAGACAAAGATGTTGAATGGAGTAAAGTTGATAAAAGTACAGCTGGTTTCATAAATCCTGTTTCTTGTCATTTATCCCAGTCTATTGACTGCAATAACATATCGGGCACTGCAAAAATAGTATAAATTAATAGTCTACCAAAATAGTAGGATACTATTTTATACCAATTTCAAACATCTTATCTTGAGTGATGGGGTATTATCTATAATGATTATTCTTATTTTCGGATAGCTCTTTTAAAGAAAAGAATTGACTGTTTTTCTTTTAATGTGATATGTCAACAATGGTTATTTTTTTATTAGTTATTTCTGATGATCTCCCAAAACACAATCGCCCTCCTATCCCTAAATCCCAATCTCTCATACACCTTCCTTGCCCGCTCATTACTCGTCAGAAAATGTAAATACAACTCATTCCCTTCTACCACATTCTTATTCATAATATGCGCCACTAATTGTTGCGCATACCCTCTCCCCGTAAATGAAGGATGTGTACACACGGCGCTCACTTCTACCATCCCGTTTATCCTTGTACGTTCACCAGCGATAGCCACCAATTGTCCTTCCTGGTAAATGCCATAATACGGCCCCAGCTTTGGCGTGTTCTTATAAAAGAACCCTGGCTGTACCAGGGTAACAAGCGCCAGCATTTCCTCAACATCCTCCAGTGGTACAACGTCGGGACTCTCTATCGATACCGCCTGATCACAGGTCATCTGTATACAATCCAACTGTCTTACCAATGCCCAGTTAGGCGGCAATACAGGCAGCTCACCTATCATGAGCATCTTTTCTCCTACAGCTGTCCAGGGTAATATTTCATTCAGATCGGCATGCAGCGGATCAGCACATCCCATGAATTGAAGATAGTCTACAGGGTATCGCTGCACACGTTCCGTTCCCTGTGCAAAGGCTTTATGGGTTGTTTGTAAGGCACGCCATACCGGGTTATCTAATGCAGCATAGTCGTTGTACATGGTACAGATTGATTCTTGTTTTCGGAAATAGGCCTTATGCGGTGAATAGCGACAGGAATGTCACATACTCCTCAAAAACCTCTTTGTTGATCTTATATTTTGTATTACGGCCTTCTTTTTCAGCCAACAGCAAATCAGCATCTACCAGCTGTTTGATGTGATGGGAAACTGTAGACTGCGCCAGGTCCAGCATATCGAGTATCAAAGTACATGGCGTCCAGTCCTGCTCTTTACGAATGGCCTCCACAATTTTTATGCGATATGGGTCACCAAGTGCTTTGGAGATCTTCTCAATTTTTTTAATGTCCAGTTTCTTATTCATCGATGCAAATTTATCGATTATGCTTCTTGGAAGACGAATAAGTGATCTTTCCCAGTGTCATTAGAATGTCAAATATCGATGTATTCTCAGTAGTAAAAACAACATATACTATTTTTTAGTACTGTACTAATCATTCTCTCATAACCCTCTACATAATTAAGTATTTATATCATCTCAGCAAAGCCGCTATCCCAGTGCATTCCCTGAGATAACCCATATATAACCCATATATAAGCCATATATGACCCATATATAATCCATATCTAAGAAGTATGGGTTATATATGGGTTATATATGGTTGGATGATAGTTTATAGATGAGTTATGATAGAGAACAGACCGAAACAAAGCACGCTTAGGAGTACGACCTGGTCGTACTCCTAAGCAGGTATTGAGCTATAAGATCTTGCTTATTTAGCGGCAGCTGCTGCCGGAGAGAGCAGCTTACAATCCGTCATCCAGTTGATGAGCAACTGTGGCCAGGCCCGGACAGACTGCAAATTGGAGCGGTAACCCATATTGAAGGCATGGTTGCCATTCGCGAAAATATGCGCCTCTACAGGCACTTTTGCCTGCCTGTAACGCTCCAGGAGGCTAACAATAGGTGCTGAACAGCATTCATCATCATTAGAAGCGATCAGGAAGGCTTTAGGCGCGTCTGCAGGTACTTTTTCAGGAATCCCCAGGGGACCGGGATATACCAGTATCTGGAAATCCGGTTTACCGTTCAGCCGGTCGATAGGGTCTTTGGCCTTCGGATCTCCATACCCGGGACCATATGCTACCTGGGCTACCACTTCTCCACCGGCAGAAAAGCCCCAGATGCCCACCCGGTTGGTGTCAATACTCCATTCGGCCGCATGGCTGCGCACAAAACGCATGGCACGGTAGGCATCCTGCCTGATCTCCTTTTCCAGGGTATAAGGGGAATTCTCCTCCCGGAACAGGCGGTATTTCAGGATGATAGCCGCTACACCTATACTGTTCAGGAAACGGGCAGGATCACGACCTTCGGAGTTGTAAACGAGCAGGCGGAAACCTCCTCCCGGACAGATCACCACCGCAGCGCCGGTTGCCTTTTCTTTCGGCGGAAGATAGATCGTAACAGAGGGATTATGGATATTCTTAACATAGTAATCTTTGGCCTCTTCCGGCTCGTTTTTTCGGTTTTCATACCCAGGAGCGCCATTAGGCCACAAAGAGAAAGTTTTGGCGGTATCCTGGGCTATAATCGTGGAAAATGGCATCAGGAGGAACGATGCCATGACAATATACCTGTGTAGCATAGACTGAGTGGTTTTACTTACAAGATATACTTTACCAGCCGTATAAATTAGTAAATTAGTAAGCGCAACTGCCGACATATTTTTCACCTCAAAAAGTTATCTCCCATGGCAAACTTCATCCTGCTGCCCGCCACACAGACCCAGACCAACGAAGATACCAACCCGAAAGTAAAAAACTTCCTCACTACGGTACTCGAACCGGCTGTTAAAAGTGAGTCCCTGAAACTGAGTGCCAGAATGCCCGCTAAACAGGAGAAAAAGATCTCTGTAAAGGTGCTGGACTCCATACAGGAAGACGGCGCAAAACTGGTACAGCTGAGTGATGATGAACTGGCGGATTTCCGCTTCTCCTATCCTGGATTCAGGATCATCAAAGAGAAGTTTTATAAAAAGGCGATCATCTATCACGAAGCAATAGAGAAAAAGGCGAAGAAAAGTCAGGTCAATAACAAGCTGCAGATCACGGTGACAGATAAAGCCGGGAACCCACTCAAAGATATCTACATCGTAGCGTTCACTGATTTTGCGAACAGGTTGGGCGATTCCGGCACTACCACCGCCAAAGGCAAGGTAACACTCGCATTGAAAGGCAAACGTATACAACGGATGTACGTTTATCCTGAACATAGTTACTGGGGATATTACCGCGCCAGTTTTACCGCTGCCGCTTCCCTTCATATCGCACTGACATCTATTGACATCAACTACAAGGATGTGCTGAGATATTTTTATCCCACTGCCAGCTGGCCCTCCATACCTGCCAGCATCCGGGTGGGGATTATCGATACGGGCGTTGGTCCTCATAAAGACCTGGTGGTATCCGGTGGCATGAACTGTGTAAAAGATGAAGATCCGAAAGATTTCAAAGACAATGGCGAAGGGCACGGCACGCACGTGGCAGGTATTATAGGAGCATCAGGAGGTGTACATGGTGTGGCTGCAGGTGTGGAGATCTTCAGTTACCGGGTATTCCCCGTAGGGAAATCCGCCTCTAACTTTTATATCATGAAGGCCATCAACCAGGCTATCCTCGATAAATGTGATCTCATTAACATGAGCCTGGGAGAAGAAGGGGAGGATGAAGGCATCATCAGTTATATCAAACAGGCTTATAATGCCGGCGTACTTTGTTTCTGTGCCAATGGCAATGATGACCGTGGTAAAGTGAACTTTCCTGCCTCTTACAGCCTTTCTGTAGCCGTATCGGCGATGGGCAGGAAGAAGACCTTCCCGGCCAGTGTCGTAGAAACTTCGAGCATAAAAGCGCCTTACGGAAAGGACAAGGCTAATTTCATTGCTGACTTCTCCAACATCGGACCCGAAACTGACGTGACTGCGCCGGGCGTAGGCATTATTTCCACCTTCCCTGACGACCGTTACGCCATCATGGATGGCACCAGTATGGCTTGTCCGGCAGCTACCGGCATGGCAGCCCGTTTATTGTCTGCCGCCCCGGAAATACTGGCTATGCCACGTACCCAGGCAAGGGCTGATGAGATGCTGAAATATTTATCTGTCAGGATCAGATCCCTGGGATTTAAGCCTACCTTTGAAGGGAAAGGTATGCTCCTAAGTGAATAAATGATAAGTATGGGCAACTATATTCTGCAATATATCGGCGATGGGACGCCTGATGTGCAACAGGTGCAGGAGATCATACATACCTGTCACCTGCGTATTGTGGACGACAGTCTCTCCCCCAGAACAATACTGCTGGAGCTGGCAGAGGCCGACATCGCCAAAGTGCGGCCGGAGTTAGGGACAGAATGGTCACTTACCCCTGAAAAGGAGTATCACGTGCCTGATACCAGGCGAAAAATAAAGAAAGGATAATATCAGGTGGAAGTATCTGTATCGTCCCAGTCCTGCACATTCATGAAACGTCTTACCCAGTTCAGTGCCAGATGCCGCTCAAAGGAGGCCGGTACGTGTACGTCTGCCCTGCTTTTTCCGCCGCTGAACAAGGTATCCCTGAAATGACTGGTGGTCAGTTCGTAGAAGATGTTCTCGTCATAGATCTCGGTAGTATCCCTGAAAGTCAGCTGACTGAGAAAGGCCTCCAGCTTGTCTCCCAGCGCCGGCAGCTGCTGGATCATGTTATTGATCTGCGCTTCCGTAGCTTCCTCTCCCGGCATTGGTTTATCGTCCACCAAACCGAGGGCCCAGGCCAGTATATAGGCTGCTTCAATTTTCCAGGACAGGTCTACAATCTCATCTTCCTTCGTAGTCCGGCTGTTCAGGTATGATGCTTCCTTCTCGCTGACATGTGACCAGATGTTCTCATTCTTGAGCCATTTAATGATGCCGTATTTTTTTGACTCATCCTGTATCGTGTAGGCAATAGCAGTGAGGATCATCACTCTGCATCCCACCTCTCTTGGTGTGGCAAAATGTTCCAGATCAAAGTTTAGGTATTCCGGATAAGAGATCTGATAATTGTCGATGCCATGTAGTGAGAGCCGTTCCTCAATTCTTGTAATTCGTGTTGCTAGCATTTATCTTTTAAACTTCTACTTTATTTATTCACAGGATTTTATGGCTATAAATATACAAATTATCCCAATATATGCAGTTTTATATAAAGCAACTACGTTTTAGTGTAAAAAATGACAGCAGGGCCAATTTCCCGGCCCTGCTGTCAAAACGGAGGAGATTACTTACATTCTTTTGGTGGAATCTTTTTTCATCTTATCCATTTTCTTATCCATCTTTTTATCCATCTTGTCCATCTTCTTATCCATTTTGTGCATCTTGTCCATTTTGTGATGCATCCTGGAAGTGTCCTTCTTGGCTGGTTCCTGTGCCTGTACACTTAAAGCCAGGAAAGTAGTGATTACTACTGCAGTAAATCCTTTAGCAAAAACTGATTTGAAGTTCATGGTACGTGTGTTTTATGGATTAATTAATCTGATTCCTTTGTCGGTTGGCAGACCAGATCCTTACAGCTTCTTCCCATTTTTGTTCAATTTATCCTCAATTCTTTCCTGCAGGGATTTCTTAAATGTATCATCCAGTTTTGTCTGCCTTTGCTGTGCATCATTAAACAGCATCTTTACCATGCTGTTGATAGTTATACTCTGACGGCGGAAGATCCTGCAAACGGAGCAAAAGGCAAGATGGATCTTCAGCTCCACACTTTCACGCAGTGTCAGGCGACCTATTTCCTTCCGCTCTATCAGGGAAGTGGCCTTTTTACAGTTATAGATAATTTCTTTCAGCTGACTCATATCCAGTTCTTTTGCAGGCAGGCCCTGAGATTCAGTTTAGTACGGTGAATAATGACCCAGAAGTTAGAGGGCGTTACTTTCAGCTCTGTACAGATGTTCTCCGTAGGGGCATCATCCATATGTTTCATGGTAAAGACTGACAACCATAAGGCTGGCAGCTTTTGCATACATAGCTGCAGAATGCGCGTAAAATCCTTTTTGTCCAACCGGTCAGGGTCCTCTATTCCAAATACCTGCGGGTAATGCGCTGCCTTCCAATGTCCGGTCACATTGTCGAAGAAATCCGGCTCTTCTTCTCCATTCAGGTGTTCCGTAGCACCAGTCAGTCCGGAAGACTTCTTCCTGTATACATCTATGATCTTATTCTTCAGGATAGCGGTCAGCCAGGTACGTTCTGAGCTCTTTCCCTCAAACCGGTCTATCCGCTCCAGCGCCGCCAAAAAGGTTTCCTGCACCAGGTCTCTGGCTTGTTCATCGTCATTCAGCCTTGTTATGGCATAGGTAAATAGATAATCTGCATACTTCGCTACCCACTGGAGCGGGTCAACGGCCATTGTATCCTTTAGCATCGATCAGTTGTTACTATTATTAGGAGTCATAAAAGATATCCCCTTCGCCGGGCCTTTATTTTAAGGGTTAGTCGGTCTTTCAATCAAATCCTTACAAAATTTATCCATTTTTTGTAAGGATATAAAATCTTAACCGACTAAGGGGGTAAATTGTTGATTTATCAGGCATATTAAATGTCACCCATATGAAAATCATAAAAGACAAGCATCCTCTGCTTATAAGATGGACCCATTGGGTAAACTTTCCGCTGCTTGCTATCATGATCTGGAGCGGCCTGCTTATTTACTGGGCGAATGATGTATACACCATTACAATAGCAGGACATCCAATCATTCGTTTCTTCCCTGACTGGTTCAATACCCTGCTGGATATCCCCCAACGACTGGCAGAGGGCATGGCGTTCCACTTTTTCTTTATGTGGTTCTTCTTTCTTAATGGTCTGCTTTACATAGGATATACCCTGTTCTCAGGGCAATGGCGGTCATTATTGCCTAACCGGCATTCCTTCCGGGATGCCTGGCAGGTAGTGCTGCACGATCTTCATATACGAAAAACGTCTCCCTCCCAGGGAAAGTATAATGCTGCCCAGCGAGTAGCATACACAGCCATTATTCTCATGGGAACGGGTTCCATCATCACCGGACTGGCTATCTACAAGCCGGTGCAATTATACTGGCTGTGCTGGCTGTGCGGAGGATACCATTTCGCCAGGATACTGCATTTTACATTAACGATCGGTTATGTGCTCTTCTTCGTCATTCATGTTGTACAGGTAATCATTGCCGGGTGGGATAATTTCAGGGCAATGGTGGCAGGATTTGAAGTAGTGGAAGAATAAAATCATTACAATGAAAACACAACACAAAAAGGTCAGGAAAGTACTGACACCGGAACAAAAGATCAAACGGCGGAGTTTTATCTCCTTTCTCACTTTCTTCATATTGGGAGGAGCCGCTTTCGGAAGCTGGAAGTGGTTGCTGCATGCGCCTGAAGAGACGCCAGGTGTTACCGCAGGCGCCAGCCAACCTTTGCGTCGTGCATTGAATAAAACAGAATTGTTCTTCCGCAACCTCTTCAGTCATAAACATCTTGCCCGAACCTATCCGATAGAACGCGCTGCCAGCGATGTAAGAGTAAACGGCGATATCGGTATTGAAGACGAAGATTTCGACCAGGACAACTGGCGGCTATCTATACAGCGTGGTAAAAAAGAACTATTGACAATAAACATGGCTGACATCCGCCAGCTACCAAAAACAGACATCGTCTTCGACTTCAAATGTGTGGAAGGATGGGACCAGATACAGCACTGGGGAGGCGTACGGTTCATAGATTTCATCACTCATTATAAACTGCAGAAAGAAGCGGGAATGCACTATGTGGGGATGGAAACACCCGACAAGGCATATTACGTCGGATTAGATATGGAGAGCGCACTGCATCCACAAACCATACTGGCATATGAGATGAATGGCCAGCCCATTACACCTGAACATGGTGCTCCGCTAAGGCTGATCATACCTGTAAAATACGGCATCAAGAACCTGAAGCGGATCGGTACCATTAGTTTTAGTAACCAGCGTCCACCCGACTATTGGGCAGAACAAGGATATGATTACTATTCCGGTTTATAAGACGATCTGCCTCACTTGATCAGTTTAACATAAGAAATACTGCTGAAAGCGACTATTTAACATCTCATTAAGAGGACATTCCAACGTGCGTAACTATATTGCGGGCCTGATAGACATGCGATAAGCGTGTCTCTTCATAACGTGAGATATGAAAGCTGGATATTCTTATCCGGCTTACTCTTCAACAATATCAATATGATACTCTCAATACAAGGAGCATACACGTAACAAATACTTTGCCATCACTTTTATAATGCGGCATCAGGTCTGTCTCTCCGGCTGCATACATCGCATGGCTATTCATCATGGGTTATCACCGAAAATCCGGTATCATACTATCTGTACCCACCGACTTCGCCAGGCTTTTAAACAAAGCAGATTGCGTCTTTTAAACAAAGCAATTATGCTGCCTCCATCCGAATTTTGATGCATCAAATAAATAACGATGAATACAGATTCAAATGTTGAGAAAACAGTGCTGGTAACTGGAGGGGCGGGGTTTATTGCCGTCCATTGTATCTTACAATTATTAAATGCAGGCTACCGGGTCAGGACTACGCTCCGTTCCTTAAGCAGGGAAACAGAGGTAAGGGCTATGCTGCGGGAAGGCGGTGTAGAGGCAGGCGACCGTTTGACATTTATTGAGACAGACCTGTCTGCTGATACTAATTGGAACAGGGCTGTAGACGGCTGTACCTATGTGCTGCATGTTGCTTCCCCTACGCCGATTTTTAATTATAAGCATGAAGATGAAATGATCATTCCGGCGCGTGAAGGAGTATTGCGGGTATTACGCGCGTCAAGGGATGCCGGCGTAAAACGTGTGGTATTGACTTCTGCTATAGGTGCTGTGGTATATGGGCATCCTGCACAAACAGCACCTTTTGACGAAACCAGCTGGACCAATACTTCTGGTAAAGCCCCTGCGTATCAAAAATCAAAGACTTTGGCAGAACGGGCGGCCTGGGAATTTATTGAAAGAGAAGGTGGTAAACTGGAACTATCTGCGGTTAACCCGGTAGCGGTAATGGGCCCGGTATTAGGATCAGATTATTCGCACTCCATCCATCTGATAAAAAATCTTCTGACAGGCAAAATGCCGGGTTGCCCAAAGATCAACTCAGGCTTTGTTGATGTTCGTGATGTAGCAGACCTGCACCTGCGTGCAATGACTCATCCGGACGCTAAGGGCGAACGGTTTATTGCTACTGCAGGCGAAAGCATCTGGTTAGTTGCAGTTGCCAACATCCTGAAACAGCATATGGGCGAAGCTGCCAGCAAGGTCCATGCTAAAGAGATACCTGGTACATTACTGCGTATTGCAGCCCTCAAAGACCCACAGGTTAAGTCAATGATTCCTTTACTTGGTAAGGTGATGAACGTGACCAGCGCAAAGGCCATCCGAATGTTGGGCTGGTCGCCCCGCTCCACTGAAGAGGCAGTGCTGGCCACAGCCAATAGCCTGATTCGCTTGCGCCTGCTTGATCAGTGATCGGGACAGTGAGCTTATTAATTTGATTCATTAAAGATGTTGACAGTCCTAAGATTAAGAGTTACCCGTGCGCCCTGTTGCTGATGCAAAATTTGGCGCCGGGTAATCATTAATGCTTAAATTTAACATATGGAATATCCGGGTGCAGCTGTAAAGGGACGAATATTTGTTTCCTGTCAAAAGGAAAGGCATTATAGCAGAGAACTGATGCTTGAGCAGCATGCTTTAGTCTATGTGCTTGCGGGATTATTAGAACTGTCCTACGCTGATCAGGTGCATCGCTTTACACCTGGAATGACCTTACTGATCCCTCGTAATGAATTAGGCAGGATGGCAAAACTGCCTGTAAATGGGGAGCCGTTTCGATCATTGTCAATTGTTTTCCCTGAAGCCATACTCAAGACGTTCTATAGATCAGGAGAAGAAAATCTGTCTGAGGGAAAATGGCCGGGCCACCTGGCCTTAGAGAGGCATCCCTTGCTGAATAGTTTTTTTAGTTCGCTTCTTCCGTATTTCGAGATGCAGGAAGAGCTGCCGTCTGACCTCGTGGAGATCAAGACGGCAGAGTGCCTTACCGTGCTGAATGCCTGTAATAAGGATGTTCAGCGACTGTTAGGTGTTTTCGATGAACCGGGCAAATTAGATCTGGCCGATTTCATGGAGCAACATTTTATGTACAATCTGCCGCTTAAAAAATTCGGATACCTTACAGGGCGCAGCCTGACCACCTTCAAGAAGGACTTCCAAAAAGTTTTCAAAACCTCCCCGGGCCGCTGGCTCACAAAGAAACGACTGGAACTGGCCCATTATCAGATATTCGGGCAGAAGAGGAAACCATCCGACGTTTATCTTGATGCCGGTTTCGAAGACTTTTCTCACTTTTCCTTTGCTTTTAAAAAGCATTTCGGTTATAACCCTACCAGTGCAGCACCTGCTAATCGCACGCCGGAAGGCGAGTGAAAAATAGTGATTGTTTCGTCAATCGGCTTTCAAACTGTCTACAGGATTCATCATGGCCGCCCTGATAGCTTGTGAGCTGACAGTGATCAGCGCTATGACCAGTGCCGCCATACCTCCAGCCACAAAAACGCTCCAGTTAATGTCTATCCGGTTCACGAAGTTATTGAGCCAGTTATACATGAAATACCATACCAGCGGGGTTGCAATTACAAACGCGATACCTATCAGCAGGATAAACTCCCTCGAAAAAAGGTATAAAATATGAGTGGGTGTCGCCCCCAGCACTTTGCGCACACCTACTTCCTTGATACGTTGTATTGCCATAAATGATGCAAGACCGTATAAGCCCAGACAGCTAAGGAATATGGCAATGCCTGCAAAGATCTCATACAATTGCGCCAGCTGTCGTTCTTCCTTATAATATTCCGCTATCCGCTGATCGAGGAACTGGTATTCAAAGATCTGTTCAGGAAAGTTCTCGCTCCAAAGTTTCTCAATAGCTGTTAGAGAAGCCGGAACATCGGCTCCAGCGGTCAGCCTTATCCCCACACTACTGAAGCGCTGTTTCAAATTGCTCATGAATACGGGCGCCACCGCCTCTTTCAGCGAACCGGCAGCAAAATCTTTCACCACTCCCACAATCATACCCTGGATCCTTCCACCCCATATATCCATATTTTTATTGAGCACATCCGCTGGTTTCAAACCTAACTTTTGAACCAGGGTTTCGTTGACCAGGAACTCGCATACGGAATCTGTGCGGGTGAGGTTGCGGCCGGCTATGAGTTTGATATCGTAGGTATTGAGAAAGTTATAATCCACCCAACGTGTGACGGACGGGAATTTGGTTTCTTCTGCCTGATGATCAAATCTAAAGCCTGTCCACCAGTTACCATTACTGGAAGGTGCGGCGTCGGAAAAGCTCACTTCCTGTACGCCTTTGATGTGTTGCAGCTGGTCCCGGAGATAAGCAATCTTTGCATTGGCCGCGCTGTCCTTACTCAAAGATACGTTCACAATGGCATCCCGGGTAAAACCCATGGATTGCTTGTGAAAGTAATTCATCTGCTGCAGGATGATCAGCGTACCAATAATCAATGCCTGCGTAATAATGAACTGGAAAACCACCAGACCACGGCGCAGGGAGATGCCACCTGTCTTTTTGCTGGCTGCGATCTTGCTCTTCAGTGCATTGATGGGATTGAAAGCCGACACGATAATGGAAGGATAAAAGCCTGCCAGCAAGGTAACGGCCAGGAAGATGCAGCACAGTAAGATATATACGTTATAGGCAGCCAGCATACCTGCATCCAGCGGCAGGTCCATCACCCTGCTGATAAATGGAAGCGTGCACAATGCCAACACTAAGGCAAGTAAAAGGGATGTTAACACCAGCATGGCAGTTTCAGACAGGAACTGTATTTTCAGCTGCCAGCGGTTGCTGCCCAATACCTTGCGCACCCCGATTTCACGCGCACGGTTCACTGCCTGTGCAGTGGCCAGATTGATGAAGTTCACACAGGCAATGAGTAAAATAAAAGCAGCGATTATCCACAACATCCTTATCCGTTCAGGTGATGCCACACGACCAATAAAGTTCGCCGTGCGTTTATCTGAGTGCACATCTCCCAGGGACTGTAGCATATGCGTGGTCTTGTTCTTCGGATCTTTATATTTTTTCGAGAAAGCGATCAATTGCCGGTTGATCGTCTCCACATTCTGCCCGGGGCGTAACAGCACATAGCAATTATGAATATCATCTATCGTTACCCAATCCTTTATCTCGTTTATTTTAAGCATGGCATAAGTTGCCACCATATCAAACTGGAACTCTGTGTTCTTAGGTGGATCATCCAGTATACCTGTTACTGTCAGGTCGAAGTGCTGGTCAAGTTTGACGACCTGCCCCATGGCCTTGTGCCAGTCGCCAAAATATTTCTCCGCAGTGGAACGTGCCAGCACCGTGGAGTTAGGATCGCTCAACGCGGTAGCTTTATTACCCGCCAGCCACCTGTAGTCAAATATGTCGAAGAATGAGGGTTGCAGGAAATATACCAGTGGTTTAAATTTCTTCTGAATGTTGCCTTTCCCATTTTCCAGTGTTACCAGTCTTTTACCCATTTGTATAATGCCCGATACCTTTTCGAACGCTGAAAAATCGTTTGGCAACGCCGTGGGCACAGGGAAAGGCACAGCCTGTGTATAATTGGTTTGGCCACTTTCCTCCGGCATTACCGTAATTACTCTGTAGATGCGGTCTTTCTTCGTATGGAACATATCGAAGCTTTGCTCATATTGAATGATCACATAAATCACAAGGCAAACAGTGATACCCAGGGTAAGACCGGTGATGTTGAGAAATGCATAACGCTTGTTGCGCCACAGGCTCCGGAAAGCGGTTTTAAGATAGTTCTTCAGCATACAAGGGAATTATTTATTATGTCCGCTTATGGACGTGATTCATAAAAAGGTGGTTTAGCCCCTCCCAATTATAGTCTCCTACTCTGCTCTCAGGCTCCTCACCGGATTTGTCAGCGAGGCCCTGATACCCTGATAACTAACAATCATCAATGTGATAAACACAGTGGCGATACCGGCGACTAAAAATACATCTGCCCCAATAGCTGTACGATAGGCAAAACCGGCCAGCCATTGATCCATGAGCCACCAGGCCAGGGGGAAGGCGATAAAAACAGCGACCAGCACCAGCTTCAGGAAATCAGCCGACAGCATGACCACTACGCTTCTTTCTGATGCTCCCAGTACTTTGCGGATGCCGATCTCCTTATTTCTTCTTTGTGCGGTGAAAGCAGCCAGACCAAACAAACCAAGGCAGGATATCACAATTGCCAGTCCTGCGGCATACGCGGATAAAGCGCCCAGGCGGTTTTCAGCAGTATATTGCGACTGGTATTCACTATCGACGAATTTATAAACGAAGGGAAATCCGGGATCAAATTTCTCATAAGCATTGCGTAGCTGGTCTATCGTTTCACGGTTCTTACCGGCTTTGATCCTGACCAGTATCCTGTAGGTAGCTGCAGGCTCCAGTCGCATGGCAAAGGGTTTTACCTGCTCATGTACTGATTCGAAATTAAAGTCTTTTACGACTCCCGCTATTTTCCTGTTCACACCCCACATCTTTACGGTCTTACCTACAGGGTTACTAAGTCCCATGCTTTTAATGGCAGCTTCATTGAAGATGATCTCCGTACTGTCTGCACTCACATTACTATTAAAACTTCTTCCCTCTTTCATGGTCATACCCAATGTCTCAATAGCACCATAGTACACACCTATGTTAGCGAAACTGGTTTTATTATCCGGTTGTTTACCTTCCCAGTGAATATCCGAAGTACTACCATAATCAGCCACTATACTGGTATGGTCTATGCTGGATGCGGCTACTACTCCGGGCAGGTTTTTGATGGCATTCACAAACACCGGCGTTTTTGTTACTACTTCCGATCCCAATTGGAAGCTGATAATATTGTCTACATTATAACCGGGGTCCTTTGTCTGTATATACCTGATCTGTTTATATACCACCAGTACAGCAATGATAAATACGGCAGAAATAATGAACTGGAACATCACCAATCCTTTCCGTACCCATATTTCCCCTAAAGAAGCCCGTAATTTACCTTTCAGGATGGCAATGGGATTGAAGCCTGAAAGATAAAAGGCAGGGTAAAATCCGGCCAGTATGCCCGTAAAAAGAGTAATGCCCAGAACAGACAACCACAGCACAGGATCAGCATGCAGGGAGATCTGCTTGCCGGTAATATGGTTAAAGGCAGGCAATAGAAAAGGTAACAATATCAGTGTAACCACCAGTGCCAGGAAAGTGATCAGGATTGATTCTCCCAGGTATTGGAAAATAAGCAGCTTTCTGTCTGCACCTACCACCTTCCGGATACCCACTTCCTTCAGTCGTTTAGAGGCTTTGGCGGTGGACAGGTTCATGAAGTTGATACTGGCTATAATGAGAATGAAAAGGGCAATAATGGAGAACATCCGCACATACTCTATCCTTCCTCCTGCCAGCATACCATTCACATACCGATTGTATAAGTACCCCGATGAATAACGGCGGGCAAACAGTTTATAGCCTGCCTGCTTATCTTTAGTCCTGGTGAAGTCTGCAATCTTTTTATTGAACCGATCTATATGTGTGCCTTTCTTTAATACCAGGTAAGTAGCGGGGTCGATATTTCCCCAGGAATTCAGGAAGGAATATTGTTCCAGGTATATGTCAAAAGGCAGGACATAATCATGCTTTACGGAGGAGTTGTCAGGAATATCATCAAACACACCTGATACCTGGTATTGCTTTTCATGCTGCCACTCAATAGTACGGCCAACTACATTTTCTGTGGTATGAAACAGTTTTAGTGCCAGCTGTTTTGAGATAACAATATTGTTCTTATCTGCCAGGACCTGGTCTTTATTTCCCTGTAAAAGCGGGTAAGAAAAAATGTTGAAATAGTCCTTTTCGGCATAGTAGCCTACTGCATTCAGGTTCTCTTCTTTCACAGACAATGTAGTCTCTCCCGACCAGTAAGGATAAATAACGGCAGCAGCATATTCCACTTCCGGCAGGTCAGCTTTCAGGGTCCTTGCCAGGATGCCCGGTGTAGCCGTCATTGTTTGTACACCTTCCGAATTTTCTACATTGGTCATTACCTGGTAAAGCTGACCGTCCTTCTCATGAAACCTGTCAACATGTACTTCATCATTGATCCATAGATAGATCAGTATTGCGCAGGTCAATCCGGTAGACAAACCAACCAGATTAAGCAACGTAAACTGGCGATCCTTCATCAGGTTTCGCCAGGCTATTTTTAGGTAGTTTTTAAGCATCGGTGGGCGTGTTAGACTATTCGGCATGTTCATTCACCAAGCCAATGCCAATCTATATATTTCTATTATAAAAACGACTACGCATTATACTTATACCCATATGTTCATTTTTGAGACATTCCCTGTCCGGTATTGAGTAAAAAAAAAAGGCTGCAAACAATAGTTTACAACCCTTTTCGCCATTCATCGTTCTTTGTACTGTTACAGAAACATTCCGCCGGATGCTTCTATACACTGAGCGGTGATCCACCTGGCCCTTTCACTGCAGAGGAAGGCAACCACACCGCCTATATCTTCTGGCACACCAACACGTCCCAATGCTATCTGGGTTGACAGGTATTCTTTTGCACCAGGATGATTTTCCAGCGCTTCACGGGTGAAGTCCGTTTCGATAATACCAGGGGCTACTACATTGGCGTTGATCTTTCTTGGCCCCAGTTCCTTTGCCAGGTATTTTGTGAAGTTATATATGGCTGCTTTCATGGAAGAATACGCAGCATAACCAGGTGTTACAAACCTTGCCAGACCAGTGGAGATGTTCACGATCCTTCCACCATCAGCAATCACATTCAGTAAGGTCTGTGTAAGGAAATAAGCGCCTTTGAAGTGGGTGTTCATCAAATCATCAAAGTCTTCCTCAATTGTGTCGGAGATGAGAGAGGCGCGGTCAATACCGGCATTGTTCACCAGGAAATCAATATTTGCAGTATCCCATTTCTCTTTCAGGGCCTGTAGCAGATTGGCTTTAAAAGCGGGGAACGATTTAGTGTCACCTACATTTAGTTGTAGTGCTATCGCCTGTACATTAAGTTTCTCTACCTCGGCAATGACGAGCTGCGCTTCTTCTTTTTTACTGTTATAAGTGAATACAACATGATGTCCGTCTTTTGCCAGTTCCATCACCATATTCTTACCTAATCCGCGGCTGCCACCGGTTACAAGTGCTATTTTCTTCGTTGTTTTCATTTTGTACTGTGTTTGATTTACAGTACAAAGTTGGCACATCAGCGTACGGGGATGATGGTACCCTCTTCAGTAAAAATGGTACCTACTTCAGTATTTTTTAAGCCTGCTGATGTAAGCGCCTGAATTGTGTGGGGGTTATTCCTTCAAATGATTTAAACCACTTGGTAAAGTTGGAAGGGTCGTAGGTGAGTAAATAGGCCACATCTGCTACAGAGCGTTTGTTGTCCAGCAACAATTCCTTCGCAAGCTTCAACAGCTTTTCCTCATAGAAGAAACAAGGGTGATAGCCGGTATGTTCTTTGATGACATTGCTGAGGTGTGTAGGGTGAATGAACAATGCCTCGGCAAAATCTCTGAGCTCATTCATTTTGTCTGTCCGCTCTGCTACGATGTCAGCCAGGTGCTCATCTACCAGTCTGAGATAATCCCGGTAGATCTCTTCCTTACGGCTGATAAATTTTTTCGGGATTTTGATCTGCGCTGCCTGTTCCTTTGTGATACCCTTTAAAATGGCATTATTTCCGGCCGGAGTTGTTACCGCTGTGATCATGACGTCTACGTTTAAGCAGCAAGTATAAGACAATCTGCCGGTACAAAAATGGTGACTGCTTCAGTTTTTTTGTACAGATCACGGTTTCTGTTGGCAGAATCCTTACTGAGTTATAACACGTTGATATTAAGTGTACATTTAAGTAAATAATACTTTGTTTTATGCCCAAAACGATTGCTGCACAAATAGTCGAACAACTGGTAGCCGCTGGTGTCAAAAGAGTACATGGTGTGGTGGGAGATTCCCTGAACAGTATTACGGACGAGATCCGCCAGCATGATGAAATAGAATGGATACATTACCGCCATGAGGAAGCGGCAGCCTTTGCCGCGGGCGCGGAAGCACAGTTAACAGGGAAGCTGGCAGTATGTGCCGGCAGCTGCGGCCCTGGTAATATGCACCTCATTAACGGATTGTACGATGCCCACAGGAGCATGGCCCCTGTGCTGGCAATCGCTGCCCAGATCCCCAGCACGGAGATAGGTACCGCCTATTTTCAGGAAACGCGGCCAGAATCCCTTTTCCGGGAGTGCAGCCACTATTGCGAGACCATTGCCTCCGCCCGGCAGATGCCAAGGGTATTGCAGATCGCCATGCAAAATGCCGTCGGACTCGGCGGCGTAGCCGTGATTGCCCTCTCAGGCGATGTAGCCATGCAGACCATAGAAAGCAATGGTTTGGAACATCCTCTGATGATCAGCCGCCCCACCATACGTCCTTCCGACGGTGAACTGAATAAACTGGCAGAACTGATCAACCACTCAGAAAAGATCACCCTGCTCTGCGGCAGCGGTTGTGCCGGTGCACATGATGAACTGATCGCTGCAGGGGAAAAGCTGCTTTCTCCCATGGTGCATGCCCTGCGTGGAAAAGAATATGTGGAATATGATAATCCCTTTGATGTGGGTATGACAGGCCTGATAGGCTTTTCTTCCGGTTATCATGCTATGGAAAACAGCGACCTGGTGATCATGCTGGGAACTGATTTCCCTTACAAGGACTGGTTCCCTTCCCGGGCGCAGATCGCACAGATAGACATCCGGGCGGAGCGCCTTGGCAGGCGTTGTAATATCACCCTTGGCCTGGTAGGAGATGTGAAGGAAACCCTTCATTGCCTGCTGCCACTGGTAAAACGGAAAACGGACCGCTCTTACCTGGACAGGTGCGTGGAACACTACAGGAGCAGCCGGGCAACACTCGATGGCCAGGCTAGCGGAAAGGCCGAAAAGACGCCTATACAACCGGAATACCTGGCGCATATGATCAATGAACTGGCGTCAGATAATGCCGTTTTTACGGCCGATGTGGGGGAGCCTACGGTATGGGCAGCCCGTTATCTGCAAATGAAAAAAGGGCAGCGGCTGTTGGGGTCATTCAATCATGGCTCGATGGCCAGCGCTATGCCGCAGGCTATCGGGGCACAATTGACCTATCCCGGCAGACAGGTGATCTCCCTGTCAGGAGATGGTGGCTTTGCCATGATGATGGGAGATATTCTCACGATAGCGCAGTATAATCTGCCAGTGAAGATTGTCGTGTTTAATAATAGCTCTTTAGGCTTTGTGGCGATGGAAATGAAGGTAGCAGGGCTTCCGCCTCATGGCACTGATCTGAAAAATCCTGACTTCGCCCGTATGGCCGAGGCAATAGGTATTAAAGGCATCCGCCTGGAAGATCCGGCCAATGTAGGTACCGCACTGGAAAAGGCCTTCGCACACGATGGCCCTGTACTGATAGATGCGGTAGTCAATCCGTCTGTACTGGTAATGCCGCCTAAAATAGAATTCTCCCAGGCGAAGGGATTCGGGATGTATGCGTTGAAACAGGTATTCAACGGTAATGGCAGGGAAGTGTGGGATACGCTGACCACCAATTTCCTGGATTAGGTCAGGCCATTACCGCAGCTTCTTTATTGTATTTGTTCCTGTAATCGATAGGCGACAATCCTGTAATCTTTTTGAAGACTGTTCTGAAAGATTTGGTGTCATTATAGCCTACTTCATACATGACCTCATTCACATTCTTATGGCTGTTTTCCAGCCATTTCTTTGCGGCCTCAATCTTCACCCGTTGAATATATTCAGCGGGTGTATTGTTGGTCGCTTTCTTGAAACGGCGGTCGAAATGTCTTCTGCCAATGGCAAATTTAGAAGCCAGATCGTCTACAGAGATCCTTTCTGTGAGGTTGCTTTCTATAAACTCCTGTGCCTTTTTGATGGGTTCATCCTCATGTTTCTTTTGTCCGTTGAACATGACAAAAGGCGATTGCGTTTTCCTGTCTATTTCCAACGCAAACAGCTTGGCTATCCTGATGGCCAATGCACGGTCCGTATATTTTTCAACGATGTGCAACAGCAGGTTCCAGTAGGAAGAGGCGCCACCACTTGAGTATAAGCCTTGTTCCTCTGTAATGATCCTGCCATCTATCAGGTCCACATCAGGGAACATATCCCTGAATTCGCCGGCAGAAGCCCAGTGACTGGAACATTCCTTTCCATCCAGCAATCCTGTAGCGGCCAGCATAAATGCGCCTATACACAGGCTTGCTACCTCTGCACCATTATGATAGTGATCGATGATCCAGGGAATGAAGGCTTTATTCCTTTCCAGGGTAGCTTTCAGATTACCGCTTAGTGCGGGAATGACAATCAGGTCTGTTTTCTTCACATCCTTGATCAGTACATCAGGATGCACAGAGAAAAGGCCCTGGTTCAAAGGAATATCGTGGGTCAGACCGACCAACTGTACTTTAAACATGGACGGTTTACCATCTGATTCAAGGAACTCGTTCAGTGTGGTGAACATGTAACGTGTATCAGAGATGGTGCCTAATACAGCCTCATCCGGCACGAGGATTGAAATGTGTTTCATCTGGGATCAGCGTTTAATAAACAGGTTGCTTGGCAAAAATAAGGAAATTTAGATGTCAGAAACAACCCCGCTACAAGTCTGGATTACGCCCCTTCCAACCTGTCTTGTCATAGTACCTTTGACTTTGAGAAGTAATCTCTAACTCAATGAGAAAGATAATCGTATCTATGAATGTCACGCTTGATGGTTTCATGGCCGGGACCGATGGAGAGCTGGACTGGCACTTCCCCTTGTGGAGCGACGAAATGTCAATCTATTTCTGCGATCAGCTGGGCAAAACAGATACCATCCTGCTGGGCCGCGTGAGCTACGAAAGAATGGCGCGCTACTGGCCCAACAAGACATTCACCGGAATAGAACTGGAATATGCGGATATGATGAACAATCATAACAAGGTCGTGTTTTCCCAGACACTGGAATATGCTACCTGGAGCAATACCAGGTTGGTGAAAGAGAATATCAGTGAAGAAGTATTGAAAATGAAACGGTTGCCCGGGAAAGATATGATCATCTACGGCAGTGGCAGTATTGTAAGATCGTTTATACAGGATGGTCTGATCGATGAATTCCAGATATGGGTACATCCTGTTTTTATACAACATGGCGTACCGATGTTCAGGGACATGGAAGAAAATATACACCTGCAGTTTATGAAAGCCAGGACTTTCCGCTCAGGCGTGGTGATCCTGTATTATAAACCATCGCATTAATAAGGCTATTACCGGGGTATTTCCCAGAAGCCTGCTGCTCCCAGCAAGATGGCTTCTTCTCCCAATTCAGATACCACGAAGCGGGTGCCGTTCATATGATGTTCCAGGTTGGCCCGGAACAGGTGGAATGCCTGGGTGATATTTCCGCCCAACACCACCAATGCGGGAATGGGCTGCTGTTCCAGCAGGAACATGGCCAGGTTATAGCCAAACTCCTGGAATACCGTAAACGCATAAGTGGATTGCCCTGCGATGGCAGCCAGTTCCTTCACGCTTTTTATCCTTTCGCCGCTCAGTTCTTCGTAGCGGCGAATGAACCAGCGGGTAGAGAAGTATTCTTCTGCAGTAGCATCCAGGAAAGGCGTTTTCCAGAAAGTGCCTTCCTGTGCTATGCCATTATCTGCTACGGATGATCCGAAGCCTGTACCAAGGGTCAGTCCCAACACTTCCTTCTCCCCTTTCACAGCACCGTTAAACAGTTCCCCCTGCAGGAAACAGGAGGCATCGTTCATGATCCTGATATCTTTTTTGTCGATGCCCAGTTGCTCTTCCAGCAGGTCTTTCACATTCAGGCCGTACAGGGCATCATACTTATGCAGACCTTTGATCAGGGAGATCCCTTCTTCATAATCAAAGGGACCTGGCATGGCGATACCGATACGATGCACGTTATTGCCGGCCAGCATACTTTTCTTCATCACATAGCTCCATCTGCTGATAATATCTGCCGCACCGGCATGGGAATCGATATGTTCACGATAGATGGAATCAGGCAGAAAAGTCCTGCGCTGCATATCCACCAATGCAGTTGTGATATGTGAGCCGCCTATATCCACACTTAAGACCTGCGTATCCTTCATGCTGTTTGTTTCGTTGTATTTTTCCAATATTGCTCTATCTGTTCAAAAGATTGCCCTTTCGTTTCCGGCAGCAGTCTGTAAACCGCGACGAATGCACCCAGGCAGAATGCGGCAAAGAACCAGAAGGTCTGTGCTGTGCCGATACTACGCAAAAGTACAGGTGTTAGTTGTCCGACGATAGTGTCTGACACCCACATCACCATGATGCTTAAAGATAATGCCCTTGCCCGGATATTGTCGGGGAAGATCTCTGCTGCGATCACAAATTTCAGTGGTCCGATCGAGAATGCAAAGAAAGCCAGGAAAGCCAATACACAACAGAGCAGGGCGATACCTGTAGCGCCGGTATAGAAACAGATACCTGTCATAATCAGGCTGATAGTGGCGCCTGCGGTCCCCCAGAGATACAGGGGACGTCTGCCGAGACTATCTACCTTCCAGATCGCGAAGATGGTAAAGAACACGTTAGCTGCTCCGAAAATGATCTGGCTGAGAAATGAGTTACTCAGTGTAATACCTGCATTATTCAGGATCGTAGGCCCATAATAGATGATGGCGTTAATACCGCTGAACTGTGAGAACAGTGGCAATAGTATCCCTATCAGCAAAGCCCTGCGCATAGCGGGATGAAATAAGGGTGCATACCCTTCCTGGGCAACTGAGCGTCCACGTTGCATCAACCAGCGTGGGCTTTCAGGCACCCAGAGTAGTCCCAAAAGGAATAGTGCTGCGGGTAGCATTCCAAGACCAAACATACCACGCCATACTTCCTTCACAAACAGGAAGTGTACCAGTCCGCCACCGGTATCGTGCTGATGGGCCTCTGCATAAGCCAGTAATTGTGCATTGCTGCAATAAGCCACCAGGATACCAATAGTGACCGCCAGCTGATAATAGGTGACCAGCCTCCCTCTTTTATCGTCCGGGGCAATTTCAGACAGATACAGCGGTACAATGCTCGAAGCGATACCAACTGCCACTCCACCCAAAATACGGGCTGTAATGATCCAGGAAAGGTCATGAAAGGAAGCACACCCCAATGCTGCCAGCAGGAAAAGCAAAGCAGCCAGATAAAGTAGTTTCTTTCTGCCCAGGCGGTCGCTCAGATTGCCAGCGATGATAACGCCCACAATACAGCCTGCCAGTGCAGAGGATACGAACCATCCTTCCTGAACGGCAGACAGTGCGAATTGCTGCCTTACAAAAGGTAATATGCCGGATACGACCGCCATATCAAAGCCAAAGAGGAAACCTCCCAATGAGGCAACCACTGTGGTCATAACGAGGAGAAAATCAGATTGTGTTTTCATAACTGATGGTGCTGAAGACCGGATGTTCGGCTTTGATAAAGGCTTTTACCACCTTTGCTTTTCCCGGTCCTTTATTAACAAGGGTATAGCTTTCTGCTGCTGCTGGAATCACGAAAGTCTCCGCATAATGATACACTGTTTCCTTTCCGCTGGCCGTTCTTACGGCGATCACCGTTCCTTCCACCAGCATCATCACTTCACAAAGACCATTGGTGGCAAAGGTAACTTCCCGATCTAATTCCACGCGGTGTACATCATAAAAGTGCTGCGCATGTGTGGGCAGATGCCATAACTGCCAGCCGTCGCCTTCTTCTATCAGTGCTGGTGTGGAAATCAGTTCCTTTTTTACCAGGGCGCCCTGCCTGCTGAAGTCCAGGTTCTTAAACGCATGCTCAATATTGATCGGTCTTGGTTTCCCATCCAATCCGGGACGCAGCCAGTCGTACATCTTGAATGTAAAGATATAGGGCGTGGCGCTGATCTCCAGTACCAGGTTGTTCGCCCCAGCACTATGCACCGTGCAGTTGGGGATCAGGAACAGGTCATGCTTACTGGCGGTATGCTGCTGTACATAATCCGTGATCTGTATTGGCCTGTTCTCCTGCTGACTGCTCTCCAGGGCGCCCCTGAATTGCACCGGATCAATCCCCTCCGCAAAACCAAGATATACACTGGCATCTTCTTTACAATCGAGGATATAATACGTTTCATCCTGTGTAATGGTCTCGCCGAACTGTTCCCGGATATAGGGCAATGCCGGATGGCACTGGATAGATAGATTACCACCATCAAAGGTATCCAGGAAATCAAAACGGATGGGAAACTCATATTGGAAAATAGCAGCGTGTTTTCCCAACACAGCCCTATGTTGCAGGAACATCAGCCATTCAAAGGGAATCTCAAAAAGATAGCTGTCACTTTCGAAGAGCACACCATTTTCCGGTACAATCATTTCAAATGACCAGGCGAGGTTCACCTCTTCCTGCGGTAGCCGCGGGATATGTTTTTTCATCCACTGCCCGCCCCAGGCGCCCGCTTCAAACCAGGGACGTACCCGGAAAGTATCCCGGCATATCTGTTCAATACCGGCCTGCAGGTCTTTAGCTTTTATCCATGTCAGCGTATTTCCCCACTGCGTATCCGCAAAGATGGAGATCCTGTCTGCCAGGGATTGCTTATAATTATTCAGCACTACCCAATCCACAAAATAGGCGCGTTTATACATTTCCGTTGCTGTGCCAGTCTTAGTGCTACCCAGGTTAGTAACAGCGCCTGCACGCATCCGGTACTGCAGTTCATTCTTGGGCATATCCAGGTAGATCAGTGGAATGTCTTGCTGTATCAGTGCAGCGCCGGTGCCGATCACGATATGCAGGTCATAGCCGGGTTGTGACTGCATAGCAGCCAGCTTTTCTTCCTGGAAAAAGTCAGCCACTTGTAAGGAAGTACGTGTTCCCCATACGGTTCCCGGTTCACCTACAAACGGGCGGACCATTTGCTCTATAGTAGCTTCGTCTTTTAATGCCGCTGCTGTAAAATGCCATTGTACCTTCAGTGACTGCCGGCTGAAGATCTCATCCAGCGAGTGCTGTATCTGTTCCCAAAGTATACCTGTATAGCCATCTATCTGCACCCGTCGCTGTGTGACGATCCAGGCAGCCAGTGTTTCATACCCTTCATTGATCTTACCGCGGCCTAAGGCATGCGTCGGATAGATATTATATCCTTCCGGGACTGTTGTCTGCTGTAAGGGCAGGAGGTATTGCCCGGAAGTACGCCAGTTTTGTGATTCCTGATTTTCCCTGCTGATAACAGGGGCTGTTTTTGCATTACTCAACATGTTCAATCTTATTACTGTTATTTTTGCGCTACACGTAACATCATGACGCCTTTGGCAGCAAGTGTTACCTTGTTATTCAACTGCTGTTTGTATTCTTCCAGCATGTTGCTTTCCCATATGTTCAAGCCGGTTGCTTTATCCTTTGCCGTGAATGTAACAGGTGCTTCTTCTGCTGCTGTATTCACCAGCCATAGTACCACGCCCCTGCCATCATCCGCAGGTTTGATACTTTCTATGTATACTGCTTTTGAGTCGATGTTGAAGAAGAGGGCTTCGCTGGCATTTCCGGTTGCAGGAGCGGCTATCAGCGGCCGGTGATTAGCGAGCCCTGTCTGATTTACTGCAAAGGCATCATACGCATGATGTACCTGCAGATAGTAACGGAAAGTGGTAAGGCCTTCCTGTGCATGGCGGAAGTTTGTGTGCCACAGGTTGTTCATTACCCAGGAATACAACGCGGGGCGTTGCTCTGTAAAGTCGATCCATTTCGGAGAATCATACAATCCTCCCAGCATATCAGCGCTCGTTTGTGTACCTACTTCAAATAGCGGTGCATCGGGCGTTGACCAGGTGATACCGTATGCTTTGTTAGATACATCCACCCAGCGTTGTGCGGTATACCAGTTCCTGTTGGCATATTTCAGCTGATCTGCTTCTACATGAATACTTCCCCAGGGAATGCTGTATCGCACCTGTGCATCTGCCACCTTAAAAGGGAAAGCAAAGTGTACACCTTCTTTTGTGCTGATAGCTTTTTTGTCGATCGTGTTGATAATCTCTACACGGTCCACTCCCGCTACCAGTCTTATCTCCCGGCTTAATGCATTAGCACCCGGAGCGGAAGATTCCACCAGCAGGCTCACTACCAGAGGTCCTTTCTCTTTCATACTGATCTTTGCCGGACCGGCATATTGTATCTTCTCGAGTGAGTCGCCCGGCAGGTAGGAATACTGGTTCAAACCTCCGGAGTCTGCTATATCAGCAACAATACCTGTTCTTTCCAGGCGAATAATATTGCCTGTTTTTTCGTCCAGTACTATTTTGTATAAGCCATTTTGTATAGTAGTGGTAGTGGCTGTAGCTTTTGTATTGCTATATGCCTTACCCGCATGAATGGTGAAGCGCTGTTTAGAGAAAGGAGCGATCTGTTGTACCAATACCGCCAGTTCTCCGGTGCTCAGTCGTTGGGAAGGCACACTTTTCCCATTGGCATCTTTTACCAGGTCACCGGCTGCACTTTGTGCAGCAGACAGGATCACCAGTCCGGAGCGTGTATAACCGATCGTATTGTATACATCCACTGCATTGGGTATCGCGGCTCCTTCTCCTGCTTTTTCCAACAGTGTGGTGGACTGTTCTTTCCCTTTTAAGGCGAAGGAGCGTTTATATCCCCATTGGGAAATAGCTTTCGGATCTTCGGGATTGGAGGTGCTGTTATATGCACCCCAGGTATGTTCGTTAAACAACAAGATATTGTTCCAGGCGGTATCAAAGTCTTTTGCAGGATATCCCGGTTTATTACGCAGGGCCCAGACAGCGTCTGCTTGTTGCAGTCTTTCTGAAGCATTCCTGTTATATCCTGTCTCCTTTGCCGCAGAAGCAATACCATCGGTCCAGAATTCTGTATAGTCGCCGGCAACAACAGGGATCTTATCCTTATAAGCAGCTTCAAAATCGCCGAAGAACTGTTTTACGGAGGTGATGATCAGCCGGGGTGAAGCAAATTTCTCATTCCATTCCTTCACGGCATCGGGCAACTCCGGATCTATCGGCGCGTTGTCACTCATAGCCCATGTCATAATCGTCATGTTGTAAGGGAATTTCTTCCTGTCAAGCGCTGCGAGATAGTCAAACAGGTATGGATTGAGGAAGTTCTCTGAAGGTTTACCGGTATAATAAGGCACAGGATCTTCAATAGTAAAGAAGTTCGGGATCTTACTGCCTTTCAGTGCATAACCAATGGAATAAGGTTCGCTTTGCCAGTAGAGCATTTTCTCACCACCGGGCGACTGCCAATAGAAAGGTCTGTCACGCCATTTAGGTGAATTACCGATACGGTCGCCCGCATTGGGCGCCCCCCAGAAATAGCGGATACCGGTAATAGCCGACTGACTGGAAAGGCCCCAGGAAGCACCTGGAATATCACCCTGGAACATGGTATTGATCGTCAGACCGTGTTCTTTCGCCGTCTTGACTGCTGTGTGGAACATCTGCATGAGCTGGCGGGAATCGGTCACGCTGGTATTAATATTGGCATAAGCACCATCGATATTGATCCATCCCTTTTTAACAGCTTCCCAGAAGGCATTTTTCTTCGCTTCGTCTGCAGCAGCAAGATAGTGGTCTACCACCCAGAAAGCCTCTGTATTCCACTTATAACGGGCGTCTGCGGGATAGTCCTGCGTACGCTGGGCAATCTTAATAGCTTCGTCTATATTGTTCATATGCAGGCGCATCACCTTTTCCTGCACATTGGTGTAGCCGATGTCCACATGAGAGTGCGGCAGCAGGTATACCTTCCACTCGGGTGCAGGCGCTACCATACAGCGGGCGGTGTATTCCTTGCCACCGGCAGCCAGCTTCACATATAACTGCGTTTCATGTTGTACCGGGCCGCCGGGCAGGGGCAGTTCAAATACCTCCATGCCTTTTCCGCCGGCATTGACCGGGATACTGTCATTCAGTCCGTTAAAACTGATAAAGGCTGTAGCTGCGGCATAGTTCTTCCCGCCGTGAAACAGCAGGTGTACCATCCTGGCGGCTCTTCCTTCGTACTTCAGGTAAGCGACGGTAGGTTTCAGTTCTATTGAAGTGAATACCTGTTCTTTGTCTTGCGCTTTTGTGGTGGTATAGATACTGCACCATACCAGTAAAAGCAGGAAATACTTTGTCATATTCCAGGTCAGTAGTTTATAGATAAGCTATATGTACATACATAATATCTGCACAATCCCCCTTAATTTACCAGCACTTCTGTACAAATAAGCGTAACTTTGTACTTTGAAATGCTTTCATATGTACAAACATATAGACAATGGACGTAGAAAGCAAATATTTTTTGATGCTTTTATGAACCGGGTCTATTACTTTTGACCTTTCTATTTTTCATATGAAGTTTTCTATTGACCATAACAGTGCCGTTCCCCTGCATATCCAGGCCGAGGAATTATTGCGGAAAATGATTGAAGATCCTCAGTTCAGGAATGGCAAATTCCTGCCCAATGAAGTCGAATTGTCTCAACAACTGAGGATTTCCCGTACCACGCTCAGGCAGGCCCTGAATAAACTGGTATACGAAGGATTGCTGATCCGGAAGAAAGGTATCGGTACTAAAGTGTCGGAGAAGACAGTCAGTTCAAAATCCATGAACTGGAAAAGTTTCTCACAGGAGATGGCAGCAAGGGGGATTCCCATCAGGAACTTCGAACTACATATCAGCTGGGGGAAGCCGAATGAAGAACTGATTCACTTCTTTGATATCAAACCGGAAGAAAAGGTCCTGAAACTGGAAAGGTTAAGAGGACGCCCTGAGGGACCATTTGTATATTTCGTGTCTTACTTTCATCCCATCATCGGTCTTAACGGTGAAGAAGATTTTAAACGTCCACTATACGAGATACTGGAGCAGGATTATAATGTCATTGCAACACTTTCCAAAGAAGAGATCAGCGCAAAAGCGGCGGATAATTTCATTGCCGGTAAACTGGAGATAGATGCGGGCAGCCCTATATTGTTCCGCAAACGTTTTGTATATGATCAGTCGGACAAACCCATAGAACTAAACTTAGGGTATTACAAGTCTGACAGCTTCATTTATACGGTTGAAAGCAGGAGATAAATAATAGAAACAGATGCGTATACTGCGATGAGTATATATACTCAAATGCGGTATTTAAATATTTTCAAACCATCGTTCCTGTCACCATCCCCATTGTCAATCAGACCATCACGTTCAATATTTAACATGTGTAGCCAGCCCCCGAAATTAAGACTGTTTGACGGACGACAAAATTGTTAACTTTAAACAGTCAGGCTGCCTGGCCGGATAAAAGCAAACTATGCTATGAAGACAGAACTATATCATGCGTTAAAAGGGATAAATGCTGAAAATCTTAGCGAAGAGAATAAAGAAGAACTGCTACGGTTTTTTGTTGTTGCAGAAGATCACACCATTAGAAATCAAATAGCCTTCATTCTTTCCGACGTTAAATACAATAGGGCGATTCCTTTTATAATTGAAAAAATCAATGACAAGAAGTTGGCTCATCACAATGGGTCTTTGGTATATGCATTGGAGAATTTGGACGTGAAGGACAGCTTTATTGAAGTTGTAAACATGGTCTGCGAAATGGAGTATGAGCCAAGATACCAGGCGTACGAAATTCTACGGAAATATGCGCCTGAGATTTCTGAGGAAGTTAGAGAAAAGGCCTTAGCAATATTGGAAGTACGTCGGATACTTTTGGAAATAACGGCCACCGACAAAGGGCCAGACAGCGCCCTCGACTTTGTTGAGCATTCAATAGAATTGATAAAAGGGCAACAAAACGAAGGTACGTTCATTTAATAACGAAAATGATCCGTTGCAATATGTTGCAACAAATACTACAAATGGCGGGGCTGTTACGACTGTAGTAGTTATGGCAATGTGTTACCGCATCGCTTAAACGAAAATAAAAAGTTAAAATAGGATAACCGGTCATGTTAAACTGCTGAGTTTAACTTTTCTTTTAGAGTGATTGATTTATTTTCGGATCACTAAACCTAAGCGTTCATGAAAAAACTTCTACTGTTAGCCTTGCTGGCCATCAGCATGTTACCCGTTTATTCCCAGACATCCGTTGGCGTTATTGCAGGATATAATGCAGGATCCCGTCATCCTCAATATCAATCGCCCGTTGGCATTAGCGACTATTCTCCCCTATCGACCTGGCGGGCAGGCCTTGTAGCTGATCATCATTTATGGAAGAAATTTTATCTACAGCCACAGTTGCTGTTGAACAACAAAGGAGAGAAAGAACACTATACCGACCTGAGACCTGTAGATTATACGAACAAAACCAGTACGAGATTATTATCTCTTGAACTACAAGCTAATTTTATTTTCAAGCAGGAATGGGGTAAAGGAAAATTTTTTGTAGGGGCCGGGCCGTACCTGGGTCGTGGTATAAGTGGCAAGTGTAAATATAAAGGCTATAACGGAGTAACAGGAGAACGATTCTATTTCGATGGGTCATATCCGGTAAAATATAAAAGGAAAGTAGAAACTCCTGATCCTACAGTTCTTTATCAAAAACCTTATGATGCCGGAATTAATTTTCAGGCCGGCTATGAGCTAAAGAATGGTTTGTTCTTTAATGCGGTGTATAGCCGCGGCTTAAACTATCAGGGTTATAACACAGACGGGAACAGGTCTAAAAGTACTTATTGGGGTGTAAGCGTAGGCTATCTCCTTAAGAAATTCAGTTAACTGGTATTATCTTGTAGTATATTCAATCAACCTATTACCCATTTCAACAATTCAGGAAACCATGAAAAAGCTCATCCTATTATCCCTGCTGGCCATTAGCATGCTACCTGTTTTTGCTCAAACCTCCATAGGTGTTATCGGAGGATATAACCTGGCATGGAGGTATCCCATAGGCCCGCAGCAAGACGCTAATCACGATTATTCTTTGAAACCGAGATGGCGCGCTGGCCTGGTAACAGATCATCATCTATGGAAGAAGTTATACCTGCAGCCACAATTATTATTAAACACCAAAGGCCTTCATGAAAAAATCTCCAGCATCGGCGCGCCAGACAGATTCGACTATTCGACCGAACGTGATCTGCGGGTACTATATCTTGAAATACAAGCCAATTTTCTTCTAAAGGAGCGGCTGGGTCATGGCAAGGTATTTCTGGGAGCAGGTCCTTATCTGGCTCGTGGGATTACAGGGAGATCAAAAGCGAAAGGCTTTTCATCGCTGGGCGGACAAAGAACAGATTATGATATGCAGGTACCTGTAAAGTTCAGCAATAATGTGGTATATAATACTCCCAACGTTTATGAAAAACATTATGATGCAGGCATCAATTTCCTGGCAGGTTATGAGTTAAAGAATGGATTATTCTTCAATGCGGTGTACAGCCGTGGATTAAAGAACCTGTATTACGATGATAGTTATAAATCTAAAAACACCTATGTCGGCTTGAGCGTAGGTTATTTCTTTAAAAGATTCGATTAACTAATAGAGCCTGTTCTATACTGCAGTTGGAACAAGCGCTATATTGATCCGGCCTTTCCCTTGTTTTAACTAATCAAAAACTTTATGAAAAAAATTATACTGTTAGCATCACTGGTTATTGGCGTTGCTCCTGTCTTTGCCCAGACATCTGTAGGTATTATCGGAGGATATAATGTAAACTCCATTTTCCCTAAGTCCAAACACGAAATGCCCGATCACGAAATCACTTCCAGGTCAGGATGGCGGGCAGGACTGGTAGCAGACAAACGCTTATGGAAGAAATTCTATCTTCAACCGCAATTATTATTGAACGAGAAAGGGTACAATACTAATTTCTCCACTAACGTAGCACCCGCTTATACAACTGGTAAATTCAAAACACGGCTTCTCTATCTCGAATTACAGGCCAATCTGCTGTTTAAACAACAGATCGGTAAGGGTAAGTTATTTGTTGGTGCAGGTCCTTATATTGCCCGGGGCATCGGTGGCTTAGAAAAATCGGATGTGCAAGCTTACGATCAGAACGGAGTGCGACAAAGAACTACCTACTACACGGCCATAGTTTACAGGAACAAAAGACCTGATTACAGTTATGGTAATGTACTCCATGTGAAACCTTATGATGTAGGATTTAATTTCCTTGCAGGTTATGAACTAAAGAACGGCCTCTTTTTCAATGTCAACTATAGCAGGGAATTAAACAACCGTGGGTATACCAAGGGATTTGAAAGTAAAAACACTTATTTCGGCCTGACAGCAGGTTACTTCCTGAAAAGATTCAGCTAACCAGCAATATGTTATCACAGTATAAGGAGCACAACATTTAGTGCTTATGTAATTCATCTCACTGTTCAGCATAATTCAGATTCAATGAAAAAGATCATACTATTTATTCTACTCGTCATTAGTATAGCACCCGTCTATGCCCAAACATCCGTGGGTGTTATCGGAGGATATAATTTATCCTTCGTATATCCCGACATCAACTGGACCCCCTCGAACTATAAAGTATCCTATGGAACCGGATGGCGCACCGGCTTCGTAGCAGATCAACATTTATGGAAGGATTTCTATCTGCAGCCGCAATTGATATTTAACCAGAAGAGCTATAATTATTCCACCATTGCCAATGTAAATGATGCTCATTACAAATACAAAAGGCACCTTCTTTATCTTGAATTACAAGCACACCTGTTGTATAAACCCAAGATCGGTAATGGCAGGTTATTTCTGGGAGCAGGTCCCTATATCGGCCGTGGTATAAGTGGAAGAGAAAGAGTAGAGGGGTATGACCAGGATGGGCGGTTTTCTTCGCTTGGTTATGACATCATAAAATATAAAAAACCTCCACCATTCAATCGCGATTATGATGAGGAGAATGTAACTTATATGAAACCTTACGATGTGGGGATTAACCTACTCGCCGGTTATGAACTGAAAAATGGCCTGTTCTTTAATGTTATTTATAGCCTGGGAACTAATAATACCAGTTATGATGCGACCAGAAGTTACAACGGCTATTTAGGTTTAACAGTAGGTTATTTCCTTAAAAAATTCATTTAAGCCAAAAGGTGCCCGCCTGTATGGCGGAGCACCTTTTTTATCTTTCGTTCAACAGGAACTTATTCGAGATCACTTTAAATGAGATCTTTCTGTCTGTTGAGCGGATTACTAATCCTTCTCTTTCTACGGCTTTGCCCTGCGGACTTAACACCGACACACCATCTGCAATAGTCAGCAATTCCTCTAGTGACGCAGGCAAGGTGTATTGCAGATCCAATATGGGCACTGTCTGCAATCCGAGTGAAGCGATCAGCGCTTTAAATTCATCCAATGCCAGGTATTCGTAGCGGTCGATATCAAAAGCGTTGAAAAAGCGCACCATTTGTCCTCTCAGACCGTATGCATTACCCTGTACTCCCTCTCCGATCAACTCTCCCTGTATAGCGATATTCTTCCCCAGGGCAGACAGCTTCTCTTCGATGTTTTCAGCTCTTGCTATCTTCCAGAAGGTATTATCTGCAGTTTCTTCAAGATCGAGATTACGCGAGCATACACCAAACACACCCTCGTTCAGGTAAAAGGTAACAGAGGAACCGTCCAGCTTTTCCGTTACGTAAAAAGTATGTTCCTTAAACGCCTCGTACTGCGCACTCAGGTTCTGTATCCTTTCTTCGTCTGTTTTAGGCATGAAAGAAGGGAATAAACCCTTTGCAATACCACCCAATGCTGCCGGCACAGGGGGCTCGTATTTGATAATACCTAAACGTGCGGATACATCTTCCCCGATCTGGTAAGTGTATCCATTCAGCAGGCTAACAGGCAGCAGGAGTCCCTGGGAGACCTGTCCCCTCAGCTTTATTGTTTTCAGCCTGAAACCTTCCTGCTCTCCCATTTTACGGTAAGAGCTTTTCCTTAGGAATTCGAATTCCTCCCTGACAGGCAGGAATGAATCTATTTCACAATACACCGCATGATCGCCGATATTGAATTCATTTTTCTTAACCACTAGTTTCCATCCCTTAACGGTGGCAACTTCTATGAGGTCAGCCCCGGCAATAGGTTGTATGTCGTCTATGACAACCGGAGATACTAATTTCCTTTCCATTGTTGTACTTCTGAATGTGAAGTGTTTTTTGGGTTACAAATGTTGTTTATTTCATCTAGGCCAGGTATATAGATGAGGGGCGCAAAGATATATATTTTATTCCACATACCAAATATCTGACCGATGTACACCTCCTATATGCCTCATTCACCCCTCTTCCGGTCCGTTTATTGATATTAACTTACCATCACTCACCAAACCTTATCATTATGTTTAAAAACACCAAAGCATTCAGTGGATTTTCAGTAAATGATATTAATAAGGCGAAGGAATTTTATAGTAATACGCTTGGGCTTGATGTAGAGGAAGTAATGAATGGTAACGTGTTACAGCTCAACATCCATGGCGGAGGAAACATCATGATCTACCAGAAGGATAATCATACTCCTGCCACTTTTACGATCCTCAATTTCCCCGTAGAGAATATAGAAGAGGCTGTAGACGGGCTTACAGCAAGAGGTATCCGTTTTCTACAATACAACGAACCGATCAAAACAGATGAGAAAGGTATCTGCCGGCGGAGTGGCGGACCATTAATAGCCTGGTTTGAAGATCCCGCAGGGAATATCCTCTCTGTATTACAGTCAGAAGAAAAATAAATACCACTTACCATCAGGTGATCCTTTTTTATGGAGAGGATGCTTAACAGCGTTAGGTATATGTAATGGCAGCCGTCTGTCTATTTGCAGCAGGCGGCATATATACTACTTCATTATTACATATATAGCTTATACCCGGATTTAATATCTTTGCGGGAATTTTTACGACTATGCTGTGGTATCCGTATACACAAATGAGACAGATAAGTGAGTTGCCAAAGATGGTATCCGGAGAAGGTGTGATGATGCACCTGGAAGACGGCCGCTCACTGATTGATGGGATCTCTTCCTGGTGGGCAGTCATACATGGATACAATCATCCGGCGCTCAATGCCGCTTTACTTACACAGGCCAATAAATTCGCTCACGTCATGCTGGGCGGTATGACACATAACCCGGCCCTGGACCTGGCGGCTACACTTGTGCGTATTACTCCCGAAGGCCTCAACCATGTCTTTTTTTCCGACAGCGGTTCTATTGGTGTGGAAGTAGCACTGAAAATGAGTATTCAGTACTGGAAGAACATCGGCTATAATGGCAAAAGCAAAATTATATCGCTGAAGAACGGCTATCATGGCGATACTTTCAAAGCCATGGAAGTCAGCGATGATTCCGACTTCACACGTGCCTTTTCTGATGTATTGAGAAGAGGATATATACTCGATATTCCGGAAGGAGGCTTCGATGCAGATGCGGCAGTAGTCAAACAGGCTACTGATAAGCTGGAAGCGCTGTTACAGCGTGAGCATCAGAACATCGCTGCGTTTATTGTCGAACCTATTGTACAATGTGCAGGTGGCTTTAACATCTATTCTCCCCTCTACCTGAAAACAGCCCGTGAGCTCTGTACAAAATATAATGTGCTGTTCGTCTTTGATGAAGTAGCCACTGGTTTTGGTCGTACAGGTAAATTGTTTGCTGCGGAACATGCAGGTGTTACGCCCGATATCATGATACTCGGTAAAGCATTGACTGCTGGCTATATGGGGCACGCTGCCACACTTGCTACATCAGCAGTATTCGACAGTTTCCTGGGAGATAACTATGAAAAGGCACTGATGCATGGTCCTACTTTTATGGCCAATCCACTTGCCTGTGCGGTGGCGCTGCAAAGTATCTCTATTATTGAAGAAGAACAGTATCTGCAGAAAATAGATAAGATACAATCCATCATCAGGGAACAGTTTGATAGTTTCACCTCTCCTGCTATTGTTGCAAAAAGATCAATAGGCGCCATTGGCGCCATTGAAATGAAAGATGCAGCCTGTTTGTCGGGCTTTAAGGAATTCTCTCAACAACACGGTGTGTGGTTACGTCCTATCGGCAATGTGTTATACCTGATGCCGCCGTATATTATCAGCGAGAAAGAACTGCTGACTATCTTACAGGTAATGAAAGATTGGATACAACAGATAAAGTAGTTTTACAGGGCTGTTTACCGAAATGTGACAGCCTTTTTTTTATGTTTCCCCATATGAATATCCGGAAAAAGGCATCCCTGATCTGGCATTATTCTTGTCAATAGGATTCATGCGCAAAAAAAATATGCCCTTGTATATTTTCACTAGTGGGACAAATACGAAGACACAACAATTTCCTCTCCGATGAACATGCAACCATTTATTTAAAAACCTGGACTTAATTAAAACACAACAAAACCATGAGAAGACTACTTTTCAGCGCTGCTGCCGCTGTCACATTGCTTACTGCCTGTAACAAAGACGACAACAAAAACCAGACTCCTGCAAGCGCTTTTACCATTGAGGGACAAGACAAACAAACTACTGCAACGCCTTTCGGCTTCCGTGTACAATGGAGTGTAGAAGAAGGTGGAAGAATGCTGATGTCTAATGTGAATATCAATGCTGCCGCCTTTAGTGGCAAGATCGATGGCGTTTCCTTTCAGGTGGATACTTTTGTGAACGGGCAAACATATACGTTCAAAGATGCAGGTGCTGCCGGATTTGACAAACGTGTGAATTTCAGTGCGGCAGATGTTGTGCTGGGCGCCGGTTTCGCCAACAATACCATTACGCCCGGTACTGGCAAACAGTTGACAGACCTGCAGGATGGCAGGATCACCATTCAGAAAGATCCTCCAGGTGAAACTTACCGCATATCATACATATTGAACTACGGCGATGCCAAAGTGTCCGGAGAATTCAACGGATTAATGCCGGTAGTGAATAAATAACAGGTGTAAGCCATATCCCCAAATGTGGGGATATGGCATCCCCTTTTCCGGGGATATATTAGTGCTCCCGACGAATACTCATTTAAAACGATGTACCATACTCAAACCAAATGCGCCCTGCTGATAGGTTGGTAATATCAGCGTCGCCATATCGGTTTTCTTACTGTGGAATATCCTCTTCACAGAAGGATATAAGGAATAAGCCAACTCTGTTGAAAGTATACCGACGCCAGCTCCCGCTACAATATCACCAAACCAGTGCCTGTTATTCAACATACGAAGATATCCTGTGGTAGCGGCCATTGCATATCCTGCTACGCCATACCATAGCGATACATCCTGGTACTCCCGCATCAGGAATTCAGCTGCAGCAAATGCAGTAGCGGTATGCCCTGAGGGAAAGGATAAATCGTTAGATCCATCTGGCCGCGTCTCATGCGTAAGATGCTTGGTGACTGTTACCGTACTTCCCATGATGATATTTGCCATCGCATAGATAGCTGTACGGTCCACAAAATTATGTTTGCCTTTGATACCTGCGAGGTTTAGTCCATATACCATCAGGCCCGGTGCATACTGCAGGTAATTGTCGAGGTGGTGCATCTTATGGTTCCCTTCCAGGTATACTTCCTCTTTCACTTTATCATTCACACCTTTTAGCCCGCTTACGTTAAGAGAAGCCGCTCCGTATATGATGAATGTAGCAGGTACCAGCAGCAGCCCCTTATAATGTCTTTTAATCTTCTCCGGCTGATGCTGATAAAGTGAGTCCTGCTGTAACTGCGGCGCCGAAACAACAGTATCAGGTTGTTGTGCCAATGAGAAGCGAGGTAGCAGCGCTACGAGAAACAGAAAAAGGTATAAGGTCTTTTTACACATGGTGTATAACAGTTGTAGGAATAAGTAAAATCTACGATTCAGATATCAGGTAGATTGTTCAGCTAATTTAATTGGTTATTTTTTAGTTAGGTCTTTTTTGTTTCCATATATGCAATGTTCGCTTCCTTTCCCTTATCCAGCTTATCACGGCAATAAGCAGTAAAGAAACGATGCGCTTTTAATAGTCTCAATGTATCATCGCACCAGTGAGCATAGTTCTTATGTGTCCGTAGCTGGAATTCTTTCTTTACCAACTCATCGGTTAATTCAAATTCTTTTGTTCCGAAATGATACGTATCTGCATCACAGATAATTTCCTCTAACAGTGTCTTAGGAGCGGTAGGCCATTTGGTAGCCATTATACAATCAGCAATCGTATCGGTCAACGCTTCATCGATCTCCTTATCAACAAAAAAGGATTTCATCAGCCGGACACCCGCCTGCTCATGTAACGCAATATCAGCAATAAGGTGGCCTGTATCATGGAACCAGGCCGCTATATTTAAAATAAACCTGTCCTTTTCGTTCAACCTGTAATGATCGGCAATTTCCATAGCATGCACTACAACGCGCTCGGTATGAGAAAGATTGTGATATACCAGATAAGTGGAAGCCAACCGGGTAAACAGATCAACAACATATTTCTCAGCGAGATACTCCGTTTGTGTTAGTTCCATAGTTTATCAATAATCTGATTACCGGAATGTATCCAAATATCGGAGCTAATTCTGTAAAAATTCTGTTGTCTTTTCTTTCCGGTTTTCCAGATAACAGACCAGCACCGGGTGACGGCTTCCAGGTTATACGAATATCTCATTTCATGCGTTTATTATTGCTGTCAGCAACTGCCTTCATCACATTGCCATCACCAGTTTTTATTGCTTTAAGATAATATACCTGCTGAAGGTTAACATTGTCTGTATTGCTGATCTCTATATTTAAGATTCATTTAACGTTTAAAATTTATCCGGTTACACATGAAACCCAAATTCTACTTTATCGTAAAAACTTCCGCGCTGTTGTTATGTTTGAGTACAATGCTTACTTTATCCCATTCCTGTAAGAAAGACAACAACAATCCACCAGGACCAGGTATTGACACTACCCATCATGAAGATACTTCTCCCTTTTATGGTAAGCCCCTCACCAAAAGGCCGATCATGGTCGACTACTGGGGTGGCTGCTGTTACGACAGGTCCACAGTAGGGCCTTTGGATGCTATGCCGGATGGCGTGGATGTTGTCAACATCTTCACCCTGGGTATTGGCAGAACAGCTGCAGGAGGCTGGGAATTTGAACATAGGGGCGTATCTGGTCAGAATGAGTGGAGTGATGTGCTGACCAAGGCACATGCCCTGCAGAAGAGGGGTATCAGGATAGTGGCGACTTCCTTCGCCGGCGGACTGGTAAAGCTATCCTCCGCAGCGGCCGATTCCATGGCGAAGATCGTGAGAGACTCCCTGGACAAATGGAAATTTGACGGGATAGACCTTGACCTGGAATATGGTAATGTCAGAACAGCGAATATCGACAGCAGTATCATAGCCCTCAGCAAATATGTAGGCCCGGTATCAAAGACAGGCAGAATATTGTCTGTGGTGGATTATAACAACTACAACCTGGAGCAGATCAAAAGGTCGAAACAATACATTGATTACGTGATGACTATGTCCTACTGGAACAAAGCCGCTGATGTAATGAAATGGGTAAAATCATATGGTGATGGCATCGGTAATCGCCAGAACGTGCTGATCGGTGTAGGGGCCGGTTGCGCCATCAATGCGGGCCAGGCTACCATACCTGGTGAGGAACTGAAAATAGCGGATACCCTGAAGGTCTCTGCTCCTGGCAGTGGTATGATGGAATTCATCTTCGGTTGCAGCTATCACAATAAGGATCAGGGCGGTAATATCACGAAGGATGTCAGTTATACAACCAATATCATTCAAAGACTAAAGAAATAAGCAGCCCGAACAGTCGGGTACCATTACCCGGCTGTTTCACCTGTCTCCCCCGAATATCTGCCATTCGTCTTACCTTTGCAGAATGGATTATTTCAAAAAGCTGCTTGAATTACTGAAAACAGAGCGGGAAGTAGACAGGAAAGCATATCTGGAAATGACAGCATCAACGTCTGTAGCCGAACGCAGGGCGAATGGACTTACCTGGTACCCTATTGCCATCAGAGGTTCGGAAATGAGCCGCGGGGACTATCTCACCGTGGAAGTTGAGCGCACCACCCACCAGGATATCGGTCACCAGCTCCGTTTTGGCGTGTCGGCAGTCCTTTTTTCGAATCATGATCCTAAAACCGACCGTATAGAAGGTACTATCTCCTATCAGGGCGGTAACCGCCTGAAAATCACCCTCCGTACGGATGAGCTGCCCGAATGGGCTAATAACGGCAAACTGGGCATCGATCTGCTGTTTGATGATAACAGCTACGATGAGATGCAGAATGCCCTTAAACAGGCCGATACCCGCGTCAGCAAAGAAGAGAACGATCAGCTCATCAGGATACTGACCGGTGAGAAATCGCCCACCTTCCGGGATGATCTGCCTCCGGTGACGATCCCCCGTCTGAATGAGTCGCAGCAGGCGGCGGTGAACAAAATACTGGCTGCGAATGATCTGGCTATTGTACATGGCCCTCCTGGTACCGGCAAGACCACTACCCTTGTACAGGCTATTAAGATGCTCATCAAACAGGATAACAAACAGATACTCGTGGTGGCGCCCAGCAATACCGCTGTGGACCTGCTAAGTGAAAAGCTGTCTGACGAAGGACTGAACGTACTGCGCGTAGGTAACCCTGCCCGTGTTTCCGAAAGGCTCTCCGCCCTCACGCTGGATAGCCGGATGGCAGAACACAACAGCATGAAGGAGATCAAACGCCTGAAAAAACAGGCCAATGAATTCCGGGATATGGCCCATAAATACAAGCGGAACTTCGGCAAGGCAGAACGGGAACAACGCAAGGCGCTGTTTGACGAGGCCCGCAGTATCATGAAATCTATCGAAAATACCGAACAATATATCATGGACGACCTGCTGGCAAAGGCCCAGGTGATCACGGCGACCCTGGTTGGCGCCAATCACTACACCGTACGCCAGCTGAAATACCATACCATCGTCATCGACGAAGCCGGACAGGCTTTGGAACCCGCCTGCTGGATTCCCATCCTGAAGGCGCAGAAGGTGGTATTGGCCGGCGACCATTGCCAGCTGTCACCTACCGTCAAGTCGGACGAAGCCGCCAGGAACGGGCTGAGTACCACCCTGCTGGAGAAATGCATCGCCATGCACCCTGCCTCAGTAGTGCTACTGGAGGAACAATACCGCATGCACCAGATGATCATGGGTTACTCTTCATCTATCTTCTATGAAGACAGGCTGAAGGCACATGCTTCTGTAGCCGGACATACCCTCTTCCCCCAGGATGTGCCCCTCTCCTTTGTGGATACCGCCGGCTGCGGATTTGACGAAAAATCCGAAGGCACCAGCACCACCAACCCGGAGGAAGCAGCCTTCCTGTTCAAACACCTGACACAGCTTGTATCAGGGCTCAGCCCTCATTACCAGCAGCAGGATTTTCCTTCCATCGCCATTATTTCCCCCTATAAGCAACAGATCCATCTCCTGAAGGAACAGCTGCAATTCTCTCCGGAACTGCAGACCTATGGGGATAAGATCTCTGTGAATACCATAGATAGTTTCCAGGGCCAGGAAAGGGATATTGTCTACATCAGCATGACCAGGAGCAATAACGATAACAAGATCGGCTTCCTGTCCGATATCCGCCGTATGAACGTGGCGATGACAAGGGCGCGTAAGAAGCTGGTAATCATCGGCGACAGTGCTACATTGTCCCAACTGCCCTTCTATGCCGGGTTTATCACCTATGCGGAGCAGCAAAACGCCTACCAGAGCGCCTGGGAATTTATGGATAACTAGGTCGGAAATTTTGATACCTTTATTCTTAGTATTGTCATTATATCCATTCCTAACAACCTGAACCTATGAAAAAGATCACCCTGATATGTCTGGTGACACTGTTACATGCATTTGCCTATGCGCAATTCAAGACCGTAGCTGAATCCCCCTTATTTGAGGAACCTGAAAGCGGGCATGCAAAACTGCTCCAGCTTAAAAACGGCAATACCGTTGTCGTACACCTGAGCGCCAGAAACGGTATAGACATTACCATTTACAATCCCGAACACAAGCTGGCAGGCTATAAACATCATGATCCCTCCTTTGGGAAGCTGAAAGGTGCCCGCGTCAATGCTATTTTCGAAACCAGTGGCACTATCGCAGTCCTGATCAGCGAGGTCCAGGAAAGGACTCCTGTTCTCCACAGGTTAGTGTTTGATGGCGCTACCGGCAACCTGGAAAGGGAAGAAAAGCTTGCGGAAGCAGAAAGATACTTATTCAAGGATGTACGCTGGATCCCTGAATTTGACCCTGTAAACTCTTTTGCTGTCAGTAAAGATCCTGACAGTGATAATTATGCGGTATTTATCCGTCGCGATAACAGCGGCCTGGCAGATAAAAACCAGATGGAGGTCGTGGCATACAATGGGAATCACCAGGAGATCAGCCGCGCTTTTTACCAGCCGGCTTTCAAATATGCCTCGCTGAACTACCTGGATATGGCGGTATTGGGAGACGACAGGATATGCGTTCTGGGCTTTGCCTACAACGAGATCGCTTCTGGCGACCGCGAAGGACAACTGGTGATGATGACGCTTCCGAAAAACGGAAGACGTATGACATCTACACTACTGGACCTGTCTGATAACCGCATGGCCGATAGCGCTATCGTACGCTTCAATCCCGCTACAAAGAAACTGATGCTGCTCGGCGCTGCTCATATAGAAGATGCCAACCCACAGCCTTATGCAGGTTTCCTGCTCGTTATAGACCCTTTTAAAGCCAAAGTTGAACAGGAGATCAGTATATATCCTACCGAAGCTGATACACAGAAAAAGAAGCTATACGGAGCAAAAGAAACATTCACCGGCATGCCGCAGGACCTCGTCATTAACGATGACGGCAGTTTCTCAGTTATTTACGAAGAGCTGATCAACGAAAAACATATACCAAGGGATGGTACGCCCTATACTTACTATATGCTGGACAACGTGGCCGTTGCCTCATTTGATGTAAACGGCAAATTGCTGTCTGCCAGCTTCATTCCGAAGAAACAATATCTCAAAAATACTATCTATCCTTCTTTCTACATCGCTCAGCGGAAGCTGTCTACCCAGCACCTGGTACAGTCGGAACAATACCGCTCATTTGCCTATCTGCATACTAAGAACAAATTATATGTGCTGATGAATGATGCAGAACAGAACTCACATCCGGCTAACGGAAACATTGTACAATTACGTACGCTCGCCGGTGGACAGGCATTCTCCTACATAACAGGAAGCCCTACGCCAGAACGGAGCCTGTTCTTCGGACCACTGAAAAAGGATGAGAAACATGCACTGGCGGTATTCAATCTTTCAGACTATAACAAAGCAACGAATACTTATGTAACGCTGAAACTGGAGATGACCGCGAAGGAAAGAAAATCAAGGTTGGTTTGGTTGACGCCGGAAGAATAAAAAAAAGGCTAAAGTAGGAATACTCCAGCCATTGCTAAACCTACAACTGTTTACACTGTTCATGTAACATAAGTTCCTGTCACAGTTGTCATGACAGCGGGGCGTTACCAGTTATTATTTTTCAGACGCTGGTAACGCTCCGAATATTTTAAACTGCTGCTTCCTGTAAATAAGCTGTACGGCATCATTACTGAAATCAGGCAGTGTATACTTATTAATGTTGAATGAGTCTTTGGAGAACTGATACAATACATGCTGCTAAAACAAATACAGACATTGCAGCTAAGGTCTTTTTGAACTTCATTCTGCGTTTTTTAGTGATTACTCTGATTGAGTAGCAAAGTTCAAAATATCTGTGCTTATTGAAAATTACCAAACCTGGGCATATTCATCCCCTATTTTAGTGATCTGCAACATGCTTCACCGGAAGTACTCACTTTTTGAGACCACAAAGCTACGATCTGTCACATCAACAGAATTACACATAACAAAGTAAAAATGATAAAAATCAAACAATTAGGGAGGGAATCGGGGGATCAGCTATAACGGTCATTCCTCCAGGGATAGGCCGTATTGGAATAACCCCGTTCTTCCCAGAAGCCTAATTTGTTCTGTGTGAGGAATTCTATCCTGCGGATCCATTTTGAACCTTTCCAGGCATATAACTGAGGCGTGATCATCCTTACAGGACCACCATGCTCTATTGGCAAAGGGGCTCCCTCAACGGTATGTACCAACAGCACATCCGGTTTCAATGCTTCTTCCAGAGATACATTGGTGGTATAATCATCATATCCGTAACACAGGATATGTGTGGCATTCTCCTTAGGCAGCGCCAATGCCGCCAGGTCCAGCAGACGTACTCCTTTCCAGTGCATATCCAGTTTAGACCAGGTGGTTACACAGTGGAAGTCGGAAATATCTTCCGTCTGTGGCAAAGCCATAAAATCCTCCCAGGTCAGTTCCACCGGATGCTCCACGGCTCCATCTATCACCAGTCGCCATTCGTCAAGGGGGATCTCCGGTTCAATACCCAGGTCCAGTACCGGCCATTTATGGGTAATGATCTGACCAATAGGTACCACCGGCATACCGTGACGATTCGGTTTACCGGTGCCCATTGGCCTGTTATCGGCAACGGAAGGCGTCTGCTTCATCTTGTCCTCAAAGCGGGCCTTCAGCTTCATGCGGGCTTCTACTACCCTTTTCAGTTTTTCTGATTCTTCCATATTATGAAGGTAGGAATTATTAAAAAACCGGTAAATATGAATATCAAACATGTAAATAGTCAATGGCTATACGGCCTGTACTGTTCCCGTATAATTTTCTCCGAGATAACCTCCTCAGTTACAATCTGATTGCAGTGAAAAAGGGTATACTTGTTTTAACGGAGAACCCGCATTCGTGCTGATTTTCCGCTGTGCCCCGGCATGAGGTATCAGCGCATTGAATTCTGGTGATTTGACCGCTGGCAGATACCCATAAATAATATAAATTTGATATTGTACTTAACCATTGCTGATGCTTTTGACTTCCTCCTATGAACTGAAGACAGCATTTGCCTATGCCAGGACTTTTAGCCTGGAGAGGCAGCTTTTTTACATAGACAGTCAGATGATCCTCCTGGGTATTCTGGACTCCTATGCCAGCGATATCGCCATCGATGCCGCCGACAGGGAAAAGCTTGTCCAGTGGCTGCACGCGCTTGACTGGGAACAACGCCCTGGTATGCCTATTCCTACGGGGAACAGACCCAAGGTCCCCATTATGACAGAGGCGGAAAGGATGCTGGAAAATGCGGCCTATTACCAGAAAAAGCTGGGAGATGAACAACTCCATCCGCAGCACATCATCCTCTCACTGCTCAGCATAGAAAACCGCTGTCAGTACAAATTCCAGTCCCTCGGCATCATCTTCCACAGTTACCTGGAACAGATACTGGCGCTCAGGAATTTGCAGACCAACGTTCCTTTCCGTAGCCCTCGTGTCAAAACTTCCCACATTAGCTTCTTTCACCCGCTGATACGGCTGTTTTATGGCCCCCAGCAGAAGAAAGCCGCTATAGAAAGATATTTTGGCGAGGCACAGGCCCTGTTACAGTATAATGATATCCACAGGTGCCGGACGCTCTGTCACCTGGTGTTACAGATGCAGCCCGATCATGTGAATGCCTTGTGGCTGTCGGGGGTGACCTGGAGAGTGGAAAGGAATTTTCAAAAGGCGCTGCCCTTTTATGAAAAGGTACACAAGAAGCATCCGCAACATACCGGAGTACTGGCAGAAGTAGCGCATTGCTATAGTGAACTGGGCAACCATGCCTGGGCACAGCGACTATACTCACATGCCCTGTCCCTGAATCCGGGATCTTCCGAACTGCTGAACAGTCTCGGATTTGAATGTATCAAGCTGGAATTGTATGTGGAGGCGATCTCTTATTTTGATCAGGCGATAGCATATGATGAAGAATGTGCCTATGCCTACAATAATAAAGGTTATGTACTGATGCACCTGGGATTTCCGGTGGCTGCCAGGGAGCTTATATTGAAATCACTGCAGCTCAATAAAGGCAATGCCTATGCTTATAGGAACCTGGCATTGCTCGCCCTGAAAGAACAAGACGAAGACACTGCCAGGGAAATGCTCCTGAAGGCGCAACGATTTCACTTTAAACGGAATTATGGCAATGAAGTGGAAGAATTGTTACGCCGCCTGGACAAACAAAAAGCTACTTCGTAACAGCCGAATAGTACTTGTTGATCCGCTCATTGTAAGCCACGCTTCTCATCAATACGAGCCTATATAGGGCAATACCTGTGCTGGCGCAGGCAATACCTGCCAATACATCCAGTACGTAGTGATGGCTGGTATAAACAGCTGAAAACCAGATACCTAGGGCAATGATCCCAAAAATGGTCGTAAAGAACAGATTAGTGGTCTTCCTCGCGTAGAAGAATACGATCAACGGATAGGCAGAATGCAGGGACGGCATTGCAGCAAATACATTTGATCCTTTTGCGTATAATGAACCGAAGATATTCACGTTCAGCGCGGTGTCAAACCTGGCCAGTCCAGCGGTATTACCCGGTGTACTTGCAATGAAGTCAAAGCCGTGTAACTGTACATACCATGGTGGTGCTGCGGGATAAGTATAATAAATGATATATCCGATCCAGTTAACCAGTATGAAGGTAAACGCGAAGTGCAGGAATGCCAGCCTGTCTTTATAGAACAGGTAAGCAGCAAATGCCAGCGGTACCGGCACCCAGCATAAATAGAATGATCCTGTCAGCACATCCAGCCATACCTGTGTATGATGCAGCCAATATTCGTTGGGAGTTACTCTCACCCCATCCATCGTCACACCAAACCAGGCTTTTTCTGTCTCATAAATGTCCTTGATATGTACAGGCCCCGTCAGGTAGTTCGGGAATGCCTTCATATAGTCAAACACGATCCAGTAAAAAATGAAGATCGAAAAACCCAGTATAAAACGCCGGGTCGGTCGTGATATGTAATAACAGACATTAAAAATTGCTATCAGCCACAGCTGGTCACTCTTAAAGCCAAGCAACCAGGCGGAAAGCAACAGATAAGCAATGCTGATCGCGGTAACGATCAGCATATTTCGCCTATCAAAAAAAGCAGTTGTAGGCCTGGCAGGAACCGGTGCATCCATCTTATCTCACTTTTGAAAATCTGATCCGAAGATCTTGTCCCAGAATGAAGAACTCACGCCATATCCTTTGTTAGCATCGGCATAGTGATGCATCATGTGGTGTTTCTTTAACTTCTTCCAGAACTTGCCTTTAAAATTGAAATGATGCAGGGCGTAATGGGAGATATCATAGAAAAGATATCCGCCGATGAAGCCCGCATAAAATCCGTAAAAATATATTTCAGGTATAAAACTTCTATAGAGGAACCAGAAGCCCAGTGCCAGCGGTATGCTCACAGATGGCGGCAATACCAGGCGTAACCTGTCATTGGGATAGTCATGATGCACACCATGGAAAATGAAGTGCAGCTTCAATCCCCAGGAAGACTTCGGTACAAAATGGAATACAAAGCGGTGCATGATGTATTCTGTCAGCGACCAGACAAAGATACCTGCTGCTATACAGAGCAGCCATATTACCACGCCGGTCTTTACTGTTGCCAACGCCATCCAGCAACAATAAATGATCACAGGAACATATAAGAACAGCGGAACGCTGAAATGTACTTTAGATAAACTCTCCAGCAATCCGTTCTTGAACATGGGCACAGACTCCTGCGAGTTGGAAACGTACTGTCTATTACTCATTCGTTGTGAATTTTATCAAACCTTTATGGCTTAAACTGCTCCTTTATTTCTTTACCGGTAGCAGGGTCTATTCCTTTCATTTCTACGTATACTACATTCGGGAACCAGAAGGTGCCGCCTTCGATCTGCAGGTAGATCCTGTTCAACTGCGCCATTACATTACCGATCTGGGTATAGATATGGTAGTCGCCCTGGGCAGACTTCATCAGGTACATCTTTTTCTTATCATAGGCTACAGAACGTAATTCATACTTGTCTTTCGCCAGTTGCTTCACCTTCAGTCCGTACGCAAATTTACGTTGTATATAATTTAATCCCTTCTTTTCGCCATTTTCTGTGTACCTGATCCAGTAGATATTCACCGGCTGGTCTTCGTCAAGTGTACCATCCTGTTGCAGGTTCAGGTCGTAAATGATCGTGTTGGCATTAGGCGTACGCTGCATGTAAAACAGCATATGCGGGATATTGCTCGGTACCGGGAATACCGGTTCTGTCTTTGTGGTCTGTGCATTGGCCACTGCCATAAAAGGCAATACCATGATCAACAGGGCAATTACCGGAGTGGTGGTAGCGCTTCTGATGACGCGGGTAACCTGGTCCTGCTGGTCCATTGCTTTCTTCGCATCCTTCAGGCGGCCTACGGCAGTCACATTGGTCATGATTGCCATGATGAACAGCGGGAAGGTAAAGATCGAAATGGTCTCAAATACATGGAAAGGAATACCTGGTATAAACAGTTTGTAGTCCCCGCCAATGAAGTGTGAAGTGATACCGCAGGCGATGGCAGACAGGGAAATGATCACGATCCTTTCCGGGCGTTGCATCAGCCCACCTTTACACTCAATACCGAGACCTTCTGCACGCGCTCTGGTATAACTTACCATCATAGAGCCGATCAGTGCAATAAAGGCAAATATAGAACTCAGGAAATAGTGGTGTCCGATCAGGTAATAACAGATACCGAGGAACAGGACCATTTCACTGTAACGGTCCAGTACAGAATCGAACAGGGCGCCGAATCGCGACCCCATACTTCCCAGGCGGGCTACCTGCCCGTCCAGCATATCAAATAATCCTGCAAAAAGGATCAGGGCACCGGCCCATCCTACATAAGACAGGTCTCCCCTGTGGCCTTCCTCTACTCCTGCTACAAATATGACTACCACACCTACATTCAGGAGGAACCCGATCAGGGTAACGGCGTTGGGCGTCAGCCCCAGCTTGATTAAGCCCTTTACCAGAGGGTTGATCACCACGTAAATTGCTTGCTGCAGCTTATCTCTGAATCGTTTTTTCATGGCTTACGATTGAAAAACATTAAAAATCAAATCTAACCCTGCCTCTGATACCCCAATTGGCAATCAATGGGTTATCCAGGTATGTAAACCTCTTCACGAGGTCCAACCTCAGCAGTTTGAATATATTGGCGATACCCACACTACCTTCCACATATGGCGTATTGCCCAGTGTATAAGTAATGGGTACTCCATCCGAATAATTTGAGAACTGTATCTTCGACGGATCCAGTCTTGGATCGTTGCCTTTGCTCAAGCCACCGTACAGCACTTTAATGGCAGCTACTTCACGGAGTTTCAGTTTCTTCAGCAAAGGTATCTTATTGAAGATAAATCCGTTGAAGTTATGGTCAATATTTATACCAGCATAGCGGTCACTCACAAATTCCAGGAAGTTCATCAGGTTATACGACTCTAACTGGTAAGCATATGTCTGGTTCGCTCTGTGAATGGTCAACAACGGATAAGGTATGTGTCCGAAGACGTAACCACCTTCTACTACTACCTCGCTATACCCCAGCTGAGAAAGGTATACCATCTTATAAATATTCAGGGAGACGTTCTGGTAATTGTAACCACTGTTGAACAGCCCCTTCACTCCCGCGATCGCCCTGAGTGTGAAGATAGGATATTTGTTGGGGATGGGAATCCTGAAGTTCTTACCCTGGTAGAACTGCTCATGAGGCGCCCAACGCAGTTCCAGCGACAACTCTGACGTAGTGATCTTTTTCACACTGTCTGGAACGCTGGTGCCCTTATAATAAGACAGGGTACCGGCGGGCGTCTGTTGCCAGTGTTTGAAGCCTACCTGGAAAGACGAGTGGTTGTACAGCTCATGGAGATAGTACACCCTGTAAATGTCATTGTACAACCATTTATCGTTGTTACCACGTTTGAAGGACAGCAGGAAGTTGTCTTCCTGTACGAACTGCAGTTCCTGACCCGGGATCTTGGTATCGTGCTGGTAGCTGGCTTTGACAGCGCGTACCGGCCAGTCGTAAATGGACTTATGGTTAAAGGCATAGGAGCCTCCGAAGTAATATTTCCATTTCTGATCTTTGAAACCGTAAGCGCCGTATCCTTCCAGGTAAATGCTCTTATTGAACTTAGGCGTGGTCCTTCCCCCCAACCTCAAACGGAAACCTTCCACCGGGTTGAAGTTATAGAAGGTATTCACGGGGCCTACTTCAAACTTGGGACCTACGCTCTTCCAGCCGGCCAGCAGCAGGGTAGCAATGTCCATGGTCCGTCTGAAGGACTTCATATGCTGCAGACTGTCAATATTGGCATATACCTTCGACTCTGCCGTGGTCAGCGTATCGTGCCTGTTCTGTTCCCAGAAGCTTTCGGGTTTCTGTGCTTCCTCCTCATTTTCCACATAGGAGCTTCCTTCATAGAACTTCTCCGGCATAGGCTTGTTGATCACCATGTTCTTCAGGGACACCGTTCGTTCTCCGTAAAGACCGCTCTTGCCCTTGAAGAGACCAAAATCGGCCATCAGGGTGTTCTTGTTCATGAAATAACGGCCATCCGGTGTCTTTTCGAAGTCCATATAGAGGTGGAAATCACGGATAAAGTTCAGGTTGATCTCTTTATTGGCCGTCATATCCGCCTTCTGTATAGCGTATTTTCCATCCAGCGTGATGTACATTTTACCTTCCAGTAAACGGTCGGCCTTGTTCCTGGGGTAGAATTCCAGGACAATCAGTTTTGTACTGTCTTCTGTTTTGATGGTATCGGCAATGTAATACCTGTAAAAGGTAGGACCGGCATCTGCAATGGGACTCAGGAACTGGTTGGTGAACAACATCATATTGTTGTCGTAGATATCCACGTCCTGGTAAATGTGGTTCAGATAAGCGCTCAAACCGCGGTTATCGATATAGTTCTCAAAGCTGACCTTCTTATCAGCAGTGATGATCGTTTTCTTCTTTTCAGGGTCCCTGCGATAGTACACATCTGCCAGTTTTTCTTCCAGGTACATCGGGAGGAGTGAACGTCCCGCCATCTTGGTTGTATCCTGGTTGTCAAACACAAATTTATACTTCCGGGTGAACCGGTTGTTACTGATCTTCTCAGAAACATTGCTCAGGGCAAACTCCAGTTTCTCGTACTGGTTATAATTGGCATAGTCATAATGCTCCATTCTGTTCTTTGATTTGTTATCAATGACCAGTCGGATCAACTCTACTGCCGGGTTATCCTTGTTACGGTATCTTTCTCTCTTACGCTTGATGACTACTTCACTCAGGTTTTTGGCGCCACTTTCCAGGGTTACATTCCTGACCTGTTCACTACCTCTCTGTACGCGTATTACAACGGTTTTATACCCCATCAGGGAAAACCGTACACTATCTTTTGGGCTATCAAACTGCAATTCGTACCGGCCTGCAGCATCAGTAGCGATGCCGAAGGAAGTACCGGGTACAAAGACACTTGCAAAGGGCAACGGTGTACCTGTTTTGTCTGTAACCACACCCTTCACTTTCGTTGTCTGTGCAAATACTGAACTAAAGCCGAGCGTAAGCAATAACAAAAGACCTAAACTAATATTTTTACTACCATTCATTCTATCTAACATCTTTAAAAACGAACCGCTTCTGCATTATATAACTATAAGTAAAACCAATCAGTAATGACACTATCATTTTAACCATGGCTACTCTTTCAATAAGACTGTACCATCCTGTAAAATGCAGTATGAGCCACACTCCTGCTGCATTTAGCAGCATATTCCCCACCCAGGTGATACCATAGCGCAGTGCTTGTCCTCCGATCGCACTTTTCTCTTTATTAAAGACCCACTGCCTGTTTATTATAAAATTGGTGGCTCCACCTGCAAAGGTACCGGCCATATTTGCACCGACATACCAGGCGCCTGCCTGGCTTGACAGTAAGATCACCACCAGGAAATCCACACCTGTCGCTATCAGTGAAGAGGCCTGAGCCTTCAAAAATTTAATCATTGTCCAAAAACGTTACTGTGATAAACAATCTGCAGTAACAAGTTGGTGTATACTCCTGCTACCACGTCATCCATCATTACTCCTAGTCCTCCGGGCAGCTGCTCGGTACGGCGGATCAGTAATGGTTTACGGATATCAAAGAATCTGAACAATACAAGTCCCGCCAGCACATAACCGGGAGTTACCGGCAGGAACAGCAGACTGAAACACATACCGGACACTTCATCTATCACTACTTTCTTGTCGTCCTTCCCCCAATAAGGTTCAACTTCCGTACCGGACCAAATGCCTAACAATGTGATGGCAATGGTAATAGCTACCTGCCATATGACAGATATATTACCACCAGCCTGCGCAAGGTACCAGCAAAGAGCTGTCACGGCGGCAGCAACCGTGCCCCCTCCCTTGCCAATGTAGCCTATGCCCAGGCTGGTAGCGATTATTTTATGAATTCGGATCATCCTTCGTTTAAGATTCCTTCGTAATAATCCAGCCCAAGGTGCGTGATCAGATCTTCACCCATCAGGTAGCGCAGGGTATTCTGCAACTTGATCAGCTGTTTGAAGATATCATGCTCAGGACGCAGGCCTGGTGCTGTTTGTGGTGATTTCAGATAGAAGGACAGCCATTCCTGGATACCGCTCATACCGGCACGTTTCGCAAAGTCGATGAACAGTGCGAGGTCGAGTACGATTGGCGCTGCCAGGATAGAGTCACGGCAAAGGAAATTTACCTTGATCTGCATTTTATAGCCCATCCAACCAAATATGTCAATGTTATCCCAACTTTCCTTGTTGTCCTTACGCGGAGGATAATAGTTGATCCTGATCTTGTGGTACATGTCACCATACAGTTCAGGATTTTCTTCCGGCATCAGGATGTCTTCCAACACACCCAGTTTGGATACTTCTTTTGTTTTAAAGTTATCAGGATCGTCCAGTACCCATCCATCGCGGTTACCCAGGATGTTGGTAGAGAACCAGCCTTCCATGCCCAGCGCACGTGCCTGTAAACCAGGGGCCAGGATAGTCTTCATCAGGGTCTGACCGGTTTTGAAGTCTTTACCGGCGATCGGTGTTTTAGTTTTCTTGGACAATTCTACGAGTGCAGGAATGTCACAGGTCAGGTTGGGTGCACCGTTCGCAAAAGGAATGCCCAGGGTGAGTGCCGCATATGCATAGATCATGCTCGGAGCGATACGCGGATCATTATCTTTCAGCCCCTGTTCAAATGCAGCCAGTGACTGGTGAACGTCTGCAGCTTCGTGATATATTTCGGTAGAACCGCACCATACCATTACAACACGGTCACAACCCTTTTCTTTCTGGAAATTTTTAATGTCCTCTATTACGGCCTGTGCCAGGTCATAACGGGTCTTAAAGTCCTTAACGTGTGTGCCATCCAGATTTTTAACAAAGTTTTTATCGAAAGCTGCCTTCATTGGAACGATGGATTCCAGTTCGGGTTTAATGGCTTCCAGCATAAACCTGTCAAGTACTTCAGCTTTTACTGCGGCGGTATACACATTATCTTCATACACATCCCAACCACCAAATACAAGGTCATTCAGATTAGCTAAGGAAACGAAGTCTTTAATCAGCGGATTCCTGTTTTCAGTTCTTTTTCCCAATCTGATGTGGCCCATCTGTGCGACCGAGCCAATGGGCTTTGACAGCCCTTTCTTAATTGATTCTACTCCGGCAATGAATGTCGTGGCTACCGCGCCAAGGCCCGGCATCAGGACACCCAGTTTCCCTTTTGCTTCTTTAATTTGATGTTTCATAAAAATGTGAGACTTTTATTTAACTGTTTTAATCAAAACCATTTATTGGCGGTGTACCAGTCCAGCGTTTCCCGTATCCCTTTTTCGAGGTCATATACGGGACGATAGCCCAGGTCCTGCCGGATCTTTTCAATATTGCAATCCCAGTTCTCTGCCGTCAGCTCATTCAGTTTGTCCCTATTCAGCAAGGGAGCCCCACGACTCACCATTTCCATAATAGTGGCAACAGTTCTAATAACAGGCAGAGGTAGGTGAATACGAAAAGTGTGCAGCTTCAGATGTTGCTTTATAGCATTGGCCAGTGCGTAACGGTCATACCGCTTACCATCTGAAATATTATACATAGTTCCCGATACAGGAGCTGTCAATGCCAGCATTGCTGCTTGTGCGAGATCCTTGACGTAGACAAAACTCAGCCACTGGGCGCCTTTGCCCATATAAGGTTCCAAACCCCGTCTGTATGTCTTGAACAATACGAAAAGGTCCCGTTCTCTTGGCCCATACACTGCGGTGGGCCTTAATACCACCCAGGGGACATCTGAAATAACTCCCAGGTATTCTTCAGCCAGTAACTTACTTTTTCCGTAACTGGTCACCGGTTGGGGTTTATCCACATCCGGTACAGGCCAGCTGGCATCATATGCGATGGGGCCTACGGCCGCCAGACTGCTTATAAATACAAATTTCTTAATGGGTACCCTCGATTCCGCGGCTGCTACTACCAGGTTAAGGGTATACCCTGCATTGATCCTGTTGTACTCGTCCAAAGACTTTGCCTTTGTTACCCCTGCTCCATGAATGATGTAATCAAATCCATGTTTCACGATCAGATCTTTCAGATCATCCTTACTGTTGAAATCAGGATAAACAAAATTTACTGGCAAATGTTTCAGGTGGGAGACACTACTTGACGCACGTACGGCGGCGTAAACCTCCATTCCTGCGTCAAGAGCTGCCTCTACCAGATGATATCCTACAAAACCGCTGGCACCTGTTATCAGTATCCGGGGTGTCATATCTCTTTTTCGTATATCCTGTAGGTCCTGTAAGGATCTGCATTTATACCCCGCATAGCGGCGTTCATCATTTCATTTGTTTCCAGTATCCAGGATCCTTCACCATAAGCAACGCCTTTTGCCCTGCCCACTTTCATTAACTCCCCGTAAAAACAGGCATCGATGCCCAGTTTACGGTGAGATTCCAATACGCCTAATGCCAATACTCTCACACCATTTATCTTCTTCTTGCCCAACAACAGTTTCAATATACCGGTTGGGAACAAGCGTCCTCTCTTTATCTTTCTAAGGATCTGGTTAATATCCGGGATAGCCAGGGCGAAACCTACCATTTTCCCATTCTCTTCCGCTATAATACCAAAATCAGGATCCAGGATCATTTTCAGATCTTTCGCCAGGTATTCGAACTCCTTCTCTGTCATCGGCACAAAACCAAGGTTCTTATCCCAGGCGCTGTTATAGATCGCATGGATGTTCTTTACTTCCTCATCAAAATTTTTCAGATTGACACTGCGGAAGGTGATATTACGCCTGGTCAGTCTCTCCTTCAATACCGTCATCACACGAAAAGGCCGGTCGTTCATGTACTGGGGAATGATCTTCCATGCATACATGGTGATCTTTGTTCCCAGCCCCGCTTCTTCAATTAGTTTGACATAGTAGGGATAGTTATAGGTCATCATCACCACCGGCGGACCGTCAAATCCTTCTATCAGCAACCCGCAGGTTTCGTTGGTAGAGAAGTTCACAGGGCCGATCATGGTGCTGAACTTACGTTCCTTCAGCCATTTAGTGGCTGCGCTGAACAAAGCCTGGCTTACTTCACTGTCGTTGATACAATCGAAGAAACCAAAGAAGCCATCGTTCGTTTTATTGAAAATATTGTGGTTTGTATTGTCGATAGCTGCTATCCTGCCCACTATTTCATTGCCGCGGAAGGCAAGGAATGCCTGCAGCTTTGAATGTTCATGAAAAGGATGTTTTCCCGGAGTCAGAAGGTCACGTTGAGCAATAAACAACTCAGGTACATAGTTTTCATCGTTCCTGTACAGGTCGTGCGGGAAATCGATGAACTGCGCCAACTGTTTTTTAGAGGTGACCGCTTGAACGATCACTTTTGGTAAACCGTTGGTTTGTTGAGGAGCATGTACCGTTTGCTGAGATGTCGTCTGCAATGTTTCCATTTATATTTTTTGCTTTAAAGGTATACCCGCACGCGTGAATGTCTCCGTCAATTTATCTATCGCGGTCTCTATCTGAGAGAACGTGTGTGTCGACATCAGTGAGAACCTGATCAGCGTAGCGTCTGGCTGAACTGCCGGAGGCACTACCGGGTTCACGAATACGCCTTCATCCTGCAGCATGCGTGTGATGCGGAATACGCTTTCTTCGTTCCTGATATAGATCGGTATAACAGGTGTTTCTGATACGTTGCCGGTATCGAAACCTGCTTCCTTTAATAAGTTGCGTGCGTAGTTGGTATTATCCCACAGGCGCTGAATGTGCTCAGGTTCTGTCGTGATAAGATCAAGAGTGGCAATTACGCTGGCTGCAGCTGAAGGGGTCATGCTCGCGCTGAAGATCAGGGAACGTGCAGAGTGCTTCAGATATTCGATCACATCTTTGTCGCCGGCAATAAAGCCACCCAGAGACGCAAAAGACTTACTGAAAGTACCCATGATGACATCCACTTTGTCAGTAAGACCAAAATGAGACGCTGTACCGGCACCATTCACTCCAATTACTCCCAGACCGTGTGCATCATCTACCATGATACTGGCACCATAAGTGTCCGCCAGTGCTACTATTTCCGGCAGGCGGGCAATATCACCTTCCATACTGAACACGCCATCCACAACGATCAGACGGATAGAAGACTGTGGAAGTGCTGATAATTTAGCTTCCAGGTCCTCCATGTTGTTGTGGCGGTACTTGATCACTTTCGAAAAGGACAGACGGCTACCATCTATAATGGAGGCGTGGTCCAGTTCGTCCAGAATGATATAATCATTACGGCCGGTCAGGCTCGATAAAGCACCCTGGTTAGCCAGGAACCCCGTACTAAAACACAGAGCGGCTTCTTTGCCTACATATTCCGCCAGGCGACGTTCCAGTTCCAGGTGGAGGTCAAGGGTACCATTGAGGAACCTCGATCCTGCACAACCCGTACCGTACTTATCAATGGCACGTTTGGCGGCCTCTTTCACCTTGGGATGATTCGTCAGTCCCAGGTAGGAATTTGATCCGAACATTAACACTTTCTTACCGTCAATATCAACTTCAGTGTCCTGAGAAGAAGAGATCGGTCTAAAATAAGGGTAGATCCCTTTTTCCTTGGTAGTGTAAACTCTGGCCAATGAGGCTTCCTTTGCACGTAACAATTTGCTCATTCTGATATATCTTAAGCTGTTGTATAATCTTTCTACTTTATGCGAAAGTATAAGATTATTGTTCTGAAAACGTTTTCAGATCCAAATATATAAATTGAACACTAAAAATTTGCAAGTGAATCGTGACGGTAAGCGATAAGTCCCCCGCAAACAAGCAGTGTTTAATAAATATGTCAATCAAATTACGTAGTCCGGCATAAGACGGATTCCATAACTCTAACAGTATGCTAGTTGCGGTTTAAACATGTAGCTACGGGTTGTAACTAAACAATAGGTGATAAGAATACGAAGGTCTAACAGTATATCTAGTTGTGGTCTAAGGTAGATCATAAGCTGGTTTTACAAATATCAAACCAGAATGACGGCACCAAATTAGGAAAAATTTTCAATTAAAACCTAAAAACATTAGGGATTGACGTCAAAATATTACATATATACAACAAAGTGATAATTTCATCATCTGTGTTAGTAGTGGTCTATAGATATCGTTATATGATTGATTATTAATTATATTGGCATAAAAACAAAGCCATATTTATCACTTTCCGGTCCCTTCTTCCCCTCCCGTTAAACCCTTCCCGTTTCAGATAGTCTACCTATATGTACTCATAGTAGTGACAGTAAAGATAACCGGGACCTATATTCCCCCGCATTATCAGGTGAACCCGGGAGTATCCCAAAAAAATAAGTACATGAATATCCGAAACTACTTTACCGCATGCATCGTATGCCTGGGCATGACCTTAACAGTATCTGCCCAGGAACAACCCGAACAGGATTCTACCGGGCTACCGGGCGATAATTTCAGCTTGCAGGGTGCACTGGACCTGTTTAAACAGTCAGCATCTCCCGAAGCATTTGAAAAGCTCCTGAACTCTGCCAACAGCAAAGTGAATAACCTGGACCTCAATGAAGATGGCAACACCGATTATATCCGCATCGTCAATAAAAAAGAGAATGATGTACAGGTCTTTATCCTGCAGGCACTGGTTTCCTCCACAGAAAGCCAGGATATAGCGGTGATCGAACTGGAAAAGAAAGGCGATAATAACGCCATCGTCCAGATCGTGGGCGATCCTGATATCTATGGCGAATCTGTTATAGCCGAACCGGCAGAAGAAGAGGACAATGCGTTTAACTATCCCCCCACCAGCCATGGTCCTGCGGCTTCCTCACCCGAGGGTATCGTGGTGAACGTATGGCTATGGCCCTGTGTACGTTTCGTATATGCGCCTGCTTATGCGGTATGGGTATCTCCCTGGACATGGTATAGCCATCCGGTATGGTACCGTCCCTGGCGCCCCCTGCCCTGGTATGCATACAGGCCGGTACGTTACACCTATGCACGCAGATATGTCGTAGTACCGGTACACAGGATCCCGCCTGCCCGGGTCATTTATCGCCCCGTGAGGGTTACCTCCGTGACGGTTATTAACCGTAACAGGGTGGTAGTGAACAATTACCGTACTACCAGGAATGTGAACCGGTATACCCCTCAGCGGACTAACAGTGGCGGCCGACAGTATCAGTCCAATACCCCTGCAAGGGCTGACAGGGGCAGCGCCATCAACAGGGGTGAAAGAGCAGACCGGCGCGCAAGGGTCAGTGAAAACCGTCCCGGTGGAAGGAACGGCGGAAACAGAACAAGAAGTGGCCGCAGAAAAGCCGACAGGGGGAATTAGACTTCCCGTATCATCAACAGAAACTACTCATCATAGTAAGGGGCTTATAATATATTGTCTTACAACGATATATTATAAGCCCCCTTCCCTTTTTCAAACCCGCTCCCATCTTAAATTACGGCACACATATTGCATTATTAAACTATTCGTACATTCAACTTCGTTTATTAGTTATATACTAAACATTTTCGTCATGAAGATCAGCCAATCCCTACCTGTACTGTTCATATCCCTGTTACCGGTACTACATGCCAACGCTCAGGATTACTATCCACGGCAACAATTACAGGAACAACCTGACGAATGGGATAATGCCAGCTGGACTCCTCCCGACCAGGATTCCACCGGGCTGCCCGGCGACAACTTCAGCCTACAGGGCGCTCTTACCCTCTTTAAACAGGCCAATAGCCCGGAAGAATTTGAAAGGCTGCTGAACTCGCAACAGAACAAGGTCAACAACCTTGACCTGAACGGGGATGGCAACATCGATTACCTGCGGGTGATCAATAAAAAGCAAAACCAGGTACAACTCTTTATCATACAGGCACTGGTATCCAACCAGGAAAGCCAGGATGTGGCCGTTATCGAACTGGAAAAGACCGGTGAGAATACCGCCGTTATCCAGATAGCCGGCGACGAAGATATCTATGGCGAAACAACCCTGGCAGAGCCGGTTGAAATATCCGACAGCGTGTATTCTGCGGAGGATAATTCCTTCGATTATACACCTTCCCGCACACATGGTCCCGCTGCTGATGTCAATACCTCCAGGTTCGCTCCTGCAGGTGTCATCGTGAACGTGTGGTTCTGGCCCTGCGTACGTCGGGTATATGCGCCGGCCTATGTGGTATGGACCTCCCCCTGGTCATGGATCAATCCTCCCGGATGGTGGAGACCATGGCGCCCGATGCCGGTATACGCCTATCGTCCGGTATGCCACCACTACCAGTATGGATATGCATATGCTCCCGTAAGAAGGGTCATGCCTGCCCGTGGGATGTATTATCCTATCAGGACCTATTCCGGCTATGTTTACAACCGTAATCGCGTAATAGTGACCAATTACCGTTCCACCAGAGCTGACCGCGGCTCTTACCCCGCCAGGTACAATAGCGGCCGGTATAACGGCTATTACAGGAACAGCTATAACGGCGGCAGGAATTACAACAACGGTTACAGCAACGGTTACAATAACGGTTACCGCGACAATCGCTCCGGCAGGAATAATTATGGCTGGAATGGCAACAGACCGGATGGACGTCAGGGATACTACAATGACAACGGCCGCTCCCGCAACGATGGCCGGATAGACGGCAGCATCAGGGGGGGATACCCTCAGGGTGGCAGCAGACCAGGCAATAACCAGGGTGGCCCCTGGGGTGGTAACTCACAAGGCGGTGGAAGAAACGAAGGCGGTTCCCGCGGCAATGCCCCGGGCGGTAACTCCCAAACCGGTGGCCGAAACGAAGGAGGCTCCCGTGGCAATACCTGGGGCGGTAGATCACAAGATGGCGGCAGCTCCGATGCCGGTCGTGGCGGTTCCCGGAACAACAATGCAGAAGGAGGCAGAACCGGTGGTCCTTCCAATGGAAGAGCCGGTCGCACCAGAGGCAATTAATACACTATAGTTCCCTCATAGATTGCTTCTGTGTAGGATATATTCCCGCTTCTTCCATATCACTATACCGTCATTTCCATATCACTTTACCGTCATCTCTATATCGAATCGATATAGAGATGACGGTAAAGTGATATGGAAATGACGGTGTAGCGATATGGAGATATAGGAACCAAAGCGAATTCTCACCTAACATTAGGCCTCCGCATGCTCTTGATGGCCAGGAAAATGCTCACCAGTACAAGTACCCCACTCACAAAAAAAGGAGCGCCCGGAAAGAGGAATGGCGCACTATTCCCGGTAAAGTAAGCAAAGAGACTTCCCATCAGCGGCGGCGCTACGATCGTCGTAACACTCATCAGGCTGGTCAGTCCTCCCTGTAATGCACCCTGCTCCCCGGAAGAGATCTGCCCTGTGATAATACTCTGCAGAGCCGGACTGGCTATATTCCCCAGCGAATAAGGCACCAGTATCACGAACATCATCCACCCGCTGGTGGCAAAGGCAAACAGCAACAATCCCAGGCTGTAAAACGCCAGCCCGACATACAGGCTTTTTTTAGTACCGATGCGGGGAATGATCAGCCGGATCAGGCCCAGCTGTACTACAGCTACCAGCAGGCCGCTAAAGCCGAGGGAATACCCTACCCAGGCTTCATCCCAGCTGAACTTATGCATACCATAAAATGCCCAGGTGGTCTGTACTCCATTATTGGCGATATAGATCAGCACCAGGGTGGCTATCAGCCCGTATACGGCCGGATATTGCTTCATCTGGACCAATGAGCCTACCGGATTGGCATGCTTCCATTTAAAGGCCCGTCTGTTCGTTGCAGGTAATGACTCCGGCAGCGCCAGGTAGCCATACGCTACATTCAGCAGACTCAAAATACCGGCCGCGATAAAAGGCGCCCTGGGGCCCAACTGCCCTAAGCCACCTCCCATCAGCGGACCGAGGATAAAGCCCAGTCCGAAGGCGGCGCCAATGATACCGAAGTTCTGGGTCCGCTTCTCAGGCGCGCTGACATCTGCTATATAGGCCGCGGCGGTCGTAAAACTGGCGCCCATCACTCCGGAGATGATACGGCCGGCAAACAGCCACATGATGGTCGGGGCAAATGCCATAAAGAAATAATCCAGTCCGAAACCCAGTAACGACAACAACAATACAGGACGCCTGCCGTAACGGTCGCTCAGGTTACCCAGCACCGGCGCACAGACGAACTGCACAAGGGCATAGGCAAACGTCAGCCAGCCCCCGATAGCAGCAGCTTCTCCCATATTGCCATGGATCAGTTGTTCTATCAGTTTGGGTAGTACGGGAATGATGATGCCCAATCCTGTTACATCAATCAGCAGTGTAATAAAGATGAAAATGAGCGCTGAACGCGATTGCGCCGGCGAGACTATTTTTTGCATATCAGATGCCCTGTCGTTTATATAAAAAATGGCTGATGAAGAGAGCAGGAGACATCACGTTAACAGACGCCATGCCTCCTGCATATCATTGAACAATGTCCCGTATGCCTGTTTATATAGCCGCAACAGCTGGTATGGATGCTGCCACGCCAAATTGCTGGAAAGCAATTCGTTTTTCCACATGGTAGATCTCCTCTCCCGCTATTGCATTGATAATACAGGAATTGCGGTAAGCGCCCATTCCCAGATCAGGCGTTACAAAACCATGCGTGTGCAGTTCTGCATTCTGCACGAAGATCTCATCGCCATGAAGATCTATAGCATAGTTACGCTGTACATCAAACAACTGGTCTTCGCGTCGCATGATACGTTCACTGATGCCCTCCAGGAACGCCGGCTCCCGGTATTTGTAACCAGTAGCCAGGACCACGAAATCTGTTTCCTGGGTAAATGATTGTTGCTGCTGTACCTGTGTCATATCAAGCGTATAACTATTTCCGTTATAGACAATATCATTGAGCTGTACATTCGGGCGTAGCTGTATATGTGAGATATCCTTATCCACACTCATCTCATATAGAGCATCAAAGATCTGGTTGATGAGATCGTAGTTAATACCCTTGAAGAGTGGATTCTGTCTGGCAAGCAACTCCTGCCTGCTTTCTGCCGACATGCTGTAGAAATAATCCACGTATTCGGGTGAAGTCAGTTCCAGTGTAAGCTTTGAATACTCCATCGGGAAGAACCTGTCGGGGCGGGTGAACCAGTTTAACTGCATGCCGTTTTCCGCCAGTGGCAGGAGGTCAGCAAATACTTCTGCAGCACTCTGTCCGGAACCTATTACCGTCACAGAACGCTTCCCTCCTATCTTATCTTTATAGTTGAGATACTCCGATGTATGGATCACATCCGGCAGTATACCCTTCTTTGCAAATGCAGGCAGGTATGGTTGAGTACCGGTACCTAACACCAGCTTGCGGGCATAGTGCAGTTCCGTTTTACCAGTGAGGGTATGTACTGTACTCACTGCATACAATTGCCTGTCAGGCTCATATTGTATAGTAGTAACCTTATGAGAGAAACGGCATGATGACAATCTCTCTGCAGCCCATTTACAATAGGCATTGTATTCTTTCCGCAGGATAAAAAAGTCTTCCCTGATATAGAACTTATACAATCGTCCTGACTGTTTCATATAATTCAGGAAACTGTATTCACTGGTAGGATCAGCCATGGTTACAAGGTCGGCCATGAAGGGTACCTGTAAGGTGGCATTGTTTAACATCAGACCGGGATGCCAGTCGAAGCCCGGCGCCTGGTCAAAGAATACAGCATTGATCCTGCTTACAGGTTGCAATAAGGCAGCCAGGCTGAGATTGAAAGGGCCTATGCCGATGCCAATAATATCATATGTATGTGGAATATTCATATTATGCGATTTCTCTTGTATCGTAAAGTGTTTCCCTGTGCTGTCTTATGTAAGTGGCGCCGTGTGACTTGATGATGGATAATAGTTTTGCTACATCATCCGTAGTAGTAAGCGGGTTCAGTAAGGTGAACTTGAGATAAAAAGCACCGTTGATACGTGTACCTGCCAGCAAAGCTGCACCATCTTTCAGCATCTCTTTTTTGATATGCAGGTTCACTGCTGTAACATCTGTTTCATCAAGGCGGGCGGGGAAATAACGGAACACCAACGCACTGATGTCTGAATAACTTACCAGTTCCAGTTCTGTATCCTGGCTGATCATATCAGCTACCTTCGCCGTAGTATCGATGATCGTTTCCATATAACTGCCCAGTTTCTGTTTACCCATCAGGCGCAGTGTGAACCAGAGTTTCAATGCATCAAAACGGCGGGTGGTCTGGATAGATTTATTTACCTGATTAGGTAATCCGTCTTCATCATGTTCCTTCGGATTGAGATAATCCGCATGGTGCGTCAGCAGGTCTAGAGAACGTTTGCTCTTTACCAGGAAAGCGCTGCTACTAACAGGCTGGAAGAATGACTTATGATAATCCGCCGTTACAGAGTTAGCGAGTTCTATTCCTTTCAACAGATGACGGTATTTAGTAGTAAGTAATAATCCGCAGCCATAAGCAGCATCTACATGGAACCATAATTTATACCGCGCAGCCAGTTGTCCTATTTCTTCCAATGGATCAATATTGCCAAAATCAGTAGTGCCGGCAGTGCCTACTACCGCAATAGGGATATTGCCTTCCTCCAGTTCCTGCTGAATAGCTTCTTCCAGCAATGCCACATCCATGCGGTAACCTTTCACCGGTATACTGACTACAGATTGTTCACCGAGCCCCAGTAATGCAGCGTTCTTCTGAATACTGAAATGTCCTGTGGCGGCTACGAATATCCTGAAGCGGGAAGACTCCGCAGGTAATCCCTTCTGCTTGATATTATAACGCAGGCGTTCCTTTGCATAATGATCTCTGGCCAGTAACAATCCCATCAGGTTACTCTGTGTGCCACCACTAGTGAACACACCATCACTGTTGCTATCGAAACCGATCTCATTGCATGTCCATTCTATGAGACGTTGCTCTATCAATGTACCACCTGCACTCTGATCCCAGGTATCAAGGGAGGAGTTGATGGCAGAGATCAGGACTTCCGCAGCAATAGCAGGGATCACCACCGGACAGTTCAGGTGAGCGATGTATTGTGGCAAATGGAACGTCACTGCATGATCGGAATAGAGGCGCTCTACTTCTGAAAGCAGGCTGTCATAATCAGGCAACGGTGTATTGAGGTCTACCTGTTCGAATGCTGTCTTCAGCTGTGCAGGTGTAATACCGCTGAATGGTTTCCTGTTCTTCTCCAGGAACCGTACTACTGAGCCACTGGCCAGTGCTATCGCTTTACTGTATTCATTGGCAGTGCCTTCATAAAAGAGGTCACTGTATGGGTTCATGATCATCGTTAATAAATTGGGAATTTGGAATGCTTTGCAAATGCTGCCACCGGGTTCTTCAAGGTTCCTACAAACTGAAGACTGCCAACCGGATCGGCCAGATCTACCATGCGTTCATTGTTACAGATCTGCAAACGGTTCAGGCAGGAACGGATGAACTCAGGCGCAAAAAGATCGTGTTGTCTGAACTTCTCTTTTAATTCGGGAAAGGACGCCTGATAAGCCAGTATACAATCTGCTACCAGTTCCCAGAACTGCTCTTCCGGATACGCGCTGTGTTCAACGAGGATATGTGCAATGTAACGGAAGATGTAGTCAAATACATCTGTAAAAATGGAAAGGATCTTCACCTCTTCCGGCATATCCACCGCCAGGCGTTTTACTTCATCCGGCAATACTTTCTCTTTGCTGATAACACATACTTCTTCTGTGATATCTTTCATGATCGCTCTTACCGGTACATTATTTTCCATAATGAGGATCAGGTTTTCGCCATGCGGCATGAATACCATATCATGATAGTAGAAACAATGCAGGATGGGGCTCAGGTATGCATCCAGGTATCGTTGCAGCCAGGAAGCAGTATCCAGTCCGGAGGTACGGATCAGTTCCGGTAACAGGGCTTTGCCTTCACGATCGATGTGCAGGAGTGCTGCCATCGTCATCAGACCTTGTCCTTTTTTTAACATAGGAATAGGACTTTCCCGCCAGAGCGCGGCCAGCATCTTCTTATACGGACTGTCGTTCTTTTCCGCTTTTTCGTATAACAGATTACGATAGCCTACTGTAGCCACTTCTCCTAACAGAATGAATCCTTTTTCCTGCAGGTATTTATCATCTCCCAGTTCATCTCTCACCCACTGGGTAATACCGGGTGTGGTACGCATGTAATAGGGAGACAATCCACGCATGAATCCCATGTTCAGGATAGACAGTGCCACCTTCACATAGAAACGTTCAGGCTTGCTGATGTTGAAGAAGGTGCGGATGGATTGCTGTGCTAAATAAGTGTCATCACTCACGCCGAGGAAGATCATATTACGGGTGGCAATATCCGCAGCAAAGATGTGGTTCATCTTGTTATACCATTGCCAGGGATGTACAGGAAAATACACGTAGTCTGCAGGCTCTAATCCCAGATCCAGCAGTACCTTATTAAACCGGGTTAGTGTAGCAGCATCCAGTTCCTGTGCCAGTAGTGTATCATAAGGCAGTTCAGCGGTAGCAGTATAAGTGGCCCTGCTACGGTGACCAGCAATCCACAACAGGGAAACAGGCGCCGCTGCTTCCGGTGCATAGGCCCTGTAGTCTGCCGCATCAAAACCGATACGCCCGTTGTTGGCTACAAAAGAGGGATGCCCTTCCATCATGGCATGTTCAATTACCTGGTAGTCGGCATGGGCCAATGCCTCTGAATTGGGGCCTTCCTGTGCACGCATATATGCGCTACCATATAAGGTACTGCAGATCTCTTCCAGGTACTTGGGCAGGATGTCGGGACGGATACCAATTGTTTCACTGAATTCAGCGATGAAACTGGCGGAATCCAACGGCACACTTTTACCATCTTCCGATTTTTCTATTGACCCATTTTCTATGTACCAGTGGTCAAGGTGCAGGATTTTCGCGCGGAAGCGGTATTCAATACCCGGCATATCTGCGGTGAGCACGTAGTAACCCCAGCCATCTTTTGTATACAACTCCTTCGGCTGTATTAAAAGTTCATGGGCAAATTCGCTGATAATTTTGCGTACATGCAAAGCGTTCGCTTTGCTCCAGATTTCAGGGCGCAGGTGTGCGACTCCGCTCCCGGGAGACAGTGCTGATGAGGGATGCATTATAAAGTTTTTATTAGATCCTTAAAAATTGCGGTTAAATGGTACCGGCAGATTGTAATTGCCGTTCTCTTTCCAATGCAGAGTTATATTGCTCTCTGGTACAAAAGGCCAGATGAGCGGTTTTCTCAGGAAGATTGATAAGGTGATGATATTCGAAGCCAGCGCGTTTATTGAGCAGGTGGATCTTTTCATTTCTGGCATCGGGCTCCACGATCAGCCGCTCTACCTTTTCCTCACTGAACATGAAGTCCATCAATACAGTAAAGACATTCCAGGTAAAGTGCCTGACTGGTGTCTCCGCTGGCGCCATGAGAATATGAAAGCCATAGTCGCCTGTCTGTACATCATAATACTCTCCTATCCTGTCTTTAAATGCCCAATAGAATTCTACCAGGAAGGCCGGCCTGTCATTATAAAATCCCATGAAAGGCTGTATATGTTCCGTGCGGATAAGTTCACTGTACATATTCCTTACTTTTTCTACTGTGCTATTTTGTAATTGCCAGTAGACGGCGTAAGGTTTATTCACCCATTCATGTATAAACGGAACATCTGTATCCAGCTGTAATGGCCGGAGATGAAAATGACCGCAGGAAGGAATCAAACTATCAAAGCAGGTGCCGCTTTCCGGGCATAGAAAGGCCGGTATGTGGTCACCACATTTATTACGCTTCTGTTGCATAATCAAAATAGTATCTATCGGTTTTTCCGCAATAGACGGTCACAGGAACTGATGAACTGCGACCTGCTAAAATGGTTTTTAAAACGGGTTAAATAGGTGTCTTTTATTTCATTAGATCGTGGCGAAGCTATTTCAAAAAGCTAAGGGTAGTTGATCAAAGCGGGAATTTCTTTTACGCAAACGGGAATAACAAATACATGACAAAATAAAAAGCCGCCCTTTTTATAGAGCGGCTTTCTCCTTTGACTTATGTTGCTTTATGCTTTTTTCGCTTTTCCTAATCCGACTTTAAAATTATCCGGTGTGCCCGTTACCTTAATATTCATAAAACGGATCTTTTTATCCTTATCGCGGTACTCAATGGCATCTACCTGGTCAGGGTCCACTTCTTCCCTTTTCCGGCCAAAAAGGGACTGAAAGCCGACCTGTGTGACCATCTTCATTGGTATACGCATGTAATACTCCATTTTCATATCCAGCGACTGCTTACCAGAGATCTCCATGAAGCCCAGGGAAGAGTTGATATTCATCTTTGGAATTTCCAACACACCATTCTTCAGCGTCAGTTTATTCTTCAAAGTATCAAAGCGGATCATGTTCAGGTTCTTGTCTTTGAAATAACCTGCCATTGCCTGCATGGGTGCAAAGTTTACCAGGCTGCCATTGCGGATATCAAGGTCCAGCTGCGCCTCACAGTTATCGATGATAGGCGTAAGGTCAGGATGCATCTGTATACGGCTTCTGATCTGTCCATTAAGACGGCCCTTTACATTCTTGTTGATCACATAGTCCTGCCCGAAGTGATCGAGCTTCAGCATCAGTTTTTCAATATTTACGTCAAATGCTCTTATCCTGCTGCGGAAGTATATCTTTTTCGGATCAGTACCATTGAAATGACCTCTCATCCCTATCTGACCTTCTGCTATGCCCATACCCAGTGTATCGAGATACAGGTGCTGGTTGGCCTGCATGCGGATGTTGCTGGTAACGTTCTTCAGCCACAGGCGGTGATATTTTACCCTGCCGATATTGACAGTAGCGCGGAAGTCGATGAATGGTATATTGAAGATATTAAAGGCGCCGGAATGCGTAGTGTCCTTGACTACAGCACGGCCTGCGGCAGGCGCTGCCACAACGGTTTCTTCATCTTCATTAGCCGTCAGTTTATAATTGGTCAGCTGGTCAAGGTCGAGGTTGCGGGAAGTGAATTGCAGGAAGTTTTCCTTCTTGCGTCTCGTCGTATCTTTTCCCATGTACAGGCGCATGCTGATGTCAAAATCAGTCTTGCCGATACGGCCTGTAAGTGTATCGAGTTTCAGGAAATTATCAGATCCGACCTTCACGGTACCTTTAATACTATCCACCTTGATCTTATGTTCCTGCAACTCTCCTGATACATTCGCCAGCTTCACTTTGGCGAATTTGAAGATGGAGTCATAACGCAGGTCGGCCTTCGCACGTAACCATATACCGGAAGCAACTTCCTTCTGGTAGTCTTTAGGCACGTAATTGCGGCTGATAGGTCCCAGTACATCTTTCATTGCCAGGTGCTGCGATTTCAGGTCAAACGCTACCTGCGTCTTTCCCCTCATCACTTTATCAAACCAAAGCTGGTAGTTGATCACCCGACCACTGAAAAGGATATCGCTGCTGTCTATCATACCGCCGAAGTTCCGCAGTAACAAAGCTGTATCATTGATATTGAGTTCGGCGCCGAAATCATGGAAAGCATGCGGATATTCTTTGAAGCTGGCATAGAGTTTCTCCATCTTAAATCTGCCTTTAGGCAATGGAGCAGGATGCTGCAGTTCTTTTACAGATGTTTCCAGAGACAGTCCTATGTTAAATCCGTAGATCTCTTCCTTTGCTTTCTTTGCCACAGTTGAATCGTACGACAGCAGTTCTTTCAGGATCATCTTCTTACTACGGGCATTGAATATCACCTTTACCGGCTTTTCCTGCTGATGGAACAGGGCAGGAAGATCGCTCAGGGAGCCATTCATGGCAAAGTCGGAGTTACCAAAGTAGAAGGACAGTGTATCGAGCTTTACGAAACCGCCCTTCATATCTGCATGTAGGTTGAGGTTATGAATAATATGTGGGTAGTTGGGTATACGGAAGGTCAGGTTGGTCACTTTCAGTTCACTCTGGATGCCCTCTTTCAGCTTACCCATAGACACTTCCGGTACGGTCATGTCTACCAGCTCATTAAAGTCCATCTTCAGGTTGATGTGTCCCGTGAGACGCTGCAGGTCAGCTATACCGAGAAATGCGCCTATAAACTCCAGTTCCAGCTCAGAATTGATCTGCATGATCATTTTCGGATCGGTAAAGTCCTTCATGACAAAGTTGGCCTTGAAGGTACCTTTTTCAGGGCGGGCGCTGACACTGAGCAGGTGCAGTTCTGAGGTTTTCAGGGAATGTTCTGCACCATTTGTATAGAAGCCTTTGAAGCCCAGGGAATCGATCTTTTTATTGGCGGTGGCGTTCAGCAGCCAGCCGTTCTCACATCCGAAATTGATCTTTATCAGCGGCAGTTGGTCGCCGGAGAGTTTTCCCCTGATGATCCCATCGAAGTAAAGGCGGCCATCATAACGGAACTGCTTGAGTTGTTCTGCGACTGATGCCGGTGCAAAGGACAGTAACTGGCCGATATCAGGCCTGTCTCCCTTCACTTTGAAGTTGACGTTATTACCATGTTTCAGGTCTGCCGTACCGGTTACACTAAAGCTGGCAGCTTCCAGTTTCAGACCACCTTCTGACAGGCTGACGAACTGATGGTCCTGGTCATATGTCAGCTGCAGGTCCAGTTCTACTTTTTTATGCCGGAAGAGGGACGTATCTATCGGAGTGGTATAGTCGGCGATCATGCCTCCTTCCAGGTGGGCAAAGATGGTTACGTTATCCATACGGAAAGCGGTTTTTACTTTCCCGATATGCGCGTTGACGTGCTGGCCGCTTTGTTTATCGGAAAAATCAATGTCCAGGTCTTTCAGTACGATCTTTTTGATGTCCAGGTCGAGAGATGCAGATTCTGTGGCTGTTGTTGTGATGGTATCCTGTTGTATCCTGTTGGCCTCAACGATATTCAGTTTACCATTTACATCCCTTACCAGGTCGAGGTGACCCTTTTTGAGTACTATAACCTTGACGTTGTATTTCTGTCGAAGGATATCGGGCAGGCTGAATCCGACATACAACTTTTCAAGCTGGTACATGGGCCTGCCGGTTTGTTGTTTCGTAGCGAAAAACCGGACGTTTGTCAGTCCTATGGAGATGTAAGGAAAGTTCTGGAATGGGGAGATGGTACTACCTTCTATGACCAGCTCGCCGGGTAGCTGCTTATTTAACTCTTTGATTGCCAGATTAATAAGGCGCTGCTGTTGGGAATACAGTACCCCTATTGCAATTCCGGCCAGTATTATCAGGATAGTAATAGGTATTAAAACGATTCGGAAAATCCTCTTTCGCATCTTGCCCGTCATGGTGTTGAGACTTGTCTTAAAGTAATAATGACGGCAAAAATAGAAAGCACCCCTATAAAATAAAAATATTTTATATGTACTGTCTTTTTCCTGCGACGAATCAGTAAAAAATACCATAAAGAAGCCGAATACCACCATAACGGGAGAAGGGCATTGAGCTACCTTTGATACAGCTAAAACAACTATTATATGTGTGCAGCGAAATTCGACAACAAGCCTAACCTGATGGGCAGTATCTTACAGAACAGGTGTCCTGCCTGTCGTAAGGGGAAAATATTTAAATCTGATAATGCTTATAACCTGAAGCACTTTACCGAGATGAATGAACATTGCCCGGTGTGTGGGGAGGATTTTGAAAGAGAGATAGGGTTTTATTTTGGAACCGGCTATGTTAGTTATGCGCTGACGGTGGCGTTCAGTGTGGCGACGTTTATTGCGTGGTGGGTGTTTATTGGTTTTTCATTGTACGATAACCGGATGTTCTGGTGGCTGGGAATTAATGCGGTATTGCTGGTATTATTGCAACCGCCGATTATGCGGGTTTCAAGGACGATATGGTTGGCTTTTTTTGTGAGGTATAGGCCGGAAACGCGTACGTTGGCATAAGTGCGGCTTTGGCGCCTGCTATGCGTGTTTAAAGAAGGACTGCGAAACCCTCCATCTCAGGAGGCCGGCAGTCCTTTTTTTATTTCAGTTCATAATTGCATTTCGCTGTTCTACGATATACCGTAAAAAACTTTGTTCATCCCAGATGCGAACTTTCTCATAGATAAGCTTTTAGTAGGATGGCCCCTGGTTTGCCATGTATGGTAGCGAAAACGGAATACCGGACACAAATAACCATTTACGTAAACCAGTTTATCTTATGAAGAAAACCTGTCTTGCCTTAGGCTTGTTGATAGCCATGCTATCTGCCTGTACCAAAAAAGAAAACAATACAGAAACAACACCACCTCCTTCGGGATTGACAGCTGATGCAGTGCTGAAAGGCTCCCCCCTTGGCGATGTGGTAGGAAAAGTGACCGTTGGCTACCAGGGGTGGTTCACCGCTCCTGGCGATGGATCAGCCGTTGACCGGTGGACACACCAGAACCTGGACATGTGGCCCGATACAAGAGAGTATGCAGTGACTTATCAGACGCCATTCCCTGCCCTGGGGAACGGACAACCGGCGAAGATGTTCTCCTCTTATGACCAGTCTACCGTTGATGTGCATTTCAGGTGGATGCAGGAGAATGGTATTGACTGCGCTGCGCTGCAGCGGTTCACGGGCGAATTGTCTGATCCTCCATTTAAGTCGCAAAGGGATGGTATGGCGCGGAAAGTAAGGGCTGCTGCAGAAGCCAGCGGCAGAAAGTTTTATATCATGTATGATATCTCCGGCGATGCGGAGATGCAGAGCCGTCTGAAAGCAGACTGGATCAATACCATTAAAGGTAGCCTGGACCTGCTGTCCTCACCCGCTTATGCGAAACAGAACGGGAAACCGGTGGTGTGTATATTCGGCATGGGCTATAAGGGAGCGAAAGAACCAGGTGGTGGCGACTCTGCCGCCTGTATAGATGTAGTCAACTGGTTCAAAAGCCAGGGATGTTATGTTATTGGCAGTGTTCCTATGGACTGGCGTACGCCGAATGTATTTTCCCGCACCAACTTCATGAAGGTCTATGAATCGTTCAACATGCTGGCTCCCTGGGCAGTAGCCGCTCAGGTAGTGGCATCTTATCAGCCATGGATACAGGGCGATTATGATTACTGTGAATCTCACGGTATCGACTACCAGCCGATTGCTTATCCCGGCTTCTCTTTTCATAACAGCAATGCCGGCAGTCCTCTTAACGAGATCCCCAGAAATCATGGCGATTTCATGTGGGCGCAGGTAGCGGTGATGAAAAAAGTAGGCGCAAAAAGTCTGTATATCGCCATGTTCGACGAAATGAATGAGGGTACCGCCATATTTAAAGTGGCTGAAAATGCTTCACAAAGTCCTACAGGTACTACGTTTGTTAATCTTGACCAGGATGGCGTGGCTGTCTCTTCAGATTTCTACCTGCGCCTCGTACATGATGCGGGGAGAATGATTAAAGGTGAGATTCCCTACCAGGCCACTCACCCCACACCACATATCATAGGTGGAAAAGGTCCGCTGGCTGATGGCACCTACCGGATCATTAACCGTAACAGTAACCTGGCGCTGGATGCAAAAGGACAGGGTACTGTCAATCAGACACCAGTACAGCAATGGGCCTATAGCGGAGGCGTTAACCAGCAATGGACCATCACCAGTCTTGGCGGCGATCACTATAAGATTATCGGAGTACAGAGTGGGAAAGCGCTTGATGTAGCCGGACAGAGCCTGGATGACGGTGCTAAGGTACAGCTCTACGACTATAACAGCGGCGCCAATCAACAATGGATAATATCGCCCACTGCTGGCGGATATTACACGATACTGTGTGTACAAAGCGGTAAAGTGATAGAGGTGCCTGCATTATCCACCGTGGCGGGAACGCTTATTGAACAATATGGGCTCAACAACGGTACCAATCAGCAGTGGATCATCAGTGCTCCCTGAATTATAGTTAATACTGTAAAATAAGAAACATGTTAAACAGATTAAGTGTAACTTTTATACTGATATTTTCCTTCCTGCTGAGTGCCTGCACAAAGAAGCATACCAATCAGGATATCATGAACACCACATCAGATAATATTGCTTATGCTTTGGCTGCTGCAGGTAGCGGCACACCTGATGATAGCAACATCAGGTATTTCGGGCGCTGGGATGTTAGTGATAACAGCCGTTATACGAGCTATTGGGGTGGTGCTTACCTGAAGGTGAACTTTACAGGCACTACTGTCAAATTAAAGACCGGCAACACCAGTAATTTCTATGCCCGGATAGATAACGGACCATGGATCTCTTATAAGAATGTGGGTGGCGTCATCAATCTTACACCTATGCCGCTTACCAGCGGCACGCATACACTGGCGGTAGCACAGGGAAGAGACTATGACTATGTATTCAGTTTTATGGGATTGATACTCGATGCGGGCGCTGTTACCAGCAAACCATCTACCGGTGCTTATCTCATCGAATATATTGGCGATTCCATCACCGCAGGCTACCTGAATGATCAGGCAAATGTGTCTGACTATGCATGGATCTGTTCAGAAGCACTGGGTGCCGAACATACGCAGATTGCTTATCCCGGCATTGCACTGGTGAGCAGTCAGCGACATGGAATAGCCATGGATGCGCAATATTTCCGTTTGCAGCCACCGAATTATCCGTCCTCTCCTTCCTGGGATTTTTCGAAATACACACCGCAGGTGATAGTGCTCAATCTTGGCACGAACGACAGCGACTACGAAGATTCCGACAGCACCTTCCGGGATGTTTATGCTGGGCTGCTAGCGGGTATCCGTTCCAGGTTCCCTCAGGCAGAGATATTTGTTATGCGTACCTTTCTCGGTATACGTTCACAGCCTACTGTAGCCGCCGTGGAAAACCGTATCATCACGGGCGACAAAAAAGTGCATTACATCAATACAGCGGGATGGCTTACGCAGTCAACAGCCGATTATCTGCCGGATAATCTGCACCCAAGTGAAGCCGGACATATAAAAGCGGCCGCTTTACTGAAAGATGTGCTGGCGCCATATACGGGAGGTAGTCAGTCTATACCGGACGGCATTTACAATATCGTCAACAAGAACAGCAATTTAGCACTTGACGCCACCGGCCAATCGACCGCCAATGGGACGCCTATACAGCAATGGACAGCCAACAATGGCAGTAACCAACAATGGCAGATCAGGCACCTGGGTAATAATCAGTACCAGATCAGCGGTGTACAAAGTGGCAAAACGCTGGATATAACGGGGCAATCCATTTTAAATGGAGCAGGCCTGCAGTTGTACGACTATAATGGCGGTGATAATCAAAAGTGGACCATTACAGCACAAAAAGACGGTTACTATACCCTTACAGGCGTACAAAGCGGTAAGGTACTGGAAATAGGGGCACAATCAACAGCTCCGGGCGCCCGCGTAGCGCAGTATGCAAACAATGGAGGTGATCATCAGCTCTGGCTGTTTAAGCGTATTTAATGTATCATGTTGTATAATACACAAACGGAGGGGCAATTGTCCCTCCGTTTGTGTATGCAGGTATGCGAGTGAACGATCATACACTCTCATTCACGATATTTCGTGAATTTATGCAGGAACCTAAAATTGCGGCGAAACGTAACATTTCTATAGAAGCGCTTTTATTGTGACTATGTTTGTTCCGGAACATAGTGAACAAGTATGGAAAAAGCATATACTTCCAGACAACAGCGCGGGTATGATACACCTGACAGCCATTTCCTTATTAAAAGCCTCGAACAACAGCGAAGAGAACAGGCCGTCCTGCTGAAATTGAGTAGCATCATCGCCGGAGCAAAGAACAGACAGGACCTCCAGACAGTCATCACCGACCAATTACCCGGGCTTTTCGGAGGAAGATATTATACCCTTTGCCTGATCAATGAAGACGGCGTTACACATTCTCCATTCCTATATACAGCGGAAAACAGTATTCCTTACCGGGATGAAACACCCATCATCGTATCCGGTCATCCTGTCAATGACGGTATTTTTGACAAGGCTCTTGCGTCGGAAGAGCCGGTGCTTATAGACCTACAGACCGCCATAAAGGCCAATACCGTTCCCAGGTATGTTTACCGCTGGTTCAATGCCGGTATCAGTGAAATGTTGCTGGTAAAAATATCAGGAGGAGGTATGCCTGTAGGCGTGTTATATCTCTACGGAGAAAAGAAAGGCGCTTTCCAGGCAGATAAGTTCGGGTTGTTTAAATGTATAGCAGATATACTGGGTACAGGATTTCGCAATATCCTGCTCAATGAGACCATGGAGCGGCAACTCCGGGAAATAAGAAAGTACCAGGAGCAGACAGACGGAGATGTTCCCGGGTTCCAGGGCAATACCAAACAGGATAATGGTATCAAAGCCGTCATAGGCAACTCTCCTGGTATACAAAACATATTTGCTGTTATAGAGCGGGTCGCACCATCAGATTCGACCGTATTATTACAGGGTGAAACAGGTACCGGTAAAGAGGTGATCGCGAATGCGATACATGCTGCATCTCCCCGCGGGCATCACAGGATGATAAAAGTGAACTGTGCTGCATTACCTCCTGACCTCTTCGAAAGCGAACTGTTTGGTCACGAGAAAGGCGCATTTACAGGGGCCTTACAGCGAAGGATCGGCAAGTTTGAACAGGCGAACGATACAACCCTGTTCCTCGATGAAATAGGAGAAATACCACTGGAGTTCCAGGCAAAACTATTAAGGGTATTGCAGGAGAAAGAAATAGAACGTTTAGGGGGAAAAGGCGTCATCAAATTGAATGTGCGCATTATTGCCGCTACTAACCGTAATCTTGCAGCAGAAGTGAAAGCTGGTAATTTCCGGCAAGACCTGTACTACCGGCTGAATGTAGTGCCGCTATCAATACCTCCGCTGCGCAAGCGGAAGGAAGACATTCCCGTCCTGGTCACACATTTCGTCAACCATTATGCGAGCATATACGGCAAAAAAGCGCCTATCATAACAGACAAGGTAATGGAAAGCCTGATGTATCATGACTGGCCCGGAAATATCAGGGAACTGGAACACCTGCTGGAACGCTCCATACTGCTTAGTAAAAAAGAGGTCCTGCAGATAGATCTTCCCTGTGCACATTACGAAGCATCCTCTTCTGAAGAAGAAAGATTATTCAGCATAGTTCCCCTGGCAACCATGGAAAGGGACTATATCCTTAAAGTAGTCAGGCTTTGTAATGGAAGAATTGCAGGCCCTAATGGCGCCGCCGCGAAGTTACAGCTACCATCTACCACCCTCAATTCCAGGATGCAGAAATTAGGTATCAGAAAAGAGCATTTTAACATTCGCAGCACCCTCAGACAGGCAGATGCTATTTGAATACCTGTTTTATTCCCAGTCTTTTCATTTTGGAATAGAGTGTCTGTGCGGGAAGCCCTAATAACTCTGCGGCACCACCGGCACCAGATACTTTGCCTTTGCTGGCCTGCAGGGCACTAAGAATATGATCACGCTCCATTTCATCCATTGTTTTAAGTCTGCCTGTTTGTTCAACACCGGGAGCAGTAGCAGATGAAGACAGATCGAACGCCGGGATGTCTTTGCCTGTAGCCAGGAGCACATGACGCTCTATCAGGTGTTCTAATTCCCTGATATTTCCAGGCCAGTCATATGATATCAGCTGCCGCATGGCATTCTCTGTTATCTTTTCAACGCCTGCCCTGTTCTTCTCCGAATATTTCTTCAGAAAATAATCTGCCAGTAAGGGTATATCCCGCTTTCGATCACGTAAAGGAACCAGCTCGATCGGAAACACATTGAGCCTGTAATACAGGTCCAGCCTAAAGCGTCCTTCAGCTACTTCCTTTTCCAATTGCCTGTTCGTGGCCGCAATAACACGCACATCTATTTTAACCGGGACATCGCCTCCTATACGAACGACTTCTTTCTCCTGGAGTACTCTCAACAGTTTGACCTGTGCATCCGGCGACAGCTCTCCTACTTCATCCAGGAAGATCGTACCCTGGTGTGCCTGTTCAAACTTCCCTACCCTTCTCTGACCAGCGCCGGTAAAGGCGCCTTTCTCATGTCCAAACAGTTCGGTCTCGATCAGCGCAACAGGTAGCGCGGCACAATTCACCACCACCATAGGCAGCTCACTCCGAAGCGATAATCTGTGAATGGCTTTTGCTACCAGTTCCTTGCCCGTACCACTTTCTCCTGTGATTAATACGGAAGTATCTGCCGGTGCAACGATCCTTATCTTTTCAAGTATTTCCGCCGTGTGAGATCCGGTATCGTTTAAATGCGGACTGACATCAACTGTTTTCCGGAACTTTCTATCTTCGTCCCGATTGGTTTCCGTCTGTAATTTGTACCTGGCAATATCAAGCATAATAAACAGGTCCTTTTCCCGGAAGGGCTTTACCAGGAAGCCATGTGGACGGGTAAGTTTAGCCGCTTCCAGCGTCCGCTGGTTGGTATTCGCAGAGATATACAGAAAAGGGATATGCTGTTGCATCAATTCATTCCCCAGATCGATCCCTGAATAGTCGCCCTTCAATATAATATCTATCAGCACCCAATCCGGCTGATGCTGTTGTATCAGTTTCCGTGCTTTCTGAACAGACGATGCAATGCCGCAAACCTCATATCCAGCCTTCTTCAACATCTGCTGCAGATCATCGGCTACAATGAATTCATCTTCTACGACGAGTATTTTTCCTTTATTCGCCATCAGTTCAATATATATTTTCTGTTCTCCGGCGTAAATTCATGGTATGGGAAAGCCACGCCAATAAATACTCCCGGATGATTATTCAGGAGCGTGAACGAACCATCCAATTGCTCACTTAATCCCTGCATGAGACGCATCCCCAGTGAACTGCCTTCAAGCGCATCATTGAGATCTGTTATACCTATCCCATCATCGCTGACAGAGAGCCGGCAATTTTTATCATCTTCCATTTCCAGACATACAGTGATCGTACCCTTTCTTCCATCAGGAAATGCATATTTCAACGCATTGCTGATCGCCTCATTGAGAATAAGTCCCAAGGGCACTGCCTGTACAACTTCAAGTGCTATATGCCCGCAATCAACAATAAATCTGATATTATTCCCCTCTTCATGACTATCCTTTATATAACCGATCAGTTCCGGGATATACCAGCGCATATCGATCGTACCGGGATTATCCGTCTGATAAAGCCGCTGATGTATAAGGGACATGGAATACATACGTTGCTGACTATTCCTGATAGCATCAAGTGCATCTTTATTGTTAAGGTACCTGGATTGTGTATTCAGCAGACTGATAATAACCTGTAGGTTGTTTTTCACACGATGATGAATCTCCTTTAACAGCCACTCCTTATCATCTACCAGTTTCCTGAGGTCTTCATTCTGCCTGTTGATCTCATGCTGCTGGGTTTCCAACCTGATGTTCATCACCTTTTTATTTCTGTACCGGCTGTAGACAAGTCCGAGAAAAATGATCAGCAGGGCCACGCTGGCGATAATCGCATTCCTGATGATCTTTTCTTTTTGCAGGGAGGCTTCCTGTGCCTTACTTTTCTGTACCAGCAGTTTAATGTCATTGTCCTTCTTTTCTGTTTCAAACTGGAACTGTAGCTCTGCCAGTTGCCGGGACTGCACCATATTCCGGAGAGAATCAGATATAGATTTAAAGTTCCTGAAATGCGCCATTGCTGTTCCCAGCTTACCTGCAGCTGAATCTATCTGATAATAGAGATACTCCGCAGTAGCGCGTTTGGACTTTATCACAGGATAGCGGTCCTGCAGCCGGAACAGGGCATCCAGGTATTGTTGTCCCTCTCTGAAACGGCCGGCATTCACCAGGTAAGAGGCCATGGAAAACCGTAAGGCCTGCCTCATATTTTCATCAAAGTCTTCCTGGTCATACACCTTTCTTAGTTTGCGAAAATATATTTCACCTTGTGGCAGATCGTTTAATGCGATATAAATATGCAGCCGCAATATATCAAAGGCGCTTTCATCGTATACATCCAGTTCCGGAGAAATGGCTATTCCGGCGTTGATTGCTTTCAGCGCTTCGCCATAGGCTTTTGTTCTTGCCAGTACACGGGCAATGCTAGACTGTATATTCTGTACGGCAAATGAATCTTTATTGGCATAAGCGATCGGCAATGCTTTTTTGTAGCAGGCCATTGCCTGCTGATTGTTTTCAATAGACCAATAACAATCGCCAAGCCTGTTGTAAATGGTGGCCATTAATGATCCGCTATCTTTCAACTCCTCACCAATTTTTACCGCCAGCGTATTATAACGAAGTGACTCTCCGAAATTATCTGTCCGCACATAAACATACCCGATAAGTCCATAGACGCCCTGCAGGCGTTTATAGCCAACTTCCTGGTAGAGGGCCACTGCTTTTTTCAGATGGGTGAGTGCATTGGGATAGTCCTGCTTCAACTGGTACAGATCTCCTATAAATTCTCTCAGCTGTGCTTCTGACAGCTTTTCCCCCAGGCCCGCATAGATCTGCATCCCCTGCTCATAGAGTGCTATTTTACGGGACATATCGTTCCCGTCGTTACTGTAGGTGCCTCCCAGCTCGATCAATGCCTGGGCTTTCTCCCTGGCGGTACCCGCCTGACCAAGTATTTCCACTGCCTGAGCAGCCGGTGTTCTGGCCTGCACCCCTTGTCCCATTTCCCTGAACGTTTTGGCGCGTAATAATCTGCTTAAGCCAAGACCGCGTTTATATTGCTGCTGCGTGCTTATCCGTTCTATTTCAGCAGCCATATTCATAGCGCTGTCCATATCCGGAGGAAAAGACCCCGGCTTGTTCAGACAACGTTCTGCATGTTGCATCAGTGTACTGATCCTCGCTGTATCCGAAACTGCAGCCCGGCGATCATTATTTTGCCGGTTACATCCAACACCTGTTGTGGTTAAAAGGAATCCAATAAAGCTGGCAATAAAAATATAGTTACTCATACCCGTTCACTGTTGTAAGCCAGATGCAAATTTAGCCTTAAATAACTGAAGAGTTTTCCAGAAAGTCATTTCACTATTGTTAATCCTGCACATACTGGGCAAAATCTGCTACAGGCTTATCATTTCAGCCGGGCTATTCCTGTACGTACCAGCCACGGTACGGTGTTGGCAAGACAATATGAAAAGTATTTACTTATGGCTAAAAACTCATCCATCAGTCGGAAAGCGGTCCGGTCTGCTGAAACAGCATCAACCGCTACGACAGACTCCCGCCTACAGGAATTTTTCTGTGAAGAGATCAAAGATATTTATTGGGCTGAAAATCATATTGCCAAGGCCCTTCCCAAAATGAAAAAATCTGCTACGACACCCGAGTTGCAGATAGCATTTGAAGAGCACCTGCAAGCTACACTGGGACATATTAACCGCCTTGAGCAGGTATTTGACCTCCTGGGTAAACCTGCAAGAGGTAAAAAATGCGATGCAATTGAGGGCATTGTGCTGGAAGGTGAATCCATTATTTCCGATACGGAAGCAGGAACTGCTACCAGGGATGTAGGACTGATCCTCGCGGCACAGAAAGTAGAACATTATGAGATCGCCACTTATGGCGGACTCGCACAGCTGGCCAACACACTTGGCCTTACGGAAGTAGCCTCCCTGCTCGAAGCCACACTGGCAGAAGAAAAAGAGACAGATGCACTGCTGACACAAATAGCGGAAAATAACATCAACTACGAAGCGGCAGCAGAATAAGCCTTCCTCATCTGATAACCATAAAAAACTCAAAACAATGCCCGGGAAAAAGACTATCAAAGCTCTTGACGAGAATAAAAAAATTGAAAACCTATCCCCCGACATAGAAGACAGCACAGGTGAGATCATTACGACCAATACCGGCGTAAAGATCAATGATGATCATAATTCACTGAAGGCTGGCGATCGTGGTCCTACACTGATGGAGGATTTTATCTTCCGGGAAAAGATTACCCACTTTGATCATGAGCGTATTCCGGAGCGGGTCGTCCATGCACGTGGGTCCGGTGCACATGGTGTATTCAGGGTATATGAATCCATGGAAAAATATACGAAAGCCGGCTTCCTTACAGACCCTTCGCGGGAGACGCCGGTATTTGTGAGATTCTCTACTGTGGCAGGTTCCAGGGGATCTACAGACCTGGCCCGCGATGTAAGGGGATTTGCAACGAAGTTCTATACAGATGAAGGCATCTTCGACCTGGTAGGTAATAACATGCCGGTATTCTTTATACAGGACGCTTTGAAATTTCCGGACCTGGTACATGCCGTAAAACCGGAGCCACATAATGAAATACCACAGGCAGCATCTGCGCATGACACTTTCTGGGATTTCATCTCACTCATGCCGGAATCCACCCACATGGTGATGTGGCTGATGAGCGACCGTGCCATTCCGCGCAGCTTCCGCATGATGGAAGGATTTGGTGTGCACACCTTCCGGTTGGTGAATGCGGCCAACGAAAGCCATTTTGTGAAGTTCCACTGGAAACCTTTGCTTGGCGTACATTCGGTAGCCTGGGATGAAGCACAGAAGATCTCCGGTAAGGACCCTGACTTCCATCGTCGCGACCTCTGGGAGGCTATCGAAAGCGGTAACTTTCCTGAATGGGAATTAGGTGTGCAGATCGTGCCTGAAGCAGATGAACACAAGTTTGATTTCGATCTGCTCGACGCTACCAAGATCATCCCGGAAGAGCTGGTCCCGGTACAGCGCATCGGTAAAATGACGCTGAACCGCAATCCTGATAATTTCTTTGCAGAGACAGAACAGGCGGCATTCCATATCGGACATGTCGTACCAGGCATAGATTTCACCAACGATCCCCTGTTACAGGGTCGGCTCTTCTCCTATACCGATACACAACTGATACGGTTGGGAGGGCCCAATTTCCAGGAGATTCCCATCAATCGTCCTATCAACCCTGTACACAATAACCAGCGGGATGGATACATGCGGCAGACCATTAACAGGGGCAGGAGCAGCTATAGTCCTAATTCCCTTGGTGGAGGAGACCCGGCACAGGCGAAAGCGGCAGAAGGCGGATTCACTTCTTATACAGAAAAGATCAGTGCTGTTAAGATCAGGGAAAGAAGCCGTAGCTTCTTCGATCATTTCAGTCAGGCTACCCTTTTTTATAACAGTCAGTCAGACCCGGAAAAACAACATCTCATTGACGCGTTCCGCTTTGAACTGGGCAAAGTGGAAACGGTAGCTGTCAGACAACGCATGGTGGGCATTCTGACACAGGTAGATAAAGACCTGGCCACACAGGTGGCGCATGGCCTGGGACTGGAGGTGCCGGAAATGCCGGAAAAGCCCATTAATCACTCAGTACCTGCGGATGCTGACCCTGAAAGATATGAACCATTTCCACCTAAAGCACCCGTTCCGGATATCTCCGCAGCACTGAGTATGGCCAATACGGTAAAAAACAGCATCCATACCCGGAAAATAGCATTGCTGGCAGCTGATGGCGTGGATGCGGCGTCATTAACAACGGTTAAAAATGCACTGGAAGCAGCAGGCGCTATTACAGAAGTAGTAGCACCACATCTGGGAAGCATCCTTGCAGCAGATAATACATCAATACCCGTAGTCAGAAGTTTCCTGACCGCCGCTTCAGTCTTATATGATGCTGTATACGTTGCAGCAGGCGTGAGCAGTGTAGCAACACTGGAAGCAGATGCAGATGCGGTACATTTCCTGAATGAGGCGTACAGGCATTGTAAGGCCATTGCTGCACATACAGGCGCATTGCAGGTACTGGAAGCTACCTATTTCTTTAAAAAATTACCTGAGGATCTTTCGGAAGAATCAGCATTGATGGAAGGTGTTATAGTGGGTGAGGATACGGCTGCACTGTCGAAGACATTCATCAGTGCTATTGCGCAACATCGGTTCTGGGAGAGAGAGAAACCACGCAGAGTACCTGCCTGATCTTCGTTTTGATGGTGGATGGCAGCGGGTCCACACACCCGCTGCCCTTCATCAAGGTTCTTCAACAAAAATACAATCTGGGGCGTCACAAAAATGTTGATACTATGTTGATACTATAAAGACGGTTAAAATATTTCTGGTAGTTTATTTTTGTGATATCCTCGGAGGTGTATAATGCCCATCCACATAAAACATTGGTCTAAACAATTTTTAAGGGACTATTAAAGCAGCGATATATACCTGTAACCATCATCATCAAGGGCTTTCAAAATCACAATGCAAAATTAATAATGAAGTCAGGGAAAAAAATCCCGGAAAACAGGGGTTTTCCCAGGGAGGAGCTATTGATACTTTTACAGAAGAAAAATAATAAGAATATGTATCTCAAATAATTATATATTTCCGCCCTGATTTATGCCCATGAGAATACCTATACTTATCGTCCTATTTTGTATAACTGCCAGGTTATACGCCCAGACCCATTCTACAACGGGTACCAAACGCGGATCTTCCGACGAGGTATCTTCCGAACTATATATAAGGCTGGCCAGGAAACTCCCCCTGAGGGACACCGTGCAGGCGCTGAAGTATTTCAAACAGGCATTGCAGCTGGAAGAAGATCATAACAACAAAATCGGTATTGCACGCACTTACCTGGCTATAGGCGCCTGGTTCAATTCGATTAATAATTTCCCGGAGGCAGAAAAACACCTGCTCATTGCCAGAGAAGATATGCTGAAAGATACGAGCAGGGAAGGGCGTACGCTGCTGGCACAGATCAAGATCAACCTGGCAGAGGTATTGGGTAATAAGGGCCAGGCACAATTTCAGATGGAGGAATACCTGCAGACCATTCCCATACTGGAAAAACTGAACGCCATTCCGGAGTTAAATGCTACCTATCAAAGCCTGGGGGATATCTTCTTCAGTAAGTCACAGTATAAAACGGCGATCTCCTATTATTATAAAAGCCTTACCAGTTATGACGATCCTGCACGTTATAACGATCTGATAGCCAGCAGGCATTTAAGTCTGGCCAGCTGTATGTATCACCTGGACAGTCTGCAGAAGATGGAAACCCATCTGATGGCCGCCAAAGAAAAGCTGGACAAGACCGGTGTGGACTCCATTAGTATATGGGCCGACTACTATTATCACCAGGGATTGCTGGATGTGAAACATCAGTTATATCACCATGCAACAAACATGTTTTATAATGGTCTCACCATTGCCCGCAGACTTAACTACAATGTGGCTATCTGCAATAACATGTACTCACTGGCAAAACTTTTTGAAAGACAGGGACAATACGACAAGGCCATGAAGCTGATGGATGAATACGGGCGCCTGTCATTTACGCTGAAAGATTTCCCTTTCCGCTTAAATGCACTGGACCTGATGGCTGAGTTGTCATTCAAACAGCACTTTCCTGACGATGCATATAAATACCTGCGGCAATACATCATACTGGCCGACAGTCTGCAGGACTGGGAGATCACAGAAAAGATCCACGAGCTGGAAGCGCATTATCAGTCATCCGAAAAAGAGAACCGCATTTTGCAATTGCAGCATGAGAACGAACGGCAGGAATTTGCATTGCAGAAGAACCGGCTGCTGATATCGCTCATGGTGGTGATCATATTATCATTACTGGTAGTGGCGGCACTCAGTTACCTGTTTTACCGTAATGGCCGCAAGCTGCTGGAACAACAGCGGCAACTCCATGAATTTGAAGTAGAACGCATCCGCCAGGAACACAAGATATCCCTCCTCTCTGCCATGCTGGAAGGACAGGAGAAAGAACGTACCAGGCTGGCGCGTGACCTGCATGACGGATTGGGCGGACTATTGTCGGGGATTAAACTGGAACTGTCTACCGTGAGCCCTTCCCAGACTACGGTACACAGGCAATCAGTGGTACAGAATACCTTACAGCGCCTGGATGGTGCTATGGACGAACTGCGCCGTATTGCCCGTAGTATGATGCCAGAGATACTGATTAAATATGGTCTCGGAGAAGCCACGGTAGAATACTGCAGGGGACTGAAAAAGACCGGTACTGACAACATCATCTGCCAGGTGTTCAATTTCCAGGCAGATAAAATGGAACATACACGACAAGTGGTATTATACAGGATTATGCAGGAGCTGGTGAACAATGCCATCAAACATGCGGAAGCCTCACAGATACTTGTGTTACTACAGCAGACAGACAATACACTGTTCCTCACCGTGGAAGATGACGGAAAGGGCTTTGATACAACCGTAGGCAATAAACTCAAAGGGGCCGGACTGGCGAATATAGAAGCCCGCGTGGAATTCCTGGGCGGTAAGATCGATATCCAGTCAGAACCCGGCACCGGTACGGCCATTACCATTGAATGCGCGACATCCATTAATTAGTTACACTTAATTGAAAGAAGTTATGATCAAAGTAGTAGTGGTAGAAGATCACCCTATCATGGTAGAAGGACTGAAGAACATCCTCCGGAGTGATGCAGGCATAGAACTGAACGGCGATTACGGTGACGGTAAAAGTGTATTACAGGCACTGGAAAAAGGACAGCCTGATGTGATACTGATGGACGTGAACCTGCCGGACATCAGTGGTGTAACCCTTTGTGGCGAAGTGAAAAAGAAGTATGAAGATGTAAAGATCATTGCGCTGAGCATCCATGATGAGCAGCCTGTTATCCACAGCATGCTGCAGAACGGCGCGAGTGGTTATGTGCTGAAGAATGCGCTGGGCAATGAGATCATCCGGGCTATTTACGCCATTATGGATGGGGAGGAATACCTATGCAGCAGCACCAAGGAAGCACTGAAGAATGCCGATATGGAATTGCTGAAAGCAATACCACGTATTACCCGCAGGGAAAAGGAGATATTGCAGCTGATCGGTAAAGGTTTAACGACGATGCAGATAGCAGACCAGTTGTTCATCAGTACCCATACGGTGGAAAGCCACCGCAAGAACCTGATGGAGAAGTTCGGTGTGAATAACACTACTTCAGTGGTGAAGCTGGCATCAGAATACAAACTGCTCTAACCAGCTTCAGCTTCCAGGATCTCTAATCTGGCAGGATCTTTTACAGCGATATACTTACCGGAAATGGCAATAATGTCTTCCTGTATGAGCTCACTCATGATACGGAAGGCAGTTTCGTAGGTAGTACCGGTATAAGAAGCCAGGTCCTGTCGGCTGAGTGTCATATTAATATACCCCTCTTCGTTGGTACCGAACTTTTTCAGGAGGGCGAGCAGGGCATGCGCGATACGGCCCTTTACAGGCATATGTACGAGATTGCGCATATTCTTCTCTGACTCCTGCAACTCACTGGCATAGAACATCATAAGCGCATGCAGGAGCTCATGATTGACTTTGAGTGTAGCCTGGAAGAAGGCGAGGTCTATAAAACAGAGGTCCACCGTCTCAAGCGCAGTTGCTGATACGGGATAGACCATTTCACTGCCCACACCCCGGTGGCCGACAATGTCTCCTTCTTTTGCAAAGCGGACGATCAGCTCTTTTTCTTCGCCCCAATGCTTGTGCACCTTTACTTTGCCTGCATTCACGAAATAGATCCCATTCACCGGCTCTCCTTCCCGGAAGAGCATCTGACCTTTTTTTAACGTGAAACTTTGTCTGTGTACGGCAATGGCTGGTTTCCATGCAGGGATACACAACTTACATAACATACAGGATTGCAGGTCGCAACCATGTTTATCTTTCTTCATGCCTGTCGATTAATTGCTGCACCGCACCGGTCATGTCCTTCAGGTCCACCACTTTTCCCACCACAATTACTGCCGGATTCGACATGCCGGCATGCTGCGCTTTGAATACAATATCTTTAACTGTACCTGTTACCACTTTTTCCCTGTCAGTAGAACTGTTCTGGATAATGGCCACAGGCAGATTGCTTTTACCATACCCTGTAAATATATCCATAATAGCCTCCAGCTTACTCATCGCCATTAATATAATAATAGTGGCGGTAGAGCGGGCGGCCAGGTCTATATCTGCTGAGATCTCTCCAGTCAGGGTTGTACCCGTAGTGACCCAGAAGCTCTCTGTAATGCCCCTGGATGTGAGCGGTATCATCTGACCCGCAGGGCCTGCCAGTGCACTTGAGATACCAGGTACCACCTGTACCGGGATACCGGCTCCTTTAGCGGCGGCTATCTCTTCCGTAGCCCTGCCAAACACGAAAGGGTCTCCTCCCTTCAGCCTTACTACATGCCCGTGGCTCCGGGCATACGACACGATCAGGTGGTTGATCTCCAGCTGCGATAGTGAATGACATCCGTAACGCTTGCCGACGAACCGGACAACAGCCCCTGGTTTTGCGTAACTCAGTAACACCTCATTTACCAGGGCGTCATATAATATTACATCTGCCTGGCGTATAACGTTCACTGCCTTTAAAGTAATTAGTTCAGGATCCCCTGGTCCTGCTCCCACCAAAGATAAATATGCCATACGAGATATATTACAATAATATTTATATGAGTAAAATCATACGAACCACTATAAAATTAGAACTCTTATTGCTAATTTCATGATGCAGATCATAAAAAACGGCTCTTTTTACAACTTAAACAGGAAAATAGTTATCATATTAATTATTTAATCATATAAAGCCGTCTCAAATTTATCAACTCAAATCTTTGGCAATGAAAATTGTAATTATAGGCAATGGCATGGTTAGCTACAAGTTTTGTGAGAAAATACTCTCCAAATTGCCAGCCCGCTCTGCTGAGATCGTGGTTTTTGGAGAAGAACCCCGCCCTGCCTACGACCGTGTACATCTAAGCGAGTTTTTTGCTGGCAAAACAGCAGACGACCTCCTAATGGCGCCTGCCGACTGGTACGCTTCCAACCATATTACCCTTCACCTGGGCGATCCTGTTCAGCAGATCGACCGTACCAATAAAACAGTTCATTCATATAAAGGTATTACAGAAGCGTATGATTATCTCGTTATTGCTACTGGTTCTTCCGCTTTTGTACCTCCTATTCCCGGGGTGGATAAAAAAGGCGTATTTATTTACCGCACTATAGAAGACCTGGAACTGATGCAGGATTATGCCCCTAAAGCGAAAAGAGGGGTAGTGATTGGTGGTGGCCTGCTGGGTCTGGAGGCAGCTAAAGCACTGCTGGACCTGGGCATTTCCGATACCCATGTAATAGAGTTTGCGCCAAGGCTCATGCCCCGCCAGATCGATGAAAGCGGGTCCCGCATCCTGGAGCAGCAATTGAAACAGCTTGGTTTACAGATACATACGAATAAGAATACCAGTGAAGTACTGGGCGACGATACCATGACCGGCTTACGGTTCGCCGATGAAAGCATCCTGGAAGCCGACATGCTGGTTATTTCCGCCGGTATCAAACCAAGGGATGAACTGGCGAAGCTGAGTGGTCTGGAAACCGGTCACCGGGGTGGTATTGTGGTGAACGAACACTTACAAACCACTGATCCTGAGATATATGCCATCGGAGAATGTGCCCTCTATCATGGCATGATCTACGGTCTGGTAGCACCTGGCTATGAAATGGCGGAAGTGGTAGCCACTCATATTGCCGGCGAGGCACAGCAGAAAACCTTCACCGGTTTTGACATGAGCACGAAACTAAAACTGATAGGTGTAGACGTAGCCAGCTTCGGTGATCCTTTTGTATCTGCAGAAAGCAGCCGGAGTATCGTGTTTGAAGACACGATGAAAGGGGTTTACAAACGCATTAGCATCACTAATGATGGAAAGTACCTCTTAGGCGGTATCCTGATCGGAGATGCAGATGCTTATAATATGTTATTACAGACGGCCAAAAATAAGGTAGTTCTCCCTCCCAACCCTGAAGACGTGCTGCTGGGCTCCCGTGGGGGTAGCCAGGAGGCCGGTCCGGGCGTACTGGGTCTGCCGGACGATGCCATCATCTGTAGCTGCGAAAGCGTGAGCAAAGGCGCTATCTGCACCGCTGTGGAAGCTGGCAACGAAACACTGGACGCCATTAAGAAATGTACCAAGGCAGGCACCTGCTGCGGCGGTTGTACCCCGATGGTGAAAGACCTCATTACCGGCACTATGAAGGCGCAGGGTAAATATATCCGCAATGTGATCTGCGAACACTTTGCTTACTCCCGCCAGGAACTCTATGACCTGATTCGTATTAAAGACGTCCGCTCCTTCGATGAAGCACTGGACCACTACGGTCACGGCGATGGCTGTGAAGTATGTAAACCTGTTGTGGCATCTATCATGGCCAGTCTCTGGAATGATATGATCCTCGATAAAGGGAACGATGTGGTACAGGACTCCAATGACCGTTTCCTGGCTAATATCCAGAAAGGCGGTACTTACTCTGTAGTCCCCCGCATCCCCGGAGGGGAAATCACACCAGCCAGACTGCTGGTCATTGCACAGGTGGCCCTGAAATATAACCTGTATACCAAGATCACCGGCGGACAGCGTATCGATCTCTTCGGTGCTCACCTAAGCGATCTGCCGGATATCTGGGAAGAACTGATCGCGGCAGGTTTCGAAAGTGGTCATGCCTACGGAAAGGCCCTGCGTACAGTTAAGAGCTGCGTAGGTTCTACCTGGTGTCGCTTCGGGCTGCATGACAGTGTGAGCTTTGCTATACAGATAGAAGAACGCTACCGTGGTCTGCGTGCGCCGCACAAGATCAAATCTGCCGTATCCGGTTGTATCCGTGAATGTGCAGAAGCGCAGTCAAAAGACTTCGGCATCATTGCTACAGAAAAGGGTTGGAACCTGTATGTAGGCGGTAATGGCGGTTCCAAACCACAACATGCCATTCTGCTGGCGGCAGACCTGGACAGCGAAACCTGTATCCGTTACATCGACCGCTTCCTGATGTTCTACATCAAGACTGCCGATCCGCTGACGCGTACTGCTACATGGCTGAACAAGCTGGATGGAGGTATCACCTACCTGCGTAACGTAGTGATAAATGACAGCCTGGGAATAGCAGAAGAACTGGATAGAGAAATGCAGGCCCTTGTAGATAAATATAAATGCGAGTGGAAGGAAGTAGTAGAAAGTCCTGAACTGCGCAAGCGCTTCAATCACTTTGTGAATGCGCCAGGCGCAAAAGATCCGACCGTAAAATTTGACAACATGCGGGAACAGAAGAAAGCCGCAGAATGGAAATAAGCAAGAGATCCCATTAAAAGACATTCATCAATAAACAGATAACTTATGTCGACAGCCATTAGTACAAACACACAAACAACCGTAGAATGGTTCTATGCCTGTAACGTAATAGACGTTCCGCCTAACGGAGGAGTATGCGTAAAGTATGATGATGTACAAATTGCATTGTTCCGTTTCGCGAGGCGCGATGCCTGGTACGCTACCCAGAACATGTGCCCTCACCGTCAGCAGATGGCCCTCAGCCGCGGCATGACAGGCACACATGACGGCGAACCGAAAGTAGCCTGTCCGTTCCATAAAAAAACATTCTCCCTCGAAGATGGCCGTTGCCTGTCAGACGAGACAGAATGTTCCCTCACCACGTACCCTGTCAAAGTTGAGAACGACAAGGTGTACATAGGGATCATGCAGGAAGCATAATAACAGCAGCAGAGAGCGGGAATACTCTTATTGCTCACATTATCAACCAGAATGCATGAAACAATTGTTCTCAGCGGGTTTCTTTTACCTGCTCTGTATGTTTTTTTTGCGCACGTCAGCGCAGGCACAATTTACACTGGGCGCTCAACTCAGGACACGCACAGAATTAAAGGACGGCCAGGGGGCCCCACTGCCGCAAGGCTCCTCCCCTGCCTTTTTTACCTCCCAGCGCAGCCGCCTCTTTGCAGGCTTTAGCGGCTACCGTTTTAAACTGGGATTGACAGTACAGGATGTCCGCATATGGGGACAGGACGCATCCACCATTAACAAGACCACTACACAGGAGAACAATGGACTGATGTTGCACGAAGCCTGGGCCGAAATTATGCTGCTGGACACAGTAGTAAAGAACAAGCACCTAAGCCTCAAGATCGGTCGACAGGAAATTATTTATGACGATCACCGCCTGCTGGGAAACCTGGACTGGGCGCAACAAGGCCGCCGCCACGATGCAGCGGTACTGAAGTATGAAACAGGGCCGTATACTTTACACCTGGGCGCTGCATTCAATCAGAATAAAGAAAATGCAGCCGGTACAGTTTATAATCCCACTCCCCCGGGGAATTATGCCGCCACAACAAATGGTGGTACTATGTACAAAAGCCTGGAGTATCTGTATGGCGCAAGGAAACTATCCGCAGGAAGTATCTCTTTCCTGTTCCTGGCAGACCAGTTCTCCAAATTCCATCCGGACAGCACAGGCGTTAAGCTGTGGGACAAAGGCGTACATACCCGCATGACAACCGGACTATATTTTAACAACACGTTCAATAAGCTGACGCTGACTGCTGCAGGATATTACCAGTTCGGAACGAACGCCAATGCACAGGAGCTCAGCGCCGGATTATTGTCTGCCGCTTTTCAATACCAGCTGTGCAAGTCCTTCAGCGCAGGTCTGGGTGCTGACTATACCACCGGTGGCGTCAATGCAGCAGGCAAAAGCCATGCATTCGATCCGCTGTATGGCACACCACATAAATTCTGGGGATATATGGATTACTTCTATGTAGCCAGCGGCTTCGGTAACAGAGGCTTGCAGGATTACTACCTGAAGACAAAATATAAAGCGGGATCAAAGTTTCAGATGACGGGAGATGTACATGAGTTTTACAGTGCAAGCGATGTAGTGGTGAATGGCGCTTCACTCAGCCGGAAATTCGGCACCGAAGCTGATCTTGTGGCAATGTATGCGCTGACAAAGGTGATATCTTTTGAAGCAGGGTACAGCCATTTCTGGAATACTGCTTCATTGACGTCATCCACAGTTAAGAATATCTCCAATGCACAAAGCAACAGCAACTGGGCATATGTGTCGATCAATATCAGACCAGAGATGATTTTTAACAAGTAAACAACATTATTCAACCAGATCTTTTTCAACATGAATACGCAACAACCGCTTAATAAACTGCCTCTCTTTTCACTGAACTCGGTGCAGATGCGCACCTTTCACACCACCTGGCTGATGTTCTTTGTCTGCTTCTTTGGCTGGTTTGGCCTCGCGCCGCTGATGCCCACCATCAGGGAAGACCTCGGGCTGACGAAATCGCAGGTAGGTAATATCATTATTGCTTCCGTATCCAGTACTATTATCGCACGACTGATCATCGGTAAGTTGTGCGATACCTGGGGCCCACGCAAAACAGCTATACGGCTGTTGATCGCAGGTTCCCTGCCGGTATTCCTTGTAGGACTGGCGCATGATTATACAACGTTCCTGTTGTTCCGCCTTGCTATCGGTGTGATAGGCGCTTCTTTCGTTATCACACAGTTCCATACATCCATGATGTTTGCAGCGAATATAAAAGGGACTGCCAATGCCGTTACCGGCGGATGGGGTAACCTCGGTGGTGGTGTGACCAACATGGTAATGCCGCTCATCTTTGCTGCCATCGTAGGTTTCGGATATACCAAACATGAAGCATGGCGTTTTGCGATGATCGTACCAGGCATCATGATGCTGATAGTAGCATGGATGTACCACCGTTTTACCCAGGACACTCCTGCTGGTAATTTCGATGAGATCGACCGCAGCAATGCTGTGAAATCAAAGACCGACTGGACCATACTGGGCGACTGGCGCATCTGGGCACTGACAATGGCTTACGGGATGTGCTTTGGTATGGAGATCACATTTGATAACGTAGCATCCCTGCACTTCGTAGATACTTTTCACTTATCGCAGAGCAGCGCAGGTTTCTGGGCAGGCATCTTTGGTTTCATGAACATTTTTGCAAGAGCAATGGGCGGTATCATATCAGATAAGGTAGGTGCTAAATCAGGCATGAGAGGGAAAGGTATCCTACTGGCAATTGTATTACTGCTGGAAGGTATAGGACTGTTGCTGTTTGCACAGGCAGGTTCCCTGGCACTGGCCATCATATCCATGCTCAGCTTCGCACTATTCCTGAAAATGGCGAATGGCGCCACTTATGGTATTGTACCTTTTATCAATGAAAAAAATGTGGGACTGGTAAGTGGTATAGTAGGCGCCGGTGGTAACCTGGGAGGTATGCTGTTTGGCTTCCTCTTCAAGTCTGAAAGCATCACTTATGTGCAGGCATTCACTTATATCGGTTATATCGTGATAGCGGTATCGTTTATAGTAATGATCACAAGATTCATTAAGAAACCTGCTACAGAAACGGCCGCTGCCGGGAATGTAGCATTTGCTGAATAACAATGACAGGCAATCATCAACATAGTAAACTCCCTGCGGGCAGCTATCGTAGCACCTGCTGCTATTGCGGCGTAGGTTGCGGTATTGTTGTACACAGGGACAGGCAGGGAAAACTCAGCGTGGAAGGAGACAAAGACCATCCGGTGAACAAGGGCATGCTTTGCTCTAAAGGCATGAACCTGCATTACACCGTGATGGACACATCAGACAGGCTCTATTACCCGGAAATGCGCTACCACCGGCATATGTCAAGGCAGCGCGTTTCCTGGGATCAGGCACTGGAGCGTACCGCTGCAGTATTCAGACAGATGATAGCGCAGTACGGCCCTGAGTCAGTAGCCTTCTATGCCTCCGGTCAATGCCTGACAGAAGAGTATTATGTGGTGAATAAGCTGATCAAAGGATTCATTGGCAGTAACAACATAGACACCAACTCGCGCCTGTGTATGAGCAGCGCAGTAGCTGCCTATAAACTGTCTCTGGGTGAAGACAGCGTGCCTGGAAATTACGATGATATAGAACAGACAGATTGCATATTCGTAGCCGGCGCTAATCCAGCCTGGTGTCATCCGATACTGTGGCGCAGGATAGAAGCTGCAAAGGCGAAGAATCCTAACCTGAAGATCATTGTAAGTGATCCGCGTGTAACGCAAAGTTGCGCGATAGCGGATATCCACCTGCAATTGATGCCGGGTACCGATATCGTGTTACACCATGCTATCGGCAGGCTGTTGATAGAAGCCGGTCATACCGACCATAACTTCATCCAGCAACATACGGAAGGTTTTACGAAATACCGGGATACTGTCATGCAGCGCAGCATTAGCAGCGCAGCAGCGGTATGCGGTATTTCGGAACACCTGATCTATGAAGCAGCTGCCATGCTCGGAAAGGCAAAGGGGTTTATGACCATGTGGACCATGGGTCTGAACCAGAGTGCTGTAGGCGTCAACAAAAACCTGAGCCTTATTAATCTCAACCTCATCACCGGGAAGATCGGAAAGCCTGGCTGCGGACCATTCTCGCTGACCGGACAGCCCAATGCCATGGGTGGCCGTGAAGTAGGTGGTCTGTCCAATATGCTACCAGCACACCGTGTGCTTGACAATCCAGCACACCGCAAAGAAGTACAGGAATTCTGGGGTGGTACAACTATCTCCGACAAACCGGGACTCACCGCTACCGAAATGTTCGAAGCATTGAATGACGGCCGGCTGAAGGCGATCTGGATCATGTGTACCAATCCGCTGGTAAGCCTACCTGACGCACGTATGGCGGAAGCGGCTTTACAGAAGGCGAAGTTTGTAGTAGTACAGGAGATCTCTTCCAAACCGGAAACATTACGTTATGCAGATGTAGTGCTTCCTGCCGCGGCATGGACAGAAAAAGAAGGTACCATGACCAATGCAGAAAGGCGTATCACCTATCTGCAAAAGGTAAATGATGCACCAGGAGAAGCATTACCAGATGCAGAGATCATCTGCCGCTTTGCAAAGAAAATGGGCTACCATGGGTTTGATTATGAAAACCCGGCTGCCATCTATGCGGAACATTGCCGGCTCACTACAGGGACCAATATCGATGTCAGTGGTGTGAACTATGAGTTGCTGAAAGAAAAGAGATCCTTGCAATGGCCTTATCCTGCCGGTGCAACAGATCATGGTACACCAAGACTATTTACTGATCATAAATTTTATACTGCATCCACCAAAGCAATTATTCATTCTTTTCCTGATGATAACCGGTCAGCGCCACCTGATCCGCAGTGGCCACTCATCCTCACTACAGGCCGTATCCGCGACCAGTGGCATACGATGAGCAAGACCGGTAAAGTCAGCAAACTGAAACAACATATTCCATCACCACTGCTGGAGATCCATCCGGAGGATGCTATAGACAGAGCTATCCGGGAAGGAGATATTGTGGAGATCTCCAGTGAAAATGGTGTTGTGCGTGTAAAAGCACAATTAAGCAAATCCATCAAAAAAGGGGTGGTTTTCCTCCCCATGCACTGGGGTAAAATACTTGACAATGACCTGAACCGGGCTAACAATCTTACCAACCGGCTGGTGGACAAGATCTCTAAACAACCGGATCTGAAGTACACTGCCGTGCAGGTAAAACTGTACGAGAAGCCAGCACAGAAGATCGTTATTATTGGCGCAGGAGCAGGTGCCTGTGGCTTTGTAAAGGCTTACCGTGATATAAACACCACTGATACCATCACGGTATTCAGTAAAGAAGATCAGCCTTTTTATAACCGGGTGATGTTACCCGATTACATCAGCGGTACCCAGCAATGGGCGCAGCTGGTGAAGATGACAGACGAAGAAGAAAATCTGCTGGATATTACCCTGCACAGAGGCGTTAGTATTAATGAGATAGATCGTGAGCAGAAAACGGTAACAGACAGCAATGGCAATATACACGCATATGATGTACTCATAATGGCCATGGGTAGCCGTGCGGCCACCCTCAGGGATACGCCTTCGCTGGATGGTATCTTTACCATGCGTAACCGGCGGGATGCAGATGCATTCGTCCGGCATATTGATCCGGCAGCAGGAAAAGTGATGATCGTTGGTGGCGGGCTGCTGGGTATTGAATTAGCTGCTTCACTAAGAGAGATGGATATAGACGTGGCAGTTATACAACGTACGTCTAAACTGATGGACCGACAGCTGGATGCCCTGGGCAGCCAGCTGTTGTATGAAGAACTGACCGACCGTGGCATTGAGATCCTGTACAATGATGAGATAGAAAGATTCACTGGCCTGAACAAACTTGATGGCATAAGGCTGAAGAGCGGAAGACATGTGTCTTGTCAGGCCGTTGTGATGTCGATAGGAACCGTGCCTAATATCGAACTGGCCCGCGCTTCTCATCTGCTTTGCAAAAGAGGCGTGGTCGTAAATGAATACCTGCAAACCAGTGATCCCAGCATCTTTGCTATCGGAGAGATTGCAGAGTTCAACGGTACGCTGTATGGTATTACAGCCGCAGCAGAACAACAGGCCGCTGTGGTGGCCCGCTATATGGCGGGCGATCTGGCAGGTTATTACGAAGGATCATTGTTTATGAACATCCTGAAGATGCATGGCACTGATCTATGCTCGCTGGGTACAATAGAAACACCTGATGATCCTGCGTATGAAGAAGTAGTGTTCATTGATAAGTCAAAGCGGTATTACAAGAAATGTGTCATCCATAACGATCGGCTGGTAGGCGCTATCCTGATCGGCGACAAATCAGAGTTCCTGGAATTCAGGGACCTGATCTCCAATAAAATTGAGTTATCTGAAAAACGGCTGGAACTATTGCGCTCAGGCAAGAAAGCCACCCCGGTGATCGGTAAATTGGTATGTAGTTGCGGAGGTGTGGGAGAAGGCAATATCTGTGAGAAAATAAAAGAAGGCGCCCATACGCTGGACAGCCTATGCCAGGCGTCTGGCGCAGGAATGGGATGCGGCAGTTGCCGCCCGGAGATCAAAGCAATATTGGAGAAGGAACTGCCTTCCGGTAAAAAGGAAGAAGCAGTATTTATCATGCAAGCAGTTTAATATGATCAGACATACACAGACAGTGAGCATCAATTTTACGGGAGGGATCGTCTCTCCCGGACAACTGCTGACTATTCTGGATATTGCGGCAGCAGCCAGGGTAACCCAGGTAAAATTCGGTCTCAGGCAACAGCTGCTGATTGAGGTGCCCGGTAAATACCGGAAACAATTTGAAGAAGATTGTGCCCGCCAGCAGATCGTGTTCCATGCTTACGGAACTGCACCCAATATTACCAGCTCTTATCCGGCAGCTGGTATTTTCATTAGTGACAGCTGGTTAAGTGAAGGTTTCTATAAAGACGTATTTGCATTATTTGATTATATACCTACCCTGAAAGTGAATATCTGTGATAGTAAACAGACCTTCACTCCTTTCTTCTCAGGACATATCAACTGGATTGCGGCAGGCGCAGCGCATTACTGGCACCTGTTCATCCGCTTCCCGAAAAGTAGCCGCCTCTTTGCCTGGCCTGAGCTGGTCTATACGAACAATATCGGACAGTTAAGTCAATGCATTGAGTCTATCGTATATCAGCGCCCGACTATCAGTAATGACGAGTTATACGCGCTTGTGAAGAGCAAACTGGAATATGCCGGCCGGCCGGTAACAACCGAGTTGGAGTTGCCTCCCTTCCACCTGCCTTATTATGAAGGTTTCAACCGGCATGAGAATCATTACTGGCTGGGTATTTATCGCCGGGACGAAGAGTTTCCGCTGGAATTCCTGCAGAACGTCTGTAAGATCTGCCTGGAAACGCGCACAGGTCAGTTATATGCCACTTCGTGGAAATCCCTCATCATCAGGAATATAGCCCCCGAGCATAGAAGGCTGTGGGATTATATCCTCGGTAAATACGGGATTAACGTAAGGCATGCGGCCAATGAGCTGAACTGGCATGTGGAAGATAACAGTGAGGATGCCCTGATCATCAAAAGGCATATTATACGGCATTTTGACAATGCTGATGTCAGAACTTACGGACTATGTTTCAGCATCCGGATCAATCCGGGGAATAACTGCTTCGGCTCTATTGTGATCAACAAACAGGAGAGCAAAACCAAAAGCCGCCTGAAAGGTCATCAGCGCTTTGACATTCTTTATACGCAGGATTTTAACCCGAATTCAGGCACTTTACTACCCTACAGGACAGGAGTGGCCAAAGAGCACCTGGGCCCTTATATTACGTCCCTTTGCCGGGAATTTTATGAGAACAATGCTCTTACCGATCCCCTGCTGAATTATGTAGCTGGTCAGCAGACACTTATCAGCAGTACCCAACCGGAAAAAGAAGTGTATCAATGTACACACTGCCTGACCGTTTATGACGAATCTATTGGGGACCCCAGCCAGGGCGTTACACCCGGCACTTCTTTTCATGAGCTGCCGGAACAGTACTGTTGCTCACTCTGCGAAGCTTCATTAACAGACTTCACCCCTGTCACGGCCGCATCCCTGGGATGGCTGGCCGGTACGCAGGATTAACAATATATTTGCATTATTCGCATATGCACTACAGCAGGTAGTTACAGTGAAAAATGGCTATATTTTATCGCAAAAAGGTGTAATACGAACACTAAAACGTTATAGAACTATAGTTTTTCGTATTATTTTTGCAGCGCAAATCGCGTAAATAATTTAATATGTCTCCTAAATCGGCGCCTGACATCGTCTTAATCGGTGCGGGCATAATGAGTGCAACGCTTGGTGTATTGTTGAAAGAATTACAACCGGAACTAACCATTGAGATATTCGAAAGACTGGATATCATTGCAGGAGAAAGTTCGGATGCATGGAATAACGCAGGTACAGGGCATTCTGCCTTCTGCGAACTCAACTACACCCCCGAAAAGAATGGTAATATCGAGATTGGTAAAGCTATCAAGATTGCCGAATCCTTTGAGGTATCCAAGGAATTCTGGTCTTTCCTCGTACAGGAAGGATGCATAAAATCCCCGGAGACATTTATACAAAGCATTCCTCACATGAGCTTTGTATGGGGTGAAAACAACGTTCAATATCTGAAGAAACGCCAGCAATTGCTGGAAGCCAATAATTTATTCAAAGGCATGGAGTATTCAGAAGATCCTGCCGTCCTGAAACAATGGATCCCATTGGTAATGGAAGGAAGAGACGATTCTGAAAAAGTAGCGGCTACCCGTATGGAAGCTGGTACTGACATCAACTTCGGCGCCCTTACCCGTGCGCTCATCAACTACCTGCAGCAACAGGAAGGTGTACATGTACACCTGAAACATGAAGTACGCGACATCGCAAGAGAGGAAGATGGCAGGTGGTACCTGAAGGTGAAAAACCTGGAAACAGGCAAGAGAAGGAAACTACATACAAGATTTGTATTCATAGGCGCTGGTGGTGGTTCTCTGCCACTGTTGGAGAAATCAGACATTCCTGAAGGTAAAGGCTTCGGCGGCTTCCCTGTAAGCGGCCAGTGGCTGATCTGTAAAAACCCGGCTGTTATTGAAAAACATGCCGCGAAAGTATACGGTAAAGCATCTGTAGGTGCACCTCCAATGTCTGTGCCTCACCTGGATACACGTATGATAGATGGCCAAAAGGCCCTCCTGTTCGGACCTTATGCCGGCTTCTCCACCAAGTTCCTGAAAAATGGTTCCTGGCTCGATCTGCCAAGGTCTATCAAATTCAATAATATCCGTCCGATGATCGCTGCTGGTCTCGACAACCTTCCGCTCACCAAATATCTGATCGACCAGGTACGTCAGTCGCCCGAAGAAAGACTGGAAGCCTTACAGGCATTCCTGCCGGAAGCAAAGATAGAAGACTGGGAACTGGAAGTAGCAGGCCAACGTGTACAGGTGATCAAAAAAGACCCTACGCATGGGGGTATCCTGGAATTCGGTACGGAGGTAGTAAGTGCTTCAGACGGTTCTATTGCGGCCCTGCTGGGCGCTTCTCCGGGAGCTTCCACTGCAGTGTCCATTATGCTGGAATTACTGGAACGCTGCTTCCCTAAAATGCTGGCAACACCAGCATGGCAGAACAAGCTGAGACAGATGATCCCATCTTACGGACAAAAACTGGCTGAAAATCCTACGCTCCTGGAGCAGGTAAGAACCTGGTCAAACGCAGTATTGGCGCTGAAGAAATAAATAGCATTTACATACTGGTAATAAAAAAAATAGGGGATATGGAAATATCCCCTTTGTTTTAACCTTATCTTATTGTTTCTAAGAGACGTGTTTCAGGCTGTAAGACTTATGCCCTACAGGGTATTTTCACCAGCACCACCACATTCTTCTCCGGTTCCGCCAGTATTTCAAAAGTGCCGTCATGTAAGGCGGCGAAATACGACATCATATGACATATCGGCTGGTGTAATATCTCGTTATCCCCCCTCTCCGATGATTTGAAGGGAGACGAAAAGATATAATTAGCATAAAAAGTTCCCTTTACTTCAAAGTATCCGGACCCAAAAGTAAATACCATCTTCGGGATCTGATGGGTGGTTGAGTGCCGCTGCATCCAGAAAAAAAGGTTCAGGACCAACTGCCGCATCACGGTTTCGTCAATGTTCGCCTCCACAGGTATTTTACTATGCTGTAATTCAACGGCGGGAGACAGTAGATTGTTGTATGGCTCTTCACGTACCAGTTGCCCCAGAAAAAAATGCAAGTTGGTCATCTTTCGCTTCAGCTGGAAGGTTTTGTCCAGCATATGCTGTATGATCCGTATATTCTGCAACTGAAAATCAAGCTCTATCACCTGCGCTTTGATCGACTCTGCCTGACGGGTGATCTTGTTTCCCATTGCTTTCCCGTCGTACAGTACTATGAGTTCAACACTTGAAAGAATGCTTGCTACAATAGATTTCAATTCGTGAAAGATGTCTTCTATTAGCCGGCTGTCTTCAAGGAAATTTTGTGCTGACACAGAACTTTTCATGTAACGCTGTTTACAGGCATCCCTGAAGTTGACCCCGGCGTACCCTGACTACCGGAGTGTAAAAATAACACTTAACGCGATTCCTTTTCTATTAACATTCTTACTAATACAAGTAAAATATGCTATAAAAATTGTTAAAATGCGTTCTTATCTCCTCTTATAGTGTTAAATACAGTTAAAAATATAATTCGCAGATCTAGATACACTGACCAGTTTTCCATGTACCAGATATCATGTTCGATACGTTTACGCAAATGTAATTCATCAGTCACCTCACCGCGATACCCGTTCACCTGTGCCCAGCCAGTGATACCAGGTTTCAGGAAGTGACGGATCATATATTTCTGAATGACCGCTGAATATTCCTCTGTATGTTTCAGCATATGTGGACGTGGACCAACGATAGACATATCACCCAAAAACACGTTCAGGAACTGCGGCATCTCATCCAGATTTGTCTTACGCAATATACGCCCGATCTTCGTAAAACGACGGTCATTCCTTGTCGCCTGCTTGGAGTTAGCATCTTTGTTCACATACATACTTCTGAACTTCAAACAACGGAAGGTCTGATTGTTGCGCCCGGTACGATGCTGCACAAAGAATATAGGCCCTCTTGACTCTAACCTTATCAGCAACGCCAGTAGAGGTATGAGCCAGCTCAGAATAAAAAGCATTACGGCACCACTGAACACAATATCAAAAATACGTTTCCTTAACCGGTTGGCAATATCATCCAGCGGTTCTGCTCTCAATGATATGATAGGTATATTATCGAGGTAGTCTACATATATCTGGCGATTCACAAACATTCTGAAGTCAGGCACAAAACGGAAACGGATAAAATGACGTTCAGCTTCATGTGCCAGCGTATACAGATAAGGGAACTGCTCAGGCGATAAGGTAGAATAGATCTCCCTGATATTGTTTGACTGTGCATATGGAATGCAGTCTTTCAGTGTACCAATCACCGGGTACAAAGACAGTTCATGCACATTGTTGTATTCTTCAAAATACCCTTCAAAACGCAGGTTACTTTTGCGACCTACCAGGTTGTCCACCAGTTGTTTTGAGAGATCATTATAACCTACAATTACCACCTTGCGTTCGATCTCTTTACGGTGAATGATGTAGTTGGTAAGCATATAAAAGAAAAGCCTGTCCAGCAGCACAACCAGTACGAACAATGTCATATAGGTCACGATGAAGATCCTGTTAAACGCTTCTTTGTTCAGGAATACAAAAACCAGCAACAGCAGCAGGTATAACATGATACTCTGCAACAGCTTTTTGATGATTCTCTCTACAGACATCTGCTGGCTCATAAAATAAAGACCTGTTGTATACAGGGCTACAACCCACGCAATATTTGAGGCCAGCAGGAAAGTATCTCTATTCACACTTACCGGCACGCCATATTGCTGCAGCCAGTAAAGCGTAAAAAAGAAGAAGGCATTGAGGCAAATAAAATCCATTACAAGGATCTGAATGCTACATATTTTAAGATATCGGTCTAACATAAAATAAGGTTCAATGATGTTAACTAACTACCGCTTCCTCGAAACGAGACATTATTTTTCCTACAGACAAATGTGTTTCGGCATACACACGTCCGTTCCTTGCTATCGCCGGAGCATTGTCCTGCATAGCCCTGATAATGCCATCAGTAAGCGCCTGCTGATCTTCTGCCTTAACCAGTATGCCCATATTATGCTTGTCTACCAGTTCATACAGGCTGGTACCGCTATTGGCGGTGATCAGTGCCAACCCTCCTACCGCCAGGATAGTGGTCAGTTTGGATGGCATCACCAGGTCGCTTGCGTTGCCTTTCTGTATCACCAGGTGCACATCGGCCATATTGAGGAACTGATTGAATTTTTCAAATGGTTGCAGCGGAAAGAATATAACATTATCAAGACCTCTCCCTTCTGCTTCTGCTTTTAATTTCTCCTTGTAAGGACCGGAACCACAGATCAGGAATTTCAGTTGTTGATCACTCTTTAGTGTTTCGGCAGTATTTAGAATTGCTTCCAGCCCCTGCTTCTCTCCGATCGCACCTGAATACAACACGATCTTGTCATTGCTGTTAAAGCCGTATTCCGCCTTTAGTTTTACACGGTCTTCAATAGGATGGAACAAGGTCACGTCCACCCAGTTGGGGAAGAAGAAAATATCCTTGCCGGCTTTCTCCTGGATCCTGCGCATCATACCATCTGATATACTGCTCACCATGTCCGCGTTCTTAAAGATGTAGCGCTCCAATCCGAACAATGCTTTAATGAGCTTTGGAGATGAGATCATATTCAGGTCACGCGCCGCCTCTATCTGCATATCCTGTATGTGGTAGAAGAACTTCGCACCTTTGAATTTCTTATACAATACAGCCAGTAATCCCAGGTGAAATGGTGGCACCACCGTAATCACTACATGATACTTTTTACGGGGCAGCAATTGCAGTATTTTGAAGAAGGCAGATACGGCGAAAGAGAAGTCCAGCATGATACGTGTCTTGCCGGAAGGCTTTGCCGGCACATACTGCGGACAACGATATACTGTGATCTTTCCTCCCTGTCCGTTATTCTCTATCACTTCTTTCTTATACCAGTTCTTGTTCCTGTCATAAGGAGGTTGCACCTTCCACTCCGGATAATAAGGATAACTGGTAATGACAGTACAATCATATCCCTGTGCTGCCAGCCATTTGATCATTTCCCCATTATACTTACCTATTCCGGTGGGCTCCGGCGAGAAATTACCTCCAATCAATAGTAATCGCTTGGACATACCGCTATATAGATTTCTGTTTTTTGTTATCTCCACCTATCTGACACAAAAGCCAGTGGGTTACCTTTGAATATACCATTCTGTGCTACCGATGCTGTCACCACTGAACCTGCTGTGATCACTGTATCCGTTCCTATCGTAACACCCGGCCCGATGAATACACAAGCGCCTACCCAGCATCCATCCATCAGTGTAATGGGTGCATTACGGTAAGGCATGGCAGGATGCCTGAAATCGTGATTACCGCCACAGAGGAATGCACGCTGTGATATACACACGTTATTACCTATCACCAATGGTTCAAAATTGAGCAGGTAGACCTCTTCACCCAGCCATACATCATTACCTATCTCCAGTTTCCAGGGAAAATGGATGTTCACTCTTGGTTTGATCACCACACCACTTCCTACCTTTGCTCCAAACAGGCGCAATAGTCTGGCTTTGATGCCGGATGGCACAGGAAAGGCTGTCAGGAAGAACAGCATTTTGACAATGTACCAGCAGGTTTCCTTTAATTTACCGGCGCCGCGGTCCAGGCCTTCAGCAGCATTAAAGTCTTTTAAACGGACCTGTGACAGATAAAAGTTATCCATTGCTATCAGGAATTATTATAAACAAGTACTACATTCTTTTTTACCAGGAATCGATACATGCAAAGCCCCACGTAAGCACCCAGTGTATTCAGCAGAATATCATCCGCATCATATACACCGATCCTGAAGGCCAGTTGCATCAATTCGATACACCCGCTGAAAATAAATGCAGCGATTATCACTCTAATTTTATTGGCAGGTGTTCCTGACAATGCATCTGTAAGACCGCCGAATGGCATGAACAATATGATATTGCCCAGTAAATTCAGTAGAAAGAAAAGCCAGTATCTGATGGAATGACCAGCTTCAATAATGAAGTCATAAGTACTCTTCAGTGGCACCCATCTTGGCGGTGCATAGTGTTCTCCGCTACTCCTTGTTGGCTCCAGGAAAACGATATATAACAATGCTGCTATATAAACGATCAATGCAATTACAACAGTACTTCTCTTTACGCTCAGTCTCATCCCTATCTTAACCTGTTATTTCGTTTTAATTCATACATCTTGGCATCTACCAGGAAGCGGTACCAGAAGCCCTGCAGGAAATGCCATACAAGCCCTGCACCACCATCCAGGAAACCTAAGCGTATAAAGTAGCGGTAAATAAAATAAATGAAAGGACGTACAAACAAGGGTATCTTACTGTACACTTTCTCCTTGATCCATCTCTTGCGGGAAGACTGTTCACCGCTCAGTGATACATCCACATTATTCGCAGAGGTTGTTCCTTTTTCTATATCCAGCAGATCTTTCACTTCACGTGAAGCATAATTATTCTGCTTGTGTGTCCACCAGGTGAGGTCATTCAGGTTGTGGTCCACCATGTCATGTTGGAAAGCTTCCGTTTCTCCTTTCTCCAATACCACATGTTCATCCATAGCACGCTCTTCCAGCTTACCGGTACCTGTACGCCAGATACGCAGCAATCGATGCGGATAGAAGCCGCCACGTTTCATCCACTTATCCATGAAGATCACACGGCGTTTGATGATAAAACCTCCTGTCTCCGGCTTAGCCAGTGGCAGCTTTGTATTGATCTCATCTATCAGTTCATCCAGCAGGTATTCATCACAATCCATACGCATGGTCCACGTAGTAGTGATATTGCAATTGTCCAGCGCCCAGTTGAACTGGTCCGAGTGATTGCCCGGCCACGGTCTCTGAACAACTGTAGCCCCCAATGCGGTCGCTATTTCAACAGTGCGGTCAGTAGACATGCTGTCAATAATGATAATATTGTCTGACACGCGCTTCAGGTTCTGAATACAACGGGTAATATGTTTCTCCTCGTTATAGCTGAGGATGATAACTGTTAAAGAATTAGACACCCTGATTTATTTTGACTTATACAATTCGATATACTTGTTCACCAGCCGGCTTCTGTCGAAGTCGCGCTGCATCAGCGCTGGTGCGGCGGCAGACATAGTTGGCAGTCTGTCTCTTTCTGCATATACCTGCTCCAGTATTTCCTTAATATGCTGAGGATCGATGCCAGATATCCAACCTAGTTGATTATCTCTGATGTAAGTGCTTAATCCGACCATGTTGCTGATCAATACAGGTGTACCCATGGCCAGGGACTCTATGACGATGTTGGCGAAATTTTCATTGTAAGAGGTCAGTACCATCACATCATGATCGCGCAGTAACTTGAACTTAGCATCACCATACACCGGACCTACCCAGGTGATATGTTGATCTATGCCATATTCGCGCGTCAGCGCTTTCAACTGCTCCAGGTAATCCTCTTTATAAGGACCTGCTATCGTCAGTTCATAAGGGAAGCTGACCATGCTGAGTGCTTTGAACAATAGTTCCAGTCCTTTCTTCGGATCTATCCTGCTCAGAAAAACGAACTTAATCTTTGGCTGAACAGTCTTAGGTGCTACCGGACCTTCAGGCACTGTCACGAAGTTGAATATCTCCGCTACCTGTGAAGCAGGATACATCTTCTTTATCTCGTGTACTTCTGCAAGAGAAGTAGCGTGAAATTTCACTTTAGATAATAAAGGATCACCGACTACTTTCTGTATGATCTTCTTCTGGAAATTGTGATTCGTTTCCAGGATATAATCACTCAGCATTCCTCTCGGAGAAACTACAGGACGCACTCTTCTCACATAACATACCAGCAGGGTGAAGATGCTCACCAGGTTCCACCAGGAATGGATATGCACCGCATCATATTTTTTGATGTTCCTGTATAAATAACTGATCAGTGCCGGGGAAAAATGTGTATGATCTTTTGTTAAACGTTTAAAGTAGATCGTATCCACGCCATCTACCTGCTGTACTACGCCTTGCTGTACATTCAGCTCCTCTTTTCCATTAGCAGTTGTAGTCACTACAGTCACCTTATGTCCTTCCGCCACCAGTTGTTCGCACAGCGCCGAACTTGAATAGATAGGGCCGCCGTATACGTAAGCAGGTTTATAAGAAGGGATTACATGAAGGATGTTCATTCTGTTACTTTCTTTTAACAATTTGTCGGTTAATATTTACAATGTTGCTTAGTAGACGAATCCATCAGCCCTGCTGAAGTATTTCGCATCTTTGTCTATATCACTCACGGCCTTGGCAGGAACGCCGGCATATAATTTCCATTCTTCATCGAATGGTTTATTCAGTAAAGATTTTGCACCCAGTACAGAATAACCCGGTAATACCGCCCCACCGAGGATCACGACATTCGTACCTATAAAAGCATAGTCACCGATCACGATAGGCGCACTGTCCTGGCGGTTCTCATACACATTAATAGAGTGTGTAAGCAATTGTGACTGGTATCCGGCAATAGTGGTAAACTTTCCTATAGTGATGGAATTCGTACAATCTATATGATGGTTCTTGGTGATGGCTGCCCACTCTCCCATGATCAGTTCTGCTTTGCGCTCCGGCTGATGACGGAAGTGTTTGGAATTAGTATTGGTAGCAAAACCTGTCACCCAGTTTCCCCTGCCTATTTTAGCGTGTTCGCTCATCTGCATCAGGTCGAGGTTCACAGCTATCGTAAGATGATCAATGCGGCTGTTCTTCTCCATAACCAGCTTCCCGGGGAATACCCATGCCAGCCCTATGCGTGCAGTAGGATGAATTTTATATTTAAACCAGCTTTGTAATGCCAGGCGTTTTAAGCGCCAGGGTAAACACACTGTTATCAGTTTTAGGATCATCTGCTGATATATTAGTTCTTTGAATACATGGATAAATACGCCTTAATCATGATATCAGGAGAGAAACGTTTTACATTGACAAAACCCTGGTTAATTATAGCGTCTCTGGTTGCTTTATCAGATAATTTGAGGAACTCAGTAGCGAATGCCTGTGGCTGATGAGGATCTGCATGTAATGCCACGCCTCCGCTCACTTCCGGCATCGGCTCAATACTGCTGGCAACAACAGCCGCTCCGCAGGCTTGTGCCTCTATTACCGGCCATCCAAAGCCCTCAGAGAAAGAAGGAAAAATAAACGCATAACACCCGCTGTATAATGCCTTTAATGTAGCATGTGGTGGTTTCTTTACTGACACCAGCCTGTCCTGCAGTCCCAGTTTCACGGCATGTGCACGTAATGACTCTTCTATTTCATTGCCGGCATAACAGATCTTTCCTTTGTATTTATCACCCAATACATGCACCATATCCAGCAGCATCTTCCTGTTCTTGCGTTGCAGTTTGGAGCCGATGTGCAGAATATAAGGTTCATCTGCACGCAGGCCTGTATCTTTCAGTAAAGCCTCACTGTCTGCTTTGCTTACAGGAGAAAAATCGCCGTTGAAAGCATTATGGATCACCTGCCAGTTGGATGCGTCCTTTCCTTTTCCGGCGGCCAGCTCTTTCAGTTGGTTCAGCGTGAGGTGAGACACACAGGCAATTTTCTTTGCACTGATCAGGTTAGAAAGTATCCATTCCTGCATCACTTTACCAAAGGAAGAAGCAGGACAATAAGCATCTGCATGCCCACGCGCCCCCCTGATGGCTAATACATCATGGCAGGTAATGATCGTACGTTGCTTTGGCAGATGTTTAAGATAAAAAGCGTTCGAATGATCACAGATATGATACTGTGTATCCTTTGGCCTGAAAGCGTTTTTAAAACGAAGTACTAAAGGGAATAACATCCACTTGTCCACATATCCAAACCACTTGCCAATCCCGCCGGAAGTAGCTTTAAAAAAAGATCCAAAGAAGACTGTTGGCCGCCAGATCTCAGTTGTATTTCCGGCATCGTTTAAACCACTTTCCACCATACGGGCGAAACGTTCCATACTTTCCTGCCTGTCCTTCGGATAATTCCCTACTAAAACAATTCGCATATATATAGTCTCAATATTTATCTACTATGCTGTCGCTAACTTTTCCCGCCTGAACACTTTATTAAAGTCGGGCAGAGAGCCCATAAAAAGCGCACGTCCTATCGCAAAACTGTTGAACAGATAATACCCTCCCATTGACACGGCCAATGCTATAAAAAATCGTGCCACAGGATTCACAATAGAAAATTGCTCCAATGTAATGAACTGTATCGGTTGATGCAGGTACATAATGATCATCGACGCTGCACCAAATTCATTGAATGGCTTGCTGGCAACAGGGAACTTCGCTATGGTCTTCGCTATTTCTATCAGGCATATTACCACCACCATCGCGGAGAACAGCGTAACAAAAGGAATACCATAGCTACCTGTTTTCATATCATATGTATTGGCCGGATAGTAATAAGTGAATACCATTACAGCCGCCAGCAATACAAAGCATACCCATTTATATTTTCCAGGATCGCCCTGTACTCCTTTATACAGATAGCCCATGTAGAAGATGGGCAGCGCAGCCAGTACAACATCTGCATTCCATGGCAGGCCGGGGAAATGAGGTAAAAATCTATTGATGGCATAACTGATCACAAGACTCACCAGCATCAACAATCCAATGATTTTTTTACTCACTTTGTTCACGAGGAAATTCATCACCTGCTGTACCAGGAAGAAACAGGTCACATACCAGAACACTGCTACCCATCCTATCAGGAAGCGGCCTCCCAGTAAAGGTCTTACCAGACCTTTGACAATTGTTTCCTTACCCGTCAGTATCTCTTTAATTTCATATGGCACGTATATCAGGCAAAGGAATGCCACATAAGGCACTAATAAGTGAAATGATTTTTTTGTCAGATATTCTTTCCAGTCGGCAGAAGGTTTAAATAAAAAACCGCCTATAAAAAAGAATAGTGGCATATGAAAAAGGAACAGGTATCTGGCGATGCTGTTAGGGAATATATGCCCCGCCACTACTGTTAAAATACCGATACCTTTCAGGGTATCTATCCATCCTATTCTGGAGATATTTGTAGTATTACTCATGGTATGAAGTGGGATGGCGGCCTCTTAGCTGGCCAGATTAAACCTTCTGAAGAAAAATGATGTATAATTCAACCGCAGCATATTGAGCTTCCATCTGATGGTCTTTTCCTCTATTGTTGTACATAAGATGATGAAAAGAAGGATCAATACTACCTGTACGATCATATTCACATGAAAATACCGCAGCATCAGCATCAGGGGGTAGTGTAAGGCATAGGTGGCATAGCTGCCCTTCCCTACATAATTGAATATTTTATTCAGGATCCATACCGGCCATTTAAAAATAGCCTGTGCTGTTTCCGATTTACTAAAGAAGGTGATCATGTAAAATACGGCAGCCATCACCAGCCCCTTACAAATGAAGGCCAGCGTATTAGAGGAGAGAAAATGCCGGCCTGCTGTCAGGTACAATACACCACACGCAAAAACACCCGTAAACAACAAGTGATAGGTATGTCCTTTCAGGTATGTTCTGGATACCAGGTAACCTGATAACCAGATAATGAATGAACTGAAGAAAGCAAAATATGGTATAAAGAAGATCTTGTTAACAGCAAATGCGGCAATAGATAACACCAGCAGCACAGCATATTTCACCAGTATATTGATCTTGCCCAGATACTTCCGGTTGATAAGGTATACCAATGGGAAGAAGCAATAGAAGAAAAACTCAAACGACAATGACCATAGGGGGCCGTTAAATCCATAGGGAATGAACCAGGAGCCTTCTACAATATCCGCCGTCTGCAGGAAAAGTATGTTCCCCAGCATGTTCCAGGCACTGTAGTTCGGGAGATTGACCTGATGCATAACGAAACCCGAGATCAATGTAAAAAGCAGGGCTAATATATATACAGGCAATATTCTTTTGAACCGGCGGTAAATATACTCGTTGATCGTTTCAGGGCTGTCAGGTGCTTTATTCTTAAGGCTTAATCCGATAGAGAAGCCAGATAAAACAAAGAAGAACAGCACCGCTTCTTTATTATACTCAGAGATCCGGAACAATATATCATACCAGGTTTGTCCTTTATATACCTGGAGATAGTTGGCATTGATAAACAAAAAATGATGCAGGCAAACGATCATGGCGGCAAGCCCTCTCAGGCTGTCCAGCACGACGATTCTGCTACTCCCGGGGTTGGCATCGTGTTTCATCAGGAATCCGGTTTTTGTTGTGGTTATGTTATGTGTATGCGGAATATGTTAAACTGCCATCTCTCCCATATCTTCTGTTTCCGGTACTTCCTCTTCTTCATCATCACGCAATGATGCCATTAAAAGACCTCCCACCAGTGTTGCAAATCCAAGTGAGGTAGGCTGTCCCCATCCTCCCTGTGCTACCAGCAGGAAACCGTCACTCAGTAACATCCAGGGAAGGATGTCTCCTGTGCGCAATTTTTTGAACGATTCCAATGCCAGGCTGCCGGCCAATCCTATACGGATAAATACCAGCCCTAATCCTAAAATAGGTCCCAGTTCGCCTACTGCCCTGCCCCACTCACCTTCTGCTATCAGGAAGGTAAATCCACCCGTCAGCAGCATTGCACCTACGTTCGTTCCCATCCCGATACCATATCCCCACAGCGGCATATCTGAAGTAGCTGAGAAAGCGCCCAGCATCCCGCCCAGGTAACGGTCAAGAAATACACCTTCCATTCCACCTTCACTCTCATTCGCGTTTTCAAACCGCGCGGTAAATGCTTCAATAGCTCCCCCTACAATACTTGTCTGACTAAGCAGCGCTACCAACACCAGCAGACCGAGCACCGCTCCAAACATTCTACCGGCATATTTAGGGTTGCTGGAGCCTGCATACAGGCAGAACATCAACGTGATAATAATCTGAAAAAGCAATGCACGGCTGATAGAAAGAGGTATCGACATCAACAAGGCACCGGTGGCCCCGATCAATATCCAGCGATTGACCTTTTCATTACTCAGCCAGAAATAGAAGACGAAAGGCGCCAGAAAGCTGAAGAACAAAGTGGTTCCATTAGTAAATGAAAATGTTGCCGGCGGACGGAAAAAGCCTAAGGCCCCGCTAAACCCGGCGCCTCCTTCAGCATCGCCCACTCCTTTATTCACCCAGGCCGTCTGCGGACTGTAAAACTGTACTGCGATCAATACTACCATCGGTATGGCAATCATCACCATGGCCTTTCCCAGCTGTACTACATCTTTGCGGGTAAAGACGCTCCTTATGACGAACATCATTGGGAAGTGTATCAGGAGAATACGCGCTCCGTACGCTGCCACAAAAGGATTGCCATGCCCCACCGTAAGTGCGGCAATGAGTCCCAGCACACCGATGATTGTCATAAGGGAGAGTGAATATGCAGGGATGAGTATCTTCCGCTGTAGACAAACGATGATCAGCCACAACGCCACCGGGTCACGTACTACCAGCAATGGCGTAGCCAGGAATGGTAATATCCAGCGGCGTAACGCACCTTCAAACAACAACAGTAAAAAGTACGCCCATACCCCTTGCTTCAGCCGCAGCATCAACCTCTCTGAGTTGAATGCCGTGAGCTGCTGATAACGCAGGGCTGCTATTTCAGCTAAGCGGTCTGCTGCAACCTGACTTCTATTGGGAGACTGATTCATAATTTCCGGAAACATTTATAACAGGTGTTGCGGGCGTTGCTGCTGCCTTTGGCGGCATATTCAGGAAACGGCGTTCTACCAGTAAATAAAACACATATGCCAACAATACAGACACTGGTACGGCTACTAAAAGCATAAATAGCAAACGCATGTTGTCTGTCATCTGTATATTCAGTGTATAAAGATTGATCGCAGCCAATATCGGACTGTGGATCAGGTAAATACTATAGGAAAAAGCACCGAGTCCCACTGCCACCTTTCCATTCAGGAAACGTAACAACAATGAACGATCCTGCATAGCATGTTCCTTCAGTGTATAGAATACTATCACGGCGCTCACTGCCAGTCCTACCATCACTTCCGTAAAGGTCAGCGACAGGTTCAATGGTTTGCTTAGTGCCAGTAAGGCTACTACCAGCAATACCAGGCCACTCACAATCCAACCGTTGGCTACAAGACGCTTCACTTTTTCTGTTGTACCCCTCGTATCAAAAGCAACGATAGCGGCAGCCATTCCTATACCAAACAATCCCAGGTACCAGGGGTGTAACCACCAGAAGCTAACGCGGTGAGGCAATACCAGTTCAGGTAAAATGCCCACAACTACAGCTGCTGCAGTTGCTGCTCCTAACCCATAACGACGCCACAGTAACAATAATACCGGGAAGGTGAAATAGATTTGCCATTCTGTAGCCACACTCCACAGCGGCCCGTTTATTTTAAAGATCCAGTGCGTATGGATATTATGCACCAGTAAAAGATGTGTCACGATACTTTCCAGCTTCACAGGTAGTTTGGAATCCCATGCAGTATCATGCGGGGTTTGCATTAAGGGCAGTGCCCATATCAGCAGTAATGAAAGTAATAATGCGAAATAATAAGGCGGCAATATTCTGTGCGCACGCCTTCTGATATAAGTTTTGAAGCCTCCGCGCAGGTCCCTGTTCTCTGATAATGCTACCGGGATCGTCAGGCAAAAACCTGATAACACGATGAACACTGCAACGGAATAATGACCAAACTCCAGCAGGTATGTAAGCGGCTTAAATACACCGGTGAATTGTGTTTTTTCAATACCGTTGCCGGTAAAGAACACCGCGTGATAGAACGCCACGTATAGCGCACAGAGCCCTCTTATACCGTCTAAAAATTCAAGTCTTGGCCTTTTAATCATAGTTAGTGGGTCATTTATGCATGTATGATGGCTGTCGCCAGCTCCTGTCCGTAAACCTGCCATGGTCTGCTGCGGGCTTTCTCCATTGCCGCCAGTCCTGCTACCGGTATATTGTCCGGCTGATTCAGCAGCGCTGCTATTGCATTGTATAAAGCGTCAGTAGACCCGGCTTCTGCCAGCCAACCGTTCTTTCCATGTGTGATAAGATCCGGACCTGCCGTACGATCTGTCGTAATCACGGGAGTGCCCTGCGACATTGCCTCTGTAATTACCAGCCCAAATCCTTCAAACAGGGATGGGAACAACAGTACATCATGTGATCTCATCGTTTTGAGGATCTCCGCATGTGGCATACTGGGAATCCAGGTATGTTTAGTGAGGGCTGCATCCAGCGCCGGACAATCTTCCGTTACTTTCTTACCCACTACTGTCAGCGTTACTGCATTTCCCAATCGTTCTACCGCAGCAAAGAGATCAGCGATACCTTTACGTTGAGACAGCCCTCCGACGAACAATAACTTCAGCGGACGGCCAGAGATCTTCTCATAATCCCTGCTGCCTGTAACAGCCGGGAAACCATAAGGTATCACATCTACCGGCGCCAGTTTGCCGGGATAATCATTCAGTGTCTTCGCGGTAAAACTGCTCGCTACAAAGATCCTGTTAGCCAGTTTCAGCTCCTCATCCTTCCTGTCCAGTTTTGCCTGTGAAGCATTAAATCCTATCAGGGTATTCTTCCATTCCGGCCAGCGTTCCCTTTCAATGCCCAGCAGATGCCTGGAAGTACGCCAGTAACCGATAGGCAGGTCGTACAGACATTTTAGTCCCAGGCGGGTTGCTTCACGGAAAGTAAACATAGCCCCATCTTCATAAGCATATACAGCGTTCACTTCACGGGCTACTTTGTTCAGGCGGTTGGTGAGCCGTCTGTCCATGTTATGATACACCGCATCTACTGAGAACATGCCTTTCTCATGTCTTACCAGGCTTTTTAACCCGGCCTTTGCTGCCACCAGGCGGCCCAGTTCAAACCAGGGCCAGGTTTTGGTAAAAGGCTGCAAACGGGCTTCGAAACCGCGACGCCTGATCTCTGACAGGGGGCCTATTCCGCCGAGGCGGTCCAGTGTGCTCCCCGGAAATGAAGCAATTGCCGTATGAAACTCAGACAGGATATCTGCATCTGCCAGCCCCGCTACCGCAGCTCTGACATTCGCATTGCCTGTAGGATGAGATATGATGACCATTCTTAGTTTTGCTTATGTAATCCAAGTATATCGCCCCAGGCCAGACGTAATGCTGCTGCAGAGAACCTGTGCGCATACAATTCTTTCTGGGCCGTTTTTGTTACCAGGCCACTCCTGATATCTTTCGCAAAGGTCATTACAGCCGCTTTTGACTCTTCATAAGAAGAACCGGCTGGTATTACGCGTGTTGCCTGCGGGTCACAAGCGATGTCCGGAATGCCTCCCCTGTCGGTTGCCAGCCAGGGAAGTCCTGCACTCATCGCCTCCAGCAGGCTCACAGGCAGCCCTTCGGGGTGTGTAGACAACAACAGGTATACATCCAGTTGCGCTATCGCCTTTTTTAAGCCGTCCTCGCCCGCAAAAGGACCATGAAAACGTACATTGGGATAACGGTCAAAATATCCCGCAGGATATTGTTTTCCTTCCCCCCAGAGATGAAACTCTATATCTTTCAGATCTGCATCTTCACTCATCCGGCAAATCAGATCGATCCCTTTTTCAGGGATCAGGCGACCATAATAACCAAACCGTAGTTTGCCTGCCGGACCTTCTGTAAAAGGTACTTCCACATTCCTGGAAAATACCGGTATCACGTCTATCTGGCGGTTTAATACCACCTTCATATCACCGGCATTCCTGAAGGAGCAGGCAACAATGGTATTTGCGGCCTGCAATGTCTTCCTGTATTTCGCACCCCAGGTAGCCTGATCTTTCGCGTCGCCGGAAGTATGGTGATGATGTACCCACTTGTTGTAGGCAGGCAGCATACGGGAAAATAACCAAATGCTTTCTCCCTGTCCGTTAGTATATACGGCATCATACTGACGGTTGCTACGCAGTTTAATACCCAGTTGCAACATCCACAGTAAACGCTTATAGGAACGTCCATGTTTACCGAAGTACACCCAACGGCAGGTACGTTTGTAGAATGCTTCTGTTTCAGGTGTCATAGCAGCATTCAGCACCACCAGGTCTATTTCATTACCTGCTGCTGCCATCTGCCTGCAAAACTCCTGCAGGTGACTTTCTATCCCCCCTGTTTCCATCAACTGGGTAGTATAGACCAGTATCCTTTTTTTATCAGAAGCCTGCGCCATATACTCTTTCAATCTTATCCTTTGCAAATCCAACACGGTAAGACAATACGACGCCCAGGCGATACAGTTTCGCCATCAACGCAGCTTTAGCCCTGATCAGACGATACTTCATTTTACCGGATGCCTGTACAGCATTAGCGCCTTCTTTGATAGAGTCGGCCACCAGCTCCAGCAGGAATTGTCTTCTCTTTTCAAGCGCCTCTTTATTCACAGGAGAGCTGTCCATGTTGGTCCTTTCCAGGATCTCCTTATAGGAAATAATATCGATGAACTCCGCTACTGTTGCCAGACGCGGATCAGATGGATTCGGATGGATCAGTTTCACATTGGCCCCCATACCCAGGCATGGCAATGCGCAGTGGATCTTGGTGGTCAGTACCAATGAAGCCTTGCAATAGGTGGCCAGCAGGTGGTCCATATGCTTTTCGGAAACCCTGGCATATGATTCGATATCACCGGATGTATCTGGTGGATCGTGGGAGATCCTTACCAGTTTCTTACCGAGTAAGGTTTCCAGTTTATTGAATACAGCATCAGGTACCGGATGATCTACATTATCTACCAGCACCACATCTCCGTCAGGATTGTTGGTAACAGGACCGCGGGATTTTGCAGTAATGGTCAGGCAGCTGGAATAATAAGCAGGAATGCCCCAGCCCAGCAGCAGTTGTAATGTTTTTGTATCGCGGCAACCGATAGGCGCATGTTTTCTGAAATGTTCCCTTACGCCTGCATCCGCCAGCAAAGCAGAATTAGCGATGTGTACAGCTGCATATACAGGTGTGATATTATCTGGTGCAGGAAACTTCTTAAAGGAGTGCATGTACCAGCCATTGGCTATCAGCATTCCCTTTTCGTTACTTGCCAGGTCAGCCAGCGCTTCCCTGTCGGCTACCTTCGCGCCTTCAGGTAACAGATCTTTAGCGACCATTCCCTGAAGTACATCTCCGATATTGTTCCGAAGTAATCCTTCTACCTGATAGTAATAATTCATATAATATCCTTATTAAATTTCTGTAGGTAATGTTGAGTTGTTAGTCCTGCGGATCTTGATCAGCGTATAAGTAACGTTCATCGTTACCTGGATCAGTTGTATCATGATATTTAACGTCAATACCCCTCCCAGGGAAGACACATCAATGAATGTTACACCCAACGCTATCGAGGCAACACTAACAGGAATTGAAATGAATGGATTGATAGCCCAGCTTCTGCTTGTAAAAAGAGAAAAAGTGGAAGTAGAGATAATCCCGAGGCAACTGATAACAATCTTCAGCACCACCTCTTTTGTCAGCCCGGAATAATTGGGCCCGAGGATCATCAGGATCTGTGTAGAGAACAACCAGACAGTCAGAATGATACAGGCGCTCATAGCAAGCAGCCCTGCCTGGATCTGTAAGAAACGCCGCAATAACAGACCTGAGTTATTCGGCAACCGGGAAAACCTCGGTAAGATAAGGGTACCAAATAATATCGTAATAAAGCTAAGCGCCATCGATAGCCTATCCAACGCGCCCAGTTGCGCTACTCCTCTTGTAGTTCCGAAGATGGAGATCAGCCAGATGGTGATCTGTCCCGAAAGACATGTATAAATACCCATCGGCAGCAATCTTCTCACCATCTTCAGGATCTCTGTGCGGACCTGTGGATCCGGCTTCTGATGCCAGTCTGCATAACCGGCAGAGATCTTCCGGAGATTGAAGTTGCCCCATATCTGCGGAAGACCTGCAGCCAGGATGGCGACAAACGCCCATGGGAAAATAAAAATGGTCAGCGCGAGTAATACCAGCCTGCCAACATTCAGTATGACCGAATTCCTTTGCAGCGGACCAATATCCTGTCTCAGCTTAGGCGCTATCTGCAGCAAGGTGCCCGACAAGGCCATAAAGAAGGATGGAATAAGCGAGAGGATGATCAGGACGGACATCAGCCAGCTGGCATTGTGATGCCGCATCAGATAAAGCAGTACCGGTACGGATACCAGCAAACTGCCTACGGCGAATTTCCGCCTCAGATCCATTCCAGTGGCCATAACGGTACCCAATTTGGTACGGTCCAGCCAGACCTTCCCTCCCTGCGACATGACCCCGGTAGAGATACCCCCGTCAGCCAGTACCGTCATCGTACCCAGCATGGTATTGCCAAGGGTATACAACGCGTACTCTTCGGGTTCCAGCATACGTATCACAAGGATACCACTCACAAGACTGATAGCCTGTACAAACACCTGGGCAAAACCGGTCATGGTAACCAGTTTAACCCACTCTAATGTTTTGGCGTACTTCGGATTATTAGATAACTGATTAAAAACTTTTACTCGCATAACGCATTTCGGCAAAGCAAGCCCTTATCCTGCCAGTTGTTCCCACTGTGTTTTATTGTCCTTTCTGAATAACTCCACGTCGCAGGTCACCATCTCACTTACCAGTTCCTGCAGATCATACTTCGGTTCCCAACCTAATTTCGTCTTTGCTTTCGTCGGATCGCCTATCAGCAGTTCTACCTCAGTAGGACGGAAATACGCAGGATCCACAGCTAATACCTGTTTGCCTATTGGCAGAATATATTCTTTGTTGCGGCAGGCGCTTACATATGCTACTTCATCCACACCCTTACCTTCAAACTTCAGTTCAATACCCAGTTCGTTAAACGCCATACGTACAAATTCACGTACCGGCGTGGTGATACCTGTTGCAATCACATAATCCTCCGGTGTATCCTGTTGCAGAATTCTCCACATCGCCTCCACATAATCTTTTGCATGCCCCCAGTCGCGACGGGCATCCAGGTTACCTAAGTACAGTTTGTCCTGTAAACCTAATGCGATAGCAGCAACAGCACGAGTGATCTTACGAGTTACGAAAGTCTCGCCGCGCAGCGGGCTTTCGTGGTTGAACAGGATACCATTGCAGGCAAACATACCATATGCCTCCCTATAGTTCACCGTGATCCAGTATGCATATAACTTCGCTACAGCATAAGGGCTACGCGGATAGAAAGGAGTCGTTTCTCTCTGCGGTACTTCCTGTACCAGGCCATACAGTTCTGAAGTACTTGCCTGATAGATCTTTGTTTTCTTCTCCAGCTTTAAAATACGCAGTGCTTCCAGTAAGCGGAGGGTACCGATACCGTCTGCATTGGCAGTATATTCCGGTGTATCAAAACTCACTTTTACATGGCTCATTGCTGCGAGATTATAGATCTCGTCAGGCTGTGTTTCCTGGATGATACGGATCAGGTTAGTACTGTCGGTCATATCGCCGTAGTGCAGTTTGAAACGTACATTCTCAGCGTGAGGATCCTGATAAAGGTGATCGATCCTGTCAGTGTTCAACAATGAGGCACGGCGTTTTACACCGTGTACCATATACCCCTTTTCAAGCAGTAGTTCTGCCAGGTATGCGCCGTCCTGTCCATTTACACCGGTGATTAAAGCAACTTTCATACAAAATAATTTAATTAAGATAAGTGGGGAATATGATTAACTTCCGGAGAGCACGCTTACAGCCGGATGAGATACACCAATGCTGTAGCAGGTGAAACCGCTCTTCTCAAGATATACGTTATCATATATGTTCCTGCCGTCAAATACAACAGGCGCTTTCAATAATTGTTTTACACGTGTCCAGTCAGGCAGGCGGAACTCATTCCACTCTGTTACCAGCATTACAGCGTCAGCGCCTTCTGCAGCAGCATACATGTCGTTACACCATTTAACGCTTTCGCCCAGTGTTTTCTTCGCTTCATGCATCGCTACAGGGTCGAACACCTGTACATTCGCGCCGGCTTCCAGTAAGGACTCTATCAATACCAGGCTGGATGCTTCACGCATATCGTCAGTAGCTGGTTTGAAAGATAATCCCCATACTGCAAAGGTCTTACCTTTCAGCATACCATCGAAGTGCCTGTTGATCTTGCCGAACAACACTTTTTTCTGATCATTATTCACTGCTTCTACAGCTTCCAGGATACGTAATCCGTGGCCATACTCCTTACCTGTCTGCACCAGTGCTTTTACATCTTTAGGGAAGCAGGAACCACCATAACCGATACCTGGGTAGATAAAGGCGTTACCGATCCTGGCGTCGCTGCCAATACCTTTACGTACTTTATTCACATCAGCGCCTACCAGTTCGCACAGGTTGGCAATATCATTGATGAAGGAAATTTTTGTTGCCAGCATCGCATTTGCAGCATACTTGGTCATTTCTGCAGAAGCGATGTCCATGAAAATGATAGGACGACCATTCAGCAGGAATGGATGATACAGGCGCTCCAGCATTTCTTTCGCTCTGTCTGTATTCACACCCACCACGATACGGTCAGGTTTCAGGAAGTCCTGTACAGCAGCGCCTTCTTTCAGGAACTCAGGGTTAGAAGCCACATCATAGTCGATCAGTGCATTTCTGTTTAACATAGCCTGTTTAATCTCCCTGTTCACCTTCACAGCAGTACCTACCGGTACAGTGCTCTTTGTTACCACTACCAGGTAATCGGTCATATGTGTACCGATTTCTTTCGCAACCTGCAATACATATTGCAGATCGGCGCTGCCATCTTCACCGGGAGGTGTACCTACGGCAATGAAAGCGATGTCTGCACCGGGAATCACTTCAGCAAGGTTGGTGCTGAAAGCGAGACGGCCATTGTTGTAGTTGCGGGTAACGATCTCTTCGAGGCCCGGTTCATAAATAGGTAAAATACCTTTCTGAAGGTTATTGATCTTTTCGGCATTAACATCCACACAAACTACCTGCGTGCCTACTTCTGCGAGACAGGCACCGGTAACCAGCCCTACATATCCTGTTCCTATTACGATTGCTTTCATGTGTATTAAGATTGAGACGCTGTTTATAATTCTTTTTATAATGCAACCATGTGCTTCTTATGAAGGAAATCGGCATAAGCCTGTACCAGTCCTTCTTTCAGCTCCACGCTATGTTTCCATCCGAGTTTGTGCAGCTTTGACACATCCATCAGTTTACGTGGTGTACCATCCGGTTTGGAAGTATCAAAAACGATATCACCTTCATAACATACTACCTCTTTCACGGTTTCTGCCAGTTCACGTATGCTCAGGTCCTCCCCTGTTCCGATGTTCACCAGTTCTTTCTCATCATAATGCAGCATGAGGAATACACAGGCTGCTGCGAGATCGTCTGCAAAAAGGAATTCACGTTTTGGCGTACCACTTCCCCATACCGTAACGCTGGGTGCTTTGGCTTCCTTCGCTTCATGAAAGCGGCGGATCAATGCAGGCAGCACGTGTGAATTTTCAGGATGATAGTTGTCGCCGATACCATAAAGGTTAGTTGGCATCACACTGATATAGTTACAGCCATACTGATCGCGGTATGCTTCACATAATTTGATACCCGCTATTTTAGCAATCGCGTAAGGCTCGTTGGTTGGTTCCAGCGGGCCTGTCAGCAGACTGCTTTCCTGCAATGGCTGTGGGGCCATCTTAGGATAAATACAAGAGCTACCAAGAAACATGAGCTTTTTAACGCCATGTTTCCAGGCAGCATGGATGATGTTGGTTTCCATCATGAGGTTATCGTACAGGAATTCTGCACGATAAGTATTGTTGGCATGGATACCGCCTACTTTGGCAGCAGCCAGGAACACATAGTCCGGTTTCTCTTTGCTGAAAAATTCATTCACATCTGCCTGCGAGCGGAGGTCCAGTTCTGCGGAGCTTCTCGTTACCAGGTTCACATATCCCAGCGTCTTCAGTCTTCTGCTGATCGCACCGCCCACCATACCACGGTGACCGGCTATATAGATCTTATCGTTAAGTTGCATACGGTTGAATATTGTTTATAGCAGTTCAGGCCTGTTTTCCTTTACCCATTGGTGCAATTGTTTCACTTCCTGTCCCTTTCCTTTCTGTAAGATCAGCAGTACTTCGGGAGTATTCACCACCACCACATTTTCGACGCCAACTAATGCTACCAGTTTATCTTTTCCTATTACCATGCTGTTTACAGGATCGCTCTCTATAAATACGGCCTGGTGATTACTATAGCGGTAATGACTTGCCAGGGCTTCCGCCAGGGCTTCATAACCACCTACATCGCTCCATTGCATAGCGCTAGGCACTACTTTTACAATATTGCTTTTCTCCAGCACAGCATAGTCTATACTGTCTGAAGGAATGGCTTCCATTGCTGCCAGCGGAATAGAACCGGTCTCTCTCCAGATCAGTGCGGCTTCTGCTGCTGCTGCATAGATCTCAGGAGCATGTTCCAGCAGTTGCTGTAACAATACGCCTGCTTTACCACAGAAGATACCACTGTTCCATAAGTAGTCGCCGCTTTGCAACATTGCTTCCGCAGTCACTTTATTTGGCTTTTCCGTAAAACGTACTACATCATAACCGGTATACTGGATGTAACCATATCCTGTTTCGGGATAGGCTGGCTGTAATCCAATCGTTACCAGATGTCCTTCCGTAGCCAGTTCTCCGGCTTTCTTTATTGTTTCTGCGTACAGGTCAGGCGTACCTATGAGATGGTCTGCCGGCGTGATGAGGAGAATCGTTTCAGGGGGTGCGGAAAATGCCGCCAATGCAATTGCGGCAGCGGTATTACGCCCCACTGGCTCTTCCATCATCTGTACATGCTGAGCACCTGCTTCACCCAGTTGTTTGGACACCATTTCAGACTGCTGTTCATTTACGACAGCCATTACATGCTCACAGAAAGTACTGTTACGTACCCATGTGAGTTGTAATAAACTCTGTCCGTCAAATAACGGCAGCAGTTGCTTTGGCGTCTGTTTATTGGATAGCGGCCAGAGACGGGTTCCCGACCCTCCACATAATAATACGTGTAGCATAGTGTTCAGGCTTGATATATTAAATAGGATTTCCAACGCCCATTTTACCGGCGCCGGCATATTCTTTACCGTTAGTACTGAGCACCATCAGATCACTTGTTTTCACGGTAGCGATCAGCGAGAATCCCATGCTGTACAATACAGCTTTAACAGTATTCTTGCCTGTTTCCACTACCCTTCCATGCTGATGCATCAAAGGACCTGCGGTGATCCGGATCAGATCGTCCTCGTGTATCGGGAAACGTTCAACTTCCACGTCCTGATACTCACGCAGGAAACGTTTGATCAGATCGATCTCATGATCAGGAATGCTGGCGGGTTTACCCAACCAGTAAACGAAGTTTACGATACCACTTGTTTCACGCACGAGCGTCTTTTTGTCTTCCGGAATACGCACAAACACATACGACTTAAAAAGGGGCTCTTCCACAATCTTCTTTCTGTCACTCCACTGATGCGTTACCTTGTTTATTGGGCAGTATGTTTCAATCTGCTTACGAACAAGTGCATCCGCCACTTTTTTCTCCCATCTTGGTTTAGTGTAGACTGCATACCATGTGTGTGTCTTCTGTTCCATATCAGAGGATTTAAAAGTTAATAAAGCATGACTCATTATCAAGTAAAGTGGAAAGTACAAAGGCGGGAAAAGAGGAGGTAAAAAGTTGGCATAGCTTCGCCTCCTCAGTCACATGAGTAGTTTTCAATAGCAATAGTTTTCAATGAGTTCCGTCAGATTCGGTGACTGGCGGAATACATCTATTATTTAAAAATTTTAGTAAAACGTCCCTTCTTCACAGTACCATTTTTGTGGTCGTCTGTGTACCCATATCCGTAACCCTGTCCGCTGCCATAACCATAGCCTCCGCCATAACCATATGCATAACCGGGCAGTCCACGCATTTTCAGACCATTGAATACGATATTCAACTTGCCAAGGTCCCCTTGTTCATACAGATCTTCTACCATTTTCAGATTGAACTTCGGTGTCCTTTCATGACGTACCACATACAGCGTAGCATCAGCATATGGCGCTAGCAAACGTGCGTCAGTAACAGGCCCCACCGGAGCTGTGTCAATAATGATATAGTCAAATGAAGCTCTTAAAGTGGCCAGCAGATGTTCAAGTCTGCCATTCAAAATCAACTCGGTTGGATTTGGTGGTATCACACCTGCGGAAAGCAGGTACATGTATTCGTTATTCTCTATTGGCTGTTTTAAAATATCACTCAGTGAAGAATGGCCTGCCAGGTAATTACTGATACCCGGATGATGTGGCACATTCAGAATCTTACTTACTTTCGGTTTACGGAGGTCAAATTCCAGCAACACTACTTTCTTCTTTGTCAGTGAAAGGCTCAGTCCAAGGTTTACAGCAATGAAACTCTTTCCTTCACCGGAGATAGAAGAAGTGACCAGAATAGTTTTATTATCTCCATTAATACCGATATAAGATAAGGTAGTACGAAGCGCCCTGAATTGCTCTGCAACAGGCGTACGTCTTCCCTCTGTAATGGCAATACCACCACTCTTGTCGAACATAATCTCGGCAATGATCGGTGCAGAAGTCCCTTTTTCGATATCTGACCGGAACATTACTTTATTGTTCATCAGATCTTTCGCTGCAATGAAGCCTGCTACAGCGGCCAGACCCGCTATGATAGCCAACGCCATCACCATGGATTTCTTCGGACTGAAAGGGAAGGTATCTGCTTCAGCCAGATCAATAATACGGCTGTCGGAGATAGCGGCAGCATATTGTAATGCTGTCTCTTCACGCTTTTCCAGCAGGAAAGTATAGATGTTATTCTTGATAGCCTGTTGTCTGCTTACTTCCAGTAATGTCCTTTCTTTATTAGGTACACCCTGCAGCAGTGATCTGAAGCGTGCATTCTGGGCAGCCAGCTTTGCCCTTCCGGATTCCATGTTGGCACGCAAGCTCCGGATATTGTCCATGATAGCCGGTCTCAATCTTTCCTCCTGAGCATTCAGGCTTTCCAGCAGGGGACTATTCTCGCCGGTCGTTTTACGCAGTTTATCCTGCTGTAATTCCGTTTCCTGCAACCTGGTCAGCAGTCCCAGTAATGTCTGATCTGCAATACCGATAGTAGCAGGTACTACGTTGTCTTCAGAATGTTGTTTATTTTTAACATATTGCTCAACAGCATCCAGTGTTGACAATTGCATATCAGCTTCACTTAACTGCGCATCATTTTCCTTTACAGATGCCAGGAACAGTTTACTCTGCTCGCTGATATCAACAATTCCTTCTTCAGTTTTATAACGCTCGATCTGGCCTTCTACCTGGCTCAGTTCTGCTGTGATAATACGTAACCTGTCTTCCACAAATGACATCGTCTTGGATGCTGTCTTATTCTTATCATCGATAGATTCCGCATCGTATGTCCTCATCAGCTCATTCAGCATATCCATCCCCTTCTGAGGCACTGCATCAACGTACTCCAGTCTCAGTACATTTGCCTGTTTATTGGCAGGTGCAATTTTCAGATTGCCAAGAAATACGCCGGCCAGTGCCTTTTCACCCGCAATACGTATATACAGCTGTTTATCGTGCAGACTGGCAGGATTAAAACCAGGAGTAGGTGTTATTAATATACGTCCCCAGCGCGTGGTAGTTACTGTATCATTCAGCGGATAAGTTACGTCACCCATGGTGAGCTTCTGACCCTTATAATCATATTTCAGGTCCATCACGATGCCCTCCATCGGGTTAATCTGATCAGGATCAAGAAATTTGATCTGTACCGGTGCTCGTTTATACATAGACGCATCCCGGATAGTACCTCTTTCAAAGATCTCTCCATAGAGATTGAGGTTTCTTACAACAGCCTTTGCAAGGCTGCGAGACTTCAGTATTTCTATTTCGTTGTCTATTTTCTTACCTGATCCGAGAGGGTCCATCATTTCTATGATAGAGCTTTCTACGGCCCTGGCATCTTCCTTTATCAATAATGTAGAAGATATTTTATAGAGCGGAGTGGCATATTTCAGATAAACATAGGCTATAGAGAAAGAAATTATTGACGCAATCACAAATAAAGGCCAGTAAGGCTGATATTTATGCCTGATCATTTCCAGGAGGCCTGTATGTTCCTCTCGTTTTGTGCGCGTATTTAATACTTTCTGTTGCATGGCTCTCACACAAGTTTGTAGGATGAATTATTTAAGTAGCATCAACTTATTTTATTATCAACCGGTCCAGAATAATCACAAACAGTGAAATACTGCTTAGGATGATAGATATTGTCTGGCGGTTGCCACTTGCATTGACCACCCTTGCTTTGGTTGGTTCAACATACACTACGTCATTGGATTGCAAGTAATAATAAGGAGATGATAAGATGTCATCATTGTTCAGGTTGAGCCGTTTGATCACTCTTTGCCCTTCTACATCTCTGATTAACAGTACATTGTCTTTTTTACCGTAGATAGTAATATCACCTGCCACACCCAACGCTTCCATTATCGACATTCTTTCGTTATTGATAGCGAAAACACCTGGCCGGCTTACTTCACCAAGAACAGTTACACGATAATTGAGGAACCTCACACTTACTACCGGATCTCTCATGAGTTTTCTATTGTTCAACTCATCACGCAGATAGGTGGTCAGTTGTTCTTTTGTAAGACCTGCAGCTTTTACATGTCCAAGTACCGGATATTCAATAAATCCCTGCTCACTGACCAGATAACCTGTTACCTGGGTGCCACCTCCCGCAGCTCCGGTGGTTGCAGTACTTGGGGTGTTAAATACAATAGCATCCTCGGGGTTCATGCTACTCACAATAATTTGCAAAACGTCATTTTTTTGAATTACCGGCTCAAAATTTCCTTTCACGGGGGCAATAACAGTATCAGGAAGATTTTTGAAATAAACTGATTTCTGTGTACTGACACAAGATGTAAAAAAGAAACAGCAGATAAGGACCGGAACAACAAAGATATAACGCAAATAATCCTTCTTTAGAATCATCTTACCGTTTTAAATATTTAAAGGTTTTTCTTCCGCGCTTTCCGTACTACAATATTAGTTTATCAGGGTCGTCACGAACACTACTCAATACAGTAAAAAACGCCCCTATAACACAAACGTGCCTACTAATTAAAGTATATACTCTCACCCAAATAGCGTCATATCTTTAAACGAAAGCATTTGAAAAAAAATCCAAGAATTCGTAATTAAAAAGAAAGAATACAAACTATTTGACCAGATCTTCGAAATTAGTTCTGATTTTGTGGCAACATTAAGTTTTTGGTAAATCTTCTTCAGATGCTGGTTCACAGTGAAAACAGTCACAAAAAGCTTCTCTGCCATCTCCTTATATGAGTAGCCTTCCTTTAACAGGGCGAGCAATTCATATTCTCTTTTAGTCAGCTTATGTTTTATATCCTCCAGGGGGTCCTTGGCAATATAATTAATGAGTAAATGGGCCGCTTTAGGAGAAAGAGTGCCTCCTTCGCTGACAGCATCCATAATTGAATGATAGATCTCCATTAAACGGCTGGTCTTAATAATATAACCATTCGCGCCCTGGCGGATCGATTCAATTACATAATGTTTCCCATCGTGTCCCGACAGTACAATAAGCTTTGCTTCAGGGTAAACCCTTTTTATTTCCTGCATACCCTGTATGCCTGATTCCCCTGGTAATGAAATGTCCAGCAATATTACGTTTACCTCAGTCTCTTTAAATGGGAGGGCTCTAAACTCCTCCATTGACTTACAAGCAAATACGACCTTACACTCTTGAAAATCTTCTAAAAACTCCTTGTAATTGTTCAACTGGAAATAATTGTCTTCTATAATTCCAATATTGATCATAGGGGTAAAAAGTTAGCAAGGTTCATAATCGGTTCAATAAAAAAATATGGCATATAAAAGTTACTTACTGTTGCAAAAATAGTTCCAAAAACGAGAAATCATAAAGCATATACGCAAGTCATTGATTATTAAAACAATAAAGATAAAGCCATGTGCACTCTCAGTCCCACCTATTTTATAACACTAATTTATATATGATCTTTGAGTTAACTTTTTCGGAATATTATCACAGTTTTCAATCCAAAGGTAAAAATACATTTTAAAATTAAATACTCACTAGATAATTACTCCTTTATTAAGTATTTTGCTTTTCAATTGGAAGCGAACTGTGTAGTCAACACCTGTGGACATTCTCTACATATTGTTCGTCAGCCATTTATTAAAAGTTAGAACAATGAACTCCACGCATACTTCAGAGAGCAGCACATTACTGAGTACTGCCAGTAATGTACTGGCCATTACTGCTCATGAATTCAAGACACCACTGACCACCATCGCGTCTATCGTTGACCTACTTTCCATCAAGCTCCAGGCAGATCGTTATATGAATCCATTCTATGAACAACAGCTGTCCAGGATCACTTCAGAGATCTTTTCCCTGAATAATATGCTTGATGAGATGCTGACTATCAACAACATACTATCCGGCAACTTTGAAGCAAAGAAAGAACTACTCTATGTGGAAGAACAAATCCTTCCTTTAAAGGAGCAATTCCGTTCTCTTATGGACGATCGTAAAACATTGCAAATCACAATGTCCGGTACGCCCTGCAAAATACTGGCCAATTCTGGTCAGCTGACCAGAATATTTACAAATCTGGTTAGCAATGCTTTCAAATTTTCCCACGAAAAGGCACCGGCCATTCATTTGTCTTACCAGGAAAATACGCTTGTTATCACTGTTAGCGATGATGGTATAGGTATACCTGCCGAAGATCTGCCCCATTTGTTTCAACCTTATTACAGGGGAAGTAATACAAAGGGCATTGCCGGTACCGGATTAGGTCTTACTATTGTAAAAACATTTGTTGCTGCCAACGACGGAGATATTACAGTGAGCAGCGAGCCTGATAAGGGCACGGTTTTTACACTGGCTTTCAGGTACCCTGATACCTGCCAGTAAAATATACACATGAACGCCAGGATTCTTTTAATTGAAGACAAAGCCGGTCTTCTGGATACACTTAAAAGTCTGCTTGAACTGCACGACTACACCGTTATTACTGCCGGTAATGGAGAGGAAGGATTTGCAATGGCGATTCGCTACCTGCCAGATCTTGTGATCAGTGATATTTATATGCCAGTCATTAATGGCTATGAGTTGCTGGACAGATTTCGTGAACATCCCTCTCTGTGCAAAATTCCCGTGCTCATTACCAGTGGAAAAAAAGAAGACGACGAAATAACAAATGCCCTGCGAAAAGGTGCAGCAGGATATCTGGTCAAACCATTTGTATTTGTACATCTGCATGAGCAGATCAAAAAGGCACTGAAGAAAGAACGGTAATAACCATAACAATATGATAATATTGATTATCGTGACAATGGTGATCATGATTTTATTTCACAAGCATCACCGTTCCTCTGTATTCCTTCAGTTCATTACGACTGGTATTAAAAGAGCATACATATATAAATGCCTGTGAACTCTGCGGCATACCACTGTAATAACCATCCCATCCTCTCTTCGGATCATTTGTCTGAAAAACAAGACTTCCCCATCGGTTAAATATCTTTAGCTGATAGTTCGTTACTGCATCATATACTTTCGGACGGAAAAGATCATTATTCCCATCACCGTTTGGACTAAACGCAGATGGCATCACAACAAGACAATTTTGCCAGGGAGAAGTAATAGTCGCAGATCCTGTTTCAACACAGCCCCGGGCATCTTCAATTTCATAACGATAATTGCCTGTTTTCAGATTATGGTGCAGGCTATCCGGCTGCCACATATCTCCATCCACACGATACTTATAAGGACGTGTTCCTCCTTCCACTATCCACCTGATACTGCCATCATTCACTTCACTGCAGCTACAGGGCTCCACATCCACCTGCCTGATGACTAAAGGGTCCGGCTCCTTTATAAACACATTAAATGTATCTGAACATACCTGTTTATCTTTCACGATGAATACATAATTGCCAGGTACCAGGTTATCAAACTTGCTTCCCTCTCTTTCAATACCATTTATTGACAGGTCATAGGGTGGTATACCACCTGTAATGTTTAACGAGATGGCACTTTTATTATCACCAGCACAATTTGATAATGTAACATCTGTACCAGTAGCAAGGTCCGACTCCCCTACCGTCACAGCTGCTTTTGTTGTGACGCCATCTGCAGAAGTGATCTGCACTTCGTAATACCCTCCCGGCAAATTGGACACCTGCGGCGTATGGTAGTTGCCGGGTGTCCATAGATACGTATAGGGTCCGTCACCTCCTGTTACGCGTACGTTTACACTACCTGTAGAAGTGTTATTACAGGAAGCGGTGGCGGTAACTTCTGTTTTTAATATCTGGTTGATGGACGACAGGTTATCCATGAACACGACCACACCGTAACTGTTGACTGCACACTTCTCTTCCGGATAAGCATAAAATGAAATGAATTTATGAGATGCACGGGGTCTCAGTTCCGCCGTCCATCTATGCCATGTCGTATCCGTAAAACTACCGGATGTCCATAGCAGTTCAGATGTATCACCGGGCGTATTCCCACCAAAAATAGCGAGATTGCCATAACAGTGTTCATGGCCATAGATCTTACTGAAAGCAAGGTCAAAAGACAGGCTATAGATCTTCCCCTTTCGTAACGGAGAAGATAGCTCCTGCTCTATTCCTTCCCTGTAAACAGGTCCTGCCTGAAGACCAATAAAAGTCTTGCCGGCTTTTGCAATTTTGTGACAGCCATACACGCCTGGCAGTATATCCGGCGTATTAATAGCCACACGCCATCCCGGCGGCGCGGTCTTCACTCCTGGTTTCCCTTCAAGCGAAGAGTTCTGTAAAGTAAGATGCTGTGCAGATGCTACGTTAAATATAAAAGAGCATGGCAGCAGGATCATTAGTAATACACATATCCTTACAGCAGAATATGTGAGATAACAACATGGCGTTCCCCTGAGCCGTGTGTGGACGGCCTGGATAGTTAGCAACATAGGATTTAATAGTTAGGTCGTTCGGTCAATAAATTCGTTATTCCTGTTTTTTGTGATTAGCAACTCCAATGGAGTAAAAGTAGCCAGCCCGGCATTGTGTCTGATTTAATTCACAGGTACGGTGAGGAGGACATCGGGGATCCCCCGTTAATTAAATAAATTGGCTTGCTATTGCGTTCCGGTTTTAATAAAGATACCCGCTAAAGATACAATATGTTTTTCATTAATATAACGAACTCGATAGATTTTTATTACATCTAGTAAATTAATACTCAATATAGTAGCGCGCTCTACTGCACGAATAAAGGCATAGATCATTCTATGCCTTTATCAAGTACAGGTGACTTGATGATGTAGTTTAAACTACCCTTTTTTATGGAACAAGCAGATCATAGTTTAACCTATTGTCACTTGTTTTCATTGTTGCGCCTTTATGGTTCACGCTTGTTTTTATCTTTTTTGACCGGATGTTTTTTGTCTTTTGGTAAGATCACTTTAATAGTGTCATCCGCGGTCTTTTCACGGGTTATATCACGACTATAGTCATTCCCCATATTAGGACCTCCCTGTTCCAGACCGGTACTACCGATCGATCTATCCCTGACTGCCATAACGCTACGTTTTTGACGATTAAAAATGATTGTACTTACATTAACTGAGGCCCCAAAACCATGCCAGCAGGAGCAGGCGCAGCTATAGTACTCAACATTTTTTATATGTGAAAAATCTCTTAAAATTTAGCACCAGATTGATCATTTCTGTCTGTTTAACTAATTTTCCCGGATTTTAGTGGTAAATTGTATCAACGCAGATCGTTTACATCACCTATGCCAGAACTCTGCTAATACAGCCAACATCAAACGCCGTGTTAGTCAACAAAAGAAAAAACCTGTAAGTATGAAGGACAAGTTGCCTTATATCACTTCAACCTATTTCGTCTCCCTGATAAAAGCATATCTTCAGGGTCACAAAACAAAGCCCGAAATACTTGCAGAAACTGCCGATCTGCTTCCTCCCTCTGCCCATAACGAAGTCAGCCAACTGCTCACCGCTGCTGCACACCAGATGAATGATGCTTTCTATGCAGACATCGTAGATAGTATTCAACATACTTCCGGTACTGTTCCTACACGCAAAGGTCTTATCCATCATCTCGAAGCACTGCTGAAAGAAGAGATCACTGTGCAGGAACTGCTCGACTGGGCTACCTGGTATACCTTTGAAGAAGACCAGCTCAGTGCTGGTATTATGGATGATTTTGCTGTGGAATATTTCTGCCTGGACTTCTTACCTGTCTATCATGAAGAACTGACGGAAAATCAGTTTACAAAAGCATTACAGCTCTTTAAACAACAGGATCAAAATCCATTAAAAGAGAAGATCGCATTGACACTGCTGATAGAAAAAGAACAACAACATTTTCTTTATTTCCTACGTAGTTTTTTAGAACAACCGCAGCATATCGAAGCATTGGATTCTTACCTGATGAAGAAATTTGGTATGGATCATTTTAGTTTTCCGTATATGGCGGATCTGGTCGGGATGAGCGGACATCCGGAGAGAATGGAAGAGTTGTTGAAGAAGGCGATGTGCTAAATGAACAAAATGAACAATTGGTTTTAAAAGGAACTCTCTTAAAATTGCAAAGGCACTTCTTACGAAGTGCCTTCTCTTATCTAAGGAAGCAGCGAAGATGCGCGGAATTGCCTCCAGATCCACATCCACCTCGTCTTCCCTTTCTTATCTTGAATTTCTTTTTTCCATTGTGAAGATACAATCATTTAGACGAGTATGCAAAAAATAAGTCATAAAAATTCCACCTTATCGATTTGCCAGCGTTTTTTTATTGAGAAATCATTAGAGTTATTATATCTCGGTAGCATGGATTCATACAGAGTAAAACTCAATAATCCTAAAACTATTCTAAAGGAACTAAAGTACTGTCTGCAGGAGTTTGAAACAGGCCGTATTAAACACTTTCACACCCTTAAAGCTAAAGAAAAAGATAAAAAAGGTGCGATTGATGAAGCCATCAACTTATTAAGCGGAGATAAACCCAATTACCTGTTTTTTAAATCCATATCTCAAAAATACCTGGAACAATCGCTTAGAACAATTGACGAATTCAATTACAGGAAAGTGATTTTCAGTATTGAGATCCTTCTTAGCGAAAACGACCAGTATTTAGAAACTGTTATTGCTGAACTGGACTTACTTGTAACCGCCAATAATTCAACCATTATCTCACTTGAAAAGCTGGATTATACATTAAATATCTTGTTCAGTGAATTGATCAGCAATGGATTTTCAAAAGGATTTTTATTTAAGTTGGTATATGGAACATTTGTTATGTCATTAGGCGAGGGCAGTAATTTTAACGATCACTTCCAAAACTTCAAGACAAGAATATCGGATAGCAATGTTGAGCATACCGTAATATTCAGAGTTGATACTACCCACAAAGTTTATGACGCCATATCCACCATTTCAATTTCAAACCCCAAACTTTCACTATCAGATAACATCAATAATATTCGATTGAAAGGTATGCGCCAAAGAGAAGAACTGCCTTCCTTTAACGCCCCGGGTAATGCCAGAAAATTCATACATTGTCAGGTAACAGCAACAGATTATTTATCCGCACTAAAAAGAGCAAGAAGCGTTTTATCGGAGTATCTGGATGTGATAAACCTTGGCCTTTCAGATGAGTCTTTACAGATATATCACCGGGCGCTGGTAATAGATTCCCGCTCACCTCAAAATGGGAATTTTCAGCATAATGTACACATATTGGATGGCAAATACCGCGTAACCAAAGACCATTATTTGGAATTTACCAAAAAGCTTCCCGCAATTCTAAATGATCATCTCATCATCAATGAAACAAAAGAGAAAATAAAATCCGCCATTCGTTATCTGAGGTTGGGTAATCAATCCACCGAAGTTGAACATAAGTTTATAAATTATTGGATCGGATTGGAATACTTATTTTCAAACTACGAAAGCCAGCATACAATTAACAGGATAAAGGAACATTTTATAAATGCCCATTGCCTCGCTTACGTAAAAAGAAACGTACACAACTTAAAAAATGATATTATCCAACTGAGTACAACAGATCAAACTTTAGTCCCCACATATAATGTTTTCGATGACAGCTTTCTTAAAGAAGAATCCTTTTATAAAGAAGTTTTTACTAATCTTCTATCGAAATTTCCGCTACTGGCTTACCGCGGCATGAAACTCAAACAATGGTTCTTCAAAAACGGTAAAACCGGTAATGCCAAAGACTATATAAAAGCCCATAAAGAACACCTGGAAATTCATTTCACCAGAATCTACAGGCTTAGAAATGAAATTATACACGATGCCGCAACCAATACCAATAATGAACAGATAACATCAAACTTAAGATACTACCTGACCTTTATTCTCAACGAACTGATCGATTTTCTTTCGAAACCGACCACTGACCGGAAAAGTATTGAAGAATACTTCATATTAAATGAGATCAAACTGGGCAATATTGAGCAGAATGGCTATTTACTGGCAGATTTACTCAATGTAGATTGTTCGCTTGGGTTTATCTCCTCCTAACTCACCATCAAACTACATCCTCTCAACGCCGAATTATCCAACCGCCCCAGCACTTCAAAACTACCCTCCTCATGTAACCGCCCGATATCTTCTGTCGCTATAAATGCACAGGAATAAACATTAGCGAGATCAACCACATTGATCACTCCTGAAGCATGAGCCGTTGAAAACTGAAAAGGATCATTCTCATCTCTTACCAGCACTTTCATCCATGGCGGTGTGGTAAACAGTCCATCTCTGTGAGAATATGCCTGGGATAACAACTCCGTCATTCCATATTCTGTATGGATATGTTCACAACCTAATTTTTCCCTGAGGTAAGCATGCACCTGCTGCCGGGTCCATTCCTCACGACGTCCCTTCATGCCCCCGGTTTCCATCACAATGGTATTTTTCAGTTGAAGGGAATGATGCTCTGCAAAATCCAGCAAGCCAAAAGTAACACCGATCAGCAGGGTTTTCTGTCCGCTGGCTTCCAGCTCCCGGAGCCGGTCGGCCAATTTATCGTGCTCATACAGATAAAATCCGCTGGCGGGATGCCCGCTTCTTTTTACCATATCCTGCACCATGTAGACCAGGGAGGAATGCTGGCGTTCCAGGTAGGAAGGCAGTAATCCCAGTATCACAAAGTCGGAAACAGGACCGTATGAACGTTCAAACCCTGCCAGGAAACTGCGTTCATAGAGGGCGGCTTCTTTTACCAGGTGGCGGCTATTGATCGTTTGGGTCGTACCACTGCTTTCAAAGATCAGCTCCGGCGTGAAGGTACCGCAGGTAACGGTATGCGTTTTAAAGAACTGGATAGGCAGGAAAGGGATCTGCTCCAATGAGCGCACCTCCGACGGCCGTCTGCGCAGTGCATCCGTATAAGCCCGGTAAAGGGTATTTTCCCTGTACTGGTAATGGAACAGCTCCAGGGCTGCCGCTTCCAGCTCCTGCTCCTTCAATGTAAATAACGCTGCCGTATTAATGCCACTCATGTTCGCTTGCTTTAAACGCACAAATTTAGGGCATACGTAACAATCAAACCAGATTTTACGTTATACCGACAGTGGACCGGCGTACCTGTGCACATTAGCTATAGTAAAAAAAATAATGTAGGTTTGTTATATGAAGAAAATACTCGTTTTATCCCTGTTCGCATTGGCAGTTATATCCGGGTCTGGTTGCAGTAAGGACTCCATTGGCACCAAGCCGATGATCAGTTTTCTCTCCTACTCTTCCGACCCCGTTATCCCTTCCAACGGACTGGATGTTCACTTCCAGGTGAAGGACGGTGACGGAGATATTGAAAACAGCTTCAATTTCACCGCCATTTACGATTTCCAGCCAGAACCCGATACGGTATTTGCCTCCCGTAAAATGCCAAAACTGGATGCCCATAATGGAACAAACCTGACCGCAGAAGTAATTCTGCACCTGGAGCCGATAGACTTCCCCGGAAATACCACCGGTATTCCGAAAGACAGCGTGCATTATCTTGTATATATTACTGACAATGCCGGTCATATCAGCGATACCATCGCTACACCCAAAGTAGAGATCATCTACCAATAAAATACATAGCAGGGATCAGGAATGCGTATTACATGCACGTTCAATTCCTGATTCCTGATTATATTTGTTCCATGGACAAATTCCACGAACTCCGGAACAAGATCGCTACAGCCATCCTTGGTGGCGGCGAAGCACGCATCTCCTCCCAACATAAGAAAGGAAAACTTACAGCAAGGGAACGGTTACAACTCCTGATGGACGAAGGCTCCTTCGAAGAGCTGGACATGTTCGTACATAACCGTAACCGTGGTATGACTACTGACCAGGAACAGTTTCCCGGTGATGGCGTCGTAACCGGCTATGGTACGATCAACGGCCGTCTGACCTATGTCTTTTCGCAGGACTTTACCGTCTACGGCGGTAGTCTTTCGGAGCCCCATGCCCGTAAGATCTGTAAGATCATGGACCTCGCCATGCAGAACGGCGCTCCCGTGATTGGTTTAAACGACAGTGGCGGCGCCCGTATACAGGAGGGCGTAGTAAGCCTGGGGGGGTATGCGGATATCTTTTACCGTAATACCCGGGCTTCCGGCGTCATCCCGCAGATCTCCGCTATTATGGGACCCTGTGCCGGCGGTGCTGTATACTCCCCCGCCATCACAGATTTCATACTGATGGTAGAAGAGACCTCCTATATGTTCGTCACCGGGCCTAACGTCGTTAAGACGGTTACACATGAGGAAGTGACAGCAGAAGAACTGGGAGGTGCACATACCCATGCAGTGAAAAGCGGTGTCACCCATTTTTCCTGCACCAATGAGGTAGAATGCATCAACAACATACGGCAGCTACTCAGTTATGTGCCACAGAACTGTGAAGAAGATGCGCCCGTCTATCCATACGAACCGACCGACGAGATCCGCCCGGCACTGAACACAATTATTCCTGCCAGCTCCAATCAGCCATACGACATGAAAGATGTGATCAGTGAGCTGACGGATAAGGAGAGTTTCTTTGAAGTACATAAGGACTTTGCCGAAAATCTCATTGTGGGCTTTGCCCGCATTGCCGGAAGGAGTATAGGTATCGTCGCCAATCAGCCAGCCCATCTGGCAGGGGTACTGGATATACATGCCTCTGTAAAGGGCGCCCGTTTTACCCGCTTCTGCGATGCGTTCAACATCCCCTTGCTGGTGCTGGTAGATGTTCCGGGCTTCCTCCCCGGCACTGACCAGGAATGGAATGGTATCATCACCAACGGGGCTAAACTACTTTTCGCATTGAGTGAAGCCACTGTGCCGAAGATCACCGTTACAACCCGTAAAGCCTATGGTGGTGCTTACTGTGTAATGAACTCAAAACATATCGGTGCAGACCTCAACTTCGCTTTCCCACAGGCAGAGATAGCCGTAATGGGGCCTAAAGGCGCCGTAGAGATCATCTATAAAAAAGAAATAGATGCCGCTCCTGATCCGGAAGCCCGTACCAACGAGCTGGTGGCAGAATATACCGAACGCTTCGCCAATCCTTATCTGGCAGCAGAAAAAGGGTATATTGATGAAGTCATCGTACCGGACCAGGCCCGTATAAAATTGATTAAGGGATACGCCATGCTGGAAAACAAGGTGGTGACAATGCCCCGAAAGAAACATGGAAATATTCCGCTTTAACCAGGCATAAGAATCAGGAATTAATGTAATCTTAGGGCGTATAATTCCTAATTTCGCATTCCAATTTCTGATTCTTAATTTCCTAATGCCGATTGTTAATGCTTCGCGGTCTTTTTAATTTTATCATCTTCTCGTCTCTCTACGTAGCTTGCTGCGCCATACTCATGATATGGCAGACGAACACGCTGCTGCAGATCCGGGACATTAATGAGGCTTATTATTTCTTCGTTTTCTGCTCAACTATCTGCAGCTATAATTTCCATTGGTACCTGACTCCTGCAGATTATTCTACCTCTGAACGTATTCTCTGGGGTGCCCGTCATAAAACATTACAGCTGGTACTTTGTGCATTAGGAGCACTGGGAGCAGCTTACGGCTTCTGGTTGTTACGGGAACAATGGCTGCCACTGTCGGGGGCTGCCGTGCTTACCTTCCTGTATTCCGCACCTAAAGTGCCGCACCGGGCGTTTATATGGCTGAGAAAGATCGCCATAGGCAAAACCATATTCCTGACTGCAGTCTGGATCTATGTCACTACCCTGTTGCCGGTATTTATAGAAAAACAACCTTATTCGCCCACTATACTATTCCTTACCTTACACCGCTTCTTCCTCGTTTATGCTATCTGTATTCTGTTTGATTACCGGGACCTGGAGTCGGACAAAAAGGAAGGTATACGCTCTTTGATCACTATTCTGAGCGCATCAGGCCTTAAAAAGCTATATGTCAGTTCTCTGGTGCTTGCCGCCATCTTTGCACTGGTGCTTTTCCCGGTGGATGGCTGGATGCTGACCGCCGTTCTGCTGGCTCCGGTAGCAATAACAGCATTGCTTACACGATATGCCATCAGTAACCGTTCAGATCACTTCTACTATTTTGTACTGGATGGCATGGTAATGCTTTCCGCCCTGCTTCATTTTACTATAACGGCGTTATCATAACCAACACCCGTCTTGCTGTAAGCTGGCAAACACTTACTTTTGCAGCACAATTAATTTAACAGCAATGTCTAAAAAGCAAAAATCCATACTCAGTAAAGAGGCGCTTACGTTCCTGCGTAAATATCTCAATAATCCCTCCCCTACCGGGTTTGAGAAAGAAGGACAGAAATTGTGGCTGGAATATCTGCAGCCGTTTATAGACGAGTACTATGTGGACGCGTACGGCTCGGCAGTCGGTATCATCAACCCGAAAGCCCCGTTTAAAGTGGTGATTGAAGCACATGCTGATGAAATATCGTGGTTTGTCAATTATGTCTCTCCGGAGGGACTGATATACGTAATCCGCAATGGTGGCTCTGATCAGCAGATCGCACCGTCCAAACGCGTGAATATCCATACTGAGAACGGTACCGTAAAAGCCGTGTTCGGATGGCCCGCTATACATACCCGCCTGCGCAGTACCGAAGGCAAAGACCCTCAGCCGAAAGTGGAAAACATTTTCCTGGACTGTGGCGCCCGCAACCGTAAGGAAGTGGAAGACCTCGGTATCCATGTAGGGTGTGTGGTGACTTTTGAAGATGGTTTTGAAGAACTGAACTACGACTACTATATCTGCCGTGCTTTCGATAACCGCATCGGTGGCTTTATGATTGCTGAGGTAGCACGCATGCTGAAGGAAAAGAAACAGCAACTGCCATTCGGTCTGTATATTGTCAACGCTGTACAGGAAGAAGTAGGTCTCCGTGGTGCGGAAATGATTGCTAAAAGGATCAAGCCGGATGTGGCGATCATTACCGACGTAACACACGATACGACCACCCCGATGATCAACAAGAATATCGAAGGTGAGATCCGCTGTGGCAATGGTCCGAGTATTACGTATGGCCCCGCCGTACACAACATTCTCCGCGACCTGATCATCAAAACAGCCAAAAAGAACGATATCCCGCACCAGCTGCATGCCGTAAGCCGCAGTACCGGTACAGATACGGATGCGTTTGCTTACTCCAATGACGGCACCCCGTCTGCATTGATCAGCATCCCGCTGCGTTATATGCACACCACCGTGGAAATGATCAAAAAAGACGATGTGGAAAACACTATTCACCTGATTTATCAGACACTCCTGAACATTACACCAAAAACAAATTTCAAATACCTGTAAACCTATTGAAAGTCAGTCAATAAGAATTAATAATAACGCACAATTGAGCACATTTTCTAATTCTTATTTCCTGATTCCTAATTCAATTTTAATTTGTAGGTTTGCTCTCAAATTAGATTATTATGCAAGATGTGCAGATCCGTCACGACTGGTCTATTGAAGAAATAAAAGAGATCTATAATACTCCCTTGCTGGAACTGGTTTTCCGTGCTGCTTCCATACACAGACAAACGCAGGATACTGCAGAAGTACAGGTTTGTACGCTGCTGTCCATTAAAACAGGCGGTTGCTCGGAAGACTGTTCTTATTGCCCTCAGGCTGCCCGCTATAATACCGATATCAAAGTACATGGCCTTCTGAAAAAAGAAGAAGTGCTGGCATACGCCCAAAAGGCGAAAGATGCTGGTTCTACCCGCTTCTGCATGGGCGCTGCCTGGAGAGAAGTCAGGGATAACCGCGACTTTGACCGCGTATTGGATATGGTAAAAGGCGTGAATGAGCTGGGCATGGAGGTTTGTACTACCCTGGGTATGCTGACCGAAGAACAGGCACAGAAACTGGCGGATGCAGGTTTGCATGCCTACAACCACAACCTGGACACTTCCAGCGAGTACTATGAGTCTATCATCACCACCCGTACTTACGACGACCGTCTGCGTACCCTGGACAACGTCCGCAAAGCAGGTGTAAGCGTTTGCTGCGGTGGTATCATTGGTCTGGGAGAATCCCACGAAGACCGCATCGGTATGCTGCACACCCTGAGCAATATGGCTACCCATCCTGATTCCGTTCCTATCAACGCCCTGACCCGTGTAAAAGGAACGCCGCTGGAAAATATGCCGAAAGTTGCGTTCTGGGATATGGTACGTATGATCGCTACCACCCGTATCGTAATACCTAAAGCAATGGTACGTCTCAGTGCCGGCCGTGCTGAAATGAGCATTTCCGAGCAGGCCCTCTGCTTCATGGCAGGCGCAAACTCTATCTTCACCGGTGAGAAACTGCTGACTACGAACAATCCTTCCTTCGAAGAAGATCACATGATGTTTGAACTGTTAGGTCTGAAACCAAGAGAGGCTTTCAAAGATCAGGCAGTTGAAACTGAAACATTGAACTAATATTCATCTGAAATAAGAAAAGGGTGTTCTGGCCATGCCGGAACACCCTTTTTAGTTTGCTTTGATACCGTCTTGATACCGCTTTGATACCGCTAATCCTACGTTAATCCTACGTTTATAGACGTAGGATTAACGTAGGATTAGCGGTATCAAAGCGGTATCAAGACGGCAAAAAGAAGGGAATGTACAAATTAAGCTTTACACAGCTATTTCTCTTGTTTTGGCATTTCGTCCACCCACGTTTTGGCGTCCTGTGCACATGCTTTTCCGCCCTATGGACATCCTCCCAAACGGCACTTTCTTCTTTCCTAATATTGCATGGCGCCTCAGTTCTTTGACATATGAACCTTTAACAATGGCAAGCGCCTGTTACAGGAAATAAGCTACTCCCAGTGCATATCCTTTCATGCCCAGGCCGCAAATGCTTCCTACACAAACTGGAGCAATCATGCTTTTATGCCTGAACTCTTCCCGTGCATGGATATTGCTGATATGAATTTCCAGTACAGGCGTTTTGATAGCCGAAATAGCATCGCGAAGCGCCACGGAAGTGTGGGTATAACCGCCGGCATTCAGGAGAATACCATCATAGGAAAACCCTATTTCGTGCAGATGATTGATCATTTCGCCTTCAATATTGCTCTGGAAATAGGTCAGCTGTACATCGGGATACTGTGCTTTCAGTTTTTCGAAATAAGACTCAAAAGACTCATTTCCATAGATACCTGGCTCCCGCTTTCCGAGGAGATTTAAGTTAGGGCCGTTGATGATCGCTATCTGCATATGATTCTTGGTATTATTGTGGCAATGAACACTGCTGTGTGTTCTTCAGTTCTTATTTTTCCTCACTTCCCCAGCGGAAGGTATCCTGCTCTATTCCTGCCAGATCAAGCACCCGGTCTACAACAGTAGCAGCTACATCTTCCAGTGTTTTAGGAACGCTGTAGAAGGATGGTGTGGCGGGGCAAATAATGCCTCCTGCTTCTGTTACCGCCAGCATATTTTTGATATGCATCAGGTTATAAGGTGTTTCCCTTACCACACATATCAGCTTTCTTCTTTCCTTCAGCACTACATCTGCTGCGCGGGTGATCAGGTCATTGGAGATACCGGTAGCAATACGTCCCAGTGTACCCATTGAGCAGGGGCAGATGATCATGGTGTCAAACCTGCCGGAACCTGAAGCAAAAGGAGCGTGGAAGTCCTGCTGTGTATATGTTTTAAAAGGTAATTGCTTGTAGTCATCGGTGCCTAGCTCTGTTTCCCAAACGGTACGTGCATTGGTGGTCATCACCAGGGCTATCTGGTCTGTCTGTGCGGAAGCTGCCTGCAATTTGTTCAGTAACTGCCTGGCATAAATGGATCCGCTGGCACCTGTAACCGCTACTACTATACGATGTTTCATTCGCTCAATTCTTAGAGTACAAAGCTAGGGCAAAAAAAATACCGGCCATAGGCCGGTACTAAATTCTTTGGATAAATAGTCTGATTGCGTCCTTAGTTTGACTTGCTTACAAGGTCATCCATGGTAATCCCGCTGTGGCTTTCATCATAAATGCATTCCCCGTTACGGATCAGCAAAACCTGCGGCGATTCATGCGGTACATCAAAATCCGCTGCAATCCGGTTCGAAATGTCCCTGAATCTGATCAGGTCCAGGTAGTAGAATGAGATCTCCTGCGGAGCAGCTCCTCTTTCCAGCCTGGATTTAGCTACAGCGCTGATGGAACAACGTGTGCTGTGTTTGAAAATTACTACCGGCTTTGCTGCCGACGCTTCTCTGATCTCTGTTAACTGTTGCTCTGTAGTAAGTGGTATCCAGTTCATTAACAATCCTTCACGTTTACTCCGTGCGTTGCTTTACCAATTTTCATCGGACAACCTAATTTGTTCTGTGACGCACAGGAAGTTAAGAAAGCCGCAAAGATAAGGATAAGACAGGCGCCGCCCAAAACTTTCAGATAAGATGATTGCATAAAGGGATGTTTAGTTGAATAATGAAAATTCATAGGGAATGATGATATCACTTTTTTAATCGTCAATTTTTGACGTTACTTTGCAAATATAAAATTTATATTAAAGATTTTAGATATAATATCGTTCCTTTTCCCCTAGGTATAAATATAACGATAAAACGCAGGTATCTGGCTTAAAAGTATATGGCAAAAGTACATTTTATTGCGGTGGGCGGCAGTGTAATGCATCAGTTAGCTATCGCATTGAAAAACAAGGGTTACCAGGTAACCGGCAGTGATGATGAGATCTATGAACCAGCACTGGGCAATCTGCGTCAGGCTGGTATAGCTCCGGCTACCATGGGTTGGGATGATAACCGTATTACGGCCGACCTCGACGCGGTCATCCTGGGTATGCATGCCCGCGGAGATAATCCTGAGCTGATCAAGGCTAAAGAACTGGGCCTGAAGATCTATTCCTTCCCGGAATACATTTACCAGGAAAGCCAGCAGAAGAAAAGGGTCGTTGTAGGTGGCAGCCATGGCAAAACAACTACCACTGCCATGATCATGCATGTACTGCAGCAGTCAGGACAGGCATTTGACTACCTGGTAGGTGCACGTCTCGCGGGCTTCGCACAGTCTGTCAATATCACCGATGCTCCGGTGATCGTTTGTGAAGGAGACGAATACCCTGCTTCTGTCATTGAAAAGCGGCCTAAATTCCATTTCCTGCATCCTCATATTGCCGTACTGACTGGCATTGCCTGGGATCATATCAATGTGTTCCCCACATTCGATAACTACCTGGAGCAGTTTGCCATATTCCTCCGTACCATGAAGGCCGGCAATATTCTCATTTACAACAGCACCGATCCGGAACTGGTAAAATTGGTAAAGACAGAAGGTCTGCACCTGAAACTGGTTCCCTACGATATACCACAGCACCAGATCGTCAACGGTACTACTACCGTAACCTTTGGCGGCCAACAAGCCGTACTCGAAGTATTCGGCGATCACAACCTGCTGAATATGCATGCTGCCCGCCTGGTTTGTAATGAACTGGGTATCAGCGATGAGACCTTCCTGAAAGCTATCGCCACCTTCAAAGGCGCTGCCAAAAGGCTGGAACTGGTAGGCAAGAATGATCATTGTGCTATTTACCGCGACTTTGCACATGCACCGTCTAAGGTAATGGCTACCATCAACGCTCTGCAGTCACAATATCCGCAGCGCAGGCTGATAGCCGTACTGGAATTGCACACTTACAGCAGCCTGAATGCTGATTTTATGGTGCAGTACCAGGGTGTGATGGACAAAGCTGACGTACCCGTTGTATTTTACAGTAAACATGCACTGGAGATCAAACGGATGCCCGACCTGGCCCCTGACCTGGTGGCACAGGGCTTTGGCCGCAATGACCTGCAGATATTCACCCAAAGGGAACACCTGGTGGCATTCCTCGACAAACAGGACTACCAGAATGCGAACCTGCTCATGATGAGTTCGGGTGATTATGAAGGATTGGACGTAAATTCGCTGAAAAAGTATCTATAAAAATCAGACATGCCCACTTTGCAACTAAAAAGGCCCCTGGCCGTAATTGATCTGGAGACGACCGGCACCAATGTGGCTACGGACCGTATAATTGAAATTGCTATCATCAAGGTATTCCCTGACAAGAGTACCCAATCCAAGGTGAAAAGAATTCACCCCGGCATGCCTATTCCTGCATCCTCTACCGCTATTCACGGTATCAGCGATGAGGATGTGAAGGATTGTCCGACTTTCAAACAATGTGCGAATGAACTGCGCCAGTACCTCGACAATTGCGATCTGGCGGGTTATAATTCCAACCGTTTCGATATACCATTGCTGGTAGAAGAATTCCTGCGCACAGGCCTTGATTTTGACGTGAAAGACCGCAAATTCATTGACGTGCAGAAAATCTTCCACCTGATGGAAAAACGTACGCTCAGCGCCGCCTATAAGTTCTATTGCGATAAAAACCTGGAGAATGCCCACAGCGCTGAGGCAGATGCCCTGGCTACCTATGAGATACTGGAAGCACAGCTGTCCCGCTATGAGCAGCTGCAGGCTGAAGTAGCACCGCTGGCAGAATTCACGAAAGAAGACGACTACGTAGACTTCGCAAGACGTATGGTGATGCAGAATGGCCTGGAAGTATTCAATTTTGGTAAATATAAAGGAAGACCTGTAAGGGAAGTGCTGAAAATAGAACCTCAATACTATGATTGGATGATGAAAGCTGATTTTCCGCTGAATACCAAGCAGAAACTCACAGAAATTTACCATAGTATGATGTTAAAAAAGATTTAATATTTACAAAATCCTTCCATTATTTAGCGATTACACTAATTTCGCACTCCTAAAACAACACTTGCTAGATTGGAAAAGCTCGTCATCATTCCCACGTACAATGAGAAGGATAATATCCGTAACGTCATTGACGCGGTGTTTGCCCTGCAACAAGACTTTCATGTACTGATCGTGGACGATGGTTCGCCCGACGGCACGGGTAATATCGTAAGGAATATGCAGCAGTCCCATTCCGGCGAACTGTTCCTGGTAGAGAGAAGTGGTAAACAGGGATTAGGTACGGCCTACATCTTCGGTTTCAAATGGGCGCTGGAAAAAGGTTACCGGTACATCTTCGAGATGGATGCTGACTTTTCCCACAACCCTGCCGATCTGGTAAGGCTCTACGACGCCTGTGCGAAGGAAGGTGGCGACGTATCCGTAGGTTCCCGCTATGTAAAAGGTGGAAAAACGGAAAACTGGCCCTGGGATAGAGCTATCCTCTCCTATGGCGCCTCCATCTATGTACGCCTGGTTACCTGGATCAGGGTAAAAGATGCCACTGCCGGCTTTGTATGTTACAAAAGGCAGGTACTGGAGGCTATTAACCTGGATGCTATCCGTTTCGTAGGATATGCCTTCCAGATAGAAATGAAATTCACGGCCTGGAAGCTGGGCTTCAAAATAAAAGAAGTACCGATCACCTTTAAGGACCGTAAAGAAGGATATTCCAAAATGAGTAAGGGGATTATTAAAGAAGGGATACTGGGAGTACTCAAAATTCAATGGGAAAGCCTGTTCCGCAAGTATGAAAGACGCGTAAGAAATAGCGAATAAGCGGAAATGAAAAAAGCACTATTACAATTACACCTGTCAGTATTTCTGGCGGGTTTTACGGGTATATTAGGAAAACTGATCACGCTCAACGAAGGAATGCTTGTCTGGTATAGGCTTCTTTTCACTATCGTTACACTGTACATCCTTTTCCGGTGGAAAAAGATGCTGACAAAACTCTCCTTTAAACAGATCGTTCCCATCGGCCTCACAGGCATCGTAGTGGTATTGCACTGGTTGTTTTTCTATGCCAGTATCAAGTATTCGAACGTTTCTATCGGTGTGGTCTGTTTTGCGCTCACCAGCCTGTTCACCGCAGCGCTCGATCCGCTGATCAACCGGTACAAGGTGAATAAGGTTGAACTGTTGCTGAGCGGTATCACGCTTTGTGGTATTTTCCTCATCTTTCATTTCGACGTACAATATCGTACAGGCATCATACTGGGCATTATCTCTGCCCTCTTTGCAGCCTTGTTCACCATCTTCAACAAGCGTCTGATCACGAAATACGATACGCCGACTATTACATTCTATGAACTGTCTGTAGGCTGGCTGGCACTTACGCTGATCATGCCCTTGTACCTGCATTTCTTCCCCCAGCCTTTAAGCCTGCCTTCTTTTACAGATCTCAGTTACCTGCTGGTGCTGGCCTGGGCCTGTACCGTGTGCATGTATATGCTGATCATGACGGCGCTAACGAAAATCTCTCCTTTCACGGTGAACCTTACTTTCAACCTGGAGCCGGTGTACAGTATTGTGATGGCCTTCGCCCTCTTTCATGAGAACCGGGAACTGACCTACGCATTTTACCTCGGCCTTGCCTGTATTGTGTTGTCAGTAGTATTGCAGATGACAAGGGTAACGCGTACGCTGCGGCAAACTCATGCCTGATTTTGACCGTCTATCCGCAATTTCCATCTAAGTAATAGCGATTTTTATATTTTAGTCCACATGAAGCAAATCATGTGCGCAGCCGCATTTACCGGCCTCTCCTTACTAACTTTTGCGCAACAACCAGCGAAAAAGCCACTTGATCATTCAGTATATGACAGTTGGCAAAACATTGGCAGTAAAGCCATCAGCAATAACGGTCAATGGACCGTATATACCGTCACGCCACAGGAAGGTGATGCCACCCTCGTTATTTACAACAACCAGAATGGACAAAGGCTGGAAGTGCCTCGTGGCAGCAATCCGGTGATCACGGAAGACAGCCGTTATGCCATCTTCTCCATTAAAGCTCCTTTTGCCGTAGTGCGGCAGGCGAAGATCAAAAAGAAGAAGCCTGCAGACATGCCGAAAGATTCCCTGGGCATTGTTACGCTGGGCAGCAACGATGTCTATAAAGTACCGGCGGTAAGATCTTTCAGAACGCCTGAAAAAGGCAGCGGCGTAGTCGCCTATCTGAAGGAAAAACCACAGACAGACACCGCGAGTGGTCATTTGGTGATCTACTATCTTGATAAAAAATCCGCAGATACGATCCGGAACGTACAGGACTACATTTTCAGTAAACCGGGCAACCGCCTGCTGGCGGAGGTACTGGCCGATAAAAAGGATTCTCTGTCAAAGGCTGCAGTATTACTGTGGAATGTAGCTGCCCGCAAAGCGGATACCCTGAGCCGTGGGACAGCCCTCCGCACACAGTTTGTCTTCGACGAAACAGGTGAACAGGCCGCCTGGTGCAGCTCCCGCGACAGCGCCAAAGCATTACAGCAGTTCTATGCCATGTATTACTACCACGCGGGACAGGATAGCGGCGTTGTTACCGCTGATAGGAATACCCGTTCATTCCCGGCCAACTGGTCCGTCAGCCCCGATGGTAAGGTATGGTTTAGCCAGAACGGACAGCGACTGTTCTTTGGTACCGCCCCCATCAAACCACCAAAAGACACCAATATCGTAGACTTTGAAGTGGCGAAGGTGGATATCTGGAATTACCAGGATGAATACCTGCAACCCATGCAGCTGAAGAATGCAGACAAAGAACTGAAAAGAAGTTACCAGGCGGTATATTATCCCGGCCGTAAACAGGTGGTGCAACTGGCAGATATGGATATGGAAAGCATCGCCTTTGCCAGGGAAGGTAACAGCCCCTATGCAATTGGATACACCGACAGAGGCCAGCGTCTGGCTATGCAATGGACCGGCCATTCCCTGAAAACTGCTTACCTGGTGAACGTGGAAAATGGTAACCGCAAACTGTTGCAGGAAAACCTGGACAGTGTTGCCCGCATATCCCCCGGCGGCCACTATATTACCTGGTATAACCTGCAGCAGAAACAATGGTTTGCCTTTGAAACCACTACTGGTATTACCAGGAATATCACAGAGAAAATACCAGTTTCCCTTTCTGAAGAAGATGATGATCATCCGGACTTACCCGGTCCCTATGGCATGGCAGGATGGCTCGAAGAAGACAAGGCCGTTTACATTTACGACCGTTATGACATCTGGCAGGTAGACCCTGCCGGAAAGATCGCTCCGCAGATGATCACAGCAGGTGATGGCCGTCAGCAGAAATTGCGTTTCCGTTATACGAAGGTGGTAAAGGATGAACAGTTCTTTAAACCGGGTCAGCAACTGCTGTTGGAAACCTTCAACGAAACTACCAAAGAGAACGGTTTCTATACGGCCCCCTGTACGTTCAAAAAGGCGCCTTTAAAGCCCGAACTCATCGTCATGGGACCATATACTTTCGGCGACCCGGTAAGGGCTGAAAACGCCGGAAATTACCTTTTTACCAAAGCGAGTTATGTACAATCGCCTGATGTATATACCGGGCTTTCACTAGCCAAAGCGACACAGATCAGCCATATTAATCCGCAGCAGCAACAATACAACTGGGGTACCGCAACGCTGTTCCAATGGACAGCCTACAATGGCAAACCGGCGGAAGGCATCCTGTATAAACCAGAGGATTTTGACAGCACGAAAAAGTATCCTGTATTGCTGTATTTCTACGAGAAGCTGACAGATGGCCTGTACAACTACCAGCCGCCGTCCCCTACTCCTTCCAGACTGAATATTCCATTCTTTGTGAGCCGGGGTTACCTGGTGCTGGCGCCGGATATCACTTATGAAAATGGTTATCCCGGTCAGGGGGCCTACGACTATGTAGTCAGCGGCGCCCGCGCACTGGCGGCACATCCATGGGCAGATAGCCTGAATATGGGTATCCAGGGACAAAGCTGGGGTGGCTATCAGGTTGCCTACCTGATCACCCGCACCGGGCTTTTTAAAGCTGCCTGGGCAGGCGCACCGGTGGCCAATATGACCAGCGCCTATGGTGGCATCCGCTGGGAAAGCGGTATGAACCGTCAGTTCCAGTACGAACGCTCCCAGAGCCGCATCGGGGCTACACTGTGGGAAAAACCCGAGCTCTACATAGAAAACTCCCCTCTTTTCCACCTGCCTAAGGTAACAACGCCACTGGCTATTATGAGCAATGATGCAGATGGGGCAGTGCCCTGGTACCAGGGTATAGAACTGTTCACCGGCTTACGTCGCCTGGGTAAACAGGTATGGCTGCTGAATTATAACAATGAGGCCCATAACCTGGTGCAGCGCCAGAACCGTAAGGACATTCAGCGCCGCGAACAGCAGTTCTTTGACCATTTCCTGAAAAATGCCCCTGCTCCGGAGTGGATGGAAAAGGGCATACCTGCAACGGAAAAAGGTAAGAACTGGGGTTGGGAAACTATTGGAAACGGTCAGTAACATGCAACTGATTCGATAATACATCCGGATCTCACTGACAGAACAAAGAGAGAACAAGCAGAGAATAAGCAGAGAAGACGGAGAGAACAAGCAGAGAAGAAGCGACGGATCTTAGTGGACTTAAAACGCTAAAGTCAACTAAGTGCCGTCGCTTTTTCAATTACTGATTCCGGGCGACATCTACTACTTTAAGTAACCATCTATGAACACCTGATTTCCTGTCAGCATCACTCCGAAGTCCCTGCTCAACAGGCTTTCCTCCATTTTAGCTACTGCAACCATTTGTCTTTCAAGCTACTCAAATTATATTTTTTTATATACTTATAATCTTATAAGTTTGTATAGAAGAAATTGAAGACCTGATTCAGATTTTGTGGATGTTTTGAATATCTGATAACCTTATACATGTTCCTATGAATTTCCGTATCTATCAACCGGCAACTTCGCTGGCACCGTATGTTAAGCAGTATTATCATTTACAAAGCTCAAATAGTGGATTGATCAACCTGCCGCAGAACCTGTTCTCCCTGGGAGATCTCTACATGGTATTCCTGCAGGAAGGAGAAGTGATCTTCCAACCTACGCAACACGCTTCTTTTACTTTGCCTGAGGCTTCCGTTGTGGGTCATTTTACCTGTCATCATCAGATCAGGGTAAAAGGTCCTGTAAAAATGACCGTGATCCAGCTGAACGCCTATGGCTGTTACAGGCTGGCGGGTCTGAATATGTCTTCCTTCAACAACTACTTCCGTGATCTGCTGAAGCAGGACCGTGAGTGCTGGCAGGATCTGGCCAATAAAATTGCTACCGCTACAGATATCACCAAATTGGATGCTGTGCTGAATGACGGATTGACCAACATGATGTGCTCACAGGTACACAACCTGAAACAGGTTGATGTAATTGCAGATTACATCATTGACAACCAGGGCTATACGAATATAGACAGGCTGACGAGGAAGTTTAAGATATCCCGTCATACCCTGGAAAGGAAATTCATGGAAGTGATCGGACTGACGCCGCAGTTATTTGCCCGTATGCTCCGTTTCAGGGACGCTATGCGTCATATGCAGAAGATGACCGTGGAAGAGTGGCAGGCATTTATCACCAACAACGATTATTACGACCAGGCTTCATTTATACAGGATTTCCTCTTCTTCAAAGGAGAAGCACCGGTACTGAACCAGGAAACTGCTATTGCGCAAATGCCGGTAGCACGCCCTGTGGCCGTAGCGTAAAATGATTTTTGACTAAAAGAATGAAAAATAAGAGAGCCGCCTCGTTCACGGGACGGCTTTTTCATTTTAATCAATTTTCCTTTCTTTTGTAGCATCCATAAACCAGGACACAATCATATCATGCATAAACCCAGACACAATGCCGCCTACTGGCGGGAACAGCTCAACTTACAATCCCATGTGGAGGGAGGCTCCTTCCGGGAAACCTACCGTTCCTCCTGGGAGTTTCAACAATCCGCATTGCCACCGGCCATGAAGGGCAACCGCAATGCTTCCACCGCTATCTATTTCCTGTTGGAAGAAGGGCAGTTCTCCGCATTTCATCGCATCGCATCTGATGAGGTATGGCATTTCTATGATGGCCATTCCCTTGCCATCTATGACATTGATCCTGAAGGCGTGCTGACTGTGCACAAACTGGGCCTCAACCTCGAAACAGGTGAACAACCCCAGCTGGTGATCAAAGCAGGTCACTGGTTTGCATCGCGTACAGAGGTGCCCGGTGGATTTGCCCTTGTAGGCTGCACAGTGGCGCCTGGCTTCGATTTCACTGACTTTGAACTTGCAGGGAAAGATAGTCTGCAGGCAGTTTACCCACAACACAGTGAATTGATCGCCTCCCTGGTACACGGACACTGATAATGATAAGGATCAGTTATGGACTGTCAGCCATAAATATTATATTCGCTGAAGTCGTCGGGGTATTTACTATAGGAGTTGTAACTTATAATCAAAAGCACAACTATCTACCAACTGTATGTCGCGGGCCATGGCCCAACGTTTGTAGACTTTTGCATACATTACTAACTAATAAAAATCATGATCACTATGGACCTTGTTCTGCTATGGGCAATGGTCCACAGCAACTATCTCTTCTGTTATGAAAAGATTCTTTCGTTTCGTTTTTTTTCTATCCCTTGCTGTTTTACTGTTTTGGTTGGGCAAACAATTCGGCAGTAAAAGTGTAAATCAGAGCATTCTCTCTAATAGTCAGATCGTGCGCGAAATCGCTGAACTGGCCAGCCTTGAAGTGCAGGGCAATGCTACGATCAAACGCAGTAATATTACTGACGATGGAGAATGGACCTCCAATCTGAAAAAGGCATTCCTGGAGAACACCATCTGGGTATCTATCCCTTACCTGGCCAAATATGGCATCAATGCAGATGAGAAGAATTTCCGGATAACGGTGTCAGATAAGAAGATCACTATCAACCTGCCACAACCGAAACTGCTCAGTTATGAGCTGAAAGTGGACAAGATGGAGACTTCCAACAGGAAAGGCTGGCTACTGTTCCAGGACGATGAAACCTATACTGACGTGCAGAAAAAGCTGTACCAGACTTCCCGTGGACAGCTGGAAAACAACAACCTGTATATCAATCAGTCAAAAGAGAAACTCACCAAGATTATCAGGCAGTACTATGAGCCTTTCCTTCATGATCATGAGCTGGAGATCACCTTTGGCAGCAGTGCGCCGGTATTACTGAATTAATCGTTTTTAAAGGTTTCCGGGGCAGGTCCTGGTGTTATAGCACATAGGGATCTTTCCCGGAAACATTGATATACATATCTGCCGGAATGCCGGCAGACTGTACTTTCTGTGAGGTATACATGCTAGCTGTACCTATGCGGCATTATGGGCAATATACTTCACCAGGGAGCGTTTGGCAACGGGTAATAAGGTCTCGGTTACCGGAAATACGAGCTTGGTATCAATGCGGTATACTGCCGGGGTAGGCAGTTTCTTACGCTGCCGGATCAGGCTGGTTTTAATATGCTCACAGGTATTTACCAGGTCCTTGGTATAGGTATCGAGGTATTGTGTGTGAATACCCCGGTATTTTTCATCATGGCGTTCAAAAATACTCAATCTGTATTCATACACTATCACATCCTGATAGCGGCCATCACACAGGAATAAATATCCCTCCTGTGAATCCAGCGGTATCAGTCCCACGGGCGAGATATTCAGGCTTTCTTCCACAAATTCATAGATCTCTGTGCCTTCGCGGATAGCGCCGTTCATCTTCTGAATGGCATATTGGATAATGGTTTCCAGCTCCTGCATCAGTTCATCATCGGCGATCATCTGCTCATAAAGTAACTGCAGTCGTTCCATATTCACGGCAGTAAGGCGTTTGGGAAACTGCTGCTGCAGGAATTGTTTGTTTTCCCGGAAGGCTACCAGATTGTTATAGTGAAAGATGACATCTCCCAGCTGCGGGTACAGCTTGTTTTCATTGAAATAACGGTTTATTTGCTGCAGATAGGCCAACAAAGTGTACTTTTTCTGCTCAAAATCGATATAACCGTCTGCAAACCACGTTTCGCTCAGGCTACTCATACCAAAATAATTTAATGGATTATGTATATTAATTTACAAAAAATCAGCCAACTATCCATAAAACGGAAGTGGTAATTCCAGCCAGTGTTACCGGTATATTTACTTTATTAAATTATTTCCTGACGCGGTGTATTTATTGAACTTATTTGTTTATCTTCAATATTATTTTTCATTTTTTTAATTTTTTAGTCATGAACATTTACGTAGCCAACCTGCACTACAGGTTGAACGATGAAGACCTTCACCAGATATTTAGCGAATTTGGAGAGGTTACTTCCGCTAAAATTATCAAGGACCACGAGACTGGCCGTTCACGCGGTTTCGGATTCGTGGAAATGCCCAACCAGGAAGAAGGTAGCAAGGCTATGGATAGTTTGAACGGTACTGAAATCGAAGGCAAGCAACTGATGGTAAACGAAGCAAGACCTAAACAACCGAATAATAACTCAAGAGGTGGTGGATTCAATCGCGGTGGCGGCGGCGGATACGGCGGCGGCGGCGGTCGTGGTCGTTATTAATTCTGTTGGCCTAAGCTTATCTCGGTCAAGAAATTGAAAAAAGCTCCTGCAAAGGAGCTTTTTTTATGCTGGTATATTTTTGTTATCTGCGGATATTATAATTCCTGTATAAAAGACCAAACAAGGTTTTATCCCCAAAACACGAATGATGAATACAGGTGAGACGGATCATCTCTGTATTCATCATTCGCAATAAATATTCAAATGTGCTTATCTAAGCAAGCATCTGTTCTCCCTTAATAGCCCCTGTTCACATCAAAATTTTCCAGTTCCTGCGCTACTGCGCTCAGGAAAGTAGAACCCATTGCGCCATCCACGATACGGTGATCGTAGGACAGTGACAGGTACATCATATGACGGATAGCGATGGTATCACCGTAAGGCGATTCTATCACAACAGGACGTTTTTTGATCGCGCCTACTGCCAGGATAGCCACCTGCGGCTGGTTGATGATGGGTGTACCAGCCAGGCTGCCAAAGGTGCCTACGTTGGTCAGGGTGATGGTACCGTTCTGTGTATCATCAGGTTTCAGCCTGTTTTGACGGGCTGCATTGGCCAGTTGATTCACCTGGCGGGTTAGTCCCACCAGGTTCAGCATGTCGGCATTACGGATCACCGGAACGATCAGATTACCTGTAGGCAAAGCAGTTGCCATACCGATATTGATATCTTTCTTAACGATGATCTTATCACCGTCCAGTGAACTGTTTAACAGCGGGAACTTTTTGATGCATTTCACCATTGCTTCGATGAAGAGTGGTGTAAAAGTGATCTTCTCTCCTTCTCTTTTCTCAAAAGCTCCTTTCACCTGATCACGCCATTTCACCATATTGGTCACATCTGCCTCTGCGAAGCTGGTCACATGCGGGCTGGTATGTTTGCTACGCACCATATGCTCAGCGATCAGCTTACGCATACGGTCCATTTCAATGATCTCCACATTATTGCCATAGCTGGCAGTGCTCACCGGCGCAGCTGCAGGCTGTGAGTGTGAACCTACGCCATTGCTAACCGGAACAGCGGCAGGAGTTACTGCGGCTGCCGGACGGCTTACCGGCTGTTCTACAGGCGCCGGCGCTTCTGTTCTTTGTGGCGCTGGTGCAGTGGTAAGCCCCTTGTTTTTCGCCTCCACAAAAACTAATATATCTTTTTTGGTCACACGGCCTTCATTGCCGGTACCAGGTATTTTTTCCAGTTCAGCAAAGCTGATACCTTCCTGTTGTGCAATGGTCAGTACCAGCGGAGAGTAAAAACGGGCACCACTCGTTACGAACTGCGCCTCATAAGGAGCGCTCGTTGTTTCATGTTGCGGAACAGGCGCTTCTTCTCTTACAACGGCGGCAGGCGTTTCCTGTACTGCCACAGGGGCGACAGGAGCTGCTGTCGCGAAACCAGCGTCAACAGCGGTATTGATACGTGCAATGACAGTACCTACCGGTACTACATCATTTTCCGCGTAGAGTATCTCGGTAATTTCCCCATCGGCAATAGAAGGTACTTCGCTATCCACCTTATCCGTCGCAATTTCGAGCACGGTTTCATCAGTTTTTACATGATCTCCCGGCTTCTTATGCCAGCGTAATATGGTGGCTTCCATAATACTTTCCCCCATTTTGGGCATTACCAGTTCTACAATGGCCATAAAATTGTGTTTAGCGTTTTGGTACGGAAACAAAAGTAAGGTTTATACTATCAACTTCCTCAATTCATTCATTGCATAAGTTGCTGTCATCTGTATGTTATTCAGGCGGTCATAGCGCAACTGGTGCTTCACCGTCACCAGTTCCTTCGCACTGCCGGCAGCTATCCAGACAGTACCTACCGGCTTTTCCGGAGTGCCGCCATCAGGCCCCATGATACCTGATACCGCTATGATATAATCGGTTTTTAACTGCTGCAGGGCTCCTCTGGCCATTTCCCTTACCACTGCCTCGCTCACCGCACCGTTGGCCTGTAATGTTTCCTGTTTCACCCCCAGTAAACCACTTTTAATTTCGTTGGCATAACTAACTACACTGCCTTTATACCAGGCAGAACTTCCCGGCACCAGGGTAATATTGTGGGCAATGAACCCACCCGTACAGCTCTCTGCTGTACCGACCGTTTTCCCCTTTTCTTTCAGCAGTTTACCCAGCACTTCACCCATAGGAAGGTCCTCGTCTGTCACGGTAATATCCGCCAGCAGTTCCTTCATCTGGTGAAAATAGATGGACAATGCGGCTGCGGTGGATAATTTATCTGCGCCAAAAGCAGTGAGCCGCAGCTTCAGCAAACCGTAAGATGGCAGGTAGGCCAGCTTGATATGTGGAGGAAGGGATGCTTCAAAGTGTGTCAGTCTTTCCGCTATAAACGACTCTCCCATGCCTGAAGTCAGCAATGTCTGGTGTACAATTGCCGGCGTCTGGAAATATTCCTGTAAGCGTGGCAACACATGATCGGACATCAGTCCTTTCATTTCATGTGGCACGCCCGGCATGGACACATAGATCTTTTCGTCCTTTTCAAACCACATGCCCGGTGCAGTACCCCTGGTGTTATGCAGCACCGTGGCCACATCGGGTACCAGCGACTGGTCCACATTACGCTGTAAGGTGGGCAGGCCGCGGCTTTCAAAGAATTCCATTACCTGCAGATAGGTAGCTTCATCTCTTACCAGCTTTCCGCCAAAATATTCGCACAATACGGGTTTGGTAATATCGTCGGCTGTTGGTCCCAGTCCTCCCGTAATCAGTACAATGTCTGAAACCGCTCCTTCCCTGTCCAATGCTTCCAGGATGGCTTCCCTCACATCCCCGATGGCTACACGGCGGTGTACCCATATTCCCATCGCATTCAGTTGCTGCGCCATCCAGGCTGAATTAGTGTCTATCGTCTGTCCTATCAGTAATTCATCTCCGATCGTGATGATACTTGCTACTACCTTATCCGCTTGTATTGTCATGATTTACATGCTTTTCTCAAAAAAAGGAGCCAGGCGTTCCATCATCACCGGGGGCATCCCGTACCGTAATCTGGTATCTGCATGCAGGAATACCAGGGTGGTGACGCCTACGTTCAATAGCTCGCCCTTTTCATTGTATAGTTCTGTATGGAACCGGATCTTATGATCGACCGGCAATTCCTTCAATATAGTCTTCACTGTTATAAGATCATCGTAATAGGCCGGGCGAAGGTACTTTGAATTTAACTCTGCCACCGGCATGATGATGCCCTGTTTTTCCAGTTCAGCATAGGTAAAACCCAGCGTCCGGATGGCTTCTGCACGCCCTACTTCATAATATAATGCATAATTGCCGTAGTAAAGGTACCCCATCTGGTCCGTTTCTCCATAGCGTACGCGTATCTGTGTCGTCTGTGTGAACATATTATCAGTCTTGAGCCCTGGCGCCCGCATTTACCACAAAATGCATTCCGCGTTTTCCGGCAACACACGGGCACCAGGTGTTTAAATTATTTTCCAATCAGGTGGTCCAGGCTGTATTTGCCAGGTCCGGCGAACAATATCGCAGTGAAAGCAGCCAGGAACAGGATGCCCATTTCATTCTGCGACAATGGCGCATTCTTCATTACCACAAATACCACAATGATCATACAGAACACCAGCGGAACAGCAGCAAGGCGGGTCAGTAATCCGACAGCTACCAGCGCCGCACACAGGGTTTCTGCAAAAATGGTCAGGGACAGGGATATGGTTTGTCCTACATGCAGCGGATCAGGGAATTTGCCTACCATCTGGGAAAAACCCTTCAGTTTCGACAAACCATGTGTGAACATCAATGCGCCAAAAACCACGCGCAATACCAGCATAGCAAAGTTGACAGCGCCGGTATTCACACGCGATGTAAATAGTTTACTCATAGAGAAAATGGTTTAGGCCTGCAGATCTGCGTTACCTCCCGTCTGGCCGACAGGAATCATACAGGCACGTTTTTTAATTTTAAATGAACTGTTTACAGATTGCGCCAAAAATATGATTAATAATAAACAATTAAAACCTTGTTCCCCTCCCCCGCTATCTGCGTTCCGGTATTTGACCGGAGCAATTATTTTTCCTCCATAAACTGCACTGAAAACCAACGCATCCCGGTAAAGCAGGTGGTGGACGGACTGCCGTTTATACAAGTTGGTTTAATTCTTGCAAGTCAACACCTTAATTTCAGATCAGCACGGGCAAATCCGAAAGCAGGTTCCGCGTACCAGGTGCCGGTTATCCGGTTCCCGCCATGTCCCCTTGGGCCGGCGTATAGCTTAATTAAATCCAATAGCTATATTTGTTGCTGTTTTTGTCTCCCTCAAAGCAATATATTATTGATTCTGAATAGAAAATAATTTCTGTTGGGGATCCGTTTTAAACGCATATTTAAGATATAACAGGTTAAAAGCATGCAATTCATAAGAAAGTTTCTTGTTCCCGGACATTTGTACTTATTCCTGGCGTCTTTCTGTATCCTGGCTGCGCCTGTGTCAAAAGCACAGCAAACGCGCGTCTATACCGAGCCGGATAAAGTTTTCAAGGATGCCCAGCAACTTTTCCAGCAGGAAAAATATGCAGTGGCTATGCAATTGTTCCGGCAAACGATTGATAATATCAGCTATTTCCAGGAGACCAGCCGTAGCCTGGTAAAAACAGACGCCCAATATTATTATACCGTTTGTGCACTGAAACTGGGACAGGCCAATGCGGAAAAACTGGCGCTGGACTTCCTGGCCTTCTACAACAATAGCGCAAGGGAGCAGCTTGTCAGCTACCAGCTGGCGAAGTACTACTTCCATCAGAATAAGCTGAAAGAGGCCATCCCCCTGTACGAAAAAGCCAATATCGAAAACCTTTCCAACAGCGAGATCGCAGAAGCTAAGTTTGAACTGGCTTACTCCTATTTTAATGTGAAAGACTTCCAGAAGGCCCAGCCACTGTTCGGTTCCATCAGGGAGGTGCCCGGCAAATACTATGAGCCGGCCAACTATTACTATGGCTTCATCGCCTATTACAACCGGCAGTATAACGACGCCCTCACGAGCTTCCAACGTGTCGTGAGCGATCCTAAATACAGCACCATCGTTCCTTATTACATCGCAGAGATCTATTACTTCCAGAATAAAAAGGACCAGTTGATCAGCTATGCAGAGCCCCTTGTTAAAAAAGGAGGCCTTTATTATGATGCAGAACTGAAACAATTACTGGGTCAGGCCTATTTCGAAAGGAAAGACTATAAGAAAGCATTGCCTTATCTGCAGGAATTCCATGACAACGCTGAAGAAGTAAGGAAAGAAGATATTTACCAGCTGTCATACAGCTATTACCAGACGGGTAACTATAATAAAGCCATCGACGGTTTCAAACAGTTGAGCAGTGAGCAGGATTCCCTGGGACAGAACTCCATGTACCTGCTGGGCGATTGCTACCTGCGTACCAACCAGAAAGCCAATGCCCGCAATGCATTCGCCTTCTGCGCCCGCAACAGTGCCAACGCACAGCAACAGGAGATCTCCCGGTTCAACTATGGCAAACTGTCTTACGAACTGGGCTACCAGGATGCCGCTGTTACTGAACTCACCAGCTTCGTAAACACCTATCCACAGTCCTCTTACAACAAAGAGGCCCGTGAGATACTGGTGAACCTGTTCATGAACACCAACAACTACAATGATGCGCTGACCATCATTGAGGCCATGCCGGACAAATCACCAACGGTACTGAAGGCATATCAGAAAGTAGCCTATGGCCGCGCCACAGAACTGATCAATGACCAACAGCTGGCAGAAGCCGACCGCCTGCTGGATATTTCACTGAAGAATCCTTACGATAAAAACCTGACACAACTGGCCCATTTCTGGAAAGCGGAAATAGCCATGCGACAAAATAAAACAGATGCCGCCATCGGTCATCTGAACGTTTACCTCACCGGCGGTGTACCTGCCTCCGGCGAAGCCAATGCCCAGACAGCCAGCTATAACATGGGTTACAGCCTGCTGAAAAAAGAAGACTATACCCGCGCCCTCCAGCATTTTGAAGCAGCCCAGCGCACCACCGGTCCGAATGCATCACGTATCATCGCTGATGCGGCCCTCCGTAGTGCAGACTGTTATTATATGCTGAAAGACTATGGAAAGGCAATGGCGATGTACGATAAGATCATTGCCAACAACCAGGCGGGATCTGACTATGCTACCTATCAGAAAAGTATCATTCTCGGTATCCAGGGTAAAACAAATGAAAAGGTGGCCCTCCTGAAACAACTGGGCAGCAAATATCCTTCTTCAGGTTTTGGTAATGATGCTGACCTGGAAATTGCCAATACTTACCTGGCAGAGGAAAAATACAATGAGGCCATCCCTTACCTGGAAAACGTATTGCAGAAGCAGCCTAACGGACCCAATGCACCGCGTGCATTGCTAAAACTGGGTCTCTGCTATTTCAACAAGGATAACGATGACAAGGCGATCTCCTATTACCGCCAGGTGGTAGAGAAATACCCTAACTCTCCGGAAGCAAACGAAGCACTGGCCGCTGTAAAAGATATCTATGTAAGTCAGGGTAAAACTGATGCCTATATAGCGTTGCTGAGATCTACAGGCCAGTCCATCAGTGCATCTGCAGAAGACTCCCTGAGCTATGCAGCAGCAGAAACGAAGTTCAGTAATGGTGACTGTGCAGGCGCTACCACCGCCTTCAACAGCTACCTGCAGCGGTTCCCGAACGGGGCATTCGTATTACCGGCTAATTTCTATAAATCAGAATGTGCTTATAACAATAAGGATTATACAGGTGCATTGCCCGGTTATGAATTCGTACTGACAAAGAACAATAGCCTGTATGCAGAGCGTGCCGCTTTGCAGGCTGCCAATATCAACTTCTACCAGGTGAAGAACTATGAGAAATCCCGCACCTACTATTTGCAGCTGCAGGACCTCTCTACTACCAAGGAGAATACCTTCGCCGCCACCCGTGGATTGCTGCGCAGCAATTATCTCCTGAAACACTGGGATGAAGTGAACAGCTACGCAGAGATCCTGCTGTCCAGCAGTAATATCAGTACCGACGACCAGATCATCGGTCACGCTTACCTGGGACGTGCAGAGCAGGAACAGGGCAACTACGATGAAGCCATCAAAGAATATAAGATAGCTGCTGGGCTGACCAAGTCTGAAATAGGCGCTGAAGCCCGCTATAACCTGGCTTATTGCCTCCTGCAGAAAAATGATCTGGCAGGTGCAGAAAAAGCCGGTTTTGATGTAATAAAGAATACACCGGGATACGAAGTGTGGGTAGCGAAATCCTACATCCTCCTGGGTGATGTGTATACCCGTCAGAAAGACTATTTCAATGCAAAAGCTACCTTCCAGAGTATTGCAGAGAACTGTCCGATACCTGAGCTGAAACAGGAAGCGAAGGACAAACTGGCGAAAGTAGAAGCAGACGAAAGAGCTGCCTCTAAAATCAAATCCAATAAATAATTCCGAATTACGTTAGCATGAACGCTTATATCAAACATATTCACCGGTTCCTGGCAGTAGCAGGTTGCAGTGCGGCAGGTATACTGATGCATCAGCAGGCATACGCGCAGGAGAACCTGAAAGAAGAAACCATCGATATCATTTCCAATTACCGCCCTAAACTGCGGGATGCGGCCAAACTGAACCTGACAGCGTCTCTGCCAGGTTTCGATACTACCCGTCCGCGTTTGCAGTACCAGGTACCGGCCTTGAACCTTTATTTCATGTACCAGCCCATTCCGCTTAAACCGCTGGCGCTGGGGAAGGATTCACTGAGCCAGTTACAGAACAACTTTATCAAGGTAGGTTATGGTAACCTCAGCACACCATTGGTACAAGCGGGTTTTGGTACCGGCAGGCAGGAAAAATATAACTTCGGATTGTATGTAAACTATACCTCCTCCAAAGGAGATATCAAGAACCAGGACTACGGCGCATTCAATGTACTGGGTTCCGGCACTTACTTCACTCCTCTCTGGGAAGTGAATGGTAGTGTTGGTTATGATCGCAACCAGGTACATTATTATGGATATGATCATGCCACACTGGAATTCTCCAAAAACGATGTCAGACAAACATTCAACCAGTTCACCGCACAAGTGGGCGTGAAGAACAGGACACTGAATGACTGGGCCTTTAAATTCGAGCCAACCGCTAAATTCATCTACTTCAGCGATTCCTATAAACGTAAAGAGCCTACAGCCATTTTCAAGATCCCGGTGTCAAAGCAGCTGTTTGAGGATATTTACCTGAGAGCAGAAGGCATCTTTGACCTGTCATCTTTCAAAGAAGACGATCACAAGCAGATCAACAACAACGTAGTAGCCATTCATCCGGCACTGGAGATCATCAAGCCACGCTTTGTATTACATGCAGGTGTGAACCCTACCTGGACTAACAGCAAGTTCTACCTGCTGCCAGACATCGTGAACGAGTCACATATTATCTATAAGAAAGTGATCCTGAGCAGTGGATGGATCTCTTATGTGAACAAGAACAGCTACCGCGCCCTGGCCAACCAGAATCCGTTCATTGGCAGCTATGGTGAAGGTATCCTGAATACAAGAGTAGAAGAGAAATACACCGGTATCAAAGGAACGATCGGCAGCCACTTCAACTACAATACCAAGTTTGCCGCTGTTACCTGGCATAACATGCCGCTGTTCGTGAATGACAGCATTGACGGTAAAACCTTCTATACCAAAAATGAAGAAGAGCTGAAAGCCTTTAACCTTCACGCAGAAGTAGGTTACATCCAGGAAGAAAAGTTCCAGCTGAGATTAGCATTTGACTGGTTCAACTATAATAAACAAAAAACGGAGATCAAGCCCTGGGGCCTGATCCCTTTCCAGGCAGACGCTTTTGCACAGTACACCCTTGTTAAAAAGCTGCACCTGAATGCGAACCTGTATTACCTGGGTGGTACTTATTACCAGGTATTTGCTACGCAGGATTTCAATAAAACCAAGGGGAAATGGGACCTGAGCGCCGGTGCGAACTACGATATTGGTAAGAATTTCAACATCTGGGTGAACGCCAATAACCTGTTTAATTCCAAATACCAGCGCTGGTACGGATACCCTACCTATGGCCTGAATGTATTAGGAGGTGTGATGATTAAATTTTAAAATCGTAAAATTGCAGTCATAATCAAGGATTAAGGATCAGGAATTAAGATAATATATTACCCCATTCCTGATCCTTAACTCCGGATTTCCGTTCGAGAGAGTCATTTTATAATAAATAGGAATATCTACGTAATTGGTACTACAGCAATACATACAGGAAATTTTGTTCAGGCAGCACACCTGCTGTCTGCCCCAACTAGGCGTGTTCAAACTGACGCATACCCCGGCACGTTACGATGTTACCAATAAAACAATATCCCCTCCGGGAGAGATCATCACATTTGAGGAAACATTGACAAACGACGGAGGTCTGGTGGAATGGATCTCCCAGAAAGAGCTGTTGGTGCCTGCCATCGCGCAGCTTAAGATGGAAAAATATATAGACGAGTTCAAACAGCTCCTGAAAAAGGGCGAGCCGGTTGTAATACCTGGTGTAGGAAAACTGCACGCCAATACTGTGGGCAGGATATCCTTTGAACAGGAAGCGCCAGCCATTACCAGGGACATATTGCATGTCAGCCCGGTGATCAGGCAGGATGCCAGTCATAAGGTAACTGTAGGTACTAAAGAAGTAGTGAATAAACAGGTGGTGGATCACTTGACGGCATCACCGTCATCTTCCTCCGCTTCTTCTTCCACTCCAGCCGCCTCTCCGGTTCCTCCCGCAGCGGCTTTCAGCGAGGGAGTGAAACCTCCGCCTGCAACACCGGCGGCTACTCCTACTTCGGCAACAGAAGATTATGAATACGAGGGATATACCCGGGAAATACCCTCTAAGCTCCGCTGGCTGTGGATCGCTATCCCGATAGCGTCAGTGGTGACTGCTATTATTGTCTGGTATTCTGTTAACAAGAACAGGCCGGAGATCACAAGAGCAGAGGGTGCTCAGAATCCCGCTCCCGTTGAAGCAACGCCTGTACCTGCGCCACCGGCAACGGTGGACAGTTCCTCTCAGGCAGCTGCGGTGGCACCGGCTCCTGCAACGCCTGCTATGCTGGAATACGATGTTATTTTCCAGGTATTTCCGACAAGAAAAGCAGGGGAGAATATGTACAAGAAGCAGAAAGGTTGGGGCCAGCCAGTGGTATTGAGGGCCAGTCATGATTCATCAATATTTAAGCTAGGCGAACACTTCCAGACATCAATGTCCGATACCACAGCCATGAAGGATTCCGTGGCGAAGAAATACCGCGCAAAAGTCTTTTTGGAGCTGAGTAAGCACTGAAAGTAATCTAATAAATTATACGAAGCGGGGTAGCATTTCCAAATTGACGGAAATGCTACCCCGCCTCATTTTACCCACCATCAATAGGACAAGTACCTCCTGACAATAGGCAACAGACATCCCTGAGACAATCTCTCTCTTTCGTGGAAACTATAGCCAGCTCTGATCCTGAATTATTGGGGGAAACGTGTACCTGGAGCTATATATACACTAGATCTCTTTTGCAACGATCTCCAGCCCTTCTTCAAAACTATGGGGAGCAAAACCCAGCTCATTCACGGCCTTATCTATGACAAAACCTGTTTTAGCGGGGCGTTTGGCAGGCTGGGTGAAGCTTTTGGCGTCTACCTTTTCAAGAAGCTGTGTGTTCAGTTTAAAATAACCGGCAGTTTGTACTGCCATCTGATAGGGGGTCAGTGTTTCCTTGCCTGAGATATGGAATATGCCGGTGGCCTTTTTATCTGCTACCAGTTTGCATCCTACTGCAAGGTCCTGTACAAGCGTAGGTGTACGCCACTGGTCATCTACGACCTTCAGCTTCTTACCCTGCTCCAGGTTACTCTTTACCCAGGTGATAATGTTACTGCGTTTGGGGTCTGCTGCGACACCGTATACCAGTACCGTACGTACGATAGCCCACGGCAGCTTGCTGTTACGTACCATACTTTCTGCCGCCACCTTGCTCGAACCATAATAGCTGATGGGGTTGACTACATCCTCTTCTGCATAGGGTCCCTGTAAACCGTCAAATACAAAGTCGGTGGACAGGAAAATGAAGAAGGTGTTATGTTGTTCGGCAGCATGCAGTAAATAGCGGGTTGCCGCTACATTGGTATCCCAGCAGAGGTCTTTATTACGTTCACAGTCATCTACCTGGGTCATAGCAGCAGCATGGATGAGTATATCCGGCTTGTGCTTTTCCAACAGGTGCCGCACACTGGTGGCATCCCGCAGATTGGTAGCTTCGTAGGTATATCCCGTCTGCATGGGCAGGCGGTTAGGGCCTCTTCCGCTGGCTATTACCTGATACCGGCCATCCTCCAAAAAAATTGGAATAAGGTGCTGGCCCAATAATCCATTGCTTCCTGTGATTAATACCTTCATTTCTATGCCTTTTACTAAAATTACGAATTCAGTTTCAATTCCGAATTACCAATTACAGCGGAACAACAGGATTATACAGATTCTTATCTATAATCGCCGGACGCTGAGGTGGCAGGCGTAGTATATTCCAGCCAGGTCACACACTGTAAATGGCGGCTAAAAGGATGCTGCAATAAAAAAGACCGTATCGGTGTGATACGGCCTTTGACGTTAATTGGTCTATATATTTATTTAAAGCTCATACCCAGGTTATACATGGTAAATGCCCAGACATCGGCTGCTTCTTCGATCACTTTGGAAGTCGGTTTGCCGGCGCCATGGCCTGCCTGTGTTTCTATACGTATAAGCGTTGGGTTAGTACCGGCGTTAGCGGCCTGCAGGGTAGCTGCAAATTTAAAAGAGTGTGCTGGCACCACGCGGTCGTCGTGATCTGCTGTGGTGATCAGGGTAGCCGGATACTGCGTACCCGCCTTCAGGTTATGCAGCGGAGAGTACTTGTACAGGTAAGGGAATTGATCTGCCCTGGCACTTGTACCAAACTCGGTCACCCATGCCCAGCCAATGGTAAAGTTCTGGAAACGCAGCATATCCATCACTCCTACTGCTGGCAATGCCACCTTGAACAGGTCAGGACGCTGTGTCATACAGGCACCTATCAGCAATCCGCCGTTAGAGCCCCCACGGATAGCGAGTTTCGAAGGACTGGTATATTTAGACTTTACCAGGAATTCTGCTGCCGAGATAAAGTCGTCAAATACGTTCTGCTTTTTCTCCAGCATGCCAGCCTTATGCCAGGCCTCACCATATTCACTGCCACCCCTCAGCGACACTACAGCATAAATGCCACCCTGCTCCAGAAAGAATAGGTTGGAAACGCTGAATCCAGGTGTCATTGGAATATTGAAACCACCATAGCCGTAGAGCAGCACAGGGTTCTGGCCGTTCAGCTTAAGTCCTTTCTTATAAGACAGGAATACCGGCACCTTTGTACCATCCTTGCTGGTAAAGAAAAGCTGTTTGGTTTCATAATCCTCCTGACGGAATTTTGCTTCTGCTTTAGCGAAGAGACTTGACTTACCGGTGGTGATGTCATATCTATATATAGTGGCCGGCGCAACAAAGGAAGTAAAGGAATAGAATAATTCCTTGTCCTTAGCCGTCGCGCCAAAACCACTGGCAGTACCAATACCCGGAAGGGCAATCTGCCAATCCAGCTTACCATCATAGCTATATTGGGCTACCCTGGAAGAAGCATCTTTCAGGTAGGTGGCAAACAATCTTTTACCAGCGGTGCTTACGCCCTGTAATACTTCTTTCTGTTCAGGTATGATCAGTTTACGGCTGGCAGGGTTCTTCGGATCTACAAGCTCGACCTTATAGTTGGGCGCTCCCTCGTTGGTAAGGATCAGCAGTTTATCCCCATCATTATCGATCACGCCAGGTTCGAACTCGAAGCCTTTTACCAGCAGTTTGAATGCTTTCTGGTCGGGGTCCTGCAGGTCCCAGTAAGACAGCTGGTTGCCTGAGGTGCCTTCCGACTCATGCAGGATCAGGAAGCGTTCGTCTTCAGTAACATCTACTCCGAGGTTACGCAGGGGATGTTCCTTGTCCTCGTAGATCAGCACATCCTGGTCCTGGGAGGTACCGAGGCGGTGGTAGTATACTTTATGGAATTCGTTCTTTTTAGACAGTTTGTTCTCTTCTGTAGGCTTGTCGTACCGGCTGTAGTAAAAGCCGTCCTTCCTCCAGGAGATATTGCTGAACTTGATCCAGTCGATCGAGTCTTTCAGCAGCTGTTTGCTTTCCACATCCATTATAAAGGCCTGTTGCCAATCGGAACCCGCCTTGGCAATCTGGTAAGCCATATATTTCGCATCCTTTGAAAAGGCAATGCTGCCCAGGGCCACTGTACCAGCGTCGGAGAACTTGTTAGGGTCAATGAACACCTCGGGAGTACCTGTAAGGGATTTCTGGCGGTACAGCACAGATTGGTTCTGCAGCCCATCATTCTTATAAAAATAGTAATAGTCTCCTCTTTTAAACGGAGTGCCTATCTTCGGGTAGTTCCACAGCTCTTCAAGCCGCTTCCTGATGGCTCCATGAAAGGGGATCTTGTTAAGGTAATCGTTAGTAACGGCGTTCTCAGCCTTTACCCACGCTTTGGTTTCAGGGCTGTTATCATCTTCCAGCCAGCGATACGGATCGGCGACGATAGCACCATGGTAGTTATCTGTAACGTCTGTTTTATTGGTCTGTGGATAAATAATTCCTGTCTGTTGCGCTATTGCAGGTCCTGTTATCATAAATAAATACAAAATAGTAAAGATAGGACGTCTGAGTGTACATGTTTTCATTTGAACTATTTGGGTTTACATTTAAATTATATCTATGTATATTTTTTAAAAAATTTATTAGGTTGGTTAATTAAAAATGAAAATTTCGTGTAATTCATCAGAATACTATTAGAAAGAATACGCAAAATGTTATTTTTGTGCGCCACTTAGATATTTTCCTGGCAATTTATGCATAAGCAGCGTGATTTACAGGAAAAAAGGTAGAAGCAGGGGGGTGGAAAACAGGGAATGCAATATCACACGTTAGGGGTATACAGGAGGTGGTATGGAAGCTGAAGAGACACCGGATTCCCTGAAATCCACCATAAAAACGAAGAGAGGGAAATAAACATAACTATGAAAAAAGTTTCTAACATCGCAGTTCTTACATCAGGCGGAGACGCGCCTGGCATGAATGCCGCCGTTCGTGCAGTTGTAAGGACCGGAATTTACCATCAGTTAAATGTGTATGGTGTTATGTATGGCTACAGGGGAATGCTGAAGAATGAAATATTTCCCTTGGAGTCCAAATCTGTGGCTAATATCATTCAGCGCGGAGGTACCATTCTAAAGACCGCACGTTGTAAAGAGTTTTATGAAGCAGAAGGCAGACAGAAAGCCTACGAAAATCTCAAGAAACACAATATTGATGGTATCGTAGTTATCGGGGGTGATGGTTCCTTCAACGGCGCTTATAAAATGAGCCAGGAGTTTGACATTCCATGTATCGGTTTACCCGGCACTATTGACAAGGATATTGCAGGTACTGATTTTACCATTGGTTTTGATACGGCAGTGAACACTGCTGTGGATGCTATAGACAAGATCCGCGATACAGCTGATGCGCACGACCGTTTATTTGTTATAGAAGTAATGGGACGTGATGCAGGTTATATAGCCCTGCACAGTGGTATTTCCACTGGTGCTGAGCACATCATGACCCCGGAACACCTGATTGATGTACAGGATATCATTGAGGACCTGCAGACCAACGAGCGCCGCAGGAAGCTGGTGAATATCATTGTGGTGGCTGAAGGTTCCATCGCCGGCGGTGCTGAAGAAGTAGCCCGTCAGGTAAAAGCCAGCTGTCCGCAGCTGGATACACGCGTATGTATCCTCGGGCACATACAGCGTGGTGGCTCTCCCTCCTGCCAGGACCGCATCCTGGCCAGCCGTATGGGTTATGCAGCAGTAGAAGCACTGTTGAACGGTACTTCTAATGTAATGGTAGGCATTGTAAACAACAAAATCCAATATACCCCTCTGGAACAAGCTATCAAGGCTAAAGAACACCTTGATCCGGAATGGTTAAAGATGGTTAAAATACTTGCGAGTTAAAAAATAGAGCTATGAGTACAAAAGATTTATCACAATACGTACACAAACAGATGGATCATGAAGCTTCCCGTGCGCATTCCCAGCACAAAACCAAAATCGTGGCAACTGTCGGCCCGGCCTGCGATACCTATGAAGGCTTACTGGCACTAGTAAGAGCCGGCGTTAACGTGTTCCGTCTGAACTTTTCACATGGCTCCCACGAAGATAAACTGCGTATTATCCAGTATATCCGTCAGATCAACAAAACTGAGCCTTACAACGTAGCTATTCTCGCTGACCTGCAAGGCCCTAAACTGCGTGTTGGTGAGATCGAAAATAACGCATTACCACTGGTAGCCGGTCAGATCCTGACCTTCGTAAATGAGAAAGTGGTAGGTAATGCTGTAAAGATCTACGTTTCCTACGCAGACCTGCATAAAGACGTTAAACCAGGTCAGAAAATCCTCCTGGATGACGGTAAAATCGAAACTGTAGTAAGAGAGATCACTGCCGATGGCGAGATCAAAGCTGAAGTAACCCTGCCAGGTGTACTGTCTTCCAAAAAAGGCTTCAACCTGCCAGATACCAAAGTTTCCCTGCCGGCACTGACCGAAAAAGATATCGTGGACCTGGAATTCATCATCGATCACGATTGTGACTGGGTTGCCCTGTCATTCGTTAGACACGTAGATGACCTCCTGCTGATCCGCAAACGCCTGAAAGAACGCAATTCCAAAATGAAGGTGATCTCCAAGATCGAAAAACCTGAAGCCATTGCGAACCTGAAGGAAATCATCTGGGAAAGCGATGGCGTAATGATCGCTCGTGGTGACCTGGGTGTGGAACTGCCAGTTGAGCAGATCCCAATGATCCAGAAAGATATTATCCGTAAATGTATCCACCGTGCTAAGCCTGTAATCGTGGCTACGCAAATGATGGAAAGCATGATAGACCGTACCCGTCCTAACCGTAGTGAAATCACTGACGTAGCGAACGCGGTACTGGAAGGAGCTGATGCCGTAATGCTGAGTGGTGAGACCGCTACAGGTCAGTTCCCTGAGCTGGTGATCCAGACCATGAGAAAGATCATCGGTGAAGTAGAGAAAGAAGACATCATCTACAACCGTAACCTGATCCCTCACCGTCACTCTCCTACCTTCCTAAGCGATGCACTGTGTTACAACGCCTGTAAGATGGCAGAAGACCTGGATGCTGATGCGCTGATCGGTATGACCCAGAGCGGTTACACCGGTTTCATGCTGAGCAGCTACCGTCCACGCTCTCCACTGTTCATCTTCACCAAGGAAAAAACACTGGTAAATCAGCTGAGCCTGAGCTGGGGTGTACGCGCCTTCTTCTATGATGGCGAAGAAAGCCTGGATGGCATCATCTCTGACCAGATCAACATCCTGAAAGAAAGAGGCTTTGTGAAACCTGCTGACATTGTGGTAAATACCGGCAGCACTCCAGTAGCAGAACACCTGCCTACCAATACGATCAAAATCTCTACCGTTGCTGAATAAGCATGAACGGAACAACATTATAGTATAAATAAAAAGGTCTCGTATTAAACGAGACCTTTTTATTTATACTTACATCATCCATTATAATGTCAACACAAAACGTGTAAAGAGACGGATACCATTGAAGCCCATCTGCACAGCATCCCATGCGCCACCGCTCTCACTGTCGTAAGCTGATAACCTGGCTCCGTTCGCCACTCCGAGTGAAGGGTGTACGTTGAAGATATTATCAGCACCGACGAACCAGTTAAGCTGTTTGGTGATCTTATAATTTACAGCCAGGTCGGTTACTGCCTTGCCTTTATATTTGAATAGTTCAGGCACCAGTTTATCAGGATCGCTGTCCAGGCCTACTACCGGGTTAATACCTGAACCGGCCAGGTCTCCGCTCCAGCCATAACCATACAGTTCTACCTTACCGAAATAGGTCACGTGCGCACTTACACCAAATTTATTGATACCATAATCCAGGTTCAGGCCAATCTTCACCGGAGGTGCAGAAGCCAGTACAAAGCGTTCTTCACGGTCGCTGAAGAAAGACTTTCTATGCAGATAGGAATCATTCAGTCGTTCCGGTACATTGATCTTGTCGATCTTCATGTGCTGGAAATTGGCTGCCAGTAGAGCCCTGAAACGCTGATTGCCCCAACGTTTGTTATAGTCGATCACCACGTCGATACCAGTGTTGGTGGTATTTACGGCGTTAGCGAAGAACTGCGCATTATCGATATGTAATGAGTTCAAAGTATTGTACAGTTCCTGAGACAGGGTGGTATCGCTGGCGCTGAACTGACCGGACAATACGATTCTGTCTTTTACCTTCACCAGGTATCCATCCACAGTGACAGACAGTGCGTTCACTGGTTTCCAGGTGAAGCCCAGACTGGCGTTCACTGACTTCTCCTGCTTCAGATCAGGAATGCCGGCTGCCCTGGTAATACTGTTTGTATTCGGAGCAATCTTCACCTCTGTAATGAGACCTCCCTGTACGTTGGTATACTGGGAGCTAAAGTTGATCTGTTGCAGTGAAGGAGCGCGGAAACCCGTGCTGACAGAACCACGGATGTTAAAATTGGAAGTTACTTTATAGCGGGTGGCAAACTTATAATTGCTGGTGAAACCGAAGTCGCTGTAGTTCTCAGCACGTACTGCTGCACCTATCAACCATTTGCTGGTTACGTCCAGTTCTGCATCCACAAAACCGGCCACATTGGAACGGTTTGCATTTACTTCATCAGAAGGGCGGTAGCCAGGGAAGCCTTGTGCACCTGTGGCCTTAAAGAAGGTAGGATCATAGTTTCTATAGGATGCTTCCTCTCCCGCATAGATCGTGTATTTCTCATACCTGTATTCAGCACCCAGGGCCAGATGCAGGCCTGCGGCCACACCAGTTATCTCCTTACCCACGGTCAGGTTAGCGGTATTCTGCAGGAAAGAGAATCCTCCATCGTCGAAATGAGTAGGCGTGTTGGCCCCCAGAGAAGCGTTGAAGGTTTTATCGCCAAAGAAGTGGAAATTGTTACGGCCCAGGGCATTACTCAGATCCCAGGTCCAGCCGTTGCCAAATTCCCCCTTGATGCCAGCAGCTGCAGACCAGTCATCGATCTTGTTCTGAATATGTGGATCAAACACAGTATCGTTAGCTGCACCACCGGGAGATGTAACCGGGTACATGATATCCTGATAGAAGATCAGCTTCCCGTTCGCATCTGTAGGGAAACGGTCAGGGTGTCCGCTGGAACTTGGATTATTTCCGTTGAAATGCCTGGTGTAGGCATAGGCATCAGAAAATTTATGGTTATACCCGCCAAAGGCATAAAAAGTGGTGCGTCCGTCTGCGAAAGGCAGCTCCAGGTTCAGCATACCACCGCCGGTAGTTTTGGAGGCGTCCCCATATGATCTTCTTACCACGTTAATCGGTAAGGCATCTGCATGGGCCATATTCGTATCCAGCACCTGGCGGAAGGTTTTACCCTGTTTCAGAAAGTTGCCGGAGAAGTTCAGAAAGCCACCGTGTTTGCCCAAAGACACCCCGTAATTCAGTCCCACAGAAACAGCATTACCGTCGATCGCGCCGTTATTCCTGTATTGGTTCAATTCCTTACCGAAGTAAGTATTGTACTTGTGATCATAATATCCGGCATAACCAGCATTTACATACAGGTGATTCACATCTTTCTTAAGAATGATATTGATCACACCTGCGATGGCATCTGAACCATACTGGGCGGAAGCTCCATCACGGAGTATTTCCACACGGTCGATAGCCGCTTCGGGAATGGCGTTCAGGTCAGTGCCGGAGTTACCGCGGCCACGGGTACCATATACCGCTACGAAGGCTGTCTGGTGGCGGCGTTTACCATTTACCAGTACGAGGGTCTGATCTGGTCCCAGTCCACGGAGGGTGGCGAGGTCAATCTGATCGGCGCCATCGCTACCACTCTGTTTGTTATAATTAAAGGAAGGTGCAGATACGTTGAGCAGGGCTGTCAGGTCCATCTTGGCAGTAGGATAAGCCGCCTGGCTGAGGGAGATAACATCTACCGGAACAGGTGTCTCGATCTTTGCCCGGCCTCCGGAACGGGTACCTACCAGCACCACCTGGGTCAGCTCTGATACCGTGGATACCAGCTGGATATCCACGTGTGTACGACCGTTTATAGGAAAAGATAATTGTCTGAAACCAATAGCACTTAGTTCCAGTACATCATCTGTTTTTGCTTCAATGGAAAAGGTACCGTCCTTGCCTGTCAACGTACCGGTACCGCCTTGTTTTACTCTCACAGTAATCCCTTCCAGCGGTACTGCTGTGGTGGCATCGGTGACTTTACCGGTTATTTTTTGCTTCTGAGCATATACCGCCACTAGTGGTACATACAGAAATAGCAATAAGAATACACTACGAATTAGATTCCTGGTTGACTTCATTTGTGTTTGGTTTGGGTTATTGTTAAATATAACCTATTTCAAGCATATAGATAAATTGAGTGTTATTCTACTCAAGTATTATCAACTGAGCGTGACAACATTCATATCTCATCTATTCATTATAAAATATCTCTCAGATATTAACATCTATCCATGTATACTTGTTTAAAACTCGAGCAGATAGAATATTCCGGACCAGATCAACCAATCGTTAACGAGTTATTAACTATTGGCAATAAACAAAAGAATAATTTTAGAATCAGATAGTTATTCATACTATAATGTGAATGTTTACCAAATCAAAATAACAATATCCCTGTCTTGTTATCCTGTTAAGGCTACCGCCGCCTTTACATCACAAGAAGGTTGTTACCTACAGCTGATACATGTTATGTATATCCCGATGATGTTCATACCAGCATAATGCGGGTTAAATGTCGCGCGATTTTATCACCCTAAAACCAACCCAACATGTTTTTGTTTTCAGCAACCTCCGTTGAATTCTTTAAGGACATATTTTTTGTTTCAGATGTCCCCCGGAGATTCTCCGGCGCTATTATCCGACATTCCACTATGACGCTGCATGGCGATGCACAGAAGACTGTTTTCCTTCAGAAAATGGAAGCAGGTTTATTTGAAATATTTGAACACCAGGTAATATGTGAGGCGCTTGAAACAGAGGTATTACCTACTCCGCTGAAGCCATCTCTTCACCTGCATATTTCACTCGACAACAATGATGTGGATGCGTTTGTAAATGGTACAGACAGCGTGGAGCTGAGAAAGGAAGAAGTGAACCTCTTTTACCTGCAATCGATCAATGTTGCGATTATTCCGCAAGGCAAACATTGTTTTTTTCACATCAGTTTCAGGAATGATACCTTATTCCGCCTGTTAAAACAAGCGCCATTCAAACGGCTGTCTTACAATGTCAGAAAGAAGGTACGGGAAGCAATAGAAAACAAGGGAGGCATGATCAACGCGCCCCGCCAGGTAATGTTGAATGCCTATTTCATGATGCTGGTACAGGATATCCGGCATTGCCGTTTTAACGAAGAAGCCACTGCCTGTTACCGGGAGAAAAAGTGTATGTTGATGCTCGAACATTTTATATGGCAGCTGTTACCTCAAAAGGGGAATAAGATAGAACTGACTACTCATGACGTTATTGTACTGGACCGTGTGAAAGAATATATCAAATGGAATATACACAGGCCGCTTACTTTAAAGGCGCTGTGTCAGCAGTTCAACATCAGCACTAACTTTCTCGTCAAGGGCTTTCACCAGTTAAACGCTGTTTCCGTTACTCATTTCATACATCTTTACCGTATGGAAAGCGCTGCTAAATTGCTGGCTGAGGACGACATACCGTTGAACAGTGTCCCACTATTAACCGGATACACCTCTTTCAAATCCTTCACTGCTGCTTTCAGAAAGTACTTTAATTGCAGCCCTTTAGCGTTTTGTCATCCGTAATAATTTCCACACATCATCCATTCAACCGGAGATGCTTTATAAACGTTACATTTACGCTGTTGCATATGGCATATATGTTGTCTGCAATCGTGTAAATTGTTTTATATGAGCACCTTCAGAAGTATCAATCCGTATAATCAGGAAACAATAGCTGAATATGCCGCGCATTCAGAAGCTGATATTGAACAGCGGCTCGCGTGGGGGCACCAGGCATACCAGCATTTATCGCATGCCAGCCTGGAGGAACGTTGTAAATGGATGCTGGCACTGGCGGGTTTACTGAAGACGAATGTAGAAGAGCATGCGGGCATCATTAGCCGGGAAATGGGGAAAACCTTTAAGGAAGCAAAAGCCGAGGTCCTGAAGTGCGCCACATCTGCTGAATATTATGTAGCACATATTGCTGAGATGCTGCAACCCAAACTCATCACTTCGGATGCACAGCAAAGCTATATATCATATGAGCCGAAAGGCATCATTCTGGCTATCATGCCCTGGAATTTCCCCTACTGGCAGGTGTTCCGTTTTGCCATCCCGAACCTGCTGGCCGGTAACAGCGCCCTGCTGAAGCATGCCAGCAATGTAAGTGGCTGTGCCCTGGCGATGGAAGACCTCTTCCTGGCGGCAGGGTTCCCGGAAGGTGCTTTCCAGGCATTACTGGTCAATTCAAAGAATATTGAACCCGTTATAGCAGATCCCCGGGTCCAGGGAGTTACCCTCACAGGCAGTACCGGCGCCGGAATGAGTGTCGGCGCACTGGCAGGGAAATATATTAAAAAATCCGTCCTGGAGCTGGGCGGCAGCGACCCATTTATTGTGCTGAAAGACGCCAACCTGGACGAAGCAGCAAAAATAGCGGTGAAGGCCCGTATGCAGAATGCAGGCCAATCCTGTATTGCCGCCAAGCGCTGGATCGTGGAGGAAGCCATACTCGGCGACTTTACCGACAGGGTAAGCAATATCCTCGGCCATATGCGCCAGGGAGATCCTTTTGACCCCGAGACTGACCTCGGCCCTATGGCGCGGCCTGACCTGGCGGCAGAACTGGCCCAGCAACTGAAGCAGACCGTTTCCCAGGGCGCCAGTTTAGCATTGGGTGGCCAGCACCAGGAAGCCAACTTCATTCCTACCCTGCTCACCGGTGTACAGCCCGGCATGACCGCCTTTGAAGAGGAAACCTTCGGTCCCCTGGCAGTGATCATCAAAGCAGCCAATGAAAACCAAGCCATCCAGCTGGCTAACCAGACACCTTTCGGACTGGGGGCCTCACTCTGGACCACCGATCTTGATAAAGCCAGGCGGCTGGCCCGGCAGATAGAGAGCGGAAATGTATTCATCAATGCCATGGTACGTTCAGACGCCCGTTTGCCCTTTGGAGGGGTGAAACAGTCCGGTTACGGCAGGGAACTGTCCCTTGAAGGCACACATGAATTTTTGAATGTTAAAACGGTTTATATAGCTTAGCAGCCTGAAAAGACAGGTAACAACACGTAAACTGGCAACAAAATCTTCATGACGAGGAATAATTATGCTCCCTATATTACAATCAGCAGGGAAGAATGGGCGAAAAGGAGTGACGATCCCATGTTACACTTACTCAATGACATTGATACGTTGCAGGGGCTGAATGAGCCGCTGACAATGGACGAGATCACCCAGATTTATGTACCGCTTTCCCGCTTGCTGAACCTGTATGTGAGCAGTGCGCAGCGACTCCATGCTGCCACAAACAGCTTTCTGGGCAGTCAGTTCCTGAAGGTACCTTTCATTATCGGCATAGCCGGTAGTGTGGCTGTGGGCAAAAGCACAACAGCCCGCGTGCTGCAACGTTTGTTGTCGGCCTGGCCTAACCATCCCAAAGTTGACCTGGTCACTACGGATGGGTTCCTTTACCCCAACCGGGTACTGGAACAAAGGGGTATTATGAACCGTAAAGGCTTTCCTGAGAGCTATGATATCCGCGGGTTGATACAATTCCTCGCCAATGTTAAATCTGCCAGGGAAAGAGTTTCCGCCCCTGTATACAGTCACCTGGAATACGACATCCTGCCTAACCAGCTGCAATGGATAGAATCTCCTGATATCGTGATCGTTGAAGGCGTGAATGTATTGCAGGTAAGACCAAGACAGCAGCAGCGCGAGCCTATGATCTTCGTTTCTGACTTCTTTGACTTTTCCATCTATGTAGATGCGGAACTGGAGGACCTGCAACAATGGTACATCGCCAGGTTCAAGTCCCTGCGGCAGACCGCTTTCCGGAACCCGGACTCCTATTTCCACCGGTATGCGCATCTATCAGATACAGAATCAGAAGAATTTGCGACCAACATCTGGAATGAGATCAACAAGCCCAACCTGGAACTGAACATTATGCCCACCCGTTTCAGGGCCAGCCTGATACTGGAAAAGGGCAGCCATCACTTTGTACAGTCGCTGAAACTAAGAAGGATCTGATTTAAAATAGAGAAGATGCCAGATATCAACGAGGTAAAACAAGCCATATTACAGCTTGACAAACATTCGGGAGATAACTGGCATTTATTTGAGCCGTTACTGCAGCCTGTGGCGTTCAGTAACGGCTCTTTTCTTGCGCATATGGGCAGGGTCTCTTCTGCCATCTATTTTATTTCGTCGGGTATTGTAAGGGTATTCACGGTACACCAGGACAAGGAAGTATCCCTCGATTTCGCATTTCCAGGGCAGTTTTCGACTGCTTACGCCTCTTTTATTACCCAGCAGCCCTCTATCGTATCTTTACAGGCTATAACGCCTGTAAATGGCTTTGCTTTCTATCATGCCGATCTGCAGGAGCTCTACCAGAGAAGTCATGCAGCAGAACATACCGGCCGTTTGCTGGCGGAATACCAGTACGTTCGTAAATATCAGCGGGAACTGGCCTTTTTGCAATACAGCGCCAAAGAGCGGTATCTTCAGCTGCTGGCAGAACATCCGCAGGTGGTGCAGCTAATTCCAGTGAAATATATAGCCTCTTATTTGGGTATTGAACCCGAAAGCCTGAGCCGTATCAGAAGAGGGCTTACCTAACACACCACCACACCCACGCAACATAAACAGGTTGAAAGGCCAGCCGGCTCCAGGTATACCAGGCTTTTGCCGGTAATCCGCCGGGAGCGGGTAATTGTTTTACCGCCACATAGATATTCGCCGGAAATAGCAGGATCAGTAGTCCAATTAACCCCCATGCAGCATACATGTTGACCCCGGGGATCAATAATCCTATTCCTAACGCTATTTCGAGTACGCCACTGATCAGTACCAGCTCCAGGGCATATGGCAGCCAGCCCTCGATCATATACGTCAGTTTCCGCGGTGTTACAAGGTGCATGACGCCTATCAGTATAAACATGACAGCAGCGGCCACCTGTGCATCGTGCTGCCATTGCTGGAGCCAGGGTACGTTAAATAAGTGGCCAGCCAGTAGTGATAATAATCCTATTGATAAGAGTCCGGAAAGGAATGCCATCGTCTTGATTTTGACACAAAGTTCCCATAAAACCTGTCCCGGCGGACTAACATTTGTTAGCTTTTATTTACCTTCCGGTAGAACTTATTAACATTTATTTATAGGTATCGTTTTTGCAGTAGAGTAATTATCCGATTACTTTTGAACCACACAATCACACTAATGAACACTACAATGAAAAAAGTATTTTACCCGTTTGCAGCTGCCATCATCCTGCTGGCTTCCGCTTTCACATTTGCTTCCTCGCAAAACTGGAAGATAGCAGAGGGGCACTCCATTAAGTTTTCCGGCTCCGGCGCTAACGGTATCTTTAAAGATCTGAAAGGACAGGTGATATTTGATGAAAAGAACCTGGCCACTTCCAAATTTGATGTGACCATCGATGTAACGTCTATCAATACCGGTAATGGCTTAAAGAATACGCATGCAAAAGGCAGTAAATGGCTTGATGCATCAAAATATCCTACCATCCATTTCATTGCATCGAAAGTGAACAAAACCGCCGCAGGTTATGAAGCACAGGGTGAACTGGAATTACATGGTGTAAAGAAACCATTCACCGTTCCATTTACTTTCACAAGAAATGGCAACGGAGGTACTTTTAATGGTAACTTTGATGTAAACCGTGTCGAATTTGGTATCGGTGAAGCTGGCGGCAGGGTTGATGACGTATTCAAATTAAATGTAAGCGTTCCTGTTACCCAATAAGCAATTACATGTTTAAGAAATATTTCCTCAACGGATTGGCAGCAGGCATCTTCTCAGGGCTTGCTGCTTTTTTTTATTACCGCGTCTACGTCGCGGCACTGGAGGTTGCCTACAACAGTATTGTATCACCAGCCAGTATATTCAGTGCATCTCTATTCGCAGGAATGCTGATTGCATTATTCTGTTTTGGTATCGACAAACTATTCAAAAAGGAAATGGAAACGCTGACCAGCCTTCTCCTCACCGGTGGTGTGCTTGTCAGCATTATCATTCCTTTTATGATCAGTCTTCCCTTAGATGTGGACCATCCTGAATTGTTTCCAGGTTTAGTTGTACCCATGCAGTTATTTCCTGTACTCGGCTGGTTTATGTTCAAACCGGTGTTCAGGAATTGATACTATAAAAACCAAAAAGCCCCCGCGTTATCCGCGAGGGCCATGGCATAATTTCGTTTAGCTAACAAATCATACCACTCATACCCATTCATTGATATGGGTGCCACTGCCCATGCTCAACTCCCGGGCAGAAATGGTGAATGCAACGGTCATCGGGCTCTTGTCATCCGCGTCGAAAGACTCTTCAAACTTTACCAGATAACCTTCTTTAAAATTGAGCTTTTTCAACTCTGCATCAGAGTCTCTCTTGAAGAATGTAACGGTGCCATCTTTTCTTTCAAAGTTGTTCACCATCCATTCAAAGAGATCTGTTTCACCAGTTGATTCAACAATGAGACGTATACGACCACCGCGGGTTATTGATGAGGGGCGGCCGGTAGCGTCTACTTCTTGGGTGAGGTCATAGCTGCAATGTTTTACTACCATTTTTTTGCCAGCTACTTCAAAGACTGATTTGAAGGACATGATGGGTTAAATGTTTAAGGTTTGCAATAAAGAACTAATAAATGAAGCTAACTATTTATGTATTTATCTATGTTTCAAATTTAAAGTAATCCCTTAATACAACCAAAAATTTAACTCATCGTGATCTCATTATCTGTCTGTTATAATCAAGTTCATTCCTTGTCGTTTCCAGTTCCCTGTTAAGGTCTGCAATCTTCTCTTTCAGTTCTGCAATAGTCTGTTGTGCATTCTGTAAACCTCTCATTTGTTGTTTACCCTGTTGAATGGACAATAAATTCTGAATAATATTATTGTACAGGCCGTAGTGCGTCACCGTTTCTTTAGGAATTGTATTACGCATATTCACAAGGTCCTGCGCAATGACCTGGTCCATGTAATTGGCATTCTGATTAGGCAGATTAATGGAATCAAGATTATTCTTCACCTTATCCATCTTCTGCAGGAATTCCGCCTGAAAAGCCTGTTCCTGGCGGAAAGAGCTCAGTTGTTTACGCAGTGCAGTGTTCTCTCTTGCAGGTACCTGGAAGTTGAAGAATACGGCCAGTACAAAGAGCCCTACCGTGACAACGAAGAAAAGCAGGAACCATAAAAAGGCGGATGTCCGCTCCTGTTTGTTTAGTACACGCATGTATTATATTATTTGAATGAAATCAATCTGTGAAGAACCATCTCTTTGTTTTGTGTTTACGCAGGTATTCTGCATCTTCGGCCGACTCCTCTTTCACAAAGATGCCACTGTCTGTTTTGCGGCCGATATAATCCAGTCTGCTCAGGCTTTCAAACAGTTTGCTGATTGCACGGACAAACGGGATCATTGGTTGCAGACATTCTCTCACGTCGATATGTCTGTAACGGATATTCGCACAATTTACCATGAGCGTTTCCAGCTCTCCCTGTCGCAATTCACACCATTCTGAGAAGTAGTTCAGCAATTCTTCCTTACCAGTGCCGGCACGCAGATCTACTGCATTTTTGATAGTACGCGCCAGGCCTGCCACTACTTCCAGCATTGCTGCGGGCGACTGATACAACCCTAGCCAGCGGAACTGAGAGATACGTGTGCCCAGGTATTGCACGAGCCTTTCTGTAATATATAGTACTACCTGTGCCAGATCATTATTTTGATTTCTGCCATAGATCTTCTGTACGATCTGGACACCGTGCAGTTCCAGCTGACCGAGGAACTGGTCCAGCTCCTGGTGTAAGTCGGCCAATGCAGGATGCGCAGATACCATACTGGTAGGCGGTATATAATCATCATCCAGTTGAGGCCGTCCATCAGTCACGGAGATACGACCCAGTACCATCTGGTAACTGCCCAGTTGTCCGTTTGGTAACTGTGATACCGGCTGTACGAACAAGTGGTATTCGGGCGTCGCATATGGCAGGCGGGGCGGATCTTCATGCAGCAGCGGTTCTCCGCTGGGCTGGCGGTCAAAGGGATTTACCTGCATCATGATATAATAAGCCCCTTCTGTATGTTGCGGATCCCAGCTGAAAGTTGCTTCCGGGAACGTCGTTGCATATTTCAGTGAATGCACGGTATGTTCAGGGATCTCTATACGGGCGCCACCGGGCGTAACAGCACGGCACTCCGTTAGCTTGATACGCCACTGATGCTGGTTGTCGGTTACGAACCAGCAACGGAGCGATTCTTTGTTCTCTGCTTTAGCGGGCAATAGTCCATAGTTCTGCGCATGCAAACCGCTGGAAATGGCATCCCGGATCTGATCAAGCATCGCATTTTCTGTTTCTACAAAATGCTGCTTTTTTATTTTCATTCCATCCACCCAGTTAACGGGAAAATGTTTGAGCGGCTCTGCCATGGGATGATTGTTTACGTAAGAAATGATTGTTTACATACATATTTAAGGGATCAACTATAGGTCAACTACTACTATTAGTTATTTCTGCTGTTCAACACGATCCTGTTACAAATGATCACACTATTTTCCTGCATGCCATTCATGAATACCGGCTTCTCAGGATCCAGTGTTTTCGCTATTCCCAGCCATCTTGACTTGAGATGGAACACCCATCCATAAGGCTGTCCGTTGGGGTCCATTACATCAATTGGTGTATTGGGATAGCGATCGTTGTAGTCATTTACAAAATGGTAGAACAGGTCACCCAGGTCCATCTTAATGGGGGTACGTGCCCTGAAATAGGTACGGTCAATGTCGCGGCTGTTCTTCTCCAGTTCAAACCCGATTACGATCAGGTCTCTCATATCATCTTCATTCACTTCCGGTTGTTCGTGATAAGCCGGGTACTGCCACCACTTATGTACTTTAGCCGGGATAGCCATCATCTTTTCGAAGGTCTTGTACACAAAGGTCGGCAGTGCAAATGCGAGGAAGCAGGTAAGCATCGGGTAATACAGGAAATCTCCTTTGGTGAAAAGGAACTGTACCAACATAAAACCTACTGCACCAAACAAACAGATCGCCAGGATAAAGGATAGTTCAGAGCCTAGTGTACGTTCATTTGCCCAGAACCGTGTATACATAATATGGCAATGGGCAATGCCAAGACCGAGGAACCATACCTGGTAAAACAGATACTGGCTGACCAGGTTCTGATGTGTGAACAGGAAAGGAATAGAGCTGATAACTGCAAATACGAGCGTGAGTAAAAACAGATACCACAATGCCTTTTTCTTATATAGGGTAAAGTTTTTAATATAACGGCTCAGCAATCCAACGATCAGAGATCCGATCGCTAGTATGGCAGCTAATACAAGATAAATTTTCGCTTTAAGTATCATAGTTTTCCAATTGGGAAAAGGGTTAAAACAGTTTACAGCGCCAACATTACATGCAAAAATAGTTCCATTTAAGGCTACAGGAAAAAATTATATCCCATAATTCCCTCTTTATATCTGCTATCGGCCACAACCACTTGTTTTTCATCCGGATGGGGTTCCAGCAATGTTTCCACCTCCACATCTGCGGGCATCAGGAAGCCCAGACAAGTCTCCAGCAATTTACCATAAGGCTGCCAGGAAAGGAAATCGTATACCCGGTGTTGTTGCAGCGGACCTACTTTAACGAGTACCCGCGGCATATCGGTATAAAACAGGTTGCCAGTCATTGTATCTACTCCCAGCCGGCAGTCTCCCAGACCAGTCTGGTTGCCGGTGGATACGGCTACAGGGCCATTTTCACGGGAGATTTCTACGGGTTCATCTAATATAGCCTCTAAGTATAATTGTACCAGTTGCAGGTTGCCAGCTATACGATGAATATACGGCAATAACCTGATAAGTTTATTCACCGGTCCTTTGGGAAGTCCCTGGGGAATACCCCAGAAAGACAGGAACAATGCATCCGCATCTTTTCCGAAAGCATCAAATAAAAGGTGCTTCTCGCGTTGCTCCAGGAATACCCGCTGCAGAAAGAATTCATGTTCAAGCGGACGGAAGAATTTACGCGCTTCCTGTTCCTCCTGCTGGTGTTTTTTATAGTTTGCCACCATCTCACTTACCTCCTGTTTTTTCTGTGAGGAGAAGGTATGAAAGAGGCCTTCCGGCAAGCGGTCGTACAACCCATCGCGCGAGAGTGTCAGCGTTACAAATGGATGATAAGGTTGTGAGTCATCCAATTGTGCATCTAAAATATCTTTATTAAAAGCTCTTGTAAAAACGTTCTTCATCTGTACGGCCACATCAGCTTCCCGGACATCATTATCCAGCAGTTCACCTACTACAACTTCGGCGCGCACGTCATAATGCAGACGATGGATATGATCAATGACTTCCTCGAGTACTGCGGCTTTTTGGGCATTATTTACCATCAACGGGTTAATTTAGGTTTTTCGATTAATCAGGGTTCAATTTCAGGCTTTCAACAACACAACAGTTATTAAAATTTCAACTACGAATGTAGGTTGTTTAGTCATTTATCTAAAAAAATATTTAAAATTGCAGAAATTGAAAAACCCATGACCCCGCGCAAGACCCAAAATGAGCGAAAGGTGAATTCCTACAAAACCTTTAATAAAATTACAAGCCATATTGACCCGATGGTATTGTATACATTCCTATCGTTACTGGCTATCAGCATCGTGCTGCTGGCATTCCAGGCATCTAACCGGGAAACCTGTAGTGAGGCGGCCATTGTGTTGGCCAGTCAGCAGCACGCCGGCAAAACCACTTCATTTACAGCCGGAGAGGTGATCACGTTCAGAGCAGACCTGAAAGGCAGCAGCAATGATGGCCTGAGCTGGGATTTCGGTGACTCTACCGCCACTGCACCAGGATTACAGGTATATCATGCTTTCAGTAAAGCAGGCAGCTACACTGTTACCCTGCGCAGGGGTAAATGCGACTGGCGCCAGGAAGTGATTGTCCTGAATGCCGCTCCTGAAAAAGCACCCGATACCCGCGGAGATATCTACCCTGTCATTGAAGGTCCGGAAGAAGTATTTGTGGGACGGCCAGCGACTTACTCCAACCATATGCCGAATGCCAGCAAATGGTCCTGGCAATTGTTACAGCCCAATGCAGAAACCCATGGCGGTAACTCGGTTAAATATACTTTCGGCTCTCCGGGAGAACGTATCCTGTCACTGATCGTGAACGGGGATAGCAGTAAAATGGTGACAAAACGTATCACCGTATTCCCTGCTCCTGCCCAGCGCCCCAGAAATGACCATTTTGAGCCCATTCCTTTCCCTGAGGAGCCCAAACCAACTGATCCATCCGCGGGCACTCCTGCGGCGCCAGAAAAGCCTAAAACACCTGCTATTTCGGACGACGAGTTTAAGTTCTTCCTGACACAGGTGATCGACAAACAGAAAAGTGCTTCCGACTTCTCTCCATACCTCTGTGATAATCTTGGTGCCCGGGTGTTACTGAATGATAAAGAGACCGATACTTTTTCACATTTCTGCTCCAGGATCCGTGGTAAGAAACGGTTCAAAATAGAACTGGTGAACCTGATCAAAGATCAGAACGGTTGTGTGAAAGAGATCCGTGTGAGATATGACAAGAAATTCCTCGGTATATTCTGATCATTTACACTGTTTGTATGAAAAGTCAGTATTATAAACTGCCACTGGATTTCTCCCGCATCCTGCAAAAGAAGGACCTTCCTGACTGCAGCCTGGAAGATTCCGTGGCCCAGCATATACACCTGCTCATCACCACCGTACTGGGAGAGAATAAAGATGATCCGCAGTATGGCTGCAAGTTGTGGGATTCGGATTTTGACATCCGGGCTTCCAACAATGAAGTGAAAGAACAGGTAGAGATGGCTGTTAAAGCCTCCATCTCACGGTACGAGCGCCGGTTAACACAGATCAGGGTAATGGCGGTGGTCAGCCAGGAAGAGCTGACAGGCCTCCATACACGTAAGGTCAAGAAGAAGATCAAAGTGACCATCACCGGCACGCTGTCCCGTAATAAAACACCATTCCACTACAGCAGCTTCTTTTATGTGAGCCCGCTGTCTTACGATTAAAGCCATTGCCATGCCCAGAGAACAAAAAGAACGGATTAAAGACCGCATGTTGAAAACAGCTGCCAGGCTTTGGGGTTATCCTGATGCAGAGGTAGAATCTTCTTTCGACCCTATTGTGCAGTTATTGCTGGAAGCCTGCGCCAGTGAACTCGAAAAGATCTCCGGCGAGGTGGATGTATCGCATGCCCGCCTGGTAGAGCGACTGGCTCAGATCATGATGCCGGAGCCCATCACCAGCAGTCAGCCGGCCTATGGCATACTGCATGCGGCCAGCACTGAACCAGCTACCGTTATCACCGCAGAGCACCAGTTCTTCCACACATTGCGGAACGGCTTCAATTCAAAGGACCTCTTCTTCATGCCCCTGACCAGGCATCGCCTGTTCCGCGGACAGATAAAATACATGGCTATCGGTAATAAACTGTTTGAGACCCGGGAACACTGGTTCAAGGAACAGGTATTACAGGGCGCCCTCCAGGCAGACACACCTCCCAATCATTTATGGCTGGGCCTTTCCCTGGAAGGAAGTCCCTCCTCTCTCGAAGAGCTGTCCTTCTTCTTCGATCTCAGGAATGCACATCAGCAGGAAATGTTCTATTACTACCTACCGCTGGCCCGCTTCTTCCTGGGTAATACCGAACTCACTGTAAAAAACGGTTATAGTGATAGCCGCGATGTTGCCTCAGAGGAATTGGACAGTATTATGCAACCTGCCTTCGATACGAATACACAGTATAGTCAGCAGATATTACAACGTTTCCGCCATCATTTTCTCACCATCAGCAAGCCTGCATCACCGGGTTCCCAACCTACAACTCCTGCCGCCCTGCAACAGGTATTCGGACAGGGACTCACAAAGCTGCAGCCGGATATCCAATGGATCAGGGTTGAATTTCCGGAAGCGATCCGGCACACCTTACTGGAAGATCTGTTCTGTAACATCAACTGCTTCCCCGTTGTCAATAAACGTATCAATGAGCAATCGCAGCGACTGAACCGCTATCTCAATATCATGCCGTTGCATACATCAGATATTTACTTCGACATCAAACGAGTACATGATGTTTCAGGGACTGACTATCATGTCCGCAACTTCACTACTACCGGTGAAATGCAGGAAGGAGAGCTGGTAGTACGCAGCAGTGGTATTGGCAGATTTGACTCGCGTGAGGCAAAGGAGATCATTGCTTATCTTATCGAGGTGATAAGAGACGAAAGCTCCCTCTTCGAAGAAGTACGGAATGATTATGTTGCCAGTCGCATAAGAGAATTGCACCAGCTGATCGCCTCTCTTGAAGAACAGTTGCAACCGGGTGTTAACCGGGGTAATATCCCTTATCTGATGATCAAGCCCAGGGAAGATGCTGATTATCTTTTCATCGAGTTTTACACGACCAATGGTAGCATTGCCAATAACATCCGTATGGGCAGCCGCCTCCAGGAATATGGCAGCGTACAGCTGCAGCCTGCCTCTATCACATTATTATCCAATACCCAGGGAGGTAAAGACCGTCTCAGCATAGACGAGAAGGTCAATCTTTACCGCTATCATTTATTGAGCCGCAATCGTATTGTGACGCCGGAAGATATTAAAGCATTATGCCGTTATGTGATCGGTAATGAACTGCGTGAAGTGAGTGTGTCCAAAGGGGTGTCTGTACTGCCTGGTGCAAGTGAGGGATATAGCCGTACACTGGATATCAGGCTAATACTTTCCAAACCTTCCAGTACGTATGCTGCGGGAAATCTCACTTATCTGAAAGATGAGTTGTTGTCACAGCTGACGGAGCATTCTGCGAATAATTATCCTTACAGGATATTTATGAATGAGGTGTTGATGTAGTTTTATTTTTGTTTTGATTCAATGTTGCTTTCGGTTTCAAGTGAGACCGAAAGCTGCCGTCGCTGTTCTATTACTGATTAAATCTTCAACAACCTCACATCCTCTCCCGACTTTAACGATTCCGCCGGCACGCCCTTCTTCCCGCCTGCATCACACAACGTAATCATATTCCCAAAACCAAGATCCACATACACCCGGTCACTCACAATCCATCCCCTACCCGACAATTTCGTATTCTTCCGGATAAACACACCATTCGCCTGCAGGTCATCCAGCAAAAGAATGCTCACCAGCTGCCCGTCTTCAAAGGTGTTGTTCCGCTGCAAGCGGGCAGCAAAAACAGTCGCGACTACCGGAGATGTAGCCCTGGATTTCATATCCACTGTAATACGGATGGATTTAAAATCTTTACTCTTCTCTCCCGGTTGCGCTATCCCTGACGAAGGTTTGGAAAACACAGAAACATTCGCATTCTCTTTATTGAACACATTATAGCCGAAGCCCGGAATATACAATTCAGGGTTTTCGAACAGTTGTTTAATGGCGATGATCTTGTAAATGTATTGTGCCGTCTCACTATTCAGCATGAGCTGATAGTAATCATTACTCCCCTGTTTTTTGACATTATGGGATATGTTGCCTGCACCGGCATTGTAGGCAGCGGCTGCTAGTGTCCAGGAATGCAGCTGACTGTAAAGTTGCTGCAGATAGCGGCAGGCGGCGTGTGTAGATTTCAGCAGGTGATTGCGTTCATCATTATCATATCGCACTTCCAGCCCCATCGCTGCGGCTGTAGCCGGCATAAACTGCCAGACACCCTGTGCGCCTACGGCGGAAGTGGCATTGGTGAAACCACTTTCAACAACCGGCAGGTATTTAAAATCTTCAGGTATATTGTACTGATGTAAGATGGGGATAATGATCGGGAAGTAAATATCCGTCTTTGCTTTCAACACCGGTAAGAAGTTGCGGTATTTCAGATGTCCTTTGATAACATCCATCAGCTTGTAGGAAACGAAGTCGCGCTCCATAGGTACGACCTCTCCGCAGAAATTCACCTGCTGTGCAGTGCCTGTCAATGCAAACAGGCAAAGACAGCCAACAAACAATATGTGAATAATGGTACGCACGTGAATGAATGACTATTTGCTGATCATATACTTTGGCAAGGCACTTACAGGTGTATACAGCACCACCTGGTTTTCACTGGCTTTGTTGTACATCACCAGGATGATCTCATCCTCCTTTTTAAAATCCCGCGCAGCGGTAACGAATACGATATTTTCATCGGCCTTACCAGCAATTGAAGATGCTCCTTTCCTGTAAAGCACCGGCATGGTGAACAAAGCAGCAGTATCTGCCTTCGTCTTGTGCATGAGTGTTATTTTCCTGATCACATAGGCGTTCCCCGAACGGTTCCTGATATGATAGCTGTAATATACCAGGTTGTTGAGGTTCATTGCCTGGGAAAAGCTCACTGTAATACCGTCTGCTGTTGTTTCATACTGGTGACCACCCTTTCGCTGCTTCCGGAAATCTTCTGCGATGTTACCCACTGTTACGGTGTCAATACCTGACGCGGCAACCGCAGCATCGTCGTTCTCTGTGGCATTATCCTCAGGCGGTGCAACAGTGGGATGCTCTCCTGTACCGGTATTGTTAGCACCGGTCTTAGCGGAACCACCTGCAGAAAGATTGTATTTCAACCGGGATAATTCTGCTTTATCACGGAATGCCAGTATCAGGTAATGTATGTTATTTCCTTCCCTGATCACCAGGTTGGTGGCTTTAGGATTAGCTACTGTTGGCCGTATGAATACTACGTTACCATCTACTATGCGATAATCATAATCTGAATTCTTACCATCTCCGATCTGGAATGTAGTGATTGCTGATCCACAGGTAATAAGGGTGACAGCGCCTTTAGTTGTAATAATGCTATCTGTCTGTGATTGTCCAAGCGCATTGCACCATGACAACAGAAAACAGAAGACGCCTGTTAAGACATACTTCATCTGATAATCTTTTCCTTGCTTTTAATTTTAAAAATGATGAAAAAACAGTGAAGCTGAAGACCATGCTTTCATTCAGCTTCACTATTTTCATATCAGGATTTATCCTGTTCATATTCGGTATCCCATTCTGTTGCATCTTCCCCTTTATGACCTTCCATTTTGATCATGAAGTTCTTGGCAGGGAAGTATGGTTTCAGATGTATATTGAGGTGAATACGATCTTTCTGAATAGGATCCTGTTCAAACTTACGGACGTTAAAGTCTTCGATCAGTTTTTCAGGTCCGGTGATGCTGTCGAGGAAACGGATGATCTGTTTCATCAGGTCCTTACGCGTGTTCGCATTGAAGTTCTCGAATGCACGGCGGTTCAGGAAATCCATCAGCACTTTGGTAACGTAGTCGAACACACGCACTACGGAGTAGGTCTGTAAACCGATGTTGTCACCATTGAATAAGGTCTTGGCGCTGAAGGCCATTACCTTGCCGTACTCCTTCACCATAGGGATCAGGCCCATTTTTTCCAGACTGGCAATTTCACTCTTCTTCAGTTCAAACCGCACACCATCCACTTCATTCATTCCACCAAATTTCTTACCAGCGGTTACCTGCGACATCAACGTTTTGTACACCTTACCAGCCAATGCACCAGATGGAGGAACATAGAGGTTGTCCTGTTCATTGATCTCATCAAACTTACCGCGGCCTACCAGCCAGTTACAGGTCATCATGACATTGGAACGATGTATTTCACCACCGGTCAGGTTTGCAATTTCAAACATCTCCATGACGTCATCAGGTGCATCGAGATGAGAGAAATCTGTTACCAGCATCACCTTATTCTCATAAGCGATCTTTGCCCATTTCTCCAGCACCTTGTTGGAGCCGAGATAACCGGGTATTACCAGCAGACTATAGTTATCACGCAGATCGAGACGGTCATAGTTGCTGACCAGCTCCTGGTGAATAGCATCGAAGAAGCGGGTGTTGTCCAGGTCTTTCAGCTGGTCAGGTTCTGCGTTGATGAACGCAATGTTCTTCACTTTATCTGATTCCGTATTCTTGAAGAAGAGGGCCACGTTACGGTAGGATTGTTCGAGTTCGCGGGTAACTTCTACCGCTTCTCCCAGGTTGTTGTTCAACACTCTTTCTGCCTGTTCTGAATGTTCAGTACAGTAGCTGACCATATCTGGCAGGTCCTGTGCTTCCGTCAGTACTTTCTCCCAGATTTCGAGGGTCTTCTTCAGTTTATCTCTCTCTCCTTTTTTGCTGCTTTCTGTTAGAAAGATATTACGGCGTGCCTTACGTTCGGGGCTGAGGTTCTGTACACCTTCTATGGTGCCTTCCAGCAGGTCAAAGCCTCCGTACTTGGCGAGTATATCTATATTTTCCTGCAGGGATGCGGGCTGCTGTTTCGCCGCTGTTTGCAGCGCTTCCGGCTGTTCCTGCTGTTTTTCTAATTCTGCCATAAGAACAAGTTGTCAGTTGTCAATTACTTATTATTCAGGTCTGCTACCAGTGCCCGGATAGATTCCAGTAATGCCTGCCTTGCAGCGGGATCCGCCAGGGCGGCCTTCAGCACTTTGTTTGTCTTCAGATGTTTCATGATCTTGAGGTACTGTTCCTTTTCCGTAGCGAGATTATCGAGGAAAGTACTCTGGGCGGTAATACCCTTCACACCAAAGTCGCCGAGGTTGTGGAACTCCAGGTTTTCGGGAATAGTACGACCTTCTGCGTCATGGAACAGCATGTTCACTGTAGGCTTGTAATGTTCGAATACTGCTTCTACATTAGTTAGTCCCTGCACTATTTCCGGTTTAACAGGTGTTTGCTGGGTTAACTTTTCAGCAAACAGGGTCCGGTTATGAGAGATCTCAACAATGGCCTCATTGGCGTCGAGTTTCACCTCGTTACCACCAATACCGTAATTGTCATTCATATCAATTGGTTTTTACAACAATAAATGTTCTATGGTCCTTTCTTCTGATCTTGCCTAAACTTCCTGAGCGCCGGTATGCCATTGCAGCGTACCCTGCGCGTCTACATCCAGCTTAACAGTCATGTGGGGTTGCAGGCTACCTTCTATGATCATACGAGACAAGGGCTTCCGTAACCTGCTACGGATCACTTCTTTCAATGGACGGGCACCATACAATGGCGAATATCCTTCTGCCGCCAGTTGTTCTCTTGCGGTGGCAGACACCTCCAGTGTGATCTGTTGTTGCGCAAGTAACTGCAGCAGATGTTTCAGATGAATATCAAATATCTTCACTACGTTCTCCTGCTGAATAGGGCCGAATGGTACGATCTCTGTGAGCCTGCCAAGGAATTCGGGTCTGAAATTCCGAGACATGATCTCCATCAACTGTTGGGAAGACGGTATTACTCCCTGTCTGAAAGATTGAGCAATAACATCGCTTCCGATATTGGAAGTGAACAGGACCAGGGCATTTGAAAAATCGCCTGTCTTACCCAGGCGGTCGTGCAATTTACCTTCATCCATTATCTGCAGGAAAATATCAAATACTGATGGATGCGCTTTTTCTATTTCATCAAACAGGACTACGGCATAGGGTTGCTGACGGATCTTGTTTACCAGCAATCCCCCTTCTTCATATCCAACATATCCCGGCGGAGCGCCATATAGTAATGCCGCCGAATGTTCTTCTTTAAATTCGGACATGTCAAACCTGATCATGCACCGTTCATCCTGGAACAAGAAGTCTGCCAAAGATTTTGCCAGCTCCGTTTTACCGGTACCGGTGGGCCCCAGGAAAAAGAATGAACCTATCGGCTGACCTGGTCTGCTGAGACCGGAGCGCGACTCCAGGATAGCCTCAGCAACTGTCTTCAATGCATGGTCCTGCCCTACTACCCTTTTCCGCAATTCGAGGTCCATATTCACCAGGCGTTCCCGTTCTCCCGACTGGATCTTACCCAAAGGAATGCCCGTACTTTCGGCGATCATCGTAGCTAAATCAGTGGCTGTTGCTTCGGTGTGCTGCATTTGCACCAATGGTTCCAGTTGCGAGATGATATTGTTTAATGCAGTGGTTAATGCAGGCACTTCATCGATCTTATATACATCCTGTGCTATCTGTAAACGGGTGGTCAGTAATGCACTGAAACGACGCATGCATTGCTGGTGCCACCACAGTAGCTCTTCTTTATTATCGCCTGCTGCTTCCAGCTTTACCTTCAGGTCTTCCAGCGTCTGTGCAGCAGTATCCTGGGTGGTGCGTATAGCTGCCAGCGTACGGTCCAGCAGGTTAATCGCGCTGTCTGGTAAGCTGCGTTCTTTGAGATAACGACGTGATAGTTTAATAGCTTCTGCAACCACATCTGGCGCTACCTTAAGATTGTAATAGCTTTCATAGTCAGGCATCACCGCCTGTATCATACGTGCAGCTGTTGACTCGTCCGGCTCGGATAATTGTATGATCTCAAAACAGTGACGTAACAGGTCATCGGGTTCTATCAGCTTGCGATATCCTTCCGGTGTACTGGTAGCGATCAGCGTAATATCTCCCTTATTCATGGCAGCCTTTAATACATTGCCGATGCCTCCGGCTGATCCTGGTTGTTTATCCAGCAGCGTATGCAGGTTATCAATAAATAACACATGTTTGCCGGCACCCTGCAACTGTGCAATGATCTGTTGCAGGCGGTCTTCCAGTTCATTCTTATAAGCAGCTCCTGCGATAAATGCGCCATAATCCAGTGCATAAACGTCGGTCTGCAGTAATTGCTGCGGCGCCTGTTTATTGATAATAGCGCGCGCCAGTGCATCTGCCAATGCGGTTTTACCAACCCCTCCTTCACCCGTTACCAGGATACTGGAACGCCCTTTACGTGTCAGTATCTCAAACATGGAACGCACTTCTGCATCTCGTCCGGCAAGGGCATGTTTGGTTTGCAGACGTTGCGGATCCGTAAGACGATAGATATATTTAAAGGCTGTTGTTTTACCTGTAACAACTGTCGTTTTAGGTGCAGCGTTATTATTCTCTTTTTTATTAAAGTGCGTGAGCAGTTGTGCTCTCTGCAGTGGGAATGTCTTTAACTGCTCAAATGAAAAACCTACGCCGGGTGTGCTGAGTGCAGTCAACACGCACCAGGCATCCGTAGTATCCAGATCATATTCCAGCCTTACCGCATCTGCTTCCTGCAACACATTTGCAGCGTAATCATCTGCCTCTGGTTCTTCCGGCGAACGACCTGTTTTGGGTATACTGTCCAACCTCACTTCTGCCCACTCCTCAAGATAGTAGGTATCCACATCCATGACCTGTAATTGTGTAACAAGACCGGTCTCCTTATGCAGACATGCCAATAGTAAATGAGCGGGCGTATAGTTCACGTGGTGATGTTCTTTTGCCAGCGCCTGTGCAATGCGTATTGCAGCCTGCACCTCGGGAGCATATATGGTATACGTAGTCAGGGTCATTTGGGTCGTCCAAGGTTTTTCAGTTAACTGTTTAAGGGTTACATAATATTACATAGATCTGTTACTCAAATGTAATATCGGGTTTTTATTAATTGAAGTAAAGATACAGCGAAAATGTATATGAAATATTTATTACGCACAGGAAAGAGGGATTAATATATTATACCATTTGTAAGTATCGTGTATACATCGTTTATACAGCTGTAACAGGGAATAATTATATAAAAAAAGAAATGAACAGATGATAAAAATAATGCAGGTGTTGATATCGTTTTGAAACGCATTTCATCTGTTTTGAGATCCGTTTGAGATTCGCTTGAGATTCGTTTGAGATTCGCTTATCCTCCCTTAATCTTCCCTTTAAAAGGGAGGATTAAGGGAGGATGAGGCTATCTCAAGCGAATCTCAAGCGAATCTCAAGCGAACATCGGCTATACATTCGAGGGACTCACATGGTTCCCTTGGGCGAAGAAACCGATTTTGTCGGTCGGGCACCTGTTTCATGGACCGGGGGTTGCGCTCCGCGCTACAAACAACACGGCCCCGCTGTGGCGTGACCGATTGAAGTGGATTCACCTGTATTTGATATGCATTAACCATGCCTTTGACATGCCTTTAACGTGGACCTAAACACGCTTTATACACGACGCATACCGGGCGTATACCAGAAGCATACCAGACGCATCGTTGGACTTAAACAAACAGTACCAGCGAACAGGACAATAACTTTATTCTTAATACCTGATTTTTGATAAAATAATTTACAATATGTCTCAGAATATTTATTTTCGTGCTGACCATGTATCTTTAATTGAGTAGTTATATTCGTTAATCCGGCATTTGAATTTAGTAACTATGGAAAAACCTGCCGCTGACAAAAGCAGTTAATCCAAGCGGGACCTACTGATGATGATTATACGTTGTCCCCAATTTCCATATACACCTTCATTTGCTGACATAAATAAATTTGTTAACAATACCATATTTATCAAGCTAAACCTCAAGGGTATGTCATTCAAAGCAGTATTGCGTTTAGATGGTGAAGAAATCAATGTACTGGATTGCCAGTTTTCTTTCGCTCAACATACAGACCACAATGGAAAACCAGCTGCCCGTCCTACGGGAGGAGCACTGACCGTGTTACTGGAATCAGATGGAAATACGAACCTCTTCGACTGGATGATCTCCAACACACAAACCAAGAGTGGCAGTATCGTCTTTTACCGTCGAGACGCTATGTCCAAGATGAAAGAACTGAAATTTACTGATGCCTATTGCGTAGAGTATGCTGAACATTTCAAGGCATCCGGCGATGTTCCCATGCAGATAAGACTTGTCCTATCTGCCCGGGAAGTGCAGCTGGGAAGTTCCACCTATCAGAATCCCTGGCCACAATCGTGATACATTGAGCACATTCCATTGCATTGTGTTCCCTGCGCTGTACGCACCAATGTAAACATGTCATTCTTTTAAAAACATGTATCCATGGCCCTGAAAAAATTTCCTGCTTTCAGCACATTGTGGTCAAGTTATCCACACGATTCCGAGGCGCCCCCCGGTAGTGCACATGCTATGCCTTGTGATGAAAAGGATAAGAATGGTTTCTTTCATTATGAAAACCAGTGCGCCATCCGTATGTCACACTGTCTCATCAAAGCTGGTATTTCATTAGCCAATTACACTGATCCAAAATGTAAACATGGCTATGCACGTGGTGCTGAAAGCCTGGCGACCTGGATCTGGCGCAATTTTGGTGAACCTCTGCGGGTAGATTGTGCCAACACTACACAAAAAAATGCCTTCATCACCAACCAGTATTGGTCAAAGAATGGCATTATTTTCTTCAAAGATTTCTATGGCACCAACAATACAGGCGATCATATTGATCTCCTGTATCATGTCAATACACAGATCAGAACGGCCACGGGTGATTATACGAATGACAGCCGCGTGAAACAGATCTGGTTCTGGGAAGTAAATTAAAAACTGTATGAAGATATTACACATCGTTTGTATCTCACTGTTATGTGCTGCCACCACTGCCTGCGCCCAAACGCAGGCCAGTAAAGTAGCGGTACAGGATGCCGTGTGGATGCCTAAGACCTACCTGGATGCCAGGAAAGTACATCCTCCGCAGGATACATTCTGGAAGACTGTCGACTTTGCGAAATACCTCAGTCCCGTGAGCGCATTGCGGATTGCTAATTCCAGCAAACAGCAGCAGGTCAGTGTGTATACTTATGGTGCAGAGAATTTTCCGATAGCAGTGACAGGCACTAACCACACCGGCACACGCAAGGAATGGCTGCTGGATAAACCCATCTTCACCGGAGGTCAGTCTGCAGTATATGATAGCGTACACTTCAGCCTGATCAGTCATAATAATGACCGGACAGACCTCTGGGTAGGACTGGTATACGAAGATGGTAAAAAGGATTCCATACAGCTGGCACCCGTTCCTAAAGAAGCTGCAGGTGCACCGCTATGGATGCATGCCAATAATTACCTGGCCTACTATTTCAAGGGAAAGCAGTTTGAGATCTATGATGACAAAGGCGCCCTGTTGTACGACAACGTAAAGACTGACTCCAATGGTGCTATCGAAGGATTGCCCGGGTATAAATCATGGAGTATTACGTCGAACAATATCTTCCAGATAACATCCGACAACCAGGGAGATGCCAGCATCTCCAGTTTCAATGTTGCCTTCAGGGGAGAGAATATCGCCTTGCAACCGGAACAGGCGACAGGATCATTGAATAAAGCACTTGTATTAAAAGAAAAAACAAATAAAAATTAAGTAGCAGGAATCAGGAACTTTTTAACACAGCAGGGTACACACTACCCCATTAGTAATTCCTAACATTTTTCCAATGGCACTGAATACAAAGACCTCATTTTCCATAGCCGGACAACAATTCGAGACGTTCAACACGATCGAGTTGAGACAATACATCAACGACCATCACGAGTTTGAAATATATGTGAGCTACGACTGGTTTGAAAAACTGGGCGGCGGCATGTCTGGCGCTGCCAATAAATTCCTGGGTGAAGAAGTAGAGATCACCGTAGCGCCCGCAGAACAATTATCCGGCGTCAAAGATCTCATCTTTAAAGGGCTCGTGACCAATATCACCACAGGTAAAGTTGGTGATGGTACACATGGCCACTGTATCATCCGTGGGCACAGCCCCAGCATTCTGCTGGATGATGACCTGCATATTGCTGCTTATGAGAACAAGTCCTTGTCGGATATTATCTCTGCGACTGTTAAGAGTTATCCGCCGAATGTGTTGAAAACATCCATCAACCCGGAGACAAAGGAAACACAGAAATATGTGGTGCAGTATAAGGAAAGCTCCCAGACCTTTATTACGCGACTGGCAGAACGCCATGGAGAATGGTTCTTCTATGACGGCCAACAACAGATCTTCGGCAAGTTCTCTCCGCAGAAGGTGACACTGACACACCAGGTAGACCTGCTTGATTTCAACATCGCGTTGTCTGTATTGCCTAACAATGCCAAACTGAATGGATATGATTACCGCCAGGATAAAGTTGTGGAAGATACCACTCAATCCAAAGAAACAGGTAAGCTCAACGCCTACTCACAACATGCCAGCGATATCAGTAGTAAGCTGTATAGCCGCGAAGGCTTGTATAAGATGAACTATGCTTTTAACAGCAGTGCGAAATCGCAGATGGACAAACTGGCTACCCTGCAGAAAAAAGGTAAGTTGGCCAAAATGGTGAGCCTCAAGGGCAGCAGCACCAATCCATCTTTCCGTATTGGCGATACAGTGAGTATTAAGGAATCTGCGTTCGGACAGGAACAGCATCATGGTGAATTCATGATCACCAATATCCGTCATTATTGTGGGGCTAATGGTAGCTATCATAATATGTTCGAAGGCATTCCTGCTGATGCAGCCGCCCCTCATGTGAACCTCAGTAACATTCCTTATACAGAGCCGCAATCGGCCGTTGTGACCGACAATAACGACCCTAAAGGACTGGGGCGTATCCGTGTACGCTTCCGCTGGATGCAACAGGGACAGACGCCATGGGTACGTGTAGTATCAGCCTCCGGTGGCGGCGATAAAGGTATGTTCATTATGCCGGAAGTGGGAGAAGAAGTGATTACGGAATTTGAAGGCGGTAACCCCGAACAACCTTTTGTAATAGGCGCTACCTACAATGGCGGTGCCAAAAGCAGTTATGGTAATTCCGGCAATGATATGAAGGCACTGAAAACAAGAAGTGGTAATACCATACTGCTGAATGATGCTACCGGTAGTATTACTGTGACCGATAAAAATGGCAGCAGTATGGCAATGGACGGTGCAGGTAATATTACAGTCAGCTCCCAGACATTGATCACAGTGAAAACAGAAGATCATATTGTGGTGGAAGCTCCGAATAAGATAGAGCTTAAATCCAAAGAGATCCATCTGATAGGGTCGGAGAAAGTATTCATCGGCGAACAGAATGCCAGCATACTGGTGGATAATGCGGCCAACAATATTGAGAGCGGCGCCAAGACCATTACCTCTGCGGCAGACGATGCCAATACGGTTTCCAGCCAATCCAACCTGTACATTGATACAAAAAACCTTTATGCCGCCGGTGAGCAGATAGTGAACATTGACAGCAGTAAAGGGAATGTGAAAATAGATGGAAAGGTAACTACTGATATAGTAGGTGGTATGCTCAATCTGAATTGTTAAACACATCCTATGAACGAGCACAATCCTATAGCACAATTAGTCAATCTCATCCAGCGGCAATGGATGGAGAAAACCGCCAATAAACCAGCACTCCGATTTGTACGGTTTATCATCAAACCGGAAGAAGCACGTGTGTATGAAGGTTTCTGTAAACTCGAATCTTCAGAACACGGCAGCCTGCCGGAAGTATTTGTTACCCAGTTCACAGACTTTGAAGATGAAGATACCTACAGTGCAGCCCTGATCAAAGACTGGCTGAACACGTATGAAAAAAGTATGGCGCTGGTAGAACAGGTGAATCAGCGGGCACTCTTTGCCTGGGATCCCCGCCCTTTTAAACAGCTGCTGGAACGTAACAATGGCGCGCCGATGGATGATGTACTGTTATCCTTGTTGGGCAGCTTCCGGAACACATTACCACAGCAACATAAACAACTGGTACTTGCATTGATACCCCGGCAGGTCAGCAGTACAAAAGCCATGAAAAACTGGATCGCTACCTTGCTGAAGAAAGGTATTCCTGCTGGCGTGAAACTGCTGGTCATCGATCATGTGAATGTGGATCACTTCGCTTTTCAGGAGCGTCAGTTCCCTGACATGATCTGTAGCATCCATGTACCGATGGACCTGCAGGGTGCTATACAGAAACTGGCTACCACCGGCAATCCCAATGACCCGGAGATTATGCTGCGTAAATGTGTGTTTGAAATGGGTGCAGCGCTGAAAGATAAGGACATTAAACGCCTTCACCGCTGGGGACAGCAGGCGTTGGACTCCACACAAAGGAGTGGTAACAAAGGTTTGTTTGCTACGGCCCATATCATGTACGCAGGCATGTTATTTCATTTTAAGAAAGACCCGAAAATACCTGAACTGCTGGAACGCGGACAACGTATTGCCAAACTGGGTGTACAGATGAAAGACGGTGCATGTCTGCCACTCCTCGTGCAGTTCTATGGCTATCATGGCGCCTATGCACAGATACGCCGTCGTTTTACGGAAGCTATCAACTGGTTCATTCAACAGGCGGAATTGGCCGAGCAACATAAATTCTCACAACAGTCGCTGAATGCTTGGTACCAGGCAGCAGAGCTGTGCAGAAGGAAGGACAGCGGCAGGTACTATGACGTGCTGGAAAAGGGGTACAAAGCCGGTCTACATCTATCTGACGAAGAGATCAGCGCATCTATCTATATATACCTGCTGCGTGATTACTATGACTATGCACATGCGCATCGCCAACATGATATCGTGCAGGCCATAGACGAAAAAATGGGCAGAGTGTTTGGTAATGACTGGAAAACAGATGTAGATACTATCCGGAAGAACCGTGAGCCGATGATCCTTCCGCTTGAAATGGAACAAACCGAGACACTTCAGCCTCAAAAATAAAGCTTATGCTGGTCAGCAATAAACATTTTATTCCCGTAATAGGGCTCGACATACATATTGTTATCCTGCTGGGATTTCCCATTCCCCTACCCCATCCTTACATTGGTTTTGTATTGGACCCGATGGATTACATTCCATTTATGGGCGCCAGCACCAAGGTGAATCACGTACCCAGAGGCGTAAGTGATACAAGCGGTATCATTGTGATACTATTCCATTTTCCAATGGGAGGACCGTGGCTGCTGGCGCCAATGATCGGCCACGATTCTGTTAACTTCTTTGGTAGTAAGAAGGTGAAAGCCGAGGGTAGATTACTCAGTCCTACAGGACATATGCTGATGACCTGTAACGATATTGGCATTCCTCTTTCCCTGCAACCAGGTAAGAAGCTGAAGCCTATTCCCAGCATGTACCTGCCCACCTCCTTCACCATTCCACTTTCATTTGGCAAACCGGTGATGGTGGGCGGTCCTTATGTGCCCGACTGGGCAGGTGTATTGATGAACCTTGTGATGTCGTTCGGGTTTGGCGCATTGATGAAAGGACTGGGTAAGCTAGGCAGGAAAGGACTCACCAAATTCAATCATGCGCTGAAAGGAAAATTAGGGAGCAATAAACTGAGTAACGCATTATGTAAAAAAGGGTTTGAACCGGTTGACCTCGTACAGGGTATCGTCATCTATGACGGGACTGATTTTGAATTACCAGGTCCGATCCCCATTAAATGGGACAGATCATGGAATAGCGATAGCCCATTTACCGGTGCACTGGGACACGGCACACACCTTTGTTATGATATGCGTGTGGAGGAATTCCTGCATGACGATGCCGTGGTAGTATTGCTGGGAGATGGTCGCAGCGCAGTGTTTGATGCATTATATGGCAGTGGCGACAGCGATTATAACCGGCATGAAAGGATGACGCTGAAGCGGACAGATATTGACGAATACCAGCTGTATAATCATGAAGAGGGATTGTATTACACCTTCCGTAAAGCATCTCAAGACATCACGCAGTATCATCTTTCTAGTATTCACAATAAAGCGCAGTTCATGATCAGCTTCCACTATAATCATCGTGGAGCGCTCGTACGGATCATAGACAGCGCTGGCAGGCATCTGCATATCAGCAGTGATACTGCAGGGCGTATTACCCGTGTAACAGCCCATCACCGAGGACAGGAAAAACTGCTTATCAGCTATGCCTATAATGAAGCCGGCGATCTTACAGACATTATCGATCCGCTGGGACAGACTACTGCCATCATCTACCGTGATCACCTGATGACAAAAAAGACAGACCGGAACGGGCAATCTTTTTACTGGGAGTATGACAAACAACGCCGTTGTGTGCATACATGGGGCGATGGCGGAATACTAGAGGGACATATTGAGTATTATCCGAAAGAAGGGTACAATCTTGTTACCAATTCACTGGAGCAAACCACTACCTACTATTATACCCCTGATTTTGTTGTATACCAGGAGAAAGATCCACTGGGATATTCTACGTTCACAGAATATACACCGGATTTCGAAATATACAGGGAAATAGATGAGGAAGGCAACGTAACAGGTTATACTTATGATGAAGAAGGCCGCTGCACTTCTATTGTTACGCCAGATGGCAGTATATCCGTATATGCCTACGATGATATGGGTCATCTTTCCTTAGCTACAGACGCACAGGGCAATAGCAGGTCTTATGTATTTCATAAAGACAACGGACTACTGCATTCTCTTACGGAAGCAGACGGTTCCCTTTTATTGTTCGAATACAACGAGCGGCGACTGGTCAGCAAAATAGCAGGATTTAAAGGAGGCACCACCATACTGGCATATGATGAAGACTGCAACTTAACATCGCTTACGCTTCCGGACGGAGGAGAAGCTACCTGGCAATATGATGCATGGGGACGAAGTCTGCGTGCAGCCAATCCGCTGGGCCAGGAAGAATTGTTCCGGTATGATGCATTGGGCCGTGTGATTGAAATCAATACACCGGATGGTAATCGCCTGCAACTGCAATATGACGCATATGATAATGTAGTACGCGCTGTCGATAAACAACGCGATATTAAATATACCTATACTCCGCTCGGAAGTCTGAAAACGCGGGAAGAGAACAATGCCAGGGTACATTTCCTGTATAACACGGAAGAAGAGCTAAATACCGTGATAAATGAGCATGGAGAAGCTTTCAGGATCCATCGCGATATGCGTGGCGACATTATACAGGAAACAGGGTTTGATGGTATTACAAAGCATTACGAGCGGGATGCAGCAGGTAAAGTGATCAAGGTACGCCGGGCAGGAGGTAGATATACCGATGTCGAATATAACGCCAATGGTCTGCCAACCAGGATCGAACATCATGATGGTAGCTGGGAGATATTCAGTTACGACAGCAATGGTCTCCTTGTTGAGGCAGTGAATGAATATAACACCGTCAGGTTTACCCGTGATGCACTTGGCCGTGTGAGGGAAGAGTGGCAGAACGGTCACCTTGTAAGCAGTGTTTACGACAAGCAGGGAAGACGTAAAAGCATCAGCAGCTCACTGGGGGCACAGATTGATCTGCAACGCGACCGCATAGGCGCAATGACAGGTATAACAGCTGTTGCAGAGGGAATAATCAAGCCCTGGTCAGCTCAGATACAACGTAACCTGCTTGGACTTGAAATTGAAAGGACGCTGTCCGGAGGCGTTAAAAGTCACCGTACTTACGATCAGACGGGACTGTTGGCCAGTCATACTGTTACAAGTGGTACACGCACAACACGCAGCCGTCATTATCGCTGGGATGCGAATGAACGCTTACGCCAGATAGTAAATGCACTGGAGAATGGCGCACTTACTAAATATGGACATGATGATTTCGGCAACCTTGCCTGGGCGCAATATGAAAACGGGCAGTTTGATTATCGCCTGCCGGACAAGGCCGGAAATCTGTATCGCAGTACTGAGCGAAATGACAGGAAATATAACGCCGGCGGAAAGTTACAGGAAACAGCCAATGCAAGGTTCAAATATGATGAAGAAGGTAATCTCATTGAAAAGCTCACAAAAGATCTTGCATTGTGGAGATACGAATGGTATGCGAACGGCATGCTCAAAAAAGTGATACGCCCCGACAAACGGGAAGTGAGTTTCGAATATGATGCATTAGGCCGGCGTACAGCCAAAATATACCAGCAGGATATCACCCGCTGGATATGGGATGGAGATGTTCCATTGCATGAATGGAAATATCCCGTTTCCCAACGGCCGGTTACCCTCATTGATGATATGGGAAATGTGATCACTGAACCGGAACCCATGCCTGCTGCATCACTGACCACGTGGGTCTTTGAAGCAGAATCTGCCGTACCCGCGGCAAAGATCGTTGATGGGAATAGTTATTCCATCATTACAGATCATCTTGGTACTCCCTGCGAAGCCTTTGATGAAAATGGAGAGCAGATATGGTCATGCGAATTGGATATTTATGGAAACGTACGTAAGTTAGCAGGCAATAAAACGTTCATACCGTTCAGGTACCAGGGGCAGTATGAAGACATAGAAACGGGGTTATGTTACAATCGGTACAGATATTACAGTCCTGACGAAGGCCTGTATATCAGCCAGGATCCTGCGGCACCTTTAGGCGGTATCAGATTCTACAGTTATGTAAAAGACCCCAATTCCTGGGTTGATATATTTGGCCTGGTAGCAGGTCCCCCAAGCTTGCCTAACGTTCCTGGTATATATATTATTACAAACGGAACAGAATCATATGTAGGCAGCGCGGGTATAGGTGCACAAGGTATGCATCAGCGTGTATCGGATGTAGATCACGCCAATGCACAATACCTGCTGAATAAACCAGGTACCACGGTACATTATGTAAAAGTTGACCTCGGTACTGCCACAAATGGCAGCCAGAGAAATAATATGTTGCGTTATTTTGAGCAGGCGGAGTATGATAAACAGGTGGCAAGAGGATTCACGATGTTAAACGATCCGAATAGCCGTATCCAGGCCATTAAAAAGAAACCATACGCGGAGAGACTGATACAGCGCCATGGCGCCAGAGCATCAAAGAGAAGAATTAAATGTAGGTAAATCGAAAATATGGAGAATAAAGACAGTATCATTTCCACAAGAAAGATCTCTTACTATCCGTCAGGAAAAGAAACGCTTTGTATAGGTAGTAAGGACAGAGCAAGGATATTTGAAGAAGACGGTGCTACAAGGCTATCCTGGGATCAGGAACCAGCAGCAGGTGATTATAAGAAGATCCACGCATTGCGCTTATTACCCAATAAAGCGCAGGCAGGAAAAGGCAAATTCCCGGCATATATAAAAGCGCTGGAACAGCTTTCTTTCCTGGAAATTCCATTACCTTTTCTGTCGGTTATAAAACAGGAAGATCTTCCGGCGGGATTAAAAACGCTGATGATATCGAACACAGAAGAATATGCAGAACTGGTCACAAAACAGTTACCAGAGTGGCCGGGGCTCAAACTGCCAGGGCTGAAGGCGGTGATATTCTTCAATACATTTGGTTCTGCAGAATTACCGTCCCTGTTAAATATTTCGCAGGAGCATGTTCCTTCACTGGAATACCTGGCGTGCCGCATGGATAAAAAAGGAAAGATCCTGAAAGACATAGAACAATTCACGTCCCTGCGACACCTGGAAGTGGAGTTTGCATATGGTTTCGATATTATGTCAAGTATTAACAGCCCATTGGAGGCATTGTCGATAATAGGTGCAGATAAAGGTTTTCCCACAGATAAATTATCACTGCTGAAGAAACTGCAGACCGTATTCCTGAATGGGATATCTGCCGTAATAGATTGTAATGTATTTACAACCTTGCCCGATCTTCAGGAAGTAAATGTGATCAATTCAAAAAAGATCGAACATCCGGAAGCTTTATTGGCCTGTAAGAAACTAAAAAATATCATGTTCGTCAATTGCGGTAAACCATTCAAAAAGATCAGCGACCAGTTCCTGCCCGAACGTTATGACAGACTTAACATCCAGTTTTCATAATTACAGGATCAATGCAGGTAATTGCCCGTAGACGGCATGCCTGTAGCGGGAACTGTAATATACTGGCAACACATCCGCAGTAACAGTAACGAATAATGGCAAGCAAAATAAAAAGCGCCCGAATCAGTAATTGATGCGGGCGCTGTACATTATTACTGTCAATTATTTTACCGGCATGTAAGTATAGATGCTGTACTTACCTTCCAGCATACCCGCTACTTCTTTTCTGAAGCGATCAGTATCGCTTTCACTACCACCCCAGAACTCACGTCCCAACAGAAAATCGTTGAAATAAGCCTTCCAGTCGCTGTATTGCGACTGTACTACCTGCGGTGCCTTCTGTAACCAGGCAGTTGCTTCTCCCCTGTTTAAATAACCTGCCTGATAGGCTACGCAGATGTTGTTGATATAACGGGCAATATCCCAGGCTTTAATACCTGCCTTGCTGAATTCAGTATAATGACCTTTAATAAACTGTATACCTGGAATGTCTGTCTTTGACAGTTTATATTTAGCGAGGTCGATAGTCGCCAGGTCTGCACCGGCACCGCCGTTTTCATCCAGCGCTTTACGGTATTGCGCGTATTGCGCCTGATGTCCTTCATCCAGTAACCAGTCCAGCGATTTCTCCAGTTCTGCAACATTGTGGATATCCCAATAGTCGGCCAGCGTTGCTTTTGCTTCCTTACCCTCTTTATCATCTTCCGGTTTAAACGGGAAGATAAAGTACCTGCTGTAGGCAGCCTGTATGGATTTGGAGAAGGAGTCTGAACCGGGTTCTCCCTGTACTGCCGGTTTGATCAGCGCATCGAAAGTGCGTTCAGGACCGCCGTAACCATGTACGAAGTATACACCTGCCAGCATAAAGGGATATAATTCACCATTCCTGATAATGGGCGCATCGTTGGTGGCAGCTACCTGCACCTGTTTGTCCTTGTCCTGTTTATTGTTATTACTGTTACATCCTGCCATGCTGATAGCCAGTAAACAGATGGCCGGGATGATACTTGACTGAATTCCTTTCATGTAGCGTTATTTTGATGAACATAGAAGCATCAAATATAAAACTTTTCAAATTCTTTAAAATATGACAACTGATTATCAATAACTTAATAAATACCCTACAAAACTTGTAGGGTATTAGAAAAATAGTGCTATATTTGTGTTGTCAATACAGGCAATCACGTAAAATACAAGTTCAAATGCGTCACTTACGAATGCAGTATAAAATAAAGACCTCCGACGTCTGTTGTAGCTGATAACCTCATTGCCGCTGATTATCCGCCGGCAACCGTTTCATAAAAGTCATTACAACCATTCTATTTAATCACTGTTTACCAACCATCCCTTAAATTTATTTTATGTCTAACAACTTCAACAGATACGCAGATCTTTCTCCTGAGTTTGAGCTTGAATACGTGAAGAAAGCCTATAAGACGAGAACGCTCATCAGTCCTTTACATGCAGGAGATACTTTGCCTGCATTCCATATAAATAAGAAGAATATAATTGCCACTTCAGATATCTTAAAGTCTGTACAGGGTTTACAACCTGTTACACAACTGATAGACCGTCCGCTGGTACTGGTTTTCCACTCTATTCACTGGAATGGTTATGGTAAGAAGTTACTGGAAGAGCTGAACGATATATATGCAGACATTCGCGTAATGGGTGGTCAACTGCTGCTGGTAACAACTGATGAAAAGCAGGATTTCGAGGCAGCTACAGCAGGATTGCAACTGCCTTTCGCCAGCATCTGGGATCAGCATAATCTGATTGCAGGGAAAGCAGGTTTGCACTCTGCTACTGACCCTATCTGGGACAGGATATCTGGTGTGAATGAAGATGTACCTGTGCCGGCCATTTATGTACTGACACCTTCGCTGAAGATCGTGTACAGCGCAGTAGATTTGTGGCTGGAAAAGTCCATCGAAAAGAGAGATTTGCTCTCCGCAGTGTATGAGGCAAGTCACCAGAGATCACATGGAATAGCTATATAGAACACATATCAGAAAAAACGAATAAAGCCCTGCCCGCCGGAAGTGGACAGGGCTTTATCTTTTTATTTGTATCTTGTTGACATGCGTACTACCCCTCAACAACCCACTCCTCCCGAAACAGAACCCGCCTCCTGGACTACCGTGATCTGGATGTCTGTAGTAGCCCTGATCGGCTTTAGTTTTGCCATTTACCGCTTCCTGCAGTTTTCACAGGCAGCAGGTGAACTGCAAACCGTCCGCCTGACACGTATAGAGCTTTATATTTACCGCGCTACCGGTCATTGGGGAGTAATAGCCGTTTTTATCATTATGGGCGTTTTCGGGCTGTATAGTGCCATTACTGGCATCAGAGACCTGCGCTCCAGGAAACCGTGATTTGCGGTGGCCTGGCATATGCTTCCCAGGCGTCTTCCGCCTCCTCTTTTGAGATATCGTTGGTGAATACCAGGACCCTGTAACACAGGCGATAGGTTTGCCCGTATTTCAGTTGCCAGGACTTCATTTTGGTAGGGCTGAAATTCATCATGATCTCCCCTCTTTCGCTGTTCTCCGGCCATACACGTACGGGCTGGGGGTAGTCATAGTTGGACGGATGGCTCATGACGAGAATACCAGCTTCTCCTTTCTCTGTACGTCCGGTGATCTTGATCCAGCGGGCACGGGTACTATCAGCGTCCTTACGTGTCTTACCCTCGGAAGTGAGCACCTTGCTGTTGGCCACCTTCCATTCCGCGTTGGTGCGAAGACCAAAGCCACCACCGTAGCGGTATTGCAGGAGGGTGATACCAGCAGTATCAGCGCAGCTCATGGTATTGTCAATGTCCCACATACGGATAGTGTTGCCGTTGCTGTTAAATGCTTTGACATCCCATTCCTCATTGATGGCCACCGTTTCCTGTTTGCCGGTGAAGGCAACATGGTCCTGCAGCGCCTGAAAACCGCATAATACCGGTCCCTGGGTACGGCTGATAAACCCTTTGAAACGGACAGTGCCTTCTTTCTTCTGCAGGTTCCAGAAATCAGTTTCCTTTCCCTTAAAAGAGGTATGCGTCCATGGATTCCAGATGCCCACATGGTGCCAGTGGCCTTCTGCATGTATCTGGGTAATGACTTGTCCGTCGGGCGCCCACAGAGGATGTATAAAACCGCTGCGGCGATAGACGGTATCCACGCCGGCGGGAGGTTCTACGATGTTATAATTGTATTGCAGGAGATGCTGGTTACCTTCTTCCAACACCAGGGCCCCGGCACTATCTTTTGCCTGCATACGGGCCAAAGCAGGAACCGGTGTGCCTTTTACCAGCTCATATGTGCGCACCTTTCCGGGAGTCGTCTTACCATCCAATATCCAATACAGATTCTGGCCACCGGTGATCTGGAAAGGAACGGGGTTACGGCGTCCCTGCAGTATTTCGAACAACTGCAAGGAGTCCTGCCGGGATAATACCTCATCCTTCATCGCCGTGGAAACGGGTAGGTTCACACATTGGCGGGCGCCTGCTTTTACGCTGATACGAGCCAGCATTTGGGCGCTGACCGGGAAGGTGATTGTTAAAAGCAGGAGCAGCTGGACTACGTACAGCGTCCGTTTCACAACAGGAAAGGACAGTAATTGTCTGTTTTTCATAACGGGTAACATTATTTGAGGGTAATAGTTTTATCTCAATACGGCGCCGGTACCGGGTCTGTCGGCATAAATGATACGTCCGTCCACGATCTTTACGCCGTCAGCAGTATCCTCCGCCAGTAACAGCGGGCCATCCATATCCACATAGTCGAGGTAAGGCAACAGGTGGGCAACTGCTGAAGTACCGACGGTACTTTCATTCATGCTGCCGGTCATGACCTGCATACCCAGGCGTTTTGCATGATCGATCATCCGGCGGGCAGGCGTAATACCACCGCATTTGGTCAGTTTGATGTTGATGCCATGAAAGAGCCCTTTGCACCGCTCCACATCTGCTTCTGTGATACAGCTTTCATCGGCGATGAGCGGCAACGCTGATGCCGCATATACTCTTTTCATGCCTTCCACATCTTCGGCCGGCATCGGCTGTTCGATGAATTCCACACCCAATGATTTGAAGGCAGTTGCATTCCGTAAGGTTTCTTCCACTCCCCAGGCACAGTTGGCATCCACCCGGAAGACAGCATTTGTATGCCGGCGCAGTTCTTTTATGATGGCAATATCATCCTGTGTACCCAGTTTGATCTTGTAGATCGGCCAGGGAAATTCTTCCAGTTTACTGACCATGTTTTCCACCGTATCGATACCGATCGTATAGTCGGTCATCGGATTGTGGGAGATATCGAGTCCCCACACCTCATATAATTTCTTATTCAGTTTCTTGGCATAGAGGTCATGTGCGGCCAGGTCAATCGCACAAAGCGCAAAGAGGTTGTCTTTAAACAGGGGGTATAACAATTCCCAGAAGGCCTCGGGAGTCGTTAATGTGTGCCCTTCTATCACAGCCCTGTGTGCATTGATAGCATCTATCAGGTGAGGCACGGTCATATGGTAATAGGAGTTATCGGCAGTTTCTCCCAGGCCGCTGAGCCCATCCTGCTGCAGTTCTACCACCAGCAGTGGCTGAACGTCTTTGGACTTACGCGAGATGGTAAAGGTATGTCTGAACTTTAATTCGAACGGGTGTAGTGTCAGTTGCATAAGCACAAAATATAAAAATAGCCACAAAAAAGAGGGCTGACCTTTTCAGATCTGCCCTCTTACCAAAATATCCCTAAAATGCTTATGTTACTTTACTTCTTCGAATTCAGCATCAGTTACGCCTTCGTTACCGGCAGCGCTTCCCTGTGGCTGTCCCTGATCTGCCGCACCACCGTTAGCCTGTGCTTCCTGTGTTGCTTTGTACAGTTCTTCAGAAGCTGCGGTCCATGCATTGTTCATTTCTGTAACTGCTGCATCTACCTGAGCAACATCGCCGCTCTTATGTGCTTCTTTCAGTTTGTTCAGGGCAGTTTCAATAGTGCCTTTTTTATCAGCAGGGATCTTATCGCCATATTCTTTCAGCTGTTTTTCAGTCTGGAAGATCAGGCTGTCAGCCTGGTTGAGCTTTTCGATCTTTTCACGCTGTTCCTTATCTGATGATTCGTTTGCTTTCGCTTCTGCCTTCATCTTTTCGATCTCTTCTTTGCTCAGACCACTACCTGCTTCGATGCGGATGTTCTGTGTTTTACCAGTGCCTTTATCTTTCGCAGTTACGTGCAGGATACCGTTCGCATCGATATCGAAGATCACTTCGATCTGCGGTACACCGCGCGGTGCTGGTGGAATACCATCCAGGATAAAACGGCCCAGTGTACGGTTCTGGTTAGCCATAGGACGTTCACCCTGCAGTACGTGAATTTCAACACTTGGCTGGTTGTCAGCGGCAGTGGAGAAGGTTTCAGATTTCTTGCTCGGAATGGTCGTGTTTGATTCGATCAGTTTGGTGAATACACCGCCCATAGTTTCGATACCCAGAGAAAGCGGGGTAACGTCCAGCAGCAGTACGTCTTTCACTTCACCGGTCAGTACACCACCCTGGATAGCAGCACCAACGGCTACTACTTCATCCGGGTTTACACCTCTGTTTGGTTTCTTACCGAAGAATTTCTCTACTACTTCCTGGATCTTCGGGATACGGGTAGAACCACCTACCAGTATTACTTCGTCGATTTCAGAAGTGTTCATGCCTGCATCTTTCAGGGCTTTACGGCAAGGTTCCAGTGTTCTTTCCACCAGGGAATCTGCCAGCTGTTCGAATTTCGCGCGGCTCAGTTTCTTTACTAAGTGTTTAGGTACACCGTCTACCGCAGTGATATAAGGCAGGTTGATCTCTGTTTCCTGAGAGGAAGACAGTTCAATTTTCGCCTTTTCAGCTGCTTCTTTCAGACGCTGCCATGCCATTGGATCTTTGTGGAGGTCTACTGCTTCATCTTTCTTGAATTCTTCAGCCAGCCAGTCCATGATCACCTTATCAAAGTCGTCACCACCTAAGTGTGTATCACCGTTAGTAGATTTCACTTCGAATACGCCATCACCCAGTTCGAGGATGGAGATATCGAAAGTACCACCACCAAGGTCAAATACAGCGATCTTGCTATCCGCATGTTTTTTATCCAGTCCATAAGCCAGTGCAGCAGCAGTAGGCTCGTTGATGATACGACGTACGGTCAGACCCGCGATCTCACCTGCTTCTTTGGTAGCCTGGCGCTGAGCGTCATTAAAGTAAGCAGGAACCGTGATCACCGCTTCAGTTACTTCCTGTCCCAGGTAGTCTTCAGCTGTTTTCTTCATTTTCTGAAGAATCATAGCAGAGATCTCCTGAGGAGTATATAATCTGCCGTCAATATCGATACGTGTTGTGTTGTTTTCACCACGCGCTACTTTATAGCTCCAATGAGGTATTTCATTGGATAATTCGTCAAAATGGCGCCCCATGAAACGCTTTACTGACATAATAGTGTTCACTGGGTTAGTGATAGCCTGGCGTTTTGCCGGATCACCTACCTTTCTCTCACCATTCTTTAAGAAACCCACAACGGAGGGCGTAGTTCTGCGTCCTTCATCATTGGCAATCACTACCGGTTCGTTGCCTTCCATTACAGCAACGCATGAGTTGGTAGTTCCTAAGTCAATACCTATTATCTTTCCCATAATTGTTATTATTCTCGCTTGTAGTTGTAGATAGATTTTTTGTCTCCGAGAAAGCAAATGTCAATGATTATGCCAAGGGACGAAGCATGCAAATATGTCAGTCTGTTGTGTCAGGTTTCCGTCAGCCTTAATTTAATGAGGGTTTAATCTGTTTAATAATGAACAATTTAGATGCAATCGGGTTTTTTATGATAAGCGCATGAAAACCGACATGCGAAATGCTACTAATGTAATTAATCACCTGCTAAGTAATTTAAATAACCGAGTAACCCTGAACAATTATGAAAAACACCTCATTCTTACGGGCAGCGTGTATGCTGGCCCTTTTCACTCCACTATGCAGTATTGCTCAGACCACTGTGACCGGCCCTATTTTTACTGATGGCCCTGGCTACAGGCGCTTCTCAGTTGGCGTCAACGGAGGACTGCTGGCTCCTGTCGCTCCTACCGGAGGCAGTAACGATTTTACAAAATGGAAAGCTCAGCCCGGCTATGGTGCCTATGTAAAATGGCAGATTTTACACTCCCTGGGGATCCGGGCAGACTATATAGGTGGCAAGCTGGCAGGCAACAATGACCGCAAATTGGGGAACGAAAAAGAACCCAACCGGCGCTTAAATTCCTTCGAAACCAAACTGAAGTGGTCTGGTAGCCTGAATGCGGTTGTCAATGTGGCGACTATCAACTGGATGTACAGGAAAAATGCCCTTCAGATATACTTGTCTGGCGGTGCCGGGCTGGCGAATTATTCCCCCAAAATAAGCACACAAACATCAGGCGGCCTGTATGAATATAAAAGAGGTGGAAGCATCACAGAGTTCTATGTGCCCATCGGCGCAGGGCTGAAGTTTAAACTCTCTGAAGCCGTGAACCTGGACCTGGGATATACCATGCATTATGTGGACGGGGATAACCTGGACGGATTTCATTTCGGTCCTAATAAAGACAAATACTCCTATGGTTACGCCGGACTTGAATTCCCTCTGGGCCCACGCAATAAACCACAACTGGGCTGGCAGAACCCTGCTAAGGTGATGTATGACGAACTGAAAGCACAAAAAGCCAACCTGCAACGTGAACTCGAAACCAGCCATGCCGAAAATGTCCGCCTGAGTGCCGATGTGAATAAACTGCTGGCCGATGCTGATGGAGATGGCGTATCTGACTACTTTGATAAATGCCCTGGCACTGCAGCTGGTACCAAGGTGGATGGCAGCGGCTGCGAACTGCCGAAAGTGACCGAACCTAAAGCGCCCACCCAGGTGATTATCACCGACGAAGACCGCCGTATCGTTAGAAACGCCATCCAGAACCTGGAGTTTGAAACCGGCAAATCCAGCATCAAAGCTACTTCCTATGCTTCCCTGGACCGTCTGGCAGAAATGCTCAAGACAAGAGGATTCAGCCTGAAACTTGGCGGACATACGGATAACGTAGGTAATGCTACCAAAAATATGGCGCTCTCCAAAGACAGGGCAGAATCAGTAAAACAGTACCTGGTGAGCCAGGGAGCCAATCCATCTAAGATTGAAGCTGTCGGCTATGGTGCCGGACAGCCGATTGCCAGCAATAAAACAAAAGCCGGCAGGCAGAAAAACAGAAGAGTAGAGTTTACTATATATTAATATCCAACATCCGTATAAACCCTGGAAGGGCTGGCAGTGTATTGCCGGCCCTTTTTCTGTATTATATTATTCCGTCTTTCGGGCTGCCCACCGGATTTTTTATACCTTTGACGTTACTTTTGGCATTAACCGTTTATCAGCATGAGTGTTGTACAATCCATCAGATCTGCTGCCGCCGCAGCAATCAAGGCGCTTTACGAACAGACAATTCCTGCAAAGGACATTGCAATCAATACGACCAAACCTGAATTCGAAGGTGAATATACCGTCCTGGTATTCCCCTTCACTAAATTCAGTCGCTTAAAACCGGAAGAAACTGCTGATCAACTGGGTAAATACCTTGTAGCACACAACCCCGATCTCGTGACAGGCTACAACGTGATCAAAGGCTTCCTGAACCTGCAGATCGCAGAACAGTACTGGGCACAGTACCTCCAGCAACACTTCAATAACCGTAACATCGGTAAGAAGCCGTCCAACGGGAAAAAAGTAATGGTGGAATACTCCTCCCCCAATACCAATAAACCTTTGCACCTGGGTCACCTGCGTAATAACTTCCTCGGCTATTCGATTGCAGAGATCCTGAAAGCGAATGGTTATGAAGTGATAAAGGCCAACCTGGTGAATGACCGGGGTATCCATATCTGTAAATCGATGCTGGCATGGCAGCTGTTTGCCCATGGAGATACCCCCGAATCAACCGGTATCAAAGGCGACCACCTGGTAGGCGACTACTATGTGAAGTTTGAAACCATCCTGAAAGAACAGACAGAACCTATCATCGCCCGCGCGCTTGAAAACGACTTTAAAGACTTCCAGGGAACTGACCTGGAACGTATAGAGAAGCTGGTTACCCTGTTCCATAAGCCTGAAATAAAGGCCGACGAGGAGAAACTGGCCAAACTGAATGATGAGATCAAGGAACTGTCCCGTAAGCAAACAGAGATCATGCAGCAGGCGCAGATCATGCTGCAGCAATGGGAAGCCGGCAATCATGAAGTACGCCACCTCTGGTCTACGATGAACAGCTGGGTGTACAAAGGCTTCGATGAAACCTACAAACGCCTGGGCATCGACTTTGACAAAATGTACTACGAAAGCGAGACCTACCTGCTGGGTAAGGACCTGGTAGAGGAAGGACTGGCTAAAGGGGTGCTGTTCAAAAAACCGGATAACTCTATCTGGATAGATCTGACTGCTGACGGTCTCGATGAGAAATTATTATTACGTGGCAATGGTACCTCTGTATATATGACGCAGGACCTGGGTACCGCCCGTCTTAAATATGACGACTACCAGATGGAACAGAGCATCTATGTGGTAGCCGATGAACAAAACTATCACTTCAAGGTGCTGCAGCTGATCCTGAAGAAACTGCAGGAACCTTGTGCTGATGGGATCTTCCATCTTTCTTATGGTATGGTGGAACTCCCTCATGGCCGTATGAAGAGCCGTGAAGGTACCGTTGTCGACGCTGATGATCTGATCGATGAAACTATCGGGGCAGCGGCAGAACAGACGGCTAATTCCGGCAAGCTGAAAGACATGGCAGAAGATGATCTGCAGCAGCTTTATAAGATGCTCGGTATCGGCGCTATGAAATTCTTCCTGCTGCGTGTAGATCCTAAAAAGAGAATGGTATTCGATCCGAAAGAGTCTATCGACCTCCATGGGTTTACCAGTGTATTCGTTCAGTATGCGCATGCCCGTATCAAATCCATTCTGCGTGAGGTAGCACCGGATGCAGATAAACTGGAAGGTTACTGTCATAAGGGCAGCTTACTGCCGCTGGAGAAAGAACTGATCCTGCTGAACGAACAATACGAAAGCGTACTGGAAGAAGCCCTGAAAGAAATGAGCCCTTCCGTGATCGCTAACTATGTGTTCCAGCTCGCACAACAGTTCAACTCTTTCTATGCAGAGAAAGTGGAAGGTAAATATACCTACTCCGTGCAAGATGCAGAAACACCAGAGAAACAGAAACTCCGTACGCAGATCGTTATGCTCACGGCAAGAACAATCGCGAAAAGTATGAAACTGCTGGGTATTGATGTACCTGAAAGAATGTAAGAACGTACTGTTTAATAAAGCGAAAAGCTCCCATATCCGGGAGCTTTTTCTTTTATATCTTTTGTGGGATGATCTTATTGCGTAACGGCCAGTGCCTTGTCACACAGCGCCTCTCCTTTTGCCACTTCCCCCTTACCGATGTATGACTTGCCGAGCATGAACAGTGCAAATGCGTTCTCAGGCTGAATGGTCACCAATCTATCCCAGTAAGCAATAGCAGCGCCATAGTTGCCGGCCAGGTAATAATGGTGGCCCAATGCCTGTATAGGTCGGGGATCATTCTCCCGCAAAGCAAGACAGGATTCAAGATGCTTGATGCCTTTTTCCTCCTGGCGGATATGCAGATAGGCTGTTCCCAGGTGCAGGTAATAATCCGCATCAGCAGGAAGTCCTTTCTTTTGTGCCTTTTCAAAAGCACCTACTGCGTTATGGAAATCTTTGGTATTAAAATATAGTACACCAACGGCATACCAGGATGCGGGCTGTTCTTCATCCAACCGGAGGAAATGCCGATAATAACGGATGCTTTCATGGTATTCCTCTTCCAGCGCCAGGATTTCTGCCATTTGCAGGTAAGCTACTGAGTAGCTGCTATCCTGTTGCAGGATTTCGTTAAAGCATTTCTTTGCTGCCTGAAACCTGCCTTCATTACGGCAGTTCACTCCTTCCCTGTAGAGACCTTTTAATTTATTTCCTGGAAAAGCCATAGCAACTTGCACGAATAAAACCATCCATACTAGCGGACATAAGACACGGACGTTCAACATAGAGTTTCGTAGAGACGCTCCAAAGATAATAAATTTATTGCATATCTTCTGCGGAGAAACCCAATGGCAGCAAGTGTCTGATAGTCTGAATGATGAATACTTTACCTGTCTGTCCGCCCATAATAACACGGATAGACTGCTGCTGACGCCCTTCATATTCTGACAGGGTCTGCCGGCAGATGCCGCAGGGGGAAATAGGAGTATCATTACTCCCCGAAGGATTATGATAGCTGACGGCAATGGTCAATATAGGTACACCTGGATAGAGGGATGCCGCGGTAGACAGGGCCACCCTTTCTGCACAGATGCCGGCAGGGAAAGAAGCGTTCTCCTGGTTTGTTCCTCTCACCACAATACCGTTGGCCAGTAAAATGGCAGCGCCTACATAAAAGTTGGAATAAGGGGCATAGGCCTGGGCGGTCACTTCCCGGGCTTCTTCCAGCAAGCGGAGATCGGCAGTGGGTAAAGCTGCACCGTCCTGGAAGGATTGATATTCAAAAGAGTGTTTACGGATGTCCATATACTAAATTACGAATTACGGATGACGAATTACAAGTTAGTGTTTGTAATTGGATGTCATGCGTAATTCGTAATATAATATTGTTCAGCAGCCGAAGCATGTTGTAACCTTTGTTACAGGGCTCCGGAGCGTTTATTTGATGGTTTTAAACAGCCTGCTCCAGCGGATGCTGCCATGCCCATAACTCATCCAGATCAGCCATGCCTTACCTACAATGTGATCTTCAGGCACAAAACCCCAGAAGCGGGAATCCAGTGAGTTATCACGGTTATCACCCATCATCCAGTAATAGTTCATCTTGAAGGTGTAGGTGCTGGAAGGTTTACCATTGATATAGAACTGTCCGTTTTTAGCCTCCAGTTTATTGCCTTCGTATACGCTGATGATACGATCGTAGAAAGCGATATTCGTGCTGTCCAGGTTGACGGTCACACCTTTCTTCGGAATATACATCGGACCAAAGTTATGTTCTGTCCACCTGTAATGGGCGGTATCATGCGGGAATACCTGTATGTCCTGTCTTGGCGACTTTACATACGGCGTGATATCCCTTACGGCCGGCCATGTTTTCAGCAGGTTGGCCATACCAGCGGTCAGGTCATACCTGAAAGTGCTGGAGTCATCAACACTGCGTGGAGACGGATCGATGTTCAGTTCGTCGAGGCGTGTAGGGTTCAGCGGATCTCCGTTTGTCTTTACCCAGTAGGTACGTTCGCTTTCCGGTGGGATCGGCGCCTGTGCACCATTTATGTAAACAACACCATCTTTGATGCTCAGGGTATCGCCGGCAACACCCATACAGCGCTTGATATAGTTCTCACGTTTATCAACAGGACGGGAAGTTACATGGTTCTGTTCCCATACATTCTCACGTCCATAAAATCTTACCAGCTGGTAATAGCTCTGCTCCTGCTGTTCCAGGGCTACAGTATCTCCTTCGGGGAAGTTAAACACCACTACATCATAACGCTCAACATCTGAGAAACCTGGGAGACGTCTGTACTTCCAATGTACTGCTTCGGAGTAAGCCTTACTATACTTGGTGAATGGCAGGGTATGGTGTGTAAAAGGTACAGCGAGTGGCGTCATGGGAATGCGAGGCCCGTAACTGATCTTACTGACAAACAGAAAATCGTTTACCAGCAATGTCTTTTCCATAGATGGGGTGGGGATGGTGTACGCCTCAAAAATAAAAGTGCGTATCAAGGTAGCAGCGATGATGGCGAAAATAGCGGCATCAAACCACTCTCTAACGGCAGATTTCTTCTTCTTTGGCTGACCCTCTTTATTTCTTCTCCAAAAAGCCAGGTTCATTAAGATTCGTTTAAGATATTTAAAAGATCAAATTATAATATTCTGTATGCTGCAAGCTAATTAATACTGTTCAAAAGTTTTGCTAAAATAAGGGGATTAGGTTGATTTACTAAACTTTTTTACATATAACCCAATTGGTTCGCAGGAGTTTTGCATTTTACAACAGCTCCTTTTGCAGGATTTCATTGATTTCGGTAGCACGGTTATACACCATAAAGTGCCCACCGGTGGGAATTATATAATCAGCTTTGATCAGCTTTGAAGGGAAAGTCCTGTCCTTACCTCCATGGATATGTACCAGTGATGACGGAATGAAATCATTCTGCCAGTTCACTACCATCCGGATGCCCCAGCGAAGGTACCCATAGGCTGTTTTGTTCATATATTCGGCCAGCAGCTCGTGTTCCTCCGCCGTTTCCGCGTTCAGGAACAGTTTCACCAATCCTTTTCTACGTGTGAAAATGATGGAATCCGGAAGCCGCAGCAATTGCAGCATACCCGTTTTTCTTACCCAGGCCAGGTAAGGAGGCTTTTCTCCGGTATTTTTAATACTGCTGATCAGGATAACTTTCTGAATGGACCTTTGTCGGGCTATTTCCAGGGAAAGCATACCGCCGAAGGAGACGCCTATCAATGTAACGTGTTCATGTTCAATTCTGGCGGCCATCCGTGCTGCATAGGCGGGAAAAGTCTCATCAGGGTCGGGCGTTAGCCAATCCAGGTAATGTACCGTATAATCTGCGGGAAAACTGAGGTACCTGAAGATCCGTTCATCTGCTCCCATGCCGCTGAGCAGGTACAGGTGCTTGTTCATGATTGTATAAGACGAAAAAGGGCTGTCACACCTAAGCGGACAGCCCTGATATTATTAAGCGTTTACTTTCTTTTTGTCCCTGGCAGGCAGCACATAATCATACACATCTTCTGCCATGATCGTTTTGCCGGAGAGGATCACAAGGCGGGCTACCACGTTGCCCAGTTCCCGGATATTACCAGACCAGTTATGCTGTTGTAAAGCTTTCATGGCTTCCTTGTCGACCGTCTTCTTCGCCATACCATATTCCTGGCAGGCGCTTTCCAGGAAGTGTTCCACCAGCAGGGGAATATCGTCCCGGCGATCGTTCAGGGAAGGCACATGGATCAGGATCACGCTGAGACGATGGTAAAGGTCAAGACGGAAATTCTTCTCTTCCACTTCCTTCAGCAGGTCTTTATTCGTAGCAGCTACCACACGTACATCCACACTGATCTCCTTATCGCCGCCCACACGGGTGATCTTTCCTTCCTGCAGGGCTCTCAGTACTTTTGCCTGTGCACTGAGGCTCATATCCCCGATCTCGTCCAGGAACAGGGTGCCGCCACTGGCCTGCTCGAACTTACCGATACGTTGTTTTACCGCGGATGTAAAGGAACCTTTCTCATGTCCAAACAGCTCACTCTCAATCAGTTCACTTGGGATAGCCGCGCAATTCACCTCTACGATAGGACCAGCAGCACGGCTGCTGCGTTCATGTATCCAGCGGGCCACCAGCTCCTTTCCTACCCCATTCTCACCTGTTACCAGCACGCGGGCATCTGTCGGTGCTACCTTTTCTATTGTTTCCTTTATTTTCAGGATAGGGGCAGAAGTGCCGATCATTTCCTGCGTTTTGTTCACTTTACGGCGCAGCGTCTTGGTTTCTGTCACCAGCGTGCTTTTATCCATCGCATTACGCAGGGTGATCAGCAATCTATTAAGATCCGGCGGTTTGGAGATATAATCGTAAGCGCCCTTCTTTACTGCTTCTACGGCCGTATCGATATTTCCATGTCCTGACACCATTACAATAGGCACATCCGGATTGGTTTCTTTCGCTTTTTCCAGGAATTCCAGCCCGTCCATCTTGGGCATTTTAATATCACAAAGGATAGCATCGTACTGCTTTTCTTTGAACATTTTAAAGCCTTCCTGCCCGTCTGCTGCCTCGTCTACCTTATACCCTTCATAGCTCAGGATTTCAGACAACGTTTTACGTATGCTTTTTTCGTCATCAATTATCAGAATGTTGGCCATATCATTATTTTAGTGAACAACGAACAAAATTAAGGGAAATTACTTGATACCGCCCCAAGATAACAAAATGGAAACAACAACAAACGCGCCCATCTCCGATATCCGCCATTTGTCTACTAACTTTATGGACTCTCGACATTAATACGTAATTTCATTAATCGTTTCCCTCAATCCTGTAATTCACTTGGATATGCAACAACTTTTAGAAGAATTAAGGCGGAGGCATCAGCTGGCTGCGGCTACTGCTTATCCTCCTACCAGCGCGGTGAACGACTTTGCCAACAATTTTATCAACTGGCTTTTTCCAGAATATACCGGGAAGGTGATGGCCGATCTCGTGTTACTGGAAGAATATGCAAGCGGACTGCAATCCGAGTTGCAGCACCTGTTACAGCCGATGCAACAACAGCTGCCCGCTGCGGCAGAAGCACTAAGCCGTCAGTTTATGGAACAGGCGGAAGTCATTTATGATGCATTAAAAAAAGATGCAGAAGCTATTTACAAGGGAGACCCTGCAGCTACCTGTATGTACGAGGTAATACGCGCCTACCCCGGGTTTTACGCCATCGCTTTTTATCGCATTGCACATGCATTGCATCAGCTGAAGATCCCGCTGCTACCCCGTATGATCACCGAACGTGCACACAGCTGTACCGGTATCGACATACACCCTGCGGCAGTGATAGCGCCCTATTTCTGCATCGACCACGGTACCGGTATAGTGATCGGTGAAACCACTGTTATTGGCGCGAATGTAAAACTCTACCAGGGCGTTACACTGGGTGCATTAAGCGTGGATAAGGATATGGCGCGCAGCAAGCGTCATCCTACCATTGAAGACAATGTTATTATATATGCCGGCGCCACCATCCTGGGCGGCGATACCGTGGTGGGTCATCATAGTATCATCGGCGGAAATGTATGGCTTATCAAAAGCACTGCCCCCTTCAGCCGGATCTATTACCGGGCAGACGGCAGTATTAGTGTAGTAGAAAATAGTTATTAAATGCACTCGATATTAGATCTTGTTGGTAACACCCCCATGGTAGCGCTCAAAAACATCAGCGCCAATCCAGGGGTTACAATTTATGCAAAACTGGAAGGAACGAATCCGGGAGGCAGTGTAAAAGACAGAGCGGCTTACGGTATGATCAAGGGAGCCTTGGACAGAGGTGAGATCAAACCGGGCATTAAACTGATAGAGGCTACCAGCGGTAACACCGGCATCGCACTGGCCATGATTGCCAGCATTTTCGGTGTAGAGATCGAGCTGGTAATGCCGGAAGATGCTACCCGCGAAAGAGTACTGACCATGGAAGCCTTTGGCGCCAAAGTAATACTGACGCCGAAGGAAGCATCCATGGAAGGCTCCATTGACTATGCAAACGCACAGGTAGCCAAGGGAGGTTATTTTATGCTGAACCAATTCGGCAATCCGGACAACTACGGTATGCACTACAAAACTACCGGCCCGGAAATATGGCGGGATACCAATCACGGTGTCACCCACTTCGTCAGCGCTATGGGTACTACCGGTACTATTATGGGCGTATCGAAATTCCTGAAGGAACAGAACAACCAGATACAGATAGTAGGCTGTCAGCCGACAGAAGGCTCCAGGATCCCTGGTATCCGTAAATGGCCGGAGGAATACCTGCCGAAGATCTTCGACAAATCAAGGGTAGATCGTATCATGGATATTTCTGAAGACGAGGCAAGAACAATGACCCGCCGACTGGCTAAAGAGGAAGGCATTTTCTGTGGAATGAGCAGCGGGGGTGCAGTATCTGCTGCGGCAAGGATCTCAAAAGAACTGGATCATGGGGTGCTGGTATGTATTATCTGCGACCGTGGGGATAGATATTTATCGTCGGATCTGTTTGGGAATTAAATAAAAACAAGAAAGCCAGTCTTGAACAGACCGGCTTTCTCTATTTACAGTATGACTGTTACTTCTTCATATACATCACTTCCTTCACCAGTTTCACTGTACGCTCGATATCAGGCAGGTACAGTTTCACCAGGTTCGGAGCGTAGTGCATTGGCGCATCCGCAGCTGTGATACGACGGATCGGAGCATCCAGGTAATCGAAACCTTCTTTCTGGATGCGGTAAGAGATCTCAGAAGAAACGCTGGAGAATGGCCATTGTTCTTCTACGATCACCAGGCGGTTGGTTTTCTTCACAGATTCCAGGATGGTGTGCCAATCCAGCGGACGGATAGTACGCAGGTCGATCACTTCAGCCTCGATACCTTCTTTTGCCAGTTCTTCAGCAGCACCCAGGGCAACTTTCATCATTTTGTTGAAAGAAACGATGGTGACGTCTTTACCAGCACGTTTGATATCAGCTTTACCAATTGGGATAATGTATTCTTCTTCAGGCACTTCTCCCATGTCGCCGTACATCTGCTCACTCTCCATGAAAACAACCGGGTCGTTATCGCGGATAGCCGCTTTTAACAAACCTTTTGCATCGTATGGATTGGAAACGGAGATTACTTTTAAACCTGGGATATTTGCATAATAGCTTTCGAAAGCGGTGGAGTGCTGTGCACCTAGCTGACCGGCAGAACCGTTAGGTCCGCGGAAAACGATAGGACAACCTACCTGTCCGCCACTCATAGCCAGCATTTTAGAAGCGGTGTTCAGGATCTGATCCAGTGCCAGTACAGCAAAGTTCCAGGTCATGAATTCCAGCACAGGACGAAGACCGTTCTGCGCTGCGCCAACACCTATTGCAGTGAAGCCCAGCTCAGCGATCGGCGTATCTATTACCCTCTTAGGGCCAAACTCATCCAGCATTCCCTGGCTAACTTTATAGGCTCCGTTATATTCTGCTACTTCCTCTCCCATCAGGAAAACGCGGTCGTCACGGCGCATTTCTTCCTGCATGGCTTCTCGTAAGGCTTGTCTGAAAGCTATCTGACGCATGCTGTTACTCTTAAAGTTTGAAAGTTAATGCCTCATTTATCTTAAGGCAGGGGCAAAATTATCGTTTGTTGGCGAAAAAAGCAAAGGAAAACTTCAGAGTAAGCGGCCTCAGATTTTAAATACTATATATGAAATATTATATATATTAGCGCATATACTGCCTCTTATAAGTTAATATCCTATCCTATGTTTACCATTACCGTGCTTTTCTTATGCTTTCTGGCGGCCATATCCTGTAAGATTAAAAAGGTGAAAGCCCCGCTGATCACCGGTTTGATCTGGTATTTCCATCTTGCGATGTGTGTATTTTCCGTCCTCTGCCTGATACTGCTCTTTAGTGGCTATGGATTCAAAGGTACCCATACAGAACGGGTGTTCTATACCCTGTATGCAGGTTCCGGCGTCATATTATATGGTCTTACCCAGCAGGAAGTGTCCGGCAAGTGGGTATACCTGTGTGCTTTTTACGGTTTCCCTTTTGTATTGCTCTTTGGATTGCTGCTGCCTCCCCTGCGTACCCTGACGGTTATTGCAGGACTGGGCCTGTTGTCAGATGGGGAAGTAAAACGTTATCCGATTGACGATGATTATTCTCTGCAATCCACCTCAGTAGATATTATTTACCGTTATCCTACCTATAGCCTGGTGCAGGATAAGTACTGGTTCTTTGAAAAGATCTCTGGGGATGTAGTTAAACCTGCAGGACGGCTGCAAGCCTTAAAAATGGAGAAGAGTGGACAGGATAGCATACATCTTTATATGAACCTGGTAAATGAACCAGGCCGGGCATCACGCTTTGATACGACCATCAGCCTGATACAATAAAAACTAAGGATCAGGGATTTACGCGACGATTATCCCATAAATCCCTGATCCTTAATAACAATATTGCTAATTCGCTCTTTCGATAATAATCGCGCTGGCGCCGCCACCACCATTACATATACCAGCTACCCCGTAACGGGCATTATTCTGATGCAGGATGGAGCTGAGTGTCACGACAATACGTGCGCCGCTACAGCCAATAGGATGCCCCATAGAAACAGCGCCTCCCCATACGTTCACCTTATCGGGCGACAGTCCCAGGTCACGCTCATTGGCGATTGGTACACAGGAAAATGCTTCATTGATCTCCACAAAATCCATATCTGCCGCTGTCAGTTTCGCTTTTTCCAACGCTTTGGTGATGGCTTTTACCGGGGTGGTAGTGAACCATTCAGGCGCCTGGGAAGCATCCGCAAAACTGATGATCTTCGCCAGAGGCTTCAGTCCCAGTTCTTTCAGCTTCTCCCCGCTCACCAGCAATACCGCTGCCGCACCATCATTCAGATTGGAGGCATTGGCCGCCGTGATAGTACCATCTTTCTGGAAAGTAGGCTTCAGAGTAGGGATCTTATCGAAGTTCACCTTTTTATAGTCTTCATCCTCTGCGACAGTAACCACCTGTTTACCAGGCACTTCCACGGGGAGGATCTCCTTTTTATAATAGCCGTTTTCTGTAGCCGCAGCCGCTCTTTTATAGCTTTCTATAGCATAGGCATCCTGTTCCTCACGGGAGATTTTATATTCCGTTGCACAGATCTCTGCTGCATTTCCCATGTGAAAGTCCTTATAAGGGTCCCAGAGGCCATCCCTGATGATACCGTCAGTAACAGCGCCATGTCCCAGTCTATATCCATTACGGGCCTTATCCAGGTAGTAAGGTACATTACTCATACTTTCCATTCCGCCGGCAACCACTACGTCATTATCACCCAGCATAATACTTTGTGCGCCCAGCATAATCGCCTTCATACCGGAGGCACATACCTTATTTACAGTAGTACACGGTACATTGGTAGGAATACCGGCATAGATACTGGCCTGGTTGGCAGGCGCCTGGCCCAGGTTGGCACTGAGCACATTACCCATATACACTTCATTCACCGCAGTGGACGGTACACCCACTCTTTCAAGTGCTGCTTTCATTACCTGCGCACCCAGCTGGGTGGCAGAAAAAGCTGATAATGCGCCGTTAAAGGAACCAATGGGGGTACGCACCGCTGAAACTATATATACTTCTTTCATCCGTAGAAATTTTCGTTACGCCGGGGCGCAACTGTTAAGATTGTTTGGTTTCCACCAAATATAACGGAATTTCAGAAACGGTAGCCGGGTGCAAAAGATTAAAAGCGGTATCCTACTTTAATACCCATAGGTACATTGATATTCCATCCTGTCTTGGGTACATCCGCAAGGTAACTACTGTTATCCTCCAGGTAGCTGCCCGCAGGAGGAACCTCGTCCTTAAAGGCGACGTCCCGGTATTTCAGCCCCAGCCCTATGTAAAATTCAATCATGAATTTATGCGACCTGTCAAAGAATAACTGGCAACCTACCTTACCGGCTGTTCCATAGATGTTCTTGACTTTTTCGTAGGCGGATATCTGTTCATAATCAGGACCTGAGTTGGGGTCCGACATCACTGACTTTATCCATTCCTCCCGGTAACTGACGCGCTTATATGAAATTTCCTGCGCGAAGAATAGTTTGTATCCCTGTCCTCTTCCCGGCACATAGTAACGTATTTCGGGACGGATACGGAAACCTTTGGCCATTGGCGTATACCTGCCCCTGATATTGTAATCCGCCTTTTCGTCAATAAAGATCCAGGTACCCTCCATTACTACACTCCAGTTCTTTTTATACCTGTATTCGAGCGCCAGTGATACGCCTCCATCAGGTTCTTTGAGCGTCACAAGATTAGTGCTGATACGCAGTCCTGTAAGCAGCTCATCAGGTGTATTTCTCTGGGCTTTGGATGAAATAGTGGTCAGTAAACAAAGTATAAGGACAATAGATAATTGTTTCATTAGTAAAGCAGTTGAGAGAGTAACTTTGGAGATGCGGGAGAAGTGGCGATGCTATAACAGGCTATCTGCTTGCTGTCCCGGAGGAATAAAAGGTTACCATTGTTCACTATATCTGAATAACCACCAATGAACTGGTCTCCTGCATTCTCAAACTTTCCCCCGGTGATATTTACCACTGACATGCTTTCGCTTGCGGCTACATAAATATAACTGCCTGCTATAACAAAAGCATTTGCCGTACCTACCTGTAAACGGCCTAATTCCGCAGCGCTGGTCGAATCTTTCTTCAACCTGAATTTTATCAGTGTAGAAGACGGACTACCACATAAATTCCTCCGGCTGAAAATAGCATATGCGGTATCGCCCTTTGCCCTTATTTTTAAGCAATGAGACAAGTTATCGTATAAAGAAATGTTATCTAAACTGGTTGTATCGTACCGGCCCAGCTGCGTACTATAGCTCACAGCCAATTCTTTATTCAACAGAAAGAGGCTATCCACTTTTGCCCGTGGTAATGCTTTGCTCCTTGTAAGTACCGGCCGCTCGGGATATGCCAGGGAATACACTGCCAATGCATCGGGGGTCACCAGGTAAAGTTTACGATGGAAAGCAATCATGCCGGCGTTATTGCGGGTACTAAGCACAGTAGGCTCATCATATATATTCTCCGGTCTGCGGCATTGGGGATTATTGAGTTTTGTCTTACGCCATCCCACCACTATTCCCTTTGAAGGATCTACGCATTCAAAATAAACACCCCGTCCTGCAGGATAATTCAGCTGTTTCCAGATGCCAACTACCCTTCCTACCGACATATCCGCAGAAATTGTTTTCAGGCGGATGGCAATCAGGTCATCGTAATTATTCGCGTACAGATAATCACCTTCAATAGCGGCCACCTGGAACCCAGGAATGCGCAGGAAGCCCGTTTTTATAGGATGAGCAGGGTCCTGGTAAGAAATAACATGTAATCCTGAATCAATTTCCTCCTGCAGTACAAGTGTACCTGCAGTAAACAATTTGCCCCCGTTCACTGTCTTGCGGGGCACTTGAAAACTAATCTGTTTCAAAGAAGCTTCAGTACTATAGATGGGGGCATATCCGTCTACCTCTCCACGCGCCCATGGCTGATCATCATGGCAGGAGGCAAGTAAGCTGCAGACAGTAAACAATAAGCTGGCTTGTAAAAGGCGAGTCATATACTATAATAGGTTAGGTATTTTCATTGAAGCGTGCAAAGGTAAGGAGATGTTACACAGCCTGCGTTAAGAAAAAGTTAAAGGGCTATCCTACAGCGAAAGAGGACAATATTGTATAAAAAAAAGAAACCGTCCCAGATAGCTGAGACGGTTCTTTCTTCAAGCATAACCGGTCCTGATGATACCGGAAAATTATTTACCAGCCACTATTATTAGGCAGGGCATTCGGATTCAATGAAGTTTCGCTCTGTGGTACCGGCCAGAGATAATCGCGGCCTGCATTGAAGCTGCGTTGTTCTACCAATACATGCTGTCCATAGTCCTTTCTTGTCTGATCATAGTTATTCAGGATGCCATATACCGCACCCGACATCACTGTTTCAGCAATCTTCCAGCGACGGATATCAAACAGACGATTATCCTCCATCGGAAACTCTACACGTCTTTCACGACGTACTGCATCACGTAAAGCCGTCTGGCTGGCATAATCAACCGCTGTAACTGCAGGCATCATTACACCCGGCCTTTGTCTTACCTGGTTGATAGCGTCGTACACACTTGCATCGATCTGGTTCAGCTCAATCTTCGCTTCTGCATAGGTCAGCAGCACTTCTGCATATCTTAATAATACGAGGTCATTGTAAGAGTTGCTGTCCCAGTTACCCTGAATGTCAGCGGGCACATATTTCTTGTAATAGAACCCTGTGTAGGAAGCATTGTTCTTACTCAATGCATCCAGGCTGGTTTTACTGGTTACATCGATCGTGATACCGTTTACGGTTACACCTGGCACCACTACTGTCAGTTTGAGGCGTGGATCGCGGTTATCATAAGGATGTGCAGGATCGTACAGCGATGATTTGTCTATTGCCTTTCCATCAGTACACTCATACGCATCTACCAGTGACTGCAGTGGTACTACCTGCGACCATCCACCGATAGAAGGCCCTCCTACCCAGGTTGCGAGCGCATTGGGCAGGGTGCTTTTCACGTAACGGGCAGACAGCAGTATCTCTGTGCTGTTCTTATTGGTACCATTGAACAGGCTCACATAATCGTTGTCGATAGCATAAGCATGCAGGTCCATCACTGCCTTTGCCGCTTCTGCAGCTTCCGCATATTTACCTTCATACAGCAACACACGTGCTTTCAGACCTAATGCAGCACCACGGGTGGCACGGCCTATATTGTTTGCATCATATGTAACAGGCAGGTATTTAGCGGCAGAATCCAGTTCGGCTGCTATGAACGTGGCTACTTCAGCACGGGATGTACGTTTGTCTTTGAACTCATTTATCGCCGGAGTTGTTGTTCTTAGTATCACATCGCCAAACAACCCTGTCAGCTGCTGATAGGCATATGCCCTGATAAACCGGGTTTCCCCTTTCAGACGTCTGCTCAGGGAATCAGACAATGCCTTGTCCCTGTCTATATTGTCCAGCACATCATTACAGGAAGCGATCATCTTATACAGGTTGCTCCAGAAGTTGGAGAACATACCGGTGCTGATAGATGCACTTCCATTACCTACTAGCCGCACATCACTTGGCCAGTCGCTCCAGGAATAGCTGTCGTCTGTAGCACAGGTGATGAATATACGGTTGTCCACATCCCCCAAACGGCGGTAACAGTTATTTACAGCATTGATAGCATCGGCTTCTGTCTTCCAGTAATCATCCTGGCTCACAGAAGACTGCGGCTGCTCGTCCAGTGTTTTCTTACACGCGGATATTGCTGCCAACCCCGCGAATGTGAATATAATTGCTAATTTCTTCATGACCACTTAGTTTAAAATTGAACATTTAATCCGAAGGTGAATGTTCTCACCTGTGGGTAATACCTGCTGTCGTTTGGTGATTCCGGATCAATATCATTTGGCAGTGAAGAGAACGTCAACAGGTTCTGTCCACTTACATAAATGCGGCATCTGTCAAAACCAGCACGCTTCATGATATGATCAGGTAAGGTATAACCCAGCTGCAGACTTTTCAATCGCATATACGCGCCGCTCTTCACCCAGTAGGAAGATGACTGATAGTTCTGTGTAGTGTTCAGTAATCTTGGGAAAGCAGCACCGGTGTTTGTTGCTGTCCAGCTATTCAGATGTTCTTCCCTGAAATTACCATCATTGGAAGTAGGCGCTCTTTCTATTGCCAGTGTATTGATCGCTACTTTACCAACGCCCTGGAAGAAAGCAGACAGATCGAAGTGTTTGTAGTCAGCACCCAAGTTGATACCATATGTATACCTTGGAATATTGCTACCCAGGTAAACCATGTCGCCACCATTGCTTACTGAGGCTTCCTTGATCTGCTTGTCGTTGTTCTGATCTTTGTATATAAAGTCGCCGGGGCCTGTAGTCGGGAACGGCTGCGTAGCATGTCCTGCTACCTGCTGTGCATTCTGGAAGATACCTTCTACCTGGTAGCCATAGAAACCGTTGATAGGCTGTCCTACGACGAGACCAGTATAAACGAAGTTGTTATCTCTTTTAATTGCGTCAGTGTTTTTGATATCCACTACTTCGTTACGCACATCTGAGAGATTACCACCTACATTATAGTTCAGTTCACCCACCTTTCCACGGTAGTTCAGTGATACTTCCCATCCGGTATTCCGCACCTTACCTGCATTCTGTGCTGAGGGGTCCAGACCAACAGAAGGATTAATAGGCAGATACAACAGGATATTCTTGGTATTCTTCTTATAGTAATCAAAGGAGAAGTCCAGGTTCCTGAACACCGTTCCATCCAGACCTACATCGGTCATTGCAGTTGATTCCCATGTCAGGCCAGAGTTTGGATAGGTCTGGATACCTGCAGTAGGATTCAGCGTACCACCAAATGGATAGCTGTTATAATAATACACGGACTGGTAAGGGTAGTTAACGCTTAATTTGTTCTGATCAAAGATCACGTCATTACCCAGTTCACCCCAGGAGCCGCGCAGCTTCAGGTTGTTGATGAATTTCACGTCCTGCATAAAGCTTTCTGATGAAATACGCCAGCCCGCAGAGAAGGAAGGGAACACACCCCATCGCTGACCGTCTGCGAAACGGGAAGAACCATCACGACGAAGGTTTGCTTCAAACAGGTATTTCTCATTGAAGGAGTAGTTCAATCTACCGAAGAAGGAAACCAGTGAATACGCAGTTGTATTACCAGTAGCGATCTGTCCGGAAGCAGCGCCCGCATCTATCTGTTCGATATTGCCATTAGGCATGTTGGATCTGTAACCACTGAGATCATCAGTCGTTTCTGTAAGACGGGAAGCACCCGCTAACAATGTAAAGTTGTGTTTGCCGAAGCTGTGTGTGTATTCAGCCAGTCCCTGATAGTTTTTGAACCAATAGCCCTGATACGCCTTCTTTACAGTATTCTGTCCCAGTGTCAATGTTTTTTCATTAGTCGGGAAGTCTGTGAAATAAGTCAGCGCTTTTTCGTGCATGCTATTATAATCTGAGCGGTAGTTAACGGATGCGAGGCCGGTCAGTTTTAAGCCTTTTACAAGATTGTAAACAGCTTTGAAGTTGCCGGTAAAGAGGTTGCTTTTATACTGGTACAGGCCACCTTCTTCCTGCAGGCGGATAGGGTTCTGTCCACCTCTTACGAGCGCCCAGGTGCCATCTGAATATTTATTAACAGAAAGAGGATTCACTACAGCTGCCTGTCCGAACTGATACCATGCGGAACCAGAGGCGCCCTGTGGCTCCTGTCTGTCGCCCAGTCTGGCGGCGATGTCTGCGCTGAAGCTGAGTTTCTTCGTTACATTGATATCCGTGTTCAGACGAACAGTCAAACGATTGAAATCCATATTAGAGATCAGACCTTTCTGATCGAAATAGTTGGTGGAGAAACGGTATTTCACATCTTCAGTGCCACCACTCACACCGAGGCTATGCTCCTGCTGAAATCCGCTACCTGTCAGTACATCATCCAGCCAGTAGTTGTCCGGATAGAGATCTTTATTACGGTTAGGGTCATCGTAGGCAGCTATCTGCGCATCGGAATAGGTAGGGTTTCCACCTGAGTTGGCGGCAGTAAGATTCACCAGTTTCATAAAGTCTTTCGCACCAACATATTTGGCCAGACGGGCCGGACGTTGCCATGCGAAATAGTTGGAATAATTCACCTTTGGTTTACCGGAAGCGCCTCTTTTGGTCGTGATAAGGATCACACCATTTGCCGCCCTTACACCATAGATAGCAGAAGATGCCGCATCTTTCAGCACGGAAATAGAAGCGATATCATTGGCATCCACATCATTCATATTCATCTGCACACCATCCACCAATACCAGCGGATCATTACTGTTCAGTGTACCAATACCACGGATACGCACTGTACCCTGGTCTAAACCGGGTTGTCCGCTGTTGGTCGTGACTGTTACACCAGAAGCGACCCCCTGCAATGCAGCAGATACCTGTCCTACCGGCTTCCAGTTCACATCCTTACCATCTACAGCAGCGATAGCACCGGTAACGTTTACTTTCTTCTGCGTACCATATGCTACTACCACTACTTCGGATATTGCGGTAACATCCTGCGCCATTTTTATCATAATAGTCGTGCGACCGCCAACAGTTACTTCCTGTTTGGTATAACCAATGAAGGAAAATTCCAGTACGGCATTTTCGTTCGGTACCTGTAATGACCAGGAGCCGTCAACACCGGTGGATGTACCATTTGAGGTACCTTTTACCAGTACCGTTACACCTGGCAAAGGCTGACCGTTATCGTCGGTCACCACACCCTTTACTGTGATAGCAGCGGGAGCAACAAGCGGTGCTGCGTTCATCACTGACTGTACCTGTGATGCTGTGCTTTCCTTATTACCGGCAGGAGGAATTTCAGTAGGTTCATCATCCTGTGAGAAGATGATGTAGAAACCATCTCCCATCTTTTTATACCGGAGTTTATTAGGAGATGTGATCCCTTTCAGTTCTTCTTCCAGTGAGGAAGTTTTGTTGTTTTCAATACGCGACAATTGCAATTTTGCGAGATTGCTCTTGTACATAAAGTGTACGTTGTATTTTACCTCAAGCCCATCCAGCACATTTTTCAACGATTTAGTCTGAGATCTTTCGAAGGGGCTGACAGGTTTACCCAGCGCTGCCAGGTCCTGCGCGTCTGCCGGCATACTGCAATAACATGCCATGCCCATAGCAGCCATAAAGGCACTAATGAACTTGTTCATACATTTAAATTTGAATGATTACCTCTGCTGCGGTCACTGCATTCCGTTGTACACCGGTCTGCAGTATGTACTGCATTGTTTTTCTAATTAGTCTTTCTCTCGATAATAACGGTATTGTCGACGTGGCTTACTTTCAGGTGAAAAAGCTGTGAAAGTCCGTCCAGCAGCATCTCCATTTGCTGGCTGGGCACTGTACCCGTAAATTCCTGATGTAATAATGAAGTGTCCTTTATCTCTACAGTTACACCGTAGGTATCTTCCAATAGCTGCGACAGTTCTGCAAAGCTGGCATTTTCAAACTGCAGACTGTTTCTTTTCCAGGAAGAATAACGCTGTGTATCTGTATGGTTCTTCACCTTTGTACGTACCTGTTCTTTGTATTCCACCAGATCTCCCGGTTGCATGGTGATTGTTTCCGCCGGCGTCCTGTTGCTGTGCAGGCGCACCTTACCGCTATTCAGGACTACCTGCATATGTCCGTGACGATCCACGAGATTAAAAGTTGTGCCCAATACTTCCACATTCATTTTACTGGCAGTATGTACCTGGAATGAACGGGGGACGGCAGATGGTTTTACAGAGAAGAAGGCTTCCCCTTCAATCCATACCTCACGGTCTCCGGTACCCTCCCAGTTGTTGGCATAACGTAGTGTACTGTTGCCATTCAGGGTAACTTCTGACTGATCCGGCAGTACTACAGTACGTACTTCCCCATAAGCTGTCTGGATAACGGTGTTACGGTGCCGGTTATACACTCTCCACCCACCATAGGCAAGCAATAAAGTACCGGATAATACGGCAGCTACTTTGAAACCTGTAAACCAACGTGACCGGCTATAGCGTAATGGCTCCTGCCCTGTAGTATCCAGGATACGCTGGTAGAGTTGGTCTGACTGTGATGAAGACATCATGATATCCGGCTTTGCCATATCAAGGTCCTGCGTCATGACACTATCCAGGTATTCCCTTCCTGCCGGAGTAGTAAACCATTCCAATACCCTTTCGTATTCCTCGGGAGTACATTGGTTAAGCTGAAATTTATGCAGCAGACTTTGGTCGAATTGCTCCATAATGTGGATTACGATGAAAATAAAACAAATGAAAATTTACGTTCTATATAGTACTACACCTCAGAAAATGAAAAGTATTATATGAAATGAAAAAAAAGTTAAGAAAAGATAATAATAAGAAAGGAAAGGCTCAAAAGTACGCTCATCATGATCTTTAATGCGTGTTTCAACGCCTTACTTGCCTGGGCGTACTGAAATTTGACGGTATTAATGGATAATCCCAGTTGACGGGCTACTTCCTCATTACTAAGTCCTTCGTAGGAGCGCAGGCGGAAGATCTTTTTCTTCTGGGCGGAGAGATTATTAATGGCGTGGTCCACTACTTTGCGATAGTCATTAAAGATAACGGTCGATTCGGTGTCCTGGTGTTCACTACTGGCATTATATATCAATTCATATTGTTTGGACAGACTGCGCTTATGATCGCGGATGAGATTCAATACATGGAACTTGAGGCATTTAAAGAGGAAATTACGGACTCCCTGCGAAGGGTCCAGTTCTTCACGGTGCAGCCATACCTTCACGAATACCTCGTGTACGGCATCCTCCGCAGCAGTGGTACTTTTCAGATACTTACACGCTGTACCATATAATAGCTGATGATAGGCAGCATATAATTCTTTAAAAGCATTGTGGTCACCGTCGCGTAGGCGTGCAGCCAGCTGTTGATCATTATTGGCAATATGCGTGAACACTGTTCTGATCCCCCTCTTTGTAGTGCTGTTTTAGTTTTTTTAAAACGTGCTGTCTAAAATTAGATCATGATACTATTTTAAATAAATGGTAAATTATCCAAGTAAGGTGTTTTTTTAACATTATTCATTCCTAATGAAATGGTCCAACCGACAATACTATCAGGCACGGTTATATTTAATAAGGTAGGATTAATCTATTATCACATCAATGGCTGTACTTTAATTATGTTTTGCGGGCAAGGATCACACTACTGCTTTTAGTAATGGCATAAAAACTGCCGATTTACTCTTCCGGCGGATGGGCTCGGGTAACAATGTGTACCCTCAGCCCGGTCAAGCGCTGAAATTTCTTTAAGTTTGCAGTCTGAATTAAGCGCCATTGATTTCACAGAATACCATACAACAGATACTCAGCCGGATTGACATTGTGGAGATAGTAGGCAATTTCGTGAAACTTAAAAAGCGGGGTGCCAACTACTTAGGGCTGTGTCCCTTCCATAACGAGAAGTCCCCTTCTTTTACAGTTACCCCGAGCAAGGAAATATTCAAATGTTTCGGTTGCGGCCAGAGCGGTAATGCCATCAAGTTCCTGATGGAACATGAAAAGTATTCCTATGTGGAAGCTTTACGCTGGCTGGCACAGAAATATGACGTACCTATTGAGGAAACCGAGGTAAGTCCTGAAGCTAAACAGCAGCAGCTGATGGCAGACAGCCTCTATATTATCAATGGTTTCGCCCGCGAATACTTTTCCAATACCCTTTTTAATACCGAAGAAGGCCAGAACGTAGGCCTCAGCTACTTTGAAGAACGTGGTTTTACCCAGGAAACCATCCGTAAATTCCAGCTGGGCTACAGCCTGAATACCTGGGATGCCTTCACCAAAACAGCCCTGTCCAAAGGCTATAACCTGGAATACCTGCAAAAGACAGGATTGGTCACCGTCAGGAATGAGCAGCCGGGAGATAACTACCGGGGCCGTGTGATCTTCCCTATCCATAACCAGAGCGGTAAGGTACTCGGATTTGGTGCGCGTATTCTCGTCAAGAACGACCGCGCCCCAAAATATATCAACTCACCGGAAAACGAGATCTATGTAAAGAACAGGGTACTATATGGTACCTACTTTGCCCGGCATGCCATTGATAAACTGAATGAATGTCTGCTGGTAGAAGGATATACAGACGTGATCTCCCTCCACCAGGCGGGTATTGAGAATGTGGTAGCTTCCAGCGGTACTTCCCTGACCCAACACCAGCTGCGGCTGATCAAAAAATATACGAATAACCTCACCATCCTCTTCGATGGGGACAATGCCGGTATCAAGGCGGCCCTAAGAGGGCTGGATATGGCGATCGAGGAAGGCCTGAACGTAAAACTGGTTCTGATCCCAGATAAGGAAGACCCGGACAGCTATGTGCAGAAGATAGGGGCAGATGCTTTCCGTGAGTTTATCGCCAGTAATAAGCAGGATTTCGTGCTGTTCAAACTGCAGATCTCCATGCAGGACGCAGGCAATGACAGCAACCGTAAGTCCCAGCTGGTAAATGAGATTGCGGAGACCATCTCCAAGATCGATAAAACGGAGGACTTTACCCGTCAGCAGGACTACATCCGCCAGTGCAGCCAGGTACTGAAGATCGACGAACAGGGTCTTATCAACCTGGTGAACAAGTTTATCCGCGAGCGCTTCCAGAAAAAAGAACAACAGCAGGCGAGGGATAATCCCGCGGCCGCACCATCTATGGACGATGAGCTCTCCCCGGAGGCTATTGCCGCCATGGAGGCCATGGAAAACGGTGGAGAACCAGCTGTCAACTTCTTCAACCCGGATGAGAAACAGGAAAGGGAACTGGTGAAGATACTCCTGCGTTTCGGCGACAAGCCCTTTAGTGAAGAAGATAAAAGCTCCGTGGCTGACTATATCTTCCACCTTCCCTACGACTTTGAATCACTGGCAGACAATGAGCTGGTGAAAAGGATCTTGCGGGAATACAAAGAGATGTACGACCAGGATAACCTGCCTGATAAGAAGTGGTTCCTTTATCATAATGACCAGGATGTTGCCAGTATGGTGGTTGGTATTATGGAAGATAAAGAAGCCGAACTGAGCGCTGCCTGGAAAGACAAATTTGAAATAGATACGGTATATGGCGACAATGCCTACCTGAAGGATACGATCTCTACGACCAACTATCTCATTTTGAGGAAGATCCGTAAAATGATCGTGGAAAATCAGGAGGAATTACAACGCTGTGCCGACATTGATGAGCAGATCAAGTGTATGCAGATGAATATCCACCTGAAACAACTGGAGGGAGAGCTCACCAAGGGACTTGGAACGGTGGTTTTCAAATGATCTTTGTCAGAATGACAGCAGCAGGCTTATGTTCCTATCAGGGTCGAACAAGCGTCGAAGAAGCGACCTTTTAGCATCGAAGAAGCGATGTCAATATTTAGACTAAAAACGCCTTCACGGTGATGTATAAAAGAGGGGCCGACTGTCAGACAGTCAGCCCTTTTTTCTTTATGAGACTTTTCTATTGGAGAATCAGCGGCAATACTTTCTTTTCACCATTTCCCTTCAGTTCTATCAGATAATAGCCTTTCGGTAAACCAGACAGCTCCAGTGGCTGCAGTTGCTGAGTCGTAGTACGGGTATACATTACCCGTCCCTGTAGATTGTAGATATTCACCGTTACGGTTTTCTGTAATGGTTGCTCAAACTGCAGGGATACCTGCCCCCTTGAAGGATTCGGGAACACTTTCACCTTATTAGCGCCCAACGTTACTTCTCCCTGATCATTGATCGATGCAAACCGGGATGCATTGGCTGCGGATGCATTCAGCGATGAATCAGTTGTGCGGGCAAACTGCACTGTATCAGTGACGCCGCTACAACCTGCACTGTTACGAACATATACCTTATAAGTACCTGGCGCCGGATTAATTAGCACGGGGAAGTCACCTTCCTGTATTTCCCAGACACCACGGTACCACTTGTAGAAATACTCAATACCCGATGCTGGCTGTTGCGGAAAAGCCATCAGCGTATCATTATTCAGGACAGCCGAACGATGTATTTCAAGTGTCGGATGCAGGTCTTGTTGGGGTAAGACTTTTAATGTGTCTCTGTCAATTACTGTTCCCAACGGATTTTTTAAAACCGCCGTATAAGACGAAAGTATATTATTCAATGCAACGGACACATAAATTGAATCGCCTACAGCACCGTTATACCATACAACGGTAAATTTCGGCGACGTTCTGTTATACACATGTGCTACGAGTACCACGGTATCTGAACATGGTCTGAGATATCGGTATGTCAGATCCATATAGGTAACTGCTGCATCCTTTGTATAGGAGCGGGAATCAGCACAGGAAATAACCGGATTTTTAGCTATAGCCATTTGGCCAAGAGCGAGTACGACAAACAATAATAGACTTCTTTTCATAAGTAATATGGGTATAAATTTGCTATACTCAAATATATACAAATACACTCATTTAATAAAAAATCCCACTGGTAAACCAAGTGGGATCCTCACTATAACGTATACTATTTTATTTCTCTCTTTCCCAGACCTGGAAGGTCAATGCGTATGCATGTTTTTCATCTTTTTCATGACGTTCATTTTTCACCAGTTTCCATCCTCTCGGATCAAACTCCGGGAAATAAGTATCGCCGCTTACTTCTGCATGCACACGTGTAAGATATAATCTGTCTATGATCGGTAAGGCCATTTTGAAAATCTCACCACCACCGGTAATAAAGATCTCCTCTGTTCCGAATGTTTTTGCCTTTTCAATACCAGCTTCCAGGGAAGGCACGATATAAAGTCCCTCGGCTTTATAATCAGACTGACGGGTGATCATGATATTGGGCCTTCCCGGCAGCACACGTCCCAGCTCCTCGAAAGATTTACGGCCCATCACAATTGGTTTACCCATTGTCATGTCCTTAAAATATTTCATATCAACTGGTAAATGCCAGGGCAGATGATTATTGACGCCGATCACATTATTTTCAGAAGCCGCAACTATTATAGAAAGTGTCAAGTAGTAAACATTTAAAATTCAGAATAAGTACCGTTCCTTATACAGCCACCGGCGCCTTGATATGCGGATGGTGCTGATAATTCAGCAGCTCAAAATCTTCAAATTTGAAACTGAAAATATCTTTCACCGCCGGATTGATCTTCAAGGTTGGCAGTTCAAACGGCTGGCGGCTGAGTTGCAGCTTAGCCTGCTCGATATGATTGCTGTATAGGTGTACATCCCCGAATGTATGGATAAACTCTCCCGGCTCCAGGTCACATACCTGCGCCATCATCATCGTGAGGATAGCATAGGAGGCGATGTTAAAAGGTACTCCCAGGAATACATCTGCACTACGCTGGTAAAGCTGACAGCTCAGGCGGCCGTTGGCCACATAGAACTGGAACAGGCAATGACAGGGACTTAATGCCATGTCAGGCAGGTCGCCCACATTCCAGGCGTTCACGATGATCCTGCGGGAATCCGGATTATTCTTGATTGTCTTTACTGCTTCGCTGATCTGGTCAATGGTCCGGCCATCTTTCGTTTCCCAACTACGCCATTGTTTACCATAAACAGGGCCTAAGTCTCCGTTTTCATTGGCCCACTCGTTCCAGATGCTTACACCATGGTCCTTCAGGTACTTAATATTAGTGTCCCCGTTCAGGAACCATAACAGCTCATAAATGATGGATTTCAGGTGCAGTTTCTTCGTCGTGACAAGCGGAAATCCTTTCTGCAGATCAAACCTTAACTGTGCACCAAAGCAGCTTGTGGTACCGGTACCTGTCCGGTCTGTTTTCACAGCTCCCTGATCTATAATATGTTGGAGTAATTGAAGGTATTGTTCCATGGCAGCAAAGTAACGAATTTGTCCTTACTTCATCCGGATGAATTATTTGGTAGTGCACCAGGGCTCGTAATTTCTTAAAATAGGCTACTATCTCCCCCCATATGAAGTCCCAGCTTGACTTTATTATGATAGTTAAAAGTGGAGCTAAGATTAATAACCATGATTTAAAGGAATTACTTTCAGGAAGATTATTAGCTAAACTTGCAATTAACATTCCGCCACCTGCGCCCGCTATATTATCTTGTTTTATTGCTTTTGAGGATAACTGAGATTTTTTGCTTGCCAAATATTAACTATTTAAGTCCTAGTAATATATCCGCAAATCGTTCGACTTTATCAACATTGTTTTTTTTATTAAGGTCAAGTTCCACTACTTCGCCACTCAATTTACTTTCAACAGTAATTTTATTAACCTTTTTAAATGTTTTGAATGAAAGTCTTAAAATTGGGACAATTATTGACAACCCAAATATTACGGCAATTGTTATAGTAACGATTGTATTTGTCATATTGAGTTTTATTTACTATAAAGATAGTGATCCTTAAATAAAAATATATATTCCTTAAAATATTTACAGCATAATGATATGATTATCAATTTATTAAAACGAATTAAGGAGAGGTAACCCCTCTCCTTAATGCTATCTATTGCATTTCATAATAGTAAGGCTATTACTATGAAATGCAATGTGTATTTAAAAATATAAGATACTATGATATATTATATTCCTCTCCGCTTTCTTTCGCGGCGGATCAATCCCAGCTCCCGTCCTACTTGTCCGGAAATCGAAGTATTCTCCTGGGCCCTGCGTAGCAGGTAGGGCATTACATCTTTCACCGGACCGTAAGGCAGGTATTTAGAAACATGATAACCGGCATGGGCCAGGTTAAAGGTGATATTATCGCTCATTCCCAGTAACTGGGAGAAGCTGACATGTGAATAGTCATGTGGCAATTCCTGCTGATGCAAAAGATTCGCCGCCAGCATGCTGCTCTGCTCATTGTGTGTACCGACAAATACAGCCAGTTTATCCACACGTTCCATACAGAATCTCACAGCAGCGTCATAATCTCTGTCGGTAGCTTCTTTATTAGGCTGGATCGGAGAAGGGTATCCCATCTCTTCCGCCCGCTTACGCTCTTTTTCCATGTAGGCGCCCCTTACCAGCTTGGCACCCAGCAAATATCCCTGCTGTTGTGCCTTTTCGAATGATTTCTTCAGGAAAGCCAGTCTGTCATGGCGATACATCTGGAAAGTATTATATACAATTACCTGCTGTTGATTGAACTGTGCCATCAGCTCGCCTGCCAGGTCATCTACTGGCTGCTGGATCCAGGACTCTTCTGCATCTATCAGCAATCCGATCTTGTGTTTGGCAGCTGCAGCTGCGATGGATTGAATACGGTTCCTTACACGGCCATATTCTGCTACTTCTTCCTGCGTCAGTGTCTCCCCGCTATGGATCTTTTCCAGCAGGCTAAAGCGGGCAAAGCCGGTCACTTTAATGGCGATGAACGGGATATTGTGATTACCTGCCGCATATTCTATGGCGCGGATGAATTCAGGTACAGCGTGATCATAGTTTTCCTCCCCTTCCATGGCTTCCACACCATAGTCCAGCACTACCCCCACATGGAACTTTCCTAATAAAGTGGCAGCCTGTGCTGCCTCCTGTAGATTTTCCCCTCCACAAAACTGACTGAAAATGGTATTACGGATCAATCCTTTAATTGGCAATCCCAGTTTCAGCGCCAGGGGCGTTACCGTAGCCCCTAATTTCACCAACCAGGGCTTTCCAATGCTGCTAAACAGGAAGTCAGCTTTTTTTAATGCCTTATCTGTCTTTGATTCAAAAGCTATGGCGGTATTCTCGAATGATATTGATAGCTGCTTTTCCATGGGCCGCAAAGTTAGTATGCCGACAGATTTTCAGCAAAATGATCTGACAGCAGCGGCAACCCTGTCGCAGCTGTTTTGAAAACCTCAAACAAAAGTCTTCTTTCATTAAACAGAACATCTATGAATTTCTTTTTATTTAAACCCAATAAAGCTTTCGTCCTATATTTTTTTCTTTAATTTTATATCTTCATCAAAACCAACATTCCCAGTGCCTACTCAGCAATCAAATACCAGGTCACGTCGCAAATCGCTTTATATTGTTGTAGTTGTTCTATGTGTTATCGCCCTTCTTTCTGTATTCTTTCTGCGGAGTCCTAAAGCAGTATTGTCTTCCTTTCGGGAAAAAGGACAGACCTATACTACTTACGAGGGCATATTGGGAGAACGAAAAAAGATCTCCTTACCAGACGGAACACCTGTTGTACTGAACAGTAATACCCTACTCCTGGTACCTGCTGATTTCGCTAAAAGCCATATGCTGCTGCTGGACGGAGAAGCTTACTTTGATTCCACCGCTTATCCACTTACCGTAAAAACGAATATCCTGACTATGACCGCTACAAAACCTGCAGCCTTTAGAATGCGGTGTTTTGAATCACAGCAGGGCGCAACAGCTTACGTGGTAAGCGGCGAAGTAAAAGTGACCAAGTCCTATCACTCCAAAACAGATGATCAGCCGGAAATGCTGGGTCCCGGAAATATGGTACTGGCCAATAAAGAAATTGACCTGATGGAAAAAGAAACCTATCAGCCGATCGAAATGACCACCTGGTTACAGGATAAACTTACTTTCCATGATGAACCGTTTATGAATACTGTTCGTAAACTGGAAGAATGGTACAGTACTGAAATCTATGTTGAAGGAGATGTATCTGCCGCCGGAGGGATCAATGGAGAATTCCATCAGGCATCTCTGACAAAAGTATTGGATGCGATCCGTCAGACTGCAAAGTTTAATTACAAAATCAGCAAAGATAAAGTGACTATTAAATTCCGACCTGATTAATGATATTGCTGAGTAATCAGCTCTTATTTTTTCGTATATCCGCTACATAAAAAAAACCAGGAACAGCACGTTCCTGGTTTTTGAGATCTTCAATACTCCTTGCTTTCTCAGCTCAGTTCTGCACCTACTCTCTTCAGCAGTTCCAGTGTCTTACGTACACCTTCGTCTTCAGAAAGCTTAGCACCTTCATATTCGATACCGATGTGACCTGTGTAACCGGCCTCCTTTACTATTTTCAGCATTTTGCGGTAGTCAGTTTCCACACAATTGCCTTCGGCATCAAAATCGTGTGTTTTAGCGCTCACACCCTTTGCAAAAGGCATTAATTCTGTTACTCCCTGATAGCGGTCATACTCCTCCAGGCATTTCGTAGCTGCCCAACCCTGTGGCGTATTGTCTACAGGTTTGGTACGGTTTATACAGAAATTACCAAAGTCAGGTAAGGTGCCGCAATTAGGCATATTCACCTGCTTCATGACCGCTGCCAGCCATTTACCATTAGAGGAAGTGCCGCCATGGTTTTCCACGATCACATTGATGTTATGTGTATTGGCGAATGTTGACAGTTTAGTCAGTGATTCTGCTACCGCTTTGGCTACATCATCCGGTTTGCCTTCTCCTGCCGCATTTACGCGGATGGCATGACAACCCAGATATTCCGCCGCTTCTACCCATTTATAGTGATTCTCTACTGCCTTGGTCCTTTTCTTCACATCCATATCTCCCATTTCCCCTTCACCATCGATCATGATCAATACACTGCGTACGCCATTGTCGGCGCAGCGTTTCTTCAGATCGGCCAGATAGGCTTTATCTGTCGCTTTATCTTTAAAAAACTGATTTACATATTCAACAGCCTCAATCCCGAAGTCGTTTTTCGCTTTCGCCGGAAAGTCAAGATGTGACAGTTTTCCTCCGAATAGCGCCTCGTGGAATGACCACTCGGCCAGGGATATCTTAAAGAACAGGTCTTTAGCTGTTTTATCAGCAGCTGCCTGTCCGGCGTTCGTGTTGGTACTGTCTTTGCCTTCCTTTGTGGAAGAACCGTTATTACAGGCTGCCAGGACGGAGGGTAAGAGGCCCGCCCCCATTGTATACAATGCCATCTGCCTGAGGAATTCCCTGCGTTGTTTAGGATTATTCATATACGTGGTTTTATATAACAAAATACAATTTTATGGCCCAAAGTGAATGCCGTCAGAAAAAAACTACAAAAAATTACCTTAAAAGAATAGTTTTTTCACATTTTGTCATTATCTTGATTTCCACTTGACACTGTAATTCCCCGTTTGTCTTTATTTATATATTCCACCTCGTTGATGTACCACACCAACTGTTGTACATTATAAATGATAAACTAAAGCCGTTCAACTTCAAGCTGGACGGCTTTTTCATTTACCTCCTTTGGCGGATGCCGATGCCACCAGGAGGCCAGCAGAGAACCGGTTACGTTCATCAGCGGACCAAATACAGCTGGCGCCAGACCGATGGTAGCGATCTTGCCCATATTCTTTGCGATGGCCGTTGCCAGTCCCCCGTTCTGCATCCCCACTTCAATTGCGATAGTACGGCAATCCTGTTCATTCATCCTGATAAGGCGGCACAGCCAATAGCCTAATGTGTAGCCAGACAGGTTATGAATGAGTGATGATAATATCAGCAGCACACCCACGTCCAGCAGGCTTTCACGGCCCTTAGCCGTAATGATGACTATAATAAAGGCAATAGCCGACATAGATATCTTAGGCATAATATTATCCAGCCATTTCAGTTTTCCACTCAGGAAATGATTGAAGAGCAAACCAGCCGCCACAGGCAGGATCACGATCTTACAGATGTCCCACATCATAGCAGTAACGCTGATATCCACATAACTACCTGCCAGCCACTGCATCAGGAAAGGCGTTACAAAAGGTGCCAGCATCGTAGAGACTGCCGTCAATGTAACCGACAGCGCCAGGTTAGCCTTTGCCAGGTAGGATATTACGTTGGAGGCCATGCCGCAGGGTACAGTGCCGATCAGTACCACCCCGGCTGCTATTTCAGGCGGGAAGTTGAACAGATGGGCAAGTCCCCATCCTACAAAAGGCATGATAGTGAAATGACATACTACTCCCGTGAAAACACCCATCGGCATTTTGATCACGCCATAGAAATCACGTACACTCATAGCTGCTCCCATGCCGAACATGATGATCTGGATAAGTGGTGTAATCAGCTTCGAAAGGTCAAAGCTGCCTACAGTCAGAAAGTATTGGGGATAATACATAGCTGTGCTAACAGCTGCAAAGATCATCAGCGTATAAACAAAACCTTTTGTTTGCGGCCGTCTTGAACAAAGAATGGCCAATATGATCCAGAATGCAATGATGAAAGGCCCGGCGGCGGGAAGTAATGCTGTCATAAAGTGGAAATAGTTTAATACTTAAGAATAATCACCAGGTTCTTTTCTCCAGCATCTTGTCCAGCTCCTGGCGGGTCATAGGCTTTTTGCCCGTTTGTTTATGCTGCCATTCCAGGAATGCCTCCCGGATGGCGTCTGTCCAGTTATTATCAATCTCTCCGGGTGTGTACTTCCCGGCCTTCACCATCTCAAATCCGAACTGGTCTTTTACTTGTATGAATGCGGCAATACCGATCACTTTTTCTGCCAGGTGCGCCGGCACAAATACCACACCTTCACTGGAAGTCAGCACCAGGTCGCCTGGCAGCACTACCGCACGGCCGATACGTATCGGCACATTTAATCCAGACAACATCACATTTTTCAGGAAAGAAGGATCCCAATCCCTTACCAGCGCATTGAAGCCATCAATCTCCTTCAGCCCTTCCAGGTCGCGTGCAGCGGCATTAAAAACCACGCCGTTGCCTGAACGGGCATAAATAGCATTGCCCAATGTGGATCCGATCAGGGTACCATCTGTTATTTTACCAAAGCCATCTGCCACATATACATCCCCTTTCGATAACTGCTGGATCGGCCATGAATTACTGTTGCCTTTAAACCCTTTCTGCTGCCCCCTTTCCTTCATATGTGCTTCCACATCAGGACGGGAAGGAATGAACATCGCTGTCACAGCTCTACCAACAATGGGTTTGTTATCATAGATCATTTTCCAGCCACCATCAAACTGGCAATGATATCCCTCTCCTTCAAGAATAGTCCATACATCATCCAGGCTTACGGTACGCGCCTGCTCGATCACCGCGTCGGGTATCTTCGGTCTGCCGTCAGGAAAACGTTCTCCTTTCCATTCTGTAGTAAGAAAGATCAATTCCTCCCTGGAAATGGTCTGCGCCTTTAACCAACAGGATAGCAGCAGTAAGGGAAGGAAATAAAAGAATTTCATGTATCAGTATTTGAATGAAGAATAACTGTTTAATACGCCGGGCTATTGGGTCACTGTAATGCCATTGAGATCGTACACCACTTTACCGGCACGCAAGGTGGCCTCGCATACCAGCTTACCATCTCCTGCCACACGCGTGCGTGCATCTGTAAAACCAAACTTACCTTTTTCCACACGTAAGATGGCAATATCTGCTACACTTTTTTCTGAGAGGTTGCCCAGTTCTTCATGATGTATCGCTTTGGCTGCTTCAGAAGTGCTGGCTTTGACCAGCTCCTGCACAGACATACCCATATTCAGGAATTTAGACATTACGTTCAGCATGTCTTTCATGTCTCCGTTCATACTGCCGGTATGAATATCTGTGCTGATCGTATTGGGATAAAAACCTGCCTTTATTGCAGGAATAGCCTGGGAATAACTAAAGCTGGTACCTCCGTGCCCCACGTCGAAGAGGATGCCTTTCTTGCGGGCATCCTGCATAAACGGACGTAGTTTGCCATTATCATCCACGATAGACATACGGCCTTTTACTTTCGCATAAGCATGTGTAAATATGTCGCCGGGACGCAGGTGCTTCATAAATAGTTCCTCCAGCGATAAGGGCGGATTACTGCCACCAAAATCGATCATCACAGGTGTATTGGCCATATTACCTGCTTCTACCGCACGGTCTACGGGGATCCATTCTGCACCTTCATAATGCGCCACCTTTATGCCTACTATCCATTGTCTGTAACGGCGGATGGTAAGCGCCGTCATCTTGGCGTCCATATCTGTAAGGTCCTGTTCATAAGGTCCGCCACGCATACCGCTACCCACGATGTTAACAAAAGCAAGCACTCTTGTTTTAGAATGCTTTATAGTCTGATCAAGAAAGACCTCAAAATCCTTCCAGCCTGAACTGCCTGCATCTACCACAGTTGTTACGCCACAACGAAAGGTAAAACCATCCGGCGCAACGGCTTCATAACTGTTGTTCAGATAACGGTTGGGAACAGTACCAAAGAAATTATGTGTGTGAATATCTATCAGCCCCGGTGTTACATACAGGCCGGTAGCATCAATTGTTTTCTGCGCGGTAGCTGGATCTATATGAGCAGCTACCTTGGCAATAGTATCGTTTGTCAATGCAATGTCCATCACTGCATCGATATTATTTTTTGGATCTATCACATGCCCACCTTTGATCAACAGGCTGTATTGCTGGGCCTTGGCACCGGTAATTATCATATTCACCGATACCAGGAGTACCAGGTATTGAATAATACTCCGCATATCCTTATTTTTTAATGAGACCTGTATATGTATGAAAGACCCGGACAGGTAGCCCGCTGCAACAATATACAAAGCGCTGCGCGACAGTATCAACACGCAGTCTTCATTTACTGACAGGAGCTTCCTGTTACCGGATAATATTATCTGAAATTGCTTTAAAAGAAAAAACAGGGCAGAGCTGGCAATTCGTGCACTTTACCAGCCCTGTACTTCCCTGTAGGTGAAAACACACCACCATTTATCAACCATGCGTTGGAGACAGCGCCATTTCTGCCAGTACTTTCTTCAGTTGCGTTGCCACTATTTTCTCCTGCCCGGGCACCAGCATCCAGGTAGTCACATTGAATGTATGCTGATTGGCACCATCGGCTACTTCTATAGAAGGATTACCGCTGCGGAGTTTTTGCCTGATATCTGCTGCTGTAGCAGGTACCTTCTTGGGGTCCCAGGAGATGTGCAATGTGGGTATATGGTTGGCTACCGGCGGTACCACCACTTCAGTTTCCACACCAGCGACTGTTTTTACAGCGTCGCTGATCAGCTTAATTTGCGCCTCCCACATTTTCCATTCTTTAGCGTGATCAATGGCCAGGTATGTTTCCAGCGCCACGAGCATCCCTAATATTTCTTCTTTATTGACCTTTAGTCCTCTTCCTATCGTATTACCGCGGGGAGGCGCGCTTAATCTTGCTGCTTCAATATATTTCTTCCTGCCCAACAGCAGGCCCGCACTCTGCGGACCACGGATGCCTTTTCCTCCGGAAAAGCACACGAGGTCATACCCCATCGCTGTGTATTTAAACAGGTTCTCCACCGGCGGTACATCTGCTGCACAGTCTATCATGGTAGGAATACTATGCGCCTGCGCTATTTTCAGGAACTCTTCCACCTGCACCTTGCCCTCGAAATTGTTGGCGTTGAGAAAATACATCAGGGCAGTCTTGTCACTGATCGCTTTTTCCAGTTCCTCACGACCCGTTACATACACGATCCTTAGCCCGGTATTTTTCAGTGCATGTGCATATGCGATATCATGCTCTTTCTGGATGATCACTTCCGTTTTCATGCCTGTACCTTCCAGGAATGGCAGCTGTGCTACTTTCTTTTCGTCCATGCCGGTCAGTACGCCGGCAGCACCCAATGTCATGGCAGCAGCGGCACCTGATGTAACGGTGGCATACTCACAACGCAATAGTGTAGCAATACGCTGCCCTACCTTGTCCTCCAGCTCATCCAGCAATACAAACTCTTTGGAAGCATAATTGATGGCGCTCATCACTTCGTCCCGCATCAGGGAGCCTGTCATAAAGGTATAGGTGCCCGCGGCATTAATAAACGTGCGGATGCCCAGTTCTTTGAAATAGTCCTTTCCTCCTGCCGTAGCATCTGCTGCTTCGCCAGGTAAGGGCAATAGTTTAGCACTGCCTGCAAATGCGCCCAGTACGGGAATTACAGACATATTTTTTAGTAAGTCTCTGCGTTGCATATGTAAAAAAGAAAAAAGTAAAGAAAAAACGTCCTGTTACAGGGTGGCGATGCAATCCATCTCTACAAGAGAATCGCCAGGTACACCTCCATATACTGCTACTGTGGTACGAACAGGCGGATTGCTGCCGAACCGTCCTCTGAATACCTCATTCATCGCCTTGTAATCATTCAGATCGTGCAGGAATACACTTACCTTCAGCACCTTTTCCATTGATGAACCTGCCTTGATCAGTACTTTCTCCATTTCCTTTAATACATGGTCCGTATGTGCTTTGATATCTCCTTCAAAGTGGGCGCCTATGCCGGCGATATAGACCGTATTGCCCTGGACCTTAAAAGATGAGAACAATGGCACTTCCTGGTCATAGATCACATCTCCCTGCGGCGTACTTTCCGGTAAGGCGGGAGCTGCTGCTCTGGCAATTGCGTTGACACCTGTGATGCCAGCCAGCGTGGCTGCTATCTTCTTTAATACGGATCTTCTCTGGTTTAGCATGATTTAGTTAGTTTGAGATACGGGTTTATTGTTTATCCCACCATACGCGGGTTGTCATCAGGTTTGGTCCCTGACGGGTAATTGCTTCTGCCAGGCTGCTGCTGTTCACACTTTCTTCAGAAGGTGGGTACAACAGACGGCGGGGAATAGTACCGCCGGTAGTATTTCCCGGAATGTTTACCGGTGTCAGAACAGGATATCCGGTACGGCGCCAGTTAGCATGTATCTCCTGCTCATCAAGGAATAAAGACACCCATTTCTCCTGTCCGATCATGGCTTTCATCGCTTCTGCTCCACCAGTCAGCGGATGTGCTGCCTGATAAGCTGCAATCTTATCTGAAGAGATCACACCACCGCTGCCAAACAATGCCCAGTTACGCATAGAGGCCCCGATAGCGTCAGAAAATGCTGTGGCGGCACTTCCTTCCCACCAGCCGTTCACACTTGCTTCTGCCAGCAAGAGGTTCACCTCAGCTGCGCTCATCAGAATGAAAGGGGCATTGTATTGAAGAATAGTAGCCGGATTAGGCTCGGAATAGCTGGTAAAATCAGCCGGCTTATTCAGCAGACCATTCTGCATACCTTTCTGGAGTGCGGTGCTGGTATCTGCTTTACCATTGTTCCATACTATTGCAATAACATTCAAACGGGGGTCATTGTTTGCCTTTAATGCATCAATAAATGTCTTGGCCAATTTTCCACCCTCTGTATTGTTGTTGCCATTTGCCACCGCATAGTCGTTTGACAGCATGCTGGCAGCGGCCGGATTACGGTTGATAGCCTGTGATCCATCCACATACTTCATAGTCGCAATATCTCCGTCGGCCGTGATCACACCACCGGCAATTGCCTTCTTTACCCATGTCTGTGCTAAATCCGGCGCTTTTCTTGACAGGCGCATACCGAGACGTAACATCAGGGAATAAGCAAACTTCTTCCACTTGTTCACATCGCCGGAATAGATAAAGTCACCGGCACCGAAAGTAGCTGCCGCAGGATCCAGCTTCGCGGCTGCTTCATCCAGCTCTTTCAGCATGTCAGCATAGATATCTGCCTGTGCGTCGTATTTAGGTGTGAAGTTATTGCCTGTATAACCTTTCACAGATGCAGAATAAGGAATATCACCATACATATCCGTCAGACGATGCATAATATACACCCTGAAGATGCGGGAAATAGCCAGCTTGTTCCCATCAGCAGCATTATCCGGATTCAACCCATTGATGGTAGTCGCGATTTCATTGACAGCAGTGGTATACCCTGTCGTGAAGTAATCATATGGGTAAGTACCCTGCTGGAAATAATATTTATCACCGATACCTGGTACATCTTTATAAGTCGCGAAGTGTTGCATGGAACCGCCACAGGCCAGTACGTCAGTAGCGAAATAGCTGTTTCCAAAAGCATCCAGCAGCGCCTTACTGAACATGTATTCAGGCTGTACGGTGGATGATGCATCCGGATTGACATTCATTTCCTCGAATCCTTTATCACAGGACTGGAAAGCCAGCGTTACCGCGATGGCTGTATATAGTAAGTAGTTAAAGCGCATTTTCATCCGTAGTAGTTTTAATAGATTAGAATTTCACCATCAGGTTCGCACCGAAGCTTCTTGTGCGTGGAATACCGAATGCCTCAAAACCTTGTGCATTGCCATTTGTGTAGCTGGACTCCGGATCGAAGTTGTCAGTCTTTTTATACAGGATGGCCAGGTTACGTGCCACAAAAGAGATGGACGCACTCTGTATGAATTTCATTTTCTGTACAGGCACCTGATAACTGAAGATCACCTGACGCAGTTTTACAAAGCTGCCATCAAACAGGAAGTGGTCTGTATAGTTTTTGGTATTGTCATAGTAGAGACGCAGGTTCGCTACCGGGATCGTATTGTGATATTCATTGCCACTCTGGTCAACTCCATTCAGCTCCAGCCCATTTTCCCTGCCTGCCAGTGTTTTCTTGTGCAGACCGAAACGGGTAGCATATACATCTGTACCGGAGAATACTTTGTTGCCAAACTTGCCATCTACCAGGATATCGAGCGACAGGCGTTTGTAACTGAAGGTATTGCTCAGACCCATGGTCAACGGTGGTACACCATTACCCAGGGCTACCAGGTCGCTCTTCTGCTCATAACCAGTTGTGCTGTTGTACACCGTTTGTCCTTTCGCATTCTTCACTGTAGTATATCCTTTGATAATGCCATAAGGCTGTCCTACTGTATTGTGTATGAATGCCCAGCTACCTACGCTCGTCGCCATCTGCAGCGTGGTAAGGCCTGCGGCCAGCTGCTCTACCTTGCTGGTATTATGCGCCATGTTGTAGCTCACAGACCAGGAGAAGTTCTTTGATTTAACAGGTGTACCGGTTAACAGTAACTCAATCCCTTTGTTAGACAGCTTACCTACGTTCAGCAAGGCGTTGTTATAACCGGAAGCAGTAGATACGGCTGTACTTACGATATCGTCAGTAGTCTGTTTCTTATAGTAAGTGAGGTCAATACCCAGCCTGTTGTTGAAGAACTGCACTTCACCACCTACTTCATAGGTAGTAGAGGTCAGCGGTTTCAGGTTGGAGTTGGTTACCAGGTTCACACCGTTGGACTGTGTGATCTGCTGTACCGGACGACCCAGGTGACCACCCTGTACCATGGAGTAAGTCTGGTTCAGGATGTAAGGATCAGGCGTAGCACCGCCCACCTGTGCCCATGAGCTGCGCAGTTTGGCGAAGTTGATCACCTTAGGCAGCTTGAACGCATCTGACAGCATGATACTACCACCTACAGACGGATAGAAGATGCTGTTGCTCTTCGGACTGAGTGTAGAGAACCAGTCCTGGCGGCCTGTGAAGTTCAGGAAGATGATAGATTTATAATCCAGGTCTACGGAACCGAATATTGAGTTGGTAGCAACTTTGTTCCTGGTTGGCGTAGTAGTGGAAGTAGTCAGGTTGGTAGAGCTATAGAAGAAAGGAATAATAAACTGTGTACCGGTGATAGCTGTCTGGTTGGAATTGAAGCGACGGGCATTCACACCTGCCAGCGCATTCACACCGATCGTACCGGCAATCTTGGTGTTGTAGTTAGCAGTCACCATAGAGTTGGTCTCTGCCACTGCATTTCTCAGTTCACTGTACTCACCTGCGGCACCGGTTGTATATACTGTACCGGTTGGGATGATACCTACATAGTTGTAGTTAAAGAAGTCACGGCTCACAGTCCCTTTTACGTACAGGTTCTTCAGCAGATCATACTTCACACTTGCCTGACCGATAAAACGGTTCTTGGTATCATTATTCTTAAACCTGTTGACAACGAAATAAGGATTCGATGCATACGCAGTTTCATTCCACTGGATCTCACGGCCTGCGGCATCATAACCAGGATCAAGCGCGCGGATATCTACTGTGTTGGCGATCATATAAACGCCCCAGTTCGGGTTACCGGTGGCATCCCCGGAACTGGAGCGGTTGGTCGCATTCTCAACATTATATTGCGCTACAGCTTCTATGCTCAGATTTTTACCCAGGAAAGCATTCAGGTTCAGGTTCGCAATCTTCTTGTCGAACTTGGAGTTGGGAACGATGCTTTTACTGTTGGTATTAGAGAGCGAGAAGCGGAAATTTATGTTTTCGCTACCACCGTTGAATGCTACAGTATTGGTATAGGTAGATCCTGTACGGTAGAAGTTTTTGATATTGTCTTTCTGAGGAGAATAGGTATGCATTTTACCATCGAAGGCGATGTACTGCGTACCATCCATTTTAGTACCCCATGAACGGCGGCCATAGGTAATAGCTTCTGCCTGTGAAGTTGGCTTCAGTCCTTTATCACCCTGACCATATTCATATTGCCAGTCAGGATGTACGGATGGTGTTTCCAGCGTCATGGTCGTATTGTAGTCTACACCAATACCTTTGCGGGCACGACCTTTTTTGGTGGTGATGAGGATCACACCATTTGCAGCACGGGAACCGTACAATGCAGCAGCAGAGCCACCTTTCAATACGCTGATAGTTTCGATGTCATCAGGGTTGATACCACCGATACCATCACCTCTGTCCACGTTCTGTCCACCACCACCGGTAGTAGGTGCACCACCTGGTGTGGTATTGTCTATCGGCATACCATTCACCACATATAAAGGCTGGTTCTCACTACCCAGTGAACTGTTACCACGGATGATCACACGGCTGGAACCACCAGGACCACTGGCCAGACTGGTGGCATTCACACCCGCGATCTTTCCGCTCAGTGCATTGGCGATGTTCACCTCACGTGCCTGTGTGAACTCACTACCTTTTACTTCTGTTACGGCATATACCAGCGCCTTTTTCTCTTTCCTGATACCGAGGGCTGTTACTACTACTTCAGACAGTGATTCATTGGCTTCAGAAAGGCTGATGGCCAAAGGAGCACCTGCATCTGTTACATTCACTTCCTGTTTGGTGAAGCCCATGGAGCTTACGATCAGTACGAAGGGAGGAGTGGCACCTTTCAGGTTCAATTCGAAGCTACCATCAGCAGCAGCCATTGTAGCAACCGCTGTGTTTCCCTTGAGCGCAATGCTGGCACCGGGAATGGGTGCACCATCAGGACCTGTTACCTTACCTTTCAGCTTATCGGCCATCAGGTTGTTTACATTCAGCACGGTCGCCACTGTTGGCACATATATGGAATACTGTGTTTTGTTAATACGCATGTAGGCTAATGAAAAATCTGACAGCAGCAGCTTCAGTGCATCGTCTGCGTCCAGGCGTTCTGCTTTTTCGATAACATCAGCAGATACAACTTTCCCATCTAATAGTCCCTCTTTGTAGGCAATGCGAATATTCTGGAATTTCTTCAGCTTTATTAAAGCTTCTTTCAGGGACACTGTTGCTGATACATGTTTTACAGGGATCTTATCTGACTGCCTCATGGCATACATCGTGGGCGACTGTGCACCGGCAGATAGGGCAATACCTGGCAGCAGGGCACAAGAGAGCAGCCCCAAAACGAGATTTTGGTTCAAAATGTTCATAATTTTTTTTTACGTGTCCTAGTTTTTCCCGCGGCGTTTACGCGCGTGTTTTTCCCGCTGTTATTTTCCTGAAGTGATGACAAGCGCCTTCTCTGAAGGTTGCTCTATTTTGACATTCAGCGTTGTGGTAATTACAGTCAATAGTTCCTCTACGTTAGCTACGTTGATATCTCCTTCGATCTTTAGCTTTTTGATTGATTGTTCACTGACTTTTACAGTGTAACCATAATTGTCCTGCAGTGTTTCTATTATCTCACTTAATGTAGCATCAGTAAACGTCAGTGGTACCTGTGTCCAACGTTTAATTGATTCTGGTTTGTTTATCTTTTTAGTTAGTAATAAATGATTGTCTGCATATTCGATATAGTCGCCCGGCAACATCACCATGGCTTTTGGTGCAGCAGCGCCGGTGAATCCTACCTGGATCTTTCCTGTTACCAGCCCTACTTTGGTTTTTCCGTGGCGGCTTCTCACATTAAAGGATGTTCCCAGTACTTCTATTGTCAGTCCATTGCTATGTACCAGGAAACGTTGTCCTGGCCTGATATTGGTTGTATCACTGTTCAGGTGTTTCACATCAAAGAAGGCTTCACCGTCTACCCACACTTCCCTTGCGGAAGTCGTATCCCATCGTTCACTGAAAGCGATGGAAGAGGAGGCATTCAGTGTCACCACAGAATGGTCGGGCAGCGTGATGGTTCTTTTTTCACCATAGCCTGTTGCGATTGTTTCCCGTGAAGGTTTGCCCAGTTTGTTGTAGACCAGGTAACCACCTACAGTAGCGATCAGGACAACAGCTGCAGCCCTTACCCAGGTGCTCATGCGGCGGATCAGCGCAGGACGGCGGTTGTTATTAGCCTCTATGGTAGCGGTGATCCTTTCCAGGACATGTGCCTTATTATCCCTGTTTTCCCACACTTCCTGCGAACGGTAAGTACGGATCACACTGACAGCAAACTCATAGTTGACAGCAGCAGATGGGTACTGTGAAGGGAATTCGCTCCAGAACTGTGCTACATGGGTATCCTGCTCTTTACCTGACACCCACTTAATAAAGGCGTCATCGTCCAGGAAGTCTTCCAGTCTGTATGTTGCATATTTCTCATTGTTCATCACGATATTCCCGATTTACTACTATTAGACATGACATGGTAAAAATTATCCCTCCGGAATCAACATTTTTTTTGAAAAACTTTTAGAGAGGAAAAAGAGTACACTTAAAATGGTCAGGAAACGCTTATCTGATACCTTTTGCAGGTTGTCGAGGGCTTTATATAATAACTTATAGGTTGAGCTCATATTGATGTCCATCATGACGGCGATCTCTTCATAGGACATTCCTTCATAAAAACGAAGGAAGATAATCTCCTGCTGACGGGCAGGCAATGTATTGACCAGGGCGATCACCTGGCTTCTGAGTTCCTGTTCTTCCTGGCGGAAGGAAGCATCGGGAATGAAATTCACCGTAAATCCTCCGGAAGCATTATCCAGTTCTACAAATTTGGAAAGGGACTGTATTTTACGGAACAGCGCGGAGCGTAGTGCTTTGTACAGATAGTTTTTCACAGAGGCGGGATCCCCCAGCCGTGTGCGGGTAGTCCATAATCTTACAAAAAGATCATGTACTACATCCTGGATCAGGTCCGCATCCTGCGTAAACTTGCGGCCATAATTGTTCAACAGTTCATAAAATTCGCCGTAAAGCGCAGTAAAGGCGTCCCAATCCCCCTGTTTAAACGCATTCCACCATAACACGTGGCTCTCCGATTGCATTGGCAGTAAGTTTAGGAAGACGATTGCCTAATAATACAAAAAAAATACCGGCCAGTGGTAACATTTTCGTTCCACATCAGATTTTTACGATGATATTCCTTTTATACATGATCCATACCGGAATGAACATTAATAACACCAGTGTAATGGCTGCGGCCAGGGATGCATTGAGCGGAGAAAAGAATCCGGAATAGCCCCTGAACATACCACCAGACATCCCTTTAAAGATCATGGGAATAGCGCCCGACAATACATAGGCTGTAATAGCATTCCTGCCAAAAGCTACAAAAGGCGGCGTGAAACGTTGATATCGCTGCACATCGATCAGCCAGTAGGATAATGCCAGCCCCATGGCGGCCAGTCCGCCGGTATAAAGCACAAAAGAACTTGTCCACAGGGATTTGTTGATCGGGAAAAATCCATCCCATACCAGGCCTGCGAGCACAGACAGAAAACCAGCCACAAACAGCCAGGATACTTTCACTGCATCTTCCTTATCCTTACGACGTAGCCAGTCGCCCGTCATAATCCCCAGCAGCCCCGTTGAAATGGCCGGCAGGGTACTTAAAATACCTTCAGGGTCCCAGGTGCGGGCCTGCTTCCAGAGATGCTGCTCTCCCATCACCGTACGGTCCAGCCATGCCGCCAGGTTAGTGCCGGGCTCCAGGTTCGCCGGACCAATACCAGGTACAGGCACTAATGTCATCAGCAACCAGTATATCACCAGAAACGAAAAACAAAGCCATATACGGGCTGTAGGACCCGTTTTGATATAGAGTATGGAGATGATCAGAAAAACGATCGCAATGCGCTGTAATACGCCTAAAATCCTCAGATTATAGAAATCAAAAGAGGGTATCAGCCGAAAAGCCAGTCCGATAGCAAAAATGATCGCTGCCCGCCGGAAGATATGCAGCATCAGTTTTCCATGTCCGCCGGTATCTGCCTTACGGCTGCTCAGCGCAAAAGTGACGGATACGCCTACCATAAACAGGAAGAAGGGAAATACCAGGTCGGTAGGTGTGCAGCCATTCCATTTTGAATGTTCCAGCGGGGGATAAATGTATGACCAGCTTCCGGGATTATTGACCAGGATCATAGCAGCCACGGTCAAGCCCCTGAAAAAGTCGAGCGACAGGAGTCTCTGTTTCATTTACGTGAACAATTTGATTTCGGTTGATTCTTTGCCTTGCTGGTAAGATAATGGAATAATTGCTATGTTGCACTAACTGTATCTGGAAAATAGTGTATACAGATCCTGGTTATCTGCTCTTATATGCCAGGAAGGCTTCCCTCCCATAATGATCAGCCTTACGGGTCGTTTCCGGCAGACGGAATTCCGTACACATTTTCAGCACCAGGCGGGTAGCTGTATCCAGCGAGATCTTGTGTCCTACAGACACAAATACAGGGTTAATACCTGCTTGCGTCCGCAATGCATTCCCGATATGCTCGCCATCGTCCTCCGCCAGCAATGGACTGACGGCACCACGTTCAGGAGCAGGTTGTTCATAGTTCCCGAATAATCTTGTCTTGCCACATCCCAACGTAGGTTTATCCAGTAGAACTCCCATGTGACATGCTAGGCCAAAGCGACGCGGATGCGCCCTCCCCTGTCCATCACAGATGACCACATCAGGGAGCTGTTGCAGCTTCTTCCATGCTTCCAGCAGTACCGGCATTTCACGGAATGAGAACAGGCCGGGAATGTAAGGGAACGATACCTCCATACAATGTGTGGCTACTTCCACGACTTCCAGTGTGTGATAATCCAGCAATACGAAAGCACCTGCGATGGCCTCGCTGTTCTTATCGTATTCCACGTCTACTCCCGCGATCAGCTTTATCTCAGCGGGCAGGTAGTCCGACTGGATAACCTGCCCTCTCAACTGTTGCTGAATGTCGATTGCTTCCTGTTCTGTCAGATTCGGATGTATCATGTTGTATGTTGCTGCCTGAAAGTTAAATATATGTAAAACATCATATTAATCCTGCAAAACGCAGTAGTAGTCTGTAACTTTTCGCTCTTGCGCCCCGTTATACGTTTTTCTATACCGCGTTATCAACCAGATTATTTGTAATGAAACAGATCTTTATTTATTCATGCCTTATCTCTATTCTATCGGGTTTATGCTGCTCAAAGGAACATGACAGATCTTTTAAGGGGCTTGTAGCAGCGGCGGACAATTGCTGTTCATCTCAGGAAGGGGGCAGACTTTACAAGGTTAACATTTTGGGGACAGACAGTACCATTACAACCGTATTACCGGCTGAGATCAGTCTGGGTGATACCATTGCATTCAACATGCATGCTACAGATACGCCTCCGGCAGTGCTTTGCCTGGCCATCTGCCTGGTGCCTGAAATGGTACGCCTGTCAGATGTAAGTAAAGTGCATTAAGGAGAATCCTATTTTTTGATAACCCCATCAAACTTTAATACTTTAGTCAGTTCTTCTCTGATCAGTTGTGAAAATGAAGGCTTGAAAACCTCTGCCTTACCTGCATCCAGGACATATACCGTGGGATCATCTTCCTGCTGCTCACAGTCAAAAAAATAAGAAGAAAGCCCCTGCCACTGACCAAAGAAGAAATGGCTGTCTTTGATCACGAAAGAACCGTTGCCCATATCTTCTAATGCCTTCACAGCATCTTTCCTGTTTTGCGCCAGGTAGGATACTTCGCTGGAATAATTTCTGAGGATACGTCCCTTTTTTTTACCGAAAATGGAGATAAACTCTACGTAGGCTAAAGGTAGTTTCACATTATACTGCTGTTCGATCGCTTTGACCTCGCCCTCATTAACTCCCTGAGGATCACCCAGGTGTTTCGCATATTGTTGTAAAAAGTCCAGATATTTTGCCATCTGTTTAATCTGATATAGGGGATAATATTAATAATATTTTTTATAACATTAACGGATATTTATGAAAATCAGTGTGTAAAGATGAGAAAGGCTGCTCGTCGATGACGAACAGCCTTTCAAACTATCATTTAAAGCCGGATTAAAACTCCCTGCTTACACCATAAATGCTATACCTGATAAAACTGGCCCTCCACATATACGTACCGACATTCATCAGCCTGTCTCCCGAGTAATAAGGCATCATCAGGTAGTCGTAAATGAAATCGCCGGGAGACGTTTGGCTATAACCCCTGAATGTGATACCATTCATTTCAAAATAGACCTCCTGTCTCACCTCCCGTTCTTCAACGCGCAGATATACCTCCTGAAAAAGCGACTTTAATACAACTCCTGCACTTATAATGTTGTCCATCACGCGGGCAGGATCATTCCGCAGGTAAAGCATGAATTTCCGGACCTCTTCCCAGTCAACATCTCCATCAGGGAACACACTTTTGTCTATACGAAGGTCTGTTTCATAACCGCCGAAGTAATCTGCGCCCTCCAGACACCATTCCTGGTGATATTCGTCATAACTGAATAAGAAGGTTTCATTTCCAAAGACCAGCTCTTTTATCATACTTACCTGTTTCCAATCATATTTACTCCCTGCAATATAAAGAAACAATGTGGGCAACGGCACATAGAACCAAACCGATTTCCCCTCACCATACAATCTATATGAGAAAGTTGTGATTGTGTTGTAATTTTTACTCCTGTTGCAGCCTCGATTTCTCTGGTAATTACGTTAACAGCCAACACTTCTGCATGTTCACCTGGACCATCGGCAGCCCTTACTTTTCCTAAAGGCACATCCTTGTATAAAGTCGTATACAGCTGCCCTCCATCCATCGCATCGTCACGGATTATTTTCAGATAAGTAAGACGTCGTTTGAACATATCTATAAGCGGGGGCTCTGTCTTCCACTGGTAATTGAACCTGACAACAACACCACCAGGTCTGCCCTTATAAGTAGCTGAAGCTCCAATATAATTAGCATAATTTGCTTTCCCAACAACATCCTCCGTTACCTCGTTAAGTGGCTTGGCAAGACTAGCATTATATGGATTACTTGTACTTACTTCTCTATATACCATAGGCCAGTCTTTATGCTCCATATCTGCATAAGATAGATTGAGATAATAGTCACGATCCGTCTTCCAGTGCGCCAGGAACTCAGGCGCATCCGCCATACGTTCCAGCGTTTTAGGATGGGCTTCCGCAAAATCTTTAGCGAATAGTAATTTCTGCTCTGCAGTCAGTGTATTGTATTGATCAAATAACTTACTGATTTTTTGCACTCGTGCTACGATACCTTCCCCTGCCCATGCCTCACGGAGCCGGGCGAGACATTTGTTCATCTGAGCCGCGGTAACCTTATCTCCTTTGTTCTCTGAACGGAGCATGATTGCCTCAAACCGCTCCCTGAATTCTTTCTGCGTCTCTTCACTCAATACTCCAAATCCCTTTTTCCCCTCCATAATCTCCTTCACCAAGGCAGTACAGTCGGGATTAGAACATCTTTTTAATATTCCCCGGATTTGGTACAGTTCTTCAGTTGCGCGGATGGCCGGAAATTCATATAAAATCTCCCATACATCTGTAGAAAGCTCTTCATTATCAAACTGCTTCAGGAAATTCGCCTTTGGTGAGCCTTTTGCACCACCTGCAAAATCCTTTTCAAAAGCTGGGAAACGGTCTTCCGGAATGCGGCTTTTCAGCCTTTCAAAAATCTCACAGGAATTATGTACTACAATACCTTCACTGCCTATACAGTAATTGTGTGTAATACTGGTTTCAAAATTGTAAACCGTTACACTGGTATCGATCGGTAGTACTGCGGTGAGTGTGGCAAAGGCATGCCTTGCCAGTCTGAGACGCCATCCTACTTTCAGGTCAGCAGCGCTTTTCCAGCCATTCTCTGTAAGGTAAGGATGCTCTGGTGTGGAGAAGATCGTATCACGGCCCGTAATGATACGCACCAGTTTCGAAGCATGTTTTGTGAAAGCATGTGAAACCTTCTGCCAGGTAGTATCGCCATTAGCCACCTTCACGCCAAGCACGGTATCATCTTCTTTAATCTGTTCAATAGGTACAAGACCGACTTTCGTACGCACGGGTGTTCCTGCTATAAAACAAGCGCCTCTTATACATTCCACACTCTTATTAGCTCGTTGTACAAACATCAGGTCTTCCACAACTTCAGACGCATTTTCTGCCGTACGGATAGAAACCTCATCCACTGTACCTACCAGACGAGCATCCTCTGCAAATGTCACCGTTGTTTTATCCAGTACCAGGGTTCCATCGCTCATGGTATGCATCACCTGTTGATTTGCCCCATCTGTAAATTTGAGCAGGTTACCACTCCCTTCGGTCTTCAAAAACTTTAAGTCCTTTATTTTGGCAACAGTATTTGAAATTCCGCTGTATACCTGGTCTTTGATGGCCTTAAACCAGGTCTTGCCATATCCTGCTGCAATACCAGCGTCCTCTATTTCTTTTTTAAACCGGAGGATTTGCTTTACTGCTTCGGGATCCTTCATCAGATATACTAACCCCTCCTTCTCCGCCCCGTAAAATGACCTAAGGAATTTTGTCGCTTCTGCTCTGGATAACCTGGCAATAACACCATTCGTTGCTGTAAAACCCAGACTACCTAACTGCAAAAGGTTGGTTACGTCATAACAGTCTTTGATGAACGCAGCCAACTTGCTATCCGGAGGTATAGCGCCTGTCTCTACGGCCAGATGACCGAGGGCAGTTACTTTCGATCCATATTCGATACCCTTGTAAACATAGTTGGCTACTTTTCCCAGGTATGCCAGTTCTCCTACCGGTGTCACCAATGTGATCACATCAAAAGCCATTACGACACCTTTACCCACATTCTGGTTTAATTCCTTATCAGCTGCATACTTCAGTACAATAGCCGGCAGATACTGTGCTTTATGCTCGTTTTGATCTGACGATTCTCCTACAGCTGTTGCCAGCAATCCTATATCGGATTTATTTGTAAATGACACCAGCTGCCATGCCTTTAACTTAATTGGCTGTTCTGGTACCCATTGTGGCTCAGGGGGATATTTCATCTCGTAGTAACCAGCAATATCTACTGTACCCATGGCAGGCACAACAACATTGTTCAGGAGCTTTTGTATAAAGGTGTTATTACCTTTGGCATACTCACGCATAGACTCCTGCAGCTTGGTATATCCATCCACATTTTGGATATATTTCAACTGCGATTTTGTAATGGTGACTTCATCCAGCTTATTATCCAATGTCACATCATAACTATTGGTCCCTGGAGGAGGCTGGGCAAACAATTCCAGTGCATAGCTCTTATCCCATATTATTGTCCGGTCCAGCTTTCTCGGATCCCTATAAAAATCCAGCGCATCCTCAGCAATAGCAGGCGATGATTTCGCAATGTTGATGAAAACCTGCATCAGCCGTGTATAGGTTTTATCTCCGATCAGATGGTCTGATATGCCATTTACCAGCAAATGCAAAAGGGTTAACTCGCTGGTTTTCGCCGGTAATACCTCAGCTTCTGCGGCGTCGTCTGCCTTTGAAACAAAGTTATTCAGCTTATTAAGATCATCTCTCAATTTTCCTGCATCCTCTTCAAGATTTGCGGTTGACAGAAGATCCACTATCATTTCTGCACCAGTGTTGGTAATTATCGCTTGTGATGCAAGCATTTTAACCGCATAAATACGCTGCTCATAGGTAAACTGGTCATAGGCATTCGCACTGATTGTTGACAGTAACGCCTCCATTTCCTCACGACTCTTGACAGACATTATCTTATCCTTCACAGATGGCAGCAATGCAAAGTCCGAGTTATTCTCACTGATGACATCTATAAAACTCTTTATCAGCCGATAACCAGTTGCCCCTTTCACCGTCGCCAGGTGTTTCGACACCAACAGATTATAGGATTGTACATCCTGTCCCTCCAGGTTAGAATACCAGGAAAACATCTGGAGTTTCTTATACCGCCGTTTCCTATCGTAAATCCGGTAATTCACCATGCCGACGCACGCTGTATTGAACGCCAGCTTTTCGCCATTCTCAGGTGGAGCAACCACTAATGATGTTGATATCCCTTGCAAAATAGCTGTTGCATCTTTTTTGGCATTCTCCGCGATGTCGCCGTTTTCCGTTCCACTGGCGTCTCCCCTGCGGTAACTCATCAACGTTTCCAGATCAAGTCCCGGAACATCATAGATCATCGGTATAAAATCGATAGTCACCAGATAGGTCCGTATTTTGGCATCAGGAGCTGTATTGCATTTCCGTAACTTCTCCTCCAGTTCATCAAGATCTTCACCAGCGGGTACAAGGAAATCGCCGGCTGTCTTATCACCGGTTATACTACCTGCGATATAACTTATCTTTCTCTGTCTGATATATTCCTTATCCAGTTTGTCTATCTCCCCATCTATCAGGTCTGCTGTATTGATGTGCAATACATAGTGGTTCTGAGATGACAGTCCCTTTTCATCATTTAGTTTATTTTGCAGGACCAGCTCCTTAAAAGCCATCCTACCCCTTTCAATTACCTTCACCATCAGGCTGTCCCGGTCTGGTACTGCGAAGCCCACACCGGCCTGTAGTAACAGGATAAATAAGAGTATATATCTGCGTAACATGTTCATATTACCTGCTTATTTATTCAATAGATCAGTTATCATTCCCGCCAGTTCCTGTTTCAGATTATCAACGATCACTTCGTCTTCCACCTCATCATTCCTTTCCGCAATGATGTAATCGACGAGATTCTTACCATTTATTTTCAGTACCTGGGTTATAAATGCATAATATTCTTTGCTAGATATATGCTGGTCAAACATATCTACAACTGCCATTTTATTCTTCTGCAGTTCCGCCTCTTTAAATGCGACACTCAGTTTTGAAAACGCATCTTCTTCCGGCGCAGATACATCTACACTATCTATCACAATGACCACCACATTATTACTCTGGTTGCCATTTGCAGGCAACGCTCTTCCATCGAGCAGCGCTTTCTTCGTATCGCTGATCATATCATTTAATGCCTTGCGACTGGCATTGAAATCCTCATTGATCTTTGCACGCTTGCTGTCGTTATAATCTGATTTCAGGCCTTTGACTGCCTTCACCAACATATCAGTCACCGACTTCACGAATTCCTCCTTCTCTTTATTCACCGCATCCACTTCTTTCTTCGCCTCATCAAATGCTGCTGCTGCCTTGTCCTTCTTGTCTTTGGCAGCCGCCTTCTCTTCCGGCGTTTTTGCATTATCATATTCCGTCTTCGCTTCGTCGTAATCTTTCTTGGTCTGCTCCAGCTTATCGGCGGCTTTGATAATACGGTCCTTCAGATCTTCCGGCAATTCATCCTCCGCCAGTTTCCTGATCTCGTCAGCCAACTCTTTCACTGTCAGGTAGTCGCTATCTATCGTCAGATGCGCCAGATCATTCACTACACTCGCCAGATCTTTTACGGTCTGTATGGCATCGTCAACGCCCACTACCTGTGCTGCCGTGCTATCGAAAGTGGTTTGTATCACACCGCTCAGCAACTGGTGGTTGGTATTGACAGTGATATTGTTAAAGGTCACTTTCACTCTCGTATCACTCAGGAATGGGATCATTACATAACCTGTTCCCTGGAATGTACCAGCGCCAGATACGCTTGTAAGACGAACCGGGAAGTCGCCCGCCAGGATCAGGTCTCCATTCTTCAAATCCTTCAGCTGCTCCTGGTTAGCCAGCTTGATATCAGGTAATAGTCCACAGTTTTTATTATCAGCCGTATCTCTCGCCGGCATATCGAAACCATGCAGATCGCCCATTGTTTTTATTGCTGACACACAGTAACCACCTACGCGATACTCATAACTTCTGCCGGGCACCGCATCTAAAATGGTGGCATGCGTGTCCGTTGTTTTTATGTTGAACCAATCTGCGCCGTTTTTATTCGCTTCGCGATATTCCAGTATATATTCAGACATCTGGGGTTGTGGTAACCAATTGACAGTAACGGTGTTGTTCTCTACCGTTGCCAATGCCTGCTGCGGTGGCTGACAATTTTCCTGTAATACGAACCAGTAAATTTCACTGTACCCATTGTTCAGGAATACATCATATTCATCAACGCCCATTTTCGCCTTTGCCTTGATGCGCCATGCGTATCGCTTGCCCGGCAAGAGCGGAGGCTCTGCAGGGCCGTACAATAACGTTGTTGTAGGGGTAGTGGTCTGATATAAAGGAGGGGAATTCAGAAACGCCGCTTCCGGTGCAATGACCGTATCCCATAGCTCTGTCAACGTGAACTCGTATTCCGTCTGGAAAGCAGCATTGGCGCTGCTCATATGCCGGGGTGTCCAGTTGAAGATAATGTTCAGGGGTTCCCTGAATGGCACGCCTCCACCCTTGACCGGCAGGTTCAGTAAAGGCGGCTGACTCATACTGATCCAGGCAGGCGGAGAACATCCCTGCGTACTATTGCTGACCTGCTGGCCGCTATTAACTTCTATCGCCTCTACACAGAAAGTATAATATCCATCCGGCAGGTGAATGTTCGGCATTAATTGCGTAGGTGGGATACCCGCAGCATCGAGATTGCTCAACTGAAAATAAGGCGCCAGGTCATCCAGGCTGAGTCGCGTGGGAATACCTGCATCCAGCTGAATAGTTGGGTAATAAACATAATCCTTATTACGCAACACCGCATTCCCGCCTTTGATAGTAAAGCGTAAGCGGACGGACATTGTGGGATGCTGCAGGTCGGTGTTCAACAAGGTGACAATCATTCTGGCCTGCGTGCCCGTGTATAGATTAACCAGCTGCGGCGATACAGGTTGCAGTAACTGCACCTGTACTCGTACAGGATACTTCTGCGCCACCGATCTGAAATAACTGGCACACAATAGTATGCCTGTCAGCAGCGCTATACGGAATGTATTATTTTTCATCTTCTGATGCTACTTATTTTTACAATTTTTGACTGCATACCCATTGAAGTCGGCAGTAAATTGTCCATTAACCGGGTTGCTTATGCCAGTAATTTTATTTGTAAAACTGATATTGTGGGTGCGGTGTATGCCGTAGGTTATCTTATCCATAGGTAGGGTCTGGTGTACTAAGTACAAACAAAGACGAATATATTAAATAATGTTAAAATGGATATATTTTTTTATATATCTGAGGGGAAAAAGAAATGAGGGAAAAGTTGCCGGTCTCTGGTTAACGGCTAATGGATAAAAGGCCTTTCGCATCAAAAAAGCTGAGACGTATATGTTATACCGGGTCCCAAATAAAATGCCAGAATGTAGGACATTTTACACAACGTTCCTTCCTGAGCACGGTCTCAATCGGTTGCTATCATTGCATTTTTAAGGTTATTCTGCCGCAGTAAAAAATTTATCCCTGTCTGCTAAAACCGTTTACTGAAGCTCTTTTGGACGCCTCTATCCTTCGTATATAAACGGTGCTGACAGACAGCGTGTACGGCTGTACCCGGTACTGACTGGTACGAAAGTAGTATAACATTTATCCGAATGGGCCTTGAAACAATATATCACCTAAAATTCATGGCATGAGAAACGGTACACACGCAAGTACAGACATTAAAAAGATCAGCGATACAAAGACAGTAAAACAACGTATGAATGGCAACAGCGCCAGAGATATCGCTGTTATTGCCGGAATGAGCGCTATTGCGGGTTCCCGTACAACATTGGCGCCTGCGCTGATCTTTCCCGACAGTAAAGTATTAACATTAATGGCTGCCGGAGAGACCTATGTTGATAAACTCCCCGGCATAGGCGACAGGATCGCGCCTGCGGGTCTGATCAGCAGAAGTATTTCAGGCGCCCTTACCGGGGCCATCGTCAGCAGAAGAAAACGTAAAAGCATGTGGCTGGGTGCGCTGATAGGCGCTGCGGCAGCCTGTGCAGGCGCTTATGTAACTTACTATGCAAGAAAGAAATTCGGGAAGATGACCGGCACACCTGATCCTGTTGCAGGACTTGTAGAGGATGTTGCCATGATCTGCCTGGGCAGTATTTTACTGAACGACGACCGAATATAGACTATGTATAAACCTAGGGCCGTCCGTTATCGCGGACGGCCTTTATGTATTATGCAGGTATCTGCTGATGATAGATCTTACACTCAAAAACTATAGTTATACCCCACCGTTGCCGTTACATTGCTAGACGTTCCTTTAGGCGTCCACCGTGTCTGGCGTACCGCATTCATATTCAGGTTATGTTTTCTCATAAACATATACGCTGCATTTACACGGAAATTCAACACCTGCCCCTGTTGCTGTCCATTACTGGTACTGCTATTGTAGGAGGTATTAAAGCCGGCTGTCATCTTTTTATCAAATAAGCGTGTATTCAATCCTAAAGTAGGCCCCAGTGTCAGGAAGTCGTCTCTCCCAATAGTATTATAACTCAGGTTAAAAGCACCGGTAATGCTCATCTGCTGCTTTATCAGTAACAAGGTATATGCGGTGCTGGAGTTATAAAAACGCGACCCGTTGCCTTTCCAAAGCACATCGTTCTGTATATCCGCCGCATCCTGTACATTCAGGTTCAGGTTGATGGTGTGGCTTTTCTTCTTATTGGTTTTTAGCATATAGGTAAGCGTCAACCCTGCACTTTGCGATATCTGTTTAAAATTCAGCGTATCCATATTCTCATAGGGATTCGTCTGGTTAATATAATCAAATTGCGGCTTTATATGCGTGTAGGTCTGGAAGTTAGAATAAGTAAAGTTCGCATTCCATCTTTCATTCGGCATATAAGTCGCGTTTATTGCACTCACCATCCGGAAGGTAGCACCAGCCTTGGTATTGTTCAGGTCATCGCGCTGGTACCCCACGTTGCCGGATATAGTGGCCTTATCATGCAGCAGTGGTTGCGACAGGTTCACTGTGATGTTCTCCAGGTCATTGTTCATATAGTAGGTACCCAACGTCTGGTAGCCAGGGTCGATACGCTCATAGCCCAGCCCTATCACACTTTTATGAAATGTGTAGTTCATGCCGGCTCTGATGGCCTTAAAGAACTGCGTATTCTTGATATCATACATAAATACGCTTTCCAGCAGATTGCCGCTGCCGGATCTGGTGGGGTGATAATCCCTTTTGTCCAGTTTCATCGCACTGTTAGCATACTCCACGGTCAACTCCAATCCTTTGGCAGGGCGCAGCATACCGGCAACACTCACAGCAAGGTTTGCTTTAGGATAGATGTGCAAGGTATCCGGGATGTATTGCATAGGGTCGGTGAAATCCTGCGCATGCAGGAAGTTCAGCGACAATGCATAGTTGGATTGCTGTAAGGACAATTTAGCGCCATAACCCATCCGCCTGTACGTAGGTAGTATGTTCCTGTTGGTGCTGTCGTAATTGACTGCGCGCAACAGCCTTCCGTACATCATACTGATGCTCCATGTTGGCTTGGTGGCTATGTCCAGTCCTACCCCTGTAAACTGATGACCGTTTAAGGTGTAGGGAGAGAACGACATAGCTACATCCCCAATATGCGCTGTCACCCCTTTATAACTGGGATGCAGGCTTAAGCGGTTAGGCATGGTGGGGTACGAGTAACCACCGCCGGCATTAGTAAGGTTAAATGAAAAAGGCAGGTTGATCCTTCCCAGTATATTGGTATTCACGTTACCGTTCAGGAACCAGCTAAATGGTTGCCGGCCACCACCGGTACCACTGTTGAATACGGTACTGGCACTTACCCCGCCATTCACTTTAAGGGGTTTACCCTTGCCAAACAGATCCCGGATATGTTCCAGGTCTATCTGCTGCGCAGATGAAAACAGCGGCAGCAGTAAGGCAGCGGTACACAGGTATAGGATGCGGGATCTATTCATATTTCTGGACTTTAATATCCGCCACTATATAGGCTGTGTTGCCTTCCAGCACATAGTCCTTTATCTTAATGGCGCCCTTACGGCCATCTGCCGTCTGGAATAATATAATACGGGGTAATACTGTCTGGTCAAATTGCAGGCCGCCAATAGCGTTAGCCGGCAGTTGCAGTGATTGCAAAGGAGCATCTGTCTGCATGTTGTCAAAATCGCTTACGCTGAATGATACGCCGCAATTGCATTGTTCCTGCCTGTTGATGAAACGCGTTACCGTAGCACCAGGTATGGCAGGGAAAGTATAACTGGTAGCTGAATCCGGCGATACAAACTTGTTATAGGTAAAACTGCGGCTCAGCCCAAAAAATACCAGGTCAATCTCTTTCCCCTCTTTTGTCAGATCATCATTCTTACGGTATACCTTCCGCAAGCGGGTAGAATAAAAACAGCCAATATCTGTATGCGCAGTGCTGATGCCCAGCCTAACGTCTGTGATGGTACGAAGGTGCGAATTAGGTTTTACCGTGATGGTCTTATTCACCGTCTCTGATCCTTTCCCATTGGTATTTGTCAATGTAACGGTATAGGTACCCGGATTGGCAAAGTATACTGTATTGGCAGAAGCAGTATCGCTATCCAGTACACCACCCGCGCACTGCCACTGCTGTGTAAGATAGCTCACACTTTTGCCGCCGAGTACTGCTGTCAGGGGCGCTTCGTAGTCATCGTCGAAAGGTCCGGGGTTTAGCGTAAAGTCAGTATGCAAGGGTGCCTTTACCGTGATGGTTTTGCTGGCAGTGAACTGTTGCCCGCCATTACTCACCTGCAGGGTAATAGTATGTGATCCGGGTGTGGTAAAGGTCACCATCGGCGGCAAGGCGGTGTTGGCACTGGCAGGATCACCGTCCTGGAAAGTCCAGTTATAACTGCTGGCGCCTGTTGTATGGTTAGTGAGCTTAACCTGTACGGGCGAAAAATCATTCACCTGTACCTCTGCATCGAAGGTGACCTGTACGGCACTATCCAGCTGCAGGATGATGGTCTTGCTACTCCGGGTGTCGTCATTCCAGGCTTCCAGCGTGATCTTATGCGGTCCGGCCTGCGCAAAGCTGATGGCTCCCGGGTTCTCATAGTCAGATGTTGCTGGTTCACCACCTTCAAAGCTCCACTTAAAACCGGTGGCGCCTGCGCTGCGGTTGGCGATGTTCACAGAAATCGGTACTGTATGCGAGCTGTCTGCCAGCACGTAGGCGAAATCTACCGTCAGCGGGCGGGGCACTTCTTTATAACACGCACCCAGCAGCAGTATGAATAATATAGTATAGGATATCAGTTTCGTCTTCATAGTGATTATTGGGTGATGATGATCTTCCTTATCACATTACCCAGCGGCGTTTCCAGCAGCAGCACATAAGTGCCTGCCGTGATATTCAACTGGTAGTTGATGTTAAATTGCGCAGCAGCGCTTTCCTTACGGTCATTCACCAACTGGTTGCTGATGATGTTGAACAGGCGCAGACGTATCTCTGCTGCTTTATCCAAAGTCACACGCACAGTGAATTGTCCGTTGTTAGGATTTGGCGATACTTCAAACGACGTGATGAACGGCTGTTGTGCGCCTCCGGGAGCTGGCATGGATTGTTGTTCCAGTACGGCGATCTCTTTGGTAAACACCTGTTCACAACTGCCGATATAGGAGTGCAGCGTGATATGATACACGCCGGTATCTGCAAAGCGCAGTCCCACCAGCAGCGGCGTGTTCTGCAACACCGTAATGTTCTTGTTGGTTGGTATCTCCCATACAGTGCGCTCCGGTACAGGGGTGCTGATATTGATCAGCGACACTTCCTCATTACGGAATACCTGTGTGGATACCACAAACTCTGCAGAGATATCCGTTTTCAGTTGTTGTATGTTGATCGTATCACGGCCTATACAACCTTTACCATCCATAACGCTTACCCAATACTGCCCGCTCTGATTGAGCGTCACAGATGGCGTAGTAGCCTGGAAGGCTGGCTCGCCGCCCCAGGTATAAGTAGCCGCAGGATCTGCAATAGCAGCATTTATTGTATAGGTCTGACTGTTACAGAGTGTTTTGTCGGCGCCCAGTAACACCTGTAATGGCGTTGGGTCCGGCAGATTGAAAGTCTGCACACGTTTACAATTGTTCGCATCCTGGACAGTAAGTATGTATTTGCCTGCCTTCAGCTGATCTATCCTGTTGGTGGTAGCACCGTTACTCCATTCATACCGGTAAGGAGGAATACCTCCGCTGATCTGCGCATTAATGGCGCCATCGCCACTACCCGCGCAAATAGGTGCAGTGATGTCTGCATTTACCACAATGCCGTTTGGTATAAATACATCTGCATTGTTTTGTGCTTCACAACCACGTGCGTCTGTTACAAACACCAGGTAAGAGCCTTCTGTTAAGTTGCTGATATTGCTGGTGGTTTCACCATTCGTCCATTCATAGCGGAAAGGTCCTGTGCCACCGCTAACGGTGGTAGTTACCGCGCCATCCTGTCCGCTGGCACAGGTCACCGGTGTAGTGGCCAGCTGCACCTGCAGCAGGTCTGGTTCAACAAGCAGGAAGGAATCCGATGTTTTATCAATATTATTTGCGTCTGTAATGATCACTTTATAGATACCGGTCGTTAATCCGCTGGCTGATGGTGTTGTCTGACCGATAGCGCTATAACCACCACTCCCCTTCTTATACCATGCAAAGCGGTATGGCAGCGGACCGTTTATGCGTACGCCACCGTCAGCGGTAGCAGCCAGCACGCCATCGGCAGCTCCTTTACAGGATACATAACGCCGCTCCGCGATGGTTACGACTAATGGAGGTGGCTCCTTCAGCGGGAACTCTCCTGTCAACGTACAACCCTGCATATTCAGGTCCGGACCGGTATATTGCGCATCTGTAATAATAGCCTTGTAATCGCCTGCTGGTATGCCTGACAGCACGTTTTCATAAACACCAGCCACTACCTGCCCCACGCCACTACCCAGCGGTGTACCGTCTGCCTTTTGCCAGCTAACGTTATAGCTGCCGTCTGCATTAGCGGTACCACCTTGCAACAGTATCTTAATGCTACCATCTGAGTAACCGTTGGCAAGAGGTTGGGTTAATACCTGCTGTACTATCTGTAGCGGAGCAGCAGGTTGTTCCACTGCGGAATCGCCTGACAAGGGACATCCATGATAGTCAGTTATATTCACTGTATATGTACCGGCGTGCAGACCCGGATTATAAGCCTGCTGGCTGCCATTGCTCCAGTTGTACCGGTATGGTGTTGTACCGCCGCTTACGAGTGCCTGCAGCGCCCCATTGCTGCCATCGTAACAGGTAGCTGGTGTGGTGTTGAATTGTACCTGTAAGGAGGTCGGATCTACGAGGTCTGTTGTATCGGATAATATACTGATACCATTGGCATCTGTTGCCTTTACCAGGTACAGACCAGCGGGCAGGTCAACGGCGGTGCTATCCGTTTGTCCGATAGATACAGCCACGCCATTCGTTATCTGGTACCATTCATAGGTGTAGTGAGGCAGGGTTTTAAATGGCATACCGCCGCTTATGATTGCGGTCAGCGTACCATCACTCTTGCCATTACAGCTAACGCTGTCTGTGATCTGTATGTTAGCTACTAATGGCGGTGGCTGTGTCAGTTTAAATGTATTATTGAGCGTACAGCCTGTCCTGCCGTTGGTGGCAGCCGCATTATAGTTGCCGTCCGTGACAGTCAGGGTGTAATCGCCGTCAGGCTGGTTGTTGATAGTGGTGGTATAGATGCCATTGCCATCTACAGTATTTACGGGTGTTAACAAGGTACCATCAGCCTTCCGCCATTCAACATCGTAGGAGCCATCCGGCTTGGGCGTGCCGCCCTTCAGATGAACAGTAATGCTGCCATCTGTATATCCGAATGCCTTAGGGTCCGTGATAGTAGTAGCATCCACCCCAAGTGGTGCGTCAGGTTGTTTAACACTGAAGCTCATTTCTTCGTCTCCCGCAGTTGTCTTACCGGCACATCCGTTCTGGTCTTTTACCTTTATCAGGTAATCTCCCTTGGCGAGGCCTGTTATGGTGTTCGCGGTGAATGGCTGCGTGAGATAATCAACATCCGCAACCCCTTTATACGACGCTACATAACCACCTGCGCCGCCATTAATGTTAAGGTTGATGCCGCCATCGCTACCGTCGTAACATTTTACAGCAATAGGAGCGGGTGTAGAGAAGATGACCGGTGTGGGTTCATCCAGCTGGAAGTCAAACGTGCTTCCGTCGCTGTAAGTGGGGGTGTTATTAATATCCCCTGTCACCTTTACCCGGTAGGTGGTGGCGGGAAGCGTATTTAAAGGCCAGGTATAAGTCTTGTCTGGCCCCATCGTAACACCTGTCTGATTGGGTTTAGTCCCACCGACAACGTTTTTCAGGTCCTTGATTTCTACGTTTATGGTCTCACCAGTATGCGCCTCACGGTCAAAGATGAGTGTAAAACCGCCGTCATTAGCGCCGTTACAGGATATCTTCCTAGGAATGATGCTTGTAATGTGCGGCGCTTCCAGGCGGCACTCCAACGTAATCATGGCGGATGGCCGGTCCTGCGCGCAGGCAGGTAACATTCTAACCAGTACGTGTTTGGCGAGATATTTTTCCCAATCATTTCCAAAAAGACTTCGGGCGGAAACTTGAAGCACGTTGGATCCCTGCTTGTTGGCCGGGGCGTTTTGCCAAATGCCATTATAGTCCAGGTATTGCCAGAGGTATTGCTGGTTAGGTATCCCCGGGGTGCCAATGATCTTGATCTCAGCGTCAGTAGGTAGTATATAGGATCCTTGTCCGTCATATACCAGGTCATTCACGACCTCTTTATAGGTCACATGGATTTTACTGCTCTCGTCCATCAATGAGACAAACGGGTTATCAATATTCCCGTCAAATTCCAGACCTGTATGACTGACAGGAAAGGTCTTCGTATCCTTTACAATTGGCCAAAAGCCGCCTCGAATCTTCTCGCTGGAAACTTCTATGGATGCTATTGTCTTTGGGGTGCTGTGTATGACGCTGCCTGTCCTGTTGATGACATCCCCATTGCCTTGAAGCGCAGTCGATATAAACGCGAATATCTCGTCCTGTGTGCCATCTGTATAATGAGCAGTCACGTTATAGTTTAGCTGCACATTGCCGGGATATACTTCCGTTGTCTGGAGCTGTAATTCATATACCTTGGACACAGGTTTAACATCTATAAACAGCGTAGACTCAGAATGATAACCAGCAAACATCCCACCCACCCTGGTGCTAAAACAGGTACGATCGCCCGCCGGGAACATATAATCCAGTTCCTTTGATTCCTGGGTTTTGCTGCAGCTGGATTTCCGCTTGCCATATACTGCAATCCCTTTTACCATATTGTCTGACGTAAAGGTGATCGTCTTGGCGGGAAAATACCATGGTGTGCCATCGGGGATACCGTCCAGGGATCCGGAGGAGATAAGCCTTGAACCACCGTAGTCCATAATGGCATATACTTCATAGAGACTACCGCAGGTTGCTGTGCCGAAGCCCATAATGTCGCATTTCACGGTCAGCTCATACACCGCCGTTGGGTTCTGCGCGGATAGCCTGCTGGTAAACACCAGCAGGGGAAGTAATAACAGGAATAGGGCTCTTTTTATCATTGGTCGCATAAGTAAAAAGTATGCAGGGATTTAACTTGTTTTAACTTTTCTGAGCGGGCCTGCTCAGACCGTCTTTGTTCACAGCGCGTACGCCTTACTCATAAACGGTGTTGAATCTTCAGCGATTCGTCTTCGGTCATTTTCACATTTGCCGTAGCTATCTTTCAGCAACTCAGCGGCCGTTCACCAGCCACTGAGTATAACTGCTATTCGTTTATTCCGCGTTATTATCTTTCCCGGGATAATTCAACGAATGTTTTCGGAGCATCATGCAGGGCGCTGCCTGTTCTGTTGATGACATTCCCGTTGGTGGGAATCGCTGTTGTTATGAGCGCAGGCTTAATGGTTATATGCATATTAGACTCAAGGTCATAGCCAGTAAATAAACCGCCAACGTTCACATCAAACCATGTAATATTTCCCGCCGGAAGAGAGTAGTCTCTTTCACCAGCATCCGCGGTTTTGCTACAGCTGATTTTCCGTTTGCTCCATATTGCGATCCGTGTTACCGGATTGTCCGAGGTAAAAGTGATAGTCTGTGGAGGAAAATACCGCACCTCGCCAACGTTTAGACCATCCAGCGATCCAAAGGCGATAAGGCTCGTACTGCCATTCTGCATAATAGCATCTATTTCATAGTTGCTGTCGCAGGTTGCAATACGGCCGAAGCCCATGATGGCATAATCAACGGTCAGTTCGTACGCTGTTGCGTTCTGCGCAGACAGCCTGCCTGTAAACGCCAGCAGGGGAAGGAATAACAACAATAGGGCTCTTTGTGTCATGGTTCTCATAAATAAAAGGTATATAGGTATTAATAATCTGTTTTAACCTTTTTGAGCGGGCCGCTCAGACCGTTTTTGTTCACAGCGCGTACGCCATACTCATAGGCGGTATTGATCTTCAGCGATTCATCTACAACCGTTTTCACGTTTGCCGGCACTACTTTCCAAAGGCTCAGGGGTTGACCGCCTGCTCCTTTATACAACTGGTATTCGTTTATACCGGTGTTGCTGTCTTTCCAGGATAGTTCAATGTAACGCTGCTCCCTGTTCACATATGCATTCAGTGTTTTTATACTGATGGCATTCGGGTTAGCAGGTATTGTTACAGTAATAGGCTGAGTAGGCGGCGATTCCAGGCCGCTGCTGTCTTTCGCCATCAGGATATAAGTATAGGTCTGTCCTTCTTCAATCAACTGGTCTGCGTAATAGTGCGTGCCGTCGCGGAATGTCTGCAGCAATACCCACTTATGACTGGAATCTGCGCGGGCTTTCCGGTACAGCAGATGCGCTGCTACATCTTCATCACCGCTGTTCACCCAGGATAATTGTACCTGGCCATCTACTACTTTATAAGCAGCGAACACCGGTGAAGTAGGCGGTATCACATCCGGTTTCTTTAGCTCCAGGACTGCGGAATAAGCGGATTGGTTATAGCGTTTATCTAATGCAGCTACCGCATAATATACTTTACTGTTCAGGAATTTTATAGGAACAGTGTCTTTATAAACGGTCTTCATATAGATAGAGTCCACTAAGGGAGATAATTCCTCATGCAGCCTGCCGGCGCGGAAAACTTTGTACCCCAGCATATCCTTTTCCACATTGGCTTTCCAGGTCAGTGTTACCACGCCATTGCTGTCTACAGTACCAGCCAATCCAACAGGCGGCGCAGGCGGAGTAGAATCAACCGGCTGCACCAGCACAGGGAAAGAGGTGGTCGATTCTCCTTCTTTGGCAATAGCCGTAATGGTGAAATAGTTGGAAGGAAACAGCTGGTCGTATTGCAGGCTGCGCTGATCGGGGGTAATATTTGCCAGTACAGTTTTATAAGGCCCTCCTTCGCGTTCAGCCTGATTTAATGCAAAACCTTTGATCAAAGGGTTACCCGCAGTTTCAAAATCCCAGGTAAGTGTCATTTTCCCCTGTGCAGAGATCTGGTTACTGCGGATGTTCGGCACATAGATCAACACATGCCTGCCTTTACCGGTAGTCACTGCAGAAGGAGGTCCTTTTTCGCCAAATGCGGAAATACCTCTCACCCTGAACTGGTACACCGTATTGTTATCTTCCAGCGAGTCAATAAAATACATGCGGGAAGAAGGCCTGTTCTCTTTTTCATTGATGTTGGTCACCGGCAGCGAGCGGGCCGGTTCAAAGGTCTTACCACCATCTTTAGAACGTTCTACTATCCAGGAAGTATAGTAGTGTTTCAACACGCTGTAATCCCAGCTAAGTGCTACCTGTTTATCGCCAAACACGGCTCCTACATCTCCGGGTACCGGTAGTGGTGCATAGTCCTGTATGCCTATAAATACCCCTCCGGAATCTATAGCTACGCGCTCTTTTGGCGCGAGCGAAATAACCCGGTACAGGTATTTCTCATTGGGACGCGCTTCTTTATCTTCCCAGCCCCATCCTGCCATTACAGCGGCTTCAAAGCTATTATCTGCGGCATACAGGGAGAGTGAAAAACGCTGCTCCTGTTCTGCCGATTGTGCCATGATACTTGCGATGCCATTATTACCGCCACCGCCTACTTCAAAGTCCTTACCGTACAATGCCTGTGCAATGATGGCCGCATATTGGTTCTGCTGTACTATTTTTTCCCAGTCGTTTAATGGTTTAGGCCGCAGTGGTTGCGTATTCAATACTTTGGCCTCCGGCGATGACAATAACTTCCCATCCCGGGTAACGGTATAACGGGTAAGCTGAAAACCGTATTGATTACCGAGCTTCCAGGCACGGGAGGTGGTCATGCCCCATCGCAGCAATATGCTGTGCTGACGGGCCCTGGCGGTAACCGCTATCCCGGCACTGTCTTTATGCTGTGCGTGTAACCGCGATACAGCAGTAAAACATATTAGTATAAGCAGTATAAAAGATAGCCTGCGCATTGTATACATTAGAAGCCGGTTGTTTTAAATGGATTATGATAATTGAATACAGCGCTGCTGGTTTTAGTCCCGTCAGGCAGCACATATTGGTATTTCACTTTGTAAGCACCGTACCGTATGAAAGGGAAATGTCCGTTTATCAGGTACGCATATTTCGGTGCATCTGCTGTGCCCATGAACCTGTTCACTACCTTATACTGCAGTTCGTTGAAGTCCAGGTTGTATACATCCGGAAGATTGTACAGGTACGGCAGCCTTGTCTTTATCCAGCTGGTCACCTTACCGGTAGATGCTTCTGCCAGGTAAGTAGGCATCAATATAAAGGCCTTGCTTGGCGCTACGCCGAATTCGCCTGTGTTACGTTTCTGAATGAATATTTCGTTATTGATAGGATAGTTGGCATACAACAACGGATTGATGTCATTTGTAAAATACGCATCATCCATCACCGCTTCCACATTCACCATCGGTTTGTAAGCGGTATAGTTGTTACCCGTCATTTCCACTACTTCAAAACCTTCATAGTCGCCTACGTCGGCCAGCAGGCGAACTACATCTGTCGATACGGTTTCACCAATACCATCCTTCAAACGCAGCGATTGCATTTTCTCGGCAAACGTGTTGAATTTGCTGGTACGGAATCCATAATGCAGCAATGATTTAGCCACATCGCCCCTGGAAACTGTTTGTGCCTGATTGTTGGCAACGGCATAGCTGCCGTCTTCGCCCGCATCCTGTTGTTGCTGATAAGGCGCCACTTCATCGGTGCTTTGTGCGCCCGGAGGAATGGCAATGACATCAAACTGGTAGGCCGTACTTGCCTTCAGCGCTGTTGGCGTAAAATGAATCGTCTGTGAAGGGGCGTCATAGGTCATATCCAATTTAGTTGTCTGACCGGCGGCGTCTTTGAAATTGATCGCATACTGCCATCTGGCATCGAACAGGTAAGCCTGTCCCATACTCAGGTTAATGATACCTTTGTCAGATTCATCTTTATAATAGTATTGCTGGTTCACTACCGGGTACGCATAAGCGATATTCTGCATAGGGATATAGTCCGGTGCGGTGCCTGTGGTGAAGGTCACCGTCTCTGTCTCTTCGCCCGGTTTGCCATCTACATAGGCCGTTTGCCAGGTTATGCCCACCCGCTCTTCAAAGGCCACCTTCACCGTAGCAGTCAGCTGTTTCTGAGAAGGCAGTACCTCTTTGGAGTAAAAGGAAACACCATCATTGTTGGCATTCCATTCCAGGCGGCCAGGTATCGGCTGACCATTATCCATCACAGTAAAGGATGCCAGCCTTGCGCGGTAGGTCTTCGTACCCTGGTCGTCATCTACATCAAATTGCTGCCCCATACGCATATTAAAGGCCGCCTGCGGCGCGGTGAATACATCTACTGCATCGGCATTAGTGCCCGGTTTTATGTCGGATATGATCTTCACATCTACCGGGCTGTTACCGCCCACTACGATCTCGCACTCATGACCGATCACCACCTTCATGCGCATATTGCCTTTTACAAGGCCGTTCAGCACACTGAACTTCACGGCCATATATCCCCTTACCCAGGTAGGATTCGGCAGTTTAGCCTGCATCAGCATAGCTGCTGCACCGGATATAAGCGGTATACGGGCCTTGATAAATCTCAGGTTTACTTTCACCCCTAACTCACCCTGCAAATAAACATATGCCTGACCGTTGGCATACCAGCCATCTATACCAATTTTATCTGTGCTACCCACACAATGTGCATCTCCATAATCTTTCAGCATGATATCGAAGCCCAGGCCAGCTTTAAAGTTGGCATACAGTATCAGGAAACTGATATCGCCTGTCTCCACGGAGAGGCTGGCGCCGAATGCAAAACCGCGACCATCACCCAGCGCATTAGCGTCGCGCATATAATCCAGTTCTTCCATGTCTACCCCTATGATATCCGCTACTTCTTTCGGTGGTGGCGGAGAACCGGGTATCTTATCGCCCACCATCAGGTAGGCGCCTGATTTAATAGAGAGGCCACCTATGGACAATTTAGTACCTAAACGGTTGGTAGGCGTACCCATATGCAGGTACCATTCACTAGGTGAAATATGGATCACGGCCCAACCTGCGCGGTTGCCGCTGGCGTTGCCCGTCATCATGCCGTTGGCTACGTTCATGTACATATCAAAATTGCCATGCAGCGTAGACGTGGTGAAGTCATATTGTATACCCACATAAGCAGTAATACCAACTTCGTTGGATAGATTCTCATCGCCTGACAAAGCGGCGGCCGCGCTTGAAGGATCGGATACTTTCAGTTCCTCCAGTTTCTGACCTGCAGATCCGAGTTTGGCAATCGCTTTCTGTTCCTGCGCCTGTATTTTGGCAAATTGTTCACCCACTTTACTCGTGATATTGCCCATCGGCACTGTGGCCAGTATTTTAGCATAACCATACAGGCCCATAAAGTTGATACCACCGTTGCGGTTAAACGCCACTTCAAACGATACTTCTCCGTGCACTACCTGGTCTTTCACCACATCAAACAGCACAGCGGCCTTAATACCCAGTCCTGCGGTGGAATCCGGCAGATATTTTACACCCGTTGGGGACGCAATGGTATCAATACCTTCTTTTTTCATGCGGTAATAAGCACCTCCACCGAAGCCTGAAATTTCCAGCGGTGGAGCTACGGCGATGCCTGGTTTAAATTCGGCCTTCCCATCTACATACCAGTAGCGGAAACCCTTAGCGCCAAACATGGCACGGGTTTTTACCTTTATTTTTCCCTTCATGAAACTGGCATCCACCTCACCACTCACTGCATCTCCAAATACAGCGTCATCGTCGTATACCTGCAGTGAGCCGGATATGGACATAGCATCACTCAGATCAGCATGCAGGGAAATAGCATCCAGTTTTATTTTATCAAACTTCCAGGTCTGTAAGCCCTGATCTTTATTAAACTTGCCCACCAGTGCCAGCCGGGTATCACCACCAAACTTCCCTTCCATCAGGTTAAAACGAACTGCGATATTCAGGTTGGCTGTAGTGCTGTCTTTAGTTTCCAAAGAGATCTCCTTAATGGCTACCGGGAAATTGCAAATTGTGTTTTCATCCTTATACCCAAAGTAATCGGCCGTGAGATAAGGCGCTTTGGTCTGCAGGTGCAGGCCCTGGAACACGATGCCTTTAAATTTGGCAACAGGCTTGTTGTTGTCATCCAGTTTCAGCGACGAGGCCAGGATCAGGTAGCCGTTGAGCATCGCTTCCGGCTCGAAGTGTCCGTCAGACAGTTTTAGCTGTACCCATGAGTTGGGGTTTATCTGGGCTTTTGCCCGCCATACCATAAAATCAAGTGTATCGATGGTGTTCAGCTTTAGGATATATTCATTATCTGCGGTAATCACGGCGGAATAGCCCAGCGGCGCTTTGGCCATCGGGAGACCTAACATTCCATTGAACGCGGCGCCTGTAAGGTGATTGGCCACCAGGTCGATGTCCAGATGATCCACAGAAAAACGCCATCCGGAGGCACTGCCATCTGGCAATATGTTATTTGCAAAGAAGTTGCCTGAGATGCCGTTATTATCTATCAGCATATTCTTGCCACCAAACGAAACACGTTTGCCCGGCTGGCTACGCCATCCAAACTGTTTGGGCAAGGTGACTTCCAGGTCAGACACGTATACGCCCCGCCAGAGATTCGGGTCGTCTGCCGGCAAATAACGCTCCTGGTAGTTTGCGGGATATACCACATCTGGCGAGTTACGCAGATCGCTACCGTCATATACCGCTTTGCCTATACGAAACCCTACGCCCTTGAGCGGTGTTATTTCAAATGCAGGCAGGTCTACGCTCACGAGTATATCATTCCAGTCGCTCACTACCGTATTGAATGAGGCCTTTACCTGTGAGCTGTCAGTCGTCCGTTCTCCGTCTGGTCTCAGAGGTACCATCATGCTGCGGGGGAACATCAGGTCTGCACTGAGTCCCAGCTGCTTAAATCCGTTACAGTCTATCGTTACATAGGTCTGGTCAAGTCCCTGGCCGGTTTGCATATCCATGCCACCTTTCAATATCAGGGCTGCTGTACCGCCGCCCAGTCTTATAGGCACATCGCCCAGCAACACCAGCTTCGCATCGCCTAATATGCCGCCTTTATACGACAGCTTCAGCCCTTTTAAGCCAAAAAAGATCTCATGTGGCTCCTGGGGTATCTGCACTTTGGCATATACGGTCAGCTCGGCATAGGTGGAGTAAAACATGGCATTGCTCACCGCAATCGTCACCGTAGTATTGCCAACGGTCTTATAAAGCCCTATAGGCAGCTCATTCAGGTCGTCTGGCGAGATGGAGGTGGTATAGTGGTTACTCTTCGATATCTTCTCGAATTCTGCCCTGGCGATGTCGCGGTAGGCGTGGGCACTGCTGTCAGTATCATATAGACCTTTCAGGCTGGCGTCGGAGAACAAACCGCTTTCAGGCGCGATCAGCGCTTCAGCCACCAGTTGCTTATCTATATCCGGAAAACTACGGCTTTCCATCATATTGGTGGTCATGACATTGGCTACCGGCAAATGAGGCTTCACATAATCACTGTCTGCCGCACGTACGACAACAGCTTGAGTGACAATCAACAACGTTAACAAGCTAATGTAACGGAAACAAGATTTCGGCAGGTAAAGTTTTACCATAGGTTCAGTGTATAGGTATAGGGTGGTCGGGGGAGCTCAGTTAACAATAATCAATTACTCAAAAACAACAGGTTATTACACGCTCCTAACTTCCCGGTATGCAAATTTGGAGTAATATTACCATTTTTTTAATATTGTAAAAAGATTTATTTATCAGTCCCGGCGCTTCCCACATTGCTAGCGGTTATTAATGGTTGAGCCTGACCGCGTACCATCTCGTCCTTTTTCCTATCCGGGGATTATTTTTACAAACGGTCAAGGTACGGGGGGATTTTTGGGGTAAAAAGAAAAAGGTGACCCTTACACCGAGCCACCTTCTTCTTTTAATGCTAACATTAAGTATTATCTTCTCTCATTGTACACCCCAAATTCTGCGATAGCAGGCGGTGCACTGAATTCGTCGATCACGATACGTACACGTCCGCCCCACACGCTGTCGAAGCGGTGTATTTTCACATGGCCTTCGCCTTCCCCTTTGGCCAGGGGTTTCCAGGTACCGTTATCTTCATATTCAAGATGGTACTTTTTGATATTGCTGCCGTCTTCCACAATACTGATCATATTGAAGCGCTGTGCTTTATCAAAATCTATTTCATACCATGGCTGTTTTACGGTAGGATTAGACTGCCAGCTGCTGGTGAAACGATCATCATTGGCAAAGTCCATGATGTTCATATCATCGCTCCAGCTGGAATTGCTGCGCTGGAACTTCGCGATATTGGAAGAGATGATGGGCGCGATAGCCGGTGTCAGTGCAGGCATAGCCCCTGTGTTCTTCCAGCGTTTACCTACTTCCTCCAGTGCTTTCACCGCGTTTGGATCTATCAGTCCATCCGTGTTAGGTGCTACGTTCAGGATGAAGTTACACCAGGCTTTATTCAGCGGTACCAGGATATCGTCTACCAGTTTCACCGGATCTTTCACAGGTGTGGTGGGGAAATTTGTTTTCCAGAACCAGGCGCTGTTGATAGGCAGACAGGATAATGCAGGCAGCCTGTTCGCTTCTTTGGAGATATGCTGGCCGGCTCCCTGTTCGTACGATTTGATATCAGTGTAAAATAAGGCCTCTGTCGGATATTTTGCCGCGTTGAGGTCCATTACCAGGCAATTAGGTTGCAGGCTCTTAATGAGGCGGTAAATCTCTTCAAAAGGGATATCATCATAAGAGATCCTGGACCAGGGTGCATCCCATCCGTCGATGATCAGCGCCGTGATATCGCCGTAGTTGGTCAGCAGCTCTGTCAGCTGTGCCTTCACCATGTCGATGTGCTTGCGGGTAATCTCATGCGGACGCAGTTTATGATGCGTGTCCAGGATGGAGTAGTATAACATTACCTTCAGTCCTTTGGCGCGGAAGGCGTTCACATATTCTCTCACCACATCCTTTTTTAAAGGACTGTTCATCACGTTATAGTCGGTCGTCTTTGTATCCCAGATACAGAAGCCGCTGTGATGTTTGGTGGTCAGACAGCCGTAGCTCATATTCGCTGCTTTGGCGGTAGCGGCCCACTGGTTACAGTCAAGCTTTGTCGGATTGAAAAGCGATGCCGGCGCTTCGGGATCCGGCCAATCCTGGTTGGCGAAAGTAGGGATGTTGAAGTGGATAAACATACCGAAACGCAGATCGACAAATTGCTGTTGCAATGTAGCGAGCGGCAAAGCGGCAGACTTCTCCTGCGCCTTTAACAGGGCAGGCATTAATAGTTGGATGCTCAGTAAGAGGCGTAAACCGAATGTTTTCTTCATAGTGAACGTTGATGCGATTTTGGATTTTGGACCCTGATGTGTCGTGGATAAATATTCTAGATCGCTACTAAAATATAACAATCATATTATGCATTCTCCGTATGGTAATACAATATAACGAAAAGCGAATTTCTTATTAGTTAGACATTTTAACAATTTAACAGGAATATGCATGAGTGCGTAGTGAAATGTGGCATGGTGTTGGATTTATGGGGAGTACAAGGAACAACAGTTAGAGTCATTAAAAACAAATACAATTTGTATGAAACGAAGAGTCATATTATTATTAGCATTATCATGCCCTGTTCTATTATTCTCCTGTGTCAGTACGAAAAAATTCAAGGCTTCTGAGGCCAGGTATGCTGAGTTATCCGGCAAATATGCAAACCTCCAGAGCAAACTGGACGACTGTCAGCGTAGCCTGCGCGATACTGCTTCTGCATTTGAGCGTAGCAGAAACCTGAGTGAAGAAAGGGTGGAAGGATTAAAGCAGAATAATAATACGTTACTGAACCAGTTGAAAGACCTGTCTGTTATCAGCAATTCACAGGCAGAAAGCATCAAAAAATCGCTGGATAATATAGGCGCGAAAGATGCTTATATACAGGACCTGCAATCAGCCATTGCGCGTAAAGACTCTCTGAATATGGCACTTGTGATGAACCTGAAGGGCGCTATTGGCAACCTGGATGATAAAGACATTAACATCAAAGTAGAGAAAGGCGTAGTGTATATCGATATCTCTGATAAACTGCTGTTTGAAAGCGGTAGCTACGATATCACTGCCAGAGCGAAAGAAGTGCTTGGAAAAGTAGCGAAGGTATTGCTTAATCAGCCTGATATCGAGTTTATGGTGGAAGGTCATACAGATACCAATCCTTTCAAGAGAGGTGTATTACTGGACAACTGGGATCTGAGTGTGAAGAGAGCGACTGCTGTGACAAGGGTATTACAGAATGACTATGGTATTCCTCCTGCTCACATCACCGCTGCCGGTAGAGGTGAATATCTGCCTGTCGCTTCCAACGATACTCCCGAAGGAAGAGCTGCTAACCGCCGTACACGTATCGTGATACTGCCACAGCTTGACCAGTTCTTCAAACTGCTGGAAAAGAAATAAGAATATCATCCATTTCATTATAGCAAGAGGGCGTCTTCGTTATCGGGGGCGCTCCTTCTTTTATATCGTCGCTGCAATGACACTGCGTGTCTTTGTATCAAACACCAGGATACCTTCGCTCGTAGCATCCAGCTGATTCACCAGTACACCGGTATTATCCCATATACCAGACTTACCTGCACATTCAAATCCGTCAGACTCCCCTACCGCATTCGCCAGCAATACCGTCATTTCATATTGCTCTCCTATTTCTGATAATCTTGCAATTGCCTTATCAATACCTCCTGTCGATTTCACCGCACTGGCAATATATACTGCTGCGCCACTTTTATAAGCATCTTCCACATGTGCCGGTACCGACAGTTCGTAACAAATAGCCAGGGCTACATCACTTTCCTCGCCCAACAAACTAACAGTGCTTTGTCCGCTAACGAAGTAAGGATCTTCATCTGCATGCAGGTATTTCTTTGCGTACACTTCTCTATCTTTACCTGGCTGAAACAGTACCATACTGATCGTGATACCTGTGTCTCCTTTCAACGGTGCGCCTATGCCGATCGTTACCGTTTTTTCGTCGCTGATGTGCTGAAAATCGTTCAGGCATTCATCGTCCATACAGATCGCCAGGTCTTTTGCTAATGTGGGTTCATAACCTGTGATGGATAATTCCGGGAAGATGATGGTGTCTGCGCCGTGAGCAATAGCCAGATCGATGATCTTTTTGTGGTTTTCTATGTTACTCCGGATGTCTCCTTTTACTGCTTTTGCCTGTGCTACGCAAATTTTCATAGTCTGGTGAGTTTTTAATGGATACTTGCCGGTTAGGATGCTGTAATATTATCGCTATATTTTAAGAAAAAGAAGTGGGGAGGGATATTTTATTGGTGGTAATTGTGTTTTATGGTAAGGGAAAGCGTTCCGGTCATAAGACCAGAACGCTTCCTGTTTAATGCTCACTAGATCTCGAATTCTGCTTCGGTAATATTACCCGGCAGATCGGTTGCAGTCACCAGGACACGGGAGCCCAGCATTGCGGGGTTCGCGACAGTGGCCGTGTATTTCCAGTAATTGCCTATACCCGAAACTGCATCTCCCTGTTCCAGCTCTGCTCCTGCTTCAGACAGGATCTTCACTTTTACAGACTCGACGCGGACGACGTCTTTTACCAGGAATCTGATCACACCACCCACAAGTCCTCTATACTGTCTTGTATCAATCTCAGAGACCCTGGGTGGCCTGGCCGCATCGCGGAAGGCCGCATTAAAGGCTGATTGTCCTTTTTTTGCTGCTTTTGCATAGAGCAGCTTCTTTTCAGGATCAGCGATTGCTTCCTGGGCGTATGCGGCAAAGCGTTCGAATTTAACTTGAACCGCTACTTGTTCTTCGGTCGGCGGCTTCTTGTTAGGACCGCGTTTAGGCCAGGAAATTGTTTGACCATTCCTCGTCATGAAGGTCAGATTACCTATTGAACCGGACGTACCGTTCATCATAGGATTTTCTTCATTGATTATTTTTGCCATGATAAATATCTTTAAAAAATTGAAAAATAAAGTTCCTTACAATCACTACCGCCAGGTGTAGCAGGAGGCACCTCTCTCCTGTTACCGGTGCAGCCCCTTTGGCTGTGATTGATAACACAATGTTAGGAAGGAATTTAAAGCGGTCTTGAAGAATCTATACTAAGGGCCCAAATTAACAAATAAGAGGCCCAAACCGCCTCATAAAGGCTCTTCTTGCAGTTCATTTTTTTCTGTGATCACCAAAAAATGATTGTAAAAGCCTTGTTTAAAGTCTTTACTGAGTGGTATTTCATCCCCGCCCGTGACCATTATATCACCTCGGGAGACGCTCTTAACGTGATCAAGAGCAACAATATACTTTCTGTGCGTGCGGCAAAATAAATCAGGTGGGAGATAGTTCTCAAACTGTTTCAGACTAAGAGCAATTGCCTGGGAGCGGCCATCTGAAAACTTAATGATGCTATAGGTAAGATTCACACGGATATAGACGATTGTTTCGCTATCAAGCAATTCGTGAATGCCGCCTTTGGCAAACACAAGCATACGTTTCTTCATATAAATTGAATATGGTAGTTAACGAATAGGGGTTACGCAAGAGAGAGAGAGAGCTGTGAGAAATGGTTAGGGTACATAGTCGTAGGGGTAGTCGTAGTCGTAGTAGGTATAGTAGTAGCATAGGATTAGACTGACCGATAATGGAGTTGCGGAGAATGGAATTACCTGCATTGAGATTAACTGAAGTGTTTTTCATAGTAATGATTTTTAATAGTAAAAAAATAACTGTTGTGTTGTGTAAACTGTATCGACTGGAATTAACAATATCTATCTAATTTAATGAAAAATAATCATTTAGAGATCATAACGACACTTAAATTTTTAATTTATAGATGTAATAATCTATAGTATCTATGTGAGACCAACGGTGTACCAATGGTTTTTACTTACGTTTAACTTACATCTTTGAACGTAAGATGAACGTAAGTGAAAGCCATTGGTACACTGTTGGTACACTATTCGTACCGAATGCATCATGATTATTTCCTGGAAATACCAGCATGATATCTATCACTTAATTAAGCGTGCAGGAGTAGGTATAGGATTGGGGGAGTAAAAAATAGTTGGCACAGATTTCTTTACGGATGGAATTCTTCATCAATTATTTCTCAAGATAATCCTTAATGGCAGAGTGATATACTGTACTGCCCTTCCTTACCTTATAGACCGCCTTTTTGCGAGGATCGCTGATAATACTCTTCGCATATTCCACTGCAGCTCTGAATCGATGTTTATATTCAAGCTGCAACTCAGAAGGAACGACATTGCTCATGTCTGGGCATTTGCTGATAAATGCCTTTTCTCCACGCGTTTTTAATATAAAGCCTGGAGCTATTTTACCACGGCGCATTTTTACGCCGGTGAATAACGGATTTTTAGTTCTTGCCATAGTTTTTAGGTTAAAACTAGGGAAATTAGGATTGCGGGTTGTACGGAATTTTGGGATATACTATTGTTGAAAGACAAAGTCTAATCCCGTCTTTCTTTTTACCAGAGAGGCATGAGCGCTGCCAGCGAAAGACAACGTTTGTGAAAACTATCAGAAGAACTCCAATTTTTCACTGACGTACTGTCTAATTATTATATCAACTCTGCCTCTGATTTGATTTTAGCAGGCCCCACTGCCCCAATGTTGCACTTGGTACATAGAGAGAAACTCTTTGGACATAGGGAATATCACCAATGGCTTGTTCCATATTCCAAAAATTAGTTTCATCTTTGGAATGTTAAAGGAACAAATCTGACAAACACGTTAACCTAAACTTTTATTGAAAATGAATATTAATTTTTAATTACACCATTTTAGTAAAATAGCTAAGTGGCGAGTTGTATACCATACATTAAAGTTCGTAACGTCTTGCTTCTCGGTGGACTTTACAGAAAACATCCTGTGGACCTAAATTAATTGGTCTTAGGTAATGGACAATTTTAAAACCACATTCCATGCTAAGGAATCTTTTCAATTTATTTCATAACATTTATCATAAAGTTATTGCAGCAAAATGTTCACCATCTGTTATGCTATACATTCTGTTTTCGGTTAGAATTATTGGACCGAACTGCTAAGAAGCCCTGCAAAAAAATATTCCCTTGAATTTCCAATATCGTAACTATCATGAATGAGAAGACGAGCATGTCGGGGATATTTTGTTCGTGAGCTTGATACGATTCCTTTTAGCATCTAGGAAAGTTACCTGCGTTATTCAAAAGGAATTCATCACTTAGGATAACTTTGGCGAGAGAAATCCAAAGGCGAAAATAAATACGCTATCGGAGTAACTGCCAATAAAGTGGCCTAAACGATAGTTAAATATAAGTAGGCTTTCAACCGGTTAGTTTTGAATTATAACGGAAGAATTACAAACTAGCCCAATAGACTTACCCGAGAAAAAGTTCAAAGGGGCAAACAGGTCAATCATATAATAAGATCACACAATTCCCAGAAAGAAAGTGTATTTTATAAATAATTTTCCAATATGCAGGAGGCTGCTTACGGGAATAAAATTATCTGATCAGATACATCACTCAAGGTTACTGCCTACCACCTTTGAGTGAAGTTATAGGCAAGAGTAGGTGTAAATTATTTGTTAACTAAAGTTTAGCCTTTTGATCCAAAAGGCGAATAAACTATGAACAAAGCAAGAATCATTCTGAGCGCAGTTGCTCTCTTCGCAGTAGTTGGTGGCGCATTGGCATTCAAAGCTGCAAGGCAGCCAGGTTCTGTTTACACGGTTTCTACATTGGCGGGTGGAGCAACAGTTTGTACAACTGTTCCTTACCAGATTACAGCTAATGGTAATGCAACAACCTTTACATCCTATTTTACTAGTAAAAATCCTGCTGGAGTTTGTATACTTCCAACAACCAGGACTTTCTATCAGGTAATTGACTAATTCCTGAAATAAAAGAGGGGCTGTCTCAAAAGTAATTGGGACAGCTCCTTCTTTTTATGCATTTTTTTAAATAAAGGTGCCTTTTTGTTAACCAAATGATGCTTATTGTGTTATAGGGAGTAAGGCAAGAGGCAAAACATTATCAGTTGTATTTAAAAGCAATCACCAACATCAGGGTATGCTATTACCACCAGATCTAAATGATCTGATTCCAGCCAATCATCCAGTCAGAACCGTGAATGAGATTCTGGATAAGGTGGATATTACAACGCTACTGCAACAGTACAAGCCAGGAGGGATAAGTAGCTACCATCGCCTTCTGAAACCGTATGAAACTCTGAACCTTATATTCCTTTTGAATCCCTCTTGGATTTAGCGCATGTTCCAAAAGATATATCAAACTGAAATTACGCAACGCGATCTATCGAATCTAATATGGGCTATTCATTCAATGACTGCCAAAAAGCAAGATGAAAAATTGACTAAAAACCAGAATTAATACCTTTCTCCTTGGCCGTTACGCCCATTCTCATCCAATCCGGCATCTCTTTCCCTTTAAGATAGTGATCAAAAAACTGATGCAACCTATATGTAAAATCCAATGCGTTATTTACATCAGCTATTGTATGTCCTTCTCCATCGTATTGTAAGAGCCAACAAGGTTTTCCCGCTCGACGAAAAGCAGAATAAAACTCCGTCGCCTGTGAAAAGGGAACAGCTGCATCTCCTTTATTGTGCATTATCAGCAACGGAGTTCTTATACTGTCTATAAAAAAAATGGGAGATGCATTATAATATGCTTTAAAATTTCTCCAGGGGGGTATTCCTAAATTTCCCTGATTAGTCTCATAAAGTATTTGGCGGCTGATACCTATTCCGTTTATACCTCCATAGGCACTTATAAGGTCACACGTTCCTGCGGAAGATTGGGCTGCTTTAAAGACGTCTGTCTGAGTGATAATAAAATTTGTTTCATAACCACCAAAACTATGACCTTGTAGCCCGATCCTACTTGAATCAACGAAAGATTGTCTACGGAAGTACATTGCTGCAGAAATCAAAGTACTTTTTATACCTTCTTCCGGTTCTCCCGTTTTATAACTGATATCTGGAATAAATACCAAATACCCATTGCTTACAAACCAAGGAATATCAAGTACACCATTACTCAGCTGAGGAATACGATAAAAGTTCAACTCATCACTTCTTTTTTCATAATAATGAAAAATAACTGGGTATCGTCTAGATGGGTTAAAATTTTCCGGCTGGTAAAGAACTCCGATACCTGAATCTCCCTTTGAAATTTCCCATTTAACTAACCGAGACGTCATCCAATTGTATTTATCCTCTGGCCGTATATCAGTAATCCTTTTAAAGGATACAAAATCTGCAGTAAGATATAGGTTGGCAGAGCTAGTACAATCCATTCGACGCACGATAAAACTCTTCTTATTTCCTACTTTTATTGGTCGAAATATTGAGGGAATTGTTAACAAACTTGGCTTAATTTGCGGAAAATGATATACATATGGGCCAATACTACAAAGCTTAGGGTCGCCAACTTTTGACATAGGCAATTTAAAAAAACCATTATTTTTTGTAACAGTATCCCATGCGCACAGGAGCAACGTATCAAGCTTATTTGCGTCCATTTCCTGTCCGGAAACAGCTCTTAGAATCATTTTATGCTTTCTACCGTAGAAATTAGTCACGCACACGGGCGGGTGTAAAGAATTAACTTTCCATTTCCATATATCGAAATTATCATAAAGTAAAACAGCGTCATCTTTCAATAACCAACAAAAGACTCCAAAAGGCAATTTTCGTCCTTCCATATCACTTGTATAATCAAAAAATGTAGACATAGCATTTTCTAGAACATTAATTTTCCTGGTTTTGATTTCATAGGAATAAATTTTCTTTTCTCTGTTATCAAACCACAGTAAAAATCTATAGTCTGGCGAAAATTCAAGTTGTCTAACTCTATCCCCTATGCCTGAATAGACAATAAATGTTTCGCCCGTCTTAATTGAAGTTAGCCTGATATAACAAGAATCATGACTCCAAAAATCCCTAGTATTACTTTCATAAGACAGCAAAAACCTACCGGGATAGATGTTGGGAAATGATAGTATCACTCCATTTGAACTAATCAATTCTTTACTTGTCAAATCTTTGGAAAGATTTATAGAATAAAATAGATCACTATCATTTAAAGCAGGATTTAATAACTGCTCCGATTGATAATATTTGTCATGATAAGTCCATATGTCGACATGATGTGTTAATACTGCCCCACTTTTTATCGACTTGCTAACACCTCCCGACAATTTAATAAGAACACTTTCCTCATTAATAGTAAACCATTTATTAGTACACCGATAACCTTGATTTATCTTTGTAGTCGAATCAAGGTCAAAAATCATCTTTGCATTATTCCATCCGTATCTATATAAATATACTTTTCTCCGTTCTGAATAATATGTTATCCATTTACCACTTCGACTAATATCAATGTCACTAAATCTCACGCCATTAGCTACTGTTTCCAATTTGTGTGATGTAATCGAAAGTAACTTTATTGAACTATCGCAATTAAGTATGATAGATTTCAATTTTGAGTTTATGCGATACTCTGATACATTTGGGTAAAACATTGAAGTATCCCTTGTAAAATCCAATATTTGTAGTGAATGCTTTTCGGCTATGCTAAGAAATAAATATTCAGGCATACTATCATCATATGAAAACTCATGTACATACGAAAACGATTTGACTTTCTCACTATCAAGATGAATAATATTAAAAATTGAATCGCTCTTCAAAATGAAGGCAAACTCTCCGTTGGCCGAAAATTTAAACTGCAAAACATTGACATATTTATACTCCTTTAAATCGCTTAAACGTTTAAGAACTAATATCTCCTCTCCATTCAAAAGTTCTCTATAAAAAATATACCTCCCATTTGATGAAGCCAAACAACTTTCTCCAAAAGAAAGGTCTTGTAATTCATCCCAATGCCTGAAGTCTTCCACCTTCAGTTCTGGTTTCTGTGCATGTACTAAAATATGTAAGAATATAAGACAGGAAATGATCATCCATTTCACCATATGGAATTTTTTCTTCAATAAAAGCTAAATAAATAATGCTTTGTTTTGGAGATAAAGAATTTTTTCTCACCGTTTATTGGCAAACTTATTTAGTACATCCTGAAAGACTTTCAAATCCTCTCCGTTTGCAGATTCAATAGCCTTTTTCTCCCAAAAAATCGCCAAATCCCTATTACCCAATTTATATAAAATATTAGCATATGTATCCATGAAAATGGGAACTTTTTCCTCCTCAACAGTCCGTTTACTCCATTGCAAAGCATAGCTCAATAGATTTTGATCAGATATATTCTCGAACACCGCCCAAGCATAGTTATTAAGATCCCAATTTAAAATAGATTTACCGAACTTGTTAAACCATTCATGAGTACTCTCTGTAAACTCACTAATATTACCATTCCTTAAAAAATAAAGTGAACGCTCTCGTAAGAAAAACTCTTCCAAAAAAGTCTTATATATCCCCATTTCTACATATACAGAATCCCAAGCATTTCTGCTCATGTTTTTTTTGATTTTTGGCCTAACTATGCTATTGAATATGAACTCTCTGAGCTTTTCGTTCCATGATACGTTACTAGTTGTATTGGTAAGATCAACTTCTTTTATGAGTTTTTGAAATGCCAAATCAGATGTATCTACTAAGTTAGAAATCATGAAATTAAAGTCTGAATCGGTATATGGCGGACAAAGAGAGGAAATATAACTCTGCGCAATAACTCGATATCCAACAGCGTCTTCAACTTGTCTTGCCATGTTTGAAATCTGCTTTAGAAAATTCGGATTGCGCTCTCCATCAATATACTTCTGCAATGCCTTACTATAGCTAATTCCCGGATCTGTAATATCTGCATCTTGTATTCTCACTTGTGGTATAATACCCACGTTCTGCACCAGGTGTGCATGAATTTTCCTTAATTCTTCAAACGGTATCTTAATTACCTCTCTATCGTAGGTCATTATACCATTCTCTTCGCCTTCAACATCAAATGGTTGTGTATAAATAGATCCAGCGAGCCCTTCTTTCTCAAGCAATTGCAGGTGTTCGTTCATTATAGCGTATTTGCCCAGCAACTGTGAAGGAGTTACTTGCACATAGCCCCAGCTTCTATTAGATAACCACTGATGGTCAGGGATAAACACTCCTATACCTCCGAACTCTCCTAATATCTGTACACGTCCTTCTTTAGCAGGTGCATTCATCGGGTTTGGATATGAATGCACATCAGCAATATAACTACCTATCCAAGCATTCGGTGATGGACTACGCAATTGCTCATTTACCCAAAGCATTTCTCCCGAATGTGCGTTCAATAACCTTGAAGGATCTTTTTGCTTTACATATTCAGTAAGGCGTTGCTGATCATACTGCCCCCATTTTTCATTAAACAATACCCAGGTAGTGATTGATGGGTGATTATACAACTGATCAATGGTTTCATTTAATTGTTTTTCAAATGCAGTTTTTGATCCTTCAGGCAATCCCTGGTTAGGATTTACGAAATCCTGCCAAACAAGCATCCCTAATTTATCTGCATAATAATACCAGCGAGCAGATTCTACTTTAATATGTTTTCTTATTGTATTAAAGCCCATTGCCTTAATAGCTTCGATATCGAATTTCAACGCTTCGTCAGTAGGTGCAGTATACAGTCCATCGGGCCAGAACCCCTGATCCAGCGTCCCAAGATTATACACATATTTGTTATTTAAGAATATCCTGTAATAGCCTTTTTGATCCTTACCTACAGATATCTTACGCATGCCGAAGTAACTGCTCACTTCATCGACAACCTTACTACCTTTAATTAGCTTTACGTCCAGATCATAAAGGAACGGATCTTCCGGAGCCCAAAGCTTTGCGTTTTTTACAGGAAGCCTTAAAGAAATATTTGCTTTTCCTTTAATATTTCCCACTTTGCTATTATTATCAAGGGCTGTCACTTCTACACTATATCCTACAGGTGCGCTAACTGTTATGTTTAATATGCCCTTATCAATGTCAGGGGTAAATATCAGGTTAGCGATATATGCTACAGGAACCGTCTCCAGCCAAACTGTCTGCCAGATTCCAGATGTAGGTGTGTAATAGATATTTGCAGGATTACTGACTTGCTTACCATGAGGATAAACACCTTGGTCGGTAGGGTCGAAAACCTTTACAACAATTTCATTATCGCCATCTTTTAAGGTGTTGGTAATATCGAAAAAGAATGCTGTGTAACCACCTTCATGCCTCCCTATCTCCTTTCCATTAACATATACCGTTGCTTCATTGTCAACAGCCCCGAAGTGGAGTAATGTTTTTTTAGATACATCTTTTTTATATGTAACGATCTTTCTATACCATAAGTTCTGTTGAGGCGTTATTCTCTTTTGTACACCTGATAACCCGGATTCAAGCGGATAAGGTACAAGTATTTTTCCTTCATAACCTAAAGGCATTGAGTCCCCTTTAACTGTAATAGCATATTCCCATAATCCATTCAAGTTCGTCCAGCTATCACGCACCATTTGTGGACGGGGGTATTCTGGTAATGGATTCAATGGATTGACATCTTTAGCCCACCTTGTCTGGATAGACGTGGTCTGCATCTGCCAAGCAATCTTATCTTGACCGATTCCGAGAAATGGGCTTAATGTTAATATTAGTATACCAAGTAAGCATGATTTTCTAAACATTCCTAATAATTTATAATTGATTATGGTTTACCCTTTGGGCCCTTACACACTAACAGCGTCGTCGAATGCTAACGCGACACAATAAGCAGAGGGCTTCACGATAATTATCTAGCCGGCCCTTTGCCTATGCCAATCGTGCTGCCATCAGTCTCACTAGAAGTGAGACTGATGGCTAAGCTTAATTATATCCAGGATTCTGATGGCCTGTCAAACTTGGGTTCCTTTGCAACTCCTGTTGAGGAATAGGAAATAACTGCTGATAGGATTTCCAAACTCCTCCCTTCTCGGTCATTGCTTCAGTCATAACTTGATCAACGACACCCATACGTTTTATGTCGAACCAACGATGGCCCCATTCTGAGAAAAACTCATGCCTTCGTTCACTAAGAATCGTGCTATATATATTATTTTGGCTCAAGTCCTGTAAATGAGGCAATCCTGCTCTGGCTCGAATAATATTCAAATCGCTTTCTGCCCCATTATTTCCCGTAATATTGCCTTTTCTCGCACGCGCCTCAGCTCTAATTAAATACTGTTCTGCTAATCGAAATACCATTAAATACTCACTTACAGGCTTATCAAGTTCGCCTATTTTATATTTAAACGGAAAAAACGCCGAAGTACCAGAGCCATCATCGATCATTCCAATCCATTCATTTTTCCGTCCATCACTCGTTTCAAAACTATTAACAATGGACATACTTAATGAGTATGGTTTACCAAAAGGATTAGGAGAACTGGTAAGTATGAAAGCATTACCGTCTTCAGTATTGGCCAAACCGTTGACAGGCTGCAATTGCCAAATTGCTTCCTGGCTATTCTTAAGAAAAATTGAATTTAAAGTCGCGAGTGCATATATATTCTGTTGGGCTATAACGTCTGTTGATAAAGCAATTGCGTCATCCCATCTACCCAAATATAAATACACCCTACTAAGCAAGGACGTCGCAACATTTTTTGTTGGCCTTGTTCTTTCATCTGACGATTTCATATCAGAATCAAGGTAGTTAACTGAAAGGTTTTCCCGTGCAAAACTTAAATCCTCAATTATCTGTTGATAAACATCTGCAAGACCCTGCCGCGGCAACTTACTGGATTTTAGAAAATCAGTGCTTAAAACAAGTGGCACGTCACCATAAAGGTTAACGAGATAAAAATAGAAGAATGCTCTTAAAAATCTGGCTTCGCCTAACAATTGTTGCTTAGTACTCTCCTTTAGCGTCTTCGAGGCACTTAATCCCTCAACAGCTCCATTTACCCTGTAAATGAACTGATATAACTCAGTCCAAAAGGAATAAGTGCCACCATTCTGAGAATTTTGGTTATTCATGTAAATTAATGTCTGATCATCTCTAACTGTTTTAAGCTCGTCAGAAGCGATACCAATAACAGCACTAATACTGTTTAATCCCGTTGCAAATGATCCTCTTGACATCATTTCGTAAATTCCATTCAGGACGGCAATTGCGGAAGCATCATTCTTAAAAGCCGTATTGGAAGTGATTTGATCAATAGGGGGATCAATTTCTATCATTTTCTTACAAGAGAGGAAAGGCAACAGAAATATGCTTAATATAAATATTATCTTCTTTTGCATAAACTAAGTTTTAGAAATTTAGAGCCACACCACAGGTTAGAATCTTTAATGGAGGTAAGGTACCTACATTCCCGGTCTCAGGATCACCGCTCTTGTAGCTCGTAAGCGTAAGTAAATTTTGACCGCGAACATATACTCTTGCGCTCGCCACATTTGCCCAATGAATAATTCTAGAAGGCAATGTATAAGACAGCGATAAATTTTTTAATCTTATGAATGACGCGTCTGTAACATTATAATTACTTTCGTCTATAAAGAAGTAAGACTCTGATTGATCAAATCGTTGACTAAATTTAGCTACAGCTGTGTTATCTCCGGAGTTTCTCCACCTCTCAAGGACGCTAATGGGCTGGTTATTAATTCCTCCTAAAAAGGTTCCAGGCACAGACTTATGAGAAAACTTAATACCGTCTTGCTTAACAAATTGAACTAGGAAATCCAAGGATACTCCTTTGAAAGATAGGGAATTGGATAATCCACCAAAAAATTTCGGACTAGTATTTCGATACGCTATGCGATCAGTAAAGTAATTTGGGGACTCAACGGACTCTCCATCACGAGAAAAAAATCTATATGTACCTGTTTTTGCGTCCACTTTATCGAAACTGTAGACTTTAACACCGGAAAATGATTGACCAACCGAATAATCAAGCGCATAAGGAGACTCAGACAAATTTGGATAACTCAATAATTTGTCTCTGTTCACTGATATATTTAATCCCGTTTCCCACTCAAAGTTGGTTGTACTTCGCCATTTCGCCGACACTATAACCTCAATACCTTTGTTTTGAATAAGTGCTGGTGAGTTAGCAATCAATGTTCCCGGACCTGACATTTCTGGAAGAGCATAAGCTAAAAGCTGATTAGCCGACCTGTTTCTATAATAAGAGGTAGTTAAGAAAAAGCGATTTTTCAAAAAACCCAATTCTAGTCCAACTTCCAGCTTTCTGGTAGTTTCCCATGCGTAATAAGGATTACTGACTCCAGAACTTATTAGTCCTCGTGAACCTTGATAAGGCACACCTACCCCTGTAGAACCAAAAAGTTCCAAGTATTTATAGTCCCCAATATTCTCGTTCCCAGTAATTCCATAGCTAATTCTTAACTTTCCAAAATTTACTCTTTCTCTAATATTTTTAAAGAAATTCTCACTTGAGAAAATCCACGCGGCCGCCGCCGATCCGAAATTGCCAAACTGATTTCCTGGTCCGAACCTACTACTACCGTCTCTACGTGCATTTAGATTAATAATATACTTGTTGTCCAAAACGTAACTTCCGCGAAAGAATAATGCTGTGTATTTATACTGGGATGAGGTATTAATAGCAAAGAATGAACTAGCTGCCGATAGACTTTCTAGTAAATCATCGCTCTTGAATCCGGAAGCAAACACAGTTTGATTATACATCGAATTACTTTGATAAGAGCCACCGATAAGAATATTCAACTCCGAACGTCCAAATCTACTAGAATAATTAAGTTGGGGCTCTATACTTAAACTTCTTATTGAATTATTATAGAAATTAGAACTAGCGGTACTGTTTGCCCTATAGGCTGGCGAAATTGACATCAACGGCATAGGGGAAAAAGCTTTGCCATCAAGCATATTATATCCGAATACTGTCTTGAAACTTATATTCTTAAGAATATTTATGTTCAGATCTATATTTGAAATCAGGTTATTAAACGTAGAGCTATATTTAGAAAGCAAGGACGCAAAAGGATTATACCATGTTGGATTGCCATTTATTGGATTGGGTGCCCAGTTTATTGACCCATCAGCGTTGTAAATGTCCGGAGCGTTGGGGGCCAAAAAAATATTGCTTGCAAAATCGTAATCTATTAAGTTTGTTTTGTTGTGTAGAAATGAAGCCGAAACGGTTGTTCTGAATTTATCATCATTCGATTTAGCGGTGACACTTATATGAACGTTTCCTTTTTGGTCATTTTGATCCCCAGGAAGAACGACGGTCTGCTTGGAATAACCGCCACTAAGCAAATAAGTTGAATTCGCCGCACCTCCCGTCACAGAAGCTTTTAAATTATTATAATGGGCCGTCCCTCCAATAAGTACTTCTTGCCAATCCGTATACTTATTTTTATCCCATACCAGCAGATCATGATTTGTGTACGGAGAAGGAGTAGTCGGTAAACTAACCCCATCATTAAGAAACGCCTCTTTTCTCATACCCAAATACTGCTCAGTATTTAGCAACTTCAGTTTTTTAGTAATGCCTCCAATACCACTGGAGTAATCAACATTGAATTTCGCTGCACCTGGTTTTCCTTTTTTTGTTGTTATTAAAATTACTCCATTCGCAGCACGAGATCCATATATTGCCGTAGCATCAGCATCCTTCAATACCTCTACAGACTCAATATCTGCTGGATTCAAGAAACTAATTGCCGACACTTGTGATAATCCCATTGCACCACCACCAATTCCTGAAATATTGTTAGAATAAGGCAGCCCATCAATAACATAAAGTGGCTCCGTATCCGCAATCCCTCCATTCACCCTATTAAGACTGTTTTGGCCTCTAAGCTGAACTTTAACAGCTGAACCAGGCATACCGTTTGTTTGTGTTACAACAAGACCAGGCACACGACCTTGCAAAGCCAACAGAGGATTGTCGATTGGTTGCTTCTCTATCTGTTCAGCTGTTACGCGAGATACATCTCCTGGATTTAATCTTCTTGTGGTAGTTCCATAAGCGATCACTATTGTTTCATCTAAATTCCCAACATACTCTTGCATCCTTATTGTTCCAAGATTAGTTTTTCCTCTGATTGGAATTTCCTGCGTTAAATATGCAACATTTGTAAAAATAAGAATTGTGGATATTTGAGCATTTTCAATTTCAAACTTACCATGCTCATTTGTAGTAGTACCAAAATTTCGATTTTTTACCTTAACCGTGACCCCTGGGATGGGCTCTCCCTTCTCATTAGTAACCGTACCAGATATAGTTACCAATGTATCCCGTTCGGAGAACGAAGGACTTTCCTTCTTATTACTCTTCCTCACCCCGATCTGCTTCTCACTTATCACCTCATAAAGTAAATCTTTCCCCCTAAAAAGTTCAGCGAGAATATTTATTACATCTTTATCCTTTGCATCGTAATCAATATTCGTATAGGGCGCCAAGTCAGTATCAACAAAATAAATTGTGATGCCACTCTTTTTACTAACCTGATTAAGAATATTAGCTAAACTACTTTTTCGTACAGAAATGCTGATTTGCTTCCCCTGTAATGGCTCCGCGTTTGCCCGAGCCGCCGGCTGAAAGTTGACGCATAGACATAAGAATGCTACACAGAAAGCGTATAGGAGACGCCGTTTCACATGAACAGTTCTAGGCATAAAACACAGTATTTTGGTCAAGAAAATGGTTGGTATACCTTTCCCTTTAACCTCACTTGAACAATATTGTACACTATAGTTCAATAGAACAGATCGCCATCAACAACATCCATATCGGATAAACATCCAATAGAGTGCGCTATTGTATTAGGCAATGTGTTCTTTAAAGGTTATCGGGAAAATGATAAAGCATTAGCTAGTCGTACTATTTACATTCAATTAATACACTCACATACATATTATCATAAGGTATACGGGCTGGTTAGTATCGGCGACTTTTATGTTCCCCCGTCGCAGCGGTATTATGACAGTCCCTATATCTATCTTAAGAAAATAACAAAAAGGTAATGTTCGAGACTAAACTTTTTTTTGACTACTCAAAAGTTGAAGTATTGAGCAAAAAAAATTCCACGCTAGCGAACTGATCTTCATTACTTTTGATAGACAAACCAACTAAAATGTGATGAAAATCAACCGTATTTTGCTTAACTTCCAGATGATTAAACTATTTTCGATCAAAACCGATTGTCAGCATAATGCCATGTAATCTCAATATGCCACCAATCCTCCACCTTTTCCTTCTAAAGGCCATGTGACAAATTCTTGTCCAGTTATTTAACACCGGCATCATTTTTATGTTTAAAAAATATTAATAACAGGTCATTCGGACTTGCAATATGAAGGGAGAAGAAACTAAGCACAGCGATTTCGAACTATTAGAGCAAATTAAGGCGGATAGTGCATCGGCCCTTGCAGAGCTTCATGCCAAATACAGGACCAGGATGCTCAGGGAGGCATTCTATATCGTCAACGATCTCAACGACGCGGAAGATATCGTGCAGGAGATTTTTATCGATGTATGGAACCGGCGGAATAAGATCGGCACAGGCCCCTTCTTACCTTACCTTCTCCGGGCCACCTGGAATGCGAGTGTACTTCATATGAAAAATAAGCTGGATAAGGAAGAGAAGCAGAAGATGTATGATTATGTATCTGAAAAAATTACTACTGAACAACCATTTGAGCAGGAAGAACTTGCCAGGCTGCTGGACAAAGCATTGCAACTGGTTCCACCAGCCGCCCGCAGATCATTTATGCTACAATATATGGAGGGACATAACCAAAAAGGTATAGCAGCGCAACAGAACATTAGCCTGCAGGTGGTAAAGAATAACGTGAGCCTGGCGCTAAAAATTCTAAGAAGCGTGCTCGGATCGAAAAAAAGTCTGTAACAAGACGTTACCTTTTGGTAGATTTTATAAGATATAATATAATGGAAAATAAACTTGGCTATATACGTTCACTGATAATGCAGGAGATTGACGGTCAGCTGACCGAGCAGGAGAGCGTTTTTTTGTTACAACAAGTGAATGAAAACCCTGAAATCGCCGAAATTCGCAACCATTTATGGGAAACAGTTGGCGCTGATGAAGTAAACCAATACCTGCTTGATCATACTACTGAAACACAAACCGCCAAACTGCTGAGCAGGATTGAACCGGCAAAACAGCCCAGGAAAAAAGTCATTTACCTGGTAGCGGGGGCCGCAGCTGCTGCCGCCATTATTTTGCTTATTACTAACATCGGCATCTTTACAAACAGTAAGAGTCATAATAAAGAAATAGCGAAGGCATTCTCTGAAGAAAGCGTGAGTAAGAATGTGCAATTAACCTTGTCGTCAGGAGCTGTCTATAACATCAATAAAGATACTTCAGTAAATACAGCTGGCGCCAATTGGAAAGTAGCTGGTAAGACACTTACATTAAACACGGCAGCATCAAATATAGAGCAGTTTGCTACGCTGACTGTACCTGCCGGCAAGGATTACTCATTAGTGTTACCTGACGGCTCCCGTATCCAGGTGAATGCGGCAAGTACTGTTAAGTTTCCCTTGAAGTTTAGCGGCCAGTATAGAGACGTATATGTGACTGGTGAATGTTACATTAAAGCAATCACAGATGCATCCAAACCGCTAATGGTACATGTACCTGGCGCTGTTGTACAAGTTTTAGGTACCGAATTCAACGTGAATGCATATGACTCATTAGCAAAAATTGCGTTGGTCAACGGTAAAGTAAAAGTAAAATCTTCGACCGATAGTATTGTCCTACAACCGGGCTACATGGGCGCTGTTTCGTACAAAGGTATAAACGTTAATAAATTTGATGAATATGAAACCTTAAGCTGGCGCACTGGCCAATTCATTTTCCGCAATGCAAAATTTGAGGACGTATGTAAGGTGATCCCACGGTGGTTCGGCGTTCAGGTGGTGCTGGATAATAAACAAGCTTCCGACAAACGTTTCTCGGGAGTAATTGACCGCTACCAGCCACTTGATCTTCAGCTAAAAGGTCTAAAGGCCACAGGAGCTATTGATTATACTACATCAGCCGACAGTATTATTCATATACACTTCAATTAAGTATTTTTTGTAATGGTTGAATTAGACTCTATATAAAGGGCAAAATCAAAAGCCAACCTAATTTCATTTATTAGTGTCAGCCGCCTCTAAAACTGTTTCATCCGCCTGCTGGGCCCAAGACCGGCAGGCAACCCCATTTATAGATCAATGCAGATTGGCTTAAAAAGAAAGAAGAAACACCCATTACAAAGAAGGTCTTTTAATTTGTGTTCCCATAAATTTTAACTATTACACAATAGTTACCCCGGTTATGATTATCCTCGGTAAACATTGTTCTAATCCTGGTGTTGTTGTCTTTATCAATATAGTGTTGGGTTATAGTATTTCCATAAAGAACAGACGCCGGGTGCTGTTCATATACACCACTATATGCAGTCTTCACTCTGTCATTGATTTCCACGAAATGTCTTTTTACATCACTACTATCAGGTAAGGAACAGGCCTTAAATTCATACACCAAAGATTGACGGTCTTCATAATAAGTGAAATATTCATCTTCATTGAGCGCAGCCTTAAATAAGGGCTCAAAGCGTCTTCCGTTCTTTACAACCATCTCCAAAGTTGAGTCGCGGGAAACTGCTATGCCTCTCACATACTTAAAAAACTCATTACTCTTTTGAACAATGTCTTTAATATGATCATCGATTTCACCCAAAGTTTCATCCGTCCAATCAATAAAACTGATATTCTCCATTTCCCTGTCTTTCTGATCTGTAGTGGGATTGTTGCTATCAAACACGAAGTACAATGATTCACGATCTCCCGGCATAATAAGCTGACTTGTACTTCCGATCTCAGAAATGAAGTCAAGCTGGCCGGAAAACTGCATGCTACTGTTAGCCCTGATTACCTTGTCAAATATCATACAGTCAATCGGGGCCTTTTCGATGACTTCCTGCCTGTTATATCCTTGCTGCACGGTAGAATAAATTCTTCCGGCAAATCTTACATCTACAGGGTTGTCATTATAAATCTCAAATGAGAACTCATAATGTGGGTTGTCACCATAAACTCTCCGATACCTGGTATTATATCGTGTCATCTTTTTTGCCAGATCGTTATTTTCGTTGGTGATACGAATTGCTTCAATATGTGCCCAGTTGAAAGGATTATTGCCACTAGTCTGATCCACTCCTAATCCAAGCCCCTTTGCAATTGTCCGGTATGCGGATAAATATTGCCGGGTTTGTTCCGGCGTAAATACAGACTTAGACGGGTCAATAAATTGAATCATTGAACATACCCCCAACATAACTCCTTCTTTTGCAGCCATCAATCGCTGTAAATGGGTTGGGTGTGTCGCAATCACCGGGTTCACCCGATCCATTTCGAAGATCTGCTTATAGACGGCAAACATTTCTTTTCGGCTCTGCTCCAGATAATCCTTATAACTGAAACCGGGCTGATTGTTGATTAAATCTGGTAATTCGATAGTATTTACCATGTCGGTCATTAGCAGGCCTGCCAGGATATCGGCATTACATTCCAAAAAGATCTTCCCCTCCCCGCCCGACGTTTGCTCAATAACTTCTTTCTTATAATTACTAAACTGCATCTTATGTGCAATTTCATGCGCCAACATAAATTCAATAAACAGGCGTCTGAAAATTTCGCTTTTACCTTTTGTATAACGTTCCACCTGGTTCAACTGCACAAAAACATCCGGCTCTCCGCTCGCAGCGTGAGTAGATCCTCTATCGACAAACCTTACATTACCGAGAGTAAGATTAAACGTTGCCTGTACTTTTTTGTAGTCGTCAAAAACCTTAATGACCAGGTCTCTGTCTTCTACGATATTACCAGCTATCGTCCTTGTTACCGTAAGCAAAACAACTACCAGCGTAACAATGTACTTCATAGCAAATCGTTTTAATCATTTGACGCGTCAGGCGACCTTAGGATATCCCCCACTGTAATAACAAGCAGGATCACCGTAATTATTATTCCCAAATACAGTGCAAGGAGGCCGTAATATGGGAACACCAGATCAGACAGATTCCAAATTTTTGTCGGAATGCATTGTTGTGCTTCAAGAAAATCATGTATAGGATCCTGGCTATGCTTCAGAAAATAATCAAAGCGGGAAGCTACTTCATGTTTGACAGGTGCCTTCGATATGACTATCCTTGCTTTATCAAAGCAGCTTATCGAATATTGCCCATAGATCAGTTGATAGCCTATTATAAGCAGCATCAATAATCCAACTAAAAAAAAGGCAACCTTTTTCAGTTTTTGCTTGTTCTTCAATTTATCGTATAAAAAGATAGACAAAACACCTGCGACAAATACAAATATTTTTCTCCAATCAACACCGGCATTGTCCTCTGCATTAATGACAGGAGGAGATACAATAAATGTAACTACGGCACCCATGATCATGGCACCAACCTTTGTAATTATTGAAATATCTTTTCCAGGTGACATTATCTTTGCCATTATTTCAGAGGTATAAAGTTAACTTGAATGTCTCTTTCGTTCCCAAGCATTCGATTATAGTCAGGCACCCCCCGATATAACTCACGGGTTGTAGCGTCCTCTAACCAAAAAATGATATAGCCTGGAAGTTTTATAGACAATTTATAAGGATTAGAAAATGCAGTTGAGTTACCATTAAAAGCCCCGGACGATATAATTGTCTTTTGGTCGACGCCGGTAAATTGGGCCCAAAACAAGACGAATTTCCCTGTCCAATCCTTACTACCATTTACTAATGCAGACACATTAACTTCACAGTTCTTAAATATTGGAGTTTCGGGGCCCAGGTACAAATTCCCGTTGTCTTTGATCATAGAAAACTTCAATTGAATATCCTGGTTTAAATTATTGACGACTGCCCCTTTTTCATCCGCCGATGCATTCTTTAGAAAATACATTGCCTTCGTATAGTACTCATTCAGGGCATTTAACTGGAACGTATCACTCTCGGACTTTACATAGGAGAGTAATAAATTAGTCGCCTTTTGCAGGCTATCAGACTGGCCTGTGTCTTCCACTTTAGAAAGAGAATCCCGGAATGTCCGGAGTGCCGTAATAGCATTCTTTCTAAGCTGGGCCGGTTCATTGTTTGTCTGCGCAAGACAATCCTGACACAACAAGCCTAGTAAAATAAGGGGAATGATACGACTCATGTCACCAATACGCATTAATGGAATTTGTAATAAGTTTCGATACGCCTGAAAAATTCTCTTAATATCAAGTACGCCTACAGTATACCTCACGTTTGTTCCAATGATGTGGCTGCCTTTTGAAATGTAGTTCCTATTATAATTTATTACCCCTCATTGGGGCCATTATTAAATACAACAATATCAGGTGTACATTAATCTGGCAATAAAGTGAGCCCTGGGCACAAGGTGGCTGATTGGGGCTGTATAAATATAGAATAAAATAACCATTTTTCAAACCGGACTATCGCTATCGGAGGGACGCCGCTTTAGAGTCGTATTTTATGTATGACTTAACATCGGAAAATAGAAAGTATCCAATGTACTGTTTTTCAATTGACATACAACAAACATTCCCGTCATATAATTTAGATAGAAAATAAAAATCGCTCCCTCCAAAGTTTTAAGTGCATCTCCTAAGGGGAAAAAATGCAGCTAGTAGTAGCTTTACATAAGCAAATTATACCAACGGAACCCACCATACCCGTTTGAATTTAACCCAAATAAATTTTATGAACCCGAAGTTCCATACTCCGATTATAGCTTGTCTCTGTTGTTGCTATTCTTCTTATAGCTGCTGTTGTTGTTGACCTCAACAATAACAATTGCGCTTACATTACATTTTCCAATTTTTACATCTTCATACTGATCAAGTAGCGTGTACGTTGCCATCACCAGGCATCATACTGTACTCTTCAAACTTTTTGCTGATCAGCAATTGCCTGGCATGATTGCAAGCGCGCCGGGAAATCTTCAAGATGGGGAAGCCGAAAACCATCGAAAAGAGTAGGCAATTTCATGTTTTTTTAAGTTTAGCCTTTTGAGTTATAAAGGCATTAGTATTATGAAAAAAGCTCGTATAATTCTTTCTGCAGTGGCTATTCTAGCCGTAGTTGGTGGTGCATTCGCTTTCAATGCTGCTAAATTCAATGGCTTGAGAGCATTCACTTACACAACAGAATATACAACCCTGGGTACTGTATACACTGCTGCTGCTTCTGTTTATTTACCTATCACTCCAGCCAGGTTTATAACAAACGCAACTGCTAATCCGCTCACTACTGTATACAGCACTACAGGCACAACAACGACTGCAGCAATTACATTAATTGAACTTAATGGTACAGCGACCATTACTTTCCCAGCATGGACTGGTGTGTCAGTTCCAGCGACTCACACAACTGCAGTTAACTAATTGCTGTAATGATTTTAGCGTTTCGGATAGGATTACCTATCCGAAACGCTAATTTATTTTCATTACCGCTGGAATATACGTTCGGGAAACTTGTGGTAATAAACTGTATGAAGAGGCAGAAAGATTTACTGCCCCCCTGATGTATCTTTTGAAGAACTATCTATTTCCAGTCCTGAATAAAGCCCTTTATAGACAGCCGGCAGACCGCTAGTCATCCATTTAGCTGCGGGTTTTCCTTTCAGATAATGATCAAAAAACTGTTGCTGTCTTGTGCAGAAATCAAGAATATGATCAGCATCCGTTAATACATGATCTTCGTTGTCATATTCAAGCAGCCATACCGGTTTATTCACGCGGCGCAACGCTGTAAATAGCTCCATAGATTGCCCGAAACCGACTACGCCGTCTTCTCTATTATGCATTAGTAGCAATGGTGTTGTAACCCTATCGACAGTAAAAATGCATGAGTTATCAATATACATCTGAGCGTTCTGGAAGGGCGCTGCTCCTAAATTATTCTGCCCTGTTTCCTGCATAAACTGCATGCTTACACCTCCAAATGCTAATTGTCCATATCCACTGATAAGATCACTATAGCCCGCAGAAGATTGTGCAGCTGCAAATAATGAGGAGTGAGTGGCTATATAATTGGTCAGATATCCTCCATGACTATGCCCCTGCAGGCCCATTCTGTTTTTATCTATCCATTTATATTTTCCCGTTAAATATTCAACAGCACTTTCAACCGCTTCCAATGCAGCCTGGCCTGTTTTACCACGCATCCGGTATATATCTGGTATAAATATGGCATAGCCCCGGCTTACATACCAGGGAACATTTATATTTACAGGACTTAATGCCGGCATCTTATACTGATATCTTTCAAAGCTTCTGTCTTCATAATAGTTGAATATAATAGGATAACTTCCTGATGGGTCTAAATCTTCCGGTTTATATAATACACCAAAACGCCGCTGCCCTTCTTTATTTGTCCACTGTATAAGCTCAGCAACATACCCTTTGTATCCTGCGATAGGTTGGACATCAGAAATAACTACAAACTGCTGAAAGTTTCTTGTAAAAAAAATATTAGACGGGTTTGTATCACTTTGCCTTTGCACAAGAAACGCTGATGTCCCTTCGGATTTCATGGGAGGGGGGACGTATCCATCGAGAACAATACCAGGGAAATAATACAGATATGGTCCCAAAAAACGTTTGCCGGGATCATTTACTGTAGATAGCTTTACCTTCGTGAATCCACTACATTTTGTCGATACTTCCATTCCTGTCAGCAGGATTGAATCTTTTAAACCGGTAGCTGCATAGGACGCTAACACCTCAACAGGTCTGAATTGGATCCCGTTCCTTCGGCCCGATCCATCCGTTATGGATATAGGCTGCTTTTTGTTTTCAGGATCCACTTGCCATACATCAAAATTATCATACCCGATCAGCGCAGCATCATCTTTTAGCCAACCAGATATGTCAAATGAATTTTTACGACCATGAATACCTACAACTTCATCATTAATGATACCAGAAGCTATTTTATTTATTGCACCTGTTTTTATTGTATAACAAAATGTTTCATTACTCAGATCATCCTTCCAGGTAATATATCGCCCTTTGGGGGAAACGCTTACCGATGACGGCGCCTGCACAGATGACGGAATAAAATCCCGCTGTTTACCCGTAAGCAAAGACAACAGCCAATATTGCGTATGTTCTCCATTCCAATAGGTTTCAAATTCATGTGTTCTATTTTTCAGAAGTACATATTCTCCCCCTACCTGTCCCGTGATGGTCTGATGATCATTTTCCAGTTGTATAACAGATCTTGTATCAAGGCATATCACTGCTGTATATTCGCCCGTTGATAGGTTGTTCAATTGTTCAGACTGCAGGCTTTTATCACGGAAGCTCCAAATACTCACTCCTTTTGTAATCAGATTAGCATCCTGCTTTAATAAAGCCGGACGTTTCTTTAACTTGAAAAAAACAAAGTTTCCATCATCACTAAACCTGATATCATTCTTTAAGATCTCCAAATGCTGCAGTATTCCTTTAGCACGATTTTCAACAAGTATTGTCGCCGATGACATCTGAGGGCGATACTCATAAACAGTCGTGCTGCTTCCTTTGGTGCTTGAAAATATTAAATGAGAACCTCCCGCATCGAAGTTCACATTTCCTATTTCAGGCCCTGTAAAAATAACAGCCCCTTTTGTGTTTTTAAGATCTACCCATATAAGGCTACTATCCCTGTATAACACCAATGCGGTTCCCTGTTTATTAAAATAGCTATCCCTAACTCCAGTATAACTTCTTTCCTCACCGCTTGACAAACCCCTTAACTTTAAGGTATCAGCCCTTTGAAAACAGAGATAGGTTCTATTTCCCTCGCCTGCGACTTTGGGGTTGCGTGCGCGATCGACCCGATACTCCTTCATGGTTGGCAACGCTAATACATTTACATCATTCTTCCATTCAAATACAAGATATTTACTGTCAGCCGTAAAGGCTGCACTTCTCACGCCCTCAAAGCTGGCTTTTTTCCGACCATCATTGGTACAAATGTAACAGATAGTGCCCCCGGCATCTGACTGTTCAGTATACCATATATAATTCCCGTCGTTTGAGATACCGTATGTGCCGAGTTTTTTTGTGTTCCTAATGGCATCTATGTCCAATTCTTTTCTCTGGGCTGATAGCTGGCTTATGCATAAGAGCAAAGCGATTAGAAATACGCATTTTTTTCCCATTGTATTGAGCGTTATTTAATCATGTTCCTGACTGAAACCTATGAAAATACATTGTACCATCTGTAATGGCATAGCAGTACATTCTGCCCACATAATATATTTTAAACGCAAAAACGGCTGACGGGTACCATTCTGATTGAGGAAAGCGGCAAAGGAAGTTACAGGCACTACTATTTAATATGAATTACGCCGTTTTTGTCAGTGGAATAATCAATTCGGTTAGTGAGTTTCAATCCATCGAGGGTAACTTCTATTGGCTGTGTCTTATCTATCATCCCGGTAAACCTTTGCTGGCCAGCCTTTTTATTATCAATCACTACTGTTTTTCCATACCATCTGGTAAGTACCCGGCTTACTTCATACAGAGTGGCATCATTGATATAATATTTACCTTCTCTCCATGCCAGCACTTCAGATGCATCAAAGACACCTGCTTTCATACCCTGATCAGTAGTTACAGCTTCCATGCCCGGTTTTAATACCAGGCTGTCCATCTTAGTTTTAACCTTCACTGCACCGTTTACGAGCGCTACTCTCTGCACACCAATGTCGTAAGTATTAACATTAAACTCTGTACCTAATACCTGTATAGTAGCCTCTGGTAACCGCACAATGAAAGGCTTGCCTGGCTGCCGGGCAACTTTTACATAAGCCTCTCCGTCGATGATTATTTCTCTCCTATCATCCAGGAATTGCAAGGGGAATATCAAGCGGGTACCAGAGTTAAGATGAATCTCAGATCCATCATTTAAATGAATCGTGTAATCCTTTCCGGGCGGTACAATTAACGTCGCCCGTTCCCTGTTATTAGTATTGGTTGATTGGTAAGAAAGCGTATTACTATGTGTGCTGATAGCAATAGGGCCTGCGTTCAGTTTTTGTTCAACAGTATCCAAAGCTATTGTCTCGCCATCGGGCAGCTGTAAAACGACCTGCCTGGGCTTATTGCCTGCAGCTGCAATCATTGCTGACACCTTTTCAGAGGAGGAATGAAATGAAACATATTTTACACTAAAAAAAGCGATCACCCCTACTACGGCTGTAATAGCACCTGCCCTTCGCATATTACGGGCACGCTTTCTCCGGCGTTCCTCCCTGATAATATCCCGCGCATTAAATGATTCCCGTAGCTGCCGCCGGGCTTCCTGTACATCAGGAGTTTGGAATTTGCGCATCATCTCCTGCTGCAACAGCCATAGTTCAGGGTTTTTATCTATGGCATCTTTCAAAACAGCTTTATCAGACGGTGTAATTGTTCCGCAGATATCCTGTATGATCAGATTCTCAATAAAATCTCGGTCTAAACTCATGATAACCTAATAACGCATAAGCGGAGGAAAAGTACCAGGCAAGAGATCATTTTACCCAAAATTCAAGATTGGACCGAAGCTTTTTTAATACAGTGGAAATAGTATTTTTTACGGTCTGAGGTTCAATCTGCAATTCTTTTACTATCTCCAGATGACTTTTTCCTTCCAGATAAACAGAATCAAATATAGCCCGCTGGCGATCTGTCAGTGTATTAAACGCAGTCGAGAGTTGCCGGGCAAGTTCTGCGTTCTCCATAGGCTTTACAAATGAATAAGATGGTAGCCCATAGCTGAATTTTTCCTTGCGTATCTCCAGTACCTTTCTCTTTCGCAGGAGTGAACAGCAATGGTTCCTTATCAAAGTAATCAGATACTTGTCAAGTATAGTGTCAGATTGTAACTTACTTTTGACACCCCAAAGCTTAATGAACACTTCCTGTACCGCATCCCTGGATTCATCCAGATCGCCAAGCAAGTGATATGCTTTCAGTAACAGCTTATCACGGTACATTTCCATGATATCTTCAAGCGCCTGTTCGTCCCCTTTTTTCAGGCCTTGTAACAGTTTATTATGCAGGTAGCTAGTATCATCCCTCATACTTCCTTCAGTGGTTGGTTATGGGATTCTTCTTGTCTGATTCAGCTATAAAGTAACAATTTTTTAATTTACCGGCGAAATTTCGATGCCATAGCACCATCACTGCCTTGTAAAAAATATTTTGCTTTCCTATAGTACCTCATTATTGGTACTGCGTTCTATCATATGACTGGCTAGATTAACTAATCTGCAATGGGTTATACCAGCATTTATTCCTGTGCTTGCTTTTGCAATCGCTGGGGGATTTTATTATCTGTTCATTCTACTTATTCTTTTCCCGATATAACTGATTAAGGTCGCCGTTTTAGACCAATAAAATGTCGTCAGGGTAAATGTTTTGATCAATATGAGCCACTTATTCTAAGGAATGTAGCACTCATTGACTGCAAATTTAAATCGAAGGTACCAACCATTTTCTACAACCAAATCTTTGCAATATGCCTGTAATTGTCCGCTTACGCAACCGGATCTTATACCTGTCATCAGTTCTCATTGTCAGCATGCAGCTTTGCTTTTTTGCCAACGCACAGGGGAATGCTGATGTACCTGATAAGCGTATCTCTTTATCCGCCAGGAATACATCTCTTGGTTTTATCCTAAAAAAATTATCAAAGATCAGTGGTATTATTATCTTCTTCAGTACTGAAGAACTTGCGCCTTTTACCAACGTGTCAGTAAATGCCCGGGATAGGCTCTTCTCGGATGTAATGCATGAATTACTCGACAACCGCGGACTTAGCTACGTTGTCGTCAATTCAAGGACTGTAACGATCACCAGGAAAGCTCCTGCGCCGGTTCCTATATTAACAGGCAAAGACACCACCATATCTGTTTCCGGGAAAGTGATCAATGAGAAAGGTTTGCCGGTCATAGCAGCATCCGTAGCTATTGCAGGCACTTCACGAGGTACCACCACAGATCAGGATGGTACATTCGTCATTAACGGAGTACCTAGATCTGCCACGCTTACAATCTCCAGCGTTTCATTTTTAACACAGCAGATACAGATAAGAGGTAGAAACAATCTAGGCGTCATACCATTAAAAGAATATGTATCCGATCTCGATGAAACAGTGGTAAAAGGCTATTACAATACCACTAAAAGATTAAATACCGGCACTGTTATCACACTGAAAGGACGCGATATCAACCAGCAACCGGTAAGCAATCCACTGATCGCTATGATGGGCAGGGTACCTAACCTGGTTATCACTCCTACTTCAGGCTTACCGAATGCAGAAGTAAATATCCAGTTGAGAGGTCAGAATAGTTTAAGTACGGGTTCTCTCAGATCGGAGCCCCTGATTATTGTGGATGGCGTCCCCTATCCAAATACACTGAAGGCAGGGTCGGGATCATTCGGGCTTGTCAGAAATCAGTTATCAGCGCTAAGTTTTATTAACGTTAATGACATCGAACAAATAGATGTATTGTCAGATGCCGATGCTACTTCCATCTATGGCTCACGTGGCGGTAACGGCGTGATACTCATTACCACCAAAAAAGGTAAGGCAGGCGCCACCAGCATAAACCTATCTCTTTCCACAGGTATCAGCCAGGTTTCAAAAAAACTGGACCTGCTCAATACATCGCAGTATCTGCAAATGCGCCGGGAAGCTTATGCCAACAATGGTATGATCCCTCCCGACAAACAAACCCAGGAAAAAAACTATTCAAATTATGATCTGACCGTCTGGGATCAGAACAGGTATACAGATTGGCAAAAAGAGTTTTTCGGCAGAACGGCAATGTCCTATAATGGTAATATTTCGGTGTCCGGCGGCTCTCCGACTGTTCAGTACCTCGTAGGTGGAAATTTCAGCACACAGAAATACGTTTTTCCGGGCGATAATAAATTTGAGAATGGTACCGCTAACTTTAGCATTTCCGGCAACTCAGAGAATGGAAGGTTTAAATCATCGCTAAGCGGTTCCTATACATTCAATACTTCCTTTTCCAACAGCAACGATTTTACAACACTGGCGGTCACACTGGCTCCAAATGCTCCGGCCATTTATGCAAAGAATGGTACACTCAACTGGGAACCTGATCCGACTGCTACCAATAAAACCGGTACCTGGCAAAATCCATATGCCCAATTATTACAAACATCGTTGTCCAAAAACAATAATTTAAGAGGGAACACAGAATTCAGTTATAAGATATCGGAAAATATTTCTGCAAGAGCGTCAGCAGGATATTCTGAAATAAGGACCCGCAATCTGGGGCTCACACCTATCGCCTCTTTTGATCCGGCTGACACTACAGCTAAAGGCGCCTCATCTTTGACCAGCCTGCTTAATAAATCTTTCACATTCGATCCACAGATTAATTATACTGGTCAGGTAGGTGCAGGAAAACTAGATGGTTTAGTCGGCATAACAATACAGAACCAAAGTCAGGAAAATGAAACTATTACCGGCACAGGTTACACAAGTGATGCACTTTTAAAAAGCTTTATTGTTGCGCCAATCACCTATTCCACCAACAACACTTCAGAATACAAGTATGCGGCCATATTTGCTCGCCTGAGCTACAACTGGCAGAATAAATATCTCGTGAATATAACAGGACGCAGAGACGGTAGTAGCCGTTTTGGTCCGGGTTACCAGTTTGGAAATTTCTGGTCGACGGGTCTGGCGTGGATCTTTAGTGAGGAAGAACCTGTGAAAAAAAAATTACCATTCCTATCATATGGCAAACTGAGATTCAGCATTGGTACTAATGGGAATGATGGCATTGGCGATTATCAATACCTTGAACTATATCAGGGTATCCCCAATGTGTCTTATCAGGACATAAGGCCTATCCGTTCAATGGGCGTGGCCAACCCTGACTACCACTGGGAAAAAGTCCGCAAAATGGAAGCTGCCCTGGAAACCGGATTTTTTAATGATCGTATTTTACTGACTACGTCTTTCTGGAGAACAAGAGCATCTGACCAACTGGGCACTTACCGCTTGCCTTCTACCGGAGGCGCCGTTACCATAATAGCTAATCAGCATGCGGAAATACAAAATAGCGGATGGGATTTCATACTCAACACCAGAAACGTCACCACAAAGAATTTCACATGGTCGACCTCCGCTAATTTTGGATTACAGTACAACAAACTATTAGCAAATCCTGATGGATTATATAACGGTTATGGACTAAACCGCTTTGTCACCGTAGGCAAACCATTCACTGGGTTTGCAATAGCCTATATCTCAAAAGGGGTAAATCCGGCAACAGGCCTCTATCAGTTTGTCGATGCAGATGGAAACGTAAATACAGACAAAGACAATGGCAATACACAGGGCATGAAGATTAACACGAAACCACTGACCATCGGAGTATCCAATACACTCTCTTTTAAAGGATTCGATCTTTCATTCTTCCTTCAATTCACCCATCAGACCGGACGTAACTATCTATTTGATTATGTATTCATCTCAAGAAATCCTGGCTCCTTTTCCAGCGAGCCAGGCCAGGAATATGGCAACATTCCTGTTGAGCTGCTAAATAACTGGAAGAAACCGGGAAATATAACCGCTTACCAAAAATTCTCGTCAGAAAATTATAGTGAACCTATTACGCCGCTTTTAAATAAAGCCCATGAGAGCAATCTCGGTTGGGTTGACGCCTCTTTTTTACGCCTGAGGAATGTCGCTCTTTCTTATAACCTTCCTGCACACTGGATTTCGAAGTATCATCTGCAAAACTTTAAAGTCTATATACAGGGCCAGAATCTGCTAACAATCACAAATTATAAAGGCCTGGATCCGGAAACACAGAGTGCATCTTCATTACCCCTGCTCAGGGTATTGACAGCAGGCATACAGATCGGATTATAACAACATAATGCCTCGTTCATCACTTCATTTGACCGATGCTGCGACCATATAAAATTATAACAACTATGCAAATCATTTATAGCACAAGATATACCACTTACACGCTGCTCTTGTTACTGACCGGCTGTTTATTGGGTGGATGTAAAAAACTGATTGAGGTTGACCTTCCAATTGACAAGGCCACATCTGAAATAGTATTCTCTAATACAAGCACGGCGGTTGCCGCTATGACCGGCATATACGCACGCATCGGTGCCGCAGATGATGTTTTTACAGATATCTATGGGCTTTCGATCAGAACAGGATTAAGGGCGGATGAACTTATTCCGACAAATCCCGCGGCATATCCTGATTATACGAATGCGGCAACCGGCGGCAATAGTGCCTGGACCATGTGGGAAGCAACATACAGAGACCATATTTATAGGGTGAATAGCCTGCTGGAAGGGGTAGAAAAATCTGCGACCCTGCCGGAGGACATAAAACTTATTCTGACAGGTGAAGCTAAGTTTACCCGAGCCTGGCTCTATTTTTACCTGGTCAACCTCTATGGAGATGTTCCATTAGTATTGACTACAGACTTCAAAGCGAATAGTGCTGTACCACGTACAGATAAGCAACTTGTGTACGAGCAGATGGTTAAAGATCTGAAAGAGGCACAGGAGAGCCTTAAAACTGCCTTTTTAGACAAGGATCTTGTGAGTCCTACATCCGAAAGAATACGCCCTAATAAAGCTGCTGCTACTGCACTCCTCGCAAGGGTATACTTATATATGGGAAAATGGCAGGAAGCTGAAACGGAAGCAGGTAAAGTGATCAACGATGCCAACTATGTATTACTGGCTGACGTAAACCAGGTCTTCCTTAAGAATAGTAAAGAAGCCATCTGGCAATTACAACCCAACCCGCTTGACCAACAAGGTGCTAACGCGCCAGATGGCAGATCATTGATCAACCCATCCCAAAGGAATCCGTTCTTTTATGTAAGTCCCTCTATACTGAACGCTTTTGAAGCAAATGACATCCGCAGAGCATCATGGATTACGAAGAGCACATCAGGACTAATTATTCCATATAAGTACAAAGCGGGATGGGCAGTAATGGAACAAAAGGAATATACTATGGTGCTTCGCCTGGCAGAACAGTATTTAATCCGTGCCGAAGCCCGTGCACACCTTAACAATCTTACCGGCGACAACAGTGCAACATCTGACCTGAACATCATCAGATCCCGTGCAGGAGTGCCAGGCACAACTGCTGCTTCTCAGAATGATCTGCTCAAAGCAATTGCAAAGGAACGCCAGACAGAATTGTTTATGGAATGGGGAGACCGCTGGTTTGATCTTCAGCGCAGAGATCAGCTAAATGCAGTTATGTCTGTTGTAGCCCAGCAAAAAGGGACAACATGGGCGCCTTACAAGGCTTTATTGCCTATTCCTTATAGTGAGTTCATGTACAACCCCGCTTTGCGTGGACATCAGAATCCCGGCTATCTCGAACAACCATAAGAAACCGCCGGTAAGTTATTTGTAATCTTTAATAAAGTAGCACATGAAATATTATATCTTATTTATAGTGTTGACAACATCCTTTCTTTCTTCCTGCAAAAAAGAAGATGTCGATATATCAGGGTATGCAGCCACTGTAAACCTTGTGAATGCCATCGCATCATACAATACAGACATTAAAATGAACTTTACGGGAAAACCATTCATTTTTGCAAACTCTAAATCCTTGAATTATTCCTACAATGATGGCAAATATAGTTACGGAGCCCTGACATTTGGCGTACCTGTGGGTAAGGTTCCTCTGAGCATCGCTTTAGCAAATGATACCACCAAACTTATATTTAATCAGGACGTCACATTTGCTCCCGGCGATGTTTACAGTCTTTTTATGCATGGTTATCCCGACAACGTAAGTGGTCTTTTAGTGAAAGATGAAATACCCATCCGTACAGATAGCACCACTGGCGTACGCTTTGTAAATCTCTCGCCTAACAGTAATGGCTTTCGTATTAACATTTCCGGTGAACCTATCGGGAGCGCGGTGGATAATCTTCCATACAAAGGAGTGTCAGACTTTATCTCATTTCCAGCAAAAGCCTCCAATCAGGAGTATTTCATTGAAGTATATGATGCTGTAACGGATGAACTGCTGACAGGATTCTACTACTATGATATTGCACGTTTGAAAAATATAACACTGGTAATAAGAGGCGTAATGTATGATAGCCCGGACCTGGAGTTGGTCCGTATCAATCATTACTGATGACTCCTTTTGCTTTTAACTCAAAATAAATCTCACATCCTAATGTTTCAAAAAGAACGTACATCTCTTTTGCTGGGCCTATGCTCCGCTTTTATAACTACGGCTGCCATGGCACAGGAACCAACAACCTGGCATATTCAGCAAGGTACTATTCTTACCCGCTGGGCAGAACAGGTCAATCCAACAAAGGTATTACCAGAATATCCCCGCCCCCAGATGGTCCGCCCACAATGGCAAAACCTGAATGGGCTATGGCAGTACGTAATCACGGATAAAACATCTGGGCTTCCGGAGAGCTATGCTGGTAACATCCTGGTTCCTTATCCGATAGAATCTGCGCTGTCCGGGGTGAAAAAGCCAATAAAGGCGAATGAACTGCTTTGGTATAAGCATAACTTCGAAAAACCAGCATTAAAAACAGATGAACGACTGCTGCTGCATTTTGGTGCGGTAGATTTCGAGGCCACTGTTTATTTGAATGGTAAAGAGCTAGGTACACACAGGGGAGGATATCAGCATTTCACGCTGGATGCCACTAACGCATTGCAGTCGGGGAAAAATGAACTGGTAGTTAAAGTATGGGACCCTACCGATCTAGGACCAAATCCTCATGGGAAACAGGTTCTCAGTCCGCAAGGTATCATGTACACACCCAGCAGTGGCATCTGGCAAACAGTATGGATGGAAACCGTTCCCTCCACATTCATTGAATCTATCAGGATCACTCCCGATATTGATAAACAGCAGGCTATTGCGCACATTGCCGTCAAGGATAGTAAATCCTCAGATCTCTCAGGATACACTGTAGTACTTACTACAAAAAACGGTTCAAAGATGGTGTCCACAGTAAAACTGCCAGCAGGTAAACCGGCACTGTTATCTATTGCCAATCCGCATCTATGGAGTCCGGATGATCCTTTTTTATATGACCTGGAAGTAAAGCTGGTAAAAAACGGTAAAGTAGCAGATGAAGTGAAAAGCTACTTCGGCATGCGTAAAATTGCTATTCAGAAAGATGAAAAAGGTAGAGACCGGATATTTCTGAATAATCAATACACCTTCAACCTCGGTACACTCGACCAGGGTTTCTGGCCCGACGGTCTATACACCGCTCCTACCGATGCTGCACTAAAGTTTGATATTGAAGCAGCTAAAGCAATGGGCTTTAACACCATCCGTAAGCACATCAAGATTGAGCCTGATCGCTGGTATTATCATGCTGATAAGATAGGTATGCTGGTATGGCAGGATATGGTCAATCCCGGTAACGATACGCAGGATGGCCACGCTGAGTTTGAAAAGGAAAGCGCGGAGAATATTGCACAACTGTACAATCATCCCTGCATCACCACCTGGGTGCTGTTTAATGAAAAATGGGGACAGTATGACCAGGAACGCTTGACCCGGTGGATAAAACAAACCGATCCCTCCCGTATTGTTAATGGCCATTCGGGAGAAATGTTATATGTCAATGATTTGCTTCGCAGCCCTTCTCCAAATGCCTGGATAGGATCAGACATTGCAGATGTACACTCCTACCCTTTTCCCAGGAATGCACCTGCAATGCCAGGCAAAGCACGTGTATTGGGTGAGTTTGGAGGTATCGGTGTTCCCATAGAGGGACATCTGTGGAATGATCTGCAAGCCGGCTGGGGATATGATGGCGTAGTCACTCCTCCCATAATGCAAAAGCAATATACACAGATGGTCGACTCGCTGAAAGTGTTGGAACAGGAAGGACTCAGTGCTTCCATTTATACCCAGCCATTTGATGTTGAATCAGAGCAGAATGGTCTCATGACCTACGATAGAGCTATTATAAAACTACCTGCTGCTATTATAAGGAATATTCACGCAAGAGTATGGCCGGTAACAAAGAATTATCTGGCCAGCACAAAGGCCTTCTCCGCAGCAGTTGCCGATACCATCAATAAGGATTATGCAGCCCGTCTGCAGGAATATAAATCAGGAAAAAATGATTCCGCTTTCCTTCGCAGCCTTACTCTCCTGGCCTTACAAAATAAAGACGCGGTTAATGCTGCCAGGTTTTCTGCCGAATACATCAATAAGCTGAAGAATCCATTCCAGGAAAATAATCTCATTTTTATAGAGAGAGTCACTACAAAGAGAACAGATCCCGGCTTTTCCATACTGGAAAAAAGTGTTTCCATTGCAGGCATGGCCAACAGCCCAAGATCGATAACGGCTAAACTGGAAACGATCATCTTTGATGACGAGGTTAAAAGCTTATTGACAGAAAAACCTGACTGGAATAAAGTAGAAGCTGTCATTCATCAACATCAGCCATTAGAAGGAGAAATGATCCGCGGGCTCTGTGTGATCAGATACCTTAACGCCGCAAGCAGGGATCAGCAAAATGCCACCCAAAACCTTGTGGAGGCAGCTACCAGGTATGATGACCGGTATCATGCCGGTGCTTATAACGATTGGGCATGGACACTTTTTGAGAAAAGCAACAAAAAGGAAGAATTAGAAAAAGCAGTGGAATGGAGTCAAAAGGCCATAAGCAAGGAAACCGACCAGTTCCGTGTTGCATCCACTATGGATACCCATGCCAATCTGTTATACAAACTTGGTAACAAGCAAGAAGCACTCCAATGGCAGGAAAAGGCAGTAGCCGCTTCTCCCGGTGATACTGAGATTAAGGATAACTTTGAAAAAATGAAACGTGGTGAACCAACCTGGCCAAATGCGAACTAACAACTATTAAAAGTTCCGGCACCTTATAAATACAGGTGCCGGAGCTATATATATTCATAGGAGTCTAATACGCTTTCAATATATACCCAAATACCCCATGCGTCTCATCAGTAGGACCAGCTGTAAAATATAACTGATTTGCCCCCGTAGAAGGTATATTATTCTCCAGTGCCCACAATCCATCAACAACAATTGGATTATCTCCTTTCTTCAATTGGCCTAAGAACTTTCCATCCTGATCATAGACACTGATCTTTCCATCACCGAAGTTCCCGATAAGGATGGTGTTATCAACTGCCCAGAATCCGGCAGTAGCGGCAACGATGCCCCATGGAGAGTTAAGTGCGCCCTGTGATGCAAATCTTTTTATAAAGGAACCATCTGGTTTGAAGATATCCACATAGCCATTACCATCACCTTTCATATCATCCTCTTTATTCGCGTCCTGTTTTGCATAGGTGACGTACAGGTTATCTCCGATACTCCTGATATTAAATGGTGCAAAGCCTGCAGGAAGATTTGGATCTATAAACGGTTTAGTGGTGACCATATGGAAGTCCTTATCGAAAACATCTATAGTGCCTGCATGAAAGTTAGCGGCATACAGAAAATTATCTGCACCATCTTTTGCTAAAGCAAGTCCTTTGTAAATTGCTTCTGATGCAGATCTGTCGGCAACAACAGTGGCCACGCTACCAGAAGCCCACGCCGTGATAGTACCGTCTTCTGTATCGAAAATAAATTTAGCCGGTGTACCACCTACTGCAAAATCCGTAGTGCTATTATATACAATACCTGTAGGCGCCCCTCCGGTAGAATGCCCAGGGGATGCAATGGTAACCGGGGAGATCACGGTATTACCACTTTTATCATAAACAGTACTGACGCCGGTATGATTCGCCGCTATCCAAATAACACCAGTCGGATTAAAAGCAACGCCCCAGGGATTGATAAGATGGGCATCTACCAACGTAGAACTATAAGGACCACCGCCAACGTCTGTAACAAGGTTTACCTGGCTATAGTTGTTGGTGGCAGGAGGAGGATTATTACCACCATATCCATTAGTCTTACTACAACCCACATTCAACACTGACAACATTACTACACTACCAAGGGCCCAGATGAAAGGCTTTCGCGTTGATGTCCGGACATGTCTGCCTTTATGTGACCCTGTATTTACAGATTTTATCACCGGACGTTTTTCAAACAACACTATCATTTCTTTTTGATTTAACGGTGAATGGATATCGGCATGCAACAAGGCATGCTGCATTATCATGACAAAATTGAATCAGAACCGTATTTTTTACGCTTCACTAAGTGGAGAAAACAGGACATGAGACGTCTAAAGCACTGTCTTTTAATTAATACGTGTGTTTCACCGGAAAAGTTGCCTTGCTGTCAAAGTATATTTTCATACGGGATTTCCTTTCTCATGCTATTTTGACCTTATAATAGCACCTATATCATAATACGCTACGAATCAACGCTATTTAAGATAGTTTTAAAACATCCCCATTGACGGTATTATAACAGCCTGAATGTAAAATCTATCATGACGGAAAAAATTTTTCAGCATACCCAACCTTTTGCCATCCGCCCACCGTTCATCATTATATAAACAATTACTCTATGAAAAAACTTATCGGAGTCCTGGCCGTTACCGGGTTTATTATCTTCATACAAAGTTCCTGTACCAAGGAGTCCCTGCAAGATAAGATGAAGGACAAGGGGCTGGCATATGACCGCGATTCTATACCTACGGATAGCATCCCACACGATACTATTCCGCATGACTCTATCCCGCATGATACGATTCCTCATGACACCATTCCGCATGACAGTATTCCGCATCCGCCGCATGATACATTCCCTTATCCACCGCATGATACATTCCCGCATATCCCTAACCCACCACACGATACCTTTCCGTCCTATCCTCCCTATCCACCGTATGACACATTCCCGTCACATCCACCGTATCCACCACACGATACGTTCCCTTCCTATCCGAATCCACCCCAGCCGCCATATGATACGTTCCCGCATCATGACACCACTGGATTACGTAAAAGATCCAGGTAACGGCTGTAACTAATCTGGCTCAATATCGTTACAGTAGCTAAGGCCACAAGTACTACTGTAGCGGAGCAGGCTATAGTACTTTTACCGGAGACGCTCATAAGGGGAGCTATCCGGTAAAAGTCATTTGTAAGGATATATGCCGGCATAACATCAGCATAACTTATTGTATACCTATCGGAACAATTTCATTTGGAAGATATTCAGGAATTGATCAAACAGTGCGTAGCTAATGACCGTTTAGGTCAGGAGAAACTTTATAAAAAGTTTTACCCTGCTCTATTTCTGTTATGTCGGAAATTCTTCCCGGAACAGGCAGACGCACTGGAAGTGCTGAATGATGGTATGCTAAAGGTTTTTAAAAATATAGGACTGTTTAAAGACGATAAGGGACAATTCTTCAACTGGGTATATACCATAGTACGCAATACGGCACTGGACAGGCTTAAAAACGTAAAATGGGCAGAACATGTGGATGTAGCGAGCATTGATATTTCTTATAACGATAATCCACTCTCTGCTATGGAGTCGGGAGATATCTATAAACTGCTGGATGTTTTACCACCAGCCACCAGGGCTATATGCATCTTATTTTATCTTGAAGGTTTTTCTATTAGTGAGATATGTGCAAGATTACAACTGAGCCAGGGTACCGTAAAATGGCACCTGAGTGAGACAAGGAGCAAATTAAAGCCGGTATTATTAAAGTATTATTCTTAAAATGGCTGAGCAAAATTCGGATAATATAAATTTCAACAAAGAGGAATTCCCAATTCCCATCCCGCCTGCCGATCAGGCATGGCAGTCCATGCGACAAAAGCTGGACGCGGAATTGCCCGTAGAGGGGAATTTGTCAGCCCGTGTGCATATTCGTTACATATGGATAAAGGGATTATTTGTGCTAGCTGTAATAGCAGCAGCCGGTATCTTCTGCTGGCAATACCGTAATAATACACAGCTGGCATATTCTGGAAAGAATGTCCATGATACCAGCCTGGCTTATAAGCAATCAGTACCTCGGACGTCATACAATCATGCACTGACGGATACAGTATTATCGCATACGATGTCTTCAACGATAAGCAATGCATCAGATACTGCCAGCAATACTTCATCTTCTCAAGCACTACCAGCGTCACAATCATCACAAGCATCAGCAACAATACAAGGATCATCATTACAACCGTCACTAATTGCTGACAGGACACATCCCGTTTCCGGAAAAACTACCACTCAACCTACTTCTGAACAGCTGACCGGCAAGCAAGCTCCGGCGTGGTCTGCTACTAACAAACATTCCTTCGAACGAAATACCACAGCTAAGCAACAGGCAACAGACAAACAGTTGGTAAAGCAGCTTGCTACTAACGAATATCCTCTTGTCGAAGAAAGATCTACTGCTAAACGACCCGTAACAGATAAACAACTGGCCAGGTCATTTGCATCCAGCAAAAAACGTTCTGGGGAAACAGCTACTACCGCTGTTGCTGAGCCACTGGCAATAGAGCAACAGCAGCTAGCTATCAGCATTTATACAAATAAAGATAGACGACAAGCGGGAAAAGCAGAAACCCATCCCCCACTACAATTATCGTTGATACAATCTTCCATTGCAGGATATAATATCAGCTTACAACATAAAGCAGCCCCGCTTGCATTACGCCATTCCCCCGGTAAGCAGGCGGAAAAACTATGGGCCTTGTATATTCAGCTAAATGTAGCACTGCCTTTATATGATAGCAGTTTCTATTTTCTTGGCCCTGATGGTAAAGATCAATTCTATCGCCGCCTGATACCCACTGTAAGAATTGAAAGGAAACTGTGGAAAGGTGCGTTGTCACTTGATGTACAGCCTTCTGTCAGCGTTACGCCTAAACCTAATGTACATGCCAACGTTGACGCCCAACTGTACCCATTTGATACTACCAGTTCCCTGGTAAAACAACTTGGTTGGGGAGTAGCATTGCAATACCAACTTCCTGTCCATCCTAAATGGCAGGTAGGCGCGGGTATACAGGCATCTTTCTTACAACATGCGCTTATGCATCGGATAGTGAAGGATACCCTCATGAAAATTGTACAAAACGGTGTTTTTCCTGCCACGGATGAGGAAAAACAAGATCTATCAAGGGTGCATATCAGTGGAGTGGCAGAACTGGATTATATGGCCGGAAATTGGCAATTTGGGCTGCGGACCCTGGTGCCGGTCACACGGGTAAGCAAGACAAAGGATATTTCGGCCAGGCCGGTGCATATGGAAGTAGTGGTGAGGAGAAGGTTATGGAAATTCAGGTAAAATATTCATTTCTGGATTTTATTGGATAATTTTGCGGATATATTGCAAATATACCCATTTAAAATCCAAATTTATGATTATTGAATTTGAGATAAGCAACTTTGGCCCTATAAGAGAGGCGAAAAAGATATCTTTTGAGGCAACCCCTGATGAGCATTTATCAGATTACTATATCGCTGAACCAATACCAGGTCTCCGATTACTTAAACTACTAATAATTTATGGGGCAAACGCATCCGGCAAATCTACCTTGCTGGAAGCAATTGAGTTTCTCAGAGAATTGTCATTAAACCCACTAAATGACAAGAATGACGAATTAGAGTTCCAGCCCTTCCTCTTCGATAGTACTTCGAAGTCTCAGCATTCATCGCTACAAATAGCGTTCCTGGTAAATAAGGTAAGGTATAACTATCACGTTCAGTTTACCCGGCTATATATATTGAGTGAAAGACTGCAATATTACCCCAAAAACCGGGTAGCAGACTTCTACACCAGAACAACCGATATTGAGAATAAAGTTTCCAAAATATCATTTGGCAGTACTTTAAAAGTCAATAATAAAGAGCTAGCCATAATAGAAGGGAATACGCTTTGGAACAATACTGTTCTTGGCGCTTTTAATAAAACCAATGTTAACATACCAGCACTCAATACCGTCATTAAATGGTTCAATGAAACATTGATGAGCAGCGTCCGTCCCACTACCAACCTTTTTAACTGGACAAGTGACAAAGTTCAGGATGATCCGACATTCAAAACCGATATCCTCGAAATCCTCAAAAAAGCCGACATTCAAATTGATGGCATTGATATCAAAACAACTCAAAGAGAGCTTGATGAAATCACGCTTAACAGACTCGCCGCATGGTCGATTTCTGAAAAACAAAAAAATCAATTATTAAGAGATAAAAAGATTACTACAAGAGATATATTTTTTAAACACACAGTGAAAGAAGAGGGAACTGCAACCTCCTATGAATTAATAAACAGCATGGAGTCAAGGGGAACATTACGCTACTACGGTCTTAGCGGCATACTTAACACGCTGATTAATTCAAATAAGATTATCACCATCGATGAGCTGGAAACATCTCTTCATACAGATCTTATGAAACATTTCATACTGGTTCATCTTGCAAATTCCACATTTTCACAGCTGGCAATTACAACACATAACCTATCCCTCCTTGAGGATAAAGAAAACATCAGAAATGACGCTGTTTGGTTTACAGAGAAAAAAGAAAATGGGACAACTGACTTATACTCTCTGGCAGACTTTGATACCAGCGTTCTTAGAAAAGGGGCATCCATTATTAATTCATATAAAACTGGGAAACTCGGTGCAAAGCCTGACCTCGGCAGCATCTTTATATCTAAAAACCATGACTAGAAGAACAGAACACAGAAACTTCAAAAAGGTAGTGGCCATCGTGGGCGATGGATTTATTGAGAAAATTTACTTTGATCAGCTAAAGGAACTGGAACAGCTCGAAGATGTTGTCATAAAACCAGAACTGCCAGGAAAAGCGCACAAAGGTGGTTCCTACAAAAGAATTATTGAATCGGCAAAATCGTTAGTTGAAAAAGGCTATGACCACGTCTATTGCCTGATTGATTTTGATACGGTTATTTCAGAGAAAAAAATAGCGGCATTCAAAAATGATATTGCATGTCTTGATCCAGATTATTTCACTGTATATATTAATAATCCCTGCTTTGAAACATGGGTGCTATTACATTTCGAAAAAACCGCTAAGCTGTTTGGCTCCTGTGAAGAGGTCTCCGCTAAAATACTTCCATTCATTAAAGGCTATAACAAACGCCAGGATTATTTGAAAAGAAAAAACATTTATAAAACACTCAGGCCTTATTTAGACAATGCCATTCAAAATGCAGCCTCTCTTGAACTCAACCGCTCTGATCACAGCGACAAAAAACCGAGGGCTGAAATATTCAAGATCTTTAAAGTACTAAACCTTCCTCCTCCCCAAACCTTCCCAAATAGATAGATAACCCTTCGAAAACCCCTAAATTTCCCCCTACTTCCCCTTCAACAACCTCAAATCACACTGTAACGTCGCCATAAAATACCTCCCCAGCAATCTATTCTGATTCTCTGTCACGGTATTCCCTGATATGGATTGCGACAATCTCGACGTCTCATCCAGCAGGTTAAATCCCTGCAGACGGACAGTCAGCTTCCTTTTGAAGAGCATCTTTTCCAAGGTAGCATTCACCATCAGCGGATTAGCTGACAAGGCCCCGCTATAACCACTGTTCAATTGTTTATTCACATCAGCCCCCAGGCTGAATGTTTTCAGGAAATAGACCTTTCCATTCAGGTTAAAATTCCAGGTGCCGATATTGGTAATACTATTCTGCTGTAACACGTAAACGTTCCTGTTGTAAGTATAAGCCACACCGGTGGTCAACTCAACGAATTCCCTCAGCATATTGGCACGGACAGATTGCGTGATCATTAGATTCTGGCCTGTTTTACGGACGTTATCCATATACAGGATATTATTGTTATAAGAGCTGTTTCCATCCAGGAAAAGGTTGTATTTACCATCAGCGAGGCGATAAGACCATCCGTAGATAAAGCGGAAGTTGTAGTCACCGTTAGTATTCAGGAAGCGGGTCTCCTGTTTAACGGTGTTAAAAGTATCCTTTACGAGAGAAACATTCGTCACTACTTTATCTTGTGTGAAGTTTCCGGAGAGGTGAACGAATAAGGTGTTCATGCCTGCAGTACGGTAGTTAAAGAAGACGGAATGTGCAAATGCAGGACGCAGATCAGGATTACCAATAATAGGGAACTGTGCATTGGTCAGGTCAGGTACCGGTTGTAACTGTTGATAAGTCGGGAAGATCACATTGCCGGAATAAGAAAGGCTTACCATGGATTGCTTGGTAAGTTTGTACTGAATACGGAAGACAGGTACCAGCTTATTGCTGGTCACAACTGCCCTGTTTAAGCCACCCGCCATACTGCTCGTCAGACTGGCTGGCTGTAAGCGCATACCGAAAGTGTAATCCCATTTGTTCTTTGACCTGCGGAAGTTCAGCTCTACCTGGTGTTGCACCATTGTGTAGATATATCGATTACTCAATGAGTCAATGAAATTGGTCTTGCCGTCAGGATTGATCCAGTGGGTTTCCTGTCCGTTATCAGTATGGTTGTAGTTGACAGAATAACGCAGTTCAAGGCTGTTGGCAGAATCCAGCGGCTCCACGTATGATAACTGGGCATTGGAAGTAAAGGTATTGTTCTTCTTATCAAGTATCTGATGTAATAGCGAATCTTTGGCAATAGTACTATCAGGATTATAGTAACGCAGGCTGTCAATACCGTCCTGTAAATTGTTGTTTTTTGTCGTATTGACATAGAGCCCCATGGATACGATCCTTCCCAGTCCTTTGAAACGGTGGGAAGCGAACAGGCCTGCCAGGAAAACAGGTGTAGTGTTGTTGTTCAAACCGGTAGAGATCTGGTCCTTACGCTGCAAGCCGCTTTGAATAGCGCTGTTCATACTACTGTTGAAAGACTTGTTGCCGCTATAGTTCAGGTTGAAGTTGACCATATCCCCCTCTTTCGGTTTGTATTCAGCCCCAACGTTGATATTATAATTATCATTACGACTACTGTTATTGCTGGTATTAATACTGGAAAGCGTACCATCGGTGGTCACTGTTTTCGAAGTGCTCAGCGACTCCATGTCGCTGGTGGTACGTCCGCCAATGACGCCGACATTCATTGAAAACTCCTTGGAGAAGTTGCCCCGGTAGTTGGCGTTCACAGTAGAAGTGATGGTATTACCTACCTGTGCACTGATATTGTTGGTATTACCATTAATAGAGAGCTGTTGTTTCTCACTGAAATAATTCGCCAGTACAGCAGCATTATACCGGCCATCATTGCCAACACCACCCAATGCCTGCCCCTGGTACACCTTTTCAAGATCTGCTTTTGTCTGGATATTGATGATCTTCTCCGGCTCTCCTGTCTTGCGGCCTGTAGCACGTGCCAGGTCACCATAGTCATCTATGAGTTGTATTTTATCAATGAGGTCTACCGGCAGTAAACGTGTAAGGGTCTTGATATCGGTGATCATGAAGTCTTTACCATTAATCCTGACCTTGGTGATCCGTTTACCCATGGTCTGTACGTTCCCTTCCATATCCACCTGCATACCGGGCAGGCGTTTCAGCAGATCCTCCGCTACGGCATTGGCGCGCAGATGGTATTGATCTGCGCGGTATTCGATGGTGTCTTCTTTCATGACCACGGGCGACAAACTACCTTTTATCACTACTTCTTTCAATGTACTTGTCTTGATGGAGAGTTTAATAAGCGGCAGATCTATCTGCGTGCCTGCTTCTTTATATGAGAATTCATGGTACCAGGTATCGTATCCGATCACAGTGACGCGGATAGTAAAGACCGGCTGCGGTACATTCCTGAAAATGAATTTACCGGCATCATTACTGATAGTATGCATTGTATCGCGGCCCGCCATCAGCCATACGTTAGCTCCAATCATTTCCTGACCGGTTGTATCCCTGATAGTGCCTGATACGTTATAGACAGTCTGTGCCAACAGGGTATGCAGACAGCAAAGGAAACAAATGAGCAGGAAAATCCTCTTCATAAAAAAAACTGGGCTTCATTTCAATTTCAGACCTGTGATAGTTGGGGATACTGTTGATTACGGGTTAACTGGTAACTTGGCTAAATTGGCTAAACAACTCTAAACTAATCATGATTCCGGGGCGTCCTGTAAATGCAAAAGTATCCCAAAGCAATAAGCTACTTGCTTATTCAATTTAGGCTTTTTTAAGGAGATGGCCAGTAAAAAAATGGTCGGACTGCATCATGTCTGCGGTATGGGGATAAAACCGGTAAAAAGCTCCGGGAGGAGCTTTTACACAGCTTCAGGTGTTTGTTCTCTTTCCATCATTTTTCGCATGTTCATCACAGCGTATCGCACCCTTCCCAATGCAGTATTAATACCTACATTGACAATCTGTGCGATCTCTTTAAAAGAGAGGTCGGCATAAAACCGTAAGATCAGCGCTTCACGCTGTGCTTCCGGCAGGCGGTCGATCAGTTCGTGTACAGAAGCATAGGTTTCCCGCTTGATAATGCGGAGCTCCTGGCTGTCCACGTATTTATATTCACTATTAGCAATATCATCTCTGTAAATAAGTGCAAAAGCAGCCGTCTTTTTACGGAAATGACTGATGCAGCAATTATGGGCTATCCTGACAGCCCAGGCTATAAAGCGGCTGTTATCAAGATAATGGCCTTCGTTGAAGGCATTGATGATTTTGATAAATACATCCTGGAATATATCTTCCGCCAGGCATCGGTCTTTTACCAACAGCATGATCGTCGTAAAGATCCTGTTCTTATGGCGATGTACGAGCACCGTAAAAGCTCTGTCATTGCCGGATCTGTACATTCTTATGAGTTCTTCATCTGTCAGGTCACAATATCTTGTCATGTCATTATGTTTTAAAAATACCGGGCAAAAAAGAAGTTCAAAAAATCGGCCGCCCTGGATAAAGCAGCCATCTTACATGTGGTTTTGATGGAGATGGTCATTAGTAAACTAATTCTTCATGCCAAGAAGTGCCTGCACTTCGGCATAGTTGCTCCAGTTAATGTTCCTGCCACGACCGGCAGCATTAGCTGGAACAATTACATATCTTACCTGGAACCTCTTTTTACCGCTATTATCTGTTTGAGTGCTTACATTGAAGTTGCTGAACAACAGTAATCCTCCTTCTGTCAATACTTCCCTGATATACAGGTCACCCTCTACATAAGGAATAGATGAAATGTTGGGTTGATCGGCAGTAAACAGGTTGAAATACACTTTTACAAAACCTGTGCTCAGCAGATCAGCATTAATTGCTGGCACATCTGCACTCCATACATATTCGCCTGATGCTGTATCCAGCGCAAAATGTGTATCCAGCCATTCTGAATAAGTAATGTTTACAGATCCCGCATCACCTTTGTCCCCCTTATCTCCTTTATCACCTTTTGAACCATTCTGACCAGCAGGACCAGCAGGACCTGCTGCGCCGTCTTTTCCACAGGATGTGATACCAATGATGAATGAGAACATACATGCGACAAAGAAGTAACTCGAAATTCGTTTCATAAGTAATTTGTTTGTTAGTGTTTAATGATGATGTTTTGTGAAAATTTATAGGTTGAATTATTCCATCCCGCTACTAGAAATTATTTCTCGGACAAAGGTCGCCATAGCGGTTACCCAGCAGGAAACCGATCAATATCTCATGCGTGCCTTTGCTGACCGTATTCAACGATGAAGTGGTGTAGTCATATGAATAACCAATGTTTATCGTAGAACTGATATTCACACCCAGCATAGCAGCAAAGCCGTCTTTGATGCGATAGGAAGCGCCCATCCATATGCGGTCCCTATACAGGAACTTGGCGTTCACATCAAAGCTGACGGGTGCTGCAGTGATCAGTCTTACCATCACAGAGGGCAATACACTGACATCCTCATTCATCCACAACCTGTAACCTCCCGAGAAGAAAAGGTGCGGCACCAGCTTTCCCCGATATAGAGAATCACCCACTACTTTACCATTATCATAGGTCATTTCCTGGGGAACGATGTTCTGGGCCGCCGCACCTATATAGAAGTCTGCACCGTACAACAACAGACCGGCATTCACTTCCGGACGCCACTTATTCAGCAGGGTACTGGAAGCGATCACCGGATCGTTAGGCTGCTGGAACCGCAGTTTTGCAGCATCTACAGATACGGATTGCATGCCTAAGGAAATACCACCACTCACATTCAGACGCGATGACAACGGAATGTGGTGCGCATAGGTAGCACTGAATGAGAACCTGTTCAATGGACCGGTCCTGTCGTTCAGAATAGTCACTCCCAGCCCGGCATGAGCAGGCGGTGTGGTATACTCCTGCCAATAAGCTCTACCCCGTGGATTTTCGCCCGGAGGTGTTAATCCCGTCACACTCGCCTGCGGGTAATCACTTTTGCGAAGAGGACCATGAACGGTTAAGTAAGTCGTAACCGGTGCACCATTCAGGCCGGTCCACTGGTGCCGGTGACTTGCCTTTACATCCCAGTAGTTCTCAATACCTGCTACCGCAGGATTGATGATGAACGGATTCAGGATGTACTGCGTATAATGCGGCTGTTGCTGTGCATATATGCCGTGCGATAAGATGGTCAGCAGCAGCAACAACAATGGTTTTCTGTACATAAGCTTGTTTTTTTAAAGTGGTGTGCGGATAGCTTATTACCTGCCGCTGATGATCCTGAACTCCGTTCTGCGGTTACGCGCACGGCCCTCAGGATTATCAGATCCGTCAGCATTTGTATTAGGCGCTATCGGACGAGTAGCAGCATATCCTTTGGCTTGCAGACGACTGGCGTCAATACCCTGACTCACGAGGTAATCCACACAACTCTTCGCCCTTGCGTCGGATAATTTTTCATTCAGCTCATTGGATCCTTTGCTATCCGTATGTGCACTCAGTTCGATCACAATAGCAGGATACTTCTTCAACATCGCTACCAGCCTGTCCAACGATGGGAAAGACGCGGGTTGCAGATAAGACATGTTGAAGTCATAGTAAATATTCTCCAGTACGATAGGGCCATCTGTAGTGGGTGGTTCCAGTGCAATAACCGTTGGTTGCGGTGCAGGAGGAGGTGGCGGCGGCGGCGGTGGTGGCACTACTTTCTGTAAAGAGAAGAGTTCCAGGCAACAAGCGGCTGCACGGTCGGACGACAACCAGACATTCTCCAGGATGTTTTCCTTACTGCCTTTGCTGATGAAATACATATCGTCTTTTACAGAGTTCACCGGATAACCAAAATTCACCGGCGTACTCCAGGTACCTGCAGATTCTTTCGAATAGAAGAAATCGAAGCCTCCCATACCTACCCTGCCATCAGTAGAAAATATTAGCAGATTGGAAGCAGCATGCACATAGGGCGCTTCTTCATTCCAGGCAGTATTGATCTCCGGACCAAGGTTCTTTGTAAAGAAAGGTGTTCCTTCTCCATTCAGTTCTGCCTCCCAGAGGTCAAAGCCCCCCACACCACCAGGCCTGTCGCTAGCGTAAATAAGGCGTTTACCATCAGGTGTAACAAATGGCTGCTGCGAACTGTAACCAGGTACGTTCAGTATAGTATCCAGCAGAACCGGTTCACTCCAGGTATCGCCACTCTTTTTGCTGCTATAGATGGCAGCGTTTTTCTTACCCTGTTTCACTGTCCAGCGTGTCATAAAGAGCGTATTACCATCCGGGCTCAATGCAATTACTCCCTGGTCAACATCCTTCGGTTGTGCAATAGCCAGCAGGTTGACCGAATCCGGTTGACCGGCAGCGTAGTTAGCGGTGTAGAGACGGTTTACGAAGGCATGTCCTTTGGCTCCTTTCTCTGGTCTTGTAGAAGTAAATACCAGCACACTATCCTTAAACCATACAGGGGCATAGTTGGCACCAATAGGATTGATCACTTCCGGCGCCTTTTCTACTTTGTACATATTAAGATCGGGCTTGTTCATCTCTGCAATGATGAAGCGGAGATTCTGCAATTCCCGCTGCGCTGTTTCGCGATAGTTATCCTGCTGTGTATATGATTCCAGGAAATAAGTGAATGCTTTCTCCGCCAGTTCATGCCTTCCCAATGCACGCAATGATACGGCATAATGATAAGGAGCCAGTGGGAATGTGGCTTTATCAAACTCCATGGCTTCTGCATACCAGGGTACTGCTTTGCTGTAATCATGCAAGAGGCGGTAACTCTCTGCCAGTTTATAGATAGCCTGCTGCTCACTGCTTACAGCCACCATTGATTTCTTGGCAGATGGCTGTGTATTGTAGGGTCTGTAGGCGGCATTGCTTACAATTGTCCTGGTTCCTGCCAGGTATTTTTCATAATACGGTGCAGCGGAACTATACTCTGCATTCTTGTAGTAATAGTCAGCAGCCCGCAGGTAGTTATAAGCAACCTGTGCTTTGCTTATTGTTACTGCTGTAAACAGTACTACTGTGAGGAAGATATATTTCATGTTTTTCTTTTAATACGTTTGATGGATGAAGGTGCATGTTAGAGACGCGGACAAACAAACTCCACTTCCTGAGATCTGAAAAGCTTTCTGCCAATGAAGGTGAGCGACAGTTCAAAACTGTTGGAACCCCTGGCTATCTTGCTCAGCTCAGATGTATTGATATCATAGCTTACGCCAAGCGTAAAATTCTTGTAGGTAAAACCTGCATGTGTGGATACCGCATCCTTGAACCGGTAGTTCACACCTAGCAATACATCCGTGATGGGATTTACAAACAGCTGGCCATAGGCACCTGCCATTTTCTCTTCTGCATTTCCCTGTCTCAGGTACAGCAGGTTAGGCGTTACACTGATCACATCAGTGATGGCCAGCTTCACCCCTGCATGGCCAGTAAAGCGCATGGGGAAACGGGCATCGCCGGTCTTGCTGAACTGGTCGGTAGGACGTGTAAGATGTGATACGGAGAAACCGCCAAAGATGTTATACTTCTTTCCTGGCTCGGCATCGTAATACAATACACCAGCGCCTGCATCAAATGAGGTGGATGATGTTCTGCTGAAAGCATCTCCACTGGGCGTGCCGGGATTGTAACCGGTAATAGGATTCCATTGATCGCCAAAGGTGAGTTTGGATGCATCGAACTTACGCTGGATCATACCAAACTGTAGACCGAACACGATCCTGTGTGTACCAGCAGCACCCAAACGTACACCAGTATAGGAAGCGCTTCCATAAGCGGTGGTATAGTTATACCCACCATCGCCTGCTTTCTGGTTCAGTACACTGGCGCCAAAGTTGAACTGTTTGTTAGTGGTAAAATCAGCTGCTACGCCATAGGTGGAGAACGGATCACTGATGTTTCCCCATTGATTACGATAGATGGCGGATATGCGATATTGGCCATCAAATGCACCGGTTAACGCCGGGTTAAGCCATGACGGATACACATAATACTGGGAGAAATGCGGATCGGTCTGCGCTTTTGCTGTATTGCCTGCAAAGATCAGAAAGGGCAATACCAGGATGATAGATAGTATATTTCTCATTTTGGTCGATATTTTTAGAAGTTGTTAAAGTAAAATGACTACATACCCTGTCAGTGGTGCAAATCCATTCTTTAGTTTTATGATATAGTAGTACGTAGCCTGTGGTAATAAGTGTCCTTTGTAAGTACCATCCCATGGCGTCTTATAGCCCTCTGAGTAGTACACACGTTGTCCGTAGCGGTTGAACACTTCTACCGTGCAATCCGCATATTCAGACAGGTTGGTCAGCTCCCATCTGTCATTTATCTGGTCACCATTCGGAGAAAAAACATTAGGTATTGTTACGTGTTTGAATACTTTCACCGACAGTTCATCTGTCGCTATACAACCGCCGTCTCCAATAGCTGTCAGCGTATATACCTGGTCTTCCATAGGCTGCAGCGTTGGTCTCAGCGCTCCAGGATCAGACAGGCCATTGGGTGGCGACCAGTGGAATTTAAGCACTGTAGAATCGTTGGCAGTAGCATTGAATGTTACCGGCGTACCTTGTGGCACGATGAAGGACCGCCCTGCATCTATTACCGGCTGCAGATATACCACTACGTTGCTGGTGAATGGTTCAGATACACAGCCTGCTCCATTGGTTACGACCAGCTGCACGGGATAGTTACCCGGCTGACTGTAACGCTTCACCGGATTCTTGTCTGTTGCTCCACTACCATCACCGAACGTCCATGCCCATGAAACGATATTGTTACCAGCATCTACACTTCTGTCTGTAAAGATGTTGTCAGCACCCTGGCACAGTGTATCCGGTGCAACAGAGAAGTCGGCCGTCGGCTGAGAGAAGAAGCTACTCAGCACTTTTTCTTTGCTGGAGGTACAACCATATACTGAAGTTGTAATCAGCGATACTGTGTAGCTGCCTGCAGCCCTGTAATTATGAACCGGAGACGCTGTTGTTGATACGCCGCCATCACCGAAAGTCCACTGATAGGTCAGCCCGGCATTATCAGGAATAGCAGATTGGTTCGTGAAGCTGGCAGTGCCATCAGGTATACATATGCTGCCTGGCAATGCAAAGTCTGTAACCGGCAATGCATGCACCGCAATCGTCCGGGAGGCTGTGTCACTGATACAGCCGTTATTACTTACTGTTACCAGTTTTACATTGTATGTATTCCAGGCGGTGTAAGTTTTATCGAAAGGAGTATTGTTTGTATGTGTTTCGTCGTTACCATCTCCGAAAGACCATTTCCAGCTTGTAATGTTACCTGTACTGATGGTTGACTGATCTGCAAAATTCACCGTCTCTCCTAAACAGATACTCTCATTGGCAGTGAAAGCAGGTTGTGGTTTCGGATGTACGGTAATGGCAGCAGATACAGAATCGATACAACCACCCTTTGTAGTGAATACATACCAGAGGGTATGGGTGCCTGGTCCGGCAGTCATCGGGTCAAACATACCGTCGGGAGATACGCCCGGGCCTTTATAAGCCCCGGTACCTGTAACGCCATTTGTTACACTGCCTTTTGCTACTGATATGATCCGCTTGTCGTTCACACACACTGCCGGCAAAGCAGTGAATGCTAAACGGGGCTTCAGGTTAAAAGTAGCAGACACGGTTGTGTCTTTGGTACATCCCTGCGCAGTGGTAACAGTATACTTGATATCATAAGTACCGAAGTTGGTATAGTTGTGCTGTGGATTGGCTACAGCCGAAGTGTTAGGATTTGTGGGCGTCGCATTGGCATCTCCGAAGTTCCAGGCATACGTAGTGATGGCCTGTCCATCGGGTACAGTGGTTGAACTGGTGAACTGTACAAGACCATTTGCATCCAGGCAGCTGGCCGGATAAGTGAAGCCTAACACCGGTTTTGCATTGACCTGTATCTGTTTCTTCACGGTATCACTCACACACAGGTCACTGATCTTTACAACATGCGATACTGTATATGTGCCGAATTTGGAATAGTGAGCTGTTTGCGCTGTTCCCTTATCCAGAGATGCTGTAGTATCGTTGCCAAAGTTCCAGTACCAGTTCTTCATCGGCGCCGTACCACCATAAGTAGCCTGATCTGTCAGATTAACACTGCCACCTTCACAAAGTGCAGCAGGTGCCGTTGTAAAGTCAGCTACCGGTTTAGCTACAACCGTCACCGGAATGGTCGTATCAGCCAGACATCCTTCCTTGGAGATCACACTCAGTTTAATATTCTGTTGTCCCACAGGGAACCTGCGTTTCACCAATGCGCCACTGTCCTGCACAGCTCCCGGGAAGAGCCATTTCCAGCGGTCGATATCATACCCATTGCCGCTGCTATCACCTTTGAAGTAAACCGTATCCATTGTACAACCTGTAAAATCAATTTTGAAGGAGGCTGTCGGCTTACGCTTTACATCTACAGTGATCTTTACTTCTTCTTTGTGATCGCATTTTTCAATACTCGGATGTGTATTGGTAATGGGTATCTCGTAAGTACCGATGGTACTGAAGAGATAAGTACCCGGTAAAGTATATTTATAGTACGGCACGCCATTCACCAGTTCTTCGCCGGTAGGCTGAGGATTGGTGAGCGATACATCTGCATTGGGGGTGATCTGGTTTCCCAGCTTGCTGATGTTCCATTGCATGGCTGTCGGCTTGTATGCCAGGAGCACCGACAGTTCTACAGGTGTCTGTGTACAGGTATATGCATTTTTATAAGAGGAGGTGTCCTGTTCATTGTGAATCACACCTATTACGTTCAGGTTATTAATAAGCGTGCCCGCATTATATCCATAGCTTTCCACAGAACCTAAACCATAAGTAACAGCTGTGAATGCAGAATCACTTTGTACTATAGCCTGTGCCTGGTTGGAATTCCATCTTTTTACGACTACAGAATAACCCGGTTTGTTTGGATGCGGGGTAGTAAAGGTCCAGGCATTAGCCTGACCATCAATTTTCAGTGTTTCCATTCCTTTTGTGGGAATGATCAGGGTAAGATAATTCACCCGGATATTCTCCCTGTTATTCCTGTAAAATCCTATCCTCTTAATAGATTGTTCAACAGGGCTGAGGTAGATCATTTCCGGATCACCATCGCCGCCCGTATTAGGACAGGCGCCGGTGGATGCCATATATTGGGCAACAAGAACTGGTTTATCTGATTCTATATAGTCTGGTGTACTACTTTCAAATTCGTAGTATGCATTACTTTGGAGCCCCGTTAGCTGCACACCATTGCGCTTCACGATCGTAGTCGGATCTTTCACCACCACTTTATATGGATTGGTCATAAAACTACCGGCCACATTATCCGTAGAAGTAGGTGCGGTGAGATAACGTTTTCCCCATGCCTGGGAAGGAAAGACCTGCTGTATATTGTTATCGCCACTGGAGCCGAAATTACCCACACAGGCGATAGTAGTTCGACTGCTACCAGAGAATACCGCTATAGGGAAACAGGTGTCATTTGCATTAGCGATAGACTTTACGGTGGTACCCGTCATCTCGTAACCGGAACTACCTCCTAAGGAGGCGCCTATCACCTGGTAGATCTCTCCTTTATTCAGTGTAACTGTGAAAGGCACACCGGGCAGCTTGCCATTACGGGTTGGTACAGATGGTGTGATCTCTACCCGGGTATTATTGTCTTTCGCTACTACAAACATCCAGGAGAAGCAGTCAAAATCATAGTCCTGCTGGCTGTTCAGCGATACATAATAATATCCCCAGGTGTCTTCCGGCATCAGCATCGTTGCGCCTGAAGAGGCAGATCCATATATGTGCGCATATGCTACGATAGGTACATCGCTCACGATATGGATCCCTTTTTTGGTAAAGAGTCCCTCTCCTCCTGTACCACCGAATGTAGGTGGTACTGAATACAACCTGGCATCGAAGGTGCCCGTTTTGGGAATCTGGTCTGTAGCAATAACAGTGTTGGCAGGAATGCTGTAGGTTCTTGTCCAGGTAGTGCCATCTATAGTCACCGTTACATTGGCCGGTTCCTCTGCACTCAGGTACAATACCATTTCCTGTGAGTTGCCCCTGTTAGGCTCCATAAACTGGTGGTGGCCATATCCAACCCAGAAGCTTTTACCTTTGTTGGATAAGTTCTGACCATGGGTTTGCAAACAAGTCAGCAGCATTAACAGGATAGTTGTCAGACTGCCGAACAATTTCCTGCTGCCAGTGCCCCCGCCATAAGGCGGAGAGCAATAGCAAGCAAAGAATCGTCTGATTGAAAGTAACGTCCATTTCTCCATAAAACCATTTTTAGTATTACCTCAAGAGGTTGAGCGTACCCTTTCTGTCTACCTGGGTACCATCAGCCAATTTCAGTTTGCAGATGTAGATGTATACGCCGGAAGGCTGTGCCTTGCCTTTGTAACTACCATCCCATCCGAGGTGCTGACTGTTGGATTCGAATATCTTCTCACCCCACTGGTTGAATACCATGAAATGGATCTCTCTTACCACTGCACCATATACCTGCCATACATCATTCAATCCATCTCCGTTTGGTGAGAAGCCTGAAGGGATATAAACGCCATCAGGTAATGTTTTACCAGTAACCGCCTGGGATACTTTATCCTCACAACCGGTAGCCTTCACCAGCAGTGTTACCGACTGCTGTGGTTTAAGGCCTTTTATTACATGTTCCAGTCCCTGCGCGCCGGAAGAAGGTGTGATCCAGGTAGCGCCATTATCGAGCGATACCAGGTAGCCTGCGGCTCCGCTGATCTCATTCCAGGTAAAACGGATCAGGTCTACGCCTACTGAATCTGCTTTGAGCACCGGTGTTCCCAGCTGCGGCAATACCAGCAATACTGCAGGTGTACGGGCCATACCGGCACAACCACCTTTTGTTGTTTCTACATAGTATACCGCCGGACTTGTTGCATCTTTTATTTCAAGTGTTGCACCAGCCTTGATCAATGCACCGCCCGTAGCTGCGTTGTACCAGTTGTACGAGGCATTCGCATCAGGGTTCTTTACTGAGAAGGTGGCATCTGTATGTGCACAGATCCTCAGCGTATCGGCATTAAGCGCAGCCGCTACCGGTTCGTTTACTTCTATTGTTTTCACGGTATCGCCTACACAACCATCTTTTGTGATCACCTTCAGTTCTTCGGTATAGCTACCAGCCGCCGCGTACTGTTTGGTCACACTACGGGTATTGGCAGTACCACCATCACCGAACTTCCATTCCCATTTACTGATCGCTGCATTATTCTCAGTCACTGCTGTTCCGTTGAATACAGCGATGTCACTGATACAGCCATTGTAGCTGACAGAGAAGTCAACCAATGGTGCAGCGATCACTTTTACGCTCAGGTAAGTAGTGATACTGTTGTCACAGCTGGTAATGTCAGGATTGGTCACTTTTACCGGGATCTGGTAAGTACCAGGGGTTGTGAACGTATAGTCTGTCGCGATCTCATACTTGTAATAAGTCTGACCATCGATCAACAGCGTGTCTACAGGTACCGGGTTGTTTGTTACTACATCTGCAGCAGGCTGCAGGTTGCTTACCTGGCTCAGTTGCCATGTCAGCGTAGCTGGCACGATTGGCAGCAGGGCCGTGAGGCGGAACGGAGTCTTAGCACAGGTATAAGTGCTCTTATTACCTGTTCCGTTATTTATGTTGGTGATAGCAGGCTGCACATTCAGGTTCCTGATCTGCATACCCACGTTATGCGCATAACTTACGTCAGTACCAAAACCGTAGGTAATAGCGGTAAAGGCTGAGTCACTCTTTATCGTGCTCAATGCATCACCAGCATCCCAGCGTCTTACTATCACTACATAGTTTGGTCTGTTCGGATGATTATAAGCATAGCTGAACGCGTTACTACCATCTATCAGGAGGGAGTTCAGACCTTGTTTATGAATCACCAGGGTAACGAAATTATAGTTTACCCCTGCTTCATTGTTGCGGTAGAAAGTAGCCTTCTTCACTGCCTGCTCTACCGGTGTGAGGTATACCATGTCTACGTCGCCACCCGGTGCATTGTTGCAGGAGCCGTCGATGGTGAAGTATTGTGCCACCGTTACTGGTTTATCGGCCACGATATAATCAGCCGTCTTACTTTCAAATTCATAATAGCTGTTATTGATCAGACCTGTCAGCGGTGTATTGTTCCTGGTCACTATGGTAGCAGGATCTTTCACCAGTACACGGTAGATATTGGTCATGAGGCGTATCGGGTCAGCCATACCTGAGGATGGTGCGGTCATGAAGGACTTACCCCATGATTGTGTTGGCTGGTTCTGTTGTACCACGTTATCGCCGTCAGAGCCAAATCCACCTGTACCACCGCAACTGAAGGCAGTATAGCTGTTACCAGAGAATACGGCTACCGGGTAACACTTGCCATTCGCATTCTGTATGGAGCGTACGATACTACCAGAGAGGTCATTACCTTCATCCTGGTCTTTCATTGCGCCTAATACCTGGTACACTTCACCTCTGTTCAGTGTTACAGTGAACGGCTGACCAGCTGCATGTCCACCAATAGTTGCCTGTGATGGTGTGATCTCTACTACGGTACTGTCATTATCTGCAATGATATAGAACCATGAGAAGGAATTAGCATCTCCCAGCTGGCGGGCCGACATCGGGCGGTATTCATAACCGTAAGTACCCACCGGCATCAGCAATGTGGCGCCCGCTGTTTGTGATCCATATTGATGTGCATATGCTGTAATCGGTGCATCACTCTCGATACTGATGCCGAAAGGATATAAACCTTCACCTGTCAGACGAGCATCACTCAGTCCTGATTTAGGGATCATATCGGTAGTCAGGTAAGTGTTGGCAGGCACCGTGTAATCTTTACCCCAGGCTGTGCCATTTACTTTCACTACTACATGTGCATCTGTTTGTCCGGCTACCAGGTAGAGGGCCAGGTTCTGGTTGTTGTTGGTCATGAAAGACCTGTTGTGACCATACCCTACCCAGAAACGGGTGCCTGTATTAGAAGTATCTGCACCGGCAGGACCTTCATGTTCAAATATCAGTTTACCTCTTAAGCCAGTGAATTTGTCTAGATATTGGAGGGCGGTATCAGCAATGATATTCTTCGCTACATCTACTGTACTGCTGTCATTGATGATCCAGGTGTTGGCAGCATCTGTTCTACCCAGGCGGATATTCTTTTCCCTGTCAAGGTACCCCAGCCAGGAATCTACATAGAACTGTTCCAGGTTGAATTTATAGGCGCCCCCACCGGTTACATCCACATCTGTATAGAAGTACATGAATTGTGTACCCGGCGCCAGATTTGGCGGTACTACACCAGAGTAACGTTTCAGGGTGATGCCTGTTGGTACGGCGGTATTAGGATCCCAGGTGATCTTCGCTACGGTATCGGAACCATAGAGGAACTGCTGGGTAATACCAGGAGCCGGTGTTGCAGGTATCGCCTGCAGGACAGTCGGCTGTGCCGTTGGCAGGAATTCATAGGCACCCATGTCAGGCACACCAGCTGTTAAGGTAACTGGTCTGGATTGTTTGTTGATATCATGATCATTACCTGGTATCTGTACACCACGACCATGGATAGCCCAGACATCCGGGTTGGTCAGTTCAGGTTCCAGTGTGGTCGTATTGGCAAAGGCAGGTTTATATACAATGGAACTGATATCCAGGTCGGAAGCGGCAATCCAGTCTGTCAGGTTATCGTAATCATCATTTGTACCACTTCTTGAAATCAGTACCGGACCTGTTGTATAATACGTATTATAGTCGCTGTTGATAAAGTCACTAAACACTATTTCTGCTGCTACGCCACCACCTTCATTAGAGAAGATATTGTTGCGCAGTTTCACGTTGCCTTCAGTCGCATTTGTATGAGAGAAGTATCCCGCTACGTTTGCACCTACGGCTGTAGAAGCGTTGTATACAGAGTTATTATAGTAGTTGATGTTATTACCCTGGTTGCTGTGCAGGCCATAGGCTACCGGGCCGGTCGTCTTCACACTGATCACGTTGTTTACCGTGGTATTGTAAGTCGCACCGTCGTTCGCAAATCCCCAGATCATACCGGTATTGCCTGTTACTGCTACTATTCTGTTTGCCTCTATTAATCCGGTAGCTGCAGCTGAACCCTGACAGTCCCTGAGGGCGATGCCCCATATGTTACCACTGGTGTTGCTGATCGTAACGGTGTTGTTAGTTACCCTGTAAGCGGTGTCACCATGAGTCAAAACAATACCGTATGCAGCAGCGGCCAGCGGATCTTTTATCTCAACTTCGTTCTTTGTTACTACCGGGCGGGTTACGTTATTGACATTGATACCGCTTGTATAGCTGCCGCTTACCTTGTTGCTATCTATCAACAAGCCATGCACCTGCTCTACATCCGAAGGACCGGAGAAGTGGATACCGCTGGCACCATTCTTAATGGTGTTGCCAACGATCGTGATATTACCACCTTTGAAATCTTCCGCGAATACACCTACTGTATTAGTATTGTCTACTGTTACTGCAGGCATATTGATCGTATTGTTCAGGAGGCTGTCTTTGATAGCATTACCATCAAATACGACTGCACGTCCGTTGGTAGCATTGCTGGCAGTGATAGTGATATTCTTATAGGTTATATAGCTGGCGCTGTCGAGCTTCAGTACATAGTTATTAGCCGTGGTACCTGCAAAGGTCAGTGTAACGGAAGCAGGGTTACCGTTCTGGCTGCGGAAGGTTACACGACTGGTATCTGATGCACCAGGGATCCTGTGCATATATACCTGTTCAGTATAAGTGCCTGGCACTACATCAAAGATCACTTCACCGGCAATACCACATTCCATAGCAGCTACGGCCGATTTGAATGAAGTGAAGTTCCTGCTGCCTGTACCAGTTGGGTTAATGGTATAGATGCCTTTGATAAGTGGCTGGTTCATATTTACCGAAGTGGCCACAGACCATGCTGTATCTGTATTGCTACATACCAGCTGACAACGGAAGTAATTGTTAGCACCCAGTTCTGTTTTCAGTGCCGGGATGTATGCGGTATCACTGATATATACCCAGGGACCAGCAGCGGAGTAAGATGCCTGCCACTGATAAGTGAGCTTGCCGGCTGTAGCATTATCCACCAGATCGAGCGAGATCATTGTACCCATACAGATACCGGAAGAAGGATTGACCACTGCCTTACCTGCGTTGATAGGCGTCTGGCAAAGCGGCATGCTTATTTCATAAGCGCCCACGTCTGGCGTAGTAGCACTTCTTGGCTTGCCCAGGATGTCAATAGCAATACCTTCCGGCGTACCTGTGTTATCCATCTTGTAGAATAACGGAGACAGGTTGCCACCGGCCAGGTCTGTATAGATAGGATCATAGTCTGTTGCGGAAGTATCCTGCTGTGTAGCAGTCTTCCAGTCAGCCAATGTCTTGCGGTCTCCGTTAAAGTAGCCGGTATAGTTTTCCGTACCGCTGGCTTTCACGAAGTAGTTATTATTCTGATGGGAAACAGTTCCACCATTGATCTCTATTGCGTGTTTTGGGGCTGTTCCTGTACTGGTTACAGTGATATTATTGTTGGTGAATTTCACATTATCGCTAAAGTTGATATAGGCGCCTTTGGACTCCTCCCATGTCAGATCACTTCCTGCACGGTCTACAGATACCGTATTGTGAGTAATAACTATATTGGCAGTCCATGCCACATAAATACCGTAACGGCTACTAGTGCTGTTCAGGTTGTAGATGATGTTGTTCACAACGGTATCCGGCTTCATATCGTCGATGGATAGATTATCCAGTGAAATACCATAGTAAGTATAATCATTTGCCTGTGGCGTAGCATTGGCGATCTTATTACGGGCAATGGTAGCTGCGTCAGCACGTCCACCCAGCGAGATACCATATACGCTCCAGTCGTTATCCTGACGGGTCGGACGGTCGATGGTATTCTCCACTATCTGGTTGCCGGTGCTATATCTTAGTCTGATACCGGCGCTGTAGTAGTCCAGTACCTTATTGCCGGCAACTATATTGTTCTTTGTTATACCGTTGTTGATGCCTGCCAGCGCGATACCATAATATCCACCGGAAATTTTATTCTTACTGAATACGTTGGCGTCACACCAGTTGTTACCTGTTGAGTTATCTGCATCCTGATCAGAAGAACTAACGACGATACCATTGTATTGCGCATTTGTCGCATCCGCTTTTACAATGATCTCACACCTTGTAATGGTATTGCTGTCGGCATGGTTGAACAGCTGTACGCCATAACCATAAGCACCTGTACCTGTCGCATCTATCCGCAGACTGTCGAAGGTGATATGATCTGCCTTACGCAGTTTGATCACGGCTCTTTCAGCTGTATTGTCACCACTGAAATGAATGGTGTTGCCATTACCTCTGAAAGTGATCGTATTGATAGCGGAAGTACCCGGTATAGAATCCAGTACCAGCTGTTCTTCATAAGTGGAACGCCCTGCAACGACCTCAAAGATCACCGGACCGGATATACCACAAAGCATGGCCTCTTTGGCCGCATTAAAGCTCACGAAGTTGGTAGGGCTGGCCGGGGTATTTTTGTCGATCGTATAAGTATTGCCTGGCAATGCGTTATTCACTGTCAGCAACACCGGTGCCGAATAACTGGTGCTGACCCCGCAGGTCAGTGCAGCCCTGTAGTATAGCGTGCTTGTTGCCGTGATTGTACTATCCGCATATTCTGATGGCGAGCCCATGTTTGTATATGGACCAGCCGCAGTAGTAGAATATTGCCACTGGTAGGTTTGCGACATACCCATTGTGTTGCCTGACAGACTCAATATCACCTGGTTACCGGCACACACTACCGGCCTGCTCACCTGTGCGTTACCTCCCGTAGGTGGCGTTACGCACGGAGGAGGCGTGAACTCATAGGCTCCCAGGTCAGGAGCACTTACATTGCGGGATGCATTATTGATATCAATAGCTACATTCACTACCGCACCCCTGTTATTCAACATGGCGCTGGTAGCGGAATAGTTAGCACCCGGTATATCCTGGTAGAAAGGATTAACCGCAAAAGAGCTGGCGTCCTGCAGACTGCTTGCCTGCCAGTCACTGAGAGTAGGCAGGTTCTTTTCATAGTAGCCGGTATACTTGTTGGCCGCCAGCGGATTGATAAAGATGTTGTTCTTATCAGAAATGACATCACTTGTAGGATAGGCATTATCAAAGTAGATACCATACTGAGAAATATTCGAAGTACCTGTCAGTGTGATGATATTGTTGATAAACTCCACTCCTGCTGCTGAAGAACTCTGGTTATAACCTGCAATTCTTGAGGAGCTGTTGTTGGTAGTAGAAGTACCATCCATCGAGAGGGTATTGTGATAGATCCTTACATTGCTGGAGCCGTTATTGTAAATAGCGTAACGGGTACCATTACCGTTCAGACCGTAGACCAGGTTGTTGATCACCTCATTTTCCAGACCGGTTATTGCATCCACATTTTCCAGCAGTATACCATAGAAAGCAGATGTGTTGGTCAGTGCAGCCCCAAACGGGTTGCTGATACGGTTCCCATCTATGATCACTTTTGTACTCAGGTCTGAGAGGCCGATCGCTGTGAAAGTGGTTACACTGGAACGCGTTGCCCTGCTAAAGATGTTGTTCTTTATAATGGCATTAAATGCGCCGTGTACATACACTCCTCTGTTATAAAACTCACTGATCTTATTATTCAGTACCTTATTACGCTGATTGGCCACTGTGGAGCTACCTACCAGGGTAATACCGTAATATCCGCCTGTGATGGTGTTATAACTGAAAGTATTGTCATCACAACTGGCAGTTCCCCTTCCCACCGGATCGGTGTCAGAAGCGCTGACCACGATACCGGCATAAGAAGTGGAGGTAAGGGTTTGCTGTATAGGAATAATACAACTATCAATTGTATTAAAGTCTGCATCATTGATCAACTGTACACCGAAGCCCCATTGGGAAGAGGTTGTTCCTTTGGGTACTATCTTCAGGTTATTGAAACTAAAATAATCCGCACCATTCAGTTTGATCACAGCAGATTCTGACTGTTTGGTAGGAAGGTAGGTAATGGTCTGCCCCGCACCATTGAAGGTAATGGTGTTGGTAGCGGAAGCACCACTTACGGGTGTGATGATCAGTTGTTCATCATATATACCGCTGCCTGGCGCCACGTTAAATACTACAGGGCCGTCTATACCACATTTGATATAGTCATAAGCGGCATTGAATGAGGTAAAGTTACCGCCACCGGCAGGAGAATTTTTATCGATGGTAAACCAACCGTGGACGAGGGCCGGACTTACTACCTGCACAGCAGTAGAGTTATCACTGCTACTGCTACCCGTACAGGTTACCACACAACGGTAGTAAGTACTTGAAGTTTGTGTTCTGTTCAGGAAAGCAGTATTAGCACCAGGAATATCTGTCCATGTTGTATTATTTGGAGAAGATTGCCACTGATAGGTTAACCCTGTAGCAGCTGTATTTCCTGTGAGGCTCAGTGCAAAACTGTTCCCTCCGCATACAGTAGTTGCTGATGTAACAGTCGTACCTGCTTCAGGCACACCGGTACATGCAGCAGCGGGTGTATAGTTCAGTATAATGTCAGGCCGGGTAGTCATCGTGCCGGAGTTACCGGTGTTGCCGGTACCACAGAGGTTACCCAAACCATCAGACCTGAATGTATGAGAGCCATTAAAACTCAGACCTGTTGTCCATCTTATACTCGGATTCGATGTAAATCCAGAGCCACCGTTACATACTTCCACCAGCAGATTGTCTGTACCATTCCAGAAGAAGGTCGGCAATACGGCAAAACTATTTACGCCGGTAACCGGCTGGTAGTTCACCGGACCGAATACAGCGTTACCTGAAGGCTCCCATACATTGGCGTCCAGAGACGCCTTTGCTGTAGTAGCGATCTTAATGGTATATCCGTCTATAGCGCCGGTGTTGTTCACATTATTTACAGTAAACTTCACTGCGTTGATGAACCCGGGTTGCATACCTGCAGCTATCATTTCACTGGCTCGGTACAGGTATTGTGCCCTGGAACCTTCATAATAATCCTGTAATGGGCAGGGATATGACGAACTACCATTGGCCCCGCTATTGGACCCGATCGTGATATCTACCTGCGCAGAAAGCCGCAGTACAGATAACAGCAGTATGACCAGGTATAATGAAGCCTTGTATAATACAGAAACAGGCTGATTTTTCATGGCTGTTTGTTTTTAATATTTCTTTCTTGGATGAATGATAGGGTGATGATATTATTGCTGCCAGCTGATCCAGCTGCGGGCATCTTTTACATTCACCATATCATAGGAACTATTGCCTGTCTGCACAAAGTAGAATCCTTCACTTTCCTGGTATTTGGTAACGATAAGACTCATGGTAGCAGCGGCGGCATCGGGAATTTCACCCCAACCTCCGTCGGGATAAGTAAAAGTGGTAGTGCCATTGGATCTGAATGTGGGCTTAAAGGCCGGACCATAGGCATAACCCTCCGGTACAATACCGGCAAAGTCATATCCTTCACCATAATTGGGGTAATAGAACATAAAGCGGAAACCTGCAATACCAGCCACATTATAGGCATCATCTATACCATTAATGTGGAATCCTGTTGTAGAGACCCAGTAAGAACCAGTTGATGCAGCCTGGTTGTACCAGCGCTGCCCGGCAGTTACATCCACCACCATTGGCTTAATCACACCAGTAATGACAGCAGTATTCTCACCCGCTTTCACTGTCATCTTCTGTGCGGATGCATCCCACCTGATATCTGTAAATGAAGAAAAGGTAAGGGCGCCATCACGGAAGGGAGTTTCGAATGCAATACCATTACCGTCGAAAATATAATTGACTGTAATGGTCCTTACTTCATTACCATCAGGGCGTACGAAATTGATCTGGCGATACAGCTTGTCAACATACACATCGTATTTGTTGTTACCCACGGCCATCTGTTTGAAATAAGTAAGGAACCGGGAAATATTGTTGAACTCCCAGTTCCGTTTTTTATCGTAATAATCCTGTGCCTCCTTGGAGGTAGCTTTAACGAGAATGGCCTTACTGCCATTCAGACGTCCTGTAAGTTTTATGGTGTCGCCATAGATACCATCTATAGAAAATTCAAAGTCAGAGAACAATCCTTTTCCATAGTAGCCTTGATTCTTGCTGGCATCGGGATCACATAACACATGGATATAAGAATAAGTGTCAAACAACAGGCAGGGCTGCTGTAGTGATTTCAGGCGGAAACTGCTCTGTCTCACTGTAACGGAAGACAAAGAGTCGAAGTCTGAGAACATATCCACCCTGTTGGTGGTATCAAATTTGAAGTAGAATCCGAATGCCGTGTTAGGCAGGCCGGAAGGATATACAAGCGCCTTCCAGCCATAGGGAGCACCTGTCAACGCATCATTATATGCTGCCAGCGTTTCATTGATCCTGGTGTCCGGAGATTTATCAAAAACATCGTCGTACTTCCGGCAGGAAGCAATTGTAACGATCATCAGTAGAAAATATAATGATAGATTTTTTCTCATAAGGAGTTCGAAATTGATCTGGTTGATAAAGCCTTAGTACAGCAGTTGTACAATAGATTTTCTGGTGTTGTTCTGCAGGCTGTAGAAATCAATGTTGTAAGACGCTTTGAAATAGTTCACCACCATCGCTTCCTTCTGCCTCAGCCTGTCTTTGGCCTGGGCCTGGGAAGAGCCATTTGCACTGTAACCCTCCGGAATGCTGTTCACGATCCTGTCAAAACCTGCCTTTCCTTCTATCAGCATCATAGCGATCATTTCAACAAAGTCTTCACTTTCATTGGACAGGGCATAAGCGGTTACGAAGCCGTCTCTCCGGGCCTCCGCATCAGCGATGTTATTCCAGTTACCGGTGTAATACCCCGCACAGATCTTCTTAAACTCTGGAGGGTACATCTTTGTCTGGTGAAGGATGTGGCCGAATTCATGTTCGATCACATGGAAGATCTGTTTCACATTCCCAGTATCTCTTTTTGTATAGCCGGGCATCTCCTTTGTACGGAAATCATTCAGCAGGTACATCACCACTTTACGGCCGCCTTCTGCAGTACCGAGTGTGATGGTACCATTGTCATTCCAGCTGGCGCTGCCTGACAGGATAAAGAATTTAGGGCTATATTTCTTGAAGAAAACTTCACCTGCTGCATTGATGTAATTATCAATCCATACTTTTTTGATAGCCCTGATAGCAGGCACTACCACTTCTTCTCTGGGCGGCACCAGTGTCTTGGTCACATCAAACTCAAACTGGTCCCATTTGTATTTCACTTCAATATTGTAGGGAACAGTCATGGTATCGTGTAACCAGGCATCTAAAGATCCCGGAACCCAGGTATCGCCACCCAGGCCCGGGATGTCTTGCACACCACTGAGATCATCATCTTCTTTTGTGCAGGCGGCTAATACCACCATTGCAAACAGGAAGAAGAATATTTTTATGTGTTTCATATGTATGCGTTCTTTTTGTAAGGGTTGAGATTATCTGGGATTCAGGGCTATACCGGACGTAGTGGCCGATAAAGGGATCTGCAATACGCGGCGTTTGTCGTTTGCTTCCAGTACCATTCTTTCGCCTTTATCCGTAAAATGGGTGATAGGCGCTTTATAGCGCTGAATGTCAAACCAGCGGTGTCCTTCCTGCACGTACTCAGCCCGTTTGAAGTCGAGGACAGTCTGCAGCAAACCGTTCTTTACATCCTGGATGCCATAGTAATTCCTGATCTTCGTCGTGGTGATACGGTGAGTAGAAACATTATAGTTGGTGATCCGTTTGCTGGCAAAGAGATTCAGATCCGCCAGTGCTTCTGTGTTGTTGCCCAGGTAAGCATTGGCCTCTGCCCTGTTGAACAATACTTCTTCTGTTGTGAACAGCGGCACCATTACATAAGGATCTCCGATGGTCGCATTCACAGATGCCTTTACGAAGTATTCGGTCAGTTTAGGTATTAAGTAATCCCTGGTGCCATAGTAGTACAATGGGTATGCAAAATCACCACCTGTTACATTGCTGCCCAGTATCTGTTGCTCTATGTTGTAGGTCAGACCGTATCTATATATGGCTACATACCGGCCATACGATGATTGTGTTTCCACCAGCAGCAGGTTGGCTTTCTCAGAAGCTTTGGCATAAGTATCCCTGATCACTGCCGGCGTCATTGTTTTATAGGTCGTATTCCATGGGCGCATATTGCTGGCCAGGTCATTATTAGGGAAGGTCTTGTTAGCATATTCCACTACCTTCTGATAATCCTTCTTGAAGAGATAGAACCGGGTAGCGAAAGCATATGCGGCAGACTTATTGAAGTGATAGCGCGGTATAGCATAGTTATCATCACGGATCAGTGGTATACCTGCCAGCAGATCTTTTTCTATCATATCATAAGTGTAAGCCACCGTCTTACGATCATACTGTTTCATCACTACTTTCTCGGGTTCCGTTACATAAGGGATGCCCGGATCATTGGAAGCAGTTTCTGCATCGTAGAACTTAGCGAAGAAGGTCACCAGCATAAAGTGAGCATAAGCCCTGGCCACCAGCGCCTCTCCTTTCTGTGCGGAGTAACGGCTTGTATCGGCAGCAGCCTCACATGCTTTCAATGCATTATTGGCGGCGGCGATAGCGGTATAACATGCCTGCCAGTAGTACTCAGGAGAATCCTGTTCTGTGGCGGATACATCATTGAAGAAATAAGGATCGAGGTTCGTTCTGTCGATCACACCAGCGCCTTTGTCTTCCACATTATCACTCATGGCTTCTGCAAAGACGATATAGTTGGCCTGGGGATACGCTGTACCCAGCAGCTGTGCTACCTTGGTAGGCGTATCCAGTTCGGTCCAGCTGCTATCCGGAGATTTGTCGAGGTATTTGTTACATCCGGCTATGGTTATCAGACAGCCTCCAATGACTGCTACCCTTGTGAAAAATTTCGTCATAACCATCTTTATTTAGAGACCTACTTTTAGTGATAGAGTAAATTGTTTTTGTATAGGCTGCGCTACACCACCTGTGTTGAAGAACTCAGGGTCCTGACCTCTCAGTTTCTTGTCTGAATAGATCAGCCATGGGTTAATGGCGGCTCCTGTCAGTGTGATGTTGTTGAAGGCAGTTCTTTTCAACAGTGTAGCGGGCATCTGCCAGGTGAGGGATACTGTTTTCAGACGTATCATGTCACCTCTTGCCACCCTGGCGGTAGAATAGTTGTAGTTGTTGTAAGGATACGCGCCTCCCAGCATTACCTGTTCCAATCCGTCGAGAATAGATGGCGTCTGTGTTTCCTTTTCATCTCCCGGCATGATCCAGCGGTCATAGAACTCTTTCGGCATAGCGTCCAGATCAGAATAAGCTGTCTTGAAAGCTGGATACAGGCGAATCTTATTGCCCCACTGGTAGGTCACAAATACGTTCATCGAGAGACCTTTGTAGCGGAAGGTGTTAGAGATACCACCTGTTGCCGGCGGATCAACTGGGCCCTGGTATACCAGGTGAGATGTGTTCAGGTCCTGCAGGAATACATCTTTACTTACATCACCATGCTGGTTCACAAACTGCGGAGCACCTGTGTGAGGGTCAAGCCCTTTATATTCGAGAGAGAAAAGACCTCTTACGGGATAACCTTCCTTGTTACCACCTTCTGCCACCACCAGGTCGAAGATCCTCGGGATGTTCTTGGCATTGGTGATCTTGTTGGTATTGTAACCGAAGGTGACGTTAGCTTTCCAGCCCCAATCCTTTTTCTTGATCACGTCGCCGCCTACCATTACTTCCATCCCTTTTGAATCCATATCTGCATAGTTGGCAGCCTTAAAAGTTTCACCACCGATACCGGAAGTTTTGATGATGCTGATCAGGTCAAAACTCTTACGGCTGTAAACATCGATACTGAAATTCAGACGTCTGTTGAACAGCGTACCATCCAGACCTATATTGGTCGTGTACAGCTTTTCCCAGGTCAGGTCATCGTTCTGCAAATGCGCTATTTTGATCACTGATTCTACTTCATCGAGATGGGTCCTTTTGGTGTTGATGGTCTGGAATACGATGTTGGAATTGGTAGCAGGGCCCATGCTCGCAGTCAGACCGTAACTGGCCCTGAGCGTCAGGTAGTCCACCCACCCCAGGTTCTGAATAAAGTCTTCCTTGTCAGCATTCCAGGAACCAGATATACTCCAGGTGGGGAGCCAGCGGGCGGTGCTGGACCTTCCCAACCTGTTGGAACCATCATAACGGGTAGTACCTGTCAGGTTATATTTGTTGTTGTAGGCATACGTAGCAGTGGCGTAGAAAGCCGCAAAGCGGTCATAATCTTTGCTCATACCATAATAGGGAAAACTGCTCTCGATAGTTTGCTTCAGAATACGATAGTCGGTGAAAGGCACACCACCATTATTATACTGGTATCCGTAACCGGTGTTAGATGAATTCTGGCGGTCTGCATATTTTACCTGCTGTCCTATCATGGCCGTCAGGCTGTGACGATCGCCGATAGTAGCATTATAGTTTAAGCTGTTGCGGAAGTCGAAGTTGATCAGCTGATCTTCTGTACGGTTGTAGAAACCACCATAGGGCAGCACGATCACCGGCAATGCGTCCGGGTTAGCAGGATCGTGGTAGAGGAACTTGTTGTTCTCTGCGATGGTAGCATTGTCGGCAGCACGGTAGGCGTTGGCCATATTACTGTTCTCCGTGATCTGGTGTTCACGGGAGGACTTTACATAACGCAGGGCGCCTACAAATTCATAACGCAGGTTCTTAGCCACTTTCCAGGAGAAGTCGCCCTGAAGACGAAGGTCCATCATACTCAGGTTCAGGTAATTGTTGGCCGATTCATTAATGATGTTAAACGGCGCATAATTCCTTCTGAAATATTCCAGGTTTCCATGCTCGTCGTAAGCTGTTAAAGTACGGCTGGTATTCAGGGCATAGCTGAATGGGTTGATGTCAAAATCACGGTCGTATTGCCCTTCTACAGGGTTGCTGGTACGGCTCAATGCGCCGGGTGCTCTTTGCTGACGTGCAGATCCCAGTACGGAAAAGCCTGTGCTTACCCTGTCGGAGAGTTTGTAGTTGTTACGGAAATTAAGTGTGTAACGGCTTACTTTATCTGCAACGGTCCAACCATTGTCGTGGTAAAAGCTGGTAGAGAAATAGGACTGGCTTTTATCTGTACCGGAAGAAATACTGAGGGAATGTTCCTGGATAAAGCTGGTCTTGAAGAGAATGTCAAACCAGTCTGTATTGGCGGAAGCATATCTCAGCAGGAACTGACGTTTGGCAGCGGGTGTATTCTCCAGCGGGAAATTTCCCTTATCATCCGCATTCAGCCTTTCATACATCTTACCATATACACCAATGTCGCCGCGGGAAAGAATATCGGAAGTGAGCATGCCCTTCCGCTCCAGCTCTGCCAATACTGACATCTGCTGGGCGGAGTTCATGATATTATAATTGCTATAGTTAGGCTTCAACTGTGTACTGTAGTTGCCGCTGTAGGTAACAACCGGTTTAGCGCCGGCACGTCCTTTCTTGGTAGTGATCACCACTACCCCATTCATAGCGCGTGCACCATACAGGGCGGTAGCTGCCGCATCCTTGAGGATGTCGAAGCTTTCAATATCGTTCGGGTTCAGGCCTGCCACCGCAGAACCAAGCAGTGTGGTAGGGTCGCCACTCGTCAGCTGATCGTTGGAGATGTTCACCACATCTTCCAGCACCACGTTATCTACCACCCATAGCGGTTTGTTATCACCATTGATAGAAGTAGCACCACGTACACGGATCTTCGGAGCCGTACCAAATGTGCTGGACACGTTCTGGATAGCCACACCGGCCACACGTCCTTCCAGCATACGGCTTACATCCGGCATACCATCTATTTTGGCTTCATCCATTTTAATGCGGGCGGAGGAACCGGTGAATTTGCTTTTATCAATGTCCTGGAAACCGGTGACCACTACTTCCTGCAGTTTGGTTGTTTTCTCCTGCAGCTGTATGTTAATGACGCCACTCTTATAAGCCGCCACACTTACTTCCAGTTGCTGGTAACCGGTGAAACTAAATACCAGTATAGCATCGGCGGGAACGTTCTTCAGTTCGAAGGCGCCTTTTTCATTTGTAGTGGTGCCCCTGGTAGAGCCTTTGATAACAACGGCTACGCCTGGCAAGGCTTCATTCCTGTGAGACATCACTATCCCTTTTACGTCCTGCGTGCGTTGTGCTACCTGCCGGTCGTTTTCCGGAACGGTGAGGTTGTCGATTTTTTTTTCAACGGGCCGTATTACAATACGGTCGTAAAGAACCGTATAGGAAAGAGACAAAGGATTCAGTAATTTCTTCAGCAGATCACCCACTTTTTCATTGTGTGCGCTGACATCTACTTTGTTGGCCACTATCATCTTGCTGCCAGCATAGATGAAAGATACTTCTGCGAGATTTCCGATTTTGTCCAGTGCTTCTTTTAATAACACATTCTTCAACTCCAGTGATATCTTTTTGTCGAGGGCATCCTGTATTCCTGAAGCCGCTGCCGGCACTGTGATGGCTTGTAACAACACAAGCAATGCAAGCATCATCAGGTGGAGGGATAGGGTCGCCTTTTTGAGCATCGTTATGATTTGATTTTGGTTCAATTCGGGAAATAGCATTCCCATTACCGATCCTTGAGGGACCAGGGCAATAGGGCACCTGCTGCGGTGCAGTGCATGTTTAGTTTACTGAGTTAACTTTATAGGATATAGTTAACCTGATGGCGTTCGTTCCTGGGTCGTCATAATGCGATTTAGTTTGGTTGTGTGCAATATTTATAAAACAAGCTGGCTAGCATACTTTGGGTATGCTCAGTACATTTATACTAATTAAGGCATCAGGTAGGTTAACTGCTAATTGTGTCTTTTTGTCTAATGACAGTTACCTCCGGCAATTATATAGCCGTTTCCATTTTTATCCTTATTGATTTTGGCGTTCAGTGACACTGCGATCAGATCGAGTGCCTTTTCCAGGTCATCCACAATGTTTACATCTCCGTAAAATGCACAGTGTTGTATCCTTCCATCTACTTTAATATCTATATTATAATACCTCTGCAGGTCGCTTACTACTTTTATTATTTCTTCTCCATCATAAATAAACCGTCCCTGCTGCTTTTGCGAATAAAACCTTGCATCGTCGGTGGCGTCAGACATTTCCAGCAAATGCGTGTTACTGTGATATACCGCTCCTTTGTTGGCTGTGAGGATCACCTCTTTATCCTCCTGATTCTTCTCTCCTTTTGCTTCAACCTGAACCATGCCTGTCAGTACTACTACTTTTGCCTCTGTTATTTTCCTCGCTTCCATATTAAAGGAAGTGCCCAGTACTTTAGTGCTTATCAGCGATGAAGCAACGATAAAAGGGTGCTTATCATCTTTTTGTACGTTGAACAGTGCTTCTCCTGCAAGCGTTACAGTACGGTCTTTCCTGCCATAGTTGCCGGTGTACTTTAAAGTAGTGCCCGGCTCCAGGTAGGCAACCGAACCATCAGGCAGCGTAACTGTTTTCCTTTGCATCCCGGATGTAACTGAAAGTTGCCTGACGGGTTTTCTGAGCAGGCCCAGGATCCCTGCTCCTGCAATCAGGATGATGATAGCAGCAGCAGCTACTTTCCAGTGACTGAAGCCGATCCTTCTCACAACAGGTTCCGGTTCCCTGCGGGCGCTGATGCGCTGATGGATCTTTTCCAGTATACGCGCTGAATGTTCTCTTTCGAGTACAGGTTCTGCGCTGAGCAGGTCTGCGTCGTAGGCTTCTGCCGCAACTTCCCGCAGGTCTGTAAGATCGTTTTCATTCAAATACTGCAGCAGCCAATCCCGGTCTTCCTGTTTCCACTCCTTTTGATGCAACAGTTGCTTGAGGTATTCCTTCCTGTTCTGCACTATTTTGATGATTGTTTATCCTAAATACGGCGACCCTAAGGATGTGGGTGGGTGCGTTTACGAGAAATGTTACATATTCTTATTCATAATATGTCTAGCTGAGCATGGTTGGTCTTTTCATACTTTTAATTATATAAAGGCACCGCCATTAGTTTCATGGCACTTGCATTCTCTGTCTATAATGGTCCATTACGGTTTACGAACTAATTTTTCATTAATAAGAGGAGCAACAGCACATATTTGTGTTCCTTATTCTTTTGTATGTACTCATTGATCCGGCTCATCGCTATAGATAAATGTTCCTTAACGGTGTTTCTCGAAATTTTTAATTCTTCTGCTACTTCATCGTATGTTTTGCCTTCCAGTTTACATAAAGTGACAATCTTCTGCTTTTTGGGAGAAAGCTGGGAAAGGGCGTCCTCCAGTAAGCGGTATTGTTCTTCATAAGCACCTGGATTGTCCTCCCAGTTGCTGGTTTCGATGCTCAGATTATATAATTCCTTATGAAAAGTATGTTCCCGCAGTTTCTTCCGGGTATAATCCACCGAAAGGTTAAAACTGATCACAAACAACCATCCGGCAACTGATTGACCGGCATTAATGTCCTTTCTTTTCTCCCACAGGCGGGCAAAGACCTCCTGCAAAATATCTTCTGTTGCAATGGGTTCCTTAATAAATTTGAAAATATTTCGATAGACTGCCTGGTGATATTTCCAGTACAGGGCATCAAAGGCGCTTACGTCATCTGCTACTAATTTTACTACTAACTCGGCATCTTGTGTATTCATATCACGTCGTTTATATAATTCGTACTTCCCAATACAAATTATACGGCAGTTTTAATGGCTCCGGGTTTTCATTACAAGGTTAAATCTCCATCTTTTCGACATATAAAATAGTAACAATTCTTTTTATTATGTACTATTTTATCATAAAAAATTAAATTAAAAGTATTTGGAATGTATTTGCTACTGTAGAAAAGGGGAAAAGGTAAAAAGCAAAAAACAGGAGTTACCCCTTTTAGTAGGTGGTAATCCTGTTTTTTGCTTTTTTACACAATCCCTGCAAGCAGGTTACTTATTATTGCTTAACGATCTTCCTTATTTCAGTATCCTTACCGTTGAAGATCCTGATCAGGTATACACCTTTGGCTACGCCTGACAGGTCAATCTTCTCACCATTCACAATACGTTTGGCAGGCAGTACTGTTTTACCATCCAGTGCAAATACGCTTACGTAGAGGAATCCTTCCTTGCTGGTTGCAGTAGTTCTCACTACCACATCATTTACAAACGGATTCGGCAGTACGTTCAGCGTAGTACCCAGTTTGTTTTCAGTAGATGCTGAATTGATCTTTTCTATATACTGCAATGCACTTGTAGTACGTGCGGCTGTTTTAGCGGTCGAAGGCTGGATCACAATAGAAGAGGTCCAATCGTTCAGGTTCAGCGGCGCACCATTCAGTGACAGGTCTACCAGGCAGGAGAAGTCTCCTCTGAACAGGTATGCATCACCGCTGAAGTTATCGTCTTTATAAAGGATCGCTTCATAACCACTCGCTACTTTCAGGGAAGAGATATCATCATTTACGACACCTCTGGCCTGCAGCTGTGACAAGGTATAGCTACCAACTGTTAATCCAACAGCATATCCACCATAGTTACAATCTTTGTAAACTGTAGCTGCAGTAGTTGCAGAAACGGAACCGGTAATAGCATAGCTACCCAGGGAACCATAGTTGGAATAACCGGTACTAGCCGCATTCAGATAACCTGTACCGGTTACAGATACGTAATATGTACCTGCACCCAGTGTAGCGCTGATGGAGGCAGACAGTCCTGTAGGATTGCTGCTGGCCACCACACCACCACTGCTGTTATACAGTGTAGCCAGGATGTCCAGGTTTGGCTGACGGGTAGTTGTTGCAAAGTTCAGCGACACAGGACCACCGCTGGTAGTAAAGCTGTAGAAATCCACATCACCGGTACGCTCTATCACACCATTAGTATTTACGGAACCACCAGCGATCACGTTCAGGGCGGCTGCTGCGCCGGTAGTACCGCCTGCATCATCATTCCTATAACCGATACCGTTAGCGCTGCTGGCAATTTTTGCCAGATCATCTTCCAGCTGGCTGGCATTGGTATACTCACCTTTGCTCCATTGTACCACTGGTACATAGTAACCTACACCCATAATAGGTGCCCAGTTGCCCTGACCTGCATAGTACTCTTCAACAGGGTTGGTACGACCATCATGAGAAAGACCGAAAGTATGACCTACTTCATGAGAAGCTGCATCACCAGCGCCTTTCACGCCGCCATTGAATACCCAGCAAGGTGTTTCATTTCCCCAGGTGAAAGAACCAAGGTATGCAACGCCACCAGCTCCCGGAGCTGCGGTATTGGTCGGTGTGAAGATGCAACGCATTCTCCTGTTGGCAGGATAGGTGTTATATACTGCTTCGCTGTTGGTCACATTCAGTTTGAAGGGGCGGAAATCTTCACTTACCAGTTCCCACACTTCCTGCTGTTGCGCATCTGTAAGCGTAGACGCCGCTGCGTTGATGGGATTACCGTTGTTCCATAATGTACCTGATACATACTGACCATCAAAGTCCAGTAATACTACACCATTGGCGCCCGGAAGACTTTGCAGTTCAGGCAGGGCCTGTACGCTGGCATTAGCAGACGCTGCCCTTCCAGCTGTTCCCTGATCCGGTGCCTGTTTATAATCAATACATAAGAGTTCATCCAATGGTACTTCTTTCACATAGGCGGTACCGCTTTTATCTGTATAATATTTATAACCTTTTTTACTGTTGCGCAGGACGATGTTTCCTGTCACTTCTCCGTCTTTTACCTGCAGGTAGAAGGATGAACCAGGTGTGTTCTCAATTTCACCTATCACGGCTTCCATATTCTTACCATCTGAATGACGGATGTTCACTTTACCTGTCAGGACAGTGCCTGCGCCTATTTTGAGTTCTGTAGCGCTTACCAGTCTTGCATGTGGTTTTATAGCCTGAGAGCGGATATCCTGCAGAAGGCCTGCAGGAGTGCCCAGACGATAAGGCTCCTTTTGTTGTGCATATGTAACAACGGAAGCCGCCAGCAATGCCAGAGACGTTCCTGCGATATATTTTAACATTTTGCTCATAGGGAAAACTGTTTAACGTTTTTTTGAATAATAGATCTGGTTTACAATTTGGTGATGCGGAACCAGTTGATGTTCCATCCACCTGACTGGGCGAAGATGCCAAAGTTGTAAGTACCGGCGTTGATAGTAACGTTGTGCGAAATGGTTGTCCAGTTCTGCCATCCTCCTGTAGAAGGAATATCCAGGTAACCAAGCACGTTTGCACCCGCATTTACATCCAGTGACAAACGGCCGCCGCCATTCAGGCTGGCTACACGGTATTCTACCTTGTAGGTACCGGTAGTAGGAATAGTAACAGCAGGATAAGCCATCCAGTCGCCGGTTTCAATATAACCTACATTTGAACCGCCACCTGCATCAGTGGTAGCTTCTACCTGTACGCCGGACATTGCGCTATAGTTCTCAGCCTGGATAGTGGTAGAGAAGCCCGGATTAGTACCGCCGCCGTTCTGATATACTCTTACATAGTCCACATACATCTTGGCAGGCAGCGCGCCATTGTTCACAGTAAAGCCAGGCCAGTTACCGCCGATTGCAAAGTTGAGCAGGATGAAGAAATCTCTCTGGAACTCTTCGGTGCTGCCTACATTGTTGGCAATGTTGATCACATTGTACTGTGCACCGTCTACAAACCATTTAATGGCATTGGCGTCCCATTCAATGCTGTAGACATGATACCCGGTTACAGCTACCGGCGTAGTACCTCCATAGGAAGCATGGTTGCCATCGGTGCCTGTCCAGTGTACAGTTCCATTTATTTCTGCATTTGTGTTCACATGTTCCAGGATATCTATTTCTCCGCAGGATGGCCATCCAACCTGACCGATGTTGCTACCCAGCATCCAGAATGCAGGCCAGGAGCCCTGGAAAGAGGGTATGGCGATACGGGCTTCTATCTTACCGTATGTCCATGATTTTCTGCCCTGGGTTTTCATACGGGCAGAAGTGTAGTTCATACCACCAAAGCTCTCTTGTTTGGCAGTGATCACCAGCTGACCATTCTCGATGGTCGCATTTTCCGGGCGATAGTACTCTAATTCATTGTTGCCCCATCCACCGGAACCGGTACCGGTTTCGAATACCCAATCGGGGCCTATACTGTTCGTAAACTCGTCCTGCCAGACCAGCTGCCAGTTCTGGGCAGATGCAGCGCTTCCTGCAAGCGCCAGACCAGCGGTTAACATGAGGGACAATTTTAGTGATCTCATCATAAAAGGGTTTTGTTTAAATGGTTAATAAAAGGGACTGTGTAAAAAGGGAAACACGCTTCGCCGGAGGCCAGGGTCATATTATTCCTTCACGAATTTCTGGGTAACTTTCTTATCACCTTTTGTATATATCAGCAGGTAGGTACCGGCAGGAAGACCATCTACCTTAATGTTGCTAACGCCACCTTTGGCATTCAACACCTGTTTACCGGTCAGGTCATAAATAGTAATGATGCCACCCGGCTGATTGAAATCACCTTTCAGGTTCAGTGAGGTTGCTACAGGGTTTGGATATAATACAGGTGCTTTTTCAGCTACTTTGTTTTCAAACGCCAGCGCATTCTGACTTGTTGCAGCTACAGTAGCAGCGGCAGCAGCAGATACTTTTGTAATACGGATCCAGTTGATATTCCAGCCACCTGACTGTGCATAGATACCCAGTGCATAGGTACCCGCCGTAACGTTCACGTTATGTGATACCGTGGTCCAGGTCTGCCATCCGCCGGTAACAGGGATGTTCGCGTAACCCAGTACAGTAGCACCCGCATTGAGGTCAAGTGATAACTGACCACCAGTGCTCTGGCTAGCTACCCTGTACTCCACCTTGTAAGTACCGGAAGTTGGGAAGTTAATGTTAGCATATGCCATCCAGTCGCCGGTCTCGATGTAGCCTACGTTAGATCCGCCACCTTCATCTGTACAGGTTTCTGTCTGTACACCTGACATAGAAGTATAGCTTTCCGCCTGGATCAGTGTACCACCGGTAGGAGGAGGATTCGTTCCACTACGGTCAAGCTTTACCTGGTAGATAGCGCTCAGCAGGGAGTTAGCGTTATTAACATCCTGAGACAACTCCCACATCATAATACCACCACCCTGATCGAATGCCAGGTTGGTTTTGGATTTGATGGTAGGAATACCGTTGTAGTAGTCGCTGCCGAAATAATCAGAATTCGGACTGGCTCCCTGTGACAGCAATGTAGCATAGCTATTCCAGGAAGGGCGGGCATAGAAAGGCACACCTAATATGGCTTTCGCCTTAGGCAGGCCTCTGCCAACCCAGTATGACAGTGACTGAGATGCGTAATTGTAAGTAGAGTGTTCGTAATTATTATAGTCATAAGCCATGAGGTTTAAGTAATCAACTACATTGAATACTCCGTTGAGGATGCTGGCACCACCGGTACCAACAACAGCTGCTGTGAGCAGTTTTCCCTGGTTATGCAATGCAGTGGATAACTGCTGCATCAGTGCCAGGTAGTTGTTTGCAGAAGCTCCGTTATCAGGATATTCCCAGTCGATGTCCACACCATCCAGTCCGTACTGATTAACGAAACTGATCATGGTATTAACGAAATTGGTACGATAAGATGCATTTGCAGCTAATGATTCAAATGCACCATCATCACCATTGTTCCAACCACCCACTGCTATCAGCACTTTCACACCATTGGCATGACCGCTGCTAACGAGGCTGGATAATTTGGAAGGATTTTCGATGGCCTGCAGGCCACCTGTAGAAGTTGGTAATGCGAAGGCGTAGTTAATGTGCGTCAGTTTACTGTACTGGATCGCACTTACACTGCCAGACCAGGAAGGCATATAGCCTACTACCTTGAACTGGGCAAATGTCTGTACGGACATAAACGCACCTGCTGCCAGCAGCAGACACGCCTTGATCCATTTTGTTGTTTTCATGCTCTATTATGTTTTGAGGGATAAAAAATAAGCCGGTCATGAACCGTGCATGCCATATTACAAGTTCCACCATTGCCTCCGGACAAAGACGTGTTTCCCTTTATACGCTCATGTACAAGAAGTGTAAAGCAGAACTTGTAACAAGGATATATTTCAAATGGTTATTGCTTTATGAACTGGCGGGTTACTTTACTGCCATTCCTGTTAAATACCAGGGTATATACGCCCGGCCGCAGCCTGGACAGGTCCAGCCTGTTAATAGTGTTCCTGAACGACATGACCGACCTGCCTGTCATGTCAAATACCTGCATAAATACGCCTGTTAAATTTTCATCGGCGGCCAGTATCAATTCACTGTTTGCGGGGTTAGGATAAAGGATAAATCCTTTTACTAACGGAGCCGAAGAAAAACTGGTCTGCCGCCCTGCTTCTTCAGCAGTTCTCGCGCCCGTACCTGCGCGTATGATCAGGGAGCTTGCCAGATCGTTCCAGCCCTCATCCACAAGACAGTCGTTGCTGGCGGTAAGCGCCAGGGAATTGCCGCCAAAGTTATCGTCTACGTATAAGCGTGTACTATAGCCGCTGTTTACTGTTACAGATGAAATATCGTCGTTCCTGATACCAAAGGAACGCAGCCTGGTAAGGTTGTAATCACCTGCCGGCAAACTGATACCCAGTCCGCCGTAATTACAGTCCCTGTAAAATGTTGCCGCAGCGGTGCTGAGCGTACCACCGCCAAATACATTCCTGATGGCAGTAGCATAAGCGGCCGTTTGTGCACTGTTGTCAATATCATCATACAGCCACATAAAACCACCTTTGATACGCGCACTGCAACTACTCTTCCAGGTATTCAGCTGGCTTTGCACCTGTGACGTTGACTTCTCTGCATCCCACAGGCCGGCATATACTGGTATAGTGCCGAAGTTCCAGTTACAGGGAGAATTACTTTTGCCACCGGAATAACACTGTAAATCTATTCTGTCAATCGTGCCGGCACGCTGGTTATTGGTGCTGGTAGCTACGCTTGTCCAGAAACCGGAATTGGTATAAGGCACCAGGCTGACCTTAAAACCCAGGTTGCCCAGCATTACCGCCAATGCAGTAGCTGAACTAACGTCATATGTACTTTCATCATCAAAGCCGATGGCATCCACCATCGGGAAGGTATTCCGCAATGCCTGGAAGTTACGGTACAGGATACTGCTGCTGCCCGTACCCTGTGAAGCAATGAGATTCTTTATGTTTGCAAAGGTAGAAGATCCCCAGCCGCTGAGACAGAACTCCAGCCTGTTGATAGTAGTGGGCGCAGACTTCAGCCGCGCCATGTCATCTGCAAAATTGGGATAGGAACTGCCCCCTACATACGTGCCATTCTGCACCAGGGGAAATTCCGCATTGAAATTAAAATTACCGCTGGCATCAATGTGAATGGTCCATACCACTACATAAGTATATCCTGAATTTCTCAGCTCATTGATGGCGTAGCTGCGGTTCTTGTAAATGGGGCCTCCTCCATAAATACCTGATTGCGCCAGCACCGTGAGGTGGCCGGCTGCAATCAGGACAGGAATAATAAAGCGCTTAATACATAACTGTGTAAAATTTTTAATCATACGATGGAATTTTAGCGTCAACAAATAAAATGACTATTCGATTATTTCGAGGGAGGTGAAGGGCACTTATGGCCTGATTCACAGAAAGAGCACGTTAACCAGTGTATTGACAATAGGTCTAAAAAGCAGCATAAGACTCTCGTTGATATGGTTGACAGGTTGATGGTTGACAGATAATCAGGAAAAACAGCGATCAGAAACCAGGAATCAGGAACCAGGCCGAAGCCTTAGTTCCTGATTTCCGATTCCTAAGTTACGGCTTACAGGCGTACTACTTTCGCAGTACCTTTATGCCCGTTCTTCAGGTGACTTGTTTTCAGGATCCAGGAACCTGCTGGTACCTGAGATACATCCAGATCAACTGTTTGCTGGCCTTTAGAACCTGCGATATATTGTTTACGGATCACGGCGCTACCGCCGCCGGTGCTCCACAATTCGATCAGTACTTTCTCACCTGCTGCAGCATTGAACTGTACTTTCAGTGTAGTACCTGTCAGCGGGTTAGGGAATACCAGTACTTTCTCATTTACTACGTTATCAGGTACCGGAGATACTGCTGCTACGGTTGCAGCACTTGCTCCACATGCACCCAATGGTTTCCACCAATAGTCAGCTGTACCTGGCGTTACATTGTACAATCCGTTAGACAGGCTTTGATACAGGTTACCGTTGTATACCACTTTATCGCCCAGGTTGTACACCGCAGGGTAAGGCTGGTATGTTGGTACACCTGCACAGTTACCGGTGTTACCACCGCCACCAACTGTGATAGTTACCGCACCGCTGGTAGTTGAAGCGTTACCGTTGTCGGTAGCTTTAGCAGTGATGCTGTAAGAACCAGCTGCAACATTGCTCCATGTGTAAGAGTAAGGGCTTGCAGTTGCTTCACCCAGTTTGGTGCTGCCATTGAAGAATTCAACTTTAGCAACAGTACCATCAGCATCAGATGCACTAGCCTGGATGGTTACAGTAGCAGGAGCTGTGAATGTAGCACCGCTGGCAGGAGAAGTGATGCTTACGGACGGCGCCTGGTTACCAGGATTAGTTCCACCACCGCAATCGCGTACATATGCCCAAACCTGACCGTCGCCGGTGTGGGTATCAGGCTGCTCGTTCTGTGTCCACCATTTTGCGTTGTAGATCTTACCGTTGTAAACAACCTGCATGTTAGCGGTATAAACACCGCTAGCTGTCCAGGCAGCAATACCGTCGCAGGTATTATTACCTGTACCGTTTACAGTTACTGATACTACAGATGATGTAGCAACAGCACCGCCGTTATCAGTAGCAACAGCTGTCAGGCTGTAAGTGCCTGCTGCTACGTTAGTCCAAGAATAGGTATAGGGAGCAGAAGTGGCCTGACCTAATTTGGTCGCACCATTATAGAATTCAACTTTAGAAACAGTACCATCAGCATCAGATGCACTTGCAGTGATAGTGATGGAAGCAGGAGCAGTGAAAGAAGCACCTGCAGAAGGAGATGTGATGCTCACTACCGGAGCCTGGTTGCCCGGAGTAGAACCGAAGAAGTAAGGATAGTAGTTGGCAGCGAACTCGTTGTTGTTCACTTTGTCCCAGTTGATGGACCATGTCATGATACCACGCAGACCAGGATAACCAGCTGCTTTACGCAGAGTGTAGCCACCGCCGTAAGATTGACCTTTAGTCAGATAGTTCAGCGCTTTCTTTACTTCAGCAGGAGCAGTATAACCGCTACCAGCAGCACCAGGAGCAGCAGGCAGACCGAATGCTACCTGATCTTCACGCAGTGCAGGGAAAGTCTGGCTGGTACCTGATACAGGGAAGCCCTGTAACAGCATCTCAGTCATTGATACGATGAAGTCAGCAGTAGCTGAGTTGTATACTTTGTTGTCCAGACCCATTACAGAACCGGTGTTATACAGCTGTGGCTGTATCCAGGACAGTTCGTTACGCAGACCATAGATGATAGGCAGATAAGCACCTACCAGCGGAGAATAGGTAGCGCCATAAGCTGTCTGTACATAGTATGTTTCTGGCGCCATTGTCAGCAGACAGTTTTTACCCTGTGCCTGACGGTAAGCTACGATCTCTTTCACAGCTGCGATCAGGTTCACTACTTTAGGCGTAGTTGGCGCCATAAAGTTGTTATCACCGTTATTCAGCTGCAAGGAAGTACCACCTTCAATATCGATATCAAAACCATCGAAGTTATATGAGTCCAGCAGGTTCTTCATACTGGTAACAAATGACTGCTTGTTAGCAGCTGTAGCCAGCATGAGCGTACCGGTTTCACCACCCAGTGACAGTAATACTTTTCTACCCTGTGATTGCAGTGTAGCGATATCAGCTTTGAAATCGGCTACAGTAGCACCATCCGGAGTAAAGCTTACAGTAGAGTAGTCGCTGCCGGTAGTACCGAAAGCTACTTCAATCACATTATAACGGCTGTCCACATCGCGTAAGCGTACATATGGAGCAGATGCCAGGTTCCAGTTGTGCCAGTAACCTACCACTACTTTACCGGTAGCAGGAGGAGGATCAACTGTACCGTTTTTAACGGTAACAGATACTGCAGATGAAGTAGTAGTACCACCTGCATTGTCAGTAGCTACAGCAGTAATGCTGTAAGTACCTGCAGCTACATTGTTCCAGGAAATACTGTACGGAGCAGCAGTAGCAGTACCCAGGCTGGTAGCGCCATTGAAAAACTGTACTTTTGCAATGCTGCCATCGCTGTCTGTAGCGTTCGCACTTACAGTGATGTTTGCAGGTGCGGTGAATGTTGCATTTGCGGTTGGTGCAGTCAGGTTCACTGACGGAAGCTGGTTTGTTGGCGTGCTGCCATCAGCGAATACAGCGTTGATCTTGTTTACAAGCGGAGAAGTAGTGTTAGGACAATAGATAAGCTTGCCCTTAGCAACGGTGCTGCTGGTCATGTTCAACATGTCACCGAATACCTGCCAGATAATTACACCTGCCAGTCCATTGTCCTTGATATATTTAGCTTTCTCTCCTACTGAACGCTCGTTATCATAGCTAAGGAAATAATTGCCTTTTGTTTTATAAGGTACTTTTGCTACATCATCCCATCCTTCAGTCCATCCGGAGCCTGTCTGCTGCAGGATGTAGCTGTAGTTAGGCGTACCATCCCACAAGTCTTTCTGCCAGTTGGTATAGTCAGCACAAGTCTGGATAGGACCATCCGGCTGTACTGTCTCTGCACGTTTTGTAGTAGCTGCATTCAGTGCAGCAGTACCAGTGGTTACAACACCACGGCCATAGAAAGGAGCACCGATGTTCACTTTAGACATGTTCACCCCCAGGGCTTTCAGCGCTTTCACAGTAGCGTCTACAGAGAAGTTGCTGTATTCGGCACCAGGATAGTCGTACAGTGGCGCGTTGTGACCGGCTTTATTAGACCATCCGCCATTGTAATCGTAGGTCATCATGTTGTAATAATTCATTGAATTATTCAGACGTGACCAGTTAAAACCCTGCAGTTTAGCAGGAGCAGCAGCGAATGCAGCTGTGATCAGTTTATTAGGACCGATAGCCGCTCTTACTGCTTCTACCAGTGTTGCGAAGTTGTTGAAATCAGCAGTGCTGTATTTTTCGATGTTCATACCCGCATCATTAGGATATTCCCAGTCGAAGTCGATACCATCAAAGCCCATGTTCATCAGATCTACGCAATTGGCTACGAACTTAGCGCGTTTAGTTGCGTCAGCAGCCATTTCAGGGTAGTGTTTACACATACTCCAGCCACCGATGGAAGCCATTACTTTTACACCTTTAGCGTGTGCCAGGTCAATTAAACCCTGTGCACCACCCTGTTTAGGAACAGATAAAGGGAATGCACCGGTTTGTCCTGTATTTACGTTTTTCCAGCCGCTACCTTCATTACGGTATCCCAGGGTGTAAGCATAGCTACCATCTGAAATATAATATAAAGGAGCATCCAGTTCACCTTTTAACAGAAACAGGTCCCAGCTGCTGTAAATGTCCTCATTTAGCAGGGCAGCAGGTTCCTGTACGGCGCCTACCTGATAGATATTCTTGTTACGGAAGTCCCCACTGTGCAGGGAACCGTCTTTCGCTACACCAAAGAAGGAGAAGTTCAGGATGGTGTACTGCGAATAATCCACGTTCAGCTGGTTATAACCTCCTTTGGGCACAATTCCAGACACCTCTTTCCAGGCATCCCATTGGGTGATATATCCTATCACCTGTTTGTTGTGGTTCTTTGTCGTTGCGGGCACTTGCGGGGTCACCTGCGCCCTGAGGGGGGATAAACCCAGCATGAGCAGCAAGAGCAGCAATGCATGTCTTACGCGATGGTATGACAATGCGCTACGAAAGGTAAAGTTTACTTTCATTTATGATGGTTTTTTGAGAACGATATGGACCTTTTGGTTTATTACTGCTTACATCCAGGCCACAGGTTGTTATTACGTCAGGTTGCTCTCTAAATAAGTATGTGCAGCATAAGACCGGTCTTCACAGGCAAATGGTATTATTTTAAGGCGTATGGTTAATATAAAATGTCTCTTGAATCGCTCTTTTCCAGACTCTCTATAAAGGTGTCGTACCTAAGGTGTTAAGGTACCATCCCAAAAATAATTTTTTTTGTTATATGCAAAACGCCCTCCCGGCATTATACCGGGAGGGCGTTTTTTATTTTTCTACTATAGAATGCTATTTGTGAATGATTTTCAGCATGGTACGTCTTGCGCGCATGTACTGTTCATCCGTACAAGGTACACCTTTACCGCATGGATCATTAGGATCTTTACCGATGTTCTCGTAGTAAAGTTTGCTTGAAACTACACCTTTCCTTACCAGGTATTCAATTACTGCGTAACAACGTAAAGCGGAGAGATCCTTATTGTAAGCATCAGAACCACGGCTGTCGGTATAAGAACGTATCTGCAGTTTCCAGTCAGGATACTGGTTCAGTACCACAGCTACCCTATCCAGCAGGTTTCTTGATTTAGTGGTCAGTACCGCACTGTTATAGTCGTAGTAGAACTCCATGTTTTCCATTTTACTCTGGATAGCATGGTCCATTTCTGACATTTCAACGTCTTGTCTGGTTTGTTGCGGCTGCGCTACAGCTACCGTTTCGATCTTCTCAGCCGGTTTTTCAGCAACTGGCTCTGGTTCGTACTCGGATTTTGTCTCTGTTGCAGGCGGTGTTACTACAGGAGCGGCTACTACCACAGGCGTCTTCACCGGTTTCTTGGTTCCTGTTTTAGCAGGAGGTGTGCGTTTGCCTGGTGTTGTTTTTACCGGTTCACTTACTGGTTCTTTTACCGGCTCGCTCACTGGCTCATTTTTCGCTACCAGCGGTTCTGAAGCCTGATGCTGCGTAGTACTAACTGTAGTTGGAATATCTATCGGAGCACTTACCTGCTGTTTCGGAGAGTGTACTACTGGTTCCTCAGCAGGTTTTGCAGGCGTTGGTGTCGATGAAGCAACGGTTCCTGGTAAACTGATCGGCGCAGTTACTGTCTGTCTCGGAGAAACCACTGTCGGTTCATCCGGTTTTGGAGTAGTTGTTTCTGCTGGTTTCTCAGCAGGCTTGTTCTGTGCCAGTATTACCGGGTTTGGATTTGATCCTGGTTCCGGATCTTTATATGGCTGGATACCTTCGTCGTTATTAAATCTCTCTGTGAAGTGTGTATCCATGAAGCGGTAGATATCGTCGCTACCACCACCACCCGGGCGGTTGGAAGAGAAGTACCCTTCATACATATTCGCCTTCATGATGAAGCCCAGATCATCGCCACCGGAGTTGAACGGATAACGCAGGTTCTGCAGGCGATGCCATTCAGTACCCTTACCCGCTACACGGAAGATGTCGAAACCTCCCATACCAGGGTGACCTTTACTGGAGAAGTATAACATATCTTCTTCATTATAGGTAGGGAATGCTTCGTCAAAAGGAGTGTTGATAACCGGACCGCAGTTTTTAGGTTTACCCCATCTGCCATTCTTCTGTTTTTCGCTATACCAGATGTCCATCCTACCCTGACCGCCTTTTCTGTTGGAAGCAAAGTACATGGTCTTACCATCACGGCTGAGGGCAACGTGACCAGTAGAATAACCGGTTGAGTTGATCTCTTTCAGTGGTTCCAGCGGTCTCCATTCATCACCTGATTTCACAGACCAGAACACCATCATTGTACGTTCACCATTTACAGGACCGCGTTTCTTACGGTTGGCGATATCCTGCTGCCAGGAGTTCAGTGTTACATAGATGGTATCTTCCCTGGCGTTGAAACATACAGGTCCGACGTGGTATGGCACCAGGGCTAATAACTGTGGTACTACTTCTTCAACGAAAGTATTAGCCACACCCTGTGAATATTGTTTAAAGATATATGCCTTGTAATAAGGCTGATTGGTACGTGTATCAATCTTCGGATTCTTCTCAGGCAGGAGGTTCATTGTCATCTTACGATAACCGTTGGATACCAGCAGGAGACCTTGTCTTGTTACACCGCTTACATAATCAGAACCGGAGGAGCTCAGCTCCTTGATATTTTCCATCGCCATGTCCAGACGGTTCGTCTTCCAGGCGATAGCGCTATCACAGCCAGCCATCATAGCATTCGCTAAACGGACGCTATCCGGCTTTGAACTTTTAAATTTGGCTATTTGTTGTTTTGCTTCAACATATTTACCCGCGCTCTTTAATATTTCCCCGTATTGCAGGTGTGCCACTGGCGGACAATCAGGACGTTCATCCATTTTCTCATACCAGAAGGCAGCATCGTCATACTGGCCAATTTCACGGTTACAGGCAGCTATACGTTCCAGGAGATCAATAGAAGTTTTGGTTTTCTTCTTTGAAATGATCCTGCCATACAGGGATCCTGCAACTGCATATTCCTGTCTTTCAAAAGCCTCATCAGCCCTTACCCTCACGCTTTTCTGCTCCTGGCCAAACAGCATCACCGGAACCGTCAGAGTGGTGCACAATAGTATCGCGTAACAACGTAGCATATGGAGATTTGATGATCTTTTAAATATTAAAAATAGCGGGGATTGGATGTGCTGAAAAGCTTTGAATTAAATAACAGACCAATTGAAAGTTCATGCGAACCACCCTGTATACCTGCCAGTTTGTTCATGCTGTAGTCATAGGAATAACCTACACGGAACTTCGGAGAGATATAGTATTCGAGGATAGCACTGGCCGCATTGGCTTTATCAAGTGATGTATTGATAACTGATTTCTTGTTGAATACAGAGAGGTTTGTTCTGTAGGAACCGCCTATCCATAAAAGTTCATCTATGTGCATCATCAATGTTGCGTCCAGACCTGCAGGACCTGCGAAGTCAGTTTTAAACAGCACTGATGGTTTGAGGTAAATTTTATCATTCACCGGGAACATGTAACCTGCAGTTAAGTAGACATGCTGTTTTCTTTTGATGCTTTCATATGTATATCCTCTCCATTTATAACCGGAGCTGGTGTACTTGGAAAAGAGATCCAGTGCAGACACACCGATATAGAGGGAAGGAGTATAGTAATAGATACCTACACGTGCATCAGGAGCAGTGGATTTGGCAGAACCATCAGGAATGATACGGTCGCCATTATCCAGGTAAATGAGGTCTTTACCGCTCAGGCCATACTGAGTAGCACCCACACCGATACCGAGGCAAAGGCGGCGGGTATCTTCTTCATCGAGGCGTATACGATAGGAATAGGAAGCGTAAAGGGACACAGCGCTCTGAGGCCCCAGGTTATCCATCATAGCCTGTACGCCCAGACCAACGTTTGCGTCTTTGGTACCTCTGTTCAGAGGGCCATCCAGTGATACACTGGCTGTACGTGGAGCACCCTCAAGACCAGTCCATTGCTGGCGGTAGGCGGCGTTGAGATGTAGTACATCCTTATAACCTGCATATGCAGGATTGATGCTCAATCCGTTGAAGATATACTGGCTGAACTGGACACTTTGCTGTGCACGGGAACCTGCTGCCAGGCAAAGTAATAATACTACAGTAAACCATTTTTTTGTCATGTACATAATTGCACTTTTAGGATCGCAGTTCATTATCTAATAATCATTACCCAACCTTTGAAAACTTTCACCCCTTCGGTAGGGCTGTTCAGTTCAAGGCGATAGTAATAGGTACCTTCGCTTAATCCCGTCGCATCCCAGCTGTTCTGATAGTTCTTGTCCTGGTATACAACACCTCCCCAACGGTTGAATATGTTTAATGTACTGTTAGGGTATTTATCAATTCCTCTTACTATAAAGTAGTCGTTCTTTCCGTCAGAGTTTGGCGTTACTACGTTGGAAATCACCATACCAGCAGCTTTACCGGCTGTCTTGATACTTGTTACGGTTCCCTTGTCGCAGCCTGCTTCTTTAGGATCGCAATGATATGTTGCTTTGGAAGTGGAGTCGGAGTTACCACCGATCTGGATCCTTGCTGTGTTATCAATGCTCTTTATACCATCGGGTAAAGGATCAACTTTTACTTTAAAGTGGAGTGTGGCAATCGCACCGGCGGCCAGGTTATTTACTGCCCACATTACTGTGTTGGAACCTACCAGGTGGATACCACCATCTGTAGCGGATACAAAACTTGTCAGCGCCGGAACCGGATCACTTACCTGAAGGGTAGAGATGGTAGTGTTACCTGTGTTACGTACATATATAATATATGACAGCTCTTCACCGGAGGTTACACTTGCTTCACCGCTGGAGTTCAGTACTATTTTCCATCCTTCAAAAGAAACTACGCTTACAATAGGAATTGAAGTCGATGGTTTACCTGCACCATTTGGATCTGGCTGGTTAGGATCTGTAGCCAGGGAAGGCAGTGTTGCAATGAATCCTTTACCGTTTCCGTTATTTACATAGGCTGTATTCTCAATGGCTTTCGCGCCTGTCAGGTCTGTTGCCACCCTTACACGGAAAGAACGAACGGCAGACTGTCCCGGATCCAGCAAAGGAATGGTCCATGTGAGCAGGTTATTAGCGTCAGGAGCTGCGTCCTGAGAGTCGTAGAAGTTAGTATATACCGGAACGTAGTCAGTAACGATTACATTCGACAGTTGCTGTGTACCGGTATTCTGTACGTGTATTACATAAGTAACGAGGTCGCCTGACTGGATGGTGTTGTTAGGACCTGTAGCAATGTAGCTTACGCTCTTCCAGCTGATGGAGTTCATTCCATTATCAACCGGAGTTCTTGTAGCAGGCCAGCCTTTGTCAGCGCCTAGGGCTGCGTTTATATTGTTATCGACTGCCGGACCGAAGGTGTGCTGTAGTCCGTTTCCATCGCCTATATCTACATATCCTGTATTATTAATGTAGTCTACACCTGCTAAGGTGCCATCCACATTCACAGAAACGGTAACAAAAGTCTGGGCTCCGGGGGCGAGTGCGATGTTGTTCCATGTCAGCACATCATTATTAAGGGTACCTCCAGGAGAGGCGCCATAAAAAATGGTGTGTACTGGCAGTGTGTCTACTACGCGCACTGTCAGAGCTTCATCACCGGTATTTTTAATAAAGATCTTATAGTCGATCTGATCTGGCACTTTCACAGCACCGTTGGTACCTGAACCGTTATATGAATATGCCATCCATATGTCAACGGATTTGGTATAGGGTTTACCATTTACGGTAACACCAGTAGCTGCTTTTTTTACCGCTGTCGGAATATTTGCCTTCGCTGGCAACCATGTCATACCTACTATAAAAAGTAGCATGAACAGGCATCGATCAGACATTTTTTTAATGTCGGTAAAGACCAGGCCAACTCGCTGCTGCATCGATGTTAGCAGATTTAAGCGAGAATTATAATTTATGCGCATAGGCTTAGGATTACTGCAAATAGTATATTTTGAATGCTGTTGTACCAATGTATTGCTCTCATTAGAAACGCCGTCCACCAACTGTTGTCTTATTATTATATATATAGATCCGGGCAAGCCGGGGCTGGTGATCAGGCATATGGAATATAGCTCTCAGAGCAGTCCACAATTCGTATAAGGCAGCGTTCTTCATTGGTTATAGGATTATGATTTATAAATATCCGACAGTCAAGGATATAGTAAATTCGAATATAAAAATATCTATATTTATTGATAAAACAATATCTTTTTAAAAATTAATGAGCATTACCCCCTCCTACTTCTCAGTTATAAATCAGAACATTACAGATGAAATAAGGGCATATAACATGCATTTTGGCATATAAAAATGGCCATTTTCCGGGATCAATCACATGACATTTTCTCAACATATGAACCCTTGTATTACCTTGCTGACGTAGGCTTCCGGGCGTTCAAATATATATTTTGTTTTATACAATAAACATACAGTGAGTCAACGTTATAACTACCTTTACCGCCTCTACGAAGAGAGGGGTTATCCACATTTTTTAGAAGGAAAACGGCCCTAAATGTGGATAACTTTTTATGTGGTGCTTGTACGCATATTTTCAAAAGGCCATTTTTTATAATATTATTTTACCCCTATTCCATGAGATTATCGCTAACCCATGATTTACACTATGAAACTTCTATATGTAAACAAATCGCTATATTTACTAATATAAATGTAGTCACCTAGATTACTTTACCAGGCCCGGCGAGAATAAGCAGTAAGTATATGCTCACCTTTTTTTGAGTACTAGCGCTTATTTTATATATGACGAAGATCATTAGTTGAAATCGCACCCGTTATTCTATTCATATTTACGCCACTGGAAAGACCAATTCCCATATCTTCTACCTGAAAGACCATGTTACTAAACAGCTGATGGAGGCTGCACGCGAGACGGAAAATTAACTATGCCATACGTGTGTCTGCATCTACCGCTTAACTACTTAATATTAACCAATTAAAAATGCACACGACCATTCCATTCTGTTTTTATGAGAGTAATTCTGGCCAGCGGAGACCGGAGCCATTAAGCATGCCCGACAAGTATCCCCCATATATATGGGTATTGTAATCGGTTACATTCATACCTGTATGTCAACCTGCAAACACTTTTCTGATGAATACTGCAGTCTATAAAATTTTACTTGTAGATGAGGATCAGGTATTTGTAAGACAGACCCGGCAGTTATTGATTACCCAATCTTATGATATTCATACAGCGTCCTCAGAAGAAGAAGGAATCATCATCTGCCAGCAACAGCAACCCGATCTTATCATTTGCGGTGCACACCTGCGTGGAACAGGCGGGCATCATTTTATTATGGCTTTAAGGAACGATCCTGGTTTTGATCATATTCCGCTGATCTTTATCAGTGTAAAAGACAACAAACAGGAAATGCGCATGGCCATGAACCTTGGAGCAGATGACTACCTGGCAAGGCCGTTCAGAAAACGTGACCTGCTGCTCAGCATCCGCTCCCGGCTGGGCCGCTTCGCTAAGTTCAATCATGTGCATACGCCTGACGAAACCAGGAGTGTATCACTTGCTAACTCATCAACCGCACAACAGGCGCTGTATCACCGGCTTGGTAAAGCTGAAAACCGCATCATAAAAATGATCGCAGAAGGCAAAAGTACCAAGCAGATGGCTGATGAACTGAATGTCAGCATCCGTACCATCGAAAATCACCGGTACAGGATAGCCGGCAAACTGGGTATTGCCGGACGCAATGCGCTGACTGAATTTGTGATCCGGAATATTATACAGCAGCAAAAACAGTAGCCTACAGGAACCGGTTAAGGATCGGGGATCAGAAACTCAATACAGCGGCGACTTTACAAAGCCGCCGCTTGCGATGAACTGACTAAAGTATCAGAATGTCGATTTGTATTCGTATTTTCTCATTCCTGATTCTTAATTCCGGATCTTTAATTTCCTGTAGCCCATGATCAGATCTGTACTCCTCATTACAACCATTTTCCTGCACATCTACTGCGCAAGCGCACAGCGGTTTACCATGGAAGCGGTGACTGCCTATCCGTTCCCCTCCGCACTTACCAGCGCATCTACCGGTAGTAGTATTGCCTGGGCACTGAATGAACAAGGGAAAAGGAATGTATATGTTGCAGCAGGTCCTGATTTTACTCCACGAAAACTTACTGACTATACGCTTGACGACGGACAGGAGATCAGTAGTCTGTCTATCTCGTCTGACGGCAAATGGATAGTGTATACCCGTGGTGGTGATCATGGTGGAAAAGAGAGTAGTAATCCTGTGAATGCGGCCCATCTGCCCATATCTCCCAAAACGGAGATATGGTCTGTTCCCTTTGCCGGCGGTACGCCCAAAGTATTGTCAGAAGGTGATTATCCGGCTATTTCTCCCCACGGGGACAGTATTGCGTTTATCAGGAACGGACAGATATGGATCGTTGCTATAGACGGCGCTACGCCTGCCAGGAATATGGTCAGTGTCAAAGGTTCCTGTCACAGTATTGCGTGGGGACCCGATAACGCCGGACTGGCTTTTGTCAATAACCGTAATGACCATGCCTACATTGGTGTATACCGCAATACGGCTACCCCATTACAATGGATAGCTCCTGCCTTTTCAAAAGACTTTTCTCCCCGCTGGTCGCCCGACGGGAAGCAGATCGCCTTTATCCGTATGCCCGGTACCGGTGGTGCGCCTGATTCTCTGCTGGTCCAAAAACACCAGCCCTGGGCTATCTGGACGGCAGATGTTACCAGTGGAGAAGGCAGACTGTTATGGAAAGCCCCTGCTACACTGCCCGGCTCCATCCCTACCACGGACGGCGGTACGAATCTCAACTGGCCGGTTGCCGGCAGGATCACCTTCCTCTCCTACCACGACGGATGGCCACATCTCTATTCCATCGCTTCTGGAGGAGGCACACCGCTGTTACTGACACCCGGCAACTTCATGGTGGAACATATTGAGCCCACGCCTGATGGCAAGTGGCTTGTGTTTAGTGCTAATACCGGGGCCGCACCTGATGATATAGATCGTAGGCATCTCGCCCGTGTACCCGTGGATAAAGCAGCCATGGAAATACTCAGCTCCGGAGAAGGTATTGAAGCCTATCCCGTGGTAACAGGCGATGGCCATACCATTGCCGTATTGACCGCTACTGCACAGCAACCCTTATTGCCGGCAGTGATGCCTTTTCAGAAGGGTACTCCCAGGGTAATAGGCAAAACACTGTTACCTGCCAGCTTTCCGGAGGCACAAATGGTCACCCCAAAAGCGGTTAGCTTCAAAGCACCTGATGGCACCCTGGTGCATGCACAACTATTTGAACCGAAAAACAAGGCAGCAAAACATCCTGCTATTGTATACATCCATGGTGGTCCACAGCGCCAGATGTTGCTGGGCTGGCATTATATGGATTACTATGCCAATGGCTATGCAGTGAACCAGTACCTGGCCAGCCAGGGATTTATAGTCCTGTCGGTGAATTACCGTTTAGGTATCGGTTATGGCTATGCATTCCACAAGCCCCCACATGCAGGTATCATTGGCGTAGCAGAATACCAGGATATTAAAGCAGCCGGCGAATGGCTGGCGACACAAGCGCAGGTAGACGCCACAAAGATCGGTGTATATGGCGGCTCCTACGGTGGCTTTCTGACAGCACATGCCCTGGGCAGGGACTCAAAACTATTCGCCGCAGGCGTAGATATACACGGCGTACATAACCGCTCCCCTTTTTTACCTCCTCCTACTGCTACCCCGGCTCCCGATGTTGATACCGCCCTAAAAGTGTCCTGGTTGTCTTCTCCGGTGGCCCATGTGAACACCTGGACATCTCCCGTACTGCTTATTCATGCGGATGATGACCGCAATGTGGAGTTTAACCAGACCATAGACCTTTACCGCCGGCTGGAAGACAAAGGCGTACCGTTTGAGTATCTCGCTATCCCAGACGATACCCATCACTGGATGAAATACAGTAATGCTCTTACGGTAGACAAAGCAACGGCGGCATTTCTGATCAAATACCTGAAACAGTAAGCTTATTGTTTCCCGATCTTACCCAGGTGCGTGTCTTTAAAGCCGGTCTCATACTTTAATCCGTAACCAAACATCCTGTCCATCACCGAATGGGCAAACAGAATAATGCCGGTAAAAACGGCCCAGTCCAGGTGGCAATACAGGCCAACCAGGTAAACGATCAGTGCAACAGCTTTGTGATGCACCAGGTTGTAAACAAAAGCGCCGGTACGGTTGCCGGCCAGATAACCCAGCATAGACAGATCGGGTAACAGGATACATGCGGGAAACAGCCACCAGGCATAGGGCGACTGCAGGTGAAAGGCAAGGATGGCAAGCAGGAAAAGCGCCAGATCTTCCAGGATAAGAATGGTTTTCATTAATACGGGCAGGTTTAGGCAGGCCCGCCATAAAGATAATTACTTATATGAATTGAGCGGCTTCGAACCCGATCCGGTAGATATCCGGTGGAGGCTATATCCTATAGGCCCATTACTATAGCATTACAGGCACTTTGTATAGCGATCGCTATAGAATAGTGCCTGTAATGTAGGACCAGAGAGCCTATAGGTAGGAGACTGCCCTATATCGTTATACCTGACGTACTATATTCATGCAGGCATCATCCTGGTAGCGATCCCTATCCTGTTCCAGGAGTTGATAGCCACAGCGGCCATCATGACCTGGGCAGTCAGCTTTTCTCCCAGTACCTGTATAGCCTCGTTATAGGTAGCATCACTCACATGATTACTGATCAGGGTTACCTCTTCTGTCAGGGCCAGGATGGTTCTTTCCTCCACGGAAAAGAAAGGTGTTTCCCTCCAGGCATTCAATGCGTAGATACGCTGTTCTGTTTCTCCCAGTTTACGGGCATCTTTAGTATGCATATTGATACAGTAAGCACAGCCATTGATCTGGGAGGCCCTGATCTTAATCAGTTCTTTATGCAGAGGGGCGATCTCTGTTGTATGAAGGTATTTTTCCATCGCCAGCATTGCTTTGTAAGCTTCTGGTTCCACCTTTGACATATCGAGACGTGTTTCCATGATTTTGTGTTTTTGTTGACACAAAGTTGCAACACTGCCTGCTGCCAAAACTTAATCGAGTTCAAGAAAAGACTGTTCAGATTTTCTTAGCCCTGATCTTACTGAGGAATTCGGGGGTAAAACCCAGGTAGGATGCCACCATGTATTGAGGGATACGCTGCAGGAATTCGGGATACAGGTTGCTGAAATGATAATAACGTTCTTCCCCGCTAAAATCATAGATGTACCGGATGCGCTGCATGGAAGCGGCATATGCCCTTTGCAGGATTAGCCTGAAATAGCGCTCAAGAGCCGGTATTTTGGCAAATAGCTCCTCCTGAACCCTCCAATCCAACACCGCCACTTCAGCGCCTTCTACAGCCTGTATGAAGTATTGCGAGGGTATTCTTCTCTCCAGGCTATCATAGTCTGTGATCCACCAGTTATCAATACCGAAATGAATGATCTGTTCAGATCCTTTTTCGTCAATGTAATACTTACGGAAAACGCCTTTCAGAATGAAATAATTAGCGTTACAGACAGCGTCCTGCCGGAGGAGGTATTCTTTCTTTTTTACCTCCTGATATTGCATAAGCGACAATATGATTTCCTTGTCTTCCTCCGTTAGGTCTACGAATTTGCTGATATGTGCTATAAGCCTTTGCATACACAATATTACGTCAAAGAAAGAAGGCTCCTGTACGGAGCCTCCCTGTTTTAATATTTTGCTGCCTGACCTTTCGCCGGAATGGATTCCTGGATAAACTTCCTCAGGTTCTCATTCGCTGCTGCCAGATCATCCTTTCTCAGGTACATCATATGCCCGCTACGATAGCCTTCCCATTTCAGGCGGTCTTTCAGTTTACCACCCGGGTCCATCTGCCACATGCTGTATTTGGCGTTGAAGTAATCGCAGGCGCCATCGTAATAACCCGATTGCACCAGCAGGTGCAGGAAGGGATTCTGGGCGATGGCCTGACGCAGGTTCTCACCTGTCTTATCGTCGTTCCTATCCCAGGGATATACATCGCCAAACATGTTATACTTCAGATCTGTTTTATAGTTCAGTTCTTCCCGCAGATAGATGTGGATAGCCGGCGTAAATGCCTGTAACCAGGCAGTCAGCTCAGCATTATAGTCAGGGCTGGTGCCGCCTGTCTGGCGGTCAATACCCCTGTAACGGGAATCCAGTCTGCCAACAGTATACCCCTGATCACGTAGTAGTTCTTTCCAGAAAAGGTTGGTAGACACATCCAGGTTATTTTCCTGTACTACCTGTTCTTTCAATCCGCTGTAACGCGCAATACGGGCAATGATACTTTTACGTTGAGCCTCATCCAGCGAGCCTCCCCTTGACAAGGCCGGGATCAGCTCATTGATTGTGAAGTTCTCCACTTCAGGCAATACCTCGTTCAGATCTTTCTGTTGCAGGTCGGCAGGCAGCTTTTTGTGGTACCAGGCAGTAGCCGTGAAATAAGGCAGTTTCAGGGCTGCGTCCAGTGGTCCGTTACGTTGTATGCCCAACTCGGTCGGAGACACCAGGATAACACCATTCAGGTACATCCACTGTGCATTCTGAAGCTCCAGTGCCAGTCCGGATACCCGGGTCGTTCCGTAGCTTTCTCCTATCAGGAATTTAGGAGAGGCCCAGCGTCCCTTGCGGGTCACGAAAGTATTGATCCAGTCTGCCAGGTATTTGATGTCGGCATTCACTCCGTAGAATTTGCTGCCCGGAACATCTTTGCTTACGGGGCGGGAATAACCGGTATTCACAGGGTCTATGTACACGATATCAGCAATGTCCAGGATGGACTGCGGATTATCCCGCATACCATAGGGCTGTACCGGGTAACCTTCGTCGTCTATATTCAGCATCCGCGGACCGGTATACCCGATCTCCATCCATACAGAAGGCGTACCAGGACCTCCATTGAAGGAAATCACCAACGGGCGGGCAGATTTATCTTTTACATCATCTCTTTCATAATAAGTGTAAAACACGCCTGCAATAGGTTTGCCTTCTTCATCCCATACCGGAATAGTACCTGCGGTTGCGGTATAGGGCACCCGTTGTCCCTTGATGGTCACTTCATGTTTTGTTACTACGGAGGAGTCAACATTCAATACTCTGGAAGGCGAGGGTTTCATCTGCGCCTGTGCCGGTAATACAGCCACCTGTGCAATGACTGCTCCTGCAAATGCCAGGGGCAATAAGATTTTGTTGATCATAATTTGATTGATAAATAGTTTCGGGGTAAATATAATAGAAGCAATCGGCTATACAGCGAATTTTGGGATAAAAGGAAAAATCCCCGCTGTGTGCGACCGCCCAACAAACAATAGGTAAACTCCCCTGTTATTCAACCGGCGCCCATACGGATACTGATCCCGCTGCGCACCGGAAATTCCCCCATCCCTCTTTATCTATCACCACCTCCTCTTCACGTTTGCCTGATATATCTTTAAACCGCTTACCGGCATAACGTTCTCCTATCTCCATATGCTTTTCCTCTTCGTCTGAGTTGGAGAGTACAACAGCACAACCACTATGCTCCTCATCACCCTCACGTGTCCAGCCAATACAATTCGGATGGTCAAAGTAATCCCGCTGATGGCCATAGGCGTATTGATCCCTGGCAGCGAGCAGTTTGTCCAACCCTTCTACAGGCTTCAGTTCTATAGTGGTATCTTCCCCGTTCTCATTCTTATCCGTGTAGGCAGCCCCATAGAGGTCCGGATGAAAAACGCAGGGATAACCATGTTCCCGCAGTAAGATCAGGGCATAGGCTATTGGCTTAAACCAGTCTTCAACGGGCGCATCCAGCGCCTGTAAAGGCTGTGTATCATGGTTTCCGACCAGGGTCACGGCAAGGGCAGGGTTCTCCAGTACCAGTGAACCATTAAAGATGTTGGTAAGGTCATAGTCCTTTCCAGCCCTGGATGCATCAAAAAAGTTGTGATGCAAAGAGGCATCAAACAAAGACATTCTGCCTTCAATGGCTCCTAGGTATTTCTTTGCCAGTTCTACGTCATCTGCAGCCCAATATTCTCCCACAGCGAAAAGCCCTTTACCGGTAATTTCCCGCATGTGGTCCAGCCATTCCCTAAAGAAATCAGGCGTAATATGTTTCACTGCATCCAGTCGAAGCCCGTCAAACTCTACTGTATTGTAATACCATTCGCCCCACCGTTTGAGTTCTTCCCGTACTGCAGGATTACGGAATTCAATATCTGCTCCCATCAGGAAATCAAAGTTGCCTTTTTCCTCATCCACTACGTCTTCCCACAGCTCCCCATATTCGTTCTGGATGCTGTAGATGGCTTCTTCTTCGCCCATACCGGTGATGTGATCTATTCCTGTAAAGCACTGATGGTCCCATATAAATGCAGAGTAAGTACCTTTTCGGCCGGGAAAAGTAAATCTGGTATATGCCTCCGCCTCTATAGGACCTGAGATGAATTTATTCCTGTCTTCAGGGTCAACTTTCCTGACAGTTATCTTTTCGGTTTCATCTCCTCCCATCAGGTGGTTAACTACTATATCAACATACACCTGCATACCTGCATCATGTATGGATTTGATGGCATCTATATATTCCTGGCGGGTACCATAGCGCGTGCGCACCGCCCCTTTCTGATCAAACTCGCCAAGATCATACAGATCATATACATCATAGCCACGACTGTCGGCGCCACCTGCCCCTTTAAAGGCGGGAGGCAACCAAACAGCGTTAATGCCCATACCCGCAAGCCGGGGCGCTTCCTGCTTTACTGTATTCCACCAACTTCCATCTCCAGGGGTATACCAATGGAAGTATTGTATCATTGTACCGTTTTTCATTCGTTGTATTTAATTGAGGAAAAATGTGAATGGCGGTACAAACCACATGCCACCATAGTTTACATGATGATCGGGGGCTGTCGCCTCTTTCGTAAATCCCAGGCGGGCGGCAAAGATGTTATATTGTCTCCATCCTACATGACTGCGGCACATTACCGCATGTGGATCATATTCCCAGGTGTTGCGGCAATATCCAGGTCAGGCTTACCCACTCTGTAGATGCCTATCCTCCTCCACAAGGCATAGCATCTGCAGCGCTTCTACGCTGCGACAATTAATAACTTATCGTAAAAGGGGAATAATATTGTTTTTTTCGACAGACAGGTGATTTTTATCATCAGAAATCCCTTAGATTTGTATCACTATAGTAAACACACGCAACATCCACTTACACGCCGAACCTGCAATTCCTCTACAACGTTTCCTGCTAACATACGACATAGCCATTCACGTTAATGCTTTAATCCGTCAGGTAACTCAATTTATTACAAGCATTATCACATACGCTTTTAATATTTATTATGACAAGTAGTATTGAACAACTTGCCGGTAAGAAAGTATTATTTGCTACTATCTCAATTGATGCCCATATAAATCCGCTGACAGGTTTAGCGAAGTATTTACAGGATTTGGGTTGCGATGTAAGATGGTATGCATCTAAGTACTATACCGCAAAATTCCACCAGTTATATATTTATCATTATACACCCAAACAACATAAGGATGTAAATGGTGAAAATGTAAATGAAATACATCCTGAAAGGGCCAGGATCAAAGACAGGGTTGCAAAGCTGAACTACGATATGACCAATATCCTTGCAAAACCAGCTGTTAACCACTTTGAGGATATCCGCCACATCTATGAAGCATTCCCGTTTGATATCATGATAGTGGACAGCATGTTCACTGCCGCCCCTATCGTTCGTAAGATACTGGGCGTACCGGTGATCGCTATCGGTGTTATACCACTCGCGGAAGCATCCAGATACCTTCCTCCTTATGGCCTTGGTATGACACCTTCCCAGCATCCATTCGGGCGCTTGAAGCAGTCAGTATTACGTTTTCTCACAGATCAGATACTATTCAAACAATCTTACAAAGCATATGAGCAAGTCTTTCGCCACTACGGCATCCGGAACAAAGTTGTCAACATGCTGGACAGCATCGTAAAGCATGCCGACCTGGTGTTGCAGATAGGCACGCCCGGGTTGGAATATCAGCGTAGGGATATGGGTAGTAACATCCGTTATATAGGCGCGCTGCTGCCCTATCCGGCAAGTAAAAATGGAGTGCCCTGGTTTGATGACAGGCTGCATCAATACAGGAAAGTTGTGCTGGTTACACAGGGCAGAACAGAAAAAGATAGCAGTAAGATCATCCTACCTGCACTGGAGGCTTTCCGCGATACGAATGTGCTTACCATCATCACGACTGGCGGATCAAAGACAGCTGAACTACGTGCTATGTATCCTTACCGGAATGTGATCATTGAAGATTATATTCCTTTTAACGAGGTAATGCCTTATGCGGATGTATTTATTACCAACGGAGGTTATGGGGGTGTGCTACTGAGCCTGCAGAACAGGCTTCCCATCATTGCGGCCGGTGCAGATGAATGTAAGAACGAGACCTGTGCCAGGATAGGATACATGAAATATGGCATCAACCTGCATACGGCAAGTCCCAGTGCGGACCAGATCAGTGAAGCGTTTGAGAATATATTGGATACCCCTCTATATAAAACGAATATATCCAGGCTGATGGAAGAATTCAACCAATACGACCCGATGCCGCTTAGTGCAGCATATGTGGCAGACCTGCTGACAAAGCAGCCCGCGTGAAACAATTTGATTTAATAGATGTCAAACAGCTTCTGCTGTGGTGGCTGTTTTTTATTGAGATTGGGTGACAGACTATTCTCCAGCTGCAGTATTTTCGTCAAGGGCGGTTTACTGGTGAAGATACCGGTAGATTGCCCTTTTCTGATGCCTCTCACAAAACAATAGATCACGCCACCGAATTGCTTTTCATAGTTAAATGCATGCAGTCGGCTTTCCAGGTATTTCTTGGCTGCTAATGTATAGATGAGGTATTGCAGATGATAATTGCTTTCATTCATCGCAACAGATAAAGCAGCGGGTGAGTAAGCTTCCGGCGAATCGCCCAGGTAATTGGATTTCCAGTCCAGGATATAATATTTCCCTTCATGCTCGAAGAAGAGGTCCATCTTACCATTCATGATGCCTTCCAGCTCATGACTGCCATGTTCATGGAAACGGCGCACGATCACGCTGGTCCTTTCGTCGGAAAGGCCATTCAGCATATCAGGAAAGAATGCTGCTACAGGGAAATCAAATTCAAACTCAGGGATGCGTTTATGCCAGATAACGGCCGACAATGGGAAGGTTTGTCCTCCTACTGTAATGTCGGTATGTAACACATGCTCCAGCAACTGGCGCAGCATAGGGGTATATACTTCCTGCTGGCCAGGTACGAAACGACGAATGGTTTCTGTCAGCCATTTCCCCCAGCGACTGTCATCAGAGAAGTTGATGTTCTCAAACAGGAAGTGCAGCAAGTTACCGGTTTTCGCCCCTCTCTTTAAGGTATGAAAGATGAATGTTTCATAAGGATCTTCCTGTTGCAGCGGGCGTCCTTTCAGGCTTTGTTCTGCCTTTGCAGCCAGCATGGTATAACTCATCTTCCGCCAGTTCTGTTCTTTCAATACAAACCTGACAGGTGTGTCTGTACCAGTATTTACTACCGCTGCGGTATTATGATCAGCATGTTGTTCCGGCGCTACCGGCAGGTCCTGCTCAAACTTAATGATATCGGGAGCTGGCGCTGCCGCTATCAATGCCTGCAGGAAGGTCAATAAGGTAGAATTGCTATAATACTTGCTGTTATTACGGAACACAAAACATTTATATACGCCACGCGTGATCGCTACATACAATAAACGCCTGTTCTCCTGCTCTGCCTGACGGGCGTAGGAACTGCGCTGTTCCTCTGTCATACGCTTCTTTTCCACACCCACATAATCACCTGTAACAGGATCACGGAAGCTGAAGAATTCTGCATGCTTATTCTCCACAAAATCAAGGAAGGGCGCCATCACGATCTTATATTCCAGTCCCTTACTTTTATGGATGGTCACGATGTTCACTGCTTCTTCATCACTCTCCACGCGCTGTTCGTATTCATCTCCTTCTGTGGCCATCCCATCTATACCACGTTTCAGCCACGATACCAGTTCGGTCATGGACAGATTCTTACGGCTCTGGATCTGGTGTACCAGTTCTGTCAGCTGAAACAGGTTGGAGATCACACGCTCGCCACTTTCTGTATGTGCGTGCAGTAAGATGTTGCGCACATTAAAGTCTGTAATGAAATCCATCATGGCAGTATAGATACCATCCTGCTGCCAGCGGTTCTTATAATTGCCGAAATAGGCCAGGGTGACCTCGTCGTCCAGTAAGAGTACATCTTCCAGTTTCAGGTTGGTAAAAGGGGATAACAATGCCCGGTTGATGGAAGAGCGGTTAGGCTCCAGCATTGCTTCCAGCAGGTATAACAGGTAGGTTGCCTCCTCTGACTGTAATACCCTGGCATCATCCACTGTTACAGCCGGTACACCCAATTTAGCCAGCTGCATCTTCACTTCCCTGCCCTGTCTGCCGGTACGCACCAGTATCCCAATATCGGAGGGTTTAACAGGGCGTATTGTCTCTTCATTGCCGATAGTATATTCTCCGCTTCTCAATAACAAAGCTACCTGCGCCGCCACACTTTCTGTCAGTTCATTACTATTGGAAGCGTTAAAGACAGTAATAGGTACATCAGCTGCGGCTCCCTTGTATAAAAGCCCTTTTGTATTCCTTTCGGGGCTTTCCACCTTAATGTAGTTGATCGCATTTCCCTCTCCGTTGAAATAGAAGGTATCGAAATCATCCACCGGCAGGAAGAAGGTATTCATGGCTTCTATAAATGGCTCAGACGAACGGAAGTTATGGTTCATGCCATACACATGCTGTACGCTGGCCCTGGCCTTAAAATACGTGAAGATATCCGCCTTACGCCATGCATAGATACTCTGCTTGGGGTCGCCGATATAAAACAGGATCGTATCACTGCCGAATGCTTTTTCGAAGATCTCATATTGCATTCTATCAGTGTCCTGGAACTCATCCACAAATACTGCTTTATATTTTTCCTGCAGGACCTTTACCAGTGTGGGGTTGTTCTTTTCCACCAGTGACCGGTGCAGGTTCGTGATCATATCATCATAACTCAGCAGGTTGTTACGTTTCTTATAGCCTTTCACACCGGCCGCAATTTCTTCTATCGCAAAACAATACAAACGACTGATCACCTGTTGTACAATGCCTTTACGCTCTTCATCCAGCGTAGCCACTTTATCCATGCGCTCCAACAGATCGGGGAATAGTTTAGCAATGTAACCGGCGGAACTGCGTTTCTCTTTTATAACCCCAATGAACTGTACCGGGTCATCTATACAGGGTAACAGCGCTTTCTTTGCATACTGATTTCCTTCACACAAGGCTTTCAGCTTCTCCGTATTCTCCTTTACAAAACCCATTACATCCTTTTCAGCCGCCTCTTTCTTCTCATCTATGGCATCCAGCTGCTGTAACCATGCCTCCTGTTCCTTTGCTTTAATTGCATAGCGTTTACCCGGTTCATAAGCGAAGTAACGCTTACCTCCCATGTGCTCATTGAGGGCAGTATTGATGCCAGGCATCATACCGGGGTCCCAGATCTTTTCCAGCAGGCGGATATGCAGGGTAGTGACATGCTTACGCCAGAATTTCTGTACTTCTTCCTCTATCAGGGTGCGGGTATCCTGTATCATCTCTGCACCAAACAGCTGATCCGTTTCAAAGGCAAATTCATTCAGTGTTTTCTGACAGAAACTGTGTATTGTCAGTACAGCTGTTTCGTCGAGGAACAATACTGCATCTTTCAACTGTTGCTGCACCTGTTCCAGACCATTCCGTTCAACCGCTTCTTCTACCAACCGCAGGATGTTTTCATCTTTTATTTCCATTCCCTGGCTGGCTTTATAGGCGTTCCGCACAAACAGGCGGATACGTTCTTCCAGTTCTGCCACGGCGGCCTTTGTAAAGGTCACCATCAGGATCTCTTTTACAGAAAGCGCATTTTCCAACACCAATCTCAATACGAGAATGGCGATAGAATATGTCTTTCCTGTACCGGCACTGGCCTCTATCAGGTTACTATCCTGTAGTGGCACGGTGCCTGCGTCAAAATCCTGGTAGTTGATATGTTCAGTCATTGTTCTTGTCTGTATTAATTGTAATAACCCGGTATCACCTCTGCCAGTGGCAGCAGCACATGCGTGCAGACTGTCTTGTATGTCTCCAGCGTGGTTTCGTCATCGAAGAAACCATTTTCATACTCACGGAAAATGTAAGGATCTACTGTGCTATCGTCTCCTTTATCCAGCGCCTTGTCCACCTTCTTCACAAACTTGCTGAAATCCAGTTCTATCACCTCTGCTGGTTTAATATCAAAGTCGGGATAGAATGGTGTAATACGTTCAAATCCTTCCCTGAATATATCCATCAACGCGGTTAATCTCCGTAAAGCTTCTTCCTGTTCCAGTGGCACTGCCATGAAAGCCTCCTGTTTACTGGCACCTGAAATGAAACACATGCCTGTCAGCACACCTGCTGCCCTGCCAGCCAGGTAGCGGATATATGCCTCTATCAGGTATTTGTCTTCACGTTTCGACCATGACACCTGCACCAGCTTCCCATCAAACACGCTATGAATAGTGCCTTTCAGCAGTGTGCCTTCTATATCCAGGTTCACCTGTAGGGATTGTTCTTCTGCGCCATTGATACAGGTCTTGTATTTATCGCGTACCGGCTGTACTTCCGACTCTATCTGCTGCAAAGCCACGTAGGCCATGTTCTTTAATGGCAGGCGCCCGGTCTTCACCAGGCGGATCTTCATATTGGCGATGGCATTGGCGTCCATCTGTAACAGCTCATTCTTCAGGTTCCATCGCTGCAGGCTGTCCAGTTGAAAGATCTCTGTTTCATTCAGCAATACCTGTTCATCGTTATAGTAGATGCCTAATACTTTGTTATAGTATGCTTTGAAAGGATTTTTGAAGAAGCGGACCAGTTCATCCAGGTCTACCTCTTCGAGCACAAGCGGTTCCATTACCTTACCGGCTCTTGTAATAGGACGTTCAGGCACCGTAGTGTTCAGGTAACTGTACAGGCGCTCATCTCCCGTCATATACTTTCTGCTGAAGCCTTGTAAAGGTTGCCTGGTCACCAGTTTGTTTCTCACCAGGTCTGGTTCATCCGTACCGGATTCTATGTAGTCAAGCAGTTCATCCACCAATGCGGAAGGCGGCATACGGCTGTTGTCCTTGGCGCTCTGCCCCACGTAACTGATGTATAAATACTGGCGGGCCGACAGGACTGTTTCCAGGAAAAGGTGTTTATCGTTATCCTTCACATTACGGTCGCCTCTCTGTTTGTTCTTTTCCATCAGGTTAAAGCCGATAGGCTGCTCACGGCGGGGGAACTTATCGTAGTCCAGCCCCAGCATGGCTACCACCCTGAAAGGAATACTACGCATGGGGATCAGCGAGCAGAAGGTGATACCGCCATTCACAAACAGGCCTGTCCGGGTAGTGCCGGTTAATGTTTGCAGGAAGCTGTGACTGAATACGTCAAATGTCACCGTATCGCTCATATATTCATTCAGCAGGTTGTAGTCTGCCAGCTGCTGCATCAGCGTATTATAATCTTCATCCACTTCTTCATCAGGCTCGTACACCATATTGTGCAGCAGCGTTTCTATATACTCTACCCAACCGCTGATGCTACGTTCCTGCTTACGCTCTTCCACAGCTGTGATCAACACTTCTGCAAAGTGACAGAAGCGTATTACCTCCAGACTATCGCTGCCTTCCAGGATATCCAGCGGGAAAAAGCTATCATCACCTTTACCATATTCTTCCCCTCCACTCATACAAATGCCAAACATGATACGCCTGATACCATACTTCCAGCTCACCAGGAAGGTCTCATCTTCCTTCGCACCATGGATCCCAAAGCGGATATTCGCCTGATCTACCACAGAACGAACAAGCGGCACATTATTGATACCAAAACGTTTCCTGATATAGGATGAATCCAGCAACTGCAATATTTCTTCCGCCTTAAAGTTGTCTTCATTTATCCTGAGGATGGCGTGCAGCGCATTGAAGAGATTATCACTATCTGCATAACTTTCATCAGCAATCGTATAACGGAACTTATAAGGTGCGTTATTGAAGATCGCTTTGATGTAGGGCGCATATGCATCAATATCTCTCACCATGACCACGATATCACGGGGCGATAACGTTTCCTTTTTTCTATCTATGAGATGCACCAGGTAATTGTACAACACTTCCACTTCACGGGCAACGGTATAACAGTTATTGATGGTAATAGAACCATCTTCGATATCTTCTATGAAGATGGGATTCCTGGTCTCATTGGCATTGTTGAAAATGTCATGCTGCACCTTATTCAGCAAGGTATCCGGCTCGGGTATTACTATTCCTTCACTGTCGTAGGCATTGGCAAACGCATCATACTGGAAGAACAATCCGAAGGTATCCTGTACTACACGGCCCCAACCCATCAGCAATGGATTACCTGCTACGTCTGATTCCAGCAGCGGACGGCCCTTTAATCGCCAGCGTGCCTGCTGTTTCTCACTCTTATCCTCAAACCAGTAGAGTTCCGGCGATGGGTTGATAATATGGAAATGTACATCGATGAAAGCCGACAATTCATGCAGTATCTGCACGTGATATGCTGTGATGATGGAGAGGCCGAACAGGTGTACGGTATTCATACGGTCTGCCAGCAGGGCCTGTTGATCGGGGTTCTTCAGCATATCGAGGATATGCTGTCCGACGATCGTTTTATCCGGCAGCATATTACCAGATACTTTCTTGGCTTTGCCCCAGAGGTATTGTTGCCAGTCCATCTTTGCCAGCGGATCTTCCGCTTGCTCATTCCATTCGCGGATCATCTCCGGGCGATAGATCTGGTACTGGTCAAAAAGGTCAGCTGTTCTTTCTGCCAGCGCCATTCGTTTCAGGTCACTATCCGGTTCAGTATTGTGATAATAAGTAGCTACGGCGGGATAGGTTTCGCGGAAGGCATCTTCTCCCAGCAGTTTATACAGCAGCCAGGTAAGGTTCCTCCCGGAAAGCATTTCAGTATAGTGGCCATCCATCAGGAAATAGATCTGATGGATGAGATCATTCGGTTTCAGGAAGCGGCAATTGGCAGCAATACCGAGGTATTCTGCCATCTGCAGTTTCAGCCAGTTGTTCATCCCCTCCGTTTGCGTAACGATGAGATGTTGTTCAAACACCCGGCTGTGTGAAGCTTTAAGTTCCTGTGCCAGTCCCATGGACAGTATCTCCAGGGAATTGGACACTTTCAGATATAGTGCCATACGTGTTATTCAATTGTCAGGAATGGTCGTCGGTAAAGCGCTGACCGATACCCGAGGCTCTTTCCACAAAACGTGCCGCTGTCTGCATCAGTATTGCTGCTGATGCCTGCACATACACTTTCTGTTTTGCCCTGGTCACACCAGTATATAATAATTCCCTTGTAAGAATAGGTACATCCTTTGCCTTTGGCAGGATCACCATCACTTCTTTAAATTCTGATCCCTGGCTTTTATGGATGGTCATGGCAAATACGGTTTCTGCCTCTGTGAGGTAGCCAGGTAAAACGGCCTTCAGCTCCCCGTTACTGTCTTCAAACCATGCCATGAGTATTCCCTGTTCATCCGGACGGATAATGCCTGTATCCCCGTTAAAAAGGCCATGTTCATAATAGTTCCTTGTCAGGATGATGGGGCGGTTCTCATAAAAGTCCGCATTCACCCGGATCAGTCTTTTATCGTGCAGGATCTTTTCAATAGTCTTGTTAATGGCATAGAGCCCTTCCTCTCCTTCCCTGATCGCACACAATACCCTAAGGTCATTCAGCAGTTTTAAAGCCGTACGGATATCATTCTCCACAATAAACGCGCTGTAACCTGATACAAAATCCCTGAACAGTTCTTTCGAATATTCCTGATCTATCTGCACCTGTTCATCTGCATGTTGAGGCAGGAAACTTTGTATGGCGGTCTGGTTATTGGCAATGATGGCTTTACTGAACTTACCGATCCCTTTTTCTCCGCTGAAGCGGTGACTACGACGCAGCTCCACCAGGTGCTGAAAAAGCGGATGGGAGTCCTGCTCTTTTACCTGTGTGAGTGGTAGTTTCCTTTGTTCATCGGGAATGAAGGAATTGATTAACGCCAGCCTGTCGGCGGTAAAGAGATTCAGTGTATCCTGCGCCTGACAAAGGTCGCCAAACAAGCTGCCTGCTTCTACAGAAGCCAGCTGGTCTTTGTCGCCCAGCAGTATCAGCCTGGTGCCTGCACCAATAGCATCGAGTAGTTTAGCAAATAAGGCGACGTCGATCATCGAACATTCATCCACGATCACCACATCGAAGTTCAGCGGATTATCTGCGTTATGTACAAAGTAGGGACTATCTTTTTTAGCGCGCAGTAAGCGGTGAATGGTACTGGGTGTCAGACTCTGGAACTGGGCGGTGATCGTTTCATCTACCGGCAGCTGTGTATTCCGCAGACTTTCTGCCATACGCGCCGCTGCCTTCCCTGTAGGTGCGGCTAATGCCACTTTCAGGGATGGGTCGAGATTGTAGAGTATTGCTAAGATCTTCGCAACGGTTGTGGTTTTACCGGTACCGGGGCCGCCGGTAATAATAGTAAAGTTATTTAGCACTCCTGTTACCGCCGCACTAAGTTGCCAGTCTGCCGGGTCACCACCGTCTGCTTTGAATGCAGGACCTGTGGCAAACAGTATGCTGATGAATGCGCGGTTTATTTCCAGCATTTCCAATCGCTCCTGCAATACCGTCTTTTCTGTAGCCAGGAACTGATGAATACGACGAAGGAAGGTTGTTTCATACCGGAAGTACCGTTGCAGGTACAGCCGTTCCTGGTACAACACAAAGGGCTGTGTATCATTGCCATTCTTTGCTACCAGCGGTATATGTTGTAACTGCTTACTGCCTACGGGCAGGTTGTCACAGAATGCGGGGAGCTCTCCACCATTTTCAATACGTTTATCCAGGTGCAGACAGATATGGCCTTCGCTCAGCTTTCGGGAAAGCAGGTAAGCGTACGGCTTTAGCGCCGGTATCTGGAAGTATTCTGCAAATTGCTGGTGGACGTCGTTGATTGTATGCATATCTCGTTTCGCTGCCCGGGCCTCGCGGCTGAGGCAATCTGTGAAATTACGATTTTTATCGTTGTTGTTTCATAGGGGGATTTTCCGGTTTTGTGAGTCACGGCGGGGTGGTTTCAGGCGATTGACAGAAGGGATTGTCTGGGATTGCTGGCATGGGTCAAAACCAGGTAGCGTTGACATGCTTTATACACGCTTTATACATGCTTTATACATGCCTTTGAGGTGGACTTGTAACATCTTAAGGCTGGGATGGCTTGAGGTGGTAAAGCGGGAAGTTATCCCCATTTATGCAGAACATATGCACAATGGGCGATTTTGGGATGCTGATTTTAAGTGTTTCGACTTTAGGTGCTTCGGTGCCTTAGTGCTTCCGGCTTCAGGTGGGACCCTGGCTGAGTTCTTTGAAGCCGCAGCCGAAGGCAAAGAAATATGGTGAGGAAACAAGAAAAAGGCCCCCAAACCGGAGGCCTTCTACAAATATTTACGCAGACAATATCTTATCGGGTGTGATAGGCAACTCTCTGATACGCTTACCAGTGGCGTGGTAAACAGCATTCGCAACGGCGGCAGAGAAACCGATCAGGGCAATCTCTCCCATCCCTTTGGAGCCCATCGGATTGGTGATAGGATCGGGTTTGTCGATGAAGATCGTCTCAATATGCGGTACATCAGCACTTACAGGTACATGGTAATCTGCCAGGTTGTTGTTCACAAAACGGCCGAAGCGGTGATCAATGATACCTTCTTCTGTCAGGGCCATACCAATACCGCCGGTTACACCGCCGATCATCTGGCTGGCTGCAGTTTTAGGACTTACAATTCTGCCGGAATCAGCGACTGTCACTACTCTTTTCACTCTTACGACACCGGTAGCAGGATGCACCCGTACTTCTGCAAAATGAATGGAGAAAGAATACAGGGAATATTTCTCCAGCTCTGCACCTCCTTTGGAGGATCTTGTTACTTCGAAGAACGTTTTGTTTTGTTTGGACAGTACATCCTGTAAACTGTCGGATTTACCTTGAGCGGATTTTACCGTGCCATTGTCGAATGTCAAGCCGGCTTCTGTCAGCATGCCTTTTAGTGCAGTACAAACATCAAATACAGCAGATCCTACAGAAGATACGGTAGAAGAACCTCCCTGGCTGCCGGAAGGCGGGAAGGCCGCATTACCCAGCTCAAAATGGATCTTTCCTATGGACAGGCCAGTCACTTCATGTGCGATCTGCACCATGGCAGTGCTGGTACCAGGACCAATATCGCTGGTAGCACTTTGTAGTAGTAAAGTACCATCAGCGTTTAACTGTGCACGGCAGGTAGACTCTCCACGATGGGCACCAAATACGCCGGTACTCATACCATAACCTACCAGCCAATCGCCTTCTTTCATGGAGGCAGGAGCCGGATTACGTTTGGCCCAGCCGATCTTCTCACTGCCAAGCTCGTACGCCTCTTTCAGGTTGTTGCTGGAAAAGGGCTTGTTCTTTTCAGGATCAGTTTCCGCAAAGTTCTTCAACCTGAATTGCAGCGGGTCCATATTCACTTTGTAAGCCATTTCATCGATGGCTGATTCCAGTGCGAATGCACCGGTAGCTTCTCCCGGGCCACGCATCCAGATAGGAACGCCTCTGTCCAATGGTACGATGCGGTATTTCGTGGTTACGTTGGGACAGGCATACATAAAGCGGGTCATGCCAACGGTACCTTCTGTGAAGTCGTCGTAGCTGGCCGTTTCGCCGGTAGCCTCATGGTAAATACCCAACAGCTGACCATCCTGTGTAGCACCCATGCTGATATGCTGGATGGTGTAAGGACGATGCCCTACCAGTGTGAACATCTGATCGCGGGTCAGTACTAGCTTCACCGGCTTTTTCAATGCACGGGCAGCTGCGGCCACTGCTACTTCCTGTGGCCAGGTACGTAGTCCCATACCAAAGCCTCCGCCAACAAATTCAGAATATACCTGTATGTTCTTTTCGTCGATCTTAAAGGCACCTGCCAGTGTTCGCTGTGTTGATTTAACACCCTGTGTTTTGGCATATACGGTGAGCTTGTCATCTCCTTCCCAGAATGCAAGGATACCTGCTAGCTCCATCGGATTATGCACTTCAATGGGAATAGTATAATCGGCCTTCATCACCACCGGAGCAGTATTGTGGGCATTTGTGTCACTTCCGCGGGTATAGTCGCCCATGCGGGGAGGCATAGCCGCCTTTTCCTTATTCTTCAGGAGATCGGTATGGTGCTCGGATTTATTGTAAGAAGCTGTAACGAGAGACGCTGCATGTTGTGCACGTTCCAGTGTATCTGCAATAACCAGCGCAATAGGCTGACCATTGAAAAGTATTTTATTGCTGCCTAACATGCGGTATCGTTCACCGCCGGAGGGAAGTTTGCTGTTACTGCCCTGTTCTGCCCAACCTGGGATGGCAGGCATATTTAGGTGGGTGAATACTGCCAGCACACCGGGTGCGCGTTCGGCCGTTTTAGTATTGATGGTCGTAATAGTGCCGCGGGCAATTGTGCTGGTCACCATCACACAGTAAGTCACTCCCGGCACTTCAAATTCTGCAAAGTATTTCGCCTTACCTGTCACTTTGGCCCTGCCATCTACCCGGTTGATCGGCTCACTTTTTTTATCGGTTCCCATATGGTGGGTTTTTAACGTTAGAAGATGTTATGCCTGTGCGGCAGCTGTTTTCAGCGCTTCCACAATTGTGTTAGGCGCTAATGTGAGTTTGAATGCATTGCCTCCCTGCGACTTCGCATTGGCCATTGCCATACTTGCTGCCTTACGGAAGTTCTCTTCTGTGGCAGACTTCTCTTTCAGCCAGGCTTCTGCTTCCTTCAAACGCCAGGGTTTATGTGCTACGCCCCCCATGGCCAGTCTCACATCTGCGATGTTGCCACCTCTGATCTGCATAGCAGCACCCACTGATACCAGCGCAAATGCATAGGATGCACGGTCGCGTACTTTCAGATAATGCGTATGCGCTGCTAACTGGTTGAAAGGAATGTCCACTGCGATGATCAGTTCTCCCCGCTGCAGGTTGTTGTCCTGTTCAGGCGTATCGCCTGGCAGGCGGTGAAAATCGCCAAAGGGAATCTTCCTCTCACCTTTAGGACCAGTTACTGTAATCACTGCATCCAGAGCGGTGAGTGCTACACACATATCGCTGGGATGCACGGCAATACATTTATCACTGGCGCCAAAGATGGCATGCATCCTGGTGAAACCTCCTATTGCACCGCAACCGGAGCCAGGGCTGCGTTTATTACAGGGCAAGGCGCTGTCGTAGAAATAATGGCAACGGGTACGCTGCATCATATTGCCACCTACAGTGGCCATGTTCCTCAACTGCGGAGAAGCCCCTGCTTTCAGCGCCTGTGACAGGAGCGGGAAATGTTTGATGACCAACGCATTTTCCGCAACAGCTGTATTCTTTGCCAGTGCCCCGATACGGAGGCCGGTTTTTGTTTCTTCTATTGTTGCCAGTGGCACATTGTTGATATCTACCAGCCTTTCAGGACTTGTCACACCACTCTTCATCAGGTCCACCAGGTTGGTACCACCGGCCAGGAACATCGCGGCTTTATCTTTCGCCAAAGCCGCAATGGCAGATTCTTTAGAGGTGACCCTCATATAACTGAACTGGTTCATACTTTCTTCCCTCCCTGTTTTACGTCCATGATAGCATCTACGATATTGGAGTAAGCGCCGCAACGGCAGATGTTGCCACTCATATATTCACGTACCTCATCTGGCGTATTGGCATGACCTTCCCGGATGCAGCATACCGCAGACATGATCTGTCCCGGTGTGCAGTAACCGCACTGGAAGCCGTCATGCTCCAGGAAAGCTTCCTGCATAGGATGCAGATTATCGCCATCTGCCAGTCCTTCGATGGTGGTCACATTCCGGCCTTCTGTGGTCAGGGCCAATGTGAGGCAGGAGTTCACCCGCTGACCATCAACATGTACGGTACAGGCGCCACACTGTCCGTGGTCGCAGCCTTTTTTGGTGCCGGTGAGGTGCAGGCGTTCCCGCAACAGGTCCAGTAAGGTAACACGGGGTTCTATCCTGACACTTTGTTTCACACCGTTGATGGTGAGGCTCAGCGGCATCGTTTCAATAGCCGATGCGATCTGTTCATCAAGGCCTTTTTCCGCGGCTTTGATCACAGTATCGGGCGTTAACGCCAACGCGGTGATCAGAGAGGATTTCTTCAGGAAAGAGCGCCGGGAAGTACCGGTATGCTCCTCGTTTTTGAGTTGGTCATCCATAGTTTGCTTCTGTTTCAGTTTGACAGTATTGTGCAGTTTCTTCGTTTCCTATGTAAAGCTTCCGGCAATTTCAGGTTTTCTCTGTTACTTGATCGCTTCCTTCGTGCTTTGAATGGCGTTATTTTCGTCAACTTAATAAATTTACCTCACAACATGGCTTCCGAAATGACGAATGGCACGGGATAGATCTGCAAGGTATCCACTAAACCATCATCCCCGTCCCCAAGCCTTTACCAGTGCGCATTCATACATAGGCCCGTTGTTTACGTCCTCATACAGCGAAATTGATGTATGTACCGGTACAAACACAGCCAGGACAGCCGCCAAAACTGTACCGGATAATAGTGGTCGTTGGGTTTTATACTCATTTTTTATTAGACTTGCCGGTACGATGAAGATATCTCATTACATATTCCTTGGATTCGTATCCATTCTGATACTCTTTTCCATCACGACCTTCGTCAACTTCAGCCTGTCGAACGCAGTGATGGAAAATAATGATTACTTCACCCGGTCCACCAACCTGGTGCGTAACAGTAGCAGGTTTCAGCGGAATCTGCTGACGATGGTAAATGGGCTCAGGGGCTATCTGTTAACGGGAGAACACTCATTCGTAGAGGCATATGATACTGCCAATATAGAAAACACGCAGATCCTGAAAGAAATGGAAGGGCTTATCACTGACTCCGCACAGCGCAGGATGCTCAACCACATTAAAGAGTTGAATGATCAGTGGACGGAAGAATATACCGACCCGCTGAAACAGGCAAAGATGTCTGCCGACATCAGCCGTGAGCACCTGGATACATTTAACAGGGTGTACAAAGAAAAGTTTGCCTCCGGTCATGAAAGAAGTATACAGACGGCCCTGCAACAACAGTTTAAGGCATTTTCCTCCTCTGAATACACTATGCGCGATGTCCGGAAACAGGAGCTGGCAGCCTCTGTTACGCGAACGAACAGGTTATCTTTACTGTTGACATCCACATCTATTATCCTCGGATTATTCATTATCATTTTCGTTACCTTAAAGATATCCCGACGTATCAGGGTTATGACAGATATGGCCAACAATATTGCCAGCGGGCATTATGATGTAACAATCAGTGACCTGGGGAAGGATGAACTGAGCGCCCTTGGGAATGCGCTCAATCATATGGCCAGACAATTATCAGGAAATATTGCCCTGTTAAAACGGTCCAATGCAGAACTGGACCAGTTCGCACAGATCGTATCTCATGACCTGAAAGGACCTTTGAGAGGTATCAGTAATGTAGTGACCTGGATTGATGAGGACCACCAGGAAGAGCTCACACCCAAAATGACTGAATATATGGAACTTATCAAAGGGCGTGTACACAGGGCGGAAAACCTTATTGAGGGACTGCTTTCCTATGCCAAGGCCGACAAGGAGGAAATTGAAAAGGAAGAAGTATATCTCAATGCGCTTGTAAAAGAAGCGGTGGACAACCTGCCCGATACCGGCAATGTACAGGTTGAGATCGGCGATCTGCCTGTTGTTCATGCTGAAAGATTATGGCTCTTTCAGATCTTTTCCAACCTGATCAGCAATGCCATTAAGCATAATGATAAGCCATTTCCTACTGTAAAAGTCTATTGCAAAGAGCAGCCCGATCACTATGAATTTTTCATCGAAGACAATGGAAATGGCATTGAACAGCATTACCATAAGCGGATTTTTATTATTTTTCAGACTTTAAAAGACAGGGATAGCTTCGAAAGCACCGGCGTAGGATTGGCAATAGTCAAGAAGATCATCGATCTGAAGAAGCAACAGATCAATGTAAGTTCTTCACCAGGCAAGGGTTCTGTCTTTTCGTTCACCTGGTCAAAAGAGTAATAATGCACCCGATCAACATTTTATTGGTAGAAGACGATAAGCTGGATGTGATAGATATCAAACGTTCACTTGACAAATTGAATATCTTTTACAAACTAACCAATGCAAAAAATGGCGAGGAAGCAATCACGTTGTTGAGTGAGCAGATCAGTACTGGTAACGGACCGTTGCCCGATGTGATGCTGATCGACATCAACATGCCCAAAGTAAACGGGTTTGAAGTACTGGAATATATGCGCGACCGGGAAGAGTTCAGGCAGATCAAACGGTTTATACTCACCACTTCCGGCGACCGTACAGACAAAACCACTGCTGAGAAACTGGGCATATCTGGATATATCATCAAACCTTTAAAGCTGAACAGCCCTACTGCGATGGATGCCTTCAACCTGATGATAGACCTGCTGAATTTCAAGAAGAATTAGCCGACATAACATTACTTTCTTTCCCCCGCATACACATAGTTCTCCCCTTTTGTTTCTGCAGCAGAAGCTCTTCGCTTCTTCAGGGCCGGCGCTACTTTCTGTTGCCCTGTCAGGATCTCCTGGGGAATGTACAGATGACTTTTCGCCCTGGTAATAGCTACATACAACAGGTTGATCTCTTCTGATAGTTTTGAGATATTGACCCTGTCGATGTTCTCTGCCTGCTTCACTACTTTGTCGTGTGTGATGAAATCGTTCGTCAGCGTTACCTCATCATACTCCATCCCCTTGCAGCGATGTACGGTAGAGAAGATCATATCCGCTTTCTCTTTATCATCGTGCTCCAGATGGCAGTCTTTCAGTTTTTTAATATACCCGGGGATCTTCGTTCCATATTTCTTCACCATGTCCACCAGCATACCCATTTGCGCCTCTCCAGTCGTTTTAATATACTCTTCCAGGTCTTCCATACTATCCATACTGGCAATGGTCTTATCTCTGATACGACCAACATCGCCGGTGTAGAGATTTAAGATATCATATACAGAAGCACCTTCATTGGCGTAAGTATAATTTTCCAGCCTGCCCTCAAAATAAATGGTCCTGATCTCTTTCTTTTCAATCAGCAGTTCAATCGCTTTCACCAGCAACCCTGCATTGGTCCTGGCTACTACCGCACGGGTGCTGTTCTTCCTGGACCTTCCGAAGCCGATGATCTTTACCGTCAGAGGAGTACTGTACAGCTTCTTCCACTGTATGACGTAAGATGCCAGATCAGCAATGTCCTGGTCGAAACGGAAACTCGTACTGAGTGTGTATAACGGATAGTTCAGTTTATCGAGGGAGTTCACTGCATGCCGCCAGCCATAGATCTGCTGATGGCTATCACCTACCAGCACCTTAGCACCCTGTTGTGAACGGAAAACATCCAGCATGGCACCGGAAGCATCCTGTCCCTCGTCAAAAAGGATGATGTCATAATCCAGTACAGGACGGGCCAGCTGGAATTTCTTCAGGTAGAAATCGTGTGTGATGGGGATCTCCCCCTTATTCATTTTGTCAAGGAATAAGCGGGTCTGGTATTGAATATCCTTTTTGTATTTGGTAGCGAATTCGATGGCTTCTTTATCCGTCAGGATATCTTCATAGTCGAGGTCCTGCACTTTCGCAGGCGCACTGTTGCAGAAGTAAGCCAGGTAAGCGTTGATATGCGTAGCGAGGATAGATTCGGTGTGTTTCCCTTTCAGGCCCCGCAGATGCAGGATGTCGACGATCTCATTGACTTTATACCCCTCGCTTTTAAGCGTGTAACCAGAGCCTCTTACGATGTAGTAGAAAGCCAGTGAGTGCGCAGTTTCTACTCTCACGTGAGAGAGCTTCATAGCGGCGAATTTCTTCTCTGCCTCCAGTTTGACGGTTTTGTTGAATGCGAGATAGAGAATGCGTTTATCGGGCCTCGCTTTTGCATATTCGGCCAATGTGGTGGTTTTACCGGCGCCAGCTACGGCGATGATCCTGATGTCTCCTTTGCTTTTGATGATGGCGGTCTGCTCCTGGGTCAAATTCATGGCGTGAATTTACGTTAATTCCCGGGGTTGTCATTTACGTTCACCGGGGACATGCGTATACCCGGGGTTATCCCCCCGCGCTACAATCAATGAGGGTGTCTCAAAAGTAATTGAGGCACTCTCTTTATTTTTAGTAAAAAAAAGGACGAAAAAATATCTTGGAACCATGATTCTTAGTAAATTAAGTCATGGCAAGAGGTAAAACATTATCAGTA
>NZ_PYGK01000004.1 GCF_003014595.1 Chitinophaga ginsengisoli | reverse complement strand
TCAATCCAGATGGTTATATATAAATACTTTTATTCTGAAAGTCATATCTTCGCAACAGCTCTTTAAATCACTGCAAAGTACATCATTTGAATATGACCTCACTTGAGTGCACCACAAACATCCAATCATCTCAAATGAATGAATATTAAACACTTGCATCAAAATATCCCGAACCAATCCGGTTCACGAAAATGTAACAAGCCTTCAAAATCGTTGATTTTGGAGGCTTTTTGGGTTTGATAAGAACCCTTGCGCTGGTGGATAAAACGCAACTGCTTTGAAAAAGATGCATTGCTCGTTGGGATACTTTTATCAGGCATCTTGAGTAAATTGCGAAGAATTAAATACATCGTATGATGTCCAATTTTGAAGTGTTTTTCGATTACATTCAAAAAATATCAGGCAAACTGTTATCAGAGGATGATAAGGATTTGTTGATGACACATTTTAAAACAAGAAAACTTCGAAAACGGCAATACTTTTTACAGGAAGGGGACGTGTGCAAATATATCGGATTTATTGTAAAAGGTTCCGCCAGGACCTTTACGGTAGATGAAAAAGGACATGAACATATACTGAAATTGTCTGTGGAAAATTGGTGGCTGACAGATTTTGAAAGCTTTTATCTATTAACGCCAAGCCGTTTCAATATTGAGGCGCTGGAGGAATTGGAGGTCCTGCAATCAACCAACGCGGAAATTGAAGAGTTTCTTAAGAACATTCCTGCCTTTTTAGCGATGTCGAACGTAATCAGCCAAAACAACACCATTGCAACACAGAAAAGAATGCAGGCTATTAACTATTCGGCTGAAGAGCGCTACGAGGAATTGGTCAGCAATTATCCTCATTTTCTGCAGCGGTTCCCGCAAAATATGATCGCTTCTTATCTTGGTTTATCCTCTGAAACTTTAAGCAGGATAAAGAAAAACGCTTTAAAATAGACCCTTTGGCAATTTCAGGCTTCGCTATCATTACAAATGGGCCTGCTAAAATGAATCGCCCGGGGATATTCTCTCCCCTCTCCCCCTGACATAAAAGTATCCGACTGATCAATGTCTGGATTTGCAGAGGTAATTGTCTCCTACTTCTGCCAGGGACTCCAATTTGTTATTTGTCAACTTTATACTTCCCCGGATGAGAAAAAGTGCTAAACAATGGAATATATGCCGTTGTGGTCTTTCTGGAATTCTGCATCTTTGATTTTTAACCGCTGTATTTAATGATTGTCTTATAATCAGTTACCGTACTTTTTTGATTTAAGTCAGCACTTTAACCCAACATTTATCATGTGTATTTAATGATCCATGTCACCATGCAGTTCGTTATGATGCAGCAACTTTGTGTTCTGCTTCAGAACGGAAAAAACTGAGGGACTTCAATATAATTAATAATAGAATCATGAGTACATTAGAAAACAAGGTAGCGGTAGTTACCGGTGCTTCCAAAGGAATAGGTGCGGCTATCGCCAAACACTTTGCTGCAGCAGGCGCAAAGGTTGTTGTAAATTATGCTTCCAGCAAAGAAGGAGCGGACAAAGTGGTTAAAGCGATAACCGATAATGGCGGCACAGCCATTGCAGTACAGGCCGATGTATCGAACGAAGCCGATGTGATCAGGTTGTTTAAAGAAACCGAGCATGCTTTTGGCACGCTGGACATTTTAGTAAATAACGCGGTATCTCAGGGATATGCACCTATTGAACAAATTTCGGTAGAGGACTTCCACCGAAGTTTCAACGTCAATGTGTTAGGGCCTGTATTGACTATCCAGGCAGCTCTGAAACTTTTTGACGATAAGGGCGGAAACATCATCAATATCAGTTCGGGTGCAAGTAAATACCCGCTTCCCAATGCATCATTATACTCTTCAACCAAGGCGGCATTAGATGCCTTCACCATTGCATTATCGAAAGAACTGGGTGTAAGGAACGTCCGCATCAATTCTATTTTGCCCGGCGCCACGGAAACAGAAGGTGCAGCAAGTGCGGGCGTCACTGCCGGCAGTGAGTATGAAAAGATGTTTGTCGAAAAAACACCGCTTGGCCGCAGAGGACAGCCCGCAGATATTGCGAAAGTTGCGGTATTCCTGGCTTCCGATGATGCAGCCTGGATTACGGGTGAGCAAATTTCCGTTTCGGGTGGTATGTATGGTTTTTAAAATCGTAACTCCCAAAACCACCGTCAATAAGACATATCACTGGTTGACGGTGGTTTTACCAGGAGTAAAACGTAAAAGTCACTTTTAAAGATGGAACTATTGGCACTTACGACTTTGTTATTGGCGCCGATGGCATCCATTCCGGTGTAAGAAAATTGTCAGATTAAAATGCCGTCGTGGACGAAGGGTAGGATTGCATTAATTGGAGATGCCGGATACGCACCGGCCTTCCCAACGGGCATGGGCAGTACTTTAGCTATACAGGATATGTGATATTCAAAACCGGACTGACCTTTTTAATTAAACATGAACGACGGATCGATATCTGCCGGAACATCCTGGATAATATCCCAATGTTCAGCTATTTTTCCCTCCTGAACGCGCCATATGTCCATTGACATTTTACCATGATCTGACGCATCATTTTTGGTAAAACACTGTATCCACACAAGATCCCCTTCCGCAGCTATTCGTTTAATTGATACGGAAAAACCGGGGTACTTCCCGAAAAGATGTTCCTGCATTGCTTTTAGCGTACCCTCAGCCCCTTACCGGACGTATTCCCATGATGTTTCTGATTCCAACGGGTCAGCATATTCAGGATAGGAAGCAGCTCAAGCCCTTTCGGCGTCAGTGAGTATTCAACGCGCGGAGGTAATTCTTTAAAGACCTCCCTTTTAACGATTCCATCTTCTTCCAACTCCCTTAACTGATCGGTGAGTACTTTCTTACTGATAATACCCATCTTGGCATGAATGACGCCGAAGCGCACCTTCTTCTTGCCAATCGTATAAATGATGATTGGTTTCCACTTTGTCCCTATAGTTGCCATTGTCCTGGTCATAGGACAATTATGGCAAATGAAAATATCCCTATCCATATTTCCTGGTTACTTTATTGTTATCAGTATCTGTATTGCATTGATATTACAATACCTTCCATTGGTAACTTTGCGTAACTAATATAAGTTTTTCCTGAACAATAATAATTTTATGAAAAATCTTTCATTAAAACATTGGTTTTTCCTGCTGCTTTTTCCTTCACAGATATTATTTGCGCAATCCGGGCTGCAGCAGGCCGGATATTACAGAACGATGGTAGGTGATGTAGAAGTAATTGCACTGTCGGATGGTACGGTACCTGTTGACGCACACATGCTCCTGGGGAAAGTACCGAATGTAGACACATTACTTCATCATGCTTATCTGAAACAGATAGTGGAGACTTCTATCAACGCATATCTTATTAATACCGGACGACGCCATATTCTTGTAGATGCCGGAGCGGGGGATCTCTTTGGCGGCACCTACGGGGGAGCGCTTATTCAAAGCCTGCGGAATGCGGGGTATGAAACCGCGCAAATTACCGATATCCTTATCACGCATATCCACCTGGACCATACAGGAGGGTTGCTGGTAAATAATAAAATGGTCTTCCCGAAGGCGACCATTCATGTAAGTAAAGCCGACATTGATTTCTGGTTACAACATCAGGAACCAAAGGTTGCGGAAGCAAGAGGCATCACTGCCAACCGGGCTGCTTTTATGGCACTCAAACCGTACCTGGATGCCGGAAATGTGCATACGTTTGAAGGGGCTTCCGCTCTTTTTGAGGGCATCAACACACTGGAGGCATCGGGACATACTGCCGGACACACGCTCTTTGTACTGGAGAACAACGGAGACAAAATGGTGTTCTGGGGCGACCTGGTTCACATTTCCCCGGTTCAGCTGGCGATGCCGGACAATCCGGACGAGTATGACTTTGATAAAGACAAAGCGGCGAAACAGCGTGTAATGTTATACCGGGAAGCGGCAGAAAAGAAGTATATGGTGGCAGCGGATCATATTTCCTTTCCCGGAATCGGACGGTTAAGAAAAAAAGGACTTGCCTACGAATGGATACCACTTAACTATAGTGTACAGCGCACTACCAAGTAACAGGAGAAGATAGCGCGGCAGGTATGCATACACGCGGCACTGCACAAAAGTCAATCTGTTTGATTTATACAAATCTTGGTTTGTTTCACATAAGCGTCCCGCTGACATATCATTCTACCTTTGAGTTATCAAAATCACTAAAAATTCAAAGCAATGGATACAAAGAATGTATGGTTAGTTACAGGAGCTTCCAAAGGCCTGGGACTGCCGCGGATCAAAATCCGACCCGAACATTGGGACAATCCTGGAAACAAGTCAAAACCGAAGAAACTCAGTTCCAAAAGTATAACAAGACCCTGGAATTAATTCTCGAACAGAGTTACTGACAGCATTTATAAGGAACGATAAGGCAGATTATATCGACGATCTACAGTGAAAATTCCACAATTCTAACCAACATTTTTTTTACCAATAGAATCGATCTCTTCATCCTGCGAGGCCTGACCATCCTTGCGATTGGAATTTGGCCAACCATATTTATTAGCAGCGGAATCCCCTTCTTGTAACAGCATTCCAAAAACAAAAAATGGAATAAGCTGCCACCAGCCACTTTTCCCAAAATCGTGGCAACGTTTTGCCCCCTGTGCGAATAGAAGCCAGTAACAAGGGATAATATGACTAACCGCCCATAAAGAGCCTGGATCAATACCGACTCTTGACATCGTAAGATTAATGGCCATAAAAACTAACCAAGTAATGCCATATTCTACTATTCCGATTCTGCCTTTAAAAGAAAAGGGCCTTTTAAACATGATGGTATTTTGAAGTGAACAATGAGAAAGCATCAACGTTGCCGTATATAGGCAAATTAAAGTAAATACTTTAAAATTTGGGCTTGAAATATGAAGAGGAGCGTGATTCTATGCTTGATAGAATTATTTACAATAATGACCTTAGCGAAAGCGATAGCCTTCGAGACCTGATAAAGGAGCTACGCTTGTTAGGGAATTTCTGCAGTCGGGGTATGAAGCTGTTATTGCCCCATTTTGGGCTTTGGACATTTCAATAGTAAAAATTTGGCTACCTGTATTTTACTAAACCAATCCGGTTCACGAAAAGCGCGATGTAAGCCGCGCTTTTTTTATGCAAAAAAGTGCCGTAGGTGGGGTCGGGGATTAAATCAACAACAATATTTATTTCATGTCCTAACGATTTGAACCAACAGAAGTATTGAAGGTCATGCGTTTCTCCAGGACTGTCATACAATTCTCAAAATAATGTGCCAATTTGTTATTGATGCCTGCCAGGGATATTACATTCTCTTTAAACATGGATTTTATCTTTTCCATGGCAGCCTCATTACTACCCAATTCAATAATTGAATTTTCTTCCCCATTTATTTTGTCCGGTTCCAGGTCGCTAATATCATCCAATATCAGGGCGTTGACCTTTACATACGACCATGCGTTTATAATACGCTGTAATAACTGCTCTTCAGCAGGGATGTCGCATAAAGTAAAGAAGAAGGCATCCGCCCGGTTTAGCGCCTTTACAGACGATCCCAGTGTATAATGTAATGGCTTCCCATTATTCAGATGCAGGAGCAGGTCAGTAAAAAAATTGCTGTTTGCAACAGTTGGAGCATATAATATCTTACAGGCGCCAATAAAATCTTCATAGCCGATCTGCTTTGCCTCATACTTTGCCATCAGGTCAAATCCAGCTTCCATTAGGTGGATATGCTTTTCATCCAGCAGGATGGATCTTTCCACTCCAAGTTTATATTGTAGGTCAAAAAGGAAGGGAATAATGGTATAGCCTAATGAATTAGACAAATAAACATATTTTCCTTTCCAGAAATGGTTGTTCTCAGGAGGGGTTCTGTCTGCAAAGAACGTGGCAATATCATAGTCAATGCCAAATTCATCTGTCAGTTTTCTTTTGGTAATAGGGAGCATGTTACACAATTTTAATATCGTAGTAAAAAATACGATTCTTTTACTTTATATTAGATAAAACCTTTGAAAGATGCAAACCCAAACCCAACAACGCCCCATTGCTCAAATAGGCGAGCACGTAGGTATCGAACTAGGTACCAAATTGGTAAAAGATTATTTTGATGCTTATCCTGAACAGGCCTATGGACATGTTATTGGTAGAGCTATTATGGACAAGATCCTGGCACAACCCGGTTGTGAAGGGGTTGTCATTTATCCTGCTTTAAATGAAAATGGCAAAAAGACGCTGGTATATGCCGGTATTGATGCCAAAGGGAAAGCTATCGTAAAAATACCGATAGTAAAAACGGATGGCGTTATTCATTTTGAAGATGGAATCGTTGCCGACAGGTCTATTCCTTCTCCAGGCAGTGGTGACGATGAGGGAGTAGATACCGTAGAAACTGACATCATTCCTGAGTGGTAATACCCATATTTTGTTTTGGAATACTAACATTCACGGAACATTTAAACAAATACCTTCAGGCAATACACCTGAAGGTATTTGTTTTATTACTCCTTTTATATGAAAACAGTGGTAAGTGATTAATCGATGTATATGCTCGCAATACCTTTTTCCAGCGCATGCTCTTTCACACCAGGAAGTTTAACACCCTCCGCACGGAAAACCGTGACGTCGGTCATACCCAACAACCCCAGGAAGGCTTTCAGATAAGGCGCTACAAAATCATTCCCTTTTGAAGGGCCTTCAGAATAAATGCCACCAGATGACATGGCAACATATACTTTCTTACCGGTGACCATTCCAACAGGCCCATTCTCACTATAGCCGAAGGTAATACCAGCCCTTGTGATATGGTCGCCCCAGGCCTTTAAGGTCGTAGGAACTGTCAAATTGTAAAGCGGCGCTCCGATGACAATAATATCGGCTGCCATTAATTGTTTCACTGCTTCATTGGAATAGCGTACAGACTCCCTTCCTTCCTCGGTCAACTGATCACCGGGCGTAAACATGGACTGAAGGATCACCGGGTTTAGATGCGGTATTTCCTGATCATTCAGGTTTACTTCTTCAATAGTACTGCCCGGATACTTTTCAATCACTTTATTTACAATTGCATTGCTGAGTTTATAGCTATAAGATTCATTTCCCTGAATGCTCGAAATCAGATGAAGAATATGTTTCATAAAACCTTGATTAATATTTATTAGCATTAGATACAGCAGGAGGCCTGGTGCCGGCTTTACCCGCTTCTGCTGCTATCGGAAACAAAGGTACAGGCGCCGGTTACTGAAACGATCGTACTTACCTGTAGGAAAGCGCTCACTTCCAGGAAAGTGTGTAACTTGGGGGTATGGAAATAATGGTTCACAAAACAGAGACAATTCCTAGCAAGCAGGAATGTGACAATTCGCTTAACCATATGGTGGATGCACTATATGTGATTGGCGGTAAGTGGAAATTACCGTTGATATTAAGCCTTGTACAATCTCCTAAAAGGTTCAATGAAATCCAGCATGAATTGAGCGGTATCTCTCCGAAGATTCTGGCGAAAGAATTAAAAGACCTGGAGCTGAATGAATTTATTACACGTAAAGTATATGCCGGCACGCCGGCGACCATCGTTTATGAAGCGACTCAGCATAGCCTGACCCTGAAAAATGTACTGCGTGAGTTGAGCCTCTGGGGTAAACAACACCGGGAAATGATCAGGAAGAGTATGAAGCGGCAAGCAGCTTAGTTTCAGCATATTTTGCGAATTTTTGTGGCTGGTTAGTTCACTGCCGCCGGTAGCTAGTAACCACTATACTGGCAAGGTAGGTGCGCTTAACACTAGCTGAAGTTAAAAAGCTTATATATCAGAGCCCCCACTATGACTGTAACAGATTCTGTATTTTTTCCTTGCTAGAGCCTATGATATACTTATTCCGAGTTCTTATAGAACAGCCGTTAATAAAATCAATGAAGGTATTGCTTGCTATAGCAAATGGTATTACCTGATTCCTCAAATTGATACTCACAGGTGTCCCTGCTCTAAAAGGAACTATTTCCACACAGTATTTTGGCGTAAGAGGAAAAAAATTTGATGCAGCTGCATTACCCGCGAATAAGCCATTAAGGTTTTGAAGATCATCAGGTTCCATATTGATTGAAAATCCAGGATCATCGGTAGTTATAAATTCATTCCCTTTCCTGCTTTTCCAAATACGCCACTCTTTTGAGCCTAATTTTCGATCAAATTCCTCGAGTAGTTTTTCATTTGCAAAATGTTCTACTTGGATCTGTTTTGCAATATACTTCGCTTCTATTTCAAATTTCATCCTTTCAGCTTCCGCCGCATCTTTCCCATATTGCATAGCATGAACTGTATGGCTATACCACTTCACAAGATCTTCCATGTGATTTCGAAATCGAAGATTACGGTATTTACTGAAAAAGAGCCATAACATGATATTACCCCTACACTCTAATGACAAATTCCCCTCCTCTTGCACTTCTTTAATTATTTGACTGTAACGTGGCTCTAGCTCAGCGGAAAAAGTGCGTTCAATTATGTATGGATCTTCTTCATTAGAAGGTACCGTATAGAAATGTTCTATCTTAAATTTATCAGAATTTATCGATGTCTTTTCAGTTCTTGGACCATATTCACCAATCCATCCATGCCAAATCATACTTCTAAGCTGATTATCTTTGGGATTAATGGCAAAATGACGCAAATATGATTTGGGAATATAATGCTGCCTAACAGGTACACTCATTTTTAATAGAAAAGTTCTAAAATATTTCCGCTTTCATCTTTACAAATCGATTTTAATATGCATCCCTATCCTTCTTCAAAAGGGCAAATCTTCTTCGCTAGTAATTACTTTCTCCTGTATCAAAGTGTCTTTAGAAGAGCCTGTGGGACATAAGAAGGCATGTAGATCTTTTAACTTCTTTAGCAATTCGTCAAACGTAACTATCTGTATGCTTTTGGAATTTCCCCTAAAAAGTTCAAATGATTTTTGTTCATTAGAGCCAGTCATAGAGGTACCCGCAATCAAAATACCCATAACAGAATACGATTCCAGATCAGGTTCCCTACTGTTAGCCTTTAAGGAGTTAATCTCCTTCTGAAACATAAATATCTGATCAAGTATTTGGTTAACCGCTCCCGTTATTTCAACCGAAGGAGTGAAAACGCCACTCCGATATTCTTTCGGATTAAGCAACCTTGTAGCCGGCGTCTTTATTTCAATAATAGCCGCATTATTGGTAATACTATTTCTAACCAGGAAGTCAGCTATTTTATCTCCAGATCCAGAGAGTTTACGTCCTCCTATTGAGGCCTCTCCCTGAACCTTCATTACAGGAATTCCGAATGCCATGTTTAATATAAATGGATTCTCGTTAAAAAGCTTTTGCCAGTGCGACTCCTGTAATTGCTTACCAAGCATTACCTCATACCTGCTAATAAGGTCTTCCAAAGTGACCAATTCTATATCATTTCGCAGTTTTATCAGTTCATCTGGCTGCTCACCAATAATTTTTCTTCCATTTTGCCTGATAACTGTCATCGCATCCTTTTGCTCCCTTTGAGTAGCTCCCCCGGGCATTAGCCGTGTGGATTTGCCTATCCGTCTGGCCAATTCCGCATTAGTTAATTTGGAAACAGGATCAGGGTTTGTATTTGTCAATAACTGCACAAATAACTCATTTATAGCTTCTTTTTTTAAGGCTGCCGAAATTCTTTGTGATCGTTGGGTGATATTGTCAATGCTTCTGCACATCAACTCTAAATCGCCACGCTTTATCGTGGCTGTATTTAAATTTATATCAATAGTAGTTGGTCCAGTCGTCGTGATGCGCAATTCCTTTACGTCAAATCCTTCTAGCATAGAAACTATAGGCCTATAGTTTTTTCGGAATCCCAGTCCATAATTATAATCTTCAACAAGGGCGCTAGGCAATACATCAGAAAGGAATTTTTCAATATCCTCAGCATCTGGGAAATATGCTTCCGTATGCCGTGTCAGGTCTAGTCTGATGGTATCTAATATATAATATTTGGGGATCATTGGTTGCATACCCCATACTTGATAAGGATATATAGTAAGTAGTTTGTCTACATGATTTATATCAAAAATTGGTCTTTTATAATTCTCCGGAACAGAAACATATAATTTCTGCATACCATGTAACGCTTCAATCGGCGGAGTAAAGAAAACTCGATGAAAGCCAGGCTTAATTTCCTGGAATTCGAGTTGTCCGTTAGGTTGTAAAGTATTGGACGGATAAGGGCGCGCCATTATTATTTATTTTAGTTTCAGAGCTGAATTCCCTCTAGGTTATTAGATGGGTTATAATGAAAGATACTAAATTCCTCTTAAGCCTTTTAGGTGAAATTTCTGTCGTCGCGATTCAGAGGAATATCTAATAGGTACTAATACCTAATTCTCATAGCATCGCTTAGTGCCTGGCGAAACTCATATAGAACCCGTCAGCACAATAATATCGATGGCAAGAAGAAAGTAAGATAATCTCGTTCAACCCGCAAGATTGTTAACTAAGCTCATTAATAAAAGCCTCGAAAACACAGTTCCTGAGCGTTGCCGAAAAGCCTCTCTTTTTACTGGCCATTCCGAAGCGCTTGGCCGCAACAAGTAGCAAGATCGCTCCCTTGAATTTGGTTCGATACTCACAAAACAACTAAAGATTAGAAATTTGTTTACATATTCCATTTTTTAAACAGGAAAAATCCCCTTCTTACGTAAAAAAAATTTATTCTAACTTCGATATAGTCAAATACTCCCAAAAATACTTCCATTAATTAATTCATTTTTTACCCCTTTTACCATAAAGTATTTCAGCAATGGCAAAATCTAAAGAACAACTTTTTAGATATCGAGTAATAAATTCAGCCCTTAGAGAAAATGCATGGATAAAAACCAAAAAATTGAAGAGAATAATTGAAGAAAAACTTTTGGAAAATGTGAGCATACGAACCATTCAAAAAGATATTAAAGACATGATGGAAGACACCCGCCTTGGCTACAACGCACCCATTGAGTACGACAACAAAAACAAAGCCTATCGGTATTCAGACAGAGATTTCACTATAGAAAATATTGCTCTCCAGACAAATGAAATCAATGCTTTAACATTCTATGCATCTCGTTTGCAAATATATAGCGGATGCGGACTTTTTAAAGACTACTCCAACGCGATACAAAAAGTCATTAACGGAATTAAATTAAAACACAAATTAAATAAGGAAATTAATGTAAACTGGATAGTTCAGACAGACACCATTAACTATACGATAGAAGGTGACTTTTTAGAGCTCATAATACAAGCCATTAGTGAAAAGCAAAACATTAGTTTAAAATATCAAAAATTTAATATTAATATCAAAACTAAGGAAAGAATAATACCTCCCTATCTACTTAAAGAATATAAAAACAGATGGTATTTAGTTGGTTACGTACACAAGGATCTGAAGATTAAAATATTTGCGCTTGATAGAATTTCTCAGCTACATCTCGCAAACGGCAACTATGAAAACTATGGATCTTTTGATCCAGCAAAATACTTTAAACATTCCTTTGGCGTTACCGTCCTGGAGGGAAATGTTCAGGAGATAGTCTTACAATTTAGTAAAGAACAAATTCCTTATATTAAGTCTCTACCTATACATCCAACTCAAAAAATCCTAAAAGAAACAGCCAAAAGTCTTACAATCAGCATTGAAATAATCCCATCTTACGAGCTCTACGAATATATTCTCAGCAAGACTCCTGATATCAAAGTAATTTCTCCCATCTGTGTATTAACTCAAGTAAAAAATATGCTACTACTAGGCATAAAAAAGCATCCCTAATTAAAAAAATTGCATGGCGAACTATCAGTTCGCCATAGCCCTTTTACTTTGTAGAAAAAAAGAGATGCAATTCGATGGAGCAGTAATTACCGAACAAAGAGTGACTTTCGCCATAGTTGTAGTAAAGTCTTATGTATTAAGTAATAACCGGGAGCGTGAAAGTACGAGAAGAACCTTCGGCGCTATCTTTTCGGGAATTCCTATTATTCTAATGGTACAAAACTCGAGAGGAATGCCAACTTATCACGGCAGAGATGATATTGTCAATTTTCTTTCAAACATCCATCCATCAAGAATTCCCTGGAAAAGATATAATTATTAACAATAAAACAAGACTGTCATGGCAAAAAATGGAAAAATCGGTGACGGACATCGCAATGAAGCCGTAAAAAACAGATCCCAAACGTTTAACCCTGGAACAGCAAAATGAGCAAAACGAGATACTAGATCGGCCTTTTTTTAGATGGGAAATGGGACAATAAACCATTTAAAGGTATAACAAGGGAGTAGCTCCAAAATACCAAATGATACTTTATATTCAAATTTTAAAATCATAATATGTTCGATTTAGGTAAGGAAAAAATAGAAATCAAGTGTGAATGCGGCAGAAAACATACCGTAACGTTCCGTGATGCCATTAACAGAAAATTAATAAAATGCGCCTGTGGAAGTAACATTCAACTTAACGATGGCAATGGCTCCGTACGGAAAAGTGTCAATGATACAAATAGAGCCTTCAAAGATCTGGATGACACTTTGAAGAGACTCGGGAAAATATGATGCGTAATAATACAGGTATAAACCTCAGTATTATGTTCATTATGCATCCAATTTGGTAATTAAAAATCCCTTAAATAAGCCACAAGTCTATATTTTTTGAAGTTCACTTTGATCTTCCAATGAACTCTTAATAAATAAAGATTTGTGGCAATGTTATGTCTATTATATCGAAATGCATCAGTATGCAGCATTGACAGGGACAGAGGAGTACAAACATTGGCGTTCAAAGAGGCTGGCTGAATCGATACAATACACCCAGTGCCTCACACAAGTAATCAAGGAATGAACTGAACTTTGTCTTCTGCAGCATAGCTTATATATGGTGGTGTCTCACTTTCATTCTCCATTTGCATCCACTCTTTCCAACTATTCTTTCAAGCCGTCGCCAATCTCACGAATAACACGCGCGGGATTTCCACCAACAAGCACATTCGCGGGAACGTCCCTGGTGACCACAGCGCCTGTAGCTACAACTGAGTTTTGACCTATCGTCCCCCCCAATGATTGTTGTGCTGGCTGCGATCCAGACGTTTTTCTCAATCACAATAGGCCTTCCAATTGTAACAGCGCGGCGCGGCGAAGGATCGAGGGGATGCCCAGTCGTGATAATACTTACATTCGGCCCGATCATCACATCATCTCCGATATCGAGACCACCAAGGTCATACAAGGTACAGTTCTGATTGATGAATACATTTCGTCCTACGCGGATTTCATCCCCGCCCGCAGTATAGAATGGCGGGAGCAGCAAAAAGTTTTTATCTACTGACTTGCAAATAAGTTCGCTGAACAAAGCACGAATTTCGTCTGCATCATTGAATGTTAAACGATTAATCCTGTCTGTGATTTCCATTGCCCGCTTAGTGTTTGCTACCATAGCGGCTTATTCAGGCGTCCTTCTGTGAATGATCCTGGTGCTGTCATTATTCATCATTTGTTATTTTCTTCAGTCTATAATTGGGCATGCGTTATAGCTGTAAATATATTTTGAATTACAAACAGTATAAAGTATGCATTTATGCTTGTCCTCCCTCTATCAGCAAGATATCCGGTCTTATTTCTTTAAAATCTTCATCGGCTAATACATGGTCTAATGAAAACTCATGATATGCATTACTAAACACAGCCTTACATTCTTTTAAAATTGCCAGACACTTGTCCCCATCACCTGATTTCAGCGCAATTTTAGCCAGTCCATAGTACGGTCCTGTATAGTACCCCTGCCCTAAATCCTTTGCCAGCAATAACTTCGCCTCAGCCTCCTGAAAAACATCCGGCGCATTAAAGCCATAAGCCAGCCGTGCATATTCAATCAGAAATTCTCCCCAATAGAGGTTGATCGTAAAATTTATTGCATGTTCAAGCATCCTGGAAAAAATCGCCCGCCCCTTTTCAAACAATTCAATCACCATATTCCGTTTGTGTTGATCATAGTAAATGACCGCCATCGCTTTTAATACATTGGTAGCATATACAGGAAAAGTCCATGCGGCCGGATTAATATCCTGTCCCTTTGTGAAATATTTTAACGCCACTTCATAATGTATTAAAGCTTCGGTCCGGTCGTTTAGACCGTTCAATTGTCCAGCTGCTTTTGAGAAAGCGGCGCCCAACTGATTCAGCTGTTCTGTATCGTCTGTTTCTATATTCACTAAAGCATTTAATAAGGCAATTGCCTGCGTGCTTATTTCTTGTGTATAAACAGGTGGAATGTAATCATATTTATGATCGACCATTCTTACCAGTTCATCTGACCATCGCAGATATACGAGTGGCTCTTTTTCGGCTAATGCATGAAGTGCTGATGTGAGTTTCGTGATAAAGGTGTTATGCCAATACCCGTTTTTAGGGAAGGGAAAGCCTAGTATACTGAAGCTATTGTAAATAGGTATCAGGTGAGCCGAACTTGTGTAGTGCTGTAAGGCGCGTTCAAAATAAGCTAACGCAACCGTAAACTCATCGTCTGTAAATTGTTGGTTAATCTTTACTTTATCCAATAAAATATTAACGAGTCTACTGTTCAGTTCATAGGAGTCAGGTTGAGCCTCCAATGCCTTCAGAATCTGCTGGGCTGCTTTTTCTATATAAACGAGTTGATCATCCCGGTTGTTCTTTAACTCAGCAAGCGCCTGGTAACAATCAGCTCTTTCTACATGATAAATTCGAACCGGATTAATTTCTTCTGCAGCTGTAAGCATATCAAGCAGGGACGAAAAAAATGTATCCGGTCCATCTCCCATGATCACTTTATCACAAGCAAAATCATAATACCAAACCGAGAACAAGTCCAACCAGGCATCTGCCAGTTCCGTCTTATATTGCTGAACATCATCCGACTGCAAATCTTTCACTAAAGCTGCCAGTTTTGTTTCATCCCTGGCCACTGTTATCTCCCGCAATTGCGATTCAAACGCAGCTTTATCCATTGTCGTTGCCGTTATATTGGTAATCCTTTATCCTTTCTCTTTTCCTTTTCTACAGCCTGATTGAATACGGGCGCTCCGGCCTGCGCTACCTTGCGTACCAGATTTAAGTCAACAAAAGGTCCGCCTCTGTCGAGAACACCCGGATCAAAAAGCGCTGGCTCGTCGCCGTCCAGGAAATCAGGTTTTATTGGCCAGCCCTCACCGCACATGATCAGGGCATTGATTTCTTTTGACGCTTTTGCCGGTGTATGCGGATCAAGCAATACACCGCGTGCCGTCAGGGTTCCTGTTACATCGAGGATCGCTCCCCCATCCCCCCAGGTGCCGACAACAAAGCCGTCCAGTGTAACATCATCTTCAATTGCAAGGCGCGCACTGCCTGAGAAGAAAAGATTATCCGCCTTCAATTTGCCCAAAACTACCAGTGTGCTCAAGCGCTCTTCAGGTGTTTTACAAATAAAGGTTCCTTTTATTGTCACATCTCCGTCGATGATGATCGCCCAAGGGTCTTCGTCAAGGATGAAATCACCCTCAACCTGTAATGGCCCTGTTATATGTCTGATTGAAACAGGTTCATCATTCAGTGACACCGTTTCTTCAAACCAGTTCCACCAGTATTGTTCACCGTATTGCTCCTTTAATTCATCCATAGATGTCTGTTCGCTTTCCATTATTCAAATATCTATTTTTGTTTTCTTTTATCGCATACCACAGTACTTGTTGCCTTAGCATATCATCATTAGAAGCCACTATCTAACGATAGAATCGCCCACCATTATTTTCTTCAGGGCCTTATCCAGGTCAAGTTCATCTTTTGTAATCACCTCATCTATGAAGTCTTCATCCTTCAGGTTCGATTGGAGCGGACCACGCGGTGCAGCCGCATGCGTAGTGTATATAAATCCGGCGATTACTTTACCGTGAATGTAAAAGCTGTGATGGTATTCAATGATAAGGGCTGCTTTTAGATCGCCACCGACCAGATAACCTGAAGATCCATTCGCTATCGGCATGCCAGTCATCTTCCTTATCGCTTATGCCACAACAACACGCACCTAAGCCCTGTCCCCAATCCCAATGATGAACAGTAAAAACAGAGGCCAGCTGATCCTCATCTTTAATAGGCACCATAGCTACTACCAGGGTTTCCTCATATGGCTGATCATACGCAAGACGCAGTCGCGGTCCTAGCTCGGGCGGACATAATTTTAAACCGGCTTTTCCAGCGGCAGCAAATATATCTGCATATCCGACTCCATCTTCGAGTCCCAGCTCTTTTAGTACTACTTTTGTCAATGCAATCTCAGACGCAATATGGCCTGTATTAAATTCAGGGGTACGCATTATCTGCTCAGCCGCAGGATCAATCATATGTCTGTTTTTGCCAAGCGCTGCCACCAATTTATCTACGCCCCAGGCGTCGCCTAATGTTATCTTTCTCCAGACTGTCTTATTTTCCATTTCGGATTTGTTTAGATACGTTGATATGCACCCTTATTTTATTTAATTACTTATTCGTTTTTTTTGGTCTAATCAACGGTACGTTTTTCCATTTGGGCACAATACTTTTTTGTTCACATTTAGTCTTTATCTGCTTGGCAATCAGTTACCTGATTTGAGGTATCTGCAACTGAAGTTACTACAAATAAATTACATGTTAATTAAGCACTATATATCAATAATTACGGGATTGTGCCGGAGGCTAGGGCTATGGAAAGCGGGGACCTGGTGTTCTAATAATGAGATGATGAAGAGCCGCGTTAGGGGGCATTCGAGACACATTTTAGGTATCGGACATTCAGGTACAGCCTGCACCAATAGCATTGAATATCAACACATACTACTGCTGGTTGTCAAAAAACAACTATAGATAGCGTAGTTACAACTAAGAGGTGCCATCGTTTTGCTGATTGTAGGAATGAACCCCAATATATTTGCTGTGTCGAAAAAAATAAAACAAAAAGACAGCATATATATGGAAAGCAAGACAATTGGCAACAAAATCGCCCAGGCACGAAAAGAGATTAATATGTCTCAAGCCCAACTCGCTCAACGCCTGTTTATCAGCCCACAGGCAGTTGGAAAATGGGAACGCGGAGAATCAATTCCTGATATCATTACTTTTACCCGGCTCGCGGAAATTCTAGGGGTAGACCTTAACTATTTTTCGGAAAACTTCCCATCTACGACTACTGAAATGGCACCTGCCGAAGCCTTGGTGAAGCAACCGGCTAACTTACCATCTGAAAAGCAGGAGAATAAGCTTAGTTGGGATATGTCACGCGGAAACTGGGTAGATGCTGACTTTTCCGGATTGAAAAATCTACATGATAAATTCAGTTCTTCCAACATGCAGCGCTGTAAATTTATCGGCTCAGATTTATCATCACTTCTTCTAAAAAACAATAATGTTGATAGCTGCGACTTCTCCGACTCTGATTTTAACAGTAGCCACATTCAAAATTCCAACTTATCCGGTAATTTATTTAAGAACTGTTCACTGAAAGCGACTGAATTTTCAGCGAGCTTTATTGCTGGCTGCGATTTCTCCAACGCCGATTTTACCGGAGTGACAGTTAAAACCGGTGGTTTCGAGAAAAATATAATTGTCAATACGGTGTTGCACCGCACCTCATTTATTGCTACACAACTTATCGATATAGTTTTCGAAGGTACATTGGAAGATTGCTATTTTGAAAACTGTACATTTACCAGAGTAACATTCCAGCATGCAACGCTTATTAACACTTTCTTTAAAAATAAAAGTTTAAAACGAATCCGTTTTATTGACTGCCAGGTTGATCGGATGACCTATGCTTTCCTGAAAAATGGGCAGGCAGATTTAAGCGGTATAACATTACTCACTGAATAAGGAAGTAAACATGTCGCAAAATGGAATCCACATCGCAGTAATCAATTCGCCGTTTGTGTTTACCAAACCGATGCCCCCGGAAGTTCATTTCCCTGTAGAACATCAACCATTAAACTCCACAGTGGAGGTAACAAGCGCTTTGCTTTCACATCAACCGGCGGGCATTGAAATATGGGTGGCTCTTGCATGGTGTGTCGGAATTACGCTCCTGACGTGTGGCGTTGCGATGAGCGTGTATAGAAAACGGAGATAAAAGCGAACAGATAAATAATAACGGCTTCCTGCACTCATTGAGTAGAGGAAGCCGTTGACTTTTGTACGATTTTCATCAGCATACGTGCCCTGGCTAATAGCAATAGCTATTTCCCCGCAATGACACTGATCTCTATATTTGCATGCTGAACAAGGTCGCTCACAGCAACACAGGTCCTGGCTGGATACGGTGAGTGAAAGTATTGTCTGTAGATACTGTTAAACTCTTCGAACTTATTAAGATTACGCAGATACACGGTAACATTGATTACCTGTGTTAAAGAGGTACCAGCCGCTTTTAAAATAGTACTGACATTCTTTAAAGCCTGATTTGCCTCTTCGTTAAAAGAGATCTCTTTATGATCTTTAGCGGTGACACCAATTTGTCCGGAGACAAATATCAGCCCGTTATGCTCTATATAGTTACTAAATGGTTTGGCTTGAACACCTGTGGTTTGTCCATGTACAGTTATCGCGAGCAGCGACAGCATATTGCTTATTGTCAATATTATGAATGCTTTCATTATAATCCATATTTACATAAAAGAGCGGCCATAGCAGCCATAGCACCAGCGCCCATGGCCACCTCCCTCGGATTTATTTTGTCATAAGTATCCAGTGCTGTATGGTGGATGTAAAACAGCCTGCTGTCGTCGCAGTCGAGGCTAAGCAATGCCTTTGTCATTCCCCTCATGGGTATCAGATCGACGCCCCGTTGTTGTGGCTGGATATCACCGGCTTTATAAGGCGCTAATAGCAATGCCCATTCCCTGAACTTAGCTGTCACTTCAGGCGACGCCTCTATTCGGAATCCCCTCGGAGTAAATCCGCCGGCATCAGACTCCATTGCTGCTACATGATATTCATTACGCGCGCTGGCCTGTTCCGCGTATTTCACACCACCGTGTGCCCCTGCTTCTTCATTCATATAAAGTATCACCCGCAGTGTCCGGGCCGGCTTTAGACCGATAGCTTTAAATGCCCGTAACACTTCCATGGCTTGTACCAGTCCTGTTCCGTCGTCGCTGGCACCTTCGCCTACATCCCAGGTATCTATATGCGCGCCAACAGTTATAAATTCCTCCGGATGGCTGGCACCTTTGAGTTCTGCTATGATATTATACGAAAGCACATCCGGCAATTGCCTGCTGCTTATCCGTAGCGAGACCTTCAGGGCAGTATCTTTCTTCAATGCCGCACTTAGCTTATCGGCACTATTGGTACTTAAAGCCGCAGCAGGAATTTTCTTTACCGCAGTATCATAACTCATAGCACCGGTATGGGGATAGTCATCCTTTGCCAGGGTTAATGATCTTATCAGTGCAGCGATTGCACCTTTCTTTGATGCAGCAATAGCACCTTGCGCCCGCTGATCAGCAGCTGCAAGATAGGCTTTGAACGTTTCTGCCTCACGTGCATTCATGGCCCTATTGAAGAAAACAATCCTGCCTCTTACCTGTTCGTCAGAGAGTGAGGATAGTTCCGTCCAGGACTTCACTTCTACTACCTGCGCTGTTAATGTGCCACTAGTTCCTATAGATCCTCCTAAGGCTAACAGATCCAACTTTACTGTGCTGCCACCTGTCGTAAAACTGGCTGTTTCTCTTTCACCCCTTACCCAATGAGGCACCATGACTGGCTGGAGATAGATGCTGTCAGGACGATACCCTGACATCGTTGCTTTTAGCCAGTCAACAGCCTGTTTTGCCTGTTCTGAACCCGTCATCCTGGCGCCGATATGGGCCGTCAGGTACCGCAGGTTTACATCCATTTCTTCACTTTGTAACACTTCATCGTAAAGTGCACGGATCATTACTGAATCAACGTTATTGCGCATCTGCGCTGTTGCTGATGAAACTATCAAAGTAGTAACTGCGGAAAGGAGGAAGAAGTATGTTTGCTTTTTGAAAAAATTAAATAGCTTTTTCATACACCTTATTGACCTACCCCACTTGTTGTATAGTTAATCGGAAACCAACGATACCCTTTCTCTTGCTTACGTATATGACCTATACCAGGAAATGATATATGGTCTGCAGCTATCCAGTACTTTCCCTTTGCTGCATCCTCATAAGCCTTCTTCCGTGCCTGCGCTGCCGCTGCGGGATCAACGTCATATACGATGGTAACGTCCGGGTCTGCAAACTGCACGGCGGCGAAATGCATGATATCACCCCAGAAAAGTATTTTCTCACCTTTACTGCTTACCTGGTAAAAGCTGTGTCCAGGTGTATGTCCGGGACTGGCAATGGGAAGAATACCCGGAAACAGTTCTTTCCCATATTCATAAGTCCTGACCTTTCCTGCTTTCACATATGGCATCATTTTGAGTCGCGCCTGATCGAAATATGGTTTCAACCTGGCAGGAGCTTTTGCATAGCTTTCATCACTCAGCCAATAGTCAGCCTCCTTCTTACTAACGTAGATCTCTGCATTCGGAAATACCATTTTATCACCATCCATTAAACCACCGGTATGGTCAGTATGGATATGAGTGATCAATACTGCATCGATCTGTTCAGGTCTATAACCTGCACGAACCATATTCGCAGGAAGATAGCCAAGTGTAGGACCGTATAACTCAGAAGTACCTGCATCCACCAGGATAAGCTTACCGTTTATCTTAAGCAGGTAAGCATTTACGGATGCCTCTACCACTGGCGTTTGAAAGTTTAGTTCGGTGAGTGTCTTCACTTCTCCCGGTTGGGTATTGGTTAGTATTTTATCCAGATCCTGGGAAATGCTTCCATCAGAGAATGCAATAATTTCGACATCCCCCAGTATCATATGATAGCTGGATGGTTGAGCGAATATTCTTGTTGTATCCTGCGCAAAAGTAAGCGGTGCATTATACAGCATGGCTCCCATCATCACAACAAGGGAAAGCACCAACTTAGGGAGAAAACGATTTACACGAAAATTTCCTTTTAACATCTTTAAATATTTTTTAGATATATTTTGAACTAATCAATGTCTTCTTCTTTACAGGCCTGATTTAGGAAGACTTTTTAAAACGAGTACAAAGCTATGCCGATGGTGATTTTTTGACAAGTACGTACTTCATTATAGCATAGGGCTAAAATTAGCCCTATACCCTATTCCAGTATTATTGGTTAATTTTGTTGCCTCAACTAGATTGCAATGTTCGAAAGAAAGATTCCTAAAGACCTGGATTGTGGGATGGCAATGATTATGGAAATCATCGGAGGCAAGTGGAAGCCCTGCCTGATCCGGAATATCTCGCAAGGTCACAGACGACCAAGCGAATTGCAGCGGTTAAATGCCAAAGCAAGCAGAAGAGTACTCTACCAGCAACTCCAGGAACTGGAGGAGCATGGCATCATTGAGCGTATCGTATATCCGGTTCTTCCACCGAAAGTGGAGTATTTTTTAACAGAGTTGGGCAACTCATTATTGCCTGTAATCAACGTTATGGATGATTGGGGAACACAGTATCTGAAGAATCCCCATAAAAGACCTTTGCTAAAGCTGGGTGCGTAATATATTTCAGACCTGATGGATCTATTTGCTTATTGTTTTCTTCCAGTCATAATCTCCCTTTGCCGCACTGTTATGCCTGGAGAGATCAGCAGGCATTGCATCGATGGTACGGCGACCGAGCCATCGGCCATCAACAAAAACACCAGCAATTTTCCGGGCATTTTTCACATCGTTCAGCGGATTGGCATCAAGCAAAATGCTAATTGTTCCAGAGGGACAGCATCCATTGTCAGCGCTGTAATGATGGTTAATATGCAATTTTATAAATATACTCATATATTTCTTTTGCATGGCAATATTAGATGGGGGAATAATTGTGCTAATTTTGCCAATAATGAAACTAGCCAGTGATAGAACATCTTATAACACATATCAACAAGTTCTGTTCAATTAATCCGGAAAAATTGAATGCATTAGCGCCTTTCTTTACGCATAAAATCTATAAGAAAAAAGAGCTGTTACTGCGTGAGGGACACAGGTGTTATGAGAAATTCTTTATCGTCAAAGGATGTGTAAACATCTTCTATTTAAGGCAAAACGGAATAGAACAGACCGTTGATTTTGCTATTGAAAACTGGTGGGCATCAGATTTTCTGGCTTTCCAGGACGGCTCTGTAGCACAATTCTCCATTCGTGCGGTAGAAAGAACAGAAGTGCTGTACATTACGGCAGATCATCAGCTGGAGCTGTTAAAAGCAATACCGGAAATGAACGAGTATTTCCATTTGCTGTTTCAGCGATCCTATGCTGCTGCTCAGATGCGGCTCCGGTTTCTCTATGAGTTTTCCAAAGAAGAATTATACCACCATTTCAGTGAGCATTTTCCCGCTTTTATGCAGCGCGTTCCCCAATATCTGCTGGCATCTTTCCTTGGTTTTACCCCTGAATACCTCAGCGAGATCCGAAAAAAGCATCTTTCTTAAACCAGTTTAAGGAAATAGCTATTTTTCCTGTGGAACTTGCAGCTGTAAAAAAGTTCAATTATGATCAAGTCAATTAAACATCGTTTAGATGTGTGGAAAGAAGAACCACTATACTGGGATCAAATCGCAGCAATGGACAAACGTCTCTATGCTTCTTCAGTACCCAGGACGCTGATAGAGCTTATTAAGATCAGGGTTTCTCAAATTAACAAATGTGTTTTCTGTATTGATTATCATACCGACGAAGCTTTACAACAGGGAGAATCGCCGCGCAGAATATTTGCCCTTTCCGCCTGGGAGGAAAGCCCGCTTTTTAGTGAAAGCGAAAAAAGTGCACTTCAATTTGCAGAAGAAATAACACATATTTCTGTTCATGGTGTTGCTGACAAAACATATGAAAAGCTCAAGGCTTATTTCAATACAAAGGAAATAGCAGATCTTATCGTGCTGTCGGGGCATATCAACTTTCTGAATCGCGTAGGTATTTCCACGAAAACAATACCTGTTTAATTTATGTGATTTTTGTCTGGCTTGAAAAATTAAGAATATGACAACAAAGATGCCTAAGGTTGTCGCCGGTATTAAGATACCTGACAGCACAATAGCCATTCAGGCTACAGAATTGTTGCTCGAGCATGGCAGTGAATTACTATACAATCATTCACTACGCACGTTTTTATTTGCTTCACTGAATGGTGAACAGAAAAAGATCGCTTACGATCCTGAGCTCCTGTATGTCAGTGCGGCTTTTCACGACCTGGGGCTTACTACACATTACAGCAGTCCGGATAAATGCTTCGAAGTAGACGGCGCCAATGCGGCCCGTGATTTCCTCAGAAGCCATGGCCTGCCACAACAATCACTTCAACTGGTTTGGGACGCTATAGCACTGCATACAATTCCCGGTGTTGCACCGCATAAGGAAGCTGAAGTGGCGTTATTAAACTACGGTGTCGCGCTGGATGTGGTGGGCAGAGGTTATGATCAGTTATCTGAAAAAGAGCGGGAAGACATTATCAGGCAATTTCCGCGCGCCGGATTTAAGAAATCGGTCATACCGACTTTTTTTGAGGGCTTCAAACACAAACCGGAAACGACCTATGGCACTATCAATGCTGATATCTGTGCTTTTATGATACCCAATTTCGAAAGAAAGAATTTCTGTGACGCTATTCTACATTCGCCGTGGGGGGAGTAATTAGCAGTACACAAATTGAAGGTGTGAGGTTAACGAAGTATTGTGCGCATTGTATGCGATGCGTTAATAATAATGCCTGCAACCATAGTATCGGTTGCAGGCATTATTATTAATTTCTTGGATCCGGCTTACTTAGCAGTTGATATTCCTTTGGAGGATCTTTCTGCAACAGGTTGCGGACGAAATAATCCCAGCGTCGGCGCATCATATAGGGCGCATCTGCCGCAAAACCATGTCTGGCCTGGGGGAATATGATCAGATCATAATCCTTGTTCGCTTTTGTCAGAGCGTCTACGACCAACAACGTGTTATAGGGTGGCACATTATCATCCATCATACCATGCGCCAGCAGTAGCTTCCCTTTCAGGTTAGCGGCATAGAGCGCATTCGCTTGTTTCGCATAGTCAGATTCGGAGGTTAGTCCGTTATAACGCTCGCCCCAATCATCTTCATAGTTACGGTTTTCATGGTTGCCTGATTCTGAAATCCCCACTTTGAAGAAGTCAGGATAACGGAACATAGCGGCAGCAGTTGCAAAGCCGCCTCCCGAATGCCCCCAGATACCAATACGGCTGGTGTCGATATACGCATAACGTGCAGCCAGCTGACGGATACCGGTGACCTGGTCAGGCAATGTGTTTTCTGCCATGTTACCATAGTTCATATCATGGTAGCTTTTACTTCGCAAAGGATTACTGGTACCTTCCAGCACCATAACTACGAATCCCAACTCTGCCAGTGCCTGGTGATCAAGACGGGCGGCCAGGAACGACCAGTCGCGCACACCACCTCCCTGTGGGCCAGGGTAGATATAATCTATAATAGGATATTTCTTGTTGCTGTCCAGGTGTGTAGGCGTAAACAACAAGCCATAGATATCCGTTTTCCCATCATGTGCTTTTACTGAAAAAGGCATCGGCGCTTTCCAGCCTGTCGCTTTGAGGCGCGTGATATTGGCCTTTTCCAGGCTAACAAGCAGTTTACCCTGACTGTTGCGCAACACTGTTGTGGCAGGGACATCTGGCTGTGAGTAACTATCTATAAAGTACTGGCCATCCGGTGAGAAAGTCAGCTTATGGTTGCCTGTCTCAGGGGTGAGATCAGAGAAACCACTACCGTCGAAATTTATGCTGCAGAAATGGCTGAAATAAGGATTGTGTGCATCCAGGCCACAGGCCTTGAAATAAATCACTCTCTTCTGTTCATCAACACGCTCCACGCTGGTTACCAGCCATTGTCCTTTGGTGATCTGGTGCTTTAAAGCACCAGTAGTAGCATCATACAGGTACAGATGCCCCCAGTTGTCGCGTTCACTGTACCAGATAATTTCATTTGTCTTTTTCAGATAATGCCAGTTAATGGCATCCTGCCCGGATTCATATTGTGTAGCTACATTTTCTCCGAACACTTCACGTACTGCGCCAGTAGCGGCATTGGCAATACGAACCTTTTCCTGTTTGTGATTGCGGGAAGTAGATACGAATGCCAGTTCTGTATTATCGTCACTCCAGTCAACATCGTCAAAGGTACCGGAGGAAGAGATATCATCGCTTAGCGTACCGCGATGAGGATCCGCAGCTACCTGTAAGGGAATAACCTTAGCGGGGTTGACCTCAATAATCACCCGGTGAATCATGGGGATGACTGGATCACCAGCCAGTGGGTATTTCCAGGTTTTTAGTGCTGGTTTGCCGATATTGGTCGTAACAAGATACATATCGCTTACCTGTCGCTGGTCCTGTTTGAACGTCGCTATCTTACGGGAATCATGCGACCAACGTAATATTGGTTTGTCGCTATGCCGCCAGCCGGCATTATCCGTAGCGTAGCCAAAATCCTTAGTACCGTCTGTAGTAAGTGCACGTTCTGGTCCATTGGGTAGTTCACGCACCCATAAGTTATCATCTTTTATAAAAGCAGCAAGCCGCCCATCGGGAGAGATGACCTCACTCCTGCTATCGCTGAACGCTGATGACTGCTCACCTGTTTTCTTAATTTCGTAGGACGGTAAATCGCATGTCCACCAGCTACCCGCCGCCGCAAATGCAATGCTTTTGTTGCCGTTCAAGAACCGGAAAGAGCGAAATGGCAAGGCATAGGCAGTATAAGTCGCGCCGGTGGCTTTAGACAAGGCTGCCGCCATTTTCTCCTGATCAAAAGCAGCGGTACGTGTGCCCTTTGCCGGGTTGACCAGGATAAATTCGCTACCACGGGCGGTAAGCACCCGGTACCAGCAACGACCATCTTCCAGCCATTCGGGAGAGACAGCATTATTATCCACCAATGGCTCGGTGTTATAAATAAGCCGGCTTTCTGCGAAGCGGTAGTCATTAACGGGAACAGGCTGCTGAGCGTTGAGCCTGCAGATTGTAATGGCGCAGGAAATAGTTAAAAGTAGTTTGTTCATAGTTTATTCCGGATGCGTGGGCATTTTGGTTCTGGCTTAAAGGTACGGACGCTGGTCTATACATTCATTGCCGTTTATAGAATATCTCAATTTAATGAACAATGTGTATTTCGCAATAATCGTACATCTAAAATCCTACTATATTATACTTTACGCCAATCTCCAGGACTACTGTTCTGATACGCCCATAATGAATATAGCCGTTTAATTCGCTGTAGCAAGACTGTCCGTGAGTTTCCCTATCCATGCTGTTATCAGTTGCCTCTTCTCTCCTGTCAGCCGCGCATCCTTGTGCAATAAGGTATAAGATGATAAAGGCATAGTACCATCATTAACGCTGTTTTCGATTGCCCGAAGTTTGTTAATCCTCCTTTTGGACGAGTAAGATCCGAAATCACTAAAATTAAGCTCCTCCTTCCCTTCGCTGATATGATGTGCCAACCACCAGCCGGCAGGTTGTATGTAGGAATACCAGGGATATCGGGTATCATTGCTATGACAGTCATAACAGGCAGATTGTAAAATCGCCTGCACCCTGGCAGGGACCGGGTACACGTTTGTGATATCTGTCTGTAACACCTGCCCGCTTGTATTGCGGGCAGGTTGTATAAACTGAATAACAGCGAAAGCAACGAATAGCATTAACAGCCATTTCTTTGTTTGACGCATGTTGCTCTATTTTAGTTCTTCCTTTACTGTACCACAGGTTGGCATTTCCTTCCCTAAATAGGGGTTGGCAATTTCCTTTGTTTCACTGATCCAGTCAGCACCTTTTCCATTGTTGTACATCGGGCAATGATCATAATAGAGATGTTGTCCCCCACCGAACGTCTTCACAAGTTCATACATATCTTTACTCAGCATATCAAAGTGTTCACGTTGATGTTTGATATTGCCGGCATTCTTTCCAATATGCTCCGCATGCTCCTTAGCATCACTCTCTATATCTTCATAATTCTTCTTTTGTTCTGCAGTGAGTGATGATTTATCAAACTGCTGAAATGCTGTAACCATCGCATCACCGGCAGCAGCTGTACCTTTGTCATTATCACCCGCCAATGCATTTTTCATTTCGAGGTAACTGCTAACAATCCCTTTAATAGAAGACGCTGATTGCTGATTATCTGCTGTTGCAGGTGTGTTACTGGCAGAGGCCTGGGTTGATTGCGTAGTATCACTACCTGTTTTTGACTCATTGTTACCGTTGTTACAGGCTGCAAAAAATATTGTACTGGCGGCGGCCATTAGAATGATGTGTTTCATTGATCGATTTCTTTCGTTTATGAATTGATTAACAGCAGGGCCCTCCCTGTAAGGAAGAATATACGCCTGCCGATGTTTTTAAAAATATGTATGCTCCAGGGCAATACCCTGTATACCTTGTAAAAACATTCAATCAAATCTGAAAACTCTGTATGGCTATGCGAATGTCTGGTATGGGAGGATGATAACTCCTGGCAAAATACCTGTTATCTGCCTTTACCCGTGATGAAACCCATACATCAATATTGTGGAATGTGGAAATGAATAGAATGCAGTATGTCGGATGGCTGCTAAAATCCAGGATAGGAGACAGCGATTTGTCTGTCTGGACAAATTTCATCACATTATCATTGCAACAGTTATCCTTCTGTTTCTTCTGATGATGGTGATGATGACTGCTTTCAGCATGATGATGTACGCCTTTTCCTTCAGTGGTGGCCGTTTCCTTATGCTCATGATGATGGGTGGAATTGAAGCCCATATCCAGCCCTACTGCACATGCAACACCCACAACCGTATTCAGCAAAAATACAGTTAATAGCAGTGTTGCCTTCAGGCGTCGTATGAACATATTCCTTTTCATCAAAGTGACCTTTGCTTCCTGGAGAAAGGTAGCGTCGGTAGTGGCACAAAAATAACGGTAATTCCGAACTAATTGTTATACAATTCCACCGCTGTTTTATATTATTATTGGTTCCGGCAACCATTTCTGCAGTTCCTTGTGTATTTTAGACCCAAGATTGCCTTGCTTTAACCATAGCCATGAATATTCAGTTACTGCTAACTCATATGAGACAATTCATTGAACCTACATCAGAAGAAATCGCCTTCCTGGAGTCCGGTTTAATTGCAAGACCTTTTAAACAGGGAGAAACCATCGTGCAAAGTGGCGACCCAGCCCGTTATCTGGCATTTGTAAATAAAGGATATACGCTCACCTATTATACTGACACAGAAGGAGCCGATCATGTGATCCGTTTTGCAGCACCAGGCTGGTGGTCGGGAGATCTGTACAGTTTAAGTTCAGAACCTGTTACGCCCTTAACCACAAAGGGGCTGAGTGATGGGGAACTGTTGTTATTGCCCAGGTTAATGCAGCATCAATTATTGGACAAGTATCTGAAGTTTGAGCGGTATTTCCGTAATCTATTTCAGACAGCCCTGATGCGGCAGCAAATGCGCTTTGTTGAAAGTCACTCCATTCCGGCAGAACAGCGTTATCTAAAATTGCAGGAAACCTTTCCGGGTATTGAGCAATACCTGCCTCAGAAGTATATTGCCTCCTATCTTGGCATCACTCCGGAATTTTTAAGTAAGATAAGAAAGCACCTTTCCCGAAAAACGACTTAACCTGGATTAATTTCTTTCGTTCTTTATACTAATCTGCTTTATTAGCGGGATACAGCGACCGAAGTACTTTTGCTTCATCTTCTAAACAAAAGCAGTAGTATGAAAGACCAAACTAAAGCAACATGGAAAGTTGATGCCGGACACTCATCCGTAGGATTCAAGATAAGACATATGGCAATTGCCAATGTTTCCGGAGCATTCCTGCACTTTGAAGGCCAGGCTTATAGCTTATCTCCAGATAACTTTGAGGGTGCAACAGTAGATTTTGAGATTCAGACTGACAGTTTTAATACCAACAATGCCGAACGTGACGCACATCTTCGCTCTGAACTATTCTTTGACGTGCAACGATTTCCGACCATCAGCTTCAAGGGCAGGCTGATTGGCAATAAACTTAGCGGCAACCTGACCATTCGTAATGTCACAAAGGAAGTCAGCCTGGAAGCAGATTTCACAGGTGTAGGACAAGGACGTTTCGGCGACACAAGGGCAGGATTTGAGCTGAACGGAAAAATCAATAGAAAAGACTTCGGCCTGACATGGAGTATGCTAACAGAGGCTGGTAATCTGATAATCGGTGAAGAGGTGAAGCTGGATATGAATATTGAGCTAATACAGGCATAGTCTTCCAGCCTGAAAACATTTTACGCTGGTTCATATAGACGCGATTCTCATCGCGTCTTTTTATTGCTCCAAAAATATCTACATCAAAGTGTCCTTTTACATACGATGCCGACGCTATATCTGCTGCTGCTTCCTATACTGTGCAGGGCTGACGCCATTATACTTTTTAAACAGCCGGTTCAGATGGCTTTTATCTGTGAAGCCCAGACTGTCTGCAATTTCATTTAGTCGCATATTACTATGCAATAATCGACTTTCAGCCATGCGCAACTTATAGCGTATGATATATTCCTGCAGTGTTTCATTGGTCTGTTTCTTAAAATACCGCCCAAGATAATTTTCGGATATACCGAATTGCTTACTGATCACTTTAGCCCTTATCTTTTCGGGAGCTGCGATATTTGCCTGAACGTATTGCAGAATTTCCAACGCCTTTTCATCTGTGTTTTCATTTACTTTCTCTGGTAAGCGGGTCGTGATATTGCGAACGATCAGCATAAGAATAGTGTCGATAAACTGCAGCAATAACTCCTGGTGATAAAAATCACGCTCACTATGCTCTCTGATGATGGCTTCCATGATCGACTTTGCCACTATCTGATCGCCCTTACTATTCAGCAGACTCTCTGAGTCGTGGTTCGCATTTTTTAATATGTAGGCAATACCCTGACGGGAGCGCTCCTGTAATTTGGAAGAACCGATATAGGATTCATTAAAACGAACAAACAGCAATGTTGTCTGTTTTTGTATGTCAAAGTGATGTGAATCCCCGGGGGTAATAAGGAATAAATGACCAGGTGAGTAATGAAAACTGGATTCATTGACAAAGTGCCTTCCCTTTCCGGAAACGATATATATCAGCTCAAAAAAACTATGAGAATGGATCGGCCTCGGACATTCATCCATCGGTTCCGAAAGCGCTATCTCGAAGGGTTCGTATAAATGTGCCTTCACCATGGCATAAAAATACACCTTTATAGCAAATTAATACCCCAAATGAGATTCCTGAATTGTACAATTTTGCTATTAAATTTTCAACAATGCAAACAGCACAAACAAACAATTATATGAAAGCAATGGTACTCGAGAACTATGGAGAGGCGTTCAAACTGAAGGAATTACCTGTTCCCGCTCCAGCGAAAGGGCAGGTGCTTGTAAGGATTGCTGCCAGTGGCATTAATCCCCTGGATACGAAAATCAAACGTGGTGAGGGAAAGCATGCGAAACAGCTGGTACCAGCTATACTGGGACTCGACCTTGCGGGAGTGGTCGTAAGTACCGGCGAAGGAGTGACCTCATTCAAAACTGGCGATGAAGTATATGGTATGGCTGGTGGTATCGGTGGCAGGCAAGGTACACTGGCGGAATATGCTGCGGTAGATGCCGACCTGCTGGCGCTCAAACCGGCTAATCTCAGTATGCGGGAAGCGGCAGCTTTACCACTGGTATTTATTACTGCCTGGGAAGGCCTCGTTGACCGGGCGAATGTGAAAGCAGATCAGCGTGTACTGATCCATGGCGGCGCTGGTGGTATCGGACATGTGGCGATACAGCTGGCACGTTCATTTGGTGCATCTGTGTTCGCTACCGGCAGCAGCAAGTCATTGCAGGTAATAGAAAGTCTGGGCGCTACACCCATAGATTATAATAGTCTGTCTGTAAAGGATTATGTTGAAAAATATACCGCCGGAGAAGGATTTGATATCGTCTTTGATACTGTTGGCGGCGAAACACTTGACAAATCATTCGAAGCCGTACGTAACTATACCGGTCATGTTGTAAGTGCATTGGGCTGGGGAAGCCACAGTCTGGCGCCACTCTCTTTCAGAGGAGCTACTTATTCCGGCGTATTTACGCTGCTGCCCATGCTCACAGGCAAAGGGATGAAACATCACGGAGATATCCTACGGGAGGCGGCAAGACTTGCAGAGAATGGTCAACTGAAACCGTTGCTGGACAAAAGAACGTTGGCACTCGGGGAAGCAGAGGCTGCTTATAAAGCAATTGAAAGTGGTGCTACTACAGGCAAACTTGTAGTTAATATCTAAGGTCAGCATAGACTATGCCCGGAATTCGTCATCATACGTTACAATGCTCTTCGATTGTTCATCACTATTATTCCTATTGTGTCTCTTTTGAACTTCTTTTCCTCCTCTAAAGCCATATTTAGTTGTTCGTTGCTCATTTCGCAGGAGTAGTGCAGCGCATTACTTATACTCAATGCTTTGCATTGTGACTGAATGTGGTATATTATCTATAGTACTTTTGCGGACTGTCCAATTACCTTTATTATCAAACCCCTCATAGGCAAATTTCTCAATAGACTCATTACCGTTTTTATCAACGGTCCTTTGCTCGGATATGTTAGCGTTGCTGTCATATTTCCTAAATCTGATGGACTTGGGCTTGCCATCTAAGGTTCCTCCCTGTTCTATTTCCTGTTTTGCTGAATTATATTTATAATAAGTTTCCATCATGATAGTGCTATCCTGATAATAATGGATTTGTTTCACTTGATTTCCTTTGGCATCATAATAACTACTTCCACTCCGTGTTCTCTTACCATCAGCAAAAATTCTAATCTTTTCACATGCATTATTTGAATATGAAAAGATTTCCTTACAAACAACTTCATTTTCCTTGTTTACAGAATATTCTTCCACCTTTTTCCCATCATCATTATATTTATAAATATATCCGCCTATACAGGTCAGGTCCTTTCCAAGGAAATCCATCTCCTCCAGCACGTTATTATTGCTGTCATATTTTTCAATCGTTCTTTGTTTGTGTATAGTGTCAAGCCTCGCAAAGTCTTCATTTAAAACTAAATACTCAGTAGTGGTGACTGTTTTGCTGACGGATTTGATATCAGTTTTAACCCCAGCTGAACAGCCAGATAATAGGGGAATAAATAAGAGTATAGATGTTCTAAGATTCATGTCTCATTTTTATACGACGATATATACAATAATTATAACATAACATCACACCTGCACTTTATGTGAATGGTTCGTTTATCAATGCTTAGTTATCAATATCAAAGCTTACGATCACTAATTATCGGTTCACCATCTCAAAGCCAGAGAAAGCTGCTTCCAGGTTTGAATCCCCTTTAAAATGCAAACCCGCCCGCGGACTCCTATCCCACTGTGGCAAAAAGCTCACATCTTGTTTTATCTCAGGAGCTATTTGCTGCCAGTCATTCCCCGTCTGCCTGTAAAACACTTCGCAGGTCAGGTCTGGCTTCATTGTGAATTTTAACTGAACAGGCACACCCGCCTCTATCCCCTGCGTAGCTAATACAGTTCTATTATTATCTTTCACCATCCAGAATTCCACCTTATCATTCACGGCACCTACCCCAATCGCTGCATTCGCATCGCCATAAAAGGCCAGTCCTTTAAGCGCTGCATTACTATTTGCAACCGTAGTGGTCATATCAAAATGGTTGCTTACCGGGCGAACCGTTAATACGACACCTGTGTTATTTCCCTCTTTACTTGTTCCCGACAGATGGAGCTTTCCTTTCTCCTGACGTATGACAGGCGTTGCATTGCGGAAATCCCATTGCCAGTAAAGCGCTATCTTCTGTCCCTCAAAAGAGGCAGTTATATTGCCGGTTGAACGATTATCTGTCTGCTGACTTATAAAAGAAGGCCAGGCATCATTATTTCCCCATACCAATTCTGCCAGCATTCCTTCACGACCGGTAAACACATTGTTCTGCTTATTATAAGCGTGATAAATATACATGTACTTTCCATCGTCCTTCTTCACAAATGTTCCATGACCCGGACACTTCCAGCGTTCGTTTGTCTGTAATACAGGATTCTGGCTATATTCCTCATAAGGACCTTTAAACTCCTTTGACCTGGCTACACGCACATTGTAGCTGCAACCTCCACCACAGCAATCACCGGCGGAATAGAATAAATAGTAGAAACCGTCTTTATGCAAAATGCTTTGTCCTTCCATTCCCATACGGTTAGTATCTTTCAAAAGAGAGAATACCTCGCCTTCCAGCTTCAAGCCATCAGCTGACAACCTGCTACCCAGAATTTCGATTGGTCGCTTATCAAGCCCATAAGCTTTAAAAGTGATATACAATTGACCGTTATCATTATACACAAATCCGTCAATCGCTTCCTTACCAAAGCTGATAATAACGCCCTGATCTTTGAATCCTCTGTCAGGATATTTTGAAGTAGCAACGCCTATGCAGGAAACGTTATCTGCCTTCCGCCGGGCTGTATAGTAAATGTAATAAGTGTTGTTGTGGAAATAATATTCAGGCGCCCAGAATGAGCCGGAAGTCCATTCAGGCGCTTTGTCAAACACATAGCCTACCTGTTTCCAGTCACGTAGATTGCCGGACGTATAGATAGGAAAATGCGGTGCCCATTCAGAAGAAGTACCCACAGCATAATATTTCTTCTTTACTTTAATGATGGATGGATCAGCAAAGTCGCCGGAGATAAAAGCACTGGTATTGGCCTGCCCTTTCATAGTATCAAAAGGCCAAACGCATAAAAGGCCGATCAGCAATAATAGGTTGTTAAAATAACACTTCATTTTTAAACGATAACTTATACTGCGGAAAATACAAAATGATTGCGATTGCACATACTTCTTTCAGGAACGATGGTGTACCTTTTTCTACCGCGTGTCACTATCGCCAAAAAACGGAACAGGTAATTATACCCCTTTACAGGAGGCCATATTTCCGGATGCAGGCTTTGTTTATAAATAGAATTTTCAACATTGAAAAAAAATCAATAAATTAGTAAGGCAACTAATTCCTTAACCCTCAAATGCTTAACCCTATGGAGACAAAATCCATTTGCTGTTATCCTGGTATTAAACTCCTTCACCATATACATCACCTGTAATAAACAAAAGACCACAATACCCAAAGGGGTTGCTGTGGAAGATATTCACTGGATCTTTTATTATATATGCTGAACTACCACTCCATGGCATAGCATCCCAAGCTGAAGACAGGAGAGGATCATTCAAATATTACGTTTTATGAAAAAAGTCACAACTCAGAAAAAACTCCAACTGAAAAAGGTGAAGATTGCAAATCTCAGCAAATTAAGAGAGGACGCACTAAAAGGAGACCGCATCTGTTTAACCTCCCTCGCTGAGACCTCCTGCCCTACCTGCTCCCGTGGAGAAACCCTTTGTGATTGCTAAACTCTGACTAGCTTCCGCGTACAAACACGACACGGCAAGCGTAACGTTACAATTCATAAAAATGCTCCGTTACAACGGAGCATTTTTATTATACCCAAACTTATTTGACAGCATTTCTCATGGCTTGCTCCTGCTCATACGTCGGACCATACATGCCCGGAACAACATTTCCCGTCGCGCGTAGATAAACCATCATTTCACCGCGATGGTGATAGATATGATTAAAGAGAAAGCCCCTTAAAACACCACCACGGGGAAGCGGCCCCAACACGGTACGTTCGCCTACTTTCATCGTCCATTGTGTTTGCAGACTTTCCTCCGTCACTGTTTTCAACGCGGCCCTTGCCTTCTCAACATTCGCTTCGAACAAGGCAAGCGTTGCCTGGATATCGGCTGGATCACCACGCTCCAAACGATCAGACGCCATATCATAAACATCTTTAGTGAGCGCACCGACATACCAGTAGTAAATAGTTGCAATATGCTGTGCCAGTTGACCCATTGTCCACGAAATAGGCGAAGGTTTAAAGTCAATGTCCTTTGCGGGCACTGCCTGCAATAGTTTCCTGGTGCTGGTCACTTCATGCTCAAACTCCTGTAACAAGGCTTGTATAATCATATGCAAAATTTTGATGAAGATACAAAGTGATGGGGTAAAGATTTTTTAAACCGCGTGGCGGCTCCACTAAGATCATCCCCTGTTCTTGACTATCCGGGTGATTGTCTTTTTATCTATTCGTTGTAAGACGATCACCTCATAAGGCTCCCGCTCACCTGCTTCATACAGACAGACCACCTCGCCATGCGGCAGCAGGGCCATACAAGAGTAAGCAGAAGGCCCCGCATAAAGCAGCTGTACCTGTCGCCACATACGCCCCTCATCGGTGCTGGCCTTCAGCGTCATGTTATCCCGCTTATTCTTACTGGCGGGATTCAGGAACAACAGGCAACCCGCATGTTTCTTAACAGGCCATGTATAACGGATGATACTTGCCTGGCAAACAGGGTCCTCCAGCCCGGATACATCTTCAGGGGCTGACCAGTTACCACCTCCGTCGTGACTCACAGCATGTGTCCGACATCCATGGCCAAAATAAGAACGCATGTTCATCAATAAGCCCCCTTTGCCATCGGCCAGTTCAGTCACCTGGCATTCATTCACTTTCGGTCGTATTACACCACCTTTCTGCCAGGTAACACCATGGTCATCGCTGTAAATGACATGCGCGCCGTACTCATAGCCTCCTTTGAGCCTGCCATTAGCATCAGCATAGCCATGGTCGCAGGGAACGATCAACCGCCCCTTATACGGTCCGTACTGCACCTGTATGCCTATACCCGGGCCGGTAGCATACCATCCCCAGGAAGTGTCTTTCGCACTATTCGTGACATTGACGGGGACAGACCAACCGAGACCATCATCTTCGCTTTTAGCCGCCCATACAGTACGCGAGGATTGTGCCGTTCTACGGATAAGATCTCCCTCCTTGTCGGAACCCAGGTTGTGTGTCATTAAAAGCCAGATTGCGCCTGTTACGCCATCCACCACCGGACAAGGATTTCCGCAGGTATTGGTGCTATCGCTCCATATCACCATTACCTTACTCCATGTACGTCCTCCATCCGTCGACCGCTTAAGTACAATGTCAATATTACCCGCATCATGAGGACCATCCTTTCTTCCTTCACAGAAAGCTAGCAAAGTACCCTTTACCGTTGTTACAATAGCCGGAATACGGTATGTATGATAGCCACCCTCACCTGCGCTGAACAGGTGAAGAGTATCATTACCGGCCTGGGCTTTGAACGGCATAAAGACGGAAACAACAACCAGCAGCCAACTACCCAGCCATAGTAAACATGGCAGATGCTTACCTTTCATAACCTTGTGTAATTCCTTGTTAAAATACTATCAAAAAAGCATTATTCCCATACCCTTGAAGCGACTTCTGTTGTACTGCTGCTTGCAACAAATGGATATATCACCGGACAGACATTTAATGTAAACGGTGGCTGGTATATGAGCGCTTAATTATGAACCAAAATATGGTCAAAATATGGTTTCGTAAGACGCGAAACACGTAAACGGGTATCCCCTTGGGTTAGATACTTTACCCCTATCATGCGAAATACTGTATATGAATTATCTTATTAAGATGAGCACGCAAAGTATGTGAGCTGATGGCCACATGTGTTACTTTAAAAAGAGCAGCAAAGATTATACCTGCAAAACAAAAAGAGCACTGGCAGTGTTATCCTATTATTAACGCCGATATGAAGCTGAAGGCAGCGGCCATGGTGTATTGTCAATGAAACTGCCCAGTTGGGCATCCAATCCAGGGAAAGAACATGCTTCTTTTTTATGCACGTATCCGAACCACTGAGACTAAAATAACATATATGATACAGGATCTATCGAATATCGATAATATTAATTCAAAGGAATATTGGGATGATAGGTTTAGCTCAACTAACGGGAAGTCATGGCGGGCAAATTCGGGAGAAAATCAAACGAAGCTCTTTGCCTATGAAATAGTAAAAAGATTAAAGATGGATACCGATTTCCACGGAACTATTCTTGATTTTGGCTGTGCATTAGGGGATGCAATACCCATTTATAAAGAACGCTATCCTAACGCTCAGTTTATTGGCATCGATATTTCAACGTCAGCCATAAATATTTGCAATCAAAAGTTTGGGAACATCGCCACATTTCTGACCGAAGATGTCGATAGTATCCCTTCAGTAGATGTAATCGTTATGTCCAATGTATTGGAACATTTGTCTGATGATAAAGATTTTGTTAAAAGACTGCTGCGTAAATGTAAAGACCTGTACATTGCTGTTCCGTATGAGGAGAAAGCGCCTTTACATGAAGAGCATGTCAATTCATATAATCTTCACACATTCGATTACCTGAACGCTGAGAAGGAAGTTTACCTCTGCAGGGGCTATACCTTTAGCCAGATATTGAAATCGTATATCTACATTGAACTGAAAAACATAATACGCCCTTTTTTCAAAGTTCCTTTATATAAAGGAGGACTTAACAGGCAGATCTTATTTCATATAAAAAGTCAGGAAGCTTCCGTCTTACACTAACAAAGACGACCCTTCAATTAAATGATTACTATTCTCTTTGAGCCATTCAATATGTGTGCAGAACTCCCCTTTCTGCTGCAGGTACTGCAGAAAGCCATTTAACCGCTGTTGCATTTTGCTGCCGGAAACACGGCGGATATAGCCTGGCAGTGTATAGCCGCTAAGGTCAGCCAATTCCCACGGATGGAAGTAGCAGGCCAGCATACGATCCTTTCGCAGAATTGTGTTGCTGAAATGCCGGGTAACAAAACCAGGCATGTTCTTAATGCTTAGCCAGAAAACAGGATAACGGCACAGCGGTGACACGGAGGAGGGCATTACCCAGAGGTCGTTCTTCAGGAACGGCGTTCTTGGCTTATCCCAGTTATTATAACGTCCCGGCAGCCAGGTAGGGTTCAGGGAAGCGTCATACAGGTAGCCTGCATTTTTTAATGCTGTTGTGCTAACAGGCTTGAGGCGCGGCATACGGAAACCATATACGGGCATGCCCGTTATTTCCTGCAATGCCAGCCGGGAGCTTTCCAGGTGCTCCGGCTCGAATTGGCTATGGTAGTAGGTGTGTGATGCTATTTCATGCCGGGCCGCCAACTGGCGAATCAGCTCGGGGTACTGCTGCGCCCAGTAAGCTGTTACAAAAAATGTAGCCCGTACCTGGTACTGCTCAAACAGGTCCAACACCCTCATCAGGCCATCATGGGAAACAGACATTTGCTCTTGCAGCGGCACCTGCCCCCCAAATTCCAAAGGAATATCAAATTCCTCCACATCTACGCTTATCAATAGCCTGTTCACCTTACTCATAACTCATTTTTAAGATACTCAGATAGTTCCGCAACTCCCGCAGCAGTACCTTCAACCTGAAGGAAGAAAAGCTGATGCCGGGACGACAGATAATATCCAGTGATTCCATGGTAATCAGCGGGTCCTGCCCTGCCTTGTAAATAAATTCACTATCATACAAAAACCCGTCTATACGGGTAGACAGCAATACGCGGCGTCCCTGCCGGTTAAAACCTTTCAGACCAGCCTGCGCATCGTTTATCTTCAGCCCCAGCAGGAAACGGTTCATATACCGGCTTATCTGTGTGATGACCTTCCGCCTGGTGGGCAACAGCTTCAGGTAAGCAGCCCCCCTCTCTCCTGCCACAACATCTGTTCCCGTCAGTAGCTGTTCGTATACCCTTTTTATAACGGCCACACCAAAAGGGAAATCCAGGTCTGTATATATCTGGAGGTCAAAACGGGTCCTCTTTGAGCCTTCCCGTACGGCATGCCCCTTCCCGCAGTTCACCGGGTAGCTGACAATGATAATGTCCGGCACAGCCGACTGGAGCTGCGCAATATGCTGCGCTCCAAAGTTACGTGTAGATCCATCATTCACCAGTATAAGCTGTATCGGCGCTGGCGCCAGCATGCGCTTCACTTCTTCATAATGTTGTAGCAATGTTCCCACCCAGTTTTCGGGGGGATTGCAGCAGGGCAGAATAAGATCAAGACCGGTCGTTTCGGTCAATACCTTCCCTACCCTTATATTAACTGCGGCGGGAGTTAATAAAGGTTGTACAGACATATAAGCGGTTATGTTATGTATTGTAGAAAGTAACGCTGGATTTTCTCCATCCCCCTATGCTTGCCTGTAAAAAAAGCAATGCAACTGTACAAGGCAATGCTTTGATATGCCAGGCAATGGCATATTGATTAATAAACTTCGGTACCAGGTCTGTCGGTGAAAGGGACACTACCACTAACGTAAACCATAACAGGCCCTTGCGCCATCCCTGGGGTAACGGCATAGCATAGCATCCAATAGCTACACCGGTAACGGCCATAATATAGGTGGGAGATTCCGTGCTTTGATTAAAGACCACGATCCATATCAACAGGTAAGCCAACAGCATCCAGGGATACCCCTGCACGCGCTTTACCAGTCCACAGATCAATACATGCAGCAACAGCGCTACGGCTATCAATAATGCGATCTTGTCGAATAGCTCAATAACAGCTGGTTGAAGCCCGAGCATCACATGCAACATCCCGAGCAGAGAGCCATCCTCCTTAATGGTGGAGCTTGTCAGCAGCTGGAACCAATCAACATAATGCTGCCAGAGCAGCTGCGGGGAAATGAACAGCAGCGGGAGTGCGGAACCAGCTATGGTCCATACCAGGCCCCAACCGATAAATGCTCCTTTCCGCGGAAAGAACAGGAATGCCAGGCCTGTAATAGCTCCATACCCCTTTATGAAAAAACACAAGGCTGCGAACAGCGCGGCGCGCATTGACTGCTGCCGGTGCAGGCTTACTACCGTCAGCACCATTAATGCCGCCATAGCAGGGTTGGTTTGTTCGGATTGTATGGCGTTACTCAGCTCAATGAGCAGGAACCAGGCAATGACGTATTTAATATTGTCCGCAAATGGCAGCTGCCGGACCATATAGAGGAAAATGGCTGTACTGGCCAACAACCAACCCAATAGCCCCACCTCCTGTGGCAATAACGCAAAAGGCGCAAATAACACCGGAAACGATGGATGATACAGGAAATAATCATAATATTCCGCCGGGTACAGCTGGTATAACGGCAGCCCGTGTACGAGATGGTAAAAAGACGTACGGAAAATGATGAAATTATTATAGCGGCCCGTAGTAACCGCCTGTATGTATAATATAATGGTGGCAACAAAATATAGGGCGGCAATAACTGCCGGTTGTCTTAACCATCCTGGGATTTTATTGCGCCATAACGGGCTGGCGTCAGGTACAGCTGTTGTTGTCATAAATAAACTATAGGTATCCCCCAGATAAATATCTGCCTTATCGCGGTGTAGCGCTTAACAGTATTTAACACTATTTAACACTATTTAACGTGCAAATATGTATAATGTTACAATATGGTACAAAGGAAACAGAAAATTTAAGCCGTTTTTAATTCTGCTATCTTAGACGATTTTTTGGCCCATTACCCCTAAAACACTATCTGCAAACACACCTACAATAACAACTAACAAATTGATATACAAATATATAGCCCAGTGGAAAATATCCCTGGGCTATATATTTGTCTCTAACGGAGTATGTGCTAAACTGATCAAGTCCACCGATACGTCGGGTATACGTCGGGTATACTCCCGGTATAGAGCGTATATGAACTATATCTGTAGCCACTCGTTCTTTCCCATCCGACCTCCCTCCCGGGTGAAAGACGTGCTGTTTTGTTAATACTTAATAACCTTATTGTTATACGTCTTCTTACCAGCGGTGGTCTTGATAATATACATACCGGCAGGAAGATACGATAGACTCAGCTTTGCACCGTTCTGTACTCTCTTAGCCGGAAGCACCTGTGTCCCATTGCTGTTAAAGATCTCCACTATAACATGCTGATCTTTAATCCCTTCCGCCTTTACGGTAATATCCGATGTAAACGGATTAGGCGCTACCGTCAGACTGCTGCTACTTGCCAGCGCAGTAACGGTACATCCGGCGTCAAATGTCCATGCTCCGGAAGACACCCTGAATTTTACGTATTGCGCATCCTCTCCATAGAATGTTACACCCGGCACAGTGGTGACTGTCGAACCGTTTCTCCAGATAACAGTACCATTGACCCTGATCTGCTGTAACCCACAAGTAACGGCGCTCTTTAGAATGCCTACGATACCTGTTGTACCGGACGGCGATGTAACAGACTGTGTAAGACCGGCGCTACCACGGGCAAGACTTACACTGATATTGCCTCTCACAGTCGGGATCACGCCTGAGATGTTGGTAAGATCTCCTGGCTGCGGCAGGAAGAAATACTCCTCGTATGCAGGCAATGAAGGACGCACCCCGAGCACGTAAGCACTCATCACATACAGTGGTCCTGCGGCCCAGGCATGGTTATTACTATTGCTGGCAGGAAACTCCTCCCATAAGGTGGGTGACCAGCTATCGATCATGCTTGCATAGCGGTCTTTCATTCTTTTAATGCCAGCCGCCGGATCTAACTGCACCATCGCCTGTTCTACATACATTTCCTGGTACGGACTTGCATTGTACCTGGTCTTAAGCACATTCAGTATCCCCGCTTTCTGCGCGTCATTAGCTACACCGGCAAGGAAAGCCCAGGCATTGCTTCTGTCATCTATTATCTGCGATTGTGTACCATCGGCTGTACGATGATATACATAGGCGTTTGCACTGTTGTTCCAGAAATAATTATTATAGTTACTTCTGACCTTATTCAGTAATTGCTCGTAGTAACGTTTATCTGTCACGTATCCCAGCGAATTGGCTATACTGGCTGCCGATTCAAGGAACGTGATATAAATACCATTATAAATCGCATTAGCGGCTCCTGCAGGAGTGGCATCCTTGTTATCGCCCCAGTCAATCCAGTTCCAGGGGCCATCCTGCCATACAAGCATACCATCACTGTTCGAAGAGTTGACACAGTAGGCTGCAAATTTCTTTATAGAAGGATACAGCTCTTCTAACAAAGCTATGTCGCCCGTATAGGTATAATATTTCCCTAACATCGTGATCGCGGCCAGGTTCTGGTCAGGTAAGTGGAACGCAGTACCAGGGCCAGTAGTATATAATGAACCGTCGCTTTTCTGCGTCCGCAGCAACTCCCGGTAGCCTTTGCGGGCCAGCAGATTGGCGGATGCATCATAGAGGTACTGTGAGTAAAGGATCTGCTGGGATACATCACCCCACCATTGTCCTCTCTCCCGGTTAGGACAATCATAGAAGATATCTCTCATGCAAACACGGGAGGTGGCTTTGGATTTAGTCCACAATGAATTCAGCGATCCGTCATTGGACGAGAAGCTACCAGGTATGGTTGTATTATAGCTCGTTTCACGATACCTTAATATCATTACCTGTACAGGGCCTGTTACGTTGGAGAACTGATAACTCACCGTATCTCCGCTGGAATTCTGCCAGGCAAAGCACTCAAACTCCTGCTCTCCTGCCTTGGTAATGTATTCCTGCCAGTAAAACCGGTTCACTTCTATCCTGATCTTAACACCGGCTGGTGCATTCACTTTCAGATATGGCCTCAGCTGTATATTGGCACCGACTTTCCCTGTTACGATGCGATTGGAAGTGATGGTGGCAGGGAATGTGCCTGCATTGGTATAAGCGCCAAGGTCATATTCTTTCCACATCGGTATGGTTCTGGGTACCAGCTGATTCCATGGCGCTACACCTGCTACACCTTTCTGAACTGCAGATGACCAGCCGCTATCATCATAACCTGCAGACGTCCAGGCACCGGGTTCTGCCTGTGCATTATAAGAAACAGGCCAGGCGATCCATTTGTAGTCACTATTGTCGAGAATAAGTTGTGTAGTCGCATTAAACGAGGGATGTACCTTCGCCTTCCAGGAGGCATCTGAAGCAATCGACGAAGGACTGCTGCCATCCAGGGATGATTCAAACAGGAACCCACCATTGTTGGTTACACGCTGTGAATAGGAGTTATTCCCTCCTTTATGCCACACAAGCACGGCGATCGTATTTTCTCCTGCCGTGAGATAAGGGGCAAGATCTACTTCATCGTAATAAGTATTTAACAGATCAGGACGTACATCCAGTCCGCCGTCTTTTACGACCAGCTGATTATTAACATACAGCCAGTATTTATTTTCCGCAGCAATCTTCGTGAGCGCACGGCTTGGCTTAGCGGAAAGCGTTACCTTCTTTCTCAGTGAGAGCCATGTATTGGCCGGTCCTGCGGCAGATGTCCATATCCAGTTAGCCTGCCATGAGGAAGGATTGATCTTTGCTATGACCAGGGACGTCACCTTATCATTCCAGTCAGGGCCGATCCAGGGTTCTGATACGGTTCTCGTCAGGCTGCTGCCGGAGAAATTGTCATCCCAATATACCGTCACCTGATAACCAGCAGGTACAGTAAAGGAAGAAACAGCATCGTCAGGCAGACCATACGCTATCATTTGCACCCGTGTATAGTTACCCGGAGAAAGCGGGATCGCCTTGCCCTGGTAGGATGCATCTGTATAGAAGATGGCCTGCTCCTCTGGTGCTACTTTGGTAACGATGAGTGAGGTGACCTTATCATTCCAGTCAGGGCCGATCCAGGACTCTGATGCGGTCTTCGTAAGACTGGCGCCAGTGAAATTATCATCCCAGAAAAAGGTGACCTGGTAACCCGCTGGAATCACATAAGAGGTGATAGCATCATCCGGAAGGCCATTAGCAATCATCTGCGCCCGGGTATATGTACCGGCGGATAATGCGACAGCTGTGCCTCCATAGTTGAGATCCGTATAGAAAATGGCCTGTCCTCCCGGCGGTACCCTTGAAACAATAAGAGAGGTAACCTTATCATTCCAGTCAAGGCCAATAAAAGACTCTGATGCCGTCTTGGTAAGACTGGCGCCGGTGAAATTGTCATCCCAGAAAAACGTTACCTGGTAACCCGCCGGAATGGTGTAAGAAGAAATTGCGTCATCCGGAAGGCCATTCGCAATCATCTGCGCCCGGGTGTAGGTACCGGCAGACAGTGCAATGGCACTTCCTCCATAATTGATATCCGTATAGAAAACGGCCTGGTTTGAGGGATCATTACCGGCTGCTCGTGCGGATGTGTGACAGATAAACAGGAGGGATTGGGCCAGAAAGACAAGCATATGCCTTTTGAGCCACTTCATAGGTCGCTTTAATGGTCTCATACTGTGTGGATTAAATAGATTTGACTTAATAAATTCTACGCCTGTAATGGATTGGGTGAGTTAACTCGTCGTTATGACACACAATGTCATGCTTTTTGTGGTAAATAAAAATAATATGAGACAATTTTATTGCATTCAGCGTAATATATGAGCAAACTAAATGGTGTCGGGACGTATAGCCCTCAGCATCTCTCTTTTACGGGGAGGTCCGGGCACCTTCTTCTCCACAATAAACCCAACGGCTTTCATGGCGCGCCTGACATTCCCTTTACTGCAATAGGTTACCAGTATTCCTCCGGGAGTGAGACAATGATACAGCTTCTCAAAAATGTCTTCCGTCCAGAGCTCTGGCTGAGCAGTGGGTGCAAAGGCATCATAGTAAATAATGTCGAACGACCGGGTGAATGATACATCCTGTAATGCAGCATGCGTTTTATGCAGGCAGTAATAAGGATTTATCTGAACGTCTGTATTCCAGGGAACGCTGTGTAAGGTTGTCAGAACAGATTGTAAGATCGGCTCATTGAGCTGGTCAGCATAGTTGAGTGGGCCTACCTCTTTCCAGGTTAAAGGATATTGTTCAATAGTTTGATAATAGAGGTTCTTCCGTTCCCGGACAGCCTCCCGGAAAGTCAGTAACGCATTCAGCCCTGTACCGAATCCCATCTCGAGTATCGATAAAGTATCAGCGGGCTTTTTTGACTGCTGATACTTCAATCCTGCATCAATAAATACATGCACACTTTCCCGGATAGCACCATGAATGCTATGATACGTTACATTCCATGCAGGAACGCTCACCGTATGAGATCCATCTGCCGTGACTTGTATCGTTCTTTCCATCAGTACAAAGGTCGGTATCTTGCTATTACCGGCAAAGGGAGTATGCAACTTGTTCCTAGTATTTATCCCAGAAATACATCATCAATTTATTAAAGGAAAATAACGCTGCTGCAGATACTAATCCGACAGCTATAATGCCCGTTCTCTCACTGATCGGTTCTCCCAGCACATAAGCAAATGTCCGTAACAGTAACAGAAAATTGGCAATCAGCAGAATGATCAGTTGTGTCTTCTTGGATAATTTCATTTCACTATAGGTTTAGGTTATTAAACAAATAACTTTCACAGGCGAATATGATAACATACCTGCAAAGGCTTTGTCAATATACTTTTTTATTTCATTTATACTGATATAACTTCAGCCGTTGAATGCCCCAGTCATCAATAGCTGACCACTGTTGTTTCCACTGGCTTATCCGTACACGCTATTGAAAAAGGAGAAAAACCTATTGCCTGCCATCAACCAAAATAAAGACAATCCCTAAAATTGCAACCGATTGTGTTATTTATTTTCTAAAAAAGTTTACTTTAGCTGTACAGTACAATTACACAAACGATTGTGCTGTACTTTCCACGATTATGAGTGCCTTAAATTGCTCTCTCATTTTACATTTTATCGATACAGACATTTATGGCTAACGACAGAGAGGTGACCATATATGATATTGCCAGGGAGTTGAATATATCTGCAACTACGGTCAGCCGTGGCTTGCAGGATCATCCTACCATCAGCAAGAAGACGAAGAAAAAGATATTCGATCTGGCTGAACGGCTGGGCTATCGCAGCAATCATTTTGCCCGCAGCCTCCGTAACCAGAAGACGAATACCCTGGGCATCATCGTGCCCCGGCTGAATAGTCATTTTATGTCATCAGTGATTGCCGGCATTGAAAATGCAGCCAACGAACAGGGCTTCTCTCTGCTCATAGCACAATCTTCGGAATCTTCCGTAAAAGAGGCTGCCAGCGTCAGGACGATGTTCGACAGTCGCGTGGACGGCTTACTCGTTTCGCTGGCAGTTGATACCGCCGAACTCAGTCACTTCGAACATTTCTTCAAAAAGAACATTCCTGTTATCTTCTTTGACCGCGTAATGCCCCATGAGAACTCCGTCAATATCCTGATAGATAATCGCCAGGCAGCCTACAATGCAACCAGGCACCTGATAGAACAGGGCTGCCGCAGAATTATGCATCTCACGGCCCCTATCCTGCAGAATGTGTATAAGGATCGCCTTAAAGGCTATAAAGAAGCCCTTGGCGAGTATAAGATCAAGTTCCGGGAGGATTATGTCGTTATTACGAATTTAAGCCAGGAAGCAGGCGCAGAAGTGGCAAAAACGATTTTGAAGATGAAAACACTCCCGGATGGCATCTTTGCGGCTAACGACACCTGTGCCATAGGCTGTATGCTGGCCATGAAGGAACAGGGCATCCGCATCCCGGAGGATATTGCCTTCGCCGGGTTTAACAACGATCCGGTGACACAGGTCATAGAGCCTCACCTGACCACCATCAACTATTCAGGGTATGAAATGGGACAGGTAGCTGCCAGACACCTGATCGATCATGTCAGGGACGTCTCTTTCGTAAGCAGCACCAATACCATCATTCTGCGTTCAGAACTGATCGTACGGGCTTCTTCCCTGAAAAAAGGCCGTAAGTAGCTATTTAACACACTAAACATATGCGCTCATCACAATTACCCATTTTAACCTTCCCCGTTGCCCTGGCATGCATGTTCTGCAGCTGCGGACAGTCCGGTTCTACGAACACGACAGACAGCACCCAGGCTACCGTTACGGCTGACAGCAGTGCAAAGAAGTATCTTTCCCAGCCGCTCGTCAACCACATCTACACAGCAGATCCTTCTGCTCATGTGTTTAACGGCAGATTCTATATCTACCCTTCACATGATACCGCTACCGGTATACCCGAAGATGACCTGGGAAGCCACTTTGATATGAAAGACTATCATATTCTTTCCATGGACTCCATCGGTGGTAAGGTAACCGACCACGGTGTTGCGCTCGACATCAAAGACATCCCCTGGGCACATCGCCAGCTGTGGGCGCCAGACGCAGCATTCACCAACGGCACCTACTATCTTTACTTTCCTGTAAAGGACAGCCTGGATATATTCCATATCGGCGTGGCTACCAGCAGCAAACCGGAAGGTCCTTTCAAAGCGGAAAAAGCGCCTATTCCCGGCAGCTACAGTATTGATCCATGTGTATTCACAGATGATGATGGCAAATCCTATATGTACTTCGGAGGTATCTGGGGCGGCCAGCTACAGCGATGGAACAACAATCGCTACGATTCCACCAAGGGTAACAGAAAGCCGGAAGAACTGGCTATACAGCCAAGAATGGCTAAGCTGGAAACCAATATGAAGTATTTCGACGGACCAGTAAAAGAAGTACAGATACTGGATGAAAAAGGCCAGCCATTCCATGAAAAAGATAACGAGAAACGCTTCTTTGAAGCATCCTGGATGCATAAGTATAAAGGGAAATACTATTTCTCCTACTCTACCGGCGACACGCATAACCTGTGTTATGCCACCGGCGACAGCCCATATGGTCCCTTCACCTACAGAGGTGTGATCCTGACACCTGTTGAAGGATGGACCAGTCACCACTCAATCGTTGAAAAAGACGGAAAATGGTACCTGTTCTACCATGATGTACAGCTGTCAGGTAAAACCTACCTGCGCAACGTCAAGGTAACAGCATTGCATTACAATGAAGATGGCAGCATCCAAACCATTCATCCTACTTTATAACTTATCACACCCACATGTAAAAAGGGGAGCCTTGCGGTCTCCCCTTTTGTTTGTGCTACCATTTATCAACAACTAGTATTGTATTTCCGAACGCCTAATAGCCGGGATTCTGTGCATCTACACCTCCTGTTCCCAGTTTAGGGTTGTTATCAATTTCCTGCTGTGGAATAGGCAACAGTTCATCTCTTTTCGCCCTGAAATAACTGATCGGATCTGTAGTGAAATATCCCTTTTTCCTCCATCTGAGGATGTCACGGTTCCTGACTTCCTCTCCTCCCAGTTCCACCATCTTTTCATGCATAATCGCCTTCGTTACCTGATCTTTATTACCTACCGGGAATTGCATGGTCGGATAATGCGGCATCATTACAGAAGGCCTGTCCCTTATCTGGTTGAGATAACCTACCGCAGCTCCTGTATTGCCCAGTTCATTCTCGCATTCTGCCAGCATCAGCAATACTTCCGCATAGCGGATGATTCGCTGGTTATTTCCTCCGGGATGATAAGATGCAGTAGATACGCTCTGCTTATAGATCAGCATGAACTTGCGCCAGCTGATCTTTTTTGTTACACCTCGTACGGTGGAAGCATTGCCGTTCTGCAAAGCATCTGTCAGTACGTCTGCATCATTGTTGAACTTATCGCCGGTTTCATATACAGACCAATGATAGCGTGGATCTGTCTTGGCAGCACCACTCGCCGTATTTTCAAATTCATTGAGGTATTTGTCGGAAGGAATGAGGTTCCTCCACGCCAGCGGACAATACTCCTGATTACGGATAGTGGATTGAGCTGTACCTGAACCATCGCCGGTGCCATTCCAGTCAAAGCTGTTGTCACCCCTGTCGAAGTACACGGCTTCCCATATAGACTCCGCATTAAATTCTGTTTCTTCAATGAAGTTGTCGTTGTAATTATCCACCAGGCGATACAGCCCTGCACCCGTTACTTTCAACAATGCAGCCTTTGCAGCCGTATAATCCCCCTTTTGCATGTTCACCCTGCCCAGCATCGCATTCGCAGCACCGGATGTTATGCGGCCCAGGTCAGCGTTGCCATATGAAGGTTTTAATACACCAGCTGCTTCTGTCAGGTCTTTGATGATCTGCGTATAGACAGCATCTTCAGTAGCTCTGGCCTGAAACTGGTCGGGGCCACTTACAACATTAGTATACACCGGCACCGGCCCCCACAGGCTCACCAGCTCAAAATAAGCCCATGCCCTGAAAAACTTAGCCTCAGCAAGACATTGGTCCCTTACGGCATCATCGTCAGTCACATTAGGGGCGCTTCCAATCACAGTATTGGCGCGATGGATGACAGTATAAAGCCCTCTCCAAACGCTGTTCATCACTGAGTTATCTGACGTGGTTGCACCATTCAGCATCTGTGCCCTTGGCAATTCCAGCTGTCCGCCGCCGGAAGCAACGTCGTCGCTCCTGAGATCTTCCACGAAGAACCATTCACGGCCAACGAGATTACCTGCGTGAAAAGATGAATAAATGGCATTGGTCCCCTTCTGCATTTCAACACTATTCTTAAAGTACTTGTCCAGTGTGGCATAACTGGGATTTGTTTTATCCAGGTCCTTGTTACAGGCGGTGCTGAATACTGCCGCCATTACCGCGGCTATAATGATCTTATTGGAAATATGCTTTTTCATGTCTGATTTTTTTGCTGCTCATTAGAAACCTACCTGCAGGCCAAACTGGAAAGACCTTGCAGCGGGATACTGACCATAATCGATACCATTGGTGAGTGTTGTGTTCTTAGAACCAATCTCAGGGTCCCATCCTTTATAGCCGGTGAACGTCAGCAGGTTCTGGGAAGAAACATATACCCTGAAACTGCTGAACGCGCCATGAGCAAAGGTGCGCAGCGCTGAAGACGGGATAGTATAACCCAGGATCACATTTTTTAGTCGCAGGTAAGAACCGTTCTCGATCCAGCGGTCTGACACACGGGCATTCTGGTTAGGATCGCCACTGATAGCCCTTGGCATATCGGTATTGGTGTGCTGAGGCGTCCATGCATTCAGCACTTCTACACCAGCACCAAACAAACGGGCCATCCCCTCACGCAGTACCCTGGTACCATTGAAGATCTTGTTGCCCTGTACGCCCTGGAAGAAGAGTGAAAGGTCGAAGTTCTTGTAGTTGCCACTGGCATTGAGTGCATAAGTGAATTTAGGAATATAGGAGCCCAGGAATGTACGGTCAGCCGCCGTGATCTTACCATCATTGTTAAGGTCTTTGAACTTGATATCGCCCGCGGCAGTTGATTTAGCCGGATTAGTACCTGCTATCTGTACAGGGCTCTTGTTCACCTCATCCTGGCTCTGAAAAATACCGTCTACTACATATCCGTAGAATGACTGGATAGGCTGACCAGCTACCGTACGGGTGATGCTACCATTACCAAAATCAGCATCAGCACCATCATCGATAGTAGCGCCAGGCGTATTCAGACTCAGTATTTTGTTTGTGATGAAACCAATGTTACCAGTCACGTTCCACTTAAAGCTACCGCTTGTCTTGTTATACCCTAATTGCAGATCCACACCGGTATTTTTCATGGCGGCAGCATTCAGCTGGGAACCTGTTCCTCCGAAACCAAAACTGTAAGGAGTAGGAATAGTCAGGATCAGGTTATCTGTTTGACGGCGGTACCATTCTGCCGTAAAAGTGATGCGGTTATTGAACAATCCGAGGTCCAGACCCACGTTGATCTGTTTGGTCTTTTCCCATTCCAGGTTAGCGCTGGCCAGCTGATTGTAATAAGAGGCGTTACCCACAGTAATGGTATTCCCAAAAGGATAAGAAGCACCATTCGCCTGCACCACAGCCTGCCATGGATACTCATTTGGCAGCACAGCGTTTTGCAGGGCGGGGAAAATGCCGATCGCATTCAGCCCCGTGATACCCCATCCTCCACGCAGTTTTAACTCGGAGATGGCAGCCACCTGTTTGATAAAGGGCTCCTGATCCATCTTCCAGCCTGCAGACACCGAAGGGAAGTTCTCAAATTTCCTGCCGGGCGCCCATACAGAAAGTCCATCACGGCGGATAGCACCACTCAGCAGGTACTTACCTGCGAAGTCGTAACTCACACGACCGATATAAGATTGTATCAATGTAGCGGTGCGTGAAGAAAATGCTGTCACATTAGTAGCACCTACAAGGGTCTCTCTGTCGTTGGAACTCTGGTTACCCGTCTGCGACTCACCAAAGTTATTCGCCTGCTGCCGCTCATATACTGCTACTGCGTTGATGTGATGATTGCCGAACGTCTTGTCAAAGGTGAACTGTTCTGTGAACAGTAATGTCGTCATGTTCGTCCGCTGATCCGTAATGGTAGCGACAGTGGCATTCCTGCCCTTATCATTGTAGATAGGTGCAAATTGGTGCTGAAACTGCGTAACATAGTCAGCCCCGAATGTAGAACGGAAATTAAGCCAGGGAGTAAGGTTCACCTGTGTGTATACTGTGCCTAGCAGCTTAAAAGTCTGACGGTGCGCATCTCCCAGCAGCGTTGCATCTTCTACAGGGTTGGTAGGGTCTGCACCGTCCACACTGTTTTCCGCATTCCGGTAGCCACCGTTTGTGGTCGGATCATGTACCGGCAGGTAAGGTATCGCCCTGACTATATTCGCCAGGCGGGTCCTGTTGCCGGAAGTATTGTCATAGCGCTGTTTGGAATAAGAGAACAGGAGGTTCTCTCCTATCGTAAACACCTTGCTGAGATTATGCTCGGAGTTGATGCGGAAATTACCACGCTGATAATTCACACCCTGTGTAATACCGTCCTGTTTCAGATGACCGGCAGACAAATAGTACCGGGAATTATCATTACCGCCGCTTACAGACACATTAGACTGCGAGATCAGAGCTTTCCTGAAATAGGCATCCTGCCAGTCCGTATTTGTCTGTGCATAGGTCTGTGAAGTACCTGTATATAAAGGCTGATTGAAATTGGCATCTTCCAGGCGCGGAGGCTTCGCAATGCCGGCAGCGCCGTTCAGTGCACGCTCATACTGCAGGTATTGCTGGGTATTGAGCAGGTCAACGGTTTTCCAGGCTGACTGAACACCTACGTAAGAATCAAAGTTTACGTGTGGTTTACCATCTCGGGATCCCTTTTTGGTAGTGATGATGATCACCCCATTGGTAGCGCGGGAACCATAAATAGCGGCTGCACTGGCATCTTTCAATACCTCTACCGATTGTACATCCCTGCTGTCAAAATTTGACAGGTTAGAAGTAGGGAAACCATCTATTACATACAAAGGATCGGACGCATAGCTGATAGAGCTGATACCCCTGATCCTCACAATAGCATCAGAGCCAGGTGTACCATTGTTGGTAACAGTTACACCAGCTACTCTTCCCTGCAGGGCTTGTTGCACGCTGACAACCGGCAGTTCGCTGATGGTTTTACTGCTTACTGAAGCTACAGAACCGGTAAGGGAACTTTTCTTCTGCGCACCATATCCTATCACCACCATCTGTTCCAGTGACTGCATATTAGGAGCAAGGTTTACGTCATAATTGGCCCCACTGCCCACTGTCAGGTGGCTGGACGTATAACCGATAAAACTGAATTGTAATACTTCTCCCGGGGCGGCATTGATACTATAGGCCCCTTCGGCATTGGTCACCGTACCGCGGCTGGTATTTTTGACGGAAACAGTAACGCCAGACAGTGGCTTTCCGGTCTCGTCGATGACTTTACCTTTTATTGTCTGACCGTTCTGACCGTACACTACCGTAAACAGTAATAATGCCAGTACAGTCAGCAATGCCGGAAGTAAGCGCTGCCTCCTGCCGACAGCCAGACGTCTCCGGAAAAAAACTCGTAGAGCAAGTTTCATAACGCGTGAATTGATAGTTTTTTAAATGATTAAATGGTAACAAAACAAAAAAATGTCAATTTAACACCTATAAGTATTTCCATGACGGTGTAAAGCCAACTCCGGGGAACACAGTATTTCAAACGGGAATCAAATCAGGTCTTACTTATCTTGGTTTTTAAGCTAAATTGTAGCGTGAAGTACTTACATAATTATCAGATTTTTTGGTTTAAGCTTATCAATAATTGGTTGATATTTCTCAAATCACAATCGGTTGCGTAAATTGTGCCCGTAAACCCGGAAGAATAAACAAAAAGAATAAACAAAAGAATAAACAAAACGAGCAGGGAACAGAAACAAGTATCAGTAGTACTGATACATTAACTATTGTATTCATTTTACAGACCACGTATGCAAGACACACTATTATTAGTAGATGGTGATAAGGATAAACTGCAAGTCCTATCAGAAAACCTCGCTGAAGATTATCTTATTTTCACTGCAGATAACGGGCAACAGGCGCTCGACATGATAGAAAGACACTCGGTCCGCATGATCATTTCCGACAGCCACACACCACTTGTCAACGGCTTCGATCTTTGCACCCGATTGAAAACGAGCCTGAACTACTCACACATTCCTTTCATACTACTCACAACACCTATGCAATCCAGGCTGGATGCCCTGAAAGCAGGTGCAGATGCCTGTATTGAGACACCCTACTCTCCTGAACATCTGAAAGTCCAGATCAGTAACCTGCTGAATAACCATAAGAAGATCAGGGCGTACTATACCAGCTATCCTTTGGCACATATCAGTACGATGGCATACTCCAGGACGGACGAAGATTTCCTGATCGCGCTGAATAACCTGATCATGGAAAACATGGAAAACCCCGAACTGGATGTCGAGCTGCTGGCGAAACTGATGAACATCAGCGTACCTACTTTATATAGGAAGATCAAAACCCTGTCAGATCTTACCCCCAATGAGCTGCTGACAGTAACGAGAATGAAAAAGGCTGCGGAGCTGTTAGCCGGTACAGGCTATAAAATATTCGAGGTGGCCATTATGGTAGGATTTAACTCGCAGAGCAGCTTTGGCAAGGCCTTCTTAAAACAGTTCAATATGACGCCCACTGCATTCCAGCATATAAAAAAAGAAGAAAAATTTTCAGCAGGTAAATCTACCTTATAGTTATTTCCTCAACCATCTGATCATTGCGGGATATGGCTGCGCGCCATTTTTCTCTGCATTGCTGGCATCATAACAAAACCCGGCCCATTGCAATAGGGGCAGGTATAACATGTTTCCGGAACCGTATTGTTCCAGGTACCAGTCGGAGGAACCTTTGTAACCATAAGGATGAAAAACAATGGCGGGATCAATGTTGAGGTGAACACAGGCTGCATAACTCCAGGCAATAGCCATCATTTCCTCTCCATCTGATTGATTCTTCTCTGTCATTGCACCTATATCCCCATACATTACCTCCCTATCCGCAGGGAATGCAACGGCGATATGTCCTGCTTCATGTAAAAGGTCGCCCGGGTACAGCAACCGGTCTTCATCAACAACAAGGGTTCCTTTATTTATCAGGATGCCAGGAACGAAAGTTTCTGCTTTGATAGTTTCAAAAACTACCGGGATGCCAATAGATGCAATAAACTGAGTGATCGTATGAATAAGGTGTTCTGACATAAGAAGTGCTATAAAATCGCTGCAAATTACTTTTTTTGCACTAAGGGAAGGCTGATGGTCATAGCTCAGCAGCCCTCCCGACTTTCACAGTGATTTTAAGGCACCCGTATAAAACGGATGCCCTTGTTTCCCCTTTATATAAAACAATCACAGCAAACTTTCCAGTAATGGCTTCAACTCTGGCATGGAAGGCCTGGGAGCATCTACAGAAACGATATTACCCTGTTTATCAAATACCATAAAACGGGGAATACCTGTAACGCCATAGAACTTCGCCATATCAGACCAGCCACTGGCAAACAGCTGAATGCCTCCCAATTGTTTTTCCTTTACAAAGCTTTTCCATTTTTCCATATCTTTTGCCTCATCTACAGAAATGCTTACGAAGGCAACGTTTTTACCTTCCATAGCAGCTTCCAGCTCCTGCAGATATGGCAGCTCTTTTTTGCAGGGGCCACACCACGTTGCCCACATATCCACCAGCACTACTTTACCTTTCAGACTGCGAAGACTAACGGTGTCACCTGCCATATCCGGATAGGCAAAGTTATACCCTGCTGTGCCCCTTTTAAAAGTGCTAAGGCCCTTACGGGTATCAAAAAGCGCTTTCTGCATATTGGAGGTCATAAGATATTGCTGATAGAGAGTGAATACCTCATCAAATTTCTCCAGAGATTTGTAGGATTTGAAGTCATTGACCAGCCATACGCCCTTGAGCGTATCATTACAGATCCGGGAAATGGATAATTGGACACGGTTACCGAGGGTCATACTGTCGTGCGCTATTGCCGACAGTAACGCGTAACGTTGTATAATATCGCGCCCTTCTCCTAAAGCAAGAATATCTGCAGAACAGTATCTGCCAGGTTGCAGAATACCCGCGTAATAGCCGGGATAATACCCTTTAGGAGGCAAGGCACTACGGGGCACTAACAGTATGCTCATTGCGGTGAGTTCGAGATCTGCATCTACAGTCATTGTCAGCAGGCGATTAAACACAGCGTTCTTTGTCCGGATAGTCTTCTTAAAAGCGTCTGCCGATGGCCGGAATGCATCTAATGCCGGGAAGAAAGCCCGGTAAGTAGTAGTGTCATTCAGGCTTGTCTTATTCTTCAGGGGCGTGATCATCTGCTGCCAGCTATAAAGCAGCTGGTTCTCTGTACTGCCTTTGGTCAGAGAATAGCCTCCGCGATCATCGCGGATATCCAGTTCTATCTGCTCGCCCGCCTGCAAATAGACACGGATATAGTTTTTGCTGGCCTTGTCGTCAACAGACATAGCGAGGTAATAATAACCAGTTACAGGTACAGGGATAGCAAATGCAAAATTATGTTGTTCGTCAAGGCTGGTGCTGGCAAATTCCAGTAACCTGCCTTCTTTAACGTTATAAAGCTTCATGCCGGTAGCCTTCTCAGGTCCGCATTTACCGCTGATCGTAGCCGGTGAAGCATAGGTTGCCTGCATACCTGCCAGTATTGCCAGCAGGAAGAATATTTTTCTCATGTATAAAAGATTTAACGTTCTCTGTAAGTGATGCTTTTTATTTTACCGAAGCCGGTATATGATTCGTTCAGGATCAGGTTACCATTTACACCAGGTACTGTATATAGTTCAAAAGTTCCACAACTGTCCGCCGGTAATGATGGGTCATATACCCCCACCTGCAATTTGTTATAGTAGCTCTTTGCCCCTGTAAGACCGGTGGCCATGAAGCCGTCAAATTTGAGAAAGGTGACTGATCTCTCGCCGTAGTCGATCATCAGCTTGCTTTGTTTGGTGCTGGCATCGTATTCATACAGCTTCCCTCCTACATTGTAAAACACATATCCCATATCAGGGCTTACTGCAAAGTTTTCTGCCTGTGAAATAGCAGTAGCAGGCATCTCATCGTAATAAGTCTGTACTATATTGGCAGCGATATTAAATCTTGCGAGATAGTATTTCGCATGTGCAGAGTCGAGTATGGCATAAGTATCCCCATTATTGAAACGGGTAGTTTCCATATACACCAGGTCCTTCCCTGTTTTGTAGTTAAACATTGTTCCTGCAGGCATTTCCGTACAGTAGGCAGGCAGACTGTAAATATGCTTTACAAAGCGCTTCCCCTCCATATCATACAGAATATGTGTATTTGTAGAATTGGAAACATCGTTATAGTAAGCTACAAAGGGAGATACTTTGAATGGCATAGACTGTCCATACATCACATTAACAGGCAAGCCGAAGTAGATAGAGAATGTATACATATAGTAGTACATATTGCCATCATTGCCATGCAGGTATACCAGCGTTGCTGTACGGGAAGTAATTTTATCGGCATAAAAGCCGGCAGGCAAATCACTGAAGAAATCTGTCTGCAAAGGAGATTTCCATTTTAATGTTTCGCCATCCAGCCGGTGCGTGCCTGTCGTTGTACTTACATAAATGGTATGTCCGGAAGCTGCCGAAGTCAACCTGGCAAACTTCACCTCCACCGGTAGCCCGCTGAGCGTAAGACCAGCGCCGATAGTTCCCAGCAGGTCATAAGTGGGTTTATAACCTTCAGTACCTTTAGACAGCATATCCAGCCTGCTTTTGCCATTCACTTCCGACAACAGCAACCATCCTTCATATACACTGGTAACAACCGTCATCATAAAATGCCTGCCGAAAGTAACCCCTGTCTTTTTATCAGTCACACGATAAAAAACATCATATTTACCCGAAGTGAGGGTGATCCGCTCTTCCAGGTCCCGGCTGTAAGACAGGGTATCTACATTGGCGGTCTGTCCTGTATTGTCAAGGGAAGCCAGCCACATATATCTGTAAGCGCTTGTATCAGCACCATTGTCTTTTGTAAAGGCGAGTGTTGGTTTGACCGAGAATACGCTTCCGTAATTAACGGTATACAAGCTGTCAATGCCAGTAATGCTTACCTCGTTAATATCAACGTAGTCATAGTTGCCTTTGTCTTTATAACAACTACTCAATGCGAATACAGAGAGGATATATAAAAGTAGTTTCTTCATGTTAAGGAGATAAAATGATGATAAAAGTTTGCCCTATCCTATCCGGATCATTGTGATAAAGAACCCATGATCATTTCAGTGCCGTCTTCTTCGTAGACTGTATTACCACCAGCCATTTGCTGGTTAAGGTAACGCTGCATCGCCTTTCCGATGTAGATCACTTCTGCTACAGCTATTGTTGTAAAATCGTTCACCGTCATGTTCAGCTGACTGCAGATCAGCAGTATCTTTTTGCGGGAGAAAGTACCAAGATAGCCGTCCAGCCATCGGGTGGGCTTGGCAATCTGATCGTCGATATATAATGTGAACGTTGAGGTGGATATGCCTTTCTTGCTGTCGGGCTGTGTGATGGTCGTATCGAAGTCTTTGTTAGGCCGTAATTGCAGTTGCAACCTGTATTGCTGTTGCGACATGTCGTCAGTACGGTAAATATGCACCGGTATATACACCACCGACTGATGAGCCGGCAGTACATATGTCATTGCCAGTGGCTCATAATGTGTACCTGCCACCGCCGTAGTAGCACTATCTATCACCTGTATATTAATGGCTCTGTCGTGATCTGCCTGTTTACCCATCAGGGATATCTGTATATTGAATGTACTGTCAGTGACCTGTTCATTGGCCAGCGAAAAAGTAAACAGCGAAGTATCTATACGTTCAGGATTCCTTTGGTTGCTGGTATGCAATGAATAGTCAAAGTACAACAGCGACTTACCACTGTAAAGATCTATGGTTTCTTTTCTGCAGCCAAGTAGTGCGAAATAGCATAGAGCTGCGATATAAAATCCTTTCATGATGTCAGTAATAAGAAGATTAACGATAATCCGTTTCACTTTTAGGAAGCGGCATGACATAAGTAGCGGCAGTCATAGTAAAATTACCGCTGGTGGCTCCACCTTTCGGTATAGTGGCCTGGTTCTTCCTTTTATAGTAAAAGAACAGCTGTCCTTCCCCATAAAACTCTTTCTGATATTCTTTCCTGATCTCAGTTTCCAGTGTAACGGTTTCAGGCAGATCTGTCAGACCACGGTTATATCTGATTGTATTGAGATACCCCAACGCCAGCACCGGATCTGTTTCACACTCTGCGGCGATATAATACATTTCACTGAGGCGTAGCATAGGAACCCGGTAACGGAACATATCGGAGCTATCCTTGTTCGTTACATCGGCATATTTATAGAAGCAGCGATAGGTTTTATTACCTACAGTTGGAATGATCCAGCTTGGATTATACCGATAATCGCTTTCCAGTCCTTCAAAAGTAGCCGTGAGCCTTGTGGGATGCGCTGCCAGTATCCCTCTGTCGGCTACATCCGGAGAAAAATTGGTATTATAGGACTGGTATAATTTGGGACAATAAATATCAAACAGATGTTCTGTAGAGAATGTACGGTCGGGGAAATCAGCATTACCGCTGGCTTTTTTCAGGGTAGTCCAGGGAAACCAGGGCCCTGCGCCATCAATAACTGCCTTTGCCTGTAACAATGCATTTGCCTTATCTCTCCGATAAAGTAGCACCCTTGCTTTGAGGGCTTTCACTGCATAGTAATTGAGCCTTCCGTTACGCTGCTGATAAAAGAAATCCACCTCTTCAGCACCGGGAATACGCGATGGCCCGCCTGAGATAACAGGATCTGTTTGCAGGCACCTTTCCGCATGATCAAGGTCTGCCAGTATGCTGTCCATCACATTATTGGCGGGCAGCAACGGGCGGGTAGTAATATCTGCATGGGTAACATACGGGATACTCTTCGCAGCAGAATCTGTTGCATAAACCGGTCCATATAGCCGTAGCAGATCAAAGTGCATATATGCCCTGATAGCCAGCGCCTCTCCCCTGATAATGGAATCTCTGAAAGGTTTAAGCACCCCTGTATACCTGTCCATATTCTGCAGCAGCTTGTTGGTAGACATTACCACCTCGTAAGCATTTCGCCACACCTCTGCTATCGCAGGTTCCACCAGGGAGTTGGTATAGGCATAGTTTGCATGCTGATACCAGTCGTGAGAACTGTTGGCAGAGATATTGTACTCCTGCCCGAGTACGCTTACCAGGGTAAAAGTGAGATCTCCTCCATACAATGCCCCCTGCCCCATATCCAGGTAGATACCATTCAGGTGGTTGATGAACCCTTTCTCAGTGGCGTATACAGCACTTTCCACAAACTGGTCTTCTGGTTTTACGTCCAGGTATTTGTTACAGGAAAAAAGGCCTGCAGACAACATCGTTATAATCGCAGAGATCTGTAATGATCTTTTCATAGTAATACTTTTAGAAAGTTGCCCTTACGCTAAAGGAATAAGAATTGGAGAAAGGATATTCCGTTCCCCGCTCACTTTTAATCGTAGCCAGCCGGAACACATCGTTGGTATAACCGGAGAAACGTAATACCGACAATCCCGCATGACGCATCCAGGGCTTATTCAGCAGCTCGTAACTGACATTGATCGATTCTCCCGACAGGTAGTTATTCCGCTGTACGTACCTTGAAGTCATTTTAACTGTAGAGAAATTGTTGATTGCCTTGAACTGCGCCACATCACCCGGTTGTTTCCAGCGTTCATATAGCGCGCGTTTGTCAAGATTCTCTTCTGCTACTTTCCTGGTGGAGATATTCTCTATACGATCATAAAGAGCGGAATTAAAGGCATCTCCGCCATAAGTATATCTGATATTAGCGCCAAAAGAAAAGGCACTGACGCGCAGATTAGCACTTAATACACCTTCCATTTTAGGTTGCAGGTTGCCTACTACTACCTCGTCAGATGCGTCATAGTCAAAAGTCTGTGTACCATTCTTTTTGATGAATACTTCTGCTCCCGTACCAGGATCTATACCTGCAGAGCGTACCGCCCATATGGCATCCGGACTGTTTCCATCACGGAAGCGCTGCAGTGAATTACTAGTCCTTGCCAGCTCGTTCTGTTTCTCAAGCATGTTGTTAAACCCACCATATATACTTTCCTGGTAGCGGCCTGTAAAGCCGAGTACGAGATAGATATTTTTCTTTGCGTTGAATATAGGCGTCACTTTGAAATTCCAGTCTACGCCCTTTGTATGCTGGTATCCGATATTGAAAGGATAGGCTGAAATACCGGTGGAAGACGGTGTTGTTATCATCGCGATCAATGGATCTGTATTCTTCTTGTAATAATCAACCGTCAGGGAAATGCGGTTCTGCAGAAAAGCCATATCAGCGCCAATATCTACCGCGAGGGAATTCTGCCATTTCAGATTGGGATTACCAAGGCTGCTCACGTTGTATCCCTGTCCGAACTGGTTATTGGCAGCATTGATGGCGTAAATGGTTTCGGAAGACAGGTTCTGAAAATTCTGATTTCCTGTCAAACCGATGTTGGCACGTATCTTCAGCAGGTTGATCCACCTGTATTGTTTGAACATTATGTCATTGTGCAGGTTATAACCAATACCTGCCGACCAGAAAGGAGAATATTTATTGTTGGTACCAAATGAAGTGGAGCCATCTATACGCCAGGAAGCGTCGAGCAGCAGGCGGCGGTCAAACATATAACTGGCGGTTGCCAGGGCTGCTACGCTGCGTTTGGTGGTTTTTGAATATCCGGGAATACCATCTTTCTCATAGCCGTAAGCAAAGGCCGGATTACCCACTGCACCTACAGGAAAGCCGGTGGCTTTGAAGGAAGTAAGATTGTAGTCATCCTCCCTGATCTCTCCACGGGCATTCAGGTTCAACTGGTGCATATTGCTGATCAGCTTTCCGTAAGAGAACATCAGGTTACTATTGTAACCAAATGTTCTCTCATTGGTGTAATCATAAGTGCCCCTGCTCTCTGCCGTTTTTCCAATAAAAGCAGTGTTGGAAGGAGACAGAAAAGCAGTGGTGGTAGTATTGCCGCCGGTGATGTTCACCCCTCCTGTTATACGCATATCGGTATTGATATCGTAGATCAGCTGAAGGTTGTTGCTGATAGCCTGTTCCTTTGTATAATTATAACTATTGAGTGTTGCATTATACAGGGGGTTCCCTGCAGTATCCCGCTGGTTTTGGGACGTGATGTAGATATCAAGATATGGACTGATAGTGCCATCATCCTGCGTCTTCTTGAAATAAGGCAATACTTTCACCCAGTCGGAGAAAGAACCATAGGGAGATTCGTCTGCCCGGTAACCGTTGAGATATAATTTATTGCTGATATTGAATTTTCCTTTCCGGTATTGAAGGTCAACGTTCGCGCCCCAGGTATTACGCCCGGAACCTTTCATCACACCATCCAGGTCTTTATAATTGAGCCCTACGCCATAACGCATCTGGTTGTCGCCACCTTCTGCATAAAGTGCATGCCCATTGGTGATCCCTGTGCGAAGCGGTTCACTCAGCCAGTAAGTATTTACACCTCTTCTCACAGCAGCGAGGCGCTTTGCATAGAGTTCGTCCAGTGTATTTTGCGCATCAAACAGGACAACCGAGCTTTTATTGGCGATATATCTGCCTGCCAGTCGCTCATATTCGAGCTTTTCGGCGGCATTCATCATGTTATAACTGGTAAGGTCTGGCGCTTCTACGCGGAAGTCGTAGGTATAACTTACACGCATAGCACCTGGCCTTGGTTTCAGTGTTTCGATCACCACCACGCCATTTGCAGCACGGGCGCCATACAGGGCGGTGGAGGCAGCATCCTTTAAAACAGTGATTGCTGCCACCCGGTTCATGTCCAGGTCATTCACCACCTGCAGGGTTGTTTCAAAACCGTCTAATATAAATAATGGTTGGTTGGCATCAGTACCGGTCTGTGTTTGCACAGATATAAGGCTGCTCTTGCCACGCACTTCTATACTGGGCAGTGCGTTTGGATTGGCGCCTTTCACATTATTCTCCACTATTCTGAAAGAGGGGTCCAGCGTTTTAAGGCTTTGTAATATATTCTGGTTGCCCACGGTCTTCAGCTCGCCACCTGTGAAGCTGGCAGCAGCTCCTGTGAAGCTTTCCCTCTTCCGCGTGAACATCCCGGTCACCACTACTTCTTTTGTGTTGTTCTTTGCCGCCAGCGCTATACGTAGCGCGTTACGACCTTTTACGGGAATGACCTGCGGCTCCATACCGATATAGGATATTTGCAGCGTAGCATCTGCGGAAGTAGCTATCTCGAAATTGCCTTTTTCATCAGTGAATACCCCTATACGGGCTTTCAGGTCCTGAATAGTAACTTTTTCCAATGGCTGTCTATTTTCGTCGGTAACGGTTCCGTGGACGGTGAACTGTTGCTGTGCGGGTTGCTGAGGTGCCTCCGGCGTAAAGACCCGGCGTCTGATCATCAGCACACCGCCTTCCATGCTCCAGGAGAGCGGAGCGTTACCTAATATTTTGTTCAGTACATCATCCAGCGATGCGTTTTTCACACGCATTGATACAGGTGGTAGTTTTTTCAGCTCTTCCAGGTCGTAGATGAAGCGCAGCCCTGCCTGTTTACGGATTTCCTGCAGTACTGCAGGCACACTCATATTCCGCACATCGAGTGTGATACCGGGAGTTGCCGGCGACTGTGCATATACTCCCGAGGGCAACAGGGATAGTGAAGACAAAAACCCAGCGGGAGTGGCGGCGAGTAATATGCATACGGACGCCCGCCACAAATGACTCCCATAACAATACCTTTTTTTCATTACTTTTAAAGCGATTTTAGATAATAGAACCCCATCCCTTGTCTCCAACAAGGAACAGGTTTTATTAAGGCGGGTCTTGTTGCAACCAGGACCCGTCTTTCATTTTAGTTGATAAATGTTTTACTTGTTGACTACATACCCTGCTATTGTTCTCTCTTTTTGGTTGATGTTAAAATGAACATCTGTCATTTTCTCCAGTAATTGTAATATGGTGCTGATATTCTTGTATTGTGGCAAGTTGGCTGCTATTTTACGCTCTCTGACCTTTCCTTCGGGCAGCGTGATCGTATAATTATATATCCGCTCCAGGCGGTGGCAGATGTCTTCCAGTGTGGTGCCGGCAAAAACCAATTCTCCATCTTTCCATGCTGTATATATTTCAGTGTCCACTACCTGCACCTGTACATTATTGTAAGGCGCTCCACTGTTCAACTGCTGGCCGGGTTGCAGATAAGTACTGTCCCCCCCATGCAATACCATTATTTTTCCCTGTACCAGTGTGGCCGCAATATTGTTGTCGTAAGTATTAATATTGAAAGCTGTACCCAATACCTTTACAGATGCGTGCGCATTTTGCACGATGAAGGGCCTGGAGGCATCATGAGCCACCTCAAAATAGGCTTCCCCTTCTATGGTTACCAGACGGTCATCTTCCGAAAACCGGGAAGGATAGCGCAGACGGCTGTCTGCGTTCAGCCACACTTTTGTACCGTCTGACAGTACAAGGTGGTAAGTATAGCCTCTTGGTACGATCAGGGTGTTATAGGATACATGCGACATTGTTCCCTGCCCTTTTTCATATATCAGTTCCTCATTGCTGGCGGTGGTAGTCCCTTGTAAATGCCTGAGCGTGTCGAGTACTACTTCACTGCCTTCTGCAGTCAGCAATGTAATAGCTGAAGGGGCTTTCTTTTGCGTTATATCTGCAGCCATCCGTTCAGGATGCCTGCCCGCATCCCGGAAATAAAACCAGCCGGCTCCGGCCAGCAGTAATACAGCTGCAGCAGCCGCATAGCGCCAGATATGCAGTACCCGGGGTTTCCGGATCATTGCCCAGTCGGAATCCTGCCCTTCCAGTCGCTGAGAAAGCGTCTGCCAGCCTTCTTCCACATCAGCCTTCGCCCATTCTTTCAGATCCAATCCCTCTTTTATTGCCTGGTATTCACGCAACAACTCCTGCTCAGATTCATTCAGAGCGGCATAATCCGGTATCTGACCATTTTCCAGATAGCGGAGCAGTTTATCGTTGTCGATATGTTTTTTAGTGTTTCCCATGGGCTGCTACTATAATGACAGGTAAGGTTCAAAAAAGGGTGACTGGCTTGCGCTATTTTTTTTAAAAAAATAGTGATGTATAAAAGATCCGGAATATCAGCAGTGAGATGAGGAGCTTTTCCAGGCGTTCACGTTCCAATCTCAGCGTCTCGTAGGCTTTACGCAGCTGTGTTTTCACGGTATTGACGGAAATATTCAGCTTATCTGCTACTTCACTGTATTTATAGCCTTCACCATTACTGAGCAGGAATATTTTACGGCGTTGGTCGGGCAGACTTTGTATAGCGAGCAGGAGGCCCGCCTTCAGCTGGTCTTCCCGCTGAAGGGTGGATGCATCGCTCTGGGGATCGTACATATCGGCAGCGGTGGCTTGTACATTATGCCGGTTACGGGTGGCTGCGCTTTGCTGGTAATTAATAACACTGTTACGGATGGCGCGGAAAGCATATCTCTCAAAACTATCAGGCGTACGAAGAGCATCGCGCTTTCCCCAGTAACGGAAAAAGAAATCCTGCACTACATCTTTCGCAGCATCCATATCTTTCAGATAGCTGTAAGCAAAAAGGCATAATGGTTGATAATGGTCCCTGAACAATTGTTCATACCGTTGCTTGTCTGTCCACGACTCATGCATCAATATCGAATGTTGTAATCCTGACTTAGCGGAGGCACAAAATAAAAACAAAATCGGAATTTATTCCAGGAGAAAAAAATGTTCCTTTATCACCCGCCCTGGTGAAAATTATAGTTAAACACCCTCCATTCATCGATATTTATTGTCAATCTGACGAATGTTTATCATGATCACATCATATAACCGTGTATATCCCCTTTTTCAGTAGCTCTCCTTAAAAACATACATCGAATTATTAAATCATACTTAAAATTTCGCCCTTTTATTATTTAAGATAAACTTTCTGCTAATTTTGTTCCCCGATGACGAGGTTGTTAATAAATTTTTTCCTTTCACTCTGCTTTTTCCTGTTTAAAGGACATAGCCATCTATACGCGAGTGTAGATCAGAACTATGTATACAGGTCTATGCTGCAGCACTCGGAAAATACTGTACATATACGCATTGCAGATGTACGGAGCGACCAGGCTATGATCAATAACAAACCTGCCTCCGGCGCCAAAAAAGAAAAGATCAAGGCCACGGAAGTTGAAGACGAAGAAGAAAGTCTTTCAGGCAGAAAGCACTTAGAGATCAGCCACTACTACCATTTTGACCCGCTTGAACCCGCAGTTTATTATAACTATCTCAAGAACCCATTACCTTTCTGCAACCATTTTTCCTATCTGTTTTCTGACAAGTTCATTGTACACCGTGTAATCAGGGTGTGATCTTCCACTGTAGCTACGCAGGCAAATCATGATTGCCTGACCATTTGAAACATATTTCTGTCGCTTGCCGTCGTAGCACCTGCTATTGAGGTTACAGCGCTATACACTTTATAAACCACCATTACCCGGCAAACCAGCATCTTATTTAAAACATATAAACTACTATGAAGAGAATTGTCATGCTCATGGGCTTATGTGCCTTGTTGTGCCATATAGGCTGTAAATCAGCAAAAGAAGAAAAGGAAGGAGATACCAAACTGCTCGTTACCAGTCCTCTGAAAATGGACACGACAATCACCAGTGAATACGTGTGTCAGATTCGTTCCATGCGTAATATCGAACTGAGAGCCCAGGAGAAGGGCTATCTGCAAGGCATCTTTGTAGATGAAGGCCAGTTCGTAAAAAAAGGGCAGCTCCTGTTCAAGATCATGCCTACACTCTACGAAGCTGAGCAACAACGGGCAGAGGCGGAAGTGAATATCGCAGAGATCGAGGTACAGAATACAAAACCGCTTGCCGATAAAAACGTCGTATCAAAAAATGAACTGGCGATGGCGCAGGCCAAGCTGGTGAAAGCAAAGGCTGAATTAGCACTCGCTAAGGCACACCTCGCCTTCACAGATATCAAAGCGCCATTTGATGGCCTGGTGGATCTCCTGCACCTGAAACTGGGAAGTCTTGTAGAAGAAGGAGAACTGCTTACTACTTTAAGTGATAATAACAAAATGTGGGTTTACTTCAACGTATCTGAACCTGAATACCTCGCTTATAAAGCACAGGCCAATACCGGCAAGAAACTGGAAGTGAACCTCATCACAGCCGATAAACAACAGTTCAAATACCCTGGTGTTGTGGAAACCATCGAAAGTGAGTTCAACAATGAAACAGGAAACATCGCATTCAGGGCTACATTCCCTAATACAGAAGGCCTGCTCAGACATGGTGAAACAGGCACTATCCTGATCAAAAGACCGATCAAGGATGCACTGATCATTCCGCAGAAAGCCACCCTCGAGATCATGGATAAAAAATATGTCTATGTAGTAGGTAAGGATAATGTGGTGAAATTAAGACCCATCTCCATCGCTGCTGAAATACCAGACCTGTATGTAATAAAAGACGGAATAGCCGACGGTGACAAGATACTGCTTGAAGGATTGAGAAAGGTGAAGAACGACGATAAGATCGCATACGAATATGAGGAGCCAAAGACTGTACTCTCTCATTTAATCCTGGCATCCGAATAAAGTATCTAAAAAAAGAAAGAGAATGTTTAACATATTCATGAAAAGGCCTGTCTTTGCGATAGTGATATCCCTGATCATTGTCTTCATGGGCGTACTGGCCATTAATACTTTACCTACCTCACAGTTCCCGTCGATCGCACCTCCGAGGGTTATTGTGAGCGTAGCCTATCCCGGCGCCAGTGCGGATGTACTGGTCCAGTCCGTTCTCATTCCGATGGAAAAGGCTGTAAACGGTGTGCCGGGTATGAAATACATGACCTCCGATGCTACCAGTGCCGGTGAAGCCAATATACAGGTAGTATTCGATCTCGGTACAGATCCGAATCAGGCCGTAGTAAACGTAAAGAACAGGATCGAACAGGTAACGAGCAGGCTCCCGCCACTCGTACAACGTGAAGGTATCACGGTGAACATCCTGCAGCCAAACATGCTGATGTATGTGAACGTATACAGTACAGATAAAAATGCGGATGAGAACTTCCTGTATAACTACGCCAACATCAATATCTTAAATGAGCTCAAAAGGGTAAAAGGTATCGGTAACGCACAGATCCTCGGTAGCCGCCAGTATGCGATGCGTATCTGGCTGAAACCTGACCGTATGCGCGCTTACAATGTGTCTACAGATGAAGTGATGGAAGCATTGAGCAATCAGAGTATCATCGGCTCTCCCGGTCGTCTGGGAAGAAGTGATGGTAAACGTTCTGAGTCACTCGAATACGTGTTGACATACCAGGGCCGTTACAATAAACCGGAACAATACCAGGAGGTGATTATCCGCGCTAATCCGAATGGTGAGCTTCTTTATCTGAAAGACATTGCAGATGTTGAATTCGGAAGTGAGTTCTACGACATCTACTCCAACCTGAACGGTCACCCTTCAGCGGCGATCGTATTGAAACAGACTTACGGTAGTAATGCGAGTGATGTAATTAAAGCCATCAAGGCCAAACTGGAAGAAATTAAAAAGAGCTCTTTCCCTCCGGGAATGAATTATGAGATCGACTATGACGTATCCAGCTTCCTGAATGCCTCTATTGAAAAAGTAGTGCATACATTGGGAGAAGCCTTCATACTGGTGGCGATCGTGGTGTTCATCTTCCTTGGCGACTGGCGTTCTACCCTCATCCCGACACTGGCGGTGCCTGTGTCACTCGTGGGTGCGTTCTTCTTCATGCAGCTGTTCGGACTGACCATCAACCTCATTACACTGTTTGCACTCGTACTGGCTATCGGTATCGTGGTGGACAACGCCATTGTGGTGATAGAGGCCGTCCATGCGAAGATGGAGGAAGAACATCTGTCGCCTTATCAGGCAACGATAAAGGTGATACACGAGATCAGCGGGGCGATTGTCGCTATTACCTTCGTAATGACGGCAGTGTTCATTCCGGTGGCATTCATGTCGGGACCTGTAGGTATCTTCTACCGGCAGTTCGCGATTACCATGGCTACGTCCATCGTACTCTCCGGTGTGGTAGCACTCACACTGACGCCTGTACTTTGTGCAATCATCCTGAAGAATAACCACGGACAGCCAAGGAAGAAAACGCTGATGAACAGGTTCCTCGATGGTTTCAACTACCAGTTCGAGAAACTGACCGGCAAATATGCCAGCTTGCTGAAACTGATCGTGAACCGCAGAGTGATCACCTTTGGTATCCTGCTGGCTTTCGGCGCCGGTATAGTAGGCATCAACGGTAATCTTGCCTCAGGCTTCATTCCCAACGAAGACCAGGGTATGATCTATGCGATCATCCAGACGCCTCCGGGTGCCACACTGGAAAGGACCAATGATCTGGCCAAAAGAGTACAGGAAATTGCTGAACATATAGAAGGTATCCAGTCCGTATCAGCACTGGCAGGTTATGAGGTGTTGACAGAAGGTAGGGGTTCCAATGCAGGTACCTGTCTGATCAGTCTGAAAGACTGGTCTGAGCGTAAGCATAATGTAACACAGATCATCGAAGAACTGGAGGAAAAATCAAAAGATATTCCGGGAGCAACGATAGAGTTCTTCGGTCCTCCGGCTGTACCAGGTTATGGTGCTGCGGGTGGTTTCGCATTACGTCTGCTCGATAAAACAAACAGTGATGATTATAAGGAGCTGGAAAAAGTGAATGATCAGTTTATGGCTGCCCTGGGCAAACGCAAGGAGCTGACAGGTCTCTTCACCTTCTTCAGTGCCAACTATCCTCAGTATGAGCTGGTGATCGACAACAAGGCTGCCATGCAGAAGGGGGTATCTATCGGTAAAGCGATGGACAACCTCTCCATCCTGATCGGTAGTACCTATGAACTTGGTTTCATCAGGTTCGGTACTTCTCTCAAAGTGTATGTACAGTCATCTCCTGAATACAGACGACTGCCAGACGATCTGATGAAGCTGTACGTAAAGAACAACAGAGATGAGATGGTGCCTTATTCAGCGTTCATGTCTATCAGAAAAACACATGGATTGAATGAGATCACCAGGTACAACATGTACACTTCTTCAGCTATCAGGGGTGAGCCGGCAGCCGGTTACAGCAGTGGTGAAGCGACCAAAGCGATCCAGGAAGTAGCCAAACAGACACTGCCACGCGGATATGATATTGACTGGGAAGGTTTGTCGAAAGATGAGGTAGAACGTGGAAATGAAGCGCTTTACATCTTCCTGGTGGTACTGGCCTTCGTATACCTGATCCTCGCAGCCCAATATGAAAGCTTCCTGCTACCACTGGCGGTGATCCTCTCCCTCCCTGCGGGTATTTTCGGGGCATTCCTGCTCGTGAAGATAATGGGACTGGCAAACGATATCTATGCACAGGTGGGTCTGGTAATGCTTGTTGGTTTGCTGGGTAAGAACGCCGTATTGATCGTGGAATTTGCCGTGCAGAAACATCGTGCAGGTGCAACAGTAATTGATGCTGCGATAGAAGGTGCGAGAACACGTTTCCGTCCGATCCTGATGACATCACTCGCGTTTATTGCCGGTCTGATCCCACTGTTATTTGCAACGGGCCCGGGTGCTATCGGTAACCATACCATTGGTGCTGCATCAGCCGGCGGTATGCTGTTGGGAACAGTTTTCGGTGTGATCGTCATCCCGGGACTGTACTACATATTCGGCGGTCTTGCGGCAAAACGCAAGCTCATTAAAGACGAAGACGGAAACCCCTTAACAGAAGAAATCGATCACAATGTTTAGAAAAAAAGTATATAAGTATATAGGAATAACCTGTGTTTCCTTAGCTGCTGCGGCTTGTGGCGTACCGGCTTTAACGGAAAAGACAGAGAACAGAACAGTACCTGCGAGTTATAATAACTCGCAGGACACTGTCAATATAGCGAAGCTGAAGTGGAAGGAATACTTCACAGATCCTTACCTCGCTACGCTGATAGATACTGCTTTAAAGAACAACCAGGAACTGAATATCACCTTAGAGGAGATAGAGATCGCCAGGAATGAGATCAGGGCCAGAAAGGGTGAGTATCTGCCATTTGTAGGTGTCAGAGGCGCCGCCGGAGTAGAGAAGGTAGGTCGCTATACCAGCCAGGGTGCCGGTGATGCTACTACCGAGATCGAGCCTGGAAAGGAAATGCCAGACCCATTGCCAGATTTCCTCTTGGGCGTATATGCAAACTGGGAAGTGGATATCTGGCACAAACTGCACAACGCTAAAAAAGCAGCAGTGACCAGGTACCTCTCAACGGTGGAAGGAAGGAACTTCATCGTGACTACCCTGATAGCAGAAATAGCGAACTCCTACTATGAGTTATTGGCGCTGGATAATCAGCTGGGCATTGTAAAACAGAATATCGACATCCTGAACAATGCGCTGGAAGTAGTAAAACTGCAGAAGGAAGCTACCCGGGTCACCGAACTGGCTGTACGTAAATTTGAGGCCGAGGTGCTGAACACCAAAAGCCTGCAGTACGATATTCAGCAGAAGATCACCGAAACAGAGAACAGGATCAACTTCCTGCTGGGTAGATATCCGCAGCCGATCCAAAGAAATCTCCAGACTTTCGACAGTCCGATGCCGGAGATCATTCATTCCGGTATCCCCTCTCAGTTGCTGGCGAACCGTCCTGATATCAAACAGGCTGAACTCGACCTGGTGGCGTCCAAACTGGATATAAAGGTCGCTAAAGCCCAGTTCTACCCTTCCCTGGGTATTTCTGCCGGTTTTGGTTATAACGCCTTCAATCCGACATACCTGTTCAGGACGCCTAAATCGCTGATGTATTCCCTGGCAGGTGACCTGATCGCGCCGTTGGTCAACAAAAATGCGATCAAGGCCAACTATGCTACTGCCAATGCGAAACAGGTACAGGCGGCTTACAACTACGAGCGGACCATCTTAAACGCCTATGTTGAAGTGGCCAACCAGATGATCAAGATCGGTAACCTGGCTAAAAGCTATGAGCTGAAATCACAGCAGGTACAGACCCTCTCCGAGTCAATCGCGATTTCCAATAGTCTCTTCCAGTCAGCAAGGGCTGATTACATGGAGGTGCTGCTTACCCAAAGGGATGCGCTGGAATCGAAATTTGAGCTGATTGAGACCAAAAAGCAACAGCTGAACGCCATGGTCAATATTTACCAGGCCCTGGGCGGCGGATGGAATTAAGATACCCAATAAACCGAAGAAACGGGGAAAGATCGTCCTGATATTGGTCAGTGTTCGATCTTTTCCCGTTTCTTCCATATCACTATACCGTCATTTCCATATCACTTTACCGTCATCTCTATATCGAATCGATATAGAGATGACGGTAAAGTGATATGGAAATGACGTTGTAGCGATATGGAGATATAGGAATCAGACCGAAACCAGATCCTTATCAAGACCTGGTAAGTACTGACTGGCAAGGCCTTAGCCAGGTAATCCCATAAATACAAAAGGAATTCGACTGCAGCTGTGAAGTATCACCTTCATTTATTATTTTAGCGACAACCCGTTCATTATCATATGAGAAATCCACGTTTATTGCTTCTGTTCCTGTTATCCATTCATTCTCAGCTATTTGCGCAGCAACCCATCCACCGGCTTCCCGACTGGGCGCTGGGACCATTCGTGAGACCTCCAGGCGCCAATCCTATCATTTCGCCGGACTCAGGCAGTCGTTTTTATGATCCCATGCGGCAGCAACAGCTGGACTGGGAGAGCAATGATACCTTCAACCCTGCCGCCGCGGTAAAGGACCGGAAGGTATATGTGCTTTACCGTGCCGAGGACAAATCCGGCATAGGTATAGGCCACCGTACCTCCAGGATCGGGTTGGCAGAAAGCACAGATGGCATTGCCATGAAGCGTATGGGCAAGCCGGTACTCTTCCCCGGGAAAGACGACCAGCAGGAGTTCGAATGGACAGGCGGCTGCGAGGATCCCAGGGTGGCTGTAACGGAAGATGGCACTTATCTGATGTTATATACCCAATGGAACAAAAAAGTGCCCCGTTTGGGCGCCGCAACGTCAAAAGACCTGGTACACTGGAAGAAGCATGGTCCCATTTTCCAGGATGCTTATAATGGCAGGTTCCATAATATCCCTTCTAAATCAGCCTCCGTGTTAACGAAGCTGAAGGACGGACAGCTCCGGATCACGAAATATAAGGGGAAGTACTGGATGTACTGGGGAGAATACCACGTTTATGCAGCCACTTCGGATAATCTCGTTGACTGGGTACCGGTAGTGGATGAAAAAGGTGCCCTTAAACCGCTCATATCTCCCCGTAAAGGCTACTTCGACAGTAACCTGACCGAGTGTGGCCCTCCAGCAATTCTGACCGATAAAGGCATCGTATTGCTATATAACGGGAAAAATTTGGGCGGCAAGGACAGGGATACCAACTATACAGCCAATTCCTACTGTGCCGGGCAAATGCTGTTTAGTGCAGATGACCCGTCAAAGTTCATTACCCGGCTTGACCAGCCATTTATGGTTCCCACCGAACCATTTGAAAAAAGCGGGCAGTATCCTGCGGGAACGGTGTTTATCGAGGGACTGGTCTATTTTAAGGGCAAATACCTGCTTTATTACGGATGTGCCGACTCCAGGGTGGCAGTGGCGGTGTATGACCCTGCAAAGGCTAATTAGATGGATAGATTTCCTGATATTTGTTGCCTGCTACACAAAGGATCAATCAACGGAAACCATGGAAGAAATACTGGAGAAGAAGATACTGATCAATGCCCCTGCAGATAAAGTATGGGCATCACTGACTGACACCGCATCCATGCAGGCATGGATGGGAACCCCTGAAATGGGACTGGAAATTACCACCAGCTGGGAAGTAGGTGCGCCTATACTTGTCAAGGGGTTTCATCATGTTACATTTGAGAACAGGGGGATTGTGCTGGCGTATTTACCTGGTAGTGTAGTGAGTTATAATTTCCTGAGTTCTATCTCCCGGCTACCGGACGATCAGAAGAATTATTCAGTGCTCCGGTTTGAGTTAGGGCCAGCAGAAGGACATACGGCCTTATCTTTGACGATCAGTAATTTTCCTACTGAGACGATCTACCATCATCTGAATTTCTATTGGAATGGCACATTGGCCATGCTGAAACAGTATATAGAGGCTGGTATACCGTCTTAAGCGCCGTCTATTTTCCTACCAAAACATTCAAGCCATCACTATCCGGACTTTGATAAGTTACCTTGTCAACGCGATGATCTTTCATTGTAACAATCATCGGATAGATCTCTTTTTCCTTATCAGGATATTCAATCCTGTCAGCTGTATCCAGTAAGACCTTATTGCTGGCCATTACATCAGTCCCCAGTTTTATCTTCAGTAATTTGGCAGATTGTATCCGGGTGAAGATATACCTGATATTACCCGACTTACTGATATTATTCTTTACAAATGCTTCGGCTGTACTGATACAACCTTCACAACCCTGATTAGGAATAATAACATAACTGCCTGTGCTAAGTTTGTCTTTATCCAATACCCCTATGGTGTTGTTGAGGGTTGCATATTTGTCAGTACAGGATGTTATCAGTAGTGTAATGCATAGAAACAGCAGATTATAATTCAATCTTACATTGTACATATTGCGCGATGTTTTGGTCCTTGTTATTGGCATTCAGAAAATATACCCCTTCGTGTGTAACAAAGAAGTTGTCCAGTGCCAATGCATCAGGCAGGGGGGCTTCTCCCAGGTAAGTAAAGTCTTTATCAAATGCGATAAGGCTGGCTTGTTTTCCTCTTAATTTACCGGTGATCGATACATGATCAGCAGGAGGTAGTTCCAGTAGCCTGTAATACCTGTCATGGTACTGATCATAAATGATATTACGATAGGAAGGCGTACTGCTGTAATAGGCCAGGGCCAGATTCGGATCCAGTATTTGTTTATCATCTTTAGATAATGACATGGATGTGATACAGATGTTATTCCTGCTTCCGGCATACAACTCTTTCGTCTGCCAGCTACTGTCAATGACCTGTATGTTATGATCAGCCGGGAGACTGATGACCAGGTGTTTTGTCCCTTCATTATATGTGGCATATGGCGTGCGCATATGCGATCCTCCCCAGTTATGCTGCCAGTACACTTTTGAATACGATTGATGATGACTGATATTGCCTGCAGGCAGATCGATCGTTGTGCAGATAGTACGGCCCTTAACATGCTCTCCATCCTTCTCCCCCAACAGGAATCCCGTACCGATGATCCTGTTGCCCAGAAAGAAAACAGGTGATGCCGCATTGGCGTAAGGCCAGGCAGCGGCGGTCCCTTTCATACGGGGTGCTTCACGGTTGATGAAATCAATACTCCTGTATACAGTATCATGGATCAGGGAATAATAGGACAGCCTTGCACTACCATAGGTATAAAGAATAAGACTATCCGCAGAGAGATATTTCATATAAGATATCTTCTGCCTGATGTTCACCGGGTAGATACTATCCGGATGTACCGGTCCGGCTTTTCCAAGTGGATATTGCAGCAGGCGTTTGTTGTAGCTGTCAAATGCATACAATATATTTTCCGCTGCATGATAATCTATAGGTGTTGAAATACCCATTACCATGAGACTATCCAGGTAAAGATTCAGCGTATCGTTAGTGGATATGGTCAGTGGGATAATGGTACCGGCAGTATTACAATTAGACCAGGGCTTCTCCGTTTTGCTGTTACAGGCATATAGAGAGATAACGGCGCCCCATAATAATAACAAGGATCTTCCTGACATAGCTCCGTTTAGACTTGACAATAATAAAAATAAACAGGGCGGGTTACGCCCTGTTTATCATTCGCTATTCTACATAATACGTACAATTGGTTTCATCCGGATTAATGGCAGATACGCAGTCGTAGTGGTATACACCACCTACAACAGTGATCCTGCATTTTCCGCGCAGACCATGATGATCGTCCTGGCAGGCGCTTCCGGAAGATGAACCGGATACGAACAAAACAATTGCTGTAACAGCAATACCAAAAAGCATGAGGGATCTTTTCATCTTGTATTGTTTTAAATGAAGGAAAAGCAACGTAGCAGCACTGACGTTAACAAAATCACAACCGGGTATAACACATTACTGATTACAGGATATTGGCATCAGCGGGTATTCATAATTTTCAGTACGTGAATAAATTTAAGTAAAAAAACTTTAATTCATCACAACTGTTCTGAAATAGCTACGGCTTATTCTTCTAAAATTGTCAAGATGACATGTAGACAGTGCTTCGTTCTGCGTCCTTTTTCTTACAATCCCACATGGATGATAACGGATAGCCTTTATAGTACTGCTTTCTGCGCATTATCCAGTGCCGTGTCCCGGACGCCTTTGCTTTGGTGAATAGTAAATTGTTGTACCTGCTTTAAACTGATAAGCGACGCTTCCGGCATTTTTTGTGCGTCAATGTAATACATGGTTACCCCGCTTACATTATCCAATATAAAAGCTGGACGTAACTCATCTTTCATGAAACCGACCTTTACATCATGCATGTTTAGTCCTTTAACATGGCGGACGAAAAAACCATAGGCGGGCATCATTCCAAAGCGGTAAGGTTCAGGATAATCCTTTTCATATTCAGGCACGTCCCTTCCGGCCATTTCCCGGCTACCTCCACCCTTATAACTGATACTGATATTACTTAATTGCAGGTCTTCAATAGCATGTCCCGGAATTCCGCTGATGATAGCCCCATAGCGGGAGTCGGCATTAGACACCACAATATTGCTGAGGATGATCCGCCGGCAGGTTCCCACCGCAAGACTGTCCGGTCCTCTCATTCTTGCACCTAAACGGATAAAAATAGGTGCATTGACAATATCCCGCATGGTGATATTGCTGATGGTCACGTCTTCCAGCGGACCTCCATCCACTGTTTCCAGTGCAAGTCCGCGGGAATAATCAAATACACAATTGGAAATAGTTACATTCTTAAATCCACCGTTTGATTCTGTTCCCATCTTTATACGACCGGTGGTAGTATTATCTGAGTATTTCCTGTACTCTCTTTTGAAAGTACCATCCAGCAAGGTTCCCTCATCATACCCGCTTACCTGGCAATTGGTGATCGTCACGTTCTCGGTAGCCTTCGCATATCCCAGTGCAAAAGAGCTTTTCAGGCAGATACCATCATCGAAGGGAGAGTTCACCGTACAATCTGATATCCTTACATTTTTGCAGCAGTCTATATCAAAGCCATCCCTGTCTGTATCCACTTTCACACCGCGTATATTGAGGTTATCAACACCTGTTGCCAACAACCCGAAATGTCCGCCATGTAATATGGAAATATCACTTATCGTTACATTACGGCACAGTTTCAGCGCAATCGCTTTATTACCACCTCCCGGAGGTTGGTTTGTACTGCGTGTCAATCCTTTGCCCCATATCATCCCTGTACCGATAATAGCAATATCATGCAATCCTTCGCCATAGATCAGGCTATTTTGCCAATGGCTATGACCGAAATCCTGGTAAGCCTCATGGGGATTAGGTTCCGGCTCATCATAACCGATACCATTCACTTCTTTTGCTGCGATAATAGTAGCTCCATGATCAATATACAGGGCGATATTACTTTTTAACCGGATGGTGTAAGAGAGATAATTCCCTGCCGGGAAATAAACCGTTCCTCCGGTAACTGCAGCCGCCGTTATTGCATTGTTAATGGCATCTCCATCCAGCGCGTATCCATCTCCTTTTGCACCGAAATCGCGTACATTATATACACTCTTTTCCGGAGAGGACGCAAGGAACATCGCTACATACCCGCCACCCGGCGTCAGTTGCAGCGAGATCACATCTTTCTGTGTATAGGTTACTTCCTCCACCTTTACAGCACCTGTACTATCAGGAATGTCTTTCACTACAGACACCTTGTAATTCGTTTTCTGCAGGAAAGAGAGCGGGATGTTTATCTGCTGCGGCGTATCTCCATTCATCACTGCCAGGAACCAGGTATCACCTTTACGCCGGGCAAATACGGCCAGTTCACCTATTTCAGATGGCGGCAATACGATGGTTTCATCCCAGGTGGAAGGAATGCGTTTTATCAGGTCGTGGGCAGGGTTCTCAATGATATGTTGTGGTTGAGCAGCATAGGTAAGCAAAGGCGCACTCAGGATAGCGGCGCTGGCTATCTGGTGAGCCCAGGAAGTATTCTTCCTGCGTTCTCCGAAATGCACAACCGTATATTCTGCCGGACCAGCCAGAAAGCGTGTGAATGGCAGCGTAGTTTCATGTACGGCTCTATCAGCCAGCTTACTGGCTTCCATGCCTTTCACGGCTTCCCTTGTCATTTCATTGGGCCAGGTACGGGCCAGACCTGTTGGTTTGTTAGCCCCGTGGAAATCCGTTAACAGGTGATACACGGCCGTTTCCTGCAGAATAGCCGTATAGAGGTCTATCACTTCCTTTGCTTCACTATCAAAGAAGTCGATCTTGACACCTGTTATACCCAGGTCATGACAGCGTTTGAAAAAGGCCTGCCGTACCGTTTTATCACGCAATGCTTTAGAGTGCTTCCAGACCCAGATGCCTACATGATGGCTTTTAGCATCGTTGACCACATCCCTGATCTGATCGTCTGTCCATTTATCCCAGAAGCCTTCCAGGATATTGTGTTCAAATCCCAGCGCACCTGCTTCTGCGGAGAATTGCTTCATGACAACGGGTGTACCTTCTCCGCCACCATCAAGGTATTTCCATACTGCACGCCCGGGTCTGATCCAGTCAGTGTGTATGCCTTGAGGAAAGAGTTTCGGATCGGGCGGCGGACAAAGATTCTGCACCATGTCATTGTTGACCATTGTATTCAGGTCAGCGCCGACCATTACTACCCGCCAGGGAGTAGTAATGGTGCCACTGATCGCCGCAGGTTTGAGAGAACGTTGTACATCCTCTTCGCTGTAGCGTAGTTTATAGGGATAAGAAACCGGTTGATGTTGTGCCAGGCGTACCACCAGTCCCTGCTTGCCATTTGCTTCCAACGCCATGCCACTATAGTTCACGAGATCTGCTTCTGTAATGGACGCGTAAATACCCGTTGGCAATTTAACCGTAGCTGGTGGCGCTACCCACTCTCCTGCCTGTAAAGCGGATATCTCTTTTTTTGCATACACACTTTCATAGTGCATGCTCAGGTCATGATACCATATCTCACTTCCCGCAGGGATATTGAATACCGTTGCCTCATCAGGAACGCGATTAACACCTGCAGCGCCAGGCACTACTGTGCGGAAAGCGATACCGTTGTTAAATACACGTACATCCAGGGTATAAGCGGTGGAGCCTTGCTTCAGGGCTATACTGGCGCCCTGGCAGTTATTGACAGCCACGGCATGTACCCCATTCCAGGGATAACGTTCGTCAATGCTATACCGCTTTACCGTTCCCGTTGTTACGTCGTCAGTCAGCAGATGATCATCCACAGATAATACCATCGGTGATGCAGCAATAACCGGGGTATTCCGGCAGGTAACTGAATAGTATAACTGATGATGATCAGTAAATAACCTGAACCGGATCTGCCCGTCCGGACTGGTCACCAATGTAGTATCGGCAGCAAAAGCTTTTGCCGCCAGCAGCAGCGTGCAAAGAAGGGCCTGTATCTTCATAACATATCTTTATTGATGTAACCTATCTTAATAAGGCGGCAGCACACCATAACAATGGCGCCTGTCCATGCATATCGCCGGTAATACGTTTACGGTCGAGGTAATACTGCCGATCGTTCTTCTTGTTGGTGCCTTCACATACTTCACGGACATCACCATTGCCATCAATGTAAGTGACCAATGCCAGCCACGCCTTACGTGCGGCAGGTCCATACATTTTTGCGTCAAGCCATCCCTGCTTCACCCCTGTGATCATGGCAAAGGTGAACATACCGGTACTGGACGTCTCCGGCCAGGAAGCCGGATCATCTATCAGCTGCCGCCACATACCGTCTTCCGCCTGGTATTTCAGTAATGCCGCCATCATCTTTTTGTATCCTTCCATGATGCGTGGCCTGTCGGGATTATTGGCAGGCAATGAACGTAACAACTCACTCATACCTGCTGCCATCCAGCCATCACCTCTGCCCCAGAAGAAAGGAACATCCGGCGCATGATAAAACAGTCCGTTAGGCTGTTGCAGGGAATCGAGATAGACTACCATTTCCTTCGCAGCGCGATCTATGTATGCTTTGTTTCCTGTAGCCCGATAAGCCTGTGCCTGTACAGCGGTGATCATGAACATGTCATCGATCCACATACGCGTCTGCCAGCTAAGTCCCTGTTTGTAATGAGCAAGGCCTTCAGGTTTCACATGCGGTCCTTCCGGTGTTCCCCACTGTTTATCTGCGATCTTTTTTCCCATCTCCAGGTAACGCGGATCTTTCGTTTGCTGGTATAGCTCTAAGGGCACAGACCCAAACACGGCATGGTCCACGTGGTCTGACTTAGGCACCAGTGCCGTATCTGCCCCGAAAAGCGGTTCAAAGCGCTCAGCAAGTTTTGTCGTCAGTGCCTTGTCCTTACTTTCCTTTGCGAATGCCAATGCACCATACCAGGTACAGACCTCCGGATAGGTGATAACAGAAGGAGGCGTTGGCCTGCCGAAATTAGGATGTGGGGATGCAATGAACCGGTTGGCTACCCGTTTTCCTACCTCCTGCGGAGAGCTGCCGTTCGGAAAATTCTTTAGTGTGCTGGTTTGCGCATAAGCCACACTGCAATGGACTAAGACCGTCATGGACAGGAGCATGCCTGCAGGCTTTCTTTTCATATGTTTGTTTTTACGGTTAATAGCAATCATTTACCACCCCGGGTTCTGTGGGTACTTAGGACCAGTTGTTGTTGCATCTATCTGCGTTTGCGGAATAGGACGGAGTTTATGTTTCTCCTGTATATTCTTTTGTCCGTCTGTATTATGCAATCTTACCCGTGTCAGTAATTGTCCTGTTCTTATCAGGTCCTGCCATCTTGTTAGTTCTCCGCATAATTCACGTGCACGTTCATCCAGGATAAAATCAAGCGACAGATCTGACGCCTGTACTTCCATTGCCTGCGGATTACCTGTAGGATAAGCCGCCCTTCTGCGGATGGCGTTGATGAAGCCCACAGCATCGCCCGGCCTTCCATCCATGAGTGCCGCTTCGGCAGCTATCAGGTAGGTATCTGCCAGCCGGTATACAATGATAGGCCTGATGGATGGAGCATTCATATCAGTACGTTTGGTATCGAAATATTTCGTCAAAGTAGGTGCGAGAGCCGGCACATATTTATTGGGCGTGATGACCTGGTAAGGCTTCGCCTGTATTTGTGCATCAGGCATTTCGTAACCGGGCATAAATATCGCAGTATCTCCTGGTCCGAATTTTGGCTTTCCTGGCTGCGCATTAACCGGTGCTCCCGGTGGTAAAGGGCTAGGCCAGTTAGGGATCAGTTTTCGGGCATTACAGATCCAGGCAATCTGAAAGCTTTTATTATAGCGGGTATCATTGACCTTGTCGGCAAACACCGTATCTGTCAGCCAGCGGGTAGGAATCACCCGTATATAAGGTCGTCCATAGAAAACATCCCGTTGCATACCGGGTTGGTTCTCATACTGAGGTACCCACAGGTGGCATAAGAGGTTATCTGCATCACGGTTATCCTGTTTGGGAGAGCCATTGTAGGCAAGATTGGAAGTATGCTGCACCGTCCACAACACTTCCATATTCGCTTCATTTCCTTCCTGGAATACCTTTGCGAAATCAGATAGCAGCCCTACTCCTGCCGCACTGTTGCTGATCAATCCAGCGGCGGTTGTATATGCATTTTTGTAATCATCTGCTTTCTTAGCAAGGGAACCGGCTCTGGTAAGATAGACCTTTGCCAGGAGATGAGAGGCAGCAGCAGCTGTAGCCCGGCCTGGTTGTACACCGGCAGTAAGAGGACCTGGCGGCAGACTGGCTATAGCGGCAGTCAGATCTTCAATAATGAAATCATATACGTTCGCCAAAGGATCGCGTACCGCCGAGGTAGTGGGCGTGTTCTGGAAATGCTTGTTCAGTGTTACATCTCCCCACAGTTGTACGAGAATAAAATAATAATTGGCCCGCAGGAACCTGGCTTCACCTACCATCCTTTTTTTGATCGTTGAATCCATCCCTGGTATCTGCGAGGCATTATCCACAAGGCCATTGCAGGTATTGATATACGTGTAACAATACTTCCAGACATTGGTCACATTACCATTTGTGGCCGTATAATTACTGGAATAGCTATTGAGATCGCTATTGCCGTCCACTCCTCTTTTAAATTCATCAGTGCCACATACCGTCAGACTATAAAAGTCCTGCGGTCCCCATATCCAGCGGGTACCTGCATAGGCAGCATTCAGACCGGCTTCAAAGCCCTGCGCTGTGGTGAAGAAATCGGGTGTAAGCACAGAATGAGGTTCTTCTTCCAGCTTCTTCTGACAGCCATAAAACAAGCCTGTTATAAACAGGAGATTGATGATATATATACTGACCTTTTTCATAACTGATAGTTTTTGTAATTCTTCCGGAACTATTGTCCGGATTACACTATATGCATCACAGTGACACGTTGACGCCAAATATCATTGACCAGGTACCAGGTGTATCCACATTCAATGCTCCCTGGTTATTGGTGCCGGAACCTGAGTCCATCGCTGTTTCCGGATCTATCCCCTTGTATTTGTTCCGGTAGGGAGAAAAGAGAATAAAAGGATTCTGCGCAGTCGTATATATCCTTATGGCACCTACGCCCCATCGTTTCGCAATAGCGGGCGTGAGGCTATAACCAAGGCTGAGTGTCCTGATTTTCAGATAGCTTCCATCGAAATAACTTAACAGGGAACTATTGGGTGTATTGGTGTTGGCATGGTTGGGTTTAGGATAAAAATTCTCACCACTGCCGGGCGTCCAGTAATCTACATCCAGGTTGTTGTAATTACTCTGATAGGTGTTGATAAAACTACCGCTCTGGTGCATCTTGCTCACAATCATTCCGCCCATTCTTACGAAGGCAACGATGGTAAGATCAAATCCTTTAAAGCTAAAACGGTTGGTAATACCACCCTCCCATTTCGGCTGATTAGAGCCTAATATCACCCTATCGTCTGCATTGATCAGGGAATCTCCGTTTGTATTCGCCAGCCTTAACTGGCCTATTACAGAGCCGGGATTTGTTACGGTCAGTCCATATCCTTTGGCGATCAGGGAATCTTCTTTTGTATTCTGCCAGATCCCTTGTTTCTTATAATCGAAAATGACACCTATCGGATATCCTACAAACCAGTTGTTATTGATATCCCTGGTAACGCCATTCGCCAGTTGGGTGATCTTACCACGGTTAATGAATACGTTGAGGTTTGTCGTCCAGGTGAAGCCGCTACGGGCATCGCGGATGTTCACGGTGCTGAGCTGTAACTCGATTCCCCTGTTGGAAGTCTTTCCCACATTTGTCACAATCGCATTGGGAATACCGGAAGTGGGCGGCAAAGTTTGTGGTAATAACAGGGAGCGTGTTTGTTGTTTATACACATCTATTGATCCCGTTACACGATTGTCCCACAGGCCGATGTCGATCCCTGCATTTAAAGTGGCTGTGTATTCCCAGGTTAGGGCCGGGTTGGCCACAGTCGTAGGATAAGCACCGGTAACATTGCTGGAGCCAAAGTTGTATGTAACAGGTGATAAGGCTCCTAAAGTCTGATAAGGAGAGATGGCGGTATTACCTACAGAACCATATCCTACTCTTAGCTTCAGGTTGGTGAGTGCGTGTGCCTTTGACAGGAAGCGCTCCTTATATAGGTTCCAGGCGGCAGATACAGATGGGAATACATGGTATTTATTGCCTGGCGCCAGACGGGAAGAACCATCTGAACGCATGGTCAGCGTAAGCAGGTATCTTTCATCATAGTTATAGTTGAGTCTTGCCATGTAAGAGAGGATGTCCCATTTCTCATATTTGCCTTGTCCTGTAAGGTTGGCTGAATACTGTGGATTAAAGTACTGCAGGAAGTCTGCAAGGATGGTGTTGTTATTGAAGGTATTGGACTGTAATGCCGATTCCTGTAAGCTGTATAAACCGGTGAAGTTGATGTTATGTTTCCGGGCAATCGTCTTCTCGTAGATCAGCAGGTTTTCGAGGGTATAATCGATGTTCATTTTTGTCTGATTGCTGGAAGTAGACAAAGTACCCTGGTTGTACGTTGTTTTGCTGGCATAGAAGTTCCCGTATACATCATTCCTTATTTCTGCCCCTGCATTGAACCGGTATTTCAGACCTTTTGCCAGACTAACCTCTGCATATAAAGTCGTGAAGGTACCTGATCTTTTACGCGTCTCTACAGCTGCACCAGGCAGGAAATTAGACAATGGATTCCATACCTGGTTAGCAGTACCTGGTACATATGCATTAATCAATGCGCCAGTACTATCGTATGGCGATACCAGCGGATTAGCACGTAATACCTGCCCCATCGGATTGGCATTTTCTCCATTCGTGACGGAATAGGTGTTCAGTGTACTGAGCCCAACTTTGACTGATTTTCCAAGCTGCTGATCAACGCTCGCTTTCACGGAAAAACGTCCGAAAGACTGACCTGAGTAGATGCCCGTCTCTTTGTAATATCCACCTGACAAGGCGTATTGCGTCGTCTCTGATCCTCCGGTAATGCCCAGTTGGTGATTTGTTGTTATCCCGCTCTTATAGATCAGTTTCTGCCAGTCAACACTGCGCCCCATTTTGATACCCTGTACTTCTTCCTGGCTGAAGCTTCCGTTGGTATAAAAAGATGGATCGTCCAAACCGGTATATTTACCGGGTGTTTCATTAATAAGCGCCCATTTTTTAAAGTTGGTGAATTGTGGTCCGTCCATTACATCGTATTCACCTATATTCTTCACAAATCCGGCATAGGCACTGTAGGTAATAACGGGTCTGCCTGTTTTACCTCTTCGGGTACTGACGAGGATCACGCCGTTGGCACCTCTTGAACCATAGATAGCCGTAGCAGAAGCATCTTTCAATACTTCGACAGACACTACATCGTCAGGGTTCAGGTCGTTTATGTCCCCGTTAAAAGGAATACCATCTACAACGAATAATGGATCATTGGAAGCATTCACTGACCGGGTACCTCTTACCAGTATTTTGGGTTTTGCACCGGGCTTGCTGTTACCACCGTTTTTCTGTACGTCGATGCCGGCGCCCTGTCCCTGTAACGCCTGGCTCAGATTGGCCACAGGTACCTCTCTGAGGGACTGTTCTTTGATGGAAACGATGGAACCTGTTACGTCTGATTTCTTTTGGGTACCATATCCCACTACCACTACTTCATTCAGCCCCTTGTTATCCAGTTGTAGTGGAACGATCATCCCGGACTGATGATCATTGCCGACAATGATCTCTTTACGGATATACCCTGTAAAGGAGATGCTGAGTATAGATTTTTTCGGGACGGTGATGCTGAACTGCCCTCCGGCTGTTGCTGCTGTTCCATGAGTACCTCCTTTTACTCTGATGATAGCCCCAGGCAGGGATTCTCCCTGCTCATTGGTGACTACCCCTTTTATCTCTACCTCCTCTTTATCCTGTGCATATACACTCCCCGATAAACAAATGAAGTAATACCATATGGCAATAGCCCATATCTTCCTGCTGCTGCAACTATTGCATGTAATTGCAGTGATCAGATTTTTCATAACGGAATTTTTAATTGTTAGGCGGAACTTATACTGATGGAAGCTGGATAAACGCTAAGCGGCACTGACACTACCAGTCTTGATTGAATAATAGATACATGCAAACGATTGCACAAATAGAGAATAGAATTCCCTTCCCATATATTTCAATGAGAGTTACCAACGTTGACAATTTATTTCTAAATCATGCAAACGTTTGCATGTATTGACAATAAAAAACTGTTACAGAATAATTAAGCTCATATTTGATTAATTGGATTTTGGTGAAGAAGATGAGTAACGCTACCGGGCCAGGAACAGTCAAACTTTCATAACGGACTAACTTAAGAGACTAAGTTATCAACTGTGGAACACTGTTTTAAAGTTAAACAAAAGGCATTGAAAAAAAGCTTCATACCACTTGTCTAATTTTACCATTTACTTATACTTTTTTCTCATCATTGGAGGTATTCCGCTTATCAGAATGAGAATATCCTGTTGCCACTCAGAGTTTCTGCAGCTTCTTTGTGTCTGCTTTTCCGTTGTGGTGCAACTCCAGCAGGTACATACCGGCGGGGGTATTGTCAGCCTTATAGGGCACTGTGTATTTTCCTGCCGACAGATATGCATTAATCAGCACTGCAACCACTTTGCCGTTCATATCATATACTGCCAGGCGGGTCTTGCCAGCGTCTGGCAGTGTAAAGTGTATGGTTGCCTGGTCCGAGAACGGATTAGGAGAAGTATTTAAGGTCATTTCAGAGGCCGTACTACTCTTAACCGCTGCTAATGACTGCCGGCTGCTGCTACCTGTCTGTATCTTCACTTCTGTATAACTATTCCAGGCATTCACACTATTGCCATGGCCCAGTATCCGCACATATTTTGCCTGACGGGCAGTGAAGGTGAAAGTCTCCAGATTGAGGGAGGTACCACTGCTGACCCGGCCGGTAGAGGCATTCGTCCAGGTAGTACCATTGTTGCCTGTCTGTATATCAAAAGTGGAAGTACGGGTATTGCCGCTATAAAATGCGATCTGTACCCCGGAAACAGACACAGTATCGTCCAGACAAAATTGAATCCATTGTCCGTCGCCATTGGCTGACCAACGGGTGTTCAGGTTATTGTCCAGTACATTGGCGGGTACATTTCCGTCATCGCCACTGGCGGATACAGGTTGGCAGGCATTACCCGTGTCATTACTTCCATTAACACCTACCATATCTGGTGTAAGTATCCGTGCTGTAACGGCTGCAGTAGACACCTCGTCTGCTCCTATCTCCAGGGGAGCCGTACGTGCCTGCCCGTCCATATCTGTTGTTACAGATGGATAAGATCCGGTAGCGGCGCCTATCGCAGGACTGCCAGACTGCAAATGGAAGGTACCTGTTGCATCTCTTGCCAGTAAAGGATTCGCTGTGGTGTATCCACTGGAAGGCATGTCACCGTCACCGTTGGTATTATATAGCATATTACCGCTCCATACAGCGCCTGTGTAGGGCCCGGCGATGGTAGCTGCAGCTCCTCCACCTTGTATAATGTTGTTAGCGATGGTAATAGCCGTTGCACCCAGCCCATTGGTACGTCCCGCCTGGACGATATTGACGGTATTGTTCACCAGCGTATTAAAGGCAATCAATACACGGTCGGGACGATCGTGGACAGTCAGCGCATCTCCATTGGCTACTTCTCCGTCGCCGTTCCCCACATTGATAGCGGGATTACAGTTTTCAAAATGATTGCTGAAGACTTTATGATCATCTCCAAAGATGCGGACACCCGGCGTATTGATAAAATAATTACCGTAGATGACATTGAAATTACCATGCCGCAAGGTGAGATGCGCCGGGCAATTACGGATCGTGTTAAAGCGGAATGTGACTGCGGATGCTTTGATGGAAACCAGCTCGTTCTCTCCTGCGCAATCCTCAAAAAGATTATGTTCCACAATGCTATTGCTGGAAGATAAGCTATAACCGCTAAGGCCAAACTGTACTGACTCTGCCCCGTTGCCTGTCTGGGGATTGTGATCAAGGAAATAGTTGTGATGGATATTTATGCGCTGACAGATCTGGCTGCCGGTACCGCGCATCGCAATAAACCTTCCCAATGCATTCTTGTGCTGGAATGTATTGTAATCTATTTCATGGTCATTCCCGTTGACGGTCAGGTTCTCTCCTTCTCCGGGCGTTTCAAAGACATTACGCGTCCAGCGACAGAAACTCGTACCGCTGGCCATTGTTGCCTGAGAAGCATTAAAAGTAAATTTAAAGCCGCGGATGATGATATACTTCGCCGGACTCACAATACTAAAACCAGCAGTACCATTGATTGTAGCCCCTCCTATTGTCTGGGCAGCAATGGTGATAGGCTGGGTAGCAGTCCCCTGCTTACTGATCGTAATGTCGGTGCTGGCGGTATACGTACCATTAGCCAGGATGATCACGTCACCGGGAGCAGCGTTGTTGATAGCGGTTTGCAAAGCGGATAAGGAAGATACGTTAATGGTGGCCGCGTGCAGTTTCAGGTGTCCCGACAGACATAGGAAAAAAAACAGGGCCCAGGTTTTCAGGTTGCCCGATGGGCACGAAAAGGGTGCAAATAGCTGTTTCATTTGGAATGTTTTAAAATAATTGATTAAGGGAATGATGAAAACAGGTTATAAAATGTGGGAATTCTCACCTGCTTTTTTAGTAAGCGGAGTCAACGTGGTATTTGTAAGATAGGAATTTTTTGGTAACAAACAATCGGTGCCTTGCAATTTACCAAGGTCATGGCAGAATAAATAACTGGGATCACTCAGTCAGTAAAAGCTTACTGCTGATCCGTCTTATAATAACTCAATTTCACATGATACACCCCATCCCTATATTTACGTGTATAAGTCCCTGCAATATGATGATACGTCCCCGAACCACCGGTAACCGGAAAATCATGATCCGGCGCTATTGTATCTCCAGGAGTCAGATTAAATGACCCTATTGCTGAAATAGAACCATCAGGTAACTGGAAAACAGTCGTTGTAACACAATCATACTGTTTACTATGCAGATTGTAATACATGCTGGAAAATACATCTTGTGTAATAGCGCCTCCTTTGCCTGTGCTGTCGTGACATATGGCCAGCGCCTGCTCTATCAGACCGCTGTATACACCGGAATCTGCCTGCTGGTGATTATATAAGGTATCAAACTGTTTCTGTATATCTGTTTGTTGGTAAGTAAGATCGATGACCGCGGGATTTGGGTCCTTATGTTGTTTACAGGCGGTAAAGGCAAGTAATATTGTACAAACGACAAGAATGGGCTTCATAGCTGGCATTTTGGTAAATCTATGGCTAAAATATCGTATTTTCATGAACAGACTGATGCCTATTCCATGTTGATGAAACTACTACTGATTCCACTGCTTTTGCTGGTGAGCTATGCCTATCCACAACAGTCATCTTACCAGTTCTCTTCTTTGAATGTCAATAATGGCCTGTCACACAACCAGGTCAATTACATCTACAAAGACGCTAAGGGATTTATGTGGTTCGGAACAATGAGCGGATTGAACCGTTATGACGGATATTCCTTTAAAATATTCCGCCATAACGTAGCAGACTCTAATTCCATAAGCGATGACTATATTATGGGCATTTATCCTGCTCCGGATAATCGTCTGTATATCAAAACCCGCAATGGCGACGATATCTATGACCCTGTCAAAGAACAATTCTCGAGTGCTGCCAAATGGCTGCAAAAGAAAGGCCTGTCGGGACTCTATGTGAACAGTATTGCACAAACCGGCAATACCTGGTGGGTGTCTTATACAGGCGGCGGATTATATAAAATAGACAGTACCGGGCATGCTACTAAAATACTCATCCCCGGCTCCAGCAATATTCCTGTTTCAGATCTGAAAAAAGATGCACAGAACAGGCTTGTCATCCTTTATAATAATGGCCGGGTGGAGAAGCTGGATGTTGGCAGTAACAGGGTCATCTATCGCAATAATCATATCATCCCCATGATAGAAAGGCAGCCTGCTTCACTGCGCTTTTTTATAGATACACAGGATGATATCTGGATATATATGCCGGAGAATGATTTTGGCGTCATCTACCTGAATCCTGCAAAAGGGACGATAAGGCAGTTGTCAAGCCGGAATGGCGCCTTAAATAATGACATTGTCAACAGCATCGTACAGGATGATAAAAATATGATATGGATAGGGACTGACCATGGGGGCGTCAACCTTGTCAATAAAAGTGACTTCTCTTCCCACTTCCTGCTCAACAAGGAAGAAGACCCTAAAAGCGTTGCGGAAAATGCCATTTACGCGCTCTATAAAGATAACTTCGGCATCGTATGGTGCGGTACCTATAAAAGGGGCATCAGCTATTTCACAGAGAACATGCTGAAATTCCCCCTCTTTAAACATAGCACTACTGATAAGCAGAGCCTCAGCTACAATGATGTAAACTGCTTTGCCGAAGACAAAAAGGGGAATATATGGATCGGTACTAATGGCGGTGGTCTCATATATTACGATCGTGGCGCCGGTACCTTCACCCGGCTTCAACACAATCCGGCTGATGACAATAGCATCAGTAAAGATGTTATTGTCAGCCTGTATGTAGATGAACACGACAACCTCTGGATCGGATATTATTTCGGAGGAATGGACTACTACAACAAAGGCAGGATCACCCATTATCAGCACAATGACAAGAACCCCAACAGCCTCGCCAATAAGACTGTCTGGAAGATCTACAGAGATAAACGCAACAATTTCTGGGCAGGCACGCTCGGCGGAGGACTGGATAGGTTTGATCCCGGTAACAGCATCTTTTACCATAACAACGTCAATCAACCGGCCTCCGTTCACTCCAACTTCATCACCGCCTTTGCAGAAGATAAAAAAGGGAATCTCTGGATTGCCACTGCTTATGGTATTGATGTGCTGGACAACTCCAAAGGCATCTTTGTGCATTACCTGGCTGCCACCCACCAGCTGAGCAATGACAACGTGTTCTCCCTCCTGTACGACAGGAATGGGCACATGTGGGCAGGTACCCGGTCAGGTCTGAATGTATTTGATGAAACAACACAGACATTTAAGTCATTTACAGTAAAAGACGGGCTGCCGGACAACAATATCATCAGCATACTGGAAGACAACCAGGGATATCTCTGGGTCAGTACTTCCAACGGGCTGAGTAAGGTTACCGTGAAAGAGGAGCCGGAAGGACAGCTTAGTATCAGTTGCCGGAATTATGATGACAAAGACGGCCTGCAGGGCAATGCCTTCAACGTGAATGCTGCCTGTAAGCTCCGGTCGGGAGAACTCATTTTTGGCGGTGCTGACGGATTTAACCTGTTCAATCCTGCGTCGCTGCCTCAGAACACCAACAAGCCGGCGATTGTGCTGACAGGTTTGCAGCTGTCCAACAAAATAGTAGAGGTCAATGAAAAGGTAGGGCACCGCATCATCCTGCCTAGCTCCCTGTCCGAGATCAAAGAGATCGTGCTGAAATACAATGAAAATGATTTCTCCATTGATTTTGCGGCCTTAAACTTTACCAATACCGACAAAAACCAGTATGCCTACAAGCTGACCGGTTTTAACAAGGAATGGCTGACCACCGACGGTAAAACAAGGCGTATCACTTATACCAATATCAACCCGGGCACTTACACCCTGATGCTGAAAGCCGCCAATGAAGACGGCTACTGGAACGAAGAAGGTATCTCCCTGACCATCCGCATCAAACCTCCGTTCTGGAAAACGCCACTGGCCTATATCATCTACATCGTACTGGCGGTTTCCATATTGCTGCTGTTAAGAAGAAGGGTGATCAAACGCGCCCATACCCAGTTCGTACTCCAGCAGGAAAGAAGGGAAGCGCAACGCATGCATGAACTGGATATGATGAAGATCAAACTGTTTACCAATGTCAGCCATGAATTCCGTACACCGGTGTCACTGATACTGTCGCCCATAGAAGAGATCATCCAGCAGACGAAGGAGCAGGAAGATAAAAACAAGTTCCAGTTGATCTATCGCAACGCCAAACGCCTATTGAACCTGGTCAACCAGCTGATGGACTTCCGTAGAATGGAAATGCACGAACTGAAGCTGGACCCTGTCAGGGGAGACATTGCCGGTTTTATCAAAGATGTTGCCTGCTCCTTTACAGATCTGGCGGAGAGAAAACAGATCAATTTCTCCTACCAGAGTAGCTGCAGCCAGTTATATACCAGTTTTGACCACGATAAGATAGAGCGGATCCTGTTCAACCTCTTATCCAATGCTTTCAAATTTACGCCCCAGGGAGGCACGGTAAGCGTTGAAATGATTACCAGCTCCAGGGACGATAAAACATGGCTGGAAATAAGGGTTAAAGACACGGGAATCGGTATCCCGCCGGAGAGACATGAGAAAGTCTTTGAACAGTTCTTCCAGAGTGATATGCCAGGAGGATTTGTGAACCGGGGCAGCGGTATAGGGTTGGCTATCACGAAGGAGTTTGTAAAGCTGAACAACGGCACCATCACCGTAGAAAGTGAGGTGAACAAGGGGAGTTGTTTTATTGTGCAACTGCCCTTTGAGCCATCCGGCGAACCTGTTCCTCAGGCTGAACCAGTCCTGGTCTCTTCGCCGGTTCCTGCCATCACAGCGGAGGAAGAGGTCCTCCCCTCACCTGCCGGCTTACATGAACCTGCCACCGAAAAGCAGACCATCCTCCTGATTGAAGACAATGACGACTTCCGATTCTACCTGAAAGAGAACCTGAAGGCCTATTATAATATCATCGAAGCGGCAGATGGTGGCGCCGGATGGCAGAAGACATTGTCCGGTCACCCTGACCTGGTGGTCAGCGACATCAATATGCCGGTCATGGACGGTGTTGAACTGTGCGGCAAGATCAAACATGACAACCGTACCCGCCACATCCCGGTCATACTGCTCACAGCCATGGCGGGAGAAGAAGAACAGTTAAAAGGACTGGAAACCGGTGCGGCAGATTATATGGTGAAGCCTTTCAACTTCGAGATCATGCTGTCCAGGATCCGTAATCTCCTGGTAAGACAGACCCTGGTAAAACACATTATAGGCTCCCTGGAAACGGCAGATGAAGGGCATGTCCCCTCCCCGAACGAGAAATTCCTGGAGAAAGTGCTGGCCATCGTGGAAAAGAACCTGTCCAATGCCGGCTTCTCTGTGGAAGAACTGAGCCGGGAGCTCTGTATGAACCGGGTGTCTGTTTACAGGCGTATTTTCTCTCTCACGGGACAAACGCCGGTGGAATTTATCCGCACCGTACGTCTCAAAAAGGCAGCCCAGCTATTGTCTAAAACAGAAATGAACGTGACAGAGGTAGCCTATGAGGTAGGGTTCAATAATCCTAAATACTTCGCTAAATATTTCAAAATGGCCTATAATATGCTGCCTTCCGCATACGTTGCCAGCATGAGAAAATAGGTCCTGCAAAGAGCTATACCCATCCATGTAACATTTGATACCCCTGCTGCAACATTTTATCCTATTTAATAAACATTGTACGACCCTCGCTTTCCCCTCATAACGATAATTTTATCCCATCGTTATGAGGGACATCATGCCGTTATTTGACAAACCAAAATCAAACAATCGCGCATTAATTTAAACACTTAATCTCCACGCTATGAAACAAGCCAGTACGACTGGAAGATCATGCCTGATGGTATGGGTTATGATCTTCTTATGGGCTTTTAGTATGCCTACCCGGGCGCAGAACCAATCCGACAACGAGCGGACTGTTTCCGGCACAATCACTTCAAAGGAGACCGGCAATCCTGTTCCCGGTGCCTCTATTCTTATTAAGGGGACGAAAAAAGGAACCACAACTGATGACAAAGGACATTTTACTATTAAGGCTGCTCCAGGCCAGGTAATCAGTATTGCCTCTATGGGATTTATGCCCCGGGACTTTAAAGTCGGCAATGCCGGTAATGTCAACGTTGACTTACAGGACGATTACCGTAAGCTGAACGATGTGGTCGTAGTTGGTTACGGTACCATGAAGAAAAGGGACCAGAGCAGCGCCCAGGTATCCATCAGCGCTGCGGATGCAGACCGTACCATCAATACAACCATCGACCAGGCCATCCAGGGTCGTGCAGCTGGCGTATATGTTACCCAGAACTCAGGGCAACCGGGTGGAGGTATCTCTGTAAATATCCGGGGGGTCAATACCCTGAGTGGCACCAATGAGCCTTTATACGTAGTGGATGGAGTACAGATCCAGCCGTCTACCGTATCCTATGGCAACACCAGCTCTGTGAATGCGCTGGCTGGTATCAATCCGGCAGACATTGCTTCGTACGACATCCTGCAGGGACCTTCCGCCACCGCGATATATGGCTCCCGCGCTACCAACGGTGTGGTACTGATCACTACCAAAAGGGGAAAATCAGGTCAGGTAAAGCTGTCCTATAATTATCTCTATACCCTTCAGGACAAGCCTGACGACATTACCACTATGAGCCTCTCGCAGTTCGCTGAGATGAACAATGAAATTGCGAGACTGCTGAACCGCACCCCTACCCCTGAGTTCCAGAATCCAAGTGTGTTAGGACAGGGTACCAACTGGCAAAACGCACTCTTTAAAAGAGCTCCCCTGCAGAAACACCAGGTAAACCTGAGCGGAGGTTCCGACAAAACCACTTATTATATGTCGGGCGAATACTTCAAACAGGACGGTGTGGCTGTCGGCTCCAACTTCAACCGCTACTCTTTCCGCCTCAACCTGGACAACCAGGCATTCAAATGGCTGAAACTGAGCACTTCCCTGAACTTCTACCAGACAAAGGAAAAACTGTCTGCCACCAGTGAAGATGTAGTAAGGAACGCGATCAACCTGGCCCCCAACATCCCGGTAAAAAATCCGGATGGCAGCTGGGGTGGCGCTACGGAAAATGAATACGGCGGCAATGCAAAATACGCACCGCTCAATCCTGTAGCTATCGCCAACCTGGTACGCAATGATTATAAACGTACCGGCGGATTGGGAGGTGCTGCTGCAGAAATAAATATCATAAAAGGACTGACCTTCCGCACCAGCTTCAATGGCAACTTTGAATATGCGGATGGCAGCAAATTTACGCCCACCTACCGATTAGGGTATAATGTCAATGAGAAAGCCTCTTTAGCCATCAGCAATAACAGGAACTTCTACTGGAACCTGAACGAACTGTTACAATATAACAGGGACATGGGTAAACACAGCTTCAGTGTAATGGTCAGCCACGAAGCACAGGCATGGAACAACCAGGGCTTCTCTGCACAACGTGTCGGATTTGCCAGCAATGACATTCCTTCCCTGAACCTGGGCGACGCATTGGGACAAACTACCGGTAGCTATAAAAGTTCAGGCGCACTGGAATCCTACCTGGGCCGTATCAACTATACCTACGATAACAAATATATCCTGCAACTGGCAGGAAGGGCAGACGGTTCCTCCAACTTTGGTGTGGACAACAGGTGGGGATATTTCCCTTCCGTGTCTGTTGCCTGGAGACTGACCGGAGAAAACTTCATGAAGGAATTGCCATTTATCAATGAACTGAAGATCCGTGCGGAAATCGGTACTACCGGTAATAATGGCAGCGGAGGTGCACAATATTCCTCCCTGACTGCTGTAACCACTCCATGGGGAGCAGGCTTCCGTACCGGACAATATGGTAACGCCGGCCTCAAATGGGAATCGACCGAAACAAAGAACATAGGCTTTAACCTGAGTATACTGAAAGACAGGGTACAGTTGGAAGGCGACTACTACATCAAGAAAACAGACAACCTGCTGATGCCTAACCCGCTCCCCGCCTATATGGGTACACAGGGCGAAGGAGCTATCAATCCTCCGATAGTGAATATTGGCGCCATGCAGAATAAAGGCTTCGGCATCACGCTGAATACGGTGAACATTGATAACCGTAGTGGTTTCTCCTGGAGAACAAACTTCAACATCTCGTCCTTCAAGACCAAGATCACCAAGTTCTATTCTGATGCAGCCTTCCTGTCCCGCTCCGCCTGGTACATGAATAACTTCACCTCACGCTCTGCTATAGGCATCGCACCATGGCAGTTCTATGGTTACATTTCTGATGGCCTGTTCCAGTCGGTAGACGAGATCAATAACAGCGCTATTCCGGCACAATCGGATGGTACCCGCTTACCGGTATCAAAAGATGGTGGCGTATGGGTTGGAGATGTGAAATATAAAGACCTCAATGGAGACAAGATCATCGACTCACGTGACCAGACCTATATTGGTAATCCATGGCCCAAGCTGACATTCGGTTTCACCAATACCTTCTCTTACAAAGGATTTGATCTCAGCATATTGGTAACTGGCGTACAGGGTAATGATATTTTCAACTACCTGCGTTTTGAAACTACCAATCCTAATAACATCAACCTGGGCCGCAACCTGCTGCAGGAATCATTTGGCTATGCCCGTGTCTCCGACGATGGAAGCAAAACGGTATTGTTGAATCCTGGTACAAAGGTGCCGAGAATTGTAGGGAACGATGTAAATGGGAACGGCAACCGCTTTACTAACCTCTTCGTGGAAGACGGCTCCTATATCAGGATCAAAAATGTACAACTGGGATACACCATTCCGTCATCGCTCATCAGGCATCAGTCTGTTATAAGAAGTATCCGCTTGTCTGCAGGCGTGCAGAACCTTGCCACTTTCACAAAGTATAAAGGATATGACCCTGAAGTAGGCGCCTACCTGGGAAAAGAAGTACAGTTGAATAGTCAACTGATAGGTGTGGACGCTGGACGCTATCCTTTAACCAGGTTATATTCTGCCAGTGTTGCTGTTGATTTTTAATGAGCCTTTAAACTATCACCATGAAAAAGAGAAACTATAATAAATACCTGATCACGTTTATATGCCTGCTTGCGCTGTCTGCCTGTAGTAAGGACTTTCTGAACAGGCCACCGGAAGATGCGATCGTAGACGTGAACTTCTATAAATCGTCAGACCAGGTGCTGGCAGGTACTGCACCGTTGTACAACATCGTATGGTTTGCCTATAATGATAAAGCCTCTCACGGTATCGGAGATGGCAGGGCCGGTGTCCTGATGTCCGGGTCTTACCAGGTGGACAATATCAGGATGCAGACGACAGATGTAACGCCTGAAGTATATAGTTCCTGGACTGCCTTCTTTAATGTTGTGGCACAGTCCAATATGGTTATCGGCAATCTCGCAAAATATACCGCCTCCAGTGTGCCTGAATCTGTTAAACAGGCAGGTATTGCAGAAGGCCGTTTCATGAGAGGACTGGCTTATTCCTACCTGGTGCAGAACTGGGGGCCTGTTCCCATCATCGTTGATAACAATGTGCTGCTGACCGATACTTCCATTACCAGGAATACAGTAGCATCCGTATGGGAATTCATTATCCGTGATCTACGTTTTGCTGCGCAGAATCTGCCTGCTACACCACTACAGAAAGGACGATTAACCAAATGGGCCGCAGAAGGTATGTTGGCCAAAGCATTCCTCACACGCGCCGGTGTTTCCGGTTCCCGCAACCAGGCAGACCTTGACAGTGCCGCCTGGTATGCCAATGACGTGATCGTAAATAGCGGCGCTGCTTTAATGAGCAATTACGAAGACCTGTTCATGATGAAGAACAACAACAATCCTGAAAGCCTGTTTGCCCTGCAATGGAAATATGACGGCGACTGGGGTACACAAAACAGTGTGCAGGCATTCCTGGCTTTTGGTTCTGAAATAACAGGTTTCGGAGATGGATGGGGCGGTGACCTTGGCGCCTCTCTCTACCAGCTGCAGTTATACCGGGTGGATGATAAACGCCGTAAAGGTACATTCATGTTCCCCGGCGATCACTATTCCTACATTCATCAGTCAGTAGACGATCCAAACAATCCTGGTAAGAAGATCATCCAGGAACTGCAGGTACCCTGGAACTTTGTCGGTACAGAAAGATATAATACAAGGGCCTGGGTGAAGAAATATGTGGTAGGACGTCCTGAAGACAATGATGGCAAGGTTACACAGCAACATACGGAGATGAACACCTATATGCTTCGCCTGGCAGACGTATACCTGGTGTATGCGGAAGCAGTGCTGGGTAACTCGCCATCTACCAGTGACAACAAAGCACTACAGTATTTCAATGCTGTTCGTACCAGGGCCGGCGTGCCAACAAAAACCAGCATCACCTGGGATGATATCTATGTGGAAAGAAGACTGGAACTGGCTATGGAAGGACAGGCATGGTATGACATCGTAAGGCTGCATTATTATGATCCGGCAAAAGCGATCACTATACTGAACAACCAGAACAGGGGTACTTACAGGATCGTTGCTAATGCTGCCACCAATGCTACTTCCTGGACAGTGAGCTCAGATACGCCTGCATTCTACCCGGTAACGGAAAGCAATTTCCAGCTGCCCTACCCTGCCGCGGAAATGACAGCAGCGCCTAATCTGAGAAAACCACCGGTGCCATACAAGTTTAACTAAAAAAGAAAACGTTATGACTCACTATATATCAGCCACTATCAGAAACATGAAATGGATACTTTTTTTCATCCTGCCGGTGGCGCTTTCCCTGTTCGTATCCTGTTCAAAAGATGATAACCATGCAGGTGTACCTATTGTCAGCAGCGTTACACTACTGGATTCCACTAAACAGGACAGCGCCTTTGTAAGGGCCTTACCGGGTACACTGATACTCGTCACTGGTCAGAACCTGGGCGGTATAACCCAGGTAGCTTTCAACGGACAAAGCGCATATTTCAATCCGACATACAACACCGATACACGCCTGATCATTACCATACCGGACAATGCGCCGACAGAGGCCACTGATCCGAAGGTGCCAAATACGATCCGCATTGTGACCACTCATGGTGAAACATCCTACTCTTTTGTAGTGGATATACCGCCGCCGTCTATTGCCGTTATTTCAAACGAGAACGCACTTCCTGGCGATTCCCTGATCATTTACGGGTCCAGCTTATGGCTGATCGACAAGATCGTTCTTCCCGGCGGCAGAGAGATCACAGCATTTGCAGGGAATGAAGCGGGTACCAGGGTCGGACTGATCATGCCAGACCTGGGCACTGATACTGGTAGATTGGTTATTCATGCAAAGTATGGCACTACCATGTCTGACGGGCCGTTGAATGATCACGAGAGCGGCGACGTGATCAGCAACCTGACCAACGCCGGTGAAACAGGAGAGACACCGGTATTTAACTGGGCATGGTGGGGCGCTAACAGGACAAGCGATGCCTCGCTCTTTCCGGGTACAAGGGGCGGCTATCTGCAGAATATCTTCGGCGGTGTTGGTGCAAGCGACGGGGCATGGTGGAATGGCAACCGCTCCGGCAACTTCTCAGATATAACAAACATGTTCACCGCCGCCATCATGACACAGCAGGCATCCAACTATGTATTGAAATTTGAGATCAACACCAAGGAACCATGGACTGCCGGTATCAACGTGATCCGCTTTGGCGATAACTATGCTTACCGCTTTATGCCCTGGTCAGGAGCGCCTAACAACAAATTCGATACTGAAGGTAAATGGAGAACCGTTACCATCAATTTAGCGCTCTTTAAAGCGGTGGCAGATGGTAAAGAAGGTACAGGCGCAGGTGCTGTTACCATGGGAGATCTGTTAAAAACAGGCGGCGTAGTAGCCTTTGGTTATCGTTTCATAACAGAAGATGCACCTGTAGATGTGTACAATGCTGCCTATGACAATTTCAGAATTATTAAGATAAAATAGAAGACGTTAGTTTTTACGGGAAAAGATCAGGTCTGCGGAAGCAATTCTGCGGGCCTGTCTTAAAAATGTATCACTCAATAAAATTTCTCGGGATGAAGAGAATATCAGCTATCTGTTCGATATGTATGGGACTGTTGATAGCAAATGCATGCAGCAAGAACGGTACAGAAAAATATGATGATGAAAAGAACGGCAGTGATACAACAGATGTGGTCGTAAAACCTGATGATCCTTCAGTGGCAACCAGCATAGGTTTTTTCATGGATGCATGGACGCCAAAGAACTTCACAGCACCGTCTTATACTGAAGTTACACCGCCTGCATCAACAACATATACAGTGAACGTGGATGCTTCTGCTATACTGACAAAGATATCACCTACATTATTTGGCAATAATAGTAATCCCTACATGAGCCAGATCGTGACAGAGCCGGTGTTGTTGCAGCGTCTCACCAACCTGCATCCCCGTATTATCAGATTTCCCGGCGGCAATATCAGCAGCGTCTATTTCTGGAACAGACAGCCTGGCAATCCACCTGCTGATGCTCCTGCCAAGCTCCTGAATGGCGACGGTTACCAGACAGATCCCGGATACTGGTATGGAGGCAATACCGTTGACTGGACATTGTCAGTAGAGAACTATTACAAGATGTTACAGACCACGGGCAATGAAGGGATCATCACCGTCAATTACGGCTATGCAAGATATGGTACCGGCACTGACCCTGTTGCTGCTGCAGCTCACCTGGCGGCAGACTGGGTAAGGTATGACAACGGGCGTACCAAATATTGGGAAATAGGCAACGAAAGCAATGGCAACTGGCAGGCTGGCTACCGGATAGATGTATCACAGAATAAAGATGGTCAGCCGGAATATGTAAGCGGAGAGCTGTATGGCCGTCACTATAAAGTATTTGCGGACTCCATGCGTAAGGCAGCTGCTGAGAAGGGTAAAACTATCTATATAGGTGCACAGATGCTGGAACATGAACCAGCTTTCTGGGCCAATAATGTTGATAAACAATGGAACGCCGGCGTACTGCAACAGGCAGGTGCTGCCACGGATTTCTTTATCGTACACAGCTATTATACACCCTATAATACCAATTCTAATCCGCAGGAGGTACTGGCATCCGCGACCACTGTTACCAAGGCGATATACGACTATCTGTCCACTACTATCGGCACCGCCATGAAGCCGATAGCCCTGACAGAGTGGAACATCTTCGCAGTTGGCTCCCAACAGATGGTATCGCAGGTAGCAGGTATGCATGCAGTAATGGTATGGGGTGAACTCATGAAGAACAAATTCGGCATGTCCAGTCGCTGGGACCTTGCCAATAGCTGGGAGAACGGTAATGACATGGGGCTTTTCAGCCAGGGAGAAGCAGCTTCGGGCGAAACAAAATGGGCGCCCAGGCCTGCCTTTTATTACCAGTATTTCCTGCAGAAATTCCTGGGTGACAGATGTATCAATGCAACGGTATCTGACAGTAATGCCAATATCAATGCTTATGCATCCACCTTCACTTCCGGAGAGGTATCTGTAACACTGGTCAACAGAGCTGCTATGACGCAGAATGTGGTCCTTACATTCAAGAATTTCAACCCCGGCGCCCGTTTTTACTGGTATGTATTAAACGGTGGAGAAGGCAGTACCGGCTTCTCCCGCAAGGTATTTATAAATGGCGCAGGCCCTTCAGGTGTTGCAGGTGGTCCTGACGGATACACAACATTGAAGGCATATGCTGCCAATACCGGCAATGGCGTAAAGATCGCATTACCGCCTATGTCTGTCATCAATTTGGTTGTGGATAAAAAATAGGCATATCAAAAGCCGGTATCGTTTCAACGATGCCGGCCTTTTCTGTAATACCGCGGGAATGAAATTTGTAATAAACGCTGAAGCATGAAACACTAACAGCGGGCTTATGAATTTAAAACCGAAAGAAGTATTGACAGAAAGAGAAGTCCGGCGGGGAATGAGCGTAGTGATATGGGACGGGCTTGCTTCTGAAATGATGACTACTTTTACCGGTAGCGCCTTCCTCGTAGCAATGGCGCTTCTAATGGGTGCAAATAATGTGCAGATCGGGATACTAGCTGCATTACCAACATTCACCAATATATTCCAACTCATCTCTATATGGCTGGTCCGCAAGTTTAACAACAGGCGGGCCATTGCTGTTTTCTGTGCCTTTCTGGCGAGGTTTCCATTGGTATGTATCGGTCTCAGCGCCCTGTTGTTTTCAGGCAGTTCTATCAGCATACTTATTTTCTTCCTTTTTTTTTATTACCTGTTTGGATCTATTGCCGGCCCTGCCTGGAACTCGTGGATGAAAGACCTCATCCCTGAAAATATGTTGGGTGGGTACTTCTCCCGGCGCAGTCGTTATAACCAGATACTGGATGTGGTGTTTAGTATTCTGTTGGCTACGTTGCTGGATTTCGTCAAAAGCAGGTATCCGGAATATGAACTACACGTGTATGCCATTTTCTTTATCATTGCGGGTGTTGTCGGCACCATAGGAGGTTATGTGCTATCCTTTGCTCCCGAGCCACAGTCATACCTCTCCAATGCCAACATCCTTTCACTTTTTAAGCAGCCGTTAAAAGACAATAATTTCCGCAGATTGCTGATATTTAACTCCGCCTGGGTATTTGCACTGAATATCGCCACTCCTTTCTTTATTGTATTTATGATGAAAGCCATGGGACTGGCCATTTCCTACATCATCATTCTTTCTATCATCAGCCAGCTATCGAGTATTATGACCATACGTATATGGGGAACATTTGCCGACCGGTACAGCAATAAAACCATTATAGCGCTCAGCGCTCCGATATATATCACCTGTATCCTGGCATGGTGCTTTATAGGCGTCTACTCCTACCTGTATATAAACCTGATCCTGCTGGCGGGCATTCATATATTCACCGGTATTTCCACAGCAGGCATCAATCTTTCGCTCACCAACATCGGGTTGAAACTGGCCCCCAGGGAAGACGCCATTGTGTATCTGTCAGTCAAGAATATCATTACCGCTTTTTTCTCTTCTATTGGCCCACTGGTGGGCGGTGTACTGGCAGATTATTTCGCCAACAGAAGTCTGCTGATCACGGCACAATGGAGCTCCTCCGGGATTACCAAAGTGGGGAAGCTGGTAGCCTTACACCAATGGAACTTCCTGTTCCTGATAGGTGCGCTGTTAGCCCTGCTGTCAATGGAATTATTAGCCCATGTAAATGAAGTGGGTGAAGTGGATAAAGATGTCGTGAAAAAGGTCATGCGCAAAAGCATCAAAAGAGACCTCAAGGAGTATTTCCTGATTGGCAACATCATCAGCTGGCATGAGCAGTTACGGACGATTATCAAGCTGAAAAAGAGAAATGTCTAAACGCGTGTTTCCTTAAGGCTGATAAGGACCGCCGGGAACGCCCCAGCCCCATTTAGGCATTGGTTCATCTGTATTGATAGTCGGGTCATCCAGGTTGGAGTTGATCACTGCCAACCGGGTGCCCCATTCCAGGTAAGCCATGAAAGCAGACCTGAATTCAGGATCATCTGGCAGGCACAGTTCATCGGCCGTCTCTACCAGTAGTTTCAACCATTGTTTGCGGTGCTGTTCTGTCAGGTGTTTGCCGATGTGTTTCTGTATCATGCGGAAATGGCTTCCTTCATTGGTACTGTAAAACGCTGGCCCACCAAATACTTCGGCAATAAAATGAGCCACATGTAGTTGATGCTCTTTGGACATATGCCTGAATACAGGTTCCAGCAGCTCGTCCTGCAATACTTTAGCGTAAAAGCGGTCTGTCAGTTTTTCGAATACGGGCATTCCACCGGCCCATTCATATAACGTAGGTATATTACTCATAGTGATCGTTCCTTATTGTTTTTTCCAGTTTACCAATGGTGGATGATAATGTTTCATCTCAGCTATATTACTATAAAATGGTTTAACAAGCTGAAAAAAACCGGTAAACTGTTCACTTTTACGGAACTTTTGCAGATGATCTTCTTCTGACGTCCAGTAAATCGTTACAATGTAATGATCCGGTTCATCGCTGCCCTTGATAATATGATACCCTTTACAATAAGGGGATGCTTCCAATAACCTACCGGCTTCAAGATAAGCTTTTTCAAAAGTGTCATAGTCTGATGAAGGGATATTGTACCTGATAATTTCAATACTGTAGTACTGGTTGTCTTCCATATTTTCTTTAGTTTGTGCAAAGGATTGAACTGTTGTAAACAAGGTAAAAACAGCAATAATGAGAGATAACTTTTTCATGCCCTCAAGTTGCTACATTTTAACGGCACGGGCAATAACTTACCAAAAAGTAAGCCCGGCGAGTATCGTTTCATTATCTAATTTTATACACCTATGATCAAACTAAATAATAAAACATATACCTGTCCGGTTGATGTGACATTGAGCTTTATTGGTGGCAAATGGAAGATACTGATCCTTTCGCATCTCAACATTTTTAACGACAGGGGATTCAGTGAGATAAGGGACAATCTGCCGGGTATATCAGAAAAGATGCTGGTACAGCAACTCAAAGAACTGGAAAGAGATCAGCTCATTGAGAAGAAGGTGCTCTCGTTAAAGCCTTACCGGGTGCAATACAATATTACGCCAACAGGTAAGTCTCTATCGCCCTTGTTTGAGTTTCTGAGCGAGTATGGCATTAACTACCTCAAAGAGCACGGTATAGACTACATGAAAGATCAACAGCTGTATAAATAAAAGAGTCAAAGGATAACAGTAACTTAACATATCGCCACATTGATTTTTGCAAACTTGCCGGTTTATAATTGGAAACTATGAGGAATATTGTTGCTTTTCTTATTGCATTGTTACACGTCACATCCAGCTTTGCTCAAACAGCTGCACAACTGGAGTCAAGCGTTGTTCATTTACCCAATGGGTGGTCGCTGACGCCTGTGGGAGAACACTTACAACTGGGAGATCTTCCACTGAACATTGCCGTGTCTTCTTCTAAAAAGTACATGGCTGTTACTAACAACGGACAAAGCGTTCAGAGCATTCAGCTCATTGACGTAAAATCACAACAGGTAACGGACGCTGTGGTGATCCCGAAAAGCTGGTTCGGACTGAAGTTCAGCGCTGATGGTAATAACCTGTATGCTTCCGGCGGGAATGATAACCGCATCCTGCAGTATGGGGTGCGACAAGGTAAGCTGTTGCTGAAGGATAGTATTATCCTCGGACCTAAATGGCCTGAAAAGATCTCACCTTCCGGTATTGAAATAGATGACAGCAGGAAGTTACTATATGTGCTGACAAAGGAAAATAACTCCCTTTATATCATAGACCTTGCTACGAAGAATATCATCAAACAATTACCGCTCGGCGGGGAAGGGTATAACTGCTTATTATCTTCTGATAAAAAGCTACTGTATATCACCTGCTGGGGATGTGATAAAGTATTGATACTCGACACAAAACAACAGACTTTCCAGAGAGAGATTAAAGTGGGCGACAATCCCAATGATCTTTGTATGTCGAAGAATGGTAAATACCTCTATGTTGCTAATGCTAACGACAACGCTGTTTCAGTAATAGACCTGACTAAAAACGCGGTCATAGAAACCCTGAACACGGCGCTCTATCCTAATGCGCCTAACGGTTCTACTACAAACGGCCTGGCATTAAGCGAAAACGGGAAAACGATCTACATCGCTAATGCAGATAACAACTGTCTTTCTGTATTTGATGTAAGTACGCCGGGCGCCAGCAAAAGCAAAGGATTTATTCCTGTGGGCTGGTATCCTACCAATGTAAAAGTGATCGGTAAAAAGATCTATGTGGCTAATGGTAAGGGCTTCTCATCTATGGCGAATCCCTTTGGTCCTAATCCGATGCGGAAAAAGGAAGATGTGGAATACCAGGCGGGAGACAAGAACCGGCCAAAGGAAGTACAGTATATCGCAGGGCTGTTCAAAGGCACGATGAGCATTATTCCCGAGCCAACAGCACAACAGCTGACTGTCTATTCACAGCAGGTGTATAAGAACACCCCTTATACCAAAGAGAAAGAGAGTATTACGGCAGGCGAAGCGGGTAATCCTATTCCAATGAAAACAGGCGCCTCCTCTCCTATTAAATACGTGTTTTATGTTATTAAGGAGAACCGCACTTACGACCAGGTACTGGGAGACATGAAGGAAGGCAATGGCGATTCCAGCCTGGTGCTTTTCGGTGAGCGCATCACTCCCAACCTGCATAAGCTGGCAAGGGAATTTGTACTGCTGGACAACTTTTATGTGGATGCAGAAGTGAGCGCGGATGGTCACAACTGGAGTATGGCGGGTTATGCAACTGACTACCTGGAGAAAACATGGCCTACCAGCTATGGCGGTCGTGGCGGCTCTTATGATGCAGAAGGTAACCGGGCTATTGCCAATGCACCTAAAGGATTTATATGGGACCACTGTAAACGCGCAGGTATCAGTTACCGTACATATGGAGAATTTGCTGATAATTCAAGGCCTAACATCCCGGTGCTGAAAGATCATTATTGCCCCTACTATACAGGCTGGGATATGAACACATATGATACCACCCGTTTCTATCAATGGAGAAGAGAATTTGATTCCCTGTTGGCGATAGGTCAGGTACCACGTTTCAACACGGTGCGTATGGGCAATGACCATACTGAAGGATTACGCAAAGGTAAACGTTCGCCACTGGCACATGTGGCAGATAATGACCTTGCAGTAGGCCTGTTCATCGAATATCTCAGTAAGAGCCCTATCTGGCAGGAAAGCGCCGTTTTTGTGGTTGAAGATGATGCGCAGAACGGCGCCGATCATGTGGATGCTCACCGCAGTACTGCTTATGTGGCAGGAGGTTTTGTAAAGCAGGGATATGTGGATCACACGATGTACTCTACTACTTCCATGCTCCGTACAATGGAGCTCATACTCGGTATACCGCCGATGAGCCAATATGATGCTGCGGCTATGCCGATGTGGAATTGTTTTTCAGCGGATGCCCGTCATGCATCCTTCCAGTCAGTACCTGCACAGGTAGACCTTAAAGAAAAGAATGTGGCTGTAAATGAATGGCAACGCCGTTCCGAACATTTTGATCTTTCCAAAGAAGACAATGTACCTGACCTGGAATTCAATACGGTATTGTGGAGTGGATTGAAAGGCACTCCTTTCCCGGCACCTAAACGGGCTGCTTTTGTAAACCTGGTGAAGAAATCAGGTGATGACGATGATGATGATTGATCCTAAAGCGTAACTATTCAATTAAATAGTAAACAGAACCCTGATAAGGGCATCTTATGCTGTAAAATACCAGACAGAATAGGATGCCCTTTATCAATTTTTTTTATTTATTTTTATATTGTCATTGGAACACTTTTACATCCCGGTTTGCGCCCGTTAAAGATATCAATGACCCGCCCGGAAAATAACCCACGAGATAAGTGAAGCCCAAAATTTTGTATGTAAACAATCCACCGGATATTGAATATTAGTTATTTTATTATCGTTCATCAACCAAAGAAAACATTGTTATGACCTGATGTAATGCTACACAACTCATTCCATGTTATGTAGGGATAGCCCTATCAGTACAATTCCTGACCTGAAAAATAACGTGCCGGGTACGGCTCAGGGCACCGGTATGTATTCTTCCACCGTTTAATGAAAAACATATGAAACCAAACAAATGGGGCGCCCCGCTGTGCAAGGGACTGTCCTCAATCCTGCTGCTTATTTTGCTGATTTGCAACCGGATACCGGTCTATGCCAGGTATGTGCCTGTTGTCCATTCTTTTCAGCAGGCGGCCAACTTAAAAGGCATTATCAGAAACGCAAAAGGGGAATTCCTTGCCGGTGTAACGATCAAAATAAAAGGTAGTACAAGCGGCACGGTATCCAAAGAAGACGGTACTTTTCAACTACCGGTGCCCGAGCCGGATAAGGCCATCCTGGAGATCAGTTATATGGGGTATCAGTCGCAGGAAATTGCACTGGGAGGCCGTAAGACGCTGGAAATCACACTAACTGAAAGTGCCAGCGGATTGAATGAAGTACTGGTGATCGGATATGGCACACAGAAAAAAGTATCCTCCACTGCTGCCATCTCTACAGTGGGTGGTAAAGAACTGGCTAAATCAACAGTACCCAATATCTCCAACTCACTGGCGGGAAGAGTAGCAGGCGTCAGTATGCGACCGAATGGCGGTCGGCCGGGAGCTGACAATCCTGATATTCACATCCGGGGTATCGCTACTACCGGCAACAACGGAGCGCTCATTGTAGTGGATGGTATTATCCGCAATAACATCAACGAAATACCCGCCAGCTCCATAGCTTCTGTCACCGTCCTGAAAGATGCTGCTGCCGTAGCACCTTACGGCTTAGGTGGCGCCAACGGAGTGCTCCTCATCACCACAAAGAAAGGGGCAGCCGGCCAGCCCCAGTTATCGCTCAATGCCTATTACGGCGTACAGTCGCCCACCTATTATCCGAAGATGCTGAATGCACAGGATTATATGCGCCTGCACAATGAGGCCTATCTGAACGAGAACCCTACCGGTGCACAGTTACCTTATGCCCAGACCCTCATAGATCAATATGCGGAGCTCAACGCAAAAGATCCTGACAAATACCCTATCAGCAATACCAAAGACCTTGTACGGATGCATGCTCCTATGCAGAACTACTCCTTACAGCTGAGCGGTGGTGCCTCTTCGGTAAAGTATTTCGTATCACTGGGCTATCTGAACCAGGCAGGTATGTTCGACCCGGTTAAATATCAACGGTACGACTATGCCATAAACCTGGATATACAGGCCACCAAAACCACTACGGTGAATGTTTCTATGCTTGGCGCTTTCCAGCAGACCCGTTCTGTGGATGCCGCCACAACTGTCAACATACTTTTCCGCAGTGGCTACAAATTCATTCCTATCGCCAACCTGCGTTACAGTAATGGCCTATGGGGAGAATTTGCCGGTAACTCGCCTATCGGTATCCTGAAGGCAGGATATCAGCGGGACAATAAGAGCACTATGTTGTCGACCATTGCGGTAAACCAGGAACTGCCTTTTATACCCGGTTTAAGCATCAAGGGAAGCTTCAGCTTTGACCCTATGCAGACGACCCGCAAAGGGTGGCATACGCCGTTCTATTTCTATTCCCAGAACCTTTCTACAACACCCTATAGTTATACCAGGCAGGTCTCCACTTCGGAGGGTAATGCCGCCTCCTATACATGGCTGAACCAGGAGTATGCCCAACAAAGAACTTTTACTTATCAAGGCTATCTGAATTACAAACGCAGCTTCGGTAAACATGATATCACAGGCCTGGTGGTAGCGGAAGCACGCGACAGCGATTCCAGCGCCTTTTCTGCACGCAGGAATAATTTTGGAGTGAGCATCGATGAACTGAGTATGGGAAGCTCCAATAAGAACGATTTTGATAACAGTGGGTCTTCTTCTACCGGTAGCCAGATCGGCTTTGTATATCGTGTGGGATATAGCTATGCCAATAAATACCTGGTAGAAGCATCCGGACGTTATGATGGCCACTACTATTTTGCGCCAGGCAAACGCTGGGGCTATTTCCCTGCGGTGTCCCTGGGCTGGGTAGTATCAAGTGAAAACTTCATGCACAGGCTGCCGTTTATCAATTATCTGAAACTAAGAGGATCATGGGGTAAATCCGGTAACCTGGCGGGTACCTCTTTCCAATACTTACAGGGATATTCATTGTACGGCAATGCCTATGCCTGGGGCAATGGTACCATGGTGCAGGGGTCCTTTGTACCCCGGGAAGCCAACAGGAACATCACCTGGGAGATCTCTACCAAAACTGATATCGGTTTTGAAGCATCCTTATGGAATGGCTTGCTGGACCTTGAAGTAGATTATTTCCGTGAAAGAAGGACGGGCATGTTGCTCCCTCCTGCCGTTACTATACCTATCGAATACGGCCTCAGTCTATCTGACGAGAACGAAGGTATTATGCAAAACCATGGGATTGAAATTACTGCCGGTACCAATCACCAGTTTGCCAATGGCCTCCGCGTAGGCATCAGTGGTAACTTCAGTTATGCCCGTAATAAGATGCTGCAGATCTTCGAGACTTCCGCTACGCATAATAATCCTAACAGGAGCCGTACAGGCAGGGCATTGGGCACTCCCTTCGGCTATCATGCATTAGGTTTGTTCACCACTGCAGATGATAAAAATAATGATGGGGTTATTAATCCTGCGGATGGTTATAATGTCATACAGTTCGGTAACCTGCATCCAGGCGATATTAAGTATGCAGACCTTAGCGGTCCGGATGGCAAACCGGATGGGAAGATCGATGCCAATGATGAGATCCATACCGGCTATCCTACCTATCCGCTGATCACTTATGGTTTCACGCCAACAGCTTCCTGGAAAGGGCTGGACCTTAGCTTATTCTTCCAGGGCTCTGCCATGTCGAGCTTTAATATATCTGGCTTCCAGACCATTCCTTTTAATAATAACAACAGTAATTCCGCGTATGAATATTACAACCACCGCTGGACGCCCGATCACCAGGATGCGAAGTATCCAAGGGCGAATCAATCCCCCTATGCTAACAATACACAGACGTCTGATTTCTGGATGGCAAGTACTTCCTTACTCCGTCTGAAGACTGCTGTGCTGGGCTATACCTTGCCATCGCAATTGACACAGCGCTGGAAGATGCAATCTGTGCGTGTATATGTATCAGGACAGAATGTATTCACCATCAGCAAACTGAATTTCATGGATCCCGAAGTAGGCTATACTGATGGCGAAGTGGCTTACCCCAATCAGAAGGTATATGTAGCTGGATTGAATGTAACTTTTTAGATCACACGTTAACAGGACTTACTATGAAACGTATAATATATTGCATACTGCTCATCATACTGATGCCGTTTTTCTCCTGTACCAAAGACTTCCTGGAGAATACGGACAAAACAAAACTGACGGATGAAATGCAGTGGTCGTCGGAAGGTAACGCCGATATCTTCCTCAATGATGTTTATGGCGCTCTGCCCAATTACTGGAATCAGCCGGAAAACCTGGATAATTTCACTGATGACAATGATGCGGGTTTCTACTACACCTCCTATAACTGGAAGCAGGGTATTGTATCTCCTGCAGGCACAGACTATACAGTATGGGGTGGCATTACAGGATCAGGAGATCTTACCAACTGGCCTGCTACTTTTACAGCCATCAGGAAGTGTAATACCTTCATCGCAAAGGTGCAGACTTATGCCACCAACTTTTCCGAAACATGGAGGAAGAAACGCCTGGACGAAGCGAGGTTCCTGCGGGCATTCTTCTATAGTGAGCTCTGGATGCATCTGGGCGGACTTCCCATTATCACCACTGTACCTGACCGTAGCAACGGCGATAGCAGCCAGCTCTATTATCCACGCAGCACATTCGCAGAGACAGTAGATTTCATTACCAGTGATCTGGACACTGTCGTGCGTAATGGTAATCTGTCTGCTAAATACAACCATGGCGACGCCGATGCAGGTCGCGCTACACTGGGTGCGGCACTCGCTTTAAAAGGTTGGATACAATTATATGCTGCCAGTCCGGCGTTCAATACAGCGCAACCAGCCGTTGGCGTCGATCCGTATCATGTGGCAGGCTATGGCCAGTTTGATGTAAACAGGTGGGCTGTTGCAGCGGCTACGCTTAAACAGTTTATCGATCAATATGGTAATGGACATCCTTATAGCTTATTCCCCGATCTCTCAGCATTATGGTATGAGGCCAATGAATACAATAGTGAAGTACTGTGGGACAGGCAGGTAGTGGCTGTTACTATGGGTTCTTCATTCGAACAATATGGTGGTCCGGTATGGATCAATGGTGCTTATTATACCTGGGGTAATTACAATCCCACACAAGAGCTGGTAGACCAGTTCCGGATGGCTAATGGTAAGCGTATTGAAGACCCAGCATCAGGTTATAACCCTCAAAATCCGTATGTCGGAAGAGAACCCAGGTTTTATCAGTGGATCGTATATGATGGCGCTCCTTATAAAATGACCTGGATGGATAAACAGGATACGATCTATACCCGCATCGATAAGGTACATCCATCGAAAAACCAGATAGACTTTGGAACGGATGATGTGAGCAATACAGGCTATTATTTCAAGAAAAGGCTGAATCCATTGGTAAGACCTGGCGGCGGTACTATCAGCGGTGCCAACTTCATTTATTACCGTTATACGGAGATCCTGCTGGGATATGCTGAAGCACAAAATGAAGCAGTAGGACCAGATGCAAGCGTATACGATGCAGTAAACCAGGTGCGTGCAAGAGGTGGCCTTCCTGCCTTGCCTGCATCACTCAGCCAGGATGAGATGCGTACGGCTATTTCTCAGGAACGGCGTGTAGAATTATGTTTTGAGAACAAACGTTTCTATGATCTCATCCGCTGGAAAACAGCAGAACAGGTGCTGATTCATGACCGGCACGGCATGAAGATCACAAACACTGTTCCGGAGAATAACAGCGGCGTATGGAAATATGAGCCAGTGCTTTTGAACCATCCGCATGTATTTCTTCCGAAGATGTACCTGAATCCTATTCCACAGGATGTAATAGACCGCAACCCGCGGGTCACACAGAATCCGGGATATTAGGGAAATAACGAGGGCGTGTCAAAGCTGATCTGACACGCCCTTTTTTTGTTCTATATAAAACGATATTATCGTTTATTTCCCAGGCCGGCGATGAGTGTAAGTGCGGCTACCAGGTTACCATCTTTTGCGATGATACCATCGAAGTTCCGTCCAAATGAGAAAGTCAGTTTCTGGTTTCTGAAGATGGAATAATCTGCATTGAAGATCAATCTCCAGGAAGGATCGATGGTATTGGAAGATAGTACACTGCGGTACACGCCTTCAATGCTGCAGTTAAATCGTCCGCCATTCGGAGAATAGACGGCTCTGGCGCCTCCGTCAAGCGTAGAAATACTTCCCATTTTGTTCAACTCGTTATCCTTTGCAAAGATCTTTTCCGGATTATGGAGAAAGCGGACCAGGCCTAATATAGCAAGACCATTCTCTGTAGTGTAACCCAATGTTGTCCAGATGCCAGCATTGTGTACACGGGAATTGTTGAATTGTTTGTTTAAGAATTCGCCGCTTATACCACCGGCTACCTCCCAGGAAAAGCCGCTACGGGTACCATCGAAGGAGGCTGCTGTCTTTTGTAATTCTTCGGTAATAGCTTCCTTTGATTCTTCAGTCTCGATACCAAAGTTGGAAGCTGAATCAGCTGCCATTTTTTCCTTCAACTTTTCCCCTGCCATTTTTTCTACCTTGTGAAACTCGTTGGTAGAATCACTCAATAATTCAAGATGACCTGTCCGCACTGCTTCTCTTGCCAATTCCTCCATTTTATTCCTTAACTCACGTAACTCTGTATCTGTCTCCAACTGCTGGAGGGTTCTCATATTCTTCTTATTCAAACTTTTCTGCAAGACATGAATTCTTCTCAATGCCATATCTGCTTTGTAGCTATATTTTGGGCGTACCAACGAAAATTTAAATCCAAGACCAGCGTAAGTACTTGTGGACACAAAATCGCTCGCAGTAGAATCAGGGTTTCTAATAGCAACTGAAATGACAAAGGTCTGTCTGAACACATCGGCAAACTTTCCGGAGTTAAGTTCTGTTGTTGTAGTCCCACTTTTCTTGTTGATCAAAAAGTACGGCGCCAGATCGACCGCATAACTGGATGGCAATCTCATAAACGAACCGCTTGCCGACTGCAGTGACATCATCAAAGCAGAAATGTCGGTAGGTTTATCCACGTCAGAAGTGGCAAATCCGAGGAGATTAGAGGCAGGTGAACTGGGCGCCTTCAGGAGATCCAGCGTCGTACCTTCATTTTCATTTTCCTGTGCGTAACCCTGCGCGACCGCCATAACAGTGCAGAGAACGAGGAATAATTTTTTCAGGATCATACATTCAGGAATTTAATTCGACATGCATAAGGAACAGACTGATGATCTTCTTCAACTGTTTTAGACAAATGGAACTCACGGAAAACAAGTCCTCCTCTCAGGCGGATGATCATCTCCGTAAAATTTGACAATTCAGATGTATCCGTGATAGTCGTAGTGATAAACAGGACTTTATTACTCAACTCTCTGTTCGTCCCCAAAGGAGTTTCTGACAGGGAGCCTTCGTGGTCTTTAGGTTCCTCCTGATCAATTGCAATCAGGCTGCTGGCGGTCTGTCCAACATCGCCAATAATAATTTCCAGTGAAACATTTTTATCTGTATCACTCACCAGATAGAGGGTATCAAGCGTAGTTTGATCTGCCATAGTTTGGGGTTTATGGGGTTCGGGTAACTAAAGCAGTTACTTGTTCAAAGATGGCAGATTTGAGCTGGATGAAAAATACCAACTAGTTTGTATTTTTCATAGGGGGTGTAACTATATTCTCTTGTTATCAAACTTATATTACTTTCCGAGATGCATGTTGATAAAGGGCAGCCGTCTCAATCTTCTGGGATTATTTAAAGCCACATTGTATAATCCTATCTGTATACCTTTCAAGCGGGAGCTCTTGTTAACAGCACCGACAACAAGTCCATTATGGGCCTGAGCACGATTATATATGGAAATAGCTATTCCATTCATCTTGCCTACATCTATTCTGAAAACAGATACTACCACGCCACGGATAACGCTTCGCGCCGAATCCGCGAGATGTTTGTCCAATAACAAAGTATTCATTACCAATCCATTCAATGTATCGGGAATCAGCACGCTCCCAATTCCTATTCCATTCAACCTCCCTACTCTACTGATAACAGGGCCCACCATTATTCCGTTTGCTCTGTCCAAAGCATTAACGATACCGCCAATGGAAAGGCCATTATTCTGATGCTGTGTTTTCGCAATAATACCCACTGAAATACCATTACTCTTTCCATCCTCGTCATCGTCAAGCAATGTAAAATCGAACCCATTTAATGTTCTGATCCTTTTGTTCATCACATTAAATCTGAATCCTGTATAAGCAGGTGAATTACCGAAACAGATACCCACCTTTTTCGATCCAAGACTAAAATATCTTGCTGGTAATGAGTCAGTTTCTGCGAACGCCCGGACAGCGAACAACAGTACAAAAAGAAGGGTTAAGAAAGTGGACCTGGGCATAGTTATAGGTTTATTTTTATCAACGCCGTTACTTCCCAAAATGCATATTGATCAACGGTAGGCGCCTAAATCCTTTAGGATTGTTCAGCGCTATATTGTAAAATCCGATTTGTATTCCTTTTAATCGTTTTGTATTATTATAAACACCGATAGCCAGGCCCCTATGCTTATCAGAGAGATTCTCTAAGGAAACGGCTAATCCATTCATCGTCCCGGTTATCGTCCCGCCAATAGCCAAGGCCATCCCGTTGATAGCGCCTAATGAATCCATTCTGGCCACTTCCCATGCCCCTATGGCGAATCCATTCACCGTATCGCAGACAAAAAGTATCCCAGCCCCCATCCCGTTAAGCCGGTTGCCTACGTTATACAAAAGTCCCAGCATTATACCATTTTCACGGTTTACAGCGTTCAAAAGACCACCTATTGCAAGACCATTATTCTGATACTGCGCATTAGCGCCGACAGCAAGCGAAATACCATTAGACGCACTTTTTCCGTCCGCGTTAAGCAGCGTGAGATCGACCCCATTTAATCTGCTGACATTTTTATTCAATCCATTCAATCTAAACCCGGTATATACAGGTGAATTACCGAAACAGATCCCTGCCTTTTTCGATCCGATGCTTAAATATCTTGCTGGTAATGAGTCAGTTTCTGCGAATGAGCGTATAGGGAACAGTACCACAAACAGAAGAGTTAGAAAAGTGGGCCTGGGCATAGTTATAGGTTTAGTATCAAACTTAGCCCTTTTGGCCGGAAATTCAAATTTTTTGACATAGATCAAATCTTAACCCTTACGGCTAATGCAACTTTGCAGCGTTAATTAAAAACAACAACAATGAAACAACGACATTTCAAGTACATCAACACACTCTTCGTAGTCATTCCCATGACCCTGATCATGGCATTTGTAGGGCTGATCCGTAATTATGGTTTCGGTGAAGACTGGTTCATCAAATTCCTGAAAGCCTGGAGCATTATGGTACCTGTTGCTTATCTGGCGGCCTTCATCATCATTCCCAATGCACGTAAATTAGCTGAAAGGGTCACGGCAAAGTCGTAATTTGCGCAGGAAATACGATTGCATGTACGAACAACTGGCTAATTACATCAAAGAAAAGATCAAGGTTAGTGAAGAGGAATTAACGACTATCCTCTCTTACTACAAGCCATTGAAGCCGAAAAAAAATGAGCTCCTGTTAGCACAGGGACAAACCAGCCAACGATCTTATTTCGTTGGCAAAGGTTGTTTGAGGGTATATTTTATCAATGAAGACGGACAGGATGCCACCCGTTATATTGCATTTGAAAACCAGTTTACTACAGCGTTAATGAGTTTCACTACTGGTGAACCTTCTGAGGAATTTATTCAGGCCGTTGAGGATACTGAACTGCTCTATATCAGTCATAAGGATTTCTTTCATTTACTGGATATTATACCACAGTGGGAAAAGTTTTACCGGAGTTATTTAGAACATGCTTACGTTACTAATACCAGGCGTCTGATGTCATTTCTCACATTGGATGCTGTAGAGCGCTATCGCCAGTTACTTGAACGCAATCCTGCCATTGTACAAAGGCTGCCGAATAAAATGGTTGCTTCTTACCTCAATATCTCACAGGAGACATTAAGCCGTTTGAAGTCTAAAGTCTGATGGCTGTTTATCTTTTCGCCCCTGCAGTATAGGGACCGGAAAGGGACCTTTTGCTTTTACAGGGTTAGTCGGGATATACCCGAGACATACACGGCGCATACACGACGTATACACGACGCATCTCGGGAAAAAATACCCCTGTTGGCATTTAAAACACCGCTATCAAGCCCCTCTTTAGTCAACCAGATTAACTAAAAGCAGCCCGCCTAATCCAGGTAATAAAACTTTCTGATACTGCTCTCTTCCATTTTTCCCCCATCCACTATTCTATAGCTAATAGTAAACTCCAACTGCGACTTCTCATTATACTCATTCCGGAAAAACGCGCTGCCAAATGTCTCCCGGCTATGAGGATCCACATACTTAATTTCGGTTACGTTTCCCTTGTCATCATACTTTTCAATAGTACAACTTTGCGCATCAAATGTAGCAGTCTCCGCATACCTTTTGTCATATGTCGGGATAGCCCATTCCATACCTCTTTCTTTCAGCGTCTCGTGTAGTGCTGCCAGGTCATAATAACCAATCATATGCTCAATAGCTGAAACAGACGCTTCTTTTTTAGTCAGTGTATTTCCCTGACGGATGGCCTCTTCCCTTCTATACAGCACCATTTTGCCATCGTATCTGCCATAATACTCGGTTTTCTCCACCTCCTTTTGCGCATTGTAGAAGAATTTCTTCTGGGACGCCATATACTGCGTATCCTTATGCTTATAAAACCGCTGCTCTTCCAATAATACTTCGTCATTCCCGTAGACGTAAATGATCTGTTCGGAAAACCGGTTATTACTAAGCAAAAGCTTTGATTGCAGTATACCGTTCTTATAGAGATAGTCAGTTTTCAATACAGTACCGTCTTCCGTTACTTTAGTTTCCGATACTTTCAATCCATTCTGATAAGTGTAAGTCACAGACTCTTTCGTACCATGGCGGGCGTTATGATAATGCTCGGCCACCAGCAATTTATTTTCAAACTTATACTCATGTGTGGAAAATGCCTCATCAACAGCATACCAGTTACCTGTAGTTAGTATCGTATGGCCTTTGGCAATAAAAGCAGCATAACTTTTTGTTTCATGATCGTATTTAATTATACGGTAGTTATCCCCGGTATATGCATAGACACTCAAAAGACCATGTCCCCCGGAGGAGTTCTTTCCGGTCTCCAGTATGCCGGTTACCTGCTTTTTGTCGTTATAGAATATCTGTTTTGTATTGCTCGAATGATCATCGCGGTAAATTTCTTTGGATAAATGCATGGGTATAGATTTTATCATTATTGTCCGGCTAAAAACATTTCAATTGAGTAGTCAATATACAGTAAATCTGCGGTTTTAAGTAAATGCTGCCATTGATACAGGCGAAAAAAAGCACCGACTTCTGTCAGTGCTTTTTGAAATGCGTTACTCAGTATCTGGCCTGAAAGGCAAGGCTGGCAGATCAACAACTGTAGCCTTAGCAGCTACAGTTGTTCCAGGTATAAAAAAAGCAGTTAAAGCGTTCTTTAACATAGTGTGTTATCATCAGGACAAGTGAATTATTTCACCAGCGCAGGATCATACAATTTCACATTCGCCTCGTGCAGTTTGTCAACAGGCATTTTATCTACCTGACGGTCGTATGTCATAAAACCATTCACCTCTCCTTCAACATCGGTTGTCTGTGTGTATACAGCTGCAGATAAGCCCAGGGGTATCAGCTGAGCAATCCTTTCAGTGAAGGCCTCGTACTTTTTGAACATCTCTTCAGATGTTTTGAAAGACTGGTATCCCCAGTTTTTGTTCTTCTGCCAGGTATGGCCTTCCAGTGGTAATCCAAGTCCGCCGAATTCTCCCAATACGAGCACCTGCTTCTGACCAAACACGTCTGGTCTCGGCATAGCAGGATGAGGATAGTTGTGCAGATCAATGATATGTCCTGTAGGATAGAAGTTACCACCACTAGCACTGTTCACCAGTCTTGACGGATCTTTTTTCATCGTCCATTCGGTGATCTCTGTTGTTTTGAATTGTCCCCAGGCTTCGTTGAATGGTATCCATACTACAATACTCGGATAGTTATACAGCGCATCTATAATGGCATTCCATTCTTTGCGGTAATACCCTTCTGATTCCGGTGTACGGTTTTTGTCAGTTCCATGATCCAATATGCCCGGACGGTTCTCCCATCCGTTACCTCTGTCGCCACTGGGCATATCCTGCCACAGCAGCATACCCACCTTATCGCAATAGGCATAATAGGTAGCTGGTTCCACCTTGATATGTTTACGGATCATATTAAAGCCCATTTTCTTCAGCTGGTCAATGTCATATACCATAGCTTCGTAAGTAGGCGGTGTATACAGACCATCAGGCCACCAGCCCTGGTCCAGCGGACCATACTGAAAAAGGAATTTATTATTCAGCAGCATGCGCTGTATGCCATTAGCATCGGGCGCCATGGATATTTTGCGCATGGCGAAATAACTTTTTATCTCGTCTACGGGCCTATTATTACGTACCAGCGTCACTTTCAGATCATACAGGAAAGGAGCTGAAGGCGACCATAATTTCTCATTGTTAACCGTGATCACCGCAGTTTCTCTAGCGCCTACCTGCTGCTGCGCGACCACTGTAATACCGTCTAATACTTCAATTTTCAGGTTATCGCCTTCCTGCAGGTTCTCTACATCTGCAGCCACTGATATGGTGTGTTTATCGATATCAGGTGTATTTTTTGTAGATCTGATATATGATTTACCCACCGCTTCCAACCATACTGTCTGCCAGATACCCGTTACAGGCGTATACCAGATACCTTCAGGTTTTACCACCTGTTTGCCGGCAGGCTGGGGACCATCATCCGTAGGATCCCATACGCGTACGGTGATGTCCTGCTTTGCACCTTTCTTCAGATACGATGTAATGTTGATAGAAAATGGATCATAACCACCTTCATGTTTACCTGCACTCTTTCCGTTTACAAACACTTCTGTCTGCCAGTCTACCGCACCAAAATGTAACAGGATGTCTTTATTCTTCATGGAAGAAGGAATGCTGATGGTATTCCTGTACCACAGCAAACTATCTTTTCCAACGTTGCGGCCTACTCCTGATAAAGCAGATTCTACTGCAAAAGGTACCAGGATGTTGCCTTCATAATTGGTAGGTTCCGCCTGCGACTTCGGCGTAATAGCGTAACTCCAGAGACCATTTAAATTTATCCAGTTATTACTTCTTACCAGTAGCGGACGTGGATATTCTGGTAGCGGGGCTTTTGGATCGACCTGAGTTGCCCATCGGGTTACAATTCTTTCTTTAATAACGTGCCATTGTGTTCCCTGGGCGTTTGCAGCGGATGCTATGCCAAGAGACACAACAAAACAGGATAATAATTTCTTCATTTCTTGATTATTAGAGTTCGGTTGTTAGAAGCTTGAATTTACTCAAATGTTTGGTTAATCTATAGTGGTTTCCTTATTGCTTCAGTTCCTGCAAAAACTGTATAGGTGTTTTCCAAGGACATAGCATAAACCGCTTTCTTCAACAGGATAGTGTGTACGACATCGCCGGCTGACATTTCTGTCAGTTATCTGATCTTATGGTATAAATTTGTCTTGCCCATTCCCAGGCTGCTTCGCAGCAAACTGATATCAAATAGTTTTGCTGTCTATATCCTATCCTGGTAACCGTATTCTTCATCTTCTGCCAGTTCCCGGCCGGTGTATACGCCGTATTTCAATACGGTATACACCATCCATATAACCAGCAGCGGCGAGAAAAGGAACATACGGACAGCTATCCATTGTGTATGTTCGATCTGTAGCAGGATACAATACAGTAACAGGTACGCCGTGACGGCTATTACTGAGAAAGTGGAATTCGTAAGCATAACACCCGTTTAGCAGTTATGTCACAAAATATGCGCCAGCAATGGTCTGATCTTTTGAGGAAATTTCCGGTACTGTTTTATATCTTAGAGAAAACGTCGATATAAAACATGTACCGGTTCCTCATTTTATTCATGCTTCTTCCTGCACTGGCATTCTCACAGCAAGACCGCAAACTTGAAAAGGGATTGCAGGAACTCATTAAGGGCTTCAACGGAGATATCGGCATCTACGTCCGGAACCTCAAAACCGGCCGTTATGTGGGCATTCACGAAGATACCATCTTCCCCACGGCCAGTATTGTAAAGATCCCCATCCTGGTGGGTGTGTTTGATAAGATCGAGAAAGGGGAACTGACATACCATCAGCCGCTCATTTACCGGGATTCTATCAAATACGGTGGCTCAGGATTGATGCAGTTCTTCAAAGACAGTACTGAGACAGATCTCAGCGTATTGCTGGCATTGATGATGTCGTACAGCGACAATACCTCTTCTTTATGGAACCAGGCACTGGCCGGCGGCGGACAGCGTATTAATGAGCTGATGGCACAATACGGTCTTTCCGTTACCCGGGTGAATTCCCGTACACCTGGACGTGAGGATATCAGGAATGTATATGGCTGGGGCATGACCACCCCACGTGAGATGGCGGAGTTAGTAGTGAAGATCCGGCAGGGGGAAATTGTCAGTAAAGCAGCTTCTGCGCGGATGTACCGTCTTATGACACACGGATACTACGATGAAACAGGGCTTTCCCAGATTCCTCCCTATGTGCAGGCGGCACACAAAACAGGTTCTGTAGATGCTTCAAGGTCAGAGGTGATACTGGTAAATGCCCCGCATGGGGATTATGTGTTCTATGTAGGCACAAAGAATAACAAAGATCAGCGCTGGACAGATGAAAATGAGGCAGAGAATCTGATCAGGAAGATTTCGAAGTATTTATGGGAGTACTTTGAGCCTTCGGGACGCCCGAAGAGGTCCTAACCCATTTTGGCCTTAAAACGCCTCATTTAGACCAAGAAAGAACCCTCTGGCACCATATTGTCCCCAGGCATAGTCCAGACAAAGATTGGTACGCGTATGCTTGTTAAACAGTATCCGCAACCCGGCACCTCCTCCCGGACGGAATGTCTGGAACAATTTGGAGCCTATTTCATCGCTGGCAGTCTGTAGATGGAAGAAAGCCACACCACTGATAAAGTTATTCCTCAATATCGGGAAGCGGTATTCTACCTCTGAATAGTTGTAGTTCTCTCCTTTGAAATAACCTACAACATATCCCCTGCCACTGCGTGAGCCTGGGTCTTTGGCTGTACCGGGCAGTTCGAAATAAGGTATTGCTCCGCTGAGCAGGTAAGAGCCCCAGTTCCAGAATGCGATTACATGTGCCGGGTTCCGGGCGGAAAGACTGACGTACTTCCTGAAATCTGTTGTGAACTGCAATCCACTTCGCGTACTTCCCATCCAGGTCTGGTTCGCACGGAAACCAGCGTCTATATACATGCCTTTATATGCACGGTTCTGATTGTCACGGGTGGTATACTGGATGTTCAGCAGCAATCCGTTCGCCATATAGTGATCTCTTGGAAATCCGTGCCGATCGCTGTAAATATTGAATGGCGTCAGGTCAGTGGTAGTGTCTTTGTTTTCAAGTCTGCGCCTGATGTCAAATGACACCCCCATCCCTACGAAAAGGTTCTTGCTGACCTCTTTATAGACCTTCTCCCTGAAGTTATAAAACTGCCCTTTCACCGCACGGGGTTTGCGTGCCGCATTGGCGAGTATAATGTCGGCTTCACTCTTCCCTCCTTCATTCGCTATACCCAGTCCGAAATCGGGCGTCACGGTTCTGGCAGCGACCAGGCTTCCCTGCAGGTTCCACTTGTTGCCGGGAGTATACACATTGTGAGAGATGTAAAAATATATAATACCTTTTGTCGTAATGGATGCAGATGTTGCAGCTACTGAAAGAAGGGTCCTGGGATCACCGCCCAGCTTCTTTCCTGCAACAGCCTTAATACCGATCTGCGAGCCTATGCTGGGGTTAGAGGCTATATTGGGAATGACAATAATACCGGAACGTGTTCTTGCCGGCCCCGGCGGTCTCTTCGGATGTAAAATATATCTCGCCAGGTCTCCGAGATCAAATTGCTCGAACAGGTTCTCTTCTGCCCGTATTTGAGCGGGCGCTGGTACAGTATCCCGTTTTAGCGTGTCTGCAGGAGCTTGTACCTGGCTATAGGCAGTTCCATGTATAATGGCAAAGGCTGCCAATAATAAGATACGCCATAGCGCACGGCTATTTATCCGGATATGGGTTTCTCTACGGTTTAGCAAAGCTTGAAGTTGTTTTGTCTACAGATAGGATCAAAACAAATTTCAAACCAAGTATGCTCATTAAATGCCAGTGTCTGGTGCCGGGCCTGCTTTTTTCATGGCAAATTCTACTGACCATATTGCCATAAAATTTCTAATGCTGTCTTTTCTTCGTCTGAAATCGTTGAGCATAGAATCGCCTCAAGCCCACCATTATGATCGGCCTTTACACTGGCTACTTCGTGAAAGAGTCGAATGAAATGAGGAGTATTACAGTCGCTTATCTCCCTGCCTATTTCCGATTTACAAGAGCAGATCAGATTAGGTAATCCTTCATTGCTCGGACCACAACAGCCTATCATCCTATTGTCATCAGGATGATATTTCAGGCCATGCTTGTCAGTAATAGCGATGTAAAAATCGCCGTCTGAATCAATACAATATTGGCCGCTTGCCAACAATGGCTCACCTCCGAGTCCGCGAAAGTCGGGTAGGACAATGTTGCTTAAAAGCACGGTCACTCTTTTCCCACAGAATTTACAAGTAATAAAATGTTTCATTAGGACAGATTTTAAACTAACTCCATATCATACCTTCTCTCGACCAGCTCCTTATCAAACGTATTCGACTTCTTCTCTTCTGTTAATGTGAAACCATACCGTGAATATAATGCAATCGCTTCTTCCTGCTCATTCGTCGTCCACAGATATGCCTTAGTAATCCCAATCTCCTTCATATAACTGATGAATTCATTCATCAGCTTTTTCCCCAATCCTATTCCCCTGTACTCCGGCAAAAAGATAAAGTAGCGCAACTGCACACTATCTACCCTGTTTAATCCCATCAGGAAACCGATGATCTTCCCTTCATGTTCACAGATCCAGATCCTATCCTTTGACGGATCATACCGGTGGGCGAACTCCCCTAATCCATCCAGTACATAACCTTCAAAATTAAGCCCATAACCGCGTTCCTTTGCATACAATAACCCGTGGAGGTAAGCTACATAGCCAAGATCTCCCGGTAACAGCTCGTTACGCAGCCTGATATCATTTATACTCATTGTAGTTGTCATAGCATTCCCAATTATTTATGTTGTAATATCTCCTGTATTGCCTGCATATGATTTACCAGTTGCTCCAGCTTCCTTGGAGACAGGCTGCTGATCAGTCCATCTATCTGTTCGTCTGATGCTTTATTAAGTGTTTTAAACACTTTCAATCCCTCTTCTGTCAAAGAGATCAATGATGCCCTTGCATCCTCCTCTGATGGTGTTTTGGAGATCAATCCTTCCTGGGTCAGCTTTTTTAATATGCGGCTTAGATAACTCTTATCAATATGCATGGCCGTCATGATCTGTGAAGCCTGTACACTTTTACCTGTATATATTTCATACATGGTACGCACTTCCGACAGCGAATAAGCACTGTTCAGCAAATGCGCATCCAGCAGTCCGATGATGTCAGTATAGAAACGGTTGAACGCACGGATCTCCTGGACCGCTATTTTAGTGTCCTTCATTTTTTCTGATTATAAGTTTATCTGTGAATTCAATGCGAATATAGGATACTTAGTGGACAAAGTCCACTATTTAGTATTAAATAATTTAAGGAAGAATATAGGCAGAGAACAATTATTCCATTGACCTTTTAAACAAACCAATTTGACCCATTCAACAAACTGAAGAAGACCTAAAGTCGCGAACTTTGTGTTCTAATTTAAATCAATGGCAGCCGACAGATATATGAATAGCCTTAGTGGGCCCCGTATCCTTGTCAATAACTATGACAAGGAGTTATTGGAAAATGAGGCTTTTGTTACGGATCATATATTCAGTTATATCGTTGCCGGCTTCCATGAAGTATGGTCAGGTAATCATCTATACACTTTTAAAGCGGGAGACTATAGACTCTTTAAAAGAAACCAATTGACTAAATCAGCGAAACGTGCCGGACAACAGGGCTTCAAATCAATTGCCGTCCATATTGACCAGGGTACGTTGAAGGAAATGGCAACTTCCAGCCGTGGCGCTATACACCAGATCTACATAGGCAAGGACATAGAACTGCTAAAGCCAAATGGATATTTGGAAAGTTATATTGATAGTCTGACACCTTACCTGGGAGCAACAGGTAAATATAATGAAGAGATCATTGCGCTAAAGACGAAGGAGCTCACATTAATTCTCCTGCAAACGAATCCACTCTTAAGAGGTGCGTTGTTTGATTTTAATGATCCAGGCAAAATTGACCTGATTGCTTTCATGAATGCACACTATCGATATAATGTTGGATTGGATCGAATGGCGTTCCTTTCCGGCCGCAGTTTGTCCACTTTTAAAAGAGACTTCAAAAGAGCCTTTAATGCTACTGCCGGTCGCTGGCTTACACAAAAGCGACTGGAAGAAGCCCATTATCTGATCCATCAGAAAGGAAAAACAGCTTCAGAGATCTATCTGGATCTGGGGTTTGAAGATCTTTCACATTTTTCTTTCGCTTATAAAAAGGCGTTTGGCAACGCGCCTTCAAAAAAGACTGATTAATACTTAAACATTTATATTATGAATTACAAATTAGCGGGAAAGCGGGCCCTGGTAACAGGTTCCAGCGCTGGCCTTGGCGAAGCCATTGCAAAAATGCTTGCAGACGAAGGCGTACATGTAATTGTGCATGGCAGAAATGCAGATCGTACAACTGCAGTAGTAACCAGCATCATTGAAAGTGGCGGCAGCGCAGAAGCAGTGTTAGGTGACCTTTCTTCTGATGAGGGAGCTGATATGGTGGCAAACAGTGCGCTGAAATCCGGCCCGGTAGACATCCTGGTAAACAATGCAGGGTTCTATGCTCACACAGGCTGGTCAAATACAACATGCGTCGATTGGATGGAGGTATTTAATGTCAATGTAGTGTCTTATGTACGCATGATTCAAAGATTTGTGCCGGATATGAAAAAACAAGGATGGGGAAGGGTCATCAATATTGGTGGCGGACTAGGCATACAGCCTATAAATGATTTACCACATTATAATGCCAGCCTTGCTGCCCGTCACAATATGAGCGTATCGCTGGCAAGGCAACTTAATGGAACAGGCATCACTTCAAATGTTGTCGCGCCTGGCGCGATTATGAACCCTGGTGTTGAGCAATGGCTACGCAATGCCGCGCCCCAACGAGGTTGGGGAACAGATTTAGCAGCTATCGAACGTAATGCAGTTAAAGACATTGTACCGAATGACACCAACAGGTTTGGCCGGCAGGAAGAAGTAGCCGCTGCTGTCGCCTACCTCGCCAGTCCTTATGCGGATTATATCAGCGGGGCACTTCTACGTGTAGATGGAGGCACCGTTCGTAGTATCTAGTCAGCAACAGACAGACAATCTTAACATTCAGAATAATCAGAAGAGAAGGTACCATTCACAGCATACAACTTGTCAATCCTGATCTCTGTCTGATCTTCCAGCTTTAACCACTGATGACCATCGCGCTCAAAAAGACTTTCTATCAGACCGTTGGCACGGGTCACACCATTATCATCGTACAGAATGCCTGCCTTCTGTTTCTTTTCGAAGAGTTCTTTTACTATAGGGTAAAAAGTACCGCCGGTGGGGATTGTTTCTCTCTTGTCCATGGTTAATCATTTTAGAAAGACAAAGTTACAGGTTACGCTGTTCATTTACAATGATCCGCAAAACACAGCGGGCGCCTCCGTAGAGAAATGCCCGGTCACCAATGCTGATGCTGTACATATCATAGAAAAAGCCGCTTGTACAGCGGCTTTTCTCACATGTTCAATAGTTATATTATCAGGGGTATAAAGCCGATGCTGCCTGTTTATCTTTTGTAGACAATACAGTAGCACCACTGCCACACTGTCCGCCGTTCATGATGGAAGAAGCGTCAGTACCGCCTACGCCAGGAACAGGTGTAGCGCTGGACTCTCCAATAGCAGACCAGTTAGTATGTCTGAAGGACACGTTATGTCCCATTTCATGGCAGATGGTGCGCGCACGTTGTGCAAAGCTGTTACCTGCTATCTGTGCTTTGTTGATCCGGATCGTGTTACCTGCTCTTCCGCCGGAAGGGAAAGTACCCTGTCCGCAAACACCTGATCCCAGGTTACTGTTTGTGATCAATACATCGTAAGTGCCGGAGGTAACCACCGTCCAGTTAATGGAACAATTAGCTACACCATTCCACTGTGCAATAGCAGAGTTAATTTCTGACAGCATAGAAGTCATAGAGGCATCTACCATCAGGCGGATATTTGTTACATTACCTGATGACACCAGACTGCCGGTATAGAACTGTTCTGTTTTCACTTTCGCATCAGGTACCTGCATGTTTTTAGGGAATATGATATCCTCTTCTACAATAAATTCATTCGCATTTTCAACAATCTTGTCGGATGGGAATCCCAGGTCATGGATGTAGGCCAGTACTTTTTTAGCGTTGTCATATTCAGTTTGCGGATCACCTGCTGGTAAGTCGGCCGACTTCTTACAGGCTGCAAAACAAATACACAATAGCAATAGGGGGAAAAGCATGTTCTTCATGTTTCATTTGGGTTTTAAAGTGAAAGATTAGGGTAATGAATAAAGACGACAATAGTGCTCTCAGTACGTTTTACGTATATATAGGATTTTGAAAACGGATTTAGATTTTGGTTGACAGATCAGGGTTTTAACAATAATACAAATATTTCTTTATCATTAAAAGACTTTTAATTATCTCCCTGTGGCAGGATATCAGTAGAAATTATTACCGGCCGGTAATGCTAAATATTAAATCTCCGGAAGAATAGAAAAGAAGGAAGAAGCAGCAAACGATCAGATCAGTACTGCGCCGCCGTCAACCGTTAATATATGCCCTGTGGCAAACTGTTGTTTCATCATATAAAGAAACGCTTGTGCAATATCTTCCGCTTCGCCTACACGTTTTACCAACAGGGAATTTCCTACTGAGGTATACAGGTTGTCGCGGTCTTCTGCGGACATACTGTTCCACAGATTCGTCCTGATAACACCAGGCGATACCTGGTTCACACGGATAGGTGCCAGCTCTACCGCCATTGCCCTGGTGAAGCCTTCCATTGCACCACAGATGCTGGCGGCTATCCCCCATCCTGTATTGGGCCGCGGACTGGCAATGCCACCGATAAGATTGATAGAACCACCTTTGTTAATGTGCGGCGCGCTATATTTTACCGCCGCCAAAGCACCCCAGTAACGCAGATTGAAGAAGGAATGCGCCTGTTCCAGGTTGATGTCGCTCATGGTGTTCAATACAATGTTTTCACCGGCTGTATATACCAGGTGATCAAAGCTACCGATCTGTTCAAAGAAAGATTGAATGTTCCTTTCCTGCGACAGATCTACTGCATATCCTTCACTACCTGCTGGCAGCCCACTCAGCGCTTCATTGATACGCTGCTGATTGCCAGATACAATAACTACCTTAGCGCCTTCCGCAGCAGCCGCGATGGCTGTTGCCAGTCCGATTCCGGAACTACCGCCCAATACAATTACCCTCTTTCCTGTTAATGCCGTTTTGTTTGTTTGTTGACTTTCCATAATTCTTTGTTTTGAGACATCAAAGGTCCGAAGCCCGCAAACGGGACTATTTAACAAATGGTAAAAAACGATTTCAATTCCGATATTTGTTACATGGACAATCAGCTGCTCAATCATCTGCAACTTGGTAAATCACTGTCAGCAAGCGACCAGGGCGTGATCCTGGATGCCTTTGAACACCGCACATATAAAGAGGGAGCTACCTTGTTTCAATCAGATCATATCTGCAGACAATTGTTCTTTGTATGTAAAGGAATACTCCGGATACTGGTGCAAAATGAGAACGGCCATGAAGTAACACATTTCTTCACAAGCGAAAACCGTTTCTGTACTATCCTGAACAGCTTTATTAACCAGGTGATAGCACATGAAACGATCCAGGCTGCCTGCGATGCGGAAGTGCTTTGTATAGACCGTGCAGCACTGATGGAATTGTATGAGCAATATCCGGCACTGAAAACTGCTATCGACCAGTCCATCCAAAAGACCCTGCTGGAGAAGATCAATACCCGTAATGCCTATCTGGGGTATGATTCCAGCGAGCGATATCGTTTATTCCTGGAACGCCAGCCCGACATCGCCAGCAGGGTACCGCTGGGCGATATTGCCTCTTACCTGGGCATTACGCCCCAGTCGCTGAGCCGTATCAGAAGGAAACATTAATACCCCGTTGGTCCTTTTCAGGCGGCCGTTCATCTAAAATGAAATGTTAATATTTATCTCATTCTTGCTTATATATTACTCCTGTCTTAGATTGTTCCCGAAATGAATAATAGCCTCTTCCTGAAAATAGCCCTGTTTGTGGTATTGGTCCTGCTGGCCGGGATCACCAAAGCACAGGTCCGTACTATCTACGGAACGGTATATGAGCGTTCTGCCCGTTACGGACTGTCGGGAGTAAGCGTGATGAGTACTTCGGGCGCAGGCACTGTTACTGATTCTTTGGGACGCTATACTATCAGGCTGCCACTCACCGACTCTATCAGCTTTTCGTACCTGGGCAAAGCCACGATGAAGATCCCTGTAAAGGAGGCGCCGCTCAACCGTGCCTTTGATATGAGCCTGCATGTAGATGTCACTACACTCCCTACCGTAGAGATCCAGGAAAAAAGGAAAAGTTACCAGTTAGACTCTATCGCCAACCGGGAAGAGTACCGCAAGGTGTTTGATTTTTCGCCGGAATATATTTCCTCCGCAGGTGGTGGCGTGGGTGTTAACCTGGATGCCCTGTTCAGCATGAGAAAGATTAAAAGAATGGAGGCCTTCAGAGAACATCTTATAGTGCTGGAACACGAGAAATACGTAGATCACCGGTTTAACAAGGTGCTGATACAAAAACTGACAGGCTTACAATCGCCCGCCCTGGATAGTTTTATGGTAGAATACCGTCCTACGTATGAAATGCTGCAGAACTTCGACACTGAATACGAATACTACAAATACATCCGGGACTCGGGCAGCTATTTCCAACAGGTATGGAAACAGGATCATCCTCAATTATGATTCATCTCTTCGTCCTCTTTCATCAAAAAGCCATCTATACAGATTCGGGAGTGGATCAGCAGCTATGATCAAAATCATACATGCAGGCTTGCCATATATAGCGGATAGTCACTATATTTATGTACCAAAAGGGACTAAAGAATAATTACTACAGACTATGAAATGGCTTAAGAATCTCCTGGCCAGGTTGTACGCTACATATGCATTGCTTCTGTTTATTTGTACTATGCTAATCATGCTACTGCCTATGTGGCTGGTATCGCTGCTACCGTCTCCCCGTAATATCCGTTATTTTATGGCATTGGGCCGTGCCTGGATGCATGTTTACATGCCGCTGATATTCTGCCCGGTGCGTAGAAAGGGAGTTGAATATTTCAGATCAAAAGACCCCTATATCATCGTTTGCAATCATAACTCGATGATGGATATCCACACTACGACCTATGCCATCCCGGCAGGCAGCAAAAGCCTGGGTAAAAAGGAACTTGAAAAGGCGCCTATTTTTGGTATCATGTACAAGGTGGGTACCGTGCTGGTAGACAGAACTGATCCGGAAAGCCGTAAAAGAACGCTGCCTGAAATGAAAAAAGTGTTGCAGGAGGGGATACACATGCTGTTATATCCTGAAGGTACCCGCAATAAAACAGATCAGCCCCTCAAATCTTTTTATGATGGCGCCTTTATCCTGGCCGTTGAAACCGGGCGTCCCATTCTGCCGGCAGTTATTTTTAATACCCGGAAGATATTGCCTCCCGGCAAGTTTTTCTATGCCCTTCCGCACGCCATAGATATCCATTTTTTGCCTCCAATATATCCCGAAGGAAATAGTGAGGAAGATATGCAATTATTGAAAGAAAGGGTGTTTAAAACGATGTGGGAGCATATTGAGCAACATTAGTAACGAGCACCTATGCTGACATGTCAGCACTACTATGGTGATACTATTTTATCGCCTCTTCTATGCTTTGCCTGTGCGTCTTCGCTGCGTCTTCTCCGCTTCTTCTCTGCTTGTTCTCCCAGGAAAAAAGGGGGAATAAAAACATAATAAACTGTTAAACAATCAGTTAATACTCCAATCGGCGATCCGGGGCTAAAAATGCCTTGTTAAAAAAGTATCAGGTTGTTACATTCCTTCGGAGTTCATTCGCCCGACCTCTCCCCAACATTCGGTGGAGGCTATATCCTATAGGCTCTCTACTATAGCATTACAGGCACTTTGTATAGCCATCGCTATAGAATAGTGCCTGTAATGTAGGACTACAGTGCCTATAGGTAGGAACCTCCACTATAGTCGAAGCGAATGTCAACCGAAGCCAGACGGGAATAAAGATAGGAACACCTACCCTTTCAGGGGGCAATCTGGTCATTTATATTGGAGTGATATCGCTTAGATACTGCTTAGATACCGCTTATCCTCCCTTCATCCTCCCTTCGGAAGGGAGGATGAAGGGAGGATAAGCGGTATCTAAGCAGTATTAATACGGTAAGAGTCCCGGACGCTATAAGTCGTAGAACGTTCGCGACCTGTTGAGACGGAGGTCACGGAGGATACCTGATTTCGGACTGATCGTGATACTGAACTGACGGTAAGTACCGATCGGGATCAGGTTGATAGACATCTGCCAGCAATGGAGGTCGCGGGAGATGTATACATTCGTATAGGCCAGTTTATTATCAATGAAGTTATAACCACTGTTCACCCCTATCTTCCACTTAGGCGTCAGGCTGAAGTCACCGTTAAAGGCAAGGTACTGGGTAATAGTCTTTACCACACCTCCGGAATCGGGAATGATATTTTTACTATAGGTTAAGCTATAGGAAAGGTCCAGTTTCCATGGAATATCGAAGTCCACATATTCTCCAGGGTTCTTTCTGACAGCCTGTAGCTGACGCTGTTGCGCCTGGAAGGCAGCATCGTTACTCTGTTCATTCTCAATGTTCTGGATTTCCTGTTCTTTTTGTTTGCTTTTCTTGTCGGACGACTGGAAAGAGGTGCTCAACGCAATATTGGCGCTGGTAAGACGGCCTATGCTGAATTTACCATCCTGCCATACGTACTTCTCTATCCTGTTACCCCTGGCATTCACCACATAAGGATCGATAGTACCACCTGCCGTGATATTCAGTTTATCAAAGAGGTTTGTACGGGCATAGATATTAAAATTGGACAACTGGAAGCTGTCTGCCAGGAAGTTATAGGAACCATTGATACCAAAACCATCCAGTAGTTTGATCTTTTTCTCCTTATTGGCAGAGGTATCCTTTTTCGAGAACACCTTCATTTCGAGGTTGTTATCTATCCCAAAGGAAATAGACCCCGATCGTCCTTCCGAAGGCACCCCGACGGAGGAACTGGTGAAATATGACTGCCTTACTTTCTGGCTATCCCTGGTGTAATAAAGGTCATAGTAAGCGTTCTTCGCAAGATCAGGAGCGAGGGAGGCGCTGATAGTTGGCCTCATCACGTGCCTGATAGCCTTGATCTTTGAATCCTTGCCAAACTGGTACATACCATACAATGCGGTAGACAATGAAACGCCCGCACTGGCTTGTCTGGCAGAGAAAAAGCCTGACTGATAAGTTGTATCTATACCTCCCAGTGAGTCAATACTAACACGCTTATTCCGGTTAAATGTCCTTATCGTCTTCTTGGTAAACCAATATTCCGAATAGCTGATTGACGGAGAAAAGGTAAAGTTCTTAAATACCGGTATGGAGAATGAAATAGGAATAGCATGTTTCATACCGGACTGTAAGGCGTCAAACATCTTTGACTTACCGAACACAGAATCCTTAAAGGTGACACTGTTTTGCAATGTACCATTATAGCCTATCCCCAGTTTATGATACCACTTCGCCCTGCCTACCACTTCTTTTGGCTGGAAAGGATAGATGGTATTCATCGTAAAGGTGGCAGACGGGAATGATATATTGACGTCGCGGGTGGTCAGGTTCTGTGAGTGGGTAAGGCTGGAGGTAAAGTTGAACGGCTTTCCCTGCCAGGTTTTCGAGAAACTGATGGACGATCCCAGGTTATTGTTCACACGGGAAGAGTAATCATACACGTTGAACTTATTATAACTGGATGTACCAAAGTTTACACTGGCCCCGAAAGTAACGCCGGGACGCGCCTTACTGTCCATACTATGGTTCCACATGACGCGGAAGTCACGTGAGCGGCTAAACTCAGTTTTAACGGATGGATCGCCGAAACGGGTATTGGCAAAACTCAGCGTCATACCACCATTATAATGGTAGCGCTTCCGGTAGGTAGGGCTGGCCGTAAGGGACCAGCTACCGTAAGAGTAGACCTCACCACGGAGGGTCAGGTCGAAATTGTCGCCCAGACCTATATAATAACCGCCATTTTCCAGACCCATACCCTTCTGTGCATTCACTACGTAGCCAGGTACCAGGATACCGGATTGTTGGCCGTGGGTGATGGGGAAGATAGCAAACGGTATAAATAATGGCGTAGGCACGCCTTCGATCTCCAGGTTGGCCGGACCGGAGATAACCAGTTTATCCGGTATCACCTTGATCTTTTTGGCCCTGAACTGGAAGTGAGGCGTATCCAGGTTACAGGTAGTATATCCATTCCTGAAACCGAAGATGCTGTTATCCGGCTCACGTTTGGTCTGCTGGCTGGCCACAAAGCCCTCCCCATATTGGGAACGGGTATTGTAGATTTTTGCCCGCTGTGTGGTAATATTATATCTGAGCGTATCTGAGTCGAAGGCCTGCCCGTTATCGTCCAGCTGCGGACGGCCATAAGGCTTACCGGCAGTATCCTGGGCCGTGGTAGCTTCCATGATACCTGTAGACTGGGTATAATTCATACGTTCCGCAGAAAGGGTCGTTTTCTTATACTTGGTATTGGCGGTACCATAAAAATAAAAACGTTTATCCGGCACTACGAGAACGATCGAATCCTTAGCTTTATAGGTAATAGGCGCGTCCAGACTGTCTTTGGAAAGCTTAGGGACAAACATACTGTCGGTACCTGTATAATCTGTTGATACCGGAACACTGTCAGTCACCTCTTCCGCAGGTGCTGTAACTGGCCTTAATGTTGTATCTTTTCCCTTTGAGGAACTATCAGTTTTGGGAATAGGCACCGTATCTTTGGGTACGCCATCTGTGAAACTTTTGTTAAAACTCTCATAGGCATCCGGCGCAGGAGTAGCGACAGCTGTTATTATGAAGGGAATGACAATTAATATACCGGCAAAAACCAGGTATATCTGTCGCAAAAACTTTTTATAATTATTTTTGTGATTCAGGTGCATGTGTTAAGCGGGCACAAACCTACATGTTTTTAGACAAATTATTATCAATTGTAAAACGAAAATGAGTGCCAGGCCAAACAAAGCATACGGTCATTTATCAGGGCCAAAATACGAACGACATTTTAACGGTCAAAGCGGACGCTGCGATCTACGAACAATTTAACATACTACTAACGCCCACTAAAATATAATAAAAACTGAGTCATGCGCTGGAACCGATTTTGGATCTTTTTGGGATGTGCCATCTTTTTAGGGACTATCCTTCTTTATGCAACGAACCGAACTGTCATTGGAAAAAAGCAAAATCCTCCCCTCAGAACTATCATCATCGATCCTGGTCATAGTGCCCAGACACCGGGCGCCAGGGGTAAATATTCCACCGAAGAGGGAGTAGTGCTGGATGTGGCGATGCAACTTGGAAAGCTGATTGAAGCGAATATGAAAGACGTACGTGTAGTGTATACGCGTAAAACCAGGAATGCCCTGGGTTCTACCCTTCGTGCCGATCTGAATGAAAGAGCGATCATAGCTAACAGGGAAAAAGGAGATCTTTTTATTTCAATTCACTGTAACTCAGCGGGTCCGACCCGTCACGTTGTTGGTTACAAAACTGCTTACATCAAAAAAGGTAAACGTAAGGTACCCGTAAAAAGGGCCATCTATGCTACCTCTCCCAGTACCGCCCAGGGTACCGAAACCTATGTATGGGCTACCGGAAAGAACAATGCCAAGACCGAATCGCTGAAAGAAAGCTCCTCCGTGATCATGCTGGATGCCAACTCCGAAGATGCAAATTCCGTACTGGACATGTCTGATCCTGAAACCTTTATATTATTAAATACCCTCCGCAACGCCTACTTTGACCAGAGCCTCCGTCTGTCCACACTCATTGAAGACGAGTTTTCCAGCGTAGGCCGCATCAGCCGTGGTGCGCGCCAGCGTGATGAAAAAGGTATCTGGGTACTCCAGGCTACCGCTATGCCAAGCGTACTGGTGGAGCTGGGCTTCATCAGCAATCCTGAAGAAGAAGATTACCTGAACTCGGCCTCCGGCCAGCAGGAAGCCGCCAACTGCATCTTTAAAGCCATCAAACGTTATAAAGATGAACTGGGCCGTTACAGCACACCGGAAGAACGCCAGGCCACTCCTGCATCAGAGCAGTCTACCATGGAAGCAGCGCCGATCAGTTATAATTCCCCTAAGTCAAGGAACAAATCCAAGACGCCTGTTGTCGCTACAAAAACGCAGACAACTACCAGAACCGTTGCCCGGGAGGTAACTTTCTCCGGCAAATCAGCTAAATCAACAGCACCTACCAGTCAAAATCCATATAAATATGATGTACAGTTGCTGGTCAGCGATAAAAAATATACCCGCGACGCCTCCATTTTCAATAAACTGAGAGGCACCATCCGGAAGGAACAGGTCGTGATGAACAGTAAGAAAGTAAATAAATACAAATACATCTGGGGCAGTTTTAAGTCCCGTTCTGAAGCTAATGCTGCTTTGCGACAAGCAAAGCAGCTTGGCTTCAGGAAAGCTGCGCTGATGGGTCAGGGTGATGAAGAAGTGCAGCTGGCAGCGGCGAAAGCCCCCTCTCCTACCCGGACAACCGTCCCCAAGGTCAGCTTCAAATATGATGTACAATTGCTGGTCACCGACAAGAGATATACACGTAGCGCCCCTATTTTCAACGGCTTACGCGGCACTATCATCCGTGAAACCGTTGTGATCAACCGCAAGTCCCTTAATAAATATATATGGGTGAATTTCAAGACTGAGAAAGAAGCCAATGCTGCACTGACCAAAGCTAAAAAAGCAGGATTCTGGAATGCTTCCCTGGTATCCGCAGATAATATTGCCAGCCGCTAAGAGCCCCCCAACGGAACATTACCCCGTTATTACCCCGACCCCGTCGTTTCCTTTTAACATTTAATTACTTTACTTTTTCTGCTGAAAAGCTGCATATTTGTCTGCCGTTAAAAAACAGGCAACGGATTCCGTGTTCGCCCCAGGGGGCATGAGCATGATTGCCCGCAACCTTTTTTGATTATTTTTGCAGCAACGTATAACGTATTCTATGTTTAAAGTATCAAACGAAACCAAAGTAGGCATTCTTGCAGCAGTCTCGATTGCTATGCTGATTTTGGGTTTTAATTTGTTAAAGGGTAAAAGCCTTTTTTCAAAAACGAAGAAAATCTATGCCATATATAGCCAGGTAAATGGTCTTCAGCCCTCTAACCCTGTACAGGTGAATGGCCTCGTAGTCGGTAACGTGTCCAATCTGGAAATTATGGATAAGAATGCCGGCAAGATCCTGGTTGAGCTCAGGATCACCAAAAAAATCGATATTCCCCAGAACTCTGTGGCCCGTATAGCAAGCGATCTCTTAGGTACTAAATCTGTACAGATTGACTTTGGTAACGCCAATGCCTATCTTGAAGACGGCGATACGATCTATGCCGCTGTGGATGGCTCTATTACCGATGCACTCAAGGAACAGCTGAGCCCATTGGTAAAGAAACTGGAGGGAACACTCGGATCCGTGGACTCCGTACTCCTGACTGTCAACTCCATCTTCGATCCTTCCACTAAAGGGAATCTGCGTGAAGCCATCGCTCACCTGAACACCACCATGAACAATTTCACACGTACTTCTGCTTCCCTGAACAGTATGCTGGATCCTCAGCACGGGAACGTAAAAGCTACGTTTGATAACCTGGAGTCACTGACCGCCAATCTGAAAAATAATAACGACAAGATTAACGCCATCCTGGGCAATGCGGAAAAAACAACTGCCGCCCTGGCAAATGGCCAGCTCGATAAAACATTGCTGGAACTGCAGCAGATGGCAACACGCCTGAACGAAACAATTGCTAAATTAAACAGTACGGATGGGTCTATCGGCTTGATGCTGAACGACAAGAAAGTATATAATAACCTGCAAAATTCGCTCAATAGCCTGAATAAATTACTGGAAGACCTGCGCGTAAACCCAAAACGTTATGTGCATTTCTCCCTGTTTGGCAAAAAGGCCAAAGTACAGCCCATACCATCTGATACCGCAAAGACACTATGACCTTGAAAATGCAGCAATTAGTAAAATGCGGGCTTATCCTGACAGGGCTCTTTCTCGGCAGGCTATTTCCGGCTACCGCGCAGGAGGTACAACCCGCGGCAAGAGACTCGAACAATGTGATACATATCATTCAGTCAGATAAACTGAATGTACTCACCAAGGACAGCATCCAGCTGAACCGGTTCATTGGCAATGCCATTTTCCGCCAGGGTAGCACCTTATTTTATTGTGATAGTGCATTGATCAACAGGGCTTCCAATATACTGGACGCCTACGGTCATATTCATATTAACCAGGCAGACAGTATCCACATCTACGGAGAATACCTTCACTATGAAGGTAATACCAGGATGGCTACCCTGCGGGATAATGCCCGGCTGACCGATGGTAAGGTGACCCTTAGCGGGCCCGAACTGCAATATGACATGAATGCCAGGATAGGTACTTATGTGAAAGGGGGAAAACTGGTAAACGGCAGCAGTGTGCTGACCAGCCAGGAAGGCTACTACTATGCTGATACCAAGGATGTATATTTCAATTACAATGTACTGCTGGTAGATCCGGAATACACACTCAGCACCGATACCTTATTATATAATACCCAGACCAAAATAGCAACTATCGTGGCCCCTACCACCATCAATGATGGGAAGACAGTCATGTATGCTACTTCGGGAGAATATAATACCGAAACAGGACAGGGTAATTTCGATAGCAGGCCTACTATTGAAGATAGTACTGCTACCATTACTGCCGACAGGATCACGATGGACAAACGCACCGGACTGGCCTATGCTACCGGTAACATGGTGTATCGCGATACAGCGCAGCATATGACCCTCCTGTCCAACTACGGTACGGTAAATCAGACGGAAAAGACGATACTCGCTACCCAGCATCCGCTCATGATCCTGGAACGGGAAAAAGATACGCTCTACCTTGCAGCAGACACGCTCTTTTCGGGCGTACTGAAAAGGGACACTTTCACCGTAGCGCCGGTCCGTAGCTCGACAGACACCACGGTATCAGTAGACAGCACATCACATATCCCAGACTCCATACGGGCGCCATTACGGGATTCAACAGAAACCCTGCCGGCAGATACATCTGCCTTTGCGAAGAAACTGAAGAACGCACTGGCCCCGGGCGACAGCAGTAAATTGATCCCGGCCATGGTGGTGCCGAAAGATTCGGCACTTATTACACTCAAACGTAACGCCATCGGCATTATCAGCGATACTGCCAAGGCGATGGCCATTCTTCGGGATACTACCCGGGCATTAAAAGCTGACAGTATTCTATTGTCTAAAGATTCCGCAGTGGTCAGTCTGAAATCCAGGGCATTGGCTGCAAGAGATTCTATGCTGGCACAGCCACCTAAACTGGCGGTACAGACAGATACCAGCGCTACAAAAGATACCAGCGAAATCAGGTATATCCGTGCATGGCATCATGTACGCATCTATTCAGATTCCCTGCAGGGTGTAGCAGACAGCATCTATTATTCCAGTAAGGATTCTATCTTCCGCTTTTACAGGAACCCGATATTGTGGGCCAATGAAACACAGCTGAGTGGAGATACCATCTTCCTTTATACCAAAAATCAAAAGGCTGATAAACTGTTACTTGATCAGAATGCCCTGCTGGTGAAAGAATCCGATCCGCAGTTGTACAACCAGATCAAGGGTAACCAGATCACCGGCTATTTTGCAGGTCAGTCGCTGGACTGGATGCATGTGGATGGTAACGCAGAAAGCATCTATTACGTCCGGGATGATGATTCGGCCTATGTGAGTGTGAACAGGACCCTGAGTGGTATTATCAACATCTATTTCAGAGAAGGACAACTACATCATATTTCCTTTATTAAAGATCCGGAAGGAACGATGTATCCTTTCACGCAACGCCCGCTGGATCAGATGCAACTGGAGAATTTCCACTGGGATATCAGACGCAAGCCTAAGAGTAAATATGAGCTGATGGGCACTATGAGTGAGGCCAAAATAAAAGAAGAAGAAAAACCGGTACCAAAAGCGGAAGACGAGTTTTGATAAAGAAATTATTATCACCCATTTACGAGTTTTTACAGGATAGCCGGGCAGTAGGGATTGTATTGATCATCTGCACGGCTATCTCTCTTTTACTCGCTAATTCAGCCTGGCAACAGTCTTATGTTGCCAGCTGGGATACTGTTGTGCATATCCCAATCCCGCAGCTGCATCTGCCACATACTATCCTTCACTGGATCAATGATGGCCTGATGGTGCCTTTCTTTTTCCTGGTAGGGATGGAGATCAAAAGGGAAGTGACCATCGGTGAATTATCTTCTATCCGCCAGTCCATGTTACCCATACTTGCAGCCCTTGGTGGCATGATCTGCCCTGCCCTGATCTTTACGATATTTAATGGAGGAACCCCATACGCGAATGGTTGGGGTATTCCAATGGCTACGGATATTGCATTTTCACTGGGAATTCTTTCCCTGTTAGGTAACAGGGTGCCGCTATCGCTGAAGATCTTTCTGACGGCACTCGCCATCATTGATGATCTGGGTGCTATTCTTACTATTGCAGTTTTCTATACCGCCAGTATACAAGTGGGTTACCTGCTGGCCGCAGGTGTTATTCTTATCCTGTTGATCATCCTGAATCGTTGCAAAGTACGGCAGCTCTGGTGCTATTTTATTCCCGGCATTCTACTCTGGTATTGTATTTATAATTCCGGTATCCATGCCACCATTGCGGGCGTACTGTTGGCCGCGTGTATACCTTCGTCCAAAGTATCGCGGCTGATCCACCAACTGCATGATCCTGTCAATTTTGTGATCATGCCCATATTTGCACTATCCAATACGGCTATCGTTTTTCCACCGGACATGCTCCACACTTTCAACAGTAGTATCAGTTATGGTATAATGGCTGGTTTGGTGATTGGTAAACCCCTGGGGATCTTTCTTTTCTCTTATATAGCAGTGCGGTTTAAACTGGCTGCCTTGCCCGACCAGGCTACCTGGAAGCAACTGATTGGTATAGGGATGATTGCCGGTATTGGTTTTACCATGTCAATATTTATTTCGACCCTGGCTTATACCCATGCGGAGTGGCAGATTATCTCCAAAATAGCCGTCATTGCTGCATCTCTGCTGGCCGGCACCATAGGTTATTGCTATTTAAGGATAGCAAAATGACCAGTTATTTACAATACGAAAAATAATAATCTGTATCTTGGCATCGTTATTGCCATTGCATTGCAATAACTAATGAGAAAGCGCCTTTTCATATTCATAGCCCTGCTACTTGGAGTCGGTATTCAGATAGTGAATGCCCAGACAAAAAGTAATGCACAAGTGGGACTACGCCTTGGCCTGCCTTTGGGAGGCACCGTACGTTATTTCTTTGATGATGCGAATGCCGTCGAAGGTATTGCGGGCGTATATTCGGGGACCTTTACCGTGACTGGCCTTTATGAGCGCCATTTCGACCTTTCAGCGCTGACAACTGAAGGTTTCGCATGGTTTATCGGAGGCGGGGCACATATGGGAACACGGGAAACAGATGGGAATGTGAAATTTATCGCAGGCGTAGATGGTATCGGGGGAATTGACTATACCTTTCCAACGTTGCCGCTGAACCTAAGTCTTGACTGGAAACCGGCAATTCACTTCAATACCTCTTCCGACCTGACGGATTTCGCTGTGTCCGTGCGGTATACTTTTTGAAGATAACAGCATCGAAAAACCTAATCCGCAATTTCTAAACAGTAACAAATATGAAACAACTTGTGTTATTATTTAGCCTGTGTGCAATGATGGCAGTACAGGCAAATGCACAAAGACGTGGTGCTAGCGCATCATCCAACTATGAAACAGCTGTAGGTATACGCGTAAATCCCTGGCTGGTAGGTGGTACTATTAAGCACTTCATTGCAGGTCCGCATGCCATTGAAGGTTTGATCACCACAAACGTGAGCAACAGGAGTAACGTAACGTTCACAGCGCTGTATGAATATCATATTGCCCCATTCCCTAAACCAGAATTCCGCTTGTATTTTGGTGGTGGTGTACACCTGGGTATTTATGACCGTTTTGACTATGACCACGACCGCTGGCTCAGACATGGCAATGGTACCTATGTTACCCCAGGTATGGACGGTATCGTAGGTCTTGAATACAAATTCAAGAAAATTCCTCTAGTGGTGAGTGGCGACCTGAAACCTTTCTTCAACTTCACTGGCGAGACGAACTTCGTCGGAGAAGAGATCGGAGGTGCTTCTGTAAGATACACTTTCTAAACGGGGGGGACTGAAATATTAAAAAGCGATCATGCCTGACGGGGCATGGTCGCTTTTTTTTGCTTATATTTATAAGCTATGCCTCCGGCGGATATTGACTATGAAAATATTTACAGCCCAGCAAATACGCGACGCAGATGCCTATACAATAAGGCATACCCCCATCAGCAGCCTGGCACTGATGGAGAAGGCAGCCATTGCCTGCACAGCATGGATCTGCCGTCATTATAATGAAGATACGCCGGTCTATATATTCTGTGGAATGGGCAACAACGGCGGTGACGGACTCGCCATTACCCGGCTGTTGCGTAACAGGGGTTATAATGCAGTAGCCTACATCCTTCATCACAGTACTAAAGCATCTGATGATCATACTGCCAACCGGAATGCACTACAGCAGCAATACCATGCTGCGGTAAATGATATTCCTGACAACGGTCTCCTTCCCCAGTTAGACAGGAATGCCCTGATCGTAGATGCGATCCTCGGCACGGGACTGAGTCGTCCGGTGGAAGGCTGGATAGCGGGTATCATTCAGCAGCTGAACGATCTGAAACCACAGCACGAAATTGTAGCCATAGACATGCCTTCCGGATTACAGGCGGATGCTTCTTCCATAAATAATCCCGTCATAAAAGCTGATCAGACACTTAGTTTTGAGTTCTATAAGCTAGCCTTCCTTCTGCCTGAAAACGCAGCATTTGTGGGGGAAATATGCATTCTTTCCATAGATCTGTCACCGGATTATATTGCGCAAACGCCCTCCCGCTTCAATATTACAGACGCTTTCCAGGTACGGAGCATTTATCGGCCGCGTAAGCCCTTCTCCCATAAAGGCACATTCGGGCACGCCCTGCTGATAGCGGGTAGTGAAGGTAAGATCGGGGCGGCTGTATTAAGCGCTAAAGCCTGTCTGCGGGCCGGTGTAGGATTGCTGTCCTGCCATATTCCCCGATGCGGGTATCAGATCATGCAGATCTCAGCACCGGGAGCGATGTGTTTTATTGATGAACAACAGGACCATAGTTCCGGCTTCCATAATCATGTGCTCACACCCGAAGCAGCCGCTAAGTTTAAAGTCATTGGTATAGGTCCTGGGCTTGGCACTGCAGCAGGTACCTCCTGGGCATTGGAAAAACTATTGGACCATTACCGTCAGCCGATGGTGATAGATGCTGACGCGCTGAATATCCTTGCCTCCTCTCCTGCCCTGCTGAAAAAAGTACCGGCAGGTTCTTTACTGACGCCACATCCGAAGGAGTTTGAACGCCTTTTTGGTAAAACAGCCAATGATGAGGAAAGACTGAAAGTATTATCTCAGCATGCCGTTGAAAGACAACTGAATATCCTGTTGAAAGGCCGTTACACAGCCATGGCCTTTCCTGATGGTTCCATCTGGTTCAATGCCACTGGCAATCCCGGTATGGCCACCGGTGGCAGCGGGGATGTATTGACAGGTATACTCACTTCCCTGATGGCACAGGGGTATAGTTCGCAGGAGACCATGTTACTCGGCGTTTACCTGCATGGTCTTGCCGGCGATCATGCCGCAGCAGCCCTTTCACAGGAAGCCATGATAGCGGAAGATATTGTTGAGTTCCTCGGAAAGACCTTCCTGGAGTTACATAAACTAAAACCCTGCTGACCCTTTTTTTTACCCACAGTATGTCAGTAAAACCCCTCCTTTTATAAACCATAAAAGGTTATATTTATAGAATTGTTAAAATCACGTATATGAATATCGTTTACCTCGTTCCATGTTTTGGATTACTAGCTTTGCTATTTACCGCTATCCGGAGTTCCTGGGTATCCCGCCAGGAGGCCGGCAATGAAAAGATGAAAGAAATAGCCGCACATATTGCTGAAGGGGCAATGGCATTTCTCAAAGCTGAATATAAAATCCTCGCCTACTTTGTGATCATAGCCTCGCTATTGCTGGCTTATATGGGAGCAACAAACCATAACTCTGACTGGACCATCGCCCTGGCTTTTGTTGTCGGCGCCCTGTTCTCTGCCACAGCAGGTTTCATAGGTATGAAGATAGCCACCAAAGCTAACGTACGTACTGCACATGCGGCACGTACCAGTCTTTCCAGCGCATTGAAAGTGTCCTTTACAGGAGGTTCCGTAATGGGAATGGGGGTAGCCGGACTAGCCGTACTGGGTCTTGGCTCACTATTCATCATACTGAAATCATATTTTGGCGCCAACGCCAATACTGAAGAAATGATCCGTACCATTGAGGTATTGACGGGATTCTCTCTGGGTGCGGAAAGTATCGCCCTGTTTGCCCGTGTAGGCGGTGGTATCTACACCAAAGCTGCGGACGTAGGTGCTGACCTGGTGGGTAAAGTGGAAGCTGGCATCCCTGAGGATGATCCCCGCAACCCTGCTACCATAGCCGATAACGTGGGTGATAACGTAGGTGACGTAGCTGGTATGGGTGCTGACCTCTTCGGATCTTATGTAGCTACCGTACTGGCCACCATGGTACTGGGCAGTGAGATCATTTCCAATGACAATTTCGGCGGCGTCGGCCCTATCATATTGCCTATGCTCATTGCGGGCCTGGGTATTGTTTTCTCTATCATCGCTACTTTCTTTGTAAAAATATCTGATAGCGTAGGTTTAAGTACAGGCTCCGTGCAAAAAGCCCTGAACATGGGTAACTGGGGTTCTATCGTCCTCTCTGCTATCGCGAGTGCAGCGCTGGTATATTATATCCTGCCGGGCGAAGCGATCTACCTGAAACGTGACTTCGTAGCCGGTACCAGCGAACTCAAAGCCGGCACCAAAGCCATCACACAAAACGGTGTGGTGGGCGCCATCTTTGTAGGTCTTGGAGTAGGTACCTTAATGAGTCTTATTACTGAGTATTATACCGCTATGGGCAAACGTCCGGTGTTGTCTATCATCCGTCAGTCTTCCACTGGTCATGCTACCAACGTGATTGCGGGTCTGGCGATAGGTATGGAATCTACCCTCCTTCCCATCATCGTGCTGGCAGCGGGTATATATGGTTCATTCGCCTGTGCAGGTCTGTACGGTGTGGCGATTGCAGCCGCAGGTATGATGGCTACCACTGCTATGCAGCTGGCAATCGATGCTTTCGGTCCGATAGCTGATAATGCAGGTGGTATTGCTGAAATGAGTGAACTGCCTAAAGAAGTGCGTGAGAAAACAGATATCCTGGATGCGGTAGGTAATACCACCGCTGCCACCGGAAAGGGTTTCGCGATTGCTTCTGCAGCATTGACAGCGCTGGCACTCTTCGCCGCGTTCGTAGGTGTAGCCGGTATTGACGGTATTGATATTTATAAAGCCGATGTACTGGCAGGCCTTTTCATAGGTGCTATGATCCCTTTCATCTTCTCTTCCCTGGCTATCAGGGCAGTAGGTGAAGCGGCAATGGCGATGGTGGAAGAAGTACGCCGCCAGTTCAAGGAAATTCCGGGTATTATGGAAGGTACCGGCAAACCTGAGTATGATAAATGCGTGGCTATCTCCACACAGGCTTCTATCAGGAAAATGATGCTGCCGGGAAGTATTGCTATTCTGACGCCGCTCTTAGTAGGTTTCATCTTTGGACCAGAGGTACTGGGCGGATTCCTGGCAGGAGCTACTGTGAGTGGTGTACTGATGGGGATGTTCCAGAATAATGCCGGTGGTGCGTGGGATAATGCGAAGAAATCCTTTGAGAAAGGTGTGGAGATAAAAGGGCAGATCTATTATAAGAAATCAGAGCCGCATAAGGCTTCGGTTACAGGGGATACTGTGGGAGATCCGTTTAAGGATACTTCTGGTCCTTCGATGAATATCCTGATTAAACTGATGTCGATTGTGTCATTGGTGATAGCGCCTACGTTGGCGGGGATACATCATACTGGTGCGGTGGTTAGTAAAAAGACGCAGGCTACTGAGCAGGTGGCGCAGGTGAAAGTACGGCCTGTTGTACAGCACAATTGATTAGTTGTTTTTTATTTCGATAAAGAGGTGCATTCTTATTGGGAATGCACCTCTTTTGTTTTGTTTTACCTTGCTTTGCTTTTGCGGATCCGTGATTCATGCGCCGACCTTCTTGCTCGCGGTGCAGGTGGGATCGCTGGCTGAGTTCTTTGAAGTTCCCTGCTATCAGGCTTTGGGATGGCGGATCCGTGATTCTCGCGCCGACCTTCTTGCTCGCGGTGCAGGTGGGATCGCTGGCTGAGTTCTTTGAAGTTCCCTGCTATCAGGCTTTGCTTTTGCGGGTCCGTGATTATCGCGCCGACCTTCTTGCTCGCGGTGCAGGTGGGATCGCTGGCTGAGTTCTTTGAAGTTCCCTGCTATCAGGCTTTGGGATGGCGGTTTGGCTGTTGGATGTTTATTAACCCCCTGGTGGGGCGCGTCAGCAACTTCAAACAACTTAGGCCAGTGATTCCCACCTGCCGCGAGCTGCGTGCGGTCTCCAAACTAATGATAGGGCAGCCGCATTAAAAAGTATATTCGGTAGTATACATTTTTTATTGTCTTTTGTAATACTATAGCGATTATCGTCAGGATCTTCTCTGTATATCCATAAGCTAATTGTATAGATATGTAAGACATGTAGAACCTTTAGGCATGTAGGAGGTCTATGAACTAACAGTTGATTACTGCCTTGTGCTTTCTACTTATGCCTCAAATTAAGAACTGGGTTATTGAGGCCATTGGAGATAACTCCTGAAAATAAATAACTACAGAAAGACAGAAAGAAGAATCAGCCTGAAAAAGTAGCCGCTCTATTGTTAGTTTAGAGACCGTACGCAGCGAGCGGGCAGGTGGGAATCACTGGCCTAAGTTGTTTGAAGTTGCTGATACGCCCTCCCAGGGGTTTAATAAATATTCAACTGCCAAACCGCCTTCCCAAAGCCCCATGGCAAGAGACTTCAAAGAACTCAGCCAGTGATCCCATCCTGCACCGTGAGCAAGAAGGTCGGAGCATGAATCATTGCAAGCCAAACCGCCTTCCCAAAGCCCCATGGCAAGAGACTTCAAAGAACTCAGCCAGTGATCCCATCCTGCACCGTGAGCAAGAAGGTCGGCGCATGAATCATTGCAAGCCAAACCGCCTTCCCAAAACCCCATGGCAAGAGACTTCAAAGAACTCAGCCAGTGATCCCATCCTGCACCGTGAGCAAGAAGGTCGGCGCATGAATCATTGCAAGCCAAACCGCCTTCCCAAAACCCCATGGCAAGAGACTTCAAAGAACTCAGCCAGTGATCCCATCCTGCACCGTGAGCAAGAAGGTCGGCGCATGAATCATTGCAAGCCAAACCGCCTTCCCAAAACCCCATGGCAAGAGACTTCAAAGAACTCAGCCAGTGATCCCATCCTGCACCGTGAGCAAGAAGGTCGGCGCATGAATCACTGTAAGTTCGCATTCAATATAATAAGAATAACAAATGATCTCTATCACCTATAAAAACCGAAGGTAGGAATCAATACCCGAGCTCCCACTGGCCTATGTGCTAAAACATGGCAAAGGCGAAGGGGACAATTTGAGGCCATGTGAATGAAAGGCCCCTATCTGGTATTTCCTGTTATTTAATCTTGCTAGGACTGACGCCGAATTTCTTCTTGAAGGCGAGGCTGAAGTGTTGTATGGAAGAAAATCCCAGTTGCTCAGCTATTTCGGTCAGTGAATATTCCTGGGTGACAATCATCTTCCGGGCATAATCCATCCGGTGATCGTTCAGATAGCCAAATACTGTATTGTCAAAAACCTGGCGGAAGCCGTTCTTTAATTTGAACTCATTGAGTCCTGCCTGTCTTGATAACTCTGCCAGGGAGGGCGGGTTTTCCATATTTTTTAGTAAGAGGTCCTTCGCATAGTGGATCTTTTCTTTGTCGGCGGAGGATATTGCGCAGGAATCAGTCCGTACATGTTCTACACGCTCATATTGTTCACATTGCAGGGCCAGTAGCTCGAGGGCTTTGGATTGCAGGAACAACTTCTTGACGCCTCCGATGAACTGGCACTGGCGGATCTCTTCCAGTACCATCAACATACGGGTGGTGATGGGTGGATTGATCTTTTTGTTGAGGTAAGCACCTTTGCCTCCCGCTACTTCATTGGCCAGGCTATCCAGTACACGGCCTCCGTTTGCGGCGATGTCGAGGAAGCGGTCGGTGGAGAAAGCGAGAGCCATCAGTTCAAAGCCGCGCTGCTTGTCTACGTCTATATTTTCTGCCGGACTTGGATTAAAGAAAAGATTGTGTTCCAGGGATTGGTAGCGACGTTTGCCAAAATTGCCGGTAACCATATCGGGACCGGTTACAAACTGGCCGTTCAGCATGAAGATCAGGGATATAGTGGGGATATGCTCTGTGGTATAGATGTGCAGGTTCTCATAAACATGAACATCTCCAATGGCGATATGATATCCGTCGAAATAAATTTCCTGGAAATTAGCCTCTGCAAAATGGTAATTGAAGCGCTGTTTTTCCTCAATCAGGGAAGGAGACAGGAATTTCGGCATCGGAAATTTCATTTGTTCACTGAATATCAATTCGCTAGCATCATTTTTAATCTGGATGTCCATAAAAATCCTTTAAATATAAATTTTAATCCCTTTCATGTAACAGCTATCCGGATGAAGAGCAGCAATTTTGCACAAAAATATTCCTTAATATTTAATATCATAGTCATGGAGATCGGAATATTCCGTACAAATATATGCACCCATCAGGATAAGAAGGATGTCATACAGGCTATACAACAACACTTTAACGTTACTAATTGTAGTATCGATATTGAAGACTGTGATAAAGTAATGCGTATTGTAGCCGGTTCCGCCCCTGTAGCTGAGAATGATATTATACTTTTTATCCACTGCATGGGCTACCAGTGCGAAAGACTTGATTAATCCCCACTAAGTTATCCAGCCCAAAAAAATTCCCCTATAGCTTTATAGGGGTAACCCCTTCCCTCCACGTCATAGATGCGTAAATAAAAAATGTTATAGCAAGGCCAGCTATCCGCAATTAAAAATTACAAGAACCTTAACCTTATATGAAGACAAAATTATTTATGCTGCTTGGCGTATGCCTGCTGCTTATACAGGTCCGTCATGCTTGCGCACAACAGAAATATACTGTAAGCGGTTATGTAAAAGACCAACAGAATGGAGAAAGCCTGATTGGTATATCCGTATCGAAAGCAGGAACCAGCCTGGGCACAGTGACCAACGAATATGGCTTTTACTCTCTCACCCTGCCTGCGGGCGATCACGAAATCCAGTTCTCCTACATTGGTTATGCACCTATTAAAATGAGTGTATCGCTGAAGTCCAACAAGAACCTGGATATTAAAATGGAGAAATCCAGCAGCCAGTTAAGTACTGTAACCGTAACCGGCAACAAACAGGAAAAGGCGGTGAATACCTTGACTACAAGTCTTAACAGACTGGATATAGCCCAGATGAAGAAAATGCCCACATTCATGGGTGAAGTGGATGTACTCCGCTCTATCCAGACACTTCCCGGTGTGAATACAGTAGGTGAAGGCGCCAACGGCTTTAACGTGCGTGGTGGTGCGGCAGACGAGAACCTCATCCTGCTGGACGAGGCCCCTGTTTATAACTCTACACACATGATGGGTTTCTTCTCTGTGTTCAACCCGGATGCGGTGAAAAGTATCAATCTCCTTAAAGGCGGTTTTCCGGCCGAATACGGCGGTCGTACTTCCTCTGTACTAGATATACGCATGAAGGACGGAAACAACCAAAAATTCAACGTAAATGGCGGTATAAGCAATGTATTCAGCAGGCTGTCCCTCGAAGGACCGATTAAGAAAGATGAATCATCCTTCATTCTGGCGGCACGCCGTTCTTATATCGACATCCTGATGAAGCCTTTCCTGAAAGGAGACATGAAAGACACCAAACTGAATTTCTATGACCTGACCGGAAAGGTGAACTTCAAGCTGAATAAGAACAATACCCTGTTTGCCAGCGGTTATCTTGGAAGGGATGTGTTTGGTTTTGGTACCCGGATCAACATGAACTGGGGTAATAAAACAGCTACTGTACGCTGGAACCACGTATTCACCAACCGTACGTTCCTGAACCTGACCACCTTCTACAGTAACTATGACTATAGCCTTAAATTCAACAATGAAAGTGCGAAAGGCGCAGGGGAACAAAATCAGTCTTACGACTGGACTTCCAACATCATCAACTACGGTGTAAAACCTGCATTTACTTTCTACATCAATACACAAAACAGTCTGCACTTCGGTCTGCAGGGTATTTACTACACCTTCAAACCAGGTACCGGTACAGGTGTGGAAGGAAACGAAACCAGCGTACAGCAGCTGACACAGCAACATGGTCTTGAAGCAGCCGCCTACCTGGATCATGAGTGGAAGCCCAACGACAAGTTAGGTATCCAGTACGGTGTAAGGCTCTCCAACTATCAATACCTGGGTAAAGGCACTGCATACTACTACAATGACACAACTGCCGGTATCCGCAAAACACTTGTGGGAACAAAAGAATATGGCGCCAATGAGCTGATCAAGGCTTACAGCTACCTGGAACCAAGGATCACAGCGCGCTATGCGCTCACCCCGGACCATGCGATCAAGGCGTCTTATGCACGTACTACACAGTATATGCACCAGTTGTCCAACACCGCATCTCCTACTCCGCTGGATATATGGACGCCAAGCACCAACAATATACAGCCGCAGGTTGCTGACCAGTACACCGTAGGATATGTATATGATGCACCGTCCGGCATCTTTGAAATATCAGCAGAAGCTTTCTACAAAAAAATGGAGCATCAGCTGGATTATATCGACAACGCGAACCTGGAACTGAACCAGCAGATTGAAGCTGACCTGCTGCAGTCGCACAGCCGCTCTTATGGTCTGGAAGTGATGGCCAGAAAAGATATCGGCAGGACTACCGGATGGGTAAGTTATACACTGTCCCGCTCTGAAAGGCAAACCAATGGTATCAGCCTAAATGAATGGTTCCTGAACCGTTACGACCGTACACACAACCTGAACCTTGTTATTACACATGAACTGAACAAGCGTACCTCTCTTTCCGCCAACTGGGTTTACGCTTCCGGTACACCAGGTACATTTGCCGATAGCCGGCTTGAGTTCCAGGACTGGGACATTCCATACAACAGTACCGATAAACGCAACAACTACAGGCTGCCAGCCTTCCACCGTCTGGATATGTCTCTGACGCTGAAAGGAAAACAGCTGCGCCGCTGGAAAGGAGAATGGGTATTCTCTCTGTATAACGTATATGGTCGCAGAAATGCATATACCATCTACTTCAAACAGAATGATGATGATCCGTCCAAAAAAGAGGCCGTTCGTCTTTCCATCATCGGTTCTATCATTCCTGGTATCACCTACAATTTCAAATTCTAAACCATCCTTTAAAAAGAATACAGATGAAAAAGATCAGACTTAGCATATTAATAGCGATGGTAGCAGCTTTCACTGCCTGTGAAGATGCGATAGATATCAACGTTAAGAAGGGCACTTCCTATCCTGTACTGGATGCCTGGATCACCACTGAACCAGGTGTACAAAAGATTAAGTTCACCAAATCAGTACCATATACCGATCAGGCGCCGGCACCGGTTATAGACGATGCACGTATCACGCTCATCGATGAGACAGCAAACAAATCATATCTGTTCGCATTCGCCAACGGGGTTTATTCATATAATCCGGGAGACAATGAAACCCTCGGTGTGATCGGACATGCTTACAGATTAAGGATAGAATATAACACAGAAGTGTTTGAGGCGATAGATACCATCAAGAGAATAACACCGATCGATTCTATTTCTTACAAGTATGAAAAGCAAGGTGAGAGTTTTGTGGACAAAGATGGATATGTGGCAAAGTTCCATGCCATAGATATCAAAGGTGGCGTGGATTACTACTGGATGCGTTCCTACAGGAATGATCTGCAACATAAAGTAGGCGATGCCTTTTCTATAGATGGTTATTTTGATCAGAGCGTTAAAGATGGTTCAGCATTTATACTGCCTATCCAGGAAGCGGTGACTGACTTTGACAAACCATTCCAGAAGGGAGAAAAGGTGATCGTTAAGTTACGTTCACTCACTTCTCAGAGTCATTTCTTCCTGACACAGGTGGATAATCAGCTCAACTCAGGCGGTCTTTTCGCCAAAGTATTGGAAAATGTAAAATGTAATGCCATCAATGTTACGGCAGGTGGCGGAAAACAAAGGCTGTTAGGCTGGTTCGGAACTTCTGCTGTAAGCAGCAAAGAAAGGGTTATTGAATAATCTCTCACTATAATAACAAGCTGGCTAAAGAAACACGCTTTAGCCAGCTACACTCAAAACAACTTTAAGCAATTTTTATGAAAAAGATTTTATCAGCGCTGCTGGTGCTAGCTGCACAGCAGGCCTGGGCACAGCATGCCACCACCGAAACATTATTCTCTTCTAAAAGCGGTAAAAAAACAACTATCGGCGCATATGGCGCGCCTGCAGCCAAATTTACACCCATTGATGGTAAATTTGGATTGCTAACCGGTGGATACGGTGGTGTATTATTGAACGGCAAGATCATGCTCGGAGCAGGCGCCTATTCCCTGGTTAACAATGTAGATATGCCGGCTGTGAATGCCAATGCCCAGAAAGAATATCTGAATCTTTGGTATACCGGTTTTGTAGCAGAGTACATTCATAATTCCGATAAGCTGGTACACTGGACAGCAGGTGCTTTGATCGGCGGTGGTGCTGCAGGCAGGAGAAATAAGAATTGGTGGGATGGCGATGACCATGACCACACGTATGATAACCACGGTTTTTTCGTAGCAGAACCATATGCCAATGTTGAGCTAAATATTACAAAATTCCTGCGCCTGGATGTAGGAGCTTCATACCGTTATGTTGGGGGATCCAATACCACAGGCATCACTGACGGAAAGTTAGGCGGCCCGTCCCTTAATATTGGCCTCAAAGCAGGTAAGTTCTGATAGAACAGGTTTTACCGATGGCAGATCTAAACTGCCCGTCCGTTAAGTTGGCCTCAAAGCCAGTAAGTTCTAAGTAGTCATATTGATACAGGCATCGTTGCTCATCTCGCTGAACGATTTCATGCAGAGGAATAACATGCCTGTTTTTTTGTCCCCCGTTTACCCCTGATAATCACCGTTCCCCACCCTCCACTAAAAAAATATCCCCTCACATTTGGCAATTACGAAAACTGTCGTACATTTGTTACGAAAATATTCGTAGATCAATAATCATTGGAAATAAATGAGTACCGCCAAAAACATCAAGCCGACAGAAAGTGAGCTGGAGATCCTTGGGATTTTATGGGAGAAAGGTTCCGGTACTGTGAGGGATGTGCACGAAATACTGGAGAAAAGCAAAGATGCAGGTTATACTACTACCCTCAAGCTGATGCAGATCATGCATGAGAAAGGCTTACTAAAAAGGGATACCAGCAGCAAGACACATGTGTACGAAGCTGCCATTTCCCAGGAAAGTACACAGCAGCAACTACTCAACAAGATGATAGATACGGTGTTTAACGGTTCTGCCTCACAGCTTGTGTTGCAGGCATTGGGTAACCATCGTTCTTCGCAGGAAGAGCTGGATAAGATCAAACAGTATCTGAATGAGATAGAGCAGCAACAGAAAAAGTAAAACCGCGTCCACGCGTTTAATCTGTACAATCATGATTGCACAACTTCCTTTCACCGCAGACCTGATCCAGGCTTTCGGATGGGCCCTTCTACACTCAATCTGGCAGGCATTTTTCATCTTCGTCTGTCTGCGGATCGTTTTATTACTCTGGCCACAGGCAAGTTCCAGTATAAAATACAATCTGTCTTACATCTCTCTGGCAGGCATTTTTACCTGGTTCGCCGTGACGCTGTGGTTACAGATAGAAGCTGTAAGAAGAGTGCATCAGGCAGCTTATCTGATGATAGAAACCGGTATACGGCCGTCTGCAGCAGTCACCGTTCCGGCCATCTATAAAAGCCAGACAGAGCTTACAGATCTCTTCCCTGGCCTTGAAATGTGGTTTCCTGTATTAGTAGCCATCTACGTGGCCGGGGTTGCCGTCATGACCATCAAACTGACACTGGACCTGGTACAATTACAGCAGATAAAGAAGAAGCAGGTACTCCCTATTGACGAAGCATGGGAGAAACACCTGCAGAAACTTACTGCCCAACTCAGGATCCCACGCCGGGTGAAACTGTTGATATCACAGTACATCCAGGTACCGGTCATGATCGGGTTCCTCAAACCAGTCATTTTATTACCCGTAGCTATGTTCAACAACCTGACGGCAGAACAGCTGGAAGCTATCCTGTTGCATGAACTGGCACATATCAAACGTAATGATTATCTCCTGAATATTTTCCAATCCATTGTTGAAACCATCCTGTTTTTTAATCCTTTCGTGTGGTGGATATCAAAGAACATCCGTCTTGAAAGGGAACACTGTTGCGACGATCTTGTACTTACAAATCAGGTGCAACCGCTGCATTACGCCAAAGCCCTGGTAGCATTGGAAGAATACCGGTTAACAGTCAATGCTATGGCCATGGCGGCGGCAGACAATAAACAACATTTATTTCACCGCATCAAACGCATCATGGAAATGAAAACTAAAAATATTAACTATACGCAAAAATTATTGGCTGTCATGATCATTGCAGTAGGACTGGTGTCCATCGCATGGCTCAATCCCTCCAATAAAGAAGAGCAACGCGACAACAAAAAACCTGTTGTGAAGGAAGACGTCGCCAGTACTCCCATTGCGCCTGCTATAGTCACCCCAATTGTTTCACACGCACTCAGCATGGCGCGTTATTTCACAGACACCGTACCAGGAAGAAGTGAGAAAATCCGCGCTGAAAAATTAGCCGCTGAGAAGGCCGCACAAGAAGGTCTGGACGCTGCAGATGAAGCGATGAAAAACATAGACTGGAACCAGATCAATGCGGAGGTTTCCAATGCTATGAAGAATGTCGACTGGAAAAAGATCAACGAAGAGGTGTCCACCGCAATGAAAAACGTTGACTGGAAAAAGGTTAACGAAGAGGTCTCTACTGCGCTGAAGAATGTAGACTGGAAGAAGATCAACGATGAAGTTAAATCCAGCATGAAAAACATGCCAGACACACTGGTAGATCCAAAGATAATTGAAGAAAGTGTGCGCATGGGTATGGAAAGTGCTAAAGCTGCTATGGCTAACATCAATATCGATGACATCATTAAAAAGAGCATGGCGGAAGCCAGAGGCGCCATGGACAGCAAAGAGTATAAAGATGCCATGGAAAATGCCAGAAAAGAAATAGAAAAGGCAAAACAGGAAATTAAAGAAGCGCAGAGAAATGTCCGGAAAGAGATCAGTGTTTCTAAAAGAGCCCGTACATCTGATGAAATAAAATTAGATGAGCAGCATGTGGCCCTTGACAGAAAGATATCTGATAAATACAAAAATATGGTCAAAAGAATGGCCGAAGATAACCTCATCAATGTAGCAGAAGGATTCACCATAGAAAAGAAGAACGGTGTCCTCACTATTAACGGTGTGCAACAGTCTAACGATGTGTTAAAGAAATATGCTGACGCATTGGGCAAAGCCGATGAGGCCACCATCACAGGGAAGGGAGATAACCTAAGTGTCAACATCAACGAGAAATAACCTTCATTTTTCCGTCATTCTACGCGCCACTGCCGTTCATACAGCAGTGGCGCTTTTTATATGCCTTTACCCCTTATCTTTAGGAAGTAAATCTCCCTTTATATGAGATCATATCTAGTATTATCAGCGTTATTCCTCTGCTTACAGGTCCGTGCCCAGGAAACAAAAACCCTTGAAGAGATCCGGATCATCAGGAATAACCCAGTGACTTCAGTGAAAGACCAGGCGAATACCGGTACCTGCTGGTGTTTTTCCACCACCTCCATGATCGAATCGGAATGCCTCCATAAAGGCCAGCCAACGCTCGATCTTTCGGAAATGTTCACTGTGCGTAACATATACCTTGAAAAGGCAGAAAACTACATCCACAGGCAGGGATTTGCCCGTTTTGATGAAGGAGGGCTGGGGCATGATGTGCTTCACGCGGTAGCGGAGTATGGTATAGTGCCTGAAAACGTCTATAGTGGGCTGAGAGATGGCCATATGTCGCACGATCATGCGGAGTTGGTGTCTGAGATGAAAAGCTACCTGGATAGCATTCTGAAGCTTCCTAAGCCGATTCCCGCTGATTGGGAAACGGGGATCACTGCTATCATGGACAAACATCTGGGGACACCGCCGGCTAACTTCAGCTACAATGGACGTAACTATACTCCCAAAACATTTGCGAGGGATGTCATAAAGTTCAATCCTGATGACTATGTAAGCCTCACTTCCTTTACGCATCATCCTTTCTATAGTTCCTTCATCCTGGAGGTGCCGGACAACTTCTCCAACGGAGCTTATTATAATGTGCCTATCAATGAGTTGATCAACATTGCCAAAAGCACCCTTGAAAAGGGTTATACCGTGTTGTGGGATACAGACGTGAGCAACCGGGGCTTCATGGTTGGCAAGGGATATGCGATGCGCCCTATGGTAGATTCCCTGACGCGTGGCAACATCATCAATCCTGATCTGGAGGAAAAGAAATACACGCAGGATGAACGTCAGCAGTTATTTGACGGCTTAATCACCCAGGACGATCACCTGATGCATATCACTGGCATAGGAAAGACGGCGAAAGGAAAAGAGTTCTTTATTGTTAAGAACTCCTATGGCAGTAAGTCGGGACCTTTTGACGGGTTCATTAAAGTATCTGTTCCTTACTTTGCTATTAATACTATCACTATCATTGTACCTAAAGCTGCGCTGGACAAATCGTTCAACGGCAAGGTGGCGTTGAAGTGATCGACTTATAAGTGAACTATTATACAAAAGGGCAGCCCTGTGAACCCACAGGACTGCCCTTTTGCATGGTAATTTGTTTGAGGGAAAACACTTAGAGCCGCGGCAAATACTTGCTAACACTACCATTATTTGCAGTGGCTGCAGGTATTTGCAAACAAAAACCTATATGAAAGTTATTAAACAATAATAGCAGCAGCGGATCTTAATGCACTACATCAAACGCTTTGTAATCCTGTAAAGGGGCAACAGTAATAATAAGCTCAGTAACTTTAGCAAAAGGTGGTCCCTGTCTGCACCAGGCAATAAACGCCTCCATCTTACTCTCCTCTCCTTCTGCAGTGATCAGCACATTGCCATTAGGTAAATTCCTCACTTCTCCTGTAATGCCAAGATCATCTGCTGTGTGTTTCGTACTGGCTCTGAAATACACGCCCTGGACTTTTCCTTTTACCAGGATATGCTTATGTATCTTTTCCATATAACGCGGTGATGAAGGATGAGTAATTGTGTTTCTCAAATCTACAAACAGCCGTGTAAACGGAAAAATTAAAATCTGAATAAAAATGGGCTAACAAACATGGAATAAAAGCCAATAAGAAAAGTACTTTATGTATTTATGTTATATTGATAATACGGACTACGCAGTGTTATGCCAACTAACCGGCGCAGATTATGCTGTCTGATGAACTTATACAAACCTCGTCGCCTTCACAGACTATGCAACGTACACGGCTGATGCAGTTCGCAGAGCATATACATTCTACATAGCATTTACCACCTACACAACCGATGCAGTTTACACGGAATATGCAGTTCGCAGAGCCAATACAATCTACATCGCATATACAGCCTACACAACTGATACAGTTTACACGGGATATGCAGTTCCAGAGCCAATATAGTCTACACGGCATATACAGCCTACACAACTGATATAGCTTACACGGGCTGATACAATTGACACAGTAAATACAGCTTATATATTTTTAATACAATTTACGCGGCGTAATTAGCGTAGTTAAAGAGCGTAGCATCCTGCAGAACAGCTTCATCTCCGAATACAAACTCCTTCACGAGCTCGTAACTACCGCCACTGGCTGGCTTACGCAATAATGAAAAGCTCTTGCACTGGAAACTACGTACAAAAACCTGGTTGTAAAAGTGATCATATACTTTATCAAATTCAGGTGTACTGATAGCTCTTGCTATAGTGATATGTGGTTTGAATGAGGCTGGCTTTATATCAAACTCCTGTAGTACTTTTTTATGCAGCTCAACGAGAGGTTTGGGATTAGCTACATTGATATAAATGGTACGCTTGTCAGGACCATGTTCAAAATGATCAAACTTTGAGGTATATAACGTGAAGCCTGATTGTTTCTTTGCTACATCATCTAACAGATGAATGAAATCATCCTGAAATCTTGCAGGAAATACAGATCTGAAAAGACTGATATGGGCTTTGGAAAAGCGACTGCCATACATTCCCAATTCCTGGGCTACTAATTTCTTCAATGCTGTTACGTCATTGGTAATGTTAGTACCGGGACTTACTACCAACAAGTAATCATACAATGTTTCCTGTTCAAATGCAATGTTGTTATTTGTATGCATAACCAAGTAAGTTTTTAACTTAAGATGTATTGGTTATTTGAATATTGACAATACAAATATAAAGAAGATTCCCTGAAATACTAATTTTTTTAGCACAAAATACTAACTTTTTTTGCTCGCCGATATATCAAATTGGAACTGAAGCTGATAGACTTTCGCCATGCTTACCCGCGGTTCTCGTATGCATAAAAAAAGCAGCCTGCCTTCGGCAGACTGCTTTATAATGATATATTCTCTTACAATTATCCGAGCTTCTGAATAATAGCGAGGAAATCAGCAGCTACCAGAGAGGCCCCACCAATCAGACCACCGTCTACATCCGGACATGCGAACAGCTCTTCTGCATTGGAAGGTTTTGCGCTACCACCATACAGGATGCTGGTACGTAACGCTGCTTCCCTACCATATTTAGCAGCTATCTGTGCTCTGATGAAAGCATGCATATCCTGAGCCTGTGCTGCGCTGGCAGTCAGTCCGGTACCGATTGCCCAGATCGGCTCATAAGCGATCACCACATTCTTCAGTTGCTCTTCTGTTAAATGATACAGGCTTTCTTCCAGCTGTTTTGCTACATATTCATTCTGTGTTTCAGCTTTTCTCACTTCCAGTGGCTCACCGCAGCAGAAAATCGGTTTCAGGCCATTAGCAAGGGCCAGATCTATCTTCTTAGCCAGGGTAGCATTGCTTTCCTGGAAATATTCCCTTCTTTCGGAGTGGCCTAGTATCACATAATCAACACCTACAGACTGCAACATCTCAGCAGATACTTCACCGGTATAAGCGCCTGATTTTTCAGATGCGCTGTTCTGAGCTCCCAGGTAAAAACCAGGGGTATTTTTCAACAATGACTTTGCTTTCAACAGATATGGAAAAGGCGTGGCCATTACCACTTCCTGTCCATCCTTCAATCGCAGGCCAGCCTGCAATATGTCATTGATCAGCTGTTCTGCCTGGCCCAGGGTCAGGTTCATTTTCCAGTTTCCAGCAACGATTTTTTTTCTCATGTCTATCGCTATATTGATTTTTAAAAAGTGTTATTCACCTAAAATTGTAAAAAGGGTTTGCAGTATCTCTCTATCCACCTCTTCCATTTGCCGTCCTTTAAACTGCATCCACATGCCGGCATCTCTCATTGCCTGTTTCAGCCGGTAAGGTTCCAGTCCGGCTGCCCCACCCCAGGAAAAGGAAGGGATAAACTTAGGAGGCAGGCTTCCGCCAAAGATATTACAGGATACACCAATAACGGTTCCGGTATTCAACAGCGCCCCGATGCCACAGCGACTGTAATCACCCATTAATAGTCCACACTTCAGGCCAGCAGGCTCGGTCCTCTTATAGGCCTCTATCCATACTTTTACAGTGCTGGCATTGTTCTTCAGGTTGGAACTGGTTGCATTTGCTCCCAGGTTGCACCATTCCCCGATCACGGTATCCCCCAGATAGCCGTCGTGCCCCTTATTGGAATGGCCGAACATCACCACATTCTTGATCTCTCCCCCTCCTATGCTTCCCGGTCCCAGGGTTGTAGCCCCGTATACTTTACTACCCATCTTCAACACGGCTTTTTCTCCCAGTGCCAGCGCTCCCCTGATCAAACAGCCTTCCATGATCTCGGCATTTCTACCCACATAAATAGGGCCGGTACTGGCGTTGAGGATGCTATGCTCTACCACAGCCCCTTCTTCCAGGAAGATACGCTCTGGCGCCGTCACCTTATTCGTCTCGCTGATAGGAGCAGATACCCTCCCTTTTGTCAGCAGTTCAAAATCACTCCGGATAGCCTGATCGTTCAGTAAAAAGAAGTCCCAGGGCATCCTGATCCGTGAAACCGCACCAAGATACTCTTTTCGTTCTAGAGGTTCTGCATCCAGCTCATTTCCGGGAGTAACATTTGCCACCAGTTCATTGTCTTTATACAGCCCCTGACCAGGTTCCAGTTCATGAATAGCACGTACCAGCGCTTCATCAGGCAAAATACTGCCATCAACAAACACTGCCGGAACGGTCTCATTTTTTTTTAGTGGATATTTCCTTTGTAAGTAAGGAACGGTAAGGTGGCTGATACTGGCATTCAGCCAGTATTCCCATTTTTCTGCGATAGTCAGTATACCTGTTCGGCAGGCGGCGACCGGTCGTGTATGGGTGAAGGGATATAACAACTCTCGTGCAGGTGTGTCAAAAAGAATGTAATTCCGCTCCATAGGGGATAAAAATAAAAAATCCCACCGGAAATGCCGATGGGATTAATAAAATTATTTTAAAGGCCTTATTAGGCTTTCTTAGCGTAACGCTTGTTGAACTTGTCGATACGACCCGCTGTATCCACCAATACATTTTTCCCGGTATAGAATGGGTGGGAAGTATTGGAAATTTCCAGTTTAATTAACGGATACTCGTTACCATCTTCCCATTTGAGTGTTTCTTTAGAAGGAGCGGTAGAACGGCTCAAGAAAGTGTGTCCGTTAGACATATCTTTGAATATTACAAATCTGTAATTTTCTGGATGGATTCCCTGTTTCATCTGAATTTAAATTTTCTTTTTGTTACCAGATGCAACCCCGCATATTCATTCCTCTGATGCATGATGAATGCCATGCTTGGTTTCAACCAATATTATTAGACAGGGTGCAAAGGTAAAATAATTATTTCAAAAACAACAACAAAAGACTAAATATTTAGCTCTTCATGTTGGTGTATTGTAAAGGAATACCTAAGTTCGCTTCTTTGGTCTTTTGTATAACCTCTTGTAAATCATCTATTTTCTTTCCGGTTACCCGCACAATATCATCCATAATGGCGGCCTGCACCTTAACACCGGAATCCTTTATCAGTTTTACAATCTTCTTGGCGTCTTCCTGTTTGATTCCGTTTCTTATCGGAATCTCTTTTTTTACCACTTTCCCACTCTGATATGGCTCTTTGCTCAGGTCGTAGATAGTAGCATCCAGTCCATGGCGCATCGTACGGCTTATCAGTACATCTATGACCTGCGTCAGCTTCATTTCGCTTTCCACTTCCACATTTAAGGACAGGTCTTTTTTATTCAATTCCATGTTCACATGGGAATCTTTGAAGTCGAACCTGGTGGTAATCTCCTTTTTTACGGTATTTACCGCATTATCAAGTGTCTGAGTATCTACTTTGCTAACAATATCAAAGGACGGCATGATAAAATGTTTTATATCGTTAATCGCTTAAGGGAGACAAATATAAATCATACTGAGGAGTTATAAAAAAACCCCGGGACAATACCCGGGGTGTGTTAACGGAATGCCTTCCGGTAACCGGCTGCGTTGTATGTACAAGCAGCCAACAACTATCTTTAGTCTATTTTAGAGATCTTCGCCATACCGGAAGAAGACTGATTGATAACAGGTGATCCTTTATAGCGGACTTTACCCATTCCGGATACACTGAGATCCAGTTTTTTCTCAACTGCTATATCCAGCTTGCCAGAGCCTGAAATGGAGATATTAGCGTTATCAGCCTGCAGCTCCAATGCTTCCACATCAGCGGAACCGGATATGTCATACCTGGTAGCGGGAATAGTTCCTTTCAGGTTCAGATGGCTTGAACCGGATACTTCTACCTTCAGATCATTTGCATTCAGGTCCAGTTCAGTATTGGTAGAGCCGCTGAAGGAAAATTTCACATTGCCTCCTTTGAGTTTGCCTTTGCTATAGAAACCTCCGCTTCCACTGGAAGACAATTCTTCCAGCTGATCCAATGTCACATAAACATTAATGGTTTTGGAAGGCTTAATATCATATCCTTTTTTAGTATAGATCTCAAGATCATTGCCGCTCACTTTGGTGATGATCAAAGGCAGCAGGTTATCATCCGCCTCAATCCGTATATCGTGTTTCGCCCCCTGCGTGATGTATACATTGTATGAACCGGAAGTGCTGATACTTCTGAATGGTCCTTCAGTGCGGGCCTCTTCCTTAATGTTTCCACTCCCCCTTACTTTTTCATTGTTAATGATGGTGAATGCAGAAAATGTGAACACGGAAAAGACCAATAGTACTGGTAATAACCAGCCAAGACGTAACGTTTTCATAAATGAGATTTAGCGGTGAGAGTTTACATGTTTAACGAAGGAATTATATGCATCAACGGCTTTCGAAGTCAATGTCGCTGTATACCCCATTTACACTGATGGATGGAGATCTGTCGTCAGCTGAACTGGTAGAAGCCGTATATGTTAACTGTGAGTTTTTCTTGATGTTGACAACATTCTTCAATGACAGCTCTCCTGTTTTCACATCACCCCGGTTAAGCTGTACCTTTATGTGCAGGCCCAGCCGCTGCGGTACACCTAATTTCACATCTGTATATGTCAGCTGGAACTCTCCATTTTTAAATCCTGTACCCAATGTTTTGGCAGAGAAATCACCATACACCAGTTTTGAATTGATCTCTGTCTGCACTTCTGTAATACGGAAATTAGTGTATGTATTTTTGCCGCTGAAGGAACCTACTTTGTTCACATTATATTCATCGTAATTACCGGAAGTGCTCAGACTATTCACAGTTCCCAGGTTATATTCGCAATAGTTTGATCTGGTGACCAGTGATGAAATGGCATCACTTTTAAGATTGGAATAGTTAGCTCTTATGTTTACTGTTTCTGCTTTCCCTATACGGCCACGATCGCAATAATTCATACTGAGATCAAGCTGCCTCTCCGCCTCTTTAATGTCATAATTACAATAGTTCATACTGATGGATGTAGGAAAGGAAAGCACATCAGTGATAATATCTCCGAAATTATTCTCCAGCGATAGTCTGGCCAGTCTTTCAGGGATATACAATTCATAGTCTATGTTCACATAATCCTTAGAATCTTTTTTACCCCCCCAGGAGAACCATCTGTTTCCGGACGATGAAGGATTGTAGTCTGTTTGCAGGCTTGCGTTGTTCCCGCTATTGTTCATGGAAATATCCACCATATTGACAATTGCAGTAGCTTCTTCTACACTCTTACCGAAACCGGTAATTGTAATTGTTGCCTTCACTTCATTTTTCTGCCATGTGTGCACAACGATCTTACCGTATTTGTTAGAAATACTAAGGTTTGTACCGGGATTGGTGCTGAATTCTTTTACAATAACTTTTTTGAATTCACTATCGCCCTTTTTACCATAGGTAAGTATAGGTAACAATAAAAATAACAGAATACTAAATTTCTCTTTCATAATCAGATTGCTTTTGGCTTACGGGCTGTTTTTCTCTCAGCTCTTCTAATATTTTATCCAGCAGGTCCAGTTTAAGTTGATAGTAACGGACCATTGCTGCTTTAATTCTTTCATTACCTGGATTCTGTATCAGTTCGGCTTCGAGTACCTGATACGTATCATTGCGTAGTTCCAGTTCTTTACGCGCCATGCTGTCCAATCCCAGCAAAGCATCAGGATAGCTTTTGATAGTTTCCAGCCGCTGTTCGATCTGTGCAGTGTAATACATTTTGGCTTCCTGCATTTCGGGCGAAACATTTGTAAGATGTTGCGCTTTCTTCATCTGAATGAACTGGTAGATCATGACACTATTCACCATCAGCACCAGCACAGCTGCTGCCTTTAACCAGTGACGGCCCATCAGTTGTATTACTTTCCTTTTTTTACCGGGGGCAAGTTGCTGTTCTAACTGTGCCCATACTCTCGAATGGGGTCCGGCTTCTTCAAAATTCTGACGGTGTTGCCTGACAAAATCTTCAAAGCTACTTTCTGACATCAGCGTATTACTTTTTTTGTTTAATTATCTGTCTCACTTTATCCTTTGCACGCATATACTGTGTTTTCACTGTTGACTCAGAAATATCAAGCATGTTGGCTATTTCTTTATGCGAGTACTCTTCAAATATGTACAAGTTCAAAACGGTACGGTAACCAGGCGGTAAAACGTGTATGGCCTCTTTTATCGCTGCTACCGTCCATGCAAAATTATCTTCGTCTACGATTGCTTTATCTTCTTCTATGTCTATATTATCTACCTCTTCAAAATATACTTTCTTCCTCCTCAGGTGACTCAGGCAGTGGTTTACCACTATCCGTTTGATCCAGGCTGTCACACTTCCTGCATTTTCCAGGCGCTCAATGTTCCTGAATATCTGCATAAAAGCCTCCTGTAAAGTATCTTCAGCATCCGCCGTGTTCCCTGTCATACGCAAACAGATGTTATACATTGCACCAGAATAGGCATTGTATAGGTCACGGAATGCGTGCACATCTCCCTTTTTACACCGGGATACCAGGTGGTCTGTTATGGTTGTATTATTCAAGTTGTTGGCTGATGCTTGCATATTAAAGACATTATTTCAGAAAAAGGTTGCATACAAAGGGGTATATTTTTGGAGACAAGAGGGGTTAAAAACACTCAAAACATCACAACTATATAATTTTCAATAATTTACTAATTCAAGAAAGGACGCGACCCAAGAATAGGTCACGTCCCGTTCCATCCTTATATATACCTAAAAACAGGTCATATCAGTTTCCGTCTTTTACGCGGTTCTGTTCATCTTCCAGACCGGTCTTACGGGCGCGGGCAGCTTTGATGCTGGTATTTCCAAAGCGGTAGTTGAAAGTGAGCCTGAACTGCTGGCTTTCCCATTTGCTTCTTACAGCAGTATAGCGGCCTCCATTTTCAAAACTTCCACGGAAACGCTGCATATTAAAAACGTCGCCTACGTTGAATTTAATACTTCCCTTTTTGTGCATGATCTGTTTGGATACACCCATGTCAACAGCAGCCATCGATTTCATTCTGAACAGACCTTCATCAGCGATCTGTGGAGAGAGATAGAAGATGCTTACTTCAGCACCGATACCTGCGGGTAAAGTGAAAGTCTGTTGGGTACGTCCCATAAATCCACCACCCGAAACAGTTACCAGGCGGGAGTCAACCATAGTCTGGAATTTGTTGTAGTATGCTGACAGATAAGTAAAGCTGCTCCACCATTTAGTGATCGTCACCGGGAAAGAAACATTCAGGTTTACGATGTCAGATTTCGCAATGTTCAGGTATTTATAACGGAGTGTCAGTGTATCTCCTGTGATCACATCCTTATCGGCTTCAATGATCTGCGTGATCTTGTCTTTGGTATGTGTATAGCCAACTGAGGTAGTCAGGAAATGTTTAAATGTATGTGTCAGCTCAATATTGTTAGAGTAAGAAGGTTTCAGATAAGGATTACCAGCCACGATAGTATATCTGTCCAGGTATATCTGAAATGGATTCAGATCTTCATAATCAGGTCTCTGTAAACGACGGCTGTAAGAGATTCCCAGCTGATGATCCTTTGCTGCGTCATAGCTGACAAAGACACTTGGAAAGAGATTAAAGTAGCTGGTATCAGTCACCTGGTTGATGGTAATGGAATTACCTTTCACATTGCTTTGTTCAGCACGTAAACCTAATTGTACATTGACCTTTTTGAACTGTTTCTGGAAGTTGATGTACGCCGCATTTACATTCTCTTTGTAAATAAAATGATTGGAGCGGTTCTTATCATATATCCAGTTACCGTTGCGCAGTGAATCAAATTTCACGTCGTTGTCTGTTTTTACAAAGCTCAGTTTAACGCCGGCTTCGAATTTAGCCTGGTGAGGCAAAGGATGAATATAGTCAGCTTTGAACGTTTTAATATCGATCGTATTAGGCTGATTGTTACGTGACGTATCACCATGCATATAGTTCTTACCAGCTGCGTCCCAAATAGTAGAGTAAATGCTGTTTCCCTGTTTATCTGTATTGCGTGCATAGTCCAGGTCCATGTTCAACTCCTTGCCGGTTGTATCAAGAATAGCCCTGTAGTTCACATTGTAAGCCCATCTTCTCCAGGTTCCTTTATTGTATGTATGTGTCTTCAATGTTGAATCTACAGTTTCTCTACCTCCTATCAGGGTCGTAGATTCTGCGGGTTCATCGGAGTTCCTGAAACCTGCATCTACCATTACGCCAATCGTGTTATTTTTATTGAGGAAATAGTCCATACCAACTTTAGCGCCGTGATAATCTGATTTCCTGTCGCGGATATTCTGCTGATCGAATACGGTATACTGACCATCGGTAGTACCGGTGCGATATAATCCCAGATGCTGTTGATTCTCTCTATGATTATAGTTATAAGATCCGAAGAGATTGAACTTCTCATTGCGATGGTTCAGGTTCAATGATCCGCCCCATTTGGGAGTCAGACCATAGGCTCCGGATATTGACACGTTACCGTTGGTGCCGACTGTTTTATTTTTCTTCAGTTTGATGTTGATGATCCCGGCGTTGCCCGCTGCATCGTATTTGGCGGAAGGATTGGTGATCAGTTCAATTTGCTCAATATTGCTACTGGGCATACTTTTCAGCAGCTGGGCAACGTCCTGGGAACTCATGTTAGTGGGCTTGCCATCGATCATAATAATGACACCACTCTTATTTTTCAGGTTGATATTGTCATCTTTATCTATTGTAACACCGGGCGACTTTTCCAGTACGTCCATCGCCGTACCACCAGCACCGATAATACTGGCTTCAACATTCACCACCATTTTATCGGCCCGTTGCTCTACGAATGGCTTTTTAGCGGTTACATTTACTTCCTTGAGATTCTTTGCATCTGTACCCAGTGAAAGTGTCTCTATTGTTACCGGGGTACTTCCCTTAATCTCAAAAGGTTTGCTAAAAGCTTTTGTCATACCGACATAGGCAGCGGCGATCAGGTACTTACCTTGTTTCACCTGTTCGAATTCATACTTTCCGTTGATGTCGGCAATAGCTCCTTTCACCAGGGAGGAATCTTTTGCTTTTAATAAGGTAATGGTGGCAAATTCAACAGGCTTGTTCCCTGTTTGTGTTACGCTGCCAATGACTCTGGCAGTCTCAATGGTCTGTGCCTGGATGGTTTTAATGCTGCACATTAATAAGAAAGAGGCCAACAATGTAGTAGTCGATTTCATATAAGGATGATTTAAATTTATTATAAGCTTCTTTTCAATTTTTTGTTGTTATAGAACCGTTTTTAGTACAGAACCTTTCTTAAACAACTACAGTGTAAAGGTAGGTATTGTGCATTGCATAGTACATAGTTTTACACAAGCGGTATCCTGGCAGGGATGATTGGCAAAAGTTTAAGAAAGGTGACAGGGAGTTTTTTATAAAGACGATCAGAAAAGGATTTCGTTACAGGGTAAAACAATAAAAAAGGCATTGCCTCTAAAAAGCAATGCCTTGATAATTATAAGGTTACCGGGCTCAGGCCCATTTAATAGCTTCCAATACTTCCGGGAGTTCTGTCTGCAATTTCTCAAAGAATACCCTTTCCTCTTTTCTTATGTGCTCTTCCAGGCTCCTGGCCAGCACATCCATCGCGGAAATAAGGTCGGTATTCTCAGTGAGTGCACTATACATGCGGGAGATCTGCTGATGCTCCTGTATCAGTTCTTTTATGATGTCGTCTATCTCGGGATGGCGGCCGGCACATACTTCAAAAAGATACTCTTCTTTCTGGATGTGAGGGACCATTACTTCCTGGAAGACATTTACAATATAGGCGAGCTTCGCATTGGTTTCCAAAGGGAATCCTTCATAAGCTGCTGCATCTTTCTTTAAGTACCTGCACACGAACAGTAAACGCTTGTGTTCATGTGACAACGGTATCAGGACCGGGTGTCTTTGCATGTTCAGGCTACTGGTTTTGGCGCTTTATATATTTTACGGCAATACCAGACTAATGCGGCGCCACCTATTATCATTAAGGAAGAGATTATTTCGGCCTGGGTAGGACGAAATCCGAAGATGTCATATTTCGTGTTTACCCTGATCTTTTCGATGAAGAAACGCTCCAAACCGTTCATTATCAGGTAGACGCCAAAAATAACACCTGGAACGGTGATCTTTTTACGCAGGCTCCATAAAACAACAAAGAGTAAAAGACAGGCAATGATTTCATAGAGAGCAGTGGGATAAACGGCTATAGGCAGTACACTGCAGTACTTACCTGTGCAACCTGCCATCTGTATGCCTTCATTGATCACGTTATGAGGATATCCGTAGGCAAAGAACCAATCCGGCAGAAAGCTTAAGCCGCCTGGTTTAGCAAATGCCGCATGAGGTATATGCTCCAGGCTTCCATACTGTCGCATGAAAAACTGTTCGTTTGCTTTCAGTACTTCCTGGAACTTTGATGGATCCACAGAAAGCACCTTGCCTGTGGCATCTGTGATATAACCGCTGTTATAAATACCCCAGTCACCATCACCGGAAAAGTGACATCCCATACGTCCTACACCATAAGCCAGCATCAATGCGGGAGCAGCACTGTCTATCAGGTGCCAGATGTTGATCCCTTTTTTAGCGGCGTAGCGGATAATAACTATGGATGCGAGGATAAGTCCACCGTAGAATGTAAGACCACTGAAAGATAAGAGTGAGCCTATCGGGTCCTGTACAAAATCTCCCCAGTTCTCCAGGTTATGAAAGATCTTGGCACCCAGCAGACCGGCAACAGCTGCCATGACTGTAAAATCCGGTACCCGCTGATGGGGCATGATCGTAATAGTCTCTTCTTTCGGCTTGGGCAGCTCCTGTTTTTTAGCAGATCTGTATTTCAGGTAAGCAAAAAAGCCACCCAAGGCAATTCCTCCCAGCAGGTTTCCGCGGGAGGATAATATATATGACTGGAGATCCTGGGAAGCTTCCGCCCAGTCAGAGGCTAATCCTAATATCTTGTATCCTAACACAAAACCCAGCACACCATGGATCAATACTTCTGTCATGTTAACCGGCTTACCCGTTATCACTTTTTCAGGCACTCCTGTCAGCCATCCCAATTGCTCTCTTCTTTTTAGCTCGCTTGTCAATACATAAGCGGCCGCCAGAAAAGCAACGGCAACGAAAAAACCGAATGTCTGCAGAAGTTTAAGTAAAGGGATGTCTACACCGAATAGATCGTGAAACGCGTAATATAAATTAGGATACATAGCCAAAAAAAATTGGTGATCTGAATTTTCCTATGAACAAAGCCGAATTAGTCAAATGGAAAATCAAACCACCAAAGTAAGCTGTAAAAATCACAAATTCCAAATCATAATTCCTTTTTCTATTGCGCATACAATATGATAACAGTAGAAAAAAGAATTACGATCCGGATAAATTTTAGCAGTATTGCTCAAACGCGTCAACCAGGTTTGCAGCAATCATCTGTGCAGGACGACCTTCGATCATATGACGCTCAATAAAGTGTACCAACTGACCATCTTTAAATAAAGCGATCGCAGGTGAAGATGGAGGGTAAGGTAACAGATGTGAACGGATCTGTTGTACAGCAGCCATATCAAATCCTGCAAAGCTGGTTGTTAACCTGTCGGGTTTCTTCTCACTATGAGCTACAGCTAATAAAACACCCGGACGAGCAGTACCTGCAGAGCAACCACAAACTGAATTGATCATTACAAGTGTTGTTCCTTCCTGCTTTAAAGTCTCATCCACTTTTTGTGGTGTGAGCAATTCTTCAAAACCATTATCTGTCAACTCTGCCTTCATTGGCAGTACAAGTTCTGCTGGATACATATACTACAATTTTTTTTGTTCGATAGTTTTCACAAAGTTAATCATAAGCTGATAAATAGAAAAACATGAATGAATATGCCATAATGACATTTCAAAACAAATAGAAACGACAAAAAGTCCACTGTATAAGCCCATATTATAGCAAAATAGCAGGTTTAATGCCATGGTATTCTGTTTGCATATACCTCCACGAACAAATTTTTAAAACAAACACTAAAATTTATAAACTATGACATTCGTAAAATTCAATCAGGCACCTGCAGTAAAATCCTTTGGAGGCTTAGTAGAAGAAATTTTTAACAATGCCGGTTTCAACAAGGCCTGGAAAGACGATTTCCACACGCATGATTTTTATGGCGCTTATCCCCCTGTGAACATCACAGAGACTAAAGATGCCTACCAGGTAGACTTGCTGGTTCCGGGATTATCCAAAGAAGACTTTAAGATTAATCTTGAAAACAAGACCTTGACTATCAGTGCAGAGAAAGTTGCAGAAAGCAAAGATGAAAACCAGAAACAATTACGCAGAGAGTTCAGCTTCCGTTCATTCAAACGTTCCTTTACCTTGAATGAACAGGTAGATGCTGAAAAGATCCAGGCTAAATATGACAATGGAGTACTGAAACTGCAGCTGGCGAAGAAAGAAAATGTGCAGGACGCGGCTAAAGTGATTGTTGTAGAATAAGAGAAAGGTTGAATAAGTGTGATTCCCCTCCCTTCGCCGGGAGGGGATTTTTTATTTTAGCCCGTTCATTAAATTCCCCAATAATTCACACAAACGTTTAAGAACGAAACTGTTTTTAAAGGATAATTTGCCATACAACTATATGGGCCATGCCGCAACTGTTCAAAAAAATATCTACACTGGCAGTTAAAGTCTACCGCAACGCTGAAGATGCGGTGATTGGCAATGCGTTATATATTTGTACCGACTCCAGGGAACGATGCAATGTGCGGTTGTTATTTGATTATCTGTTCTTTCACCTGCTGCTTTTAATACCGGTTGCCCTCATTGGCCTGTATACACATAATACAACGGAACTGTTACTAATTGTTGCCTTTCTGATCTCCCTCGGGGGATGTCTTATAATGGTCCGGACGGGTGTACCAGTCAAAACCGTGAGTATCATCGCGGCCTTTGTTACATTTATCATTCCGGCAGCCTGTTCCTTTTTCAATAATCAGGACCTGTCCCTCAGATATTCCATGATCTGGGTACTGAGTCTTCTGTTTTGTTACATTACCACTAATATAGCTGCGACGCTCTCCCTCGGCGGATTGCTCTGCAGTTACCTGAGTCTGGTGGCCTGGATGAAAGTGAATAATGTAGCGACCTACGTAATGCCTGGGTTCACTCCGGAGCAAAGTTTTATTTTTACTCCGGTGCTCACCGGTTTTTATATCATATTTCTTATCAGGGTGTTAGGCGCCCATTACCGGAATATCTTCCGGTCAGAACATGAGCGTACGCTGCAGAAACAAAGACAACACTCCTCTTTGCTGAGCCAGCACCTGACTAAACAATTCATTATTCTGAAAGGACTTTCCCGCTCCGGGAAGTCCAAGTACCTCGATGGTAACAGGGAACTGCTGGAAGCCTGCCTGATAGAAATCGAAAAACAGTGTGAAAGCGCTATAGACTACCTGGATAATAGTCCGCACCTGGAAAGTTAAGGCCAAGTCCGGCGGGTACACGTCCGTGTGAGGGCTGTGAAATTATGGTAAGGAACCTATTGAAAAATTACAACTTTCGGGTATTTCCCACCTTACGGAACGCTCTTACCTTTGTTATGTAAACAAACAGGGTCCTATTCTCCCTATACACCGACTGATTCTTTTTCTCCCTATACACCACAAACCTTTTTATCCCTTCTCAGTCTTATTTTCCTATATGCTTTTGACGGTAAACCTATGCCATGGAATGACCCAGGGATAAAACCCCGGGCCGCAAACACACGATCCGCCACGGCGGGTCAAATGCCCAGGACATATAATTCGCTGCATTTCAGCCCGCCTCTGGCGGGCTGTGTGTTTTTTGGTACAATGATAACCGCAAAAGATATGGTAACAGCATATACCCGACACGCACCGGACGTATACCAGACGTATACCAGAGGTATACCAGACGCATCCCGGGACAAACACGAGATATATACGACGTATACACGGCGCATACACGACGCATCTCCGCTTAAAGACAATACCTAAATGGTATAAAATAAAAAACCCCGCGAGAAATCGCGGGGTGTGTCAGTGGATTACTAACCCATTTTTTTAATAACCCAAAATCTTTAACATACTCTGGGCGGTTTGCTCCTTGGCATACAGCCAGTCTTTCAGCTGCCCATTTTTGTCATATCCTACGATCACATGCTTCGGTGATGGTATCAGACAGTGCTTAATACCTCCATAACCGCTCAGCTGGTCCTGGTAAGCGCCAGTATGGAAAAAGCCGATATAGAGTGGCTCTTCTCCGGCTAACTTCGGCAGGAATACCGCATTTATGTGTTCTTCAGAAGTGTAAAAGTCATAACCGTCACAAGTCAGCCCCCCAAGGTGTACCTCCTGGTATTCCTGATCCCATTTATTGATCGGGAGCATCAGGAACTTCTCACCTATTCCCCAGGTATCCGGCAAGGTGGTAATGAAAGAGCTATCGATCATATACCAGTTTTCCCTGTCGTTCTGCATCTTTTCCCCTACCACGCTATAGATCACTGCACCGCTTTCGCCTACGGTAAAGGAACCGAACTCAGTATAGATATCAGGTACCGGTACCTTGTTCTTCTTACAAACGCTCTTGATGTTGGCAACGATCTCATTTACAATGTAGTTGTAATCGTAATCGAAGCCCAGGGAATGCTTGATCGGGAATCCGCCACCTATGTTGATGCTATCCAGCTCAGGACAGATCTTCTTTAACTGGCAATACAGGTTCAACACACGGTTAAACTGGCTCCAGTAATAGATATCGTCCTTAATACCCTTGTTCATGAAAAAATGGAGCATTTTCAGCTCAAATTTGTCATTTCCCTTCAGCTTGTCCACGTAGAACTCCAGCACATCGCGGGAACGGATACCTAATCTGGACGTATAAAAGTCAAAGGTAGGTTCCTCTTCAGCCGCAATACGCAGCCCCAGTTTCACCCTATCCTTTGAACGGATAAATTTCTGGTAATCTTCCAGTTCCTCTTTGTTATCCAGCACGGGGATCACATTGCGGAATCCGGAGTTGATCAACTTGGCGATCGCTTTTGTATACGGCTTGGTCTTGTAACCGTTACATATCACGAACGTGTCCTTATTGATCTTCTTCCTCTCGTACAACTTGGTAATGATATCAATATCATACGCGAAGGAGGTCTCGATATGTATATTATGTTTCAGCGTTTCCTCCATTATAAAGGAGAAATGCGAACTTTTGGTGCAATAACAATAATAGTAGTTCCCATCGTATCTGTTCTTCTTAATTGCATCCTGGAACATTTTCTTAGCCTTGTTTATCTGCATTCCGATCTTTGGCAAATAAGTCAGCTTGAATGGTGTCCCGTACTTGTCGATTAAAGCCTTGATATTAACCCCGTTAAACTCCAGGTAACTGTCCTGTACGTCAAATCCTTCCTGTGGGAACTCGAAGGTCTGGTTAACGAGATCTGTGTAGGTGCTGTTCATTTAAACCTATGAAACATTTTAAGGATTAGTAAAAAGCAATCACAACCCTCGCTGGAAAACTCCTGGTTTACACACCTACGTCAGTTCGAAACCCAGCAAAATTGGTTGCAAAGCTAAATATTTTGTCCAATTGGCCGGGCAAAAACTTTCAATTTTTTTTAAATGGTTAGATATTATGCTAAAACGTTACATATCAAGCAATTGATGCTAAATACATATGTCAATTTTATACTATCTGAGCAGCTCAATGCTTCGCTTTCCTTCACAGAAAATTAAGTCCAGAATACTCATATCCGGAAGGAAACCAGTCCTTTCCTGGAAGACCTGGGTATAACGAACGGTGTCTTCATCTACTTCCTTTGGAGAAGGCTGCATGGTATCCCTTGCATCAGTAATATCCTTACCGGCCTCATATATCTTATGATACTCATCCGTAAAGATGACAGGGGTAGTAATACCGATTATCTTATTAGCCCATTCCAGGCACATAAGGTTCCAGTCCAGGAGGTAAGTTACCTCTCTGGTGAAAAGCCTGCCCAGCTCATCCTCATAATATTCAAACCAGGGAGAACGACGGTAAGCAGATACTAGCGTCTTCCAGTGCAGGGCTTGCCACTTTTCATCGTTGCTGATTCTGACATCCTTCATGACAGTTCTCTGGTTCTTTCCGCGGGCCAGGGGAACACTCAACAGTATGCTTCCGTTCGGTCCGGCTATATAACACCGGTTACGAAAACTCACCTTCTGGTAGTGTTCATATCTTTCAATCAATAATATATCATGGTTAATTAAAGTTTTATAAAAGGAAATATTCGGAAAGTATTGTGATTCAATAAGTAGTGTTGTCTTATTTGTCTCAGCTGCCATATCGTCAAAAATTGGTGTTTTTAAGCTAAAAATGTATGTTTCAAGCAGTTGAAAGGTTTATCTTTAATTAACTGACAAACAGACTTAATTTCCTGATAAACAATTCATAGAAAAATTATAAATATGCTATTTTCATTAGCAATGAGGCATTTAAAGTAAATAATTAAATGCACGCAAATTTACTAAACTCTTTAGTAGCTTTTTCAGGCATTTTTATCCTTTTTTGGGCTTAAAGTAAAATATTAAGTTATGGTTTTGAGGCCGTTAAAACTTTCCTAATTCCTTTTTATCCCTTGGCGTTCTATTCAGTTTGCCGTAGGTTTGATAAAAATTTGTCATGAGATTTTTCAGACTGGGTATACTTATTATGACAATCTGGGGCGTAGTTAGTTCATGCGAAAAGGCAAAAGATCTGGAATTTGTCAGGGTTGCAGGAATCAATTTTGACAACCTCGGCTTTTCCAAAAGTGTCGTACGGCTGACCCTGGCTTACTATAATCCGAATAACTTTAAACTGAAACTGAAGGATGCTTCCTTCGATCTTTTCTTTGACGATACCCCAGTCGGACATTCCGTTCAGGATACCATGATCGCCATACCGGCAAGGGATACTTTTTACTTTCCGGTGAAACTGGAGGTGAACATGGATAACGTCTTTAAAAATGCTTTAGGCGCCCTCATGAATAAAGAGGTTACCATTAAGGCAACGGGAAATTGTAAAGTAGGTAAAGGAGGAGTTTATCTGCCGTTCCCGATAAAATGTGAAACAAAACAGCCACTCAAGTTTTTCTGATCATAACCGTGTAAAAACTAAAAAGGCCTCGTTGCGATGCAACCGAGGCCTTTTCGTTAATACGCTTTTCCAATGGGCTTAGTGTTTCTTGTTTTCACCACCACCATCTTCCGGCTTTTTACAGCAGGTAGGTAATTTGGCGTAAGCCTCCTCATTTGCAGTTACATTGTCTGCATCATACCCCGCATTCGCAATTGCCGTCTTCACATTTTCTATATTGGTACGATCACTGAAAAATTTCACGGTCGTAATACCTTTTTTGAAGTCCACTTTAGAGGATTGCACTCCCTCTTCTCTGGAAAGGTATCTTTCTATGCGATTTTTACATTGTTCGCACTGCACTGTCGGGGTGCTTATTTTGGCAGTTACCATGGTGCCTTTCTTTGTCTGGCCCATTGTAATACCAATACCCGCAAATAATAATACCATTACAAGTTTAACGATACGCATAAGTTACTTTTTACGATCCTAATATAGTAAATACTTGTTAACTGAAATATCTTTTGGTAAGAACGGCATCCTATATGGCAGGCGTTGCATTCCATTTATCAGGAGCGCTTCTCCAGGCTTCCAGGGTAGCCTGCTCTTCTGCTGATACCAATCCTTTTTCAACCGCCAGCTCGATCAATGCACTGTAATTGCTCAGGGAATAGAAAGGCACCTTTGCCGCTTCAAATGCTTTTACCGCCACATCAAAACCGTAGTTAAAAACAGAGACCATTCCGATCACTTCCCCACCAGCCGCACGGATAGCATTTACCGCTTCCAGGCTGCTCTTGCCGGTCGAGATCAGGTCTTCCACTACCACTACCGGCTGACCCGGCTGTAATACGCCTTCTATCAGGTTGCCCATGCCATGCTCTTTTGCCTTCGCCCTTACATAGATAAAAGGCAGCTTCAGCTGGTCAGCTACCAGTGCACCCAGAGGAATACCTCCTGTGGCTACGCCGGCCAGTACCGCTGCATCAGCAAATGTTTCAAATACCACATTACACATCTCGGATTTTACATAGTCACGTACATATGGATAGGACAAAATCTTACGATTGTCGCAATAAATAGGCGACTTCCAGCCGGATGCCCATGTAAAAGGTTCTGACGGACGCAACTTTACCGCCTGTATCTGTAGTAGCTTCTCTGCTATCTGTTTTTCGCTGATCTTACTCATATGAAGCAAAAATACTTAATTACGGTTTATTTTTGCCCCATGCAAAAAGATACAGTCATTTATCTCAACGAGCGTCCACTGGTCATTATGGCCACCCACCAGGGTATTCCTGCTAAATATAAAGACGCGACATTATATACAGAACCCGATACCACCACTATAGAGGCGATATTGCAATCGCTTGAAACGGGCAAAATGGAAGCGGCGATCTTTGTCCACCCGGATACTGAGCAGCTGCTCGAAACCATCAAAGGATATTTCCAGGTATTGGTAGCTGCCGGTGGTCTGATCACCAACCTGGAAGAGGAAGTGCTGCTGATGTTCCGCCGTGGGAAGTGGGACCTGCCCAAAGGCAAACAGGATGATGGGGAAAGCCTGGAAAGGGCTGCTGTCAGAGAAGTAGCGGAAGAAACAGGGTTACACACAATCACGCTTGAACATAAGATCGGGGAAACCTTCCATTTTTATACCTGGAAGGAAAAGAAGACCCTGAAACATACTTACTGGTACAAGATGAAGTTTACCGGTACAGAACTGACCGTTCCACAGATAGAAGAAGATATTATTGATATTCAGTGGATCAAACCCGAACATCTATCCAAATACCTCAAATTCTCTTACCAAAATATCATAGACGTATTTGAAAAAGATGGTTACGCTGTCTGATCCCCCAGGGCTTAATGCTATATGCTCATACCGGCATCCGGCATTAAGCCTTTTTATCTCTGATGGCCACTGTTAAACGACTGATACACACCAGTTTATTATCATCATCACAAATACGGATATCCCATACATGGGTGGTTGACCCGATATGCAGCGGCCTGGCGATGGCATGCACATACCCTTCCGTAACGCCTTTTATATGATTGGCATTGATATCCAATCCCACAGCTATCTGTTTCTTATGATCGATAATCAATGAAGAGGCCACACTACCCACTGTCTCCGCAAGGGCTGCAGATGCTCCTCCGTGTAGAAGTCCATATGGCTGCTTGGTCCGCCCGTTTACAGGCATGATCATCCGCAGATAATCGGGCCCGATCTCTGTAAACTCCATACCAAGAAAACTTGCCATGGTATTTGCGCCGGTTTCATTCAATTGGTCCAGGGAAACATCCAGAGAGTGCCAGATCGGTTTCATGGGTGATGACTCATTAAAGGTTTAAAATGGATTCTGCGAACTTACGCTTTCTTTAATTCCCTGAGAATATTTTCAGGCAATAACTGGGAGGCATCTCCGTCATATTTCAGCACGTCCCGTACCAGTGAGGAAGCCAATGTGGAATAACGGGGCGAACAGCTCAGGAAAATAGTTTCAATGCTACTGTCCATCATACGGTTTACATCAGCGATTGCTTTTTCATATTCAAAATCGCCGATACTGCGAATACCCCGTAATATAAACTGAGCGCCAACTTCCTTACAACTCTTAATGGTCAGTCCCTCGTAAGAGATCACTTTCACTTTAGGTGTATGACTGTAAATATCCCGGATCCATTGCATTCTCTGCTCCAGGGAAAACATAGGTGTTTTGGCTGAATTGACTCCTATCCCTACCACTATTTCATCAAAAAGGTCCAGCGAACGGTCTATAACATCAGTATGCCCCAGTGTGATCGGATCGAATGTACCGGGGAATAAACAAATACGTTTCATGCCAGTTTATTTTTTCAGCTCCTCTCTGTTTATAAAGATCGAAAAGATGGTGGTACCATAATTACGCTCTGTACGGTAGTACGCGTAATTTTTATAGTTATTGCGGGGAGTATGTTCCAGCACAAACCATCCTTCGGGCTCCAGCAACTGCCTTTCAAAAATGATCAGTGGCAACTGGTCTATGGTAGTCAGCGCATATGGCGGTCCCGCAAATATAAAATTGAACTTTTCTGTACACTGCTCCAGGTATTTGAACACGTCCATACGCTGCAGCTTCAATGGTACGTCAAGTGTCTTGGCTGTTTTCTTGATGAAATCGGCCATCTCAGGATCTTTCTCCACGATTGTCAGATCCGTTACTCCCCTTGATGCCAGTTCGTAACTGATGCTGCCTGTTCCGCCGAAAATATCCAGGGTTTTCAGTGTAGGAAAGTCCAGGTTATTCTCCAGGATGTTAAACAGCCCACCTTTTGCGATATCGGTTGTTGGCCGGGTATGCGGCATATGTGCCGGCGGCTGGAACCGCAATCCTCCCTTTTCTCCACCGATTATACGCATAATGCCATTGCATAAAGGTTATTGAAATAATAGCCGGGGATCTCTTCCATCTTGGGAATATATCCAAAGCCCGGCAGGCGCGGCATCCATTCCAGCTTGGGAATAAAGCGGCGTAATTCTTCATGGATCTGGGAATCGGAAGTGACCGCCCCTCCCACTTTCACTTTCACCAGCTGCTCATCCAGGCCTGTCTGACGCAGGATGTTCACCAGGTGATATACCACGTCCAGCCCTGTCTGGCTGGTTACGTCCTGTTGTATCAACAGTTTGCCGAACCGGAAGATGGTCAGCGAGAATTTATGCTGCTGAATGTCAACATAGGCCACCCCGTTCAGCTCCAGGAAGTCGCTGTCAAAACGGTATGACTTCAGTAATCCCGTGTTGGCGTGGATCACTTTATCAGTAGAAAATTCTTTTCTCAGGTATCCCATCACATCCTTGTCAACAGCGTAGATATTCACTAGTTGCTGGTCCGTCAGCACGTCTGCCAGCACCAGTTCCTGCGTTTGTTCAGGATAGATGACATGCAGGTAATCTTTCTTTAAGGATGGATTGTAGTGTTGCTCCGGTACCAGTGTGTTGTTGACTCCGTCAAACGCCAACTGTACCAGGTTAAAGTTGGTAAATAACAACTTGTCGGCATCGAATATCTGTTCGATCATCTGCAGGTCTGCTGTGGCTGTCTTCTGCGGCAGGAAGTGGTAAGACTTCAGGGCCAGGAACTTTTTAATGGCCGGATTATATACCACATAACTGAACGTTCCCTTTCCAATAAGCACCAGCAGCTGGCAGGAGGTAAGATCAGTTTCAAGCAGAGAAGTATCATCAGCTGCAAAGGCAGGATGAATATTGTACGTCACAGACATTAGTAATACATTAGATATGGCACAATAATAACCAAAAAACGTGACTTTTGCTGCTATGCAATTTGAAGTAACAACCCGACAGATCATAAAAATAGCTGCTCCTATATGCCTGGCTCTCATTATTCCACAAATAAATCACATGACAAATACCGCTTTCCTGGGACGCCTGGGGGAGTTTGAACTGGCTGCCAATGGCATTGCCGGTATTTATTATCTTGTCATGTACATGGTGGCCTATGGCCTTAATAATGGTTTACAGGTACTGATAGCCCGCCGTGCCGGACAATTAAACACCAAAGGCATCGGGCAGTTATTCTCCAACGGACTGGAACTCGGGCTGTGTTCTTCTTTCTTCGTGATTGCTATTACCTTGTTCCTGGCGCCCTGGTTTTTTGCCCATAGTCTTCATAACCAGCAGATCTATGAGGCAGCGGTGTCTTTCATCCGTATCCGGATATGGGGATTGTCCTTTCTGATGATGCTCAGTATGGCCAATGCCTTTTATATTGGCAGTGGCAACTCTAAAGTATTGGCTGTCACCTCCCTTTGCCAGGAAATGGTCAATATTGGCTTTGATTATGTGCTGATCTTCGGGAAGTTCGGACTCCCCGCCCTGGGACTGAACGGCGCAGCTTTTGCTTCTGTAATTGCAGAAAGTACCGGTATGCTGGTGGCTTACGGTATCCTTTTCGGGAAAGGGTTTCACAAACGTTTCCATCTCTTTGAATATCTCAAACCCTCCTGGCAGATCTTCCGCAGTATCCTGTCCATATCTGCCCCACTGATCGTTCAGTTCCTGTTCAGCATCGGCAGCTGGTTTGTGTTCTTCATTTTTATCGAGCACCTGGGAGAACGGCCGTTGGCCATTTCCAATATGCTGAGGAGCATCTTCGGGTTCTTTGGTGTATTCACCTGGGCACTGAGCGCCACCTGCAACACGCTGGTCAGCAATGTGATCGGTCAGGGGAAAGAGGACCAGGTATTCAGCGCCATCCGCAAGATAGCGACTATCAGCCTGTTATGCGCTTTTATAGTTTGTATACTGGTGAACCTTTTCCCATCCACTATCTTGCAGATCTATACAACAGACAGGGAGCTTATCAGGGAGGCCATTCCCTCTGTGCGGATCATCACCCTGAGCACCCTGTTGATGGCTATTTCGGGCGTATCGCTGAGCGGGGTGACAGGCACGGGCAATACCCGGGTGAACCTGGGTATAGAGTTCGCGGCAGTGATCGGGTACTTGCTGTATTGCAGTATTGTAGTAGAACGCTGGCGCAGCCCCCTGCATATCGCCTGGCTGGCAGATTTCATCTACTGGATCATTATTTTCGGATTGAGCGCCTGGTACCTGAAAAGTGGAAAATGGAAGGCAAAGTCGATCTGATCGACTATTCAAGATCTTCCAGCATCTTTTTACAAGATGATTTGATACCGAGATCGTCCTGGTAGATAGGACGTAAGGTTACTGCTTTGCGTAACACTTCGATGCACTTATCCAGTTCATCGTTCTCTTTATAGGCTTTGGCCAGTTCGAGATAATTAGGCAGAAAGGATGGGTCCATCTTACGACATTTCTCATAATTGGTAATGGCATCCTGTAAGGTGGCCGGGGGCATACCGCCAAACAGCATTTTGGCAGCGGCCTTTTCCAGGGCATTCATATTAGCCACTTCATAATTCCATTTGCCCAATACATGATAGGCCTTGGCATATTTGGGATTGAATTTGATGGCCAGTTCAGCATATCTTTTCACTTCCTTGGAAGCAGCTACTTTCTCTTTTGCCCCTGAAGACAGGGCTATACGACCAATGGCCACTGCCATTACATAGTTGGCGTCTGCATTTTCCGGCGCGAGTTTCAGCGCCTGTTCTGCGTAACTTTTTGCCTCGGTATAGATACGGCTTTTTTCTTCCTTCTCCGTGGCACGGAATCCTTCCCGTGAGCACAGTTCACTCGCGCCTGTCAGGGCGGCGATGTTGTCAGGTTGCACTTTGAGTGCGTCTTTATACATAGAAAGGGCAGCGTCGTCCTTCATTTGTTTTTCCAGTTGCCTGGCCTGTTCAACCATCTCGTCGGCAGTCTGGGCGAAAGATACAGCGGAGACAAGGAATAAAGCAGCAGATGCAAATACCTTAATAAACATAGGGCAGAAATTTACACATATTAAAATAACTAAATTTAATGCTTTATTGACACATAATTTATACCGGAAATCCGTGAATCTGTGAAAGAAGGGGCTATTACTATTTAGTAGTTCTTTTCGAGGCTCACCACCGAATTCCGGATGGAAGCACCCATGGGAGGGTTCATTTTACGCAGGGAAACGATAGACTTTTGGATTTCGGGATACTTGTTCTTGATGGCGTCGCTCATATTATATACCACCTGCTCGAGCAATGGCTGGGGAACGGCCATGATCTTCTTTACAATATTGTAAAGACCCTGATAGTTAACTGTTTCGGCGATACTGTCAATATGGTGCGTACCGGGGATGGTCACATACACATCTACAATAAAATCATTTCCGATAATTCTTTCTTCCGGGTATAAACCGTGGAAGGCATGAAAATGTGCTTGTTCTACTCCAATGGTAAGCATACAGATTAAAATTAGAAATCAGGAATGTACGGACTTGGAAAGATCCCGTCTGTTCATTCCTGATCCCTTATGAAGTATTTTGATTATTGATGTTCTAAGGCAGATAAATATCTTTCTGCGTCCAGTGCAGCCATACATCCGCTGCCGGCAGCAGTTACCGCCTGACGGTAGATCTTATCCTGTACGTCGCCGCAGGCGAATACACCCTCCACGTTAGTACGGGAGGTACCCGGTACAGTTATGATATACCCCTGCTCATCCAGATCGAGATAATCCTGGAAGATGCCCGAGTTGGGCTGGTGACCGATAGCTACGAAGAATGCGCTGACAGGAACGGTTGTTTCCTCGTTCTTGACAGTGTTCAGCAGGCGCACGGCTTCTACTTTATTTTCTCCCAGTACTTCCTGTGTTTCTGTATTCCAGTAAACCATGATATTGGAAGTTTTCAGTACACGGTCCTGCATTACCTTAGACGCACGCATTTCGTGGCGGCGTACGATCATATGAACGTTGGTACACATTTTAGACAGGTAGAGCGCTTCTTCGGCGGCAGTATCACCTGCACCTACGATAGCTACTTCTTTACCACGGAAGAAGAATCCGTCGCAAACAGCGCAGGCAGAAACACCGCTACCGTTCAGACGTTGTTCAGAAGGCATTCCCAGCCATTTGGCGGAAGCGCCGGTAGCAATGATCACAGCATCTGCGGTCATTACTTTTGATTCATCGATCGTTACTTTATATGGTTTGCTGCTGAAATCTACGGAAGTTGCCAGGCCGAAACGGATGTCCGCTCCCATACGGGTTGCCTGTTTTTCGAAGTCTACCATCATTTCCGGTCCCTGGATGCCTTCGGGATAACCTGGATAGTTTTCTACTTCTGTTGTGATGGTTAGCTGCCCTCCCGGCTGGATACCCTGGTACAATACCGGTTTAAGATTCGCTCTGGCGGCATATATGGCGGCAGTATAACCTGCCGGTCCGGAACCTATAATCAAGAGATGTACATGTTCCTGTTGGTTAGTTTCCATGCTTACTATGTAATGTTAGAATGATCGTTTATTAATTCCCGTATCCCGAATGCGTACATGACAAGCAAAGATATATGCGGAGTCATGTGGCATGCAAAAATACATATCCCCATAAAATAAAAAACACCGGCTATAAAATATACAGCCGGTGCGTCTATAGGAATGATATAGATCTATGATTTGAATGGCAACTGTGATTGCCTCTCTCTTCGTTTGAAGCCTTCCGGGGATTAACCCAGGTAAGATTTCAGTGCTCCGCTGTAGCGGGCTTTTTGCAGCCTTTTGATGGCGCGTTCTTTGATTTGACGAATTCTTTCTTTTGTAAGATCGTACTTCTGACCAATCTGCTCGATCGTTGCTCCGTTCTCACCATCCAGACCAAAGTATGCATTTACGATTTCCGCTTCACGTGGGCTGAGTGATTTCAGTACACGGCGAATCTCTTCACGCAATGAATCACGCATCACATCATCATCAGTAATATCTCCACCTTCCAGCAGATCACCCATGGCCACATCTTCTGCTTCGTGTACCGGAGCATCGAGTGACATGTGACGGGTATTGCTTTGGAAGATGTTATTGATTTCTGATTCTGACATTTCCAGGATCTCTGCTAACTCCTCAGTAGAAGGCTCTCTTTCATTCTCCTGTTCAAATGCCATATAGGCTTTGTTAGCTTTATTGTAAGTGCCGATTTTATTCTGCGGCAGACGAACCAGACGGCCCTGTTCTGCTAAAGCCTGTAGTATGGATTGACGAATCCACCAAACAGCATAAGAAATGAATTTGAACCCTTTCGTTTCATCGAATCTCTGCGCAGCCTTGATCAAGCCTAGATTGCCCTCGTTAATGAGGTCGCTGAGGCTAAGCCCCTGGTGCTGATATTGCTTTGCTACTGATACTACGAAACGAAGGTTTCCTGTAGTTAAACGTTCAAGAGCCTTTTGGTCACCCATCTTAATGCGCTGCGCCAAAACGGTCTCTTCCTCAGGTGTTAACAAAGGGATCTTTGAAATCTCCTGCAGGTATTTTTCTACCGCCTGCGAATCACGGTTTGTGATCTGGGTGGCAATTTTAAGTTGCCTCATATTGAAAGTTTATTAGTTTATAAATTGAATAACATCAAAAGATTTATTTTGTTGAGATATTTTAAATAATTATCTTACAACCTATTCCACTCTCTCAATATTATCGTTTTAACAAATTAGCCTGCAAAGATCGTGCTAATACCCCACACTGCCAAATACTTCTTAGGCTTTCTTTCCGTATAACAAAGTACTCCATATAAACGATATTTAATAGCCCTTTATTAGGTATTTTTACGGCTTTAGTTAAATTTTAACAATTGAAAAGTAATCTACTTCAAATTAGTAACTTCACTAATTTATTGTTCAATACATTGCAAATTCTTCAATGATGATTATCGATTTCAGGAGTGATACATTCACCCGGCCCACCCCCGGTATGCTCCGGGCTATGTCTGCTGCTTCTACCGGTGATGATGTATACGGGGAAGATCCAAGTGTAAACCAACTCGAAGCCACTATGGCAGCCTATTTCGGCAAAGAAGCAGCCTTATACTGCCCTTCAGGCACCATGAGTAATCAGATAGCCATTAAAGTACATACCCAGCCTGGCGATGAGGTTATCTGCAGCGATCTTGCTCATGTCTATATATACGAAGGCGGTGGTATCGCATTCAATGCCGGCGCCCAGGTACGCGCACTCGAAGGCGACCGCGGCATGATCACCGCAGCACAGGTAGCCGCCGCCATCAATCCCGATGATGTACACAAAGCCGCTACCAGCCTGGTTTGCCTGGAAAACACCTCTAACCGTGGGGGCGGTTGCTGTTATGATATGGAAGAGATCCACAGGATCAAAAATGTATGCCGCGACAATAACCTCAAACTCCATCTCGACGGCGCCCGCCTATTCAATGCACTGGTTGCAACCGGCGAGAACCCAAAGACTTATGGCGAACTGTTTGACAGTATTTCCGTATGCCTGAATAAAGGAATGGGCTGCCCCATGGGCTCCGTGTTACTGGGAAGCGCTGCCTTTATCAAGTCTGCCAGAAGGATCAGGAAAAAGTTAGGTGGCGGTTTACGTCAGGCTGGCTATATGGCAGCTACCGGACTTTATGCCATGGAACATCACATTGCCAGATTGGCAGAAGATCATCATAGCGCTAAACAGATTGCCAAATATCTCCTGCAGAAGACCTTCGTTGGACATATGCTGCCGGTAGAAACCAATATCCTCATCTTCGATGTACAGGACGGCTGGAGTCCAAAACGCTTTGCCGACTACCTGAAAAAAGAAGGTATTCTCGTAACACCGATCTCTGAAACACAGGTGAGAATGGTAACCCACCTGGATATCACCCCCGAGATGGTAGAAAAGACCTGTGCTGCTATTTCCCAGATGGAATAACAATAAGCGGATATCGTTCTAATCGGTTATTCTCTTATTTTTGCACACTTATATAAATGACATATCGCTAGCATGGAACTTTCAAAAAATTATACGCCTGCTGCTGTTGAAGGCAAATGGTACCAGCATTGGATGGACAAAGGTTATTTCCGTAGCAAACCGGACAACCGTCCCCCCTTTACCATTGTGATCCCTCCACCTAACGTCACCGGTGTGCTGCACATGGGCCATACCCTGAACGAAACCGTGCAGGATATCCTCGTGCGCCGTGCCCGTATGAGTGGCTATAATACCTGCTGGGTACCCGGCTCCGACCATGCTTCCATCGCTACTGAGGCCAAAGTGGTGAATATGCTCAAAACCGAAAAAGGTATTGAGAAATCACAGCTTACCCGTGAAGAGTTCCTCAAATATGCTTTTGAGTGGAAAGAGAAGTATGGTGGCATCATTTATAGCCAGATCAAGAAGTTAGGCTGCTCTTGCGACTGGGACAGGGTAACCTTTACTATGGATGATCATTATTATCAGGCAGTTATAAAGGTATTCGTTGACCTGTACAATAAAGGAAAGATCTATCGTGGCGCCCGTATGATCAACTGGGACCCGAAGGCTAAAACAGCCCTCAGCGATGAAGAAGTACAGTACAAAGACCTGCAGGGTAAATTGTACCATGTGCAGTATGCTATTACTGACTCAGAAGATCATCTGACGGGTGAATACATCACCATCGCTACACAACGTCCTGAAACCATCATGGGAGATACCGCCATCTGCGTAAATCCTGATGATGAACGTTATAAACACCTGGTAGGTCATTATGCCATTGTGCCACTGGTGAACCGCAGAGTGCCTGTCATCTTCGATACTTATGTAGATAAGGAATTCGGTACAGGCGCCTTGAAAGTAACACCTGCGCACGACATTAATGACTATAACCTGGGTCTGAAACATAACCTGGAAGTGGTAGATACCCTCAATGATGATGGTACCCTCAGCCCTGCTGCCGGTGTATTCATTGGCGAAGACCGCTTCAAGGCCCGTAAACTGGTTATAGCTGCTCTCCAGGAACAGGGTTTGCTGGTAAAAGAACAGGAATATACTACCCGTCTTGGTTACAGCGAACGCAACCCGGATACAGTAGTGGAGCCCCGTATCAGTACCCAGTGGTTCGTGAAGATGGCTGAACTGGCCAAACCAGCCCTGGATGCTGTGGTAAGTGGTGATGTAAACATACACCCCGGCGATCGCTTCCTGGCTACCTACAAATACTGGATGGAGAATGTGAAAGACTGGTGTATTTCCCGCCAGCTCTGGTGGGGACAGCAGATCCCGGCCTTCTACGCTCCGGATGGTACTTTTGAAGTAGCGCAGAACGTGGACGCCGCTATTGCACAGTTTAAAGCAAAAGGTGCTAATTACACGGCTGCCGACCTCCGTCAGGATGAAGACTGTCTAGATACCTGGTTCTCCTCCTGGCTGTGGCCGATGGAAGTATTCAATGGTATTTCCCAGCCCGGTAATGAAGACATTAACTACTACTACCCTACCAATGTACTGGTAACCGGACAGGATATCATATTCTTCTGGGTGGCCCGTATGATCATGGCAGGTTTGGAATATAAACAGGTAAAGCCTTTCAGTGATGTATACTTTACCGGAATGGTAAGGGATAAGCAAGGCCGTAAAATGAGTAAGCAGCTGGGGAACTCACCAGACCTGCTGGAACTGATCGACAAGTTTGGTGCTGATGCCGTTCGTTGTGGCATCATGATCTCCTCTCCTGCCGGTAATGACCTGCTGTTTGACGAATCCAGCTGTGAACAGGGAAGTAAGTTCTGTAACAAGATCTGGAACGCCCTGAAACTGGTGAAAATGTGGGAAAGCAATCAGGCAGCGAACACCAATGCTACTATCGATCATTTCGCGATACAGTGGTTCGAAAGCAGACTGAATGAAGTACAACAAGAGGTAGCAGAACTGTTCAAGGATTTCAAACTGAGCGAAGCCTTGAAAACCATCTACAGCCTGATCTGGGATGATTTCTGTAGCTGGTACCTGGAATGGGTGAAACCTGGTTTCGAACAGCCTTGTGATGCTGCCATCTATACTAAAACTGTTTATTTCTTCGAACAGCTGATGCAGCTGCTGCACCCTTTCATGCCGTTTGTGTCAGAAGAGATCTACCAGCAACTGCGTGAGCGCAGCGAAGGTGATGACCTGGTGATAAAACAGTACACCGCTCCTGCTGCTTCAGATGCCAACATCCTGGTACAGGGCAATTTGCTGAAAGAAGTGATCAGCAGCATCCGTGACTCCCGTAATAAGAATCAGATCAAACCGAAAGACGAAATAGTCCTGCATATCGATACATTGCAGGAAGCCACTTTCAAACAGATCGAAAGCATGCTGGGCAAACAGGTGAACGCGAAAGCCATCAACTATACCAAAGAACCGGTTGGCGGTTGCATTACCCTGGTGGTGCAAAAAGACAAGTTCTATCTCGAAACAGAAACAGCGCTGAACACTACGGTACAGAAAGAAGATCTGGAGAAAGACCTGGCCCGCCTGCAAGGCTTCCTGGCAGGAGTAGATAAAAAGCTGAGCAACGAAAAGTTTGTTCAGAATGCCAAGCCAGAAGTGCTTGAATTAGAGCGGAGAAAGAAAGAAGATGCGGAGGCCAAGATAGCAGCCATAACGGAAAGTTTGAAATCATTATAATTTTCAGGATCGCCCGGACGTTAACTATTCCGGGCGATTTTTTTATATCCCTTATTCTACTATGCGTAAATGTTATTTAATATCAGGTATGTTCTTGCTGTTTACCAGTCTTCCTGCACTGGCCCAGACCGGCAAACCTAAAACACCTGCTGCTAAAAAACCAGCTGCTGCTACAACGAAAACCACCACCACAGCACTTCGTTTCAGAAGCACCTGGGGCATTTTCCTGAGCGATTCCCTTCCCCGTCCGGAGATTATGAAACTGCTGGACTCACCACTGGTAGTAAGGGATCAGAAGAATAACAAATATCCTGTGGTATCCTTTGACTTTACTTATGAAAGAAAGGAACCCTACCTCAATGATACTACCGGCAAACCCGGCTTCTATACCGAATTTGTAGGCGACTCTTTTAAAGGGGATAAACTGCCTTCCCTGTGGGTAGAGCGTATCAAAGAAATGCTGGAAAGAAACGAGGTATTCTACTTTGATAATATCATCATCAACTATACAGGCGATAAGCTGTACAGGGCACCTAAATTAAAATTCAACGTTCGCTAATAATTGAACAGCTGCTGTAATGGCAGAATGAACGCAAACCTTTGGGTAGCATTATCCTGCGGATCTTTATCAAAGAGATGGCTGTAACGCACACCGAAGGTGAATGGGATTTCATTGCCTACTTTGGTATCAAAGAACAGTTCCCCGCCGGCAGATTTATACTGTGTATTTACCTTAGAGATAAAATTATAAGCCCTGCTGTAATCGTAGAACACGTTACCACGGATCCGCATGAAATACAGCAACTGCGCAAAGCCCCAGTCGGGATATGCGATAGGGAAATGATAGTTCACGCCCAGTTTATAGATATGCTCGTAGAACGGCTCATTGTACCCTCTTGCATAAGCGAAATTATCCGTAAAAGAATAATTCCTGGCCGTATCCCGTTGCTGCCAGGCCGCCTGCAATACAAAGTTATGATTGGCTGACAGGCCAGGCAGGTACAGATCCAACCGTGCAAACAGTTGCTCTGCAAACACCGTTGTCAGCGAGCGGTTGTACTGCAAAGCAATATATTGTCCGAAATGGGAATAGATATTTTGTCTTGCCTTGATGCGCTGGTTATTAAACACCAGCGTATTGCTGATGTATTGTACAGACGGATGGATAAAGCGGAAATTGCCTTGCGGATATCTTTCCAGGTAATGATACAGGGAAGACAATGACAGGCTGCGGCTGTACAAGCCGGATGACAGGTTCAGCGGAATATTGAATCCTCCGTGCAGATCCATTTCCTTCCAGTACAAGCGCCCTTTTCCTGCGTAAACATCTGAACGATCGAATGTATATTTTGCGCCTGCCTGCAGGTAAGGGAACCAGGCACCGTAAATGAAATCGCCTGTAAATCCAGAGCTTCCTTCATTACGGTTATACGTATACCCTATTGCGGTAGACGCCGTATTCAGGATATTATCTCCATACAAAGTGACGCTGTAATCAGGATCATCAAACGTGGGTAACCAGCTGTGAAAGTTGAACAGGCGGGTTCCCTTGGCGTATTTCTTTATGTCATATTGCTCTTGTGGTACCTTGTCGAGAATGTTGCCGCCCTCCTGAAAATCAGGCTTCAGCCAGGCGCTGTGGTAATTCCTGGCAGTATCGATCCGCTGCCAGCTATTCTGTGTCAGCGGTGTGGTGTACAAAGCATATCCTTTTGTACCAAAAGCACTGTATATAACCTGCTGTGATTGATTGTCAACAGCAGCATGCACAACACTATTAGGATGAGCTGTCACCTGATAGATCTGCTTGTCAGAGAGTGTAAGGGCATACACATTATCGACATCCCTATACGCAGCTGTGTAGTATACAGTATCATTTCTAACAATCGGAATGCCCAGCACGATATAACTGAAAGGTGTCAGCTCTTCTACTTCTCCTGTAACCAATGACTGACGGATCATAGCCATTTGTCCACGGTCATTGCGGACATTGCTGATCACCGATTGCTCATCCGCAGAAAATTTAGGATAGGTATAATACCAGTTATGCGGATTGGGCAATGTTGATATTACAGCGCCCGTCCGTCCGTCCAGCAACTGCAGGCCGTATTGCTCTGAAGTCAATGTCCTGGCCACAATGATCCGTTTGCCATCTGCACTGATATCAGGCGAGAAATAACGTGTCAGATGTGTCAGTGTGCTGGTATGACCCGTAGCCATATCATAGGTCTTCACCACCGAATAATCTTTCCATGACCAACGGGGATGGAAACGCGCTTCTGTCCATACCAGCCTGCCATTGCGGTAACTGAAGTAGTCGTCGAAGTTCATGCCGGGACGGGTCACCAGTTGTTGATTACCGGTGCTGTCCAGCAGATAGAACCCTGGTACTTTGTTATAAGCATCTTTGTATACGATCCATTCACCCTGCTTCACAGGATAAATATATTTGTAATTAGTAACCGTGTGAGGGGCTTCCAGTAAAGCTTTACCAGGTTTACTTTCCTGTGTGGCGTAAGTATTCCAGAGCGGCTGATACTCCTGCAGCATGGCTTTGTAAAAATCAGTCACATTATGCCCGGTACGTCTTTTCAGGCTTTGGGAGAATGGATAGAATATACCCCGGTAGCGTACTGCATCAGTGGTCACATCTTTCCAGAACGTGCGGCCATAATGTTCACGACCATATACAGACATCAGGTACCCCAGCGGATAATGATTAGGTGTGAAGTCTATATAAGAACCGTTCCTTATTTTCATGTAGCTATAGTTCCTGTGTTCCAGTGACAGGGCCCTGAAGCCGTCAAAGAAAGCAGGTAGCCTACCCCTGCCCTGCGCGCTTAAAGCCGTTTCCATGGTAACGGCATCTCCTTCCCAGAACCAGTTAGGCACTGCTATACTGGTAGCTGCTGCCAGTCCCATTTCTCCCAATACAACGGATACCACTTTGGATACTCCCTGGTTGAAGTTACGATTCTGTAATACGTGCCGGTATTCATGTATCGCCAGCTGGTCTTCCCATTTCAGCGATCCGAGATCGGAGGAGTTGGGTGGCGGTGTGAGATAAAACTCTGAACGGAAAGGACCGAGTTGTACATAACCGTTGGATTCCAATGTCTGGTTCTGTAGTACGATGCTGACTTTTTTATTTCTGTCCCCGATAGAATATCGGGTATATCGATCTATATAATGCACGAGATCTGCCACTCTCCGGCCTTGTTTTTCCAGTCCTTCCGGGAATATGATACGTGCAGTATCGTTATTGATCTGGCGCCATTTTAAAGAAGGAGGATTGCCTCCGAATGTTTGTGCCAAAGCAGTAAAGGGGAATACTAATAAGAGTAGGCACGTGAAAGTTCTCATAATCAATTGGAGGTATAATCAAACAAGATACGTAAATAATGCAGAACGCTGCATGCAAAACAAAGGATACTTTATTATTGCATGCAGCGCCGCCGGTAATCAGCATTCAGGCAGGCTGATTGGTATGTTTACTGCCAGTCCGCCGTCAGAGGTCTCTTTGTATTTGCTGTTCATATCCAGTGCAGTATCCCACATGGTTTTCACCACGGCGTCCAGGGAAACCTTTGCCAGTTCTGGGTTACTTTGCAGGGCCAGCTGAGAAGCAGTAATGGCCTTGATAGCACCCATGGTATTTCTTTCAATACAGGGCACCTGTACCAGTCCGCCGATAGGATCGCAGGTAAGGCCCAGGTGATGTTCCATGGCTATTTCAGCAGCCATCAGCACCTGTCGTTGTGAGCCACCGAGGCACTCTGTAAGGGCTGCCGCTGCCATTGCAGAAGACACGCCTATCTCTGCCTGACAGCCACCCATCGCGGCTGAGATGGTCGAGCGTTTTTTGAAGATGCTGCCGATCTCAGAAGCAGTGAGCATAAACTGCATGATCTTTTCCTCCTGATAGCCGTCGCAGAAAGTGATGAAGTACTGTAATACCGCCGGTATCACACCAGCAGCGCCATTAGTGGGAGCAGTTACTACTCTGCCGAAAGAGGCATTCTCTTCATTCACAGCCAGCGCAAAACAACTTACCCAATCCAGCGTATAGGCAAAGTGGTTGCCGCCCTGCCTGATAGCAGTGATCCAGGAATCGTAGTCTGTATAAGTATTTCCCTTTAATAATTTCTTGTTCAAAGCAGCAGCACGTCTTGCTACGCGCAGTCCACCGGGCAGTTCTCCGGCTGTATGACAACCACGGTAAATGCATTCTTTCATCACACGCCAGATGTTCATCACGCCAGCTCTTGTTTCTGCTTCAGAGCGCCAGGCCTGTTCATTCTCCATGACCAGTTCTGAAATGGAATAACCCGTTTTAATACACCACTGTAGCAACTGCCGGGCCGTGTCTATGGGAAATGGAAGATCTACCTGAGAAGCGGCACTGCCCTGTGTTTCGCCTTCTCTTACAACGAAACCGCCACCGATGGAATAGTAGGTGGCTGCCTGCTGCTCACCATCTTCAAAGGTGACGAGGAATGTAAGCGCATTCGGGTGAAAAGGTAAAGATTCATCATACAGGAAAGAGATATCCTGTAAGGGATCAAAAGGAATAGCATGACTTCCTCCCACTAACATAGTCTTGTTACGGCGGATATCATCCATTTTACTATTGATCTGGTTGACATCGAAAGTAACGGGATCATCTCCGCAAAGTCCTAATTGTACTGCGATGTCTGTACCATGGCCATGCCCTGTTTTTGCGAGGGAGCCATATAATAAAACGCTGACTTGTTTAATAGTACTGAGTTTTCGCCCTGCGGCCTGCACTTCCCGGAGGAACTGTAGCGCTGCCCGCCATGGGCCTAAGGTGTGTGAGCTGGAAGGACCTACGCCTATCTTGAAGATGTCAAATACCGATATGCATTCGTGTGCCACTACTTATAATTTGAGCAAATTTAAGGGATTCCACATATCCAAAAATCCATGCATGGGGGCTAAAAAACAAGTCCCGCCTGAGCTGGTCAGAACGGGACTTAATATAAGTGTAGCGTACAATACTATGGATTGGTGACGTCGGTCAGCTCGACATCGAAGATCAGTACGGAGTTGGCAGGAATGTCCTTATTCTCAGCCGGACCGTATCCGTAGTAGGAAGGAAGATACACCCTGATCTTACCGCCTTTGGTGATCCTTGTCAAAGCAAATTGAAATCCTTTGATCAGGCCACCTGCATATCCCAGGTCGCGCGGAGTAGTGCCGGTAGAATCGAACACCTTACCGGACAGCAGCTGTCCTGTATATAATGCTTTTATCTGGCTCATGGTGCTTTTAACACTGTCTACACCATTTCCGATCTTTGAAATGTTATAGAAAATACCTGAAACCGTATCCTGCTTGGCCACCAGGTTGTTCTTAGCCAGGTATGCTTTAATACTGTCCACGTCTCTGTTGAACTGTGGCACAGGATCATAAGTTTGGCTATCCTTACTGCAGGCTGCGAACAAAGCCATCATCAATACTGCTCCCAGCAGGAAAAATTTCCTCATGCTTACTTTTTTCATTGAAATGCTCAGATTTTTATAATAGTTCAGTGATAAGATACGGAAGGATTTTATTTAAAATCAACTAATTCAACATCGCATACCAGCACGGTATTGGCGGGAATGATGTTACCTACAGCGATACTGCCGAAAGCCAGCCGTGAAGGGATGATCATAAAGATCTTACCTCCCTTGCCTATTTTCTGCAGTCCGATCTGCCAGCCTAAAATATGATCTTTCAGGGCGCGGCCATCGAAGTCGGTATCTCCGAAAGAGGCGTCCAGTAAAGAGTCGTTCAGGTTGCTGCGGGTATAATTGAGGGTAGGTATAGAATTTAGGTCAGGATGGTCGGAATCGCCCGGTTCCTCTATTTTGAAATAGAGTCCGTTGAAGTCGTGTTCCATTGTGAGATTATGATCGCTGATATATTCCTGGATAAGGCTATCCTGTAGGATTGATTTTTCTACATCAAAGTTTACATCGGCGCCGGAATATTCATCCTTCGCACAGGCTGTGAGCAGGAATACTGGCAATAAAAAACAAAAGGTGGCGCGTAAAAAGGCGTTCATACAGTTATAACGGAGAAATAGGGCTAAAGTTACAGGAAAGGGAATAAAAAAGGAAAGGGTATCTGCCTTTTGGCAGACACCCTTTCGCTATATTTTTGGATACTATTTTTATTAATAGTCCATACCCATACCGTGACCACCATGCGGAGCAGGAGCAGCGGATTTAGGTTCAGGTTTGTCAGCGATCACACACTCGGTGGTCAGCAGCATACCTGCGATAGAAGAAGCGTTTTCCAGTGCAATACGGGTAACCTTAGCAGGGTCGATAACGCCAGCTGCCAGCAGGTTTTCATATACCTCAGAACGGGCATTGAAACCGAAATCACCTTTACCTTCTTTTACTTTCTGTACTACGATAGAACCTTCGATACCAGCGTTTGCAGTGATCTGACGCAGTGGCTCTTCGATAGCGCGTTTAACGATAGCGATACCTGTCTGCTCGTCTTCGTTCTCACCTTTCAGTGTTTCCAGGCTTTCGATAGCGCGGATGTAAGCAACACCACCACCTGGTACGATACCTTCTTCAACAGCAGCGCGGGTAGCGTGCAGGGCATCGTCAACGCGGTCTTTCTTCTCTTTCATTTCTACTTCAGTAGCAGCACCTACGTACAGTACAGCCACACCACCGCTCAATTTAGCAAGACGTTCCTGCAGTTTTTCGCGATCGTAGTCGGAAGTAGTTACCTCTATCTGGGCTTTGATCTGGTTGATACGAGCCTGGATATTATCTTTTTCACCTTTACCACCAACGATAATAGTGTTGTCTTTATCGATAGTTACGGATTCTGCACGACCCAGGTAGCTGAGGTCAGCATTTTCCAGTTTGTAACCTTGTTCTTCGCTGATAACAACACCACCGGTCAGGGTTGCGATGTCCTGCAGCATTTCTTTTCTTCTGTCGCCAAAGCCTGGAGCTTTCACTGCAGCAACTTTCAGCTGACCACGTAGTCTGTTCACTACCAGGGTAGCGAGTGCTTCACCTTCCAGATCTTCAGAGATGATCAGCAGCTGCTGGCCGTTCTGAACGATTTTTTCCAGGATGTGCAGGATGTCCTTCAGGGTGCTGATCTTTTTGTCATAGATCAGGATGTAAGGATTCTGCAGTTCAGCGTGCATTTTCTCGCTGTTGGTGATGAAGTATGGAGACAGGTAACCACGGTCAAATTGCATACCTTCTACTACTTCTACAGTAGTATCGGTGCCTTTTGCTTCCTCAACGGTGATAACACCATCTTTGGTTACTTTATTCATTGCTTCAGCGATCAGTTTACCGATCTCAGCGTCGTTGTTAGCAGAGATAGCAGCTACCTGCTCAATCTTTTTGTTGTCGCTACCAACTTTCTCAGCCTGTTTGCTGATGTTCTCAACGATAGCTTTAACAGCCTTGTCGATACCACGTTTCAGGTCCATTGGGTTAGCACCGGCAGCAACGTTTTTCAGTCCTTCGCCGATGATAGCCTGTGCCAGCACAGTAGCGGTAGTAGTACCGTCACCTGCGATGTCAGCGGTTTTGGAAGCAACTTCCTTTACCATCTGAGCTCCCATGTTCTCGATAGGATCTTCCAGTTCAATTTCTTTAGCAACGCTCACACCATCTTTTGTTAAGCTAGGAGCGCCAAATTTCTTCTCAATAACTACGTTACGACCTTTAGGACCCAGGGTCACTTTCACTGCATCTGCCAGGGTATCAACGCCCTTCTTCATCTTGTTGCGGGCATCAGTGCTAAAAAATATCTGCTTTGCCATAATAGCTTGTGTGTTTTTTTAATTTGTGTTTTGGTTTGCCTGTAATTATCAGCGTGATTGATTAAACAATAGCTAAAATGTCAGACTCACGCATGATTAAGTAATCGCCACCTTCAATGCTGATCTCTGTACCAGAGTATTTACCATACAATACAGTATCGCCCACCTTTACAGTCACCGGCTCATCTTTCTTACCAGGACCGGCAGCTACAACCGTACCTCTTTGTGGTTTTTCTTTTGCAGTATCAGGGATGATGATACCACCAGCTGTTTTTTCTTCTGCTGCTGCGGGTTTCACGATCACCCTGTCAGCTAAGGGTTTAATACTTAAATCTTTTGCCATATAATTATACTTTTTTAAAAAGGTAAGATGAAGATTTATTGTGTCATGGGACCTCGATAATTGTGCCAAGGCAGTTTTGATAGTCAAATTTTCAGTTACCAACAGATAGCTTATCGGGCACACTGACAAAAATGCCATTTTTTCAGCAAAAACATGACAGAATCTGTCGTAAGATAGGAAATAGGAAATTAAGAATTCCTAATTCCCCAATTTTCCCATAGCTTTGCGGCCTCATACAGTTCTTGATTATAAGATGATTAGCAGAAGAAATATCCGGGTAAAGGTCATGCAGACCCTTTATGCCCTGGAAACGATGGAACAGGGTGCCATTAAGCCGGGCACGGCTACCAGTTTACTGACCGAGAAACTGGACCAGACCAGTCAGATCTTTACATACTTATTATACTGCCTGACACAGGTAGCACAGTATGCAGAAATTGACGCTCAGACACGGGCATCCAAACATCTTCCCTCAGCAGCCGACCTGCAGGTAAATACCAAGATCGCCGGAAATGAATTTATTTTCCAGATAATCAACGACAAAGGCTTTCAGGTAAACCTCGAACAATGGAAACTCAAACACCTTCCTGAGCAGGACCTGATGCGTAAACTCTACAATACGCTCACCGCCACAGATATTTACCAGCACTACATAAAAGATCCTACCCGCAACAAAGCCAGCGAGAAGGAGATCATGGAATACGTCTACAAAGAGATCCTGTCCAAAAATGAGCTGTTCGTTCAGCACATGGAAGACAATTTCCTGCACTGGGGCGACGATGCAGATATGATGGACCTCCTGGTAGCCAATTACATGCACAAACCGCACCTCTTTAACTTCCTGCAGCTGATCAGCAAAGAGAAACTGGAATATGCCCGCGAGCTGCTGCTGACCGTAATGGATAAGAAGGAATACTGCCTGGAGCTTATCAAGCCCAAATTACAGAACTGGGATCCCGAACGTATCGCTGCAGTGGATATGTTGCTGATGGAAATGGGCGTATGCGAGTTCCTGTACTTCCCTACCATCCCTACCAAGGTGACAATCAATGAGTATATTGACCTGGCCAAGGCTTACAGCACCCCGCAGAGCGGACAGTTTGTGAATGGTATCCTGGACAATATATTGAAAGACCTGGATCAGGCGAATCTGATAAAGAAGGTAGACCGTACAAAAAAATAGCTATTTTTGGGTCGAACCCTTAACAATATGAAAAAAATATTCTTTTACCTGATAGCCGGAAGCCTCGTGGCAGGTGCCTGTAATTCAAAGAGCAGTAAAACTGCTGGCCAGGAAACAGCAACTGCTGCCAGTACTGACAACCAGAAAGGTACTCCGGTGATCTCTTTTGATGAAATGGTCCATAACTTCGGTAACGTTACAGAAGGTGAAAAAGTAGAATATGATTTCAAATTCACCAATACGGGCGACAAAGACCTGCTAATCACAGACGCTACCTCCAGTTGTGGCTGCACAGTGCCTGACTGGCCTAAAGAGCCGATCAAACCAGGACAGAGCAGCTACATGAAAGTGGTTTTCAACAGCGCAGGGAAAGAAGGATATACCGAGAAGGAGATCATTATCAGGGCCAATACGAAACCAGAACAGGTGCAGGGGCCTAAGATCCAGTGTACTATCCTGAAGCAGAAATAAGCTGACGGGACATTTGGAGGCCGGTATCAACATTGTGGGACAACAAGAACAAGAAACAACTAAACAACAAAATACAACTTAATACGATGTACACTAACATGCTGAACGTTTTACTGATGGGTGGTGGTGCAGCTGGCGCACAAGGCGGTGGCGGCTTCCAGTTCATATTTATTGGCGGTATGATCCTGGTGATGTGGTTATTTATGATCCGCCCTCAGACCAAAAAAGCAAAAGCGCAGAAAGATTTCATCAGCAATCTGCGTGAAGGCGACAAAATCGTTACTATCGCAGGTATCCATGGTACTGTGAAAAAGATCAACGAAGATGGTACCCTCAAAATCGAGGTGAGCGCTGGTACTTACTTAACCATCGAGCGTTCTGCTATAAGCATGGAATATACTACTGCTCAACAGAAAGCAGCAGCAACTCCTGCAAAATAATTGCTGTCTACAGATAGCGCATCCCAAATTCCCGACGGAGTTTGGGATTTTTTTTGGAATTTGGATGTATGTTAAAAATTGGTATTACAGGCGGCATAGGCTCAGGCAAAAGCACAGTAGCGAAGATCTTCGCACTATTGGGCGTTCCTGTCTATTATGCTGATGATGCAGCCAAAACGATCATGCAGACCGATGCGCTGCTGATCCAGCAGGTAAAAGCACACTTCGGCGACCATATGTACGATAGCAACAATGTGCTGGACAGGGCTGCATTGGGAAAGATCGTTTTTAATGACAAGGATAAACTGGAGTTGCTTAACTCCCTCGTACATCCTGCCACTATCCGGCATAGCGACGAATGGGCAGACCGGCAAACAGCACCCTATGTGCTGAAGGAAGCCGCCCTCCTGTTCGAATCAGGCTCATTTCAGTTCCTGGACAAATGTATCGGCGTATCCGCACCTCAGCCATTACGCATACTGCGGGTCATGAGGCGTGATAACATCAGCCGTAATGATGTACTGGCACGGATGTACAAACAGATCGATGATAACATCAAGATGAAACTATGCGATTATGTGATCCGCAATGATGAACAGGAAATGGTCATCCCCCAGGTGCTGGCACTACATAAAACACTGCTGCAACTGGCTGCAGAGGCTTAACCCGATCAATTTATAACCATATTATTTACATGGGGAAAACCATCACACAAGGCAATAACAACAAAAATAAAGCAACGCCTGTATTGCTGCTGGAATTACAGTCCAATCACCCTACCCCGGTGAAGATCAGTGCAGGCATACTGAAAGAAGACGCCGGCGGCCGTACCTGCCAGCGCATGCCCCTGAACGATAAAAAGTCATTGTCCATCTTCAACACCCTGCCTGCCGGTGTGCAACACCTGTTACAGCCCTGCACGCAGGAAGCGATGGTCTATAAAGAACTGCAACTCAAGGAGAAATTCCGGGACAATCCCGTGAAATCCCTTACCCTGCAACAATACGTGCAGGAAGGTATGCAGCAATACCTCTACCACACACTCCAGCAACTGCGGCCACTGACACCGGTATTACCCTGGTATACCATGATCACGGACGACAGTATGCTGCTGAAACATACCAGGCCAGCCACGGTGAACAACTTTCCACCAGTACTCTCCTTTGAACTGCAACGCAGCGCTACAGGCGCATTGAGAGTGCTTGCGCTGGTCACTATCAACGGACAGGCTTTTCCCCTTTCCGATTTTGAGCACTACGGATTTGTGCTCCGCAGCCGCGGAGAACTGTTCATCCTCCCTCCTGCCACAGCAACCACGCTGGAGCAGTTTCCCGGAGGATTTATGGACGTTCCATCCCATGAGGAAGCCGCCTTCATTGAACATACCCTGCCCGCCCTCAGTGAGCAGTACAGCGTGAATAAAAGCATCCTCCTGCAGAAAGAGGTTATTGATACGCCGCCGGAATGTAATATCTGGCTGAGCGAACTGAATAAATCCTTCCTGGTACTGACACCGCAGTGGCAGTACGGGAACTTCAGCATTGAGGATACCAATGAATCGGTCATCCTCAAAGCGGAAGGCGATATCCAGTACGAGATCAGGCGTCATGCAGAAGCTGAAAAGGAACTGATTGCCTTCATCCGCGCCCTGCATCCCCGCTTTGCCCAGCAACGGAATGGTTATTTCTACCTGCCTTTCGCAGATGCAGAAAAGAGCCAGTGGCTGGTAAAATGCTATCGCAAGCTGACTGACAGGAACATCGGTGTGTATGGCATGGACCAGCTGCAACATTTCAGGTACAATACCAACGTTCCCGTCATGGACGTTCGCTGGCACGGTGATGATAAGGATAGTTTTGACCTGGAAATAGACGTCCGCTATGGCGATATCCCGGTAGCACTGACAGATATCCAGAAAGCATTATTGCACCGGCAACCGCACCTGCTGCTGAAAGACGGTACCATCGGTGTTATTCCTGATGAGTGGCTGCACAGGTATGACCTGCTCTGGAAACTCGGCCAGGTCAATAAAGACAAGCTGAAACTGTCAAGATTGCACTTTACCCTGGCCCAGGAAATGATGGAGGCCAAAGGCACTGTGGTAAAGGAAAATGACCTGGAGCAATTACAGCGCCTGCAGGCAAAATCGTCCGAGCACTTCCCTGTGCCATCAGCCATTCAGGCACAATTACGTACTTACCAGCAGGCAGGCTTTGAGTGGATGTGCCTACTCGACGTTATGCGCTGGGGTGGCTGCCTGGCGGATGATATGGGTCTTGGTAAGACCCTCCAAACCATCACCTTCCTGCAGCATCTTTGTGAGAAATATCCCGGAGAAACACACCTCGTGGTGTGCCCTACCTCCCTTATCTATAACTGGCAGGCAGAACTGCAGAAATTTGCTCCCGGACTGCGTTATGCCGTGTATCACGGCGGCAACAGGCAGTATGATGCGGAACAATGGAAACAGCATCAGCTCATTATCACCAGCTATGGCACGGTGCGTAGTGATACCGCCGTTTTCACCACGCATGTATTCGGATATGTAGTGTTGGATGAAAGCCAGGTGATCAAGAATCCCTCGTCCCAGACCACAAGAGCCTTGCAGGTCATGCAATGCCGTAACCGCCTGATCCTAAGTGGTACGCCTATCCAGAACAACACGATGGACCTCTATGCGCAGATGAATTTTGCCAATCCCGGACTGCTGGGTAACCAGGCCTTCTTCCGCTCGGAATTTGCCATGCCTATTGACAAATATGCTGATGCCGAAAAGGCGGGCCGTCTGCGTAAACTGATCTATCCCTTCCTGCTAAGGCGCACCAAGGAACAAATTGCACAGGATTTGCCGGATAAGACCGAGATCATTATGTGGTGTGAGATGGGGGATGAACAACGGAAGGCTTACAACCGCATCCGCGACCTGTATAAAGCAAAGTTGATGCAACGCATTAATGAGGAAGGTATGGCAGCCAGCACCATCTATGTACTGGAAGGCCTGACCCGCCTGCGGCAGGCATGTAATGCCCCTCAGCTGATAGCGGAAGAATCGGATGTGACCAGCTCTGTCAAACTGGATGAACTCATGCGTGAGATCAGCGAGAACACCGGTACACATAAAGTGCTGGTATTCTCACAGTTTACCGGTATGTTGCAGCTTATTGCGAAGTCGATGGAAGGTGAAGGGATCCCTTTCTTTTACCTGGATGGCAGTACCAAAGCAGAGCACCGGCAGCAGCTGGTGAACCAGTTCCAGGAAGATGAAAATATCCGGGTATTCCTTATCAGCCTGAAAGCGGGTGGTGTAGGTCTCACCCTGACCGCCGCCGATTATGTGTATCTTGTAGACCCCTGGTGGAACCCCGCGGCAGAGCAGCAGGCTATTGACCGTACACACCGTATCGGGCAACAGAATAAGGTCTTCGCCTATAAGATGATCTGTAAAGACAGTGTGGAGGAAAAGATCCTGGCTTTGCAAGAGCGGAAGAAGATGATTGCGGATGACCTGATCAGTGAAGATACCGGTTTCGTGAAAAAGCTGACAGAAGAAGATGTGGCATTCCTGTTCAGCTAGTAACAATGCCTTTTCGCCTGAAAACGAGTTCCTTCGGGCGAAGCCCCTTGAACGTGAACACTAATTTTCGAATATTTGTACTATGTTAAATATCTACAAATCACTTGTTGCCACATTGCTCATTCTCATGCTGGCTGCCCCTTCTGCCATTGTTTTTGCGCAAGATGCACCCAGAATGCCTGAGGGATTTAACATTCAACGTGGTGTGAACATCAGTCACTGGTTGTCGCAATCCGGAGGTCGTAATGGTGTAGCCCAGGCTGATTATTTTACGGAAAAAGACGTATCCCTGCTGGCGGATAAAGGGTTTGACCATATCCGCATTCCTGTAGAGGAAGCTGAACTATGGGATTATCGTGAAGAAAAGTACAAAGATGCCTGGGCGCTTTTACATAAAGCGATCGGCTGGTGTAAACAATACCATCTGCGGGCGATAGTAGACATGCATATTCTCCGTAGTCATCATTTCAATTCCAAAAACATAGCACTCTGGGATCAATCTGCCGCACAGGAGCGTTTCCTGCAATGCTGGCGGGAGCTGAGCGCAGAGCTAAAAAAATACCCTTCCAATCTTGTTGCTTATGAGTTGCTGAATGAACCTGTGGCTGACAGTGCTTCCCAATGGAATGACCTCGCGGCACGCGGGATTGCCCTGATCCGGGAGCTGGAGCCCAAGCGGGTCATCGTGATCGGCAGCAACCATTACCAGTCCTATAGCACTTTTCCTCAGCTGAAAGTGCCTACAGGAGACAACCGCCTGATCCTCAGTTTTCATTACTATAATCCTTTCTACTTTACACATTATAAAGCCAGCTGGACCGCTCACAAGGACTACAGCGGCCCTGTACATTATCCCGGTGCTACCATTACATCCAAAGAGATCGCACAGCAACCGGCTACTATCCGTAACCTGTTGGCCGGTAGTTCGGAAGAATATGATGCTGACATCATCGAGCAACAGATCATGACCGCAGTGAGAGTGGCTAAGAAACTCAAATTGCCGCTTTACTGCGGGGAGTGGGGCTGTCTGAATACCGTTAACCGCAAGGACAGGCTGCATTGGTACAAGGATGTAAAAAAGGTCCTGGAAAAGAACGGCATCGCCTGGACTATCTGGGATTATAAGGGCAGTTTCGGCATCCTTGATGACAATGGTGAGCCGGATGATAAGCTGATAAAGCTGCTGACCCGGGATTAATAACCTTTTTTCACTATCATATAATTTCTGATCCCGCCAGGGATGGCTACAGTATTTCTTTCCAGAGGCATCTGTGTAGGGTGTTTTATCGCTTTGGTTTCGTCACTTCATCGGCATTTCCATATCACTTCACCAACATTTCCATATCATTTCACCGACATGTCTATATCGATTGGATATAGATATGTCGGTAAAGTGATATCTAGATGACGGTATGGTGATATGGAGATATAGAGAATCAATCGAACACAGAGTACGTTTGAGTCGATTTGACTGCCATGATGGAATGCATGAGGGCGCTGATTATGAATGATCTGGAAGATACAGGCTGCAGAAAGGTGCTTAAAATCCTCATTTAAAGTGTTTCCCTTCGCTTGTCTACCTGTAAGCACTTATCTACACGTTTAGCGGCGATAAGCCCTGTAAAAGGTTCCAAAGGGGCAGAAAAATAGATTTATGGGAATACAAACTAAGGATCAAACATCCCTAACAAAACACAATAGGACTCCGGCAGGAGTCCCGTTGCTTGTAGCCCTGGGTGATAACCCCGGGTCCAGGATGATCCCCCGTCCGAAGGGTAACAACCAGGGTCGAGGAGGTGCCCCGGGTTCATAAGGTCCCCCCGGGTCCAGATATAATCGCCGCGGAACCCAACATGTGAATGCCTCCCGCGTCCGACATGATACCCATAGATAGTTTACAATCCTATGCAACAAACCATACCACGACATTCCCACATGAAAAAAGCCCCTCGGTTGGACCGAAGGGCTTTTTCATTATCAAACATTTTAGTTGAACACTATTTTTTCGCAGTAGCCGGAGCAGCTGTTTCTTTTACAGGAACCACTTCGCTTTCGTTAGCAAGCTCGTTTTTCTTGTCGAAATCTACCAGTACCGGAGCCGCCACGAAGATGGAGGAGTAAGTACCGGTTACTACACCGATCAGCATTGCGAAGGCGAAACCGCGGGTTACTTCACCACCGAAGATGAACAGGATCAGGATGGTCAGGAACACGGTCAGGGAAGTCATTACGGTACGGCTCAGCGTATCGTTGATGGCTTTGTTGATCACCTGGTCTCTGCTTGCGCCTTTCATTACACCTGTACGGAAGTATTCGCGGATACGGTCAAACACGATCACGGTATCGTTCATGGAGAAACCGATCACGGTCAGGATCGCAGCGATGAAGTGCTGGTCAACTTCCAGTGCGAACGGAACGAAGTCACGGCAGTAAGAGAACACTGCCAGTGTTACCATCACGTCATGCAGCAGGGAGAAGATAGTACCGATTGAATATTGCCATTTGCTGAAACGCAGCAGGATGTACAGGAAGATTACGATCAGGGACAGCACGGTTGCTTTCACGGCACCTGCACGTAAGTCGTCAGAAATAGTCGGAGACACTGTCTGAGACGCTACGATGAACCTTGGTGAAGAGAATATCTCATAAGTCACTCCCGGATCATAGAATTTCTTCAGACCATTGTACAGTTTCTCAGTCACTTCTTTATCTACTGTTTCACTCTGCTCGTCAATCTTATAGTTGGTAGTGATGCTCAGCTGATTGCTGGTACCGATTGTCTTAACATAAGGTTCGCTACCGAATTCTTTTTCCAACGCGTTACGTACTTCATCCGCCTTCATTGGCTGTTCGAAACGCACAGTGAAGTTACGGCCACCGTCGAAGTCAACACCGTGACGGAAACCATGGAAGAAAGAGGATGCGCCTAATGCGATCATCACGAATGAGATGATATAAGCGTATTTTCTCTTTCCTACGAAGTCGAAGGAAGCGTGTTTGAAGATCTTTTTAGAGATCGGCGTGAAGTATTCGAAGTGTCTTTTCTTGTTAGTCCACCAGTCAGTAACGATACGGGAAACCATGATACCACAGAACAGAGACAGCAGCAAGCCGATGATCTGTGTGGTAGCGAAGCCCAGTACCGGACCGAGACCGAAGTAGAACAGGATGATCGCGGTGAGCAGGGAGGTAATGTGACCATCCAGTACAGGTGCGTAGGAGCGTTTGTAACCGTCTTCTACTGCCTGTTGATAGTTCTTACCGTGTGTCAGTTCATCTTTAATACGTTCGAATATGATTACGTTCGTATCCACAGCCATACCTACGGTGAGCACCAGACCTGCGATACCTGCCATCGTCAGCGTAGCGCCGAGGGAAGCGAGGATACCAAAGGTGAACAGCAGGTTGAGTATCAGTGCGATATTCGCCACCCAACCGGCAGAGTTATAGTACACCAGCATCAGGATGAAGATCACCACGAAGGAGATGATGAAGGATTTAGCACCTGCTGCGATAGATTCAGCACCCAGGGATGGTCCGACGATCTGCTCAGAAACGATCTTGGCAGGAGCCGGCATTTTACCGGATTTCAGGATGTTTGCCAGGTCATTTGCTTCTTCCAGGGTAAAGCTACCGGAGATAGAAGAACGGCCACCACCAATTTCACCCTGAATGGATGGAGCGGAATAAACGATGTTATCCAGTACAACGGCAACATAGTTCAGTGTAGCAGGATTGCTTGGATCTGTAGGAGCCAGTTCGCCGGTCAGTTTTTTCCATTCTTTAGCACCAATCTGGTCCATGGTCATGGAAATTTCCGGACGACCGCTCTGGTCGTAGTCCTGTCTTGCGTCCACTACCCTTTCACCACTTACACGTGGAGCCGGGTTGATCGGATTTATTTTGATAGCATATACCGGCAGCGGTGCATGTTTATTTTCTTTGTCTTCAGTACCGTATACAAACACCAGATCTTTAGGCAGTACATTTCTTACTGCAGGGATCTTGAGGTAACGGCTGAAGGTAGCAGTATCAGTAGGAAGGATATTACCTATAACCGGGCCATAAGCGATACCCTGCTGAGGATGATATCTTGGGGCAAAAATGCTGAAGAAAGGCTCAGCTTTTGCCAGTTCAGCCCTGCGCTCGGCTTCTGTCTTCAGGGAGTCAGCTTTGCCGGATTTTGCAGAGTCGTTTAATATAGAAGAGAGACTACCCGTAGCAGCGGTATCACCGGCAGTTTTTGCTTTTGCTACAGCAGCAGCGCTATCATTAGCCTGTTTTGCGGTAGTGTCGGCAGCAGCCTTTGCAGGCGTAACACCTACAGCGGCTTTGATTGCCTCGTTCATTGGCTGGAGAATAGTGGAGATGAATTGCTCATCATTCCTGTATACCTCACGGAATTCCAGGTTAGCGCTGGCCTGGAGGTATTTTCTCACACGCTCAGGATTGTCAACACCTGCCAGTTCAACAGAGATGATACCTTTGTTCTCATCCAGGCTGATGTTTGGAGATGACACCCCGAATTTATCGATACGTTTCTGCAACACGAGGTAGGTATTTTTGATGGCTGCGTTTGCCTCACGGCGGATCACATCCAGTACCTTGCTGTTGCTTGTATTAAAATCAATGTCTCTCTGGTATGCGTTGGCAAAGATGGTAGAAAGACGGCCTTGCGGCTGTACTTCTTCATATGCCTTCCCGAACAATGTAACGAAGTCAGACTGACTGGCTTTCTTGCGCTGTATAGCGAGATCCAGGGCTTTATTGAAAGCCGCATCCTGTGAATGGCCGCTCAGTGAACGGATCACATCTTCCACACTTACGTCCAGTACGACGTTCATCCCACCCTGAAGGTCAAGCCCCAGGTTCAGCTCTTTTTCTTTGGCTTTTTCATACGTTACATACCAAGGAAAACCCGCCATTTCTTTGTTACTGGTACTATCCAGAATCCGTTGTCTTCTTTCTTTCACCAGGTCTGCCAGTGAATCCTCATAAACAGCCTGCAGCTCTTTATTACCAGGATACTTCTGTTCAGCAGTCGGGAATGATTTGCTAATATCACTCTGGGCTTGTGCAGCTACTTTCTTCTCGTAGCCACGTACCAAAAACGTGAACGACAAATAATACACAGAGATAAGGATCAATGCACCGGCAAAAAATCTAACCAGTCCTTTAAGTTGCATATTGTTTCGGGTTTATAAAAATTTTTTAAGAGTTGCAAAGATAGAATTTAAATTGATATATTAAAGCCGTTCGAAGGTAGAAAAGGAAAAAGGTAGAAATAATTGATTATCAGCACATAAACTCTTTACTTTCCTGCCAAAAATTAATCTTTTTTTATGCGTCGTTCTATTTTTCTCTGGTTGATGCTATTCTTTGCAGCCTGCAATACTAATAAAAATATGGGAACAAGGCATTATCCGGTTAAAGACTCTTTCCTCTATACCCTTTTAAGTGCGCATGCGGACAGGCTGGGCCCTGTGTTCCAGCAACCGCAGGATTTTGGTTTACAGATCATTTACACACAGATAGACCGGGATGCGGCGAACCGGCCTCATTTCACCGACTATTATTACCGGGTGGATACCGGCCGGTATTTTTACCCGGCATCCACAGTAAAGCTGGCGGCAGCAGCCCTTGCCCTGGAAAAACTGAATGACCTGAACATCCGGGGGCTGGACAGGCATACACCTATGTTCACCGACAGCCTGCAGGATATTACTCCTGAAGTACTGTCAGACACTACAGCTTCCGACGGACTACCTTCAGTAGGGCAATATATAAAAAAAATATTATTGGTAAGTGACAATGATGCATACAACCGGCTTTATGAGTTCATCGGGCAGGAGACCTTTAATAAGAGATTGTGGGAGAATGGTTTCACGGATGTCCAGATAAAACACCGGGTGGGGATCACGGGAGTAGATCCCGAGGGCAACCGGCATACCAACCCGGTCACCTTCCGCCGGGGCGACCGGGTGATATACAGTCAGCCGGAAGGCTATAGCCGTCTCTCCTTCTCTCCCCGGCATGACCTGATAGGGAAGAGTTACTATAACGACGATGAGCAGCTGGTGAACAGTCCTATGGACGCCTCCCAGAAGAACAGGGTACCACTTGCAGACCTCCATGGGATACTCAGGCAGATAATTTTTCCGGAAGCTGTAACAAAAAAACATCGATTCCGTTTAAAGGGTAGCGATTACCAGTTTTTATATCACTGTATGTCTGCTCAACCGGAAGAATCCGTATATCCCCGTTATGATACAGCCGAATTTCATCACAATTATGTGAAATTCCTGTTATTCGGAGGGGTACAAAGCGACAGCCTTCATGCGAACGTACGTAGTTTCAATAAACCTGGCTGGGCATATGGATTCCTGACAGACGTGGCCTATATAGCGGACTTCACACATCATGTAGAATTCATGCTGTCGGCTACCGTATATGTAAATAAAGACGGCATTTTAAGCGACAAACATTATCAGTTCGACGAAACAGGGAAGCCATTCTTAAAAGCATTGGGCGAAATCATTTACGAGTATGAACTACAACGCGCGAAAAAACATCTTCCGGACCTGTCTAAATTCAGGTTCGATTATACCGGGCAACTTGAATAACCTTTTATAACCAAATCAACATTCGCACTAAAAGATAGAAAAATGACAACTAAAAAAACTCGCGTGTGGGCAATAGCGGCCCTTGTGACAGTGGTAACCAGCTTCAGCGCCTGCTTAAAAAGCGACAACGTAACACCTCAGCGGGATAGGGCTGCGGTAGCAATTATCAATGGTATCCTCACCAATGGTGACCTGGATTTCTATGATAACAGCACTAAAGTAAATAGCAACGCCCTTTCCATTGGTTTTACCTATATCGGATACCCTATTTACGGAGGCGTTCGTACGTTCAGCTTTAAAAAGGCTGGCCAGACTACTGACTATGTAGCCGTAACAAACCTGTATGATTCCCTGACATACAATACTGTGGTAGCTTATGGCGACTCCACTGCTCCGCAGATGAGAAGCATTAAAGACGATTTCACCGGCGCTAAAGAAACAGCTGTGAACATCCGTTTCTTCCACCTGAGCCCTTCTGCCGGCCCTGTTGACCTGTACATCGATGATGTAAAAGTAGACAGCAACCGCACATATGTGGGCACCAGTGGTTTCAGAACAGCTTTCACACCGCTGAGCAAACCAGTTTATACCAACAATATCAAGATAAAAGCTGCAGGTACAAGTACTGTGCTGGTAGAAAATTCTTCTCCAAGCGCCAGCTTCTCCAACGGCAGGGTTTATACTATTACCCTGATAGGTTCGAAAGATTATACCGACAAGAGAAAATTAGCTGTAAATAGTTTGTACAGCCTTTACTAGTCTGTAAAAACTGCGTATATACACACCCAGGCAGCCGGGATCAACAGCAAAGTTGGTCCCGGCTGCTTTTTTGTTACAGTGTATCTCTGTACATCGCATTTCTCCATTATAGCTTTCTTTTTTTTATACTATGACACTTGCAAATTTATTGTAGGTTTGTCTCCAAGTTAACCCTATAAAACAGTTATTGTATATGAAGGAAATGGAACTCGCCGAAAGGCTGTCGAGGATTTCCGAGCCTCAGACGATTAAGATGGCTAAATTAAGCCGTGAGCTGAAAGCCCAGGGTATAGACATTGTAGATCTGAGCATAGGAGAGCCCGATTTTGATACACCTGCCCATATCAGGGAGGCAGCAAAGAAAGCCATTGATGAAGGCTTTACACATTATACGCCTGTTGCCGGTATTCCGGAACTGCGTAAGGCTGTAGTGTACAAGCTGCAGCGCGATAACGGCCTGGAATATACGCCTGAACAGATAGTAGTATCAACAGGTGCCAAGCAGAGCATTGCCAACGCTGTACTGAGTATCATCAATCCTGGCGACGAAGTGATCATCCCTACCCCCTACTGGGTTACTTACTCAGAATTGGTGAAACTTTGCCAGGGTGAAGTGGTATTCGTTCCATGCAGTATCGAAAACAAATATAAAATCACGCCTGCCCAGCTGGAAGCAGCTATTACACCAAAGACGAAACTATTTATGTTCTCTTCTCCGTGTAATCCAACCGGCTCCGTCTATAGCAAGGAAGAGCTGAAAGCGCTGGCGGATGTATTTGCAAAGCATCCCCAGATCTATATCATGGCAGACGAGATCTATGAATATATCAACTATGTTGGTAAACATGAAAGCATTGCCCAGTTTGAAGGCATGCAGGAACGTACCATCATCATCAACGGTCTCAGTAAAGGTTTTGCCATGACCGGATGGCGTCTGGGTTACCTGGCCGCTCCGAAGTCAGTAGCTAAAGCCGCCGAGAATATCCAGAGCCAGTTCACTTCTGCCACCAGCTCCATCACCCAGCGAGCCGCTGTTACCGCGCTCAATGGCGATCTGAGCACTGCACATGCTATGGTAGACGAGTTCAGGAAAAGACGTGCCTTTGTTTTCGAACAGCTCAGCAACATTCCTGGTCTGCAACTGATCGAGCCGGACGGCGCCTTCTATATGTTCCCGGATGTAAGCGCATTCTTTGGTAAATCTTACGACGGTGAGGTGATCAATAATGCAGATGATGTCTGCATGTACCTGCTGCATAAGGTGAACGTATCTACCGTGACCGGCGCAGCATTTGAACAACCCAACTGTATCCGTCTCTCCTATGCCACTTCCATGGCGAAACTGGAGGAAGGTATGAAACGCCTGAAAGCAGGATTTGCACAATTAAGCTGATCGTTGAATCATCATTTATATTTGAAGCTCCGGTATCACGAATACCGGAGCTTTCTATTTTGGGAAACCCTTGCATATTAATTCATTTCCATATATTTGCACCTGTAATAATCAATCTGAATGGGCAACATTTCTAATAGCACTTTGCTATTTATCGTACTGGGCGCCGGCGTACTGGCCATCCTTTATATGACCTTAAAAGACATGATCCGCAAACCAGAGGCGACTCCTGCGCCAGGAGAAAAGGCATCAAAACCGGTTGTCGACAAATCTATCCTGCCATTACAGTTACAGGCCTATGAGCGCCTGGTATTGCTGGTAGAGCGTATTAATCTGCAGAACCTGATAGGACGTATATTCCAGCCGGGATTAACAGCCATTGATATGCAGGTGGGACTGATACAAACCATCAAAGCTGAATACGAGCATAACATCGCGCAGCAGATATATGTGTCTCCTATGGCCTGGGAAGCGGTAAAAACGCTGAAAGAACAAACCATCACCATTATCAATCAGGTAGCCAGCCAGCTTCCTCCTGATGCTACGGCAATGGACCTCAACAAACAGATACTCGAAATATTCCTGCAGGCGGAGACATCTCCTTCCGAACTGACTTCACAGATATTAAATGCAGAAGCTAAACGGTTATTTTAACCGCTTAGCTTCTGTACAATTACTTCTTTACCATCTGTACCCGCTGTGGCCTTATCACTTCATACAGCAGATACCCTCTTCCGTTAAAATGAATATAGCGGGGCGGCGACAAATACCAGGGTATACCCGGCACTTTAACATGCGCCTGTATATGTAAATGCGGTTCTGAACTGAATCCCGAGTTACCCACACATCCCAGGGGATCGCCCTGTTTTACCACATCTCCTTCTTTCACGATCACACTGCCCTGTTTCAGATGGGCGAGGAATACGTAACTGTTCACCGTTTCTATCAGTACCTGGTTGGTGTTGTGTGGTCCCCTGATCATATCCGGCGGAATATTATCAGGATCAGACCCGATAGCCTTGATAATACGGCCGGCACAGGGACTGTACAGTGTATCTCCGTATATTTCATAGTCCTCCAGACGGCTGCTGAATATTGCCTTCGCCCGGCTACCATTGGGCCTTAGCTTCACGATATCCATAGCATATATTGCGCCACGCAGGCTGAAGTGGAACAGGTTTGTGGGCAATCCCTTTCCTCCCTGCAACACAAAATACCGGCCTGTCTTCAGCGGGAAAGCCAGGTCTATGGCTCTCGCCTTTCCAGTCGTACCGGTAAAGTACAGAATGCTGAGCGTCAGGAACAATGCGGAAAAGAACATATTACCGATAAAACGCCATACACGAGGCACGGGCGTATCTTTCTTTTTTCGAAAGAAACCCAATAACAGGGTTAGCAGCAGACATATGCCAAATCCCCATTTGGCATCGACACTCAGATAGATCCAGGTGCCATAGAGATAAATGAACAAACCGAGAGAGAGGCCCAGGATAAACAGGGACCAACCATGCCGGAAAATCCTGCCGGATGCAACAAAGACCAGGAAAATGCTTAGCAGAGCCAGGGCGAATGTAAGTAGTAACAAAGCGTAAATAAACATGGCTTATCAGAAAAAAACTTTTTGCAAATTATCAAATTTGTGCTCCACCGCAATAACGTAATAATTATGTAACATTGCTTTTGCTACGACATCATTCCACGAAAATCAGAATATGAAAGATAGTATCAAAACAGATGCCGGTATCACAATAGCACCTGTATATACCGAACCAGTGCCGATGCAGGAGTTACCTGGTGAGTTTCCTTTTACAAGGGGTGTACACGCTTCCATGTACCGGGATAAGCTGTGGACAATGCGGCAGTATGCAGGATTCAGCACAGCGGAGGCCTCCAATGAACGTTATCACTACTTACTACAACAAGGGGTAATGGGCCTCAGCGTGGCGTTTGACCTGCCTACCCAGATCGGTTATGATTCTGATCACGCCATGTCGGAGGGTGAAGTGGGGAAAGTCGGTGTGGCTATCGACTCCCTCGAGGATATGGAGCGCCTGTTCAAAGGCATCCAGCTGGAAGAGATATCCACGTCCATGACCATCAACGCTACCGGCTTTATCTTACTTGCGCTATATATTGCCCTGGCGAAAAAGCAGGGCGCTGATCTCAAGAAGATCTCAGGTACTATTCAGAATGATATTCTCAAGGAATATGCTGCCCGGGGTACCTTCATCTACCCGCCCAAACCGTCTATGCGGCTGATTACCGACATCTTTGCTTATTGCAGTCGTGAGGTACCAAAATGGAATACCATCTCTATTTCCGGCTATCATATCCGCGAAGCGGGTGCCAATGCGGTGCAGGAGCTGGCATTCACGCTGGCTAACGGTAAGGCGTATCTAAAAGCAGCACTCGACAAGGGACTGGATATAAACGTCTTTGCCCGCCGTCTTTCTTTCTTCTTTAACGCGCATAATCATCTGTTTGAGGAAGTGGCCAAATTCCGCGCTGCCCGTCGCATGTGGGCGCATATTACCAAAGAAATGGGGGCGACGGATCCTAAGGCGCAGATGTTGCGTTTCCATACACAGACGGGCGGTAGCACGCTGACAGCCCAGCAGCCGCACAATAATATTGTCCGCGTCACGGTGCAGACACTTGCTGCAACACTTGGCGGAACACAATCCCTGCATACCAATGGTTACGATGAGGCACTGTCTCTTCCTACAGAAGCGGCGGCGCGTATAGCTTTGCGCACGCAGCAGATCGTAGGATACGAAAGCGGTATTGCGGATACAGTAGATCCGCTGGCAGGGTCTTTCTATGTAGAAGCGCTGACGAATGAAGTGGAGTCCCGTGCCTGGGAACTGATTGAGCGGATAGATGTGATGGGGGGCGCTGTTAGTGCAATTGAACAAGGCTTTATGCAGGATGAGATAGCAAGGAGTGCTTATCGTTATCAGCAGGAGATTGAGAATGGTGAAAAGATCATTGTGGGGATGAATAAATTCGCCGTGCGCGAGGATGTGGGCACGGAGGTGTTCCGGATCGATGATAGTATCAGGCAGGTGCAGACCGAACGGCTGCAGGCGCTGCGGGCGAAGCGGGATAATGCAGCGGTGGCTGTGTTGTTGCAGCGACTGGAGAATGCGGCGCAGACGGATGAGAATCTCATGCCGATTGTCGTGGAGGCTGTGGAGGCGTATTGTACGCTGGGAGAGATTGCGGATACGCTGAGGAAGGTATGGGGAGAATATAAAGGGGTTTGATGTTTTGTCGATGATATTGCTTCCAGACTATAGGGATGTTGATGGCATCGCTTTGGTTCCAGGTGGGATCACTGGCTCTTTCTACATTGACGTTCCGGGACCTTTGCTGACGTAACGTCAATACGCCAGGGTTAGTGCAATTATCATTTCGTTATCTGTAATTCATAATAGTATTGTATTTTTAGGCCATGTCTTCTATTTATTATAACGCCTGCCCGGTGTGTGGGGCAGGCAATATACACAAGGTACTGACTGCCAAGGATTATACTGTATCGGGCGAATCGTTTGACATCTATCATTGCGGGCATTGCAGCGGAAGGTTTACCCAACATGTTCCGGGCCCTGCGGAGATAGGCCGTTACTATCAATCACAGGATTATATTTCCCATTCTGAGACCCGCAAGGGATTGATCAACCGCTTATACCACAGCGTGAGAAAGATCACCATGCGCTCCAAACAGAACTGGGTGAAGGCTGCTACAGGACTCAAACAAGGTACGCTCCTGGATATAGGTTGCGGTACCGGCGCCTTCCTTCACTATATGAAACAACTTGGCTGGCAGATCACCGGCCTGGAACCTGACGACATCGCCAGGAATAACGCCAAGACACTTTATAATATTGAACCGCTGCCATCATCCGAACTGTTCTCCCTTCCGGCGCAACAGTTTGATGCGATCACCATGTGGCACGTACTTGAACATGTGCATTCCCTGCACGACTACTTAAGACAGATCCGCACTTTGCTGAAACCGGAAGGTTCCCTCATCATTGCTGTGCCGAATTATACATCTCCGGATGCAGAACATTATCAGGCCTTCTGGGCCGCCTATGATGTGCCGCGCCATCTGTACCACTTCTCCCCTTCCTCTATGGAAGTCCTACTGAAACAACATAAGATCCGGATCGTACGGAAGCATCCTATGGTGTTTGATGGATTCTATGTGAGCCTGCTCAGTGAGAAATACAAAACCGGTGGTAATGGTTTATTTAAAGGTTTCTGGAACGGATTTATTTCTTACAGGAAAGGACTGAAAAATGTAGATAGATGTAGTTCTGTTGTGTATGAGTGTAAAGCGGAATAGATAGCATCTTCAGTCATCTAAATTATCCATATAAAAAAAGCAGAGACGTAGTGAATAACTACGTCTCTGCTTTTTTATGGACGATAGTCACAGCAACAGTACCTGAAAGTATGCTGCCATGTACTATCGTCATTGCTCATGCTTCAGCTAATAAGTGATCTTATGAATTAATACAGATAGTTGAGTGCAATAAGGTCGTTTGCATTGAATGTACGATTACCGCCATTGGAACATGCCAGCATCCAGGAGTTGGCATCAAATCCTGTTGGTGTTCCGGGGATATGGATAGCACCTATACCAGCATCGCCTTCATTTACATTCTGATTACAGCTGACACGCGTGTCGTAGTCTGTATGACGGAAGCCTATACAGTGACCGATCTCGTGCTGGATCACAGATCCTACATACAATACATTCGGATTTGAACCATATGCCTGAGGATGTGTGTTCATCAGGATTGAGTTATATGGATTGCCTGCTGCTGTCGGGAAACCAGAAGATCCCAATGTGATAAAACCACCGCTGGGCCCCTGATAGAAACCCTGGATAGTAATATCAGCTGTACCACTGGTAATACGGGAGAAAGTGATACTCAGACCTGCTCTGTTATAACGGGCAATCGCCGTATCAGCACCTGTCTGATAAGCAGTGCCAAGACCGCTCACCAGCACCGTAATGTTACGGGTACCTGATACAGATACCAGGTTGGTAGTGCGATACTGCTCGCTTTCAGCGATCCTTAAAAAAGGGCTGTTGACTTTTGTATTCAGGTTTTCTTCTGTCAACACGATATCATTTTCCACGAGATAACCGCCTGCTACTTTCCTTACATTTTCAGTACCAAATCCCAGGGCATAGATCTTCGCTTTTGTTTCGTCAGAGATCTCTGATGCCGTCGTCGATTTTACCGCATCTTTTTTACAGGAGACCATCAATGTGCCTGCCAGCAGGCAGATGAAGGCGCCTATTACGTGCTTACGCATATCGTTTAAATGTTTTAATATTTTATACAGATTGTGCTCATGCATCAGGGGGTTAATGATGTAATACCAGTTTGCCTGATATCAAATGCTGTTCTCCTGATAGCGGGATTAATACAAATAGTTCAATGCAGTGATATCGTTCGCATTGAAGGTGCGGTTGCCACCGTTAGAGCAGGACAGCATCCAGGAGTTGGCGCTCAAACCGCTTGGTGTGCCAGGGATCAGGATCGCGCCTACGCCTGCAGAACCTTCGTTCGTAGCAGTACCTCCGCAGCTGAGTGCGCGGTTAAAGTAATCGGTATGACGGAACCCGATACAGTGACCAATTTCGTGCTGGATCACAGATCCTACATACAATACATTTGGATTGGAACCGTATGCTGCTGCGTTGGTGTTCATCTGAATAGAGTTGTAAGGATTACCACTGCTGGTAGGGAAACCGGAAGATCCCAGGGTGATGAAACCACCACTTGGTCCCTGGTTGAAACCAGAGATAGTGATATTAGCAGTACCGCTGGTGATACGTCTGAAGCTGATGGTCAGTCCTAACCTGTTATAACGTGCAATAGCGGTATCTGTACCTGCTACGAAAGCAGTGCCCAGGTTGGATACCTTGATGGTGATCACGCGTGGTAAACCGGTCACCAGGTTGTTGGTGCGATATTGCTCTTCTTTAGCAGTACGCAGGAAGGGACTGTTCACCTTTGTGGTAAGGTCGTTTTCGCTTAGTAAGATGTCGCCTTCTACGAGATAACCGCCATCTACTTTACGTACTTCAGCAGTGCTGAATCCGAGGGCACTGATCTGGTCGAGTGTTGTCTGTGACACACCTGCTTCATTAGTGCTCTTAGCGGGTGCGTTTTCTTTTTTACAGGAAACGATACAGGCGCTTGCTCCTGCCACCAGGCAAAAGAGGGCCGTTAATGTGTGTTTGCGCATACATTATAAGATTTAGATTTCGATAAAATGAAGATATTATTAGCTGATCAGCTGATGATAAATGTGCTGGCCACAGGCGACTTATTCAGCGCCGGCTGACGACAATTATCAGTGGCCGTACTACAGTGGGTGGGGCTGTGTACCGTCACGACATATCATCCCCCGGAGACCGAAGGCAAAAGATTAACTCTTTGTAGCGTTCATGGAATACGTACATTGTTCATCAGTAGATATAGCTAACCTGACAGATAAATTTGCTTAACTCATGCGTTCATTTTTGTAACTGCAAGACATGCGGCAACTCGCGATTTACCGCGTCATTACTGGATTTCCAACTCTTTGATTACTCGGGTAACACCGGGTGTGCCCGGTTGTAGATTTTCGACTTTTAGTGCTCGATTTTTAGTGTTTAGATTTCAGTTGCTCTATATCAATATTACAACTTTCCATGATACTCAGGAAATAAAAGTTAAACGGAAATTAAAGAACAGGGATTAACGAAGTTGGTGCCAGGATATACATGCAGAAAGGTGTGAAGGATTACGAATTGACTGCTGCTACTCGTGTATTGAGGGCTGTTTGATTATCTGCTTTGCGTGGTTTATATACTGAAGACTGTAATACATGTTTTGCTCATAGCCATACCTCGGTTTCAGGCTGGGATCACTGGCTGAGTTCTTTGAAGCTACGTGCTATTGGGCTTTGGCAATCGTATGGGCTTTGGAACATGTATTAAACCCCTATCAATCGTGGGGGCAGCTTCAAACAACTTAGGCCAGCGATTCCCACCTGAAACCTCGATGCTTATTGCCTTCCGCTTGTAAGTTGAGTGCTGTAGTACTTGTGTTTGGGATTAGTGATACTCACAATATTTAAGTACGGAAAGGATGAAAAATTAGTCGGCATAAATGAGTAGGAAGCTCCGAAGTAACGGCGGTTCCAGGTGGAGATCACTGGCCTAAGTTGTTTGAAGTAGCTGATACGCCCTACCAAGGGTTTAAAAGATATTCAACTGCTAAATACGACCTACTATCGCTCCATAGCAGGAAAACTTCAAAGAACTAAGCCAGTGGTCCCACCTGGAACCGAAGCAATGACAATCAGCAAATAACAATCAACAAAAAAGCCCTCCTGCAATGCAGAAGGGCTTTTCACTATAGGAAAGTTAATTATTACAGGTGAATCGCTTCGCCATAAGCAACCTCGATCGCGTCTTTTACAGATTCGCTCATGGTTGGGTGAGGATGGATAGAATTCAGTACTTCCTGATAAGTAGTCTCCAGTGTACGGGCAGTTACTGTCTGAGCAATGATCTCGGTAACGTTAGCACCGATCATGTGTGTACCCAGCCACTCACCGTATTTAGCGTCGAAGATCACTTTAATGAAACCTTCTGGCGCACTGGCAGCAGTTGCTTTACCGGAAGCAGAGAATGGGAATTTACCTACTTTCACTTCGTAACCTGCTTCTTTAGCAGCTTTCTCAGTATAACCTACAGATGCGATTTCCGGAGCACAATAAGTACAACCAGGAATGTTCATATAATCGATAGGCGCTGGTAAATGCGCGTATTTCTTTTCGTTGTAAGCGATCGCTTCTACACAAACGATACCTTCTTTAGAGGCAACGTGAGCAAGCGCCTGACCAGGAACCATGTCGCCGATAGCGTAAACACCTGCAACGTTGGTCTGGTAGAATTTGTCAACCAGAACCTTACCCTTGTCGGTTTTAACACCCAGTGCTTCCAGACCGAGGTTCTCGATGTTAGCAGCGATACCAACAGCGCTCAGTACTACGTCAGCTTCCAGGAAGATCTCGCCGGTAGCAGTTTTCACTTTCGCCTTCACGCCTTCGCCTGCAGCTTCTACAGCTTCAACGGAAGCATTGGTCATAATCTCAATGCCTTTCTTCTTGTAGATCTTTTCCAGTTCTTTAGAGATATCCTCATCTTCAACCGGAACGATGCGTGGCATGAACTCAACGATGGTCACTTTAGTGCCCAGGGTTGCATAGAAGTAGGCAAACTCAACGCCGATAGCGCCGGAACCTACAACGATCATGGATTTAGGCTGCTTTGGCAGTACCATTGCTTCACGGTAGCCAATTACCTTTTTACCATCTATTTTCAGGTTTGGCAGTTCACGGGAACGAGCACCGGTTGCCAGGATAACATATTTTGCTTCGTGTACGGCAACTTTACCGTCTTTATCAGTTACTTCTACCTGGCTTTTGGATTTCATTTTAGCCGTTCCCATCAGCACCTCGATCTTGTTTTTCTTCATCAGGAACTGAACGCCCTTGCTCATCTTATCAGCTACACCACGACTACGCTTGATCACAGCGTCAAAATCAGCACTACCTTCGCCTACGTTAATTCCGTAAGTCTTAGCGTGCTGTATATATTCCAGGACCTGTGCAGACTTCAGCAATGCTTTCGTGGGAATACAACCCCAGTTCAAACAAATACCGCCCAGGCTCTCTCTTTCAACGATTGCCGTCTTAAATCCCAGCTGAGAAGCACGGATAGCAGCCACATATCCGCCAGGGCCACTACCAATTACGATTACGTCGTATGCCATATTGCTTAATTTTAATTTAAACTTGCCAAAGGTAATAATAAAATGGAAAAAGCCCGGTCAAAAATAGCCGGGCTTTTATTGTCTCCGATTGTACGAAGACCCTTCAATATTTTAGCGGAGGTCTACCACTTCTACGCCAGGATACTTTTTAGGATCGAAGCTGAAAGTTGCGTCTGATACGTTTGTATTAGGCGTAAAGCTGGTGATCTCATATGTATAGTGATTGCCGTTCTTTTCAAAAACCTTCATTTTAGAGATGTTCTGGTTCTTTTTGTCGATGGAGACGATCACTTTAAATACGTTCTTGGACTTGTCTGTAGGCGTCATTTCAATGTTCTGCAGCACCTTACCTTTCTCGGTAATTTCTCCATCCAGGCGGTACAGATAGTCTTTATCGTAGAAATTGGTGAACAGTTTAGCTGGCGACAGGGTAGAGCTGTTAGGATCTACATTATTGATTGTTACCTCGTTAGCATCTTTCGCATATGTCCAGGAGGTTTTATTATCGCTGATGATTTCCTGACCATCCAGGTTCACTTTATATTTTGCACCTTTCAGGTACACGGTACCTTTCTTAGCATCTGTTACACTATTGTTAGCACCTTCTATTTTCAATACAAAATTGGCCACCACTGATTTCAACTGTGAAAATTTCTTGCTTACACCATCCAGGATCGCTTTCGCCTTAGGATCATTCTTTCCCAGGCTGTTCAGGTTTCCTTTGGACTGAGCCATTCCATTCGTTACTACTCCGCCTGCTAATATGGCCAATAATAAAATTCTCTTCATTTTTCGTAAGTTTTATTTTCTGCTGTTTGTAAAGACAAATGTTATGCCGATACCCCTTCGTTTTAAGTTAATATAAAGCCAAATGTACTACGATCAGCCGATATCGTTCAGGATCTCTTCAAGATCGGCCTCTGTCTTGACATTGACCTCCCTGGCCTTGCTTCCCATATTCGGACCGACGATGCCGGCTGCTTCCAGCTGGTCCATCAGTCTGCCGGCCCTGTTATAGCCGAGCTTCATACGGCGTTGTAAGAGCGAGGTAGAGCCCTGCTGATTCTGTACAATGACGCGGGCAGCCTCTTCAAAGAGCGGATCCCTGTCCTGCAGACTGATCTCTTTGCCCTCCATTTCTTTCTCGTCCACATATTCCGGTAACAGATAGGCTTCAGGATAAGCCCGCTGCTCGCCGATATATTCTGCCACTTTTTCCACTTCCGGTGTATCCACAAAGGCACATTGCAGACGTACCAGCTCACCGTTAAAGGAGACAAGCATGTCACCCTGACCGATCAGCTGTTCAGCGCCGCCGATATCCAGGATAGTACGGGAGTCGATCTTGGAAGATACCTTGAAGGCGATACGTGCCGGGAAGTTTGCCTTGATGGTACCGGTAATAATATTGACAGATGGACGTTGTGTAGCGATGATCAGGTGGATACCTACCGCACGGGCCAGCTGGGCCAGACGGGCGATCGGCATTTCCACTTCCTTACCAGCTGTCATGATCAGGTCGGCAAACTCGTCTATCACCAGTACCACGAATGGCAGGTAACGGTGTCCCCTTTGCGGGTTCAGCCTTCTCTGAACGAATTTGTGGTTGTATTCCTTGATATTACGGGTACCGGCCTCTTTCAGGAGGTCGTAGCGGAGGTCCATTTCAATACAGAGTGCATTGAGGGTATGGATCACCTTTTTGGTATCGGTAATAATGGCTTCTTCTTCACCCGGCAATTTGGCCAGGAAGTGTTTTTCTATCAGCTTATAAAGCGACAACTCCACCTTTTTAGGATCCACCAACACGAACTTCAGCTGCGAAGGATGCTTTTTATAGAGGAGGGATACAAGTAATGTATTGATACCTACCGATTTACCCTGTCCGGTAGCACCCGCCATGAGCAAGTGTGGCATTTTGGCCAGGTCTGCAATAAAGTTCTCATTATCAATCTTTTTACCAATAGCGATAGGAAGTTCCATGCTACTTTGCTGGAACTTTTCAGAGGCCAGCAGGTTCCTGAGTGATACGATACTCTTTTTCACGTTAGGCACCTCGATACCGATGGTACCCTTACCAGGTATCGGTGCAATAATGCGGATACCCAGTGCGGAGAGGCTGAGGGCGATATCATCTTCCAGGTTCTTGATACGGGAAATGCGCACACCGGCAGCGGGTACGATCTCGTATAAGGTGACGGTCGGTCCTACGGTAGCGCTGATCTTCTGGATCGAAATATCATAGTTCTTCAGGGTGTCGATGATCTGGTTCTTGTTCCGGTCCAGCTCACTGGCATCCTGTACGATCTTTTCGGTACTGTGGTTGTCCAGCAGCTCCAGGGATGGGTATTTATAATCACGCAGGTCGAGGGTAGGCTCGTAAGGGTCCATCTGAACGGGCTGTCTTACGGGTTCCTCTTCTGTTTCATCTTCTGCTTCTTCTACCGGCGGTTTGATTTCCCAGGCCACATCCTCCGTATTAGGTTTCTTTTTATTGCGGGAAGCGGTCTGTTCGACAGTTTCTTCTATATATAATAACGGCCCGGCCTCTTCTTCTTCCAATTCCTCCTCTTCTTCTACTTCTTCCTCACTAGCTGACATATTAGCAGGCGGGATCAGGGTAATGGAAGCGTCCGCACGCTCAATGAGCTGCATTTCAGGCAGTTCGCCATTATCCGCAGGGGGAGGTATCACAGAAACACCAGATTCCCTGAGTCCGTTTTTCCTTCTGGGTTCTTTTTCCTTTGTATTGGCTGGCTGTTGCGGTGTAACGGCAATAACGGCGGGTTCCGGAACGGCTGCAGGCGCTACGGCCGGCTTGGGTTTGGCTTTCAGTTTCTCTTCCAGCCATTTGAAGTCAAAGTTATACTTCCAGATCAACCAGGACAGTCCGGCTACGAGCAGGAGCAATGCAGCACCGGCTCTTCCGAGGAAGCCGATCAGCCAGTTATTGACAGCGTCTCCCATGGCACCTCCCCAGGGGAAGTCGGACAGCATGGAAACGAAAGCAGCGGTAGTACTGATAAACAGCAGTCCGAAGAGGATATATTTAATGTTACGCCAGATGCGGAACACACGACGGCCCACCACAGCATTGACGCCAAGGATAAAAAACAGATAACAAAACAGATAGGAAGCTATACCGAATCCTTTATAGAAGAACCAATGGGAGACAAAGGCCCCTAACCTCCCGAGGAGGTTTTCCACTTTCACGCTATCCATGTCCATCAGCAGCAGACTGGCTGAATAACGGAATACCTTATCCTGGTCTTCTTCCCAGGTAAAGAGATAAGATGTAAACGCGATAAAACAGTAGAGCGACAACAACAGGCATATTACTCCCAAAACCTTATGGGTCCTTTCGTCTTTTACCAGTTCTTTTACTTTTACCTCTACTTCCTTGTCCTGCTTAAGTACGTTGGGGTCGTTGCCTCGAGGTTTTTTACTCTCCGGTTTTTCTGTTTTCAGTTTATTTTTAGACATACATTATAGCGCTCCAAAATTACGGTCGCCAGGTGATATATTAAGAATTTATTTTCAATTAAGAATCAGTAACTAAGAACGGGTAATTCTAGTATTCCCATTTCGGTCCCCTGCATTCTCAATATGGGTCCAGGCATTAATACAACAACTGTACCCATCTTGTGATAAACTCCAATACAGCAGGGTTTATTGTCTCGTCCAGGGTACCATATTCCTCCAATGTACAGGATTCGCAATGCTGGAACAGGTGATTCAATCCTGGGAAGCTCCTGACCGTAACCAGTTCATTTCCACCCTTTACCAGTCCGCTTTCCAGTCCTTTCAGGTTGGTGGTAGCGTCTGTGATCACGTCTTCGCTGCCATTGATCGCTAATACCGGACATTTTATTTTGGCCAGATAAGGAGCGGGATCATACTGGAGGAGGGACAATGCTTCCGCTTTATTGTCAGCCGCATAAGTCGCTTCCATAAAGTTTTGTCTGCCAATGGCATTGGTACTGTCTCCGAAGTGATTGTAGAGGGCTGACAGTTCTGCATAGGCTCTCCGTTGTCTTTCGGCAGGATCGGCAGTGAGGGTCATGACATTCAGGTAACGCTGGTAACTACCGACGTAGGCCTCTATATGGTTGTCCTTTTCTCCGAGCATTTTGGCCACCTGTGTCAGTTTCCGGTTATAGTACTCCCTGCCGTCCAGGCCTGGGGTGGCCATATTGATCATAAAAGCGATCTTAGGATCAGCGGCGGCGACTATCTGGGCGACTACTCCCCCTTCACTATATCCCAGCAGTCCGATAGCGGCAGTATCTGCATCGGCTCTTTTGCGTAAATAGCTGACAGCGGCTTTGACATCTTCGGCGAAGTTGAAGATACCGGAAGAGTCGTAGTTACCGGTGCTCTCCCCTACTCCACGGTCGTCGAACCTGAGCGTAGCGATGCCATGTTTTACGAGGTAGTCGGTAAGCACAGCGAATGAGCGGTGGTCGAACTGTTCGTTATCACGGTTTTGCTGACCGCTTCCGGAGATCATGACGATAACAGGATATGGTCCTTTCAGGCCTGGTTTGGTGAAGGTACCGCTTAGCAGGACCTTGTCTACCGGGTTCACGAATCTCACATCCAGCATGTCATATGCCGGGTGTTCGGATGGATCCTGGGGACGGGTTACAGGCAGGTCTTTGATCTCTTCCCTGGAGAAGTTCAGGGGCGTGCGGTTGCCGACCTGTTCAAAGTATCCTTCATAACGGTTGCGGATACTGTTCCAGTAGCCGGTGTATTTAAAGCTGATATTTTTAATTGTGAATGTCAGGGTATTGCCTCTGACAGCTGCTGTATCCAATGTTATCGCATCGGCTGCAATGTCTGTTTTCAATTGTCCTTTGAGCTGATTTCCCTGGCGTTGGAGTTGTAATTGCAGGCGTTGTTTCTGGCCCTGCGGATTGGTGAAGACGCCATACCAGTTGCCATTAATTTCTTGTGCTGTCACTGTTCCTGCGAGACTGAGGCAAATGATAATCAGGTATTTGAACATGCGTGTTGTTTTATTGTTTCTGCGTTACTGCTGAGGTGTTCGTCTCCTAAAATTACAGGGGCTAAACCATAAGGCAGCCCCTGGATCATTAAATGATATGTTAATGTTTGTTACTATTTCCTGATCAGCGCCAGCAGCAGGCAGATCCATCCGGCAATGAAGAATAAACCGCCGATTGGTGTAACGATGCCTATTTTGCTTAGTCCTACGGTTTCGGTCGCCTTTATTGCAGTTAATACATACAAAGAGCCGGAAAAGAGTATCACCCCTATCACGAAGCAACGTCCCGCCCATTCCAGCAGATTAGCGCCTGCAGGGAACTGGGCAAATAAAATACCTACCGCCAATAAAGCGAACGTGTGATAAAACTGATAAGTAACGCCTGTCTGAAATGTGCTTACTGTTTCCGGAGGAACCAGTTCCTTCAGCTTGTGAGCGCCAAATGCACCGAGTGTTACGGCCAGTGCGCCCAGTACTGCTGCGATAATGAGAAATCCTTTATGCATTGGTATACTGCTATTTGATTATTTGATGCAACAAATTAATGACAACAAATTGATGCAAAAAATGATTGATATCAACAAATGAATATCCCGGGGCATCCGGTTCCCGGGGGGCACCGTCCCGGGGTTTCACCGTCCCGGGGTTTCACCCCGCGCTACAAACAATAAGACCCCTAAAGGGGTCTAATGCCGTGATGATCATTGACCCAGTTTGCTTCCATCCCCCGGGTTATACCCCCGCGTTACAAACAGAAACCCTAAAGAGGTCTAATACCCCGATGATCATTGACCCAGTTTGCTTCCATACCGGGGTTATACCCCCGTGTTATAAACAAGAAACCCTAAAGAGGTCTAATGCCGTGATGATCATTGACCCAGTTTGCTTCCATCCCGGGGTTATACCCCCGTGTTATAAACAAGAAACCCTAAAGGGGTTTAATGCCCCGATGATCATTGCCCCAGTTTGCTTCCATACCGGGGTTGTCAGTACAACAAACGCACCCCGCTGTGGCGGGCGTATTGCCGTTTTGTTGATGACTCATTGATTTCAAAGAAAATTATCAGGCTTTGATATCCAAGCGCTGCATAAACGAATCGAGGCTAATGGTCTCGGATTCTGCAATGGTGATCTGGGCCTGTTCGTAGAACGGTACACGTTCTGCCAGTTTTTTCTCTACGAAGTCGAGCAGTTCATCATCGGCCAGGTCCTGGATGAGCGGGCGTTTAGACTTCTTACGTTTCAGACGCTCCACGATCAGGGACAGGTTTGGATTGAGCCAGATGGTAGTACCGCTGTTATTCATGATATCCATATTATCCTGGAAGCAGGGAGCACCACCGCCACAGGATATGAGGAAGTTTTCGTTGCGGGAAAGTTCTTTGAGCCAGTAGTTCTCCTGCTGGCGGAAATAATCTTCTCCTTTTGTGGCGAAGATGTCGCTGATGGACATTTCCTCCGATTCCACGATCACATCATCAAGATCATAGAACGGCAAAGACAGGTGTTCTGCCAGTTGTTTTCCCCAGTAAGTCTTGCCGGCGCCCATAAAGCCGAGTAGAAAGATTTTCAAATTGACTGTTTTTAAACTTTAATGTCATGTGTGTGCTGAACGGGCCGCATCTGTGTTCTCTGCTCCGACAGTGGAAAGTTCCTCAGATCCGCTCGTCCAGGTTAAGCATAACCCGTCTTCCATCAGGTATTGCAAATATAACCGTGCAATTTTATCTGCTTTGTTAAAATTACAGGTTAGAAAGCCTTTCTGGTGGAATATGAAGGGTGCAAGTTGCATATTTTCTTTAAAATCAACACCTCCCAGTCCATACCACTTATAAACAGCCTCTTTGGCACTCCAGCAGATGGTTTTATGAGGTAACGTATGTACGCGATCGATAAAAGACTGTTCCTCCGGCGACAAAAACTTATGCGATACTGCCTCTATCTTGTTTTTTATCTCTTCAATATCAATACCCACGGCACTGTCGCTGCTAACAATGGCAGCTACATTGTCGCCGCAATGCGAGATGGAAAAATGCAGGCTGGGGCTATCCAGGTAAGGCTTACGGCTCTGCATCACCTGAATTTTCTCTACCGGAAAGCCGGGGTATAGTTCCTGCAGCAGGTACCGCCCCGCAAAGTGCTGTAAACGCTTATGCGGATGGTGGATAGCAGGGGAAATATTGACCTTCTTCCGGAAAAATTCCTCCTCTTCTTCTATTTTCCACACTCCCAGGCGGCTGCCGGGATTGATTTGTATGGTACGTATTAATGGCATATCTTGCCAAATTAATGCAAAAAGCTGAATGCAGAATGCATTAACACGGAAGCGCAATACTAACACAACTATTACTACAAACTAATTACACCCGATCTATGATCCTGTCAGACAAAAGGATATTGGAGGAAATTGAAAAAGGCACTATCGTTATTTCGCCTTATGACCGGAAGTATCTCGGCACCAACTCTTACGATGTACACCTTGGTAAATACCTGGCCACCTACAAGGACAGGATACTGGATGCCCGCGCCCACAATGAAATTGAACATTTCGAGATCCCGGAAGAGGGATACGTGCTGCAACCCGGCACCCTTTACCTGGGCGTAACCCTGGAATACACAGAAACACATGCTCATGTACCTTTCCTGGAAGGTAAATCCAGCACCGGCCGCCTGGGTATCGATATCCATGCTACTGCCGGTAAGGGTGATGTGGGTTTCTGTAATACCTGGACGCTGGAGATCTCCTGCGCTCAACCCGTACGCGTGTATGCAGGTATGCCAATCGGACAGCTGATCTATTTCGTGGTGGAAGGAGAAGTGGAGACTTTCTACAATAAGAAAGGTAATGCCAAATACAATGGCCGTACCATCAAACCAGTAGAAAGCATGATGTGGAAGAACCAATTCTGATCATTCTGAGAAAATACTATCAATAAATAGACAGAAAAAGGCCCCCGGAATAATTCCGGGGGCCTTTTTTTAATCATCTTAATATTGATCTTCAACCAGTTAATATAAAAACACTATTCCGGTTCATTCCTTAATATACCCTGGTATGCCTCATACCCGACGTATACCGGGCGTATACACGACGCATACCCGACGCATAGTTGGACTTGAACAGATCAACGTACGTTTTAAAGCAATATTATTTTAACTGCTTCGTCAATCTTCATCCGAAAGCCCAAAATGATCCGGCGTTATATTTTACTTCAATGAGTTGATCCAGTTCGCAATCTTCAATGCATCGGCACGTGGTACCTGTGGCATTGGTGGCATTTCTGTTGCGTAATCAGGCCAGTTCTGTGGCTTTGGATTAGCAAGCAGTTTCAGGATCTGCTCAGCAGAATATTTACGTTTGGCAACATCTACGTAGGCTGGTCCTACCTGACGTTTGCTGGCGTTGTGGCAGGCCAGACAGGTATATTTTGCCAGCAGAGGTTTTACTTCATCGTAAGTAGGCGCTTTTGCAGTAGCAGCTGTTTTAGCTGTAGTTGCAGCAGCATCTTTTGCAGCAGCAGTCTTTCCTTTATCTGCCGCAGCAGAAGCAGCTGCAGCGGATTTAGCGGAATTGAAGGTGCTGGCCTGGCTTAAAGGCAGTTTATCGCCTTCAGGCAGGTTGTGCAGTGTATAGTAACCGGTTGGGTGTATCAGTGAATAAGCGTTATCTTTTTCACGTACGCCTTCCAGGGTAATGTTGTGTACATAATCCAGGCGCAGGCTATCTACAATCAGTCTTACTTTCAATCCGTCTTCAGATACTTTCACACCTTTTACCGGACATTTTGCAATGTTCACCATCGGGCTTCCGTATATAGAGTGGTATTTGTAAGTAAAGCTCTCTACTGAGTAAGAAGCGAGATCTTCTGCAGATTTCTTATTTACCGGCAGGGTAAACTCGATCTCAAAACCATCAGGTTTAGATCTGATCGTCTTCATTTCAAAAGGCATCTTTTCATTCCACACCAGACGCTGTAAACCTTCATTGGCTTCACCGGCAGAACCCCAGCCACGGTTGGTTTCACCTACGAACAGGGTAGAACCGTCTTTCGCCCATGCCATGCGCAGTACACCTGACTGGAAACCGCTACGGAAGTCGAAGGACACACCCTGGTATTCACCTTTCACTTTCTCCATTACTACACGCATGATCTTACTCTGACCCTGGTCGCCCACCAGCAGCTGGCCGGCAAAAGGACCGAAGGAGCCTTCAGGGATCTGCACGATCTCGGAGTTGGAGATACCCTGTATACCGTGTGGCAGCACTACAGCAGGCAGACGCAGTTCAGGGATCTTCTTTTTCACATCCATCAGTGTTACGAAAGGAGCAGTAACACTGTTCTCTGGCTTGGTGTAGTTGCCATTTGCGTCTTTAGGACGGCCTTCATCCACCAGTGAGAAGAAACGTTCCTGGGTCAGTTTTACGGGAGAATTAGGTTCTTTCGTCCAGCGTAAACCAGCAGGATGGCCAATGAAATCGCCCTGTTTAACCTGCCATACACCACCGGAACCGAACCAGTCGCCCTGGTTATCTGTATAGAACAATTCACCGTTAATCATACCCAGACCGCATGGAGAGCGGAAGCCGGTAGCATATGGTTCCATATGTCCGTCAGGGAAGATGTGCATCATCCAGCCTCTCCAGGGCACACGGCTTTCACCGCGCCACCATTCCTGGTTACCGAAAGCGACGTTACCAGATACGAAGAAAGAGCCATCAGGCGCGATCTTCGGACCAAAGCTGTACTCATGGTAGTGACCGGACAAAGGCCATGCGAATACTGTTTCATATACATCTGCCTTACCATCCATGTTGGTATCTACCAGTTTGGTCAATTCACCACGCTGTGCACAATAGAAAGCGCCATCTTTCCAGACGAGGCCCAGTATTTCATGCAGACCGGAAGCAAACTTGCGGAAGTAAGGTTTGCGGCTGGTAGGATTCTCTACTACATATACATCACCACGACGGGTAGATACGCCCAGATCACCATTCGGCAATACTGTCAAACCACCCACTTCCAACAGCGTACCTTCAGGGGAAGATACCTTCAGGATCTTATAAAAATCTTCTTCTTTAGGCGTTTCCTGGGCACGTACCCCGGAAGTCACACCCGTTGCCGCGGCTATTAACAGCGAATACAACGTGGTCTTTTTTATGAATGCCTTATAAATGTTTTTCATTTGTAATAGTCGAAAGGAATTAGAAAAGGATGGAATAGCTCAGTTTACTGTGTACAGGGATGATCAGCTCTTTTGTTGCACCTGCTTCACGGATCACAGGTTTTTCACCACCTGCATCATCTACCTGGAGATAGTAAGATTTTCCATCTATAATATACAGATCCTTTGAAGGTGTTTCTATCGTAGTACCTTCTGCGAGTTTAGCATACAGTCCTTCAACAGGAGCAGCTACCGTCAGTTCACGACGTACGCCATGTCCTTCAGGAAGTACACGCACCACATCAGAAACAGATGTACCATATACCTGGTAACGGAAAGTAGGCAGGTCATTCTCATCCAGTACATAACCTTTAGGACGGTATCCAGAACCGGTCGTATCAGTCATCCAGGCTGCCTGTGGAGAAGAGAGTTTGCTCAAGGTAAAGAATGGTTCACCCAGGAGTTGTACCGCGCCACGAGGACGGGAGCAGCCATTTCCTCTGTCATGCCACATAGGTGTTGCATCGAGGAATTCACCACGCCAAACCTGTGCTACCATACCTTTATCGAGATCGTAGGTATAATGCACTTTTTCAGGAGAGCCTACGGAAACAGCGTGTACAACACGTTTGTTGTTCTTCACATCCATGAAGCTGCGCAGAACAGTGTTTACCGGCGCATCAATCAGGATAGGATCTACTGTTCTGTCCCTTTCATTGCCAGTATGTGCAGCGGAAGGCTTGTTAATAGTAATATTGCGGAAGGCAACAGCACCGTGATCGCCCTGTAAACGGAGCGGGCCGGTTGCTTTTTCATCGCCGCCACCAATAGAGCCACGGGTAGGTCCCATCAGTTCTACGTTCTCGTGGATGGTCACACCGTTCAGTTCTACCAGCAGCATACGCGCATTGGCAATCTTTTTACCGGCAGCGTCAAAACGAGGCGCCTGGAAGGAGATCTTCATGTGCTGCCAGAGGCCTGGAGCACGGCTGGCATTTACGCGGGCAGCGTGGCCATCGTAACCCTGCTGACCATCAGGACGACTATCATCCCAACGCTCGTAGATACCACCATTATCGCCTGGTTTAGGCACTTTGGTATTCCAGCTGTCCAATAACTGGATCTCATACCTGCCCTGCAGGTAGATACCTGAATTGGAACCGGGCGCCATCATGTAGTCCAGTTCAATATCCACGTCACCATATTCTTCGGTGGAGAAAAGGTCTTTACCGGGATGTTTTTTGTCCGGCATGTTGAATAACACCCCTGTACCAGCTACAGCATCCAGTACGTGAGGGTTATCGAGTTTTGCGGAGGCATCGCTGGTAATACTCCAGCTCTGTCCTGGCTCGCGGAAGGCAGATAGGTCCTGCAATGGCAATTTGCCTGACTGCGCGGAAACCGGATGGGCAACTGCCATTCCTATACCATAGAGGCACAGAAAACCCATCAGAGACCGGCTTGCATGATTCTTCGATCTAAGTAACATAACGTTCAAATAAGATTAAGTCAAAAGTGGAATAATAGAAAGTTGAGACCTTTTGACGCCCGCTAATATAGATATAGTTTATCGCGGACACAAGTTAATACGAGAGAATTTAGGATGAACGGAAATATTTTATAGCCGAAATGTTAAACGAATTGTTAAGCAAATTTTTATTTTTGCTGTTTGGCACAGTCTATATCCTCGAACTATTAACCAGTAACCAATCGACAAAATCCTATATGCGCAAGATCTTTACATTTATGCTCTCATGCTCTGCCATTGGTGTTTATGCCCAAAACTACAGTGGCACTGTGTATGATCGTGAAAGACGTCCTTTGCAGGATGCAACTATCTATGACCTGCGTACAGGCAGTCATACACATACCAATGAAATAGGCGCTTTCCGCCTGAAAGAAGGACAGCTGGGAGACACTCTAAAAATATCACATGTGTCCTACAAGACACAGCTTGTAGTACTTCAAAAACCATCACAGCAAATTATACTGGAATCGTCCAACCTCGAGCTGAATGAGGTGGCCATCACCTCTTCCATCAGGCATTTGAACATTATATCAGATATTGATCTCAAAACTAACCCGGTAAAGTCTTCGCAGGAACTGCTACGCAAAGTACCCGGCCTGTTCATTGGTCAGCATGCAGGAGGAGGTAAAGCTGAACAGATCTTCCTGCGTGGGTTTGACGTTGATCATGGTACTGATATCAACATCAGTGTAGATGGTATGCCGGTCAATATGGTCAGCCATGCGCATGGACAGGGGTATGCAGACCTCCATTTCCTTATCCCGGAGATCGTTGAGAGCATTGATTTCGATAAAGGGCCCTATCATGCGGATAAGGGCAATCTTGCCACGGCAGGTTATGTGGCTTTTAAAACAAAAGAAAGGCTTGATAACAGCAGCATCACCCTGGAAGGAGGTAAATTCAATACTTACAGGACCATGGGGATGTTTAATCTTGTGAACGATAATAAACAATCTGCCTATGTGGCGGCAGATTACCAGATGACAGATGGTTACTTTATTTCTCCGCAAAACTTTAACCGCATTAACGTAATAGGTAAGTACACCGCTTACATGGAGAATAATGATAAATTGTCTGTCGCCGTTTCTCACTTCAACAGTAAATGGGATGCCAGCGGACAGATACCACAGAGAGCCGTTGATGAAGGACTGATCACACGTTTTGGCGCTATTGACAATACGGAAGGTGGTCATACACAACGCACCAATGTGAACCTTCAATACCTCAAACATGTGGATGCGAATACCTTTGTAAGAAGCACTGCATTTTACAGTCGTTATAATTTTGAGTTGTATTCCAACTTTACTTTCTTCCTTGAAGATCCTGTGAATGGTGATCAGATCAGGCAGAAAGAAGACAGGAATATCTTTGGATTTGAATCTGAGTTGAACAAGAGTTTTTATCCCGGGGAAAATCCATTGGAATTAAAAGTAGCGGCAGGATTACGCAATGATGATGTGAATAACATTGAGCTGTCACATACTGTGAACAGGAAGACCACACTGGAACAATTAAAGCTGGGAGATGTGAATGAAACCAACCTGTATGCTTATGCGAGTGCGGAATACAAAGCAGGTAAATGGCTGATCAATCCGGCAGTACGTGTGGATCACTTCAAATTTGATTATGTAGATAAACTGGCGGCTGCTTATGCTACACAAACACAGGGCAAATCTATTGTGAGCCCTAAGCTTAACTTCCTGTATAATCCTAATAACAAGATCCAGTATTTCCTGAAATTAGGTAAAGGATTTCACAGCAATGATACCCGTGTCGTCGTTACAGAGAAAGGACTTAAAACATTGCCGGCAGCTTATGGCGCAGATCTTGGGCTGGTATGGAAACCTGTACCAAAACTGGTGTTGAACACGGCTTTGTGGTATCTGTTTCTTGAGCAGGAATTTGTATATGTTGGTGATGCAGGCATTGTAGAGCCAAGTGGTAAAACTACCCGTAAGGGAATTGATCTGGGCGCTCGTTATCAGTTAGGGAAATGGATCTTTATCAATGGTGATTTTACTTATACGCATGGCCGTTCTAATGAGGCAGCAAAAGGCGAAGACCGTATTCCGCTGGCGCCGGTAATTACCGCAGTTGGTGGGGTGAGTATTCATCATCCGTCTGGGATTAATGCAGGTATTAATACCAGATATTTAGGGCACCGTCCGGCTAATGAAGATAACAGCATTGTAGCGAAGGGATATTGTGTGACTGATGCAAATGTTAGTTATCAGCATAAACAGTTTACTATTGGATTGATCACGGAGAATATCTTCAATACGGCGTGGAATGAGACACAGTTTGCGACAGAGAGCAGGTTGAAGAATGAGGCCGCACCGGTGACGGAGATACATTTTACACCGGGTACTCCGTTTAATATCAGGGGGACGGTGACGTATAGGTTTTAATGACAGTGAATCGTATTTTTCAGGGGGTTGAACTAAAGTAAAATGTGCTTTAGTTTAACCCCTTTTTATATTTCTAAAGTTGTACTTCTCTCCTGTTCATTTTGTTCACTTCTGATAATCTCCAGCCATTACATTCGTTTTAGCACTGTTAACTAGCCATTAACGCAAGTATGAATAGAAAATTGGAATTTCGATTTTATATGGCATTGAATGTTGCCATGTAAAATTTGCATCTGTTCTGTCAATCTCTGGTATGTGTATTCACGTAGTTAATCCACACATTTAAACAGAGATAAATGGCAATAGCAGTTAAAATCAACTTCGACGATGTTTACGATATTAATACAACATCCTGCGAAATGAAATCGGCCAGTTTTGACACAGAACTTGCAGACGGAAATAAGAAAAAGCTAATGGTAGCAATAAGCGATCAAGCGCATGAATTAATGCCTAATGTCTATAATTTAGCATTTGGTCCGTTAAATGCAAACGGCAAGATCGACGATAAAGCGCAAATAAAACACAGGGACTATTCGAAAGCCTTTTCCACCATCCTTTTGCATGCGCGAACATATCTGGCCAAAAATCCCGCTCATTATCTGGGAATTGACGGTTCCAACAATTCACGGGCCTTGTTGTACTATAGAATTATCCTGGACAATTTCGAGTATCTAAGCAACTATTTCAATATAGGGGCTATGAAATATTATGTAAGAATCGCCAGATTTGGTAAACACCAATATGAGAATCCATTTGATTTTAAGGATGTCAAATCCTCTGTCGTAAAAATCACACGGGATAGTCCAAGGTACCCCGAATTCTTATATAACTATTTCATTTTTACAAAAAAATAAATTGCTTATCAACACTAATTCTATAAAAAAATAACTTTACTATCATGGAAGATGAAAAAGTAGAAGAAAAGATCAGGAGCTTAATTGAACAAGCCCGGACAACTGGCAAACCAACTAAGCCGCCAAGACTTGTAAGTGGCAAATCATCGCTGGCTCAGTTCATTAGAACCAAAGAACAGGCAGATGAACTTATGGAAGAGTTAGATAGAGTTTTTAACAAAGTTCCATAAAAGAATCATTGAATGTTGACGTATAGGTTTTGATGTAAACATTAATGAATCAATAGCAGCATTAATTTTTAGGAACTATTTTAGTTGTAGTTAATGCTGGTATTATCTTATTTAACTTAAAAAAGCAACAGGGGAATGTCTGAAACTCAATTTGAGGCTATAATGGCCGGTATTCAAGTATTAACTGTCAAGGTTGATTCATTTGATGCTCGATTTGATAAGGTTGAAAGTAGATTGGATAGAGTTGAGAATCGATTGGATAGAGTTGAAAATCGATTGGATGGAGTTGAGAGCCGATTAGATAAAGTTGAGAGTCGGTTAGATAATGTTGAAACGCAATTAGGTGATATCAATCAACATCTAAAAAGGATTGAACATTGGACACCATATCATGCAAATCACGACAAAATGGCTAGATTAGAAGCCCTTGAAAACAGTTAATTAAGTTATCTTTCAGAACATTATCTCTCCTAATGACTTGAACCTTATCAGAACCTGGTAAGGTTTCCTTTTACCTGCTCTTCTCCACAAACCTTTTCGTTGCCTCCTGATAGACATTCACAAAATGCGTACGCACCATATCCGCTTCCACGGTTGATTCATTCGCCAGCTTCAGGGTTATTTTCTTCGATGGTAACAAGGGCATATGACAGTCAACACAATTATCTGCCAGTATTATTCCTGTTGGTGGTTTATAGGAACAGGAATCATGGGCAACGCCATTTACATTATGACAGCTCATACAGCGCTGAGAAAATGCTGTCATATTCTGTCGCTCGCTGACATGTACATTATGACAGGAAGAACAGTCCAGTTGTGCCGTCATTTTGAAACATCTGCAGGCAGTCAGTAAACCATACTGGTTACCGTGCACGTCCAGATTTCCGACGGTATCGACATCATAATTTGGTGTAGAAAAGTCATCCAGTTTTTGTCCTACCGTAAAACTAAAAGCGGGCTGTGTATGTTTCCTTAATCCTGAATGACATTGGGCACAGGCATCCAGTCGTTGCTGACGGGAGAGGTTTTTCGCACTGATGATGTTACTGGCAGTTTTTGCCTCCGGATGTTGTGTATGGAATGCGACGTGTGCCGCACCGGGACCATGACATCTTTCACAATCGACACCATACAGGATCGATTTTTTGTTGAAAACAGTGCCTCCATCTTTCTTTTCTTTTGATTCCGCATAAGTGGAATGGCATTCCAGGCAGGTCGCAGGAATAGGCCTGTCAAAGCGGATGTAATTTTCCGAATAGCCCGGACTATTGCACCAATCATTCGCTGGTGTGTAATAAGATACCGGCAGTTGGTAAAGACTATTCTTATCCCAGTAAAGGTACGTCTGCCCTTTTCTTCCGGAGCCCACCACAATACCGAAGGCCCTTTGTTCCGTAGGGATACCGTTCATATAGGCTGTTTGCAGAAAGACGTCTTTCTTCTTTTCCAGCTCCACCACCATCCATTTATTGTACACAAACTGATTTTTACCGGGCATAAAGCTGCCTTTAATATGTTCGTCGTCTGGCAATGCGGAAGTCAGAAAATGAGCTGTATGGCGGCTGCTTTGGAAGATATCGCTATGGCAGGAAGCACATGCTGCTGATCCGGCGAAAGCCGGAGTGTCCCTGGCGGAGGACACAGGTCCGGGATTAAAGGCAGCGCATATAATACTGCCTGTGAATATCACAGATATGATTATTAAGAATATGAGCTCTTTCATTGTTACTGTATGATCATATAAGTAACAACAAGAAGACCGGTAAGGTTATACCTCCGGCCTTCTTTTCTCTAGCGCGCATGATAAATTACGGCATGTGCTTCAGTCAGATCAGGGATCTCCAGTTTGTTGATCAGCTTCTGCATGGCATTATGGGGTACGATTGCTTCACGGTTCCCATTCTGCCGGAATAGCTCCTTATAAGGCACTTCCACATATACGACGGTGACACCCGCGTCATACTGCATGCAGAGAGCAATCAGCTGTTCCCGCATCTGGTGGGTAGTATTGGTGGCGTTCCAGACAAATGAACGCTTATTTCTCAGGTACACCCTTGCCTGTTCTTTAGCAGCCTGTACTACTTTCCCTGTACCACTTTTATCCGTAGGGCTGATCTTCATCTGTATCCGGAGTTTATCCAGTGAGATGATCTCCCAATCCGGCTGCTGATAATGTTGCTGCACATAAGTATCCTTACCGGCGCCGGGCAGTCCACTCATGATCACCACCTGTACTGCCGGCGCTTTATAAGGCACATACCCCGGCGCAATATCACCTTTCCGCAAATAGTGCATACGGGCCTGTGCATTTTCGAAAGGCCAGGGTGTTCCCCAGCATTGATGCTCTTTACAATATTCCTCAAAGCAGTCAATGCGATACAACAGTTCAGCAGTATCAGGGGCCATCCGTCCGATCATATCAGCACGTGCCAGCAGGGCCAGGTGTGCTGTGTTTACCTGCAATGATGCATGAATGATCGTACGCAGCGGGTCCCTCCTTTCCAGCAACCATAAAGGCAGGCTGTGATATTTCACCAGTTGGGTGATCTGCTCGCGGATATGAAAAGGTGTTGGGATCTCCCTGTATAATATCTGCCTGGCGGTATCAGCGCCTTTTCTCGCATGACCTGCTGAAGTGATACGTCCATCCGGTTCCGTCACCGTAGTACTGCGTTTCTCCACGTCATGCAACAGCGCTGCGGCCCAGAGTATCTCTTTATCCTGCGGAGATAATGCCTGATAACCCGCTTGCTCCTGCAATGCAGCCAGCACCATTTGCGTGTGAATGGCTACATTCCCTTCTCCATGATGTATAGGATCCTGCGGTACATCCTGCATATCGCGTACCCAGTCGTAGGTCTGCTCCAGGTATGACCATGATTTATTTTCAGTGATTGTCCACATATTTACCTCCTTCATTTTTCAGGGCTGCCCGACGCCAGTTGCGCGTCCAATGTACGTCTGTTTTTACGTGCCCCTTTCTTACATATTTAAATACATTTTCTGCGAATGCCTGCATGGGGAAACCGGCGGCATTACGTGTAACGATCCCTTCCATTGTAGCAGGTGCGCCTGTAGCCGCATCATATGCATTCAAGCTGCCAGCACCTTTTACAATGTTCAAGATGTTACTTTCAAAATCAGCCTTCACCAATGGTGTGCGCAATTGTTGAATGACCGGCACTGTAGGGAGATCCAGCATAGCGGCATAAAAGCTGGTCTCTTCCCAGCTAAGCCAGCGGTCATGTTCTCTTACGGCGAACACATAGAAATGATGATCCAGGTTTTTGTATGCAATAGAGTGTATGGCATACAGGTTCTCGAGGAATATTTCCAGGTTGCCCAGGTCATTCTTTATCAGCTGCCAGTAACGGCGCAGGCTTTCCGTCCACGGAGAGGTAGTGGGCGCTACATGCGAGCGCGCAAACACACCATAGCGGGACAGGCAATTATTTTCACCGTCCAGTTTTTCCGTATGCATCAGCGATGGTATGGCAGAAATATGCTGCCAATAATCATGCTGAATGCGGTCATCGCTGGTAGTGCCCGGCGAGAACGGAAAATGATAGGTACGGCCATATTTTTCTGAAATAGCCATATCGGGGTATTTTCATTTAACAAAAAGGATTCACAGGCCATTCCTGCAGAACGCAGGTGGCGTAGTTAACAATTGTATGCCTGTGATATTACATGACGCAAGGTTTGTCAGTTTTTATAATTGTTCGCAAAGGTAAGTATTTCCTTCACATATTTTATGAAGTGCTATATATTCAAATGCAATCCTCAAAAAACAGTAAATTACGTTTATGAGAAACTCACTATTCCTCTGCCTGCTTGGAGCAATAGTTCCGGCAGTAATGTCGTGTGGCAGCCCATCCACTCATCAGTCAACGAAAGACAGCACAGCTGTTGATACCGCTGCCTTATCCACAGATTCTATTTTCAATATTGTTGAAGCGCATACGTTCCAGTATTTCTGGGATGGCGCAGAACCTGCCAGTGGTATGGCAAGAGAACGTTATCATGTGGATGGCGATTATCCGGAGAATGATATGAACGTTGTTACTTCAGGAGGTAGTGGCTTTGGCGTGATGGCTATCCTTGCCGGCATTGAGAGAGGTTATATTACGCGTCAGCAGGGACTGGAGCGGCTGACGAAGATCGTATCTTTCCTTGAAAAGGCGGATCGCTTTCATGGCGCCTGGCCACACTGGATGTATGGAGAGAACGGAAAGGTAAAGCCCTTCGGACAGAAAGATAACGGTGGAGATCTTGTGGAGACGTCTTTTATGGTGCAGGGACTATTATGCGTACGCCAGTATTTTGCTACAGGTAATGACCAGGAAAAAGCGCTTGCTGCCCGGATTAATAAACTGTGGGAAGAGGTGGACTGGAGCTGGTACAGGAATGGCAAGAATGTGCTGTACTGGCACTGGTCGCCTAACTATCAATGGGAGATGAATTTCCCGGTGACAGGCTACAATGAATGCCTGATCATGTATGTGCTGGCAGCCTCCTCTCCTACGCATAGCATTCCGGCGGAAGTATATCATGAGGGATGGGCACGTAACGGTGCTATCAGAGATAGTATCAAAGCTTATGGCTATACGCTCTCATTATCGCACAACTATGCGAAACAATACGGTGGGCCCTTATTCTGGGCACACTATTCCTACCTGGGACTCGATCCGCATGGCTTAAAAGACAGGTATGCCGACTATTGGGAGCATAATACCAACCAGACATTGATCAACCGTCAATGGTGTATGGAGAACCCTAAAAAGTACAAAGGCTACGGTCCTGACAGTTGGGGATTAACTGCCAGTTATTCCGTAAACGGATATGCGGCACATGCGCCGGGCGAGAATACTGACCTGGGTGTCATCTCTCCTACTGCTGCGCTGTCTTCCATACCTTATACACCGGAATATTCGAAGCAGGCGATGGTGCACTGGTATAAAGGCATGCGCGATAAAATATTCGGCAAATATGGCTTTTACGATGCATTCAGCGAAACAAACAATTGGTATCCCAAGCGCTACCTCGCAATAGATCAGGGACCGGCAGTAGTGATGATGGAAAACTACCGTAGCGGTTTGCTCTGGAAACTGTTTATGAGTTGTCCCGAAGTGAAAGCAGGGTTGAAGAAACTGGACTTTCAGAGTCCTTATCTGAATAAATAATATCACCGGGGCTGTGTATCGGCACAGTCCCGGCGATATTTTACCAGTGTCAATTAGCGTCAACGGAACGCTTGCCTGCCTTACGCTGCTGGTTGGAAAAGACCGGGCGGGATGTTGTAAAAAGCAGGATACGTTGCCTGAGTTTCAGGAACGGTTTTTCAATGATCCTGTTCAACAACAAAGCCGCCAGTACACAGGTAGCCATGCAAATAATAAACATCACTGTACTCTCCTGCCCTATCCCCATATTGCCCACCCATAACTGCGTCAGGTGTATAATACCTTTATGCGAGAGATAGATGCCATAAGACAACATGGCCAATGTTGCTGTGAAACGCAGCTTCTTTTTGTACAGGAAACTGTTTTCACTGACTGCTCCTGCTACCATGGCGCCATAACCGATCGCGATCAGCGGAAAGCCAAAGATGGATGCATAGAATGTAGCAGGATCTTCACAAAGAAACCAGGCGCCTGTCAGCAATACCAATCCTATCAGCAGTAATTTATTCCCCAATGCCATAATCTTCTGTCTGATAACAGGCAGGAATTGGAAAATAGCAGCGATGGTTACACCGGTAAGCAATCCGTCAAGGCGTGTAAATGTTGGATAATACATCCACCTATACCAGCTTACCCAGAAATCGTCTGCACCCATGACAGGTTTCAAGACTACGAACCAGCAGTATAACCGGATCGCAAATCCCGCGGTAAATAAAATACCAAGCAACCAGGGTCCGACCTTCAATGCCTTCCAGCGGACCAGCATAATGAGGATAATGGGCAACAGGAAGTAGAACTGTTCTTCAATACACAATGACCAGGCGTGTGAGAAGGTACCCCTGTCCTTCAGATGCAGACCGATATTCTGCGTAAAGGTGAGGAACTTCCAGAGGGGAGGCAGGGCTTCTCTTTCACGGAAATCAGGCACCAGGAAATACAATGCCAGTACGGTGAGATAAGCAGGGATGATCCTGAAGAAACGTTTGATAAAGAACTCACGGAAGGAGATCTGTTCATTGTTGCCGATCTGTGCAAACAACTGCGATGAAATAAGGTAACCACTCAATACGAAAAACAAGTCTACGCCTGTCCATCCGAAGCTGCCGATGGTATCTATCCATTCAGGATGTTTGAAGATGCGGTAATGATAAATGAAAACAAAGGAGATGGCGAAGGCGCGCAAGTGGTCTAATCCGGCAAAATGCTTACCGGTTCCTGGTATCTGTGACATTAAAAAGGGGGGCTGCGGATTTTATGTTGCAGACAGCAAATTTAATGAGATCCTGATATCTTTTTGGGGACATTTATAAGCGGCTTTATAGCAGGATGATCCGCTAAAGGCCAGTGATAGCAATGCTTCGGAACGGCATGCATTTTGTTTCTATAATAGTGGATTAAAACGAACAACATGAGACAGATCAGCACCTTGTTTGCAGTGTTGGGATTGTTGTTGGCGGGAGCAAGTTGTGTAACACCTCATCATCCTCCTGCACCACCAAGACCACCGAGACCCCCACGTCCGCCACATGGCGCCGTGCAATTTAATATTCCTGACACCAGCTTCCAGCAAGCAACGCTGGTAATGCATTAAAAAGAAAGACCGGCAACCAGGCATTCTATCGAAGACGGACTCGCATTCAATTCCTGGTTACCGGTCCTTTATTATTATCGTTACTATTTTTTCCTCTTTTGTAATTTCCTCAGTACTGCTTCCAGTTTTACGGGATCATTTACAAATGGTTGCAAGTCGAACAATTCTACCTTCCTGAAGTCAACAGGGTGACTTTCACTCTGCAGGGAAATAGACCCTTCATTCAATAAACGTCCTTCCACCGTCAGGGTACTATCCGCGCCCGACACATTTCCGCCGCCAGTCTGTGGTTTATTGTATACGATCACAGTATCGTTGAACACAAAGTGTTTAATCACAGAATCGCCTATTACCAACGCTCCGGCCCGTACCCACTGCTCACCGTGATAAGTTTTCGAAGTAGAAGAGATGCAATGCTCTGTGATCAGTTTTCCGTTCATGACCACATTGGTACCTGGTGTGCAGAGATTGGAGGTAGAACGCGGGTCTTTCCCATTGCCGCCTAACAACTGTTCTTCCAGGGAGATAGGGAAATCCTGGTCTTTGCCCATACTGGCGGCAGTTTGTCCGTGCAGCATGATCCCACTATTACGCAGCGCCCATCCGGGACCACCTGCTACCTGTTCTCCTACAAAGCGGTATTCCACCACGATCACGTAAGCCGAGAAGTTCTTGTTGTAAAAGATATGACCGTACTGTTCATTGAAGTTGGTGTACTGATCATAACGTACCTTCAGCAGTCCATCTTCCACCCTGAAAGTGTTGCCATAGTTCTCATTCAGGTCATGTCCTTTGATCTTAATGTCCCAGCCGGTCAAGTCTTTTCCGTTGAACAGCTGGAGCCATCCGTTTACCTTTTTCTGGGCCATTCCGGTGAGTGTCAGCAGCAGCAATCCACACGTGAATAGTTTTTTCATACGTCAGTGATTTATGGCTTTAAGATAGGGAGTAAACGGTAATTATTTATCCGGAATTTTTATAAGGTGCATCTGAAGGCAACAAAGCGGCGGCATTATCTGTTTCTTATACGTCGGGAAGGTTGGCATATATTTAGAAATACTCACTGTAAAGACTATTATGAGGGCATTTACTACATTTCTATTGGCATTGCTGACAACCGGCTTTGTGGTACAGGGACAGACCAACTGGGAGCAATCTCTCAAAGAAGAACTGGCACAACTTGATAAGACAACAGACTTTACTATCTGGCAACAGGGCGCTGAAAAGATCGGTAACCTGGCAGCGGCACATCCGGAGGAGTGGCTGTTACAATATTATACCGGCTGGGCTTATACGCAATCTTCCTTCAGAGCGCCCGATGGAGAGGCAGATCCCTCTACAGAGAAGGCAGAGCCTTATGTAAAGAAAGCCCTGGCCCTGCAACCAGACAATACAGAGACGCTGACCTTAATGGCGTACTGGCTGTCTGCCCGTATCAACGCCAAAAGTTCCAGGGGAATGTCACTGGGCCCTGACAGCCGTAATTATTCAGACAAAGCCATTAAGGCGGATAGTGCCAATCCCAGGGCATACCTGATGAAGGCGCTGGTGGTCTATCACACCCCTGTCCTGTTCGGCGGTGGTAAGAAAAAGGCAGCGCCCATAGTGGAAGAAGCGGGTCAGCGGTTCGCTGATTTTAAACTGAAGGATGAGCTGGAGCCACATTGGGGGAATGATATATTCAAGGAGCTGGAAAAGGAATTACAAGCGCAGGATTAGCTCATCCGCCTCACCCATCTGGGCAATTTTATACGCAATTCCACAATGATGGAAACAACATAACATACTAATTATCAATACATTATTATTCAAGCAGGATTTTCGCTTATCTGATAACAAAAACCCGTTGTTTATGAGTACATATCAAAGTTTGAATGGACACGGCGAGCCCCGCGCTACTATGCTCTATGAGCAGTCGAATGTCCTGAATGTAAGCAAGCAGGGGCGTATTGCATCTATCGTCGGTGGCGCTCTTCTCACAAATTCCGCGATCAACAACGTTACTAAACATCCCATCCGAAGCTTATTGAGACTGGTAGCTGGTGGTTACCTCTTATACCGGGGAATATCAGGGAACTGTCCTATCACTGCCTATGCCGGCAGGAGAATGGGTGAAAAACACAGTCGTACGATAAAGGTCAGGACGAAATTTACGGTCGACAAACCCAGGGATGAGGTATATCATTTCTGGAGAAGGCTGGAAAATCTACCTCATTTTATGCGGCATCTGGCATCTATTACAGAACATGACGACTTCCATTCCCATTGGGTGGTAAAAGGCCCCGGTGGTGTCGGTACACTGGAATGGGATGCTGAGATCATCAAAGACGAGGCGGGGGCTTTTATAGGCTGGCGTTCGGCTCCTGGTTCCAATATCGCCACAGCGGGTAAAGTGATGTTTGAAGATGCTCCGGGCGGAGGAACCGAAATATCCGTAGTGATTGCTTACCGTCCGCCTGCAGGTTATGTAGGTACAGGACTTGCCTGGCTGCTGAATAGTGCGTTCTACAAAATGGTGGAGAAAGATGTGATGCGTTTCAAGCACTATGTGGAAACAGGCGAGATCACGGCTTAACTGGCCCAATATTTGGAAACTCTTTACAGCCTTTTTATTACATCTTTAAAAATCTTTTATTATGAGCACTGCTAAAATTTTATGTGGAGCCCTTGTTGGTGTAGCTGCAGGTCTGGTCATTGGTATTCTGACCGCTCCCGATAGTGGAGAAGAAACACGCAAAAAGATCAGGAAATCTGCCCATCACCTGCAGGGCCGTGTGAAGCGGATATTAGGCAAAGGCGCAGACGGATTAACTGAGCTGAAATATATCGTGGAGCACGAGGTTACGGGCATAAAAGATGATGTAAAACAAAGGATCCTCACCATCATAGATGAGGCTATTGAAACCTTTCACGAGTTTAAAAAAGAAGCTGTATAAAATTACATATAACGGATGACCAGCAATAAAGGAAAGTGGCGGTAGCTTAAAAAGCTTTACCGCCACTTAATGTATTGGGTTAGTTAGTATATACTATTTCTCTGTAAGCAAACCGTCAACCAGGTCATTAAACTCCTTCTTGAAGGTTTCAAAATGCTCTCCTGTACCAGGACCGGAAAATCCGGTATGTACTTCCCGCACGTTTCCTTTTTTATCTACAAAGATAGTGGTTGGGAAGCCTTTAATCTTCGTTATCTGTGGTAAAGTTTTTTCTGTTCTTTCAGGATCGCTGGTAGTAACGCCTGTGATCAGTACCGGATAACGCACATCAAAGCGTTTCAGGAAACCCTGGAGGCTTTTCTGTGATTTTGCAAAGTCGGTGGTACGTTCATATGACAGTCCTATCACTTCTACTCCACGCGCTTTGTTAGCCTTGTACCACTCTGACAGGAACCCTGTTTCATCCATACAGTTCGGACACCAGGACCCCATGATGGTGATCACTACTACTTTGTTCTGAAAACGTTTATCCTTAATGCTTACTTTCTTTCCGTTGATATCAGGGAATGTAAAATCCAGCTGGCTATTACCGGGTTTTACAGAAGCGAGCGCTTTCTCATCAGGCAAAGCTGCCTTGTCATCTTTTACGGCTGTCCACTGTTCTTTGCCATCGCCGATACCGGCATAAAAGATCCCGTTTTCCAGGGTATTGTTTTTTACCAGCGCGGTGAAATAGTACGCATGAGATCCATCAAAGGTGGAGAGTTTCAGTGTATCACCATCTACAATACCTTCGAGGAAGCGATAGTCGCCGGTAGGTGTCAGGAAAGTACCATGTACAATATTCCCCTGCTGTTTGAACTCGCCTACTGCATAGGAAGAGTCATTTTTACCGGGTGTGGTGAACCAGGTGGACCAGCGTCCGCTCACGTTCCCTTTTGCCGCCTCATGCTGTACAAAGCGCTGTCTCACATTGTGTGCAGCTGTAAAAGGAATACTTACGTCCCTGTCTGCCAGGTGACGGATCCAATTGCCCTGGATACCGCCTTCTTTGGTAAACGCGGCCCTGAATTCAGAGTCGAAGAAAGGCATTTTAATGAAAATAGAGTCTCCCTGGATCTTTACGTCATCCACCAGCATACGGTCGTTGGCATTTAGTACATATACCAGTTTCTGGCGGGCGCTGTCTTTTACTTCGAAGTTAAAAACAATGTTTGCCCCGTCTTTTCTGTGCAGGCTGGCTTGCCATACACCGGGTTCCAGGTCCCATTTTTCAAGTTGTGTTCCAAATATAAATGCCGGAAGGCATAATAAAAGCCAAAGTCTGTTCATAATACTGTTTACGTCTGTCTGATCTGTTTACGCTATTTACTCTACCATATTTGTAGAGTATAGCAAAGATAGTAAAAGAATCCACTTTCTATTACTTTATCAAATTTTCTACCAGTTCGACCTTCCGGCCGTCGGCATCTTTCACCACTGCTACATATCCCCACTCTGTACTGGCGGGCGCTTGTACAGTTTCGACACCCAGTTCTTCCAGGGTCTTCAGGGTCTCGTGCAGATTTTCCACGGTAAAACCGAGGCGGGTGGTTGTATCGGCGGCTGTTGCATCTTTAGGTAAAGGGTAAATTTCGAAAGTTAAGCCGTTCAAATCGCCTGAATAGTGGTATGGGCCATTTCCATGGCGGTGGTGTGTGAATGTGATCCCTAAAGTACTGTAAAATCTTACCTGCTCTTCCTGTCTGTCGGTCCGGATCACTACCAGATTTAAATGTATCATCCTTCCTTGCTTCCTGTTAAAGATATTCCTAAAGTAAAAAACTTATTCAGCATTACAAACTATCACTATATAGCACTTACCTTTGGTAGCACGCGCTACATGAATCATCATCGTTATCAAGCGGTTAAAGCAACGTCATGAAAAAATATAAGTTAGCCTTTTCAATTATTGGCAGTATATCTCCAAGGATTGCGGCAAAAACATTCCTTCATTTTTTCAGCAAACCTCCCAAAAGATCCTTTCGCCAGCATCATCTGACACTTAAGGAATCTGCTATAGAGACAGATACGCCGCTGACAGCCTATGCCTTCAGTAAACAGCAGATAAAAGTGAAGACCTATACATGGGGTACCGGTGACAAGAAGGTCCTGTTATTACATGGCTGGGGAGGTAGCGCGCTTGACTTCAGTCATCTGATCAAAACACTGGTGGAGCATCATTACCAGGTTATTTCCTTTGACCAGCCGGCCCATGGATTTACAGAAGGTAAAAACAGTAACCTTATTCAGTGGATGCATGTGGTTACTGCCTTTCTGGATACCTATAAGGACCTTTATGCCATTATCGGGCACTCCTTCGGTGGACTGGCCGCTAGCCTTACCCTCGCAAGGGAACAGGTACACATCCCGAAACTGATCATTATGACGCCCTCTGTTTCAGCGCCTGTTATTTTTGACGACGCTTATAATATGCTGGGCCTTAATGATAAGGTACGAAAAGCGGTACCTGGCATCGTGCAGGACACATTAAAAGATGACCTGATGGAAATGGATATGCATAAACACTTCAAGTCGATAAAGGTAGACCACATACTATTTATTTATGATGAGAATGATGAGGTCATTCCTCCCGAACGTTCCAAACATTTCTTAGCACAACATCCTGAGGTAGAGGAATTTAAGATCCAGGGAGAAGGGCATTACCGTATCATCAGGGACCCGCAGGTACTGGCAAAAATACTGGCCTTCCTGGCTGCTCAATAATTTTTTTTTAAAATCCTGTCACGTTTTTATTTCCTGTCCTGTCATATTACCGTAAGCGATTCAATTAACTTTAAAAACTACGAATATGACACAGAGAATTTCATTCCAGGAACTGCCTAAAGACTTATTTGCCGGACTATTTAAAACCGGTATGTATCTGCAAAATAGCGACATCGATCAGAAACTGCTCGACCTGCTGTACTACCGTGCATCACAGATCAATGGATGTGCTATGTGCCTTGATATGCACTCCAAAGAGGCTATTCATCATGGAGAAACACATGAGCGGCTGCATGGTGTGATCGCATGGAGAGAAACACCTTATTTTGATGAGAAGGAACGCGCTGCGCTGGCCTTCACAGAAGCACTCACCAATGCCAATCAGCAGGATATCAGTGATGATATTTATGCAGCACTGGAAGAACACTTCACCACTGCTCAAATAGCTACGCTGACCCTGGCTGTTGGCACTGTCAATGTATGGAACAGGCTTAATAAAACCTTCAGAACTGTACCAGGTCATTACCAGGTTGCCCAACACGCTTAAAAAAACTATTCTTATTTTTAGCACTGATCACTCAATAAGATATATGCTGCAAGATTATCAACGTACATTGTTTCCATACGCCTATAACATCCTTGGTTCTGTAGAAGATGCAAAGGATACGATACAGGATGTGCTGTCCAATTATATTTCCACTCAAAGAGAAGGGATAGAGAATGAGAAAGCCTACCTCGTACGCAGTGTTATTAACCAGTCGATCAATGCTAAAAATAAGCGTAAGACGGTCAACTATGAAGAGGTCTGGTTACCCGAACCTGTAGCAACAGGAGAGGAAGCGGATAAAGCGCTTCACCTGCAGGATATTGGCTCATATACAATGCTTATATTGATGGAAGCACTCAACCCTAAGGAAAGGGCTGTATTTATACTGAAAGAAGGCTTCGGTTATTCTCATGAAGAGATAGCCGAAGTCCTCTCAGGTACCGTTGAACAATCCCGGAAACTGCTCAGCCGTGCAAAGGGAAAACTGGATGAACATAAACAGGGAGCTCCTCTCGGCAACAAAACAGTTTCTGCGGCCTTATTGGATCAATACCTGCATGCCCTCCGCAAGGGGGATGTGCAAAGGCTGGAGAACATGTTGTCGCAGGATATTGTGTTCTATGCAGATGGCGGTGGTAAGGTTAATGTAGCGAAGAAGTTCTGTACCGGTTTACACGATGTATCCCAGCTGCTGGTCTTTGTATTCAATAAATATCAGCAGGATTTCACTTTTGAATTCACCGTGATCAATCACGAGCCGGCATTGCTGTTCTTCCGGGGCGAAAAGCTGTTTGGTTGCCAGGTATTTTCTATTTCTCCCGAGGATCATAAAATACTGCGGATCTCTACCGTACTTGATCCTGATAAGTTAAAGAATATGGGTAGATGATGAAGGAGATCATTTTTAGTAACGCGCGCCAAACAACATGCTACCAATGCGTACCATAGTACTGCCTTCCTCCAGCGCAATGGTATAGTCGCCACTCATGCCTGTTGATAATTCAGTCAAGGCATCCTGATCAGGGAAAAAGCGGGATTTAAAACGTTGTCTGAGGGTATCCAGCTGGCGGAATTCATTCCTTACCTGTTCCATATTTTCGGTGTTGCTGGCCATCCCCATTAAACCGGCAATACGAATATTCGTAAGGCGGGATTCCTGCTGTTTATACATTTCCAGCAGTTGTTCCAGCTCTTCTTCATTCAATCCGAATTTGGTTTCTTCTGTAGCGATATGTACCTGCAACAGGCAATGAATAGTGCGGTTATTTTTAGCAGCGTGTTTATTGATCTCTTCGAGTAGTTTGAAGCTATCTACTGCGTGTATCATCGATACAAACGGGGCGATATATTTTACTTTATTAGATTGCAGATGTCCGATAAAATGCCACTGTATGTCTGCAGGAAGGATCGGTTGTTTTTCCTGTAGTTCCTGTACATAGTTCTCACCGAAAATGCGTTGCCCGGCATCATACAATGCCTGAATATCTGCGGGTGGTTTAATTTTGGAAACAGCTACCAGTTTTGCATGATAGGGTTTCAGTTGTTCGTTGATTTGCTGATAAGCTGGTAAATTCACTGACATCCTGCAAAAATAGGAATTAATCCCCACCACCGCAACCTGGGCCATAGCGGAAGCTGATGCATCCGCTATGGTTACAGGCTTTTTTTACGATCATATAATGGCGTTATCAGCTCAATATGGATCGCCCTATCACGATACGCTGCACTTCGCTTGTCCCTTCATAGATCTGGGTTATTTTGGCATCGCGCATCAGGCGTTCTACATGGTATTCTTTTACATATCCGTAACCACCATGTACCTGTACGGCCTCTGTAGTTACCCACATTGCGGTTTCGGAGGCGAATACCTTCGCCATTGAACCGCTGAGGGTATAGTCCATGTGCAGGTCTTTTTCCCTGGCAGCTTTGAGGCATAATAACCGGGATGCCTCTATACGGGTAGCCATATCTGCCAGTTTGAACTGGATGGCCTGGTGTTGACTGATCTCTTTTCCGAAGGCTTTTCTTTCTTTGGCGTATTTAACCGCCAGTTCATACGCACCGCTGGCGATGCCCAGCGCCTGTGAGGCAATACCGATACGTCCTCCGGCCAGTGTTTTCATGGCGAATTTGAATCCGAAGCCATCCTCCCCTATCCTGTTCTGCTTCGGTACTTTTACATCCTGGAACATGATGCTATGGGTATCGCTACCGCGGATGCCCATCTTATTTTCCTTCGCTCCTATTGTTACACCGGGTGAGTTCTTTTCGACGATCAGGACGTTGATACCCTTACTACCCAGCCCGGGATGGGTTTGTGCGATCAACAGATACACACTGGCGCTGTTACCATTAGTGATCCAGTTTTTGGTACCGTTCACCAGGTAATGGTCGCCTTTATCTTCTGCCGTGGTTCGCTGGGAGGTCGCATCGGAACCGGCTTCCGGTTCGCTTAACAGGAAGGCTCCTGTGATCTCTCCTTTGGCCAGGGGCACCAGGTATTGCTGTTTTTGTTCTTCCGTACCGTAAGTTTCCAATCCCCAGCAAACCAGGGAGTTATTCACACTCATACATACCGAAGTGGAGGCATCTATTTTGGAGATCTCCTCCATGGCCAGTACATAGGATACGGTATCCAGTCCGGCGCCTCCATATTTCGGGTCCACCATCATGCCGAGGAAGCCCAGCTCTCCCAGTTTTTTGATCTGTTCTGCAGGATATTTTTGCTTTTCGTCACGTTCTATTACGCCGGGGAGTAGTTCATTCACGGCAAAATCGCGTGCCGCTTTCTGTATCATGAGGTGTTCTTCAGTGAGTTGAAAATCCATGGAATCTTTTTTTACTTGTTTTGGTACATAACTGTAACCAAATCTATTTTTTAATACCCATGTAAAAAAATACCTTCCTTAAAATTCATTGTTATCCATCATTCCCATCAAAACATTAAAGAATATTTGAAGATACAGCGTCCTTATTGCAATTGTTTTATCGTTTATGGCAAGTGGATATACGCCTCAATAGTAAGGGATGAAAACGGTTCTGTTAAAATCCTGTAGCTTGTAGCAGGATAACTTTCTTTTATGAAGAATATCAAGATCATTGAGGTCAAGTCGGAAATTGGAGCTGGCACACGCGGGGCCAGCCTTGGAGTGGAAGCTATTAAAATAGCTGCTCTGGACTTTATGAGCAACTTTTTCGTGCATTTCCCTACAGAGGCTATAGAAACAGAAAATAAGCTGCTTTTTGAACCCATAGAATCACCCTATGCCAAACGAATCAAAGGAACGCTGACACTATACGAAAGGATCAGTAAAAGTGTCTGCGAAACCGTGAAAACGAACTGGTTCCCGGTCATTCTCTCCGGCGACCATAGTACTGCAGGAGCTACCATTGCCGGCTTAAAAATGGCCCATCCAAAAGCCAAACTCGGCGCCATCTGGATCGATGCACATGCCGATCTGCATACGCCCTACACAACTCCTTCCGGTAATATGCATGGCATGCCGGTAGCCATTTCTATCGGGGAAGATAACCTGGAATGTAAGGTGCATGACCTGGATGATAATACTATCAAAACATGGGAAGCGCTGAAAAATATCGGGGGTATTTCGCCAAAGATATTGCCGGAGGATATCGTATTCATTTCTCTGCGGGATTATGAAAAGGAAGAGGAACACCTGATCAAGACCTATGGCATGAAGGTGATCTCTACCAACGAGGTACGCCGTAAAGGACCGGAGCAGATCGCCCGTTCGGTATTCCGTTACCTGAGCGACTGTGAATACATTTATGTTTCTTTTGATGTGGATAGCCTGGATGCATCCATCTCCAAAGGTACCGGTACCCCGGTTACAAACGGGTTAAGGGAGCGTGAAGTGGAAGACCTGATCTCCAAATTCATGCAGCATCGCAAGATCTGCTGCTTTGAGATCACAGAGGTAAACCCTACCCTGGATAAGGAGAACTTAATGGCGGAAATAGCCTTTAATATATTGCAGCGCAGTGTGAATGTGCTGTTGCTGAACTAGCACTTTGATCAGGTACAATCGCCGTTCTGATCCCGTACAAGCGCCGTCTTAACAATGTTTCTCGTATGTTCATCCTACGTTCATCCTACGTTCAAAGACGTAGGATGAACGTAGGATGAACATACGAGAAACATTGTTTGTACCTTATTACATCGAAGATTGTACGGGATTTAATGCGCTTTACATCAGGGATTATTCTTCATTTTAATCAGGTTAGCTACTAAGCCAGTCCATCCTGTCTGATGGGAGGCGCCAAGGCCTTTCCCTGTTTCCCCATGAAAATACTCAAAAAAGAGGATATTATCTCTGAAGTGAGGATCATTCTGCATCTTCTCATTATTGCCGAGCACGGCCCTTCTGCCATTTTCGTCTTTCAGGAAGATCTTCAGCAGACGGCCGGCCAACATGGTACCCACTTCTTTCAGGGAATAGAACTTACCACTACGACTGGGGTATTCTAACCTGAAATCATCAGAATAGAAATAGTGGAACTTCCGCAGGCTTTCTATCATCAGGAAATTCATCTGCATCCAGACAGGTCCCCGCCAGTTGGAGTTACCTCCATAGGTATAACTATCGCTTTCTCCCGGCAGGTATTTCACCCTCAGTTCCACCCCATCCTGACAAAATATGAAAGGATTGTGTTCATCATACTTTTTGGAAAGGGAACGTACACCATAAGGACTCAGAAATTCTGTTTCATCCAGCATCCTGGAGAGTAGTTTCTTCATACGATGACCACGTAGCAGACTAAGCAGGTGTTTATTTTCCTTTCCTTCCTCACTCCAACGGGATACCAGCTGTGCCAGATCGGGCCGGTGACGCAGGAACCAGGACATCCTCCTTTCGAAAGCAGGGTTGTTTTTTAGTGTTTCCGTCGAGATGACTTCTACGGCAAAGAGGGGTATCAGCCCTACCATACTGCGCAGGCGCAGCCTCTCTACTTTATTGTCCGGCATACGGATCTGGTCGTAATAAAATTCGTCCTTATCATCCCACAGGCCATGCTTGACATCGCCCATACTGGCCATGGCGCCAGCGATGTACATGAAGTGCTCAAAGAACTTGGTAGCCATGCCTGTATATACTTTATTGTAGCTGGCCAGTTCAAGCGCAATATGCAGCATGTTCAGGGCATAAATGGCCATCCAGCTGGTAGCATCCGCCTGTTCCTGCCTGATGCCGCCTGGAAGGGGCATACTACGGTCAAAGGCGCCCACGTTATCCAACCCCAGGAAACCACCTTCGAAAATATTGCTACCGTTGCTATCCTTACGGTTCACCCACCAGGTGAAGTTGATCATCAGTTTATGGAATACCGCCTCCAGGAACTCATAGTCTTTGCGGCCTTTAATAGCGGCATCCTGTTTAAAGATCCTGTAGGTGGCACCGGCATGTACGGGCGGGTTGACATCGCCAAAAGCCCATTCATAAGCAGGAAACTCGCCGGAGGCATTCATATACCATTCCTCGGTCAGCATTATTAACTGCTGCTTGGCGAAGTCGGGGTCTACCATGGCCAGCGTCACACAATGGAAGGCCAGGTCCCAGGCAGCGTACCAGGGGAATTCCCATTTGTCGGGTACGGAAATGATATCATCGTTATTCAGCTGTTTCCAGTTCTTATTACGCCCATTTTGCCTTTCGGGGGGCGGCGGCGGACTTGCAGGATCTCCATCCAGCCATTGCTGCACCTTATAAGAGTAGAATTGTTTGTTCCACAGCATACCGCTCAGCGCCTGGCGTTGTACCAGCTTTTCGTCTTCATCTTTGATGGTGGATTGGATATCGGCATAGAATTCATCTGCTTCAGCCAGACGTGTCTGGAACAGCGTGTCAAAGTCTGCAAAAGGGCTGGCAGCCTGTTTGTCTGACAGACGTAGGCGTACCGTAGCAGATCCTTTGGCAGGTATGGACAATTTATAGTGTACGGCAGCTTTGGTGCCTTTTCTCTCCGGATTGACAGTATTGGAACCGTAGGCAATATGATCGTGTATACCGTCTTTCGGATAAGATGTATTGCCTGTTACATGATAGAGGCGGGGGTAGTTAGTTTCATTTTCACAAAACAACAGCTGGCCATCGCCTTCCTGGTAGAGGTATTGTACATCTATTTTTTCATGGTGAAGGCGGATGGTACGATCATCTTCGGCCAACAAGGTCGGTTTATAATCGTGACGGCCCCATACCCAGGTATTACGGAACCAGACGGTAGGCGCCAGGTGCAGGTCGGCGGCTTCATTTCCCCTGTTATGTGCCGTGATCTTTATCAGGATATCATCTGTGCCGGCTTTGGCATATTCAACGAATACGTCGAAGTATTTATCCTCATTAAAGAGGCCGGTATCTATTATTTCAAATTCCTCTTCATGCTTGCCCCTGCGTGCATTCTCGTCTATCAGCCATTGATAGGGAAATGCCTGCTGCGGGTACTTATACAGCATTTTCATATAGGAATGCGTAGGCGTGGCGTCGAGGTAGTAGTATAGTTCTTTTACGTCCTCTCCATGATTGCCCTGTGCATTGGTAAGCCCGAAAAGGCGTTCTTTCATGATGGGATCTTTCCCGTTCCACAGGCCCAGGGAGAAGCATAATAACTGCTTATCGTCCGAGATACCTGCTATGCCGTCCTCCCCCCATCTCCAGGCCCTGCTGCGGGCCATATCGTGGGTAGTATAGTCCCAGGCGCTGCCATCGGCGCTATAATCTTCCCTGACAGTTCCCCATTGTCTGTCACTCACGTAAGATCCCCATTTCTTCCATCCGGTCTGTTGTAGTCTTTGTTGTTCGTTCGTCATATTTATCTGATCTTGAAGTAAGCGATTAGCCACCCTACCACTTCACTGTAGCTGTGGATGCCTTTTTCCTGTTTATTAGCCTTAAGATACTGGTCGTAGATCATCGCGGTGTAGTCGTCTACCGGGCTGCGGTAGCGATCATAAAAATCTCTCATTTGCCGCATATCGGCCCTGATGCCTGGTACTGTTTTACGCCAAAGCTCTCCCGCCAATGTGGTGTCCTGTCTTCTGAGCTGGCGTACGCTATACATAAACATCTCAAAGTTAGCAGCGTAACGAAAGCGGACATCGGGATAATTGTCTGCTACAAGATAACCCACAAAATTGGCTTCTTGTTCAGGTGCGTATCCTAACTGATGGGCCACCTCGTGGCAGATCGTAAAAGGGTGCAGGAAACCGGGTGTGGTTACATTGACCTGAGCCTCGCCGGTGAAGGGGTTCAGGTAGCCCCCTACCCCCATATAGTTCAGCAGCTGGCTGTAGAGGGTGGGTTTGATGCAGGTATTTTTATACTGCAGGCTGGGCCACTGCTTCCCGGCCAGATCGTAAGCCATGACAGCCTGGCTGAACATGGCAGCGCTGTCGGCACCGGGGTGGGTAGCATTAACACTATCTCCCAGGGCAATCTTATATTGATTTACCCGCAGCCGCAGGGTGTCTGCCAGCTGGTATAACTGGTTGGTTGTATACTCATCTACGTCCAGGCGGAGGTCTTTTTCCAGGGAATTGCGGTCATAATTGTACCCCCAGAATAACATAAATATAAGATATACAGTCAGTAAGGACTGAATTCCCCTTAAAATCAGTATCCCCAGGTTCCCCCATTGTCTTTTTATAATTTTATAACATATATTTAACAAATAAACAATCAGAGTTATAATCCAGGCGCCATAAATTACGTCGCCAACACTGAAAGGTACTTTCCCCAGTACCTGGCGGAGGAGTAAACTGATCCAACTGTATAACCTATGAAAGTAATAACCAGAAAACCTGTCACTGAATGTAAACAGCGCTTGCAAGACACAAATGCACAAAACGGTTATCAGTATACGTACTCCAATACCCTTTATCTTTATTTTAAAATCCATATCTACAAAACAAATGACCGATGAATTATTAATGGGTGAGCTGACATCTGCACTTTCCCTCCAGTCGGGAATGAAAATACATATTAATTACGCAGAAAAGCTACCTGGTGGAGATATAAATGAAACTTTTAAGCTGAATACAGACAGCGGTCTGCTGTTCCTGAAAATGAACGATGCGCGCAACTATCCTGATATGTTCGAACGGGAGTTTATGGGATTGGAGACGCTTTATGCCACGCATACGCTGGCAGTTCCACGTCCGCTGGCTACAGGCCGTTCAGGCGGTAAGGTCTTCCTGGTCACTGAATTTATAGAGAAAGGTGGCGCCAATCCTGATTTCTGGGAGAATTTTGCAGCGGGTTTGTCACGTATGCACCGGCATACGCAGGCACATTTCGGGTTACCGCAGGCCAATTATATCGGCACGATCAAACAATATAATACACCTTATACCAGCTGGCCTGTTTTTTATGCGTTCAACCGTTTACAGCCGCTGACGAGGGTAGCGTACGACCGTCATGTTATTGACAAAGAGATGGTAACGCAGATGGAGAAATTGTGGCGGCAGTTGCCTCAGATATTCCCCGATGAGCCGCCGGCATTACTGCATGGGGATATGTGGTCGGGTAATTTTATGGTAGGACCGGATGGCAGGGCGCGTGTGTACGACCCGGCGGTTTACTATGGCAACCGTGAAATGGACCTGGCTATGGCAAGGCTTTTCGGTGGATTTGACACCCGTTTTTATTACACCTATCAAAGTATGTTCCCGCTGGCTGACGAGTGGCAGCAACGGATCAGTATATGCCAGCTGTACCCGCTGATGGTACATCTGCTACTATTTGGCGGCAGTTATTACAATAGCGTGAAAGAAGTACTGCATACTTTCTGATCACTCAGAGCAGTTCTTTCATTCTTTCATACTCCTGTTCAATGATCGGATAGAATTTATCCAGGTCGCGGGAGATGCCTGCGAAGACTTCATCCACTTCTTCGGGAGGCGTGTGTGTGTTATTGTTAAGCGTATTTTCCAGCTGTTGCATTTTACTGGTGATCCAGGTAAGTCCCACCATGGCAAAATTTGGTTTCAGTTTATGTACCTGAAATTTGAGCTGTTCCCAGTCACGGGTTTCCACCAGTTTCCTCAATTTTACGACTTCCTCCCGGATAGTTTTCAGGAAGATCTCAAAGAGATCTGCGGCATAAGAGATATTGTTTTCATATAAAGCATTCAGGTACTTTACATCCAGCTCATTGTGGAATTCAAATCCGGAAAAGTTTGTAGAATCCTCCATTATTAGTTCTGTTTCATCATCATTCAGATACTTGTTCAATACCTGTAATAATTGGTCTGGTGTATAAGGTTTTGTTAAGATATCAGTAATACCTGCCTGCCTTGCCTGCGTAAAAGTGCTCTCCATGGCCAGGGCAGTGGTGGCTACAAGGGGGGTAGCAACGTTTGGTTTGGCTTCGTCCTGCCTGATCTTTTCAGCAAGTTCCAGACCATTCAGACCGGGAATACGGATATCCAGCAAAATCAGGTCATATAGTCTTGAATCCAGGAAATAGAGGGCATCGGGCCCATTTGTGGCCAGCTGGTGTTGTATGTTGTATTTCTCCAGCAAACTGATAATATACCTGAGGTTCATAGGATTGTCCTCGATGACCAGTACTTTGGCTGTTGAGAAATTGGGTTGCCTGCTCATATTTCCGGACCTTAAGTTTGTTACTGAGGGTTTACGGGTATCAATAAAGGGCAGGTTAAATGAAAAACAGGTGCTGTAGCCATGAGATTCCTCCACGAGGATACTTCCACCCTGTAGTTCCACCAGCTGTTTGGATATGGCTAAACCTAGTCCTGTGCCACCATATATCTCCCTGATCTCCTGTTCTGCCTGTTTATAGTTCTGAAAAATAAGTTCCAGTTTATCTTTCTGGATGCCGATACCGGTATCGCATACCTGGAATCGTACCCAGCGTTTATCTTCCTGCCAGGATTCGAGCTTTACGTTAATGGCAATTTCTCCTTCCCGGGTGAATTTCTCTGCATTACCTAACAAGTTCATAAGTATTTGGTTCAGCAGCATATCATCGCCTACCAGCCGGTTCTGCAACTGAGGGTCGATAGTGGCAGAGATCTTCACGGGTCGGTGGCCCATTTTCAGTTCAAAAGTGTGCCGCAGGGATTGCACCAGTTCGGTCAGGTTAAATTCCCTTTGGTTGACCTGTAGCGCCCCCGCCTCTATTTTGGAAAGGTCGAGGATATCCGAGATGAGTCCCATCAGGATACCTGATGAGTGCTTCAGGATGTTGATATAATCCCGTTGTTTGGCATCGAGGTTTGTTTCTTCCAGGAGATGGGTCATACCCACGATAACGTTCAGGGGTGTCCGGATCTCGTGACTCATGCTGGCCAGGAACTCTTTCTGGGCGCCCCGGGCCTCTTCGGCCTGCCGGCGGGCCAGGTCCATTTCGGAGCGGGGCATTTTGTGCCTGGATACATCCACTATCTGCCAGATACTGCCGATAAAGCGGCGCTTCTCTATCAGGGGATTATAGCTTACTTCATATATACGTCCATCTTTCAGAATCAGTTCCCAGCCGAAATAAGGTTTCTTTTTCTGGCGGAGGTCTTTCATTTTTTCCTCAAAGGTGTCGGGACGTTGTACAAGGCGGCTAAAGTATTTAATAACAGCGGAAAAGGACATTCCGGTGATGTGGGAAATGTCGGCCCCGGCATTTTCTTCAAAAACCCTGTTGACCCAGATAACGCGGTGCATTGCATTGGTAACCAATACCCCGGCATTACTATTTTGCAGGAATACGCTGATGGGGAGTGAAAATATAGCAAGACTGTCCGCAGATAAACTACGGCCTGTGGGATGTTTTCTCGTACCTTTGATCCGGGCTTTGGCCATTCTGTTTAGTCCTGATTGGGAGTTGGCGCTCCGATACATAATTTTATACAGTAATACAATATATAAATATTATGTTGGGAATCAACAAAATTAGGAAATTTTTGCAATTGGAAATATTTGGTTACCTTTGCATCCCTCTAAAAGTGAGGATTTTATTATGAAAGCACTCCGTCAATTTGATATTGCCTTTGTGGGACTGAAACCCGGAGAGCATACATTTGAGTACCAAATTACGGATAGTTTCTTTGAAAACTACGGACCGCAGGATTTCAGTAATTGTAACGCAACTGTTAAATTGCTGTTAGACAAGAAGAGTAATTTTTTCCTGTTAAAATTCGAAATTGGCGGAAAGGTGACAGTCAACTGCGACCGTTGCGGACAACCATTTGAGTTACAGCTCTGGGATGATTTTGACCAGGTTGTGAAGATGGTGGATAATCCGGACGAGATGAAAGAGGATGAGGATCCGGATGTAGCTTACATCTCTAAGACGGAGTCTCATCTGAATGTTGCGGAGTGGATCTATGAGTTCATTAATCTAAGTATCCCGATGCAACGTATTCATCCTAATGATAGTACGGGCAAAAGTGGTTGTGATCCGAAGGTACTGGACATGCTTGACCAGATGAACCGGCAGGCGAACGAAAAGGGAAATCCTATCTGGAAAGACCTGGATAAATTTCGTGACAACTGAGTATGGTGCACCTTCAAAGGCGGCGACTGATATAACTTATTAAACATTAAACACGGACAATTAAAACTTAAATACGATGCCAAATCCGAAACGCAGACATTCTCAGCAAAGATCAGCTAAGAGAAGGACGCATTACAAGGCCTTTGCGGATACTTTAAGCACAGATAGCGCAACTGGTGAAGTGCACCTGAGACATCGTGCTCACTGGGTAGAGAACAAACTGTACTACAGAGGTAAAGTAGTATTGGAAAAACAAAGTAGCGCTAAATAATTTTACTAATTTTACCCCGACCAAACAGACAAACCTAAACGTTCATGAGAATCGGGCTTGATATGATGGGTGGCGACTTCGCTCCCCTGGAAGCAGTAAAAGGAGTAAAATTATATTTAGACACTGTTGCTACAGACGCGCACCTGGTGCTGATTGGTGATGAAGCAGCTCTCAAGCCTTTGTTGTCAGATGCGCAGTTAGACCAATCAAAATATTCAGTTGTTCATTCATCCCAGGTAATCGGGATGAATGAACATCCTACCAAGGCACTGAAGGAAAAACCTCAGTCCTCTATTGGCATTGGTTTCCATCTGTTACAGAATGGCAAGATTGATGCATTTATCAGTGCCGGTAATACCGGTGCGATGATGGTGGGTACATTCTACTCCATCAAAGCAATAGATGGTATACAAAGGCCAACGATATCCACTCCCGTTCCCAGGGAAGATGGATCTTTCGGGCTTTTACTGGATGTTGGTATCAACGCGGACTGCAAACCTGAAAACCTGCTGCAATTTGCCATTCTCGGCTCCCTTTATTCCCAGCACATACTGAAGGTCAATAACCCTAAAGTAGGGCTGCTGAATATTGGAGAAGAGGAAGGTAAAGGCAATCTCCTGGCACAGGCAACTTATCCTTTGCTCAAAGACAATCCATTACTAAACTTCATCGGTAACGTAGAAGGAAGGGATGTTTTGACTGATAAGGCAGACGTGATAGTGTGCGAAGGATTTACCGGTAACATCGTGTTGAAAATGGCTGAATCTATCCATGAAATTGCGGTAAGACGCAAGATCAATGATGATTACATGAACAAATTCGACTTCGAAAGTTATGGTGGTACTCCTGTATTGGGAGTTTCCCAACCGGTGATCATCGGTCATGGTATTTCTAAAGGCCTGGCCTTTAAAAACATGATCGCACTGGCTCAACAGATGATCGAAAGCAAGCTGCTGGATAAAGTCCGGGAAAGCTTTGTGAAATAGTTTACTTCCTATTGGAAATGAAAGGTATTGATACCGTCTCGTTGAGACGGTATTTTTTTATTATTGCCGGTCCTGGGGGGCCGTTCCCGAGGGCGCCCGTTTGGGGGGGCATCCGTGCCCGGGGTTGAAACAACCCCGGGCTACAAACAAAACGACCCCTAAAGGGGTCGACCGAAACGATTGATATGCGCGGATCAGACAACATATCCAAGCCCGGTTGATCGACCCCGTTAGGGCCATGTGTTTGTCCCACCAGGGTGATAACCGTGGGGAACATAATGCGGTGTCGAAACGATTGATATATACGGATCAGACCTTTTCCAAAGGTAACCGTACATAGAAGGTCGTCCCTACCGTTAGCTGGGTTTCAAACCAGATCTCTCCCCTCGCCTGCTCTACTATGTTCTTACACATCGCGAGGCCAAGGCCGGTACCGGAGTTTTTGGTCGTGAAATTCGGTACAAAGATCTTGGGCTGGATCTCCGGTGGAATGCCTTCCCCGTTATCCTCCACACTCACCACCACCCAGCCTTCTTCAACCTGTTCCATGGCAATTGTGACATGCCCTACCCGGCCTTCCGGCAACGCCTGTACTGCGTTCTGTAAAAGGTTGGTGAACAGGCGGTTCATCTGCGTTTTATCTGCAAAAATATAATATGCACGTCCAGGCGGCGTGAAAAGGATATTACAGTTCTCATGGCTCTGGTACAGGTCCTTCAACGAATGCAGGACCTCATTCAGTAACAATACTTCGCTATTGGCCTCATCAATGCGTGAAAAGGCGGAGAAGTCGGATGCTATATTCGCCAGGTGCTCTATCTGCTCTACCAGAGTATGCGCTACGTTATGCGACAACTGCTTTACATTTGGTGCGTCATTGTCTATTGCACGCTGCAGGTATTGGATGCTCAGCTTCATAGGCGTGAGCGGGTTCTTGATCTCATGCGCCACCTGACGGGCCATTTCCCTCCAGGCACCTTCCCTTTCACTTTTTGCCAGCCTCGCGGCACTCACTTCCAGCTTACGTACCATCTTGTTGTATTCTTTCACCAACGCACCTATTTCATCATCCTTCTCCCACTCTATCTCGTCATTCTGTTGTCCCAGGCTGACATGACGTAGTTTCTCCGTTACGAGGGAGAATGATTTGGTAATGGAATTAGTGATCAGCAAGGCCAGCAAACCGGCTATCAGGAAAATGAAAGCATTGAAGTTGATCAGTGCTACCAGGAAGTTGGAGATCTGCTGATTCAACTCCGTCTGGGTGGCAAAATAAGGGACGTTCAGATAGGCAAAGATCTCCCCGTTATTACGCAGCGGCGCATAGCCTGACAGATATTTCATGGAGCCGATCTTTTCCTTCTGTATCCACTGGATCTTGGGTTCGCGGTACAATTGCATGAAGGCATCGGGATTGATCTTCTTCGACAACAACCCTTTTTCCGTGATCAGGGGCTGTGTGGTGACCTGCAGGTTTCCATCTCTGTCATAAACGTTGATATCCAGTGCACGTTCATCTGCAATCTCTCCGATGGCAGAGGTCAGGCTGGCCTGGAAAATAGGATCATAAAGGTCTTCCAGGTCATCAAACATGCGCTGATCTGCAAAGACCTTTTCCACATCGTGGGACACTTCATTGATGGTGCGGCTCAGTCTTTCCTTGTTCTCTCTTTCAGAACGATCGATAAAGAACAGGATAGTGGTCAGACCCAGTATGATAAAGGCGAATACCACGATAAAAATGATAGTGCCATGTACTTTTTTACGGATGCTGATATTGATCAGTGCCTTGAGGTTACCGATACGCATCCTGGCTTTCACGAGCAGGTCAAGCACCCTGTATATCGCGATGATGAGTAAAAAGAGGCAGAACATGTAGGCAAAGAGGGTGATGAATTCCACGAAGCTCCTGTTCTCTTTCACTACTATCACTACTTTGTCTTTAGATGCCTTGTAGATAAGCCGGGAGAATCCTTTTTCGGATTGTACCGTGATGTCCTCTTTAGGCATGTCTACTCCATATAACTTCACCGGAAATGCAAAGTCGTTGTTATTGCTCACCAGTTGTCCCTGGTCATAGATGGCATAGGAATAGGCGGTGGAGGATTCCTTCTCCGGATCATAGATCTCTCCATCCACCAACAGTTCCGGATACAGGCGCTGCGTATTGATCACTGCCGGCGTCAGTTCATATATCAGGTAGCCTGAGGGCATCCCGTTGCTATAGAAATCTTTACGGCCGATATAGCTGTAGTCATTGAAACTCCGCTCATTGTAATACAGCTCATTACCTATCAGTTCTGAGCCCATCAGCATACGCCGGCTCAGGGCAGGGAAAGTGGAAGTGTCTCCGCCGTAAATAGGTTCGAAGTATTCGTTAAAGGCATAGAAGCTTACGTTAAAGCGTCCCAGATAGCCTTTAAAGTATTTCTGTTTCAGTTCATTCTCCAGGGTGGATCTTGGCATGCTCCGTCCTGTGCTGCTGGTGCTTTGCTGAAAGAACAGCTGCAACAGTTCGTCTTCTTCCATTTGCCGGGTCACATCTGTGAGCAGCATTTCCACATAGGGGTCTTTCTGTTTGGATAGTTCCACTGCCATACGTTCTCTCAGGCTCAACTCCTTCTGATCATTGTAATACACCAGTACAGCCGAGGTAGTGATGGTCAGCAGGAATAGCCAGAACAGGAAAGGAACAGTAGCCAGGCTGTTCTCAAAGCGGTAGGACAAGGCATCCAGCAACACCACGTAGATGATCAGCCAGATTACCATGGCCACCGAGTAGTATATCTCCGGATTCTGCAGGCGGAACGTTAACCATACTATGCCCACGGCAGCGAGGAATATGTATTTCGTACGATGCCGGAAATTGGTCAGTTCATTCAGCAGGTAGTTGATGATCTGCGAGAAGAACAGGAAGCTGAAGGAGATAAAACCCAGGATCACAAAACCGATGATACTGTATTCATTCAGGCTGAAAGGGTTGGCCACATCGAACGAGATCCTGGAGTCTATCACCAGACTGCGGATCAGTTCAGACAGGAACTCCCCTACGATGTACATAATGAAACTTGCGAGGATGATCACCAGGCGTTGCTGCCAGTGATTTTTTACAACGGGTGGTTTGATGGTTTTTACGTGTTCACGGAAGAAGAGCAGGAGCCAGAATCCGAGCAGCACATTTATCAGCAGGTCGCCCAGGGAGCGGAATACTTCATCCTTGGCGTAAATGAGTGGTGTAAAGATATTGAGCGCACGCAGGTTAAAAGGGAAGGGATAGAAATAACTCAGCATCCGGCAGCATAAAATGACGGCCAGCAGGAAGAAAAAGCCATACATGGGATTCTTCTGCCTGGCCAGCATAGCGGCAAACAGGTTGATGAAGATCAGTACACAGATGCACCCCAGCACCCGCAGGATGACACTGAGCAGGTTTGGCGGTCCGGCATCGAGCGTACGGTCATAGTACAGATAGAACAGGATCAGGTCCTGCCCGTTCAGTACGGGGATACCGGGTGGTTTGAGATGGACGGTATATTCCAGGCCCAGGGCCGGTTTATCGTAAAAATGGTCTACCAGGTAAGTGTTGCTGATGCTGTATTCCATCATCACGGGAATCGCGCCGACGATATACCGATCATGCCCTGGTTGCTTACCGGGTAGCTTTTTACAGATCACTTCATAATACCCGTTCTTCAGTTTCAGGAAGCGGACACCTGGGGTAAGTGGTTCCTGCCATTCTTCGGGCAGCACGAGGTTAGTGCTCCAGGATACCAGCCAGCGGCTGGCAGTACTGCTGTCGTAGGCAAAGATGTAGAAGTCCTTTCTGCCCAGCAGCTTTATTTCCTCTTCATTCTGATCGCGGGAAAAGAGGTGCTCGATCAGGGAGGTATCACTTATCACATCCTGGAAGGCCAGCTCACGTTGCCGCAGACTTTTCTCCAGGCTGCGTTTTACACCCTGGGGAGAGGAATAGTACGACCAGTAATTGCTGAAAAGGAATGAAAAAGTAAATAACCAGGCAGCAATGATCAACAGATATCCATGGCGGATGAAAAAAAACCTTATTTCTTTGATATCCAGCAACTTCTTTATTTTTCTGATTTTTTCACTTCATTCCAGAGTCCGTCCATTTCCGTCAACGACATTTCATCGAGCGTTTTACCCTGCGCTGTTGCCATTTTTTCCATCTGTTGGAAGCGGCGCATAAACTTCTTATTGGTGCGTTCCAGGGCATTTTCAGCGTCGACTTTCAGGAAGCGGGAGTAGTTTACCAGGGAGAACAAAACATCGCCAAATTCGTCCTCTATTTCGTCAGGCTTCCCCTGTTGTACCACCTCATGCAGTTCCTCCATTTCTTCTTTGACCTTGTCCCATACCTGTTCGATATCGTCCCATTCAAAACCAACGGTTTTGGCTTTGGACTGGAGGCGCATAGCTTTCACGAGAGCAGGCAGGGATACGGGCACACCGCTGAGTACGGAGGTCTTTCCTTCCTTCAGTTTCAGTTTTTCCCAGTTCTGTTTGACCTCTTCTTCATTTTCCACCTTTATGTCGCCATAGATATGCGGGTGACGGTAGATGAGTTTTTCACAGATGCCGTTAATGACATCGTCTATGGTAAATTGCTGCTGCTCTTTACCGATCTTTGCATAGAATACGATATGCAGGAGCAGATCTCCCAGTTCTTCTTTGATTGATTTCCAGTCCTGATCAGTGATTGCGTCTGCCAGTTCGTACAATTCTTCTATGGTTTGCTGACGGAGTGTCTGGATGGTTTGTTTCCTGTCCCAGGGGCATTTTTCACGCAAATCATCCATGATTTCCAGCAGGCGGTTGAAGGCCGAATTATTTTCCATCTGTCAAATATAAAGAATTCCCGCAGGGGGACGTCTGTATGGGATTTATGTTAATTTCTTTTTGTTGACAGAAAGGGCAATTTAGTTACATTTGCCGCCGGTTTTGGTTAACCGGAAAACTACTAATTTTTAATTCATGAATAGCAAACACATTGCGCTAATTTCAGGAGAACTGAACATCTCAGCGCGACAAGCGGAGAACACCATGAATTTGCTGGCGGAAGGGTCTACTGTGCCTTTCATCAGTCGCTACCGTAAGGAAGTGACCGGTAGTCTGGACGAGGTGCAGATCGGGAAGATCGAAGATCTCCAGAAGCGCTACAAGGAAGTGGATGAACGCCGCGCTTTCATTATCAAAACCATTACAGACCAGGAGAAAATGACGCCTGAGCTGCTGGACAAACTTGAAAACACCTGGGCACTTACCGAACTGGAAGACATTTACCTCCCATATAAACCAAAACGCAAGACCAGAGGTACGCAAGCTATCGAAAAAGGTCTGGAGCCACTGGCTAAACTGATCTTCGAACAACAGGAGCATGCACCACAGAGCGCCGCAGAGCAATTCCTGAATGAGCAGGTAGCCTCCACAGAAGAAGCACTGAAAGGCGCCCGTGATATCATGGCAGAATGGATCAATGAAAATGCTGAACTGCGTGATAAACTGCGTAAACTCTTTACCCATACTGCTGTACTGACATCCAAAGTGATAGAAGGTAAAGAAGAAGAGGGTTCCAAATACAAAGATTATTTTGATTTCAGCGAAGAAATAAGCGCTATTCCATCCCACAGGATATTGGCGATCCTGCGTGGTGAATCAGAAGGATTCCTGTACGCCACTATCAGCCCTGCAGAAGAAGAAGCAACAAGCATCATCGATAAACAGTTCGTGACCGGTAACAACGCCAGCAGCGAACAGGTGAAAAAAGCGGGAGCTGACTCTTATAAACGCCTGCTCCGTCCATCCCTGGAAAACGAATTCCGTGCCCTGGGTAAGGAACATGCAGACGCCGAGGCGATAGAAGTATTTGCGGAGAACCTGCGTCAGCTATTGCTGGCAGCTCCGTTAGGGCCTAAAGCGGTCATTGCTATTGACCCGGGTTACAGAACCGGTTGTAAAGTGGTAGCACTTGACGACCAGGGTAACATGCTGGATAACGACGTTATTTATCCGCTGGAGAAAAACTACAAAAGAGACGATGCTGAAGCCCTGCTGAGAAGATGGGTGGAAAGATATGATACTGCCGCTATTGCTGTAGGCAATGGTACTGCAGGCCGTGAGACTGAGGAATTTGTGAAGAAAATCGACTTTGGCAAAAAGATCAACGTTTTCATGGTGAATGAAAGCGGTGCATCCGTGTATTCAGCTTCTGAGGTAGCGAGAGAAGAATTCCCTGATTTTGATGTAACTGTACGTGGCGCTGTATCTATTGGCCGCAGGCTGATAGATCCGCTGGCAGAACTGGTAAAAATAGATCCAAAGGCGATCGGCGTAGGCCAGTACCAGCACGACGTGAACCAATCCAGCCTGAAACAGAGCCTGGACAGAGTGGTAGTAAGCTGCGTGAACAATGTAGGTGTGAACCTGAACACTGCATCCAAACACCTGCTGGCGTATGTATCCGGTCTGGGGCCATCCCTGGCGGAAAACATCGTGAAATACCGCAAAGAGAATGGTGCGTTTAAGAATCGTTTACAGCTGAAGAAAGTAACCCGTCTGGGTGAAAAAGCGTTCGAACAGTGTGCAGGGTTCCTCCGTATTGAGAACGGCGACAACCCGCTGGATAACTCCGCAGTACACCCTGAGCGTTATTCCCTGATCGAGAACATGGCGGCCAAGCAGCAGTGTACCGTGCAGGACCTGATAGCGAAAGAAGACCTCCGTAAGAAGATCAATCCGAAGGAATATGTAAGCGAAGAAGTAGGTTTACTGACCCTGGAAGACATCCTGAAAGAGCTAGATAAACCAAGCCGTGACCCTCGTGACGAGATCGCTATCTTCGAATATGCAGAAGGCATCCGTACAATGGAAGACCTGAAGGTAGGTATGACCCTGCCAGGAGTGGTGACCAACATCACCAACTTCGGCGCTTTCGTGGATATTGGTGTTAAACAGGATGGCCTGGTACACATTTCTCACCTCAGCAACAAGTTTATCAGCAATCCTAATGAAGCGGTGAAACTGAACCAGAAAGTAACTGTGACAGTATTGGAGGTTGATCCTTCCCGCAAGCGTATTTCCCTATCCATGAAGGACAATGAAGCGCCAGCTGCCAGCGGTGGCGGTGGTGGTCAACGGAAAGAAAGAAGGGATGGTGGTAAGCCTGCTAAACAGGGCGCACCTGCTCCACTGAATGATTTCCAGGCGAAACTGGCAGAGCTGAAGAAAAAGTTCAACTAAGAAAATGAGAAAATAAAGAAAGCGGCCGTACCAATACCTGGTGCGGCCGCTTTTTATTTGTAATCCGCCACGGCGGACTATGTTATCAAACAGATCAGAACCTATCTTCCCTTCCTCTTAATTCAACGAAGGGAACTTTAGTTTCCAGCGTAATAACTTCTCAGGAAAAGCAGAGTCGTTCCTTTCGCTGAACATCTTCACGGTGCCATTCACGGCGATGCCTATGTAAATGACATCCCGGCGCATATCGATGGCTAGCGCAGCTTCATCACCACCACAGTAGTGCCTGCGGCATCCCTGGTTGTACAAGATATCGTTTTCCAGTTCTACGGGAGGAGTAACATCGAAGCGTTCTGCAAAGGAAGGGCTTTCTGTAGCCAGTAAAGCCTTAATACGCGACTTCAGCGGTTCTCTCCCCAACATACCTGTTTCCGCTACATACTTGCCTTCAAACTGTTCAAAAGATTGCCAGGAAGCTACCTGGGTGGGTTCAATGTTGTCGGTTACGGTCATCATTGTATCAGTTGTGGGCGGAGGCGCAGCTCCTTTTTCTTTGCTGTTACTTACAGGTGATTCTTTACATCCTAAAATACAGGCAGCTACTACATATAATGCTGCCAGGTGCTTGTTCATGGTCATGGTCTCTATTACGAATTGCTAATTGTGTATTACGGGAATATCGTGAGCATGATCCCGTCCGCGATACACAATGTTATTGTCCTTTAAATACAGGTGTTCTTTTATCAACAAAAGCCTGCATACCTTCTTTCTGATCTTCGGAAGCAAACAGGAGATAAAAGTTTTTACGTTCAAAATGCAGTCCCTCTTCCAGGGAACTATCAAATGATTTCAGTACGGATTCTTTGGCCATTTTCACTGCCAGCGGGCTGAGTGCAGCTACTTCTGAGGCCAGTTGGATGGCTTCTTTCAGGAAAAGTTCTACAGGTACTACCCGGTTGATAAGACCTGCTCGCAGTGCTTCCTCTGCGCTGATAAAACGGCCTGTCAATACCATCTCCATGGCGAGCGCCTTACCTACAGCACGGGTAAGGCGTTGTGTACCACCGGCGCCTGGCATGACGCCTATCTTTATTTCAGGTTGTCCGAAGCGCGCTGTTTCACTGGCTACGATCATATCGCAAAGCATAACCAGCTCACATCCCCCACCCAGCGCGAAACCGCTTACTGCCGCTATCAACGGCTTCTTTGTTTTTTTTATTGTGTCCCAGGTGCTGAACTGGTCTGTGTTATACATATCCATTGCAGTCTTACCGGCCATCTGTTTGATGTCTGCACCTGCGGCGAATGCCTTTTCATTACCGCTGATAATAACAACCCTTACGTTGTCGTCCGCGTCCAATGCTTTCAATGCGTCCCTGAGTTCAGCCATCAGTTCAAGGTTCAGCGCATTCAGTTCTTTGGGGCGGTTTAATTGTATATGTGCCACATAGGGGGCCACTTCCTGGTGTATGATAATAAATTCTGGTTGCATTCCCTAAGTTACGCAATTAATAGTGTCATCGTAAGGACAAAACAGATAAATACGATCAACAGTGTGATCAGGTATGCAAATGTCACCAAAGCTCCTTTCAGCAGCGATTTTCCCCAGGACTGCCCATACATGTTCTTCAGGGATATCACCAGGTATGCAAATATGACGAGAAGTCCCCAGCTGGTAAAGACCTCTATATGGAAAAGTGTATCCAGCGCCGTACATACCAGGAAGAATAAGAAGAAAAATACGTGGATATGTACGGAGAAGATAGCGTGATCTGCATAGAACCATTTTTTCTTGTCGTACATCCATCTCAGATACAGGGCAAAAAGTGGCAACAGCACAAACATCATTTTAGGATAATTGTGTTGGAACAGTTCTTCCTGGGCATGACTTTTCCCTTCCTTGGTCTGACCATCCTCAGTCTTGCTGGCATTAAAAAAATACCGGGCCATTTTACGTTGCATACGGTTGTCACGGTATTCCTTGGGCAGCGCATCCTGCAGGGAATCGTACTGTTCTTTGGAATCAACGGCGCTCAACCTTCTGAACCAGTCTCCTGTGGAGAGGCTGCCGCTCTTGATGGAATCGGGGAGGCTTGCGAAAACCTCTTTGTTCTGCCGGCGGGCAGTCTCGACCTGTTCTTTGGTATTTTTATCAAGTGACTCATCGTTCTGATGTGCTGTCAGTGTAAAGTACAGGAAGAAAAAGACGAAGGAGGCGAAAATATATAGTTTGATAGGGTGTACGAATTTCACCCGTTTACCGGCAATATATTCTTTGGTAATGAAGCCTGGTTTGGTGAATAAATACTTGAATGTCAGTAGTGTTTTTGAGTCATAGTGTACAAGGTCAGCGGCGAATTCCTTTACCAGGTGACCGAAACTTTCGTGAGGTACAATGTTTTCCTGTCCGCAGTTTGTACAATATCTGCCCGGAACATCCGTTCCACAGTTGAGGCAATTCGTTTCTTTCCTTAGAGGCTGTGTTTTCAAGTAACTATAGGTTATAGAAGGTAAATATAAAAATTATCTTTACAGAAATGAACTACCGAATGTTCCTGAATCATTATTTTTGTAGTTAATATGTACACGAGAAAGACCATTTTATTGCTTTTCACAGCATTGTTTGGGTTAAAGCTGTCTGTTTCCGCCCAATACTATTACCAGGATATCGTCAATACCGCCCGTACCGAGGCTAATATGGACCTGTTAAAAGAAAATAAGATCACTGTACAACTGGTTCAGAGCTTTGACGCCAACCAGGAATCCGATAACGATTTCCGCTGCCAGCGTGAGATATTGGCCAATTACCGGCAGATCCGGTCTACGACCGTTTCCCGTGCTACCGGCTATTCCGTAATGACTTCCTACTTTTCTGCCAAGGGCAAGCTGACAAAGACCATCGACAGTACACGCAGCGTTATTACGACGGTCATTTACATGCGTAATACCAATGATTCCAGTGCGAAGATCAGGGAAGTCTATCTGACCTCTTACGAGCCCAAAACCAAGTATAAATTCACCGAAACAAGGCGTTATCAGTATGACAGCCTTGGCCGGCTATCGCAAATGGTTCATTTCCACGGAGATAGAGTAGAAGATTCTACAACGGTCAAATTTACACTGGATTCACTGGGGCTGGTATCTGAAGAGATGGAAAGTGGCAAAGGAGCCAGCGGCAGGCGCATCTATTACAAGTACAACGACCAGAACTTATTGACAGATATTGTGCGCTACTCTCCTACCCGTAAGAAAATGCTGCCGGACTATATCTTCGACTATGATGCCAAGAACAGGATTGGCGCTATGACCACCGTGAACGGAGAAACGGCCAGCTATACCATCTGGCGGTATACTTACGACGACAAAGGGCTTCCTTTGCAGGAAGAATGTTACGGGAAGAAAAAGGAACTGATGGGAACCGTGCGGTACAAGTACCGGAGGTAATATTAAAATACTCAGAAAGGCGTTCTGTAAGGCACAGGACGCCTTTTTTATTTCCGGGAGATATTTGTACCGCCTCAATACAAAACCTGGCAATTGGGGCAGTAAAAGGTGCGGCGATTGGTGGTACCCATATATTCCTTAATGAACGGAATATGACAGCGCGGACAGATCTTCTTCGTATGCGCCAGCCAATGCTCTCTCAACTTATATTCCTTTTTCCACTCCAGGAAGTCAAAACTATAGTTCACCGCTTCCTTCACCAGTTCCCGCTTCTTTTTTAAGGGTAAATTGCCCACTTTACTGGCAGGATGTACTCTTATGCGGAACAATACCTCGTTCTTGATAATGTTGCCGGAACCGGCGAAGATATCCTGGTTCAACAAGGCATCTGCTACCAGCGTATCTGGTATCTTCTTCAGCTTGGCCATTGCTTTCGCCGGGTCCCAATGTTCATTCAATACATCAGCGCTCCAGTCATATACCTCATCCAAAGGTTCTTCAATGATCCTTACTGAGCACGTATAAAAATTCAGCTCTCCGTTATCAAACTGTAAATGCAGGGCAGGATTACTGTTCTTTTTTTCGTTGATGCGGTAGGTACCGAACATTAGTAAATGTATCCTGATAGTAAAGCCCGGGAAACAGATAAGGAAATGTTTACCCCAGCTTTTAAAAGCGATGACCTTCTTATTGCGGATCCTCTCCAGGTCAATTTTAGCATATCCGGCCACATCAATGACCTTCTTCCCGGTAAAGGGTATTACCGCCTCTTTTAATATCACAATGGATGGTCCTTCCGGCATAATGTATCCTGTTGATTATGCTGAAAGGATACAATATCTGCGCCGAACCGGGTGTAACGTTGGGTTGACGTCCGACAAATTGTTAATGGCAGAATATTGTGGATAATGATAAGTCTTATGATGCGGTTTGTTGCAGTGTATAGAGGTCAAAATAATCATACAGCGCAGCCAGTTTTTCGAGGTGGGCTGTATTGTATGGGTCAAAGTTCTCTTTCTGAACAACGAGGATGTAACCGCCATCCGGAAGCTTTTCTATTACTTCAAAGGCGGCCTGTTTTATTTTTTCCTCGCCGACTGTTTTTACCTGGTCTTCATTCCAGTAATTGAACCAGTAAATGGCAGGCGGTATTTCCAGCGGATCAAAGAGTCCCGGAGACACCACCTTTCCTATGCGGGCCGTGAGATGTTCGGGCGTTTCTGTAACGATATCCGGAGTAGATATTTCCTCATCCATTTCCACTTCTCCGTAGAAGGATGCAAAGGAGATCAGTGTTTCCAGTTCCGTATCATATACGGCGGCATACCTGGCCTTATAGGCATTAATAGCGGTAACAAAGAAATGATGGAATTCTTCGTAGCCGAAGTATCCTTCTGGCTGCAGTAATGGTCTGCCGTTATTGAAGCTAAAGGCAGCGTTGTCTTCATTGGTATACTCGAAGGGGTCTGTATGTACCAATGAAAATAAGGGTGTATCCTTATCCGTTGACAAGATCAGATCCCTGTCAAAATCCCCGTCACTCCAGTGTTTTTCCAGCTCCGCGAAAGCCTGCTCCAATTTTTCTGCCGAGACATAATCATTGAACTGACCTCCATCGAATACATAACGCAACCGGGTGGCGTGGCTGTGATCATTACAGGCTTGTACAAGGTCCAGAAAACGATAAAGGGATCCGGATTCCCTGGGACGGAACAGTTGTAAGGTGCTTATTTGCGGTGACATGAATAATGGGGTTGTTTCCTGTAAATCTAAATAAAAACCAGGTACAAAAAAGAGGGTATAGAAAAGTTAACATATACCCTCTTTTTATGTATTTATAATACCAGTTGTTCATGTAATCTAACCAGCGCTTTCGCCGGATCGTCGCAGAAACCGGGATGCACCTTTCCTGCCTGTACCACTGTACTCCGGGTAGCAGTCAGCCAGCGGAAGCGGGAAGCAAGATCGAGCTGACCTATCGGACCGGCCTGCTTACCTCCTTTTGCAATGCATTCAAAAGCCTCCAGGTATGTCTTTACTTCACTGACATCTGTTTCCGGAGCAAAAGCACGCAGGCGGTCCTCATTCAGCGTAATAATAGCCTGCAGGAACCTGTGTTGTTTGCAATAGAGAATGACACCGGCATTGAGAAACTCCTCCCGTTCCACTCTCGGCATAACGCGGATAACAGCGTACTCAAATAAGTGTTTTTCTTGCATTTTGCGCTTCATTTACAAATATTCCGGAATTGGCTATCCGGGTGATTAAAAAACCGGCATATACGTCTCTGATCTCATCTGGCGTGCCATGATGGGATAATGTCAACAACCACTCGTCAGGCACCACGGCAATGATAGCACGGATCTGTTCTGGCGTCAGGATTTCACGGAAGGCCTCATCCACTTTATCTATCCCTTCAGCCTGGGCCAGCAATACATGATCTTTCACCTGTACGAAAGGACGTTTGGCCTGTTCCTGCCAATTATCCCAGGAGTGATGGAAATACAGGGCAGCGCCATGATCGATGAGCCATAGTTCTTTATGCCACATCAGCATATTTGTGTTACGGGCAGTGCGGTCAACGTTGGTCAGCAGACAATCCAGCCATACGATACGGGCCGCCGTCAATGGGTCAATTACCGCAACTGTAGGATCATAGGTAATAGCACCTGACAAGTAATGCAGGGCCAGATTAAGCCCTTCGCTGGCCTTTAACAGGTCCTGGATCTCCTCATCCGGCTCGGTACGGCCAAAGGCATTGTCGAGGTTAGCAAAAACGATCTCCGGCACTTTAAGGCCTAGTCTGCGGGCGATCTCTCCTCCAATCAGTTCAGCGATCAATGCCTTGATGCCCTGTCCTGCGCCACGGAACTTCAGTACGTACAGGAACCCATCATCTGCCTCTGCGATAGCAGGTAAAGAGCCTCCTTCACGCAATGGAGTCACATACCTGGTCACATTGACAGTTCTCAGTTCGGGTTGTTTACTCATCATTGAATTCATATTTAGGCAAATAATAACCGGCAGTTTTTGACGCTGCCGGTTATCAAAGTCGCATAAAATTAAGCCTATTTAAGGTGCTGAGCAAGGCGCATAGAGAAAGGCGCTCCTTCGTTATTTCTGAACGCGGGTTTTCAGATAGTTGTAAATCTCCTTTTCTTCCTGGGTTTCTCCTTTATACAGCTGGATATAACGTTTATAATAGCGTGTGGCCATCGCGTCGTTCTTCAGGTGAGCATCGTAGATACGGCCGATACTATATTGTTTCAAGGGCTGATGGAACAGATAATAGGCTGTATCCAGGTTGGCAATTGCAGGCTTGTACTGGCCCAATGCCTCGTAGTTGACGGACATACCTGTATAATAGTTCTCCAGGCTGGCCGACCTCGCCATGGTAATACAGGTCTGTAGCAGCTCATTACTGTCCTGGTACCTCTTCAGTTGTGTACAGGCCATGGCGGCATAATAGATGATATTTTCAACGCTGGCGTTCCGTGCATTGAGATATTCATGTACGGCGATACAATCATCATATTTTTTGAGGTTAAAAGCGGCTGCAGAGACATAGATAAAAGTATTGGATGATAAGATGTTCAGTTGTTTCAGCTTCTGTCCGATGGTCAGGGTACGCTGATAGTCTTTCATGAGATAGGAGATCCTTGCGCCCGTCATCAGAACGATGGCAGACGAAGAATCTGTTGCCAGGAAAGTATTTATCAATGTGTCTGCCGCGCCAAAGCGTTTCCTTTCTATCCATTCTTCCGCCAGACGGGATACGACTCTAGGATCATAGGGATTCAGCGTATACGCTTTATTCAGCCAGACGAAACCTGAATCCTGCTGAAGAGCGGCGAGCGCTGTGAAACTCAGCTGCTTCCAGGCAACAGCGCTCTGGGGACGGAGTGCTACCACCTTTTTATAGTGTTCCATTGCAGTTAAGGGCCGATCCTGCTGGAGACTGATAGCAGCCAGGCATTGGTGGGCGGTCAGGTGACTACTGTCCAGCCGCAATACTTTTTCATAATAATTTACCGTCTCCGGGATCTTTCCAGCCTGGTAATAGGTATATGCCAGCAGGGCCACCTGGCGGGCGTCGGTAGTATCTACTGTTGGCCTGAGATAGGCAATAGCTTCATCATATTGCTGGTCCTGCAGGTATTCCATTACGCGGTTGCGGTTCACGGTAGATTGAGCAACGATCCTCGTCGCGCTGCATAACAAAAAAAGCAGACATAATATCCTGTTCAGGTTGTTCATCTTGCATTACTATTTTACCATAAAACTAATTATTTAGTTTTAAAAAGAAAAACTTAGTTGATATACTCAGCAGCCCAATTAATCAATTGATATTGAACAGATAAGATAATCCATAAAGGCGATTATTAAGGCAATGAGCCTTACCATATGAAGGGACGGAACTGGAAACCGCTTATCTGGGAAAGTCTTATACATATCATCAAAATAAATGACAGTGTGAGGCAACCCAACAGCTAATCTATCCGTATTAATAGAATAGATTCTCCAAGCATTAAAATTCCGTTATGAGAAGAAGCAACTGGCTACCTGCAATGCTATTATCTGCATTTATGCTTTCATGCAGCAATAATGATAAGGATACTAAGCCAACCGTGGACCGAACGGCGCCTACAACTGGTACATGGCGGGTAACACAGTTCACTGAACGGGGCAATAATGAAACCAGCGATTTCAACGGCTATACTTTCGTCTTTGACAGCAATGGATCAGTAACAGCATCTCTAAATAGTACCAACAAGCACGGGACATGGAGTATTAACAACAGTGCCACCGGATTTACACTGGATTTTGGCGCAAAAAGCGATGCCAATAAACCGTTGGGAGAACTGACAGATGATTGGGAGATTATATCAGTAACGAGTACAGAAATCAAACTGAAAGAGGACAACGATGCCAGTGGGGAATTTTTGACCTTTAACCAAAATTAACCCCTGCCCTATTCCTATCCGCGACAGGCTATCTGTGTAAAACAGATGGCCTGTTTCTTTTTCTCCACGACAACGCTGGACTAATTTTTGGAGCCTTTAAAATAAACCATTGTAATTATGCATGTCATTCTTGGAGCTTCAGGACAAGTTGGTTCAGCTATTGTCAACCAGCTTATAAAAAATGGAGAACAGGTTAAAGGTGTTGTCAGAGATGAAAAGAAAGCCGGGAAACTGAAAAAATCAGGCGCCGCTGTTGCGATTGCCGATGTCAGCGACCTCCCCTCACTAGTTGCTGCGCTTCAGGATGGCAGTACACTCTTCGCTCTTACTCCCGAAAGCGGGCACGAGCGGAATGTAATTGGTGAAACAAAAGACATTCTTGAAAACTACAGAAAGGCATTAGCCAGTTCACCCATTAAAAAAGTAGTAGGATTATCTTCCGTTGGCGCTCAGTTTGAAACAGGAACAGGTAACCTGATGATGTCCTATCTGCTGGAACATGCATTCACCGGTATGCCTATAAAACAGATCTTCATACGTCCGGCCTATTATTTCAGCAACTGGATGATGCATCTCGGATCTGTTGTAGAAAAAGGGATATTGCCTACCTTTTTCCCGCCAGACCTCTCCATTCCCATGGTTTCTCCCCAGGAGGTAGCTACTTATGTAGCAAATGTGATACAGAAAGAGGAAGAAGATGGGAAAATATTCGAACTGACCGGAACTGCTTACAGTAGTAAAGATGTGGCTAAAGCGTTTTCTGACGCGCTCGGGAAGGAAGTAAAAGCAGTAGAGACACCAAGAGAGCAGTGGGAAAGTACTTTACATGAGATCGGGTTCACACCGGATGCTATCAGGAATTTTATAGAAATGACAGACGTAGTGATCTCAGGAAAAGTAAAACCGGAAAAGAACGGTACTGTTCAGGCAAAACTGAAAACGACCCTGAAGGATTATGTGCAGGAGCATGTTCCTGCGGAAGAACCTACTACTGCAAAAAACAAGTCTGCCGGCAAGGAGGAACCTGCCACGACAAAAGGCAAGACCAATAGTAAAAGAACTAAAAGCAAAGTTTGATATAACAGGCAAGGGGGCAGGCATTCTGCGCTCCCTTGCCTGTTTTGACAGCTGTTATTTTAATGTAAAACTACGCGCTTTGGCAACGGCGCTAAAGAGGTTCGCCTCATCCTCCTTCGCTTCAGCCAGCACTTCTTTCTCTGCAAACAGCGATTTTGTTACTGTAGGCCGTTTCAGAATAACTGTCTGCAAGCCATAGCGTACGTCCAGTGAATAGTCCTCAGCACTGGTATAAAGCTGACCATTCAGGTTAACACCAAATGCACCTCCTTTAGCACCTGCAGTGAACTTTGTATATTTCCGCCGGATGATATATTTCTGCACAAAACCTATTACTGCATACACGTAGCATACAGCGGGATCTTCCAGGACGGCGGCCTTATTATCAGCCATCCAGGATTGCACGCCCTTATTCCATGAATCACTATCACGGTTCACCAGTCCTGTTGCCTGGTCAAATACCATCAGACTAAAAGATGATTCCTGCTCAAATTCGGCTGTCAGGTAGTTCAGAAAACTTACCTCCACAGACAGTTTCTGATCCACCAGGATAGATTGGCGTTTAATAGGTTCCTTTATCTTGGAGGTTTCATCAATCTCAATACCCGGGATCTTAAACGCGGAGAATTCTATGGATGCATTCTCTGTATTGGCAATGGAGGGGCAATCAGCCTGTGTTTTCCTGATCTCCAGTACTGTTCCCAGCAGGGCATATGGATTACCGATATACGCATCTGCTCCAACGTAAAGCATGTTATTCTGTAATGCCAGCATCTTTTGTGCTTCTATTACAGACGGGATCTTCTTTGATTCGGCAACTTCGTTGTTCATTGCCTCATTAATGTGTTCTGTGGAATTATTTCCCATGGTAAACTGATTTAAGTAAGTATGTGTCAAAAGGGGGCCCGTTTGGAGGTACATTTTCAATTGGGGTATAACTAAAGTACGGTTTTCCGGGGAGAAAACAAATGAAATACAAAAGCTAAAACAGTCGACAGTGTTGCTGAGCGTTTACAGATTTCATAGGTTATTAAAATTACGGACACACAAAATATCCTAGAGCTTTTCTTTGCGCCTGAATTGTTCATCAATCTCATCTTCTACTGGATCATCTTTCAGCAGTTTTCTCCGGTCCCTGCGATTCTTTACAATCAGGAAAACAATGAGTGCTATTGCAATCAGGGCAACAATGACAATTGTGGTCAGATTAATGTATTGCATGTCAGATGGTTAAAGTAGTAAAAACAGACAGCCTGGTATCAATATATATCTTCCTGACTGTATTCCAAGGTTATCGTTTTGTAATGAACTGCTGGCTCCGCCCTGATAATTCTCTTTCTCCTAAATAAAGTTATTGTCCATTCATTACCTTCATAAGGTCCCTTCATCAATACCATTACCATGTATCCATTTGTAGTAGCCCTTTATTGTTTGTTGTCGACCTCTCTTTTTGCACAACAACCTGTTGACAGCACCCGTCTCCGCGCTGAGAAAATGAATAAGATCTTCGGGGAAGAAGTCATTCCATATCTTGAGTCCCGTGATAGTACACCCGACTGGGCAAGCTTCGGGAAACATCTGATATCGCTTTATGGAGATACAGGCGAAGAAGTCCTCTTAATGAGTCAGACCATCTACAGTATGCAACGCGATGATTGGGCCAATTTTTCCACTGCTATTATCCCTTATGCAAAGAAGTATGGAAATAATATTCCTGCGAAGCAGCGTCATGCATTTAGCAAATATATGAGCCAGAATGCCCAGCTCTTATATCAGTCGGGGCGCCAGGAGGAAGGTATCAGATGGCAGATATTGGCGTTGCCGCTGGCGGCAGAAACAGAGCATGCGGGCATGCTCGATACTATAGAGAAAATGAAGAGAGGAGACTGAAGTTACTTCTTGTCTTTATTATAATCATCAAGCTCAAAATCAATGGTGACAGCTACATATGCCGCTACCCTTCTTCTTGGCTCAGGCTTTTGCTCAATAATAGCAGGATTCCATTCAGGCATCAGGCTTACAATTCGTAAAGCCTCCTCGGGCAACCCGTAACCTAAGTCTTCACCTTTAACAATTTTAGGTTCTGTGATATTACCCTCCTTGTCTATTCTTATTTCCACAATTACTTTCCCCTCTTTCTTATGTTTCAGCGCTTTTTTAGGATAGATCAGATGCTCACTGATAAATTTCTTCATAGCAACTGGGCCGCCTTTATATTCTGGCGCTATTTCTATTCTGGTAAAGATGTCGTTGTCCTGGGATTTAGCAATATTAATAACGCTAAAAAATAAAATAGAGATGAGTACTAAATGCTTAGGCATAGGGGATATATTATTAGAATACGAATCTAAGCATAACTCACTTTTTTAGGAAATTTTGAAGTACCTGTGAGCATTAAACAGGCTTAATAAACAAATTCTCTATTTGACTTGTTATTTTATGGCTGTAAGCCCGGTATTTCGCGGACTTAATTGCAAATCTCCTGCTAAAATAGTATTCACTGTTCAATAAAACCTACATTCGATGAAAGCACTCATGTTTCTCCAGGTATTCACACTGCTTATTGGATTATCAGGCATTACCAGGGCCCAGTCAACAGACGAAATGGTAAAAGAATGGGAACGGGCTAAAGCCTACACAAAAGAATATCTTGATGCTATGCCGGATAAAGACTATAGTCTGAAACCAACTCCTGAAATGCGCTCATTTGCAGAGCAGATGCTTCACATTACAGATGCAAACTACGGCTTCGCATCCACGGCTACCGGCGAAAAAAGCCCTTATGGTATGGGAGAAATGGAAAAATCAGCTGATAAATCAAAAGCTGCTGTAACCAAAGCTGTAATGGATGGATATGACTTTGTAATCAATAATATCAAAAAACTGTCTGCGGATAAGCTGAATGACAATGTCAATCTCTTTGGCAAATTTGATATGACCAGGAGAGTAGCGTTTGAAAAAGCGTTTGAACATCAGACACATCATCGCGGACAAACTACTGTCTATCTGCGCCTCGCCGGTGTTAAACCACCTGAAGAAAAACTGTTTTAATCTATATATGCTGCTATGGCGTTTTCAGTCCTGTCAATCACTGAAGGTAATCAGCACACGATGCATTCAGGTACGATCCGGCAGGACTGAAAAATATTTATATTGCATAACGAAGGCAAACCAGCAATACCTGCTATATTGTCAATAGCCCAAATAAAAAGTTATGCAGACATACGAAAGAAAGACGCCTGAAGACCTGGATTGTGGCGTTACTGTATTCATGAAAGTACTCGGGGCAAAATGGAAACCCTGCATTGTGGATCTTATCAACAGGGGTTATAAGCGGCCCAGCGAAATACATAAACAACTCATTACTGCTACCCCAAGAGTAGTTGACATGCAGCTGAGGGAACTTGAATCATATGGTATTGTCGCTAAGAAAGTACATAAAGGCTTTCCTTTACATGTTGATTACGCCCTTACCGATATGGGCAAAAGCCTTCTTCCTGTGATTGTCTCAATGGACCAATGGGGAGCAGCCTATTCAGGAAAGGTAAAAAAAGTAGCTACCGGCCGACAAACTTCCCGGCAACAGTCGTCCTGCCTGGCTCCCGCCACCGAATAATTTTTCGGTTATTGATTACAACGATCTCCTTCATGAATTTTGTGTTCAATTAATGACATATTGAACATGAAAAATTTATCTGCTGTAGCCTCTTCATGGAGCATAAATGATGTCTTTAAAATATTGATCTGGGCAGTCATTGTAGCGATCACCTGGTATTTCATGCATGGCGCTGATCATTTTCTCCAGCTCACGCCTGATGCATTGGGCAAATACTTCAAACTAAAATGGGTATTGCTGCTACATATTACCGCCGGAGGGGGAGCGCTCATTCTTGGTCCTTTACAATTCTGGGAACGGCTGAGAACCAAAAGCTGGCAGTTGCACCGCGTCATTGGCACCCTTTATCTGCTGGCTATCCTGGCAAGCAGTACCTGTGCCGTGATCCTGGCTTTTACCACCGCTTATGCCATCAACTGGGCGTATGCATTTTCATTACAGGTGTGGGTAAGTGTCTGGATATCCTCCTCCTTTATTGCCTGGTGGACCATCCGCAAAAGACAAATTAAACTCCATAAGGAGTGGATGACCAGAAGTTATATTGTCACGTTGGCCTTCGTCATATCGGGGCTGACGGCAAGACTGCCAGTTGTTCAATCGCTGGGAAGTTTCGCTGATTTTTCACCCTCTCTTTTCTGGATGGGCTGGGCTGTTCCGCTGTATATCTATGAAGTGATATTATCCCTCCGGCAGAGAAGGGCCGGCAGGATATGACAAACGAAAAGGGATGGTCCGAAGATCATCCCTTTTGCATGAACCAAATGTAAGATTTAAGATTTGTAGTAGTTCCTTTTGGCTTCAAGGACAGCCTGGTCACGGTCTCTCTTGAATTCCCTTATCTGTGCACGTCTTTCTTTACCGGTAAGATCTTTATCCATTTTTACGGATTCAATCTTATCCGCATAATCGTTTCTGATATTCGCTATCTGCATGTCCAGCTTTGTTGGCTGGTAAGGCACAGCAGCTGTATATGGATACGGGTAGCCATAATAAAAAGGAGAAAAGTAAGGGTTGTAGAAACCACCGCCCACAACTACGGTTGTTCTGGGGTAAAAACCACCACCATGAAAACCTCTTATAGGGCCATTAGGAACCATTGCTGAAGCGCTTTGAACCGTTACTGCAAGTAGCAGTATTGCTATTATCTTTTTCATGACCTTTAATTTTTTTTCTAATTCTTTGACGCTGGTTTAATTGAAAAATTTAAAGGCGAAAGTATGTTTAGCAAACTATTAACAGTTCTCTTCTATGCCCGGTTTAATGCCGTTTCTTGGCATTATCTTCCAAAGGTGGGGATTGGGGCCTGGCGATTCCCCCCTGTTAATGCACTTTATTTGGCGTTTATATCTACGTCTGCTGACGCGGTAAAGCCGGCATATTTTGCATTGTCTTTTATGGCCCAATCAGCCATTGCCATCAATACTGGCCCTAATTCCTCACCGGATGGCGTAAGGCTGTAAATAACATGCGGCGGAACAATATCCTCTGCCTTTCTGTTTATAAGATTATCTTCCTGTAATTGCTTTAAATGCTGTATCAGCATTTTCTCCGTAATGGCAGGTATCAAACGTTTCAGCTCACCGTAGCGTTTAGGGCCACTTATCAGGTAGTAGAGAATGATCGATTTCCAGTGGCCACCGATCTTATTCATGACATAAGTAATAGGACAGGTCATTTCAGCAATGCCCTTATTATAATTTCTTGTTGAGCTTTCTTTCACTTTAGTCATGCTACTTACTTTGGGGTAGGTACTTGTCAAAAAGTTTGTACAAAGATAGTTTTGCGTTGTAAAACAAACAAACATTTTAAAGTATGAAAATTATAGTAACAGGCTCTCTGGGACATATCAGCAAGCCGTTAGCAGAGATATTGACAGGCGCAGGCCATGACGTAACTATCATCAGCAGTGACTCTGGCAAAGTAGGCGCTATCGAAGCCTTAGGGGCAAAAGCAGCGATAGGGTCTGTAGCAGACCTTGCATTCCTGACCAAAACATTTACTGGTGCAGACGCAGTTTACACGATGGTGCCACCGAATTTCGGCGCTACCAATTACAGGCAATACATTAACGACATTGGTAAAAATTATACCGCCGCCATCAAAGCGTCTGGCGTAACACGCGTGGTAAACCTGAGCAGTATCGGCGCTCATCTTGAGAATAGTACTGGGCCTATAACAGGATTACATGATGTGGAACTGATGCTAAACACGCTGGATAATGTGGCCGTTAAACATCTGCGTGCCGGATTCTTTTATGTCAACTTCTTTGCCAATATAGACATGATTAAACACCAGGGTATTCTGGGCAACAACTATAGCAAAGAAGCAAGACTGGTAATGGTACATCCACGGGATATTGCAGAAGCAGCTGCACAGGAGTTACAAGGTTCCTTCAGCGGCAAAAGCTATCGTTATGTGATCAGTGATGAGCAAAAGATCTCAACGCTCGTTAAAACGCTGGGTACTGCAATAGGCAAGCCTGAATTGCCCTGGGTTGAATTCAGCGATGAAGATAGTCTGGCCGGCATGACCGGAGCAGGGTTACCCCCTGCTATTGCAAGCACCTTTGTTGAAATGGGTTCTGCTGTAAGGAGTGGTATTTTATGGGAGGATTATGACAAGAATAAACCTGCCGCCCTGGGCAGGATAAAGCTGGATGATTTTGCAAAGGAATTTGCTGCTGCATATAACAGTTGATGCTTCAATAAAAATGCCTTCCGGTCTCTCAACCGGAAGGCATTTTTTATCTGATAGTCTGCATTATTAAAACTCCACGTCGTCAGCTATATTGCCGCCGTTTTCATCAGCAAATCTCTTTGCATACTCCTGCCTTTTTGCATCCATATAATTCACATATTCCAGTGTTTCTTCAGAGCTTTCGTCTCGCTGTTGTTCCATCCACTGCATAGCTACCTGCTGGAAATCGCCAAGAGAGATGCCATAATTATCCTGTATCCATTTGGCGCCATCCAGACCGGCTTCATATGCCGCTGTACGCGCACCACTCAGTTCCTCATAGAAGTAGCGGTCAGTAGCCAGTCTATCCAGGTTCTGTGCATTTCCTGCGCCTGCTACCGGCTGGAGATGGCCTAATTTAGGGTGTTCACTGGCTTGTCCGAATAAAACGCCCATTTCAGAGATTACGATAAATTCGGAATCTTCCTGCATACGTTGTACCCAACCCTGGCTAGCTTCTTCCCATACAGGTGTTTCTACGCCAAGCGCGCTACAGATGGCATCAACGGCAACACCATTCGCAATCTTTGCGTTGGCAGCGGAGTAATCGTACAGGCTGATGCCATGAATAGGTTCAAATAAGGGGTTTTGTCCCATGGTCTGTTGTTTTTATAGTTAACTATAGATTCGTGCTTCTTTTACTTTCATATCTCTGATAATTGGCCTGCAGAGATTTGAAGAACTTTTCATGGTGTTCTTCCAGATCAGGCAATAGTTTTGTGAGCTCGTCAAAGATGTTTCTGTAGTACCTGTCAAGTAATTCAGGCGCTTCGCTTTCAGCCTGCAATCTTTTTGATTCCAGTGAAAGGAGCTGCTCATATTTAGGCCCACTCCTCTTCACCCGTTCCTCCATACTGAGTGTCAGCTGCAATTCATGCATCTGCTGGTAAAGACTTCTTTCTTCTCTCTTTCGCCGCTCATGCGCATCCATGAAATGTTTGCTGCGCTGTTCAGCCAGTTTCCTGGCAGTATGTTCAATGTCGCGGGCTATTGTTCCCGGCTCGAAGATGTTTTGCGTCTGACAATGGGAGCACGCCACGTAAGCACTGTAATAGTAGACTTGTTTTATGTTCAGATTAGCGCCACACTGGCGGCAATTGATCAACTGACACTGCTGCCAGTAATCATTCATCATTTGCGCAAAAACCGGCTCATAATCCTTTCTTTCTACCTGTTCTGTAGCCTCATCTACACGATGCTGTAACTGTTCCTCCCATTCGTCTGCCTTCCTGGCGCAACGATGCCTCCATTCATGAAGTATACTATACCCTTCGCTTCCTGCAGAGAGTGTATCTGAATATCGACTATAGACTGGCTCAATCTGCTTTTCAAGTACTTCCCGTAACTTTTCGCGCATGCTGCCTGCCTGTCCCTTCATAGCAGAGGAAAAGCGATAATATGCCTGCCCAAAGCGATCATCTTCTGCCATTACAGAAGGCGCTTCTTCTATGAAGCCGCTAAGCAATGCATCCACACGTTCATTCAGCTTGGCCAGGAAAGCATCCAGCCGGTTTTCCAGGGTCGCTAGTTCACTTTTCAACGCCTCATATTCCTGCTTGTCCTCCTGTGATTGTCCCCAATTAAATAAACCCATAATTATGTATTGGAATTATCTGACTTTTTGATGTATTTACCGTCAGTAAGCGTTGTTGTAATAAAAGGATGTCCACAGTAGGCGCAGTGCGTCAATCCATCCTGTTTTGCACGGCCTGCGCCACAATTGGGACAGGTAGCATTCTCTGTGTTGGCTCCTGAATTTTCAGCTTGTCCACCGTAACTTTGCTGTGAAACAGCACGCTGTTTCATGCGCTCAATGAACGACAATTTCTTATTTTCCTCCTGCATATAGGGTATTATAATTTGGCGATGATCTCTGCTTTTTTGGCCTTGTATTCCTCCGCATCTATCAATCCGTTATCGTGTAAAGACTTCAGTTGCTTCAGCCTGGATTCAATATCGTCCTGTTTTTCCGCAGGCTTGCTTTCTGACTTTTGTGCATTCATGGCATTCATCATATAGGCCATAGCAGCACCCTGTTGTGCAGCATCATTCAGGGCTGTTCCCTGTTGACCGATAGCTGTTGCCTGATTGAATTTGAGAAATGCATCCATATCCCCTACCATGTTCATGTTGGTAACGGTATCAAAATGCTTTGCCACTTCATCCGGCAGGGTAACACTGCTTACGGTAAATTCTGTTACATCAATACCGAATGCGTCAAAATAGGGCTGGATAAGGGGTCTGATCTTGCTATTCAGCGCACTCAGGTTACCGGCAATGTCCAATACCTGTATTTGCGCTTCTGCCAGTGCTTCTCCAAACTTAGGTGCAATAAAATCACGGAGTTTGTTCTGCAATTCAAATGCAGACAGGAATGGTAATGTGCCTGCATATTCCCGGAAGAATTTTGCCTGATCCGAAATGCGTACATTATAACTGCCAAAGGCTCTTACACGTACCTGACCAAACTGCTTGTCGGGTATCATGATCGGTGTTGGCGTGCCCCATTTCAGATTTACAAACTGTTTAGAAGAGAGATAGTAAACATCCACTTTAAAAGGGCCCTGGAAACCGTATTTCCAGCCTTTTAATTTCGTCAGGAATGGGATATTCTCTGTAGCCAGCGTATGTGTACCAGGATCGAATACATCAGCTAGTTTGCCTTCGCTTAGCAACAATGCTTTTTCGGATTCACGAACAATCAGCTTAGCACCATTTTTAATGTCGGCTTCGGGATATGGAAACTTCCACATTAACAAATTGGGGTCTTTCTCAAACCACTCAATGATTTCAATAAAAGGTAAATGCATGGTTCTCAATTGTCACTATTAATCAGGGTTACCTTTGTCCATTAGGTTAACGTATATCACTATGCGTAACTGATAGTAAAGGATGCGGAAAATTAGTTATTTTTTGTTAAACCATTTAGCAAATTTTTAGTAGGTGCCTCTCTCTTGATCTGTACGCCATTCCGGACAATAAAATTATCATGAAAAAATGCAACCGAATGGCCGGGAACTATTTTTTTATATTTAGTATATGGAAAAGATTACACCCAATGACGTACGTTATTCCGATCTTGCCGGAAAGAGATTTAACAAACGTTTTACCGGAAAGCCTGAATATATTCGCCTGCCAACATCTACAAAAGATGTGATAGCGGCAGTACAGGATGCCGTGGACAGCAAACGGCGACCGGTAGTACGCAGTGGAGGACATTGCCTGGAAGGCTTCGTATCAGATCCAACTGTACAGGTACTTATCGATGTGTCCCTGATGACTGATATCTACTTTGACAATGAGAGAGCAGCCTTTGTAGTAGAGGCTGGCGCCACTGTTGGTGAAATGTATCGCAGGTTATTCCTGGGTTGGGGTGTGGTGCTTCCTGCAGGAGAACATCCGGGCATCGGTGTGGGCGGACATATATTAGGTGGGGCCTTCGGCTTTCTTTGCCGGGAATATGGGCTTGCGGCAGACTATCTCTATGCCGTCGAACTGGTCACTGTCGATGCATCCGGCAAGACGTATAGTGTCATTGCCACACGGGAGGCAGATGATCCTAATCGTGAGCTCTGGTGGGCACACACCGGCGGCGGCGGTGGTAACTTTGGTATTGTAACACGCTACTGGCTGCGATCGCCGGATGCCACAGGCGCTGATCCTTTTTCAGCGTTGCCCAAGGCACCGGCGTCTGTTACCACCTTCCGGGTGGCATGGGATTGGAAGGACTTTGATGAATCAGCGTTTTCCCGTCTGGTACGGGGTTTCGGAGCATGGAGCCAGCAGAATAGTGCACCCGATTCTCCTTATACACAATTGTTCAGCATACTCTTTCTAAATCACCGTAACATCGGAAAGCTGGAAATAAAAGGGCTTTCTACAGGATCAAATGCTGCACAGCTGATAGATGCACATCTGGCGGCCATCGCAAAGCCGGTAGGTTTGCCTTATAAATTGCAAATTGAGGAAAGCGCATGGTTACGCTTTGCGCTTAACCCTTTTCCTGAATTGTTTCAACCAGGCTTCGATAATGTACAGGCAAAAATTAAAGACGCTTTCTTCAGAAGCCCCTTCACTGATAGCCAGATAGCAACCGCTTATAAGTATCTCACAGCAGATGTACAAATAGGTGGGCTGTTGGGTATGGCCACCTATGGAGGTAAGGTGAATACAATATCACCTGATACCACTGCATCGGCTCAACGGGATTGCATCCTGGATGTTGCCTGCAATACCGGCTGGATTGATCCGGAAGGTGCAACCCCCAGTATGGACTGGGTACGCAATTTCTACAAGGACCTTTTCCCAGACTCCGGCGGTGTACCTGTACCCAATCAACAAACAGACGGAAGCATGATCAATCATCCGGATACAGATCTTGCCAGTGCAGAATGGAACCAGTCAGGCGTTCCATGGCATACCCTTTATTACAAGGAAAGCTATCCACGGCTGCAACAAGTGAAAGCTAAATGGGATCCTTTGAATATATTTTATCATGCCTTGTCCATACGGGCAGCCGATTAGGCAGCTCAAAGGAATATAAAAGCTGTTTGCTGATGGTGGTATGTTTTCGCCGCATACCGGAAGGCCTATTATCTGGAAGAATGTGCTAATTTTGCACCAGTCATATACTTCCTTATGAACGAACATGCTTTGCCTCTTAATACATCACCGGTACAACGAGATGCCGAATATGTTTCTATTCTCCGTTACCGCACCAATAAGCCCGCTCCCAGAGCAAGCATCATGCTGCAACAAAACCTGTTCACCTTTTTGCTTGAAGGTGAAAAAACCGTGCATTTTGCAGGCACACATATTACGGTAAAACCGCACCAGTTTGTAATGTTAGCCGCCGGAAATTGCCTTATGAGTGAAAAGATAGCGGCTGAGAATGCAGATTATCATAGTATTCTTATTTTCTTTGATAGCAAATTATTGTCTGATTTTTTTGACCGTCATGCTTCATTACTCGGTAAACAAACAAAACAATCCGGCAGTCATCCATTTTTGTTATTGGAAAAGGACGAGTTCCTGATAAATTTCACTCGTTCTCTTGATTGCATGCTTTGCGATGATAAGCCTATATACCACGATCTGCAAAAGGTAAAACTGGAAGAACTGTTCTTATACCTTGCAGTACAATATCCGGGACAGATACAGCAAATCAGGAACATGAGCTATGAAGCCAATGACGACCTGATAGTCCGCCAGGCAGTTACATCACATATAAACAGCAATATCACGGTTGAAGAACTTGCCTTTTTATGCAATATGAGCCTGTCCTCTTTTAAACGCAGGTTTGCCAGCATTTATGGCAATAGCCCTAACAGATGGCTGTTGGAAAAAAGAATGGAAAGAGCGGCTAAAATGCTCCGGCAGGATAACCGCAAGGCGAGTGAAATCTATTATGAACTCGGTTATGAAAACCTCTCCAGCTTCATTCAATCTTTTAAGCAGATTCATGGCATAACGCCTAAACAGTACCAGTTAACAAATTGAACGTCTGGCCATACTTTCTGGACGAGTACCTATTATTTGCCACCTGTCTTCGCATCTACCTTTGAGCCATCATTCAAACAAAAAATGGAAAAGATGATGGCAACAGAAAGCAGTGCTTTTGCACAAACATTTACATTAAAAAGCAAAGAGCTTGGCGGTCAGCTGACCAATAAGCAATATGCAAAGGGAATGGGGTTCAATGGTGAAAACCAATCTCCACAACTGTATTGGGAAAATCCTCCAAAGGATACACAAAGCTTTGCAGTAACAGTCTATGACCTGGACGCTCCCACGGGTAGCGGATTCTGGCACTGGATCGTTTTTAACATCCCGCAAAATACCTACGAGTTAGTCTCCGGTGCCGGTGATCCAAACAAAGACCTCCTTCCCGGAGGAGCGATACAAAGCAATACAGATGCAGGTGTACCCGGTTACATAGGTGCTGCTCCTCCCGAAGGCCCTGCTCACCGTTATCTGATCACGGTATATGCTCTCAGCAAAAAACTGGAATTGGATAAAAATGCCACGCCCGCTTTTGTAGGTTTTAACATGCACTTTGCGACATTAGCGAAAGCATCGCTGATTGTTTACGGACAAAAGCACTAGATGTAAACAACTTGCCCCGACACATAAAAAATGTCGGGGCAAATATATACCAGAGTACTGAACACTTTTATCAAGCAATGCACGCGATCAAAATGAGATAGCATCTTATGCCAGCCCATCCACATTTATTTTTTGTGGATTCCTTAATATTTCCTAGCTTCATCATCCCAAACCCCATATATCCAAACGATTCATTAAATGTTCTCTTGACCATAGCACGGGGTTTGTATACTTCTCATCTAAACTTAAATATCATTACTATTCGAATCTGCTGCTACCTCGGCAACAGATGGCATGTGTTGTAGCAAAGAATGAAAAACTTATTATTTATTTACCCCAAATGTTGATGCACGTCAACAAGTATTGGTTATTGCCCCTAACTCAGAAATGTTGCATATGCATTTATGAAAGAGCATATCATCATAAAAGTTGTCAAAGAAGTGCTGGATCAGCTACCTGCACCTATTCCATATTGGATGGACTTTATCAACGATAAAACTATTGTCGTTGAACGTTTCCATCCGGATGTGGACAGGTTGTTTGCTGAAGCGAACTATAAATTCTGGGTTACCAGAGAATATAAATCTCAATCCAAAGACAGGGTATGGAGTGCCGATGAAATGAATGCTAACCTGCATTGTACCTTCCGTCTTATTTTGCAGCGTGATGGGGCTTTACCTGAACAAATTATCAAACGCCTGGAACAACTTCCCTTCATTGCAGAAGTAAGGACATTGTTACTGGGCACTACTGAATTTCCCGGAGAAGTTGCCGGCGCTATGGCTGTTGTTTCTACTGATCCAGGCGAAATGATCTATCTCCCTTATGCTAAAGAATGGACCAAGGGCGTAAATAACGTACGTGTGGCGGTGCTGGATACCGGTGCAAATTTCAGTCATCCGGAACTGGAAAACAAAATCGTCCTCCGTAGAAATTTTGTAGATCTCCAGGGGCTTGATACTTCTTCCTTCATAGGAGACGTATTAAACATCAATGCACTCCCGGAAGACCAGGTGGGGCATGGTACTCATGTGTCGGGCATACTGGCTGCAAAAGGCCTGCGCATGAATGAAGGCGTTTGTCCTTCCTGTTCACTGATGGTAATCAGAGTGCTGGCTGCCATGAAGAGCGGCAACAAAGTAGTAGGTGCCGGTATCGTAGATAATATCAACAATGGAATAAAATGGGCGGTGGATAATGGTGCTGATGTGATTAATATGAGTCTTGGCATTAAACACTCAGGCGGTGGGCTTCCTCATGAAGATATTGTCAAATATGCAATCAGTAAGAACGTTACTATTGTAGCAGCCAGTGGCAATGATGGTAGTCCTGAGAAATATTATCCCGGCGCGCTGGATGATGTAATAGCCGTTGGTGCGGTAGACAATACCGGGCAGATAACCGGATTCTCCTCTTATGGCGCCAGTATCACGGTAGTAGCCCCGGGTACTAACATTTACAGCTCTTATCTGAATAATGGCTACGCACTTTCCTCCGGCACTTCCCAGGCATCTCCTTTTGTAAGTGGTGCTGTGGCACTGCTAAAGTCGTACGCCTATGAAAGGGGTAAAAAAATCACAAATACTGACATCACCCATATACTTCGGAACACATCAGACAGGCTCACCAGCAAAGTAAGGGATCAAAAAGCCGGATACGGTTTGCTCAACCTGGCAGATTCATTCAAACTGTTAAACGATATGTTATCATAAATTCTTTAAACATTATGTAATGGCAACGCTAAATTTCTTCCCTTCCACCAATGGCGTTAAAATACGCAGAACTAACATTACAACTAATGGTATCACTGCTGACATTGACAGTCATGTGAAAGAGCAGCTGACATACCTGAACGATTTGCTGGGTACTCCGATCTATATCAAAGAAGGAGATGACTTTCAGACCGTAGACGGCACGTCAATAAGCGAACTTGTTCAGCTGCCATTGAAAGCCAGAATGTATGGCAATAGCCATAGGAAAGAACAACAATGGCAGGAGGATAGTCTGCTGAATGTTATATACAAAACGATCAATAATTCCAAATATGATAAGATCTACAGCATTGAGGAATATATTGACGCGGAAGATAAGCTGTCATTACTCAAATTCGATTTTAAGGACCGGCTTAACAATAACTGGAACAACCTGGATCTGAACACCCGCAGCATCCTCAGTTATCCAAATATCGTCAACTACCTGCTGGCGTTTGGCTATAACGCAGGATATACTGAAATCAACGGGCTTACCAACTTTATCTTTGGTAATAAATACGGCAACCGCAATGTGATCATCTATACACAGATCAGTGCCTCCCGCCAGTATATCCATGAAGAAAGAGTGAGTGTAGAGTTTAATAACGAAAAAAATCCCGTTATTACGGATATTCTCAAAGGTAATCCCTCCTTCTCGTCTCTTTCTTTCGGCGCGTTCGTAAAGAAAACACTGGAAAACTATGTAGACAACAGTACCGAACTGGATATACTGAAAGATTCCAAATATTATCCGGTCATCCCACCCAGTATGATCCCGAAGCTGATCAAACAGATCAAAGCTTCTATTCTTCCCGTGACAGACAGCAATATTGACATCCTGCTGCCGATCTTTATGAATGAAATAGAAAACACCCCGGGGTGGGAAGACGATACGACCGACACAGACGGGAGCGCACCGGACTATAGTGTAACCTTCCTGGATGATGATGCCGCTACTGTACAGGTTGTCTCTGATAATATCCGCTGCGCTGCACAGATGTTCTACTCCATGACCCTGGGCGAAGAACTTGATATCTTCAGTGTGGTTAATTTCTTCACACATAAATTTATGGTGAGAGGAAATATCCAGATTTCAGATGCGCAGTTACGGGAAGATCTTCAGATGTATGTATTCTCCAACAAATTCACACATCCAAAAACCGGTAAGATCATTGAACGTACCCGTCCTGCAGAACGTCGTATGTTCTATAAACAGGTGTTCAACTACGGCAATGCTCCTGTAACAGATGATGTGGTAGTCAACAAGGAATTCCCTAAATACTGGCGTATACTGATCATGGAAGTAGCACGTTATATACAACGTGCACAGGACAGTCCTAATCCTGAAAGCTATGTATCCCGCCAGAACGTTATGCAGGCAGTGGAAGATCTGCAATACAACCTGTCTACGCATTGCTCTGGTATGGCCAATGTGATATCACCGATCATCTACGACGAATTGTACTTCGTTATCAAGCGTATACTGAACCACCCTGAAGTAGTGAAACAACTTGTTCCTGCTGGTGGTAACTGGTGGAAAGTTGTAGAAATGCTTTACGAAGGCATGAAACATCAGCGTCCGAAAACAACTATTCAATACAACAAGGCTAAACTGGGCTACGAAATCCTTAACTCCATCGCTGACTATAATCCTACTACGTTTGAAGATGATAAACGCTTCTCCGCATTTATCAGCAATGTGGATGCCTTCATCATCAGCCAGGCGCAACTGCAGCAGAAAGAAGAAGATGAGAATGAAGACAAGGACAACAGGGAATATCGTCGCAGGGAAAAGCGTGTTGAAAAAGAAGATGATGAAGAACCTGCTGAAAAACTACCTGCTCCTTCCCCTTCAGCAGGTAAAGATGAATGGGACTTTTAATTCAATTGCTAACTAACAAAACGTATTATCAGCTATGGCTATAAATGTAATACCTTCCAGGGCACAGATCAAAGAACTCGCCCGTGCACAGGCAAGAGAAGTGTTGGGTAGCAGTGATGTATTTAAGACGATGTCCCTCGATGATCAGAAAAGTATCTATCTGTCACTCATAGATGACTATACTTCCAGACAAATGAAAAAGCATGGACTGGAAGAAAGTATGGCAACCGATAGTGGCAAACAAATGGGATACAAAGGTTATGACCCTGGTTTCCAGGGTGACACCAGATCATTTAAAGAACTGGTGGATGCTGTCGACTTTCCCAAATTCGTGGCCGATCTGTTGAAAGCTGTATTTGATGCGAACCTCAAGGTGATGAAACAACAGACCGATAGTTACATCAAACTAATGAAGGAAGCTACCAAGTCTACCGCAGATTTCATCAAAAAGATAAAGGATGATGATGCATTTGCCACACTGGCGGAATCCCGTGGAGACAAGTATAATGTGGTCACCGAGAAACAGGCAGACGGCAGCTCCAAGCTGGCGCTCACTAACCCTGAAGGTGAAAAACATGACCTGGAAGACGCAGAAGTGAAGAAACACATACTGGAGGCAAAGATCAATATGGCGAAAGAACACCGTGCTGCATTGCGGGAAGTGCTGCTTATGGGTGTAACCCGTCTGGTTGTGGAAAAAGGTGAAATTGATGCGCAGGTGGAATTTTCCATTAAAGCTACCCGCGCCAGTACAGCCCATCATGATGATCAGAACATCAACACTGTTAATACCCACATTGAAGCTGACGGCGGCATACTGGGTGCTATATTTGGCGGCCCTTCCATGAGCACAGACATTACCAATACCAACATCCAGGTAAATACGTCTGATAAAAAGGCGACAGACGATATGACAGCTACCCTGAAGGGGCATGTCAATATCAAGTTCAAAACAGATTATTTCAAACTGGACAATTTCGCCAATATGTATGCTGATGGTGGTGTAGCCGCACTAAAACCGGCAGGTAATACACCAGGTATAGCCGCACCGGCAGCTCCTGTTGCAGCACGTTAATTAATAATTACTTGCTATGGCCCTGGCAATTTTACAATGGGAATCCGCAGACAGCCAAAACTATCGTTTCACGATAGATATTGGTACCAATAACTGGTATCGTTTTAAAATAGGCAGGCAGATAATTGACAGGGCAGGAATCAAGTGGGTGGATGAGATCCATAAGGTCACTCCTTTTCAACAAAAGAAAAAACTCACTTTTCTGGGCGACAGTCAGGAGGAAATCAGGATACCGAAAAACTACTTTGACGGCGAGAACTGTTACATACAATTGCTCAGTGCGAAAGACAGGGATGGGACTTCTCCTGCTGTATCTAACGTGATCAGAGTCCCGGTAGGATTCCAGCATGTAAATACAGGACGTCTTAATATTTCATCTTCAGCAAGTATTGATATGCAAACTACAGCCTTCAACCCCATCAGGAATATCTCTCATGAGCAGCAATACCTCTCTCAACAGGCGTCTATAGAAGATATACTGGGTAGTCTGGTGCGCGCGGTATTGCCTGCGGCAATCAGTCTGCTGACTCCCGCAGCTAATGCGGGAAGCAATACCCCTGCATCTGGAGGAAATGCTTCGCCACAGAGTCCTACCAATATGCTGACTGGCCTGTTGGGCGCCATCATGCGGGCTGTAGCTCCCACTATTCCCGGACTCAGCGGACAACAATCCATCAGCACAGCTCAAGCATACGACAACAGGTTTTGTGCTGATATTTGTTCTGATCGCGACAAGTCCCGGGGAGACAACCAATTTTCTAAACCATTTGTTTTCGGCATCGATGATGCCTTGCTGGCATCTCTGGCAGGGCCACTTATCCAGCAGGGTGTACAGCTGCTACCGCAACTGATCAATGCCGCGAATCAACATAAACTGCAAACATTGCAGGCGAATAATCAGCTCATGACCACCCTGGCAGGTGATGTGCAAAAACGGTTAATGCTGCAACAACTCCTGCAAAATCAGCAACCCGGAGCAGCACCCAATATTGATCCTGCGGTATTGGCCCAACTGATTGCACAATTGCAGAATGCACAACCTGCTGCTACGCCTGCAGCACCGCCTGCGGGAGTAGCTACCGCACATTCACTGATGCAGAACAACACGGCTTATACATTGAGCAATGGAGTCATACTTACATTCGAATCATTGAAACTTTCTTCTTACAATGGAAAGCAGCAGCTGCTGCTGCAACAGGCAGACAAACTGTTGTTTAAAATAAAGTTGAACGTCGGACAAGCACCGAAAAATCCCCTGCCCAAAGCAATCTATACTTTCTATTTTAAAGATCCCGTCAGCCATCAGCTGTTGCTGGAAAAAACTTTTAAAAAGAAAGATATTCAGGCCAATACAAGTGTGGATTTTGAATTCATGAAAAACGAGTTATTGAATCTGCCGCTTTATAAAGACCTGGAAATATTCGCAGAAATACGCTGGAGAACTTCCAGTGGAAAAGAATACAAAGCCATCGGCAATACTCCTGCCGTGTTCGTACAAAATTATTTTGTGCAGCAACAGGGAGAAGCAGTATCCGCAGAAAAAGAGCTGACAGACATGAAGGTCTACCGCTCCTTCTGGAACAAGATATGGCAGTCTCCTTCCCTCGGTAAATCAAAATCTCTTTGGGAATTAAATGCAGACACCCGTTATACAGTATCACTTTCCGCAGAACATACTGCGAATGGTATTACCGGTACTAAAATGTCGGTTGATACAAAAGATAAGGAAAGCCTGACGGATACTACATCCGGCAGAATGAAAGCTGGTATAGAACTTAGCATCACAGAATTAAATAAGCTGCTGGACGGATGGGATGGTAACAAACCACTGGACAATGAGCAACTGACAGCGCTTAAAAACACAGGCTTCGCAAAGTCTAATCTTGCGGAGATGATCTATAACATTAAGATGAAAGGCAGGACTTATGAACAGGGTATGGTATGGGTCGTTCCTGTCTTCAAACTGTTCGAGATCACACTGGGCAAAGTTGATTCACTTACACCGGACGGGTATGTAAATGAAATCAGCAGCACGAAAGTGAAATTCCCCCTGCCTGTCAGTGTAAGAATACTTGGTATTAAATCTAATAATCAATAACGCTTATGCAATATCCATTTTACTATGGTATGTCGGAAGACGACAGCGAAGAAACACCGGCAAAAGAAGCACATACAGCTCCTGATGTTGAATATGTATTTGATGGATATGATATAGAACTGAATGTCAAGGTTGTGCTGAATCCTGTTACCAAAACCAATCCGTCATGATGGATGAAGCCTTTCTGCCACTGAACAGTATCATTGATAAGATACTGGATATTCCTGGTGACTTCAAAGACGAGGATAGCGGGGTGCATAGCTATATATACGAAATAGAAATCGGTACTCCCATAGAACTGGACATCAGCACAAATGAGGATGGAACAGTGAGGATCGGTACTGTACCTCCCTTGTACAGGGTAGATACGAGCTTCCGTCCATCCTATCACAGCATTACTATAAATGCTGAAAAATATACAGCATCTGAAGATGGCGAATGATAACAAATACTGGAACCTGGAAGATTTTGTCGACTCTCTTGTAGTAGAGTTGGACAAAACGCGTGAAACACTGGCTATCAAAGCTATCAATAAACCTTTGACCTATACAGTCAAGGACCTCGCTATCGACCTTAATATCTTCCCCACCTTTGATGGAGATCAGATCAGGTTCATTACAGCCCAACCAGGTCAGGAAGGTGCATCCAAAGTCAACATCCAACTCGGCTCTATTACCGATCAGCAGGTAAGGGCCACCACCAAAATGTCAGGACTGAAAAACGATACCAAGATAGAAGAGATCGGGATAGATACTAAAACCCAGAAGAAGCTACGTAAACTGGGTGTGAGCTCTGTAGATGATCTGCAGGCTGTAGAGAAGAAACAGGTAGATATACAACGCGCTACCGACAACGAGATCGATTATAAAACACTGGCTAACCAGATACAGAAATCAAGAAGAAATCAAACACCCCCCAAAGTGACGGCGGTAAGTCTTTCGCTGGATGAAGATAAGAGGCCATATTTGCATGTGCGGGGAGAGAATCTGACGTTAGACAAACAGTATGCACCGGTAACCGTCATCAATAATACACTTGCTGAAGTGATGGAGTTCAGTGCCAATGAACTGAAAATATTGTTGAATAAAGATCACATCACGCAGCAGGAATCTGAACTGATCATGACTTTCGATCCTTACACCCTCGTGAAAATGAATATCAGACTTTAAACGTACAGGCATATGAAGAAGAAACATACTCCTTACTCCTGCTATGAAGATCTGCTCCGTGATTATTACGGCGGGCATCATCGTCCTAAAAAGAAAAAGCAGAAATCGCTGACACAAAGCTTTGACAACGGTGAAGTGCTCACCGTTAAAGACAATGTTCCGTTTGAAGAATATGTTGTGGCGGCATCTACAGATAGTAACGGAGAGATCTTCGAAGAGTATGTAGTACAGGCATCTGCTGTGAATGATGAAACTTATTTTGAAGAGTATGTGTTACAATCATCGACAGCCGAAGAGAATACATACGTTCCAGTATATACACCTCCTACTCCATCACCGGTGAGCGAGAATCAGGACCTGTTAACGAATGTACTCGACCCCTTCTCAACGGAAAAGGCTATTTCAGACCAGGCTGTTTCGTCGTCAACAACACCGGCTGTTTCAGGGGCAGATTATGCTGATGGAGCGCCGGATACAGCATCTTTACTGGAAGACATCAAACAAATGCGGGGGCATGACGCACCTGAATCACCGACGCAGGGCAGTGGTTCTCTTTCCTCAAGGGAAGAAGAGATCGTAAATGATCTGCAGGCCATTCTTTCCGGTAAGAAGGTCTATGATCCTTCCGCAAAGAAGACTGTCAACCGGGAAGATGTAGGTAAACAACAATCAATTGAGGAACCTTCAACGCCGAAAGGTAATGATCCCGCTTCTAAGAATGAACACGCCATATTTGACCGCATTGCGCAAAATATGAAGTTTGCCAATGCGTACAATCTGGGTACTATCCAGGTAGATGCACAGGAACTTACTAACCGGTTCGACGATTTTGACAAGATCCCGGAAACCCCACCTCCGCCTGCTCCTGCCAGAAAAAACGCTCCGGCGCCAGTCAATAAGAAAAGTGAAGAAGAACCAAACCCTTTGGAGTTTCTGAATGACCTTGACGATATCCACAGGTACCACAGCCAGCAACCAGTAGCTACCGTTACTCCGGAACAAGCGCCCAGTTTGCAGATGAGTCCTCCGGATACCAGTGGCCCCAACTGGCCGCCGCGGCCTACTAGTATCCGTCCGTTAACCACTGCGGAACGTGCCGCCACATTCGGCACATTCACTTATGAACCAGATCCTTCCACCTTCGGTGGAGACGGCATCCGGGTAACGAACAACTGGGCTGCAGATAACATTGTAAGGGTAAGCATCCCTCAATTGAATGGCAAAAAGATCGGCAACCAGGTCATCCAAAATGGCATCATCAACTTCCATAAAGCCGGAGAAGAAAGATTAAAAGCCCTGTGGGCGGCATGGGAAGCGGCAGGACTACTGGACAGGATCCTGACCTTTGAAGGAGGTTATGCTGCAAGATTTATCCGGGGCACACAGAACAGATCTCCGAGACCACTCAGTAATCATGCCTGGGGTACCGCTTTTGATATCAATGCAGGCACCAATGGCTTTGGTCAGGAACCTGCCCTGATGGGACAAAAAGGATGTGTAAGAGAGCTGGTAGCCATCGCTAATCAGCAGGGCTTCTTCTGGGGCGGGCATTTCAAAGGCAAGAAGGATGGGATGCATTTTGAACTAGGTAAAACACTGTAATTTTTTCACGATACTCAATCCGATCTAAAATGGAAAATCGTTTCTTCGAAGTAAGCAACCTACTTGGCGCCGGAAGACGCAGACAAAATGGTTATGCCAGATCTGCTTCTATTGTGGAAAGATTTGCTAATTCATTCGATGCAGTGGATTATGAGATCCCCGGCACAGTGGATGTCATTAAACAGCCTTCCGGGCTTGTTTGCTGGGCTACAGTGGCAACAATGATGATTTCCTGGCGGGACCACCGTTCTACTGCTATTGAGACTGCAATAGGCGCAATCGGGGCGACCTATCTTGCAAAGTTCAAAGCCAATCAGTGGTTATTGGCTACAGAAAAGGTGCCTTTTCTGAATGCAGCCGGCTTCGAATTCAAATATCCCCAGAGTTTAACCATTTCTGGCTGGGAACAACTTATGCGTAATGTTGGTCCCTTATGGGTCACTACCGCAGAAGGTTCTGATGCCAAATTTGGCATTCATGCCCGCATCATGACCGCTATCAAAGGCGATGGTACTCCTCAGGGTACTACGCTGACCATCATAGATCCAGCTACAGGCACTACCTATCCGGAGAAATTTGCTGACTTCCTTGTGAAATTCGAACGGGAGGTACGCGTCAGCCAGGACTGGGATGGCAGGATACAGATCGTACACTGGCCGGCAGGCGTATCCGCAGCTCATTCTCTCTCTGCTTTTAATACAGCCATATCATTCTCTACCTTGTCTACCAGTGGTGTTGATCTTATCAAAAGACTGGAAGGCTTCAGGGCAAGAAAGTACAATGATCAGGCAGGCCATTGCACCATCGGCTATGGTACGTTGATACATAAAGGGAACTGTAACGGCGCTGCTTCAGAACAGCCTTACGACAATGGTGTCACAGATCAGCGGGCGACCGAACTGCTGATGGATAGAGTAAGTGCATTCCAGACAACGATCAATCAACAGGTATCTGTAACACTGAACCAAAATCAGTTTGATGCACTTGTCAGCTTTGTCTATAATATCGGATCTGCTAACTTTAAGCAATCCACTTTACGCAGGCTGCTTAATGAAGGGAACTACGGTGCAGTTCCAACAGAAATGAGGAAATGGGTGAAGATCAGACAGAACGGGGCCTTGGTGGACTCCCAGGGACTGATTAACCGCCGTAATGCGGAGATAGAAATGTGGAACGGTGGCGCCAGCAGCTCACAATCATTCTCATTGGAAAACCGTGCATTCTTCTCCAATGATCTTACTGTGCAGGATGATTTTATACAGCAATATGCACAGAATGCAACAGACAGCATGCGACAGACCCGTGTACCTGCTTCAGTAACACTGGCGCAGGCCGCGCTGGAATCTGGCTGGGGCAGACATGCTCCCCGCTTTAATTTCTTCGGTATCAAGGCCGGTGCGTCATGGACCGGGGAAAAACAGCTCCTGACCACTACCGAGATCCATAGTGACAACGATCGGAGTCGTCATCCTTATCCCGAGATCATATCCATTGAACAATTTACAGATGGTAACGGCAACACACGCTATCGCTGGAGAGTAAAAGATAATTTCAGGGCTTATGCCAATGCAGTGGAAAGTTTCAATGACCATGGCAATTTCCTCGTCAACAATAGCAGATACCGCGAAGCCTTCAATCATACCGATGACGGACGTCAGTTTGCCCGTGAGATTGCACGTGCAGGCTATGCGACTGATCCTAACTATGCGAATGTTCTCATCTCCATCATAGAACATAATAATCTCCTGCGTTTCGATGCCGCTACTCCTGCGCCATCAGCAGCACAAAGCATCAATGGCTTTGCCACTGCCAAAGGACTTACCGTACAGGACGCGGCGGGGGATATACTGTCCAATCCCGGAAGAGTCCTTATTCCGGCCAATATCCGGCAACAACTGGAACAGATAAGGGCTAATGGCACATATACACTTAACAATAACACATTTACGCCGTCATTGAGCCTGCTGCAAAGTATTTCACAGATGCTCTATTTCTCTCTGGACCATAATAGCAGCGCCAATCCGGCCTTTGGCATTCTCAGTTATATCCGGCCGGCATCTTCTCATCATTCCAATGGCACTGCTGTTGATCTTACTCATATTGATGGCAAGCGAATTGACGTTCGTAATCAGCAGCAATGCCTGGATGCCGTAGTAGCAGCTATTAATAACCTGGCTCCGGGCAGTTATGCATTGGGATTGCCAAGACCGCCTTACGCGGATGGTGCAGGTGCAGACCATGACTTTGCTACCTATAACAGGCATATCACCGTATATGCCAATACGCAGCCGCCTACCCTTCTTCCGGAATACCAGAACCTGAATACCACCGGCAATTTCTTCCTGCCCAATCAATGGAATGAACACTCCCCTACCGGTAGCACAAACGGTGATCTCGGACATATTACCAATGAAACGTCCAGGAACACCCTGCGTACAGCTATCAGCAATGCTCAGGCAAGAGGTGCAAATATCAGGTACCTGTTTGCTGATGCGTTGGATCATTTGCATATACAGGCGTTGTAGCAATACTTTTCCACTGGAATTGATGCCATTGGCACCCGGCAGTATTTGCCGTTTATAATCTTTTTAAGCACATCTGACAGGAGGATTAATTTCTCATCCCGGGAATTTAATCCTCCAATTCTATTTTTAAATCACGACATGTTACATTGTGAGTGCCCTTATTTATATCATTGGCGTTTCCTAAAGACACGATTGATCAAGGCTGATCTTATTTTTAAACTGATACACTCAATAACGGCTACGGCTGACAACAACATTCAATAGCTTTTCTTAAATTGAACCGGTATTCAATCAACAGCTTATGACACGCGAGGAAATGATCACCTTTAAAACCAGGTTAAAAAAGACTGGAGAGCTACTGATAACAGAACGAATCACCATAGCGAAATCGGCTGTTGATAGTGCACAGGAGGCAGCTAATAGCGAAGACAAAAGTTCAGCGGGTGATAAATACGAAACTGGAAGAGCGATGGGCCACCTGGAAAAGGATATGTATGCAAGGCAACTGGCTGAAAACATCAGGGAGCTTGACAAATTACAGAAAGTAAATACAGATATCGTTTATACTACCGCTCAAACGGGAGCATTGGTAAAATGTCAGCAATATGCTTTCTTTATTGCAGCGGGATTGGGTAAACAGGTGATTGATGATCAGATTATTTTCTTTCTTTCACCGGATGCCCCGCTTGCGAAATTACTGTTACATAAGAAAGCGGAGGATACTTTCCTGTTCAATAAAGTGGATATGGTGATTGTTGAAATTTATTAATCCCTGGATGTTCCGTTAAAGAAATTATCTATAAAAAAAACTTTCAAGCATACCTTGAAAGTTTTTTTATAGGACTTCACTATTTTACAAACAAGTTGAAATCGACCATTCTTTTACCCTCTGACAATGTCCCGGGTGTTGGATCAAGCGCAAATCCGGATATTCTCATTGTATAACTTCCGTTCTGCAAACCACTAATTTGATACGCTGTAGTGTCTCCAGCTGTATTCAATACCGGTGTTTGCCGAAATCGAATATAGTGCTCATCCTTATCAACAATGCGGATGTCCTGAACAAAACCCTTTATTACATAGTTGGTCACACGAAGGCTGCCGTCGGTCGAAACTATTTCTTTATCACGAGGGAATGGTTTTTCTGAATAACTGAAGTAGTCAGGCCAAACCGGTGGAAATCTATCAACTTCGTCCCGCGTAGGATTTTTTTCGAGCAAAGTCCATTTTATATCATTCGGCAAATGCGAAGCGATTAGATATTCTGGTGGTGTCAGAAAGTAAAAATAATTTATCTTATTATAATTGTTCACCCCTCCCCATGTACAATCAAACAGGAACCATTTTCCCGACAGGTACACGGCATTCCAGGCGTGATCAAAAGGCCCACTACTAAAATAGGTTCTTGTTTCGCCATAAATGTCCTCACATTTCAATCCTGCCCTACCAAACATTTCTTTAGCAAGACTACTTATTTCTGAACAAATTGCAATTCTCCTCTTTAGTACCTCGTCTGGCATTTTAAACGGATAAGCTTCGGGATTCTCCAGACTTGCCTCAAATCCAGCATGATCGTAGTGAATATTAAGGCAAATCCAATCAAAAATAGCCCTTGCTTTACGATGCTCATCATTGAACGGCCGCGTAATCAGCTTAACAAGATTGTCCATCTTCATTGTAGTATCGACATTCATGTTAGCCACATAGTCGTCCACAGAAGAATAATTAACCTTTTGTGCTTTGGTCTCGCTGGCAATGAGAAGAAAGACACATAATAGTAAAGCGTATCCTTTCATAATACAAATATCACAAATATTTTGCTGTTAAATCATTGTATTGTCGCGTCATACCTATTACTAGAAGCATCCGGTACAAAATTGACTGTCGGCGTCATTCCTCTACTCCGGAGATAATTCGCCATTCTCACCGTCTGTTGGATCAGATTACTCCATCCATTAGTTCCATATTGCTGGTCAAGAACCATAGGCCTTGACCTGGATGGTCCCTTGTAGATTCGCATATTCTCAATGCGCAGTCCGGTTCGGGGATTAATGGTTTCTTCCATTGTTGCTCTTGGACTAAAATTAGTACCTATTTTCAGATTTCCTTCGCCCATAGTTGAATTGTAATTAATTGTAATTTGGGTTCTTCCTGCCGACCTTGCTATTGCGATTATCTGATCCAGCATAGTCACTTGCTCCTGAGACAATGTAATCCAGGCAGTTTGAGTAGGCCCGGGCGCAGCAAACGGTGGGAGTGTAATTGGTGGTAAGCGTCTGGGCCGGGGACGCACTACTCTTCTTGGAACGGGCGTTGTCATAGTACCCCCAGGTGTCGATGTCGGCCTTGGTGGCGCTTGTGGTGTTGCTGTCAACTGCACTAACGGCCGGACAGGCAACACCGGTATATTGATCAGCCCCATATCTACATTTATCCGAAGCCTTTCCGGCGCACGTTTAGGAATATAACTTGCTTTAAACCTGAACATCAGGTTGGACGCATCATCTATTCCTATTTCACTTCGTTCAAAAATCCTTTTTGCCGCTCCGCTTATTTTCTGAAAGAAATTTGGATCATCAATCCAGCGTTTTCCGAAATTATCGAAACATTTCAGCACACTGTTATCTCCGGAAAGAATTGACCCTCCATATTGTCCCCCAAGTCCGCCTAAAACCGCCCCTATAACAGCGCCTGTCGCCGTCACCGTCTTCTTATCATAGCCATTATTACTTGCAATTAGATAGCCAGCAGTTGCACCTACCACCATGCCTCCTGTAGCGCCCAGAAACGCACCTAATGGTGAATCTCCATTAGGGTCTGAAAAATTCACCGGATCGTTGAAGTTACTATTGTAAGGAGAATAATTCACCATGCTTTCCTGCAAAGGATCTGGCTGCCACCATCTGCCTATCTGTGGGTCAAGATTACGGTAAGCTGCGTCATAGATATCAAGATCAAACTCCGAAATCTTCTCGATGCCATTATAGAGATAATTATTCTCCAACCGGCTTAATGCCTGACTACTCAGGCCTCTTATCTGCAATCCAAAAGGATAATAAGAATCTTCCTGTAACAAATGACCACTGGTATGTTTTACAACAAGATCGTCAAAATAAACGTCTGTATTGCTTTCATTAGACAAATAGACGTACAGGTAACCATTCTTCTGAACATCCAGCTGCCCTACCAGCGGAACAATTTCACCGGGGACAGATACTCTTAGCGGGCTGCCATCAATCATCTTAAAATTGTCGTCAAACAACACATAGTTAAGGTATGCCTTGGGAACATCTGACGGCGGATTAGCCGTATTTTTATCCTGCAGGAAGGTCTTCATGTCATCCTTATTCAAAATAAGCCCGTTTCCCGTTCCCTGCAGAATATTGTCGTGTCCATTAGGGATTATCGCAACTGGTCCGAGCAAAGAGTTGATAAGCTGGTTTAAAATCAACTCGGGAAGATCATTTGGGGTGTTGTTGGATGAAGAGTTGTTTGCATAATAAGACTGTACGCCCACCTCCACTTTATCACCTGCCATTACTCTGAGTACCTTGGCTGTACCGATCTTTCTGTCAGGATCACTGTTATTTAATTTCACAAACTGTCTGTTACTACCAGCTCCCAGGTAGTCATAAAACTTATTCCCTGCCGGTATTCCATCCACGTATTTTGGAAAAATGAAACTTTCCTTTTCCGGAATAGCAGGTATTGGCTGAGGGTTAACCTCATGCGATGCTTTATAGTATACTTCATTCGTTTCTTCTGTAATTACAGTACGGATATTCCCTCTGTTATCAGCAATGAAATAGTCATACATCATTTGACCATTACTATTTACACGAACCCTACCTTGCGGCTGTGGGAACAACAGTAATTTATCATTTTTATAAATATACCCACTGTTGTATGTGTAGGTGTATGTATTAGCTCCATCTGTAACAATTCGCTGTAATCTTTCACCCTGGGCATTATATACAAAACTTATACTTCTGGTAGCATCATTATCGAAAGTGATCTTCCCCGGTTTATTCAGCCATGCATTATATACAATATTAATACCTTTATTAAGATCTCTGATAAGATTCCCATTTGCATCATAGATATACTCCGTTACCGTATGAGCTGCATCCTTAAAGTCGCCCTGCTGTTTGTCTCCATTGCCATCAGCTACGGCCAGCAAGGTATTACTCCAACCATTGTTGTCATAAGTATACTGCAGATCATCTATTCCTGATTTCACCTTTCCGAGTAACATACCGTCCTGCTTCATTTTTTCGACATTTCCGTTCTCATCATATTCCAGACCAGAAACCTTATAATCAACGTCTGCATTACTCCAGCTAATACCAGTATTCTGTGTGTAATCTGCTTTTGCTAGTCCTCCACCACTGTGATATCCAAAACCATAAGCATGCCATTCATCAGGATCACCTTTTCGACGCCAGGTCACACCAGATAATTTATCGTCAGTCCTTCCATTCTGGAATCCATTATCGTAGGAGAGCTCCATACCAAAGTAGTTAGCCGCTGACTTATCCCTTGCATACGCCGCATTAATACCCGTCAACCTTCCCTGAAAATCGTAGTCATACTGCAATGCTTCAATGCTCCCAAGTTTATTCTGTATGACGCGTCCCCATTCATCATAATCATACTCACCTACTAGTTTTGATACCGTCTGCCCGTTCATGATTTCGTGATATACCTGCTTTACCCTGCCATTTTCATATTCATTACGGACGCGCGTCCTTACTTCATTTAACGTAGCTGCCTGGGGATTTTTTACTATACTATATGCGGAAAGCACGTTGCCAGCAAAATCGTATTGTAATGTAAGGATATCTTTTCCGCCACTGATGTTGTCAGACTGGGACTGAATAGCATTTCCATATCGATCATAAAAGAATGTTGTTGCTAACCATTGATTTCTGTCTAGTACTTTCACCTTATACCCTGTGACTGTTCCCTTTACTGCATAATCGGGTTCTACGTTAATCGGGTATTTATTATTCCCCGCACTTACCTGAAAGTCAGAGCTAAATGCTGCGGCTCCGGACCACGTATAGTCATCATAATAAGCAATTACCAATGGTTCGTAATTACCGTAGTCAAAATTGGAGATTGTACTTACTGGTATAGATTCAATCGTTCCGGGTGCATTGGGATCTATAATAGTAGTGAATTCATCATTTGCAGTCGTTTCAAAGCCCTCGATAAACTGAATTGAGTTCTTTGCAATATAATTTAGTGTTCCTCCTTCACGCTTATCCACATATAAATCTGAAATTGCAGGTGTGGTAATAGATTGTGTTCTCGTAGAAGCAGTCGCAGCATCAATCTGGGATTGAAGACTTGCCCTTGTGGCACTTGTATTCTTATATATCGCCTGTATTATCTGGCGGTCAATGTTGTCATAAAAGAAAAGTATCCATTCACCTTTATTATTGGCGCGCAACTTAGCGTCCTGAGTAAATATCAGTCGGTCCCTGTTATCATAAACCATGTATGTTGGTTCACTAGCCCCAGGTTGTTGTATACTGATCACGCGGCCCTTGGCATCGTATAAATATCTGGTAGAAAGCTGATCCAATACAGTGCCTGCTCCTGAAAAATTCCAGCTGTTATTAGCTACACAATATGCAGTTGCCAATGGGGAAAGAATATAACGAAGATTGCCAATAACATCATACACGAAATAGGTCCTTGCACCCTCCCCAGGCTTATCCGACCCATCTCTTTGTATTGATTCGAGCACTTTACGTCCTTCATTATCAACATAGTTATACACTTTATTTCCTTCATCATTCGTATAAACACTTACAGTAAGCGCGCCAGCGTCATACATACTGCTGCTGGATGGCGCGTCGGCGTCATTATCCCCAATGGTCCATATTCTTACCTTGTCAGCAGCAGTATTCACTCTTAATTCAGATCTGGCGCCTTTATTTATTCCTGCAGATCTTTTACCCGGTCCACTTCCGATGCTGCTTCTTGGAGATACGGCATTCTCTTCGCTATACTGAGAGTAAAAATAGCCTTCCTTTCCCGCGGTCAACGTGTTATAATAGGCTGGTTGTTCTGCAGCAGCGTTGGTACGAAATTGACCTGCACTATTTGCATCGGTAGCGGCTACGTACGGTAAAGGTGTTATATTCTCAATACCAAATTTGTCGTAAACAGATACCGACACTATATCTTTTCCAGTCTTACTACGTTTGTAATACACCTCCTGTATCGGACGAGAAATGCCATCCTGATAAGTTATTTGTTTTCTGTAATCATTATCAGAAAGCGGCGAGTTAGGGTTCTCCCAGCTCACAACATTGGGCTTGAGGATATCCACCGCTGTTGTTTTCCGCAAATTAGCCGCCACAAGGCCACTGTATCCGGGCAAACTTGCAACCAAAGCCGTGGTATTAACCGTAGTAGTAGCTGGCGCATTCTGCGCGCTATTCTTATTAACAAAAATCTGTATCGTATTGGAATAACTTTCCTGATCACCTGAAGTTACCTTACGATGGTAATACTTCGTTGCAGTATTGGCTCCTGGTTGATAGGTAATTGCCGTGGCGCCATTAATAATTGTCCAGTTAGTTTCATCGTCGGAAGATTCCCATTGATAAGTATACCCACCAGCACCTCCGCTGCTACCCGTCACATTTCCCAATGCTGCAGGAGTACTGCCGGGAGTGATGTACTGTGCACCGGATATTTCGCCTCCCGTTAACCGTTCCACAACAGATATTATAACTTCATTAGAGTTCATGGAAAACTTTCTCCTGTAGTAAAAAGTCCCGGCAATGGTCGCTATCTCATGCAGTTCATTACTACCAGTTGCACTTGTAATTGTAGTCCAGTTTGTGCCATCAGTAGACTTTTCCCAGATCTGGACAGGCATAGGATTTTGTATACTTGTGGGAGACTTGATATTCTTTATATAGATAATATCCCCTTTTACAAAAACAGATTTTTCCTGGGCAATTGTACCTGGATCGACGCTTATAGTCTGCGCCTCTGATTTTAAAAGAAAAACGCACCAAACAGATATAAGGAGTAAAATAGCTTTATTTATAAATCGCATACTAATCTCATTAATTAAGGAACATCAATCAATAGTTATACTCATAGTGCTTCAGCATATTGCTATACTGGTCAAACAAGTTGGCAGGACGATTCTGACTGTCATACTGATAAATTAATATCTTGTTGTTTGCATCTATTGAAGAAATAACATTCCCTTTATTGTCGTAGTCATAGGTTTGCATGGTGGCATCAGACGGATACAGACGTAGATTGTCAAGCGTAATAGATCCCGAAAGAACAATATCTGATGTACCCATCGTAAACTCGTGTTCAAAATAGGTATATCCGTTATACGTATTAAGCTTTTTAAACGTATTGGCGTAATTCAGAGTGACGGGCTGCGGATCCTGTGCAATTGGTCCTGTTGTTACCCAGTAGCTTATCTTATATTTCTTTCCTGCTATAAGACCCGTTGCGCTTTTGGTAATGGTTCTGTTGGTAAGCTTATAATAATAAGTACCGGTCATTGGCTTAGGGGTTTGTATAGTGGAATTACTTCCATCTATGGCCATACCGGCCAACGAATATTGCCATGTTCCGTTTACAGATCGCTCAAATCCGGTATAGGCAGTTTCCAAATAAGCCGCATTCGTCGTGAGCGCCAGCATTCTACGCCAATAATCATAAACATAGCTGTTGACCGCTCCTTTTGTCTCGACCTGGGATACGTTGCCAAAAATATCGTATGCATATCTGACATCTTCTTTAAAATAGGCAGGCGCCCTGTTCAATACACCATTAAACACACCAATAGCACTTTCTGCAATTGGTTTATTACTAAAAAACCGGTAGGAAGATGATGGGAAAATATCTCCGTTGGACTGCACTGCAAAATCAGAGAATGTTCCATCTATCATCTTTCGTTCCGTACCATTTATTATCCAGTTTTCAGTAGCAACAGGAGTATTGATCTGGTTATTGCTGACCATAGAAGCAAGAACTGTATTAGAACTATAATCGTAAGGATAATAAATCCTTTTCTCGATGGTTTCGTTCATGCTTGTTGATGTCGTTACTTTCCTTAAATTGTAATAATTGGGATCATACTCATAATTGACAACATTTGTTTTAATATTTCCATTCAGATCAAAAAATCGTTCCGTTACTTTTACCAGTTCTGCTCTTCCTGTAACAGGATAATAAGTTTCTGAATAAAAATTGATCTTATTTCTCAAATCATCTTCCAGTGTCCATGGTGATACACTATTGTATTCATCACATTTACAGGAAACCAATACGGAATCAACGAATAACCTTGAGATGAATTTATATTCATTAAAAACATCCTTTACAACTTTACCCCCGGCATTGTATGTGGTAATGTTTCTTGGCAACCCTAGCGCCCAGTTCTGAACACGCTGTGCACCAGAATAAGGAGGATTCAGTTTAGTGGTAAATGGTTCCCGGTCACCGAAGTTCGTATATTGGTATACCACTTTTCCTTTGTTAACTGCGTCTGTACCTTGTATGATTTCAACCCTGCTGTAAAAAAATGGGAGCGGATTTATTTGAAATAAGGGATAAGCCGCCCATGAACGTGTATTATAGGTAACTGTCTCTGCCTTGTTGCCTATGAAAAAGGAAATAATATCATCTATCAGTTTAAGTAAACCCGATCCCTGAATAGCCATGCTCATAGCAGGGCTACCAGAATAAGAATAGACGGCACTATTAACTGCATAATAGATAATTTTGCTGGCCAGGTGAGTTCCGGTAGACACATAGTAAGATGAATTATCTTTCGTGTACAGCGCTGTTTCATATCCTGTACCGGACGAGGTGCCATCAGCATTCCTGTATTTATAGGTAACCACCTGGTCATTAGCATGGTCTATCCCATCGTACAACGTCGAACTGGCAACTCTCACTCCTCCATAATATTGTTCCGTGCCATTGCTGTAGTAGCTATTATTCTCATAATTATATTGCAGGTACCCTCCCGCTGCATAATTAACCCTATCAAGCATTCCAATTTGTGCACCCATCCTGGCAGTGGATGACAGCGGATTAGAGGCCGCAGGTAACCTGTACTGATCATTAAAGAAATCTTCCAGGTTACGCCCGTACGCGAATACACCTATGAAATAGCCGTACATATCCTGCCACATACTTCCCCGTCCCGGTACAAGTCCAGGCTTGTAATCAAAAGACATGAAAGGTTTCGGAGTCCCACCCATAATGTTCTCAATGGACATTAAAGACAATCGGAGATTGGCTTTTGTGGTAGATGTTGCTGAAGGTGCAGCTGCATAGTCCATAAAAAGAGCCAGATTATGATACCGGTAGTTGAATTTGTAATTGGCTATCACCGCGTCATCCTCAAGTGCCACTACTTTCAGCTCTGTCAGAGCGGGCTCCCCCGGGAGGTCCTGCCTTGTATTGTCATAAGTAAAGGTCACTACTGCATTACCACCCGCATATATGCTTGATAAGCGCTTCCTAACTGCCGCAAATTGTTGATTTATAACTGTATAGTTAATATTATCAACCTCATTAGCTGCATTCAGCGTAGCAGTTTTTACCGGCAGGTTGAGATAGGGATAGTCTACATTATAGCTATTATAAAAATAATTGATTGCCTTTAGTGTCCGTGGATTCTTAACCTCTGTCAGATACCAGTTGTTGACAATATATTTGCCAGTGTGATAGGGAGTAAGGGTCACCTGATCGGATTCCGGAACCGGATCTCCCGGCCGTACTATTATAATTGACCCTTCAAGTGGCGGTGGACTCACAGCTTCATCCCTATCCGTTGTGAATACTTCACTCAACTCTTTATCACTAAAAGTATATTGGATACCTTCTTCAGTAGTTATCTCAAACTTTGTAATTCTTGTAATGATATTTGATGATGACATATCCTCTTCAAACAACCTTACTTTCACTTTTGAATCACCAAGTACTGTTATCGGGTATTCCGTGTCTCCTGATTTCTTTCGGCCTATTACAAAGCTGCCCGAACCGCCACTAAAGTTAAAAGTAAAAATATCCGCCTCTCTGTCCCATCCATTGTATTCCCGTTTTAGTTTTGCAATATCACTATAACAGTCTGTCAGCAGCGACGTATAAGGCGCATACATTCTTCCGGTACCTATTTTATTGATCCCAAGGTTTCCGTACTGATCGTCAGGCTTCCCCATCGCAATCCTGCTAATGGATCCCCCGGTGTTTAACTTCCATCCAAGACCTACTTCCGAAGCTAATTCATTTACCTTCACACCATTTCCAGCTGTATAAGCAACATTTACATTTAATGAAAGCTTATCCCCATCGCTGTAGCTATACAACGGAATGCTGAGATCCACTGCCCCTGTAGCCGGGCCAACCTGCGCCCTTAGTTTAGTTGTGGAAAAAATAAGAATAAACAGGAGAACATGTTTCCATCCCCTTGACTTTGCCTTTTTACCGTAGTACATTATTTGACGCACTTTATTATTGAGACTTATTGTTCAGAACATTTGCAGATATACGATTACCTTTCTCCGGAGTCAGAATTGGACAATTCGGAACACCAGATTAAAAGTTAATTCCATTAAACCATTAAGAAGATACAGGATTTATAGCCACTATAAGGGAAAACAATATTAATAGGCATATAGGGAATCTAATATATTCTATATGTACAAATTTAGTGTTATAACAAGAAATACTATATAACACATTTGTTGTAGTAAAGGGCTTCGCGAAAGCAATTTAAAAATCATTGCCTACAAAGATTTAAAAGGATTGTTACCTGCAGGCAATAAGCTCGAAGCGCTGTATGACACATCTAAAGACAAAACTCAGTTTGATGAGAGTCTTTTCCCAGTTTTCGACGTCGATATAGAAAACAAAGAGCCTCAATCTTTTAATGAAATTTATTGGGGAGTTCATTACAAATATGTAAATGAAAACGAAAACCTGCGTCTATCCCAGGCGGTTGTATTAGGCAATGTATATTGCAAAGTTTTTAAGTTTTTATGAAGGGTTGATTGCAGGAAACGTCCAAACCCAAAATATGTGGACGCGATACCCTGACAAGAAAGACAACCTGGCCCAGATTACCGGTTGAAATCCATGAACTGATCGTGTGAGATCAGTACCAGGCTATCCCTGGAAATGACACAGTCCATTTCCAGGGTATTTACGCCCAGTTTTACAGCATTCATAAATGATAACATTGTATTGCAAGGCATCAACCCACAACCGCCCTGTGTGCTTCCAGGTCGGTTTGCCCTTGTTTTACAAAGGGAGTATGATTAACTTTCTTATATGCCGCAGGTTGTACGTATGCCGCATCTTTGGATTCAACCTTCTCCCCTTCTACGTTTATGTTACCTGCAGGAATATCAATCTTGATACCAGATATCTTATTACCAGTACGTTTGAATATTACCTGACCACCATACTGTTCTACGTTGAAGGTATCCGTTTTCTGACGGCTCAGATCTGCGCTGCCGGCACGACCACTAACGGTAAGGATACCATCTTTCAAAGTTACCTTTGCCTCATCCGCATCATCGCCAACGCCCAATTTATAGGTACCGACATATTCTGTCAGATCTTCTACACGGACTCCCTCCACATCGATGTTACCCGCAGGGATATTTACTTTAATACCTGAAATTCTTTTAGCGGAATTACGGAGGAAGATAACTTCACCACCGTATTCATCCACAGAGAAAGTATCGGCTTTTTGCATACTGAGATCAGCACTACCTCTGGTACCAGTGATAGTCAATTTGTCCTCTTTCAACTCCACTTTTGCATCTTCTGCGGCATCTCCCGTACCCAATTTATAAGTACCTGGATATTCTGTCAAGGACCTTTTCTGCGCATGCACAGCGAGTGTCATGAAAAGTCCTGCAAACAATAAAGCATGTTTCATAAAATGAATAGTTTAAACAGGAAAATTAGTCTGGTGGCATGATTCATGCAACAACCTGAATGTGAAATAATTGTTATAAAAGGGTCCTGCAAACATAAAACATGCCGCTGCACTGTATTCGCGGGGATAGACCAATAAACAGCGTCTCCACGTAACACTACTATTTATTTTAATAGTTATATATTTCAAGATATCAGACAACACATTATCGATCCCTTACTTTGGAATATCATTCTTTATAAAGCATTCAGGAAATCCAGGTATAGAGGAACGCTTCTCTCAATCCATTCCTTTGAGGAATTTAACTCAATCCCGTAATACGCAAAAAGTGGCTGATAATCCGCCTTAACATACTCAAAGCTTAATTCGAAAGGACGTGTTAATTCAGTCAAGGTGTATTTGTATCTTTCTGATCGGCTATATTCATGCTCATCCACTCCTACTGACATGGCCAGTGCAATTTTCTTTCCCGACATTTTGTAACCGCTTTTACTGCCATAGGCCCAGCCATAAGTCAACACCTCATCTAACCATTTTTTGAAAAGCGAAGGACAATTGAACCAATAATAAGGGAATTGAAACACGATCTTGTTATACTGCTCAACCAGCTTTTGTTCTGCCAACACATCAATTCTTTCATCAGGATACACTTCATATAATTGATGAACGACATATTTTTCAGGATACTTATTAAGCTCTTCAATCCATCTTCTGTTAACAGCCGAGCCTTTAATGTCGGGATGGGTAACGATTATCAATGTTTTCATCTCATTAAAATTTTCTGGTCGCAATATTAAAGTGCTTAGCCTAAATTTGGCGCATCAACGACCCATTGTGCGGTACTATAAAAAATGTCAGTATGTCAAAGGTAAAAGAAACATCCACCAACTTTGCCAACAAACAAGCCTTATCTGATGAATGCTCAGAGGTATATGCCGCTAACATTATCGGCGGACAATGGGCTTTGGCTATTTGTTCCTGGTTGATAAACGGAAAACTCAGGTTTGGAGAATTACGCAAATTACTGCCCAACATCACTGAGCGAATGCTAACGTTGCAACTGCGCAAATTAGAGGAGAATAAGATTGTGACGCGGACTGTTTATGCGGGAGTGCCACCAAAGGTGGAATATGAGCTGACGCCGATTGGGTATGAGCTGAAAGATGTTATTAAACACCTGGAGAAATGGGGAGAGAAACATAAGAAGTTGAAGTAAAAGAAGTTCCCTGACAAAGCAATTTCAACACCCGGCTTAGGGTCTGCCAGCAGGTCAACGCCGTTTTATTTTGTTTATCTTGCAAATTATGAAAAATGAAAAAACGTATGTTTTTGTTCCCGGAGGATGGCACGGTGGTTGGGCTTACGATCCAATATCTAACAAACTGGTGCAGCAAGGGAAAAAATGTATTTCGTTAACCTTACCAGGTCTTGAAGCGCAACCGGAGAAACAAGACAAGATAATAAATTTAGATACCCATATTCAGTTCGTAACAGACATTTTCGTAAAAGAGAATATCACTGACGCAATCTTATGCGGTCATAGTTATGCCGGCTTGGTTATTACAGGTGTAGCAGATAAAATTCCGGAGAGAATACATGCACTTGTTTACATTGATGCTTATATTCCTAAAGATGGAGATTCCTGCTGGAGTCTTACCAGTGAAGTATATCGGGATCGTTTTGTAACTGGGGCAGGTAATGATGGCTTTACTGTTGCAGTTCCACCGGGAGCAGATGATCGAAGAAGACCACATCCCCTGGCTACATTCATGCAAAGTTTACGCTTGAATGGGAGTTATGAACGAATTCTTAATCGTACATTCATCTACCTCAGTGGATGGGAACAAAGCCCCTTCGTTAAACAATATGCGGAACTCAAAGATTCTCCCGATTGGAATGTTGAAACAATTCATTGCGGGCATAATGTGATGAAAGAATGTCCAGATAGATTGGTTGATATTTTATATAGGCTAGAAGATAAATATAGTTAAATAACATTGTCCCCAATGCCCCTCCTTTTTGTCACAAAAGCCCCTCATAATATCCAGTGCCTCACTTATTTTTGGCATATAGGCTTGAAAAATAAAAACTAATAACATGAGAACTGTATCGTTCGGTATAAACATTAGCGTAGATGGCTATTGCGATCACACTGCTTTTAATCCAAGTGAAGAGCTGATGGATTATTTTACAGCAATGATGGATGACGTCGACCTGTTCTTTTTCGGCCGTGTCATGTACCAGCTCATGTTTCCCTATTGGAACGATGTCGCGAAAAATCAATCCGGCACAGCGGGTGAAAATAAATTTGCTCAAAGGCTTAGTGCTATCGATAACGTTGTTGTTTCACGATCATTGAGCAATGATGACGTGAATGTAAATACGCGGATTATCCGTAGCAGCCCTGCAGCAGAACTCTTGAAACTCAAACAACAGCCCGGTAAAAAAATTGCGGTTGACAGCGTAAGCTTGCTGCCAGAATTGATTGCAGCTGGCCTTATCGATGAGTTTAAGCTGGTTATCCATCCCGGAATCGTAGGAAAGGGAAGACCATTGCTCGAGGCCGGAAGCCTTCAGGAAAAACTTGATTTAAAGCTGGTCGATACCATAAGTTTTAAATCCGGATGTGTGGCTCTTCATTATTTGAAACAGTGAGGGAAAAACCATATTAGTATATATATTAGCGAATATATTTAAGCTCCAATGAAAATCCCGACAATACACGGATATATTGACCGTCGAATTTTAATAAACTTTACTGCGGATCCAAAAGCTGTAGAGAAAATTATCCCCTTTCCGTTTAGGCCTAAAATTTATAAGGGAAAAGCAATGGTTGGTATTTGCCTGATCAGACTGAAAAATATAAAGCCTAAGGGATTACCTTCATTTATGGGACTACATTCAGAAAATGGAGCGCACAGAATCGCAGTTGAATGGGATGAAAACGGCGAAACTAAGACAGGTGTTTATATTCCCCGCAGGGATACATCCCTGAGATTCAACGCATTGGTAGGCGGAAGGCTATTTCCGGGCAAACATTACCATGCAAAATTCAATGTGAAAGAGGAAAGCGGGAATTATCATATAGACTTTATTAGCTCAGATGGCACAGAAACACTGATTGACGCGATTGAAACGACTACCTTCAGCAACAAATCTGTTTTTGAGACCCTGGATAACGCGTCTGCTTTTTTTCGGAGTGGCGACCTGGGATATTCGCCTAATAAAGCCAAATTTGAAGGTCTCAGATTAAATACCTTTAAATGGGCAGTCCGACCACTTGAGGTACTAAACGTAAAATCGAGCTTTTTTGAAAATGAAACTATTTTTCCCAAAGGCTCAGTAGCTTTTGACAATGCGCTGTTAATGACCAACATTGAGCATGAATGGAACGCTGAAACTCACTTAAGCGCTATAATTCGGTAAACGTACTCCCTTATTTTGGGCCAAGTGACCAGCAGTTTATTTAGTTAACCGGCTTTATGGGCGGTGGTTGCATACCGCGCATACGCATTAAATTTATCACCTTTCTGCGCCAGCTGCTACGCGCCAATCTCCAATTTTTACTTGCAGGTAAGATATCGATTAAATCATGCGAGTGATTAGGTCTACGAGGCAATGCAGTATAATCTACCTCATCAAATGCGAGCAATAAGTTAATATCCTCAACAGGGCTATGCTCCCTGTCCAAATCAAATAATGATTTAAAAGTATCCTCTTTATATTTATTTTGTTTTTCTTCTAACATCACCATAAGACCGGACAATTCAATTTGCTCTGTAATAAAGTCCAGATCATAGATATCCTTCTTGGCTTTTCTGTTGCTTGCACTTACCAGCTTCAAAAGTCCGATATCTCTAAGGGACAGCGTTCGAATTCCATTATATTGTTCAAAAGGATCCAGGATGGCAATATTTTGAATTACTTCAACTTTAATTATTAACTCTTTAGATTTTCGGATAAATGCCCTTAGGAAATAAAATTGATCTCCCGCTTCCGGATCAATAATCTCTAAATGCATTAAGTCATTCCCATAGAATGTTTTAAGTTCTGAGATAATAGTTTCTAACCCAGCTTTACCAACTGCCTGATTTGAGAATAAATCAATATCGATTGACCTGCGATGATTGAATCGAAGAGCCAGGCTCGCACCTCCTGCCAAAGCAAATGCAGAAAGGCTTGGTAAAGATTGAAGTTCAACAATGGCATCTACAAGCTCTTGTGAAAGGGCTTGCTCAAATTGATCATCTAACATATATTAATTGGAATATCTGCGGAATACGGGTATATGGTATCTATGAGCAACCATTTCACAAACCTTATTACTGATTCGTTCTTTAGTTGTTTTGAGTGTATCAATAATTTCAGCGTTTGAATAAATCAACTCTAATTTTTCGATATCGTGAATAAAGGATTGTTCATCTGTCATGAAAAGAGCTCTCGGAATAATTAAATCCTGATCTACCTCAGCATCTAATTGCTCCATCCTTACATCCCAAAACAAGTGTTTAGGAAAAACAGATGATATTTTAATGGACTTATTCACACGATGAAGTTACTAAATAAGCCAAAAACAAAAAAGGCACAGCTTCTGCGATGCCTTTAATTCTTTCTGATCGTCTGCTCTTTCTGTACTCTGGAACGGACAATTATCTAACCAGTTTGTTCGGGATTTGCTGAATTTTAATGATTTTCCAGCAATCATTTGCAATTTCATTAGTTAACCGGCTTTACGGAAGGCGGTTTCATACCAAATAGGATCCAATATTTCGTCCGTTATTTAAACTCTTTTAGTTGTAACACACAAATAAATCCGGGTTACCATGGAGATCATTGACTATCGTAAATAAAAATATTTCCATCATAATGTCGTAATGTTTCTTGAAGTTCCTTTATATGGAAAAACATTTCTGGTGCAACATAATAATGCATTCTATCTCTTGATCTGCCATAGTTCGACTCTTTGCCTTCAATCATATCCTCGCGTTCATTATCCTCCCTGATCCAGATTAAGGCCTGGTTTGTTTGTTCATCTAAAATGTCATCTATGTCATTATCGTTAAGGGGTAATTCAGTCTCTGAAAAATAGGCGCGACGGCCCTTATATTGAGCATCCACACTTATTTTCCCTAGTAAAATCAACAGATAATTTAGATAATGTTTAAAAAAATCACTTGTATATAGAAAGTACGTGCCATGATATACATGATCTAAATCATTCATGTTTTCAAACTCGTGTATCTGATTTACATAAACCCAGCATTTATCTTTGGTGTAAAGTTCATAGATCGATTCAAACCCTAGATGGTCTAAAAGGGAATCAAAACCGTCTTCTGAATAATGGTTATCCCATATCCAATCAAAAACTAATCCCCAGGCAGTAACAGAGTAGTAGTCTATATGGCTACCTTGTAAAGTTTCAATAATTTCTAAAGGGTCAAATGGAGGATATCTATCTGGGTTTATTTTGTTAAAAATATAATTAGAAAAGGATTTGACATTATCCTTTTCATCTTTCAATCTTGGGAGCAAATTGTCTCTTATCTTATCTTTATTAATTTTATAGGTATATGTCTGCCTACTCATATATTGTCATTTTATTCAAAACTCAACTAATTAAATTAGTTATAAAACTAATATTTTGCAACGATTTATCTTTAGCTATATACCTGGAACTGCTAAAATTTGAGCGGACATAGCGTTAAGCTCTTTACTTAACTTTGATATTAATGAGTAAATGAGGAGAGAGAGAGAGAGTTATCCAAGAATGGCCAACTCACCGAGTAGTAACAAAAAAAGCACCGCCTTCGCGATGCCTTTAATTCTTTCCGAGCGTCATGCTCCTTTGTACCCAGGAACGGAGTTGAACCGTCACTCCCCTTGCGGAGAACAGGATTTTAAGTCCGGCGTGTCTACCAATTCCACCACCTGGGTATCCCGTAAACAAAAAATCCAAACTGCCTGGCAATTTGGAAGCTTTGTACTGAGCGGAAGACCGGGCTCGAACCGGCCACCCCGACCTTGGCAAGGTCGTGCTCTACCAAATGAGCTACTTCCGCTTGTATTGAAGAACTTTCCCGCTGATCAACAACCCGTTGTTTTTTCGTTGGGATTGCAAAGATAGGATTTGTTTTCAAATAACCAACGAAGCCATCCACTTTTTTTCAAATTTATTTAAAATTATAAATGTACATCCCTCTCCTGTAAAGAAACAGAAGAAGGATGTTGTGTACTATTCAGTACAATATAGGTTACGCGATATTATTCACAGTCAGAAAACGGTCTATCAGCCCAGCGATCTTCGTCCCCTCCTCTTCCAAAGCAAAGTGCCCCGTATCCAGTATATGCAGCTCCGCAGCAGGCAGATCTTTCAGATAAGCTTTCGCACCACTGGCAGGAAATATCTCGTCATTTGCTCCCCAGGTGATTAGCGTTGGCGGCTGATAAGTACGGAAATAATGCTGCCATTCGGCGTAATGCTCCGGGTTTGTCCTATAGGAATAAAACATGGCCATCTGTATATCCGCATTACCCGGGCGATCCAGCTTACTCTGATCGTGCTGCCATGCATCAGGACTGATCCTGCTGGGATCTTTAACACCTGTCAGATACTGCCATTTTGTGCCTTCCAAAGAAAGCATCCCTGCTACAACTTTCCTCTTCTCCTCATTGTCAGGGTCAGCCCAGAATGCATACAACGGTTCCCAGAAAGGAGACAGCCCTTCCTTGTACGCGTTACCATTCTGCACCAGCAAAGCCTGTACTTTCTCCGGATGTTTGGTCGCAATACGGTAGCCAACAGGAGCACCATAGTCCATCACATACAGGCTGTATTTTTGCAGCCCTTTCGCCACAATAAACTGATCCACTATCTCAGCCATATGATCGAAAGTATACTCAAACTGATTCACCAGCGGCATGCTGCTATTACCAAAACCAGGATAATCCGGCGCTACCAGGTGATACTTATCTCCCAAAGCGATCATCAGATTACGGAACATAAAAGAAGACGTCGGATAACCATGCAACAATAAGATCGTAGGCTTGTCCGGAGATCCCGCTTCACGATAAAATATCTCCTGTCCTTCAATGGTCAGTGTTTTATACTGCACCTGGTTAATATCAATACTCTTTGTCATTGTGATAGATTTTATTTGCTTATGATATTATGTACTAATTAGTACAAAAAGGAATAAAAAAATTTAATGGAGCACCTGCAAACTCATCTCCAGCACTTCCCTGAGATGTTCATACCCCGGATTGCTTCTCCTCGTCACATTCACACCATTCCAGAGATTGATCAGGTACTTCCCCAGCACCTCCGGCTTTGCTTTATTCTTCAGCTTCTTCTCTTCCTGTGCCTTCCTGATCACATCTGTGAAAATACTTTCCACACTTCCTAACAGTTCAGCTGCAATCAATTTAGTGTCGACATCTCCATCCGATAACTGCACCAGCGCATTCCCGATATAACACCCCTTCATCTGTTTGCTCTTAGGATCATCTGCAAGGGCCATAAAGAAGTCTTTAATCAGCTGTACCGGGTCTTTACTCACAGATAGATCATGCAGCAATTGCTTGTCAAAACGGTCAGCATATTGCCTTAATGATTTCTCATACAATTCCTTCTTCCCTCCTTTAAATGCCAGGTAAAAACTACCCTTACCGATTCCCATGGCATCAAGCAATTCATCCGCAGAAGCAGTTTCATACCCCTTCGTCCAGAATACATCCACCGCCTTTTCCACTACTTCCCGCTCGTCAAATATTTTCGGTCTTCCAGCCATCTTGTTATCATTTACAATACGAAGATACATACTGTACTAATCAGTACAAAATATATCCGCCTTTTTATTTCAAAAGAATTTCCGTACCTATTTATACAATGTGTAGTGCTTCCGTCTCCGCTATCAGCCGGGTGAAAATATCTGCTGATGAACGAATCTCAGCGCCTGCAGATGCCTGACCTGCCCATAAATTAGTGAACTCCTTCCGGTCTGCCTGCCGCGCATTAGCCCTTAAACCAGCTGTAAGAATATTCTGTATCGGGTACGGCGGAATAGTCAGACCAGACTCCTCCACGGCATCCATAAACTGATTCCTCAATCCCCTTGCCCACCGGCCTGAATAAACCCGGGTCACCGCACTATCAGTCGCCTGTGCCCGTTGTAAAGCAGTTTTATAGGAAGGAAATGCCAGACTCTCATTGCTTGCAATAAACGCTGTCCCTACCTGCACCGCCTTCGCCCCCAGCTGAAATGCCGCCCTGATAGTAACGCCACTCTTAATCCCACCCGCCGCTATTACAGACTTACCGATACGCCCCACCATCTCAGGCACTAATACAAAGGTGCTCACCTGTGGCAGCGGCCCGTCATCCAGGAAACTTCCCCTGTGCCCTCCTGCTTCTATCCCCTGTGCCACCACGGCATCTACGCCTGCCTTCTCCAGTAATACAGCTTCTTTCAGGCAGGTTGCGGTTCCCACTAACGTAATGCCATTTTGTTTAAAAGCGGCTATGGTTTCTTCATCAGGTATCCCAAACGTAAAACTGATCACAGGAATATTCTCGGCTATCAATATCTCCACCTGCTCCCGATAGTTGTAAAAACGTAAAGCATCTAACGACTGTCGCTCGAATACCAGCTGATTTTCTGCGCTGAACTTTTCCAGGAAGTCCTGCATCGCTTCTGCATCATCGCGGTTGTATTCCGGTACCTCATTAACAAACAGATTTACTGCGAAAGGTTTTCCGGTGATTGATTTTATTTTGTGAATCAGCTCCCTTGTTCTGTCCGGCGATAAACCACCAACAGGCAAAGAGCCTAATCCACCCTGCTCTGCCACAGCAGCTACCATCTCCGGAGTTGTTGTACCAAGCATAGGCGCCTGTATAACAGGATAAGTAATCTTCAGTAAGTCAGTTATTTCGTTTTTCCATTCCATAAACGATCTTTTGGGGAATTATAAAAGTACACCAAATAAAAAGGCGGATATCATCTTACTGATACCCGCCCGGATCGTCGATTGTTCTATTGTGCTATGATCTCTTTTCCTCTCTGTAAAGTACCATACCTGCATGATAAAGTACCCCCTCACGAAAATCCCCGTCTGCTGTAAATCCTGTATCATCTTTATAATCGATATGATCTCCGGTTAACTTGTAACTTCCCTGGTATGCACTCTTCCTGTTCCCTCTTGCTTCATCGTATCTTCCTCCTGGCAACAACTCATGACGGATATAACCATCAGCAGTTACCCATACCCCTACATATTTGTTGTTATCTTCCATTGTACCTTCCTTTTTTAAGTGCAAAATGAATTAACTCAGTAACATAATTCCTTAACAGATCGTATTTATACAAATAGTCTGAAGACAGCTCATCCAGCATACGACCAAAAATCCCACTCACCACTCCTTCCTGTTCCTTTGTCAGCAAACAGCACGGCTCTCCGCCTGCCATGAACATAGGCAACCTGTTGATATTCGCCTTCATCTTCTCTGTAAAAAACGGTTCCCTGAACATACATAAGAAACCAGTCTGCTCTTCTGATAATGTCTCGCATACATAAGTCACCTGCGGATTGAAAAAGACCAGTGTCGCTCCTGAAATACCGACACTTCTATCAGCATCACGGCAAAGATTATTTCCTCTTATCAGACCGATCTTATAATAGTCCGGGCGATAGGCTTTAACATGCGTGCGCTCCGATTGCACCACCTCCTCCCATCTTAATACATCAAAATGTTCACTCCCTTCCTCCAGACTATCGGCGCCACGCCTGTAAAACCTTTCCCGATCTGCCATAAAGCAACATATTATTGTTAATGATAGTGCTGCTTACGCTTCCACTCCTGTTGACACCGTCAATTCCTTCCAGCTTTCCAGTTCATTCTTCACCGCTTCCATTTTGGCGTAAGCCAGGTTATATGCATCTTCTCCCAGGTATAAATGCAACGGCGGCTGTTGTTCTCCCGCGATGCGGATAATAGCTGCTGCTCCTTTCTCAGGATCGCCGGGCTGGTTACCATTGTAAGAATGCTGGTGTACATGCAGTGCTTCACGAACATTGGTATACTCCTCAATAATATTTTTTGGTGTAACCAATGAATCAGCGGTCAGGAAGTCTGTTCTGAAATACCCCGGACCTACAATCGTTGTATGTATGCCCATTGGTTTCACTTCTACAGATAATGCTTCACTCAGTCCATCCAATGCAAACTTGGTAGCGCAATAAATACCAAAACCGGGGAAAGTACCAATGAATCCGGCAATGGAAGAAATATTGATAATATGCCCGGAACCTTGTATCCTCAGATAAGGTAACACCTTCCTGATCACATTCAATACGCCGAAAACATTCACATTAAAGTTCTCGCGGCTTTCTTCATCTGTCAGCTCTTCCAGTGCACCTGCTACGCTATATCCTGCATTATTCACAACTACGTCTATACGTCCAAACTTCATAACAGTTGCATCAATAGCATCTGACACACTTTTTTCTGACGTAAGGTCCACACTGAGTGGAAGGAAATTATCATCACTGCCTACTGCTTTACTAAGCGCGTCGATACTTCTTGATGTTGCTGCTACGGGCAAACCATTTGCCAGCAACTGTTTTACAATAGAGAGGCCTAATCCTTTAGAGGCGCCTGTTACGAACCAAACTTTTTTCTGTTCCATAGTTTCTTTTGTTTGATACAAAGTTACTGCGACTAACAGGTGCGCTCATTATACCTTTCAAAGCGATACTTATCTCTTTCAAACATCTGGTAAAAACTATACTGATCTATATGCAGAAGGTGTGGTATCCACCAGTCTCCTGAAGAACTTATTGAAGTGCGCAGGCTCTTCAAATCCAAGGCAGTAGCTGATCTCAGATATATTCCAGTCCGTATGTTTCAGTAATACTTTAGCTTCACTGACAAGGCGTTCAAAGATATGTTCAGTAGTAGTACGCCCCGTAGTTTCTTTCACTGCCCTGTTCAGATGATTCACATGAATAGATAACTGTCGTGCAAAATCATTGGCAGAACGTAATTCAAAACGTTGATCAGTCGACTCGATGGGAAACTGCCGCTCCAGCAATTCCGTGAATACAGACGTAATACGTGACTTGGCATCACTCTGATGATACAATTTCTCTGAAGGAGTTAACTTCAATGCATAATGAATAACTTCTGCCACATAATTTGTTAACAGATCATACTTATACACGTAGTCAGATCCGATCTCTTCCACCATCTTTCTAAAGATAGCACTCACTTCCGCATACTGCTTCTCATCCAGGAAATAGGCGGGTTTACCATCGCGCGCAAACATGGGAAAATCGCTAATACTCCCCCGCATCCTCTCTGAGAAAAAGCCCTCCTTAAAAATGCAGAAAAAGCCAGTGGTATCCCGGGATATTGAATTCCATGTATAGGGTACGTGTGGATTAAAGAACATCAGCGTAGGGCCCGACACTTCCGTTGTCTTATCTGCATAGTGATAGAAACCGTGACCACGGGAAAGACTAATTTTATAAAATGCCCTGCGACTATAACGGGGTGCATTTTCCCCCAAATGATCCTCTAAAGTAAACACATTAAAATGCCCCACTTCCTGTTTTAGATTAGCGGGTACTGCTATCGTCTTGCTCTGGTAAAATTCTTCCAACGTTTGTGTTTGCATAAGTTACATTATTAACTTAATAAATGATCTGAACTATCAAGGGGTAAATTCCACGCTACGAAATATTCATCAGTCCTTCCACAAATTTACACCTGCCATTTTTCCCGGTCGTTACACTAAACAAAGTGTTACTTGTAAAATTCAAACAATGCCCTTCCGGAAAAGCAAGTTCCGGGTTTTCCGGGGCGCCCTCCTGCCCTACTTTTGTCAAAAAACAGGATATGAAGACTATCATAGAACGCCTGCAGGAAAAGGACTGGCAGCAAGTAAGCAGCCATATGCATGAGCAGGGATATGCGCTCGTCAGCAGAGTGCTCAGCCGGAAAGAATGTGATGAACTGATCACTGCATATAATGCCGATAATACTTATCGTAAAACGATCTCCATGGAGCGCTACCGCTTCGGCGCAGGAGAATATAAATACTTCCGGTATCCCCTCCCGGATCTCATCACACAGATCAGAGAAACTGTATACAGCCACCTGGCGCCCATTGCCAATAAATGGATGGAAGTATTGCAGATAGAACAGCGCTTCCCCCGCACACATGAGGAATTGAAGCAGCAATGCCGGGAAAAACAACAGGATAAACCCACCATCCTGATATTAAAATATGGCATCGGCGGATTTAATACTTTACACCAGGACCTGTACGGCGATATATGGTTCCCGATGCAAGCCGTACTATTCCTCAATGAGCCGGGAGAGGATTATACAGGCGGTGAATTTGTATTGACAGAACAGATCCCCAGGGCTCAATCCAAGGCCAATGTAATGCAACCCAAAAGAGGCGACATGCTGCTGTTCACGACCAACTTCAGACCCGCAAAAGGCAGCCGCGGGTATTACCGGATAAACATGAAACATGGGGTCAGCCCTCTACATAGCGGCCACAGACACACCTTAGGCATCATTTTTCACGACGCCCTTAGCTAATACAAAACATCATTAACAAAACATAATAGGACTCCATAGGAGTCCCATTGTTTGTAGCGCGGGGTTGAAAACCCCGGGGTGTTTGTAGCGCGGGTTTTCAACCCCGGGGTGTTTGTAGCGCGGGGTTTCAACCCCGGGGTGTTTGTAGCCCGGGGTTTCAACCCCGGGGCGTTTGTAACGCGGGGTTGCCCCCCGGGAACGTTGGGGCGATAATCCCGGGGAAACGTTGGGATGCCCCCAATCAAAAAAGGGATCAGATGCGAATAACCACACCTGATCCCTTGTCTATAATTCTAATTAGACCTATATCTCCACTACAATCTTACCTGTCGCACTACGGTTCACAATCAGCGTATGCGCCTGTTCTGCGGTCTGCAGATGGAAGTGACGTGGATCCAGCAGTGGTAATATCTGACCTGCTTCCGCCATTCTCGTTGCTTCCCTTAAGATCGCTGCATGATGTTCTCTTCCCATCCCTGTCAGCATCGGCAGTAATGTGAAGATGCCCGAGTATGTTGCACCTTTGGAAGACAATGGCGCAAGACTATGTGAGCCCCATCCGAGAGAACTGATCACATGTCCGTCTTTAGACTTTACTGCTTCAAAAGATGCATCCAGTGTAACACCACCTACCGTATCAAACACAATGTCAAAACCAGCACCACGGGTGTACTTATCCACATATTCAGCCACGCTCATTGTTTCATAGTCGATATGTGTAGCACCCAACCATTCAATGACTGCCTTCTTACCATCATTATCCGTAGCATATACATCTGCGCCAAAGGCACATGCAATCTGTATCGCCATCTGTCCTACACCTCCGGATCCTCCATGTATCAGTACTTTCTGTCCGGCAAATACTTTCGCCTTATCTACCAGTCCTTCCCAGGCGGTAATGAATCCCAGCGGGATAGCTGCTGCTTCACGCATAGTTAAGTTTACCGGTTTCCTGGCAACGAGTTCCGCATCTACTGCCACATACTCCGCCAGAGAACCCTGTAATCCGGCTACTCCTCCGGTCATGCCATACACCCTATCACCGGGAGCAAAATCGGTCACACCTTCGCCGACTTCCATGACGATGCCCGCCATATCAATCCCCAAAACGGCAGGTAATGGCTGCTCCACAAGTTCTGCCTTTCCTGCCTTAATTTTCGCGTCCAGCGGATTTAAACCACTGGCCTTTACTCTTACCAGTACTTCACCATAATCTGGTCTGGGCCTGTCTATTTGTGCATATACAAACGGATCGCCATAATTCTCCAGAATGAGCGCGTGCATGTGATCTTTTTTCATAGTCTTAGCCGGTTAATCTTTTTTACTATCTGTTGTTTATAAACTCAAATTACGTGACACACCATCCGGAAGCTGCAGTTTTGGTTGAACAGGTTGGAAATGCTGCCTGACAGGCAAAAAGAACCGTCAAATGATGTAATAGCCATTCTCTATACTAAAAAGCGTTCCATTCATTAACTAATTGATCATCAGCAATTTAAAACCAATGCCAAGATGACATTATAACCATATATCGCGAATCTCCCGGTGTTTTAACGATATATAACATATCAGAAAGATCACTATCTTACCTGCATGAAACACCTGTTGCTTTCCCTCCTGCTGTTAAGTACTACCACACTGCTTTCCGCACAGTCGAAGACCAGTAAAAACACGGCCTATTTTCCCACAAAAGATAATTGGCAGCATCGCGCTCCGGCTGACATGGGACTAGACGCTGCAAAACTGGCAGCTGCCATACAATTCGCGAAAGACAATGAGACAAAAGCACCCCGCAATATGGAGATCGCGCAGGCACTGAGTTTCGGAAAAGAGCCTTTCAGCGCGGGTATCGGGCCTTTTTCAACAAGAGGAGATGCTACCGGCGTGATTGTGTATAAAGGTTATATCGTGGCAGAATGGGGCGAACCGACACGTGTTGACATGACACATAGCGTGACTAAAAGTTTTCTTTCTGTAGTCGTAGGACTGGCAGTGGATAGAGGTCTTATCTGCAGCGTACTCGATATCGTGTCACATTATGTGCCACCCATTGAAGTGTATAATCCGGCAGCCATTGGCCCGGGCGCTGAACAACTGGGACAACCACAGTTGCTGTATCCTTTTGCAGGCGCGCATAACAGTACACTCACCTGGGATGTCATGTTACGGCAAACAAGCGATTGGGAAGGTACATTGTGGGGTAAACCCGATTGGGCTGACAGACCAGAAGGAAATGCGTCAGAATGGATGACAAGAAAACGGAATATTCCCGGCACGGTATGGAAATATAATGACGTGCGAGTAAACGCCCTGGCCCTCGCCGCTACCAGCGTATGGCGTAAGCCATTGCCACAGGTGCTGAAAACAAATATCATGGACGAAATCGGCGCCTCTGATACCTGGAGATGGAATGGTTACCGTAATTCCTGGATAGTGCTGGATGGTGCTGCTGTACAATCTGTCAGTGGCGGCGGACACTGGGGAGGCGGTATGTTCATCCATGCCTATGACATGGCCCGTTTCGGACTGCTGACATTACACAGAGGGAACTGGAACGGAAAACAACTCATCTCCGAACAATGGGTAAAACAATCCCTTACACCTACTGCTGCAAAGCCCACATATGGGTATATGAACTGGTTCCTGAATACAGGAAAAGAGTTATTGCCCAGCGCCCCTGCAGATGCTTTTGTACATATCGGTAATGGTACAAACCTCATCTACGTAGACCCTAGTCATGAACTTGTTGCGGTAGTAAGATGGATAGAAAATAAATCCATGGATGATATGATCAGACATATCCTGGCCGCCTTCAGACAATAACGCGCATTACGCGTTTATTGCTTCCAGCGGAAAGAGCCGGCCTATACTGATCCGGGCAATCCTGAAATTGCGCCATTGCTGGCTATTGCATTCCAATGGAGAGATGCGATCAATGAAGGTTTCAAGCCGCTCAAAATATATTCTGTTGTTCGCTGTATTTTCTGCAAATGCAGAGATGATGCTTCCCACTTCTGTATCGCTAACGGCCTGTTTCAATTGCTCAATTACTAATAACGCCTGTTCGCTAATTCTCATTTGTACAGTTTTTATTACCTGGCTTACCCATCCTGCGAAAGCGGATAGATGTTTCATTTGCTGTAATTCCGGCCGCAAATATACCTTCTACAATTTAACATACCAACAACACATTAAAGAGAAGCTGAATATATTCATAAAAACTTTATATTTGCCCATAACACCAATCCTATACTTTATGAAAACCATCTTTTTCCTGCCTGTTCTCCTGATCAGCTTATGGTGCAATGCCCAGGACGGCCTATATCCTTATGCTGAAAAAGACAAATGGGGCCTCACCAATAAAAAACACACGGTTGTCATGGAACCTCAATTCGACAGTATACACCTGTTTGAAGGTGAATACGCCCGGGTTGAGAATAATAAAAAAGTGGGCGTGATACATTCTTCCGGTAGAATTGTATACCCCTGCTCCTATACTGATATTCCTTTTATATCTCCCAATGGCATGGCCATCGCTAAAGTGCAGAAAGGATACATTCTGTTGGATCCATCCACCGGTAAGCAAAAAGGAACGCTTCTATTTGAATTACCCGGTATGACGCCCATCTCAAAAACAGCTAACCTGCTGCTCGCAAAAAAAGAAGGGAGTGTTGGTATCGTGAATATGACCACTGGTGAACCTGTCTCTAAAAAATTCCCTTACGACGACGCAGAATTCTTTGATGAAAAATCATTAAAGGACTATGTGATCGTTAACATCAGCGATAAATACGGTGTAGTAGAAGCCCTGACCGGCAAAGAGATCATCCCCGCATCTTATAGTGAAATAAAGGGTGCTTCTGATGGTACACAAGACCTGATCAAAGCTACCACAGATGATGAACGTGTCGTTTATTTTGACGCCCGGGGTAAACAGGTATCGGCGGCAGTTGCCAAAGCAGCGAAAAAAGTGGAAGATGATATGGATAAAACCAGCAGTGAGGGCGGACTGAAAGATGACTCCAAAAAAGACCTGCACATTTATAAACTGGCAAATGAAAAGTGGCGGATCACACTGGAAGAACGCATATTCCAGCATCCGAAAGTGCTGGATAGTATCGACATCAACGGATATACAACGCTGGTGTATATGTCCTATCACCCACAGCTGGCTAAATACCCAGGTAAGATAAAAGCGGTGAAAAACGGAAAGGCAGGTGTGATCGATATGAAGGGTAATGTGCTTATCCCATTGATCTATGATGATGTGACCTACCGGGAAGACAACATCGGCCACTATGCTTTCGTAGAAACAAAAGTGGGTAACAGGGTCGGTGTAATCCCCGCTGAATCTATGAAAGAACTGAAAAAGCCGGTGCTGGCACGTGTAATTGACGAAGACGTAAACCGCCAGGCATTACTGATACAGGTAGCCAGTGGTACGAGAGGTTATATGGATAAAATAACCGGAGAGGTCTACATCCCGGGATATAAGGAATAGTTGCTTCAACAACGATACAAGGAAGCCGCCTCATCGATTTGAGGCGGCTTTTCTATTGCAGATACTTCAAGTCCCACCATCATCTGTTCCGTACAGGCTGCTGAAAGCGTCTCATTTCGCTCCGTTCTTTCCTGTTATTCATAAATAAACCATCGTCTACCCATATATAACCCATATATAACCCATACCTCTTAGATATGGATTATATATGGGTTGTATATGGCTTATATATGGGTTATATATGGGTTATCTCCCTGAATGCACTAGGATAGCGACTTCACAAGGAGTATATAAATATCTTATTGTGTATACCCTTAGTAAATAATAGTTTCTGAAATAAATAAAAGTATTATATCAGCCTTAAATGCCTGTTTTGAGGTTATTGAACATCTATTTTGAGGACTTCATCCTATGGCATATTAATCTTCCAGCAGTGATTTCACCAGCGCCTTCCATTGTAATTTTGAAATACCGATGGCTCCGCCGACACCTATTACGGCATTGCGGATCTTATCTTTCGTTTCCTCAGCCTCAGTATTTGGTACTTCATTCCTTCCATATACGGTAGCTGTCACCTCTTCCCCGTCCCTGGTGATCACAAATGAACTGGTCGCTTCATCTTTCAGGAAATGGGCTGTGCCGGCATGTTTCTGCAGCGGATGGCCTGTGGGCCTTGCCCGGATGAAAAATACCTGTTGCCGGTCGTTCAGCCGCACGTCTTCCATCTGCTCTATCAATACCCAGTCATAGCCCTTACCTACACTGTTGCCCGGACCGGGTATATCAATGCGGATGTGTAGTCCGGCATTGGCAGGGCCCTCTACTTCTTCTCCCAGTTTATCCACCAGCTGAAATTCTGAAGATAAAGCTCCACATAAATTTCCCCACTCGTTAACATGCTGCAGCCTGCTGACTGCACGCTCAAAAATTGCAATAGCGGCCTGTTCGTTGCCGGCCTGCCTTTCTGCGAACGTTTCCGTCTCCTCTCCTGTGTACTGTACAGGAATGAACGGCGCTGAAATATGATCTGGCATACAATTGATTTAAGGTAATATACTGTCAAAATTTTATGCCAGAACAAACACAGCTGATATGGACAATCCATCACCCGTTATTTTAACGATCAATTGTGGCTCTTCCAGTCTCAAGTTTGCACTTTTCGAGCTGTCTTCTTTGCGCTTGATCAGCCAGGGAAACATCCAGGACATTGGCGGCGAAAGCAGTATCCGCCTGATGGACAGAGCCGGTCATGAAGAGCGTGTCACACAGTCCGTTACTGACCTGGATGCGGCTATCACCTTCCTGGTGGAACTGCTGAAAGAAAGTTACAGCCCATATGCTATTCATGCCATCGGCCACAGAATTGTACAGGGGGGCAGGGAACACTATCTGCCTGAATTGATAACCACCCAGCTGCTGCAAACATTTGAAACACTGATCCCATTGGCCCCGGGTCATTTACCTGCAGAAATAAAGGCGATACATGCATTTGAAAACGCTTATCCCGGTACGCCGCAGGTAGCCTGCTTTGATACAGCCTTCCACAAAGACATGCCTTTCAGCGCCCGGCATTTTGCCATTCCCAGGCACCTGTGGAATGATGGTGTGATCAGGTACGGCTTTCATGGATTATCATATGAGTACATTTATCAACAACTGATGCAAGTAGCGCCCCAGGAAGCCAACGGAAGGATCGTTATTGCCCATCTTGGTAATGGAGCCAGTATGGCTGTGATAAAAGATGGCAGAAGCCTGGATACAACAATGGGACTGACGCCCGCTGGCGGACTGGTCATGAGTACCCGCTCCGGCGATCTTGATCCCGGCGTGATCCTTTATCTGCTGAAAGAAAAACATTTCATCAGTGAAAGAGCTTTGAACGAACTGCTCAACAAACAATCCGGATTAAAAGGCGTTTCCGGTAATTCATCAGACATCAAAACCTTACTTGAACAGGAGGCCAAAGATTACCGGGCTGCTGAAGCCATTCAGCTATTCTGCTACCAGGCAAAGAAATATATCGGCGCATTAACAGCAGCTGCCGGCGGTATCGATACACTGGTATTCACCGGTGGTATCGGGATACATGCACCGGTCATCAGAGAGAGGATCTGTGAGGATCTTGAATACCTGGGCATCGTGGTAGATCCTTTCCTGAATAATGACAAGAACGATATCATCTCTCCTTCCGGCAACCGGGTCACGGTTCGCGTGATGGCGACCAATGAAGAACTCATTATTGCGCAGCATACACAAGCATGCCTGCAGTCACATAAAACCATACAATATGGCAATACTCACACCTGAACAGATCCATGATATGCATGCCTATTGGGAGGCATCCAACTATCTCGCCGCCGCCCAGATCTACCTGCAAGCTAACCCATTACTGAAAGAGCCCTTGTTACCCGAACACATTAAACCCCGTCTGCTAGGGCATTGGGGTACTTCTCCCGGTCTCAACTTCATCTATGTACATCTTAACCGGCTGATCAGGGATACAAATGCCAGCATCCTGTTTGTATGCGGGCCCGGACATGGCGCTCCGGCCGTAATGGCCAATGTTTACATGGAAGGCACTTATACAGAAACCTATCCTGATATCACACAAGACGAGAAAGGCCTGAAACAATTTTTCCGGCAGTTCTCCTCTCCCGGCGGTATTCCCAGTCATGTGAGCCCGCATACACCCGGCTCCATACACGAAGGCGGGGAGTTAGGCTATTCCCTCGCACATGCTGCCGGGGCTGTAATGGATAATCCCGATCTTATAACCGCGTGTGTGGTGGGCGACGGAGAAGCGGAAACAGGACCATTGGCGGGAAGCTGGAAACTCAATAGTTTTCTCAATCCGGTACGCGACGGCGCGGTACTGCCTATACTGCATCTGAACGGTTACAAGATATCCGGGCCTACTGTAATGGGACGTATGTCAGACACCAGACTGGCTACACTTTTTGCAGGATATGGTTATATGCCCCTGTTTGTAAAAGCAAAAGAGACGGAGGAGGTTCACCAGGAAATGGCTGCTGCGCTGGATACTGCTTATCAGCAGATCAGGGAGATACAGGACAATGCCAGAAGCAGTAAGAAACACACGGAATCCCTTCACTGGCCAATGATCATATTACGTTCCCCCAAAGGATGGACAGGCCCTGTCATGTGGAAAGGGAAACGTATAGAGGGCACCTTCCGCTCCCACCAGGTGCCACTGATGGATGTAAAGGAAGACCAGGACCAGCTGGCCTTGCTGGAACAATGGTTGCGCAGTTATAAACCGGAAACACACTTCACCCCCGAGGGCCGCCTGCTGCCTTCACTGGCACAGCTGGCGCCTACAGGCGATAAACGCATGGGGGCAAATCCCTATGCCAATGGAGGAAAGACGGTGCAACCACTGGACATGCCCGACTTTAGCCTATATGCGGTAGAAGTGACAAAGCCGGGTGTTACTATTGCAGAATGTACAAGGGAACTGGGAAAGATGCTGAGAGACGTCTTTAAACTGAATGCTGAGAGTAGCAACTTCCGCCTGTTCTGTCCTGATGAAACCACCTCCAACCGGCTGAATGCTGTATTCGAAGCTACGGACCGCTGTTTTATGGAACCGCTGCTGGACGACGATGACCATCTCTCTCCTGATGGCAGGGTCCTGGAAGTACTAAGTGAGCACCTTTGCCAGGGATGGCTGGAAGGATATCTACTCACGGGCAGACACGGCATATTTCCCTGTTATGAGGCTTTTGTTACCATTGTGGACTCGATGTTCAACCAGCATGCGAAATGGCTGAAAATGTGCCTGGAAATCCCCTGGAGGAATGATCTCCCCTCACTCAACTACCTGATCACCTCTCATAGCTGGCGACAGGACCATAATGGGTACAGTCATCAGGGACCTGGGTTCATTGATACCGTCGTGAATAAAAAGAGTTCCGTCATCCGCATTTACCTGCCCCCGGATGCCAACTGCCTCTTATCGGTGATGGATCATTGCCTGAAGAGTAAAAATTATGTCAACCTTGTTGTGGCAGGCAAGCAACCGGCTTTACAATGGCTGAACATTGCCCAGGCTACAGCGCACTGTGCACAGGGAGCATCCGTCTGGGATTGGGCCAGCAATGACAATCATGAGAAACCGGATGTCGTGCTTGCATGTGCAGGTGATGTACCTACATTAGAAACAATTGCAGCCGCATGGTTACTTCGGAAGCATATTCCCGACTTAAAGGTGAGAGTGGTAAATGTGGTGGACCTGATGTCGCTTTCCCCGAAAGACTATCATTCGCACGGACTGGAAACTGCACTTTTCACGGAGTTGTTCACAGATGATGCGCCGGTAATATTTGCCTTTCACGGCTATGTGAGGATCGTGCACGACCTGGTACACGGACGGCCCGATCCGGCCCGCTTCCATGTAAGAGGATTTATCGAAGAAGGTACTACCACCACACCATTCGATATGGTGGTGCTCAACAAAATAAGCCGCTTTCATCTGGCCATCGCAGCCATAGAAAGAACAGAAAAGACGCTGGAAAAAGGTGATGCTGTGATCAGTCTTTTTGAAAATAAACTACGTATGCATAGTATCTACATCCGGGAATGCCTGGAAGACATGCCCGATATCAAAAACTGGAAGTGGGAAGATCTAAAATAAAAACACCGGAATAGGACTATTCCGGTGTGCTGCTTAAACCTACAACTGTTACATTATCTGTAATCAAATATTTTTCTGTTACAAAAGTAAGCGAGCATTTTTGTATCGTCACTGTACGAAAGCTGGATTTTATTGGACAAATCGCGGTTTTTTATCAAAACCATTTCATTCTCACAGATATTATGACCTTTTATAAATGAAAACACCGGAATAGGAATACTCCGGTGCACTACTTAAAACCTACAACTGTTACACTGTATGTAACAAAATCTTGAGATCATTATTAGTTAAACATTCAACTATTAGGTCAAAAAAAAGCTACTCTTCTTCGAGATTGCTTTTAATAACTAGTAATGATTTGGTTACGTTCCTGATATAGTCTGCAGACAGCCCTTTGCTGACTTGTGCATGTAATTCGTGAATGATAGGGATGAGCAGGTCGGTTACTTCCCGGCCTGCTTCCGTCATGTGTATAATTTTATTCCTTCTGTCGTTGGGATCTTCTACCCGCAGCACCAGTCCTCTTTTAGAAAGATTGTCGAGCAGGTAAGTAATACTCGTCTTATCCTTGTTCAACAGGTTCGCTATTTCCTGCTGATTGATCTCTCCACGCTCCATCAATGTGCTGATCACCTGCAGCATTTCAAAGGTGAGGTCAATATTCTGTTCCCGCAATCTACGTTGTACAAAATGCCGCATGGCGTCTCTTACAACCGATACAGCCTCTCCCAATGCCTTTATATGAACAATATCTTCAGGTGATTTCACATGCTAAAGTAATCATTAAATAGTTAAACCTACAACTATTTCTCAAAATCTTCCGCCACCATCTGCCCATTGCACATACCGCCTGCCTTGAGGCCACCTGCGGCCGCAGCCATCACCTGGTGAAACATGGGATGGGCCACATCGCCGGCAGCAAAAACACCCGGTATAGTTGTCTGCTGAAACTCATCTACTTTAACAGAGCCCGCTTCCTCCAGTTCACATCCCAGCTGAACAGCCAACGCTGTATGATACTCCATGCGAACAGCCCTGACATAAGCGCCATGCTTATGATGTACCATTCCATCTGCCAGTATCAACCTGATACCATCTGCAGCATCTTCCACTGCCGTTACGGGTGTTTCTATCAGTCCAATACCGCGTTGCTGTAACTTTGCCTGCTGTTCGGCAGAAAATGCGCATTGCCCGTTGGTAAATACAGTCAGGTCTTTGTTCAGATTATAGATCGTGGTAATCAGATGATAAGCCATATCATCATTACCGATCAGTGCCATAGGCGTATCCTTCATTTCCCACCCATGACAATAAGGGCAATGGACCACCTTATCTCCCCATAAAGCATGAATACCTTTTATCTCCGGCAGAATATCCTTTACGCCTGTAGCCAGAATCACCTTACGGGCGATATAGCTCTCTCCTGATGCAGTTTCCAGCCGGAAACCACCCTCTTCTTTCGCAGCCGAGATCACTTTGTCCTGCGCGATCGTAACAGATGGATATGCTTTCAGCTGTTCCCTTCCAATGTGAAGGATCTCTAACGGTGATACACCGTCCCGTGTAAATACATTATGTGCACGTGCTGCCGGTTTGTTACGTGGTTCACCTGTGTCGAATACTACTGTTTTACGTATAGAGCGACCAAGTATTAATGCGGCGGCAAGCCCCGCTGATGCTCCGCCTACAATGGCGACGTCTAATTGCTGTATATTCTTCATGCAATAAAAGTACGCAGGAAGCATTTTGCTGCAATAGGATTAACTGCGGATTTTATAGGACAAATCAAGGGTTATCAGAAATACCTTGGACATCTTGTATTGTCCACTTTATTATTGTGTGGAAATAAAATACCGATGGATAACTCATGAGAACCTCTCTGGTAGCTGGATATCCCATTTGTAGAAAGATCATAGGAATAACCCAGCCGCATATTATCTGATATGAATACTTCTGTCATCAGGCTGACAGCCGTACCTGGATCTACCGATGAGGTCAACGCAGGTTTTCCCCACAGGTTCACACCTGCACGATAGGAAGCGCCCAGCCACAGCCGCTCCTGCAATAATACAAACACGTTAAGGTCGATATTGGTAGGTCCCTTCAGGTCTTCTTTGATCATCAGTGAAGGCTTCAGTTTTATATCATCTGAAAGATATACCACAGTACCACCACTGAGATAGATATGCCGGGACTTACGTAAAGTTGAATACAGTGTGCCGTTACCAAAATACATCTTACCACCGGTATAGGCAGAGAACAGGTCCATAATGGAAAAGCCTATAAAGGTCCTGTAAGTATTGTAATAAATACCGAAACGCGCATCCGGTACAAGTGTACTTTGTTTACCCAGTGTCAATGCCGGATCGTCTGCATCTACATATTTACGCGAACTACCATCTACTGCATATTGTGTTACGCCCACACCCAGACCGATACACAAACGGCTGTCATTCGGCATAGGTATACGGTAAGCATAAGAGCCATACAGGGAAATAGACTCCTGCGGACCGAGACGATCCCATGTTGCCTGTGCGCCTAGTCCCACCCTTTTAGTGTATACATCAGTAACACCATCCAATGCAACAGTACCTGTTTGTGGTGCACCCTGGAAACCGGCCCATTGCTGGCGGTAGGTACTGTGCAGGTATAACTCTTCCCTATATCCTGCATAAGCAGGATTTACACTCAGACCATTAAAAACATACTGACTGAACTGCACATCCTGCTGTGCCTGTGCCATGCAGGTCAGTAGCAGAAAGATGAACAGTAAGCAACCACTTTTCATAACATTATTTTTGGATCAGCTCTATGTATCCCTTATATACTTTTACAGCACGGGACATATTGATCTTCAACACATAATAATAGATCCCTGCGGATAATCCTGCGCCACCCCAGTTGTTACTATAGTTACCGGAGTAATATACCTGATTGCCCCAACGGTTATATATTTCAAGTACAGAACCCGGATACTGTTCTATTCCTCTCACAATGAAATAATCGTTCTTACCGTCGCCATTGGCTGTTACCACATTAGGAATATAGAGATCAGGAGAAACCTCCACCGGCTTGGTGCTTGCAGTATTATTATCCGGATCAGGATCTGTTTCCTGACCGGATACAACGGCGGTATTCTCCAGCCATCCACCTCTTGTAATACGTGTAGTGAATGATAACTGCAAAGGTTTATTTACATAGACCGCATCAATCGTCCATACCACCTGTCGTGTACGGGTATTGAATGTAGTATTACCACCAGTAGTAGTAATGTTCACGACATCTTCCAGCATATTGGAAATGTCATCTGTCACAATAACCCGTGTAGCATGATCCAGGCCCTTGTTGTTCACCGTAATGGTGAAGGTCACTTCATCTCCTATTGTCGGTGCATCTGCAATGGCAATGCTCTTAATGATAGACAGGTCAGCAACAGTACTGTTGCTGTAGTGAATGCTTTTTGAGCAGGTGCCTTTTGTGTAAGGATCGGTTACCGCAATGGTAATTGTTCCTGTACCCACTACATCCGGAGAAAGTGTACTGAAATTACCCTTACTATCTGTATGTGTTGTAGTAATACTGCCATCAGGATAAGTCACCAGGATATCAGCACGTGGCATTGCCTTTCCTGTAATGGTCAGTAAACCGCCATCTTTTTTTACAGGAGCGTCGACAAGGAATACAGGAAATAACTCTGTCAGTGATACATTGACAGATGATGTACATCCGTTCTTATCTGTCACTGTTACACTATAGTTGCCGGCCGGCAGATTAGCGATCTTAATGCTGCTGGCACCGGTGCTCCATGCTATACGGTAAGGCGGTGTACCACCTACGGCATTCAGTGCAAGAGAGCCTGAATTTTCACCGTGGCAGGTGATATCTTTTGGTGTTACGATCAGCCCTATAGCAGCAGGGGCTGATACGGTAACGATTTCCGGCGCTGATATACAACTCTTCTCATCCGTCACCTGTACGCTGTAATCACCTGCTTTTAGATTGGAAAAGGTATTCTCTGTTTTCCAGTCGCCACCGTTCAAAGCGTATGTATAATTATTGCCTGACGATTGTACAATGATACTTCCATCACTACCATAACTACAGGAAGCGGGAGTGCTTGATGCAGTGAATGTCGGCAATGGCGGCATCACCATTGTGAAATCTGTTTTATTAGTGCAGCCATTGGGAGAAGTGATCTCATAGCTGACAACAGCTGTACCGGGTGCTATTCCGGTGGCATGCCCGACTGCATCTATCACCAATACACTGGCATCGCTGCTGCTCCATACACCACCGCTGGTGGCGTTGCTCAGGGTAGTGCCCCGACTATCAACACATATCATATTGACTCCCGTGATAGGCGCTACAACGGGCTTTCCTTCTACTGTCACTGTTGTTGTTGTCGTATTCGCGCATGAACCATTTGTGAACGCATAGTTTACTGTATACACACCGGGTACACTGGCAGCGAGATCCAATTGTCCTGTCCGTGCATCAATGGCCAGTCCGGCGCCGGCGCTGAATGTACCACCGGTAGTGCCGGTCTGAATGATATCAGCAGTACCTGTATAACAGTATACCGCACGTCCGTAGGCAATCGTTGCCCTTGGTAACGCGTTTACTATGATGCTGATATCTGTAGCGTTGGTACAGCCATAATTATCTGTTACGGTATAACTCACCACCGCTGTTCCTGCTGTTATACCAGTTACTGTACCAGCAGCATCTATTGTAGCAATGCCTGTATTGTCACTGCTCCATGTACCGGTTGCAGTAGTGTTGTTCAGGGTTATCTTTTGTCCTTCGCATACTACAGGACCACCGGTAATAGCGGCAATTAAGGGCAGACCATGAATATTGATAGTCGCAGTAGCTGTATTCGTACACTGTCCGTCAGTGAATGTATATGTGATAGTATGTATACCTGTTGTACTTTTCTGCAGGTCAATGATACCGGTAGCCGCATCAATGATCAATCCGGCAGTACCACTGTATGTACCACCTGTTGTACCGGTCTGGGTTACAGTAGCGATACCTGCGGCACAATTATCTGCCGGATAGCTGATAGTAGCAACAGGCAATGCATTAACAGTCACAAGGGCGGTAGCAGCTGAAGATGTGCATCCGCGCCCGTCAACCGCAGCAACAACATATGTATAACTGCTTCCGGCAGAAGCAGGAACTGCGGTAGTGTTCTGCGCCTTGTCATCGGTAAAAGTTCCACCGGTAGCAGGTAAGGATGACCATTGATAAGTATAAGGGGGCAGTGTATTACCCGCTGTTGCAGACAAGCTCAGGGAGTCTCCTGCGCAAATGCTGGTGCTGCCTGCTGTTGCAGTAACAGTTGGCCGCCCATATATTGTCATGGTAGTAATAGCGGTAGCCTGGCATCCTGTAGCATCTGTCACAGCATAGGTGATATCTGCATATCCTTCGCTTACCGCTGTTATTTTCCCTGTAGCATCTACAGTAGCTGCCGTGGCATTATTGGTGGACCATACACCTCCGGCGGTAGAATTCGCGATGATACAGGCCGTGCCTGCACATATACCCGGTGTTGCAGGTGTTAGCGTGCTGGAAGGCAGTACCCCTGCCATAGGAATGATGGAGATATCGTCCAGGGCGAGATCGTTCCCGTTGCTGCCACTGGCATTATTCTGCAGGAAGATATCAGCAGTATTGCCAGGCGCATTAAATGTAAATGTATATGCTGTCCAGCTGCTGCTGGTCACAGCTCCTGTGCTGAAAGAAGAGATCACAACACCATCTGTACCCGCCAGTCCAGCAAGGACATCCGGCTTAACAGGCGCCGCGGGATTGGTATTCGCCACCCAGAAACTCAGCTTGTAAGGTTGTCCGGGAAGCAGGTTGGTCAGCCTTTTTCGATAAAAAACTTCTTTCTGCGCAGTACCATTCACCAGCATCATATTACCCGTGCTGGTAGTATGGTCCGTCAGTGTTCCGGTATTGTCTGCTGTAGCGATGGCATAGTAACCATCACCAATATTGTTGTTATTCTGATAGTGATAAGATGTAGTAACAACAGGGGCTGTTGCTGCCGTACCAAAATCTTCTGTCGATATCACACCACAGGCCTGCGATATGGCTATTGGCGCCAGCAATGCTTCACGTACCACAACATGCACCACTTCTCCTGCTGTTACATTGATGTTAGCCTGTGCAGTGCTGATGGATGCAGTTGAATTATTTGCAGGATCATATAGTGTGATGCTTTCAAGGTTCCAGCCTGCAGGGGTTATTGCGGACAACGTATAACTACCTGCATCCACAGGCAGTATAATTCCATTTCCTTTATCAGGAAGACGCGGCCTTTCATCATCTATCCAGATACCCTGAGATGTGCGCGCATAAATTGTTCCCGCAGTATAAGTTGCTACAGATGTACACCATGCCTGGCCCGCAGGACCAGCAGTAATATGGCTGAAGAAGGTATTAACTGTTGCATCGGGTATCCAGGTAAAGCCCCCGCCCCATTTATAACCATTGGCATAGATGGTTCCATCATCGTCAAACGCAACATCTGTCGCACCAGGACTGCCAATATTAGTGGCTGCTCCTCCTGTAAATGGTAATGTAAATACAGTACCGCTGGTGCTGTAATAAACAAGCTGTCCGGACGAAGGTAATATGTCCAACCGGCTGGCACCAGTACCTGCAGACGCCAGTACTGTCCAGGCATCCGTATAAGGCGCTGCTACTGCGTCATTTTTCCAGATACTGCCATCGTCCGTCACGACTGCAATACGTCCGGCACCATACGTAATATCTGTTGCTTTCAGACCACCATGTGCAGTTGGCGTGTATATAAGTTGCTGATTACTACCATCAAAGAAGTATGCGTTGCCGTTAGGATCTACGCTAACAAACTGTCCGGGCCCTGCGCCATCCAGCGAGGTACCCGTCAATCCGGTGGCCGTCCACTGGCTGCTGCCAGCTGTCCTGTGATAAATATCTCCGGAAGTTTCCAATGAAGCCCATAACTCTCCGTCTCCCAGCCCGTTAGCAGTAATGCCATGACTGGCACCTATATCATAGGTACGGTCGGACATAAACGGCTGATCATTCAGGTAAAAGTCAGGAATGACCGTAGGGCCTCCATTCATAGTGAACTGAAAATCAGGAGACGATTCTTCATTTAATGCGCTGACATGTACGTAGATATATCCTTTTTGTGCTATTGCTGTTGATACAAAAAAAAATACCGGCGACAAAGTTTTCAATAATGCAATGGCAATTCGATTCATAAGTAATTGGGAACTAGATGGATGCCAACGTGTGGTCATCCACTAAAAAGCACAATCCTGTTCCTAATATAGAGATATTTACAATATAAATATAATATGATCGGAAATTAATATAGTTATAACCGGAATAGCCTACACGAAACCATTGAGTTATATTACTTTCTGTAAAAACAGGTAATTATAAAAGCCCGCCATCCCGTTGCAGGGAACGGCCTGAATATTGCAGTTATATATTAGCCGGTTTGACCGGTTTCCCTAAAACACTTTTTTAAACATTTAATGATGAAAAAGCTCACTCTTCTCCTGCTGATATTACTGGTTGCCACCGGCAGCATTTTCGCACAAACTAATGCGGGAGACAAGATACTTGGTACATGGTTGAACGAAGAAAAAGATGGTAAGATCGAGATCTATAAAAACGGCAGCAAATATTTTGGGAAGCTGATTTGGGGGAAGAACATGTATGAACCAGATGGCAGCTCCAGAACGGATATCAAGAACCCTGATCCGAAATTGAGAAGTCGTAAACTACAGGACCTGGTGCTGCTGACCAATTTCACTTACGACGATGGAGAATGGGAAGGTGGAAGGATCTATGATCCGAAAAGTGGAAAGACATATAGCTGTGTAATGAAGTTCAAAGGAAATATATTACAGATCAAGGGTTATGTAGGCATTACATTATTTGGCCGTACTACCGTGTGGACAAAGGCATAAACCCCTGAAAAAAGCCGGGCAGGCCAGGGAAGGCGGTGTCTGATGAACAACCGCTTTCCTCAACCTGCCGGCCAAACCCGTTGGCATAGGTTTGTTATTCTATCTGTCCCTGAATGGTATTCTCTTAGAACACGCTATGCTTTTAGCTGCCGTGAAGCAGTGATCAATTCCTTTCTGTTACTTTCTGAAGTTGAAATTCCTTGAGATATTGAATCCGAAGAAGATATCTCCTTTACCCCAGCTACCATTTGTTTTAGACAGATAATAAGGTCCGATCATTCCATTGGAGTTGGTGAATACCAGCTGAAATACGTGTCCGCCGGTCTCAATGTCCACGCCCATGGAAAGTGAATTATATACTTTAGTTGACACTACCTGGTTATCTAACAGATAGCTGTATTCGGCTGTAAAACTCATTCTCTTGGTGAACTTCATTCTGCCGCCTGCGCTGATGGCAAAGAGGTCATTCTTGTCCTGAGGCGTAGCTACCAGGTTGTAATGTGTCCATGATGGCGCCACCTGCAGAGAAAGGTTTCGTGAAAACTTCCTGGCTATGAGTAGCTGGGAAGTATAACTGGTACGGTAACGCGTATTCAGAAAAGATTTATCCGTATAACGCTGTGTATAGTGTGTTACAAGTTCATACAAACTGATGGAAACAGGAATGGCGCCTGCACCTTCCGTCTGACGTAATAGCTTGTACTTGATGTTACCATCAAATGCTTTGTCAACAGAACTTCTGCCTACGCCTACGGATAACCTGTCAGTTATGCCATAATCCAGTCCAAAGCGGATAGAAGCGTTGTCCAGTCCGAATAGCTCATAAGCGCCCTGATTCAGCTTACCAAAACGGTGCATAATGAGGAACTGCAGGTTTTGTTTACCAGGCGATTCTACAGTAGGCATATTGACCAGCTGTGTGGCTTTGAACGTACCGGTTACGATATGCGCCCTATCGGCAGCATTCTCCGAATTGTTCAACATATTCAGCAGACTTGTATCCTGCGCGATGGCAGCTACATTTCCAAGTAATAAACACAATATGATATAACAGGCTATCTTTTGCATATTCAAACTATTTTGCCGGCAGACACACCGCGACTATTTTTACATTTATTTGTGACGCAATCTTATCTTTTACCAGAGACGGGATCTTGATGTCGAAGTCAGAAGGTTTGACTGCAAAAGCAGATTTTGCAGTTAACTTTCCATCCTGTACTTCCAGCTCTCCAGGCACAGTAACTTGCTGGGTAACGCCGTGCAGCGTCAGTTGCCCGCTTACCTGCACCTTGTAGATACCAGGCTTAGTGGGCACGTCACCGGTAAAAGTACCGCTGAATTGTGCCTTAGGAAACTTATCGCTTTCCACATAGTTCTCATTATAGTGCTCCTGCATCAACTCTTTAGGAAACAGGAAATTCCGCTGCAACAATGTAAACGCTACGGATTTCTTTGTGAGATCTACAGCTGCGAAAGCCTGTGTGTTCTCAGCCTTGATATCCTCCAGTGGTGTTTTGGAGAAGAAGCTGACATTTCCGTTTCTGGTCATAAATGTCTGGGCCTGCATAGGCAGGTAAGACAGACACACCAGTACAATAAAGCATATGGTTCTCATCTTCACTACAGTTTTAGTTGTTCAATGCACCATGATTGATCCAGGATCTGATCTTATTGATATTACAATCAGACAGTTTAGAACCTCCCTGTGGCATAGCAGGATAACCAGCATCATGATTGATCACGTGCAGGAGATTACCATTATCGGCCTGTGTTTTCAGTCCGGCATAGTTGCCTAATGATACGCCACCGCTTACATTACCATTACCATGACAGCTATAGCAACTGCCGCTGATGATAGGCAATACGTCTCTTGTATACTGCATATTTGCGGTATCGCAGCTGTTATTACCGCCATCAGGAGGGTTAGGATTATTGTTGGTGATATCCTGTTCATTGTCTTTCGAGCAGGAAACGATGGTTGTTGTGCATGCAATAGCAATTGCAAATAAAGGGAACAGTAGTTTTTTCATGATCAGTGTTGTTACTTGTTATTTATAATAGTTGCGTCGACAATACTTACATCCATCAGCATTCCGGTACACAGTCCTTTAATGAGTACGGACTCTCCTATTTTAGGAAGCTGTTCCTCTTCGCCCGGTGCTATGCTACAATTCACACCACCATTTCCCTGTCCTGCGAGTAATACGGATATTGATGCGCCTGTTTTTTGTATATCAGTTACAGTGCCTTTTACTTCCACTACCTTATTCACATAATTGCTGTTGGCCTGCTGTTCATTACTGGAAAATTCCTCATACAGTTGCTGTGCACTGATATGTTTATCCGTATGGGACTCCGCTGCAGAAGTCCTTGGTTTGTTATACAAATAGTATCCTGTTCCCGCTGCTATAAGGCAAAGTAATGCCCCTGCGAGAATGATCAATTTTCTTCGCGTCATGTTATTAGTCTTATTAAGTACGGTTCTTATTTAAGCCGTAATGGCCGGGTGAGGCCAATGTTCATGCCTACACTCGTTACAGGCAGTTTTCCAACACCAATACCTTTTACAGGTATCATTGCATATGGTTCTACCCGCAGGGTTCCCAATATTCCCAGAGGGCGTTCATACCCCACGCCCAGGTGTACATTTGCGAACCAGTCTTTCGTAGCTTTTTTATACACCCAATCCCGGTCTCCATAAGTTCCATAGTATTCGTAACTATAGTTATAGCCCTGCTTTTTCATGATGTACGATGACATCCCTCCGTTGACATACCAGTTGCTCTTAGTACCGGTTGCAAAAGTATACCGCACATTCAGTGGTATTTCATACATATTACACCATCCGTTCACGTTTATCAGATTCATGTCAGTCGGCCATGGCGTCTTCTTTGTTTCGAAGTATTTACCGTCTGAATAGTAATATTTGCGTTCGTATATCACCCCGGTTTCCACTGCCAGTCGTTTACTGAACCGGTAACCTGCTATCAGCCCTACGTTATATCCTACATTGGAGGTACGCTGAAATTTCACTGTGGTAATATCGGGGCTTGCAATCAATCCATAATACAAGCCTTTTTTCAGCGATGCAGGTTCCTGTTTCACCTTTGGCGCCTGCACGGCAGCATTGCTGTCAGACTTTGCAAAAGCAGGTATCCTGATCCTGTTATTTGCATGCAGTATATGCATGTCAGCATGCATCTCCCTGTTCGCAGCTCCATGGATGCCATCAAGACTCAATGAAGTAGAATTAACAGCAGTTATCCCCCGCCTGGCAGCAGGATAACTGCTGGTGGGAATATCCTGTGTTACGCTGGCGCGTACAGTGTTATTCCCGGTGTTCCTGTTCACGGCGTATTGTTCACTGTTCTCTGTTGTTAACCGGTTGTGGCTATGTTGTGCTGTTTTTACTGTAACCTCCTGCCTATCATTCCTGACTACATGTTCATATGTGCCCTGATGATTACTACCGGTACCAACTTTGTTTACCGTTAACTGGCTTCCGTTTATAGCCTCTTTACTATGTTGATCTTTTTGTGTTTCGTTGTGATTTTCTTCCTGTACGATTTGAACACTGTCAGTGTAACTATCAACAGGCATCTGTTGCTGGTCAGGATGAAATAATGCCTTTCCCCCATCTCCTGAAAGAAGACGTTCCCCGTTATACAAGCCTTTAACAGCAGTAATCATCAGCATGGCGGTCATGATCCCAAAGAGACCATATCTGAACCACCAGCGACCCTTACGCTCGCCTGTAGCCGTCCCCTGCTGAGTATTCTCAGCCTGCTGCAATCTGTTCCGCATAGCTTCCCAGTCTCCTCCGCCTGTATTCAGGGGATAATCTGAGGCCGCATTGCGGAAAAGTTCGTCCATATCGTCGTCTAGGAGCTGCATACGTCTATTTCAGGTATATCTGTGTTTAATTTTTTCTGTAAATACGCCCTCGCTTTTGCCAGGTTTGACTTTGAGGTTCCAATACTGATATTGAGCTTATCAGCAATTTCCTGGTGGGAGAACCCATCTATTACATACATGTTGAATGCCACCTGATAGGATGGTGGTAATTCTTTGACCAGTACAATCAACTCCTTGTAATATAACTGCTGCTCTGCGGTCTGCCCTACGTCCGGCACTTCCCATACTTCTTCGGGTATGCCTCCGATCTCCGGTATCATATTTTTCCGTCTCAGTTCATCTATTGCTGTATTGACCATGATCTTCCTGATCCATCCCATCAACATCTTCTCCTGGTCTTCTGTTTCTTCACAACTGAACTTGTCAAAACGGGTAAATACCTTCACAAAGCCATCGTTGACCACATCCTTCGCATTCTCATACCGGTAAATGTACCTGAACACGATCTTAAAAGCATAGCCATAGTATTGCTCATACAATAACTTTTGGCATCTGGGCTGTTTATTAATGCACCCCTGTATTATGGTAGTCAGTTGTTCCAATGCTTATCAATCAATAGAGGCTCATGTGTGTCCTGTATACCTTCTAAATACGGAACCTTGAAAGAAAGGTTGCCTGAGGTATAAAATATTTTCCAGATAAGAATCCTACAGCTATATAAACAACTATAAACCAATGATTTTTAAAAGAAAATTATTCCTGGCTTTGGTATTATCTGGGGTAAAATTACGGTTTTATTGCCACCCGGGGGTGGAATCCCGCGTTACAAACAAAACGCCGATTCGGGGGGTGTGCCCCCCGGTTCCTGGGGTTGAAACCCCAGGCTACAAACAAAACGGCACCTACGGAGCCGATTGATGTTTTGTTGCTTAACGGGGTTGAAGCCCAATTATCAACCCGGGTGTGAAACCCCGATTATCCCCGCGGGTGAAACACCGTTTCCCGGGGTTGAAGCCCCGGGAAACAAACAAAACGGCACCTACGGAGCCGATGGATGTTTTGTTGCTACCGGGGTTGCCCCGCGCAGACACACGGTCGCGTCACCGGCGGACCGATTGACGTTTTGTTTTCCCTAACGGGTTCCCAATAATTATTTATTTGATTTCCTTTTTCCAGCTGGCAATAGCCGCTGTATCGGCCGGGGTGACCTTGAGGGGCCCCTCCTGGGTGATGTCTATCTGCTGACCCGACTGCAGGGACAGATCTTTACCTTCGGTCTGGACTCTGACCGTACTTCCCAGAGCGGTAATCACCATATGTGAAGGAGTGGTATAGGCATGTATATTAAAATGAGTCCCTGTTACGTCTGCATAAACCTCGTAACCGCGGATATGAAAAGGCTGCCCGGTGCTGGTGTTCGCCCGGAAGCTGGCCTCCCCTTCCACTTCTACCACCCTTCCTGCTACACTATACGTGGCGGGATATCTGACCGCACTGCCGGTATTCATCCACACTTCCGTGCCATCGGGCAGAGTACTCCTGGACTTATGCTGACCGGAAGAAGACATGGCCCTGAAAGAAGCAGATCTCTCTGACCGCATGATGATCAGATAAAGACCTGGCCCTACTATCAGGAACACCAATGCGACAATAGCGTACAGATAATTGAGGCGGTGAGAATAGAGCCGCCTGATCAGCGGGGTACTGTCTGCCGGTATGGGCCGGTCTATGGCCATAGCTTTTGATACAAACGGCATCCAATGTTCATTAAAGGGGGAAATAACCGGCGGGTACTCCTCCAGCAGCTTCGTTTTCTCTACCACCCACTGATTATGCCGGGATGATACGCTGCTGTGCGCCACCTCCTTCAAACATTGCCTTACTGACTGATGCACGGCATTGATAGCGCAAGTAACCGTATCTACAGACAACTGCATAGTGGCTGCTATCTGGGCGGACGACATTCCTTTCAGCCGGTGCATCTCATAGATCAGCCTCCGCTGCTCAGGCAGCGATAGGATCGTATCGTGAATCAGTGACTGGTAAGCTTTGTAATGCTGTATTTCAGGAGGAAGATCTTCCTCATACTGTGGTATGGGCAACAGCTCGGCAGAGGATGTATCCTGCAGATAATTATAACACTCCTGCAAGGTTACGGAGCGTAGATAAGCGTCCAGGTCTTTTACGAGCGGTAACTTATCCCTGTGCAGCCAGATGATAATGAAGGTTTCCTGCAATACGGCGTTAATACAACGGACATCTCCTTTCAGGACAACAGCCAGATCAGCATATACCAAAGGAGCCACCGCCCGGAAGAAGCGGACAAAAGAAGTTTCATTGCCATCTGCAATGTCCTGCAGCAGTTCTTTCTCGTGGTAATTTGTCTCCTCCATAACTCCAACGATAAGAACAGGAATATACGAAATATACAGCACCTGATCAAACCTCTTGCCTATTGCTGGCTTCAATGATCAATGGCAAATGTGTAGCTTTGCGGCACGGCCAAATCATCGGTAATATGAATTTCGAGCATAAAGTTATCTGGATCATTGGCGCCTCTTCCGGTATCGGGGCGGGCCTGGCGAAAGCACTAGCGGTACAAAAGGCACGCCTGATCATTACATCCCGTGAATATGCTGCGTTAAGATCACTGGAAGCGCAGCTGGAAGGCCACACAGGTTGTATGATACTGCCAGCTGATATGACTGACAACACAGCATTAACACAGGTGGTAGCGCATGCCATCAGCGCCTATGGACATATTGATATCGTTATTCATTCAGCGGGCGTAGGACAACGCTCCCTGGCCATCGATACACAGCTATCAGTATACCACCAGCTGATGAACGTTAACTTCTTTGGCCCCCTGACCATTACACAATACCTGTTGCCTCATTTCAAAAGGCAGGGACACGGACATGTAGTAGCCATTAGCAGCATGTCGGGCCTGATGGGCTTTCCTATGCGTAGTGGTTATGTTGCGTCCAAACATGCATTGAAAGGATATTTTGAAACGCTGCAGGTAGAGCATACCCTGAACAACTTTTATGTGACCATTGTAAGCCCCGGCAGGATCAAAACAGGACTATCCCTGTCTGCACTTACAGGAGACGGCGCGCCTTACGACAAGATGGATGAAGGCCAGCTGAATGGTATTCCAGTGAACGAATGTGCGGTCAAAATACTCACAGCTATCAGCCGTAAAAAGAAACATGTGATCATTGCCAGAAGCGAACGGCTGCTATACTGGCTGCGTATACTACTACCTCCTGCTTATTATCGCATTGCCAGAAAGAGAGGTATGGGTAATCAATAACAGCATATGCCATGTTCATGAGATTGCTGTAGTACATACTGGTAAGATCTTTGATCTTATCTATACATGCGTAAAAAGTCCTCATCTTCTACGCCTTCCGGACGTACACGGGCTCAATTCCCCGCTACGGTGTCACCCATGCTGGCCACACTGGTAGATAAACCAGTGGAGGAGCCGGGCTGGATGTATGAGGTAAAATGGGATGGGTATCGCGCAATAGCCTTGCTGAATAAAGGTGACGTACAACTCATCTCACGCAACAATAAACCATTCGATGAGAAATTCTATCCTGTTCATGATGCACTGAAAGCCTGGAACATCAACGCCGTAACAGATGGAGAAATAGTGGTACTCAATGAAAGCGGTACTTCCAGTTTCGGCGATTTGCAGAACTGGAGAAGTGAAGCGGATGGTGAATTGATCTATTATGTGTTTGATCTTTTGTGGCTGAATGGGTATGACCTTACACAGTTACCACTCATTCAACGCAGGCAGCTATTGGAAAAACTGTTTCCGGCGCCGGATATTATCCGGTTTAGCGCCGGCTTTACGACGTCTCCTACAGAATTCCTCGCAGCAGCACAATCACTGGGACTGGAGGGGATCATCGCTAAAAAGGAAGATAGCACCTACCATCCCGGCATACGCACAACTGATTGGTTAAAGATCAAGATCAATAAAAGACATGAAGTAGTGATAGGTGGTTATACCCGTAATGAAAACTCTTCCAAACCTTTCAGTTCATTACTGGTAGGCGTGTTTGAAGATGGTAAACTGCAATATACCGGTAAGATCGGTACAGGGTTTACTACCGCGAGACAGAAGGAGATGATGCAGTTATTCAAGCCACTGACCATCAAAAAATCTCCTTTTACCACTGTTCCCGATGTCAATAAACCTTCCCGCTTCAGGCCCAATCCTCCGAAGGCAGTAGCTACCTGGTTAAAGCCGGAGCTGGTATGTGAAGTAAGTTATGCAGAGATCACGTCGGATGGTGTGATGCGCCACCCCTCTTTCGAAGGGATGCGGGAAGATAAAGCAGCAAAAGACGTTATGAAAGAAGCGCCCCAGTCCGTTCAGAAAGCTGCAAAGAAAACAGGTACGGCTATTTCACAAAAGATGTTAACACCGGTAATTGGTGGCAACCGTAAAACATTACTCAATCCATCCGAAGATACACAGGTCAGGAAGATCAATAAACATGAACTGAAGTTCTCCAATCTAAATAAAGTATTCTGGCCGGAAGAGAAATTCACCAAACGGGACATGCTGAACTATTATTACCAGGTAGCGCCCTATATTATACCTTATCTGAAAGACCGGCCCCAGTCACTGAACAGGTTTCCCAACGGTATAAAAGGCAAGAGTTTTTATCAGAAAGATGTAACAGGCAAAGCACCCGACTGGATCAAGACCTTTCCCTATCATACCAGTGAAGGGGAAGACAAGAATTTTATGGTGGGTACAGACGAAGCCAGCCTGTTATATATGGCTAACCTGGGTAGTATTGAAATGAACCCATGGAACAGCAGGATACAAAAACCGGATCATCCGGATTGGTGTATTATTGACCTGGATCCAACAGAAAAGAATACCTTTGAGCAGGTAATACAAACAGCGCTTGTCACCAAAGAAGTTCTTGACAGTATCAAAGCCCCGGGATATTGCAAAACATCCGGTTCCACCGGCATACATATCTACATTCCTTTAAACGCTAAATATACTTACGATGAATGCCAGTTGTTCGGTAAGTGGATCGCTACACAGGTACATGCGGCATTACCTTCATTTACCAGTATAGAACGTATGACGCAGAACAGGCGGGGCAAAATATATGTTGACTACCTGCAGAACAGGCCCAAAGCTACACTGGCCGCCCCCTACTCCCTGCGACCAAAACCAGGTGCTACGGTGTCTATGCCGCTACATTGGGAGGAAGTAAAAAAGGGTTTAAAGATGAAAGACTTCAATATTACCAACGCTGTTGCCCGGATCAATGAAATGGGCGATATATTCAAACCTGTACTCGGCAAGGGAATTGATATGAAGAAGATACTACGTGATGTACAAGCATGAAGTATATTTATTAACCTTTAAATTCTACATTATGGCAAAGTATTCAAGAAAGAGCCAGGACAAAGTGGAAGAGAATATGCATGAAATGAAGGAAGGTAAACTGAAAAGCGGCAGAAGTGGTAAGAAGGTCACTAATCCCAAACAGGCTATCGCCATAGGCTTATCAGAAGCCAGGAAAGAAGGTGCTAAAGTACCAAAGAAAGCTGCTGCAAAGAAGAAAGCTGCACCTAAGAAAAAGGCTGCTGCAAAGAAGGCTACAACTAAGAAGGCAGCGCCTAAAAAGAAAGCAGCTGCAAAGAAACGGGCTACACCGAAGAAAGCGGCTGCTAAAAAAGCAGCTCCAAGGAAAAAAGCGGCTGCTAAAAAATCCACAGCGAAAAAAGCTACAGCGAAGAAGGCCGCACCTAAAAAGAAAGCGGCTGCAAAAAAACGGGCTACACCGAAGAAGAAAGCTGCTGCGAAGTCTTAAAATTGAAATCAGAGAGACTGTAAAATGTCTTGTAGCACTTAATTGATGGCAGCCATCAACTCATTTTATGGTCTCCATTTTATCAAACACAAGGATTAGCGTATAATCGGTATTGCTGGACATCAATTTGGACAGCTTTTCAGTTTAGTTCAATAACTGCTTTTGTTCCTTTCAAAAGAAATGTTACAATATTCCCAGCTAAGGGCGATTTTACGCTTAGCTCCAAACTCTCTTTAGCTCCTGGCGCAATCAATTTAGTTGCGGCTAAGGAAAAGTCATTTACCCCACCGACCGAATCTCGTATTTGGAGATATTGGCCAATATTAGTTTGATTAAAAACATACTGGCCATTAGACTTATTTTCAATCAGGATCGATAATACCAGCCCCTGATACTGAAGCGTGATTTGCAAATCTTCTACAGTTGTTTCAATTCCAATCCCCGACCAAATAAACACAGTTTCTATACCTAACAACCTTTTCACAAGTTTTCCCACGTTAGTATATGGATTCAGCTGATAAACGGGAGTATCAGGCAACAATCCGGAAGAGGTCTTTTGGTATTCCAACCATGCCGAATTTTCCAATGCAATTGCTGTTCTTTCCTGTAGTCGGGAAAAAGTATCAATATAAGTCTTCTTTTCGTACTCGGGAAAATATCCACACCCTGCTAATCTATCAATAATGTCTTTTGATTTAGGAAAAGCAGTATTTGACTTTTCAAAATGCAGCAGTACCCAATGTTCAAAAGAAATACTTGAGAATGCGATATTAACCTTCTTACCCAGCACCTGCTGATTGGCGAGATCAAATGCTTCGCGGTGTTTAGTATAACCATTTTTATCAAATACGGCCCAGACTTCATCAAATTCATCAATCCTTGATCTGGCCTCTTCAACTAAACCTAATGCGTGAGAAGAATGTGCTTCATCATTTTTATCTGGATAAATGGTTATCGCCAGGTTAAAATCCTCTTCGACAATTTCTTTTATCTTTTCAAAGTAGATAGGTTCGGTGTTTTTACCTTCACAAGCAATAAAAATTGAAGTAGGAGGAACTCTCTTTTTTTTACTCATGATCAAAAATAAATTCTATTTCTTTAATCTTTGGTTGTCCACCAAACTTTCCGTTCATATACCATTTATCAAAGGGAGTATCGTCCCTGACGCCCTCAAAGTCTTTCGCTGAAAAAAGATCAGTAACACCATATTTATTCTTTTCCGAAAACCAGATCTGATCTTTCCGAAATACTTCTTTATCCAATAAAGTCACTTCGTGTGTGGCAACGACAAGCTGGCTATTTTTCGGGTTGCTTATAGGATTATTAAAAAGTCTGACAAGGAACTTTGACAATCTTGGATGAAGACTGTTGTCTAACTCATCAAAAAATATTGCGCCCCCCCTTTCCAATCTTTTCAGGATAATTCCCCCCAATGCAAATAAAACATTTGTTCCGGCAGACTCTTCTCTCAAAGGAAGTTCTTTTACTCCTACCTCACTTCCATTTTTGTATACGGTGTGCTGCGCAGAAACTCTACTTCTACCTATGTTGTAGTTGGATTCGCTTGAATTATCATTTGCAAAATATACCCGATTATCATCTGAGGTCTCCCTGATGCTAATACCGCTGATTTTGGTATCAGCGATACGTAATAGCTTATTTATTCTTTTTCTCAAATTATCATTCTCAGGCAATAACAACTCATTGGCGATCTCTTCTCTTAAGCTATTTATTCTGATTACGTCAAGCGCATTCCAAACTTCTATACTATCAAAATATAGGTAAACCCCTGTTAACATTTCATGAGGCACATCCTTTCCAAATTTGGATAGCAGCAATTGGTTTTTGAAAACCGGATATTCTTTATATCCTAAATCTTTCGACAATTTTCCTGTATGTATAAACTCAATCTCTTTAACATTGCCTTTCTCCGGAGCAGTTCTTTTAAAGAGATTATGTTTCTGACCTTTAGGATAATAATCCAGTTCTTCTAACAAGACTTCTTGTCTCGTAAATTCAATTTGATACTTATACTTAATATAATTGGTTTCCCCTGGCAATGCAAATTCAATTGCCATTTTCGTTGGCGCCTGGTCTGTATCCTGATCGAATAAAAAAGGCTCATAATATCGGATACTACTTTCAACTCTTATATCCGTAGACTTTTTAATAAACTCCGTCAAATTGTATAGCGCCCTAATAAAATTAGTCTTTCCGGAAGCATTTGGACCATAGATCACTGCCGACTTTAACAACTTCACTTTCTGCTGATTAGCCAACTCAATTTCGAAGAAATTATCTGCTTTACTCTGACCTGATTCAGCCTCAAGAGTGAAGTCAAAAGTATCTTTAATTGATCGAAAATTGGTAATTGATACGCCTAAAATCATACCTAATATCTCCCATTTTTACGCAAAATACGCAAATTCGCCCAGTATTGGGAACAAAAACATAAAAAACACCTTATCAACCACCTGGCACTTTAGTTGTCCACGCACTATCTCCCAGCTTTAAGAACAAATTAAATAGCGTTGAACTAACAACAGATTGCGGGCAATTAAAGTCCCTTCTGGCATCTTTTACAATCCAACCTTGCGCCAAGGCTCGATCAGCCTTCCTCAATAATGTGCCTGTAAATACATTTACTGCCTGAAAATGTGGTATCCCCTTAACCGTTAAGGAATCTACCATATCCCGGACAGACTGCCATGATAAATTGAAGATTTGGGCAATAGAAAATTCCTCTAGTAATGCATCAAAGGCAGCTTTAGTTTTCTCCCCAACTTCTATCTCTTTAAAATGTCTGCTTTCCAAAAGATAAATTAAGTATTCAATGCACTCATCCAGAACGAGGGCCCGCCATAATACTTTACACTCAGTTTGCCAATGTTCCGGCCAATTACCAGAAACTATCATTTCCTGTAGCTTCGCGATATATGCTTTTTTCTCTTGAGCAGAGAATGAAGGTAAAAGCTCCCATTGAACTTCGGAAGGATAATAAGCAGTGATAGCTGTAACCTCTTCATTAAATGTAAAACAGTCTATTTTACTTTCAGGACTGACACTAATTAATCCACATTCTTTAAGACTAACTTGCATCTGCTTGATAAAATCGAAAGTAGGAGCAAGTTTTACCTGGGTTTTGTCGAAGAGAAAGAGAAATCTAAAATCCTCACTTATCGAATGCCTTGTCAAAGCCATTAAATAAACAGATGCTTCAAATGATAACTCCTGTACTTCATGTGGAGGGATAAATATTGAAGAGCATTTTTCCAATATAAGCGATCTTTGCTTATCTTTTTTCCTTTCCGCCCGTAAACGAGCATATTGTCGGCAGTTATCACACCGGCAATACTCGCCTGTAACATGGCCACAGCTTGGACAAAGGGGAGCTGACTTTATATTAAAACTATTTCTTGACTCATAATGGGAAATGAGGTTTATATTTTCACAATAGGGACAGTAAAGAGTTTCACATATCGTAGGAGGAAACAATTTATTGAGCATTGTAGTTTTCGTATCTATTCTAAATTCGGTAATAAGATCGCTCAACTTTTCCTTATTATAAAAACGTTGAATGAGCTGGCCAATTTCTTCTTTACTTAAATGTGATAATTTGGGATGCATAAACAAATCTCTTGAGGATAAATTTACTTTATACGAATTGTCGTCTCGAAATTCCTATGAATAAAATTACTATTATTTACTAGACATGCTTATTAACCAGATCTTTCAAATAGGATATTCGACATCAATGATGTCGACAATACCAACCCGGAATTTTAAACCCTAGCATTTCAAACACAACATTTTTGTAAGAAAAATACTTAAAAGAACGGACATGAAAAAATTGCCGTCTCCATTTACTTTCCCGACAACCAGGCGAGGAACTGAGGTGCTTTTTCTTTGCTGATGGTGATCACCTCTTTAAAAGGCACTGACAGGTTCACACTCAGCTTACGGGCTACATAGTGTGATGCGTCTTTTATAGCCTTACGGTTAACGAGGAATTGTCTGTTTACCCGGAAGAAATCATTACCACAAAGCTGCTCGGCTTCTTCAAGAGATTTCTTCAGGTAATAGTGTTGCCTGTCGAAGGTCATCAGGTATAAAGTCTCTTTCTCGATATAAAACAATACGATACTATCCAGCCTGACCGGCACTATCTTGTCTTTGTAGTATACCAGTATCGCCGCAGGTTTGGAGGTATGCTGCTGTACGGTTTCTGCGATTGTATTGGCGGGGTTGTCTGTGCCTGCTCCGGTGAACTGACGGCGCAGGTTATTATACTTTTTGATGGCATCTGCGATGGAGGCATTGGTGAATGGCTTCAGGATATACTCAATGCCATTGGTCTTAAATGCCTGCAGGGCGTATTCATCGTAGGCAGTACAGAAGATCACGGGCGCTGAGACTTCTACCGTTCTGTAGATGTCGAAGCTCTCTCCATCTCCCAGTTGTATATCACTAAAGATAAGATCCGGCATATCGTTCTGTTGAAAATAGGTCACGGCCTCTCTGACTGATTTCAGCATTGCTACAACTTCCACCGTATCATCCAGTTGCTGGATACTTTCTTTAAGATCCTCTGCCGTCAGCAACTCATCCTCTATAATCACTACCCGCATGCTGTAAGATTTTTATTTTTACGGTAAATGTTCTTCCATCGTCTTCAATCAGAATATCTTCTCCCGTCAGCATCTTATAACGTTCTGACAGGTTCATTAATCCGCTGCCGGTAGAAGCTTCTGTCTGATGTTTCACCTGCAGGTTATTCATCACTTTCAGATAATCACCTTCCTGGATCACATCGAGGTACAAAGGATCTTCACTGGTGAGTACATTATGTTTGATCGCATTTTCCAACAAGGGCTGCAATGAAAAGGCCGGCAGCCAGCGGTTGCCCAATGCCTGCTGATCGATATCGATGGAGAATTTCAGGGCTTCTCCTGCACGCATTTTCTGCATTTCCAGGTAGTCCACACTTAACTTTATTTCATCCTTCAGCGAAATAATATTCTTGTGTCCCTTCGAAATACTGGCGCGTAGAAAGTCTGACAAATGGATCAGGTATTCTTCTGCCTTATCCGGATGACGGCGTATGAGCGACTTCAAGGTATTCAGCGCATTGAAAAGAAAATGTGGATGGATCTGTTGTCGTAATAACTGATTGATAGCTTCTGTATTGGCAAACTTCAGCCGGGCATTCTCCAGTTCTGCATCATTTTTGGCATGTACCATGGTGATGTAGTTATGGACCATTAGTACAAAAGCGTTAAATACAGTGCCATGTAACATAAATAATAGAGGCCATATATCCCTGTTCCTCACCTGCTCATACCAATCAGGGATGACGAAGGTATGCAGGTTGGTAGATATTACCGTTCTGAACATCAGGAAATTGAAGAGCAATGCGCCTGAGAAACTGGCCATAAACCTGTAAAATCTGAACTGACGGGAGAAATAACTCCAACGCCTGGAAAGCCAGACCTGTACGCCCACATTGTACAAGCTAAGGAACAGAATAGCCACAAAGATCACGGTCGATTTGACCAGGACTGTAGTCAGTGAATATTCTTTGGCAGAAGAGGTCAGCCCCACCAGGATGGCGATACTTAGCGCTGCAATTAAACTTACGCGTACGAGACTTTTTACTGGTAATCTTTTCATGTGCTTCGGACTGCAAGTTAAGCACAAAGGTTGGGTAGCGTCAATTTTCGGGTGTCCATTTCAACCGTTATTTTGTCTGTTTCGGCCCCGCCACTTTTTGCATATCAGATAATTATTATTTGTTTCGCACTAAATTTTACACCTGATGAAATCAAAATTGTTGCTCATTGCTGTTTTGCTGACGGCCGGTAAAGCCATGGCACAGCAGAAACATACAATTAGCGGAACCATTAAATCCAAGGCCAAAGGAGAAACCCTCATCGGCGCTACCGTAAGAGTCAGCGGAGGCGGCGGTACTACAACAAATGAATATGGATTCTATTCCATTACCCTCACAGACGGCAACCACAAACTGGAATTCTCTTCTATGGGTCTCCAAACCAACCATTTAGAGTTTGTGCTCCGGAAAGACACCGTTGTTAACATCTCCCTGGAAGACGAATCTGTCAGCCTGGGAGCAGTCACCATTACCGGTACCAGTACCAAAAGAAGCCTTAGCACGCCTCAGATGGGACTGGAAAAGCTGACTACCAAAGAGATGAAGAATGTGCCCGTACTGCTGGGTGAAAGAGATGCCATTAAAGTCATCCAGTTGCTACCTGGTATTAAATCAGCGGGCGATGGTAACGCCGGTATGTACGTACGTGGTGGTGCTGCAGACCAGAACCTGATACTGCTGGATGAGGCGCCCGTATACAATGCCTCTCACCTGCTGGGTTTCTTCTCTACATTCAACTCTGATGCGATTAAAGACATCGCCGTGTACAAAGGTGGTATGCCTGCACAATATGGTGGACGTTTGTCCTCTGTGCTGGACATCAAGATGAATGACGGTAACAACCAGGATTTCGGCGTGAGCGGTGGTGTTGGTCTTATTTCTGCCAAACTGAACGTGGAAGGCCCTATTCAGAAGGATAAATCATCCTTCCTGGTTACGGGACGCAGAACATATGCTGATATGTTCCTCAAGCTGTCCAGCGATTCCAGCCTGAATAAAAATACACTGTACTTCTATGATATCAATGCCAAGATGAATTATGAGCTGGGTGAGAAAGATAAATTATACCTCTCCGGCTATTTCGGTAAAGATAAACTGGGTGTAGGCGATCTGTTCGGCCTGCAGTGGGGCAATACCACCGCTACCCTGCGCTGGAACCACATCTTCAATAATAAATTGTTCTCTAATACCTCCCTCATCTATAGTAATTACGACTATACTATCTCCATTAACAGCGGCTCTGTGAATGCAGATATTTATTCGAAGATCAGGGACTACAATCTGAAAGAAGAGTTACAATGGTACCCATCTTCCAGCCACAACATCCGTTTTGGTATCAATTCCATTTACCACACCATCACTCCGGGACAAGTCACTACTTCTGAAACTTCTCAGATCAACGCCAGGACATTGGAAGACCGTTATTCCTGGGAGAATGCATTGTATGTCACTGATAACTGGAAAATGTCTGACAAGCTGAGCGCGACCTATGGTCTGCGTGTGTCTGCTTTCAGCGTACTGGGTAAAGGCGACTTCTTTAACATAGACAAGGAGGGTAAGATACTCGATACCCTGCATTATAAGAGTGGTGATTTTGTAAAGACATACGTAAACCTGGAACCCAGACTGGCGCTCAGCTATAAGCTGAACAGCACCTCTTCACTGAAAGCATCTTATGTACGCAACACACAGAACCTGCACCTGATATCCAATAGTACTACCAGCAGTCCTACGGATAAATGGGTGGCCAGCACCAACATCATCAAACCTGAAATATCCGACCAGTACTCTATCGGTTACTATAAAGACCTTTTCGGCGGCGACTATGAACTGACTGTTGAAACTTATTACAAGTCTTTACAAAACCAGATCGACTACCGTGATGGTGCTGATGTGAATACTGTCAGCAACGCAATAGAATCGGAACTGCTGTTCGGTAAAGGACGTGCTTATGGTATTGAGTGGTTGTTCAAAAAGAGAGTAGGTAAATTCAGCGGATGGCTGAGTTATACACTCTCAAAAACGGAGAGACAGATAGATGGTATCAATAACAACAAATGGTACAATGCACGCCAGGACAGAACACATGATATAGCGATTGTAGCGATGTACCAGGTAAGTAAGAAATGGACATTATCTGCCAACTGGATCTATTACACCGGCGACGCCGTGACTTATCCTTCCGGTAAATACCAGATAGATGGTCAGACTGTATATTACTTCACCGGCCGTAATACTTACCGCATGCCGAACTATCACCGTCTGGACCTGGGTGCTACACTGCAGCTGAAGAAACGTAAACGCTGGTCATCAGAACTGGCCTTCAGTCTGTACAATGCTTATGGCAGAGAAAATGCATACACTATCACCTTCGAAGACAGTAAGGAAGATCCGAATAAGACGGTTGCAAAACAAACGGCACTGTTCAAATTCATTCCTTCTATCTCTTATAACTTTAAGTTTTAATGACCATGCGTAACAGTTTTATATATACCATACTAGGCGCGGCGCTGTTACTCGGCACCTCCTGTGAAAAAGAGATCGATCTTAATCTGAACGGCAATGACAACAAGCTGGTGATCGAGGCTGTGCTGACAGATACCAAAGGAGACTGTGTTGTGAAGCTCAGTCGCACCAAAGATTTTGCTGCAGACAACTCCTTTGCAGGCGTATCCGGCGCAAAGGTGCAGATCTATCATAACGGCGACACCACATTGCTGACTGAAACGTCAACAGGTGTATATGTTGCACCTGAACTATCCGGCACCAGCGGTAATACCTATGGATTGCTGGTTACCCTTGGCAATGAGCAGTATACCGCAACGTCTTATATGCCATCAAAGGTGCCGATGGATTCTTTGTCTATCGTAGAGGAAGATCTTTTCGGGGATATCACCAAAGTGGCCAATGTCAGCTTCAAAGATCCTGCAGGAGAAACAAATTACTACCGTTTCCAGCAGTTCATCAGGGGCACAAAAGTAAAACGCTACTATGTGCGTAATGATGATCTTACCAACGGTAACGATATCAATACCCGCTTGTACATCCTGGGGGAAGATGATGATGACCACGAGTATGACATTAACAGCGGGGATGAGATCACCGTGGAAATGCTGAATATTGATGCTGCGGTGTATAAGTATTTCTTCAGTCTTAGCAGCAGTGCTACCGGCGAGAGTGAGTCCGCTACACCTGCAAACCCTGTAAGTAATATTTCGGGGAATGCAATTGGGTATTTCAGTGCACAAACGGTAGAGAGGAAGACGATTAAAGTACCTTGATAACTTTTTTAGGGGCGCCGGCCACGATTTCTGTATGAGATCGTGGCCGGCGTCGTTTTTGAATGCAGGAAACAAACAAAGGCATCCCCGGTAATCGCCCCCTTTGGGGTCGTCTTGTTTGTAGCCCGGGGATAAATCCCCGGGAATCGATACGTTCCCCTCAAGTTGGTTTCCTGCGGGAATGTACCCGGTAGAGATCCAGTAGAGATTCGGTGGAGGCTATATCCTATAGGCCCATTACTATAGCATTATAGGCACTTCCTATAGCCACGGCTATAGAAAAGTGCCTGTAATGTAGGACCAGAGAGCCTATAGGATAAAGCCTCCACTGAATCTCCACTATACCTACAAGCCGCTGATCCCGGGTTGATTTATACTTTGTTATTTGTAAATTTGTGATCCGCAATCTGTTAACGTGAAGAAGACATCGCACCCAATACCCTTTTATTCGCTGGAGCCTTATGCCATTGGCGGAATGTATATAGAGGAACTGCCCGTAGATTTTCCGGAGGCCACCCAACCTCACCAGGATGATCACTACCTGTTCGTGTTACTGACGGCTGGAAAGGGTAAACTGGAAATAGAAAAGGAAACTTTTCAATGTGAAGCGCCGGCGCTGGTTGTGATTAAACCACTACAGGTCCATTTCTCAACGCGGCCGAGCGCACCGACTGGCTGGGCCATATCCTGTGCACCCTTTCTGATTCCCAATGCATTAGCCGCCGTTCTGCCGGGCCTGGACATCAGGCAGCAATATGTGCCACTGACAAATGCAGAAGACCTGTTCCAGATAGCTGCTGTGCTGCAGACAGCGTTCAACACTTCCTGTACAACCAACAAGCATAAACCGGCCATTCTGAAAGGATTGGGGGAGGCTTTCTTTCACCGCATCCTGCCGGAACTTGAAATGGCACAGGATAAGACGATACAACTGAAAGGACAACCAGCTGTTATTACCCGGCAGTTCATGCAACTATTGCAACAGCAGCCTACCGGACAGACGCCCGCCTACTTTGCCCGGCAGATGCATATTACAACCGCCCATCTGAATGACTGCGTGCGGGAGACTACAGGCTTCCCCGTTACCTACTGGCGCCAGTATGCCATGCTTCACGTAGCTAAAAGATTACTATACTATACGGATAAACCTGTCAAGACTATTGCCTGGGAGCTAGGATTTGAAGATCATACCTATTTTTCCCGCCTGTTCCGTAAACTGACAGGGGAAACTCCCGGGGCTTTCCGGAACAAATTCCACGAATAGTCCAATACCTTCCTTTTTGCCTCCAACTATTACCGCGTTTTCCGGCCTTTCTTTGCCCTAAAATCACAAGTATGGAAACACTACTTAGAAAGAGCTGTGAAGTCATAAAAGAAGCCGGAAAATCGCTCAAAAACGCACAGGTACCTTCTGCCAGAGCAGGAGACCGGGAGAAGCTGGTGCAGCAATTCAGGGCAATCAATGCATTTTCCACTCACATTATCCGTGCAGGACTGCTAACTATAGCACCCGATATTCCCTGGTCTGATGCGGAATTTGATACCACCAGGCAAAAAGATCCGGCCCTGGGCCGTATGTATTGGGTATGCGATCCCATGGACGGGGCCATACACTTCCTGCAGGGCTTTTCCCCCTGGTGCATCTCGCTGGTGCTCATGGAGAATGGCAGCGCTGCTTTTTCTATCGTTTATGATCCTGTAAGGGATGAAATGTTTACTGCCCTCCGGGGACAAGGCGCCTGGCTGAATGGAGAGAAGCTCAGGGTCAACGTCCGCAATACCATCCAGGACGCCATTCTGGCAACAGCTCATCCCAATCAGCCCCTGAAAGAGAAAAAGGAGACGACCCTGCTGCTGACCAGCCTGGGGAAACTATTGCCAAAAGCGGGTGCTGTCAGGATGCTGGGCCCCTCTTCCCTCCAACTGGCCTATGTAGCTGCTGGTAGACTGGACGCATTCTGGGAATATGGGGCGGATGTCTATGACTGGCTGGCAGGTGCCCTTATGGTGGAAGAAGCTGGCGGAAAGGTACAGACCATTGTAGGTGAGGCCTTCGGCTTGGAGACCAATACCGGTATACTGGCCGGCAATGAGGAGCTGGTAGGATTACTGGAGGAAGAAATGCCTGTAGAATGGGATATTTTCAGCTGTAAGATGTAACAAAATTAGCCCATTAACTATTACCGGGTCCTTGAAGCCTCCCAGCCTATCATTGCCAATTTACGGGTACTCCCCCAGTGATATTCACCAAATTCGCCATTGGACCTGATCACTCTGTGACAGGGAATGAGAAAAGCCACTGGATTATTTCCCACTGCTGTTCCAACCGCCTGGTAAGCCCGTTCTGCGTGGGCAGCAGCAGCCACCTGCCCATAGCTGGACAGTTCTCCCATAGGAATCTGCAGCAATGCTTCCCAGACCTTCAGCTGAAAAGGAGTGCCCTTCAGGTGCAGTTTCACCTGCTCCAGCGTATTCCAGTCCTGCGTAAAGAAGTACAATGCATTCTGCTGGATCAGATCCAGTATCTGCTGGAACCGGGCGTTGGGAAATTGTTCCTGCAGATGCCGGAAGGCCTGTTCCTGGTCTTCCTCAAATGCGAGGTAGCACAGTCCCTTGGGAGTGGCCGCCAGGATGAGGGGCCCAAAAGGGCTTTCGGCAAAACTGTAGTTGATGGACAGGGCTTCTCCCCCGTTTTTGTATTCGCCCGGGGTCATCCCTTCAATTTTCATAAAAAGATCATGTAACCTACCGGTTCCGGAAAGGCCTGTTTCCAGAGCAGTATCAAAAAGGGAAGCCTGTTTCTCTTTTAATAGCGACTTGGCATATTCCACACTGAGATATTGTGTGAATTTTTTGGGGCTGACACCTGCCCATTCGGTGAACATACGCTGAAAATGATATGGGCTGAGGTACACATTTTCAGCCACTTCCTCCAATGAAGGCTGGCTCTTAAAGTTCATTTTCAGGTATTCAATTGCCCTGGCAATCCGTTCATAATTTGTTAATTCCTGAGAAATCATATCTATTTCATTTACAATACAAAAATAGACATTCCGGTTTATGACATAAACCCGGTTCTTGCGGAGTTCATTACACTAATTTTACCGTAATTTTGCCCCCTGATTATGAACACGAACTTGCCAATATTCGATATTCCATCGACGATCCGCTATTACCTGTCGCTTGACAAAAAAGTGACACAGAGTTTCGGGATGGATAAATACGATGAGCTGCTTCACCCGAATAATTTTGCTGTACTGAGCAATGAGGGAAGCGTGAAGAGTGGTCCTCCCATCAGGACTGATCATTATGCGATTATTCTGTGCATCAGGGGCACCTGTCAGAAAACGATCGGCGCCTTTACTTTTGATGTAGGCCCAAAATCCCTGCACATCGTATCACCTAAACATACTACTTCTTTTGATAATGCTTCCGACGACCTGTTACTGTACATGGTGATGTTCAAGAAGGAGTTTATCACAGATGCTTTTATCAAGCAAAGCGCGCTTGATCCGCTGATAGATCTCAATCCTTCCTGTGCGCCGGTGTATACATTGTCAGAACCGCATTTCCAGAAGACAAAGTCACTCTTTGAAAGGATAGACCAGGAATACCGCGAAAGCAATCCATTCTTTCTGCAGATTGTACGCTTGCAGGTGGTGGAGCTGTTGTATGAAGTGAACCGCGCATTTGAAAAATGCCAGGAGAGCCGTCCTAACCATCAGCTGACAAGGCAGTATGCCACTTTTGTTAGTTTCCGGGACCTTGTGGAGGAGCACTTCCTGGATAAAAGAACGGTCCAGGAGTATGCTGATATGCTGCACATTACTGCCAAACATCTGAGTGAGATTGTTAAACAGGAAACCGGTAAAAATGCGTTGCAGATCATTCACAGCCGCTTATACCTGGAGGCGAAACTGCTGCTGTCTACTTCTACGCTCAGTGTGAAGGAAATATCTGATCAGCTGAACTTTGATACCAGCTCACACTTCAGCCGTTTCTTCAAGAAGTTTGCAGATGAGAATCCGTCTGATTTTAAAAAATTATCTGTCGCATAATACATCTTCTATCGCATAAAATACAAATAGGGCCTTTCAGACGAAAGGCCCTATTCCATTTGATTATAAACCCCTTAACAATTATGTCCTGTTTGTCCTATGCTTATCCTAAATTATCCTATGTTTCTGCTTATAATTTGAAAGTGTATGCTACTCTTAATCCTATCAGATTAGCTGCATCTCCCCCGTCAACAAACTTTGAGTTACCGTCAAACTTCACGCCTGCATCCAGGTAACTGCCTTTGCCAAGCGGGATCAGGTAACCAATTTGTGGGCTGTAGGTGAAGGCCGCTGTCTTATAACCGGTTGGACCATTTGTTATAAAATTGACACCGGCCTGTCCCTGTACATACAGATTATTACTCTGGAAAGGATAATACCTTAAGCCTGCTTTCACGGGAATCCACTGTAAATCATCGAGACCAGGTACATCATCCGCGAAGACATTTGCAAATCCTGCATTCAGGTTCACGTATAATGTTTTCTTGATGATGGCATAATCTGCCTGTACAGAACCGCCTAAAGACCACTTGTAAAAATCGCTAAAGTTCCCAACTGGTATTCCTGCTTCCGGACCAACACTCAAAGAGAATGAAGGTCTTTGTGGTTCACTGTTGCCTTTCGTTTGTGCCTTTACTCCTGCTGCTACTGCCAATACCAATGCTAATGTCGTAATGCCTGTCTTAATTATCTTTTTCATCGTCTTTCGTTTTAATCTTGTTCTGTTAATCTTTTGTTCTTCTATTGTTCTTCTGTCTATCTATTCTGTTTATCGCAGCGCTGTATAAATCTGATGACACAAAATTATGTCGCGATACATTGTGCATCAATCCCAAAAAGGCGGATAAAAAAACCAATTTTTCTGCTTCTAATAAAAATTTTAGATGAGCAGAAAAATTGGTTTCTTAAACCGTGATATTGGTTTTTAATATACCCTTCTGAGGTACTACATTTGTGACGCAAAACACGAAAAATAATTACAGTAATAAACAGTTGTAGGTTTAGGTAGAAACGGGTGTAATCATACATCCGTTTATTTTTTTTAGACGGTGTTATTCACCGGTTGGCACCGAAGGCTACGAACATACAGCCCTCCCTGAGGCGAGGCTAATCACCTGACCTTCTCTTCAGGTTTTAATCTCATCTTCATATGTAACGGTAATATCAGCTACTACCCCTATATCAATATGCTAAATTACAGGCCGTTATTCTTCCGGTCCTTTTCATCGTTCCCCTGGCGAGCACAATATTGATCTCTGCCAGTACTTCCTTTTCTGCAAAAAATCCGTCGACTTTCAGGGGCTGATAACCAGGCCGGGTAACAGTAAAGGTGTGTGTACTTTTCAGTCCCAGGTATAGGGTAAAGCTGCCTGAGGTGTCGGCAGTAACAGTCTTTGCTCCGTCTTCCATGGTGATGACTACCCCGGAAAGAGGCATAAGAGAATCTTTCCCCGGCAGGATCTTCTGTTCGAATACACGTCCTTTCAGAACAGCGATAGTGGTGTCCGGCTCCGGACCACAATTGAAAAAAGTTACCCTGCTTTCATAAACAGTTGAACAGCCAGGAAGGGTTGCCCCCAGGAAGATATAGGGGAGCAAGGAGCGAAATAGCATCATGACTTCATAAATTAATATACGAGGGCTTCCCTACGGTTTTTCCACCATAGCGTCCATTCCAAACGTAGAAGGGCGCACGCCTCTGTGCTTTGTTAAGATACGGTTGATGTGTTCTCTTGTCTACCGATTCCGGTTCACCTCCAGTCTCTCCGATAGCATATTACTGCGCAGCAGCCGGTTTTTTGATCAGTTTAAGCTTCTGGCTGATAATGTACTGCTGCCTTGTTTATTGGCATGTCTTTCAATTAGCTTTCTCCGTAGCTCTCCGAATGCCGGGCTACTGTTATAAAGGTACACTAAAAAGGATAACAAGGGGTCTTTATCTTTTCAGGCGGGAGGCTGCAAACAATATAAGAGCGATCACGAGCAGCGCCCACAATATTTCACGTAAGCTGCTTCTTTGCATGATGATCTGTTTTAACCTGGTCATTTTGATATTGCTGTTTGTTTGGGTGTTAAAAAAATAATGGTCTGGAAAAGGAGCGTCAGAAAGCTCCTTTCCCAGACCATCAAAATACATGTAAGCCATCAGATACTTGTCTTTACGGACTTATATCACAACCGAAATATCCGTACTTCTACGCAGCATCTTCAGCGTATCTACGCTTATTTAACTCATTATAAGAAAGTAATTTGCATACACATCGGACAGGAATTTCACTTTGGCAAGTTTCGCTCTGTGTATGTATGGAGCGGAACTTGTAAAGTGGAATTATCATTACCAGATAGTGATAAAAGAGGCGTTTCCGTTAGCTACCTGTGCATAAATGATACCCAGCTGGTTTTTGGGACCTGGAGCCTGATTGCCAGAGAAGGTATAAGGACCATAGGTCGTTCCGTTATTGGTGTACGTTACGGTTTGCGGAGCATTACCAATGTAAAAGATATGCCAGGCAATATCGCCATAAGGACTACCGGTTAGCACGCCATCAGTTTCATAAGCAAAAGGCTTTGCCGCTGCCTGTTTTGCAGGAACTTTTAATGAGTGGCTGTTGGCGGCATTCAGTCCGGAAAAAGAAAGGGTAAGGCACAATGAAAGTGCAAAGAGGAAAACTTTTTTCATAAGATAAAATGTAATTCGGGTTAAAAAATAATTCATATACAATATATGATTATTTCTTAATAATAACAAGGTTATTATATCAACAATACTCACATTTTTTTTTCTCCATTTCAGCTATATTTTTTCTTCGCTGCACTTGCAAGCAAAACGCCAATACCCACCACAGCAAGGACAACCGCAGCTTTCAGCAATGTATTTCTCTTAGTGGCAGCAGGAACAAATTCAACACCACTGATGCCGGCAACAGCAGGGTCCTGTGAATAACGGCCGCCTACCGGCACCGCTTTTTCCCTGAAATGATCTGCCAGTTCCTGCAATGCTTTCAGCGCTTCACCTTCCATAGGTTTTCCATGCCCGGTAGCTACAACTGATGGTTGTAAAGAGGCAAGCGTCTGAACGGATTTTTCTGCTGCGCCCCAGTCATACGTAAAGTAACGTGGAGGACCCGAAAGCTTCTTTTCCTGTTTCAGTACGGACAATAATGATTCCTGCTGTGTAGTCACGAAAGCATCTCCTGCCAGCAACACACCATCCTGTTCCCTGAACAGACTGATATGTCCCGGTGCATGGCCAGGTGTATGGAAATACTGCCACTCTTCCAGGCCCGGTATATTTCCTTGTTCCGGCAGCATTAGTAAACGGCCCCCAAGATCGATGGGGCCTGTTGGGTACAAAAACGAGAGAGTTGTAAACAATCCGCCGCCGGCGGTAGGATCTGGCGGCGGATAAGCAGAACGTCCGGTAAGGTAGGGCGCCTCCAGGTAGTGTGCATATACCGGGACATTCCATTCATCAGCAAGTTGCTTCACCGAGCCGGTATGGTCAAAATGTCCGTGTGTAAGGATAATAGCAACAGGTGTAGCCTGTGGCCAGAACAACTGCTTCGCCACTCTTTTGATCCTGCCTGCAGAAGTGGAGAGGCCCGTATCCAGTAGTACCCAGTGGTTGGTAGAGGCGTCATGTATAAAATAGACATTGACGATCTTGTCACGGAGTCCCCATACTCCCGGAGCTACATAAAACCATTCGTGCTTCGAGCATGCTTTGATTTTAACCAGCGTTTGTTGTTTTTTCATATTTAACGGAATTAACATGAACACTGGTTATTTCCTCTCAAAACTCATGCTGAGTCAGTCAGACACAGCCGTAATCAGTCCTCCGTACTTCCATCGTCCGCCATTCTCACCACTTTCGGGGAGAACTTAGCAACGATATCCACCAGGTCTTTCTGTGCTTCCATCACTACATTAATGTCCTTATAGGCCATAGGCGCTTCATCCAGACCAGCGCCGATCAATGTTACGCCATTGGCCTGCAATATAGCCTGCATTTCCTGTTGGGTAATATGCTGTATCGCGCTGGTACGGCTCATCTGCCGTCCGGCTCCATGTGAGGCGGAATTAATAGCCATTTCCTCTCCTTTACCTCTCACCAGGAATCCCGGAGCTGTCATTGATCCCGGAATGATCCCCATTACGCCCTTACCTGCCGGTGTGGCGCCCTTTCTATGCACGATCACTTCTTCTCCATTCCAGCTCTCTTTCCAGGCAAAGTTGTGATGGTTTTCCACTTTGGCCAACAGTTTACCTCCAATGGCCTTCGCCAGTTTATTGTGGATCACATCGTGGCAGGCGGAAGCATAATCACCGGCCAGATTCATTGCCAGCCAGTATTCCTGACCAGCCTGCGTATTCATATCCAGATAGGCAAGATTAGCTGCTTCCTTCGGTAGTTTACACAGTTCCTTGGCCAGCCGGGTATAATAACCGGCAATGGTGGCACCCATACCTCTGGAACCGGAGTGGGACAACAGTGCCAGGTATTTTCCTTTAGGTATGTTGAGTGGTTGATCGTCTGCTGCAAATTCAATGATACCCCATTCCACAAAGTGGTTACCTCCTCCGGAAGTGCCCAGCTGAGACCAGGCTTTATCTTTCAGGGTTTTGATGAAGGGGGTCATATTGAACTCATTCCGGTCCAGCACAGCATGTTCTGTCCTGTCCTTACCATGGTATCCGTGTCCTGCTCCAAAACGGGTATGGGCAATTAATTCCCGTTTATAGGTATCCGGGGTATGAAAGAAGTCTTCTTCAGTAATATCAAAGATGGACAAGGCCATACGGCAACCAATATCCACACCTACACCATAAGGGATCACCCCATTCTTTGTAGCCAGTACCCCTCCTATCGGTAACCCATATCCCTGATGCGCATCCGGCATCAAAGCCCCTCCTACCGTAACCGGCAGTCTCATGGCTGTTCTCATCTGTGTCAGCGCCCCTTCCGCAATATGTGCTGATCCATATACAGCGAATTCCTTCGCCGTATTGTTCAGAAAAATGGTTTCGTCAATCTCCTTTGCCTCTTCAATCATCTTTGTAGCCAGGTCTTCCAGTATCTCATGATCCAGGAAAGCTTCAGGTTTTTCAAGCAGGTCTTTCATCAGCGCCAGCACAGTTTCATATTCAGCTTCCTGATAATATTTTCCTATCACTTCAAGTGCTAAACCAAGTATTTTACTCTGCTGATAACCGATGGCCAACAGATCTTTACCGTTAATGCTGTTCATATGCATTTCTTATTAAGGTTATAATAATAATGCAATATTTGTGACTATATGCGCACTTTTTTTGCGCAGTTCCCAGCATTTTTGACATTCCTTTTAATCGATTTATTTTCAGCGCCTTATAGCAACTATATTCTGAAAGGCGAAGATCTCGAAAGCAGCCACATTATATTCTCCGAGGGCTTTCAGGCCATCGGGTAGCAGACGGTAGAATTCATATCCCGGCAATATATCTATGATATCCTTAAAGAAGGTGCGGGAAATCACATTCATCTCATTAAACTCAATTTGAATAACCTGGATCATTCCACTTTTAATGGCACGGCGGGCTCCTTTTAATACATTGAGTTCATTTCCTTCCGTATCTATTTTTAACAATGCAATCTCCGACAGCTGATAGTCTTCAATAAACTCATCAATAGTGGTCAGGTCAATGGTAATCTCTTCCACCTCACTCTTCCGAAAATCGGCGATCACCTCTTTATACATACTGGCATGCTCTGACCCCTTGTTCTCTATATAGTCGTAAATAAATGTGGTCTCAACATGCTCTCCCGCGCCCTTTTGAACAGGAATGAAATGGTGCATTGCCGCTGCCTCCTCCAGTTTATTATAAGCAACAGGATGCGGCTCAAACGCATATATAGGTAGCCGGACCTTTTTATTACGCAGCATGACAGAGTAATGACCAACATTAGCTCCTACGTCCAGGATCACACCTCTGCTGAACCGCCCGGTAGAGATCATATATTTCACAAAGGCATTCTCACCACTGATATGATCGTTTTCATGGTTCATGATACCCAGCCCTCTCATACTTAATTTATACAGTAGCAGGTTAATGGGATAAAGTGCCTTCCGGGCAAAAATAAAGACGTATACTTTTCTCAAAGCATCGGTAAATGGATTCATTGCTTAGTGTAGTTTTGTTGTGGTGGTGTTACAATTGTTCCTCCTGTCCTGTCATTATATTATATACAGGCAATCCTTTTATACATTCATATCTTTCAGATCCCGATAAGTAATTGAGGTTCCCTTTTCTATCCCGGCTTTCGCGAAAGCTGGAATAAACATACCCCTCTTCTGCACTGAGGGCCCTGAGAGCTCCCAGCCTGTTCTTCTTTACGAAATAAGCATTATTACCTATTGAATTGGAGCCTACAAAAGCATATCCCTTTTCTTCAGCTAATACGCATAATGCTTTCAGGGAGGCACCAAAATACAGGTGGCTATAATGGGCTTGCGCTCTTACAAAATCCGGTTTATAAGGCACCGTCACTGCTCTGTCAATACCGAATACACTATTATACTCCACTACGACTATTACAGGATCAACGATATTAATAGCCTTCCATACCCAATAGTCGTTACCATCAATGTCGACAGACAGTAGCCCTATTTCTCCCTTCAGCCCCTGCCTTTCGATCAGGTCATTGATATTTTCAGCTGTAATGAATGCCTGCACTGCTTTCAGGTCATGCTGATAATAGATATCATCAGACATGATATAACGGATACTCTTTCCCGATCCATCTATTACAAGCCCCGACCAGTTGTTATATTTTAACAGGAAGCGTGTATTGGACTCAACATAGTTTTCCACACCAAACTCAATAAAGGTAGTTTCGGGGATGTATACTTTATTAATGAGATATTGAATAATACCATCATCTCCTGTCTGGGAGAAGACTTTAAACTCAGCGGATGAAATATTGTCAATAACCGGCAATTCCTTATTCTGCCGGGCGAGTAGCGTACCTAGTAACAGCAGGTCTGTTTGTTGTGCTTTTCTGGAGGTGTATAGAAAATGGTGTAAGACATTCACCAATTTCGTCATTCGTTTCATCAGGAACATGGTATGAATTGAGTAAGCGGAGCGCTCTCCTAAAATTTATTACCACATAAATACATATAATTACAATTATTGTTCATTTCGCGATAATTCATAACATATGCGTTCAGGTGCTTCTTTTGGCATACTCAATATGACAAAGGAGTCGTTCTGCCCTGCTTAACTTTTTTCGCAATTTTGCGCATATGATATTTTTGATTTAACTTGCCTCAGTCTGAGAATGCCGTAATCAATAAAAATCTGCAAAACTTGTTTGCATATAATGGTGCCCCAATCATTATAAGGTGTTTTATTGTCTCTACTTGATTGCCATTCCATGATTTCTAACGCGTCTTCACCACGATATTTTTTCAGCCTGGATGCTATAAGAGGACTTGCTGCCCTTATTGTCGTCTTATGCCACTGGCAGTTCTATTTTTATTCAGATCAGACTTTACAGACCAAACCTCTGGAAGAACTAGGGCTCCCTTTATTCCCCTACCTGTCAATTTTTTACCACCATGCGTTTTATGCAGTAGATCTTTTCTTTTTGTTATCAGGATTTATCTTCTTCTGGTTCTATGCGGATAAAATAGCTGACAGGAGAACGCCTTTCAATCACTTCATCTGTTACCGGCTCACCCGCCTGTACCCTGTTCACTTTATCACCCTGTTATCGCTGATATTGCTGCAATACATTATGGTCAGCATGAACGGGCACACCTTTATTATTCAGAATAATGATGCCCGGCACTTTCTGTTAAATCTGTTCGTAATACATAGCTGGGGGTTTGAGAGCACACCAGCCCTCAACGGATTTAACGGTCCTTCCTGGTCAGTATCTGTAGAACTGCTCTTATATCTGCTGTTCTTCCTTATCAGCCGGAAAAGGTTACATCATCATAAAGGGCTACTGCTGGCTATCGTAGTGGCAGGCGCTATTATACAACATTTTTATTCTATGATAGGCCAGGGCATCTATTCATTCTTCATCGGGGGACTCGCCTATCATTTTTATGCATGGCTTATTAAAAGAAAAAACTTACGCAGGGTCACCACTATTGTAACTGTCACGGCTGTTATATTATGGACGATCGCGCTGACCGAATATGCATTCTCCTATATCAGGGATTTTTCACTGATATTGATGAAGAAGGTACTACCCGGTAAAGACGAAACATTTGACATGGCCTTGTACGACCTGTCCAGGAACACTTTCTTCAGAACGGTCATATCTCCTGTTACTATTCTAACACTTGCATTATCTGAAACCACAAGGGGAAGTCTGAAGGTAAAATGGGCGCTGGTATTGGGGAATGCCAGTTATGCATTATACCTGATCCATTTCCCGTTAATGGTATTCTTCTTTATTGCGGTCGATACGCTGGGGATTAGCAGGGAGGTCTTTCATTCACCGTTTACAGTACTCCTTTTTTATGCAGTGTTGATTCCACTAAGTATTCTTACTCATTATTATTATGAACTACCTCTACAGGAAATGTTCAGGAAGCGGCTACTAAGAAAACCAGCACCTGGTCTTATTACTGTTGTCAATAATCAGATCACTACATAACGCAGGTTATCCGTATGAGGTAGCAAACGTTACCACCTTGTTTTATTAATCGAAATCAGATATGATAGCTAAATTCTATTTATTGTTATTAATTACCCTGGTCCTTCTTACAAGCTGTATCAACACTAAAAAGATCACTTATTTCAATGACCTCGAAAAAGCAACCGGAACAGCATCTGCGAACAGGTTGCAGGCACTTCAAGTACAACCCGGAGATATATTACAGATCACTATTACAACGATCGATAAAGATATTTCTCTCATACTAAACCCCGCAGCGGTCAATTCATCTCATGTATCTCCCGATGGTATGGACGCCGGGTATATTGTAGACAGTACGGGTTATATAAACCTTCCCATGATCGGTAAAGTTTATGTAAAGAATAAAACCACCACTGAAATAAATGATATCATCACACAGGAGTTAAACAAAACGATCCGTAATCCTTATGTGTCGACCCGTATTGCCAATTTCCGCATCTCGGTATTGGGAGACGTGGCCCGGCCTGGATCCTACCGTGTATCCGGCGAAAGGGCGTCGGTGCTGGATGCTTTAAGTATGGCGGGTGATATGAATATAACGGCACTCCGGAACGATATCATGATCATCCGCGAAGTGAATGGAGAGAAAACATATGCATCGCTGAACCTGAACAATGGTCAAACGCTCGCTTCCCCTTATTACTATCTGCATAATAATGATGTAATATATGTAAAACCAGGTCCTAACAAACAGTTCAATACCTCTAAGATAGTACAGCTGTTACCTGCAGCTATCGGCATTCTGTCATTGATCACCACCATTGTTATTGTTTCCGTAAAATGATACCGCAAATGAACCGTAATAAAGACTTAAATAATAAAAATGTCATCATAGATCTTGGCGATCTGTTCAAAAAACTGTTATTCCACTGGCCACTGTATCTCATTGTACTACTGTTAGCAGCAGGCGGTGCATTTGCCTATCTCAAGTACGCACTGCCAAGATATATGTCGAGCGCCAAACTATATCTCAAAGATGAAAAGAAGAACGGTGAGGAAACAGATCTGCTGAAGTCTCTATCCCTCTTCAACAGTGGAAAAAACATCGAAAATGAGATGGAAGTATTAAAGTCTCCTATCCTTGTAGAAAAGGTAATCCGTGATAATCGTTTTAATGTACGCTATTATGTGAAAGGTACTTTCCGCAACGAGGAGATCTATGAACAGAACCCGCTTACCTTGAATTTCCTGGGCGATAGCACCAATATGGGCAATTATATTTTTGATGTCAGGGAAGACAACAAGCTCCTGCAGGTTAAGTGGGTGAACGAGCAGCACGATGACAATCGCAGCACTTTCAACGTCCATTCTGGCGAACCTTTTATGGTGAACAATAAACAGTTCAGCATTTCTTTCGACCCAACAGTGCCGGACGCCGCCAGGAATACTTACCGGATACAGATCGACTCTGTGGAGGAACTGGCTTATAAGAAAATAGAAGACATTGGTACTGCACTGGTCAACAGGGATGCTACTGTTGTGATGGTGACCTATGAAGACAGAATAGCCTCCCGCACTGCCCATTTTCTGACCGCACTGCTGGACACCTACAATGAATATACCCTTGATGACAAGAACCAGGTAGCGCTCAAAACTATCCGCTTTCTCAATGTACGTATCGACTCCCTTAAAGACGAACTGGGATTACTTGAAAAACAGGAAGAGCAGTTTAAGGTACAACGTGGCATCACAGATATAGAAGGTAGTTCCAAATTAGCATTGGATCAGGTAAAAGAAGCCGATCTGAAACTGAACGATGCCAATATGCAGCTGTCAGTATTTGATCAGGTAGAATCTTACATTAATGACCCAGGCACAGACTATCCCTTTGCACCGGTACTAGGCAATGTAGACCAGGCATTGACAGGTATGATCAACCGATATGAAGAATTGCTGAAAGAGAAGAAAAGGCTTTCTCTCTCCCTGCAACCGAACAGTATGATCCTGCAGAATACAGATGCCCAGATCGTTGATGCAAAGAACACGATCAGGAACTATATTTCCGGCTATAAACGTAACGCCGGTGTAGCGCAGAGCCAGATGCAAACCAAGGTGAACCAGATACAGGCCAAGATCGCCAATATCCCGGCTTATGAACGCGAGTACATCAATATCAAACGACAGCAGGGTGTAAAGGAGAACCTGTATCTGCACCTGTTGAAAAAGAAAGAGGAAGCCGCTATCTCCTACGCCAGTAATGTTACCGACAATAAAGTACTCGCCCCGGCATTTGTACCGTCCAAACCCGAATCACCTAAAAAGACACTGGTATATGTCGGTTTCCTTGCTGCGGCCCTGGTACTCTGTACAGTATACGTCTATATTAAATATTTCCTCAACAATAAAGTACTTGATAAATCAGAAATAGAACAAGCCTTTGGCAGGCCGGTAATGGCAGAGATCTACCAGGATGAGACACAGGGAAAAGATATGTCGCTGCATAACAGGTCGATATTGCTGGAGCAGATCTTTAATCTTCGTACCAACCTGCGCTTCCTGTTGAGTGAACATAACAGTTCGGCTACCATCATGATCACCTCCAGTATTTCCGGTGAGGGAAAGACCTTTATGACAGCACATCTGGGCAATGCGCTCACCGTCAACAATAAAAAGGTGGTGTTGCTGGAACTCGATCTGCGCAAACCGAAATTATCCCGCTCCCTCGGACTGGACAACCAGGTTGGCGTGACCAGTTACATGGTAGAAAGCAAAACAATAGATGAGATCATCAAAAAGGTACCCGGAACGGAGGGCCTACACCTGATCTCCTCCGGTCCTATTCCACCCAATCCTGTTGAGCTCATTGAAAGTAATCGTATGAAGGCATTGCTGGAAACATTAAAGCAACGCTTTGATTATATCATCATTGATACAGCCCCCATCGGCATCGTGTCAGATTCGAAGAGTCTTGCACCGTATGTGGACTGTACCCTCTTCATGGTACGCTACAACTTTACACTGAAGTCCAAGATGACTGCTGTAGCAGAAAATGTAAGGGAGAGCTTCTTCCGGAAAACGGGCGTTATTTTCAATGGTATTGAGCAGGACTCCTTCTATCCTTACTACTATTACGATCATTACTCTTACGCTGAGAATGGCAATAAAACTAAGGTATGGTCAACATTTGCTAAAAAAATGAAACAGCGGATTGCATAAGATATTTAAAAATAGCGGTTGGTTGCTGGTAGATAAACTTGCCAGGTTGTTCATAGGTCTCATCACTATCGCAACGATAGCCCGTCATATCGGGCCGGAGGCTTTTGGCATATGGAACTATGCCATTGCCTTAACGGCGATAGTGGGCAGTCTTGCCATACTGGGACTTGACAAGGTGGTCGTAAAAGAAATAGTATCCCATCCGGAAAGACAGGACAGCATCATTGCTTCTACACTGGCCATACGTTTCACAGCCGGCATTGTTGCCTTCCTTTTCTGCGCAGCTATCGTGTTTGCTACGAAACAGCATTCACAGGTATACCTGTATTGTACAATCATCACAGCATTGAATATTATCCTGCTGAGTTTCGATGTATTCGACTATTTCTACCAGGCGAAAAATGAAGTACAGAAGGTCATTATTCCAAAGGTCAGTTTCTTTGTAGCCTTCTGCATCATAAAAATTGTATTTGTCTACCTCGATGGCACCCTGCTTCATTTTGTATGGCTGTCATTTGCGGAATTGTTACTAACCTATCTTACCATACTGGTCTTTTACCTAAAAGAAGGACATCGCCTTTTTACGGCTATCAGTTTATCAGAGATAAAACACCTCTTCCTGCATAGCTGGCCACTGATGTTCACAGGTATATTGATCCTGCTGTATGTGAAGGCAGATCAGCTGTTACTCGATACATTGGGTACTTCTGTACAACTGGGAGAATATGCGGCAGCAGCAAGAATATCCGAGCTATGGTACGCACTACCTACAGTATTGGCAACCGCCCTACTACCCGGATTAATATCCAAAAGGCATGAGGACACCTCCTCTTATCTGCAAGCAATGGAAAGATGGTTAAGATTGTCGTTCTGGGTAAGCCTGGCCATTGCAGTAGTAATGACCTTTTCATCTGCCAGGGTCACTCAGGTATTATATGGCGCTCAATTTCCGAAGTCGGGGATCATTCTTTCCATTCATATCTGGGCCAACATTCCGGTGTTTCTGAGTACAGCTTTAATGCAATACCAGCTGATAGAGGGTGCATACAAAACGAACCTGTATGCCAGCTGTGCCGGACTTGTCGTGAACATTGCTATCAACATCCTGCTCATTCCCTCTATGGGAGGAGTAGGAGCTGCCATAGCCACCGTTGCATCCTACATGGTGGTGGTATCCACGCTGGTGGTAATAGACAAAACAGGACAATTGATAACACTCATACAAAGAATGTTGTCTCCCGCATTGGCACTGGCAGATACAAGATATATGATCGACGCATTGAAACTATTTGCAGACAATTTCCTAACCGTAATACGTGAAAAGCATTTGACCAAATGACGAGTGTAAAAAAAATAATTGCCACGCTAGCCTCAAGAGTTGCCCCACAGATCCGGTATCTCGCGCCTGCCTATAGTTCAGAGGGAGAAGATCTTATACTGAAGAGGATATTTGATAACAAGACCAATGGTATTTATGTGGATGTAGGAGCACATCATCCGTTCCGCGTATCGAATACTTACTTGTTCCATAAAATGAAATGGACAGGTATTAACATAGATCCCATGCCTGGTTCGAAAGCTTTATTTGACAGGTACCGCCCACAAGATGTCAACCTGGAAATGGGCGTATCTGCTACCAGGCAACAACTGACCTACCATATTTTCAATGAACCGGCTTTAAACACGTTCTCTTCACATAAGGTAGAAGAGTATACACAGGATCCGAAATATCGTGTGATAAAACAAAAGAAAATCGAAACATGGCCATTGGCAGACATCCTGGATCACTATCTGCCTGCCGGCAGGTCCATTGACTTTCTAACCATTGATGCTGAAGGACTGGATATGGATGTGCTGCGGTCCAACAACTGGAAAAAGTACAGACCCACCTACATACTGGTTGAGTCTGATCCTTTCCTGCTTTCTGACATGCAGCATTGTGAGTTGGGACAATTCATGCACCAGGCGGGATATGCCATTTTCGCAAAAACCTATTATACCTATTTTTTTAAAAACATGCATCATGAGTAAGTTATATGTCCAATATGGTTGTGGTCCTTTTTCAGCGCCCAAAGGCTGGAAGAATTTTGATGCATCGCCTACCCTCCGCCTTCAGCAGTTACCGTTAATAGGTAGTCTGTTAAAGAACAGAATGCACGTCGCATTCCCCGAAGATGTACTGCTGGGAGATATCCTGAAAGAACTACCCGGCATTGCCCCTGATTCCTGCGATGGCATATACTGTTCTCATGTACTTGAACACCTCGCGTATGATGACTGCCTGCTGGCCATCCGTAATACCTGGCAAATGCTGAAGCCCGGCGGCTACTTCCGTTGTGTGGTGCCAGACCTGGAAAGCGCCGCGAGAGAATATGTGCAGGACCTTACCAACAACGATCAGGAGGCCAATACAAAGTTCCTGGAGAAAACGATGCTGGGAAAAAAACAAAGATTACGTGGATTGAAGGGATTGCTGCAAACTACCCTGGGTAACCGGGAACACCTGTATATGTGGGATACGCCCTCCCTTTCCAATATACTACAACAGGCAGGTTTTAGTCATGTGCGGACCTGTCGCTTTAATGATTGTCCGGATGAAATGTTCAGGCTTGTAGAAGAGGCATCGAGATTTGAAAACGCAGTTGCACTGGAAGCTATAAAATAACTGAACTTGAATACACCGATCTTATTGCTGGTATTTAACCGTCCGCAACAGGCGATACGGATACTGGAAAGCATACGGCAGCAACAACCTGCCCGGTTATTTATTGCAGCAGACGGACCCCGTTACGACAAACCAGGGGAAGCCACCCTATGTAGGGAGACCAGGGATGCCATCCTGCAAAGGCTGGACTGGACCTGCGAAATACACACCTTATTCAGAGACCAGAACCTTGGTTGCGCCTTTGCTGTGAGCAGCGCCATCGACTGGTTTTTCTCACAGGTGGAAGAAGGGATTATACTGGAAGATGATTGTCTGCCTGATCCATCCTTTTACAGTTTCTGTGAGATACTGCTGGAACGTTACCGCGACAATATGCAGATAATGCATATTGGTGGTACTAACTATCAGGCCGGTATCACCCGTGGAGATGCTTCTTATTATTTCTCCCGTTATGCACATATATGGGGTTGGGCCACCTGGAAAAGAGCATGGAAGTACTATGACTTTACATTGCTCAGGTATAAGAATGTTCCCCCGGATGATCTTCCTCCGCAATTCAGATGGGACCTGGAATCCTTTCATGAACAAAAAATGGATACCTGGGACACTCAGTGGTTCCTGAGCGTACTTTTTAACAAAGGACTTGCCGTAACACCCAACACAAACCTGATCAGGAATATTGGCTATGGGAAAGAGGCCACCCACACCAGAACTGAACCGGTGTGGTTTAAAAAAATGGTATATGGCTCTATTTTCCACATCCTGCATCCGGCTGAGATTATTGCAGACCAGGAGGCAGATGCATATACGTTAGATACGGTGTTTAAATGTAGTCCCCTCTTCTATATGGTGAAAAAGATTGTCAAGAATAATACACTCCTGTATAACCTCTACAAACGCATATCATAAGTACTATGGCAGATACAATCTATGATATACTTGTAAGCAGCAATATCTATGTGGAGGTTTTCAAAGAAACCATGCCGCTGATAATTGCCGGCACATTACTGCATCTGCATTACCATAACCGTATTACTGCGCTGGAGGCCATACTGTACGCGTTTGCTACTGAGGCATACACTATGCTTAAAGTGGGTCCTACCTTTACCGCGACCTTCTTCGTGAGCGCCGCCTTTTTGCTTGAGCAGATACATCTCTTCATAAGGGGAGAGATCTATATACGCCGGAAATTCCTGTTACTACTGGTACTTCCTGCCTTGTCGAGCATTGTCATATTCCTGATCGTGCAGTTTTACAGGGATCCGTTCTATTATCCACCAGGTAAGCAAACAGCCTTCTATCTGCGGCCCGTTTATTTCTACATAAAAACATACCTGCCCCTATTTGCCATCGGCGCCAAGATCCTGCAGGATAAAGAAAAGATCTCATTTGATTTCTTCGCAGATGTAATGAAAAGGATCGCGAAATTCTCTTTTGTGATCGCCGCGCTGCAGATATTCTGCCAGATCATTTTACATAATGAAACGCTTGGAGAGATACTGGGCCTGCAACAACGGTATATGATGGAAGCATCCACATTCATCTTCAGCATCCGTGTACAGGCATTATTCGGAGAGCCTAAAGTGTTCAGCGCCTTCCTTTCTTTATGTATTCCCCTGTTCATGAGAGACAAAGAATACCGCATGGCGGCCCTCTCTGTACTGATGGGCATACTGACGGTGTCACAGACGTTCTGGATCAATATGCTGTCGGCTACACTGGTATTCATGGTAGTATCCCGGATATCTTCCACCCGGCTCAAAATAACCGGTACCCTGGGAATCATTATCGGGCTGTTCCTCGTCATCGCCGAGTCCAAAGACTACTTTATAAAGCTGTATGCCAAAAACCAGAACAGCACCATGTATCAGCTGGTATTTAAAAGATCGGTATACCGGTATGACAATACCTTCTGGCAGAAAAACAATGTTATACTGGGAATGCCCCTCCAGCGGGATATGGAGCTACCGGTAGTGGACTTCTTCAGAGATCAGCCATACCTGCTTTTGTCGGGCTATGGGGCAGGCAACAGCACTTTTATTCCGGCACAATACTTCTTCGGACAGATGAATTACGAGAACAGGTTGAATGGGATAGGCGGCCATAACCTCAACATGAGATGGTTCTATATAATGGCGGAATTTGGCATCTTTTCCCTGATCATCTTCTTCACTATACTGACACAAACCAGACGGGATATACCTCTTTTTCAGAGCAGCTATTTTGCTTTTATATGGGTGTGTTTCTTCTTCAGTCAGATAGATCTTTTCCTGATCATTACAGCGTTGCTATGCACTTATGATCCGGATGAATCACCCTTGTTGACAATATATAAACCTGATCATTCTTATTAGGGCTTATGCAGATATTTCTTGACAATATCGTTTTCACTATACAAAAAGCCGGTGGCGTATCTGTCTACTGGTACGAGCTGCTGCAAGGGATGTGCAATGCCGGTCTGGCTGTCAATTTCCTGAACGCGGGATTAAATCCTTCCAACATTTTTGAACAACAGCTGGATTATCATCGTCATCCCTGCTTCCGCGAAAGCTGGATTCCGCCAAAATACTTGCGCTATCTGCCTCTTCAATATTCCTTACCCCCCAATGCCATTTTCCATGGTGGTTACCTGCGTGTGTCACCACAAAAGGATATCGTGAATATTCTTACCGTACATGATTTCGCCCACGAACGAAAAATAGCAACTCCTTTCCCGCGTGGATTGGCAAACACCCGGCAAAAGGCCTACGGTATAAAACGGGCGGACGGTATCATCTGTATTTCTGACAGCACCCGGAAGGAATTGCTACATTTCTACCCTGATACCGATCCGGCGAAGCTGAAAGTGGTACATCATGGCATTGCAGATACCTTTTTTCCGCTGGATAAAAATAATCCTTCAGTTCCTGTATTACCTGTCCCGGTAGCCGCTCCCTACATATTGTATGTAGGCGGCCGGAACAACTACAAGAATTTCAACATTGCGTTGGATGTCATTGCACAATTACCGGCGCCATATAAGCTGGTGATAGCCGGTGGTGGCAGCTGGACAAAGCAGGAACAATTACTTGCTGAAGAAAAGATCCGTGGTCGTTATGTTGTCATGGAGCATGTGCTCCCCCGTGAACTGAATACACTTTACAATTATGCCTGGTGCCTGCTCTATCCCTCGTGCTATGAAGGATTTGGATTTCCGCCAGGAGAGGCCATGAAAGCAGGTTGCCCCGTTGTAGCCAGCAACTGTACATCCATACCTGAAGTAACCGGCAGTGCTGGTTTGCTTACCACTGAAATAACTGCAGCAACATTCGCAGAAAAAATATTACTGCTGGAAGACCAGACATTCCGGCAGCAGGTCATACAGGCTGGTTTAGCACAAGCAAGGTTGTTCACCTGGCAGAAGAGCGTAAGAGAAACAATACGTTTTTATAAAGATTGCTGGAACAATAAATTTTCGTCATGAACCTTATCTTCAAGTTAGCAGAAGCTGCTAAAGTTTTCTCACAATCCGGCAGGGGATTAACGTCATTACTGAAAAAAGGCGTATCCATTGCTTCCACACAACTGCTGCACAACTGTAAGCGCTACATTCCGGAAGTCAACACCATCCTGGATGTGGGCGCCAACAGGGGACAGTTTGCGTTATCAGCCATGCATTTTTATCCCAATGCCGGCATTCACTCCTTTGAACCCATACCAGCGGTATACTCTGCGCTGAAGCAGAATACCCGGAATGTACCCGGCATACACACTTACAACTTTGCACTGGGCAGCACTACGGGGACACTGGATTTTTACGCCAATCATTACTCACATGCCAGTTCGGCTTTGCATGTATCTTCATTGCAACAGCAACTCCTTCCCCAAACAGCAGCAGCTGATCAGATCAGTGTACCTGTAAAATGCATGGATGAACTGTTGCCTGAGATTGCTGTCAAACATCCGGTATTACTGAAACTGGACGTGCAGGGTTTTGAAAAAGAAGTACTCAAGGGAGCAGTACACTGTCTTGAGCAAATAGACTATCTACTGTTCGAGACTTCGTTTGTCCAGATGTATGACGGGGAGCCATTATTCGATGAAATGCATAATTATGTTAAAGAGCTGGGCTTCGAGTTTATAGCGCCAGTAGGATTTTTACAGACAGATGAATTACAGATCCTGCAGATGGATCTCCTGTATAAGAGAAAAAAGTAACACCACCGACATCATTCACCACAACAAAAGCTATTGCATTGTATTACCAATATCCCAAAAGCTTATCACCAGATGCAGGCTCACACATCATTGGATCCCGACGATTTGTCCCTAAAGCTTTTAAACCGACACTCATATGAAACAACATATTCATGCAAGTCAGTTTCTAAGGCAGACTGTTGATTATATCGTATTGGCTGCCGCGTTCTTATTAACAAGACAATATATCGCGTCAAAGGGAGATGTGTTCTTATCGAACTTCAATATATTTTTACTGGCGTTTAGTCTCTTTACGTGGACTATAACCGGTACGTCCCTGCACCTGTATGACGATTATCAGAAGACAAGCTCTTTCGCTTTTGAGTTTGTAGCTATACTCAAAAATGTTTTGCTGCATGTCTGCGTGTTTTCGTTCCTATTCTTTTACTGCTTCAAATTATATCCTTATCCACGTACCTTCACCTTACTGTATGGTGCCTATTTATTCATCGGCATTATTACGACAAAGTATATCGTGAAGAAGTTACTGCTGCGCTGGAGAACCCATCACACCAATCCCACGAATGTATTGATAGTTGGCACCGGTCAGACGGGTATGAATTTTTATGATACCATTACTGCCAATAATCATTTTGGTTATAACTGCGTAGGCTTTGTAGATGATCATAGCAATGCACAGATAAACGGCCGTTATCTGGGTAAGCTTTCTGAGCTGACACATATCCTCGAGTCCAATGAGATTGATGATGTAATAGTAGCATTACCGGAAACAGCAAAGGAACAAACAGCGGGAATTATCATGGCCAGTGAAAGAGCCGCCAAAAGAGTGAAGATCATTGCAGATGTACACCAGTATTGTACACCCACTACCAGTATGAATCTGCTGGGCTCTATCCCTTTGGTAAATATCCGGTCATTTGCGCTCGACGATCCCGGCCTTCAGCGCATGAAACGGGCCTTTGACATTTGCCTCACCCTCTTCATTTTTATAGCTTTCAGCTGGCTATTTATACTGATCGCTATCCTTATAAAAATGACATCCAAAGGGCCTGTACTGTTTAAACAGGAACGATGGGGCTATAAAAATAAAAAGATCACCTGTTATAAATTCCGCTCTATGAAAGTGGAAGCATCGGATGTGGATGAAAACGGAAAGTTCATGCAGGCCACACGCGATGATCAGCGGGTAACAAGCATTGGGCGTTTTCTGCGCAAAACCAACCTGGACGAGCTGCCACAGTGTATCAACGTGCTGATGGGTAACATGTCTTTTGTAGGACCGCGCCCTCATGCCACACCCCTGCATATTGAAGCAAGGGAAACGGTGGAACATTACATGCTCAGGCAAATGGTGAAACCCGGTATTACCGGCTGGGCGCAGGTAAATGGCTGCAGAGGGGAAACCCGTTTTTCCGGACAAATGCAGAAACGTGTAGATATGGATATCTGGTATATAGATAACTACAGCTTCTGGCTGGATTGTCAGATCATTTTCCAGACATTAATGAATATGATAAAGGGAGATAAAAACGCCTATTGATAGCCACTTATGTCCAAACGTTTATTATTGATAGGTGGAAATTTTGCACCAGAACTTACAGGAATTGGAAAATACAACGGCGAGATGATCAGATGGCTGGCGGACAATGACTATGATTGTACTGTTATCACATCGTTCCCTCATTATCCTCAATGGAAGGTGCAGGCGCCTTATCAGAAAAGCAGGTATTGGTTCAGGAAAGAGGTGACAGGCGACGCCAGGATCACTGTTCACAGATGTCCGCAATATATTCCCTCCAATCCTTCAGGGAAAAAGAGGTTGCTGATGGACTTCTCTTTCGCGCTGTCTGTAACGGCGAAATCACTGCAACAACTATTTACACGTAAAGCAGACATAGTAGTGGTGGTAGCGCCCCCCTTTCACCTGGGATTACTCGCTATGCTGTACAAGAAGATCCGCGGCGCGAGGTTTCTTTATCACATACAGGATTTACAGATCGAGGCTGCCCGTGATCTGCAGATGATCTCCTCCCCTTTTCTGATAAGATCATTGTTCCGTATGGAAAAATACATACTGCGCCATGCTGATATTATCAGCAGCATTTCAGACGGTATGATGAAAAAAGTACGGGAGAAAACAGAACGAGAGATATCTTTCTTCCCCAACTGGGTAGATGTTGTATTTTTCCATCCGCTGGCAAATCGGGAACAGATCAAGACCGAATATGGGTTTGCTGTTACTGACAAGGTAATATTGTATGCCGGAGCTATCGGAGAAAAGCAGGGATTGGAGGCCATTCTTCAGGTAGCTGATAGTATGAAAAAGGAGCGCCGTGTAAAATTCCTGATATGCGGAGCCGGGCCTTACCGGGAGCAACTCCGGCGGCAGGCGGTTAGTTTACAACTGGACAATGTTCACTTTCGTGATCCTGAACCTTTTGACAGATTTAACTGCCTGCTGAATATGGCAGATGTACACCTGGTTATCCAGAAAGCCAGTGCCGGCGACCTGGTTATGCCTTCAAAGCTAACCACTATTCTGGCAGTAGGTGGGCTTGCATTGGTAACGGCCAATGAACATACCAGTTTACATACACTTGTAAAGGAGAATAATATAGGGATCGTAATAGATGCAGATAGCCCGGAAGCCTTAAAAGAAGGCATCTGCCTGGCAATTAATAAAAAACAAGAGCACATTACCAGGAATGCCCGGCAATATGCTCTTAATTATTTGGCTATAGATAAAATAATGTCCCGCTTAGATCAGGTCATCAGGGCTTCCACATGATATTGGCGCCACCGGTGGTATTCGTTGCTCCGTTATTGGTGGAAGTGAACTGCACGTTACAGAAGCTCACCATCGTGGTGGTACCATTCAGCGCTACATATACAGTACCTTGACTTGCGGTAAAAGGCGACTGGGTGGTAACGTTGAAAGTTATCCTTGCTTTACCGGCAGGCACAGCACCGGTACCTGTTGTCACGGTATATTGCCCTTCGGTCGGAGGCTGATTGCCAGGGAACTCGAAGCTAGCTAAGGCCAGACCACCATTATCTGCTTGAATAAGATAGTTGGAGTTGGCAACCATTCCCTGCACCCTGGTGAAAGATACCTGCGTAACCTGGTTGATCTTTAATACGTTACTGTCCAGACCACAAGGGTTCCACGGACCAGTTACGATAATGGAACCTGAGGTAACTGTATAAGTACATCCACCATTGGTTACCACACTAAGTGTGTATACCTGATTCCCTTTGGGGGGATTAGGTATTTCAGGAGCCTTTTCGTGAGATACGAAGCCGTTTGGCCCTTCCCAGGTGTAGGTTTTAGGCTCAGCGATACCGAAAACAGATAATTTCAGGACGTCATTCTGGCCTAAAGGAGCGTTAGAATTTATTACAGGGTTCTGCGTAGGGCACGTGGTTTCTTTTCCACCTCCGCCGCCACCGCATCCCACTAATAACGCTGAGATACCAATAATTACTAATAAGAAATATTGCCGCATTGCTGAATATTCATCAAAACTCTTAATATTATTACTACAGTATTTCAAACAATATTTTGAAATAACATTTCGTTTAAATGGTCTCATAAGGATACACCTTCCGATTGCCGACCAGCTCCTGACATTCCTGATCGCGGAAAAATCTACTAAATCAGATAAAAACGACAATCTCAATGTTGGCATAATACTTGGAATAGGTGTATTTCGAGTAATAAATATAGTAAATACTTTATTTATTAATATTTTTTTATATTAATAATACAATAAGACCATATCAGAGAACCAGATAGAAAAACCATGTAATACCTATCATTAACAAGGACTTGTAAGCAGAAAAAACGCTTCAAACTTTTTTCACTTTTAGTGGACAGGGATACTCATTTCCGCTCAAAAAAGGTAAAAATTACCCCTTTTCAGACAAAAATGAAAAGGGGCCGGAATGCTATTCCGACCCCTGAAATTGTAAAAAGTTCTCAAGTTTACTTACTTGATGCTGATCGTTTGTTCAGATAAATTCCATCCGGAAACTGTCACAACCGCATTACTACTTTTCCCGATCGCTTCCCCACTGATTGTCACGATCTTCTCTTCACCTGGCAATACGGACACATAATTATCATTATAGAAAACAGGCAGGATACGTTGCTTTGTTTTGCTGTCCACCAGAGATACGCGGTTGAAAAACGCAATCGGGCCATTGGCTGGATTACTGATCTTCACCCTGATACTATCAGTACCAGCCTTTTGTGCCACTATCTGTACTTTGGCGGCCTCCATTTTCTGCAATCCAGAGTAATTGCCCGTGCTATCGGGGAACCAGTACAGGTTATCATCTATAATCTGCTGGTCCTTGTCCCTTAAACGTGCCAGCAGGAACATACCTTCCTTTGCACCCATTCTCTCAATAGCTCCTTTTACAGAAAGATACTTCTGCAATGATTTCGGGCTGATCTCCGTAAACACCTGGGTAAGCTGTTTTTTATGGCCCTGCATATCGTAGGCATCCAGTTCCAGCATTACATCAGTATGATACCTGAAAGTATTGTTTACAGTATATATATTACCATCTATAGGGTTACACATTACGTGCAGCGGAGCTGCCCCTGTGCGGTTACCATACAGACAGGCATTAGGATCGAGGTAGTAGTCATACATCTGTCCGCGCAAAGCCGTCCATGGGTTCTGGGTTTTCCAGATGATCACCCCGGTATACCAGTCCCACATATGTGAGCTGAAGCCTTCCATCAGGCCACGGTACTGATCGTAGTTCACGAGCTGCGCTTTATTGGCGAAATCCTTTACATCTTTTGGTTTGCCATATGGATCTACATAATCGAAGTAAGGGATATATTTATGATAATCCCATACGGAATCCACGCCACCTTTTACATTCTGAGGCACTTTCATATTCGCTGCCGGAATGAAACGCTCCAGTGATTCGTAGTCGCCTACCCCTACAGACCCTACTTCAGAGTTGAAAGGGAACGTTCTTTCGTTCCAGAAAACAGACAGTGGCTGTATATTGTAAGGACCATCTCCATTACCACCTAAGGTATTGTAAGACATACTATCTGTGTTGGAATAATGGAAGAAGAAACGGGTATTGTCCAGTGAAGGCAGCAGAGAATCTTTGATGGCCGCCAGTATATCCGCCGGAGGCGTAATTTCATTACCACCACACCAGAAAGCCAGGGAAGCATGGTTGCGTAGCATCTTAATCTGGTCAGCCACAGATTCGATGAACAGGTTATGGTCATCAGGATAACGACGACGTGTCCATTGATCTTCTTTCTTCATAGGATCAACCCATCTGCCGTTACAATCGCCTGACATCCAGAAGTCCTGGAATACCAGCATACCATATTTGTCGCAGGCTTCGAAGAACTCCGGCCGCTCGGTCAGACTTCCACCCCAGATACGGATCAGGTTCAGGTTCATATCCCTGTGAAAACGTATTTCCGCATCGTAACGCTCCTTGCTGAAACGGAACATCGCGTCAGAGGTGATCCAGTTACCACCTTTGATAAATACCCGCTGGCCGTTTACCGCTACTTCACGGCTGCTTGTATGTGCATTCCAATACGTCTGTATTTCCCTTACACCAAAGCTAACATCTTCAGTATCATCTACACCGGCGTTCTCTACGAACTCCAGCTGGAGCTTATACATATGCTGAGGACCATAACCATTTGGCCACCACAGTTCCGGCTGTTTCAATTCCATATCAGGCAGTTGCACTGTAGCAGTAGCATGCGCAGCCAGTGTTACCTTCCGGGAAACAGTATTACCAGCCAGCTTATAGCGCAGCGTACCTTCTATGCTTTTGTCTGTTGCATTCTCCACGGTGGCACCCACAAGAATATTGGCAGGCGCCTGGTTTCCTTCCGGCAGTCTTACGCCAGGTACTTTTGTAATGACCTGTGGATCTTTAATGCGTACAGCACCCGTCTTTTCAATGGTCACCTTGTCCCATATGCCGGTGTTACGGTCACGCATTGGCTGGATCCAGTCCCATCCTGCAGTATACTGAGGACCAACGTTCTTCGCAATGGTACCATCGCCACCTTGGCCGCCATTAGGATTTCCTACGACAGCAGGCGGATATACCACCACTGCCAGGCGGTTCTTACCGTCTTTGGCCAACCATTGTGTAATATTATAAGAATGACGCAGATACGTTCCAAAATGAGTATTTGGGTTCAGACGGTGACCGTTCAGATAAATATCGCAGCCATCATTTACCCCTCTGAAATGCAGCCAGACCTGTCCGTCGGCAGCAGGCTTCTGTTCAGTGAAATCCTTTACAAACCAGTAGGTGTAGTGATCTTTGCCGGTGGTATAAATATCCGGGATCTGCTGGTTGTTCATTCCATAGAAGGGATCAGGCACCAGCTTGTTGTTCAGCAGTGTTGTCAGCACCGTACCAGGTACAGTGGCTGGCAACCAGCCTGAAAGCTTGTAGGAAGGCGCAGAAAGCGCTTCTCCTTTTACAGTGACCTTGGCAATATTATTACATTGCCACCCACTGTTCAGTTCATATTGGCTTTGTGCTGCCAATGGTAAAAAAGGTGCTAATAAAAGACCTGTTGCATTCAGTAATTTCCGAACCATAATGTGCATGAGAGTTTATAGGTAGTGATTCCCCCTTGTTCACTAATCAGACAAAAATATGGGTTGAAAGTTCAAAATCAAAATACTGAAGGGCTAATATTGGATAGACGGCAACAGAAAAAAGCCAGGGGCAATAATGCACCATTAATTGTGAATTCCCTATTACCAGAAGGAGATATTTAAAAAAATGCTGGTATAAGACTAAACCAGCAACTGTTTAAACCTACAACTGTTATATTATGCGTTTAAGTGCATAAATAAACCTCGACAAAGATACAGCAATGAGCAACCGGAAAGAGGTTGCTTTCTCCGAGTATACCGCTTACCTAAAGGTTACCTGTTGACAGGCATAAAAAAAGGGGAAAAGTGATATGATCACCTTCCCCCTTTTTTATCAACTGCTATTTATTATGGAATAGGAGCCGAGTCTACAATTACAACCTTTGTCCATACTGTTGCACTTGGAGGATTAATGGTAGACCCATCAGCGCCCTGTACTTCGAGGAACAGGCTACCAGTAGTATAGCTATAAACGAAGGTAGATCCGTTAAACACGTCAGGTATAGCTTCGTAGGTCACTTTATCCGAAGAGATGTATACCAGTATGCCACTATTTTGATTTACATCATTATCTATTTCGTCGATTGGAAGTTCTGCAAAATAGGTTTTGGTTTGTGAATCATATTTCCATGATGAAGGTTTTACTTCAAAAAGAATAGTGCGGTTAGGCTGCACTACTTGCTGTTGAATAATTTCTTCTTTTTTGCAGCTGGTGAACAATATCCCCAACATCAGCATTGGCAGAAGCAAGAGTGATTTCATAATAGAGCCGATTGACAGTGATTTAATATAGATTGATATTATAAACTTTATTAGATATGAATTAAATATCAAATAGGATGCCACAAACGTTTTTTACAGTCCAATGGCCGCCAGCGTTGACTTTGCGGCCTGTGCAACAATGGGGTCAGGATTATTAAGCAATAGCCTGATAAACCGTTCCTGCCCTACCGCCTGTTTTTGCGCCAGCAACTGCAACAAGATAACCTGCACGTATGGAGGTGCATGTTGCATGGATACCGCAATATGACCAGGCACTTCGCTACTCCGAATGGTCAGTAGAGCATCTCCTATTGCTTTTGCGGTAGTAGTATCTGCTGTTTTCATTGCCACTAGCAGAGGGCTAAGCATTTCAATACTCTGTAATTGTCCCGCTGCATTGATCGCAGCCATTCTGACCAGTGAATCATTGTCCTTTAACACTTTGGTAAATAAGGATATTGCAGCACGTTGTTTACTATCTGCCAGCATGGTAATAATGGCCGCTTTTTTGCTGCCATCTACGCGCTCTGCTTTCTGTATCCAGCTTTCTGCATTTGCAGCGTTCATAATTCTCACAGCCAATGCCAATGCAGCCGCGCTATATTCACGATCTTTACTGTCTGATGCTATCATCAATGTATTGGTGGCATCATCATCCAGTACATCTGCCACTATTTTTAAAGCCGCAATACGGACATGTTCCAGGCTATCTCCCTTACATCTTCTCAATAAGTTAGTTGCAGCGGTCATCGCCGGAGTTGTAGGCCATTGGTGTCCCAGATTTGCGACGTACAATAAATACGCCGCTGTTGCTCCTGTTACATCATATCCGTATCCCACTTTCTCTGCAGCTGCTTCCAGTATAGGACCAGTATCTCCGCCTCTTATATTTGCCAGTGCAAACAAAACGGTTCTTCTCAGAACAGGATCTTCGGACTGTGCTCTTTTAATAATGGCACCTTCCGCAGCCAGATACTTTAAGTCGCCCAATGTTTTTATCAGGCTAATCTCACACGGGCCCTGTGCTTTTTCCAGTGCTGCTTCCATCGCTATCAACGCTTCTGAACCACCTATGTGTTTCAATACACGTACAGCAGGATCACAAAAAAGCGGCTGCAATAAATATTGCTTTAACACAGGCACTACGCTTTTATCACCAAAAAGCTGCAGCTGATCAATCAGGAATATTTTGTTCTCTGGCTGTGTAGTTAATTTCAATGCTTTTGTCCAGGCCTGCATAGCTGTTTTACGCGCATCCTCCCGCGCCGCTGCTGATACATAGGCGGCATAGCCGGATAATGCAAATTGTAAGCGGGTGTTATCGCCCTTACCGGGAGCATATAACATTAAGGCCATCTCAGTCAATCCTGCAGTTCCTAAAGCGTTTATCTGCATCATACAGCTATCCAGCTGCTGCTGGTTGCCTGCCGGCAATTGCCGTAAAATACGGTTAATCCCGGCGGCATAAGGATGCTGCACCTGCTGTGCATTCACGTTGATGCAAACCAGAAATAAAATTATGGATAGTAATTTCTTCATCATGTTCATATGTCAAACCTGCTATGACCAGCACGCACGCGCCGGTGGATCAATCAAACTGTTCGCGCCTTCATCATGCAGGAACAATTGTTTTTCGGGATCAAATTCAAGGGAACGTCCCATCTGCAATGCAATCTTCCCCATATTCACCAGTGTGCAGGAACGATGACCGTTTTCTTCATTCAGTGCAAACTTCCGTCTCTCCCGTACAGATGTAATAAAATCTGTTAGCTGCGGTGGCAGATCAGGGTAAGCAGCCAGTTTCTTCTCCAGGTCAGGTATGTCAGAACGGAAACCAGGGTATAACTTACCTGCGGGACCTTCAATAAACGCGGCCTTTTCATCCCGCCCTTCCCCATCGAGAATGATACGGCAACCATCTTTATAAGTATAGATGATACGTGACCAGGTACCCACCGCATCCGGATGCTGCTGTGGCGCCTCCACCTGCACAGATATCGGACTTGTATCGTCTTTGCCGAGTATATACTGTACAGGGTCCAGGTAATGTTGTCCCATGTCTCCCAAACCACCTCCGTCATAATCCCAGTAGCCCCTGAAGGTCTGGTGTACCCGGTGAGGATGATAAGGCTTAAAAGGCGCAGGGCCTAACCAACGGTCGTAATTCAGCTCCGGAGGTACAGGTGTAACAGGAAGGTCCGTCTTCCCGATCCAGTGTTGCTTCCAGTCGAAACCCGTATGGCGGCTCAGTGTGACCGTCAGTGGCCATCCGAGTAGTCTTGCATTCACTAGTTTTTTGATCGGCTTCACAGGTGTATTCATCCCGTAGAAATCGTCCGTAAAGCGGAACCACGTATTCAGGCGGAACATCCTTCCGAATTGCTGCACCGCTTCCATCACTCTCTTGCCTTCACCGATCGTACGCGTCATAGGCTTCTCACACCAGATATCCTTTCCGGCCCTGGCAGCCTCTATAGCAATAGTACCATGCCAGTGCGGGGGCGTAGCGATATGCACAATATCTACTTCCGGTAATTGTATTAGTTCCCGGTAATCATCAAAAGTTTTCACACCTTCTCCCAGCAACTGTTTCGCCTCCTGCAGATGCAGCTTATCCACATCACAGATGGCTACTACCCTTGTACCGCCATACCCAAAATGCACTTTTCCCATCCCACCGGTACCGATCACCCCTTTGGTCAGCTGATCGCTGGGGGCCAGGTAGCCGCGTCCCAATACATGACGGGGTACAATGGTGAAAGCCGCCACTGTACCTAGACTGTTCCTCAGAAACGACCTTCTGGACTGATTCTTTTTCTGCTCCATTTTATGGTTAAAATTGAATACTACGCGGCAAGATATAAAAATGATTTTGCAAGTGTGAATTTCTGTGATGACCGGGTCGTCCACTATCTTTTACCGCAAAATTTTTCTATATTCGTACAGGTGTCGAACTGTAGCATAACATAGTTAACCGTGACAAAGCTTTGTAATAACCCATAGACTATAGATTCCCTTAAATCTTTCACCATTAATACACAACCCATGCCGCCGCTTATCTACATCCCTGTTGTCAGGAAAAGTAAAGTCCGCAAAGGTGATTCCACTGAAGTGCAAACCGCAGGTATGCCTGTTTTCAAAACCCATTTTAAAGTCCATGCACCCTTTTACAAGACCGAAGCAGCCTACCGTCATTCCTGGTGGCCGTATAGTGACTATAGTGGAAAGCGGGACCGTTATGAAAAATTACCCGAAAAGTAATTCGCGAATCTGTATATCAGGAAAGTGTCTGAGGAACACCTAATACCAGTTACCACAAATATTGACTAGCTATGTTTAAAAAATTACTGCTTGAAATGCCGGCGGTATTGTTAACTATTCTGTTTACTTATGCCAGCATCAGCAAATTGCTACAGTATAACACCTTTCGGTTTCAGCTGGACCAGTCCCCATTTACTACGGGTTATTCGGGCCTTATTGCCTGGTTTATTCCGGCTATTGAAATAATCACCACCGCCCTGCTCCTGTTTCCGGTTACAAGGCTCAAAGGGTTTTATCTCTCCTACGGATTGATGCTGCTGTTTACAGTATATATTTATGCCATTCTGCATTACAGTTATTTCATTCCCTGTTCCTGCGGTGGCATATTATCAAAAATGAATTGGGAACAACACCTGGTATTCAATATCATCTTCACGTTGATTGCGCTTACCGGCATATTTACATTTCCTTTTAAGTCCAAAGCATAACACATATCCATTAAAGACACAACTCCTATGACAACTAGAATATCTATCGTATTACTCACCACGCTAGTAGTACTGGGTTTCATGTTTATAATCGTCCATGCTTCCCGTCAGCCGTACGAAAAGAAGCACGGTTTCAACAGGCTATTTCTTCCTGAAATCAAATTGCGGTTGATTAAAAAGATGCCGGTGCAGCATCCTCTTTATATTGCTGGAGCTGACAATGAGACGCTTTATTTTCATACTGAAGATCCCCGTATTATTGCCTATACAGATGCTGGATTCAATGCAATAAAAACAATTTCTCTTTCGATAAGCGACACTATTTGCAAGCATCTCATAAATGCTTTCAGTACCCATATCGGGTATCCAGACGCATTCATTTTCGCTTATAACATGGCAGCTATCCTATGCTATAATCTACAAACCGGCGAACATACCGTTATTTCCACCCCATCCAACTACAACAATGCAGTACAGGTCTCAGACTCCGTTTTCATCCTGAAATATTTTACCGGCGACTCAACAGATCAATCATTCTGTAAACTCAATATTCATACTAAGCAGCTTACCAAAACAAATTTGCTCACAGAGGATCTTACATCCAGCGGTACACTGCTTTATAGCAACAAGAATGCTTCCTGCTATTACATTCATCAGTACAATAACCGCATCACTATCTTTGACACTGCCTTCCATTCAATAAGGTCAGCTTATACCATCGACACCTTTACGCAAAGTCAGATCCAGTATCTCAGCAAGAACAAGACAGGCAGCAGTGATATACTGTACAAGTCCAGTGGCACCCGTATGCTCATCAACTATTTAAGCCAGCTGTATGAGGACCGTCTGTACGTCAACAGTCTGATCAAAGCGGATAATGAAACCTTACTGACAGATCAATCGGAAACAGTTATTGATGTCTACAGCACTAATATGGACAAGTACCTGGAAAGCTTTTATATTCCTGTCCCTAGCAAGCAGCATCTGAAATCGTTTTATATCTTTAACGGTAAAATACTAGCTACTTATACTAACCACCTTGCCCTTTATGAGTTTTCCAGCCTGAGCAAATGAGAATGCCCGAGTGGAATAGGATACTTGTCAGAAACGTCGTATCAGAAAAATTATAGTTCCAGATGAAACATCTTAAAGCAAACCACCTTTTAGTGGTTTTATTGCTGAGTGCTGCCGCTGCATTTGCGACCGGTAAACAAGCAACTGCGATTAGCCTGTGCGGCACAATTCCCACTACTTCCGGGCCAAGCATAAATGGAGAATGTCTTTATTCTGTTAGCGTCCAGTGCTGTTATATTGCTTCAGGTAGCTCCAGCGAATATGTGACACAAACTCAGAACGGAAATAATGTTATCATTAGGAGAAATATCTCATCTATGGTAACAATCTTTGGCATTAGGCAATAGCATCCAAAGTCCGGCTATTATCATCAGTCTTCTATTAACAGAACATCAATTAATCGCTCTCCTGCCAGGAGCGCAAGCCCATATTTGCTTAATTCGCTCCTCAGTGAAGGAATATCGTTCATTCGGGCAGCTATATTGATATCTACCCTGGATGTAAAATTGGTTTCATCTACTATTATGCCAGATTCCAATCCCTTATAGGGCACCGTTTTGCTTCCCTCATTATATGCCTGGATATGTTCGAACAACGAAGAAAAATCTGCATTCTGTAACTTTAAATAGTACATATTACCACTTACATATGGGTCTCCTCCTTTTGTTCTAAGCCGGCTGCTATCCACCAATGAGAGAATGTAACATCGTACTTTTCGTTGAACGATCCTGGCATTAACGCCAAAATACCTGTAGAGATCTTCTTTCATTTTCTTCATTAACAACTGCCTGCCCTTTCCAGCAATAATCAAGTCATAACAATACATATCCGAAGTAGTGTCAGGCGCCTGCCTGAAGTCAACCGTTAATTTGTGTAACAGGATCGTATCTCTGATACTTAAAAAAACTCTCGGTACAGGTACTAACTCCTGTTCCCATATTTCCCTGCCCATTTTTCCATATGCGATCCGTATCATCGTGGCCAATGGCAGGTTCCATGTACGAATCCTTCTCTCTGCATAGATGCCGGTATAGTCTATCGCTGAACTGGGAGGATACTTTTTGTTATATCCGCTTAACATGGAATATCCGATCAATCCCTTTATAGAGTCATTCAACATCATTTTCTCCGTGATATCAATGTCCTGATAGCTATACATAGCCGGATGCTCACCGGAAGATATGCGCACATCCTTGCTGTTTATTGCATCCAGCGATCCGCCACCGGTTAACAATGCAATGTTATCATCGTTCAATGCCTCATACCCGGTAATAGCTTTTAATACGCTGTTTTTATCTATCCAGACATAATGTGGAATATATTTATGAGGAAATGCAAAAAACAAACTATCATTCACTTTACTATTCCCCGTCCTGGCAACGGTCAATAAATTAAAGCCCTGATAGCGGATATTTTCAAATAAATCGATAACCTTCTCCAGGCTGTCATTTGTAATGGCAATTACCTGAAGCTCCTTTTTATATTTTTCCTGGATGCGTTGCAATTTCTGAAATTGTGCCAGGCAAGGCTGACAGAATATGGCCCAGAAATCAATCAATAAGGCCTTGCCACTAAATTCTGATAAACTAATTTCTGTCTTTTTGTAATTCAGCACTCCCAGCAGTTTGTAATCGGGCACAACTCCACCAATACTCAGAGGAGCATATGTTGTTGTATAACTGTAAAAAGGCTCTTTTTCCTGAGCCGGCAATAGCAAAGCACATAAAAGAAGTAGCCCTGTTAATAGGAAATATCTAAGCATCTCTCTTATCTGACATTCTGTTCTATACCACTATGTATTATTTCATCTGCAGGAATCGGATATACATAACGTGCATCATTGGGAAGCAATTGATATACGGAGCCTTTAACTATTCTCGTCAGCGTTTTGGCAAAACGGGCATCCTTATTCAATCGCCTCAGGTCAATCCAGCGAAGCCCTCTGAATAACAGTTCCTTTCTTCTTTCGGTTAATACCTTTTTCAATGCGTCGTCCGCATTCGCCGCTGTCATATCTGTATAGCTGCCGGACTTCCATCTTGTTCGTAACAGGGTATTCAAATCTTCCATGGCATGTACAGGGTCACTCAGTCTGGCATAACATTCGGCCCGGGTAATATACATTTCGTCAACAGTTATCCCTCCGAAATGATAAAAGGGGTTTCCAGAATACGTGCCTTTAAACAATTTTGTGTTTCCCATCCCATCTCTAAAAAAAAGGGACTTTCTGAGATCATTATCCTGATATTGTCTGTATAGCGCTGAATCAACAATTGTACTGCTCATTCTTAACAAACCGGTAGGAGTAAGACTTGCAAAGAATAATACTTCATCATTGAACATATCAAAAGGCAAGCTACTGGCAGTATCCAGCGTATTATAGTCCAGTAGTTTATGGTAAATTGCCAATGAGAGATTTACATAGTCCAGCGCCTCTCGGTAATTTTTTAAACTAAGATGGATCCTCGCCAGCAAGCCATATAGCGCCGCTTTAGACGGACGTGTTTTAGATGTAGCTATATCCGGCAAAAGTTCCGCTGCTACAGCAAGATCTGCCAACACTTGTTCATAGGTCGCCTTTATACTTGCACGCTGATAAATGATCTGTACGTCTGACTTCAGTCTTAGGGGAATGCCAGGATCTGTAGCGGCAGTAGCGCTATCATATGGCTTGCAGAATTCTCCGGCCAACGTGTAAAAAGACAAAGCCCGTAAAAACAGGGCAGCACCTTTTACATTATTGTATGCAGTGGTACCCATACCGGTGGTAATATGCTCAAGCCCCTCCAGTACAAGGTTACAATAATTCACTCTTACATAACCATAGGTCCAGTCTGCCGCAACATCATTCACCGGAAAAAGATCCTTGGCCCATATATAGGTATTTCTATCATTATTTGTTGAAAGTCCATTATAACGGGTATCTGTTATGTAATAATTATCGGCTCCCGCCTCTCCATATGAGGGGATGAAAGCGTTAATTATATCTGCATTGTCCAGCAATGCCTGAAAGTCAGCTATTGTTTCCGGAACATTCAATGACTGATCCGGCTTAATATCCAGTTTTTCCGTACATGCTGATAATAAAATTATAACAGCTGGAAAGAATATGCGCTTTATCATATTAAAGTCATTGACGATTAAAATTTTGCACTACATCCGAAGGAAAAAGTTCTGGGAGCAGGATATCCCATTACATAATCCGGATCCAGCCCGGCTTTGTTGGCCTTCCAGATAATGCCGATATTATTTGCATAGAAGTATAGCTGTATATCTTTGACGCCGGTTCTATTTAGCAGTGACGGACTTAGCGAATAAGCTATTCTCAAATCCTGCAAACGTATATGATCTCCCTTTTCAACAAGTACACTTGAATATTGATAGAAGTAATCCCTGTTGGGATCTCCGGGATAACTCAGAGATGGCACATTTGTATGCAATTCATCTCCAGGTTGCTGCCAACGGGATAGATAATCTTTATGCCCTCCCTGCCACGCGCTAAACAAATCATTGTACATGATTGACGGCCGTTTGAAATAGTATCTTAGTTTAAAAGCCAGGTTAACCGACAAAGTGATTTGCTTATAAGAAAAAGTATTACGTAATGCGCCAAATATGGTTGGACGCGCAGGGCCATTGTAGATAATACTATTTTCATCTTCACTGCTTACTATTGCATTGTAATCTTTACTAACCTTTCCGGCCAGGTAACCTTGCGGGTCACCATTTTCAGGATCCAGCCCGGCCCACTTATAACTATAAACACCATAGACAGGCCTGCCAACAAACGGGAACAAGGCAGAGGTTGTACCATCTCCGCTGGAAACAACACCGTTTATTCCCTTAAAATAGCTATACCTTGTTATTTCATCCCAGTTATAACTAAACAAGAAATCTGTCGTCCAACTAATCTTTCTATTAATATTATAAGTCGTTAAGTTAACATCAAGCCCTCCTCCCCTCATGTCAGCAAAATTTCCTTTAAAGACTGTCGCGCCAGTCTGCATGGCAATAGTTTGTTCTCCTATCAGGTCAACTCCTTTTTTCCTATAATATTCAATACTTCCACCTACTATCTTGTTCCTCGTTTCAAAATCTGCCCCAATGTTGAGTGTTCCGACCTTCTCCCACCGTAGCCTTGGGTTCGGACGATTAGCTACACTTGCATTTGGCAATCCCACTATATTCAAGGATCCATAGATGATCGCTAATTTCCCATAAAGACCTGGATCAAGATTTCCGTTGTACCCATATGTTGTTCTTATTTTTAAGTAGGGCAGCCAGCCAGACTTATAGAATGATTCTTTACTGATATCCCATCCTAACCCCGCTGACCATAAAGGCACTCCTTTCTGGTTAGTATTTATTCCCCATAGATTGCTCTGATCAAGGCGCATACTGGCTGATACAATATATCTTTCATTCAGTGTATAAGCAGCGTTACCAAAATAAGAAATGAACTCATTATTATAACGGGTTGCCGGGCCGGCATTAGGAATATATCCCGCGGCACCCAGGTATTGATAAGCATCGTAATATTTACTGAAATCAATCTGATTATTATAGGAAAGATTCTCCTTATTGTATCCATAATAACGATTATTGGTTTCCTTTGTAACCGTTTCTCTTTGCTCGACTCCTGCCACAGCGGCAATATGATGCCGCCTGCTAAAAGTTCTGTTGAAATTCAGCTGTGCCCTATAATTGTTAGTCGTAAGCTCGCTGCTAATTTCATTAAGAATGCCTCCGATGGGTACAGGATGTATTGCACCATTTGCATCAACCTGTGTAAACAGGTTATACAGGTTGCGGGTATAATATGTCTCAGCGCCGTTATAGTCTTCTTGTTTTCCTATTTGCTTCTCAAACTGATATCTTATTTCTGCATTCAATCCTTTGATGATATCTATTTTCATACCAGGATTAAACCTAACATGATATCTTCTTTCTACTTTATCAATCATTTTCAATTCGTCCAATGGCTTGTACGTCCAATCCAATAACCCATCCCCTTTTAGCTGACTGATAAAGCCATACCGATAATCCTTAGGCAGTGGTAATGCATTACCATTTGCGTCTGCCAGCTGTGCATATGGATAATAAAGGCTTTTACCACCACTGGGAGAAAGAGCAATGCGTCCACCATCTGCAGTTGTTTTATTCAACACAAACGAAACCCCTGAAGACAACTCTACCCTATCCCATAAATGAAACGTACTGTAATTATTAATCGTAAACCGGCTGGAAGCATCTGTCACCTTACTATTCAATATCCTGTCATATCCTACAGATAACATATACGCTGATTTATCCCCACCACCACTGACGTTCACTGCATATTGTTGGCTGACACTATTCCTGTAAAAGTATTTTTCATAGTCCTTCCTGATATCATTCTTCTTTAACTGATCAATGTCCGCGTCTACTTCAGCCGCAGATATCAGCCCACTCCTTTTTTTATCCAGCAGATCAACAACAGGGGATATAACGGGGTAGCTGTAATTATTAGAAAGATCCCCATCATAAAATCCTTTATCAAACAAATACTTTTCTACATCAATAAATTCATTGGATCCCAGAAAGGCGGGATTATAAAAAAGATCAGGCTTTGCACCGATAGTAATATTTGTATTTGCTTCTACTTTAAGTGGCTGATGCAGTTTACTTTTTTTTGTGGTAATAACAATCACACCATTGCCTGAAAAAGCGCCCCAGATAGAAGCTGCAGCTGCATCTTTGAGGATGGTAATATTTTCAACATCATTAGGGTTCAGGAGATTGATGTCGCCGGTGAAAGGAAAGTTATCTACGACTATGAGTGGCTGCGCATTGGCAAGAATCGTACTTCTCCCACGTATAGAGATATACGCTTCATTCGAATAAGGCGGAATATTCCTGTTAGGAAATAACACGCCGCTGGCAACACCTTCCAGCCGCTCAAGGATATAAGGCCCTACCCGCCGGTTCAGCAACTGGTTATTCAATTGTACAAAAGAACCTGTTGCCCTTTCAGCAGGTATTTTCTGATAACCATTGCTTCTTACCGCTACTACAGCCAGATCAGTGATCACAGGCTCTAATACAATACGAAGAACGGCCGTAGGTTTCACCCTGATCTCCTGCGTTTTAAAACCGGTAAAGCTGATCCTGACAAGACTATCGGCCGCCTCATTATTCAAAAAAAAAGCACCTTTCTCATTTGTTCTTGTACCTGCTTTACCTACGCCTGGTATATTTATAGTAGCGCCTTCCAGGGCTGTACCATCCGGCATGGTAACGATTCCCCTGATGAATAGTTCTTCTTTCTTTACCGGTGTTTCCACATTCGCTGTTTTCTCTTTTATGAAAACACCTATCCTGTTCATACGTACTTCCCAGCCATATCCCCTTGATTCAAGCAGTCTCTCCAGCACCTGCGTCAGCGGTACATTGCGCTCACGTACGCTTACTTTGATACGGTCGTTAACAGTTTGATTATTGTAGAAGAATGTATACCCTGTCTCTCGCGTTATGATATTGAAAAGATCAGCAAGGCTAATGTTCTCATATTGCAGGGATATCTTTCGCTGAATGCTTTTGTCCTGCGCCAGGACAGACTGAATAGTATATGGGAAAATAAGCAAAACAATGACCCAGAGACCATACTTCTTATGGTCCCAATGATGGTGAAACATAATCATCAATAATTATAGTGGCCAATAAAACGTTTACTACAATTGCACAATGCCTGAACCTGACTAACGTATAAGCGTTGTAATCGTACTGTGACATCTTATCCAAAAAAGCTTTAGTAATATGATTACCTTTTTTTGAAAATGAGAAAACCGGCGTTTACTTTTTAACGTATATGTACTCAGTGCCACAATAATCTTAACAAAGTACATCCACGACTAGCAGGCGCACTTAAGGACCTAAAAGACAAGCATTTACACCGCAGTAGCATTGTTTCATTACTTAACTTCAGGACGCGTTTACAAATCATTAACATGAGTACCCATAAGTTAATTTCAAAATAAGATTTATGTCTTTAGTACTTTCGCCCCACTTTTTTAACAACATAAACTGTATCTGTTACCGGGGGATTAGCATCACATTCGTAAATAGTAAAGGGTTATATAATGCGTCATGCGAATACTAACGATCTGCCTCTGGCAGACGATAATGTTACATACGAAAATATATTTCAGAACCATGCAAAGGCGCTCTGGGCAGAGGCCTACAGGTTATTGAAAGATAGCCAGGATGCCAAGGACATTGTTCAGGAGTTGATCATAGAAATATGGGAAAAGCGCTCACTGTCAAATGTACAAACCAATGTACGCTCTTACCTTTTCCAATCTCTCCGCTATAAATGTTACCGCTACATAAAGACGAAGGATACAGAGGAATGTAAAAAGGATGCCTGGTCATTCAGCCAGGACCTTTCTACCAAAGCGGAAACCGGCATCGAAAACGAAGAGCTGAAACGCTCTATCTCCGCTGCCATTAAAACGCTTCCTCTGCAGTCATCCAACATCTTTACGCAGGTTTTTATTGAAGGCAAAAAGAGAAAGGAAGTTGCCCTCGCTATGGGCCTCTCTATCAATACCGTCAACGTACACATTTATACTGCCTGCAAAAAATTGCAGGAGAAACTGAAAAAGATCCTGTAAGCACTAAAGCTTTTATACTGGTAATGTCACTATGAGAAGTACATGAAGAGCAGATCCGACATACACGAGTTATTAATGCTAAAGCTGACAGGTGGTCTGAATGAGGATCAGCAGGCAGAGATCGATGCATTAATTGAGAGAGACCCTGAAGTAAACAAAGCCTGGATACACCTACAGGAATATTACCTCATGCATGAAAAGCGCAGAGCAGATTTTGACAGTATCTCAGCTGCTGATATCATGACCGGGGTAAAAGACAGGATATTTTCACCCAGACCCGCCTTCCACACCGGAAAGTGGTTCATCGCCGCAGCAGCTGCCGTCATCGGCATCGGCATATTTATATACGGTATCACAAAAACCAACCATTCCTCTAAAGTCCTGTCTGCCGTTCATAAGAATATTCCAGCCAAAAGTGTTTATCTTGAACTGCAGAATGGCCAGATTATCGACCTCTCCGGCGGCGAACAATATCTTAAAACAGAGGATGGACAGGTTACACTCAATAACAGCCGGGATAGGCTTACGTTCATTGCGGACAAGGAAAACAGCGGATTGAATAAACTGGTAGTACCCGACGGTAAAGATTATTCCATAAGACTTTCTGATGGCACAGAAATCCGGATGAACGCCGGCAGTACCCTGGAATTTCCGTTCGGATTTGCCGGCAGCTCCCGGAAAATATCCCTTACCGGGGAGGCTTACGTAAAAGTAGCCGCAGGAGCAGACCAGCCTTTTACCGTAATTACACCTACCACTACCATACAGGTATTAGGTACTGAATTCAATGTTAACACATATAATCCGGGTAAAACCGCGATTTCTCTGGTTCAGGGAGCCGTGAAAGTAAGCGCCGGCAAGCGGGAAGTAGTACTTAAACCGGGATTCCAGGCAGAATATACTACTCAAAAAGGCATCAATACGTATCCATTTGACAAAAACGACGTACTTTCATGGCTGGAAGGCAAGTATGAGTTCAGGGAAACACCGCTCAGTGAGATAATACCTATACTGGAAAGATGGTATGATGTAAAGATTATCACAGACCATCCTGCTGTAGCTGATAAGACATTTACTATGCTGATTAAGAAACCCGAAGGTATCAAAGCCTTTCTTGAGATGCTGAAAGTAATCCGTGGTGCAGACTATTACTACAAAAATGATACTATACATATTAAATAGTACCGCCAGGCTGTAATACCGCCAGCGAATACTATCACCTTCGTTTACGAACAATGCAAAATGAAATACCGGTACTTTAGTCGTTTAGTGCCGGTTTTTTTTGTCCTGTCCTGTCGTAAACGGATATATCTTTTACTGATCCTAGTAAGCGGGAGGCTTTTTTGAGGTTTCCTTAGGATTTTCCAGGCGCTCGTCCAACTGTTCGTCACTCATTTCCCACTCTGCTTCGTCGGTAGCCGATTCGGTTTCATCAAATGCTCCTCCCGACCCGGTATGTACTATTTCTTCCTCTTTACCGGTATCGGATGACTGTTCATTGTCCCTGTCCTTAAATAAATAAAAATCTATCATACACATATTGAATGGACTATTCCTATCATTCAACATTTAATTTATGAATTTTTTCTTTTACCTGATAGCTTTTTATCGCCTCCACTGGAAATAAAAGACACTCCCTTCGCCCAGTTTTGACTCTACCCATACCTTTCCACCCTGCGTTTCCACCAGCAATTTCAGGATATTCAGCCCGATACCAGTGCCTTTGTCGTCATCATTGTCCACCTTTTCAAAGAGGCGGAAAATGCGCTCATTGTCCTTTTCCTCAATACCCGGACCATTATCCTTAACAAAAAATTCATAGAAATCCCCTTCAGGTTTTCCCCCTATAGAGATCTCCACGGCCGGCTTGTCACCATACTTAATAGCGTTTGTCAGGAGATTCTGGAATACCTGCTGCAATTTCTGCCTGCTGGTATGGAGGACCGGCAACCCCTCCTCTATCTCGACCCTGACATGTGCAGGAGGGAACAGGAATTTAATCAGGTGCTGCAACAGCTCTCCCACATCCACATCCTCTTCTATATGACGGAACTGGTGCTCCCGGCTATAATCCAGGATGGCCGTGATCATATCTGCCAGCTGAGACGTAGCATTAATGGCCATATCCGTATATTCGGTCAGGAAAGCCGACTGACTGATCTCCTCTTCTTCCTTCATCAGCATGAGCAAGCCGGTTATACCGGACAACGGCGATTTCAGGTCGTGTGCTACCACATGCATAAAACGCTCCAGCTGACCATTGATCAGCTCCTTGTCTTTTAATGCCAGCCTTAATTCATATTGATACAGGTAGAGCCGTTCAAAGACGTCTACCTTGGCGCGGGTCATGTTAATGTCTAAAGGTTTGTACAAATAATCTACCGCCCCTTTCTCAAAACCTTTTAGCATATGATATTCATCCTTATTGATGGCAGTTACAAAAATGATGGAAATATCCCGGGTTTTAGGATTCGCTTTTAACAGCCGCGCTACTTCAAAACCATCCATATCAGGCATCTGCACGTCCAGCATGATCAGCCCGATATCTTCATTCCTTAATACCTGCTTTAATGCTTCATTTCCGGACGTTGCATGCAGAAAAATCCGGTTTTCAGCAAGCAGCATCTGTTCTAATGACAGTAGGTTCTCCATTCGGTCATCTACCAATAGAATCGTAAATTTCTTAGTCATCTCTTATTCTTTTAACGGCTATGCTGAAGGTATATACGAAACAATCCTCATTTACGTTTCACCGATAATAATTTTCTTAATATCTTCAATAGATAATATCTGTACACCATCACACATCTGAATGGCTGATTGCGGCATCGCGTCAAATGCTGCTGTTTCTGGGTCCTGAACAATGCCCCGCCCTCCTGCAGCAATGATCTGACACAACCCTGCAGCGCCATCCTTATTAGCTCCGCTTAGCAAGATACCTAATGACCTTGGACCATATACATCAGCGATACTGCTAAAGGTCATATCAATAGATGGACGGCTATAATTGACCAGTTCGGAGTAATCCAGCATAAAAGTTTTCTCTGCTTCTATCAGCAAATGATAGTTCTGCGGAGCGAGATAAATACTGTGCTCCTTTACGGGCTCCTTATCTTCCGGCTCAATAATCCTTCTTTTAGAGGATAATAAGCGCCCCATTTCGCTCTGTACGTTACGAAGACGATGCAACACAATGATCACAGGAGCAGCAAGATGATATGGCACAACATCAAGGATGTCAGTCAACACAAGCAGACTGCCGGCAGAGCCTCCGATAGTAATAACATCAAATCTGTTCTTCATAAAGTGACTGTCAATAATAAAGCCCGCTACTCCTTACGCCGGTAGATCTTATGAAATGCATGCACCGTTTCAAATTTGCCATGAATGTCTGCAAAACGCATGGTCTCTTTGAGTCCCATTGCCAGGTACCCTCTTGATGACAAACTATCAAAGAAAAGTTGTAATACCGAGTTCTGAAGTTCCCTGTTGAAATAAATAAAAACATTCCTGCAGCAGATCAGTTGAAACTCGTTAAAAACTTTATCTGTAACCAGATTATGCTGAAAGAAGGCAATATGCCGCCGCAGTTCTTTTTTTATCAGCACATTATCATACCTGGCCGTATAGTAATTGGAAAAGTCTGCCAGTCCGCCCGATAAGATATAGTTCTGCGTAAAGTCTTTCATGTTATCCAATGGCAGAATGCCCATCTCCGCCCGTTCCAGGTTGGCGGGATTCAGATCTGTTGCGTAGATCTTTGTCCTGCTTAACAATCCGGCTTCCTGTAGCAGGATAGCCATAGAAAACACTTCTTCTCCCGTAGAACAACCCGCATGCCATATTTTGATATTGGGGTAAGCCGCCAGTTTAGGTAATACCTGTTCACGTAATGACTTGTAAAATCCCGGATCCCTGAACATTTCTGTCACGTTCACCGTGATGTACTGTATCAGCCGGGAAAAAAGATCCTGGTCATTGACCAACCCATATTTCAGTTCAAAAACGGAGTCCAGCCCTATATGTCCCATAAAGCGGAGCAAACGCCGTTTAATGGACGCCTGTGCATAGCCGGTGAAGTCATACCCGTACTGTAACTTAACTATGTTGATGATATCCAGGAAATCTGCATTTGAGATGACCTCCTTCATGACGAACAATAAGGTTTTACACCATCCATACACGTATTAAAGACAAAAGCTTGCTGCTATCTATTGGTTTTGCAATGTAATCGGACGCTCCTGCAGCAATACATTTCTCCCTGTCGCCAGCCATCGCTTTGGCCGTCAGGGCTATCACCGGCAGGTGTTTATGACGCATATCGGCCCTGATACGCCGCATGGCTTCATAACCATCCATCTCCGGCATCATGATATCCATAAGCACCAGGCGTACGTCTTTATGCTGCTCCAGCTTTTCAAGCGCCTCCTTTCCATCTGCAGCAGTGATCACTTCCACGCCCTGCTCTTCCAGTAACGCAGTGATGGAAAAGAGATTCCGCATATCATCATCTGCCAGCAGTACCTTTTGTCCGGACAGACTTTTTTCAGATACGTCTATAGTACCAGTCTGCCTGGGAGCTACCTCTTTCAGTTTATACAAAAAGAGTTCCAGCTCGTCCATCAGCCTGTCAGTAGAAAACGTAGAGTTCCTCACAATAGCCGCTGCTTCTTTTTTCAGCTTCAACTCATCCGCTTCTGAAATATCATGATCAAGATATACAATTATAGGCATGCCTTTGTTGCCTGCTACCTGTCTGAGCATGCTCAGTTTTCCGATACCTGCTTCAATATCCGTCCCTGCGTCCAGGATCACAGCATCATAATTTTTCTGCAATAGCTCGCTGGCCGCTGCTTCCTGGCCTTCTACATGGTTGTATTGTGTCTGTAACTGCCTTTTGTCGCTGAGCGACTGTAATGACGGATGGTGTAACAATACCCCGTCAGATACTACCAGTACCTTCTTAAAACGCGCCTGCAGCTGCTCGCTGATACCTGAAAATACTGACTCCATGTCAGTGGCCTGCAATGGCTTTTGCGTATAGCCTTCTATCTTATCCCTGACCTGGATCGATATCTCTCCTGCAGAGATAACGTGTACCAATATATGTTTCAGGTCTTCATTGCTCTTCAGGATCTTCAGAATGCTGTTCCCGTCTATCAAAGGCAGATTCATATCAAGCAGAATAGCCGCCGGTAGGTATTTACGGGCAAAGAACAGGCCATCATTACCGTTCAGGGCCACAATGGTCTTATATCCCTTCTGCCGGGCAAAATCCCGCAGGATGGAGGCAAAACTGATATCATCCTCGATGATCAACACCAGCTTATCCTGCTTACTGAGCCGCTCCCGGTCATCTTCTATCAGGCCGGTATCTGTAGCCGGCTGCTCAGGAATAGGGATAGGCTGTGTTTCTTGTATTACAGGTAATGTCTTCTCTGCGACCGCGGCTTTAACCGGCACCGGTAAGCCCTCTGGATTCATCACTACCGTGAATGTGCTTCCTTTTCCTTCCTCGCTCTGCAGCCTGATCTCCCCATCCAATCTCTTCATCAGCTCCTTGCTGATGGAAAGGCCAAGGCCTGTTCCGCCATATTTCCGGCTGGTAGAACCATCCGCCTGCCTGAAGGCCTCAAAGATAAGTTGTTGCTTTTCTGCCGGGATACCCGTTCCGGAATCGCTTACCTCAATATGCACCCCGTCTGGTTTAGACACCACGCTAAGCTTAATGGTGCCAGCAACAGGTGTAAACTTGAAGGCGTTGGACAGTAGGTTTTTGATCACCTGTTCCAGCCGCTGTTTGTCCGTCCGGATCTCCTCAGGTACACCAGGCTGTATTTCCGTCGTAAATTGAATATTCTTCTCTTCTGCCATCACCAGGAACAGTTGTTCCAGGTCACTTACCATGCTCTTTACGGATACCGGCTCTATGTGCATTTCCACCTTACCGGCTTCTATCTTGGACAGATCCAGGATATCATTGATCAGTTTCAGCAGGTCAGAACCAGATTTGTGAATAATACCGGCATACTCCACCTGTTTATTACTCAGGTTGTGGTCTTTGTTCTCTTCCAGTAGTCGCGCCAGTATCAACACACTGTTGAGCGGTGTACGCAGCTCATGAGACATATTTGCCAGGAATTCCGACTTGTACCGGCTGCTCTGCTCCAGTTCTTTCGCCTTCTCAGAAAGTTCCTCCCTGGCCATTTCCAGTGCATTGTTCTGCACACCCATTTCATCATTGACCTGCCGGAGCTCTTCCTCCTGTACCCGCAGCTCCTCTTCAGAAGCCTGCAGGATTTCGGACTGACGGGTCAGTTCTTCATTGGATTGCCGTAGTTCTTCCTGCTGCGTTTCCAGGGTTTCTTTCTGCTCCTGTACCCGTTCCAACAGTTGCATGATCCTGGTCCTGGCATCAGCAGCGTTGACAGCAACGGCTATGGCATTACTGCTGGAGCGTAATAACTCCAGCATGGCCGGACTTACCTCACCAAATACCACCAGCTCTATCATCCCCATCAGGGCTTCATGGTGCCATAAGGGAACGCATACAATCGACCCAGGCAAAGCGCTTCCGCTGCCCGCTTCAATATGCCAGTAATCCGCAGGTACATTTTCAATAACAGTTAATTCTTTTTTGGTAGCTGCATATCCGGTGATCCCTTCTTCCAGCGCATATTCCTGCTTCACGTTCGCCGGCAGGGCGATACCTGCACATAACTTCAGCAGACCGGCCTTTTCATCAAATGAATAAAGCGCGCCAGCGGGTATTTTCAGGTAATTGACCATTACATCAAGACATCGTTTTACCAGCACCACCATTTGCATCTCTCCACTAAGACTATCATTGATCTTCGACATACCGGTTAGTAACCAGTTTTTGTCTGTCGTTATCCGGTGCAGCTCTTCCACATCTTTCAGCTTAACACGTAATTCCTGCTGAATCCTCATTCTGCTGCTTAATTCGCGGAAAGACACCACCATCAGAGCGATGGCTACCAGCAGAATAAACAGATTATTCAGAAACACCGTATTCATGGCCCGGCTTATGGAGCTTTTGTTGGAAGCTGTCCGGTCCACCAGTAAGTTTCTTTCTTCCGAAATGAGCTCTCCTACAATATTATGTACCGAATCCACATATTTCTTCTCTTCCCGCGTGATCATCCCCTGATTCGCAAACAGGTAAGTGCTGTCCCTCACCTGGTACAGCTCCTGCCAGTAATTCAGCAATGCGATCACGCCGGTTTCCAATCTTCCGGCCCTTCTGTACTGTGTAATATTATCGGCTACCAGCTTGCGCAAGTCCTCTGTCACGGGCAATATTCTCGCATTGTTCTCGTAATATGGGTCGAGATATTTCTTTTCCTGCGTACTCCTGTAAGCAATCCCTGAAGATTCAATTTCATATATATACCGGTTCAGCCGCTGGACAGTGGTGATGACTTCGTAGGAATGGTCTACCCATTGCCCCTCTGTCCGCTGGTGCAGAAATGTCAGGTGCGAAAAAATACCTCCTGCGGTTACAAGAATAAGGGCGAGTGCAAAACCTAGATACAGGCGGCGTTTTAAGGCATTTTTCATTGATGATGGTTATACAGCGTGAACAGCCAATAGGATTTCTGACAACACAAGACCGGACAAATATAGCGAATTGTCTCTCGTCTGCAGCGAAGGCTACCATTGCCCACATATATTTCTAAGCCTAATATGGACAATCTTTGGAGTTGGCCCCTTAACTTTGGCAAAGAGTCGCGAAGAAGCACGGAGTACGTATTATACACCTACATTAAGTAATAATTATTTGTCATGTGAACAAGAAGAGAATTCTCTATAGCAATAAATCCCTGCAAGCGGATTTTCAGTATATATAGGATTGAAGCATTTCATACTATGAAAGGTTGTTCTTACACAAACTGATACAACTCAATGCATTCTTAACTTTCACGCTAATACCTTGCACCATGCTGAAAGACCGATCTTCCATCCGTGCTAATTGCACCAAAAAGCCAATTTTATGAGTAACAGGATCCTCCTCGTCGAAGACGATGAAGTAATGCCTAAAATAATGGAAAGGATACTTCATAAGGAAGAATACAAGATAGAACACGTCACCAATGGAAAAGAAGCCTTTCAGCGTCTCGAAGACACCAATTATGATTATGACCTGATCATTACGGATATCATGATGCCATATGCAAGTGGCTTTGAAATCCTCAGCAAGGTGAAAACAAGAACAACTGGTAAACCAATTCCCGTAATTATTGTTTCTAATGCAGGTAACGAAGAGATGATCCTCGAAGGTTTCAAACTGGGAGCGGACGACTTCCTTAAGAAACCGGTTATACCCGGCGAGCTACTCATACGAGTAAAACGTTTACTGATGCAGTACGGCGCCAGATAACCCATTGTTGTTACTTTCCAATGAACCTTGACCAATTGACCAGTCCTGTATGGAATATAACCTATATGGCTTCAGGGGGTCTTCCCTGAATATTCAGATCGCAATCATATTTATTATCATTGCGGTATCCTTTACTGTCCTGGCCTACCTGTCTATACTTACCGGCAGGTACCGGGCTTATAAGCGCGAAAAAAAACTCGCCAGCCTTTATCCCGTCATAGACAACCTGCTCATGGACCACATCCTGCTCAACGACGAGCTGGCCAGTGATGTGCCGGCAGACCATGTTGCCCTTCCCATAGAAGTATTCCGCTTACCCGTCTTTGAACACAAATGGGCCAGACAGGCTTTGATAGACCGGCTCATAGACTACAGGAATAATGTACGGGGCGCCATGGGCGAACAACTCCGGAACCTGTATATACAACTGGAACTGGACAAGGATTCCCTCAAAAAAATGAAGTCCCGTAAATGGGATAAAAAAGTACAGGCACTGGCAGAACTCAGCAATATGAATATGTCTATTGCCGATGTGACCATTCTGCCCCTTACCAACAGCAGCAATCGTGAATTACGCGCCGCTGCGAGACATGCATATATCAAGTTGAGTAAAAATGAGCCGTTCAAATTCTTCGATGTCGTAACAGAACCACTCCTGATGTGGGACCAGGTGGAGCTCTTTAAAATCATTTCCACTACCGAACACATTGCCATACCTAACTTCGCACAATGGATCACTTATTCTTCCAATAAAAGCATTGTCTCTTTCTGTCTCAAACTGGTCGTTCATTACAACCAGATCAGCGCTGTGCCAGCAGCAGTAAAACTACTGGATTCTAAAGATCGCTACCTACGTGCAGATGCGATCAATTGCCTTGGGAAGCTGAAAATGGAGAGTGTGGAAGACAAGCTACTCCAGATGTACGACAGTCAGCCGCTGAACTGTCAGCTGGAGATTTTGAAGGCCATAGGCCGCATCAGTAGTGGCAGGCATGTTGACTTCCTGCGACAGGAATTCCTGCACGCCACAGATTTTGACGTTCGTAAACATGCTGCTAAATCCATTATCAATAACCAATGGGCTGCCAAAGGCCTTATTGAAGAACTGGTAGAAACCGCTACTGCAGAGAATAAACTGATCCTTAAACATAGCATGAACCCTTTAATTAAATACTGACCGTGAGATGGGGAATATCTGGGAAACGATAGGAAGATTTTATGAAACCACTGTTTTTATTTACGGTACCGTACTGCTGATCACGTACGCGTTGCTGGCTATCTTTTCTATGATTTCCGTCCGCGCATATGCCAGAAAAGATAAATTCAACCAGGAAAATACCCTGCTCAGTTCCCCGCTTGCCCCCGGCATTACTGTACTGGCGCCCGCTTACAATGAAGGGCTCACCATCATCTTCAACGTACGTTCACTGCTCACGCTGAACTATCCAAAATATGAGATCATTATCGTCAACGACGGTAGCACCGATAATAGTCTTGAGCAGATGATCAGTGAATTTGAACTCGTGCAGGTTGACTTTGCCTACAATATCAAAATACAGACAAAACCTGTCAGGAAGATCTTCAAATCTACTAACCCCGCTTACGCTAAACTGCTGGTTATCGATAAAGTAAACGGTAAAAGCAAGGCAGATGCGGTTAATGCGGGCATTAATGCTGCTACATATGATCATTTTGTATGTACGGATGTAGACTGTATCCTCCACAAGAATACCCTGCTGGAGCTCATCAAACCGGTGATGCAGGAAGAGAAGAAACGTGTAATTGCCACAGGCGCTACATTACGTATTGCCAACTCCTGCGAATTTGACGAAGGTGTAATGACCCGTATGCGACCTCCCCGTCAGCTCCTGCCCCGTTTTCAGGAGGTAGAATATATCCGTGCATTTGTACTGGGTAAAATGGGATGGAGCCTGCTGAACTGTGTACCGAATGTATCTGGTGGTCTCGGATTGTTTGATAAGGAAATAGCTATCCGCTCAGGCGGATATGACCATAGTTCTTTTGGAGAGGACATGGAACTGATGACGCGTATGTGCCGTTACGCATATGACAATAAGATCGATTACGCTATCCGTTATATTCCCAAAACGCTTTGCTGGACGGAAGCACCATCCACCGTCAAGATCTTTAACCGCCAGCGTACACGTTGGGCTAGAGGGCTGGCGCAGCTGATGTATGCGCACTTCGGCATGTTCATGAATCCCCGTTATGGAAAGATGGGACTCGTTATTTTTCCTTACAACTTCTTCTTTGAGCTGCTGGCGCCACTTATTGAATTTACCGGTGTTATTTACTACATTGTTATGAGCTGTCTTGGCCTTATTAACTGGCCAACAGCACTCGTGCTGCTGCTTTTTGTATATACTTATTCTGTAATGATCACTACCATGGCTATCCTGTGGGACCAGCTTACGTTCAGGTATTATAAAACGTGGAAAGAGGTTGCCTTTCTCTGCATGACGCCCTTCATGGAATTTTTTCTTTACCATCCGATGATAGTAATATTCGCTATTCGTGGCTATTACTACTTCCTTACAGGTAAGAAAAGCACCTGGGGGAATATGCAACGGCGGGGCTTCCAGACTACGCAGAAGACGGCAGCTACTGTCGCAGCGAAGTAACAGCGGGCTTATAAAAATCATCATCTATAAAAACCAGGAGATACCGTGCAATTGTTCAGAAATGTTTTTGAAAGCTTTGTTTTTGTATATGGCAGTGCCATGCTACTGATGTATGCTTTGCTGGCCATTCTCTCCCTGCGTGGCATTATCAGGTTCCAGCGCAAGAACAGTTATGTGGACTATACTAAAATGCTCCAGTCGCCTTTAGCGCCTGGTATATCCATCATTGCACCTGCTTTCAATGAAGGTGTGACCATTATCCAGAATGTTCGTTCACTGCTGACCCTGAACTACCCCCGTTTTGAAGTGATCATCGTCAACGACGGAAGTACAGACGATACCCTTCAGAAACTGATCAACGAATTCCAGCTGCAGGTAGTCGATTTCGCATATAACGAACGTATTAAATCACAACCGGTAAAAAGGCTCTTTAAATCATCCAACTCTGCTTATGAAAAGCTGGTGGTGATTGATAAGGTGAATGGTAAAAGTAAGGCCGACGCCTCCAATGCAGGCATCAACGCCGCCGCTTATGATTACTTCCTTTGTACGGACGTAGACTGTATCATTGAAAAAGATACACTGCTGCGTATGATCAAACCATTTATGGATGAGGAACACAACAAGATCAAAGAAGTGGGAGCACCTTGTCCCGAGTGTGGTTACGTACACGTTGTGGAAGATAGTATCCGCGTAATAGCCACCGGCGCTACGCTACGCCTTGCCAATTCATGCGAAGTGGACGAAGGTGTGATCACCCGTGTGCGGCCTCCTGAGCAATGGTTGCCCCGCTTCCAGGAAATGGAGTACCTCCGGGCTTACGTACTGGGCAAAATGGGATGGAGCGTGATCAACTGTGTACCCAACGTATCGGGCGGTCTGGGATTGTTTGACAAAGAGATCGCCATCAAGGCCGGCGGTTACGACAGCAAGTCGTTTGCTGAGGATATGGATATTGTAACGCGGATGTGTACCTATATGATCGACAACAAACTGAAGTACGCGATCAGGTACATTCCTACTACACAATGCTGGACAGAAGGCCCTCCTACCATGAAGGTCTTCAGCCGTCAGCGTACCCGCTGGGGACGTGGCCTGGCAGAGATCATCACCATACACCGCAAGGTGATCTTCAATCCACACTATAAGCGGTTGGGGATGATCGTACTACCTTACAACCTGCTTTTTGAATTCCTCGCTCCTATCATTGAGATCACAGGTATTTTTTATTACATCTACCAGATCGTTACAGGCAGTATTAACTGGCACAATGCACTCATCCTGCTGGCATTTGTGTATTTCTATTCTGTCATGATCACCACACTGGCAATATTATGGGATCAGATCACTTACAAACACTATAAGACCTGGAAGGAAGTAATAGGCCTGGCTTTAATGGCCTTTCTTGAACCTTTCGTCTATCATCCCCTGATCGTGTTTTTTGCACTGAGGGGATATTTCCATTTTATCACCGGGCGGAAACACAGCTGGGGGAATATGCAGCGCCAGGGATTTGGCCAGCGGAAACCTGCAAATACATAAGATGATGTCGTTATTCAAATACATACTATCCGTTACCGTACTTGGCTTTTCATTGCAGGCACAGGCGCAGATCTTCAATAAAGAGAAAAATGCGGATGAACTGTATGAGGAAGCAGTAAAGGAAACACGGCTGAACCATTACCAGAAAGCAATACAACTGTCGAAAGAAGCCCTGCAGAAAAGGCCCGACTTTACTGATCAGGAGTTGTTGCTGGGAAGATTGTACATGCTGACAGGCAATACAGATCTGGCAAGACGTTATGTAAAAAAAGTGCTGGCGGAAGCACCTACCTACTACGATGCTTATCTGTATGCCATCAACATCGAATTGGGTGCAAAGAAGTATGAGGAGGCAGAATGTTATGTTGATGAAGGATTGTACCAATTCCCAGGAGATAAAACATTGATGTTGAAAAAACTTGGTATACTGGATGCTTCTGAACGCTTTTTCCAGGCGGGCAACTATGCGACTTCTTTACTGGAAAAATATAGTACGGATACCTCGGTACAAAGAGCTTACATCGGCCATTACCTACTGGCAGGACGCTACTATCAGCTAAGGAATAACCAGATACTTGCCCTGCAGAATTATGAAAAAGCCTTACTGCTGGATTATAGTAATGAGGAAGCTAAAGCAGCTATCACTGCTATGTATATCAAAAGCGGCAGTTATACAAGAGCGATTGAACAGGTGAATGCAGAACTATCTGGCAATCCCAACTCTTATGACCTGATGATGCGTAAACTGGGGCTGCTGCAGGAAATGCACGACTACCCCGGCGCCATTAATCAGTTGCAACAGATCCTGAAACGCTGGCCTTCAGATGCCAAAGCCCGCAGCATGGAAACGCCTTTACAGATGGACGCAGCGGCATGGTATGCCAATACAGATCCTTACCTGTTGTACCAGGGTGTACTGGAAAAAAATCCGGGGAACCGGGAAGCACTGGATAAAGTCATAGGCCTGAGCATGTCCCGGGGCGCCTATCGCGAAGCCCTTGCCTGGATCAACAGGGGCTTAAAGAATAATCCGAACGATCAGCATTTATTGTCGCTTAAACTGGATGTACTGGAAAGCGACAGGAAGTTTACAGAAGCTGCATTACTGGCAGAGAAGCTATATGCAGCCAACAGGTCCAATGCAGACCTGAAAAGCCGTTATACGGCCTTAAAAATAGCCAGCGGACGTGATTATCTTGCCCAGCAGCAATATGACCTGGCACTGGCGGAATTTGATAAGGCGCTGCAAACAGATCCACGGGATACTACTGCGCTGGATATGATGGCCAACACCTACATCAATCAGAAAGATAATGTACACGCACTACAGGTACTCGATAAAGCGCTGACGTCTTACCCGGACAATAGCCGTTTTCTCCTGAAAAAATCCAGCATACTTGCAGCCACAGGTCAATATGATGAAGCAGCTGTCATTGCAGAACAACTGTTACGCCGCTCCCCTGCTGATCCCAGGTATGCAGCTAACCTGACGGACCTCCGGCTTACAGCAGGCCGTACACTGTTGCAGGCGGAAGAATATGATATGGCCGCCAGAGAGTTCCGCGCAGTGCTGGCACAGTCGCCCGACAACCTCGATGCACTGAACTATCTCATCAACCTGCAGAATGCTGTAGGCCAGTCAGATAGTTCCTTGTTCTATGCCAACCAGGCATTGACATATCACCCCGATAACAAAGAACTGTTATTAAAGAAAGCGGGCGTACTGACCGACATGAAACGGTATAACGAAGCAAACGCCATCACTTACCAGTTAATGCAGCGTTATCCTTTTACGGCCAAATACAGAACAGCTTATACAGAAGGACTGATTGCCGCAGGTACTACCTATCAGCGCAATAATGCACCCGATAGTGCACTGGCCCTCTACCGGCAGGTACTGGGTCTGAATAGAAAAGATTCCCTGGCATTGCTCTACAGCATTAACCTGCTCAGCGACAAAAAGGAATACGACAGCGCATTGGTATATGCCAACCAGGGCATCCGCTTCTATCCAGACAATGCCTCTTTCATACAGAAGAGAGCCGTTTTGCTGGAGAATAAAAAGATGTATGCAGATGCCGCCATAGCAGCCGATTCCGTTGTAAAGCTGAACCGTAGTCCTGAGAATATAGACTATGCGGATTACCTGCATAGCAAAACAACGAAGAACCAGTTTGGCATGTATTTCCTGCATTCCAGCTACGACTACCAGGATAACACCTATAACATTGCGACCCTCGAATATCGCCACTTCTTCAAGCGGGGCTCTTATGCCGGCCGCCTGAACTATGCCGGAAGACAACAGGGTACCGGCTTACAGGGTGAAGCAGAATTGTATTACACACACAATACTAAGCTGTACTCTTATGCCCTCGCCACTTATTCCAATGAAATTGTCTTCCCAAAAACAAGGCTGGCTTATTCCCTCTTCAAGACATTCAAACACGATATAGAGGGTGAGCTGGGTATCCGTTATCTGAATGCAGACAGCACCAGCAGTGTATCAGGAGTAGCCTCCATAGCAAAGACATGGAAAGAGTTCTGGGTCAATTTCCGGGCTTATTTCATCAGTGACTCACCGGAGTTTTATACCTCTTACAATCTTACCGCGCGTTACTATATGAATCGCCAGCAGGACTATATTGCTTTCAACGCAGGACTGGGTACTTCCCCTGACGACAGAAGCCGGCTCATACAATTTCCTAAACTGGCGGGACTGCTGACCCGCAGTGTAGGCGCAGGATATCAGAAGACGTTTAAATACCGTACTACTGCAGGCATCTTCGGCACGTGGATCAATCAGAAGATCAGCTCCACCGTATTTCAGAACCAGTACGATATTTATGTAACCCTGCAACGCAAATTTTAATCACACTATTCATGTTCAGGATGATGCACACTTTATTATTAATAATGACCCTGCTGACTTATAACAGTTGCCAGTCCACCCGGGGGAATATTGATCTTGTAGCCAATGGCAGCTCCAGGTATGTGATCGTATTGCCGGATGAAGCCACGAAGCATGAAACAAAGGCAGCCAACCTCTTGCGGGATTACATGAAGCGAATCTCAGGTGCATCACTCAACATCATACAGGAAAAAAATTATAAAGAACAACCCGGTATTTTTATCGGCAACACTGAACATGTGGAACAGTTCAGGAGTGGCAAACTGAAAGGAGAAAGTTTTTTTATAGCCACCGATAATCAACACCTGTACATCAGGGGCGGCAGTGGTAAGGGCATTCTTTATGGTGTATATACATTGCTGGAAAACTACTTTGGTTGCCGTAAATATGCTGCCATCCCTGTCTTTGCACCTTCCAGTAAAAATCTTCAGATACCACAGCAGCTGATGGATAAACAGGAGCCAGCTTTTGTATACCGTGAAACCTATTACCCGGCAGCCTTTGATGATGAATACCTGGAATGGCATAAGCTACATCGCCTGGAAGATCTCTGGGGCGTATGGGGACATTCCTTTTTCAAGATCATTCCTCCGAAAACATATTTTGCTACTCACCCGGAATACTATGCACTGGTGAATGGTAAGCGGCAGGCTACCCAGTTATGCCTGAGCAATGAAGGTGTATTTAATACGATGGTGGCGTACTTCCGCAAGGCCATTGCTGATAATCCTGATGCCCTTTACTGGTCTATTGCCGCAGAAGACGGGGGCGGCTTCTGCACCTGCGATCAATGTAGTAAAGCTGCAGCAGAAGAAAGCGGTCCGCAGGGCCCACTGATCCGTTTTGTGAATAGGATTGCAGCGGTATTCCCTGATCAACAGTTCACAACACTGGCCTATCAGTATACGGCACATCCTCCACTTAAAACCAAACCTGCCGCCAATGTATACATCATGCTGAGCAGCATTGATGCTTACCGCAATGAGCCGCTAAGTACGATACCATCAGCAGCTGCGTTCAGGAAAGACCTGGAAGGGTGGGGAGCTATAACAGATCATCTTTTCCTGTGGGATTATACCACGCAGTTCACCAATTACCTCGCTCCTTTTCCCGACTACAATAATCTGCAACCTAATCTTCAGTACCTGTCAGCACATAAAGTATCAGGCATCTTTTTGCAGGGCAGTGGCGATACCTACAGTGATATGGCTGCGTACAACAGCTATCTGCAGGCCAAACTACTATGGAATCCGTCGTTAACTACGGAGGCAATTACCACAGACTTTCTGAATGGTTATTATGGCAAAGCGGGTCCTTTCATCGGGCAATATCTGCAGGCATTGATCACTACTCTACATAATACTAAAACCCAACTGGACATTTACGGTAATCCTGTCAACAACTATAAGAATTATCTATCGCCGGAAGCTATAGACCAGTACTCTGGCTTCCTCGATAAGGCTGAAAAGGCGGCAGATGGGAATAATGATCTGCTCGCGAGAGTATATAACACCAGGCTTCCTTTGGAATATACTGTATTACAGCAATCCCGCTTTTTCGGTACAGAAAAGTTCGGCTATCTTATTCCGGAGGGAAACGGCTATGTCGTGAATCCCCGCTGGCCGGAACGTGTCCGGAAATTTGTAGCGCAATGTAAACTGGCAGGCGTAAAGGAACTGTCAGAGAGCGGTGGTGATGCAGACGCCTATCAGCGTGAATGGGATACGATCTTCTCCCGCAAATGGATCAATAGTCTTGCCTTTAAAGCGAAGGTTACCTTAGTCAATCCATGGTCAGACGAGTATCCTGCCAAAAAGGAAAGGACACTTACTGATGGCCTGCAGGGCGATAAGGATTTCAGCATTAACTGGTTGTTTATTTACGGGAAAGACCTGGTAGCCACGATCGACCTGGGGGAAGAAAAGACCATTAATGAGGTACAGATGAATTTCCTGCAGGATGCCCGGCACTACATATTCAATCCATCTGATATTATTGTAGAAACGTCTGCAGACGGTGTCAACTTCAAACCTGCCGGTCAACAGCAACCTGCTCCTGCCACAGAAGAAGATTATACAGCAGCCGTACGCAATTACCGTTTCCATTTACCGGCCGTTCATGCACGCTTCGTACGCATTACCGGCCGTTGCCTACAGGAGGTGCCGGCATGGAGAGGGGCGCCTGCTGGTAAGAAAGTGGCTGTGTGTTGCGACGAGGTGTTTGTGCTGTAAAATAAAAAAGTGGCAACTGCAGTTTGTTGCAGTTGCCACTCAGATATATTATCAGGATATGTTATGCTTATTTCAGTTCCAGCACCACTATCGATGCAGGAGGCAGTTCCACTACAAGATTATCACCCTGTTTCTTTGCTCCTGAAAATTTCTCAATATGCACTTTATTAGGTTGTTCAAATGTATTGATGTCAGTTGTTTTGGCTGATGTCAGCACTTCGCCTGTCACCGTTTTCCATTTTGCCTGTTCGAAGCTGGTGCTAAGTGCAATTTTCTGGGAAGGGTTTAAGTTCACCAGGGAGATATGTATAGCACCGGTAGAATCCTGCGAAGCGGAAGCATTTACTGCCGGTATCTGTTCGTTACCAGAAGTATAGGCAGGGCTGTTCAGTTTTATAGGCAGGTATTGTGCATCGTGGTGTACCTTATACAAGTCAAACACGTAGTAGGTAGGTGTCAGCAGCATCTTCTCCTTATCGGTCAGGATAAGAGCCTGTAATACGTTCACCGTCTGTGCCAGTTCAGCCATTCTCACACGGTCGCTATGATTGTTGAAGATATTCAGTGTGCTGCCGGCTATCAGTGCATCGCGCAGACTGTTCTGCTGATACAGGAAGCCGGGATTAGTGCCTGGCTCCACGTTTGTCCAGATACCCCATTCATCCACTACCAGGGCTACACGTTTCTGAGGATCGTATTTATCCATGATAGCAGAATGCTTGGTCACCAGGGAATCCATAGCCAGGCATTTTTTCATTGTGGTGAAATATTCCTGCTCGGTAAAACTGGTAGCAGAGCCTTTATCATTCCATGTTTTAGGTACGGTATAATAGTGCAGGCTGAGCCCCCACATTTGTCCCAGTGGAATTTGTTTCATACAGGTCTCTGTCCAGTTAAAATCCCAGTCGCTGGCGCCGCTGGCAATCTTTTTCAGGGGAGCACCTGGGTAGTTACGTGCATAGGTAGCGTAACGACGGTATTGGTCAGCATAGAAAGCGGGCGTCATATTACCACCGCATCCCCAGCTTTCGTTACCCACACCCAGGAAGCTCACTTTCCAGGGTTTTTCGTGCCCGTTCTCTTTACGTAATTTGCTCATAGGGCTGATGCCATCAAAGTTGAAATATTCCACCCATTTGGCCATTTCCTCTACGGTACCGCTGCCCACGTTGGCAGAGATATAAGGTTCGGTTTGCAGCAGTTCACACAATTCCAGGAATTCATGGGTACCGAAGCTATTATCTTCTGTTACTCCACCCCAGTTGGTATTCACCATTTTAGGACGTTGTTCTCTTGGACCTATGCCGTCGCGCCAGTGATATTCATCAGCAAAACACCCTCCTGGCCAGCGCAGGTTGGGGATATGGATCTTTTTCAGTGCTTCTACCACATCCAGACGTATACGGTCCTTTTTAGCCACGTTCAGGGAAGGATCAACCCAGAAGCCATCATAAATGCAATGCCCCAGGTGCTCAGAAAAATGTCCATAGATATGACGGCTGATAGTATGATCAGACTTGGGCTGTACCACCAGGCTTGCCGTATTTTGTGCCTTTGCCGTGTAAATGAAAAGCACTAGTAACAGGAGCGATAGCTTCTTTTTCATAATTTAGAATTTATGTATAAACTGACTTATCAACATGTGTGCAGACGTGGAACAGGCACAAGATAGAAAAAATAACTGTCAATCATACAACTATTTTACACCTATTGCAATCCACGTTCCTGCTGCATTTCATCATTTACCTAATAACCAGCATTACGATTATCCTTTCAGTGTATTGAAAAGTGCCTCAACTTTTTTTGAAAAAAACAGTACAAATATTTTGCGATTTCGGACAATGTTGTACATTTGCAATCCCAATCGCGGACAGCGCGAACGGGCACAAAAAGTTCTTAACTAAAGAGGGCAGTTTAAACAGTCAATTACTGAATAAAATGTATCTCAGATATGCGGAAGTAGCTCATTTGGTAGAGCACGACCTTGCCAAGGTCGGGGTGGCCGGTTCGAGCCCGGTCTTCCGCTCCACAGAGAAGTCCTGCTGTAAATAACACCAGGACTTTTTTATTGCTCCAGCCTGCAACGTCCATTGCAGACAATACAAAAGGAGCATCAGAAGTTCTTACCTAAGAGGGCGGTTTAAATAAGCAATAACTAAATAAAACCGTATCTCAACTACGCGGAAGTAGCTCATTTGGTAGAGCACGACCTTGCCAAGGTCGGGGTGGCCGGTTCGAGCCCGGTCTTCCGCTCCACAGTAAAAGTCCTGGTGTTTATACATCAGGACTTTTTTTTGCCCTATACGGGGCTATAAGCAGCCCCTGATCCGTTTTCCTGATTACATCGATTCCGGAACCAGGTTTTCCCTGGGAACTACTAACATACAGCAGCGTTATATTTCTACCCTCGCTCACCAGTCCCTGCTATTTCAAGGGAATACCACCTTGAATGATGTTTTTCGCCTTCCGACCATCTTATATGGATTGAGCTTAATGTACATACTTACTGTTTATCAATTTTTTACAAAACAAGTATTTTATACAATCCTTGTAAAGGCGCTATCCTGGTGCATTACCTGAGATAACCCATATATAACCCATATATAACCCATATATAAGCCATATATGACCCATATATAACCCATATTTAAGAGGTATGGGTTATATATGGGTTATATATGGCTAGATGATGGTTTATCTATGAGTTACGAAGGCGAACGGAGCGAAGTAAGACCCTTTCAGCAGACCGTACAAGACGGCCTGAAGGCAATAAAAAAGCCCCCTGGTCAGACCAGGGGGCTTTCGCTAATATGATTTAAGTGGGCTTATTTATACTTCGGATTGTACAGGGTGTTATCCGGTACAACTACTTCAGGTTTACCCTGATAGCGATGTTTGAACAGGTTATAGCAACCGCCTAATACAAAAGACAGGATGCAGAAGATTGTCACATAAAACAGGAAACGGGAAGATGATACCCAGCTACCGGTAAAGTCATTCTTATTTTCAACAGTATTGTGTTCCATAGCTAAAAATTTCGCATTGCAAACTTACATCATGTCAAATAATATTGCAAGTTATTTTTCCAGTGTTCCGAAAGTCTTGCGATTCAGGAAATAATATCGCCAGATCATGATACCATGAAACACGCCGGTCATCTCCAGTAATCTTTTCTGTGGCAGGCGGTCTTTCGAGAACTGGTACTTGCTTCTCCAGCGGGAATAATCCCGGTAGGCTCGGAAAATAGCTTTCATATCCTTCGGCTTGCCTGCCACCAAGCTCTTCAAAGCTGCCAGCAGGTCCAGGAAAAAGCGCTGGAATAAGATGATCCAGCGGTCAGCCGGATGCAGGTTCTTCCAGAGCATCATCAGGTTATTCCGGAAGTTCAGATACAATTTACGGGGATTGCCCTGTGGCAGGCTTCCTCCTCCTACATGATATACAACAGATTTTGGGCAATAACAGATCCTGTACCCTGCCCTTTTCAATCGCCAGCAAAGGTCTACTTCCTCCATGTGAGCGAAGAAATCGGCGTCAAAGCCTCCTACTTCATGGAAACAGGCGGAACGGATGAATAAAGCGGCGCCGGTAGCCCAGAAAATGTCCTGGGCATCATCGTATTGTCCCCTATCTTCTTCGGTCGTATAGAGTATCCTACCCCTGCAAAAAGTATATCCCAATATATCCATCCAACCTCCCGCTGCCCCGGCGTACTCAAACTCGGTCTTTTTATCGTAAAACCGCAGTTTCGGCTGACAGGCAGCAATTCGCTCGTCCTCCATCATCTGGGCCACTACCGGCTCTATCCATCCGGGTTCTACTTCCACATCCTGGTTGAGTAATACGTATATATCGGCCTTAACGTGCTGCAAGGCCTCATTATAGCCTCCTGCAAAGCCGTCATTGGCGGGATTCTGAATAATCTTAACTTCCGGAAAATTAGTACGCACAAACGCTACACTGTCATCTGTCGAAGCATTATCTGCAACATACAACTGCAGATTCCCGTAAGTGGAACTGCATACCGACGGCAGAAACTTCTCCAGAAAATTACGTCCATTCCAATTCAAAATGACAACAGCTACCGATGGTAATACAGACAAAAGCAACTCTTTACGTGAATAATAATTTTTGCGCTACAAATATGCAACAAATTATAATAGCTTCGGAGCTCCTTCACACTAATTGCGGTTTATGCTTAATTTAGATGCCAGTATGTTTAAACAGGTTATAGGCTGGAAGTTTGTACTGGTATCCACGGCGGTGATCATCATTGTGGGTACGATCTGGTACGTAAGCAGCATCGCCGGCAAACTGGAAGAAGAAGAAACCAAAAAAGTGGCTACCTGGGTGGCCGCCAACCGGGAATTGCTCCAGGCTTCCAATGAAGCAAACCTCAACCTGGCCGTCGAGATCATTACAAATAATACCAGCATTCCCGTTATTATCACCAATGAAAACGGTCACATCATCGACTCGCGTAACCTCGATACCACCCGGCTTTCACGCAATCCCAGATACATGGAAGAAGAACTGGCTACCTTCAAGAACCAGCACCCTCCTTTCATTATGGAAATCGATGCAAAGAACAATCTTTATAATTATATCTATTACGGCGATTCACTGATCCTCAAGCAGGTACGCTACTACCCTTATATACAACTCATTGTAGTAGCGCTGTTCATCAGTATTGTGCTTGTAGCACTATCCAGCTCCAACCGCGCTATCCAGAACCTCTTATGGGTGGGAATGGCGAAAGAAACCGCCCATCAGCTGGGTACGCCCCTCTCTTCCATCGAGGCATGGATAGAGATCCTCAAAGATAATGAGGCCAATGAACTGGTGGCTACCGAACTACGGAAAGATGTAGACCGACTGAAACTCATTACCGAACGTTTCTCTAAAATAGGCAGCGTACCGCAACTTGAAGAGCGGGATGTGGTCAGCCAGGTGGAAGCCATGGTAACCTACATCCGGAAAAGAGCACCGCAGAAAGTAGTGCTGACCATGCACTGCCAGGAACATGAGATTCCCTCCATGATCTCTCCGGCGTTATTTGACTGGGTCATTGAAAATCTGCTGAAGAATGCGCTGGACGCCATGGAAGGCAAAGGCACCATTGATCTTTACATCGAAAATCACCCTGCCAATATCGTCATAGATATTACCGACAGCGGGAAAGGCATCCCAAAAGCCAATTTCGAAAAAGTCTTCAAACCCGGTTTCAGTACCAAAAAGAGAGGTTGGGGACTAGGACTTTCACTGGCAAAACGCATTATCGAAGAATACCATAAAGGCAGGCTGACAGTGCGTTCATCCGAGCTTAACAAGGGAACGACGTTTAGGATTTTGCTGAGAAAATGACAATAGTTATTAATTAAATTTGTTCATTATCAAAAAGCGCTTAAATTTGCACCCACTTCAGACCTGCGGAGGTGGCGAAATTGGTAGACGCGCTACTTTGAGGTGGTAGTGCCTGAAAGGGCTTGGGAGTTCGAATCTCCTCTTCCGCACTTAATTAGAGGCGAGAAATTACGAAAGTAGTTTTTCGCCTTTTTTTATTTGTTAACTTCTGGAAACCTGGCTGCTTTTTATTGATCCAATAATATTCTCCGTCATAAACCGGGAGTCGTTATAGATAAGTTTGTTGCTTCTTAATGAGCTGCAAAACAACAACTTTTTAACCTTCCCCCCCAAAGAATTCAACTTGATCCGTTATTAGCATATGACGGAAATAGCGCTCCAGATATTAATGTTGGTAAGAGGGTGCAGCATATTTTGACGAGTATCTATGATAATGTAATTGAGAGGGAGAGAGTAGTAATTTAGCCTGGGAGCTTCAATGTACGAATAATGATTCATACTCCGCATCAATCTGAAAATGCTTCACGCCTGCCGCTTTCAGTCGTTCCACTTGTGCTTTAGCCTGAGATATTGTATCCATACCATGAAATGCCCATGCATTGATCACCCCTATTACCAGTATCTTGTGACGACTGGCCCAATCATTATCATCCTTGCTGATACTATCTGAAAAGAGATAATAGTTTGAAGACTTATAATCAGGCCTGCGCATGTTATCCTCCAACTGCTGACGGGTACAACTCAGCTTAATTTTCCCGGTAAAAAACTCCGTGGATTCATCCGTGCCGATCATCAGCGCGTTACTGTAGAGGTTATACTTTTTCAATAGTGAGATTAATCGCATCCAGACAGCGGTATCATTACCATTCAGCTTATTATCGATCATGACACCCAGTTTTCCCTTACAATTTTGTAGTACCTCTTCCAGCTTCAATACCCGGTAGCCATTTGCATTATGCAGTTTACTAATAGCCTCCCAGGTCATGGAAGACACAGCAGCATCAAGCCCGAAAGAGTTTTTGAAGGTCTTATCATGATGCGTTACCAGTACACCGTCTTTGGTCATACGCAGGTCAATTTCTACCATCCAGTAACCTTTTTCGATTGCTTTGGTAAGAGCCTGCAGACTATTCTGCTCTGCAGTGCTGTCTACTATACCACCACGATGAGCAATCAGGCGGAAGTTTTTTGCAGATTGCGCCAGGGAGGAAATGCCAGTTAACAACAGACAACTTAACAGGATAGATACGATATATTTTTTCACGTCACAATACTTTAATCTCTGAGTTAAAGTTGTAATATTTTTCCTTCCATACAAAATTAAGAACAGCCTTTTATCTGTTATATTTTTGTTTCCTGCTACTATTCCATGAAAAGTTTAAGCAGACTTCGTAACAAGGGAAAAAAGCAGGAATTGATTCCTTAAAACACCACACATTTAAATAAAATATTATATTGCCGGCCAAATTCAAGGCAATGGAAAAACTACTAGCGAAAAAAGGGATAGAATTTCTATCCTATACTGATGAAGAAGGCTCTCAGATAAGCTATGCCTTCACGAACAACATGCTGAAACAGGGTATTATTGTCGTTTTGTCTGAATGGGAATATGAACCAGAGGAAGACGAGGAAGAATCCGAAGAATGGGAAGAAACAGCTGAAACTAATGGAGAGGAGCAGGACGGCTGGGAAGAAGACACAGACGATGAGGTTGTACCTGAGCAGCTTTTTGAAACAACAGTTTCAGTGTTATTAACTAAAGGCGGTGTTTCGTATGAATTCGGCATTTATGCAGATGACCGGGCAGTTGTACCAGTTATCTACCTCTATAGAGTTATTCTTGATCTGATTGACATTATCTCAGGTAGTGATGCCGACAGTCTGCTGGAAATCCTTGAATCGGTATCTACAACAGTTAGTTCTTCCGATGATTTTGCTGATGATCCGGAAACACAGCGTCAGATGAATATTCTGACAGCAGAACACCTGGAAAAAGCAGCGCGCTTATTAGCGGAAAAATAGTACCGATAAAAGTAAAGCCTGGCTGATGCCAGGCTTTACTTTTAAAACCCATGAGGGATATATTCATTCTCTACTCTCCCATCCGCATATAACGAAAGCAGTGCATACCCTGGAGGCGTCTCCAGGTAGTACCCCGGCCCGGCAGATTCCTTATCTCCCTTTCCCCACCAGAAACCACTCATCGCACCATTACAACAATACCATACATCATTGTACATCGTATGATCGGATAAATGATTATGCCCACTCAGACAGATCCTTACTTTATCCTTATGCTGATAGAACAGGTCTTTCAGTTTCTTATGATCAGAATGACCTCCTCCGACCAGCGTAGGCGTTATGCCTAAGATCGGATAGTGCGACATCAGCAGCACCGGTGTATTCTTTGCCAGTCCGTTCAGTTCCTGTTCCAGCCAGGTGAACTGTGCGGGATCAAGTGAGATATGCTCATTGTTACCATCCAGGATGATAAAATGCCATCCATTACGGGAGAAGCTATAGTAACGTGCCGGTATTTTAAGTCGCTTTACAACATAATCCTTGCCATACATTGGATCCTCTTTTGCCGGCGCCGCCCACCAGGTGTCATGATTACCAATACAGCTGTGTACTTCATAGCCATTAACAGTCTGCATACAATCGTCCCAGATCCTCCAGAGGTCAGTCACCTGTTCACGCTTCACATTATCATAAGATGCATCCATAATAGAATCGCCTCCATTAAGGAAGAAATCAACCTTCTTCCTTTTAATCTCTTCCAGACAACGTTTAAAACGTTCCGGTGCATTGTTATCCGCAGCAATATGCACATCAGTGATATGTGCCACACGCAATACAGGCTTCTCCTTTTTAGTCTTCTCAGCAGCGAAAGTATTGACCGGTCCCAATAAGGTTGTTGCTGCCAGCAATCCGGTTCCCTTTATAATATCTCTTCTGTTCATGATCTTCATTTATTGCCAGTCAAAAATTTGTGCCAATGCTGGATTCAGCAATACTTCTGTATAAGGCACAGGACGATAGTAATACTTTGGAGCGAGGAACTGACGAGGTGTATTTTCAGTTACGATCGCACCACCGCTGTTACCATTTTCCAGGTATACCGTTGCTGATTCTCCGAACGCACCTGTCTTGTAATACACCAGTTTTACGCCGAGCCCATTTTTTTCCTTCTGATCTTCAGCTGGAATGTTGCTATCCTTACTGATCAGGATAATATCCGGCTCACCGTCTCCTGTCAGATCATATTTACCCAATCCCTGAAAATACATGCCCTGCGGGATCTTTGTCAGTACGCTGCCTGCATGCCAGCGCATCAGGTCATCATAGCGATAGCCTTCCATCGCCAGCTCCACTCGTCTTTCACGACGGATCTCCAGTAAGGTACCAGTCATAGCACCGGATACATCAGGGTATTTGACTGCGAGCAATGGATCTATGGAAGCATTCGCAATAGCCATATTCAATGAAGGTAAACCAGCACGGGCACGCAACAGGTTCACAGATTGATCCAGATCGGTTTGGGTTAAGGTGCCCTTTTCAGCCAGCGCTTCTGCAAAGATGAGTAGTGTTTCCGCATAACGATATACAGGATAATCCACACTGCTAACTACGTTATTGTCTACATTGTTAACATACCCTTTCAGCTGATGGTAACCGGTAAAGTTTTTATTCAAACGTTGTACGTAGGGCGCTGTATCAGGCAATTTAATCCATCCGGGGTATACCAGCGTCTGAGTCATCCTGGGATCACGGTTTTTAAACTCATCTACAAAGCCCAGTTTATTATACCCTGCAACATCCGTAAAGCGTGTACCATCTTTCATCAGGTAAGTCTGTACAAGATCGCGGGAAGGAGACTGCTCATAATCTCCAAAGAGGTACGTGTTCTGGTTACTACCAACACCTTTTGCCTGATCGTAGGGATAGGCCAATATGACTTCTTTATTGGTTGACAGATCCTGCGAGTTGAATAAGACAGCATAATCCTGATCAGGTTTTCCAGTATTGTATATGCTGAATTTACCTGAACTGATCATTCCTTTACTTACTGCGATGGCTGTATCCAGGAATCGTTCTGCTGTGGATTGCAGGTTCAGTTCAGGATGATATTTCCTGTAGGTACCTTCATTCAATGCAAACCGTGCAAAGAACTGTTTTACTGCCCAAAGACCAGGTGTACCGGCAGTGACCGTTTCCCTTACATGTGATGCTGCAAACGAAAGATCAGCCATGATGCTGTCTGCTACCAGCGTGCGTGGATCGCGGGCTTTATAAAGATCTCCGTCATCAGGATTGATAGTATGTGAATACCATGGAACATCAGAAAAACGGCTGAGCATACCAGCATAAAAGACAGCTCTGTAATAGCGGGCAAGGCCAGCATAGTGATCCTTTACATCCTGGGCTACCTTCGCCTGATCATAATTGTCCATGAAATAGTTAATATTCCTCAGGCGCCCCCAGCTCCAACCGGTAGTAATAGTCTGTGAACTGGAATTACCCGTCATGATACTTTTTATTTCAATGGCACCAGTAGTCGCCATGTTATCGCTGCTCTGATCTTCAAAATATTCTCCTTTGCCCGGCAATGACAACAAACCATCTATATACAATGAAAGATCTTCTTCTGATTTAAAGAACAACTGAGGTGAAATGGATGTCTGCGGATAGCGGTCGAGGAAACCTTTTTTACAGGCGCTGACAGTTATCAGTAAACAGGCAAAAATGTATAATAAATGCTTCTGCATAATGTAGTTTTTATTTTGTTGATTACAGGTCTACGTTCAGGCCAACTGCATATTTACGTTGGTAAGGATACTCCCATCCGAAACCATCAGTGATGGATTCCGGATCCAGGTATTTCCTGATAGAAGAAAATTCAAAGAGATTTTCACCGGTTACATATATCCTCAAACGGCTGATCCTGTATTTCTTTGTCAGCGATGCAGGCAATGTGTATCCCAGTGTAACGTTCTTCACACGTAGATAAGCTGCATTCATCATGTATTTTGTCTGCGGAATATCAAGACCAGATCCATAGTTATTATCTGCCAGCCAGGATTGTAATACCGGGAAATAGGCATTGGTATTTGCATCTGCCAATCCTGCATTCAAAAAAGATTGAGAATGTTGTGCACGTTGAGCTGCGTCTTCTGATGTAGCTCTGTAATAGTCCAGGTTCCATGGATACACATTCGCATAAGGCTGCTGATAAGGCCCCCAGAACAGGTAGTGATGTGGATAAAAGTCCATTTTGGCAATGCCTTGCAGGAATATCGAACAGTCGATCCCTTTCCAGTTAGCATCGAAGTTGAATCCAAAGCGGTAACGCGGACTGCTGTTTCCAATCACGCTCATATCTTTAGGGTCTTTTGCAGTTACCCCTTTTTCTATCTTACGATCACCGTTCAGGTCTTTGTATTTGGGCCAACCTTCTACGATCTCCAGTGCTCCCCATGGAATGATCGCTGATTCGTCGAGGTTCTTGATCTCCTCCTGGCTTTTGAAATTGCCATCATTGGTGAGACCCCATATTTCACCAAGTGTCTGCCCTACTCTGTAATTATTTAATAACTGTTGTTCGTTTTTAAAACGGGTGATCTTTGTCTTATCGTCAGACAGGATAAACTTAGCGCCAAAGCTTAGGGGAGCAGCAGCTACCTGCGCTGTGTTCCTGTAGGCCAGCGTCAATTCCCATCCTTTTGTTGAGAGGTCAGCAGCATTTTGTTTGGGAGGATCTGTACCTAACACGCCGGGAAGCTGCACACCATTTGTCAGCATACCATTTGTCTTACGGATATAATAGTCGAAGGAAGCAATCAGGTGATCACGCATCACACCGATGTCTGTACCGATGTTGGTAGTGATTACTTTTTCCCAGGTGTAATTGTTTGGATCTACATTCAATGCAGGAGCTCCTTTAATAATTGGCTGCTTAGGTGTGCCATTGATCAGATAGCCAGACTGCCCCGTTGGCAGCGTTTGTAAGTATCCAAAATAGCTGACGTTCTGATTACCCAGGCTACCATAGGAAGCACGGAATTTCAGGGTAGACAGTTGCCTTGAAATGCCTTGCATAAAACGTTCATCACTGGCTATCCACGCACCAGAAATGGAAGGGAAAAAGCCCCAGCGGTTATTAGTAGGGAAACGGGAAGAACCATCATAACGGCCATTACCTTCTATGATATATCTGTCTTTATATGAATAGTTGATCCTGCCGAATAAACTTCTGATGGCATAGGAGCTATATGAGCTGCTGATACTCGGATCTCCGCTGGTAAGGCCTATGTAAGGCAGGGAGGCAGAGATGAGCTGTGTTTGTGTGGCGTTTACATATGGATCTTCATAGCTCTCCTGGTTGTAACCGGCCAGTAATTTAATGGCATGTCCGCCACCGAGTGATTTGTTATAGTTCGCATATAGATCATAGACGTTGTGTGTAACGTATTCGTTCGCTTCCGAAACAGAGCCGGGAGCCCCTTCTTCACGTACGTCATTTGGTCCGTAGCCTATCTGGTAGGCTTTTTTATCTACATGATATTTCCATAGCTCACGTTTAAAACTTGCATCTCCCACTATCTGTAATTCATTGTGTAGAAAACTGGCAGTACCACGGATCACGTCCTGAAAACCTATGCGTGTCTGCAGATTACGACCACCATCCACCAGTTGTGCTGCCAGCTTACCAGCTGCATTATTTCCCCATGTGCCATCAGGATTCTTTACCACATTGGTAGGCTGCAGATAGTACACATCTGTGATGTTGTAAGCAGGCGCATCACGTTGTGTTTGATAAACACTGAGGTTATTATCCAGCAGCAGCCATTTTACCGGACGAATATTCAACTTAGCCCTCATGCCGTATCGCTTCCAGTCGTCAGTAGTCAGTCTGTTCAATCCGTTTTCATTGGTATAATCAGCAGATAACAGGTAACCTATTGGCAGTTTTTTAGCCGTTTCTGCTGTTCCATTGATAGAGATGCTATGATACTGGGAAAAATTTGTTTTACTAAAGAAATAGTTGTTCCAGTCATTGCTGCCCATATATTCCCATTTGGTATTATCAAGAGGATTGATACGGGTATCAGGTAATGAAGGATTATCGGAGCGTTCTTTGGCCCATTTATAATATTCGTCAGAGAAATTCACATAATCCCAGGGAGTATTATCAGTAGCTGTTTCCAGTACCCTGGAGAAAATATATGGATCTGTCACTGCTGTAGGCAGGATAGTGCGTTTAGACCATGCAAAATAATTACTGTAGCTAACTACTTGCTTACCTCCGGCTGAGCCTTCTTTTGTAGTGATCAGCACTACCCCAAAAGCTGCGCGTGCACCGTAGATAGCAGCAGAAGCAGCATCTCTGAGCACAGAAATAGAAGCAATATCATTGGGATTGATACGTATCATATCATCCGTAGTGGCGGCAATACCATCGATAATGATAAGAGGTGCATTTGAATTGTCTGATGCCTGCGAAATAGGCGTAGTACTGCCGTTTGATTGATTAATGGAAGCAAAGCCACGCACATTGATGATAGGTGTTTGTCCCGGTTGTCCGCCTTTATAAGTAATATTCAGACCGGGGCTCACACCCTGTAATCCCTGCATCACGTTAGCGATGGGTCTTTCCACCAGTTGTTTACCAGAAATCTGATCTACCGCACCAGTTACATTTATTTTTTTCTGTGTACCATATCCTACTATAATCACTTCTTCCATAGAGTTTTTGGAAGGCTCAAGTACCACGGCGATTGTCTCCCTACCTGACACGCTCACTTCCTGCATATCGTAGCCTATGTAAGAAAACAGCAATATAGCATCGTTAGGTACGGTTAATGAGAACATGCCTTTTTCATCTGTAGTGGCGCCGATACTCGTATTTTTAAGACGTACACTTACACCGGGCAATGCTTCTCTATTAGTATTTACCACTCTTCCTGTTACCGTGATGTCTTTATTCACTGTAGTAACGGGGGCAATCACAATAAGCTTGTCCGGCATCATGCGAAAGTTCAGCGAGGTATTTTCCAACGCTTTTTCCATCACCTTGGCGATGGTCCAGTCGCTCGCATCAATGTTCACCTTATGATTAAAAGGGATACAATCATCATTATATACAAAACGATAACCAGACTCCTTTTCTATTACAGCGAGTGCTTTTTCCAGTTTAACCTGGGACAGCTTTACAGTCACCAGCGACTGAGAATGAACGTGTGCACTGGCATGTAAACAGGCAACTGATAATAAGAGGAAAAAAATCTTCATAAAAATTAACAGTTTATACAGCAGCCGCTTGCGCGGAAGCTGGTCTCCCTCTGTGTTTTTTTTCATAAATTTGTTTTGTTGGTGAAATGAATTGTTTTCGGAAAGTTGACGCAAAGCAATCCCCATTAGCCAATTCACGCGGGAAATGCTGGTACCATTTCCCGTTTTCATTTACGGCTATGATGGGCATAGAAAGTCCGTTACAGGACTATACCTGTTTTTAGAGTGTTATCGCATATTGTATGATTTAGATTTCCCCTTTGATACTTTTTTATTCTATCCAGATTACTCCGCTGCTATCTTTTGAGTAACGGAATGACTGTGTTGTTAATGACAAGACATTTAAGGCCTCTTCCAGGTCTTCTTTTTCAAATACGCCTGAAAAGTATAATGACTTCCTACTATCATTTTTAAACCGGATATCCGCATTGTACCATTGTTCCATGAGTGTTGCGACCTGTTCCAGTGGCATATGTTTGAAGGCCAGCTTGTTCTGCACCCAGGCTGTCTCCGTAACCAGGCTATCGCGCATAGTAGTAAGTGGTGCTTTGATCAGTGGCATAGTTGATTCTTCATTTTTCCCTTTTATGGCTGTTATGGCGGTACGAATAACAGGGATCGTTAGCTTCTCATTAGGTCTGAGCGGAATAGCCTGATCTTCATTTCCCTTTAACAGCACTTCTATTGATCCCCGGATCAATGCAGCTACTGCCGTATCTTCCTGCGGGTAAGCCCTTACATCGAAAGACGTACCTAATACCCTTACAGAAAATTCAGCGGTCCGCACCAAAAAGGGGCGGTCTGCATCTTTTATAATATCGAAAAATGCTTCCCCTTCCAGTTTCACGGTCCTCTCTTTTTTGCTGAACTGTTCCGGATATTCGAGCTTGCTGCCGGCATTGAGCCAGACAGCAGAACCATCGGGCAATACAATTTTCTTCCTTGGCGTCTTTTGCACCCGGGTCTCCGCTATCTCCATCTGTTTCACTGCTGGTGTAGTGCCTGACTTCCAGATGAACCACGCACCTATCAATATAGCGATAGATGCTGCAATAGCTACATAGCGCCAGAAATAGCGTCTTATTATAGTACCCCGGGCGGGAGCATCCGCTACGGATACTGCCTGCTCAAGACGGGCCATATGCTTTTCCAGCAGTGCGCTTACCTCCTTTTCACCATGGGCATGCGTAGCATCTTTCCATGGTTGCATCAGCATTTCTGTTACATAGGAAGCATAAGGATACTGTTGTAACAGCTGCTCCAGCTCCCTTTCTTCCTCAGGGCCTGATTCCTGCGCCATCTTACGGGCAAGAAGGTATGCTAGTCTTTCATTTTCCATAAACTACATAAGAAGGACATGTGGGATGATCATTATTCCCTAAAGGAAAGTAAAAAAATTTATTGCCCGATCTTATAGTAGGCATTTACCTGGTCGGTAGAGAGATCGAGCCGGATGGCCTGGGTAATCTTTTTTACAGCAATAGCCAATTGCGCATCCACAGTTTTGGAGGAGATTTCCAGGAGGGTAGCCACCTCATTGTACTTTAAGCCATCCAGTTTAACAAGGCGGAAGATGAGCTGACAACGAGCTGGCAGGCTACAGATGGCCTGTTCTATTTTCAGGGAGACTTCAGCAGAAATGAGGTTGTGTTCTGCGTCAGGAAGGATACTTAAGGCATTGACATCCAACATATCTAAAGTGGCGTGCTGGTGCTTTTTCTGCTGCTGTAATGAATTGAGAGAAAGATTCTTAGTACTCACATACAGGTATACAAGCGGATTTCTGACATGTTGCAGCTGACGGCGCTTCTGCCATAACATGACAAATACATCTGATACAATCTCTTCTGCAAGGTGATAGGAATAGACTATCGAGGCTGAAAAATGTATCAGCCGGCTACACAACAGGCTGTAAAGCGCTTTGTAAGCTTGCATCTCTTCATCCCGGCAGATGCGATCAAAAAGTATCCTGATCTGCTCGTTATTTACCATGCCTCAAAAATAGAAAAATGTAATTGTGATATGATATTAACAGAATGTTATGAAAGTTGTCTCATTACAAGACAGACATTTTCACTTTCCCTATTTTTTCAATATCCGGTTCAGTTGCTCACCGAGTACCTGATACCCTTTCTCATTCGGGTGCAAGCCATCATTCGTGAACAATTCATTATTCAACACATTACTATTCATAAAGCTTTTCGACAGGTCAAAATACTTGCATCCATTCGCCGCTGCCATTGTCTTTATCCTCGGATTCAATGCCAATACGCGTTGCAGCATATCCCTGCGTGGCAGGATACCACCTACAAAGACAGTGGCCGCCGGTTTTCTATATCTGACCTGTTGCAACAGGAAGGTAAGACCTTTCACAATATCCTCATCGGCATTGAGGCCCAGATTATTGGTACCTATCATGATAACGATCTTATTTCCTTTAAAATGATCCAGTTCTCCATGATACACACGCCAGAGTACATTTTCAATTCTGTCCCAACCAAAACCGGCATTCTGTACCTGCAGGGGTACCATATACTGCTGCCAGGCGGCTTCTCCGCGACCAGCTACTTTCTCTCCTTTAGGTTCTCCACCCCAATAGTTAATAATGGAATTAGCGAAAATAATTACCTCCGGATTGGTTTTCTCAATATTGGCGATAATATCCTCATGTCGTTTCCTCCAGTCAAAGCCATCGCGATATTGTTCAACGGGATATTGTGTGGATAGTTCACCCGTGGGTTCATGTAATATTTCACGTATCTTCTTCTCATAGGCTACGGCATATTGCATCATGCCGTAATCATTAGGATGCGTACCATCAGTGGTGCTGTTATTGTCAAAATTGATCTCCTTCTCCGTTAACATATACAGTTCCTTCACACCATTTTTCTTCAGCTCATTGAATATTTCTGTGATGGTATTGCTGGCTTCATGATATGCATTAATCATGGTTGTATCCATACCCAGGGGCATGTTGCCAGCTGCATGTTCCGCCAGTAAAATAGGCACACCAGGGTGTTGCTCCCGCAGTTTATTTATACCATATATCAGTCGCCGCCGGATAGTATCTACCAGGTAAGATTTTCTACCCACCAGATTGGGCATGCAATCCAGTATATATAGTTTTGCATCAACACCAGCCATCAGATCAAAGATAGGCGCATCAAAACGGCCATTCCCACTAAAGCCCAGATTGATCACTTTCCGGCTTAATTTTCTCTCCAGAATATTTGTCCATGCCATTCCTGCTCTTGAAGCCACTGCGCCCTGCATGATAGAGGTACCATATGCTACAATAGGTTGGTCTTTATGCGGTCCTGTATATTCAAATTTTTGATTGTCTGGCACTCCTACAGTAATCCACTGTAAACTCGCATATAAAGGCAGGTACAGGTAGAAGTCAGCCTGTGCACCTGCGGCAATTCTAAGATTGCGATACTCATACACGCAGGTATCGCCGAAAGAATATTTTGCTGGTGGGGACCAGTTCCAGTCACCATGCATATCTTTTCCATACAAGTCTACTCCACTTACACCGGTAGCGGGCATATGAGGAAGGGCATAGTTCTTTCCAGCCACTATATATTTTATAACAAAGCTGCGGGCGGTGGTTTTGAAATGAAGATATTCCCCGGCGCTGCTTACTGATTGTTTCCACACGCCGTTAGGTACTTTTCCTTCCAGCCTTGCAGGCAGGCGATAAAAGAGATGACCTGTATCCTGCTCACAAACACCTATCGTTCCTTTCGCGTCATGCCATTCATAACTGGTCTGTGCATAACCTGTTGTCTCAATACAAATGAATACCAGTAGGAAAAGTACATTTTTAAGCATGATATACTGATTAGTCGTTTTAATAGAACAGGTGGGATGCCCTGTACTGCAACCCGCCTGAACAAAATAATTCAAAAAAATCAACTCTCATACACCATCGCTAAAAACCGGCACCCCTCAATACCAGAAACAAAAATGCCAGACAGCCTAAACCCTGCCCGGCATTTTCTACCTTTTCACCTTTCTTAGTCACCACTAAGCGACCTTCTTACCTGATTATCACATGTTCCTAGCTATTGATCAATTCCTCTATTTTTTCACGCGCAGCTGCCAATGCGGTAGACGCTACATCTTCGCCATGCGCTGCACCATTCAATAAGACTACTTCTACATCATGAACACCCATGATACGGAATACGGTCTTCAGATAGTTGGTCTGAAAATTCATGTGTTCGAAATACTCACCTGGCTCATACCCTTTACTTCCACGTACGAGTAATAAGAAAGCCTTCTTATTCTTAAGAAGTCCGGTGTAAGGGTCCGTCTTTCCAGGCTCGATCAGTACTGTCTCATTTACGCGGAGCACCTGGTCTATATAAGCCTTCAGCGAACTGGGAATTGACCAGTTATACATCGGTGTACCTAAAACAATGATATCTGCTTCCTTCAATTCTCCTACCAGCGTATTACTAACGCTGAGTGCTGCTTCATTTTCTGCTGTACGTAAGTGCGGAGGTGTAAAAGCGCCCGCTATCCATGCTTCAGAAACATGCGGGATATTATCCTGTCCTACTTCACGATGCACCACACTATCCTCCGGATGCTTCTGCTTCCATTTATCAACAAATATTTCTGTTAAATTCCTGCTGAAAGATCTATCCTTTCTTGCGCTTGCGTTAATGACCAGTATCTTACTCATAGTCCTGTTATTTATCTAAGATTTGTTATTTCACTTATTCTCTATACTACATCCTCATCTTAACCATTTTCATTCTACGGGTGCAAAAGTATTACGCCTTGATATCTGCATGAGGTACCAGAAGTATATACCCAGGTAGTCCAGCATATACTGCAATTCCAATGACAATATTTTTGAACGTACGTTTAACGATATTTCGCCATTTTGATTTCATCTGGTCCGTGCCTATCTTCGATCTGTGCAATGAGGTGACAGATAAATTTTCCGACATGCTTCCTTATAAAAATCTCATAGTTATAGATAAAAAGAGTAATGTAGCCGTATACAAGCAACTTGCTCTTCAATTCATTAACCTGATCCAGGAAGGAAAACTATTGCCCGGTGCTGAACTGCCTAGTACCCGTACACTGGCGAATGACCTGCAATTGCACAGAAAGACCATCATGGCGGCTTATAATGCATTGGTAACGGAAGACTGGATAGACAACCTGCCCCGTAAGGGCTACGCTGTATCTCTCCGCCTACCGGTGGTTAGGCCAAGATCTTATAATACAAACAGGTTAGGGGCATATAAAGGGATCAGTAGTTTCGGATTTGAAAAACTGGAAACAGTAATTTATCCTTCGGTCTCACTTGCCCATTCACGTATTGTTGTAAATGATGGTTTCCCTGATATTTCTATTCTTCCTGCGGAAGCTATCATAAAAGAATACAGGAATGTCCTGGAGTATACTACATTGAACAGGATCGGTACAGAATGGCATGCAGAAGGCTCGCCGGATTTCCGGAAGTCGCTCTGTACCTTCCTGAACCAGACACGGGGGATGGACATTGGCATGGACAACCTGCTTACTTCCCGCGGTGCACAAATGGCTATTTACCTCGCAGCGTCATTGATCATCCAGCCGGGCGATAAAGTTGTAGTCAGTGATCCCAGCTATTTACTGGCCAGCATGCTTTTCGAACGACTTGGGGCAGAGCTTATCCGCGTACCGGTAGATGAAGAAGGAATGTGTACAGTACCCCTGGAAGAGATCCTTAAAAACAATGATGTACGCTTACTATATGTTATTCCGCATCATCATCATCCCACCACTGTTACATTAAGCGTTCAACGGCGGAATCACCTGTTGCAGTTGATAAAGGCCTATGACCTTGCTGTAATTGAAGATGATTATGATTACGATTTCCGGTACCAGTATGATCCTTATTTACCCCTGGCAAGCGGAGATCACGGCGGCAATATCATCTATATCGGATCACTTACAAAAGTGCTGGGGACGCCCTTCCGGTTGGGATATATGATCGCAACACAGGAGTTTGTACAATCGGCAGCCAAACTAAGAGCACTTATAGATTTAAGAGGGGAAGTGCTCATGGAACAAACTGTTACTGGTCTGATAGATAGCGGGGAGCTGGCGCGGCATATAAAGAAAGCCAACAAGCTGTATGCACAGCGTTGTGATTTTCTGTCTGATCTGATCAACGATGAACTAAGCGATGTTGTTGATTTCACCAAGCCTACTGGTGGCATGGCTTTATGGTTAAAGTTTAAGCCAACGTTTCCTTTATCTAAGATAGTTAAGAAAGCAGGCACTATGGGACTAGCATTCACAGGCAGTGTTTACAATGAGGATGTAAATGGCCGGTTCAATGCATGCAGGTTTGGTTTTGCTTCTCTGCAGGAGGAAGAAATGAAAGAGGCCATACACATTCTGAGAAAGTCTGCAGATAGCCTGGTAAAATAATTTGTGTGGTACACCCAATAATAATCATCTGGTCCCCGACACGCACTTTCTGCACTTTTAATTTTGCGTTGTAGCATTTAATACAACGCCATATGAAAATAGTAAAAGCACAAACAAAAGAAGACATCGAGCTTGCAAGGGAAGCGATCCTTCAGTTCAGACCAAACGTTAATCCGGCATCCTTAATAGAACAAGTTCAGCAAATGATGCGCGAAGAGCAATTTGAACTGGTTTACGTTTTGGCAGAAGACGGCAAAAAAGCTGCGGCTTTTACAGGTTTCAGGACATTGCATCACCTTATGACAGGAAAGATCATTTACATTGATGACCTGTTTACTTTGCCTGAATACAGAGGTCATGGTTATGCGGGAGCTTTACTGGACTATGTACATAGTCAGGCTAAGGAAAGAGGAATAGCCAACGTGCATCTGGATAGTGGGTATTCATTGCATCCGGCACATCGGTTATATCTTAGCAAAGGATATGTGATGGCATGCCATCATTTAGCTAAGGAGATAAAGTAATAAAGTTCCGATATAACATAAATAATCACGAACCCTGCGCATTACTGCACAGGGTTTTTCAATTAGTACGATGATCAGCGGATTTTCTCCCGCCGGTACCGATAGAGAATTTTGCCCTAATATTTCTTTTTATTAAAATATATAATATATTTGTTTGAGAATGAAAATCAAGCACCTGTACTTTTGTAGGTACAGCGATGTTATGTGCACAGCACGCAAGATATCGGCCAGGAGATTTTACAATACTGGAGACTTCAAAACAGTGGGGACCAGATCCGGAGATAGTAACAGATCAAACAAGTTGTTTACTCAGTTGCAATGTTGATATGCCTCGTGTTCGCACTGAATACGGGGCTTTTTTATTAACAAAAGACTATATTCATATAATATTCCCAACAATACCTACACTTTATGGCTGTATTTACCTTTATACTGCTGATCGTCATTCTTATAATGGTCATCATTACGAAGAATGATCTCACGGGTAAAATAGAAGAGATGAACCATAAATTGGATCTTCTCATCAAACATCGGGAAAGAGTTGCCCCAACAACAAACGAAGAAAAAACAGCTTCCCCTGATTACAACAGGCAACCAACATTGAAGCCCGAACCTGCGCCGCATATTCCACCAGTAGTTCCTCCGGTGATACCGGAAGCTCCGACGCCGCCCGTTATTGAGGTGGTTACTCCGCCGCAACCAGCACCTATAATACCTGAACCTGTTTCCGAACTGCCGCAACCAGCAAGAGAAGCGGCATTTACTGCTGCGGTAGCAGTACCGATAGCAGCGCAGGAATCAGCAAGACCGAAGGAACCCACTCCTACTTTCTGGGAAAAGAACCCGGATCTGGAAAAGTTCATTGGAGAAAACCTGTTCAATAAGATTGGTATCGCTATTCTCGTTATCGGTATAGGGTTCTTCCTGAAATATGCGATAGACAAGAACTGGATCAACGAGATCGGTAGAACTTTCATAGGTATCGTTGCCGGTGGTATCCTGATCGGCCTTGCACACCGTTTACGGAAAACCTTCACTGCTTTTAGTTCTGTACTGGTAGGCGGTGGCGTGGCAGTTCTCTATTTCAGTATCACGATTGCCTTTCAGCAATATCATCTCATTGGCCAGACCCTGGCTTTCATTATGATGGTGCTCATCACGGCTTTTACTGTGGTATTGTCGCTTAGCTATGACCGGAAAGAGTTAGCCGTACTCGCCATACTTGGCGGGTTCTCTGCTCCCCTGCTCATCAGCACAGGTGCAGGAAATGCAGCGGTACTGTTCACCTACATTCTTATCCTGAATATAGGTATGCTGATACTGGCCTATTTCAAGAAATGGAATATCGTTAATATCATCAGTTACATAGCGACAGTCATACTGTTTGGCAGCTGGCTGTCTTTCAGTATTCAACAGGAGGCTACCAGACCCGTTCCATACGTTACAGCACTGGTATTTGCCACGCTGTTCTATATTGTATTCTTCCTGATGAATGTAATCAACAACCTCCGCCAGCGCGTCAGCTTTCAGGCGGGTGAGATCCTGATCTTACTCAGTAATACCTTCCTTTATTATGCAGCGGGCATGATCATATTGTCACATATACATGCAGGTATTTTCCAGGGATTGTTTACCGCCTGCATGGCAGTGTTCAACTTTGCTTTTGCCTATTCGCTGTACCGCAATCAGCATGCTGACAGGAACCTGATCTACCTGCTGATCGGCCTTACATTGAGTTTCCTGAGCCTTGCTGCACCAGTACAACTGAAAGGCCATCATATTACCCTCTTCTGGGCTGCTGAATCTGTGTTGCTGTTATGGCTATACCAGCGCTCAGGCATAAAACTGATGCAATATGCTTCGGGGCTTGTATTCTTCATGATGAGCGTCAGCCTGATGGTGGACTGGCAACAGACATATGAAAATCTCCGTTATGCAGGTAGCGGACATATGCCGCCATTGCTCAACCAGGGGTTTGTTACGGGAATTGTATGCATCGCAGCCCTGTTCATCATAAGAAGATTACTGAAAAATGATCTGGGTAAGCAATACTTTATCGAGATCCCGGTATCAATGTTAAGAAAGGCATTGGGGCTTTTTGCTCTTGCTGTTATTTATATCGTGGGTATACTGGAACTAAATTATCAGTCAGGCATTTACTGGCTTTCCGTTGCGTTCATCAACGATGGTATTTACAATTACATTTTCATTTGCATCCTGCTATATCTCAGCAGGAAAGAACATGTTATATTCAGAATAATGTCTGTCGCAGTTGCTGCGCTCTTCATACTGCATTTCATGGTGGTGTATAACAGCCTGATCATCGACCTACGGGAGGACTATCTGGAAGATCATAACCGTCTGGCAAATTTCCTGCTTACCTATTTACTGATCGCTTCATTGCTGGCCATGCTCTATCAGGCATATCTGACGGTGAAAGTGATTCGTAATAAAAAATACATGCATATTTTCCAGTGGGCTGCGACATTTTCTCTGGTGTATGTATTAAGCGCCTCACTTGATAATATAGTAGCACTGAGCGCCGGGCAGCCGAATATCAATATGAGCGATATTATAAGCAGCAGTCAGCGTACGGGGTATACTATCCTCTGGGGAGCGTTTGCCTTTATGCTGATCTATCTCGGCTTCAGATGGCAGTCTAAACAAGTGCGTATTATTGCTATCAGTTTATTTGCTTTAACACTGCTGAAACTATTTCTGTTTGATCTGCATGATCTGTCAGAAGGAGGAAAGATCGCAGCATTTATTTCTTTAGGTATTATCCTGCTGATCATTTCCTTTATGTATCAGCGGTTGAAAAAAATATTACTAACAGATGAGAACCAGACGCCCCTTTAAATTCTTTCAATTATTCGCTTTCCTGTTCATCATCACAGGTATACTGCCTGCCAGCGCACAACAATTTACCTGGCAGGCAGGACTACCTGCTATTAGTGAAACAGGTTTTTATACTATCTCCCTACACCCGGAATTCATTGCCAAGAGTGATGATACTGCGCTGACCGATGTACGGCTCTTTGAGCGGGAAACAGCTGTTTCCTACATTCTGCGGCACGATACACCATATATCACGCTGCCCTCTCCCGTGATAACTACCCGGAATGATGCAGCCCACAGAAGAACGGTCATTCAACTGCAATTCAAAGAAGAATACCTTATTGAACAACTGAAACTGACGGTGGCTACTCCGGCTTATTTCAAACGGTATATATACATTACGAAGGATACCAGCAGCATGACGCCTGGTCAGGAATTTGCCCTTGTCTCCGGTCAGCCGGCTGCATTTAAGTTATACACACCGCTCAAAACAAGGCAGTGTTTTATCATTATCAAAAATGAAGATAATCCCGCCCTACAGGTGAAAGATATCAGCGCCCGGCAACAGCATATTTATCTTACTGCCTGGCTGGAAAAAGGAAAGAGTTATTTGCTGAAGACAGGTGTTCCTGACCTGCCTGCGCCGGTTTATGACCTGCCGTATTTCGCCAATAAGCTACCGGAAAGGATACCGATGCTGGAAGCAGGCAATATCACACCTATTCCGGCCGTTATAAAAAATATGCCTTCACCGGCAGCTGAAACGCATTCCTCCGTATTCACGAGTAAAAAGTGGATCTGGGTAGGGATATGCAGCATAATTGTGCTCATCGCCCTGTTAAGCATCCGTTTACTCCGGGATATGAGGGAGCGGAAATAACAGAATTTATTCAGGATATCTTATTATCTTGTAACAATTTATATTTTTCCTTAATCTATAAAATAGACTATCTTTATTCACATGAAGACCGCTGCTGCTAAAAATTATTCCAATCTCGTGTTTGATCTGGGCGCTGTGCTGATAGACTGGAATCCCCGTTATCTCTACAATAAGATCTTTGCAACAGCCGCAGAAACCGAGTTTTTCCTGACTAATGTCTGCACTTCTGCCTGGAACGAGGAGCAAGATGCAGGCAGAAGTCTGCAGGAAGCTACCGAGATGCTGGTAAACGAGTTTCCGAAGTTTGAAGCCGAAATACGGGCTTATTATGGCCGCTGGAAGGAAATGCTGGGCGGGCCTATCCAGGAAACCGTGGATATTTTACAGGAACTGAAAGAAGGCAACCAATATAAGCTCTACGCACTCACCAACTGGTCAAATGAAACATTCCCGCTGGCCCTCCTGATTTACCCATTCCTGCAATGGTTTGACGGTATTGTGGTATCCGGCAGGGAAAAGATCCGGAAGCCAAACCCGGCATTTTACAATTTACTGCTCGACCGCTATGAACTGGATGCCTCAGCAACCCTCTTTATTGATGATAACGAGCGCAATATACGCGGTGCTGCAGCCTGTGGTATAGATGGTATCCATTTTACTTCTGCCACGCAATTAAAGGCTATTCTGGAGGAAAAATCAATTCTGCCTATCTCCCTGTTTCATTCATAATTTTTTTCTATAACTGTCTTCGGCCATAAGCATCCCCGGGATTTATGAACGTCCGCGCGTTTAAAACCCAGGGCTGCGAACACAGTTCTCCTGACAGGGCTTGTGTGCGCAGGTAACAGCCTATACAACACAATTTACTGCACAATACGCTGTGTGGTGCAGCATTTACATCTTGCTACTACCGGATGATCTCTCCTATTTTAGGAATACCTTAACATTTCGCAGATAAACTTCATGTAACATCACCTGTTCAAATACGTTACAAGATTGTGCTACTCTGCATACCAGCTGTTGGCACATTTCCTGTTATTGATCATAACAGCCTGTCTTATTTTACTCCCTCTGCCTGCCTGAAATAGCAACAAAATAAAACCCGTGAATATGAAAAGAGTAATGTTATTAATGAGCGCAGCATTGGGCCTGGTAGTGTCATTCAGCGGTTGTGGGAAAGATCCACTCAAAGATATGACAGACGAAGAATCCAGGATCTATGTAACAAACCGTGCAGACAGTGTTGATTTTACTTCCTACAAAACCTTTAGTATTGTCGACTCCGTGGCAGTCGCCACTAATACCAATAACGATGAGCGTGCGTTGACGGACTATGACAAAAAGCTGATCGCAGACGTTACACAGTCATTACAGGCAAGAGGATATACACTGGTGAGCAGAGCTGCCAAACCAGACCTCGCTGTGAACCTTACCCGTATTGACAACACCTACAGCGCAGTTTATTATGATCCCGGTTACTGGAGCGGTATCGGAGGTTATTTTGACCCATTCTACTGGGGCTACCCAGGCTACGGCTATTATTGGCCGACGTATTACCAAGTGTACCAGAAAGAACGTGCAGTTTCCATCGACATTGTTGACCTGAAAAATCCGAAGAACAATAAACTGGTGGCCATATGGAACGCCATGCTACGTGGCAGCGGAGTATGGAACATCAGCAATGTTGACAGCATGGTATCTGCTGTTTTTGCACAGTCTACTTACCTGAAGGCAAACAGTTAATGATTCACTTTAAAAAAGACAGAGATGAAAAGTATAAAGCTTTGGATACTGACGATGATCGCTTTCCTGGGAGTACAATCTGCTTTTGCACAGGTACGCTCTCCTTTATCCATTAACGTAGATTATTCAATTGGGCAACCGCTTGGTTCGCTGAAAGATTATACTGATAAAACCAGTTTCCGTGGCTGGCGTGCAGGCATCCAGTACCAGATAAATGACCAACTGGCTGTTGGTCTCAGAAGTGGCTACCAGCAGTTCTATCAAAGACTGCCACGTGAAGTGTACCCTACAAAGAGCGGAGATATTTCAGCAGTGCAATCCCGCTCACTGGAAGTGACACCAATACTGGCTACTGTCCAATATCAGCTAAGGAAACCTGATGCTGCCATTATTCCTTATGTGGGATTAGGCGTGGGTACGGTAAATATGTTGTACAATAAATACTGGGGAGAATTTACAGACAGGGATAACAGCTGGCAATTTGCTGCTTCTCCTGAAGTAGGTATCAATATTCCTTTTGGCAAAGGATCTCCACTATTGTTTAATGCCAGTGTACAATATACCTATTCGCCATATAAGCTGCAGGAAATCACAAGTTACAATGTGCTGCAGGCCAATGTAGGTCTGAGGTTACATATCAACTAAGTAGGCATATTCTATAAAAACCACTTTTCCGGAGAAGGTCCTGTAGTGATACGGGACCTTCTTTTATCTGATCAGTAACTTTTCAAAGCCGGGAGAAAAACGTTCCTGTATTTTACCTTTTTCATCCTTGTAGATGAAATATGCTTCCAACCCGTATGCAGGATGTTGACTGATAAAAGACAGTCCTCGCTCCACTCCCATTAAGATCAGTGCATTGTCAAATCCATCCGCTGTAATTGCATCACGGGCAATGACCGTTACACTGATAATGTTACTATGTAATGCTTCACCGCTAATAGGATCTATGCTATGTGCGAAACGGGTACCTCCCTGATCGAAGAAACGCCGATAATTACCGCTGGTTGTGATAGCTTTATTATCCAGCGCCAGTAATGCCTGCACAGGATAAGCATTATCATCTGTGGCAGGACGTTCGATGCCAACCGTCCATACTTTGCCATGCTGATTATGCCCTTTACTGCACAACTCCCCACCAACATCCACGAGGTAATTCATAATCCCTTTCTGCTCCAGTAAGCGGCCCATTACATCTGAAGTATATCCCTGAGCAATACCATTACAATCAATCTCCACACCTTTTTTCTTCTTCGTCAGTTGTTGTCCGTGGACCTGTAAATATTTGTAACCCACATATTGCAGGATGCGCTGTAAAGTATCGGCTGCCGGTATCTTTTGTACTGTGGGTTTACGTACACCAAATCCCCAGATATCCACCAAAGGTTTTACAGTAATATCAAAAGCACCATTACTTGCTTTACTGATCTCTAATGACCTTTTCACAACTGACTGCATATGATGATCCATCTGCACCCTATTTCCGTTATTAAAACGATTGATAAGAGATCCTGGTTTATACAGGGACAGGGACTGATCGATATCTGCAAAAAGGGAATCTACTGCATGCTCCAGAGAAGTCGTATCATCAGAAAGATATTTGATGATATAGTAGGTGCCCTGCGCCTTTCCTTCCAGAGTTACCAGTCGTTGGGCTGCAGTGCTGGTACTGAAGCAAAGGACAAAAAACAAAATAACCAGCTGTTTTACATTTGCCAGTCTGTCCGTCATAATATACATGAATCTCGTAGCTGAAAATTTTATTTACGAAAGATAAGCAACAACATCAATGAAATGCATCCAGGCCGGTGATGTCCTGACCGGTGATCAACAGGTGAATTTCATGTGTACCTTCATAGGTGATCACACTTTCCAGGTTCATCATGTGGCGCATGATAGGGAATTCTCCGGTGATACCCATTCCACCCAGTATGCGCCGGGCTTCTCTGGCAATATTCGAGGCTATTTCGCAGGCGTTACGCTTAGCCATAGAGATCTGTGCAGGAGTAGCTTTTCCTTCGTTCTTCAGGACGCCCAGGCGCCAGTTCATCAGCTGGGCCTTGGTAATCTCCGTGATCATTTCTGCCAGCTTTTTTTGTGTAAGCTGGAAACCGCCAATAGGCTTATCAAATTGAATACGTTCCTTGGCATATCGTAAAGCGGTGTCATAACAGTCCATAGCAGCACCTGTTACTCCCCAGGCAATCCCATAACGGGCAGAAGAAAGACAACTGAGTGGCCCCTTGAGGCCTTTTACGTTTGGCAGGATATTTTCTTTGGGCACCTTTACGTTATCAAATACCAGTTCACCGGTAGCGCTGGCCCTGAGGCTCCATTTACCTTTGGTTTCCGGTGTGGTGAATCCCTCCATTCCGCGTTCCACGATAATGCCTCTTATAGCGCCCTCGTCATCCTTTGCCCACACCACGGCTATCTGTGCAAAAGGAGCATTGGAGATCCACATTTTGGAACCGTTCAGGATCACATGGTCGCCGGCATCCTTAAAATGGGTGATCATCCCGGATGGATTGGAACCAAAATCTGGCTCCGTCAGTCCGAAACACCCCATCCACTCTCCTGAGGCCAGTTTAGGCAGGTATTTACGCTTTTGCTCTTCGCTTCCGAAGGTAAAGATCGGGTACATCACAAGGGAACCCTGTACGGAGGCGGTAGACCTTATCCCACTGTCCCCTCTTTCGAGTTCCTGCATCATCAGCCCGTAGGCAATATGATCCATGCCTCCACCACCGTATTCCTGCGGAATGGTAGGGCCAAAGCAGCCTAGTTCGCCCAGGCCTTTGATAATATGTGAAGGAAAGGTAGCGTGCTGGCAGGCATCTTCAATAATGGGGGAAACTTCTTTTTTCACCCATTGCCGTACGGCATCACGCACCATTAAATGTTCTTCGGTCAACAAATCGTCTATGTGGAAATAATCGGGGGATTGAAACAGGTCTTTAAGCATGTGGAACACGTTTTATAAGTCTTTCTCAATTTAAGACTTCATCCACAAAAAAAGTCCATAGTCTGAAGAACATTCCCAAAAGGGACAATTCTACTGACTATGGACTGCATTATGATATCCAACAGCCCGTTAGCTGTTGGCCAATGTCTGTTTTGCTTCGAGGCACTCGGCCATTTCCTGTTGCAACTGCAGGGCCGCAGCGCGGGCATCGTTGGCAAAGTCTTCACCATTACCGGCGTAGATGATGGAACGGCTGGCATTTACCAGCAGACCGCAGTCTTTATTCATGGCCTGGGCAGAAATATCCTGTAGGTTACCACCCTGAGCACCGACGCCGGGCACCAGGAAGAAATGGTCCGGCACCAGCTGGCGGATATACCCTAACTGGGAAGTCTGGGTAGCGCCTACCACAAACATCAGATTATCAGGCGTTCCCCAGCTCATACCGGCCTTCATTACCTTTTCATAGAGGTATTCATCGCCTGATTGCTGTAACTGGAAGTCCTGGCTGCCCTCATTGGAGGTGAGGCCCAGCATGATGGTCCACTTTTCGTTGAAAGACAGAAAAGGCAGTACACTGTCGCGGCCCATGTAAGGCGCCACAGTCACTGCATCGAAATTGTATGTTTCAAAGAATGTTTTGGCGTATTGTGTGGAAGTATTGCCTATGTCACCACGCTTGGCATCAGCAATGGTAAACAGGCCGGAAGGGATGTACTCAACCGTGCGTTGCAGGCTTTCCCATCCGCGGATGCCCATACACTCGTAAAAAGCAGTATTGATCTTGTAGGATACGCAAAGATCCTTTGTAGCATCAATAATGGCTTTGTTAAAAGCAAATACGGGGTCGGGATGAGAGAGTAAATGGCGGGGAATCTTATGAAGGTCCGTGTCTAATCCCACACAGAGATAAGATTGCCTCTCCTTTATCAGATTCACCAGTTCCTGTCTGTTCATAAATGATTGATTTGGGGCGCAAAGTTAAGTAAAACTTAAGCAATGCCGTTTGAAATGAAATATTAGCTAATTCTGGAATATTGTTTCCGCTCTCATATAAATATAACAAAAGAATCTGAAAAGCGCCAGATAGGTTATCAAGATACCGCTGTAGCCCCGTCCATTTGGATTTTTAAAATAATGTTCCTAACTTTTAGGCACCGCGTTCATGAAAAAAATAATATGAAAAACTGTTCCCGACTTATCTTTTTAGCCCTCTTCCTTTGTGCTTTGCAATCGAATGCACAAATGAAGGTTCCCCTGGTTGGAGTTGCTACTTCCCGTACGAATGATAGTCTTCTGCATGCTGCCGGCTATGATTACATTGAAGAAAATGTACAGAAATTGTTGTCTCCCGCCATACCGGAAGATACTTTTCGCCTCCATCTTGCACAATTGCAGAAAATGCAGTGTAAAGTACAGGCATGTAATGTCTTTTTTCCCGGAGAGATCCGGCTCACAGGTAATAATGTCAACGAGCAGCAGGTATTGACCTATGTAGACGGTGTAATGGCCAGGGCCAAAAGGGCAGGCATCGGGGTGGTGGTATTAGGCAGCGGTGGTTCCCGTAGACTCCCGGAGAATTACAATAAAGACACCGCTACACTGCAGTTCATCAATCTATGCCGTAAAATGGCTGTTGTAGCGGGGAAATATGACTGTGTCATCGCCATTGAAAACCTGAACAGTACAGAGACCAATTTCGTGAATACCCTTGCGGAAGCCGATGCTATCGTAACAGCTGTAAAGCATCCCAATTTCAAGCTGACAGCAGATATTTATCATATGCTGAAAGAGCATGAGTCGCCCGATGTGATCAAAAAAGCCAGCAAGCACCTGGTGCATTGTCATATTGCAGAGAGAGAAAAAAGAACGGCTCCTGGTTCCACCGGCAATGATGTGGCACCCTATATCGCTGCACTCGCAAGTATCCGGTATACCGGCAGGATCTCCCTGGAATGCCGCTGGGAGAATATGGCTACACAAGGAAAACCTACACTGGACTATATGCGCAACCAGATAAAAATGGCCTATAAACAGTAAACCAATTAAATCTATATAGAAATGAAATCACGTCGTGAATTCCTGAAAGATTCCCTGCTCACCGGCGCAGGTGTTACACTCACCGCAATGGGATTGCCTGCCAGCAGCTATGCCCGCATCATCGGTGCCAATGACAGGGTCAATGTAGGACTCGTAGGATTTTCTGATCGTGCGAGACAGACCTTGCTACCCTGTTTCTTTAATAATAACAAGGAGCTGAACTTTGATATTATTGCCGTATCAGATATCTGGAATCGCAGACGTGAGGAAGGAAAAGCATTCCTGCAGAATAAAGCCGGACATGATATAAAAGCCTGCATCAACAATGATGAATTATACAAAATGAAGGACCTGGATGCGGTGATCATTGCGACTGCCGATTTTCAGCACGCTTTTCATACTATTGAAGCTGTGGGTAACAGAATGGATGTGTACTGCGAAAAACCATTCGCGGAAACTATGGATGATGCCCGTAAAGCACTGAAAGCCGTGAAAGCTTCAGGAAAGATATTCCAGGTGGGTACACAACGCCGTAGTGGCGACAGCTATCATGCTGCCAATAATTTCATCAAAGAAGGCAAATTCGGACCGATCACTATGGTGGAAATGACCTGGAACGTGAATCAACCCGGACGCTGGCGCAGACCTGCGCTTGTAAATGAGATCCGTGAATCAGACACTGACTGGCAACGCTTCCTGGCAGGTCGTCCGAAAGATAAATGGGATCCGCGTAAATACCTGGAATATCGCCTGTTCTGGCCTTATTCCTCAGGTATCTTTGGTCAATGGATGACCCACCAGATCGACACCGTACACTGGTTCAGTGGTCTGAAACATCCGCGTACCGCGGTTGCCAACGGTGGTATCTATATGTGGAAAGATGGCCGCACCAATGCCGATACCATCACAGCAGTATTTGAATACGGTCCTGAAAATGATCCTACCTCCGGCTTCCAGGTAGCTTACAGCTCCAGGTTCTCCAACTCTGCCGGCGGCACCAAGGAAATGTATTATTCCAACGGCGGTACGATCGATATTGACAAGAACAAGATCGCGCCTACCGGAGGTCTCACAGAAAGAGAGGCGCAGGAAATGGGGCTGCATGCCAACCTGCTGCCTGAAATGACACTGTCAACCAATGAAACCAAAGTGGCCACCTCTGCTAACATGGGAGGCGATCCGCTGACCAATGCACATATGCGCAACTGGATGCAGAGCGTACGTGACCGTAAACCTACCAATGCGCCTATAGAAGCAGCTTACTCCCACTCTATCGCGCTTATTATGGCAAATGCGGCTTTCCGTACCGGTCAGAAAGCTACTTTCGATGAAGTGAACCAGGAGGTAATAGTGGGTGGCAAACCGTTCTTATTGTAGTTGTTTCTCTTGCTATAATGAAAAAAGCCCTCTGCCAATGGCGAGGGCTTTTTCTTTGCATAATTATTTGCTTATACAAACACCTCTACAATCTTTGTAGGTGGTACGTTCGCATTTCTCATTGCAATGTTACGGGCTACCATGCTGGCAAAGCCCATAAATGCCAACTGAGTGGCATTGTCTCCGCCTACCATCGCCGGGATACCATCGTCGCCGCCTTCACGGATGCTCTGCACCAATGGTATCTGCCCCAGGAATGGAATTTCCAGCTGTTCTGCCAGACGTTTACCGCCTTCCTTGCCGAATATGTAGTATTTGTTGTTCGGCAGCTCCGCCGGCGTGAAATAAGACATATTTTCTACCAGGCCCAGGATCGGTACATTGATCTGAGAACCACCAAACATCGCTATGCCTTTTTTGGCATCTGCCAGTGCCACATCCTGTGGTGTGGTCACCATTACCACACCTGTTACCGGTACTGTCTGCACCAGGGTCAGGTGGATATCACCCGTACCGGGAGGGGTGTCAATTACCAGGTAATCCAGTTCTCCCCAGTTGACATCTGTAAGGAACTGTTTGAGCGCGCTGCTGGCCATAGGGCCACGCCATACAACTGCCTGCTTTTCATCTATCAGTGACCCGATGGACATCAGTTTGATACCATGTTTCTCCAGGGGGACTATCATGCCTTTACCTTCCACAGTTTCCATCATCGGACGTTCACCGCGTACACCAAACATAATGGGTACGGACGGGCCGTAAATATCTGCATCCATGAGTCCTACCTTGGCGCCGCCTTCAGACAGGGCCAGGGCCAGGTTAGCAGCAACGGTGGATTTACCTACACCTCCTTTACCGGAGGCTACAACGATGATATTCTTCACGTTTGGTAATACACTTCTGCCATCTTTCCTGTTGGAGTTTACGTTGGCTGTCATATTCACCTGAACTTCCGCATCCTTGCTAACAAGGTGATGTATCGCATTCACACAGGCATTCCTGATCAGATCTTTGAGCGGGCAGGCAGGGGTAGTGAGGACAACGGTAAATTTCACCTTATTACCATCAATCTCAATATCTTTCACCATATTCAGTGTTACCAGGTCCTTCCCCAGATCAGGCTCTTCCACATTGCTCAAAGCCTTCAATATCTGCTCCGTTGTGATCATAAATAGTTGTTAATTTTAATTCCAGAATGCAAAGTTAACCCAATTGCGACTTAATTTGTCAGCGCTGTCATAGTTTTTGTCGATCTCTCTTCCATTCATCATCTATATTGACTGGAACACAATCCTATGGCTCCTGTTTTAAAACAAATAATTTATCTTAGAGGCGGCATGAACAAAAAGAGTACCTACATACTGCTATTTTTCCTGTTTTTTCCTTTCCTGCTGAAAGCCCAACTCTCGCAGTTCAAAGACAGCATTATCCAGATTTCCGGTATTACCATGACGGCAGACAGCCTGAGAGCTGTGCCGGCGGTAAGTATCCTGGTAAGAGGCCAGCACCGTGGTACTATTTCCAACAGCCAGGGTGTGTTCTCCATCGTTGCGTTTAAAGGGGATACCCTTACTTTCAGCGCCGTGGGTTTCAAGCGAAAAGATTTCAAGATTCCCATGAATCTGCCCGGAAACAATTACTCCATGATACAACTGCTGGTGGATGACACAACCTATCTGCCGGTTACTATCATTAAACCTTACCCCACCAGGGAGGAATTTGAAAAAGCATTTGTCAGCTCGGACATTCCGGATGATGAATACGAACTGGCCCGCAAGAATACAGAAGAGGCCCGTATGCGCGCACTTTCACGTTATATACCTCCGGACGCCCGCGAAGCGACCAACATGTACATGAACAAACAGGCGCAATCACTCTATTATGCCGGGCAGCAGGCTCCTCAGAATATTCTGAATCCGCTTGCCTGGGCGCAGTTTATTCAGGCATGGAAACGAGGTGACTTTAAGAATAAGAATAACAATAACTACAGTTATGGTTTTTAACCTGGCTTAACTCCATCTCTTAAACATCACTACACCATGCAACAAATTGCTGTCATCGGCGCAGGTACCATGGGAAATGGTATTGCGCACGTATTTGCACAGAACGGTTTTAAAGTCAACCTCATTGATGTTTCTGCCCCGGCACTGGAACGTGCCCTGCAGACCATCGAAAAGAATCTTGACAGGCAACTGGCAAAAGGGTCCATTACTGAAGACGTCAAACGCCAGACCTTACAGTACATTACCACATTCACTGACTTGTCTGCCGGTGTAAAAACCGCAGAACTGGTGGTGGAGGCAGCCACTGAAAATGTGGACCTTAAACTGAAGATCTTCAAAGAACTGGATCTTCATACGTCTCCCGACACCATACTGGCCACCAACACCTCTTCTATTTCCATTACCCGGATTGCTGCCGTTACGCAAAAGGCAGGTAAGGTCATCGGTATGCATTTTATGAATCCTGTACCGGTAATGAAGCTGGTAGAGATCATCAACGGTTATGCTACGGAGCAGACGGTTACTGCTGCTATTGTGACTCTATCAGAGCAGCTCGGCAAAGTGCCTTGTGTGGTAAATGATTACCCTGGCTTTATTGCTAACCGCATCCTGATGCCAATGATCAATGAAGCCATTTATTCACTATATGAAGGAGTGGCCGGTGTAACAGAAATTGATACTGTGATGAAACTTGGAATGGCGCACCCGATGGGACCATTACAGCTGGCAGATTTCATTGGGCTGGATGTATGCCTTTCTATCATGCGTGTATTACACGATGGTTTTGGTAATCCTAAATATGCGCCTTGCCCCTTATTGGTGAATATGGTGACTGCGGGTTACCTGGGCGTAAAAAGCGGCGAAGGGTTTTACAAGTACGAAAAGGGAAGTAAAGACCTGGTAGTCAGTGAAAGATTCTCAAAAACAGTAAATATTTAATCGCCGGATAATAACATTACATGCAATTGGAAATACAGTTAATGCTGTTTTACCAATTGCATGTAAATGCTATAATTCCTGACTATATCTTTCTCATCTCCAGCCCCCGGATATCCTTCAACTTTAACAGCGTTAACTCCTGTACGGCCTTCGGAATACCGATTTCCATCTCACAAAACAGCTGCAGCTCCTGCATATATATCGTACAATTCTGCTGCTTCAGCACTGTCATGATCTCATTCATAATAGTATAGTCGAAGCTCAGGTGATATTTAGCCTCCACGTTTTTCTGTACCACAGGAATCAGCTGTAACACCATAGCTGTGGACATTTTATAGGCGTTAATCAGACCCGGTGCACCCAGCAAAGTACCTCCAAAATAACGTACTACCACCACCAGCACATCCGTCAGTTGTTTACTGTCTATCTGCCCCAGAATAGGTTTGCCGGCAGTACCGGATGGTTCCCCATCATCATTTGCCCTGAATTGTAGTCCGTCAGTACCAAGGCGGTAAGCAAAACAATGATGGGTAGCTTTGGGGTGTTCCTTCTTCACTTCCTGCAGACAGTCTTTTACCTGATCTGCCGTCTTTACAGGCCAGGCATATGCAAGGAACTTGCTGCCCCTGTCTTTGAATTCTGCGGTTGCTGTTTTTTCTATAGTAAAATAAACTTCCATGCTGTTATTGTTTGCCGGTGGTATCAGCCTCCGGCTCATAAATGATCAGTAGCATATTGTTCTGCTGCAGATCTGTTTTTATTGTCACGTATTTCCTTAATGTTCCTGCCACAATTCTCATTACTGCTGTATTAGGAGGAATGCTGCCAAGATTATCAGCCAGCATGATCAGCCTGTTCTCTCCCTGCTGCAGGGTCACTTTCAGTTGCTGCCGTTGCCGTTTTACCGGGAAACCGGTCACTACTTCCAGTCCGTTCATGCGTATTGAGATGCTGTCACCATCTTCTGCAGCATCATCCCACAACTCCAGCGTTACATCGGCCTGTTGTACACTGATCTTTTCTAACAAACTTGTATGCCGTTCCGCAATACGTTTGTCATCAATAGGTTTAAGCAACGAAGACCTGATGCTGTCCTTCACAGGATGACCGGAATTACGGCCCTGAATATGACTGATATCAGTCCTGGCAGTGGTTACCGCCTGTGGTCCGGTTACACCTGCGGACGCTTTCATTGCCCCACCAGCGCTATCCCTGACAGCGCTGCCGGTACCCGGTATGTCGTTCCGTTTCTCCGGTGTATTTACAGCTACCGCTTTCATCGTATCCTTAACGGGTTTACGTGGTAAACGGTTCAGTTGTGCTACCAGGAAAGTCGCATATAAATTCGGTCTGTCGGAGAAATCAAACATGTACGACCCGGTAGTCGTCTTTACTTTAAATGCACCGGTATTCGGTGGCAGACGACCATAGTTATCTGCGAACAGTGTTACAATATTAATACCACTATCCAGGGGAATTTGCAAAGTTCTTCCTGTCTCACTGATATATGACTTGTCCAGCAGTGGTTTACCATTCAGCAACAAGGTCACTGTATCTCTGTCAATAACATTCTCATCTCTGATCGACAATGGTACGATAGAATCATACACATCCACTTTATCATAAATACCAAAGTAAATGGAATCCTCTTCAGGATGTAACATCCGGCGTATATCCTTGTGCTGCCAGGGAGTATTATTCTGTTTCTTCAGTACAATATCTTTGCGGGAAAGCAGCTCCCTCAACAGGTCTTTCATATATGCATACATCTCATCGTCTGCATATAACCCTTGCATATATAACTGGTGCGAGTCTATCCACATCCGTTGCAAACCCAGCTCCGGCGATCCTTTGGCCTGATAATTTAAAGTACCGTTCAGGTAAAGCATCCAGGCACCCAGGTGGAACGGGTTCTCCTCTACCGGATATTTTGCCCGGCCAATACCCAGCTGGTTATCATTTTTTTTCGCTAATAGTACTTCGTAAGTGCCTGAAAAGGGAGAATAGGTCACTTTCAGTTGTGCCGGATAGAGCATATCTCTTTCAGGCTTGCCTATCTGTAACTGTAGTTTAATACCGTTTGTAGTAGGCCATGGTTTGTACTCCATCGTCCAGGTGCCTACCCATTTATCCGTCTGGCCATATACCTTCAGCATACAGCAACAGAACAGTATCAACATACACACAGGGAGCCTCAGCAAGTTCATTATACCGTTCCCTCCTTTCTGTTGCGGTAATACAATATCCTGTCGCCATCCAGCAAAGTCTCTTCTGTCAGCAAGCTATTTGCCAATACCGGCGATTTTACGCCTTCCGGCAGTGAATGGCTGCCAATGATGACACGGGCTTCATCCCAAAGACCTGCTGCTATAAATTCATTCAGCACATAAGGTCCGCCTTCCACCAGCACACTTAATATGCGTCTTTCATGCAATAGCTGCATTAACTGCGGCAGAAGTGGCTGCCCAAAATCGGCTGTGACTGTTTCCGTTTCCCCGTCCTTCGTAGCAACTTCCCCTGTGATAAACAATGTGGGCGTTGCGCCGTTCCATAAATGATAATGACGGGGCGTTTTCAGTGTGCAGTCTATGACTATTCTAACAGGGTCTTTACCTGTCCAGTAGCGGTTGTTTAAACGGGGATTATCTGCTACTGCCGTATTGGTACCTACCAGTATTCCCATTTCTTCACTACGCCAGCGATGTACCAATCTGTCAGTCAGCGGATTTGAAATACGCACAGGAGATCCATCCGCAGCAGCCATATAACCCGCCGCACTCTGTGCCCATTTTAATATAATATAAGGGCGTTGCTGCTCATGAAAAGTAAAAAAGCGCTCATTCAGCTGTCGGGAGGCGGTTTCCAGTACATGTGTCCTCACCCTGATACCGGCCTCTTTCAGGATAGCAATACCTCGTCCTGATACCTGGGAGAAAGTATCTACACAACCTATTACCACCTCTCCTATTTTCTGTGCAACGATCAGCTCTGCACAGGGCGGTGTTTTACCATAGTGAGCACAGGGCTCCAGACTTACGTACATAGTCGAAGCGGGAATCAGCGGCTGATCTTCCGGTTTTACAGATCTGACACAGTTTACCTCTGCATGCGCATGACCATACTGCTGGTGATAACCTTCACCGATAATACGGCCCTCATACACCAATACAGCGCCTACCATAGGATTAGGCGCTACATTCCCCGCTCCCAGCTTTGCCAGCTGCAGGCACCGTTGCATATAAATTTCATCAAAGGAGCTGTCCATGATAGCGTCTGATATTATACTTTTGTGTGCAAAAATATCGTTTCAGCAGGGATTTTCCCTGCACAGTACATTTTTATACACGCTATATGACAATACAGGCCGCCTTTACACAGCTCATCACCTCCCTGGCTCCTGGTCACGACCAGCGGGAAGCCGCCAATATTGCGCATATCGTGATGGAGCATATAACAGGCCTGTCAAAAATGGACAGGATCGTTTATAAGGACAAAGAGCTGACAGCTCTCCAGGCCATACAATTAGAACAGGCCCTTACAGCATTGCTGGCACATCAGCCGGTACAATATGTTACCGGCAGCAGCTGGTTCTATGGCATGGAGCTGCAGGTAAATGCCCATGTGCTCATTCCCCGCCCGGAAACGGAAGAACTGGTGGAATGGATTGTGCAGGATGTACGTAACAGTAAATTACCCAACCGGAGAATACTTGATATAGGTACCGGCAGCGGCGCTATCCCCATCGCCCTTAAGAAAGAGCTGCCTGCCGCCACCGTCTGGGCAGTTGATATCAGCGCAGGCGCACTGGAAACGGCACGCTCGAATGCGCAGCAGCAGCAACTGGATGTTCATTTTGAGCAGGTAGACATTCTGAATACAAACGCTTCAGCAGCATTACCTATGTTTGACATTATCGTTAGTAATCCTCCGTATATCTGCCAGCAGGAAAGTGCAGGTATGCAGGAACAGGTAGTGGCTTATGAACCCTCTATTGCTTTATTCGTACCGGATGATGATGCGTTACTGTTTTACCGGCAGATCGGGTTATTGGCGAAGGAGAAACTGAACCCCGGTGGGGTCCTGTATTTTGAGATCAATGAAGCATTTGGGGAAGAAACGGCAGACTTGTTACGCGGACAGGGTTATCTGCATGTGGAAGTGAAAAAGGACCTGTTTGGAAAAGACAGAATGGTGAAAGCCTTACTATAAAAAAATTCGCGGTTCCGTATAACATTTCAGCTGTTATATGGAACCGCGATCTATGTATTTCAGATATATTATCCTTTACTCTGCGGATTAGCCGTAGCCAGCACCACTTTTGCGCCTATTTCACGGGCAACTTCCATTACCTTCACTACATCTTCTACAGGCACACTTTTCTCCGCATTGATCACAATAGTAGGATCGACGGTTTCACGTCCAATAGCGGGTATCAGCATCTGTTTCAGGCTTTCAAAAGGCACTTTGTTGGTACCTACAAAGAACTCCCTTTTATCATTGATACTGATCACCACTGTCTGTTTGGCCTTGGTATTGCTTTTCGCTTTAGGCAGTGTCAGCTTGATCACGTTAGGATTAGCCAGTGTGGATACGATCAGGAAGAACAGCAGGAGAATGAACAGGATATCATTCAATGCCCCGTTGTGCAACTCTACATGCCGTTTATTTCTTCTATTGCGTAGGTTCATATTTTACAATTACGAATTATCAATAAATTATCTCGTTGGTTCTTGCAAAATATCAATGAACTCTGCTGAAGCGCCTTCCATTTTATTGATAACCTTATCGATCTGTGCATTCAGGAAGCTGTAACCGATGTAGGCCACCAACCCGATGATCAGACCAGTAGCGGAAGTGATCATTTTCACATAGATACCACCTGCGATAGTACCCAGTGTGATATCGGATGTGATGGAGATGTTGAAGAAGGTCTGGATCATACCGGCAATGGTACCAAGGAATCCGAACATAGGTGCAATACCCGCAATAATAGACAGGATCACTAAGTTCTTTTCCATCTTGTAAATTTCCAGTTTACCTACATTCTCCATGGATTTTTCGATACTCTCGATCGGTTTACCGATACGTTGTACCCCCTTATCGATCATACGTGCGATAGGACTGTTGGTGTTCTTTGACAAAGAACGGGCAGCGGAGATATTGCCGTTGGAGATGTGGTCCCTGATCATGGGCATGAAGTTATCTTCCAGCTTACCGGCCTTAGAGATAGTAAGATACCTTTCTACGAACGCAAAAACAGCGATAATGGAAAGTATCCCCAATGGGATCATCAGTACGCCCCCCTTCATCAGCAGGTCGAGTAATTTGATGTGCTGATCACCAGCTGCAACATTTGCAGCCGCATTGGCAACCGTATCTGCCTTTGGCTGTAATAGAGAATCCTGTAGTAATGTAACGAGTCCTAAGAGCATGAAAAAAATTTTAACCTTGCAAAAGTATTAAATTCAGATGCAACAAGGCCGGAAGATACCAATAATATGGTAAACATTTAACGTATGTTCTGGCAAATTATTGCCAATCAACCAACTAAATCAGCTACGTTCTTCCCAAACCTGTGCCAGATATACAATAGTCTGCACGGCTTTATACATGTCCTGGATACTTACATACTCATATTTGCTGTGTAGGGCCATCTCTCCGGTGAAGATATTAGGACAGGGCAATCCCATAAAAGAAAGCCTGGAACCGTCCGTTCCACCCCTGATAATCAATCTTAAAGGCTCCACGCCGGCACGGCGGATGGCTTCTTCCGCATTGGCTGTTACCTGTGGATGCAGGTCCAGCACTTCTTTCATGTTGCGGTATTGCTGTGTAATGGTCAGCGTTGCAGTGGCCCGTGGATGACGGGCCATGACCATGTTCATAATATTCTGTAGAAAAGCCGCATGATCGTCCAGCTTTGCGGTAATAAAGTCACGAAGGATGAAGTCTATCTCCGCGTGTTCCACTATCCCCTGCATCCTCACTGGATGAATAAAGCCCTGGCGGTCTTCCGTTGTTTCGGGAGATAAGCCATCCTTTGGCAGAGCATCTACGATCTCACTGGCTATTTTGATAGCACTTACCAGTTTATCTTTCGCAGTACCCGGATGCACGCTCACACCCTGAATGACAATCTTAGCTGCATCGGCAGAAAAACTTTCTTCTTCCAGTGAACCACGTTCTCCCCCATCCATCGTATAGCCAAACTGCGCACCTAATCTTTTCATGTCCAGTTTTTCAACACCACGGCCTACTTCCTCATCCGGAGTGAAAAGGATACGGATATCCCCATGTTTGATCTCTGGATGCGTCAGCAGGAAGTGTGCAGCATCCATGATCTCCGCAACACCCGCCTTGTCATCTGCTCCCAGCAAGGTAGAACCACTGGCAGTGATGATGTCATCCCCTTTTTTGGACTGCAGGTATGGGTGTTCGGCTGCTCTGATCACGGTTCCTTCTTCCGGTAAGGCAATATCTCCTCCATCATATTGTTCATGGATGATGGGCTTTACGTCTTTACCACTACAATCGCTGGAAGTATCCATATGTGAACAGAAGCAGATCACAGGTACAGGCTTGTCCGTGTTGCCGGGAATGGTAGCAAAGACATATCCATGTTCGTCCATCACTGCATCTTTGATGCCCATTGCCTGCAGCTCTTCTACCAATAGTTTTCCCAGGTCCTTTTGCTTCTCTGTAGAAGGGAAGCTCTTACTCAGCGGATCTGATTGTGTATCGATCTGTACGTAGCGCATAAAGCGCTCTGTTACCGTGTATTTATAATTGTTGAACATAGTGCAAACGTAAGGAATTTCAGATTCCGGGAAATAAGCATCACATGATTTCCATGTTCAACAGAAAAAAACACTGTTTCTGCGCTAGTTTTATTCCAAAACAGCATATTTATCTTTATACACCTATAATAAAGTACAAAACACCAAATAAAAATATAATATCCATATTTTGTTCCACAATTATAAGTTTGCATAGAAAAGATACAGGGTTATTATCGTTTAAATCAGTAAGTATGCAAACCAACATTCTTGGCTACCCGCGTATTGGTAGCAACCGGGAACTAAAGAAGGCAAACGAAGCCTATTGGGCAGGAAAGATCTCCTTAGAAAAGTTACAACTCACCGCCAGGCAACTACGTCGCCAGAACTGGGAAACCCTTCATAATGCAGGCATAGACTTGATTCCCTCCAATGATTTCTCTTATTATGACCAGATATTGGATATGTGTATTATGACAGGTACCATTCCTTCCCGTTTTAAAGCTTTGATGGAAAGTCTCGTAACACCCGGCAGTCCTGAGTTATATTTTGCCATGGCCCGTGGTTATCAGAAGAATGGATTTGATGCTACTGCGATGGAAATGACCAAATGGTTTGATACCAATTATCATTACCTGGTACCGGAATTCGATAGCTCTCAAAAATATCGGTTGTTATACAACAAATGCCTGGAGGAATTTAAAGAAGCATTGTCCTTGGGTATACATACCAAACCTGTGTTGATAGGCCCTGTCAGCTTCCTGCTGTTGGGTAAGATCAAGGACGAAGAACTACAGGGGGCAGATCTGCTCGAACAGCTATTGCCTGTTTATATAACATTGCTGCAATCGCTGCAAGCGGCAGGCGCTACCTGGGTACAGCTGGATGAACCAACACTGGTGCTCGACTTAACACCCGCCCAACAGGAGTTGTTCCACTACGCATATACACAGATCCGGGAAGCCGTTCCTGCATTGAAGGTACTCCTGACCACCTATTTCGGCGGACTACAGGATAACACGCCGCTGGCAGTACAGCTTCCCGTAGATGCGCTACACATCGACCTGGTACGGGCACCAGAACAGCTGGATACCATACTGGCTTCCCTGCCCGATACGCTGCAACTCTCTGTGGGTGTGGTAAATGGCCGCAACATCTGGAAGAACAATTATGAAAAGTCGCTGCAACTGGTACACAAAGCCATCGCTGCACTGGGAGAAGAACGGGTATTGATAGCTAGCTCCTGCTCACTGCTGCATACACCTTATGACCTTGACCTGGAAACCGATGAAACAGTACTTACGCCGCAGATCAAGAACTGGATGGCTTTTGCCAAACAGAAAGTACATGAAGTAATTGCACTCAGAGATATTATTGCCGGCAACAAAGATCTACTAAAAGCCAACCAGGCAACTATACAGGAAAAGAGCACTGCCGCCATCATTCATAAACCTGCAGTAAAAGCCAGACTGGCTGCATTGACTGCGGCTGATGCTGAACGTAAGAACGCATTTCCCATCAGACAGAAAGCGCAGGAAGCCGTATTACAACTGCCTCTGTTTCCCACCACTACTATCGGGTCCTTCCCTCAAACGGAAGATATCAGGAAACTACGTGCCGATTTCAAAAAAGGAGTTATTACCTCTCAAGAATACGATGCTGCTATCCGCAAGGCTATACAGGATTCCGTACAACTGCAGGAAACCCTGCGCATCGATGTACTAGTACATGGAGAATTTGAGCGCAATGACATGGTTGAATACTTCGGAGAACAACTGGAAGGTTTTGTATTTACGAAGAATGGCTGGGTACAGAGCTATGGTTCCAGGTGTGTGAAACCTCCTGTAATTTATGGCGATGTGCAGCGCAGTGCGCCTATGACTGTCGAATGGAGCAGCTATGCACAATCGCTGACAGACAAACCAATGAAAGGCATGCTAACAGGGCCGGTTACCATCCTGCAATGGTCGTTTGTACGTGATGATCAACCGCGTGCTGATACCACCCTGCAGATAGCATTGGCCATCCGCGATGAAGTTGTGGATCTTGAAAAAGCAGGCATCCGTGTGATACAGGTGGATGAACCGGCAATCAGGGAAGGATTACCACTGCGTGAAGCCGACTGGCAGTCTTACCTGGATTGGGCGGTAAAAGCATTCCGCGTGTCAGTGTCCGGCGTGGAAGATGCTACACAGATCCACACGCATATGTGTTATGCGGAATTCAATGATATTATCAGCAATATTGCCGCTATGGATGCAGATGTGATCACGATAGAAACATCCCGCTCACAAATGGAGTTACTGGAAGTATTTTCCACCTTCAGATATCCGTATGAGATCGGCCCCGGCGTATATGATATACATTCACCACGGGTGCCCACGGTAGCTGAAATGACAGCACTGCTGGAAAAAGCCACACAACTACTGCCGGCGCGTAATATCTGGGTAAATCCTGACTGCGGATTAAAAACACGCAAATGGCCAGAGACAGAACAGGCATTGCGCAACATGGTGGCCGCTGCCCGCAACATGCGCATGGCTGTAAACGCAACAGTATAACCATACCCTCAATAAACATTTATCCGCCATTCAAAACTGCGGAAGTGTGGCAGAAGCATTTGCTTTTGCTACACTTTCTGTATTGCAACTGTTACGTGCCCAGCTATTTATGAAACAAATCCTGTTTCGTGATCCCTGATTCGTAACTTTACAGCATGGCTTGTCATGAAACCATCAACTGTCCCCGCTGTAATACAGCTTTTGAGTGCCGTGTTGGTTCTATCCTCCGCTGCCAGTGCCAGCACGTAAAGCTGACAGAAGAAGAGCGCATATTCATTGCTGGTACCTATGCCGGATGTCTTTGCGCCGGATGCCTGAGCGACATGAAGATATCCTACAGACAGACGCAATTTAAACAACGCCTGCTGCAACTGCGTATTCTGCGTCTAAAAGATAAAAACAGTAAATCAACAATATGGCATACGAAAAACAGATAGCCGATTCCGTTACCCGGATCTTCAAAGCAGTATTCCCTAACACAGTGAACCATTATGATACCCTTTTCGGCGGTACAGCGATGCAGCTGATGGATGAAGCAGCTTTTATCACTGCCACACGTTTCAGCCGTATGCGTATGGTAACAGTGTCAAGCGACAGAATAGATTTCAAGATGGCCATACCTCATGGCACTATCATTGAACTGGTAGGAACAGTAATACATGTAGGGACTACCAGCCTGAAAGTGGAGGTGGATATTTATGTGGAGCAGATGTATAATACACACCGTGAGAAGGCTATCTCAGGTACATTCACCTTTGTGGCGATTGACGAGCAGAAAAAACCAACCCGAATCGTATTGTCGCATGAATAATGCAATATTATAACATGGCTTTAAATGCAAAACGCTGATAACCTCTTAGGGCAATCAGCGTTTTACATTAAGAATTTTAGTTGCTGTTATTTGATCTCTACCAGTTCGATGTCAAATATCAGGTCTTCGCCTGCCAGTGGATGGTTAGCATCCAGCGTGATGAATTCAGCGTTTATAGCGGCTACTTTCACAGGGAATACCTGTCCCTGAGGATTGCTCATCTGCAGATCCATACCTACCTGAGGGTTCAGATCAGCCGGAATATTTTCTTTTGGAAACTCCATGATCAGCTCATCATTTTTCGGACCGTATGCTTCTTCCACAGGAATATTCAGTGTTCTTTTCTCACCCACTGTCATGTCCACCACACCATTATCGAAGCCTTTAATAACCATACCGGCGCCTACCTTGAACTCCAGCGGGTCCCTACCCTCGGAAGAATCAAATGTAGTTCCGTTGGTCAGGCGACCATGATAATGCACACGCACCGTATCTCCGTTTTTAACTGCTTGCATAAGAATTTAATTATAAGTGTTACAGGATTTAATTGTTGCAAGGTAAGAAAATAGTGAATAGATATTCAATTTAGCATAAATCCCGTAAACTACCAATCCTTATATATCTTCCTTTATTTAAACTATTTTTACGCCATGTATAAGATCATAATTCCTCTCTTATTATGGCTGGCAGTCACTACTGCTGCATGTGCCCAGGTTATAACAGGAGCTGAAAGGACCAGCGAATACCTGCCGCTACTGAAAGGCAAAAGAGTAGCATTGCTTGTTAATCAGACTGCTACATTGGGTAACTCGCACCTGGTAGATTCACTGCTGAAACTACATGTACATATCCAGAAAATATTCAGTCCGGAACATGGTTTCAGAGGTAATGCCGATGCAGGCGAGAAAGTAGGCAACAGTAAGGATGAGCGCACCGGGCTGACCATTGTATCCCTTTATGGTAAACATCGTCAGGCAACTGCAGCTGACCTGCAGGATGTAGACATTCTCATCTTTGATATACAGGATGTAGGCGCCCGCTTTTACACTTATATTTCCTCGCTGCAGGAGCTTATGGAATCTGCTGCAGAAAATCATAAACCGCTTATTGTGCTGGACCGTCCTAATCCCAATGGACACTATGTTGATGGCCCGGTATTACTCGACACGACATTGCGCTCTTTTGTAGGCATGCAGGCTATTCCTATTGTACATGGTATGACTGTTGGAGAATATGCTAAAATGCTGAATGGAGAAAAATGGCTGAAAAATGGGCTGCAGTGTGCCCTGACAGTAGTCACCTGTCAGCACTATGATCATCATACCTACTATCAGCTACCGGTAAAACCTTCACCCAACCTGCCCAATATGGCAGCCATCTATCTGTATCCTGCCACATGTCTGTTTGAAGGAACAGCGTTAAGTCTGGGCAGGGGAACAGATCTTCCTTTCCAGGTATTCGGGCATCCCTCCTATCCCAAAAACCTGTATTCCTTTACGCCGCGCAGCACTCCAGGTGCAAAGGAACCACCACTGAAAGATGTGACCTGTTATGGATATAATCTCACCGGTACACCAGCTGCAGTCAGGAAGGAAATGAATGACTGCATACAGTTGAAATGGCTCATACAGGCCTATCAGTTATTTCCCGAAAAGGATAAATTCTTTATTCCTTTTTTCAATAAACTGGCTGGCAATACTACTTTACAACAACAAATAAAAAAAGGCCTTAGCGAGGCGGAAATACGCAAAAGCTGGGAACCTGCTTTGACTCAATTTAAAACTACCAGGAAGAAATATTTATTATATGCAGAGTGAGTTAACGGATCAAAAGAATACCAGGATCATTTTCATGGGTACTCCCGATTTTGCGGTGGCATCACTGGATATACTGGTGCAAAACGGATACAATGTTGTAGGCGTGATCACAGCGCCTGACAAGCCTGCGGGAAGAGGCCTACAGCTGCAACAGAGCGCTGTTAAGCAGTACGCTGTATCAAAAGGCATCCGGGTATTGCAGCCGGAAAAGCTGAAGAACCCGGAATTCCTGGAGGAACTGCGTGCACTGAAAGCAGACCTGCAGGTAGTAGTAGCTTTCCGTATGCTACCGGAAGTTGTGTGGGATATGCCGCCTTTAGGTACCATCAATGTACACGCTTCTTTGCTGCCCAATTACAGGGGAGCAGCGCCTATCAACTGGGCTATTATTAACGGGGAAAAGCAGTCAGGTGTGACTACTTTCAAGCTGCAGCATGAAATCGACACCGGTGATATTCTTTTCAGTCAGTCAGTCGATATCCGCGATGACGAAACCGCCGGAGAACTGCACGATGACCTGATGGCCACCGGCGCAGGCCTGTTACTGAAAACTGTACAGGCGCTTGCTTCAGGCAATGCCAAGGGAACGCCACAGGCACATATCAAAGCGGAAGACATTAAACATGCCCCCAAGATCTTTAAAGAAGATTGCCAGATAAAATGGGAACAGCCTGTAGAACAGATCTACAACCTGGTACGTGGCCTAAGTCCCTATCCTACTGCCTGGACAACACTCAATGATAAAGGATTGAAAATCTTCAAAGCGACCAGGGAACATACTACACCCAGTGTAGCACCCGGACAAGTGATCAGTGATAATAAAACCTACCTGAAAATAGCAGCAGCAGACGGTTATCTTTCTTTACTGGAGATCCAGCTGGAAGGTAAGAAACGGATGGATATTGACGCCTTTTTAAGGGGGAACAAAATCAATTAAGGGGCAACCACATAATATTTAATCAGGAATTAAGCATCAGGAAATTATTCCATTCGCCTGACGCTTAATTCCTGATTTTTTATTTAGTCTTCGTAACTCAGCTGGCAATAGAACTTCGCTTCATTGGTGCCTAATGCTTCCAATGCTGAATCACTCAGTTTGATGATCAGACCTTCATTTTGTTTAATCTGCGGAATAGCTTCCAGCACTTTTGCATAGATGAACTTACCATTCAGCGGATTGGTCACTTTGATAATGGTACCTCTCGGTGCGGTGTTATGCAGCGCATAATACTTGCCGGGGCTCGCATTGCTCTTGAACCAGCCTCCCGGGCCCTTTTCAGAACTTACGTTTTTACCGTTACCTGTCTGCTGATTGTATAACTGTTCAAAAGAGGATCCTGCCGGTGCAGATGTTGCTGGTGGCTTGCTGGCATTATTGCTATCCGGAGTCTTTGCAGGTTCCGGAGGCGCTGGCTGATCCGGTTTAGTAACCGGAGGTGCCGGTGTTGTGCTTGCCGGAGGGGTTGCCACCGGCGTTGTTGGCGCAGGATTAGATGGTGCCGGATTAGACGGTGTTGGATTAGATGGCGTTGGTGTGGAAGCAGGTGGCGTTGCTGCCGGATGATTTGCCGGAGGTGTAGTTGCCGGTATGCTGGCCACAGGTGCTGAAGGAGTAGGCGATCCGCTACCTTTCAACCATCCAACTATCACATAACTGTCTTTCTGCAAACCATCACCGGTCATCTTGTTCCAATGGCGGATATTGTCCAGTGACACCTTGTTATGATTAACGCTCAGACGATAGAGGGTTTCTTTCTCCTCCACCTTATGATAGACAGGCGTACCACCAGCGTCTGATTTCTGTGAAAAGTTGGTGTTATTCAGCGGGACCTTTACTTGTTGTCCCAATTGCAAACCTTGTTCAAACGAAATATTGTTCTCACTTGCTATTTCCTTTGGAGACACACTGTAGGACCTGCCCAGGCTGTAAAAGGTTTCCCCCTTTTTTACAGTGTGCAATACATACAGATCAGGAGAGGTACCTTGTACCTGCAACCTGTCCTGTGCCTGTATTCCACCGGCTACACATAATACAAGTCCTGCAATTGTCATGAACGTTTTTACCATTACTACGCTGTTTATACCTTTCGGGTAACTAAATTAAAAATTATTTGCCTACACTTCTTTTAGAATACGGAGTTCTTTAGGATAGTAATTGTTGATACGGTTCGGTAATATTTTCGCCCATCCAAGCGCCATCCCTTCATACATCATCAGCGCCCAGCCCTTCACATTTGTTGATACTTCCGGATCTTCTTTTCTCAGATAACGCAAGGCCTGTTCTCGGGTCAACCCTATCTGTGGGATTGTTTCACTCATCATGGTGCTCATTGCCAGCTGGTGATCTGGTATCAGTTCCTTTGCTGCCAGCTGACCAGCCTTTATGCCAGCTTTCCGCAAATATAAGTGCTGTTGTAATAAAGAAACAACAGGCGCCATATTTTCCGGAAATATTAATACCTCTCCCTGATGGTCCATCAGGAAGAGATTGTCCATATCTTTCACCCATTGAGCTACCTTTCCTACCTCTTTTTTAGCGACCGCCGGAAGCGTATCACGTTGCCTTTTAGCGGTGTATACATCTCCTGCTGTCTTGCGGAAACAGGTGATAAAAAAGCCTTCCCCTTTTACTTTATCAGGATAAAAGCGATAGCCTTCTGCAGCCTGTGGTCCTGCTTTTGTCTTCACGATATGCCAGCTATCGTCAACCGGTATAGCAATATTCTCCACTGTAAAATTCTCCTGTATCCATTCCATGATCTGTTCATCCTCCTCTCTTGAGTAAGAACAGGTGGCGTAGATCATGATACCATCTTCTTTTAACGCATTCCATACATCTGCCAGTATGCGCTGCTGCCGCTGGCTGCAGAGGATCACATTCTCGGGCGACCATTCTTCCACGGCTTCTGGTTCACGACGGAAAAGACCAGAACCGGAACAAGGCGCATCCACTACCATCACATCAAAGTATCCGGACAGTTTCGCGAAGTCCCTCGGATCATTGTTCGTCACAACAACATTGGCAGCTCCCCATTTACTGATATTATCCGCCAGCAATGCAGCCCTGCTTTTGATCACCTCGTTGGATACAAGTACACTGTCAGGACTGAGCAGGGATTGCAACAGGGTAGATTTACCTCCAGGTGCAGCACACAGGTCCAGTACTTTCAACGGAGCATTCAGGTCGCAGACATGGCGCATTACATGTTCCAGGAACATAGAAGAAGCTTCCTGTACATAGTAAGCGCCTCCATGAAAAAAAGGATTGAAGGTAAACGAAGGCCTTGAAGGCAGGTAATATCCATACCGTGACCATGGCACCCGGCTTACGGTTTCTTCTGTCAGCGAGGCAAGTACCTTTTGTATTGTGCCTTCATCCTGTAACTTGTTTGGATTGATCCTGAGAGAAGTGACCTTTTCGCCTGCCTCATGTACACGCAAAAAGGCTGCCAAATCCATGCCTGGCAGTCCTGTGAGTGTATCTGTAAATTTTTTTGGTAAGAAATCCAACCCCTTATTTTTGCGGCAAAATACTGAAAAAAAGGGGGATGACCGATAATGTGGCACCGCGGCTACCAATTCGGTAATAGCAGCAGCACCCTGCCGGAAGGCTGTATTACTATAGGGAGTTCACGATTTCAGCCACCAGTTGCTGTAATACCTGTTTGGCGTCTCCAAACAACATAGACGTCTTAGGCTGGAAGAACAGGTCATTCTCAATACCCGCATATCCGGGTTTCATACTTCGTTTATTGACAATTACACTCCTGGCGTTTTCCACATCCAGGATCGGCATACCGTAAATAGGGCTGGCTGGATCCGTTTTAGCGGCGGGATTCACCACATCGTTCGCTCCCAGCACCAATACCACATCGGTCGTGTTAAACTGTCCGTTAGCCTGCTCCATTTCCAGCAGTTTCTCATAAGGTACATCTGCTTCCGCCAGCAGCACATTCATGTGCCCTGGCATACGTCCGGCTACAGGATGAATGGCATATTTCACTTCTACTCCCCTTGCTTCCAGCAAGGTTTCCAGCTCGTGGCAGGCATGTTGCGCCTGCGCCACTGCCAGGCCATACCCCGGCACGATCATCACTTTCCGGGCATAAGCCATGATAACAGCGGTATCCGATAAAGTGATCTCCTTGTACGCCCCCTGTTCCCTGCTACCTCCTGCCGCTTTCGGGCTGCCGAAAGACCCGATCAATACATTCTTCAGAGAACGGTTCATCGCCTTACACATCAGGATTGTCAAAATAGTACCGGCTGAACCTACCAATATCCCTCCTGTCAGCATCACCGGATTGTTGTACAGGAAACCACCACAGGCAGCTGCTACACCGGTAAATGAATTCAACAGAGAGATCACTACCGGCATGTCCGCACCGCCAATGGGCAAGACAAAACATATCCCGTACAAAAGCGATAACAAGAGTATTACTACAAAAAGTATAACCGTTACTGCTGGCAGGGCGGCTGTTACAACTACCGCCAGCAACAGGATAACAGCCAGTATCACCAGGTTAAAAATATGCTGCCCTTTAAAGGAAATATCTTTAATCCTACCGTTTAGCTTTCCCCAGGCAATGACAGAACCTGCAAAAGACACAGCGCCAATCACCATACCTGCCAGGATGATCACCAGCTGCATCCTGACTGGTGCACCTGTGAAGATCACGGCTGTCATATACTCAAATTCCACTATAGAGATCAATGCCGCACAAGCGCCCCCCATCCCGTTAAACAGGCTGACCATTTCCGGCATCGCTGTCATTTTCACTCTCCTGGCCGATACCAGTCCGACAACACCTCCTATAAGCAGTCCTGCCATGATCCATCCGTAATTATGCAATCCCTGCCCATGGTGCCTGTAGAGAAAAATAGTGCCCAGTATGGCCAGTGTCATGCCTCCCGCGGCAATGGCATTTCCTTTCCGGGCAGTAGCAGGATTACTCAACATCTTTAACCCTATGATAAATGTAACAGAGCCTATCAGGTAGATCAGCGGTAACATAGTGTAATGATTAGATACAATTATTTGGTCTTTTTTGACTTGAACATTTCAAGCATCCTGTCTGTCACAACGAAACCACCCACTACATTGATGGTACCCAGTATAACGGCAAGAAATCCCAATACCAGCGCCAGGTAATTATCAGCTTCGGCTTCTCCCATCACGATGATGGCGCCAATGATCACAACACCATGAATGGCATTGGCGCCGCTCATTAGCGGCGTATGTAGTACGGAAGGCACCCGCGATATCACCTCCACTCCCAGAAAGATGGAAAGAATGACTATATACACCGCTTCCAGGTGCTGTTGTAAAAAAGAAAAAATAGCGTCCATTATTGGGGATCGTTGATTTCAGTAATAGATGAACGGCCTTTATAATTTCACACTATCCGCTTGTCTGAGCCGCTCATTGGTAATAACACCGCTATGGGTGATACAGCCGCCCTGCACGATATCATCAGAAAAGTTCAGCACCAGGTCGCCGTCTTTTACGAGTAACTGCAAAAAATTAAAGATATTCTTTGCATAGAGTTTACTGGCATCTGAGGGCATGGAAGACGGCAGATTGGAATCACCGATAATGGTAATGCCTTTATGCACAACCGTCCTGTTATTTTCCGTAAACGCTGTGTTACCGCCGGTAGCTGCTGCCAGATCAACGATCACTGCTCCGGGCCTCATTCTGTCGAGCATCTCTTCAGTGATCAAAATGGGTGCTTTTTTACCAGGTATCTGTGCTGTTGTAATAACAATATCTGATTTGGCAATGCTTTCTGCGATTCTTTCCTGCTGCCGCTGTTTATATGCCTCCGTCTGCTCTACAGCATATCCGCCTGCGGCGGATGCATCTGCCGCACCCTCCACTTCAATAAACCTGGCGCCCAGGCTCATTACCTCTTCCTTCACCGCCGGCCGGGTATCAAATACCTCCACTACAGCGCCAAGGCGTCTGGCAGTGGCAATGGCCTGTAAACCGGCAACACCGGCTCCTAAAATCAACACTTTTGCCGGGGCAATACTACCCGCTGCTGTCATAAACATAGGCAAATAACGGCTGTAACTCCAGGCCGCCAGCAATACCGCCTTATATCCTGCAATATTCGCCTGTGAACTCAGCACATCCATACTCTGTGCACGGGTGGTACGGGGTATACTATCAAGACTGAAAGTGGTCAGCTGCCTGTCAGCCCATTGCTGCATGATTGCACTATTGCTAAATGGCTGGTAGATACCGGTCAGCACTTTACCTGCCGGTATGGACTTCCAGGATTGTTCATCGGGGATCTGAATGCTGAGGATAATATCTGCCTGTTGCAGGATTTCAGTAGCAGGCTTTATAACGGCGCCTGCCTGTACATAGGATTCATCAGGATAATATGCCCGGGTTCCGGCATCCGGTTCTATCCAAACCGTTACTCCCTGTTTTCCTAACTGCTTAACAATGTCCGGCACTAAAGAAACCCTGTTTTCTCCTGGCTGTTCTTTTAGGACGCCTGCAATCATCTAATGGAATTTATAAACTGAATTTACGGTAGTTTTTTTAAATATAACGTATAACGGCAAGTTGAACAAAAACTCCTCTTCGACTCATCAGGACACGCTTGGCAGGATATTGGTGTGCTGAAAATAGTATCAGTCCTTATTCAGGCTGAGCTTGACTTAGCAGAAATTTAAACTTTTATATTATGCCAAAAGATCAAAAGGGAAAATTTACGCCAATTAAAGGGAAGCCTTCTGGCAACGGCAAGGAAGGCCTGGGATTAAGGAGATCTATTTCTCCGGATGAACTGGAGTCTGATCTTGCAATGACCAACAAATACACGATGGGCCCCGATGAACTGCAACCCGCTGTTCATATGCGGCACCCGAACAGGGATACAGCTAAAAAGGCGGTGCAACAACAAAATGTCAGGGAAGCTCCTGCAGATAAAACCGTCGAAGAAACCTTGAGATTGCTATCCATGAAACCGAAGAGTAATGTAGCAGCTACATTGCGTTATCCGTAAATAAAAAGACTGACCAGCATCAACCCTGGTCAGTCTTTATTTTTGTCATATAGATTCGTTATGCGCCATTCGCCGCTGCATCGTCTAGGCGTTTGATGGGGTTTTGATTTTTAAAGGATAGGTGTTGGCTGTAACAGCATTTTCAGGTTTCACTGACAACAGTACCGTATCCTGGTCTTTAAGCACTTCCGGCAGCGTATAATCAAAGCTGATGCTATCCGGCTTCCGTTGCATAGTTTGTATCTTATCATCTCCTATAGAAATATCTACCTTCCCTTCGTCCATCTTCTCCCCTCGCAGCGTAATAACCGTTGATTGCCCCGCTTCCAAAGGATCCGCTTCCACGATAGTTATCTTTAATCCTTCGTTTTTCAACTGGTCTGGGCGATCGTCTTTGGGACGGAACAGCACCTCAAATACTTCTTTTAATTTTAGCGTGGTACGGTCGGTAAACAAACCTGAAAATATCGAAATGGTCATTAACCCATAAATATTAATATTCGAACTATCATCGCTCATGTTCAGAAATCCTCCGCGGAAAACGAAATAGACAGCTATCGCCAGCGCCGCTGCTGTAAAAGGTTTCACACAGTACCAGAGTATCCAGCTTTTCCTGAATTTCCCTGCCCCTATATAACTGGTGAATGAAGCTGAAATATGGATCATACTACCCAGAAAACCAGCTACACCTACCATGATCAGGAGCAAGGTGTTAATATGCATCAGCTTATCTCTACTTCCAGTATATACAACCGTAGCTCCAGTTTGTGGCTCCGGCGGAGGAACATCGCCTACGGGTGGGCTCATGCTGCCAATAGAGCTGTCTGACTTTTCCTGTGCACTATCTATCCCGCTTTGCGCCACCGGACTCACAACCTGCCTGCGCGAGCTGGTATCCGCCAGACTATCAATAAGCCGGACGTGAAACCATCTGAAGGTATAAAGTGAGGTAGTATTATCTTTCGGACCTGGTATTCTATCTGGCCAATGGCCAACAAGATAGAACGCACTGAAAAATGTAAAAAAGATGATAAGTAATCCTGCAAATGCTTTTCCTATGGGAGTTATTTCATTGCCATCATTGTCTTTGTAGGGAGGGCGGGGTGTTGCAGGGGAGGCATTTTGTGTTTCAGCCATAACAATGAATTAAATACTGTTGAATAAAGCGACAGCACTTTTTCCAGTCATCACGGTAATGCTATCCGGCCATTCATGTTGTAGTTTCAACACTGGTATAAACGTTCAATATAACCGGTATGTGAATATACGCTTTATTCAAATAGCTCCTGTTCATCCGTATAATAGGTCTTCCGGCTATTCAGTTCCTTCTGCGATATCGTACCTCCCGTAGGGCTATGGGTCTCCTTAGGCTGATGGATCTTTAAGAAATCCCGTATCTCGCCTGCAATAATATCAGGGTGTTCTTTACGGATATTTTTCTCTGCTTCTTTTAATACCTTAGGTATAGCGTGATGCAGGGTCTTGATCTTTGCCGCAGGTATCTTATTGCTGATAGAAAACGGCGATATCCCTGCTTCCCACAGGATCTCATCGGCATAGGCATTTCCTATACCACGAATGATATGCTGGTCCAGTAATATCTTTTTAACAGCTGTCTTCTTCTTACCTAACTGCTCTTCCAGGTATTTCACTGTGAGTTCGTCCGACAGCGCATCAGGAACATCTGTCTCTTCAGGATTCAGTGAAGGCAGTGCAAGTCCCTGGTAGTCGGTCAGTGCAAGCCCTGTCCCGTCTTCAAACAATAATTCGAGAATGGTATTTTTATTGGTATTCTTTTCTTCGAAGAAATAGAGTTTACCGTGTAACATGAGGTGTATGCCCAGCACTACGTCATTTTTAAATCTGAAGCGCAATTCCTTCCCTTCCCGGTACACTTTCTCCAACTTTTCCCCTTTAATGGCTTTCTTAAAAGCGGCAGGTGTATCTTTCGCCTTTTTCGTATTCTCTAATGCCACGTCTTTCACAACCTTCCCCGCCAGCTTCTTATCAAGATTATGGCTGAATATCTGCAGATCTGGTAATTCCGGCATATGTTATATTATTTGGGTGATGATTCAACTATTGCATTTCCTATGGCATCAACAAATTTCTTGTCTTCAATACCGTCTATCTTCCATCCTTTCTTCATTCGTCGGATAATACCCATACTGGCATCATTGAGAATAATATCATACTCCTCACAAAGACCGTCATGACAAGTTTGTCCAATTGGAATTGCTTCTCCAAGGTAATGGTTTTCGTTGTATGTAAAATCAAGCGGTGCAGGTTCTTTTTCCAGCTGGGCGATCATTTCCTGCAAGAATTCAATAAGGTGTTTACGTTGTGTTTTACCCGAAAGGCTCCACTTCTCCTTATCTGCCCGTTTATGCGCCAGCTTTAATTTCAGACCGGCCAACGATGTTGTATAATCATTCGCATTCAGTTTGCGGACATTCTGATGCGCCATAATATACCAATGATATTCTGTTCCTACAGGCACTCCTGATCCTTCCGGCGCATGCCCTGCCCTGCGTTTGGTTACCGCGTAAGAGATCTCCCACAGGTCGGGTGTGATCTTCGTCTCTTTCCAGACACCTGCATCATAATTCCATTTATGGCTCCTCCCTATCGTCATACCTGTGTACTGCTGTCCCTCAAACTCTTTGAACTCATTATATGTTTTAGACAGATCTTCTTTCACAGCTTTCTTCTGCGCCACTGCGCTTTTCTTTACCGGATTCTTTGTTACAGCAGTTCCCCCTTTGGTCGCTTTCTTCGCTGCAGGCTTTTTTGTTGCTGTTTTCATATGTTAAGCTTTTGTCAGTTCAATCAATGTCTTTGCATTCTCATTCGCATATCCATGCCCATCATTGTTAAAAAACACCCATATGGTATGTCCTTCCTCCTGCCAGGCCAGCATCTTATCTGCATATTCCTTCAGTACTTTATCAGTGTAAGCCTTTGCATAAGAGCCATCAGGACCATGGAACCTCACATAAATATGTTTCGCCGTTACAAATTCCCCATATGGCCATCTTTTCCCTGACTCCGCAATCACGAACGCAATTTTATATTTCTCCAGTAATGCGATAGCTGCATCCTCCAGCCAGGTATCGTGCCGTGGTTCCAGGGCAAACGTATACCCCTTATATGTTTTAAGTGTTTCAAAAAAGTGAGCTACTTTCTCTTCATTAAATGCAAGGTTCGGTGGGAGTTGTAAGAGTACTGGCCCCAGGTGCTTATGCACAGGATCAAAAATATCGAAGAACTTAGGCAGGGTTTCTTCGGGATCATTCAGTTTCTTGATATGGGTAATAAAGCGGCTGATCTTGGGACAAAACCGAAACTTCGCATTGACAATCTCCATCCACTTTTCGATAGTGGATGGCCTCGGCAGATGATAAAAACTCGTGTTGATCTCTGTCGTTTGAAAATGATCAGCATAATACGCCAGGTAGTCTGTTGGCTTTAGCGTTGCCGGATAAAATATCTCTCTCCAGTGTTTATAACTCCATCCTGACGTGCCTATATGTATTTTCCCTGCCATAACAATATGCAATGGAAAAGCGTGCCAAGACAGGCGTGCTCTGCGTGTTAGCCCCTTCTACAAGTTATCTATTTCGCCACAGATTTTGTAAATATGGTCCAGTCCGTACAAAGGGCAGCTTCATTGATAGCCGGGAATTGAGATATCTTGCCATTCGGATGATGGACATTGTCTAAATCCATTATTCTGTAATTAACTATACCCCTTCGCTGCCTGTATAATTGCCGGCACAGCCACGCCCGTTACATAATTCCCCGCCAGTCTTATCCCAGGATATCTTTGCTCGAAAAAGCGTATCTGCTGCCTTATCTGTGCATGCCCCACATTCAATTGCGGTATAGCCTTATTCCATTGGCTGAAACGCTGCATTTCGGGTAGTGTCTGCAATCCTAATAGCTCCATCAGTTCTTCCACTATTGTTTGTTGCAATTTTTCTGCTCCCAGCTGGTCAAACAATTGTTCCTGGCGGGCGCCACCAACCATAACGGTAAACAGCGTTTTCCCTTCCGGTACGCGTGCCGGGAACACGGCCGTATTACAGATCGCTCCCAGAAAATGTTTACCTGCTGCATGCGGCACGAGGAAACCAAAACCTGCTGGCGCTTTTTCCTTCGCTTCAGCACCAAATCCCAGGTGTAACACACCCATACGTGGATAAGGAATATCATGCAGCTGTGATGCCAGGGAGGCATCCAGGCCTTGTATAGCAACGGCGGTGCTGTAAGCAGGAGTCGCAAAGATGATACGTTCGGTGTTTAACATACCGGTGCTGCCGTTTTCGTTGTATTGTACGATATAGTCTGATGCACCACGGGTAACGCCTGTTATAGCACAGTTGAGTCTTATCTTACCTGTCAGCAGGGATAACAGTTTTTCTGTCAGTACCGCATTGCCACCTTTAAAAGCAATGATCTTACGGCCGCCCATCGCTTTCATATTCTTCATGAGCCCTTTGGTCACACTGCCATACTTCTTCTCCCACTGCGGCAACATCGGTAATACCTCTGCAATAGACATAAGATCGGGATTACCGGCATAGATACCTGACAAAATAGGTTCAAACAGATACTCATTGATCTCACGTCCGAAACGGCGGTTCACAAAAGAACTCACTGATTCTTCACCTTCAGCCGGATGGGGGCTGCGGAACCTTTCTGTAAACAAGCGCCATTTGGCGCCACCACTGATATAATTTGATTTCAGTATTTTAAGCGGATGGGGAGATACCGCGTGTAGCTGATTATTTCTGACCAGGAAGCGGTGTTTACTTGCGGAAGTTGCTTCCAGCACCTTGTCCCGCAATCCGAGTTGATCAATGTAGGCCATTACTTCCGGTGAAGCAGCAAAAGAATTCGGTCCGGCATCCAGTTCATATCCATCCACATGTAATGATTTGATCATACCACCTGCGTGAGATCCTGCTTCCAGTATCTCGTAAGGAATTCCTTTCTGCTGTAATTCATAAGCAATGCTTAAACCGGCGATACCGGCTCCGGCAATGATAACGGGTTGCGTTTTCATGGTAACGGCTATTTATAGAATAATAACTCAGATCAGGACTGCAGGCTCGTCATCCACTTCACGACAGCCTGTACCCACAAAGGATGCACGTTCATACAGGGGATCATCGTAAAACTGTCGCCTCCGCTGTTGATAAAAGTATGCTTGCCTTCCACTGCTATCTCTTCCAGCGTTTCCAGACAATCGGAAACGAACGCTGGACAGGCTACCAGCAGCCGCTTTACACCTTTCTTTGGCAATTCTTCCAACGTAGCGGCAGTATATGGTTTCAACCACTCCTCCCTTCCCAGACGGGACTGGAAGGTCACACTCCACTTCTCCCTTGGTATATTGAGCTTCTCCGCTACCAGTTCTGACGTCACATGTACCTGGTGACGATAACAGAACTTATGGGCAGGGGAATCCACCTTACAACAATTTTCTACCTGCAGACAATGCTTTCCGGTGATGTCGCCTTTTCGTATGTGCCTTTCAGGTACACCATGATAGCTGAACAACAGGTGATCATACTCCTGTGCCAGATAAGGGCGCATGCTTTCCGCCAGTGCATTGATATAATCAGGTTCATTATAATAAGGAGGAACGATGGACAGACTAAATGTATAGCCTTTCTTTTTATGCACCGCCTTGGCATGTTCTACCGCTGTTTCATAGGAAGACATAGCGTAATGCGGATACAAAGGCAGCAGGATCACCTCTTTCAGGTTAGGATTCTGTTTTAACAGGTTGTCATAGGCGGTCTCCTGCGACGGATTACCGTAACGCATAGAAATTTCCACCGGCATCTGCAGATCATGCTGCACAGCGTTTTGTAATTGTTTTGTCAGCACAATCAAAGGAGAACCCTCTTCCCACCAGATGGATTTGTATGCTTCAGCCGATTTAGGCGCGCGTTTAGGCACGATGATCCCTTTTATCAATAATAAACGGAACAGATACGGATAATCAATTACCCGTTTATCCATCAAAAATTCATTAAGATACCGCTTAACATCAGGTACAGCCGTAGAATCCGGCGAACCCAGGTTCATCAGAATAATTCCTTTATCAGATTTCGCTTCCATCCTTTACTTTAAATTGTTGCAAATGTAATAGCTTATCCAAGCTGCAAATGTCATACAATTGTTGAAATAAATTAATTATTCCTTATTGGATGATAGATAACACCTGTCAGTGTATAAACTGACAAAAATCATTTTTCTGCAAGCCTTGTTACCATGTGTAGAAATGACACACTAATGACAGCCTGTTGCCCTTTCTTGCGGTCTATGCAAGTATTTTTGCACCCGGAAGCTTATAAGAACAAAATGCAGGGTAGTCATTCAAAAGATATAGCCCATTTTCATATCGTTGGTATCAACTATAAGAAAACAGATGCTGCTATAAGAGGATCGTTTGCTATTAACCAGGTACAATACCAGCACTTAATTGATAGTGCAAAGTCTCAGGACCTGGATGATATATTTGTACTTTCAACTTGTAACAGAACTGAGATCTACGGGTTTGCCGATGATCCGCAACAGCTGATAGAACTCGTGTGTCATGAAACCGAAGGAGATTGCAACCTGTTCAGTCAGTTGTCGTACGTGAAATCCGGCGAAGATGCGATTAAACACCTATACCAGGTAGGAACAGGGCTTGATTCACAGATCCTTGGTGATTATGAAATCATTGGCCAGATACGTACCGCCACTAAATTCGCTAAAGCGAACGGATGCTTCGGCGGTTTCCAGGAAAGACTGGTCAACAGTGTCCTGCAAGTATCTAAACTCATCAAGAATGAAACAGGACTTAGCTCTGGTACCGTATCAGTAGCCTTTGCTGCCGTACGTTTACTGGAACATAAAGTACCTGACATCCTCAATAAAAAGATCCTGCTGGTAGGCGTCGGCAAAATAGGACGTAACACCTGCAAGAACATGATGGATTATCTGGGTGTTAACCAGGTAACACTCGTGAACCGTACAACCTCAGTAGCAGAGGATTTCGCAGCGCAACACGGCCTCCGCTATGCGCCATATGAGCGGCTGGCAGAGGAATTACAGGCGGCTGATATCATCCTGGTAGCTTCCAATGCACCGGAACCAAACATCTTACCCGCTCACTTTCAGCAGTCCTCTCCTAAACTGATCATCGACCTGTCTATCCCTTTCAACGTAGCGTCCGAAGTAAGAGAACTGTCGCATATTGAACTGGTGAATGTGGATGAACTGTCCAGGATCCAGGATGAGACCTTACAGATGCGTCTGCAGGAAGTACCCAAAGCACTCGCCATTATTGAAGAACACATGAATGAGTTCCTCTACTGGTACAAAATGCGCAAACACGCTGTAGTACTGAAAGCGGTGAAAGATAAGCTGACAGAGATACACACAAAGGAAATACAACAACAGAAGAACGGCAACCAGTACAATCTTGAAGATATTGAAGCAGTATCTTCCCGTATCATCCAGAAGATGATCAACCTGATGGCTGGAAAAGTACGCCGGGAAACAGATAAAAGTGATCAATATATCGCCATGATCAATGATATCTTTGAGACAGGCGTTAACCAGGAATAATTCATGAACAGAGAAATAAGGATAGGTACAAGAGAAAGCCAGCTGGCACTATGGCAGGCAAATAAGGTAAAAGGCCTGCTGGATGCGCAGGGATATACAACTACACTGGTACCTATCAAAAGCGAGGGAGATATCGACCTCGTCACTCCACTTTACGAAATAGGCGTTCAGGGTATTTTTACCAAAAGCCTGGACATCGCTCTCCTCAACGGCCGTATTGATATTGCCGTTCACTCACTCAAAGACGTTCCGACACAATTACCTAACAATATTATACAGGCCGCAGTCCTGGAAAGAGGTCCTGTAAAGGACCTGCTGGTATACAGACAGGATACCTCCTTTCTTGACCAGCCTGCATATATCGCTAATATCGCGACCAGCAGCGTAAGACGTAAAGCACAGTGGCTGCGTAAATATCCGCATCACCAGCTGCATAACCTGCGTGGTAACGTGAACACCCGCCTGCAAAAGCTGGCGGCTGAAAACTGGGATGGCGCCATCTTCGCGGCCGCCGGACTGGAAAGAATAGGTATACGTCCTGCTACCTCCATAGAACTGGACTGGATGCTGCCCGCCCCCGCACAGGGCGCCGTGGTAGCCGTATGCCGGGAAGATGATAATTTCTGTCAGCAGGCATGCTCACCCCTAAACGATCTGGCTACAGCCCTCTGTACCCGTATAGAACGCGACTTCCTGCGTACTCTGATGGGTGGCTGTACTACTCCTATCAGCGCTTATGCGACTGTAAGCAATGAAACACTACATTTCAGCGGAGAGCTGTGCAGCCTGGATGGCCAGCAGCTGTTCACCATTACAGAACAGGCGCCCCTACAGGATGCCGGCCATATTGGTAAAATTGCCGCAGAAAAGATCCTCGCACAGGGCGGCGATAAAATTGTTGCACAAATAAGGGATGCCATCAAATAAAAGATATCGCATATTAAGCACAAAAGCGGTCGATCAGGCACTGATCACAATAGCTGCGGAGCAACATATCGATATTGAGGCAAAGAGATTCATCAGCATACAACCGTTGGTCACAGATAGCCTGAAACAACGCATACACCAGCTGTTTCAGGAAAAAGCAACTGTCATCTTTACCAGTGTGAATGCAGTGGAAGCACTGCACGATCATTACCTGCATCCGGAAGGCAAATATTATTACAGCTCCTGGATGGCTTTTCCTCCTAATGTTACAGATGATGAAGTGGAAGCGTATAAGCAGGGAGGATTCTTCTCTCCCGGCTGGAAGGTATATTGCCTGGAAGGAGCGACGCAACAGGCTTTGAAACAACACGGCGATGGATTCAGACACACGATAAGCGGTACTGCAGCCAATGCGGCCTCACTGGCAGAAGAAATCATCAAAAATGAAGAGAAAGGTCCGCTGGTATTCTTCTGTGGCGACAAACGCAGGGATGAGCTGCCAGACCTGTTACGGCAACACAATATCCCCCTGGAAGAACTGATTGTGTATGAAACAACGGAAACCCCTGCCGAAACAGGGCAGGAATATGATGGGATCCTCTTTCTAAGTCCCAGTGCCGTAGAGAGTTTCTTTTCAGTCAACAGCCTGCCGCAACATACCGTTTGCTTCTCGATCGGCCCAACCACGGCCAGGGTCCTGCAGCAATATACCGGCAACAAGATCATTACCAGTACAAGTCCCAGCATGGAACAGCTTGTACTATCAACGATATCTTACTTTAACAACATTAACTGACAAAGAATGAGCGCTTTAAAGAATGACCTTTTACTGAGAGCCTTACGCGGAGAAACAACAGAACGTGTCCCTGTATGGATGATGCGTCAGGCCGGCCGTTACCTGCCCGACTATATCAAACTGCGGGAGAAATACTCCTTCTTTGAACGCTGCATGAATCCCGAACTGGCCACTGAGATCACCGTGATGCCCGTACACCAGGTAGGTGTAGACGCAGCCATCATCTTCTCTGACATCCTCGTAGTGCCACAGGCGATGGGCATGGAAGTACAACTGATAGAAAAGATCGGTCCTGTACTGCCTGACCCGGTAAAAGGTGCGGATGATCTGAAGAAACTCCGCGTGCCTGATGTGAAGGACACTCTCAACTATGTCTTTGAAGCGCTCGCATTAACAAAGAAAACACTGGATGGTGCCGTTCCCCTGATCGGCTTCGCAGGCGCTCCATGGACCCTGCTCTGTTATATGGTACAGGGTAAAGGCTCCAAAACATTCGATAGTGCCAAGGCTTTCTGCTACCAGCAACCGGAAGTTGCCCATCAGCTGTTGCAGATGATCACAGATACGACCATCGCCTACCTGAAAGAACAGGTGAAAGCAGGTGCTGATTGTATACAACTGTTCGACTCATGGGGCGGGTTGTTAAGTCCCCAGGACTTCGAGCTCCTCTCCCTCCAATATATGCGCCAGATCGTAGCTGCGCTGAAAGACGTTTGCCCGGTTACCGTATTTGCTAAAGGAGCCTGGTTTGCGCTGGAAGAAATGGCCGCTACCGGTGCTAATTGCCTGGGTATTGACTGGTGTATCCAGCCCGTCCGCGCAAGACAATTTGCAGGTAGTAACGTGACCCTGCAGGGTAATTTTGATCCCGCCAAACTACTGGCGCCTATTCCTGAGATCAAAAAAGCAGTAAAGGAAATGCTAAACGGCTTTGGTAAACATCGTTATATTGCAAACCTCGGTCATGGTATCCTGCCAAATGTGCCTGTTGATCACGCCAAAGCATTCATTGAGACCGTAAAGGAATTCTAAAGGAAACCAGCCATGAACATTAAAGACAACTTTATTTCCCTCATACATCGCCTGCAGAATGAAATCTGTACGGCGCTGGAAGATATTGACGGTAAAGCAAAATTCCGTGAAGATATCTGGGAACGTCCCGGTGGTGGCGGTGGTAAATCCCGTGTTATTGCCGACGGTAATGTATTCGAAAAAGGTGGTGTGAACACCTCTATCGTATCCGGAGAACTGCCGGAACTGATGGCGAAACAGTTTGGTGTGAGCCAGGCCCAGTTCATGGCCTGCGGCATCTCCCTCGTGATCCACCCGGTGAATCCCTTTGTGCCTACCGTACATGCCAATTTCCGCTATTTTGAGCTGTACGATGATAATGGTACACTGAAAGACTCCTGGTTTGGCGGCGGAGCAGATCTCACCCCCTACTATCTGGATGAGCAGGATGGTATCCATTTCCATCAGACATTCAAAAATGCCTGCGATCCTTTCGGTACGGAACTTTATCCGGCGTTTAAAAAACATTGTGACGAATATTTTGTCAATAAACACAGGAACAACGAAGCCCGCGGCATTGGTGGCATTTTCTACGATTACCAGCGCCCTGGTGAAAAAATGAGCGCTGAACAGTTGTACAATCTGGCTAAAGCCAATGGAGAAGCTTTCCTCGAAGCCTATCTGCCTATTGTAAGGAAGACCAAAGACATTCCATATACAGAGGCCCAAAAGGACTGGCAGGAATACAGGCGCGGACGCTATGTGGAGTTTAACCTGATCCATGACAGGGGTACGCTGTTCGGCCTGAAAACCAACGGACGTACAGAATCGATCCTGATGAGCCTTCCGCCCCGCGCGCGTTGGGAATATGATTATCACCCGACTCCGGGCAGCAGGGAAGCTGAACTGGTTGAATTCCTGAAGCCCAGAGAATGGGCTATCTGAACACATTAAAACACATTTATCATGATACGTAGAAACAGGATATTGAGAACTTCTCCCGCCATCCGTGCGATGGTAGCAGAAACAGTACTGACGCCGAGCGACTTTATTGCACCGTTGTTCATTGTGGAAGGAGAAAATGTGAAGGAAGAGATCATTTCCATGCCTGGCTATTTCCGCTATTCACTGGACCTCACCGTGAAAGAAGTGAAAGAACTATGGAGCATGGGTATCAAAAGTGTATTACTGTTCATCAAATGTGCTGATGAACTGAAAGATAATAAGGGCACCGAGGCAGTGAATCCCAACGGTTTGATGCAACGTGCCATCAGAGCGATCAAAGATGCTGTTCCGGAAATTGTAGTGATGACTGACGTAGCGCTGGACCCCTACTCCTCTTACGGCCATGATGGCATTGTGGAGAATGGAGAGATCGTAAATGATATTACGGTGGAAGTACTGTCCCGTATGAGCCTCAGCCATGCAGAAGCAGGCGCTGACTTTGTAGCGCCCAGCGATAAAATGGACGGCCGTATCCTTTCCATCCGCACCATCCTGGAGCAGCATAGCTTTCATAAAGTAGGGATTATGTCCTACAGCGCCAAATATGCGTCCTGTCTGTACGGTCCTTTCCGCGATGCGCTGGATTCAGCTCCGGGCTTCGGCGATAAAAAGACTTACCAGTTGGACTTTGCCAACAGCGATCAGGCCCTGAAAGAAACCCTGATGGATGTGGAAGAGGGAGCTGATATTGTAATGGTAAAACCAGCATTGTATTACCTGGATGTGATCCGGAAGATCAAAGATCATGTACACGTACCAGTAAGCGCTTATCATGTAAGCGGGGAATATTCCATGATCAAGGCAGCAGCTAAAATGGGCTGGCTCAACGAAGAAAAGGCCATTATTGAAGCGCTCACCAGTATCAAACGAGCAGGCGCAGACCTGATCGCTACCTATTTTGCAAAAGATGCGGTGCGATTATTGTAAACAACAGCAGATGCTTTTCAGTTAAAAATATTTATCACTACCACCATGTACACGCAAAGCAGATCATTATTTGAAAGAGCAAAACAACTCATTCCAGGCGGTGTAAACTCACCCGTTCGCGCATTCAAAGGCGTGGGTGGCTCACCCATATTCATGAAAAGTGCGAAAGGCGCTTATATGTATGATGTGGACGGCAACCGCTATATAGATTACATCAATTCATGGGGGCCGATGATCATGGGACATGCCTATGAACCGGTAGTGAAAGCTATCCAGGAATATGCCACCTACTCCACCTCTTTCGGAGCGCCTACCGAGCTGGAAATCAGCATCGCAGAGCTGATCATCAGCATGGTGCCCAACATTGAGCAGGTACGTATGGTGAATTCCGGTACGGAAGCCTGTATGTCAGCCCTGAGGCTGGCCAGAGGATACACCGGTCGTAATAAGTTCATCAAATTTGAAGGTAATTACCATGGCCATGCAGACTCTTTCCTGGTAAGCGCAGGTAGTGGGGTAGCCACATTAGACATACAATCTGTTCCCGGCGTTACGCAAACCGTCGCTGCAGATACGCTTACCGCTCCTTACAACAATTTACCGGCTGTGGAAAAGTTGATTGCAGCACATTCTGATCAGATAGCCGCTATCATCGTTGAACCAGTTGCCGGAAATATGGGCTGTATCCTGCCACAGGAAGGCTTCTTACAGGGCTTGCGCAATCTCTGCGACCAGCATAATATCCTCCTGATCTTCGACGAGGTGATGACAGGTTTCAGATTAGCACGCGGCGGTGCACAGGAACTGTTCGATATTAAAGCAGATTTGGTTACCTTTGGCAAGATTATTGGCGCAGGTATGCCGGTAGGCGCCTTCGCCGGAAGTAAAGAGATCATGGAACATATCGCCCCTGCCGGGAAAATTTATCAGGCAGGAACATTGAGTGGTAACCCGATTGCAATGATTGCTGGCTATACGCTGCTTAAAACGTTGAACGACAATCCGGATATTTACCGGCAACTGGCGGAAAAAGCTGCTTATCTGACCGGTGGATTGCAATCTGTACTGAGTGCGGCCGGGATTGTTCATCAGGTCAACAATCTGGGCTCTATGATGAGTGTTCACTTTGCAGAATATCCTATCATTAATTTTGAAGCTGCTTCGGGTGCCAACAATGAGTTGTTCAAACATTTCTTTCATGCCATGCTGGAACGCGGCATCTATCTGCCACCTTCTGCATTTGAAAGCTGGTTCCTCAGTACCGCGCTGACAATAGAAGATCTTGACGCGACCGTAGAGGCTGCAAAATCAGCCATACAGTCTATACATAGTTAACAATTCAAATCCTGTGCAGAGTGGAAAAACGCCCCGGTCATGTGCCGGGGCGTTTTTAGTTTCCTTTAAGTCCACCTCAAAAGCATGGCAAAGGCATGTCAGAAGTATAGTAAAGGTATGTTTCCGACACCCTATTTCCTTTTATGAGAAAAGAGCCATGGCAACAGATCGGGTTCAGCAAAAGCGTTATCCCAGCTGTTATGCCCCACACCCGGATATTCAGAATATTTTACATCTGCCTTTAGTTTCTTCAGCGCCTCCACATAATCTCTTGATCCGGAAACAGGTACAACATTATCCGCACCTCCATGGAAGATCCATAAAGGCACTTTTGCGAATTTCGCTGCAGTGCTCACATTCCCAATCCCACAAATTGGGAATGCCGCTGCCCACATCTTTGGGTAACGGGCCAGCAGGTCGTAGGTACCGATGCCTCCCAGGGATAATCCGCCGAGATATACCTGCTTACTGTTCACTTTCTCTATTTTTATCAGGCTGTCTACCAGCAGCTTCACCAGCAGTCCTGGCGTGGCTTGCCTGTCAGTACCGTCTGAAAATTCCCTTTTAATGGCCTTTCCAGTGCTATCCCTGGTCACTTTCATGGATGACCACATGGAATCCTGCGGACACTGCGGAAATATGACAAAGGTGGGGAACCGCTGACGCAGGGAATCTTTCAGGAACAGGCTGCCGCCATGCAACAACTGGGCAGCATTGTCAGCTCCTCTTTCACCTGAACCATGCAGGAATACTATCAGAGGATAAGGCTTCTGTGAATCATACCCAGCCGGCTCTAACATGCGGTAACGCAATGTATCGCCGTTATGTATGAATGTTTCATAACTATAAGCGCTGAAATCAGGGTTTGTCTGCGCAGCTGCATAAAGACAGAAAAACTGTACTATTAGCAGTACAGCCAGGGTCCGGCGTATTTTCATAATGGAATGTTGTTTGGATATATACAAAAATAAAAATTCCGGATAAAACATTAGTCTATCCGGAAGCTCTTATTTAAAACAGTAATGACGTTTAATACTTCAGTATAAAATGTTGTTTCACCTTCATATCAGGACGAAAAAATACCAACCCAATGAAAAACAGATCTACCGTAAAAGTCACCCTTGGGTTTTGCTGAATAATATGCCATGCGGCCTCCATATCAGGCGTCCAGTGAATATCGTCAAAGATGAACAGCGACTCATTATGTACTTTGGTCAGGCACTGCTCAAAATAGTCCAGCGTGGGTACAGAACGATGATTCCCATCGATATACACATAATCCAGCCGGGGCAATTCCTTCAGTAGATCCGGTAATACCGTATCAAAGTTTCCCACATGCTGTTTGATATTCTGTAGCTGTAAAGCCTTGAAATTTGCGCCGGCGCGGGCTGCAATATTAGGACATCCTTCAATGGTATGCACGGTGGCAGAAGGCGCTGCCTTCGCCATATAAGCGGTAGACATTCCCATAGAGGTACCTAATTCCAACAGATATTCCGGTTGAAAGTACTGTATCAGGCGATAGAAGAGCTGCCCAAATTTAGGAGGTTTGGCCGCATGACGGGTAATATCACTTACCCTACGTTCCCTTCCTGCATTAGTGAGGGATCCTGCTCCCAGGTCAGTGACCTGCAGGGTTTCCGCGCTGTGCAATAAAGACTTACGCACCTGTTCGATTTCCCGGAACACCGCCGGTTTTTTCTTATCTCTTAATACTTTCTCCACAAGGTCGAATACGAAGGGAGAATGTACATCATGCCGGTTGCCCGCTGTGAAATAATAATGCAGGTATTTTTTAGCTAATTCCCACTGTAGGCCCAAAATAGACAGTTTAATCAGTTATTTATCAGTTATATATTTTCGCTTTGATCCATCCCCACATATGCAGGCGGTGTTGCAGGGATACCCGTAGTACGCCCATACCGTAGATGCTGCTGCGTTTAAAGTTAATACTTGAGGCTTCCTCAAAGTATTTGGTGGGGCAAGTTACTTCACCTATTTCATAACCCTTCATAAAAATCTGGGAAACCATCTCATTATCAAAAATGAAGTCATCGTCATTGGCCATAAAGTCAATGCTTTTCAAGACAGTTCCTGAAAATGCCCTGTAACCAGTATGATATTCACTGAGTTTCTGATTAAGGAGCAGATTCTGCACCAGGGTCAGAAAACGGTTAGCAATGTATTTGTAAATCGGCATTCCTCCGATCAGGGCCCCCTTTCCAAGGATGCGGGAACCAAACACTACAGGATATACATCGTTCGCAATAATACTGCTCATAGCCACAATAAGCTTAGGAGTATATTGATAATCAGGGTGTAACATGATCACGATATCTGCGCCCAGGTCAAGCGCTTTATTATAACAGGACTTCTGGTTTCCCCCATATCCTTTGTTATTATCATGACGGATAATGTGCCTGATCCCCAGCTGCTTTCCGACAGCAATCGTCTCATCTTTACTCGCGTCGTCTACCAACACGACTTCATCAACAATGTCAAAAGGAATTTCATTGTAGGTTTTTTCAAGCGTTAAAGCGGCGTTGTAGGCTGGTAGTACCACCACTATCTTTTTATTATTTAACATGAAAGTGGGTAAATTTGCGACTAAGGTAATAAAGTGGTTGAAAGACTGGCAATTTCAACTTATTATAAATTGTTATCTTTGTGTAAACTCGTTTTTTGGCACCATATTTTCATGGGTTGCTAAAGAACGTAAACTATTTTGCATGCAAAAACAATTACAGGTCGCAACTGAAAGCGGACATCCTGACTGTCGGCTTGGTGGGAAGAACGTATCCTCTTGTGAATGTTTTGCATTTTTTAAATCAGTCAAGATCACGCATTTAAATTCTATGAGATATCTGACACTACTACTGATTTTACTTTCAAGTTTCCATTATGCGCTGGCACAGGAACCGGAAAAACCTAAGCCGCCGACTGACCAACCTAAGGCTGATCCGAATTCAGAACTGAAGAATGTGGTAATGCCGCAGGTAAGAACACAGGATACTACCATCCGCAGGATCATGGAAGAACTGCAACGTATCAACGACAGCGACAAACAAAATTCCAACGCTATCCAGGGCTTGTTGCAGGGACGTGAAATTGATAACATTACCAAATATGAACTGATCCGTAACAACATCGTATTTGCGAGTGAAACATATTACCTCCTCAATAAAAAGATCATTGATCTGAAGTCGCGTACTACTACCAACAATCTCGACGTATTCATCACCTCACTGAACAACCCGGAAAGTAAAGAGCTGGGCTTCTCCCTGAGTGACCGGATCGTAGAGCTGGTAGAGAAAGTTGTATTAAAAGGGAAGGCTGACAAAAACGAAAAGAACAGTAAGATCGTTGAATCTACCAAATCCATCATTGCCAGCCCTATCTTCCAGAGCTTCACCTCTTTAACACCTCCGCTGGCTATTGCCAACTCAGTAATGAACTTTCTGCACAGTATCAGCGTGAACAATAAAGAGATCAATCAGAATACACTGAAAGAATTCGAAAAAGAACTGAACAAATACGTTGTATACTATACTGCATTGAACGATGCAAACCAGAAATTCGAATATGGTTTGAACTTCAACAAAGATCAGCTGAACCTCCTGCAGGATAACCTGTATGATCACCTCATGTTCACTGCAAGTGCCCTGAAATATCAGCTGCCACAGCGTGGTAACAAATCTCTCGGAGAGACGCTGAACGACTTTTTCTTCGACTTCAAGAGAGACAAAGTAGTTACCTTCTTCAACGACCTGGAAACAAAATACACCAAGGGCAAGAAGGTTGATTATGAAGCGCTGCTGCGTGAGAATCCAAACCTGAAAGAAGTGAACAACCAGCTGGAAGACCTGGTACTGCAGACCAAACGTTTCGAGAACCTGTACAATGAATACTTTACCCTGTTGGATTCCTACTATGGTAAGGTGAACAGCTCTCTGAAGATTGCGCAGGACAATGGCCTGGCTGATAAGAATACCATTGATACCAAGCAGGCTGAGTTCCGTAATCTGAAAGATGAGGCAGTGAAAGAGATACAGGCTTCTATCAATATCAGGGAACTGTATAACAATACAGACAAGATCAAATACAGATATAGAATATTCTAGCAGATTATAATACTGCATAAATGAGAAAGGACGGATTACGTTAGTAGTTCGTCCTTTTTATTTTATGATGAATAAGTGTTGAATTTGACAGTTTGGTATGATTTCTTTCTGTTTACGCTAAGTAGCTTCGGTTTCAGTATGGGATGGCGGTCGGCGCCTCTCTGGAATGCTATTTGGCATTGTCAAGCGAATAGGGCATTGGATATCTATTGGGCAGCACCGGTCGTGTCACCGGAGAGCCGAAGGCCCGCCATTCCCATCTGAAACCGGTGCTACTTCCGCTCTATCCACAGTGATATACCGTGTCCGGCTTGTCAGGTAGATGCTGACAAACTGATAATAATTACAATAACAGTATGCAATAACTGTGCATTATGTTATGATCCTCAATACATTCAGTCAGATATTACAGCACGCAATTTATAAGCGGAAGTCACAAACTATAGCGGTTTCAGGTGGGAATCGCTGGCCTAAGTTGTTTGAAGCTGCCCACACGATTGACAGGGGTTTAATACATATTCAAAAGCCCACACGATTCCAAATGCTTAATAGCACAAAGCTTCAAAGAACTCAGCCAGTGATCCCAGCCTGAAAACCGCGGTATCGACCAACACGACTATATGCAGCACCTCAGCACATAAGCGGAAGTCAATAAACACAGAGGAAATCACTGGTCTGAATACCCCGGTATCGACTACCACGACAAACATGCAGCACCTCAGCATATAAGCGGAAGTCGCAAAACAGAAACACTGACACCCGTTATCTGAACCAGTCCGGAATTCCTGACTCAGATCATACATATTTCGTCATTCTAATTCGTAATTTTGTCGCATGACCACTGTTCAATTAGAATACATCGTTGCAGTAGACACTTACCGAAGCTTCGTCATAGCAGCCGAAAAATGCTTCGTCACGCAACCTACGCTCAGCATGCAGATACAAAAGCTGGAAGACGAGCTGGGGGTCAAAATCTTCGATAGGAGTAAATTACCTGTAATCCCAACGGAAATAGGTGTTGAGATCATAGCACAATCCCGCATCATCCTCAAAGAAAACGGGAAAATTAAAGAGATCATCGGAGAACATAAAAAGGAAGTACAGGGCAATCTACGTGTAGGCATTATTCCAACGCTGGCGCCGTATCTCCTGCCTCGCATCCTCACAGGTTTCATGAAAAAATATCCAAAAGTGAAACTGGAGATCTGGGAATATCCTACAGAGCAGATTATACAACTGCTAAAGCAGGAACAGCTGGACTGCGGCCTGCTGGCAACACCACTGCATAATCCCAACCTGGATGAACAACCATTGTTCTACGAGTCTTTTGTAGTATACGCAGCAAAAACCAACAGCCTGTTCGAAAAGAAATATATCAAACCAGAAGACGTCGATGTACGCGAAGTATGGCTATTGAACGAAGGTCACTGCATGCGCAACCAGGTATTGAACATCTGCCGCGATAAATTTACAATGGGCGAATATAAGAATCTGGAATATAACACCGGCAGTGTAGAGACGTTGAAAAGAATGGTAGACCTGAATGCAGGCTTCACTATTTTACCGGAACTGTCTCTCCAGGAGATGTCTGCCAGACAAATGAATATGGTGCGCTATTTCAAGGCCCCTGAGCCGGTGAGGGAGATCAGCATAGTAACACACCGGTTCTTTATTAAACAGGCCTTAATTGCCGCTTTTAAGAAGGAAATACTGGCACATGTACCAGAGAAGATGAAAATTCAGAAGAACAAAAAGGTCGTAGAAATCACTGTGGATAAATAGTCCAATGAAACGAGTTATAAAAGAAAAAGCATCCGCTACAAACGGATGCTTTTTCTCTTGCTATCAGGTATCTGATTATTTCTTGATAGGCGTGTAATACTTCATTGCCTCAGGCATGAGCTTCTGCAGTTCTGATACACGGCGCTCATCGCTTGGGTGCGTGCTCACCAGCTCTGGTGGCTTATTACCACCGCTGGACGCCGCCATACGCTGCCAGAAAGGAATCGCTTCCTGAGGATTATATCCGGCCATCGCCATGAAGATAACACCCAGGTGATCCGCTTCCAGCTCATTCTTACGGGAGTATGCCAGCATACCGAGGTTACCACCTACACCGAAAGATTGCAGGAAGATATTCTGTGCCTGCGGATTACGGTTGAGCGCTACAGAACCAGCTACCTGGATACCCTGTGCCACTACCTGCTGACTCATACGCTCGTTACCATGACGGGCAATAGCGTGGGCAATTTCATGTCCCATTACACAGGCAAGTGCCGTTTCATTCTGTGTTACAGGCAATAAACCGGTATACACCACTACCTTACCACCCGGCATACACCAGGCGTTCACCTCTTTACTATCTACCAGGTTAAATTCCCATTTGTAATTAGCTACCTCGCTAGCCAGATTATGCTCGGTCATGTAACGGGTAACCGCAGAAGCAATACGCTGTCCCACTCTTTTTACCATTTCAGCATCCTTACTGGTTGTAGCGGCTACTGTTTTATTCTGGGATAGGAACGACTGATATTCCTGCAGCGCCATAGATTGCATGGTGCTTTCAGGAATCAGGTTCAACTGGCTACGGCCAGTGATAGGTACTTTGGCGCAAGCAGTGATAAGCGCAAGGCCGGTACCGATAAGAAGGAGTTTCTTTTGCATCTGACAATTTGTTTTTGATGGATATTACCCCATCCGAAAGTGCTACTACAGTTGTTTAAAACAACTTTAATCGTTGCCCTATAAAGCATCAACACCCTATAACGCAACAATCAAAATCCGAGGAAAGTTAAATATTAATATCATTCAGTACAAGAGATATGCCAGAATGGATACGGCATACCTGGTAGCAGCGCAAATTATTTTTTGTCCCTCCTGTTTTTAAATAGGGGTACCTTGCTCTCATTACCGTTTATAAGACGGAAGATGTTCTTCTGATGAGTTAGTACTACCATCAGTGCAACAGCAATAGCAAATATGCGATAGAATACTTCTGGCTCGTTGAAGATATAGAGGATCAGGATAGGGAATGCGATACTGGCAGAAATAGAGCTCAGCGATACATACCTGGTCAGTGAAAGGCTCAGCAGAAATACGCCTACACAGCAGATAGCCACCAGTGGCTGGATGGCCAGCACCAGGCCAAACAGGGTAGCAATACCTTTACCACCACGGAAATTTGCCCAGATAGGAAAAATGTGACCTATTACAGCCGCAAGTCCCAGACCAATCTGGAAGTTCACCAGCTGTGTTGTTACTTCCTGCAGATGCTCAGGATTCTGATAATAACCCACCAGGTAAGCCAGGCGCACGGCCATTACTCCTTTGAGCATATCCACCAACATCACAAAGGAACCTGCCTTTGGTCCTAATACGCGGAAAGTGTTGGTAGCACCGGCATTGCCGCTGCCATACTCCCGGATATCCATACCAAAAACTCCTTTACTTACCCATACCGCAGTAGGTACGGAGCCAATCAGATAAGCACAAAATAGTAACAATAATTCTGTCATACAACAAGTTAGGTTTTGCTAAGATAGTAAATTCGTTCGTTAAAATTAAGAAAACATTAAGAATTTCGTTAACACGAAAATTGTATAGTTTTCAGTGTAATATTAACTAATTTATCTAGAGCGGCCACAGCTATCTCGCTAATAATTTCATAGCCAGCCAATTATCTTTCTCCAGTTGGGTTTCCAACACCAGCGCATTTCTCCTGGCTGCTTCCAGGATCGCAGTCTCATCCTCCTTTAAAATACCGCTCAGCAGTAAAATACCATCCCTGACGAGTATACGGCGCATATCTTCCATATACTCAAGTAAAATATTTCTATTGATATTCGCAAGCACTACATTATAACTACTCCGGATACTCTTCAGACTGTCTGCCTGCCATACCTTTACCGGTAATGCATTGTTATTGACAATGTTCTCCTTCGTGTTTTCCACAGACCATGTGTCGATATCTATGGCATCTATCACAGCCGCTCCCATTTTATATGCCAGAATAGCCAGTATTCCAGTACCAGTGCCAAAGTCAAACACATTCTTTCCCACAAAATCTATTCCCTCCATTAGTTTGATAACAGAATAAGTAGTAGCATGATGACCTGTGCCAAATGACATCTTTGGAGTGATCAGAATTTCATGCTGCGGAGCCGGAACAAAAGGGGGATGAAAAGAAGCCCTGATGCCGCAGAAATTGTCTACAAGTACAGGTTGAAAATTACTCTCCCATACCGCATTCCAGTTTGTCTGTTCTATACGTTCGCGTGTATACGTCATACCAAAACCAGCCGTCAGCTCATTCGTTTCTTCTTCGTTAAAATCCTCTTCAGGAATATAAGCAACGAGAACATTACCGGGTTGTTCCTCAAACCCCTCAAAACCTTTTTCTGACAACACTGCTACCAAGATATCTTTCGTTTCATCGGTACAGGTCAGGGTAATTGCTATATGTGCCATAGCAGCAAATATAGAGAAACTAAATGCATCGTATGTAACGCATACGTGTGAGACCTGCACCCCTACCTGTTATTGTAATGTTAATAACTAATGTGGCAACTGACAAATGCATAAAGTTATTTTATTATATTTGCAATATCTTTAATTGAAAACCATATTTTATGAGAACCTTGTTTTTAACAGTGACGCTGCTGGTAACAGCCCTCGCCAGCAAGTCCCAGGACATCGTCAAGTTGTACCCGGATGATACCATGAAAGATTCAATCGTTTACAAAAATGGCACCAGTATCCTCGTTATCAATCGTGTAGATGTGGTAAACTACATGAAAGGAATGGACACCGTATTACAGAAGACCTGCTACAGCGATAACAGAGCCTTTCATAACGTACAGTTCAGCCATCTAACAGCGCAGGAAATTGAATCACACTTCACCAGCGCACTTGCTTTTCTGGGCGACTCCACACATACCAACCTGGAATACAGCACTGATAAGTTTGTGCAGTTCTGGACAGAAGGCGAGAACATTCTCCTCCCCTACATTGAGGATATGTTATCAAGTCTGCTGACAGACGGACGTATCAAAGTGATCGACAAAAGCACGCAAAAGTCTGTACCTCAGTACACTATTTTCTGGGAAGATATAGCGGGTCAGCCTTTCAAGATCTTTAAGTTACCTTCCGGTAAGATCATCTTCAGAGAAAGTAATCACTACATAGAGCAGTTCGCAGGAAGCGGCGCTGCCAGATAAATCACAATAGTAAATTCACCAACGGATAGATAGTCGATAGTCAACAGAAAAGGCCAGAGCGTTGCTCTGGCCTTTTCTGTTTGCAATGGCAGCGTCAATTTATATTTCTGAATACTCCGCCGGTTGCAGGAATATGATTTCTGCTTTAGACACATTATGACTGTACTCTGGCTTTGCCAGCAGCGTTTTCCATTGTGCATCACTACTGAAGGCCTTCCAGTGTTCATCCCTGGAAGCACGGTTATCAAAAGTGGTCATGTACATCAGATTCGGCATATGGCTACCGCTCAATACCTTGGCATAGAACACTGCATTAAAATCCAGTCTTTTGAAAATACTGATCTCATCTCCCTTATTGAACATATCTACCTTATTGCGGTATAATTTATCGGTCGGACTTTCATAACTACGCAATTCGTATATGCGTTCACTCTTAGGTCCTTTTAACCCTGGCAGTTCCATTTTAGTCATACCAGGAAATGCTTCCAGAATAATGGTTTCCTGGCGTGTATACGTCGGCTTGTCCCATGCAGCGTCAATGAAATCTTTTGCCGCAGTCTGATAAGCAGTATTTTCCAATAATGTTACCGGCAACTGTAATAACTGTTCTGGAGAATTGCCGGGAATAAAAACATACACTCTGCGGTCTGCAGTGGTATCATTCCCAACAGGTTTAAATACACCCACATGCGCAGCGCCGGCTTTGTGCAAAGCAGGTATCAGCGCGTCTTTCAGATAGTTGTCCATGCGCGTTTCCTGCTCAGCATCTTTCAGATGATAGATCAGGATGCTGTAAAATTCTTTCTTCGGAGGAGCATGGTGGGCGGCCTGTAACAGACATGGCAAGAGGAACAGGAGCATTCCCAGCGCAAGGCCATGATATACGTTTAACGAAATGCGTTTTGTTTTCACTGATGTGGAAATTTTAGTCATGAAATATAATACGAATTATCCGGCAGTAAGATACAATTTGTAGGAACGGTCAGACCGGGTGACAGCTTTCTCACAAATAAAATAGCCCTGAAATAAAACAGCCGCCCTGTAGTACAGGACGGCTGCTAAGTATATTGATCTGAATGATCTGTCTGAATTATGATTCTTCATCAAACATAGGCTCCTGCGGCTGATCAGGCGGAGGTGTAGGACGATTACGCTCGCCTCTGTCACCACCATCACGAGGGCCACGACGGTCACCGCGATCACCACCACGGTCGCCACGATCTCCACGGAAATCACCGCGTCCACCACGATCACCTCTGTCACCACGACCACCACGGTCGCCTCTGTCACCGCGATCTCCACGATCACCTCTGTCGCCACGTTCGCTACCTTCAGGTCTTTCTACATAACCTTCTGGTTTTGGCATCAGTATACGGCGGCTCAGTTTGAACTTACCAGTCTTAGGATCTGTACCTACCAGTTTCACTTTCACCTTTTCACCTTCAGACAGTACACCGTCCATTGTTTCCAGGCGTTTCCATGAAACTTCAGAGATATGTAACAGTCCCTGTTTACCAGGCAGGAATTCTACGAATGCACCGTAAGGCATTACTGACTTCACAGTTGATTCGTATACTTCGCCGATCTCAGGAACAGCAACGATACCTTTTATCCATTCGAGTGCCTTCATCAGGCCTTCTTTCTGTGCAGAGAAGATACTTACTTCACCGGTTTCACCAACTTCTTCAATGTTGATGGTAGTACCGGTTTCGCGTTGGATCTCCTGAATCACTTTACCACCAGGTCCGATCACAGCACCGATGAATTCGCGGTCGATGATCAGTTTTTCCATACGTGGTGCATGTGGTTTCGGCTCAGGACGTGGTGCTTCGAGACATGCATACATTGCATCAATGATATGCAGACGGCCATTACGTGCCTGTTCCAGGGCTTTACGCATTACGTCCATGCTCAGGCCATCCACTTTGATATCCATCTGGATACCGCAGATACCATCACGTGTACCGGTTACTTTAAAGTCCATATCACCCAGGTGGTCTTCGTCTCCCAGGATGTCTGTGAGTACCGCCCACTTTCCGTCAGAAGCACGGGAGATCAATCCCATTGCCACACCGGAAACGTGTTTAGGCAGAGGTACACCAGCATCCATCAGCGCCAGTGAACCGGCACATACGGTAGCCATGGAAGAGGAACCGTTGGATTCGAGGATATCGGATACTACACGCACGGTATAAGCGTATTCGCTGCCTGGCATCATCTGCTTCAGGGAGCGCATCGCCAGGTTACCATGACCTACTTCACGACGGCCGGGGCCACGCATAGGTTTTACCTCACCTGTAGAGAATGGAGGGAAGTTATAGTGCAGTATGAACTTTGAATATTTTGATACAGCAGCGCTTTCGATCAGCAGCTCATCATCAGGAGTACCCAGGGTCACAGTAGTGAGGGATTGGGTTTCTCCACGGGTGAACAGTGCAGAACCGTGCGGAGAAGGCAGTATATCTACTTCCATGTTCAGCGGACGTACCTGATCCAGGCTACGGCCATCCAGACGAACGGATTCGTCCAGGATCATGTTACGTATCACTTCCTTTTCCAGGCTGTGGAAGTATTTGCCTACCAGTGGAGCATCCTCTTCGGACAGCTCTCCCAGAGATTCTACCAGCTCTTCGCTGATCTTGTCGAATGCATCACTACGGTCGTGTTTCGCAGAAGCAGATTTTGCTACGGCGAGAATACGGTCTTTTGCAAAAGCAGCTACTTTCGCTTTCAGTTCCTCGTTTGCGTAAGGCAGGTCAAACGCACGTTTGCCGGTAACACCAGCTTTATCACGCAGTTCTTCCTGTGCCTTTACCTGTACCTTGATAGCATTGTGGGCCACTTCGATAGCCTTAATGATATCTTCCTCGCTGCACTCCTTGCTCTCACCTTCCACCATCATGATGTTCTTGTCAGTAGCACCGATGATGAAGTCCATGTCAGCTTTCTCTAAAGAAGCGCGGTTTGGATTTATAACTAATTGTCCCTCAATACGGGACACTCTTACTTCGGAAATAATTTCCTGGATGGGCACGTCAGAAACGGCCAGTGCAGCAGAAGCGGCCAGACAAGCCAGTGCATCCGGCATCACTTCCGGATCGGAAGAGATGAGACTCACCAGTACCTGTACCTCGCAGAAATAATCATCCGGGAAAAGGGGGCGCAAAGCGCGGTCGATCAAACGTGAAACTAAAACTTCGTAGTCAGACAGCTTTCCTTCGCGTTTAAAGAAGGAGCCTGGTATACGTCCTGCAGAAGCAAATTTTTCCTGATAATCAACTGTAAGGGGAAAGAAAGATTGTCCGGGTTTTGGAGTTTTAGCTGCAACGACGGTAGCCAACAGGATACAATTGCCCAGACGAACCGTTACTGCACCATCAGCCTGGCGGGCTAACTTGCCGGTTTCGATGGTTACGATCCGGCCATCTCCTATATCGAAATTAACTGAGATAGGTGTCAGATTCATAAAAATGAGAAGATTAAAATGGTATACCTAAAAAAAAACTATTCCCAACCTTATAAGTTGGGAATAGCGCTATAAAAAAGTTCTTATTACTTTCTGAGACCTAATTTCTCAAGCAGAGCGCGGTAGCCTGTGAGGTTGGTTTTAGACAGGTAGGAAAGCAGACGCTTTCTCTGGCCTACCATTTTCATCAAACCACGGTGTGTAGAAAAGTCTTTTTTGTTTTCTTTCAGGTGACTGGAGATGCTGTTGATACGCTCAGTCAGCAGGGCTATTTGCGCTTCTACAGAGCCGGTATTTTTTTCGCTTCCACCAAATTCTTTAAAAATATTGGCTTTCTTTTCAACAGTTAAGTAAGACATCTTGATAATTAAATAAAAAAATGATAAAGTTTATTTAGTCGCTATTTTTCCGGGGCAAAGGTAAATCAAATATTGTGAATTAACAATTTCACATAAATTTTACACAAAAGTCACACTGGCGTGATCTGTCACCTTGCCATTTTCAGTTCTCAGTACCCTGGACGGGAACTTCTGCAGTAAAATATAATCATGGGTAGCCATCACGATTGCGGCGCCTTCCTCGCGGCTGATCCTAAACAATAACTGCATAATACCGTCAGAGGTCTCGGGGTCCAGGTTACCCGTAGGCTCGTCCGCCAGGATCAGTTTCGGGGAATTCAGCATTGCCCGGGCTATATCCACACGCTGCTGCTCGCCACCACTCAGCTCATAAGGCATCTTGAACCCCTTGGTTTCCAATCCCACTTTCTCCAGCACATCTTTGATCTTCTCGTCCATTTTTTTAGTCTCCGTCCAGCCTGTCGCCTTCAGGGCAAATTTCAGATTGTCATATACGGTCCTGTCTGTCAGCAGCTGGAAATCCTGGAATACCACACCCAGGTTACGACGCAGGTAAGGCACCTTCTTCCAGTCCATCTTCTTCAGGTCAAACCCTACTACCTGACCGGCGCCTTCCTTCAACCGCAGATCCCCATAAAGGGTCTTCAACAGGCTGGATTTACCAGTTCCCGTCCTGCCAATCAGGTATACAAATTCTCCTTTGTTCACCGTAATATTCACGTCAGCAAGGATCAGGGAAGTTCCCTGGTAGATATTCACATTGGATAATTGTATAATAGGTTGTTCTGTCATTTTCCGCTGTATGGTTTTATAATAACAAAAATAGTTATTTATCGGCATAACCATCCGCTCGCGGTCGATCTGGTCTGGAATTTCTTTGAGATAGCATAGAGGTTCGGTCGAGGCTATATCCTATAGGCTCTCTAGTCCTACATTACAGGCACTATTCTATAGCGATCGCTATAGGAAGTGCCTATAATGCTATAGTAATGGGCCTATAGGATATAGCCTCCACCGAATCTCTACTGAATCTCTATCGGATATGTACCGGATACATTTTCCCCAGGAATAAATTACCCGCGCTACAAACAATATGACCCCTAAAGGGGTCGATCGACGGGGATCTGGTGCGTTTTAATCCCGGGGATAAACCCCTGCGCTACAAACAATATGCCCCCTAACGGGTCGATCGACGGGGATGTGCACATTTCATCCGGAGATAAATTCCCGCGCTGCAAACACACAACCGCGCACCCGACGAGTCGATTAACGTTTGTTGCTCCGGCCCAACCTTGTAGACGGCGAAGCATCGAATAAGCATCGAATAAGCGTCGAAGAAGCTACCTCAATTGACCCTTACCATAACTAAAAAAATAGTTTGTAAACTAAATTATTAGTTTTACCTTAGTTTCAGCAACTAAAATTTCACATTATGTCAGCTGTAAAAACATTGACCAAAGCGGAAGAACAGGTAATGCAGGCCCTGTGGACAACCGGGCCGGCATTCGTAAAAGACCTGATAGACATCCTTCCCGAACCCAAGCCCCACTATAATACCGTGTCGACATTAATAAAGATCCTGCAGGACAAAGGCTTTGTGGATTATAAGGCTTATGGTAAATCCTACCAATACTTTGCCCTGGTCAGCAAAGACGAATACAGCCGGAATACCATGCAAAACTTTGTAAAAGGGTACTTCTCCGGCTCATTCAAAGACATGGTGTCCTTCTTCGTGAAGGAGAAAGACCTCAGTGTCAACGAACTGGAACAACTACTGGAACAGATTAAGGACGCTAAAAAACAACAATCATGATTGCTTACCTTATCAAAATGCTGGTGTGCTCAGGCGTACTGTACGGCTATTATGTACTCGCCCTGAAAAATAATTCATTCCACCGCTGGAACAGAGGGTACCTGCTATTAGCTACCATCACATCCATACTCCTCCCCCTGCTGCAGTTTTCCTTTGCCAGCGCTGCTGCTCCTGCCTATACAGGGCCACTGGTAACTGTATACGCTTACATGACAAGCACCGCCCAAAAGGCCGGCGCTTCCAACTTCGCCTCCTGGATCCCGCCGGGCATCTACGCCCTGATAGCTTTATTACTGATCGTTAATATGTTACGGAACTGGCTGCTGATCAAACGGCTGACAAGACAGGGAAAACAGGTTAGTTTTGACAGCTATCTGCTGATCAATCATCCGCAGGTAAAATCTACCTTTTCTTTCTTCAGTGTTATTTTCTGGGGAGACGAGCTGACGCCCGATAGCGAGGAGGGTAAACAAGTACTCAGACATGAGCTGGAACACATACGGGGACGGCACACGGCAGACAAACTTTTCCTCCAGCTGGTTTGCGCTGTTTTCTGGTTCAACCCTTTCCTGCATCTTTTCAAAAGGGAACTGGCCATGGTGCATGAATTCCTGGCGGATAAAGCGGTAGCCGCAGAAAACGCTCCAGACGACTACGCAAGGACATTGTTACAGATGACGCTGCAGACCAAACGCATGCTGATCGCCAACAGTTTCACACAGGCGCCGGTTAAACGCCGTATCCTCATGTTATTTAGTCAGAAGGCGAATTACGCGCTTATGAAAAAGATCATCATATTCCCCGTTCTGGTATTTTTGGGTTTTATTATAGGCTGCCAGCAGGATCTGGACCTGCAATCGCCGGTGAAGCGCAGTACTGCATTGATCAATACGTCAGCATCCGCGGTAAATGCACCATCAGACGAAGTATTCTCTTTCGTAAGCGATCCTCCAAAATTTCCCGGTGGGGATAAAGAGCTGGCCAGGTTTCTTTCGCGTAGCATCCACTACCCGAAAAAAGCCCAGACGAATAATACCACTGGTACCGTATTGGTAAAATTTGTGGTCAACTCCGCCGGTAAGATCTCAGAGGTGACAACCGAAGGCAAGTTCCTTGGAAATGGTCTTGAAGAGGAATCTATGCGTGTGGTGGCCGCTATGCCCGATTGGATACCTGGCGAACAGGAAGGCAGAAAAGTAAGTGTAGAGTTCCACCTGCCTATCCGTTACGTATTGCAATAACACACCATTCTCACAACTAAAAAACAAAAAAGAGGCTGTTCCACTATATAAGCGAACAGCCTCTTTCTATTTAAATAAAGTAATATCTCAGATGTTAAATCAGTTATAGATAAACTCCCCATGAGTACTGCGCACAGTCACCTGCTTTGCAGCCGCTGGTTCTACCCTGCCCACGATCTGTGCGTCGATATTAAAGCTTTTGCTGATCCTGATAATATCCGCTGCAATCTCCTCAGGTACATACAGTTCCATGCGATGTCCCATATTGAATACCTGGTACATTTCCTTCCAGCCAGTACCCGATTGTTCCTGAATTAACTGGAACAAGGGAGGAACCGGGAACAGGTTATCCTTAATAACATGCAGATTATCGATGAAGTGCAACACTTTTGTCTGTGCACCACCACTGCAATGTACCAATCCGTGTATACGGGAACGGTAGGCCTCCAGGATCTGTTTGATCACCGGCGCATAAGTGCGGGTAGGTGACAGGACCAGTCTGCCGGCATCTATAGGACCAAAGCCTGGAATATCAATTTTATCGGTCAGTGCTTTCTTTCCGCTGAAGATCAAGTCGTAAGGAATACCGGGATCATAACTCTCAGGATACTTTTCAGCTACCTGTTTGTTGAACACATCATGACGGGCGGATGTCAGTCCATTGCTGCCCATACCTCCGTTGTAAAATTTCTCGTAAGATGCCTGTCCGTAAGAAGCCAGTCCTACGATCACGTCTCCGGCCTGTATGGTATGATTGGAGATCACTTCCGCTCTTTTCATGCGGCAGGTCACCGTGGAATCCACTATGATGGTGCGTACCAGGTCTCCCACATCAGCAGTTTCACCGCCGGTGGAGTAAATACTGATACCATGCCCTCGCAGCTCTTCCAGGATCTCTTCTGTGCCATTGATGATAGCCGCGATCACTTCTCCTGGTATCAGCTGTTTATTACGGCCGATAGTGGAAGACAACAGAATATTTTCAGTAGCGCCTACACAAAGCAGATCATCAATATTCATGATGATCGCATCCTGCGCAATGCCTCTCCATACATCCAGGTTGCCAGTTTCCTTCCAGTAGGTATATGCCAGTGAAGATTTCGTTCCGGCGCCATCGGCGTGCATAATATTGCAATATTCCTCCTGTCCGCCCAGGATATCGGGCACTATTTTACAGAAAGCTTTCGGAAACAGTCCCTTGTCAATATGCTTAATAGCGTTGTGCACATCCTCTTTTCCGGCTGAAACGCCGCGCTGCGCGTAGATATTCTGATCCACCAGATAATTTTAATAATGAACAATCTGCTGCAAAAGTAACTGATTAGCCACTTATCTGATATCTAAATGTTGTAATTTGCATAGGATTTTGATCGTTTAAGGCAATTTATGCGGATACACAGGGACCTCACCCATTTGCCAGCTTTGAGGCGGGCTGTAATAACAATTGGTACTTTTGACGGCGTTCACAGCGGTCACCGTTATATTATACAGCAATTGCAGGAAACTGCGGCGGCCTGTGACGGGGAAACCGTGATCATTACCTTTGATCCTCACCCACGGGAAGTACTGCAACCCGGCGGCGCACCTGTCAGGCTGCTCACTACCCTGGAAGAAAAGATCGAACTGCTGGCCAAACAAGGCATTGATCACCTGGTGATCGTTCCCTTTACCAAAGAGTTTTCAGAACTTTCTGCCCAGGCTTATCTGGAAGATTTCCTGATCAAAAAATTCAATCCGCATACGATCATTATCGGCTACGACCACCGTTTTGGCCATAACCGCGAAGGTGGGCTGGAACTACTGGAAGCAGAACAGAACCGGTATGGTTTTCAACTGGTGGAGATCCCCCAGCAGGTAGTCCATGACCTGGCCGTCAGCTCTACCAAGATCCGCAAAAGCCTGCAGGACGGGAACATACAGCTAGCCAATGAATTGTTGGGCTATCACTACTTCCTGGAAGGAAAAGTGATCCACGGCGATAAAATGGGCAGGCAGCTGGGCTATCCTACCGCCAATATTGAATTGCCAGACCCACGCAAACTCATCCCCGCACAGGGTATTTATGCTATAAAAGTCTACCTGGATAAACAACCCGTTCCGCTGAACGGCGTAATGAGCATAGGTACCCGTCCCACCTTCAATGGTGTAGACCTCCGCCTGGAGGCGCATATCTTCGATTTCGGCCAGGAAATTTATGACCGGATGCTGCGGGTGGAGATGATCAGTTATATCAGGGCTAACCAGAAATTTGACAATATTCAGGACCTGATCGACCAGATGGACAAAGACAGCCTTGCCGCGAAAAATGTGCTGATGTCCTGAAGATGTTGAACGGTGCAACAGTCACAGCCACCGTCGTTTATCAGTACATCAGCTTGTATACCAGTTCCTTCATCAGCTCTCCATCTTCTACACCACTGTCATTGATACCAATGCTGCGGAGGTTATAGGCATGCAGCAGCAAAATGGCCTTTTCCGTGCCCTCTACGCCGTATTGACGGGCAGCGTTGACATAATCCTTCACAAAGAAGGGATGTACGCCTAAAGCGGCTGCAATCTCCTTTTCTCCGCCTTTTACACCAAAGACCATGTTCATCTTGCTGAAGAAATTATACAATGCCGGCAGGACCATCTGTATAGGGCCTGCTTTGGGATTGGCAGCAAAGTAATGGATGATACGCATCACCTTGCTGATATCTTTCTGTCCAAGAGCATTCTGCAATTCAAACACATTGTATTCCTTGCTGATCCCTACATATTTCTCAATATCGTTCTCGTCTATCTTTTTATCAGCCGGCAGATTGACCAGCAGTTTGTCTATTTCATTGGCCATCCTGGACAGGTCATTACCGATATGATCTACCAGCAGGATACCCGCCTTCTGGGAAATGGCTCTTCCCAGGCCGCTTACGTAAGCTTCCACCCAGGCAGGTAGCTGATTGTCGTACATCTTCTTTGTACTCAGTAGTACTCCCTTCTCCTTGATCAGTTTAGCCAGTTTACTACGCCCGTCTATCTTACCCTGTTTATGAGCCACTACAAAAATGGTGGAACCCAGCGGATTATCGATATAAGCTTCCAGCTTCAGGATATCTTTCATAGACTGCGCCTCTTTCAATACCACTACCTGTCTTTCGGCAAACATGGGATAACGGCGGCAGGCATTGATGACCGTACTCCAATCTGTTTCCTTCCCATATAGAATGGTCAGGTTAAACCCCTTCTCCGCTTCGTCCAGCAGGTGGTGTTCCGCATAATTGCTGACCTGATCGATAAAAAAATCCTCCTCCCCTTCCAGCCAGTAAAGCGGTTTAAACTTCTTTTGCTTCCACTCTTTTATAATATCCTGATATTCCATGCTTTATTATTTTGAATACACCACGTCTTCCGTTTCCAGTAAGGGAATGCCCTTAAAACGCATCAGCAGTTGTCCAACGGCTACCACATCTTTCTGGCAATAATTGGCAATTCTTTCCAGATCCTTGTCCTGCCAGTAGACTTTTGCTACCATACTACCGTCAATATCATCTTTTGGTGTCGGAATGCCCATGACAGCTGTCATCAGTTTCAGGGAAGTATAGTTCTTAAAGTCTCCGAACCGCCATAACTGCATGGTATCCAACATCGGCAACTCCCAGGGTTTAAATCCATGGATCTGCAAAGGCAGGGGCAAAGATAGCTGATGAATAACAGATCGCCTGCAAATAAAAGGAATATCAAATTCTTTGATGTTGTGCCCCGCAAACTGGAAACGGGGAAATTTTATATGGAATTTATTTACCAATTCTAAAAAACTCGTTAATACAACTTTTTCATCATCATTATAAAATGATTTTATACGTAGTTGATAACGACCACTTTCCACGTGAAAAAACCCTACTGAAATACAGATGATTTTGCCGAATTCGGCGTAGATCCCGGCCCTGTCTGCATATGCTTCTGTAGGGTTCCCCGTTTCTGGCAAAGTTTTTGCAATTTTGTCCACCCAGAGCGATTGCATATTGTCAGGTAAAAAATCGAACGCCGCAACAGCCGGAGTTGTTTCAATATCCAACAGCAATAATTGATCTAAAGATATATTCGGTAACACTATTTTCTACGGTTTATATTTTTTTATAATAAAGTGCTTTTAACAATTACATTTGCATAACTAGTTTTAACCATATAACAATTAACTATAAAACACAAAAACGACTATGACTGAGAACACTTTTAACACGCCTGCGGCAGGATCCTCCGGACCTGAAAAGCCTAGAAGCCGTAATGGTCTGATATATGGTATATTGATTGCAGCATTGGCCGGTACTTGGATTTACATGTTGTATGACAAAAATAAAACTACCGATCAAATTGCTCAACAGGCTACACAGATCGATTCTATCTCCACTTCAAGAGATGCTTTACAGCAGGAATACAATGCCGCAAATGCGCGTCTGGATGACCTGATCTCCCAGAACAGCCGCATGGATAGCCTGGTAAAAACAAAAGATAAGGAAATTGCCGATATGAAAGCGAGGATCCAGGGTATCCTCTCCAACAAAAACGCTACTCAGAAAGAACTGGCTGAAGCCCGTCGTCTGATCGAAACACTGAAGGGTAACATTGAAAACTATACGGAAACTATCGAACGCCTCGAAGGTGAAAAGATCGTACTGACAGGTGAGCGTGACAACGCCCGCAAAGAAAGGGATGAAGTAAGTACCCAGAGAGATAGTCTGAACAAGAAAGTAAACCTGGGTTCTGTATTACATGCATCCAACATTCATCTGCAGCCTATCAACATTAAAAAGAATGGTAAGGAAGTAGAAACGACCAAGGCTAAACGCGCAGACATGATGCGTGTAAGCTTCGATCTGGATGAAAACAGGATCGCTCCAACCGGTGATAAAGAATTGTACGTTGCTATCACTTCTCCTGACGGCTCTCCACTGGCAGTAGAAGCGCTGGGTTCCGGCAGATTCACACTGGAAGATGGTACTGAAAAATTATACACTGCCAAGAAAACAGTGAACTACGCTACCGGTCAGAAACAAACCGTAAGCATGGACTGGAAACAGAATTCAGATTTCAAACCAGGCGATTATGCTGTTGAGATCTACCATGATGGTTACAAGATCGGTTCAGGCAAGGTGACACTGAAAAAAGGCGGACTGTTCTAATAGTCTTCACCTGATTACATAAGAAATCCCGGATATTTACCCGCCAAGGCAGGTAGATATCCGGGATTTTTTATGTATTTTAAGCAAACACGACCATATTTTTAGGTTTCAGAATTTGTTAACAATTAGTTATTGGGCAATTATCATATATAAAATTATAATTAATTAGTGTTTATTTGCATTCGATTGTACCATGTGAAACCGGGGATTACATCAGCTGTGTTTTATGTTACCCCCCTCGAATACTAGGAAGATTAAGTTTGCAAAATCAGGTATATATGGTGGAAACCGTTAAACAGGTGTATGTTGTTGACGACGATGAAATATTCCATTTCATCCTGAAAAAAATGTTAGAACAGAATGGGGAAAATCTCGAAGTGACCTCATTCCTCTGTGCAGAGGATGCATTGGAAGAATTACAGCATTCCAAAGGACATCCCTTACCATCACTGATCATCCTGGACATGAACATGCAACGGATGAACGGCTGGGATTTTATAGAAGCCTACCGTGGTATTAAATGCAACCTGACCCAGCAGATCCCTATCATTATGTGCTCCTCCTCCATTGATATGCGCGACATACAGAAAGTGAAACGTACGCCGGAACTGAAGGCCTACATCACAAAGCCTCTGGATCCTGAGAAAATGCAGCAGATCAAAGACTACCTCTAAAAAAAACCAGGAATCAGGCATTAAGAACAATTTATTCTTAATACCCAACTCCTGATCCTTCAAAACACTAATCTTTATAAACACAGCTCATCCGGAGCTGCCTGTTGCTTAGGAAATCGCTACTTTCTCCCCATACATCTCTTCTCTCAGCGCTTTTACCCTGTCATCTGCCAGATACTCATCAAAGCTCATCAGCCTGTCAATAATACCTCTTGGCGTTATTTCGATAATACGGTTCGCTACTGACTGCATGAATGCGTGGTCATGTGTGGTGAAAAGTACAACACCCTTGAAGTTCATCATGCTTTCGTTGAACGACTGGATAGATTCCAGGTCCAGGTGGTTGGTAGGCTCATCAAGTACCACCACGTTAGGGTCCTGCAGCATCATACGGCTGGTCATACAACGTACTTTCTCACCTCCACTTAATACGCTGGTCTTTTTCATGATCTCATCGCCGCTGAACAGCATTTTACCCAGGAAGCCACGCAGGAATGGCTCATCCACATCTGTTACATGCGGCGGTACGAACTGGCGTAACCAATCCATCAGGTTCAGGGATTGATCAGTAAAGAATTTAGCGTTATCGTTTGGCAGATAAGCGGACGTAACAGTCGTTCCCCACTCAAATTTACCGCCATCAGCAGCCTGTTCGCCGTTGATAATCTCGAAGAAAGTGGTCAGCGCCACGTGCTCTTTAGACAGGAAAGCGATCTTATCACCTTTATTCACCGTGAAAGTTACATTGCGGAACAGGGTATTACCTTCGACTGATTTCTCCAGTTTTTCCACATTCAGGATCTGATTACCGACTTCACGCTGCTGCTTGAAGATGATACCAGGATATTTACGGTTGGAAGGCTGGATATCTTCGATAACCAGTTTTTCCAGGGCTTTTTTACGGGAGGTAGCCTGTTTACTCTTGGAAGCGTTGGCACTGAATCGGGCAATGAAGTCCATCAGGTCCTTACGTTTATCTTCCATTTTCTTGTTCTTATCGGCTATCTGGCGGGCCATCAACTGGGAAGACTCGTACCAGAAGGTATAGTTACCGGAGAAGATCTGGATCTTGGCGCGGTCCACGTCAGCCACATGGGTACAAACAGCATCCAGGAAGTGACGGTCGTGGGATACTACGATCACAATGTTCTCATAATCAGCCAGGAAGTTTTCCAACCAGCCGATGGTTTCTACGTCCAGGTGGTTGGTAGGCTCATCCAGCAGCAGAATATCAGGGGTGCCGAACAGGGCCTGCGCCAGGAGCACACGCACCTTCAGGTTACCACTCAGCTCCTTCATCTGTACCCCATGCAGATCTTCCTTTACGCCCAGATCGCCCAGCAGTACGCCGGCATCACTTTCTGCGGTATAACCGCCCATCTCGCCATATTCTGCTTCCAGCTCGCCGGCACGCATACCGTCTTCTTCTGTAAAATCAGCTTTGGCATAGATCTGATCTCTCTCATGCGCTATCTCCCACAGCTTTTTATTCCCCATCAGTACGGTGTTCAGTACGGTTACTTCGTCAAATTCGAAGTGGTTCTGCTTCAGAACACTCATACGTTCACCGGGTGTGATTTCGACAGTGCCCTTAGTTGGGTCAATCTCACCTGATAATATCTTAAGAAACGTGGATTTACCGGCGCCATTGGCACCGATTACACCATAACAGTTACCTTTGGTGAAATTGAGGTTAACTTCATCAAACAACACCCTTTTTCCGAAAGAAAGCGATACGTTTTTAACACTGATCATGCTGGCTAAAGAAATTTAAGGCGCAAAGTTACTAAATGTTCCTGGTTTTACAGTTATGGTTTTAAACTGACGGCCGGGGCCATAATTTCAGGAGTTTGTTTATCCGTCCCCCTGTTTCGGGGGAAATCTGACTACGGGACAACCAATCACCTTCTTACTGCTTACAGCTATTGAAAAAGTAATAGCTGTCGTGATGTATCTTTACGCCCTATCCGTGAATGTTATACGCAATCTAACTTTATTAAACTCCTTACTATATGACCAGGTACGACGAGATTTTTGAGAACAACAGAATGTGGATGGCTTCCAAAACAGCCTCAGACAAGGAATTCTTTGAAAAGCTGGCAGTGGAACAGAACCCGGACTACCTTTACATTGGCTGCAGCGATAGCCGCGTGCCTACCAATGAGATCATGGGACTGGATGCAGGCGAAGTATTTGTGCACCGTAACATCGCTAACCTGGTGAACAACGTGGACCTGAGTGTCATGTCTGTCATCAATTATGCCGTGCGGCACCTGAGCGTAAAACATATCATCGTTTGCGGTCATTATAACTGCGGTGGCGTGAAAGCAGCGATGCAGCCTGCCGACCTCGGACTGCTCAACCCCTGGTTGCGTAATATCCGCGACGTATACCGTTTACACCGTCAGGAACTGGATGCTATTGAAGATGATCACGCCCGTTACAACCGTCTCGTGGAGCTGAATGTACAGGAACAATGCGTGAATGTTATCAAAACCGCTGCTGTACAGCAATCATATGTTGAAAGAGGCTATCCTACCGTACATGGCTGGGTATACGACCTCAATACCGGCAGGCTCATTGACCTGAAGATCGACTTTGAAGGTATCCTGCATAATATCCAGGAAATTTATGACCTGACTGGTCAGGGCTTAATGAAAAAAAAGGATGACAAATGACAGGACCTATTGGTGTGTTTGATTCCGGTTATGGCGGATTGACGGTGTTGAAAGAGATCATTGCCACTCTTCCGCAGTACGACTATATCTACCTGGGTGATAATGCACGTGCTCCTTATGGTAACCGCGGCTTTGATGTTATACACACTTATACGCTTCAATGTGTGCAGCACTTGTTCGATATGGGCTGTCCGCTGGTAATACTGGCCTGCAATACTGCTTCTGCACGGGCGCTCCGCACTATTCAGCAGAAAGACCTGCCGCGTATTGCTCCAGACCGTCGTGTACTTGGCGTGATCCGTCCTACTACTGAAATGGTGGGTACGCTCACGCAGAACGGTGAAGTAGGTATCCTGGCCACCAATGGCACCGTTGCATCCCAATCATACCCGATTGAGATCAACAAGTTCTTCCCACATGTGAGAGTGCATCAGCTGGCCTGTCCGATGTGGGTACCGATTGTTGAAAATGGCGAAGCAAATAGTGAAGGAGCTGATTACTTTGTCAAAAAATATCTTAATCAGATACTGACAGACGCACCTGAAATAGATACGTTGGTATTGGCTTGTACCCACTACCCTATTCTGACTAAAAAGATCCGGCAATTCCTTCCCGGAGGCATCACGCTGCTGTCCCAGGGAAAGATCGTTGCGCATAGTCTCAAAGACTATCTGCATCGTCATGCTGAGATGGAAGTCCAGCTGAGTAAGAATGGTACGCGGAAATATTTCACTACGGATGATCCGGTGATATTTGAAAAACAGACAGAGATATTTCTGGGAGAAACAGTGAAGACGGAGTTTATCAATCCTTAGTTACATAAACCAAAGCAAGTAATAAAAAAGCCCATAGATCGTGATGACCTATGGGCTTTTAAATATCTACACCAGACTACTTCCCTTCGAGATCCAGCAGGAATGCATATTGCAATGCAATATCCTCCAGGCTCTTGAAACGGCCGGAAGCACCACCGTGCCCTGCTTCCATATTGGTATGCAGCAGCAGCGTATGATTGTCTGTTTTTAATTCACGCAGCTTGGCTACCCACTTAGCGGGTTCCCAATATTGCACCTGTGAGTCATGCAGGCCTGTTGTGACAAGCATATTAGGATATGCCTGCGCCTTTACATTATCGTAAGGAGAATAAGCCTTCATATAGTCGTAGTATTCCTTCTTCTTAGGATTGCCCCATTCGTCAAACTCACCGGTAGTGAGAGGAATACTTTCATCGAGCATTGTTGTCACTACATCTACAAATGGTACAGCTGCAATAACACCATGCCAGAGCGTAGGACGCATATTAATAACAGCGCCCATCAGCAGCCCACCGGCACTGCCTCCCATTGCGTAGAGGTGTGTGCTGTCAGTGTAATGCGCTTTTACAAGATAGTCAGCACAATCAATGAAGTCGGTGAAAGTATTCATCTTCTTGAACAGCTTACCATCTTCATACCATTGCCTGCCCATTTCCTCACCACCTCTGATATGCGCGATAGCATAAGCAAAACCTCTGTCCAGCAAACTGAGACGGTTACTGCTGAAAGACGGTTCTATACTATGACCATAAGAACCATAGCCATAGAGTAACAGCGGCCCTTTGCCATTTTTCTCGAATCCTTTTTTGTATACGATAGATACCGGCACTTTCACACCATCCCTGGCAGTAACATACAGGCGCTCTGTGACATAATCCTTCGGATCATATCCTCCCAATACTTCCTGTCGTTTACGCAGCTCATTCTTTTTAGTATCCATGTCGTAATCGTAAGTAGATACCGGCGTTGTCATGGAAGTATATGAATAACGCAGCGTCTTCGTATCAAACTCAGGATTGACAGAGATAGAAGCAACGTAGGCAGGTTCTTCGAATTTCAGGTAATGATCTTCCTTTGTACGTGAGTTGATCACACGTAACTGTGTAAGACCATTCTTACGTTCACTCAGCACCATATGATCGCGAAACAGCTCAATGCCCTGTAGCAATACATCTGCACGATGAGGTATTACCTCTTTCCAGTTACTGCTGGCGGTTTTATCCAAAGGACATTCCATGAGACGGAAGTTCACAGCCTCCCAGTTGGTAACGATATAAAACTTATCATCCTGATGATCGATATCATAGAGATGGTCGCGCCTGCGCGGTTCAAAAACACGGAATGCGCCATCAGGTTTTGCAGCATCCAGTATACGGTATTCGGAAGATACCGTACTGTGACTTTGTATCATGATGAACTTACCCGATTTTGAACGGCCTACACCAATGGAGAAGGTCTCATCCTTCTCATTGAACACCTCTTTATCTGTGCGTACGTCCGTATTGGTTACATGCCGCAGAATGCGTTCCTCTCTCAGTGTAACCGGGTTCTTCACTGTATAAAAGAAAGTCTTGTTATCGCTTGCCCAGGCTGCGCTGCCGGATGTTTCTTTAATCGCCTCAGGCAATACTTCTCCCGTCTTCAGGTTCTTGACATAGATCGTGTACTGACGGCGGCTTACTGTATCAACACCATAGGCCAGCCATTGTGCATCGGGGCTTACAGACATGCCTCCTACCTGGTAGTAGTCATGTCCGGCAGCCAGTACGTTCACATCCAGTATCACTTCCTCTGTACCTTCCAGACTGCCCTTTTTGCGGCAGTATACCGGGTATTCCTTGCCCTGGGTAAAACGGGTATAATAGTAATAACCATCTTTCAGGTAAGGCACGCTGGCATCCGTTTCCATAATGCGGCCTCTCATCTCTTCATACAGCTTCTTCCTCTTATTCACAGAAGACTCCATCATGGTATCCAGGTAGGCATTCTCTGCTTTCAGATACGCGATGACTTTGGGATCATTACGGTCATTCATCCAGTAGTATTTGTCTATCCTGGTATCACCGTGTATGGTCATTGCTGTATCTATCTGTTCCGCTACCGGTGGCTTTATTGTTTTGACTTCGGCTGACATACTTTTTTTATTTTCCTTACAGGCAAACAGGCCCATGCCTGACAACATTATGGTAAATGCAGCGGCTTTCCTCATAGGTGACAAATTGAGGCTACGAATGTAATACTAATACTGTTACACAATCTTCATTTTTTGGGCATCCCAATGGATCACTTTTTTATTGAAGTAACTTTCATTGGTAACCAATGCAGGACCTGCTGCGCGGAGCCCAAAAGAGGCATCTTCCACCACAGGTTTGCCTGTACGCATGGCATCAAAAAAGTTGATAAAGTGGTCCAGGCGGGCGTCATATCCCCTCGGAGCAGCATAGGCACTTTCTGAGCGTTGTGCCGGCTTGCGTGTTTCCTCCGGATATTTTGCATTATACTGCTTCACATAAGCTTCCTGGGTAGCCTTTGTAAAGGTGTTATAGGTATCCCAACCACCATAACCAGGTGCTGAGGAAAGTTTATGTTTCTTTATTTTGAAATCGTCCCATCCCAGTTCCAGTACGCCGTCGGTACCGATAAAGCGGGTAAATTCACCACCACCGCCACCATCAGCGAAGTTTACACGTAACGTGACCTGGAAGGCAGGGTGCGCTTTTGTTTCCGGATAATCAAAGATCGCCACGACAACGTCCGGAACATCACGCCCATCTTTCCATTGTACCAGGTTACCACTGGCAAAGATGCGCTCAGGGCCCAGGGAACCGGTGATAAAGTGCAGTCCGGAGATGAGGTGGACGAACAGATCACCGGGTACACCGGTACCATATGCCCGGTAGTTGCGCCAGCGGAAGAAGCGTGTAGGATCAAAGGGTACTTTGGCCGTATCCTTGAGGAAAGTGTCAAAGTCGACGGTAGCAGGGGAAGCATCCGGCGGAATGGAATACTGCCAGGCGCCCAGGGCATCATGACGGTCTATCCTGGCCTCTACCATGTTCAGCTGGCCTATTTCTCCGGCCTCATAACGCTTCTTTGCTTCTGCCAGGGCAATACTACTTACACGTTGGCTACCCACCTGAAAAATGGCCTTTGTGCGCTGCTGGGTGGCAATGACCTTATGCCCTTCTTCAATCTGCTGTACCATAGGTTTTTCACAGTATACCGCCTTTCCTTTTTCCATGGCATCAATAGAGATAGTATCATGCCAGTGGTCAGGTGTAGCTATGATCACAGCGTCTATGTCCTTCCTGTTCAGCAGCTCGCGGTAGTCGCGGGTAGTAAAGATGTCTTTACCATATACCTCTTTGACTTTTGCAAGATGCCCATCATACAGGTCGGCAGCGGCTACAAATTCTACACCGGGTGCTTTCAGCGCAGTCTCTAAATCGCCGAAGCCCATAATGCCCATACCGATACAACCGATACGGATCTTATCGTTGGCAGCAATGCGGGTGTTGGGTTGAAGGATGTGGACCTGTTCTTTTCCTATAGCGGCCAATGAACCGGCGCCCAACAGGGCGGCTGTACCTCCGAGGTTACGGAGGAATTTTCTCCTGGAGTTGTCTGTCATAACGTAAAATTTGTGTGCAAACGGGTTTTAACTCCAAACAATATACAAAAAAAATCCCCCTCGTTTCAGCGAGGGGGATCATAGTATTCACCAAATACAATACTGACAATAACTATTTTTCGTAGCTGAGACCAGCGGCAATGTATTCGCGGTTCAGACGTGCAATATTTGTCAGAGAAATTTCTTTCGGGCATTCTGCTTCGCAGGCGCCGGTGTTGGTACAGCTACCAAAACCTTCCTTATCCATCTGCGCGATCATATTCAATGCCCTTGTCTTCTTTTCAGGCTGTCCCTGTGGCAGCAATGCCAGCTGGGATACTTTCGCTGAAACGAAGAGCATAGCAGAAGAGTTTTTACAAGCTGCTACGCAGGCGCCGCAACCGATACATGCCGCTGCTGCGAATGCTGCATCTGCTTTATCTTTTGGTACCAGGATGTTGTTCGCATCCTGCGCATTACCTGTATTTACAGAAACATAACCACCCGCTTCAATGATACGGTCAAACGCACCTCTGTCAACGGTCAGGTCTTTTACTACAGGGAAAGAACCTGCTCTCCATGGCTCAACAGTAACGGTATCACCATCTTTGAAAGCGCGCATGTGTAGCTGGCAAGTGGTAGTACCCGCCCAAGGACCGTGCGCACGGCCGTTGATATGCATGGAACATGCACCACAGATACCTTCACGACAGTCATGGTCAAACGCTATCGGCTCTTTGCCTTCATTGATCAGGCGCTCATTCAGCACGTCAAACATTTCCAGGAATGACATTTCAGAAGAAATGCCGCTTACCGGATAAGTTTCAAATTTTCCCTGTGCGTCTGTGTTTTTCTGCCTCCACACTTTAAGTGTGAGATTCATAGTATAATGTTCCATATCTATTGGACTATTATTATTGTGAAAATTATTTATAGCTACGTTGAGTTGGTTTACATTCTACAAACTCAAGAGCTTCTTTATGCAACTCGAACTGGCTTTCACCTTTATATTCCCATGCAGCTACATAGCTGAAGTTTTCATCATCACGTTGTGCTTCGCCATCTGGTGTCTGTGATTCTTCACGGAAGTGGCCTCCGCAGGATTCACGACGGTTCAGAGCATCTAGGCACATCAGTTCTCCCAGCTCCAGGAAGTCAGCCACACGGCCTGCTTTTTCCAGTTCAGGGTTGAATTCGTTGGCATCACCCGGGATACGTACATCGCTCCAGAATTCTTTACGTAAAGCCTGGATCTCAACGATCGCTTCTTTCAGTCCCTGCTCATTACGGGCCATACCGCATTTATCCCACATGATCTTTCCCAGTTTCTTGTGGAAGTGGTCTACGGATTTGGTACCCTTAATGCCCATTAGCTTATCGATAGTAGACTGTACATTCTTCTCAGCTTCTACGAAAGCAGGATGATCCAGAGAAATTGCCTTGGTCTTGATATCGTCAGCCAGGTAGTTACCCAGTGTATAAGGAATAACGAAGTAACCATCTGCCAGACCCTGCATCAGTGCGGATGCACCCAGACGGTTTGCGCCGTGGTCGGAGAAGTTAGCTTCACCCAGTGCGTACAAACCGGTAACGGTTGTCATCAGTTCGTAGTCCACCCACAGGCCACCCATGGTGTAGTGTACTGCAGGGTAAATGCGCATTGGCACTTCATATGGATTTTCACCGGTGATCTTGGCATACATATCGAAGAGGTTACCGTATTTCTCAGCTACGACTTCTTTACCCAGTTTACGGATCTCTTCAGGAGTAGGATTGGACAGCTGTCTTTTGTTGGCTTCAATCCTTCCGTAACGCTCTGTGTTATATGCGAAATCCAGGTATACCGCCTGTTTGGAGCTACCAACACCATAACCAGCATCACATCTTTCCTTGGCAGCGCGGGATGCCACGTCACGTGGTACCAGGTTACCGAAAGCAGGATATCTTCTTTCCAGGTAGTAGTCCCTTTCGTCTTCAGGAATATCAGAAGGTTTGCGGGTATCGTTCTGTTTTTTAGGCACCCATATACGACCATCGTTACGGAGAGACTCAGACATCAGCGTCAGCTTGGACTGGTGGTCTCCGGAAACCGGGATACAGGTCGGGTGGATCTGCGTAAAACAAGGGTTGCCGAAGAAAGCGCCTTTGCGGGTAGCTTTCCAGGCAGCTGTTACGTTAGAGCCCATCGCGTTGGTAGACAGGTAGAATACGTTACCGTAACCACCACTTGCCAGCAGTACTGCGTGACCGAAGTGACGTTCCAGTTTACCGGTGATGAGGTTACGGGCAATGATACCACGTGCTTTACCATCTATCACTACGATGTCCAGCATTTCATGACGGTTGTACATGGTCACATTACCTAATGCTACCTGGCGCTCCAGGGCGGAGTATGCGCCTAACAGCAGCTGCTGACCGGTCTGACCGGCAGCGTAGAAGGTACGCTGTACCTGTGTACCACCGAAAGAGCGGTTGCTCAGCAATCCGCCATATTCGCGGGCAAAAGGAACACCTTGTGCCACACACTGGTCAATAATATTGCCACTTACCTCTGCCAGACGATGCACATTCGCTTCACGGGCACGATAGTCGCCACCTTTTACAGTATCATAAAACAGACGGAACACAGAGTCACCGTCGTTCTGGTAGTTCTTTGCAGCATTGATACCACCCTGTGCAGCAATACTGTGCGCACGGCGTGGACTATCCTGGAAACAGAAAGCTTTCACCTTATAACCTAACTCACCCAAAGCAGCAGCAGCCGAAGCCCCTGCCAGGCCAGTACCCACGATGATCACTTCCATGTTGCGCTTGTTAGCCGGGTTTACCAGCTTACAATGCCCCTTATAATCTTCCCATTTCTTGTCTAATGAACCGGCAGGAATTTTTGAGTTCAACATATATCCTTACTTTACTGAGTTTATTTGAAATATATAACCACGGGAATGATAGCAAAGCCAATAGGAATCAGGATCCCGAACAACCAAACACCTACGAAATTGATAAGGCCATTGTACTTAACGTGATTCAGGCCGAATGTCTGGAAGGCGCTTTTAAACCCGTGTACCAGGTGGAAAGAAAGACCGATCATACCGATCACATAGAGTATCACCAGCCATAATTCCTTGAATGCCAACTGCGCCGCAAGATAAAGGTTCTTGTATTCCTCACCTTTATAGCTCACGGACTCCAGTGACCCATAGTGCATCTGGAACCAGAAATCTTTCAGGTGAATGAGCAGGAAGATCAGCAGGATGCTACCCATGATAGCCATCTGACGGCTGAACCAGGATGAAGTCTGGTTACCTGGATTGATCGCATACTTTACCGGACGGGCAGCCCTGTTGCGGAAAGTAAGCTGTAAAGCAAGAATAGCGTGGATCAAAATAACGACCTTCAAACCCCAGGCTAAGAACTGGATTAAGGCGTTGTGACTCATGAATGCGGCATAGATGTTAAAAGCTTCGCCCCCATCGTCTTTGAGTAACGCGAGATTACCAGCCAGGTGCACTATAACAAAACTACACAGAAAGAGACCGGTAGCACCCACTAATAATTTTTTACCGATAGAGGTATTAAAGAACTGTGACCACTTCATAAGTTAAATTCTAAGCTTCCTTAAAAGATGATATGATAATATTTCGAATATATCGCGCAAATTTAGCGCAGGAAAAATTAAAACCAAATGATATTTCTCAGTTTTTGCTTTGTACTGAGCGCCAATTCATTGTTTCAGCGGCAAGCCCCGGTTCATTAAAGGACAAATGCCCCTTACCTGTCGGTTAGTAGGGAGACAGGCTGTTCATTTACGGGAATAAACAAAGAAACGTGGAATTTGTTCCGCCCTACTCGAGGCGGCGCATCATAACGTTATCAATAATGGAATAAAGATGTTGCGGCTGGTAAGTACGCCATTTCTCATTGTTCAGAAGATGTACGTAATTATCCAGATGGGCTTTCTCAAATTCCTGCCGCGTCTGTACCGGCATATTCAGGCTCACAATCCATCCTCCGTCATCACGGATGTCATCCCACCATTCTTCATAGTAGCTATCGTCAGATGAATGAAAATTCATCACATTTTCCGTGATAAGGATGAACTTATTGATCTTACTGGCAATCATCACATCGATGACATCACGTTTCAATACCATAATATCATTCTCCAGACAGTCGTTCCATTCTCCCAGTACTTCAATAATGGCATAGTTGAATTCGTAATCGGCAAAAAGTACCTTCAGATACAGATTACGGGAGCCGAATTCATCCCACTGTGGGTGTACATAATAATTATATACAGTATTGGAGTAAGTGAACTCACTATATTCCCTGCCATAGAACGGGGATAGCTCATCATCCTCTGCTGTATATAAGTGGCGCCAGTTATAAAAAGGTTCTATATCGTGCATGTCACTCTAACTCTAAAATGTTCGTTTCTACAAATTTCGGTGGAAATTTCAAAAAAGAGAAACGTTCCATTTCTGGAAAAAGTTGTAACTATACATAGTCCTCAATGGCCTTTCTGACGCTGCCGGCTTTCAGCAATAACTCTTTTGCCTTTTCGTAATCTGTCAGGGATAATTTCTCCATCAGCATCTTCACCCCTCTGTCTACCAGCTTGTCATTGCTCAGCTGCATGTTCACCATCTTATTATCCTCTACCCTGCCCAGCTGGATCATCACGGCAGTAGAGATCATATTAAGAACCAGCTTCTGCGCAGTACCACTTTTCATACGGGTGCTGCCGGTAACAAATTCCGGTCCTACCACCACCTCTATCGGAAAGTCTGCCTCGGCCGACAGGGGCGCTCCGGGATTACAGCAGATGCTGCCCGTTACAATCCCTTCCTTACGGCATTTATTGAGGGCGCCGATCACATAAGGGGTGGTGCCGCTCGCCGCAATACCTACTACCACATCTTTTTCTGTGATATTACATTCCTGCAGATCTTTCCAGCCCTGTTCCCTGTCATCTTCTGCAAACTCCACCGCTTTACGGATGGCTGCATCCCCTCCGGCTATCAGCCCTATCACCAGCCCATGAGGCACCCCAAAGGTAGGCGGGCATTCAGACGCATCAACAATGCCTAAACGTCCGCTGGTACCTGCGCCCAGGTAAAACAACCTGCCGCCGGCCAGCATTTTGTCGGCGATAGCGGTCACCAGCTTTTCTATCTGAGGTAAAGCCCTGGCTACAGCCTGGGGCACGGTGGTATCTTCCTGATTAATATTGGTGAGGATCTCCTGCACACTCATTTGCTCCAGGTGGCGGTAGTGTGACGCTTGCTCTGTTACTCTCTCAAAGGACATTTGTTGTGTATTTGTTTATTGATGATATGCCATCAGTCCTTCCATAGGGCTGCGCAATATCCGGCCCAGCTGCAGTTCGTACAGTTCACATAACTCCTGCAGGATATCCCTGAAATTCCAGGCAATACTTCCGGTAAAGTGCAGCGGGTGCGTCCAGCTTTCGCTGTATTTATAAATATGGCTAAAGAAGAATTCGTTTAAGCTGTCTTCCAGGATGTTCTCGATAATAAAATGCCCCCGGTTCTCGCCCAGGAATTTCGCAAAACCAGCCAGATAGCGGTTCGGGAAAGGTCTGCGGTACACATTTTCCAGTATTTCCTCATGACTGGTATTATACTGGGCGTCAAAACGGCTTTTCAGGTCTTCGTCGAAGGAATTGTACAGGTAGTACTGCAATAGCTTTTTACCCAGGAAGGCGCCACTGCCCTCATCTCCCAATACGTATCCCAGTCCCGGATTATTCTTTCTGATGGTAGTGCCGTCGAAAAAACAGGAATTGGACCCTGTACCCAGGATACTGGCTACGCCAGGCTCCTTTCCGCACAGCGCTCTGGCGGCTCCCATCATATCGTGGTTCACTTCGAAGGATGCGATAGGCCACACCGCCTGTAAAGCCGACTCCACAATCTCCACGCTCTTCCGCTGTAAACAGCCAGTCCCGTAATAATGTATCTCGTCTATCTGGATATCAGGTGGCAACTGAGGCAGTAGCTCTTTCTCCAGCAACTCCTGTATCTGTTGTGCATTCAGGAAAAAAGGACTGATCCCGGATGTCTGATAACGCGCGGGCGCTCCGGCACCGAGCAGGCACCAGTCAGCCTTAGTCGATCCACAATCTGCAATTAGCTGTACTTTCATGACACATCCGTTGAAGGTTGAGGTTTAATATACTATTTTTGCCACAAGTTAAATAAATAGCGACAAGATACAAGCTACCTTGCAGCTGTTTTCAATATGTCATTATGTCGAACAGGAAACTGAATGTTTTTTTACCTCTCTTATTTGCAATAGTGCTTGCTTTGGGAATGTATCTGGGTCATAAAATGCCAGGAGCTAACACAGGGGCGCAAACGTTACTATTCAGCCGGGCAGGGCGTGCACCATTGCAGGAAGTCATGGACCTGCTAAAAATAAAATACGTTGATACCTTACAGGTAGCGGATCTCCAACAGGAGGCCATTGAAGGCCTGCTTAGCCACCTGGATCCTCATTCCATCTATATTCCGCCGTCCAACCTGCAAACCGTGAACGAAGACCTGGAAGGTCACTTCTCCGGTATCGGTGTGGAATTCAACATTATAGCTGATACCGTGAATGTTGTTTCCGTAGTTCCCGGAGGTCCTTCAGAGACAGCCGGCGTACAATCCGGCGACAAGATCATCAAAGTGAACGACTCTCTCGTGGCGGGCAATAGCATTTCCGGCGACAAGATCCGTAAAATGCTGCGCGGTCCGAAAGACTCTAAAGTGACTGTCACTATGTTACGTCAGCAGAAAATGGTCCCCGTTCAGATCATCCGCGGCGACATTCCTCTTTATAGTATCGATGCCAGCTACATAGCGGCGCCCGGGGTTGGCTACATCAAGATCAGCAAGTTCTCCGGCACCACCTACCAGGAGTTCATGGATGCGCTACGCAAACTGACTAAGGCAGGCATGACCAAACTGGTGATCGACCTCCGTCAGAATCCCGGTGGCTACCTGGATGCTGCCACCCGTATTGCCGACGAACTACTCGACGACAACAAACTGATCGTATATACCAAAGGGAAAAGCTACCCACGTTCAGACTACCGCTGTGAAAAGCCAGGTCTGTTCGAGAAAGGGGAACTGGCGGTCCTCACAGATGAAGGTTCTGCCAGCGCGAGCGAGATCCTGGCGGGCGCTATACAGGAATGGGACCGCGGTACCATCATCGGCCGCCGTACTTTTGGAAAGGGCCTGGTGCAGGAACAGTTTGACCTCAGTAATGGCGGTGCCCTCCGTCTGACAGTAGCACGCTACTACCTCAATTCCGGCAGAAGCATCCAGAAGTCCTACGCCAATGGTCGTGAAGCTTATGATGAAGATATTCTGAACCGTTTCAATCATGGTGAATTCGTCAACCGTGACAGTATCCGTCCTAATGACACCCTGCAATTCAAAACTGCCAGTGGCCGCGTTGTATACGGCGGTGGTGGCATCACGCCCGATGTCTTCATTCCTTTTGATACCAGCCGCTTCTCTAATGTGCTGACCAACATGTATTCCCGTAGTACTTTCAGCAACTTTGCTTATCAGTACTATACCAGCCATAAAGACGAGTTCAAACAGTATAAGGATGCTACTCAGTTCAGTAATCAGTACCATGTGAGCAATGAACTTTATAACGCTTATAAAGCTTTTGCTGCAAAGGACAGTGTGCGTGGTGTAGAATCAATCAATGCACATGATGAGACCGAGATCAGGACGCGTTTGAAGGCTTTGTTGGCGAGGCAGATGTGGAGTTATGCGGGGTTCTATGAGTCGCTGAATAAAGAGGATGATATGATGAAGAAGGCGTTGCAGGTGTTGGAGAAGAAATAATTGAGCGTTAATAGCTATTTGGAAGCCATCTGGATATACTCCGGATGGCTTTTTTTTGGGGCTTTTATTTTACGCTAAGTAGCTTCGGTTCCAGTATGCTTTACGCTAAGTAGCTTCGGTTCCAGTATGCTTTACGCTAAGTAGCTTCGGTTCCAGTATGCTTTACGCTAAGTAGCTTCGGTTCCAGTATGGGATGGCGGTCGGCGCCTCTCTGGAATGCTATTTAGCATTGTCAAGCGAATAGGGGTTGAATATACATTGAGCAGCATCTGTCGTGTCACCCGAGAGCCGAAGGCCCGCCATTCCCATCTGGAACCGCTTGCTACTTCCGCTGCCCTACGATAATATCATGTGTCCGACTTTTCAGAACGACGATGTGAAATGCTGATAACACTGTATAATAGCGGCATTCAAGAATTATGTATGACTATGTATGACTATGTATGATTATGTATGATTATGTATGATTATGTATGATTGTGTATGATTGTGTATGATTGTGTATGATTATGTAGTTGCCTCAATGCGTTAAAACCAAATATTTCGGCCCGGTATTACAGAGCTCAATTTATAAGCGGAACTCTCAAAGCATAGCGGTTTCAGGTGGGAATCACTGGCATAAGTTGTTTGAAGCTAAGCTCACACGATTGATAGGGGTTTAATTCATATTCAAAAGCCCATACGATTCCAAAAGCTTAATAGCACGCAGCTTCAAAGAACTAAGCCAGTGATCCCAGCCTGAAGACCGCGATACTGCTCACCGCCATAAAATATAGCACCCAAATATGAACGGAACGCTCAAAGCATAAAGGAAATCCCAGCCTGAAGATTACTACCTCTCCTTTGACATGCAGCCACACGCTATAAGAAGAACTCACTAAAAAACCTTTGAGAATAGGGCAAAAAAAAACCGCCTCGTTTACACGAGACGGCAAATAAATTCTTACAAAACAGATTAGTGTTTTGCTTCTGCAGCAGGAGCAGCAGCAGCTGAATCAGCAACTGGAGCAGCAGTAGAATCTGTAGTAACAGCAGCAGAATCAACAGCTGGAGTAGCAGCAACTGTATCAACAGCTGGAGTAGCAGTAGAATCTGCAGTTGTAGTAGAAGCACCACCGTTGCAAGCTACGAAGAACATGCCAGCAGCAACTGCGAAGAAGAATAATTTTTTCATGCTTTAGTTTGTTTTTAAAGATGCGCAAAGGTATAGTTATTTTTAATTATAGAACAATACCTATAACAAATTTTTACCTTTATTTCTTCCTGAAGAACAGTTTCAATGGCACACCTTCAAAATCAAAGTTGCTACGGAGCTGATTTTCAAGGTAGTTTCTGTACGGTTGCTTCACATCATCCGGCAGGTTACAGAAGAACGCAAATGCCGGTGTATACGTCGGAAGCTGCGTTACATACTTGATTTTGATAGGAATACCTCTCACTACCGGTGGATGGAAATTCTCGATCGCCTTCAACATCACCTCATTCAATTTCGATGTCTGCACTTTACGCTTACGGTTATCATATACACGCAGCGCCTCTTCTATCGCCTTGAAAATACGTTGTTTCTCTAAAACAGAGGTGAATATGATCGGTACATCAGAGAATGGCGCCAGACGGCTTTTCAGGTCTTTTTCATAGTCCCTTGCCGTGTTGGTACCCTTATCTTCGATCAGGTCCCACTTATTCACCAATACTACAAGTCCTTTCCCCTTGCGGCCTGCCAGGCTGAAAATGCTCAGGTCCTGTGCAGTGATGCCTTTGGCGGCATCGAGCAACAGCAGACAGACATCTGCTTCATCCATCGCCTTGATGGCCCGGATCACGGAATAAAATTCCAGGTCTTCCTGTACTTTGTTCTTACGGCGCAAACCGGCAGTATCGATCAAAACGAAGTCCTTCTGGAACATTTTATAGTGGGTGTGAATCGTATCGCGTGTAGTGCCGGGAATGTCGGATACAATGTTCCGCTCTTCCCCGATCAGGGCATTCAGGAGGGATGATTTACCCACATTTGGCTGACCGATGATCGCGATCTTCGGCAGTTCTGCCGCTTCCTGCGCTGCTTCCAGCGTTTCATCATCTTCCGGGATCTTGCTGGTGATTTCATCAAGTAATTCACCACTGCCACTACCACTCATAGAAGACATGAAAAATATGTTTTCAAACCCAAGACTGTAGAACTCTGTTGCTTCCAGCTGACGGGTATTGTTGTCCACTTTATTCACTACCAGTATCACCGGTTTGGAAGAGCGGCGCAGCATATCTGCCATATCCGCATCCAGGTCAGTAATACCTGTAGCTACATCACACATGAACAGGAGAAGGTTAGCCTCCTCCATCGCTATTTTTACCTGCTTGCGTATCTCACGCTCAAAGATATCTTCACTTCTGGATACAAAACCACCGGTATCAATCACGTTGAACGATTTCCCGTTCCAGTCCGCAACACCATATTGCCTGTCACGCGTAACGCCGCTCACGTCATCGACGATGGCTTTACGCTGCTCCAGCAAACGGTTGAACAGGGTAGATTTACCCACATTTGGACGACCGACGATTGCTACTGTAAATCCTGCCATAAAAATTAAAAATTAATAACCGTATTCCCTTAAATAAATATCATTATCCCGCCACTTGCTGCGCACTTTCACAAATAGTTCAAGGAAAACTTTCTGACCCACAAATTTCTCGATATCCTGGCGGGCCAGCGTACCGATCTTTTTAATGGAAGCCCCTTTATCACCCAGGATGATCGCTTTCTGCGTCTCACGCGTCACAATGATCTCTGCCGAGATCTTGATCAGTGTATTTTTCTCCTGGTACTGTGTAACAATTACCGCAGTATGATAAGGGATCTCTTCGTCAAACAGGTGAAATATCTTTTCCCGGATGATCTCTGCTACAAAGAAACGTGTAGACTTATCGGTTAACGTGTCTTCCGGATAGAAGGGGTCGCTTTCGGGGAGCATCGCTACCACAGTTTCCAGCAATGCAGGAATACCTTTTTTCTGCATGGCAGAGATCACTACCACTTTTTCCGCTTTTCCCCACTCCTCACATTTCTTTACCAGTACATCCAGCTCCTCTTTCAGCAGGAGATCCGATTTGTTGATCACCAGTATGCTGCGGGCTTTCAGTTTCAAGGACCCGAACAGCTCCAGGTTCTCTTCCAGATTATCCTTGGCATCCATGAGCAACATGGCAACATCGGCATCTTCCAGCGCTGATTTCACAGCACCCATCATCTTTTCGTGCAGCCGGTAACGGGGATCAATAATACCCGGGGTATCAGAGAATACGATCTGGTACTCCGGTGTAGTGACCACTCCCGTAATGCGGTGTCTGGTCGTTTGTACCTTCGGAGATACAATAGCGAGCTTCTCGCCCACCAGCGCGTTCATCAGGGTACTTTTCCCTGCATTTGCCTTACCGAAGATATTGACGAAACCAGCTTTATGCATGCACAACGAATTTCCTTAACTTCCTGAAATAAAAAAAGCCGAATCACTTCGGCCTTTTTTTGCTTTGATTTTTTGTAGCGAGGAGAGGATTCGAACCCCTGACCTTCGGGTTATGAGCCCGACGAGCTACCTCTGCTCTACCTCGCAATGAGGGTGCAAAGATAGGATTAAAATCATTCCAGCCAAATCTTTTTTAGGAAAATCCGAAAAAGATGGTAAAAAAACTGCAGCATTCATCTTTCCCATTTACATGAAAGGCAGTACAGCAAAGTATTACAACATGCTTCGACTGTCAGGTCTGCTACTGCTATTAAAATATTGCTCATCCGGTTATTTTAGATGAGAAAGTATTTTAACAGGCTCTAGCGACCACGTCCGGCACTGTTGCAGGTACTGCTGCACACGCCTGGTTGCTCCAAATGGAATGCTTCAATCCTTTCTGTTATTGCTACGCAACCAGGGGAAATGTTACCAACTTCCTTCTGTCGGAGAAAACAGGTCCGTGTACAGCAGCCGCGACCATCACGTTCGCTGCTATCAGTATGCTGACATTTACCAGTCACCATAAACCGGAAAACAGTCAACGCTGCCGCACTACCAACATGCAGTCCTAAAAAGGCAGATCATCGGCAACATCTGCATTATCAGTTGCCACTTCCTCCCCTTCCAGCTCCTTTCCGCCGCTTCCACGCGGCCTGTTAAGTAACTTTAAAGCGGAGATCCGCAATCGAAGTGATGCCACCTGCTCCCCCTGATTGTTCACATATACCTCCACAGAAGGCGTGCCATCTACAAATACCTGTGTGCCCCTGGTGAGATAAGGACCCACTTTTTCGCGATCCCACAGGGAACAATCTACCCAGATGGTCTTTTCCTGCAATACACCATCCTTGTTTGTGTACCGCTCAGAATGAGCCATACGAAAGCTGAGTACGGACTTGCCATTTACATGCCGCTGAACTGCATCTTGTCCAAGATGCCCGATTAACTGTAGTCTGATCATTACAGATTCAATTTGGTTAACACTAAAAAAAGTTCAGGGAGGATTCAATTTGAGTGAGATGTATAATGAATGGAAATTATACATTTTCTGTCATTGTGAAAAATATTTTCTCTTTTTAATCTCCGCAGCTATAACTTTGTTCCCGGAAACAGGAGTGCGTACTGGCGCAATTAGCATTCAAAACTCCCTTGTTTCACCTCGGGGTGCCTTACTATCAGGCTGAGATCAGACCCGTTGAACCTGACCAGGTAATGCTGTTTAGGAAAGGTAAGCGAACAATCTCTTCCTTACCCAATATTATTGAAAGAAAGCTACAGATTGTAAGCTATTAAACCGTCAACGTCCATGAGACAACTTTTATTTCTTTTGCTGCTATGCAGCTTAAGTACTGTACACGCGCAAACTGTGCTGACAGGAACAGTGACTGACAAGAACAGTGGCAAACCACTGCCGGGAGTTTCTGTAAGTATCCCTTCCTCCAATACCGGTGTTTATACCAATGAAAGCGGCCAATACCGCTTTACCATCCCTTCAAAAGGTCACTATAGCCTACAAGCCGCTTATCTTGGTTTTAAGACATTTACGACGAATATCAGCGCCAACGGCAGCAGCATTCAGACAGATATCTCCCTGGAAGAAACCGGCCTCTTTGTGAAGCCCGTGGAGATCACCAGTCTGCGTGCAGGTGAACACTCGCCTTTCACACAGTCGACCGTAACTGCTGAAGACATCAAAAGACAGAATCTCGGACAGGACCTGCCACTGCTGCTGAATCAGCAACCAGGTGTGGTTACCAACTCCGATGCCGGAACAGGTATCGGTTATACTGGCATCCGCGTGAGAGGTTCTGATATCACCCGTATCAATGTCACTGCAAATGGTATCCCTATCAATGATGCAGAGTCACAGGGTACTTTCTTCGTGAACATGCCCGACTTTGCGTCTTCTGTCAGCAGCATTCAGCTGCAACGAGGTGTAGGTACCTCTACCAATGGGGCTGGTGCTTTCGGTGCTTCGCTGAACCTCAGCACCAACGATTTCAGGGATAAAGCCTATGGTGAGATCAGCAACAGCTACGGTTCCTTCAACTCCTGGAAACATACAGTGAAAGCAGGTTCAGGTTTGATCAATGACCACTTCACCATTGACGCCAGACTGTCTAAGATCTCTTCAGATGGTTATATAGACCGCGCATCCTCCGATCTGCGCTCTTTCTATACATCTGCTGCCTATATTTCCAAAAATACCGCTATCCGCCTCAACGTGTTTTCCGGCAAGGAAAAGACCTACCAGGCATGGAACGGTGTACCCTTTGATTCACTGAAAACACATCGTACATACAACTCTGCCGGACAACGTTCCGATGGTTCTTACTACGATAATGAAACAGATAACTACCAACAGGATCACTATCAGTTGTTCCTGAACCAATCTCTTAACTCCAGGCTCGATTTCAACGTTGCGGCACACTACACCCGCGGTAGAGGTTATTATGAGCAATACAAGGAAGCACAAGCATTTGCCGACTATGGCATTGCTGATCCTGTGATCAACGGGGCACCTGTAACAAAAACAGATCTCATCAGACAACTCTGGCTGGACAACCATTTCTACGGTGGTATCTTCTCTGTGAACTATAAAGGCACTCACCTTAACTGGAGCCTGGGTGGTGGCTGGAATCGCTATGAAGGCAGTCACTATGGTAAGATCATCTGGGCGCAATATGCGATAGACAAAGATCACAAGTATTACGACAACGACGCTTTTAAACGCGATCTCAACATCTACTGGAAAGGCGAATACAAACTCACAACTGCCCTCCGCCTGTTTGCTGATCTGCAATACCGTACGGTGAAATACAATATCGATGGGTTTGATGATAATCCTCACCTGATACAACACAACGACTATAACTTCTTTAATCCGAAAGCAGGTATTTCCTATACAGTAGACGGCCACCAGGAAGTATATGCGTCCTTTGCAGTGGGCAATAAAGAACCTAACCGCGATGACTTCGAAGCTGGAGTGAACAATACACCTAAACACGAAACACTGCGTGATATCGAGGCAGGATATTCCTACCGCAGCGGCAACCTGGTATTACATGCCAATGCCTACTACATGAACTATAAAAACCAGCTGGTGCAAACCGGTCAGCTGAATGATGTAGGCGCTTATACCCGCACCAATATTCCGAAAAGCTACCGTGCCGGCGTAGAGCTGCAGGCTAGCACAAGACTGGGCCGCCTCTTCACCCTGTCGGCCAACGCTGCCCTGAGCCGTAATAAGGTAAAAGACTTCAGGAATTTCGTTGATAACTACAACACCGGCCTGCAGGATACAGTCACTTACAACAACAGCAATATTGCCTTCTCTCCTTCTTTTGTAGGCGGTTATACATTAACAGCCAGACCGATCAGGAACCTGGAAATAAGCCTCCTGGGCAAATATGTAAGCAGGCAGTATCTGGATAATACCAGTACAAAAGCACGTAGCCTGGACGGTTACTATACCAACGATCTTCGCATTAACTATGTCATTCCGCAGCCGCTATTCAAAGAACTCGGTGTACAGTTTATGCTGAACAATATCTGGAACAAGAAGTATTCACCCAACGGATGGACTTACGCATATAAAGAGGATGGGGCCGAAAAATCGACGAACGGATACTATCCGATGGCTGGCACCAATTTCTTCGCCGGCGTCAATATAGCCTTCTAAAATAGCTTAGAACAGGAAAAGGGCTGTCCGCCGTTGGTGGACGGCCCTTTTTATTTCCAATAGTTTGTAGTCCCGAAAATGAATCCGCCTATATAGTATTATTTTTTCTTATATTGCCTGAAAATCACACCTATACCTTCGAGGGGACATTGCATGAGACTTATACCTGGTTATCCATGACCATCACTGTTCACACTATCTGGCAGCGCATCAAACATAATGCCCTGCAATTCATAGCAAATCACCTTTCAGACCGGTACGGGCCTTGTACGTCACAAAATTCAAACCTACACCACGTAGTTGCACTTTTAAACACTTATAAATGAAAAAAAGATTCCTGGTATTCCTGTACGCCTTATTTATTGTTTCTAATGTCAATGCCCAGTCCAGGGTATTTAAACAGGTGGGTAGTGGCATTTCTACTTCCCTGCACAGCATTCTGCAGGATGGAAGCCTCGTAGGCTATCTGACATTTACCGAACTGGAAAAAGCCAGCAAAGACTCTTTTAACTACGAGATCACTATCATGGATGAAAACCTGAACGATATCGGAAAGGTGAAGTTCAGTCAGCAGAAGCTGAACCTGCGCAGTGTAGCTTTCGAGCAGGATATCCTCTGTCTGACCTACATCAAAAGTGATGTATTAGGTACAACTGCAAAACACAAAATCTCTTACAAAATAGCAGCGAAGAAAGGCTATGTATCTTTCTTCGCGCAGTTCATCAACCTGCAGGGCGAGATTACGAAAACCTTCGAAAAGAAGGCTGACGTCGATCTATATGTAGCACTGAAAGAATACGAAGCAGGTATACGTCCGTTCAAACAGGACATCCAGCTGAAAAATATCAGCGGTGTGGGTTTCGCCGCCTTCTATGGTGACAAGACTAAAAAATCTTTGCTCACTTTTAATGCTGCCGGTGAAAAGATCGGTGAACGACAAGTGAAAGAAGTTGCAGCCACTTATTATCTGCATACTGCCGGCGATGATATCTACCTGCTCACGCAAAAAGCAGAGGAATACGGCAGCGGTTATACCCTCTATGGCTACAGCGGCACGGCTAACTCTCCTACACTGAAACTGCCGCTAAGGGATAAAAAACAACGCATGCTGGATATTCTCGGCTTTGGGAATGACCCCGCTACCGGTAAATTATTTATCTCTGGCATTGTTGCCGGCAAATTCCAGGAGAACAGCGAGGGCAACGTATACGACATCTACAACGGAGCGTTCAAAGGCATTTTCAAAATGGATATAAATGGCGCTCATAAAGAAGATGTGAAAACTGTTTATTCCTGCTGGGCTGACAGCACTGATAATGATATCACCTCCAAAGGTTACATCACCAGCGCCCGGGGGCACATCGTGCCACGCCCTTCTTTCAGAGACTTTGAGGGTAACACCTATTTTCTGGGAAGCCGCCTTACTGCAAAGAAAAACAAGGGAGCTCTGATTGCCGGTATAGTAACAATGCCATTGCTGATCCCTTACTATGTTATGATGGCAACAGGTGCATTCGGCACCTATTCCTTCGATGATGTACTGTTGATGCAAATGGATAAGAATGGTAAGATCAGCTATGTTGACAGCATCGGCACCGAAATATATAAACGAAAAAATGCGGCGCCGGTATTTCAATTCGCTGACAACTGCAGTTTTTATTCCTTAACCAACCCAGACACCAAAACTTCCTTCCTGATTGTTAAAGGCGAAAAAGACATTATTATTTACAATGTCCATGAGAAAAAGATCGTGCGGAAAATAGCTAAGAACAATAATGAGGTAAAAACAAACATCTATCCAGCAAAGGATGGCCATATCATTGTCTCCGAGTATGATGAAAAGGAGAAGTCCACGAGGTTATCCATCGAGGCTATTTAGTAAATACGTTATAAAAGAAGAAGCCTGAAAGTATTGTACTTTCAGGCTTCTTCTTTTATAACGTATATCTCCCTTCGTTTAACTCAACAGCTTCTCTACTGCTGCTGCTACCTTTCCGAAAGGAAAACCTTTGATCACTTCATCCATCATCCTGTTTACTTCTTCATTCCCTGGATTACCAATACTTCCTTCATGCGTATGTTGCACGGTCTTATCAGGTGTGAAGTTGCCTTTCTCAATATCCAATCCTACCTGCTTATAGGCTTCACGGAAAGGCACCCCTTCCAGTACAAGCTTGTTCACTACTTCCACGCTGAACAGGTAACGGTATTTCTCATCTTCGAGTATGTTTTCTTTGATGCGGATATTCTCCAGCATTAATCCTGCCATACGCAAACAATCTTTCAGCACGCCAAATGCAGGGAACAGGTTTTCCTTCAGCAGCTGCAGGTCACGGTGATAACCGCTGGGCAGGTTCGTGATCATCATAGTGATCTCATTCGGCAATGCCTGCAGTTTATTACCATGTGAGCGGATCAGTTCCCACACATCAGGATTCTTCTTGTGAGGCATGATGCTGGAGCCTGTGGTCAGCTCATCAGGGAAACTGATAAAACCAAAGTTCTGGTTCATGAACAGACAGGCGTCCATGGCCATTTTCGCCACTGTGGAAGCAATGCCCGCCAGTGCAAAGGCAACGATCTTTTCTGTTTTGCCACGTCCCATCTGTGCATACACCACATTGTAGTTCAGGTCATCAAAACCCAGTAACTGTGTAGTCATGGTACGGTTCAACGGGAAGGAAGAACCATAACCCGCTGCGGAACCCAGTGGGTTTTTATTCACTACTTTATAAGCACCCTGTAAAACAGTCAGATCATCTACCAGGCTTTCCGCATAAGCACCAAACCATAATCCGAAGGAAGATGGCATTGCTATCTGCAAATGCGTATAACCAGGTATCAGGTGATCTTTGTATTGAATACTTTTCTGTTGCAGCAGATCGAATAAGGTTTTCACCTCTCCTACCAGCACTTCCAGCTCATGACGGAGGAACAGTTTCAGGTCTACCAGTACCTGGTCGTTACGGGAACGGCCACTGTGGATCTTCTTGCCTACTTCTCCCAGTCTGCGGGTGAGTATCAGTTCTACCTGTGAATGGATATCTTCCACGCCATCTTCCAGCGTAAAATTGCCCTCCTGTATTTCTTTATATATCTGTTTTAATTCCTTTTGCAGGATCGTCAGTTCATCTGCTGTCAACAGCCCGATGCTCTCCAGCATGGCCGTATGTGCCAGGGAGCCCAGCACATCGAAAGGCGCCAGATAAGCGTCCATCTCACGGTCTTTACCGACGGTGAACTTGTCCACTTCTGCCAGCGCTGTTTTATCCTTTTGCCAGATTTTCATATCTACAAGATTTCTTCCAGTAATTTAATGTAACTATCAATACCCTGACGAACTTCATCCAGGTAAATATATTCGTCCGCAGTATGCGAACGGGCGGAGTCACCAGGCCCCATCTTGATGGAGGTAGCTGGTATCAGCGCCTGATCTGATGTAGTGGGCGAGCCATAGGTAGTCTTACCATGACGTAAGCCACCCTGTACAAAAGGATGATCTATCGGAATACCTGAAGGACGCATACGCAGGGAACGTGGCTTCACTTCACATTGCACATTTGCACGGATGATGTCCAGCACTTCTTCCAGCGTATATTGCTCCGTTACGCGCACATCCACGACAAAAGTACAATCCGCCGGTACCACATTGTGTGCTTTGTTGGAAGTGTTGATCACCGTTACGCTCATCTTCACAGGCCCAAGTGTATCAGACACTTTTGGGAAGCGATAGGTCCTGAACCATTCTATGTCCGGCAATGCTTTGTACAAAGCATTCTCTCCCTCATCGCGCGCAGCATGTCCTGCCTTGCCATATACGGTGCAATCCAGTACCATCAGGCCTTTTTCAGCAGTAGCCAGTTGTGTTTGTGTAGGCTCTCCCACGATCGCAAAATCAACTGCCGGCAATTGTGACAGGATACTTTCAATACCGTTTACACCACTGATCTCTTCTTCTGCCGTGGCAGTAAGAATGATGTTGTAAGCCATATCGCTACGATCATAAAAATGCAGAAAAGTAGCGATAAGACTGACCAGGCATCCGCCTGCGTCATTACTGCCAAGACCGAATAGTTTACCGTCTTCGACATCGGGAGAAAAAGGGTCGCGGGTGTATTGCGGATTAGGTTTTACAGTATCGTGGTGAGAGTTAAAAACAATAACGGGCTTTGCAGGGTCAAAATGTTTATTTTTTGCCCATATATTATTCAGGTGCTGCTGATAAGGAATATTCCGCTCTCTCAGAAAATCAGCGATCAGTTGGGCAGTCCCCTGTTCCTCCCTGCTCAGGGAAGGGATGGAGATCAGCCCTTTTAATAAAGTTACTGCATCATCATACAGCTGTTGGTTCCACATAGGTTTAGCGTATTAAAGTACCCGCTACTGTATCTGTGGTGTTGCTCTGTACGTCATCAGCATGACCAATCAGTACTTCCGCCACACCACTTTCTATAGCTGCGAAAGCATTTTCCAGTTTAGGCAGGATACCGTCCGTCAGCACGTTATCAGCCTTTAGTTCCTCATAGATCATACGGTCTATCAGGGTAATAACAGAATTATCATCGTCCGGGCTATGCAGCACACCTTTCTTCTCGAAGCAATAGATCAGCCTTACGTTGTAAAACTTTGACAAGGCTATCGCCAGTGATGAAGCAATCGTATCTGCATTGGTGTTCAGCATCTGCCCCTTACCATCATGTGTAAGCGGCGCAAATACAGGCACCAGGTTAGCCTCCAGCAATGCTTTCAGGGAAGTACCCTGTACATCTTCAGTGTTGATATCTCCTACAAATCCATAATCGATCTCTTTCACCGGACGTTTCACAGCTGGGATGATATTGGCATCAGCGCCTGTCATACCGATCGCATTACAGCCATTGGCCTGTAATTTAGCTACCAGTTGTTTATTCACCAATCCACCGTATACCATTGTCACTACGTCGATCGTCTCCGCATCAGTGATACGGCGGCCATTAACATATTTTGATTCAATACCCAGCTTGTCTCCCATGCGAGTGGCTATTTTGCCACCCCCATGGATCAGTATTTTCTTTCCCTTGATGGCTGCAAAATTCCTGAGGAATTCTTCCAGCAACTTAGGATTATCGATGACGTTACCGCCGACTTTTATTACAAAGAGATCGATCATACAAATTAACCTTTTAAGATCTGGCTTAATACCGCCTGTGCCGCCCATACACGGTTAGCCGCTTCAGGGATCACGATGGAATTGGGTCCGTCCAGCACTTCATCAGCAATCACCACATTCCTTCTTACCGGCAAACAGTGCATCACTTTTGCCTGGTTGGTTCCCTTCAGTTTTTCGTCGGTCACCATCCAGTTACTATCTGTACAGGTGATCTTACCATAATCTTTATAAGAAGACCAGTTCTTTACATACACAAAATCCGCACCTTCCAGGGCTTTGTCCTGGTTGTATTCTATCTGCGCATTGCCGGTGAATTTCGGGTCCAGTTCATATCCTTCCGGATGTGTGATCACGAAATCGGCTTCACCCCAGGCATTGATCCACTGTGCAAAGGAGTTGGGAACAGCCTGTGGCAACGGTTTTACGTGCGGCGCCCAGGTCATTACCACCTTCGGTTTGCGTGGCTGCTGCCAGCGCTCCTTAATGGTGATCACATCTGTTAAACTCTGCAAAGGATGCAGGGTAGCGCTTTCCAGGCTCAATACCGGTACGCCTGCGTATTTGATGAACTGATTGATATATTTCTCCTTATAATCAGACTCTTTATCTTTCAGTCCCGGAAATGTACGGATCGCCATGATGTCGAAGTACTGCCCCATTACGGCTGCAGCTTCTTTCACGTGCTCCGAAGTATTTCCATTCATTATAGCGCCATCATTCATTTCCAGCTGCCAGCCTTCCTTATCGATGTTAAATACCACTACTTCCATTCCGAGGTTCTTCGCCGCCACCTGCGTACTCAATCGGGTTCGCAGACTGGGGTTCAGAAATATCATTCCCAGCGTCTTGTTCTGTCCTAATGTGTTGTCTTTGAAAGGCTGTTTTTTGTACTCCAGTGCTATCTCCACTAACCGCGGGACACTTGGCACATCATCTACGGAAATAAATTGTTTCATTTTCTGTATGGGCTCTGTAATGATGATTGTTTAGTTTTTCTCTACTTCCTGTTTGAATGCAGTCAGGAACTGATCTGCGTGTTCCATGGTCAGTGCCAGGGAAGGCAGCAGTCTTATTACGTTTGGCTTAGCCTCACCGGTAAAGATCTTATGCTTGAACAACAGTTCTTTCCTTACATGACTCAATGATTCAGGCAGGTCTATACCGATCATCAATCCTCTTCCTCTTACTTCTTTTACCTGCGGGAATGTTTTCAGTTGCTCGATCAGGTAACCGCCTACTTTCGCTGCATTGGCGATCAGGTTATCCTTTTCTATCACTTCCAGTACGGCCAGTGCTGCTGCACAAGCCAGGTGATTACCTCCAAAGGTAGTACCCAGTAAACCATAGGAAGCTTTGATATGCGGCGCAATGATAATACCACCGATAGGGAAACCATTACCCATTCCTTTTGCCATCGTGTAGATGTCTGCATTCACACCGGCAAAATCGTGAGAGTAGAATTTGCCACTTCTGCCATAACCACACTGCACGCTATCTGCAATAAACACGGCATTATGTGCATCACAAAGGCTTCTGATCTTTTGCAGGAATGACGCACTCGCTACCTGGATACCGCCTACGCCCTGAATACCTTCGATGATAACAGAAGATACCTCATATTGTTTAAAGGCTGCTTCCAGCGCTGCCTCATCCTGCCAGGGCAGGAATACGATGTTGTCCGTTTCATTTACCGGCGCTACGATCTTCGGATTGTCAGTAGCGGCTACTGCCAGTGAAGTTCTGCCATGGAATGACTTTCTAAATGCGATCACTTTCTTCCTTCCATTGTGGAAAGACGCCAGTTTCAGCGCATTCTCATTGGCCTCCGCACCGGAGTTACAGAGGAACAGCTGGTAATCTTCCTTACCGGAGATCTTACCCAGTTTCTCTGCCAGCTCCTGCTGCAGTGGTATTTTGATAGAGTTGGAATAGAATCCTACTTTCTGTAACTGATCTGTTAAGCGTTGTACATAGTGAGGATGTGTATGACCAATGGAAATTACCGCATGACCGCCATACAGGTCAAGATATTTATTGCCCTGCGCATCCCATACATTGGAACCCGCAGCTTTCTCTATAGTGATATCATTAATGGGATATACGTCAAATAATTGCATCGTAGCTCAGATTGTTCCCGTTCTACACGGGAGATTGTTAAAATTGGCACCTGGTTGGGCATAGTTTAAAATACAACAGACTTCAGCCTTAATCCCGCAGTTTCATCCAGTCCGAACATCAGGTTCATATTCTGTACGGCCTGTCCGGATGCACCTTTCAGCAGATTGTCTTCTATAGAGTGGATCACCAGTTTGTTTCCTACCTTTTCCAGCTGGATCAGGCATTTGTTGGTGTTCACGATCTGCTTCAGGTCTATCTGTTTATCACTCACATGTGTAAACGGATGTCCTGCGTAATAGGCTTTATACAGCTGCTGCGCTTCTTCAAGCGACAAATCGCTCTGCAGGTAAGAGGTTACCCAGATACCTCTTGGAAAATCCCCGCGTACCGGTACGAAGTTTACGTCGCCGGCAAAGGAGGGCTGCAACAGCTGTAAGCTTCGTCGGATTTCTTTTAAATGCTGATGGGTCAGTACTTTGTAAGTGGAGATGTTGTTGGCCCTCCATGTGAAATGGGAAGTGGCCTGCAAACTCTGTCCTGCACCGGTGGATCCTGTGATACCGGTGGTATGTACCTCCTGCAGCAAACCCGCTTTGGCCAATGGCAACAATCCTAACTGGATACCAGTTGCAAAACAACCCGGGTTAGCAATATTATTGGCAGTAACGATCTTTTCCCGCTGCATTTCAGGCAGTCCGTATACGAACTCCCTTCCTTTCACAGTCTCTCCCAGCCTGAAGTCCTGGCTGAGGTCAATCACTTTTACCGCTGGAGCGATCTCCGTTTCTTCCAGGAATTTCTTTGCTTCTCCGTGTCCGAGACACAGGAACAATACATCTATATCGCTGCTGATCTCACCGGTAAAGGTAAGCTCAGTTTCCCCCAGCAGGTCGGCATGTACTGCGTACAGGGGATTGCCGGCGTTGCTCCGACTATTTACATAAGAGATCTCTACGTTGGGATGATTCAATAAAAGACGGATCATTTCACCGCCGCCATACCCTGCTCCTCCAATGATCCCCGCCTTTATTTTTTTGTCGTTTGCCATTTTTCTTGTGTTTTGCGCCTCCGGCTATTTGTCCTTCACACTTTCTGCAATCTGATGCCAGATCATGGTCTGGTTACCGAATATTTTGCTGAATCCTCTCACATCTTCGCCGGTCCAGCCACTGTTCATTTCACCGTATTTACCAAACTTGCTGCTCATCAGGTCATATTCGGATTTGATACCTGTTACCTGGAAGCGGTAAGGCTGCAGGGTAACATATACTTCACCAGTTACATGCTCCTGGCTGTGCTGCAGGAAGGCTTCGATGTCGCGCATTACAGGGTCCATTACCTGTCCTTCATGCAACCAGTTACCATAGAACTGTGACAACTGGTCTTTCCAGGTCAGCTGCCATTTGGTCAACACATGTTTTTCCAGTGCATGGTGTGCTTTGATGATGATCACAGGTGCAGCGGCTTCAAAACCCACACGGCCTTTGATACCAATGATGGTATCCCCTACGTGGATATCGCGGCCGATAGCAAACGGACCAGCCAGTTCCTGCAGATGCTGGATAGCTTCTGACGGATGACTGAAGGTCTTACCGTTCACGCCGGTCAGTTCACCTTTTACGAACTGCAGGGATACCTTTTCAACACCTTGTTTTGACAGCTGGGTAGGCCATGCCTCCTCAGGCAGGAACCCGTCTGATGTCAGTGTTTCCTTACCACCTACGGAAGTACCCCAGATGCCTTTATTAATAGAATAAGCTGCTTTCTCGAAGTTCATCTGCACACCCTTACCTTTCAGGTAAGCAATCTCCTCTTCACGGCTCAGTTTCATATCACGGATCGGCGTGATGATCTCAACACCGGGGATCATGATATGGAAGATCATATCGAAACGCACCTGGTCGTTACCAGCGCCGGTACTACCGTGCGCTACGGCATCAGCACCCAGTTCCTTCACATGCTGTGCAATCACCAGCGCCTGTGTAACACGTTCCGCACTTACACTCAGCGGATAGGTGTTATTCTTCAACACATTACCAAATACCAGGTATTTGATAGCACTATCATAATAAGAACGTACTGCATCTACCGTTTTATGGCTTTTCACTCCCAGACTGTATGCACGCTTTTCAATCTCCTGCAGCTCTTCTGCTGAAAAGCCACCGGTATTGATGATAACTGAATGCACTTCATACCCTTTTTCTTCTGTCAGGTATTTTACGCAATAGGAAGTATCAAGGCCTCCGCTAAATCCAAGTACTACTTTTTTCATTTATGATAAGATTGTGCTCCTTCTCCACACGACTGTATGGGCGATGCGTTATAATTAAAAATGATCTCTTAAAATAAGTTGAACAGGAAGAACCTCTTCTTGTTAGCTGGTGCACTGCCAGTGTTAACACCTTCCTTTCCACTCTTCAGCAGCACGTGTCTTTTAAAGCGCAGCCATCTTTCGAACAGCTTGAAGTTTTCCTTGAACTTCCTCGCTTTTTTGTGATTCATCTCACCATTCGCTGCTACGAGTACCTGAGCATGTGCTTCTGTCTCGGTCCTGATGGTCAGGCTGGCCTTTTTCATCGCTTCCTTTTTCTCCGCCTCTTCCTTGGCTTTCTCAACCGGATCGTATAACATAGCCGTACAGAGACAGTTCTTACGGTTCTTGCTCGTCAGCACGTCAAAGTTCACACAACTCCGGCATCCTTTCCAGAACTCGTCATCGTCAGTCAGCTCTGAATAGGTTACCGGCTCGTAACCCAGTTCCGAGTTGATCTTCATCACAGCAAGCCCTGTAGTCAGACCGAATATTTTGGCGTCAGGGTATTTCTCCCTTGACAGTTCGAACACGCGATGTTTGATAGCCTTTGCCACACCGTGTCCCCTGAAGGCAGGATTCACGATAAGGCCCGAGTTGGCCACAAATTTTTCATGTCCCCAGGCTTCTATATAGCAAAAACCTACCCATTCGCCTTTATCTGTAACTGCTATAACGGCTTTTCCTTCCTCCATCTTAAGTTGAACATACTCGGGAGAACGTTTGGCAATACCTGTACCACGTGCTTTGGCGGAAGCTTCCATCTCGTCAGTGATGGTTTTGCCATAATGTTGATCGTCAGCGGTAGCAACCCTGACAATGATATTCGGATTTTCCAATTTTGTCAATTGAAAACGTAAATCAATAAAATTAATAATCTGGAATCCATTGCTGGATAAAAAACACCTTTTTGTGTGACTGAGAGGATCACGGTGTTGCGATAGCGTGCATGATGTGAGCGGACGCTATCAAATACGAGGTCGTCGGGAAAGATATCTAAAGACATTGAACCCAATAGAGTACTCTCCTTCCATCAGAGAAGGATGATATGCAGAAAGGTTATGGGCCGCAAAGTTTTCCAACTTCAGTTCAGCATTAAATTGTTAAAAACTGTCTTTAATAAAAATCAAACGCAAAGTTATACTATTATTTTTTTTCGCGGTTAAAAAAATTAAAGACGATACGTTAAATTATCAGATAGGTAGTTGCAAATTACGGGCCAACATAGATTTTAAAAATACATATAACAAAAACTCCCCGCCAGTTTGACGGGGAGCTACTGAAAATCAATAATTTACTTATCTGGTAATAACGCCCAGTTCTGCCACACTGGCCCATTGCTCCTTTTCATTGGCGGGAGCAACTGCCACCAGCTTTATAAAATGTCCCTTCACCGGTTTACCGAATCTGACCATTTGTGTCACAGGATTGTTTGCTATGTTGGCAAAGTTTCCTTGTGCTACCGGCGCTCCCCAGTTCTTTCCATCTTCACTCACATAGAAAGCATACCCATATATGGTACCCGCCTTCTCCGTCAGGTGTCGCGGTGTATAGGTAAAGCCCTTGAACGTCAGCTCCTCTCCCAGGTCTACCTGGATCTCATGAGGATACTTCGCTACGTCTGGCTGGATCGCAGAAGCCCAGAAAGACTCCGGATTACCATCTATCGCCTTTTCCGGATCAGCTCCTTTTGCCTGTCCGTCAGTAAAGGTCACCTTCCATTTTGCAGGAGCGATATCATACACCGCGGTGACCGTTGCGCTGGCTTTCTTTCCTTTTTCGAGGAACGCTTTGGCCTTTACAACACCTCCTGCGGGCAGGGAAATGGCGCCCGTATATTTAGGAGAAGCATAGCCCGGCTCCTTACCATCTATCGTATAATGCAATTCAGGATCAGGAGAAGAGCAGGTAATGCTTACCTCACCCTGCTTATTACGCTGGATAACAGGCACTGCCAGTAATCCCGGTGCTTTGTACAGCTGTACCTCACTGATCACCGGACAAGCCAGTGCATCCTGTATATTAATACGCACCTGCGTAGTGGTTACATCAGGGAAAGACAGGATGCGCTTATGACCGATAGTAGTAGCGGTTGCTATCTCCTTGAAAGCCCCGTTCTCCAGGATTTCTACCGAGAAGGCCTTCACACGCTGGCCCAGTGTAATATATTCCTGCAGTACCAACCTGTTGAAGGAGGTTGGTTTTGGAAAGGTCAGGGTGATCGTACCTTTCAGCACATTATCCGGCGTTGCCCAGTAGGTATCTCCTTTGCCATCTACCAGGTTGGCTGCTTTCACCTTCGTATTGTTCTGACGGGTCTCTGTAGCGGTCACTTTCGCTTTCAGCGCCAGGTTCGTTTTAAAGCTCGCATCCCGGAAACGCTTGAATTCCATCAGGCGAATGGAGTCTGCCGAATAGATCAGCCCTCTTCTGTCCACCGGTACGTTCAGCAACATATTGCCATTACGCCCTACGGAGCCATAATAGATGTCCAGCAGCTGCTGAGTGCTCTTTACCTTATCGTTGGTAGAAGCGCTGTAGAACCATCCCGGACGGATAGATACGTCACATTCTGCCGGTATCCATTTCTCACCATTGATATTCCCTTCGTTCAGCACAGACTGCGCAGGCGCGCCTTTACCAGGCGTAAAGCCTTTCACGTTCAGCGTAGCCCAGTTGGTAGTGCCGGCAATACCATCTTCATTCCCTACCCAGCGGCAACCAGGACCTACGTCGCTGAAGATGACCGCATTGGGCTGATTCTTATATACCGTATTGTGGAAGAGGTCCCAGTCATATACCGGCTTTTTGCCATTCGGACCTTCGCCGTTGGCGCCATCGAACCACTGTTCGAATACCGGGCCATAGCTGCTAAGCACCTCATTCAGCGTATTGGAGAATACCTGGTTGTACTCAGGCGTGCCGTAGGCTGGATGGTTACGGTCCCAGGGCGACAGGTACACACCGAACTTCAGGCCATATTCCTTACAGGCGGCCGACAGTTCTTTCAACACATCGCCCTTCCCGTTTTTCCAGGCACTTTCCCTCACGGTGTGGGTGCTGTACTTACTGGGCCAGAGGCAGAAACCATCGTGGTGTTTAGCGGTGATAATGATGGCCTTCATGCCTGCCAGTTTCGCGGTACGCGCCCACTGACGGGCATCCAGCTGGGTAGGATTGAACACCTTCGGGTCTTCGTCCCCATGTCCCCATTCATTGTCAGTAAAAGTATTCGGACCCAGGTGGATGAACATGTAGTATTCCATGTTCTGCCAGTCTACCTGGGCTTTGGATGGCAGTGCACCATAAGGGGCAATTTCCTGCGCATGAACAGTGGCCAGGGTGCTGCAAAGCCCCGCCATTAAAAGAAATTTTCTCATCTCTGATGTTTGTCTTTCGTGGAACCGGAATTGCTTCCGGCGCAATCAGTAGTGATACGACCTGTTTTGTTTATTCCTGATACGATCTGGATGATCATGTATCCATCTAAAAATAATGTTTAATAAAGCGACAAGTATACAACAGGAGAAAATTGATGCAGGGAAAGCTAAAATACAGGAGAACCGGTTCAGCGGACATTCTTCCTGCCAGACGAAAATCAGCCGGATAATGGCCTTATAAACAACGGCAGGGCCATTCTGATAATACGGCTGCAAACTATTTTATAGCGACTATAGCAACTATACCACATTTTCTATACTTTTAGACATCACATGCATACACCAGCAGTCTCGTTCTTTTAGCAAGGGCTAAAACCTTTACACGCATGAAAAAGCAGCACTTACACAGGAGAAACTTTCTCAAAAACACTGTGGCAGCAGGTGTAGGATTGACCCTCCTCAATACCCCTGCCCGCCTCTTTGCAAACACCAAAAAAGAAAAAGTAAGAGTAGGATTGATCGGAGTCGGCGCCCGCGGACAAGGGCACCTGGAACTATGCCTTCACCGGGACGATGTAGATGTTATTGCCATCTGCGATCCTGACACCAAATGGGCTATCCCCCAGTCACGTCAGTTGATCGACAAAGCCTATGGCGGCAAGAAGAAAGTAGCCGAATACAGCAACGGTCCGGAAGATTTCCACAACATGCTAAAACGCGATGATATCGATGCCGTGGTGATTGCTACTCCCTGGGAATGGCATTCCATACAGGCGATCGCTGCCATGAAAGCAGGTAAAACACCGGCCGTAGAAGTATGTGGTGCGTCTGACATCCAGGAGTGCTGGAACCTGGTCAATACCAGCGAAGACACCGGCGTTCCGCTGTTCGGCATGGAGAATGTATGCTATCGTCGCGACGTGATGGCTGTATTGAACATGGTACGGCAGGGCCTTTTCGGCGAACTGACACACCTGCAGGGCGGTTACCAGCATGACCTCCGCAAGGTGAAATTCAACAATGGTAAACAGTTGTATGGTGGTGGTGTTGAATTTGGAGAGAATGCCATGTCGGAAGCCAAATGGCGTACCAATCACAGTGTGCACCGCAATGGTGACCTCTACCCGACACATGGCCTGGGCCCCGTTGCCAATATGATCAACATCAACCGCGGCAACCGCCTGCTATCACTCACTTCTGTAGCCACCAAATCCAGGGGACTGCATAAGTACATCGTAGATAATGGTGGTGAAAGCCATCCGAATGCCAAGGTGGAGTTCAAACTGGGCGATATCGTGTCCACACTGATCCGCACCAACAACGGCGAGACCATCATGTTATCACATGATACCAATTCTCCCCGCCCCTACTCGCTTAACTTCCGCGTACAGGGTACCAATGGCCTCTGGATGGACGATCTCGATTCTATCTATGTGGAAGGGAAAAGCCCATATGACGAATGGGAAAAAGCAGGTACAGAAAAGGATGCCGGCAGTTACATGGCCAGGTATGATCACCCATTATGGAAGCGTTACACCAGCAGCGCTGCCGGTGCAGGCCATGGCGGTATGGACTGGTATGTGATCAACTCTTTTATAGAAAGCGTTAAACGGCGCGCGCCTTATGCCCTCGATGTATACGACCTGGCTACCTGGTATGCTATCACTCCACTGAGTGAGCAATCGGTAGCAGAAGGTGGGAATGTGCAGTACATCCCTGATTTCACCCGCGGCCGGTGGATGAACCGAAAACCGATCTTTGCACTGGACGACCAGTACTAAAATAAACGAAGCCTTCCGCCATGGCGGAAGGCTTCGTTCTTATAACAAGTTCGTAATTACTTCTTACCTACTTTGTGTCCGGCTACTGCATAATAGAGAATGTAGATATACCCTGGTACCATACAGTACAGGAAGGCATGCCTGAAGTCCATACCCTGCACATAAATAAAACTTTCAGGGTTATACAGACGGGAAAATATCTGCGGCAGTACACCACCACCAACAATACCCATGACCAGGAAAGCGGAGCCCAGCTTTGTAAATCTGCCCAGCTTTTCAATGGCAAGCGGGAATATGGCCGGCCACATCAGGGAGTTAGCTAAACCCAGTAAGGCAATGAAAGTAACTGCGGTATAGCCTTTGGTCATAAATGCGCAGGTGGTAAACAGTATACCCAGAATAGCGCAGATACGTAAACTTTTGTCCTGAGACAGGTATTTCGGAATGGTAATAATCCCCACAACGTATCCCACCAGCATGGCAGCCAGAGTGAATGTGGTGAAATATTTCGTTTTATCAAGGCTCATGCCCAGTTCCCTGCCATAAGTGCCTATTACGTCACCAGCCATTACTTCCACACCAACATACATGAAAATACACAGGGCGCCCAGCAACAGGTAAGGATACTGGAAAACACTGGTTCTGTTGTCTGTCAGCGTCTTTCCCGCCGCATCCACAGGTCCGCTTTCAGTTTCAATTTCCGGCAGGGAAGAACGGCCAATGGCTATCGCCAGTAATACCAGGAAAACCGCAAGAACGATATAAGGAAGGATCACCCTGGAAGCCAGGCTGTCCAGTAAGGTACTTTTTTCGACCAGATCTGTTGCCGCCTTTATTTTCAATTCCAGCTCACTGGCATTTTTAAGAATGATGGAAGCAAGGATCAGCGGACTTATAGTACCAGCAATCTTATTACAGATACCCATCATACTGATGCGTTTAGCGGCACTTTCGATAGGCCCGATAATACTTACGTAAGGGTTGGAAGCGGTCTGTAAGAGCGACATGCCCGCCCCCTGTATGAACAGCCCTGTCAGGAAAAGACCAAAACTACGGGTATTAGCCGCCGGAATGAATACCAGGCAACCCGCAGCCATGATAACCAGGCTATAGGCCATTCCGTTCTTAAAACCCGTCTTTTTAATGATAAAAGAAGATGGGATTGCCAGGAAAAAGTATCCCAGATAAGAAGCAAAAGTCACCAGCAACGCTTCAGCGATGGAAAGCTCACAGGATATTTGCAGGAATGGAATCAGTGTGGCATTCACCCACGTGATAAAACCCAGCATAAAATAAAGCACGCCCAGAATAATAAGCGATTGCACATAGCCAGCCTGTTTAGGCGGGGCAAGCGTAGTTGCGGTGTTAGCCATTACATTCCTGTTTATAAAATTTAATGATTTTGATTGATCCTTGCGAACTTAGTCAACTATTTCTGCATTTCATAGGAATTTGTAACTAAATACGCTTTTTTAATAGATTTAAGTTAAATTCCCATCTTAATTGGTTCAAAAAGTACGTTTTTTCACTCCCAAGCCGGAATAATTATCACTCTATGTCTAATTTAAATAGAAATTTTATAACATATTAGCTAAAACGTTTTTGCCTCAGGAAAATAGGCACATTTATTTTTGAAATTTAGGAATTCTCGAAAAATAATTTATACATTTATCGCGCAAAAATTACAGTAATTTAACACGTTTATGGCTCAACAAACAAAGCAAAGTACACATCCATCTTTCTTTGTACTGATACTTGTATTTTTTTTCTGGGGATTTGTTGCTGCATCGAACAGCATCTTTATTCCCTTCTGTAAGGCCCACTTCCACTTGGGACAGCTGGAATCACAATTAATCGATTTCTCGTTCTACGGCGCTTACTTTATCGGCTCGCTGTTGCTGTACCTCTTTTCAGCACTGCGGGGCGTAGATATTTTAAACAAGATCGGCTACCAGAAAGGGATTATTTATGGCCTTCTGATTTCCGTAGTAGGTGCAGTGGCATTGATCGCTGCAGTGAATATCGGTAATAAAATGGCTGATGCCACTATGGCCTTCTATCTTATTCTCGGTGCGTTCTTTATTGTTGCTTTGGGCTTCTCTCTGCAGCAGACCGCTGCTAATCCCTTTGCTATCCTGCTGGGTGATCCGGCTAAAGGCACCCACCGCCTTAACCTGGCGGGAGGTGTGAACTCATTTGGTACCACCATCGGACCACTCGTTGTAAGTATCCTGCTGTTTGGTTCTGCCAAAGATGCTGCTGCTTCTGCTGATACAGATATCAGCAAGATCAATACACTCTACATCCTGTTGATCGTATTGTTCCTTGTTGCTGCCGCCATCTTCTGGTTCTCCAAAATGCCTTCAGAAACTTCTGACGAGCCATTTGAACAATCAGCCAAGGCTAGCCGTTCATTAAGCGGTATCACTGCTATGTTCGTCCTGATCCTTGTTGGTATTATACTGAACGCCATTAAAACTAACATTGGCTTCTCTCCCACCGCGGAGGTAGGACTGCCATTCTTCCTGGTAGGTATCATCGGCATCTTCGGTATCCTGTTCAATGCAAGAATGAAAGCACAGAAGGACGGTAACGGCTGGGGTGCAATGAAATACCCGCAGCTGATCCTCGGTATGATCGCCATCTTCGTGTACGTTGGTGTGGAAGTAACCATCGCCAGCAACATGGGCGCCCTCCTGAAACATCCTGGTTTCTTCACGCTGGAAGGCCTGAATGAATCGCAGATCGATCCTTATGTATCCCTCTTCTGGGGTAGCATGATGGTGGGTCGCTGGACAGGTGCTATCACGGTATTCAACCTTTCCGAACGTTCCCGTAAAATACTTTCCGTATTCGTTCCTTTCATTGCCTATGGCGTAGTGCTTGGCGCTAACCACCTGAAAGGTACAGACGTAAGCGTATTATATCCTTATGCCGGTGTACTGGTAGTACAGATCATCGGTTTCTTCGCCGGACAGGAAAAACCAGCTAAAACGCTGATGATATTCGCCCTGCTCGGCATCCTTGCAATGGTGATCGGCTTATGCACTACCGGTTCAATAGCTATCTTCGCTTTCATCAGCGGTGGCCTGTTCTGTTCCGTAATGTGGTCCTGTATCTTCGCACTGTCTATCGCAGGTCTGGGTAAATATACCAGCCAGGGTTCATCCTTCCTGATCCTGATGATCCTGGGCGGATCCCTGATCCCTCCGGTACAGGGTGGTCTGGCAGACATTCCTTCCATAGGCATTCATTATTCTTACATTATACCGGTGATATGCTTTGCATACCTGGCTTTCTTCGCATTCAGAGTTAAAAACATATTAAAATCACAGGGAATAGATTATGAGTCAGCAATTAGCGGTGGGCATTGATATTGGCGGAACCAATACAAAGTTTGGCATAGTAGATCGCAGAGGTAATATTCTGTGTGATGGTCGTATGCTTACAAATCAACACGAGGACGTTCATGGCTTCCTGGATGAACTGCATGAACACCTCTCCGTACTGATAGCACAGGTAGGTGGCATTGAAAATATCAGAGGTATCGGTGTAGGTGCACCAAATGGTAACTTTTATACAGGAAACATCGAATACGCTCCTAACCTTCGCTGGAAAGGTGTCATTCCATTGGCAAAATTGCTGGCTGAGAAGTTCGGTGTTCCGGCTGTACTCACTAACGACGCCAACGCGGCTGCACTGGGCGAATTCCAGTATGGCGCGGCAAGAAGTATGAGGGACTTTATCGTTATTACCCTGGGTACAGGTGTAGGTAGCGGTATCGTAGCCAACGGTCAGCTGATCTATGGTCACGACGGCTTTGCCGGTGAACTGGGTCACTGTATCGTAATACCAGGCGGCAGATATCACCCTGGTACCGGTGCACACGGTTCCCTGGAAGCATATGCTTCTGCTACCGGTGTTACCAATACAGCATTGGAATTCCTGGCTAACCGTCCGGATACCAAAAGCATCCTGCGCGAGCATTCAAAAGAAGAGATCAATTCCAAGGTGATATATGAAGCTGCCATGAAGGGCGACCCACTGGCAGTGGAAGTGTACGAATTCACCGGTAAGATACTAGGTGAGGCTTTAGCTAACTTCGTGATGTTCTCCAGCCCTGAAGCGATCATCCTCTTCGGCGGTCTGACCAAAGCAGGCGACATGATCATGAAACCTGTACGCGAGCATATGGAGAAAAACCTGCTGCCTATCTTCCAGAACAAGGTGAAGCTGGTATTCTCCGAGCTGAAAGAAAGTGATGCGGCGATATTAGGCGCCAGCGCACTGGCCTGGGAAATGAAAGATTAAACTTTCAGCCGGGAAACCGGTATCATAAATAAAGCATTATGCAAGATCGCAGACATTTTCTGAAAGCAGCGGCACTAGGTGCCGCTGCTTTATCTTTAGATGGCGTTACATCTAAACCGGCACACGCAGCCCCTTTTGTGAAAGGAACAAAGGCCAAGCCTATTGTAGTCTCCACCTGGGATTTTGGCCGCGCGGCCAATGAAGCTGCCTGGGACGTACTAAAGAGTGGCGGCCGTGCTCTCGACGCCGTTGAAGCCGGCGTAAAAGTACCGGAGGCAGACCCTAACAACCATACCGTAGGATACAGCGGATTTCCCGACCGTGATGGCCGTGTTACCCTGGATGCCTGTATTATGGATGAACTGGGCAACTGTGGCTCCGTAGCGGCGCTGGAACATGTTGTACACGCTATTTCCGTAGCGCGCGCCGTGATGGAAAAAACACCGCACGTAATGCTCGTAGGCGATGGCGCCCTGCAGTTCGCTTTAGCCAATGGCTTCAAAAAAGAGAACCTGCTCACACCTGAATCTGAGAAGGCATGGCGCGAATGGCTGAAAAAGTCCGAATACAAGCCCATTATGAACATAGAGAACAGTTCCTATGGTCCTGAGAAGGGAACGGCTTTTAACCCGCTTAAACTGCCTGGAAACGTGTATAACCACGATACCATTGGTATGATCGCCATGGATGCCAACGGCAACCTCTCCGGCGCCTGCACTACCAGTGGTATGGCCTTTAAACTACATGGCCGCGTGGGCGACTCCCCTATCATCGGCGCTGGTCTCTACGTAGACAACGAAATAGGCGCTGCCACGTCTACCGGCGTAGGTGAAGAAGTGATCCGCGTAGTGGGCAGCTTCCTGGTGGTAGAACTGATGCGCCAGGGCTATTCCCCTGAAGCAGCCTGTAAGGAAGCCGTAACACGCATCGTAAAGAAGAATAAACAAAGGGCCCAGGGCTTACAGGTAGGTTTCCTTGCCATCAACAAAAAAGGTGAGCATGGTGCGTACTGCCTGCAGAAAGGATTTAACTATGCTGTAAAGTCTGAAAAGGATAATAACATCCTGATAGACGGCAAGCATTATTTCTGATAAACATAGAATGGATAAAAAGATCACACTTGAAATCTGTGCTACCTCCATAGCTTCCTGCATTGCTGCAGAAGAAGGCGGGGCACAGCGAATAGAACTATGCGATAACCTGCTGGAAGGCGGCACTACACCCAGTTATGCCACCATTGCAGTAGCACGTGAAAAGGTGCAGATCGACCTCTACCCTATCATCCGCCCCCGCGGTGGAGATTTTTTGTATGACGACCTGGAGTTCTTACTCATGCAGAAAGACATCAAACTGTGTAAGACGCTGGGATGTGATGGTGTGGTGATCGGCCTGTTAACTGCTGATGGCAAAGTGGACGTAGTCCGTACAAAGGAACTGGTGAAACTGGCCTGGCCAATGGGCGTTACCTTCCACCGTGCTTTTGATATGACAGAAGATCCGTTGCAGGCATTGGAAGATATCATTGAAACCGGCTGTGAACGTATCCTAACCTCCGGGCAACGGAATACCGCTACCGAAGGCATTCCCCTGTTGAAAACACTGGTGGAAAAAGCTGCAGGACGTATCGCTATTATGGTGGGTTCCGGCGTACGCTCGCACAACATTGCCGAACTGGTAAAAGAAACCGGCGCGGCCGAGTTTCACACCACTGCTAAAGCGTATGAGGAAAGCGGTATGCAGTACCGTAATCCGAACGTCAGCATGGGCGGCATTCCCGGCGTACCAGAATATGGCATCTCCAAAACACAGGTAAGTGAGGTAAAGAAGATCCTGGCAGCAGCCAGGGAAGCGGCAGGTATTTAAAACCGTCAACAAGCTTATTCATAGCAAAAGGGCGTCGCGCTAAATGCGGACGCCCTTTTTTTATCGGTTTAGATCTGTTGATTATCGTTATATCGGGTTCTGCTGGATGGCCTTGTTGGCATTGATCTCATCCTGCGGGAACAGGAACTCCCAGCGGATATCATCAATAGGTACTTCCATCACACCCGCTGTCAACGCAATTGTATGATTAGCGCCTGTTCTGTTCAACGGCAGGTGCAGGCGTTTCAGGTCATAAAAACGGAAGCCTTCTCCCCACAGTTCTACACGACGCTGCGTCAGGATTTCCTGCAGCAATGCATCGCCGGTAGCGGTGCTCTTTGTATACTGCGGATCACGGTTCACTGCCAGCGTATACAATGCATCTGCTGCGGCCGCATCCTGGTGAAGATGCGCCCTCGCCTCTGCTTCTATCAGGTACATTTCAGCGGCACGCATTAAAGGAACATCGCCTATGCTGGACGCTGTAGCCACCAGGAATTTCTTATTGATGAAAGGGAACCTTACACCGCCTGTAGGTACAGGTACATCCTGCCCGTCATTACTCCATACCTGTTTCCGTATGTCCGTGTTGGTGATTTTACCATACAATACTGAGTTAATCGCTTTCGGATTGGTCCTGATATTGGAAGAGTTATAATTCGCTGACATAAAGGCGAAGAAAGAGTAAAAATAAGTGGTCTGCTCAGAGATCTGGTGACTGCCCCACATCCACTCTTTATTACCCACATCATTGAAGCCGGTCTTGTAATCGGCATTGCTCATCAACGCCACTCCTGCCCTGGCTTCTGCCGCATAAGTCGCTGCAACCTCCCAGTTCTGCATAGTCAGCGCGATACGTGCTTTAATACCCTTTGCTACGTTAATGCTGATATGTGATTTTGGCTTTTTATTGAATCCTTCCAGGTTTACAATCGCATCATCAATATCTTTCACTATCTGTGTATACACCTGTGCTACTGTCGCTCTTGGCAAACCTTCTGTAGTACTTGTCAGCACCAGCGGTACCCCCCACTGTGAGTTATCGGTAGTAGCATCATAACGCTTGCCATACATCTGCACCAGGTTCCAGTAAGCCCATGCACGATAAGCCTGTGCCTGTCCTTTGATCACTTTCCTGTCGCCGTCATCACCTACTGCCTTGTCAATATTATCAATGATCATGTTGGCATTGGCGATGATCTTGTAATAGAACAGGTAAGTGAATTTCAGGAATGTCGCAGAAGCATTGCGGTGTGTCAACCACTGGTAGTTGGAGTTGAACCAGCCATTACCAGCAGCCGTCATTACCAGGTCATCCCCCAGCATATCGTTGTTGATCATGATACTGCCCTGGCCACCCTGGTCCTGGGCATCATACTGGATGTACAATGCACGGTGAATACCATTGATGGCTGACCAGGCATTTTGTACAGTTGTAAATACAGACTCTGAAGGATAAGAATCCGTCGGATTAGTATCTAAATAGTCCTTGCTACAGGCACTGAAAACTAAAACAGGTATTGCTATGAGTGTGTATAATAATTTCTTCGTCATCTTTTTTCCATTTTTTAGAGTGTAACATTAATACCGAGGGTTACCACGCGGGCAGGCACATATACGTTTGAAGTAACACCAGTGAAAGACTGTGTCACGTTCATTCCTTTACGCGCTGTTTTCAGGAACAGGTTTTCTCCGCTCGCAAAAATGTTGGCACTTGCCAGATGTAATAAGGAAGTATATGCCTTCGGCAGATTGTATCCCAGGCTCACACGTCTCAGGTTCAGGAAAGACGCATCCGTCAGCCAGCGGTCAGACGTACCGGAAGCCAGGTTGGTCGGATTGGCGAAGTTCATTTTAGGAACGTTCGTTACATCTCCAGCCTTCTGCCAGCGCTGCAGCGCATCTTTGTGTAACGCTGTACCATATACGCCACCGAGCATCAGGTTCTGATAGGTCTGATCATATACTTTACCACCTATCTGGTAACTTACCAGGATGGATAATTCGAAGTTCTTATAGTTGAATGTATTGGTGATACCACCATATACATCAGGTATCGCACTACCTGAATAATGATAACGGGCATTGGACAATAACGTAGTGACAGTATCGCCGCCCTTGGTGATACGAGTGGTATTGTTGGCATTAGATGCGGTGTTCAGCGCCCTGTACAGTGGAGAACCATCCGCTTCATCCACACCCATATATTCCCTTACCCAATAGTCATACTGTGAGTGACCTACCATTAGCTTCTTGGTACCGTTTATGATCTCTTCCTTAGGCAGTTTGGTCACCTGGTTCTTGTATGTAGTAGCATTCACATTTACATTCCACTTGAACTCCTTATTACGGATCACATCAACACCTACCTGTAATTCGAAACCCTTATTCCACATAGAGCCTACGTTTGCGTTCTGTTCTTTCAGACCGCTGGACAATGGCAACGGTACACGGAAAAGCAGGTTGTCGGATTGACGGTGGAAGTATTCGATGCTACCACTTACGCGTTCATGTAAAAAGCTGAAGTCAACACCCAGATCAAAACTTTTGTTCTGCTCCCATACCAGGTTGCTGGTGAGTGAGCTCTGTAACATACCAGGTTCGTCAGCATTGGCATAAGGATCATACAATGCCTGCCATGCATAATAGATATCGTTGGCAGATGCATTCAGCAATGCATCATTACCTACAGAACCATAGGAAGAACGTAGCTTTAACAGATCTATCCAGCGGATATCTTTCATGAAATCTTCACCGTTGATCTTCCATGCACCACCTATAGACCAGAAGTTACCCCAGCGCAGGTCTTTAGAGAAACGGCTGGTTCCATCACGACGATAGGAAGCAGAAGCAAAGTACTTCTCATTGTAGCTATAGTTTGCACGGGAGAAGAAGCCTTCTGTGCGGTATTTATCTGTACGGGATGTCAGGCTGTTGGTAGTCGTAAAATTACCCAGCTCAGAGTTACCATTATCGAGGATGATCTGCTGCCTTGAACCATAGAAATAATTGTAGGTCATATCATAGTTCTCATGACCTGCCAATATCTCTACATGATGCAAACCAAAGGCATGACTGTAATTGAGCAACTGGTTGAAGGTAAAGCCTGTCCTCACACGGTTGGTGCGGCTGGCGCGGCCTGCAGGAGCGCCGTCACCGATGCTGGTATTATCAAAAGTAGCTACCAGGTCGTTAGTAACATCCGCACTGATGTTGGTAGTGAATTTGAAGTCACGCAGGAAGGATACCTCACCGAATGTACGTGCAGACAGCGTATTACGTTTGAAGCTGTTGTCATTCAGTTCTGTCTCCATGATCACGTGACGGCCCGCATTGGCGCCCGCAGGTCTTGCGGCCTGTCCGCCCTGTGAACCATCACCGCGATCATAGAGTTGGTTGCCATACTGGTCTAACACAAAAGCTCCTGTAGTGGCATCATGCACATGAATGGGATAAATAGGCCCCATTCCCCTTGTGAAATTAAACGGGTTTATATAGGACGAGCTGTTATCAACAGTATTTCCCTGGTTTGATTTCACATAAGACCCATTCACGTTAATACCGGTCTTGAACCATTTCAGCGGAGTCGTATTGACATTTACACGACCTGTGATCCTTTCGAAATCAGATTTCATTACAAACCCTTTCTCCTTCACATAACCCAGGGAGATGAAATAATCACTCTTGTCTGAACCACCATTGAAACTAATGCCATAGTCACCACGGCTACCAGTACGCTGGATGGCTTTTGTCCAGTCGAGGTCATCTTCATACAGCAGTTTAGCATTATGGTTCAGCGTACCATCAGTACGTACGATGTCATTGTTGGCAACATTAAATGGATTGTATCCCAGACGGGATTTGATGTTGGCGGTAGCAGTCTGGCTGGCCTGCTCCAGCGTTACGGTAGGGGATATTAAACTGTTCCTGTAAGATTCCCACATCAGCGGATAATACTCGTAAGCATTTACGCGATCATATTCGGGAATAGCACGTGAACTAACACCCTGCATGGCTTTGAACTGAATGTGGTTCCCGTTGCGTTTACCTTTTTTGGTAGTGATGATCACTACACCATTGGCAGCGCGGGCACCGTATAGGGCGGAAGAAGAAGCGTCTTTTAACAGGGACATACTCTCTACGTCGTCTGTATTGATACTGGAAATATTACCGGTGAAAGGCACCCCATCCACTACATACAGCGGTTCACTGGATGCGTTAATAGAACCGACACCACGGATGCGGATAGAGGGACCATCACCCGGCTGACCACTACCGGAGTTCACCTGTATACCGGCAGCAGCACCTTCCAGTGCGTTGAACACGTTTGTAACAGGGCGTGTCTGCAGTGATTTTGAATCGATCTGTGTCAGGGAGCCGGTAAAAGTCTTACGGTTGGCGGTACCATAAGCGATCACCACTACCTCGTTCAGGCCCTTGGTATCTGTCTGTAATACCACATTCAGGGCGGAACGGCCGTTAACAGCTACCTCCTGGTCAATATGACCGATATAACTGAATACAAGTGTAGCGGTAGATGGCGCTTCGATCTCGTATTCACCTTTCATATTGGTAACAGTGCCTTTACTGCCTTTTGCAATACGCACGCTTACACCTACCAGCGGAGCGCCCGCAGCATCTGTTACGCGGCCTTTGATATTGATATCTGCTATGACTTCATTCTTGAGAGCAATGCCTACCAGTTTGTCGGACATGACGCGAAACGTAAGCCCGGTGGTGCTTAGCGCCTTGTCTAATACCTGCTCTACAGTCTTATCTGTTACTGCTACCGTCACCTTCGTATCAGCAGCAATTACATCGTTGCTGTACACGAAACGATAATCGCTTTGCTTTTCAATGATTTTAAGCAATTTAGCCAGCTTTACACCTTCCAGGTCAAGGGTGAACCTTTTCTGTGAGTATACACTGGCAGACACCTGCATGCAGGTCACGAGCGTCAGCAAAAAGGCCAGTTTCATCAATAGAATTGCTTTTAGGAAAGACTTCGGTTTAGGTAAAAGAAACAGATTAAGTCTGGTTTTTTCCATACTTTTAGATTGTTTAAGGTCAATAAAATGCCAGACAGGTCTCATCGCCAAATGAAACACCTGTCTCTCGCTGATCTTGGTTGAGGGGGAATGTTGCCACATTTCCCCTTACTTTTTGTGTTTGTTAAATTTTAATAGTTCAATAGTTAAAGTTCAAAAGGTCCCATAGTTTACTTCATAAGTTCAATTATGGACGGTTTATCGCGTTAATGATGATCTTCTTTTTGTCAATGCGGTACTGAAATGGAGATGTAAACCGTAGCGCTTCTAATGTCTGATCGACTGTTTCGTTAATAAAAGTTCCTGTGAAGCGGTAATCTTCTACCTGCTTGTCTTTAAAAATGATCTGTACATCGTACCATCTTTCCATTTTAAGTGCTATGTCGGCAAAGCGCTCATTGTTAAACACAAGACAATTCTCTTTCCAGGCTGTTTCTGCTACAAGGCTGTCGTGCGGATTTACCGTCACTTCTTCCAGCCGGTATGCTTCCCTGTCCGGATTTCCGGGAACAGGTGCTGAAACCACCTTTGGTTGCTGTTCTCCGTTAAATAATACAATCTTTTGGTTGGGGGATAAAATGACCTTCTCCGGTACCTCCCCTTTTATTGTTACTTCTACTTTCCCCTGTATTAATGAGGTTTCTACTGTTTTATCCTCATCATAAGCCCTGACGTTAAAAGTCGTCCCTAATACTGTAATGTCCATCTTTTTCGTATGGATGATAAAAGGTCTTTGTTCGTCTTTAAATACATCAAAAAACGCCTCTCCTTCCAGCACTACCTGCCTGCTGTCGTCTTTTCCGTAATCATAGGTCAGCTTACTGCTTACATTAAGGAAAACAACGGATCCGTCGGGCAATGTAACCGTCGTACGGGACCCATGCCGGGTAGCTATTTCGCTTACCAGTTCTTTATTGTCGGTGTTCGTCTTTTTATGGTCACGCAGGCTCCACCATCCGGCCACCATCACCAGTAGCAGCGAAGCTGCCACCGCCATCACACGGATACCATTCCTTCTCAGCCAGGACCTGTTCTCCGGTATGACCGGAAGTATGGCAGATGGCGTTGCAGTGACCTGGAAATCTTCCGGGTACAGTTCCTGCATACGCTGCATATGCTTTTCCAGCGCGGTTTCCGTTTCCCCCGTATTGTCAGGTGTACGCAGCTCCAGTTCCCTGATCAGGGATGCCTGATAACTCAGTTGTGCATCCTCTTTTAACAACATCTCCAGCTCCCTCAGTTCATCTAACGTGGCTTCACCTGATATCTTTCTTCCCAGCAATATCCAGGTTCTGTCTTGACTCATAAAATTTTTTATGGGCTTTACACTTAATAAGACAAGAGATTTGCAGACATCTACTAAGTCTTTTGAAAAAAAATTTAAAAAAAGTACCGCTAACGTTTGGGCAGGTATAAACGGAGGGATTCACTGATCTTTTTACAGGCAATAGCCATCTGCACATCGATCGTGTTGACAGAGATTTCCAGTATGCTGGCCACTTCTTTATACTTAAGGCCATCTTCCCTGATCAGTTTATAGATGATCTTACAGCGGGGTGGCAGGTTATTGACCGCTTCTGCCATTTTCCGGGCCATTTCACCGGATATCATCAGTTGTTCGGGCGTATTGTCAGCAACAGTCAGTTCTACAGATAGTTCGTCGAGGCTAAAATGCTGTAACTGTTGTTTATTCAGGTAGTTAAGAGCAGTGTTACGGGTAGATACATAGAGGTATATCTTCAGGTTGCCGACTTGTAAGAGCCGTTCCCTGTTCTTCCAGATGTTTACGAAAACGTCTGAAGCTATTTCCTCTGCTGGTTCGCTGGATTTTACGATGGAAGAAGCAAACTGGCACAGCGGCTTGTAGAAAAGCCTGAATAACTGCCTGTATGCATTTTCGTCCCCTGTTGCAATCCTCCCGGCGAGCATCTGTATAGTGGCATGATCTGGCTGCACTACGAAATTGGTTGATATTAGTTGATTGACCCCTGCGTTTACTACTAATTAATGATTCTCTACTGGTGGCGGATAAAGTTAAAATAAAAAATGCTTAATACTAAACACATGTTCAATATTAAGCATTCAAAATAATTTGAAATAAATGGATACTGTCAGGTTATAACATTTCCATACCTGTTACCCAGACAGTCCAGTCTTTATCGAATTTATACCATTCATTTTTGGGGCCTTCCCATTTCCATTCCGGCACTTCTGACCAGCTCGTGCCTTTATCAGCGCTCCACATCAGTTTACTATCGTTTATTTTCAGGCAGTTCCCATCTTTATCGCACCATATACCGTCGTCCACGGCAGTCCATTTCTTGCCATTGGTGCTCGACCAGAGCTTCCCGTCTTTATCTAACTTATACCAGTAGTTTTTCTTGTCTTTCACCCCACTCCAGATACCGTCTTTAGCTTTAGACCATTCCTCGGCAGCATATTTACTGTATACCGGCCGGGGAGTTGCTGCATTTGTGTTTACACTGGCAGCCAGGAAGAGGCAGATGCAAAGCATCGTTAAAGGTGACCTTTTCATAAACATGTAGATTTTAAAGATTGAACTGACCGGGTACGTGACAACAGGGCTGCTTGTAGCGCCCCGGGCGGAATAGCGGAATATTTGAGGTTGGGCAGCGGTTATGCCCTTATAACCGCTTTATTTTTGCAAGGTTCCGATAGTTTCTATCAATAATTAACGCGTTTTAACCACTGATGGTTTTATCTCATTTCCGTGTAGTATGTTAAGGGTATTCTGTACGTTTATCGAAATCTTATGAATATAACTTAAACAAAACCCCGAAATCCTATGTGGATAGAGAGATTTTTTTTAATTTTCCGTCTCGTTTTTAAACCGCATCTAATCCAAAACATAGATCATGACGCTTAATCATCAGGAAATTGAACTGATCGACAGTTTCGAACAAATAGCCGTGGATATATATCCTACTGCTAAAGACGGTTCCAAAGCAGTTGCGCAGGAAATAGCAGCACTGATTAAAGAAAGGCAGGGTTCTAACAAACCAGTTGTACTGGGCCTTGCAACCGGTTCAACTCCCAAATACCTGTATGCAGAACTGGTAAGACTGCATAAAGAGGAAGGGCTTAGCTTTAAAAATGTAATCACTTTCAACCTGGATGAATATTATCCGCTGGAAGCAGATGCACTTCAGAGCTACAACAGGTTCATGAAAGAGCAGCTCTTTAATCACATTGATATTCCTGCAGAGAATTGTCATGTTCCGGACGGCACTCTGCCTAAGGAAAAAGTGAAAGAATATGCCGCTGAATATGAGCGCCGCATAGAAGCAGCCGGTGGTATTGATCTCCAGATCCTGGGCATCGGCACAAACGGTCATATCGGTTTCAACGAGCCTGGTTCTACCCTGACCTCACATACTCGCCTGGTTACCCTGGATAACGCTACCAGACAGGCTAACGCATTCGAGTTTGCCAATATGAGCCAGGTACCTCGTCTGGCCATCACCATGGGTCTGAGCACAATTTTCAAAGCAAAACGCATTATACTGCTGGCATGGGGTACACACAAAGCCAAGATCGTACGCAGGTCTGTAGAAGGCCATAGCACCGATCAGGTTCCTGCATCCCTGCTGCAACAGCATCCTGACTGTAAATTCGTGATCGACGAACAGGCAGCTGAAGAGCTGACCCGCTTCAAAGAGCCTTGGCTCACCGGCGACTGCGAATGGACACCTAAACTCCGTCGTAAAGCAGTAACCAACCTGGCTTTAAAACTGAACAAGCCGATCCTGATGCTCACAGACAGAGACTACAACGAAAACGGTCTGAACGACCTGATCGTACAGTATGGTTCTGCCTATGAACTGAACATCGAAGAGTTCAACGGTATCCGCGACACCATCACTGGATGGCCAGGTGGTAAACCAGGCGCACAGCTGCCTAGCCATCCTGAACGTTCAGAGCCGCTGCACAAACGCGTACTGATCTTCTCCCCTCACCCCGACGATGATATCATCTCCATGGGAGGTACCTTCATCCGCCTGCACGAACAGGGACACGATGTACACGTAGCGTACCAGACTTCCGGTAACATCGCTGTTACAGATGAATTCGTACTACGTTTCATCGACTTCGCCGTAGGTTTCGAAGGTATGTTCGACATCGACCGTAGCAAGAGCTCCCAGATCCTGGAAGATGCGAAAGCATTCCTCCGCGTGAAGAAGCCTAGCCAGAAAGATACACCTGAGATCCGCGCCATCAAAGGCCTGATCCGTCGTGGTGAAGCAAAGGCTACCTGCCGCTATGTAGGTATCCCTGAAACGAATATTCACTACCAGAACCTGCCTTTCTATGAAACAGGTACGATAGAGAAAAAACCAATGGGTGAAGAAGATATCCAGATGACGGTAGACCTGCTCCGCGAAGTAAAACCTCAGCAGATCTTCTGCGCAGGCGACCTCGCTGACCCACACGGTACCCACAAGGTATGTCTGGACATCATCTTTGCAGCATTGGAAAGACTGAAACACGAAGACTTCATGAAAGACTGCTGGGTATGGCTGTATAAAGGTGCATGGCAGGAATGGAACATCCATGAGATCGAAATGGCTGTACCAATGAGCCCTGACCAGGTATTACAGAAACGCCTGGGTATCTTCATCCACCAGAGCCAGAAAGACGTGGTACCTTTCCAGGGTACTGACCTCCGTGAGTTCTGGGAAAGAGCGGAAGACCGTAACGCAAATACCGCTAACCTGTACGATCAGTTAGGTTTGCAGAAATATGCGGCTATGGAGGCTTTCGTGAGATATCATTTCATGTAATCGCCAGCTTTAAAAATACATTTGACCCTCGTTCGGAAACGAACGGGGGTTTTTTATTTGTTTTCCGTAGCTTTATTACATGACACTCGCTACAGCCATATCGATTGCAGTGGAGGCCCATGCCGGCCAGCTGGACAAATACGGAGCCCCTTATCTCAAACATGTGATGCGGGTAATGGAACTCGGTAAAACAGAAGACGAAAAGGTCGTTGGTGTGCTGCATGATGTAGTAGAAGATACCTCCTGGACCTTCGAACAGCTGGTGGAGAAAGGCCTGACGTCCTATCAGCTGGAAGCCTTGCGCTGTGTGACCAAGTTGTCTGAAGATGAAGACTATGATCACTTCATTAACCGTACTATCACCAACCGGCTTGCCTGCGCGGTGAAAATAAATGACCTGACAGACAATATGGATATCAGGCGTATTCCAGAAATATCAGAAAAGGATATCCCCCGCTTAAACAAATACCTCAGGGCTTACAATAAAATTGCCGCTGTCATTTCCGGTAAATAAATATTTGCTACATTTAGACGACATAAATTTTAAACCAATATCTGTCTTAGTTAGTAATGCATTGCTAAACCTATTATGTTTGTAATCTGCATATCCAAATTAAAAACTAGAAGACGTTATGAATCTGGTTCCTGCCGGCAAGGCTGCGACCTATTTGGCCTTATTACGTGCTATTGAATCGAACCGCCCTGAAAATAAGCGCTTATTTTATGATCCTTTTGCGAAACTTTTCCTGCCATCCTCTCTCAGACTGGTTGAAAAACTGTCTCATGTCCCTTTTCTGAATAGCTTCATTGCCTGGTTTATAGACAGGAACTGGAAGGGTGCGCTCACCTGCTGCTCTGCCAGAACAAGACTGGTTGATGTGATGATCGAGAACACCATTCACGATGAAGGCGTGAACCAGGTGATCGTATTCGGCGCCGGCTATGATTCCAGGGCCTTACGCCTGAAAACAAAGAAACGTATACAGTTCGTCGAAATAGACCACCCCAGCTTCCAGGCTGAAAAAAGGGAGATACTGGACAGGAACTGGCGCAGGAATGGCCGGGAAGCAATGGTCAATTATGTGCCCGTAGACTTCGAAACCCAGGACCTGGATAATGTGATCACCCAGATCTTCCAGCAGGGCCACTATAAAACCATGTTCGTCTGGGAAGGGGTAACCAACAACCTGACAGCCCCTTTCGCTACCCGGGCCTTTGACTACTTCAAAAGCTTCCGCCCCGGTACCATCATTGTTTTCACCTATGTAGACAAAGAGATGCTTGACAAGCCCGAAAAGTTCACCGGCGCAGTGAGCGTTACAAAGCTTTTACGCCGCAATAACGAGTTCTGGAACTTCGGTATCGATCCTGCCGGTATAAAGGAATTTCTGGCCTCCTACAACATGGAACTGCTATATAACCTCGATACACCCGCCTTCCGCCGCATGTACTTTGGCGATGACGCCGCTGACATGAAAGGCTATGAATTTTACCGTGTAGCCATGGCACGGGTCAGATAACCATAAGGCTTCCTCTTAATCATCTCCCGATACAGCGCAGACGTCAAATCCTGCGCAGGCTGTCAGCGCCCTTAAACCGGTGTCTGCTATCCCTGCTATCCCTGTCTGCTATTTACTATATCCCACATATAAACTATCTGATACCCACATATGACCCATATATAACCCATATCTTTATAGATATGGATTAAATATGGGTCATATATGGCTTATATATGGGTTATATATGGGTTATCTCAGGGAATGCACTGGGATAGCGGCTTTACAAAGACTGTTTAAAAACATTATTATATACTGATTTTACTACCATTAGATTTTACAGTAACAGAATATTATATATTATGCACATTCACATTTTTCAACATGTCTCTTTTGAGGGTCCGGGGTGCATTTTAGACTGGGCTCATACACATCACCATACGGTTACTTATACCAGGTGGTATGAACATCCGATGCGGACGGATATGGCAAGAGTTGATCTGCTGGTCATTATGGGAGGGCCCATGAGCGTACACGATGAAGCAGCACACCCCTGGTTGCAAGCAGAAAAACAATGCATCCTGGAGGCCATCCAGGCAGGTAAAAAGGTACTGGGCATCTGCCTTGGGGCACAACTCATTGCCACCGCCCTGGGGGCCAATGTATATGCCAACACACAGAAAGAGATCGGCTGGTTCCCGGTGGTGTACGCTACCGCCCTGCTGCCACCTGCCCTGGCGGTAGAACTGCCTGAAGCCCAGACCGTTTTTCACTGGCATGGAGATACGTTTGACCTGCCCGAAGGGGCCATAGGTTTTGCCGCCTCACCGGTTACCCGTAATCAGGCCTTCCTGATAGGGCATAATGTGATAGGGTTGCAATATCATTTTGAGGCAACCCCGGAATCGCTCAGCGCCATGGTGCAGCATGGCATAGAAGAACTCGTCCCTGCGGCTTATGTGCAGGATGCAGATACGATTAAAAGCGAACAGCGATATATAGAGGGAGGTAACATAACGATGTTCCGTTTACTGGATTTCCTGACTAGCAATTACGAATGATCATTCGTAATTTTAAACTCTTATGGACACATACGATATACTCATAGTAGGGGCCGGCCCTATTGGCATAGCATGCGGGCTGGCGGCACAAAAGGCAGGATTAAGTTATGTTATTGCAGAAAAAGGATGCCTTACCAACTCCCTCTACAATTATCCGCTATACATGACCTTCTTTTCCACTTCGGAAAGGCTGGAAGTCGGCGGTATCCCCTTTGTCTCGATCAGCGCCAAACCGATGCGCCCTGAGGCGCTGGAATACTATCGCAGGGTCACTATCTCCAATCACCTGAATGTGCGCTTATTCGAGCCCGTAGAGGACATTAAACGCACGGGGGATGATTATACCATCACCACCGATAAAACGACCTATAAAGCCCGGCATGTGATCATTGCCACAGGCTTTTATGATATTCCCAATATGCTGAACATACCGGGTGAACACCTGGCCAAGGTCAATCACTACTACAAAGACCCTCATTTCTATGCGGCGCAGAAAGTAGTCGTGATAGGCGCCAACAACTCTTCTGTGGATGCTGCCCTGGAAACCTACCGGAAAGGCGCCGACGTTACCATGGTGATCAGGGAAGAAGGGATCGGGAAACGGGTGAAATACTGGGTGAAACCGGATATAGAAAACCGTATTAAAGAAGGTAGTATCAAGGCTTATTTCCACTCCCACGTAAAAGCCGTCAGGGAAAATGAAGTGGATATCTTAACGCCGGAAGGTATGGTTACCATACAGAATGATTTTGTGCTGGCACTGACAGGCTATCAACCTAATTTCAACTTCCTGGAAAAAGTGGGTATTACCCTGAGCCGTGATGCGAAGAAATATCCTACTTACAATCCGGATACCATGGAGACGAATATGCCTGATGTTTACCTGGCAGGTGTGGTTTGCGGCGGGATGGATACGCATGTATGGTTCATTGAGAACTCAAGAGATCATGCAGATAAGATCATTACGCATATAGCAGGGAAGATGCGAGAATAACAGACACCCCGCATGGGCTACAAACAGTCAGCCCGCCTAAATGAGGCGGGCTGACTGAAGCAATTGAGCGCATCGAGGCTCTCTGTAATATGTTCCTGCTGAATAATCAGACGATATTCACTTCTCTTTCCAGCTCCACACCGAACTTCTCCTCCACGCTGTCGAGCACCCGCTGCGATAAACGATAGATCTCATCGCCGCTAGCATTACCATAATTTACCAGCACCAGGGCCTGACGGGCGTGTACACCTGCATCTCCTTCCCTGAAACCTTTCCAGCCACACTGTTCTATCATCCAGCCTGCTGCCAGCTTATAATCGCCGTCAGCTACGGGATAGGCAACGATATTCGGGAATGATGCTTTCAAGGCTGCATGCTTTGCCGCATCTACTGTCGGGTTCTTGAAGAAGCTACCAGCATTACCTATTTCCGCCGGATTAGGCAGTTTGGAACTACGGATATTGATCACCGCCTGACTGATGGCTTTTATACTCAACTCCTGCACACCCATATGTTTCAGTTCTTCTTCGATGGCACCATAGCTGGTGTTGAACTGCGGATGTTTGGATAAACGATAGGTCACAGAAATAATCGCAAACTGTCCCTTGTATTTGCGTTTGAAAACACTTTCACGGTATCCGAACTGACAATCGGCGTTATTGAAGGTAACGAGCGTATGGTCCTGCAAATGATAGGCTTCCAGCTCATGGAAGCAATCCCTGATCTCCACACCATAAGCACCGATATTCTGCATAGGGCTGGCGCCTACATTACCAGGTATGAGCGACAGGTTTTCGAGTCCTGCGCGGTTATGTTGGATGCAATCCATCACAAAGCCATGCCAGTTCTCTCCTGCCCCTACTTTCACATATACGTACTGGTCATCTTCACGTACTACTTCGATGCCTTTTACTTCATTCTTTAAGATGATCCCTTCAAAAAAATTGCGGACAAAGAGGATATTACTACCACCTCCCAGTATCATATGAGGCAACTCCGGTAAAGGCGGATTTTCCAGCAGTTGCTTCAACTCATCTATGGATGTAAAAGTTGCGAAGAAACGTGCCTGGCCACCAATGCCAAACGAATTATAAGACCTGAGCGAAACATTTTCGGATATGCGCATATGATCGTAAATTTAGTATAAAGCTGCGCTGCAGCATTCAACAACCGACAAATATAATAAAACCATGCCTCAAACTGCTGTTGTAATAGGCGCTACCGGACTCACAGGCACGACGCTGGTCACTTTACTGCTGCATGATCCTAACTTCAGTAAGGTAAAGGTGCTGTTGCGCAGCCCTTCTTTCAAACAGCGGCCTGGCCTGGAAGTCGTGCTGGTTGATTTTAATGATGAGGAAGGCCTCTCTGAGGCTTTGCAGGGCGATGTACTCTTTTGCTGCATTGGCACCACCATCCGTCAGGCAGGCTCCAAAGAACGGTTCCGCGAAGTGGATTTCGAAATACCCGTACGCTGTGCTACCCTTGCCCGCAGGCATGGTATACAACAGTTCCTGCTGATCTCTGCCATCGGCGCCAACGCCCATTCCCGCAATTTCTACCTCCGCACAAAAGGAGAAGTAGAGCAGGCGGTGGAAAGGTTGGGCTTCCCCTCATTGCATATCTTCCGTCCCTCTATCCTGATCGGTATACGCAAAGTATTCCGACTCAAAGAATGGCTGGGAATAGTGCTTTCGATGGTATTCTATTTTCTGTGGCAGGGACGCTGGCGGAAATATCGTCCTGTTAAAGCGGCCAATGTTGCCCGTGCGATGCTCACCGCATCAAAGAAAGCACCCGATGGTACACACGTGTATGAATATGATGCCATTAAGGAACTGGCGGCGCAGGGAAGATAAAGATCATGTACAATCCACATCCGGTACAATGATCACCGAACGGAACTGCTTTTCTGCCAGCAGCCTGATAAAATGCTCCTGTAACAGCCGTTTGGTATTGGCGATAACTTTTGAATCGCGGGGTAACTTAATCAGCATTTCCTGCAGGTAATTATTGCGTACACGCCCTACCAATGGTACGGCAGGTCCCACCAGTCTTGGCCCTATATGCGGCCGCAACCAGTTGCCTAATACCTGTGCAGCCTGTTCTACGGTCTGCTGATTCTTATGTTTGAGGGTAATCTTCAGCAAGCGGTAAAAAGGTGGATAGCCAAAACGCTCCCGCTCTGCAATTTCCGCAGCATACATCGCTTTGTAGTCATGGCTGGTGACATAATGCAAGATTGGATGGCGTGTATTGCTGGCCTGTATAATTACTTTCCCTTTTCCATGTTTTCTACCGGCACGTCCACTCACCTGTTCCATCAGCTGAAAAGCCCTTTCATTCACACGGAAGTCGGGGAAGCTCAGTAAACTATCTGCACTTAATATTCCCACCAGGTTCACATTCTCAAAGTCCAGTCCTTTCACCACCATCTGCGTGCCTACCAGGATGTCTATACCGCGCTGTTCCAGCAGCTGGATCATCTTGTTATGACTATCCTTGTTGCGCACAGCATCCATATCCATACGGGCTATACGTGCCTTCGGAAACAGCTGCTGCAGATCGTCTTCTATCTTCTCGGTACCAAAACTTTTCGGAATGAGCGTCTGACTGCCACAGGCCGCACAGGTCTGCGGATAAGGATAGCGGGTACCGCAATAGTGACAATGCAGTTTATCCTGGTTACGGTGATAGGTCAGGGACACGTCACAGTTCTTACAATTGGGTATCCAGCCGCAGGTAGTACACATCAGGAAGGGCGCATATCCACGCCTGTTCTGGAAAAGGATCACCTGTTTATCGGCTGCCATACTGTTGCTGATGGCGGCATTGAGCTGTGGCGTGAAGTTCTCCTGCATATTCTTTTCTGCACGTTCCTTCTTTACATCCACAATTTCTATTTCCGGCATTTCCAGTCCGCCGAAACGCTCCATCAACTCCACCAGTCCGTATTTCCCCTGCTGTGCATTGAAATAGGATTCCAGGGAAGGCGTAGCGGAACCCAGTAATACCTTGGCGCTGAACAATCCGGCGTAATAGATAGCCGCATCTCTGGCGTGATAACGGGGGGCAGGGTCCTGCTGTTTGTAGGAGGTATCGTGTTCCTCATCCAGGATGATCATGCCCAGGTCACGGAAAGGCAGTAATAAGCTGGAACGTGCGCCCAGCAATATCTGCAGTTCGCCGGTCTTTACCTTATTCCAGATCTCTACCCTTTCGTTGTTATTAAAACGGGAATGATAGATTCCGATCTTCTTACCAAAATGTTTCTGCAGGCGACGCACGATCTGTGCTGTCAGGGCTATTTCCGGCAGGAGATATAATACCTGTTTACCACTGGCCACATATTCCTCGATCAGTTTTACATACAACTGTGTTTTACCGCTGGATGTAACGCCATGCAGTAAGGTGACCTGTCTGGCCGCAAAGCTGCTACGTACTTCCGCCAGGGCTTTCTCCTGTGCAGGACTGAGTTCAAAGTCGATCTGTACTTCTGCTTTACCATTGCCAGGCACACGGTCTACCACCCGCTGCTCTATCCACACCACGTTTTTGTCTACCAGTCCTTTCAGCTGTGCGGTGGTAGCGCCTGATTTTTTCAGTAGTTCACTCTGCAGTACACTGCCCTGTGTTTTTACCAGGTGGAGATAAGCCAGCAGCAGTTCCATCTGCTTAGGTGCCCGGGATAGTTCATTGAAGAGCGGCGCCAGTAGTTCTTCGTCTTCGTATTGCGCATGCAGCTGCACATAGTTCTCCTTCTTCTCCTTATAGACCTCTTTCAGCTCTTCATACACCAGCAATACCTTCTTTTCTATCAGCTTCTTGATGGTAGAGTATACGTCTGCCTTATCGAGAATCAGCTGTACTTCTTCTATTCTCAGTTCTTTTCGTATATGCAGGGCTTCTGCCACCATGTATTCATCATCATCGAGGGCAGTGAAATCATCGCCATAGGCGTCGTTAAACAGCAGCAAGGTCTCGCTGGAGAGCTTCAGGTGGGCGGGCAAGGCGGCATTCAGCACTTCCCCTTCACTGCACATATAATAAGACGACAACCATTGCCAGAATGACAGTTGTGTAGGATATACTACCGGATCTTTATCCAGCATATCCAGGAGAGGCTTGGTCCTGTAATCGGCCGGGGCCTGTTCATGGATGGCCTTTACAATACCTGCATATTTCTTCTGTTTGCCCAGTTGTACGGCCACACGGCTGCCTACCTTCAGGGTTTCCTCCATATGGGGAGGCACCGAGTAAGTGTAATTCTTTGGCAGGGCCAATGGCAGTATGACGTCAGCAAACTTCATTTGAAATTGTTATACACTAGCTTTCAATTCCCGTTCCATAATATCAAACACCTGCTGTTTCAGGGTTGGCAGGTCGTCCATTGTCAGTCCGGCAACAGGTACAGGAGGCAGGTATACCACCCGGCAGCGACCAGGATTCAGGTTGAATCCCTGGGCGTGGAGGCGGTCTCCATTATCGAGATACAGGACAGGCTGAATGGGCGTCTGCGTTTCAATGGCTATACGGAAAGCACCGTTATGGAATGGTTGTAGCGGTTGATCGGTGTGATTGGTAGTTCCTTCAGGGAAGATCAGGATAGAGACACCTTCTTTGAGAACGGCTATCATCTCTCTTACGCTACGCGATCGGGCTTTGGCGTCCTTGCGGTCTACCAGTACAACCGACTGTTTATAGATAAACCCGAAAAAAGGGATCTTTTTCATTTCAATCTTTCCCAGCGGACGGAAAGGCAGGCGCATGACCTGTACGGCCAGTGCAGCATCGAGATAGGAACGGTGATTCACCACAAACAGGTAAGGGGTTTTATCCTTCCTGTCATGCTTATAAATTCTTTTCACCCTTATACCTACTGCAGGAAACCAGGTATGAGACCAGAAGCGAAGGAAATAGAAGATGATGTTCCCTCCTTTCACTCTTCCAAAGAATGAAGCCACGAAAATAGGTGGTAGGATGAGGAACATGATAGCAAGAAAAACAATTACAGCGTATATAATATACACTACATGCAACGGTTTGAGCAGTAACTTCATAATAATGCCAGTCTCTTTATTAGTCGGATCGAAGCCGGAAAATTACTGCTTACAGATGGAAATACCTAATTACAGCTGCAAGTCCAGTCCTTGTCCAGATCAATACAGGTAACGACGCTGGTCGTATCTTCACAGGGAGCGAAGACCACCCGGAGGTGCTGTCCTTCTTCAGAATAGCCTTCCAATGCATAGGTAGGGCAAGGCTCATCGTGGGGATTGGATTTCTCTGTATTTACACGCCCTGTTTCCAGGATTTCGATCACCTCGGCTTCAGTGACATGGCGGCAGGCCATCCGGCATCTGGCGTGACGGGTATATTTCAGTGGCGCGTGCCGGTCGAGGATTGCCGGGTAGCTGCCAGTATTAGCTGTGTTTTTGCGGTTTGCCCTGGCGATACTTGTGTTACCGGAAGCAGACACACGCGGAGGCCGCTGAGGTCCTTTCCACCATTGTTGCTGCCAGGCCAGCCACAACAATAGTGCTAATAACAACATAGGTACATACTTGCCCTTAGATTTCATGGTTACGCTCTGTTACAAAATATTTCAGCATTTGCTCTGCCGGGCGGCAATCTATACAATTTTGGCAATATAACCAGTATAAAAAAAAAGGTGGTACCTTTGCCGTCCTTATGACAACAGGTAAAAAAGTAGCATTTCATACCCTCGGCTGTAAGCTGAACTTTTCAGAAACCTCCTCCCTGAGCAGGCTGCTGGAACAGGATGGATTTGTGAAGACCGATTTTGAGGAACAGGCCGATGTATATGTGATTAATACCTGCTCTGTTACCGACAATGCGGATAAGGAGTGCCGGCACCTGGTACGCCGTATCCAGCGGAGGGCCCCTGAAAGCATGATCGTCATTACCGGCTGTTATGCGCAGCTGAAACCGAAAGAGATCGCTGAAATTGAAGGCGTTGACCTGGTACTGGGGGCGGCAGAGAAGTTCAATATTGTCGATCATCTGAAAACACTCACCAAAGGCGATAGCGCAAAGATCTGCTCCTGCGATATCGAAGACGTGAACACCTTCCATGCTTCTTATTCACTGAACGACCGTACCCGTACCTTCCTCAAGGTACAGGATGGCTGTGACTATACCTGCGCTTTCTGTACCATTCCTATGGCACGTGGTAAAAGCCGTAGCGACAGTGTGGCCAGCGTGGTGCAACATGCCCATTCCCTGGCAGCCAGCGGCGTGAAAGAGATCGTACTGACCGGCATTAACCTGGGCGACTTTGGTAAAGGCCTGGAAGGCGGTAAGAAAAGAGAAGAAACCTTCTTTGAACTGATACAGGAACTGGATAAAGTGGAAGGCATCGAGCGTTACCGCATCTCTTCCATTGAACCTAACCTGCTGAGCAATGAGATCATTGAATTTGTAGCCAACAGCAAAAAGTTCATGCCTCATTTCCACATTCCCCTTCAGAGTGGCAGTAATGATATACTCGGCCTGATGCGTCGCCGTTACCGCCGTGAACTGTATGCAGAAAAGGTCGCACTTATCAAACAGTTCATGCCGCATTGCGCCATTGGCGTGGATGTGATAGTAGGCTTCCCCGCAGAATCTGATGCCCACTTCCAGGAAACATATGATTTCCTGCATTCACTGGACATCAGCTACCTGCACGTATTCACCTATTCTGAACGTGCCAATACCGCTGCGCTTGATATTACACCTGTAGTACCTGTGCACGTAAGGAATGAACGCAACAAGATGTTGCGTAACCTGAGCCATAAGAAACAACAGTATTTCAATGAACAACATCTTGGTGAAACAAGAAAGGTACTGTTTGAAAAACATGGCAAGGATGGAATGATGGAAGGATACACGGATAACTACATCAAGGTGACAACACCTTATCGTCTTGAATGGACAAATCAGCTGATAGATTGGGAACTGAAATAGTGTGAGAGAAAATATCTGTTAATAAATTCAGTCGTCTCAAATCCTTTGCAGTAAGGTGTTCTAGCATAATACAAATTGAGAGGTCACTTACTTTTTTCAAAATCTTCTCAAAAAAATTTGGTAGAATAAAAATAGTTTATACCTTTGCAATCCCATCAGACGAAAGGCCTGACGGTAACGAAGAAAAAAAGAGGGAGTTTAGCTCAGCTGGTTCAGAGCATCTGCCTTACAAGCAGAGGGTCGACGGTTCGAATCCGCCAACTCCCACTCTTAAATTTTTCACTGATTTTTTTCTTCAAGGGAGTTTAGCTCAGCTGGTTCAGAGCATCTGCCTTACAAGCAGAGGGTCGATGGTTCGAATCCGTCAACTCCCACATATGAAAGGTCCATCTATATAGATGGACCTTTTTTTTTGCGGATCCCGGGGTTGCACCCCGCGCTACAAACAAAACAACCCCTAAAGGGGTTGATTGATGTTTTGTTATGATTACCGGATTCTCCGATTGTTATTTTCCCCCCTCTTTTTTAAGAATTCCCCCCCCTCCCGATCCGGAATAGCTGGTAATTTTAAGTATTAACGATTAAAACCCACGTGTTATGAAAAAATTACTGAATGTACTGTACATATCAGGGGCTATCCTTGTTGCTGGTAGCTGCACTAAAACAAATAATCAGATAGTTGAAACGCCCAACGCCCCTAATACAAACGTAGTATCCACTGAATCTGTAGGCGCAGCAGGTATCTCCGGATTAAACTGGGCCGATGGAAGAGATAATTTTGTAGATGGCTGGGTGATCCCCTCTGGTTTAACGGCCAGTGACAGCTATAGCACAGTAGCTGCCAAAACAGATGCCATTCTTAACGGTTTTTCCAATGCGGTGAACGGCGTAAATACGATACGTATTCCGGTTAATCCACCTTCCGTAGCCGAAAGTTGGTGGGGAAGTTATACGGCGGCTATTGATAAAGCTACCAGTAAAGGCTGGAAAGTTATTATCGCCTGCTGGGAAAGCGCGTCCTCGAAGGATGGTCTGATTGATAACACCACCGACTTCTGGAATATGTGGACCACTATTGTCAATAAATACCAGGGTAACGGCAACGTATATTTTGAGCCGTTCAATGAACCGCATGGATACACGCTGAGTCAATTGACTGGTATATATGCACAGTTCCTTTCAAATTTCCCTAATGTTCCCAAAGGCAGAATCATATTGGATGGTCAGGGCTATTCTGAAAATGTTACCGGTGTCGGTGCAGATAGCCGGTTCAGCAGCTGTTTGCTGGGCCTTCATAACTATGCTTACTGGGCCACCCATAGTGCCGCTGACTGGAGGACTGACTGGAGGAACCGTATAGGCAGTTATGGAAGCCGCACGGTCATAACTGAATTCGGCGCCACTATGAATTCAGGTAAAGATTATCAAAATGGTCCACAATCTGATAATGAAATTGCCTATATCGTTTCAACCAGCGACGTTTGCAGGAACGATAAAATTGCAAGCGTTTACTGGCCAGGTTTACGCGACAACGATTCCTATAGCTTGCTAAAGCGCGGGGGCAGTGGTACCAATATTACTATTTCTACAGTGAACTCCTCCGGCGTTTTCAGGTTGCGTTACGGTTGGGGTTTATAAATGGCAGGAACGCCATCGTCCGCTTTCACCCAACAAACATAAACATTCCGTTAAAGAATAGAAGCCATCTCAATTACTTTTGAGACGGCTTCCTTCTTTTTTTTGCCATCATCCCGGGATTGCGCCCCGAGCGGTTATCTCATCTCTTTCTGTTAATTCTTTTAATCGCCCCTTTAAAAGCCAACATAATGGTACTTGCCCCGTATCCCAATGCGGCGTAAGTTTTATTATTTAAACGGTCATAAATGTAATATCTGAAAATCGGCTGATGGTGTGTCGATCCCTCATTGCCACTGAAAAATTGGGTTTCCATACGTTGGCTACGCTTTACCAAAGAAATCACCAATGCATATTGATAAACAGTTTTATTACTATACTTTGCTTTTGACCCATATATTTCACTCTGTGCGGCAAATTCATATTTAGATGGATAGTTTTCCTTAAGATACGCTATCATCCTTTTTTTGTTTCTCGTCACAAAATTATTAACATAATCATCTGTTTGATAACTTACATAAACTGAGTTCTTAACTACTGACCTATCCTGATCAGCCCAGTCTTCAATCAATAAAATTCCATCAGATGGATTAAAAGCATCGGGAATGGGTTTATTACCGGCACTTTCGGAATCCAGTTGACTTCTGTACCGTTGTGTACTCCCAGGCACGCTACATCCCCAGATAAAAAGCAGTATGACACACAAAACAGAGAAGAAATTTTTCATGGTTTGAATTTAAAAAGGTTTAGGGGTAGATGTTGTGGGGCGACGATTATATACCCTGGATTTTAAAATACCAGGGTGAAGCTAAATTATTAGTTCCGGGTGCAAACTGACAACAGTGATTGAAATTTCAAGAAAATAATAAGCCACAGGCACCAATGACCTGTGGCTTATCTATTTTAAACGATGGCTCAACGTTTCCATTACTGCGCAACTGCACTCTTAGCATGTGCCGCTATCAGCTGGGCAACATAACCGGTGCTTGTTTCAATCGCATTGTAGATATTTATTTCATCCGCCAACCGGGAGACGTGCGCTTTATAACTACTGTCTGCAAGCACCTTATTCACTGCATCCTTCACCAGCTCTGCTGTAGGCGTATCCGTAGCCAGGTTAAGACCCAGATTAAAGTAACCGATACGGGCACATACTTCACTCTTTCCTTCATGTATACCGGCAGCGACCATCGGTAACTTATGTTTAATGCTCAACAGCGTACCGCCATAGCCTCCATTTGTTACATAAACGCTGGCGTAAGGCATGATCTCATCAAATGGAATATAATCCGACACAATGATGTTATCAAACGGATATCGGGCCCGTAATGCGGCTGTCTGGTTGTTGCCGGTGGCAACCACTACCAGTACATCCGTATCTTTGAAGGCGTCCAGTGTCGGAATGATCAGTTTATTGATGTCTTTCTCTACAGTGCCTTGTGTCAGCAGCACGACTTTCTTATATTTTGTCAGGCGTTCATCAAACCAGGGTGTAGTCTGCTCTCCGGAATATGCCATCAGTGCACCCACAAAACGGACATTCTTTCCAATATCGCTGCGTTCATATTCGAAAGAAGGCGTTCCTATCTGGAGATATAAGGAAGCTTCCCGTATCAGCAGATCAAAGAGGAAACCCCTCTGGTGAGGGATGTTATACCCATTCAGCATATCATCAAAGGTATCAGTTGACTTTTTGAACACAACGGCCGTCATCAGCTCGTGCAACTCTGCATACTTTGCTTTTTCCGCTTCACTGGTAGCAGGAGGTAATGCCATCCCATAAGGTGCAAGATCAACAGAGTTCTCTGCCAGTGGAACGATACCTATTGATAGTACAGGTATGTTCATCCCGGATTTAACAAATGGGGTCGCAGTAAATAGCGAATCTGCAATCAGTATATCAAAAGGGAAAGAGGGATAGATTTCTTTGAGATCTTCATAATACTCCGGTGCCCTTTTAGCGAAAAACTCTATCATGTCAAAGTCCAGCTTTGCTCCCGGATCGTCGATCGACGCCCTTTCAGGAAATATAGTATTAACATTGTCCTGGTTCACGTCCAGGGCTCTTACGAAAGGGTAATGCTGAATGCCCAGCTTCTCCAGTTTCTTTGTAAAGAGAGGGGAAGTATACCATCGTACATCACAGCCAGATGCCTGTAAATGTTTTGCCAGTCCGGTCAGCGGGTTAAAATGTCCGTCGGCAGGTACAGTTCCAAAAAGGACTTTTTTGCCTTTCAATTGTTGGTTGTGCTTTGTCATTACTGAAAAGTTGTTTGCTGATTAAATGAGGTCTGTATATACTAGACAGTTATACCTTATCCGTATCCTGTTTTTGGGGGAATGGGTATGTGCGCAAAGTTATGCTGGGGGCTGCGAAGCGCTTATCCCCGAATGCGGTTAAAAGGCATCCCCTAATTCAGGGCAGATTCACTATCTTATTCCTGATCTTAGTACTACTATATCTATGGGAGAATGAGTAATGGAGGGAATGTAATGGTTGTGGGATGCGAGAGATCTATCCCCTTTCGGTGAAGGGAATGCATTTATTCACATGGAAAGGATGCGTAAATTATTTCTTTCCCCGGAGGATGCGTTTTACTGCTTTACCCAGTTTATTCAGATTAGCCAGCTGTTCCTGTATAGGCGCCAGCGTAAGGTCTTCGGGTTGCACACCTGCTTCAATGTAATCCATCTCCGTCTGTTCAGGATAGATCAGCACTATGCTGTTGGCGGGAAAATGCTTACTTAAACGTCCGGGCATGCCGTCGAGATAAGGATGATGAGAAAGTGTTCCTTTACGGGCAGCTACAACCATGAGGAGATCATTCTTTGTGATGTCCTTCTCAAGCTTTAAAAGTTCTTCAATATTGCTGAACGGTTTGAATGTGATCTCTATATTCAGTTTAAACTGTTGCAGATAAGCTTCCACAGCAGCCTGTGTTTTGGCACAACAGCACAGCAGCAATCTTGCCCCTATCTGTTTACTGAGCAGAAAAACCTTTTGTATATAGTGAAGAAATCCTATTTCATATTCAGCATTCTTAGGCATGACGAGCACCAGTTTACGGGTGGTGTTCAACGGATAGTGGAAATCGCATACATAGACATTCTCCCACACACTCTGTAGTACGTTATCGAATGTGGTACCGAAGATAGAGCCGAAGAGGCGCTCTGTGGTAGTGGTTTTATCCGGCCAGCCCAATACCACATCTGTGATCATCAGTTCTTTTGCAGCACGTGCAATACCATCAGAAACGTTGAGATCAACACGTGTCACTGCCTGTACTTTACTTTCAGTAGCGCCGGCATACATCACAGCGGCATCCATGATCTTGCCCGTCAACGCTACCTTCTGCTTTGCCTCCGCATCATCCTGTACTACAGCCAGCGGATAAATAGGCGTACTCGCATCAGGGTCCTTGATCATTAAAGCAAAGTCCAGCAGTGATTCCATATGCCCCTGCCGGGAAATAGGCACCAGTACTCTTTCCGGCGTCTCTTCTTCTGCAGGTTTACGATCAGCTTCCACAATAGCCAGTTTACGGCCTGCACTCTCTGTCACGAAAGAACTTACCAGGCAGGTAACCAGGATCAGCACCACAGTCCCATTCAGTACATTCTCGTTGATGATACCCATGTTGAAGCCAATGAGTATGACAGCGATCGTAGCAGCCGCATGCGAGCCGCTCAATCCGAAGATAACATTGCGTTGTGTGGGTGTATAACCAAATGAAAGTTGCGTAAAGAAGGCTGCGCACCATTTGCTGGTCAAGGCCATCGTAGTGAGCACACCGGCTATCATCAGGGCTTCAGGGCCTTTCAGCAATACCCGCAGATCGACCAGCATTCCTACACTGATCAGGAAGAAGGGAATGAACAAAGCGTTGCCTGTGAATTCTATCCTGTTCATGAGCGGAGACGTATGCGGTATCAGCTGGTTCAGGGCAAGACCTGCCAGGAACGCGCCGATGATGCCTTCCACACCTGCCAGTTCGGCCAGGAAGGCGGCCAGGAATACCAGCGCCAGTACGAATATGAAGTGGGATGTTTTGTCGTCTTTGATCTTTTTGAAGAACCAGCGTCCTATCATCGGGAATATCCAGAGTATGATAGCACCAAACACAATGAGGGATACGGATAAACGGATCCAGAAATGTGTGTTGAGGTTACCTGCTGCTGCACCGGTGATGATCGCCAGGATCACCAGCACGGCCGTATCAGTAATGATAGTACCTCCTACAGCAACAGTGACCGCTTCATTTTTGGTAATACCCAGGCGGCTGGCCAGCGGATAAGCTACCAGTGTGTGGGTCGCAAACATGCTGGATACCAGCAGCGTGGCCATGAAATTGAAGTGCAGCAGGTAAGTGCAGACAAAATATCCGGAGATAAGCGGAATAAAAAAAGTAAATGCGCCAAAGACGAGACTGCGGTGGCGGTTCTTTCTGAACTCAGTCATATCCAGCTCCAGGCCGGCAAGGAACATAATGTAGAGCAGGCCGGCCTTTCCAAACAGGTCAATACTCCCCTTCTCAATGATCTTGAATCCATGATCACCTATTGCCATCCCCGCTATTATCAGCCCTATTATGCTCGGAATACGGAATTTACGGAGTATGATGGGAGCTAACAGGATGATAAACAATACCAATGAGAAAATCGGAACCGGATCTTTTAATGGTAAGCTGATGTCCATCAATAATTTAGTGCCGTTCAATACATTCATAACCTACGCTTCTAGTGACCACAATAATAATAATTATCATCCAATGCTTACCGATTATGTTAACCCCATGATTCTCAAAATCATTGCTGTAGCGTCGGTTTAAAACTTTCCTATTTAATTTAACGATTATTAGCTGTAGTTTTGTGTAAAGTTTTTACCGGATTATGAGCCAGCGTAAGCAAACAGGCACGCAAACAAAAGAATGGGAAGATGTATTGGTGGCTGAGGATGAGCAGTTCCCTTTCAGCCTCATTGTATGGAATGATGAGGTTAACACCTTCGACTGGGTGATCCAATCTTTGATTGAAGTGTGCGATCATTCCCCGGAACAGGCTGAACAATGTGCTTTGATCATTCATCACAATGGCAAATATGCCGTAAAACAGGGTGAATTCTCCCGCCTTCGCCCTATGTGCGAAGCACTGCTTGACAGGGGCATCAGCGCTACTCTTGAAGAAGCAGTTGAAAGCTAATGCCGGTATTCCAGCTTACCAATGATCTGATTTTCCCACCTGTTGATCTGGCCGAGCCGGATGGACTGTTGGCCTATGGTGGGGATTTGTCGCCCGACAGATTACTGCTGGCTTACAGTGAAGGTATTTTCCCCTGGTATAATGAACCTCCTGCTCTCTGGTGGTGCCCCGATCCAAGATTCGTATTATTTCCCAATGAGTTGAAGATTTCCGCCAGCATGAAACAGGTGCTGAAGAAGGGCATATTCACTTTTACCATCAACAAAGATTTCCGGGGAGTGATCAGGGGCTGTAAAGAGGCGCCCAGGCCTGGTCAGGATGGCACCTGGATCACTAATGAGGTGGAAAACGCCTATACGGTGCTGCATGAAACCGGCTATGCACATTCCATAGAATGCTGGCAGGGTGATGAGCTGGTGGGCGGCTTCTACGGCATACAACTCGGCGACTGCTTCTTTGGCGAGTCTATGTTTGCCCGTGTCAGCAATGCCTCCAAAGCGGCCTTTATCACCTTTGTACAATACGCAGCGCAACAGGGCCTGGAAATGATCGACTGCCAGGTGTATACAGATCATCTGGCCTCGCTGGGCGCAAGAATGATATCCCGCGAAGACTTCCTCCACATCATCAAAAAATCCCAATAAAAAAACTCCGCCCCATTGTACATGAAGCGGAGTCTGTTTTTATACTGATCGTACTTACTTCTTCTTACTATAAGTTCCCTCAAAGAAACAACGCACTCCCCTATAAGCGCCACAGCCGCCTATTTCCCTGATGCTTACCTTACCGGAAGCAAACTGGAAAGCAATACCACAGGATGTTTCCTTGTCTTTGTATTCGCCTTTGTTAGCGCCTGTATAATGTCCTGTTCCAGACAGTTCGCCTTTACAACCTGTCTTTTCTTTTGTGAAGGAAATGAAGAACAGGAATGATTTCGGATCTTCTCCGTCACGAATAGATACGATCGCAGTTTCGCCGGAAAGGTAATCGCCCGACAGTTTATGCTTAGCTGCCAATGTATCGATCGGGTTGAAGATCTGACCAGCAGCGGCTTCTCCGTTGCTGTTGGTCATGATCAGTGTGGTCTTCCCATCTTCTGCAACACCATAGAAGTCTTCCCTGGTGGCAGTATGGCCCGGGCTCAGTTCTTTTTCGTTGGTGATCTTGATCACCTGACGGGTATCTATAGAGAAATAATGCTGATCTGCTTTGTCGTCCACTTTGGCAACGGTCAGGCGGTTCAGGTAATGCCCTTTTTTATCGAGGAAGCATACGTACGCTGTGTTTGTTGCTTTACCCACTGCCTTTACTACAAAATAGTTCACGTTAGCGCCATCTATGGCCGCCAGCGGATAGAACTTAATAACAGTGCCTTCAGGAAAGTCTGATTTACCCAGGGTATCAATCAGGAACTGTTTCATTAATTCCGGCGAAATAATCGTGGAATCAGATGATTTTTCCCGTAATGCTTCCGGGGTCAGTTTGTAAGGTAGTTTGGCCGGAGTAAATAATTGGCGGAAATCTTCAAACGTCAATGCCTCTTTTCCTGAATGCTTCTTTTTTGATCCACAACCGGCCAGTAAACCGATAGTCAACAGCGCTAACACGAGCTTATTCATGCGTATATGCTTGTTTATTACGGCCGAAAAGTTAGAGAAAAAAATGATATGATCAAAATAAGGGTCCTGCTCTGCCCGTTGTATTTGTAATTCTCACACCTTTTATTTAGATTTACCTAAACTTTATTTTAAGGAATGATGAATTTGTCGATAGCAGAGGAGAATTACATTAAGTCAATTTATAAACTGGAAGAAGAGGGACAGGAAGCGGTTTCAACCAATGCACTAGCCGGTGAACTGGATACCAAGCCGGCGTCGGTTACTGACATGGCTAAAAAACTCAAAGAGAAAAAACTCATCGAATACGAAAAATACCAGGGTATCAATCTGACTGCCGAAGGGAAAAAGGCGGCACTATCCATCATCCGCAGGCATCGCCTGTGGGAATGTTTCCTGGTAGATAAATTGTTATTCAGCTGGGAGGAGGTACATGAGCTGGCGGAAGAGCTGGAGCATGTACGGAGCGAAAAGATGACCAATCGTCTCAGCGAATTCCTGGGTAACCCACAGATAGATCCTCATGGCGATCCTATTCCTGACGCCCAGGGTAAAATGGGCAAGCCCCGTACACATACGCCTTTGCATAAAGCCAAAGCGAAAAGACTGGAAGTGGTAGCCGTTTCTGACAAGTCAACCGCGCTACTTGAATTCCTGAATGCCAAAGGTATCAGGTTAGGGACACAACTGGATGTCATAGAACGGTATGAGTTTGACAACTCTATCGAACTGAAGATCCGTAATCAACCTGCCTTTACTATCAGTGAGCAGGTCTCAAAAAATATAATGGTCAAACCGATATAAAGCAGTCAGCAGACGATAACATCCGGCCATTAACACGCATACAGGTCACTCCTGACACATTGTACAAGGAACAACCGGCAGAGGTCTGCGACTGCATAACAGCTAACATATGAATCATCAGCACACAACCTCGTTAGGCGAAGTTCATCAGAGTGTAGATACTACTGTGCCCAGCACCAGCCGCTGGCGTAAACTGCTGTCATTTTTTGGTCCTGCCTATCTCGTCAGCGTAGGCTATATGGACCCGGGCAACTGGGCTACCGACCTGGCAGGCGGCAGCCAATATGGTTATACATTGCTGTGGGTGCTCTTAATGAGTAATCTCATGGCCCTCCTGCTGCAATCGTTGAGCGCCCGTCTCGGCATCGTTCGAGGAAGAGACCTGGCGCAGGCCAACCGCGAAACCTATCCCGCCAGCGTTAATTTCACCTTATACATACTGGCCGAAGTGGCCATTGCAGCCACCGACCTGGCAGAAGTGCTGGGTATGGCCATCGGCATACAACTGCTGACAGGCCTGCCCCTGCAATGGGGCGTAAGCATCACCGTACTGGATACCTTCCTGCTGCTGATATTACAGCGCTATGGTATCCGGAAGATGGAAGCCTTTATCATTACCCTGGTGGCGATTGTAGGCGTATCCTTCCTGGCAGAACTGGTAATGGCCAAACCTGTCATGAGTGAAGTGGTGACAGGCTTTATACCCACCATTCCCGACAATACCGCTTTATACATCGCTATTGGCATCATCGGGGCGACTGTGATGCCACACAACCTGTACCTGCATTCAGCGCTGGTACAGACCCGTAAGATCCAGCGGGATGAAAAGGGTATCCGGCAGGCACTGAAACTCAACTTTATAGACAGCGCTGTAGCCCTGAACCTGGCCTTCTTCGTGAATGCCGCCATCCTGATACTGGCGGCGGCGGTATTCTTCAAAACCGGCCGTACAGATATTGCCGAGATACAGGATGCACACCGTTTGCTGGAAGGGCTGCTGGGCAGTAAATGGGCCCCTGCCCTCTTTGCCATTGCACTGATTGCTGCCGGACAAAGCTCCACCGTTACAGGTACACTGGCGGGGCAGATCGTTATGGAAGGTTACCTGCGACTGCGTATCAATCCCTGGCTGCGCCGCCTCCTTACGCGATTGCTGGCTATCATCCCGGCCCTTTTCGTAATACTGATCGCCGGTCCGGAGAAAGTAGGCGAACTGCTGGTATTCAGCCAGGTACTGTTAAGTTTACAACTCGGCTTTGCCATCATTCCTCTCATACATTTTGTAAGCGATAAAAAAACCATGGGCAGTTATGCCGTGGGACCGCTGGTGAAAATCATCAGCTGGATCATCACAGCCGTACTGGTGTACCTCAATACCCGCATGGTGTATACTGAAGCAGCAAAGTATATCAGCAATAACGGTAATATCTGGGTGGATATCCTGATCATTGCAGTTGGTGTGGGTTTCCTGGCACTTATCGCTGTTACGATAGCCTACCCGCTTATCAGCCGTTATCAGCAGAAGGCATCTTCACGTATTCATACTACACCTGATTTCTCACTGGGAGATATTCAGCCACCTGTATATAACCGCATTGCGCTGGCGCTGGACTTCAGCAGAGACGATGAAAGGATCATCTCTAATGCACTGGCCCATGGAAATCCGATGACGGAATACCTGCTTATACATGTAGTGGAAAGCGCCTCTGCGAGATACCTGGGAAGAGAGTCTGACGACTTTGAAACGAGGAAGGATAAAGAGCAGATGCAGGCTTATATCACGCTGCTGCAAGCAAAGAATATCAGGGCTAAAGGACTATTGGGTTACCGGCACCGTGCGGAAGAAATTGTGAGGATCGTAAAAGAAGAGCGGGCTGATTTCCTGGTACTTGGCGGCCATGGACATACCGGTATCAAAGATTGGATCTATGGTGAAACCACCAACCAGGTGAGGCATAAAGTAAGAATACCTGTATTGGTAGTACAATAAAAAAGAAAGGGAAAGATGGTAAACATCTCTCCCTTGTCTCCTGAAAAAAGCAATATATCTTATAATCCTAATGCTGCTTTCAGCCTCGGATATCCTGTCTTGCTCACCGGTACTTTGGCGCCGGTCTTTAAAATGGCCAGGTGGTTTTCCTTTTCATAAGGTTCAATACGCGTCACCTGGTTAATGTTCAGCATGTAGGAACGATGTACACGCGCAAACTGCTGCGGGTCCAGCGAAGTCTCGAAGAACTGCATAGTCTTGTTCTTCAGGAAAGTTCCTTCCGGCGTTACTATTTTCACATAATCATCCGCCGCTTCCAGGTAGTGAATATCCTGTACGGGAATGATCTTGATCTTACCACTGATCTTCACCACTACTCTATTACTCTGCAATGGTGATGCAGCTGCTGTTTCCAGCACAGCGGCCGTTTGCTGCAGTTCATCTGCTACACGACGGTCCAGCCATTTCTGTACTGCCTTATCAAAACGTTCTTTTGAAAATGGTTTCAGCAGATAGTCTACTGCATTCACTTCGAAGGCACGGATAGCATGTTCTTCGAAGGCAGTAGTGAATATAACAGCGGGCAGTTCTTCCACCAGTTCCAGCATTTCAAAGCCATTAATTTTAGGCATCTGTACATCAAGGAAGATAATATCCGGCTGTTGTTGTTGTATCGCCTTTAACCCTTCAAATCCATCTCCGCATTCCTGCATCAGTTGTACCTGCGGAAAGGATAGCAGGTATTCCTTTACAATCTCACGCGCCAGGGGTTCATCATCAATTATTACTGCTTTTATCATATAGTTGCGGCACTTTAATCAGGGTAGTAAAAATGTTTCCGTCTGCGGTTGCTTCCAGCAGGTCTCTTCTGGCAAATAACAGGTAGAGCCGCCGTTCGATAGACGAGAGCCCAAAGCCTGTACCTCTGTGTGTTTGCAGTTCAGGATCAAAAGGGTTCTGCACCTGTATATAGAGCATGTCATCTGTCTGCCATGCGGTAATTGAAATCGTAATAGATTCTGTTGTATCATACAGTCCGTACTTGATGGCATTTTCCACAACAGGCTGCAGGAGCATTGGTGGAAGCATCAAACGTTCTGTATCATCATCCGCAGTAATTTCCGTAGCTAAACGGTGACCAAAACGCACTTTTTCTATGTCAAGATATAACTGCAGATACTGTAGTTCTTCCGGCAGGAAGATCCATTGCTGATCTTCACGTTTGAGTGTGCCGCGCAGGAAATCGCTCAGCTTCAGTACCATTTCCCTTGCCTGCTGTGGGCGTAAAGCGATCAGCGCATTGATGGAGTTCAGACTGTTGAACAGGAAGTGGGGTTGCAGCTGCTGTCTCAGTTTATACAACTCTGCCTCTCTTGCCAGTCGCTCCGTAGCTTCCTTACGTGCCAGCTCTTCCCGCTGATCTTCCATACTGTACCACATCATGTTTTTAAAACCCAGCGCCACAATCACCAGCCAACCTATGATGAAACGTATGGGGAGCGCAACGATCAGCCAGTGCTGATAATAAGTTACTGAATCAAAGATGTGATACAGGGTACAATAGCTGAAGGTTTCCCATGCGATTGTAAGTCCTGTACAATAGGCCAGCAGAAAAATGTATTTACCTTTTGCCGGCCGGTAATGCGACATACTGAAACAAACAGCTACACCTGTTAAGCCCAGCATCACATTATGCACTACGCTGTCCGTCCATGCTATACTGTCGCTGATGTTAAACCAGCATATCAACAGATAGGCATGCAGGATGGTAAACACGTAGGTAGTACCTATTAAAGCCCATCTGAAAGATTTGTTTGCCAGTAGTGGATTTGCCAAAGAGTCTGAATAAAGATGAATAATGAATTAGGCGCGTACGTCCAGCAGTTGCTGTCCTTTCAGGTGATTCGCCTTTACCTGTAACCAGGAAATATAAGCCTTGGCATCTCCTGGTTCTTCAATGCGTGAATAGAGTTCCATACCATCGCCCAGGTTATCCAGCACATTCACTTCCGGTACGCTGATGAAGCGCCATTCTACCAGTTCCTGTCTTTGATTTCTGAAAGCATATTGTTCCTGAACGCCTATCTCGCTGGCACGTTTCCATGCTTCATCACGGGTATTAGCACTAATCAGTCGTAATTGTTCGTCAAACTGTGGGTGATGATCTCCATTTCCGGTGATGATCTGGTAAACGATCTTCGCTACAAACCATTGCATAAGATATGATTATTAGAGGATGAAATAAAGTTGATCAGATATAGTTTTTAATCTCAATTCCGCCGAAAATGCAGGTGCCTTTGATCACGAAGATCTTGTCGGAATTGTTGGCCAGTAGTTCTACCGGGCGTTTGTCGGTTACGCCACCCATGATGGTGTGCATATCCAGGCGTACGTCCCAGTTGGCCGGCACGATCAGTTCAATACCACCGAAGATGCAGGTGGCATCAAATTCGATCCTGTCCTCGAAATCGGCCTGTATCAGGTTAAAGTCGGCGCCTCCGAAGATGGCTACTACCTTTCCGCCTTTAAACTGTTTGGATACCACGACCCTGTTCTCGCCGCTGAAAATAACGGAAGAGTCAACATAATCTTCTACCGTAGTACCCGGGGGCAATACCCGTCTGTCCTTCATGGTAGATTCCTGTCTTTTCCCGAAGATCAGCGCCAGGCCGACTACAGTAAAGATAGCAGGCCATATGAACCGTGTAACATCGTATGAGAGATACACATATTCTTTTATCATAAAAATGGTGCCCACGAGTATCATGATCAAACCGCCCCAGTTCTTGAAATTGCTCATTACCAGCACAATGACGCCTATCGTCATCAGCAATGTCTGCCAGGAAAATACCCACTCAGGGACATTTGGATCAAGGGTCCTTACGAAGAGGAAAATACCGATCAGTAAAAAGATGATGCCTTTGCCGAATTTATAGCCCTCGTTTCTCTCAGTTCTTCTTAACTCTCTCCCGGCTCTTCTTTCAGCTATCCTTTTCGCCCGCCTTTCGTCTTTCGTATATTCTTGGTTATCCATAGATATTTAACATTTACGATACAAACTTAGGAAGAGCGCGTGGGTTATGAAAGCCTATTTAGGCTAACAGGATGCTCATTCCCGGTAAACGACATGAAAAAGACGGTAAAAATGATCAGTGTAAGATGGCGGCCATTATACCGGCTAATTTACCGGCCCAGATGGCCATTTCCTTACCGGAGTAATGTAGTCCGTCGCTGGCCACCAGGCTGGGATCTGTGGCGGCTTCCCGGCTATCGGCGGTAATATCGAGATAGTGCACCCGGAACTTCTTGGCAATACTCTTATTAGCAGCGTTAAAAGCGTCTATTTCCTCGCCGATCTGTTGTCTGTCGCGACCTTCGGCGAAGGGTACCACCCCCCAATCTGGTATAGACAGGACCACTACCCTGTCGGAGTGATCTCCGGCAAACCGGATGGCTTGTTTCAGCAGGCGGGTGAACTCTGTCTTGTATTCTGCTACACTACGGCCACGGTATTGATTGTTCACCCCAATGAGCAGGGTCACAATACTGAAGGTATCGGTAATGGCCGCCTCATTGACAGCAGCTTCCAGTTCATCGGTGGTCCAGCCTGTTTTAGCGATAATGCGGGGAGCAGCAACGTGAATACCTTTTGCCCCCAGCAGCCCGGCCGCCTGTACGGGAAAACGGTGCTCTTCAGGCACACTTTCTCCGATTGTATAGCTATCTCCCAGGGCCAGATAGGTAAAATTGCTGACAGCAGTGTCCTGGGAATGTTGATTACCCGGTATCATAGGGATCTCTTCTTTTTTAGTAGCTAAAAATAAGAAAAAGACCATAGAACATATATAGTAGCCCATAAGATGTGTGGATTCCGTACCTTTGCGCTCGATTAATATAATTACGAAACTCGTAAAGAAACTGTTTTATGCCGGCAGAAAAAATATCAATGACCAATGGCCAGTTACAGGTGCCTAATCATCCCATTATTCCTTTCATTGAAGGTGACGGAATAGGACCTGATATCTGGCGGGCGAGTGTGCGTGTATTTGACGCAGCTGTTGAAAAAGCCTATGGTGGAAAAAGAAAGATAGAATGGAAAGAAGTGCTGGCTGGGGAGAAAGCCTTTCAGCAAACAGGTGAGTGGCTGCCAAAAGCAACACTGGATGCGTTTAAAGAGTACCTGGTATCCATCAAAGGACCGTTGTCCACACCAGTAGGTGGCGGTATCCGCTCCCTGAACGTGGCAATGCGCCAGGAACTGGACCTCTATGCATGTGTACGCCCTGTACGTTGGTTTGATAAAGTACCTTCTCCGGTGAAACATCCTGAAAAGGTAGACATGGTGATCTTCCGCGAGAATACGGAAGATATCTATGCCGGTATAGAATATATGTACGGAACGCCGGAGGCTGAAAAGCTCCTGAACTTCCTGCAGAACGAAATGGGCGTGAAGAAGATCCGCTTCCCGGAAACTTCCTCCCTGGGTATCAAACCGGTGTCCAAAGAAGGTACTGAAAGGCTGGTACGTGCCGCCCTGAAGTATGCGCTGGAAAAGAAACTGCCTTCCGTGACCCTGGTACATAAAGGGAATATCATGAAATTCACCGAAGGCGGCTTCAAGAACTGGGGTTATGAACTGGCGGTACGTGAGTTCGGTGACCAGGTATATACCTGGGAACAGTGGGAAGCTACCAAAAAAGCCAGCGGTGAAGAAGAGGCTAACAAAGAACTGAATGTAGCCATCGCACATAAAAAACTGATCGTGAAAGACGTTATCGCAGATAACTTCCTTCAGCAGATCCTCCTGGCGCCACAGGACTACTCCGTAGTAGCTACTCTGAACCTGAACGGCGACTACATTTCTGATGCACTTGCTGCTGCAGTAGGTGGTATCGGTATCGCCCCAGGCGCTAATATCAACTACCTGACCGGTCATGCTGTATTTGAAGCTACCCACGGTACTGCACCGCGCTTCGCCAATACAGACACTATGAACCCTAGCTCCGTTATCCTCAGCGGCGTAATGATGCTGGAATATATGGGCTGGAAAGAAGCTGCAGACATCATCACGCACGGCCTCAGCACTGCGATTGCACGTAAACGTGTGACCGTAGATTTCTATAAGCTGATGGACGATGCTACCCTGGTAAAAACCAGTGAATTTGCAGATGAAGTGATCAAGCACCTGTAACCCTACAGGTTAGATAAAATATAGAGTTCCGCTTTTCAAGGTGTAGGTTAGACAGCAATAATTCATTTTTTTGTCAAAGAATTGTTGCAATGCCACCCTGTGAAAAGCGGAACTTGTAAATTATACCCGGTTATCGTATATTTCACGATTATCAAATGAACACTCGTATCTAATTAAAAATCAAAGTCGAAATGGCAGAAAAAATCAAAGTCGCCAACCCGGTCGTTGAACTGGATGGAGATGAGATGACGCGGATCATCTGGAAATTCATTAAAGATAAACTGATCCTTCCTTACCTGGATGTTGATATCAAATACTTTGACCTTGGCATGGAACATCGTGATGCTACCAATGACCAGGTGACCATTGATGCTGCTAATGCTATCAAGGAAGTAGGTGTTGGTATCAAATGCGCTACCATCACCCCTGATGAAGAGCGTGTGAAGGAATTCAAGCTGAAACAGATGTGGAAGTCTCCAAACGGAACTATCCGTAACATCCTTGACGGTACTGTATTCCGTGAGCCAATCGTAACCAGCAACGTACCACGCCTGGTGCCTAACTGGACAGCTCCTATCTGCATTGGCCGTCACGCTTTCGGCGACCAGTACCGTGCTACTGACTTCGTAACTAAAGGTAAAGGTAAACTGACCATCAAGTTCGAAGGCGAGAACGGTGAAGTGATCGAGCATGAAGTGTTCAACTTCAAAGGCGACGGCGTTGCCCTGGCAATGTACAACACTGACGAGTCTATCAAAGGCTTTGCACGTGCTTGTTTCAACCAGGCGCTGATGAAAAAATGGCCGCTGTACCTGAGTACCAAGAACACCATCCTGAAGAAATACGATGGCCGTTTCAAAGACATTTTCGAAGAGATCTACCAGAACGAATTCAAAGCTGAATTCCAGAAAGCAGGCCTGACCTATGAGCACCGTCTGATCGATGACATGGTGGCAAGCGCACTGAAATGGAATGGTAACTTCGTATGGGCTTGTAAGAACTACGATGGCGACGTTCAGTCTGATACTGTTGCACAGGGCTTCGGTTCACTGGGTCTGATGACTTCTACCCTGATCACTCCTGATGGTAGTGTAATGGAAGCAGAAGCTGCACACGGTACTGTAACCCGTCACTACCGCGACCACCAGGCTGGTAAACCAACTTCTACCAACCCTATCGCGTCCATCTTCGCATGGACCCGTGGTCTGGAATTCCGTGGCCGCCTGGACAAAAACCAGGAACTGATCAACTTCTGTCATGCACTGGAAGCTGTTTGTGTTGAAACAGTAGAAAGCGGTAAAATGACAAAAGACCTGGCTGTATGTATCCACGGTAACAAAGTTGAGCACGGAAAGCACTATCTGTACACTGAAGAATTCCTCCAGGAACTGGATAACGCACTGAAGGCGAAACTGAAGAAGTAAACCACGTACGTCATACTGATATAGAAAAGAGGTTGTATCAATGATACAACCTCTTTTTATTTACGCCGGTTTCGGTATGGATTCTCTTAGTGTTTTTTACGCTAAGTAGCTCCGGTTTCAGCATGGGATGGCGGTCGGCGCCTCTCTGGAAGACTATCGGGCGTTGTCAAGCGAATCAGGGTTTGAATATCTATTGGGCAGCATCTGTCGTATCACCGGAGAGCCGAAGGCCCGCCATTCCCATCTGAAACCGCTTGCTACTTCCGCTGTCGCTCTTACTGATTATACGGTTAACTTATCAGATGTCTTTTTTATTTATTCCTCCAATTTTTATCTATTCCTCCAATTGAAAATCCAGTTGGGATATTCAACCGGTAGTTTGCTCACTTCGTCCAATTGTTGTAGTTCTTGTTCTGTGAACTGAACATCTGTAGATTGCAGGTTATCATTCAGCTGGGATAACTTGTTTGCGCCTATTATTACACTGGTCACAGCTGATTGATGTAAGAGCCAGGCCAGTGAAAGCTGGGCAACAGTGACGCCTTTCTCTGCAGCCATCGTGTGTAACACATCCAGGATATTAAAAGCACGTGCTGTATCCACAGGGATGAAGGAATATTGTTTATAACGACCTGCATCCGTTGCTTCACCATTCCGCTTGTATTTGCCGCTCAATAAGCCTGCGCATAAAGGACTCCATACCATCAAACCTACGTGCTGGTCTGTCAGTGCCGGGATTATTTCACGCTCTAGTTCACGCGTAGCGATGGAATAGTGGGACTGCATAGAGATATATGGATGCAGGTTATGTTTTTCTGCACAAGCCAATGCCTTCATCAGATGCCAGGCTCCGTTGTTGCTTGCGCCGATATAACGCACCTTGCCACTGGTCACCAGGTCATCAAAGGCCCTTAATGTCTCTTCCAATGGCGTTATTGGATCATAGGCATGCGCCTGGTAAAGGTCAATGTAGTCCGTATTCAGGCGCTTTAAACTTGCTTCCACCTGTTGCATGATATGCTTGCGGGACAGTCCCTTGTCATTGACGCCAGGCCCCATTGCGGCGCAAACCTTGGTGGCGATCACCAGGTCGTCCCGCTTTAAGCCCAGGTTCCGGATGGCCTGTCCGGTCAGTTCTTCCGACATTCCTTCGGAGTATATGTTAGCGGTATCTATGAAGTTGATGCCCGCTTCTACTGCACGTTTGAACAATTCATTCACTGCCGCCTGTCCCAGCGTACCTACTACCTGGTATATCCCCTTTCCACCAAATGTCATGGTGCCAAGGCATAAGGTGGATACCGACAGTCCTGTGTTTCCTAATACTTTATACTTCATGCGATCTGTTAAATTATTTATCGCACAAAAGTATCCGGCAAAGGCTCTGGAAAAGAGCCGTGATCAAAGGAAAAAGTACAAAAATCAAATAAGTTGTAATGGAGGAGCTACTATGAATGGCGATTCATTTCCTGAATGCGAGCGGGGTGGTGTTGGTGTTTTTTTTAAAGAAATTGTTGAAGTGGTTAGGATATTCAAAGCCAAGACTGTAAGCTATATCCGCTATGGTCCAATCAGTATGTTTCAGCAGCGCCTTTGCTTCATTTAGTAACCTGTCTTTGATATGTGTGGTCGTGGACTTACCCGTGATCTCCTTTACGGCGAAGTTCAGGTGATTCACATGTACGGAAAGCGTCGCTGCATAATCGCCCGCCCTTCTAAGCACCAGTGTACGCTGTGGAGACTCAATGGGAAACTGTCTTTCCAACAGTTCTATGAACAGGGAGGCGATCCGTTCGCTGGCATTCCTATGCCTGGCAGCATTCATTGCAGGCTGCATCTTCATCGCCTCATGGATGATGAGATTGATATAACTTCTGACCATGTCGTATTTATGGACATAATCAGCATTCACTTCGGCGATCATCCTGTCGAATAAATGACGGAATGTAGCCAGTTGTGTTTCATCCGGGTAGTAAACGTTGTCCCCTCCTACCCTGAACAAGGGAGATTCCTGCAGGCTTTCATTCCGTTCTTTGGTCCTGAAGAATTCTTCCGTGAAAACACACCAGTATCCGCGACGTTCGTCGTCTTCCGTTTCAAAGGAATAAGGCACTAAAGGATTAGAGAATACGATGGCTGGTCTGTTTCTTTCAATATTAATAGTCTTGTCGGCAAAGTGTAATCTGCTATCACCAATGATGATCCAGATCTTGAAATAGTCGCGCCGGTGATAAGGCAGAGAGATGGGCACACTCTTCACTTCGTAGTACGCGGCATTAAAATCAGGCGGTGTATTATTATAGAAAACAGGTATCCCTGCTTTCACCCTTTCAGCTACGGTTAGATTGCCAGACATGAGGCGAAGGTACGAAAATCAAATAGCTCTTACATCCCCATTATCTTCCGCAGCACCTTGTCTTCCCCATAGATATCCTCATGGAATACAATGCGGCCGTCCCTTCCCTCTGCGGTAAAGTATCGCAGGTAAATAGGCACTGAACGCTGGATATCGATCTGTTTCTTATTGCCGTTTGCCAGCCACATACGCATACTGTCGCGCGGGTGACGGGCGTCGCCCTTAGTGAGGTACATCGCCAGGCTATCCCATTGCTGTACCCTTACACAGCCATGGCTGAGCGCCCGGTAAGCATTGGAGAAAAGGCCCCTGTTATTTGTATCGTGAAGATATACCGCATATTTGTTCATAAAGTTGAACTTCATGATACCCAGGGAGTTTTCCAATCCGTCCATCTGCCGGAGTACGTAAGGAAAATAATTTTTACTCATACGGCTCCAGTTCACGCTGTCGGGATTGATAGCATTCCCGTCCCTGTCAATGATCTCCAGGCTCTTTTTGGCCAGGTAGGCCCTGTCTCTCTTGATGGCAGGCAGCATTTCCTTGATAGTGATGCTGAAAGGCACCCGCCAGTAGGGATACATGATGAAATTGGTCATACGGGAATTGAGCAGTGGCGTACGTGTACGCGGCGCTCCTACGATGATCTTCGAGGTGAGTGCTACAGACCCGCTATCCCATAGTTCCATCCTGTACCCGGGAACGTTCACCATGATGAAGCGCTCAGGAAGAGTATCCGGCAGTTTACGCCAGCGGTCCATATTCACAGCCACCTGCGCACTCCAGTCGCGGAAGGTCTTATTCAGTGCCTGGACAGTCTTTTTACCGGCCTGGCCATCTTCATACATGTTAAATTCTTTCTGAAAAGCACGGATGCCCTTCTTCAGTATAGCCGTATCAGCACCATGGCCACCGGAAGTATCCAAGTGACCGCTTTGTGCCAGGCGATTGATCAACTGCTGCCGGAAGGCCGGCGTATCGGTGTATGAGACAGGCAGGGAATCCCATTTCATCTCACTATATTTTCCTTTAAAGTTGATCCAGGCTGATTTCAGCTGTTCATAACCCTTCTGCTGCGGCTCCTGACTTCGCAAAGTGGCGCCAACGATATGCTGATGTAGAGCGGTTGTCAGGTAGTTGGCCAGTAGCGTGTCTGAATAAACGGAATCCCTGCGTAAGGTGATACTATCCCTCGGCGCGATACCAAAACGCAGATGAGAGGCCATCTTCATAAAAGCGTCTGTCATCAATACGTCTACCTGTGCCCAGAGCGCGGCATCCTTCCTGGCTGCATCATCTTCTTTAAGGCGTTTCATGGCCTGTGCCAACGCCGCATTGTGATAGATAGCCGGATTCAGCCCCGATTCATCGGCATGAGATACATAAAAGAGCAGGGAATCTGCCTGGGGGTCCAACACTCCTTCTGAAGACCATACGGGATTGTTACTGGTCTGCTGGTAGAAATAAGTCAATGCCCCGCCGCGCAGCGCAGGCACACTATCCTCCATGACATCTTCATTGTCCACTATATATTCGAGACGTTCTGCTATGTTTTCCGGAATTACTTCACTTAGTTGCCGTACATCCTTTACTATTTCTTTTTCCCGGAGCACCCGCTTTCTGTGGCAGGCAAACAATGAAAACAATACAAGTGCAATAGTTAAATTGTCCCTTAGAAACCTATACTTCATTGGCGATTAAAACAATGGGGTAAAGATAGGCATTTGCTATTTGCTATATACAAATTTTGAAAAATATATTGTTTAGCGTTAGAAAGGGGTAAATAATAAAAGGTGTATCGAAAATACGATACACCTTTTTCAGTCTCCTCACGGAAACCTCGGAAGAACAACAATTTACTAATAGATTGGAATAGTTATTTACAACAATTCTTCTTCACAAACAGTGACTGGATAAACCGGAGTACTGTCATCAGTGCCTGCTTCATTTTCTTTTTGTTGAAATATTAAAAATATTGTGCTCGAACCGTAATGTAAAGGTATTAAATACATTGCGAGTCATATCACCAAATAATTGTGTACGGTAAGAAAAATCCAAACGGGTCACACTATTAAAGATGAACTGGATAGCCGGAGCGATATCCAGGTACTGGCTGCGGCTCATTGCGTCTGTATTTGCCTTACCCAGGAATTCCACATAGAGGTTCAGATTGGTCTGCTCATAACTGCGGTAAGTCCGGGGTAATAGTAAATAACCCGCTGATAAACTATAATTTACAGCATTGCCGGGCATATCAGGCGGACGATTGTCTTTGGTATTGTTCATAAATCTGTTGTACCCCAGCGTTGCAGAAAGTGCCAGTTTATGCAGCAATTGGGTGGCTATCAGCCCACCTGCCACACCCGAAGCGCCTCCTTCCAGGTCTAGTTCCTGGTTAGTGTATGGTTTACTGATATGATCCCGCATTACCGGCACAAAAGGATTATTAATAACAGCGCCTTTGACATAGGCTGCCATACGGAAATGGGAATGCACATCATCTTTTGACAGGAAACGGTATTTGGCATAGACGCTTGCGCCCTCCCATTCAATAGAAGGCTGCATCTGGTTGGATGCCAGTCCGGCTACATGTACCATCAGCTTTTTAGAGATTCCCCACATTAGTTCCGGTTCTATACGCATTCCCGTTACTCCTTCAGCTTCCATTTTAAAGAAGCGGTTGGTGACCCGCAAACCCAGGGAATTGGCCGGCATATTACTGGCTGGTTCTGTAGAGACATATAACTCCTGCGCATGCAGCCATGCAGGCATAAGGAAGATGATAAAGAATAAGGTTCTTTTCATTTACTAGTATTACTGTAGCTAAGTGCCGGTGAATCAGATGATAACATGGTAAATACGCGCCGGAGCAGCTTGTCCGCCGGTCTTACAGCAACCCGCCATTTTACCTGTCTGGTAACAAGGCATGGTGGTTTGTGTACTGAACTGCTTAAACTGTTTCGCAGATACGAAGTCCTTGTCAATGACAGTCAGCTGTCGATCACCTGATAGTACCTGCTGTTTGGCATTCACGAAATGAAAAGTAGCACCGGCATACTGGATATGAGCATCCTTCTCCACCGCTACTTTATCAAATGAGGCAGTTAATACCAGTTTGGCTACAGAGAAACCGGCATCTTCCACTTTTGCCTTGATCTGGTCTATGTTCACGGTAGCGCCGGGTTTAAAAGACAGGAGGAACGTGGTGCTGTTCAGGTCTGTATCTATCTTATCAACAAAAGGGAGCGTTTTCAGTGCTTCCAGGGTAGCCCGGGAACACATGGCACAGGTTAAGCCCGAGGCTTGTAAGGACGCTTTGCTGATCTGTGCGGAAGAAGTGAAATTGAGGCCTATAGCCAGGAATATAATTGCCAGGAATGATTTCATGATCTGATAATTTGTACTTGATAATAAGCATATTGTACTGCTTACGCTTGCGGCGCAGCAACTAATAATTCACTCAATGTACATTCAGATCAAATAAGTGCAGTATTGTATATACAGGGGAATACATTCACAGTCAGGTGGACCATGATTATTAATAACAATACGATGGGAAATGGTCAATGCAGACACAGGCACAATGATCACCGGCAGACTGAGTGCCTTGACGGATGGCTCACTGTTTTGCTGCACTTTGCCAACTTCATGAAAAGAAACGTCTGCCTTACAGTATTTGTATTCGTCTTTACAGCATTTACCCTTCTTTCCGGATTTGCTGCACATATTACAAATATCATCGGCATGAGATTTAAAATCTACCGCAGCCAGCTTACCCATGCAGTAATGTGCGTTCACCGTGAACCCACTGGTGAGCGTGACATACAGGAAAGCTAGTAATATGGTTATAAATCTCTTCATGATAGCGGAGGCAAATTTAGCAATTTACTGCCAGATTTGCTTAAACTCCTACGTTCTCTTCGATTTTATCTGCCAGACCCAGTAATAATGACATGCTGGCCGCTTTAGTAGCTTCGGCCCTGACGTGGCCGTCTCCATCATTTTCAAATAGTACGTCCTGCCCGTTTACGTTCACGAGAAAGCGGGGGGAGTGACCGTTCAAAGGTTTCACTACATACCTGTCTGTGTTGATAACTACTGTAAAGGCCTTCATGTTAAAATGCTTTATACAAACTTAAACAAAGAGCACGCCAGAAGGTTGCAGTCGTTATCTGACTGCAACCATTTGACAGTAGTAAAACGGTTTACTTGTTACAGACTTAATGTCTTGATTTAAAGAAGTTTACGGTATCCGATAAACGTAATTTCAGGCAGTTGTTAACGTTTTGTTAGTTAATGAACCACCAGCGGATTCCCAGTCTGAACGTGAAGTTATTGTATGGATAGGCCGGCGCAGCAAAGTTATTTGTCGCAAAAAATGTATTCAGGTTCTCTCCTCTGATAAATGCAGATAAAGACTTGATCCTGAAGTGTACAAATGCCGCCAGATCAGGTGCATAATACTTCACCCGTTGTGTAGTCTGATACACAAATTGACCGGTTACGGGAGAGTAATCGTCTGCATAATAAGCCGTATTATATTTCGCTTCGATACCTGCCATCAGGTTCAGGTTATTAAATAACCTGTTTTCATAGGCCAGCCTGTGACGGGTCCAGATGGTAGGCACATTGATCCTGCCATCGCCGTGTACCTGCTGGAAGGCGAAATCCATATACCAGTTATAATGTTTATACTTGAAATGTTTACTGAAGATAACCTGCAACAGGTTGAACAGTGCTGGCGCTTGTTTACTGGTATAGTAATTTTCGAAGTAAGTATAGTTCTCGATCAGGAAATAATTCACTGCCAGGTTATACTTTAATTTTTTGTTGTCGGCAGCAAACTGCAATTGTGTAATATTCTCCTTTCCAAGCGTGCTGTTATACCAGCTATCGTAAGTACTGCTGAAATATTTGTAGACATACGAGGCCTCACGGTTGGTATTACTGAAGAAGAGATGCACATTTCCCAGTGTTTCATTCAGGTAGCGGCTCAGCATACCGGTGACGTTGTAGTCCCCGGAATTTTGTCCTGCCAGATAGAGTTCACCTTTGGCAGAGAGATCCCATTTCTGGTTACGCGTTTTATTCCGGTATTCACCGTGTACCACAAAGTTGTTGAAGTTGATACCGGCATCCAGGAAGGTACCCCTGATATTTTCATACCTGGCCCCCGCACTGATAAAATGCGCCTGGTTACCCCTCACCGGGAATTGTATGATGGAGAAATCATTGGAGATAATACGCCAGTCGTGCTGTGCTCTGACGGTATCACCAGTGAATCCCCATTTATAGCGGTTGGTATAATAGAACGTATCTGGCTGCCCATCCAGGTAGGATGCGCTGTTGTTATCTACCTTGAAACTATATTGTACGCGGAAGAAAGGGTCAAATTTATAATAGTCCGTAGTATCGTTTACGTGAATCGTATCTCCTTTACCCCAGTCATACTGCTGCACCAGCAGGATACCCGACTGCCTCTGCGATGTTTTCACTGGCAGCGTGGTGCTGAACAGGCCTGTGGTAGCAGAAGAGTAGTTACCCAGGTTCACGTCAATGGTCTTACGGTTATTGTAACGGGGATTATCCAATACGGTATCGCCCTTGCGCAAACCACCGTTTTCACCGTTGTTAAACTTGTTGTAGTAATAGCTGAGGTATGCATTATACCGTTTGTTCCTGCTATTGAAGCGACCTGTAATGCGATATACGTCGTGATTAGTGGATTGAGATCTGAAATAACCAGGGGCATAGATCTTATTGTATTCAAAACCGAAGTTAAAATGGTCTGTACGATTTTGGGTATGCAATACACCTATTTGTTGTTCCTGCTGACTACCAACCATATACAACAGCTCCGAGTACGGACGGTTGGTATTATAAATACGCGCATTTTCATGGGTAAATGCGTAAGGATCAAAGATATGGAAGCCTGCATCAAAACCTGGTTTCATGAAAGGCGTAAACATTACGTTACGGGCAGGAGCGCCATTATTTCCCAGGAACACGAAGCTGCCCGGAATGCGCAGAAAGGTGCTGTTAAAATCAGCTATAGAGGAATCCAGCCTGAAGTCGGTAGGTTCTCCCAGTCTGCGGTAGGTGATGGTAAGTGTATCCAGGTCATGCTTGTGGCTGCCGGTATCTTTTTGCATGGAGGAAGAACCACCGCCGCCCATATTGCCGAAACGCTGGCCTATCTGTGCCTGCAGTTGCTGCGTACCTACCAGCAAACAACATATTAAAATAAATGACCTCATCCTTTGATATATTTCCTGCTTCGTTCTTCTTTTGACTTAGATTACCTTGATCAGTTCCCTGAAAATAAGCGTTAATTTCGGTTCAGCCGCATTAGCAGCTTCCAGCACCTCTTCGTGTGTGATCACATTTTCCTCTTCCCGGATGCCAATATCAGTGATAACACTCATCGCGAATACTTTTAAGCCGCTATGAATGCCCACTATTACTTCAGGTACCGTACTCATACCCACCGCGTCTCCGCCAATGATATGCATATACATATATTCTGCCCTGGTTTCAAAAGTAGGCCCCTGTACGCCTACATACACGCCTGTATGCACATGAATTTCGTTGGCCTGTGCTATTTCTTTTGCTTTGGTAATCAGTGCCTTTGAATAAGGCTCACTCATGTCCGGGAAACGGGGCCCCAGGGTATTGTTATTCGGGCCGCGTAGCGGATGTTCCGGCTGCAGGTTAATATGGTCCCGGATAATCATCAGGTCACCCACTTTAAAAGCCCTGTTCATCCCACCGGCTGCATTGGAAATCAGCAGGGTATGTACGCCAAGTGCCTTCATCACCCTTACCGGGAAGGTTACCTGCTGCATGGATAGGCCTTCATAATAGTGAAATCTGCCTGCCATAGCTATTACCGGACGCCCGTTCATTTTTCCCAGTATGAGACGGCCCTTATGACCTTCTACGGAAGAAGAGGGAAAATGGGGGATATTTTCGTAGGGGATTTCCGTACTGTCGGTAATATCATTCGCCAGGTTACCCAACCCGCTGCCCAGTATGATGCCCACTTCCGGGGTCCCGGACCATGATTTTCTGATGTAGTCCGCGGCAGCAGCTATTTGTTGCAAGAGATCACTCATTATATTATGTCTTTAAAACAGGTTGCCGCAAAGTTATTTTTAATTCACAAAACACTACGGTTTTATATTTAAATCATAATGACCTATTTTAGCGGCAAATTTTTCTCAGATGAACTTACATGAATACCAGGCTAAAGAACTGTTGAAGAAATATAATGTACCGGTACAGGAAGGGATTCCGGTAGATACCCCTGAAGCGGCGGCAGAAGCTTACAAGCAATTAAAAGTGCAATATGGTAATGAGTTTGCTGTGGTAAAGGCGCAGATCCATGCCGGTGGACGTGGTAAAGGTACCATTCGTGGTAAAGAGCAGAGAGGTGTGGCCGTGGGTAAGAATGCCGAAGATGTAAAAACCATTGCCGGTAACATCCTTGGCGGTGTACTGGTAACCATCCAGACCGGTGAGGCCGGAAAATTAGTTAACAAGGTGCTGGTAGCGCAAGACGTGTACTACCCTGGCCCTAACCCCATAAAAGAATTATACCTGTCCATCCTGCTGGACCGTGCAAAAGGTCAGAACGTGATCATGTACTCTACAGAAGGTGGTATGGATATCGAAGAAGTAGCGCACAATACTCCGGAGAAGATCTTCAAGGAGTTAGTACAGCCGAACACTACCCTGCAGCCATTCCAGGCCAGGAAAATAGCGTTCAACTTCGGCCTGAGTGGTGAGGCTTTCAAAAACATGGTGAAATTCGTGACCAACCTGTATAACGCTTACGTAGGTCTGGATGCAGCTATGCTGGAAATCAACCCATTATTCAAAACCAGCGACGACAAGATCATTGCTGTTGACTGTAAACTGAACCTGGACGACAACGCGCTGATGCGTCATCCTGACCTGGAAGCACTCCGCGATATCTCTGAAGAAGATCCAACTGAAGTAGAAGCAGGTAAATACAACCTGAACTACGTAAAACTGGATGGTAACGTAGGTTGTATGGTAAACGGCGCCGGTCTGGCAATGGCTACCATGGATATGATCAAACTGAGTGGTGGTGAGCCGGCTAACTTCCTGGACGTAGGTGGTACTGCCAACGCACAGACTGTAGAAGCAGGTTTCCGCATCATCCTGAAAGATCCTAAGGTAAAAGCGATCCTGATCAACATCTTCGGTGGTATCGTTCGTTGCGACCGTGTTGCACAGGGTGTGATCGACGCTTACAAATCTATCGGTAACATTACTGTTCCGATCATTGTACGTCTGCAGGGTACCAACGCTGAAGAAGCTAAAAAACTGATCGAAGAAAGCGGTCTGACCGTTCAATCAGCTATCCTGCTCAGCGAAGCTGCTGCACTGGTGAACAAAGCGGTTACAGCTTAATAACATGAAGTAGCGATTGACTAAAAAATAGAATAAATAATCCCTGGACGATGTCCGGGGATTTATTTTTTATGCTTCCCCGGTTTTGGTATGTTCCTCTCTCTTGTATTTCTATCACATTTTTTCCGCTTTTGATCACTTAATGGCTCACTGCCGGCGAAAAATCGTACCTTCATAATCCATCCTTAACTATATACCTGCGTCCTGCAGGCGTTGATTTCTTTTTTATATATACCAAATTGTACAATTATCATGAAGCGCTTCCGCGACTTTTTCCTGTTTTGTTCAGGCGCCCATGTGCCTATGTTGAAACGGGCACCATCAGAAACCAATAAGTATGGCGGTATTGGTGCTACGATTTTCTTTACCGGATTACTGGCAGCTTTTTCGGGAGGGTACGCCCTTTGGACAGTATTCAGTTCTCCCTGGGGAGCCGTCGTGTTTGGGCTTGTCTGGGGATTGATGATCTTTAACCTGGACCGTTATATCGTGTCCGGCATGAAAAAACGTAACAATTTCTGGAGTGAGTTTGGTATGGCATTACCCAGGCTTATACTGGCTGTCCTGATTGCCATTGTCATCTCCAAACCACTGGAACTGAAAGTGTTCGAGAAAGAGATCAACCAGGAACTGATTGTCATGGAACAGCAGGTATTCAAAACACAGGAAGACAAGGTAAAAGACCGCTTCCAACAGCGGATCAACGTGTTGAACGCGGAGATCACGCAGCTGAATACAGCTATCCAGCAGCAGGCTACGAAACTTGACACGCTGCAGATCATCGCACAGCAGGAAGCCGATGGTACAGGTGGTTCACGCAAACAAAACCTGGGGCCCATCTACAAGGCAAAAAAAGCTGATGCCGATACTGCAGCCGCCATGTTAAAGCGGATCACAGACCAGAACGGCGCCCTCATTGCACAAAAGAGGCAGGAACTCCTGTCCATTGACTCCACCCAGAAAGCGACGGTAGGAGGACTTAACCGGAGCAGTATAGATGGACTGGCATCCAGGCTGGATGCGCTGGGACATCTGACAGACCGCAGTGTACCCGTACGCTGGGCAAACTGGTTCATTATCCTGCTGTTCATTACTATTGAAACTGCGCCGGTATTTGTGAAACTCATTTCTCCCCGCGGACCGTATGATGACCTGCTGGAGGCTCACGAGCATGCTTATATCATCTTCCGAAAGGAAACGATAGAAAAGCGGGAAAGGGAACACAATAAACGAATGATGATCGGACAACCAGCCGTCAATTCGTAGCCATCCAACTAAGCGAGGGTTTTCGGGTCAGGTGGGTTATAACTGGGTGCCAGTCCCGGGTATAATCCATCCTGACCCATTTTATTTGTAGGAGAATAAGCAGAGAAGATAGTCCCCGTCCATAACAACATAACTTGATAGGATTCCGTCAGAAGTCCCCCTTGTTTGTAGCCGGGTTGATAACCCCGGGGACGGCGAAGCGTCGAACAAGCATCGAACAAGCGTCGAACAAGAAACAGACACAGGTCCACATCTGGTACAGGAAAAATGTTACGCCGCCACCAGTTCCACCTCGTAAACGGGACTAAACAGATACATCCTTTTCGTCGCGACCTCTTCACACCTGTACCGTTTACGTATACGCTCGCCCCGACGAAAAATACGGCCGTCTTTTGTACGGAACAACTGATTGGGCGCCAGTTGTTCTACCAGGAAATGATTTTCCTTCTGCGTATCATAGCGTTTCAGTACACGCATAAGATCATCATCCGCGCAGGAACTGGCTGCCGGGTTCTGAATACTTTGCCGTAAAGCCATTTCCACATCCGGTGGAAGATACCCTTTGCCGACGAACTGTTTCAGTATATTGGAAAAATGCTGTTTCCACTCCTTCCCATGTGAAGCTACCGAATTGGCATACTGCATATAGGTGGTCAGGTGTGAGATTTCGTGCAGGAGCGTGATCAGGAAAGCATATTTGTTAAGATTCCCGTTGATGCTGATCCGGTGTCCTCCCCTACGGTCAGGATGTCGGTAGTCCCCCAGGATGCTTTGCCGTTCACGCGTCACCGTCAGGTGTACCTTATAATCTGTGAGGTAGGCCATTACCTGCTCGAAGGTTCCTTCGGGCAGGTATGCAGCTAATGCATGTAAAGGAGCCTCCTGCTTCACGAATCTTTAATTTTTCTTTCTGGTAATTTTTTGCAGACTGATGTTCTCGCATATAGCGTATACAATGTAGAAGAACATCAATATAAAAATAGTGATTCTGCTTGTATTTGCCCTGTTCGCTACGGCATAAATAGTAATACCGGCCAGGCATAACATCATTCTGCTGATCATGGAGCCATATACCCTTAGCATAAAGATGCTGTTGTTTTCGGATTGTACCCCTTTGCGGCTCATATTGTAGGTGATGCCGGAGATTGTAGCTAAAGCCAGGTTGCCGAAGAGCAGCACATTATGGTGGGCTCCCTTATCCAACAACCAGGCTTTTGATAATAATAAAGCGCCGTTCATTATGATGAATACGCCAATAACTCTAAAGTAAAACCTGTCACTCATTCCTACTGGTATCTTTGATAATTTGGCGCAAAATTAAGACTAAAGCTAATAAAGACAAAATGATCAGAAAGAAGGGGAATGACCATCCTGTCCGCTGGTCTATTTTATAACCAGCAAATACCGCTAAGCCTAATGTGGCCATCATCTGAAAAGCCAGCCCAGTGTACCGTAAAATCAGCCTGTTATCAGGCTTCTTCCGTGGCTTCTTCTGTGAAAACGGGTCTTCCATTTTTTTCTTTCAGGTTTGCGTTTGCACTTGTGCTTGCACTTGCATTTGCAGCTGCCACCTCTTCAGGTTCCATGTAGCAACGACCGTTGAATTTCGCTGTTGGCTCCATTTCAAAATGGGCTGTATACAGATCTCCTTTTACCAGGGCATTGCCTTTCAGGAAAAGCAGATCTTCAACTTTGACAATACCAGTTACTTTACCCAGGATGTCAGCGCTCTGACATACCAGATCACCGATAATCTCCCCTTCAGGACCTACCACAATTTTAGCTTTTGTTGATACCAGGCCTGTCACCTGTCCGTCAATGCGAATATCGCCTTCGCACACGATGTCTCCCTGGATGGAAGTTCCACTGCCGATAATGTTCACATTGGAAGAAGGCATTACTGATTTGCTCTCGCTTCTGGCATTACGATTGTTGTTGCTAAACATAGGATTTTAGGTTTTTCAGCTTTTAGTGTGATGTAAGATAGTATTATTTATTAACATATTATTACATATTGACAATCACTTCTTTTAAGAAGTTATCCACATTACCCCCTTAACGGTGATTCGGACCCTTGGCGTATCTGCTGACAATATATTTTTTAGTCTCAATTATGTTGTGCCCCCTTAATAAGTGCTGTTATCTACTTTAGGAACTTTAATAGTGGTCGTGTCCAGTTTACTGGTAGAAAAATCTCCGTTGATAACCTGCTTGATGTTTTCCAGGTATTTGTCGCGTGCATTAATGGCAGACTCCAGGGAATCGGTACGCATCTTCAGGCGGATGAACTCCCTCCGCTGTTTCAGGTCGCCATACCCGGGAATGTAATACCGCAATGGAGTAAATACCACTGTTGCAACGGTGATCGTTACCAATAGTACAAATAAAGTACTCAGAGCAACATACACACTCATACGGGATAATTTGAACGAAGTTACCTCTTCATAGGTATTGTCATTCATAATTACCAGGCGGTACCTGTTCCCTATCCGCCCCACATTTCTACCTTTTCTATCGCGCTTCTTAGCCATAGCCGCTATAAAACTTGAATAATTTTTCTGATTATCAACCGGCTAAAGTTAAACATTTATATTATTTCGTATTTAAAAAATTAAGTGTTATCCCTTTTTATTCCGGCGGCCCACTTTGCCCCCCTCAAAAAAATTATCCTATCTTTAAAAAATAATTTCCTGACATATAAGTTATATAGGTAAGCCTATACACACCCTGGCATCCATGAATTATCACAGATCAGTTCGCATATATCTACCATATACCTGTTTAGTAGTTTTGTTTTTGTGCTGTATGAATGCTAACAGGGTCTACGCCCAGCGAAGGGATACCACGGTTACTAATCAGTTAAAGAACCATAGTAGCAGGATGCCCCAACGCACCATGCAAAAGCCGCTTGTGCCGAAAGTTGCACAGCCACGCGTGGAAGACCGGCGACCACCCTCAGAATTACTGGCAGAAAAAAAATGGACCATTAAACGGAAACTGGTGCAGAACATGCTGGCCAGGTATAACTACTTATATAATGCCCGGAAGAAACTCCGCCTCATTACCCATAATGTGAGCCGCCAGGGTCAGGACAACTATAATTATCTGCTGCCTTTCTATCCTTACAGTCTCCAGAACCTCGGTCTGAGCGCCGGCGACCTGGATACTGTTATTGAAAAGGCTTCTATCAATATACAGATCCGCGATCCACGCAGCAAATGGATTGATGACAGTTATCTTGTGATCGGCCAGGCCTACTTCTACCAGGGTGAATGGGATAAGGCCAGCCGTACATTCCAGTTCATCAATACCAAATTTGCTCCCAAAAAGAAAGACGAGTATAAAACAGTCATAGGGTCCAGTCAAAAAGACCAGCTCAGCATCGCTTCCCGCGAGAAAAGAAAGCCGCCCTTCGGCTACTTTAAACATACTTATGCCCGTAACGACGCTTTTGTGTGGCAGGCCAAGACCTTCCTGGAGATGAAGGAATTCGACCAGGCCCGTTCCCTGATGAATGTTGTGGAGCATGACCCTTATTTTCCTAAAAGGCTTGCCGGCGACCTGGCCGAAGTAAGAGCCTACGCCCTGTATAAACAGGAACGCTTTTCCGAAGCGATCGTTCCACTGCAGATAGCTGTCAAAAGTAAAGGTAACCGTGACGAGCGGGCACGTATGTATTATATACTGGGACAATTGTATACCAACTACAGTCACCCGGACTCCGCTGTGATGATGTTCCATAAAGTGATCAAACAGAAGCCGGACCCGATGATGGACTTCCAGGCCCGTATGCAGATCGCCAAACTGGATGCCACCAGGGAAGGCGGCTCCTTTGATGAAAGCCTGGCACGTCTGAAAAGGATGGCACGCAGGGAAAAATACATTGAGTTCCGCGACGCGATTTATTATAATATGGCCACCATCGTGCTGCCTAAAGATCAGGATCTGGCCCTCCAATACCTGGGCCAGTCGCTGAAGGTGGAAAGTTCCAATACTATGCAGAGAGCCTTGTCATTCAAGGCGATAGCGGACATTTATTACGGACAGCGCCAGTATCGCCTGGCCAGGAACTTCTACGACAGTACCGCCAGCGTCATGCCGCCTGAATTTACAGACTCAGCTATCGTCAACAAGCGCAAACGTGTACTCAACGACGTAGTGATCCGTGTGGAAGCTATCCAGAAAGAAGACAGCCTGCAGCGCATCGCTGCTATGCCGGAATCTGACAGGAAGATCTTCCTCGAAAAAATGGCCGCTACCATGCGTAAAGAGGCGGAAGAAAAAGCGAAAAAGCAGAAGGATAATGCAGATAACGGGATTGATCAGCAGGAAATGGCTAATAACAATCCGTTAGTGAACAATATGAATAACAGCCCTGCTACTCCCAAAAAGGACGACCAGGGCGACTGGTATTTCTATAACAATGCCAGCAAATCTTCCGGATTCTCCGAATTCAAAAAACGCTGGGGTAACAGGCCGCTGGCCGACAACTGGCGCAGAAGCCAGTCTGGAGCCGCCGCTGCCAATCAGCCTTTGCAAACGGAAGATGAAACCAACAATCCTACTGCTGCTGCGAATGCCTCCAAGGCACCATCAGACAGCGCCACGGCCCAGGCACTGGTTAAAGGACTGCCACTTACACCAGACGACCTCCTGAAATCCAACGTGGTCGTTGAAGACGCCTATTATGACCTGGGTAAACTCTATAACGATCAGCTGGACAATACCGAGCTCGCTATCGAGACTTACGATACCCTGTTGCACAGGTATCCACAGCATCCGCATAAAACAGAGGTCATCTACTCCCTGTATATCTGGCATACCAAACTGGGCCATACCGCCCAGGCCGCGAAATACAAACAGAACGTAATGACCCTCGGGGATTCCAAATTTGCCAGTATTATCAAGTATGGCTCCCTGCAGGATATTAACCAGGAAAAGAAAAAGGAGATCTCTACCGCTTATGATTCTGTTTATGTAAACTATAACAGAGGAAACCTTGAGGGAGCGATGGCTTTGAAAAAGGCCGCTGACTCTACTTTTGGCCTCAATTTCATGCAGCCTAAATTTGATCTCCTGGAAGCCATGATCATTATGAAAATGGACACCTGTGAGTTTGGACGTCAGGCAGTTGTGAATGTCATCAATAAATATAAACAGGATGACGGGATCCAGGAGAAAGCGAAATCTCTGCTGGAAGCACTGGATAACAGGGCAGCCCTGGTGGTATACCTCTCCAGGCTGGAAATTGAGAAAAGCAAGGATAACAACGTAGTAGATGAGAATATTTCCATCCGTTACCCATGGCAGAACCCGGAACCAAAATTTGATACCAAATTTGATTCCGTAAAGATCAGAACTGCCACGGCCGACTCTATCAAGCTGGCAGCCAATGCCGGACTGAAAGTAGCACCGCTGCCGGCACCATTGAAACCTATTACTATTTATAAACTGAATGCCACCAATCCGCATTTTGTGGTGCTCTCTTTCCAGCGTGTCTCAAAGGCCATTATGGACGAGGCACTGACACAGTTCACCAAGTACAATGCAGCCAAACATCCGGGAGAGAATATACAGGTAGCCAATTTTGTGTTGACACCACAGGATGTGATGCTCATCTTCAGACTTTTCCCGAACGAGGATAAGGCGCTGGATTATTTTGACGAGATCAGGATCGGTGCCGATAAGATCATTCCGCGTATCCGGCCGTCGGATTACTCTATGTTCATCATTTCCAGGGATAATTTCATCCAGATGAACAGTACCAAGGATATCACCGGGTATAAAAAATTCTTTGACGATAACTACGTTACTCAGTAACAGACAGTAAGATAGAAAAACATACTAATTTATTGGGGTACATCAATCAGTCTTTTAACAATATTTGGGGGACATCAACCCGTTTTTTTTAATAGTTTTGTCCGCTGTCGTAAGCACGGCGTAATAAGGCCCGTAAATTGCTATATCTTGAGTAAAGCCAATAAAAGCGATGCTGGCCGCGCAAATCAAACATTTAAAGCAAGTATGAAAAAATCGGTTAAAATATTGTGGATCACAGTTTTATCACTGACTGGGATTTTCCTGTTATTGATCCTGCTGGTGAATTTCCGCATTATTGGCTCTATGCCATCCATGGAGACCCTGGAAAACCCAAGGGCTGCCCTTGCATCTGAAGTAATTGCCGAAGATGGTACCATCCTGGGTAAATATTACCAGGTGGACAGGTCTAGCTCTGACTACAACGAAATTTCGAAAAATGTGATCAATGCCCTGATTGCTACAGAGGACGTCAGGTTCTATGAGCACTCAGGAATAGACCCTTATGCAACGATCGCCATCCCTTTTTACCTCGCAGTGGGTAAGAAAAGAGGTTCCAGTACGATCACGCAACAGCTGGCATTGAACCTGCAGGCCGATAATACAGGTGCGGTACGTGCTTCAAACATTATAAGAAGAGGATTCCAGAAAATGCAGGAATGGCTGATAGCCGTAAGACTGGAGCGTAACTTCACCAAACAGGAGATCATTACCCTTTACCTCAATACGGTGCCATTCGGCGATAACGTATACGGTATTGAAAATGGCGCCCGTACCTTCTTCAGTAAAGATGCAGGTCACCTGTCCATTGAAGAAGCTGCTACCCTGATCGCTATGCTGAAAGGTACCAACCTGTATAATCCTCGTCGTAATCCGCAGATGGCATTAAGTCGCCGTAATACGGTGATAGAGCTGATGGAGAAAAACGACTTTATTACAGAGGCGGAGGCAAATGCTGCTAAAAGCAAGCCTATCGTACTGCGTTACAATAAGATAGATCACAATAAAGGACTGGCGCCCTACTTCAGGGAAGTATTGCGTGACGAACTGAAAGATTGGTGTAAAAACCACAAAAAGGCTGATGGCTCCGAATATAACCTGTACCGCGATGGTCTGAAGATCTATACTACCATCAATCCACGCATGCAGCTGTATGCCGAGGAAGCAGTAGATCATCACCTGAAAGATCTGCAGAAAATATTTGCAGCACAATCCAACATCAAATCCGGCAGTGTGTGGAAGAACTGGCAGACATATATAGACCGCTATATGAAGGAATCCGACCGCTACAAGGCAATGAAGGATGACGAAGCCAGCGATGATGATATCAAAAAAGCTTTCAACACCCCTGTAAAAATGAAGGTGTTTGCCTGGAAAAGCTTTACAGAGCCTGAGCTGAATGAAATGGATACTGTCATGACACCGATAGACTCTATCAAATATATGAGAGCTATCTTACAAGCTGGCTTTATGGCGATGGACCCTGAAAGCGGTGAAGTGAAAGCATGGGTAGGTGGACCTGATTTCCGTTATTTCAAGAATGACCACGTAGTCAAGACCCGCAGACAGGTAGGTTCTACCTTCAAACCCTTCCTGTATTGCTTTGCCATTATGAATGGCATGTCTCCCAGCACAGTACTGCCTAACGAACCGGTATCATTCCCTAAATATAACTGGACGCTGAGCCGCAACTCTGAAGGTAGTGTAGGAGGTAGTATAACGATGGCGGGCGCACTGGCCAAGTCGTTGAACCTCGTATCTGCCTACCTGATCAAACAGTTAGGCCCACAGGCCGTTGCTGATTTTGCGAAAAACAAGATTGGCTTCTCCGCTGATATTCCGCCTTATCCATCCATTTCACTGGGTACGCCGGAGATCTCGCTATATGAAATGTTACAGGCCTACACGATGTTCCCGGCCCGTGGAATTATCACGAAACCGATCTACATCACCCGTATAGAAGACAGAAATGGTAACATCCTGCAGACCACCGCGCCTGAGAAGCGTGAAGTGATCAGCGAGAATGAATCTTATACCATGGTGAAAATGATGCAGGGCGTGACTGGTCCCGGTGGTACATCTGCACGTTTGCGTTTCCGTTATGGTATCCAGAGTGAAGTGGCAGGTAAGACGGGCACTACCAACGATAATACCGATGGATGGTTCCTGGGCTTTACGCCCCAGCTGCTGGCGGGTGCCTGGGTAGGTTGTGAAAACAACTTCCTCCATTTCAGCAGCACTGCCAACGGTCAGGGTGCTAATACAGGTCTTCCGATCTGGGCTTACTTCTTCCAGAAAGTATATGCAGATAAGACATTGAAAATAGACGACAAGGCTACCTTTGCTATCCCTCAGTCTATCAACAGTGAATTCTACCAGAATTTTGAAGAGAACTATAAACCACCGGCAGAAGCTGATGACCAGGGTAATGGAGGCGCCAGTGATTATATAGATGTGAATGAGGCAGAGGCAGAAGCTGATAAAGCAGCCAGAGAAAGAGAAAAGGAAAAGCAGAAAGAAGCCAATAAGGACAAACCTGCTGCTCCTACTACTCCCAAAGCGGCTTATCCTACACAACCAACCAAACCACAGTAATTAAGTACCAACAGATAAAAGGCGTCCGGTTTAAAACCGGACGCCTTTCATATATATCAGGCCGTAAGCGGGCTATTTCTTTTCTTCTTCTTTCTTCTCCTCTCCTACATAATGTAGTTCCGTATATTTCATCGCGTTAGTGATCAGTTGTATGCCCAGTTTCAGGATCAGCGCTTCCTCTTTGGCTTTCAGTTTTTCAACATCATCTGTCGGCTTGTGATAATCATCATGCGGACCGGTATGCAGGAAGATCACAGGCACCTGGTGCATAAAGAAGTTATGATGATCTGAAGCGCCCTTGCCGGATCCGTCAGTAAAATAGTGGATACCGGGTTCCTGAGCATCTTTGAATACCGCAGGCCATTCCTGTGCAGTAGCATAACCGCCAATGCCGATGCCGCGTTCTTCATTGTACCGGCCTATCATGTCCATATTCAGCATGAAATGTACGTTGGTCAACGGGATGGTAGGATTGGACGTAAAATACTTTGAGCCCTGTAAGCCCATCTCTTCTCCCCCAAAGGAAATGAACAGGAAATTAAATGGTTCTTTCTGCCCGTTCTCTGTAAAGTAGCGGACCAGTTCCAGCAGTCCTGCCACACCAGATGCATTGTCGTCAGCACCGTTGTGGATCTGTCCTACCGGGTATTTTCCGTCAAACAATGCTGCTGTACCCAGGTGATCATAGTGAGCACCGATAATGATAGTTTTAGCGGCCCCATTGTCCAGGAAGCCGATCACGTTTCTGCTGGTCAGGTTGTGGTGTTCTTTTCTGTCGAAAGTAAAATCCTGGAAGTAACTGTCCCCATTGCCCGGCATGAGTCCTGCCTGCTTAAATTGTTTGGCTACGTAATTACTGGCTTTGATACCGCCTTTTTCATTGGTACCGCGACCTTTCAATTTGTTAGATGCCAGATAGCCTACTGTTTTTTGTATACGGCTGGCAGATGGTTGGTAATCCTGTGCATAAGATGTAGAATAAACAGTTGCGGCTGTAGCCAGAAACAATAGATATTTCATAAGGTCAGATTAAGTTGCATGAATCCTGAAAATACAGAAGGCTTCCTTTGTGGGAAGCCTTCTGCTAATATACTATGTTAAAAAGATCTGATACTATTGCTTTTTACGTTGCTGAATGTCCTGCTGACGCTTCTGCATATCTGCCTGGCGTTTCTGCATTTCTTCCAGTTTACCCTGCCATTTTGATTTGCCGGCAGGTTTCTTTTTATTCTCCTGGATCTGTGCATGGATCTTATCGTGATTCACGAAGAACTTCTGGATCACCCACTGCAGACCAATACTGATCACGTTAGACAGGAAGTAATAGAAAGTCAGCGCTGATGCCAGGCGGTTGAAGATACCCAACAGCATAACCGGGAATACATACGGCATATATTTCATTACCGGATTGCTCTGATCGGCCATTCCACGGTTATTGAACGCCAGCATTAAGCTGGTAGCGGTCATCAGCAATGTAAACAAGCTCACGTGATTACCGTAGAAAGGAATAGTGAACGGCAGGTCCAGGATGGAATCGTAGGCAGAAAGGTCTTTTGCCCAGAGGAAACTTTCCTGTCTCAGTTCTATCGATGATGGGAAGAAGCTATACATCGCTACCAGGATAGGCAACTGCATTACGGCTGGTAAACAACCTCCGAGCGGGTTTACACCAGCGCTCTTGAATAACTTCATCTGCTCCATACCGAATGTCTGCTGGTCATCGGCATATTTTGCTTTCAGTTCGTCTATTTCTGGTTTCAGCACTTTCATTTTAGCCTGAGATACATAACTCTGGTAAGTGAATGGCGCTATCAGCAAACGGATAAACAGGGTAAGCAGGATAATAATGATACCGTAGTTACCAATAAATCCGCTTAGGAAGTTGAACACAGGGATGATCACCCATTTGTTCACATATTTTACGAAAGCGAAAATACCGGAACCCAACGGGATGATACTTTCCAGACCAATATCAAAAGACTTCAGGGTCTTATAGTGGTTAGGACCGTAGTAAATCTCTATCGGGAATGTAAAATCATGTGCACGGTTGTAAGGGATCTCCAGTGTAGCAAAGGTCTGTCCTACGATATTACCACTTTCCGGTACTTTGGTGTTTACCTCTGCACCTGCAAAACGGGCCTCATTTCTGGCTATCAGGGTGGTGTTGAAGAACTGTTGTTTTACACTCAGCCATTCGAGCCTGGTATCCAGTTTCTCGTGACTTGTACGTCCCAGCGTGAAATAGTCATGCTTTCCGTCTGTATTCCGGTAATGTACCTGGTTGTTCAGACGTTCGTTCTGCATGTCTTTTTCCTGCTTGTCGTTCTGGGAATCCCACTGCAGGCTCAGTGTTTTCTGACCCGCTGGTAATACATTTTCCAGGCCGATTGCATGGATATCGAAATCCACGGCATAACCATCCTGTTTTAAAGTATATACAAACTCCAGGTACTGACCAGGGTTGGAGGTAGGCAGACGGTAGGCAATAGCCTGGCTGCCATCTGGCAGTTGCTGTACATTACCCCCGGTAAAGTACAGGTCCGCGGTATTTAATAAGGTATTATTATTAGCAGGGACCTGCAGGGAAATACGGTTGAAAGAGCTGTTTACCAGCATCAGCGGTTTCCCCTGGAAATCCTTGAATTGTTTCAGCTGTACCAGTGAAGGTTGTCCACCGTGGTTGGAGAAGGTGATTTTCACTACCTTATTCTCCAGTACGGCAGTCTGCTGAGTGCCATTGGCAGCACCTGCGAAGGCACCATACGCACCGACAAGCTTGGTGGAATCGGGTACACCTGCAGTGGTGTAACTGGCGGTATCAACAGGTTTCGGCTTGTTAAGATTAGCTATGGAATCCTGGCGGTCCTTCTCTCTTTTTGCAGTAACCTGCTGTTTCTGGTTATAGAAAATGTAACCAACAAACAACACTCCCAGTAGTACAAAGCCAATGACTGAGTTTCTGTCCATGAAATTCAATTAAAATTTAGGCAGCAAAGGTAAGTAAAAGCAACAAGCTTTCAGTTGTAATCAACAAAGTTAATACCTCGTTGTTACTACTGAAAGCCTGCGACTTATAAATATTCATTATTGGTGGGCAATCTTTTCTTCAGCAACTTTTGCCTTATTGGTCTTGTCCTCCGCATACTGTTTGGCGGCAGCAATAAAGTGCACGAACAGTGGTGCAGGTGCCTCCACAGTGCTTTTCAGTTCAGGATGGAACTGGCAGCCTACGAAGAATGGATGATCAGGCAGTTCTACCATTTCCACCAGGCCGCTTTCCGGGTTACGGCCGGAAGGGATCATACCTGCCTTTTCAAAATCAGTCAGGTACTGTCCATTAAATTCGTAACGGTGACGGTGACGCTCGCTAATGGTAGTGCTACCATAAATAGTGGCAGCTCTTGAACCCGGCGTTAATTCGCAGGTATAAGCGCCCAGACGCATGGTACCACCTTTTACAGTGATCTTTTTCTGCTCTTCCATGAGGCCGATCACAGCATGAGGCGTGTCAGGATTCATTTCAGTAGAGTGAGCATCTTTCCAACCTATTACGTTGCGGGCAAATTCCACCACGCTCATCTGCATACCCAGGCAGATACCAAAGAATGGCAGGTTGTTCTCACGGGCATATTGTATTGCAACGATCTTTCCTTCAATACCACGATGACCAAAACCCGGAGCTACCAGCAGGCCATCCAGGTTACGCAGCTTTTCTGCTACGTTCTCCTGTGTAAGGAATTCAGAATGAATATTTTGTACTACCACTTTACATTCATTCATAGCGCCTGCGTGAATGAACGACTCCAAAATGGATTTATAGGCATCCTGCAGTTCCACATATTTACCGATCAGACCGATGGTCACCTTGGATTTCGGATATTTCAGCTTATCCAGGAAGGCGCGCCATTTAGTCATATCTGGTTCTTTCTCAATAGGGATGTGCAATTTCTTCATACAGATCACATCCAGCTTCTCACGCAGCATTTCCAGCGGCACTTCGTAGATGGTACTCATGTCTGTAGCCTCGATCACAGCGTCTACCGTCACATTACAGAACAGCGCTATTTTCTTTTTCAGATCATTGTACATCGGCTCTTCCGTACGGCATACGATCACATCAGGATGCACTCCGTTCTCACTCATCATTTTCACAGAGTGTTGCGTAGGCTTGGTTTTCAATTCCTTAGCCGCACGCAGGTAAGGGATCAGGGTCAGGTGTACCACCAGGCAATCCTGCTCGTCCAGCTCCCATTGTAACTGACGAACCGCCTCAATGTAAGGCAGGGACTCGATATCACCCACAGTACCACCCAGCTCGGTAATAACGATATCATATTTACCGTCTTTACCCAGCAGCAGGATCCTGCGTTTGATCTCATCAGTGATGTGCGGTACTACCTGTACAGTTTTACCCAGGTAGGCGCCTTCACGCTCCTTGTTAATAACAGTCTGATAAATACGGCCGGTAGTGACGTTATTCGCCTGGGAAGTAGGCGTGTTCAGAAAACGTTCATAGTGGCCAAGGTCGAGGTCAGTTTCGGCGCCATCTTCAGTTACATAACACTCACCGTGTTCGTAAGGGTTTAATGTTCCCGGATCCACATTGATATACGGATCAAATTTCTGAATAGTCACTCTAAAGCCACGAGCCTGCAATAATTTCGCCAGCGAAGCAGCTATAATTCCTTTACCCAACGAGGAAGTCACACCTCCCGTAACGAAGATATATTTTGCCATAAAATCTAAAAATTCTGTAGAATATACTTGACCTAAAGAGAAGCGCCGGACGACTTTTGGTGTAACCAGTCAAGTAAAAATAACTTCCGAAGGTCATGCAAAGTTAAGACAAATTTAAAGTGCTCCAAAAGGGTTTTTCATATTTCGTTGCAGCCGTAATTATAATACCTTCATAATAAGCCACTTCCATGCAAAATTGAAGCTCATAATTTTATCTGATACCGAAATCCCACTGTGGTATTGCATTTCTTGCGTCTGTCAGGAAACTTCTTGCTAATTTTGCGCCGTAACAAATCAGCATATGACATTAACGCCCAAGCGAGCGCAGGATTCCGTGATCCAGATGACGGAACTGGTATTGCCCAACGACACCAACACTTTCGGTAACCTGATGGGAGGCCGCCTCATGTACTGGATGGACATAGCAGCCGCACTCGCTACCATGAAACATTGCAGTGCACCAGTGGTAACTGCTTCCGTAGATAACATTTCTTTTGAAACCCCCATCAGGCTGGGTAACGTAGTACATATTGAAGCGAAGGTGAGCAGGGCGTTTTCCACTTCCATGGAGGTACACCTGCGGGTATGGGGAGAAGACCCGGTACAGCAGTACCGTTATAAGTCCAACGAGGCCTTCATGACCTTCGTAGCACTGGACCCCAATGGAAAATCCAGGCAGGTACCCCAGATCATTCCGGATACTGAAGAAGAAAAGCTATTATATGAAGGCGCTATGCGCAGACGCCAGTTGCGCCTGATCCTGAGCGGTAAGATGAAACCTCAGGATGCAGAAGAACTGAGGGCATTATTCATTTAAACCAATCAGCATCTCCCCGGAAATTCCGGGGAGCCCGCTTCTATACTGTCAGCTTTCCCCCTCCCATTCTTTATAAAACTTCTCCAGGAAAGTCTCCATAAAAGCATGTCTCTCCATCGCCATCTGGCGACCAGTTGCCGTATTCATTCTATCCTTCAGCAATAACAGTTTCTCATAAAAGTGATTGATAGTCGGGGCGGTGCTATTCTTGTACTGTTCCTTCGTCATATAAAGATCAGGAGCAATACCGGGGTCGTATAGGGCCCTGTTCTTAAATCCACCGTAATTAAATGCGCGGGCTACGCCAATGGCGCCAATAGCATCCAGCCTGTCGGCATCCTGGACTACGGCCATTTCTGCAGAATGGAAGGTACCGGCATTATGTCCTCCTTTGAAAGAAATATGCATAATGATGTTCACCACATGTTGGATAGTCGCTTCCGGCACACCTACAGATTCCATGTAGGAACGGGCTTTCCGCGGCCCCACACTTTCATCACCATTGTGGAACTTGGAATCGGCGATGTCATGCAGCAGCGCACTGAGTTCCACCACCAGCAGATCTACCTTTTCGCTGGCAGCGATCTTTTTAGCCAGCTTCCATACCCTGTAAATATGCCACCAGTCATGTCCGCCTTCGGCGCCTGCCAGTTCTTTCTTTACAAATTGTTCTGTCTGATTGATCAGTTGCTGTGCATCTGCATTGTATTGGATCATAAGGCCAAATATATTATTTCCCTATGGCAGCAGCAAAATGTAGGGCATGCAATAACAGGAAAAACGAAGAAAAGGAGAAACTGAAAAGAGGTCCCATAGCATAGTTTGGTTTAGATTCTTCATTTTGTGGTAACCTTCTTTCCTTCTTTCGGTTTCTCCCCCCTGTATTCCGGCATGCAATTGTAGAATTAGTCAGGGATCTTGCTTCACTAAGATTTTCTTCGTCTTTCCTTTTGGATGGCTTAAATATCCGATGGATCAATTTGGTGCATGCAGCCACGCTGTTGTTATTGAATTTTAATGGCGGTTTGGTTATTACGATTTAGATTTTAAAAATGTCCCCTTAAAAAAGGGGACAATAGCCTCATCGCTTTTAAGCGATTTAAATTCTGGTTGATAAAACTATAAAGAGCGTTTATTGCTTCCGGAGAGAATACCTTATCGAGGCCCCTTTTGGGCCCCGATATATAAGGTATATACTTCAGGGAAGCGGGAATATTTTTATATTGGCGCGGCGCAAGACGGGGAAAAGTGCGTGAACCCTGACTGCGAGGTCAAAAAATTTACTGGCCTTGCTGACCCTAGTACGGGGCTCTCCCCGTCTCTTACCGCTGAATTGTTTAGTTTTGGACATCCCCTTTCAGTATGTCAATATTGTTTATAAATCTGTTCTTTGAAGCTATTCATATAAGGAGACACACATATTATAAATATTATAATTTATATAACAATCCTGACTTCATTTAAAAAACAGTGATCATAAATCATTATTACATTATAAATGTAGCAATCACCAGTCATATTTCAGAATGATTTAAGCCAAAATATAAATATATTTTTATTCATAATGTAATAAGAAAGTAGTGAAAAGTAGATGAAAGGGGTTGAAACAGGAATACTATTTTAACTGAAACAAATCGAATATTACAGGGAACGGAACACAGGAATGCCCCGATACTTATCGGTAAACGGTGTGATTGGGACGACAAAAGGGGAATAAAATGGGTTAATCTTTCCGCACCAGTACGTCGGTGATCCTGTTCAGTTGCTTTACTTTTTCTGTAAAATCGCCTTTAATACGCTCTCTGATCACCTGCAGCTTATCCAGCACATCATTAATAGAGGCGGGGATCACCTCCTGCAATACTTCTTTCAGACGTTTGGCAACGGTAGGGGATTTTCCGTTGGTGGAGATAGCTATCTTGAGGTGGCCTTTCTGCACAATAGAACCTAAATAAAAATCGCACAGTTCAGGCGTATCGGCTACATTGATCAATACCCGGCTGCATTTTGCCTTTTCCCAGATATACATGTTTAATTCCTTGTCACTGGTAGCAGCAATGGCCAGGTCTTTTCCCAACATATCACCGCAGGAGAATGGTTTCTGGATCAATTCCACATTAGGCGCATGTTTTACCAGTTCTGTCAATTCAGGCTGGAACCAGGTGGCTACTATAGTAATATTGGCCTCCGGACAGTTCTCCAGCAAAGCATTTACTTTTTCATGACCTATGTTTCCCCCTCCTACAACCAATACATGCAGGCGATTCAATTTAAAAAATACCGGGAAAAGATGATTTTCTTCCATGATAGTGCGATTACTGATTACACATGACAAATTACGCATCTGCCCTTTAATCCGGACTTCCCGTAATTTATCACGTGTAATTTATAAGTTATACAGCTATTTTCAGTTGTTCTGCTATCCTTTCCTGTACGGCCTGGAAGGCTTCATGAAAACGCACCACTTCTCCTACTACGATAATTGCCGGATTACGCAGGTTATCGCGTAAGGCTATTTCTTTCAGATCGGCTACATTTCCTATGCCTATCTTCTGGTCAGGCAGTGTGCCATTCTGGATAATGGCGGCCGGCACATTGCCTTTCCCCTGTGCTACGTATGCTGCTGAGATCTCCTCCAATTTGCCCATCCCCATGAGTACTACTACTGTAGTATTTGCCTGGACAGCATACGCCAGGTCACGGGCTAAGCTCCCACGCTGTGTGGTACCGGTCAGGACCCAAAATCCTTCACTCACATTACGCGCTGTAACAGGTATCCTATTGATACCGGGTACAGAGATAGCACTGGTAATGCCAGGCACTACTTCCGTATCGATGTTGAATTGCTGGGCGAAGGCCAGTTCCTCCTGTCCCCGGCCAAATACGAAAGAGTCTCCACCTTTGAGGCGTACCACGCTGCCATAAGTTAGTGCATATTTCACAATCATGCGGTTGATCTCATCCTGCGAATACATATGCATACCCGCACGCTTACCAACGAAGCGCTTCAGACAATTGCCGGGCGCATGCTCAAGCAATTCATTATTGGAAAGTGCGTCGTAAAGGATCACCCTTGCCTGCTGTATGGCCTTCAGGCCTTTTACAGTGATCAGCTCAGGATCTCCCGGGCCCGCCCCTACCAGTGTCAATTTCGGATGTATAGTCTGCATAGTGTACATTTAATAAGATGTGATAACCGCAAGCCTTTATTGTGCTATAACTGTTGCTGTCTGTTGTCTGAGTGACTGCGCCTGCTGGTAGAAATCTGATGCCTGTTGATAATATTGTTTTGCAAAGCTTTCAGAAGGTTCGTTCTGGTTGATCTGCAACACCAGTGTTTTAAAACTACCGTCCAGTGACCATTTGCCGGTTTCAACAAAATGTTTGTCGAAATCGTTGATGATACCTGTCTGTGTATTACAACTTACGCCCTCACCCAGTAACAGCGCTTTCGCAGTCTGTACAAAAGTGGAGTAAGAGTGATAAATGCTGTCGGCATATTGCTTATCATTCAACGCAGTCTGGCTCCATTGCAGCTTTTCCTCCCCTTCAAACAGTAGGGTCGCCACCAGGTCTATCACTACGCTGGCACACTCGCCCACACCAATAGCTGTTGCAAATTGGTCACCCTGGCCCCAGTCAACAAAATCTTCATCAATCAGTGAATTCAGATCTGTTAACGGTTTCAGAAGATCGTAGAAATATTTTTCACCCTGACGGTCGTAATAGTCATTGAATTTCTCTTCTTTCTGACCATTCGTTGCGAAGTCGTTCAGCAAAGAACGCAGCACATCAGGACCTCTTTTACTTGGCACTTTGATCACTTTATCAGCAACACGACCTACACCATTTCCTACAATTCCACCGCCCAGGAGCACCTGCAATGCCGGTAATACTTTACCACCACTTTTCAGTGAACTGCCATGAAAACCAATGGAGGCAATGCCATGCTGGCCACAGGAGTTCATACAGCCACTGATCTTGATCTTAATGTCCTTGTTGTATACCAGTTCAGGAAATTCTTCCTGGATCACCAGTTCCAGTGCTGTAGAGATACCTGTACTGCTGGAAATAGCCAGGTTACAGGTGTCAGTACCAGGACAGGCAGTGATGTCAGCAATACTGTCGAAACCCGGTTCAGCAAAACCTGCAGCTTCCAGCGCACTGAATACATATGGCAGATGTGCAGGCTGGATATATTTCAGTAGTAAACCCTGATTGGCAGTTACACGTACATCATTAGCCACAGCTGGTTTGAGCGCTTCTATCAGCTGACGGGATATTACAGAACTGATGTTTCCCAACGGCACCCGTACATAGGCAGCATAATAGTCGCCCTGACGCTGTTGGAAGACATTCGTCTGTTTCCAGGCTTCATATTTCTTCGGATCCTTAATTGTGTATGCAGGCAATACCGCGTCAGCTGCCGGCAGTTCCGGTGCTGCCCAGGTATCTGCATCTATATGGAAGGATTTTGATTTAATAGCGATACGCTCTTCAGCTACCAGGCGCTGAAATTCTTCAAAACCAATTTTCTGTATGAGGAACTTCATACGTGCCTTGTGACGGCTGGCCCTTTCACCGTGGCGGTCAAACACACGCAAAACTGCTTCGATATATGGAATGAGCTGGTCTTCTGTCAGGAACTCATGACCAACATGCGCCAGATAAGGCTGCGCACCCAGGCCACCACCTACGAGTATTTTAAAACCACGCACTTCCCGTCCGTTTTCCTGACGCACCTTAGGTATTACGCCGATATCGTGCATAAACGCCCAGGCGGTATCAGCATCGCTGCTGGAAAAGGCCATCTTAAATTTACGACCCATATCCTGGCAGATAGGGTTACGCAGGAAATACCTGAAGGTTGCATCTGCATAAGGCGTAACATCAAAAGGTTCCTCGGGGTCAATACCTGCCTTGTCGGAAGCTGTAATGTTACGAACCGTATTACCACAGGCCTCTCGTATGGTGATATCGTCCAGATCCAGTTTACTCCACAGTTCAGGTGTCCTTTCCAGGCTCACAAAGTGGATCTGGATATCCTGACGGGTGGTCAGGTGCAGGTTACCTGTAGAATATTCGTCTGATACGTCTGAGATACGTTTCCATTGTTCCAGCGTCATCTTACCATAAGGCAGTTTGATACGGATCATCTGTACCCCTGCCTGACGCTGGCCATAAATACCTCTTGCCAGACGCAGGCTACGGAATTTTTCTTCCGGGATCTGTCCGGCGCGGAATTGGCGGATCTTCTTCTCCAGTTCTATGATATCTTTCTCAACCACGGGATTTTCCAGTTCGGTTCTGAAGCTTTGCATAGTGAATATTTTCTTGGTGGTAAATTATCAGATGTTAAAACGTTATACTTCCTTATCTTCTATAAAACACAGAGCCCCCGCACATTAAGTCGGAGGCTCTGTATATTTTGATTTGATTCCGATTGATCAATTTCCTTATACATCTACGCCTCCATGGCTACCATCGCAACGGAGCAATGGCATCCACGACACAAAAACCTGCTATTCATTCCTATATTTCCCATTAGTTTAGTAGACTATTACAAAGTTAAAAATATAGGTCAGAATTCCAAAAGTAATTTTGCCCCCTAAAACGGGGAGGGACAGCCCTTTTCAAGACCGGCCGGAACGGTATATTTTCCCGGAATCTGCTGGTATGCCTGCCTGTACTGGAAAGTAGACTCCCTGCACGCTCCTACTGTCATAACCAATGATTATACAGGATAACTATTATTTATGCTGACAACGCGCTGTATTACTTTCTCCCCTCTCTGTCTTAACTTTGCGACGCAAGAACAAATGAAAAGCGCATGATAAATACGGTGATTTTTGATATGGACGGGTTATTGATAGATTCTGAGCCACTTTGGGGAAGAGCCATGAGAGAGGTCTTTGCGACGGTTGGGGTAGAGCTCTCCGCGGAATTGACCAGTCATACTACCGGCCTCCGGACAGCAGAAGTAGTGGATTACTGGCAGAATTATTTTAAGTGGGAAGGAAAAGATAATCAGCAGGTTACCAACGAGATAATTGATGCTGTTATCAACAAGATACTGGCAGAAGGTGAGGCAATGGAGGGACTGGAATACATACTGGACTATTTCACAAAAAAGAACTTCAAAATCGGACTGGCATCCTCTTCTCCCCTACGTCTTATAGAATCTGCAGTTGACCATATGGGTATCAGGGACAGGTTCCATGCTATTTCTTCAGCAGAATTTGAATCGCATGGCAAACCTCATCCGGCAGTATACCTGGCCTGTGCTAAAAAACTGGGCAGCACACCGCTGGAGTGTCTGGCTTTTGAAGATTCAGTAACAGGCATGACAGCCGCTAAAGCTGCACGCATGAAAACGGTGGTTGTACCTGAAGCACATAACCGTCAGAACAAGCGGTATGCATTGGCAGACGTACAGCTGGATTCCCTGCTGGAATTTAATGATGAGATATTAGCTCGTCTGCAGGCCTAAAGCCGGGACGAAGGCAGCAGATAAAGCTACAACATCAGCAATGCTATAAAAGAAGAAGGGTGTCCCGTTACCGGAACACCCTTCTTTGTATTTCAACAACCTAAAAAGCTTATTCACCTTTCTTCTCGTCGCCTTCATCTTTCTTCAGCTTCTCTCTCAGTTCAGCCAGTGCACCCAGGTCGCCAAGAGTAGCTTTTTCTACTTTGCTCTGGATGGTTTTCACAGCCTTACGAGTTTTGTCAGCGTCAGCTCTCTTTTCTTTGGCAACTGCTTCTTTCTCCTCGTTTTTAGCCTGTTCCCACACTCTTGTATGAGATACCAGTATACGTTTTTCGCTGCGGTCGAATTCAATGATCATGAATTCTTTCACATCTTCAACGCTGATAGGTTTCTCATCTTCAGTGCGCAGGTGACGGGCAGGAGCGTAAGCTTCCAGACCATACTGCAGTTGAACAGTAGCGCCTTTTTCATCTTTCTTCACTACAGTACCTTCATGAACGGATCCAATCGGGAAGATAGTTTCGAAAGTGTTCCAAGGATCTTCTTCAATCTGTTTGTGGCCCAGGCTCAGTTTACGGTTATCCTTGTCAATACCCAGGATTACCACTTCGATCTCGCTACCCACTTTAGTGTACTCACTTGGGTGGTTGAAGCGTTTGATCCAGCTCAGGTCAGAGATGTGGATCATACCACCGATACCAGTTTCCAGCTCAACGAATACGCCATAAGGAGTGATGTTCTTCACGATACCTTTGTGACGGCTGTCCAGCGGGAATTTAGTTTCGATAGTAGCCCAAGGATCTTCTGTCAGTTGCTTGATAGACAGGCTCATCTTACGCTCTTCCTTGCTCAGGGTCACTACCACTGCTTCGTATTCTTCACCTAATTTGAAGAATTCTTTAGCATTGATAGGAGTAGAAGCCCAGGAGATCTCAGATACGTGTACCAGACCTTCTACACCAGGCAGAATTTCCAGGAATGCACCGTAATCTTCGATGTTCACTACCTTACCTTTTACGCGCGCACCTTCAGTGATGTGTGCAGGCAGGGTATCCCATGGGTGAGGAGTAAGTTGTTTGTAACCAAGGCTGATACGTTTTTTCTCGTCGTCGAAGTCCAGTACCACCACATTGATCTTCTGATCCATCTGGAGTACTTCGCTTGGGTGAGAGATACGTCCCCAGCTGATGTCGGTGATGTACAGCAGACCATCCAGACCACCCAGGTCGATGAATGCGCCGAAATCCGTGATATTTTTGATAGTACCTTCCAATACCTGGCCTTTTTCCAGTTTGGAGATAATATCCACTCTCTGCTGTTCGATATCGCTTTCGATAAGCGCTTTGTGTGAAACAACTGCGTTCCTGATGGCCTCGTTAACCTTAACCACCTTGAATTCCATTGTTTTGCCTACAAACTGGTCGTAGTCGGTAACAGGCTTAACATCGATCTGAGAACCTGGCAGGAATGTTTCCATACCATAAACGTCTACGATCAAGCCGCCCTTGGTTTTGCTGGTAACAGTACCAGTAACCACTTCGCCGGTTTTGTAAACTTCCACGATTTTTTCCCATGCACGCTGTTGGCGAGCTTGTTTACGGCTCAGGTGCAGGTTACCATCGCGGTCTTCTTTTTCAACAACCAGTACTTCTACTTCATCACCTACTTTCAGTCCCTGCAGATCGCGGAATTCGTTCAGAGAGATCAGACCGTCAGATTTGAAGCCGATGTTGATCACAACGTCCGTTTTGGTCAAGCCAACTACGGTACCTGTGAGCAGGCCGTTTTCTTCGATCACTTTAAAAGTGTTGTCGTACGTTTCATCGTACTTCGCTTTCTCTTCTTTGCTGTAAGAAGATACATTGCGTTTGTCCACGCTCCAGTCGAAGTCATCGTGAGCGGTTTCTACAACAGGCGCCTTTTTTGTCGCTGTTTCTACCTGAGCTGCTGCTGCAGGCACCTGTTGTTCAGCGTTTTGTTCGTTAGTAATGTTGTTTTCTGCCAAAATTTGGTTCCTCCTTTTGTAATAAAATTCTTCCGGATTTTAGGCCCGAAAGTTTTAATTGGACGGCAAAGATACTTAATAATCATTAAAAAATAAGCAATTTTCACATGTTTAACACATTAAGCCCCCTTCTTCCCTCCCCTTCATCGGGGTATAATTTGCTCTAAAAAAATGTGCTGTTAAATAGATTCCCGATTGCAGATTTTGTACTAATTTTCAAGTATGAACGGGACCTCATTCAGCTCTGATATTCGCTATTGGCTTAGACAGGGAAATACAATTAACCATCTTCTTTTCTGGAATGTAATTGTTTTCCTCGTCATGGGAACTGTGTACCTGATCGGCAGAATCGCACCAACCACAGACTTCCTTTCCACTTTTCTTTTTGATAATCTTTCCCTCCACGCAAATGTGTTTGCCTTCCTCCGGAAGCCATGGGGTTTATTGACCTACATGTTCACACATCTGGAATTTTTACATATACTCTTCAATATGCTGAACCTCTACTGGTTCGGTAACATCTTCAGGTCTTTCCTCGGTAATCAGCGGGTATTACCACTTTACCTACTGGGAGGCGTCATGGGGGGTGCTGCCTATCTGCTCGTATACAACCTCGCCTTTGGCGGTGCCAATGCTCCCATGATCGGTGCCTCTGCATCCGTTATGGCCCTGTTGATAGCCTGTGCTACCAAACTGCCCAACTACGAGATCGGCCTGCTCTTTATCGGTTCCATCCGCCTCAAATGGCTCGCACTTGTTGTAATTATACTTGACCTGATCTCCCTTACCCAGGGGAATGTAGGCGGCATCGTAGCCCATATGGGTGGGGCATTGACCGGCTTTGTCTATATCAAATTGCTGAATAATGGTACGGATATCTGCCAGCCGCTTATCTGGCTGTTTAACCGCCGTCTGCAGGTAGAAACACCCAAACGCTCATTTAAGCCTAAAAAGTCTCCCCTTAAGCTCGTAAAGCCCAGCCAGGAGGAAAATAAACAGCTCCGGCTGGACCAGCTGCTCGATAAAATAAACGACAACGGCATAGACAGCCTTAGCCCGGAAGAAAGAGCATGGCTGAAGAAAATGAGCCAGGAATAACCGGCCATGTATACCAGCCATTCAAAATATGTAACTTTGCCGCCAAGATGAAAACATTCAACGTTCCGATTATATATCGCAGTCCGCTGATCACGGCTATCAAAAACCGCCGTAAGCAGCAGGACCGCATGAAGAAGGATTTTACACCTACTGTACTGGATTTTGGTCCCCTGAAGATATTGCTGGCCCGCCACTTTGGCTTTTGCTACGGCGTGGAAAATGCCATCGAGATCGCTTTTAGGACAGTAGATGAGAATCCTGGCAAAAGGATCTTCCTGCTGAGCGAAATGATCCATAACCCGCATGTAAATAACGACCTGCTGGCCAAAGGCGTCCAATTCATCATGGATACCGCCGGTAAACAGCTGGTACCCTGGGAAGAACTGACGCCGGAAGATATTGTGATCATCCCTGCCTTTGGTACTACCCTGGAAATAGAATCGAAACTGACTTCCCTGGGCATTGCTCCACTGCAGTACAATACGACCTGTCCTTTTGTGGAAAGGGTCTGGAATAAGGCAGAACAAATCGGACAACAGTCCTATACCGTGATCGTACACGGTAAACCCGGACATGAAGAAACCCGCGCTACATTCTCCCATAGCCGCAGTAATACGCCTACTGTGGTGGTAAAAGATATGGAAGAAGCACGCGAGCTGGCAACCTTCATTACCGGAGAAAGACCGGTCGACGGGTTTTACTCCCTGTTCAAAGGACAATATTCCGAAGGTTTCGATGTAACACGTGACCTCCAGCGCGTTGGTGTTGTGAACCAGACCACTATGCTGGCTACGGAAACACAGGCCATTGCTGATTATATCAAAAACGTGATCATGGACAGGTATGCCCTCAGTGCGGAGAACGTAAGTGAGCGTTTTGCCGATACCCGCGACACGCTTTGCTATGCTACCAATGATAACCAGAGCGCAGTAACCGGCCTGTTACAGGAAGAAGCAGACCTCGCTATTGTCGTAGGCGGGTACAACAGTTCTAATACCTCCCACCTGGTAGAACTTTGTGAAGTAAAACTGCCCACCTACTTCATCTCTTCAGATGAAAAACTGGTAGCAGCCAATGAAGTATATCACTGGGACTTTCATCACAAACAGGAACTGCATAGCCTCTCTTTCCTGCCTGCAAAGGAACCGGTGACCATCCTGCTGACAAGCGGCGCCTCCTGCCCGGATGCATTGGTAGAAGCAGTGATCAGGAAATTGCTCTCCTTTTATGACCTGGAATATAAAATGGAAGAACTGGCGGCAACCTTTGCCTGAGACTGACTTTATTTACCGTAGATATTACTAAAAAGTAAAAAAGACACCTGGTGGTGTCTTTTTTCTTTGGGGCTAATCAATGCTAGTAATGCAGAGAAAAAAAATTTTATATAGTAATAAGTTTAAACCTGAACCAAAATTAGCTGTTAGGCGATAAGCGCGCAACAGAGACTTATTATCCGGTGGTCTATTTCCTGTAAGTGGCGTAAAACAGATTAAATCTGGTTAGAACTGCATCGCCTTTTTCAGGAAATCTGCTTTCCTCCTGCGGGAGATTTCCACCTGTGTGCCATCACTCATCAGTGCAAATCCGCCCTCACCCTGTATATAGGATTGCATCTGCTGCAAATTGATCAGATGGGAATTATGTACCCTAAAAAAGTCAACATCTGTCAGTAACTCCTCAAATTCTTTCAGTGGTCTTGATACCATCAGGTTCTTCTTATCTGTAAAGAAGATACGGGTATAGTTACCAGTGGATTCACAACGTACAATATTCTGTACCGGCATAAATACCAATCCGTTAATGGTAGGCAGGGCTATTTTCTTATGTGTCTGATGCAGGGTCTTCATATTCTGCAGAAATACTTCCAACGGCGATGTGGATGTTTCTGTTTGTCCGTTACGGCGACTGATGCATTTCTGCACAGCATCCTGCAACTCTTTTACACTGAATGGCTTCAACAGGTAATCCAATGCATTGAACTTGATAGCTTTCAAGGCATATTGTTCATAGGCGGTAGTGAATATTACATCAAAAGTGATCTTATCAAACAGCTTCAACAGTTCGAAGCCATTCTGGTGAGGCATTTCAACATCAAGGAAAACTACATCCGGCTGCAGTTCGGTAATCAGGTCTTTCGCTTCTTTTACACTATTTACTCCTCCCAGTACAGTCACTTCCGGGCATTTTTTCTGAAGCATTGTCTGAAGAGCATCTATACAGTGTTGCTCATCATCAACGATGATTGCTTTAATTTCGCTCATGCTGTCTTTGTAGGTTTTTTTAAAATATGAATTCCACCGGTAAGATGAGTTTCACTTGTGTTCCCAGGGCTTTCCCAGTTTCATCTTCCAGATCGGTGATATTTACATCTGCCTCTTTGGTATTATTGATCTTTCTGATAAGGTCGATTCTTCCTTCCGTTACTTTCATGCCCATTGAGCGATGGGTTTGTCCTTTTTTCTCCTTTATTTCTATTGCTTTTTTACGCCCGATACCATTATCCGTTACCGTGCAGGTCAGGGTTCTTCCTTTTACTGAAATGGCTATTTCCAGTAATCCTTTTCCGGACTTGTGTACCAATCCATGCCAGATAGCATTTTCTACATACGGTTGAATGATCATCGGAGGGATCATTACTTCCTCTTCGTTAACATCTTCGGCCACAGTGATCTGATAGTCAAATACATCATTACAACGCAGCTTTTCAAGGTCAAGATACAAGCGTAAAGATTCCAGTTCCTTATTCAAAGATATGAATGTGTACTGCGTATTATCAAGAATCATTCGCATCAACCGGGAAAATTTGGTCAGATAGTCGGAAGCCTCTTCCTGGTTGTTGCTCCAGATAAACCGGTGAATGGAGCTTAACGAGTTGAAAATGAAGTGTGGATTCATCTGCGCGCGCAGGGACCGCAGCTCCAGTTGCAGGGTTTGTTTATTGGTCTCCAGGTTCCTGTGCCGGATATAAAAGAATCCGCCTATAGCCAGCATCAGCACAAATCCGGCCATGGACAGGGTATATACGACGTTACGTTTCGTACGCAGTTCACTTATCTGCTTATCATGTTCCAACAGTTTGATCTGGTTGTCTTTACGGTCTACCTCATATACGGCTTGCGTCTGAGCCCATGCCAGTGACGATTGTTCCCGCAGCAGACTATCTTTATAAACCAGCGATTTTTCCATGGCTTCCATGGAACGCTTGAAATCTCCCTTTGCCTTATAATTATCCGCTACGGCTTTATAAGCCTCCATCAGCAGGTATTTGAAACGCCAGGTCTGGCAGAGGTCAATACATTGCATGAAATATTTATGCGCTTCATCATATTTTCCCTGCAGGCTCCACAGCTTACCGATGTTCAGATAACTTTCGGCTATATGCACTTTATCATCCACATTCCCATTAACTTCCAGGGCCTTATTCAGATATTCATGGGCGCGTGCATAGTCTTTTTTCTCCTTGTAGGCAGAGCCAAGGGCATTATAACAGATAGCCAGCCCTATACTATTATTCAATTGCTGGTTCACCGCCAGTGATTTCTTGTAATATTCAATAGCGAGGTCCAGCCTTCCCAGTCCCTGGTATGCGTAACCGATATTGCCAAGATTAATGGCTACTCCCAGCGAATTTTTGCTTTGTTTTTCCAGTTCCAGGGCCTTTTCGAAGTGACTGATGGCCTCTGCATACTTGTCAGTGGAGAGTTTAATGTTGCCAATACTGTTAATAGCAATGCAAATATTACGGACGTCATTGATCTTTTCTGCCAGCTGGAGGGCCCTGAAGTGGTAATCAAATGCTTTTTCCAGCTGATCATCCATTCTCCGGTAATCCACCCCCGTATTATTCAGGGCATTACAGAGCCAGAGATCATTTTTTGCTTCCTCAGCATATTTAACAGCTTTCTGATGATAATCGGCAGCGAGCAGGTATTCGGATTTGTTCCTTTTTGAAATGCCGGTCTCAATATATGCATTGAAGATCCCCCGCGTATATTTAATACGCTGAGAGAGGGTTATTGCTTCCTGGAAAAAGAGGTTTTCCATCCCACGTTTGTCAAAGTACCGTCCCAGTGATTTACCCTTATCTATAAGCCAGTCTACTTTACTGGTGTCCCCGGGAAGTGTTCTGGCAGAATCGAGTGTCCGGTATACGATGACGGAATCCTGCGCCAGTGTAATGTTCCCCTTTATAAACAAAAGCAAGAAAAAAAGATAGAAATAGCCTTTAAACATGCACAGCCGAGGTAATACCACAAGTTAGTTAAAAAAGCGAAAGGGCGAAAGAATTCGCCCCTTCTTCCTATTAACCGAATACACCTACTGAAAATATGGAACAAGGCAGGCATCCCCGCCCTGCACCACATTAAGTTTAATAAATATCAGCCCACAAAGCCTGGATATATATGTAATTACTAGCTTCACGGTTAATAGCAACAGGTCTATGGATATAGTTCTAAAAAGACCATTACTGATCCCTTATGACTTCTCTTGACCACGTTGGGAATAATATATTTAGTATCTAGCGGTACACAGTATGGACCGTCAGCACAATACAATAATAAAATTGCAGGAAATTCTAGAGGATGTGGAAAATTATCAATGGGTTTCTTCCTGGTTTGCACCGGGAACATAACAAATTTAACAAGGTTTTCTTAAAACTAAAAATAAATTCAGGAAGATTGCACAAGCACCACATCGTCCACCCATTGCAATACCAGCTTCAACTGTTCATCGGGCGTTAACTGGCTGTTGTCCAGGATAATAGCATCTTCTGCCTTCCGTAAAGGACTGATCTCCCTGTTTGTGTCGATATAATCTCTCAGCTCCAGGTTTTCTTTCACTTCGTGGATGCTGATATTTTTATTTTTAGCATACAACTCCTTGAATCGGCGCTCTACACGGATAGCAGTATCCGCAGTCATGAATATCTTCAGCTCAGCATGGGGAAATACGGTAGTTCCAATATCACGGCCATCCATCACGATCCCTTTTTTAGTGCCCATTTTCTGCTGCTGTGCTACGGCAAATTCACGTACTTCCTTTACCGCGGCCACCTCGCTCACCTTTTCAGCCACCAGCATCTCACGGATCATGTGTTCTACATTTTCCCCGTTCAGCGTAATTTCAGACGCATCCGTGAGGGGGTTAAATTCGAACTCCAGGTGAATATCATGCAGCGCAGCTTTCACTGCCTCATGATCGGCCCAGTCTACCCGGTTCTGAATAAAATACAGGGTTATTGCACGATACATAGCTCCACTGTCAATATACACATAGTCTAGCTCTCCGGCCAGTTGCTTGGCCAGCGTGCTCTTTCCACATGAGGAGTAACCATCTATCGTAATAATAATTTTTTTCAAAGCCCTGTAATTAAATAACTATGAGATGAATAGACGGTGTAAAGTTAAAAGAAATTTGGAAAAATGGAACAAGATTGCCGGTTATATACCGGCAATGATCCACCAGTTACCTCCATCTGACTGGATGGTGTAGGAAATCCTTGCACTGCTGATTAATGACTGGGTGGCCGCACCGTCGATCTGGCCGCCGTTTGTATCAATGGTGAGCGTACCGTTGTTTGGTTTTTTTATGACATATATCCGGCCTTTACAGGTATTGGCGGCAGGTAATGTTATTGTAATATTTGCACCGTTGGTTTTTACAACGGTATAATCGCTCTCAGTTAATGTTGTACTGGCGGTAACACCTCGGATCGGCAGACTGAAAGTTCCATTGACAGACAGTGTAGATGTAGGAGCATTTGTCTTAACCCCTAACTCTTTGCTCGTATTATCCCAGAATAAATTGGCGTTGTCCTGCCCTACCTCTGAAGAGGCATCACTGGTAACACTGCCGAATATAATCGACCCATTGGTAATAGTGTTATTACCATTGGTCATAATAGCCTTATACCAGCCGTTGATGGCGGTCGTACCCAGCGGAGCCGTAATACCCGTCCATTCTTTCAGCGCCAGTGTATTTTTATCGAAATATAACTGAGTAGTAAATCCGCCATTATTTCCCTTAAAGGCCATTACACTCCACGCAAAAGCGGATGTACCTACCGGCCCATTGGTAACCACTCCGGTTACAGGGCTGGCCCATATTTTCATACGGGTAGTAGATCCAGCTACATCTGCATTACCAACATCGTTGCTGGCAAGTGTACCATAGGTTGCACCACCGTCATTATCTGTATTTGTTTCCCAGGCTGTACCATTCCATTTCAGCACTTCACCGCTTGTCGGTGCTTTACCGGATACTCTCAGGCCTACCAGTTTGGAAGCATTCCAGATAGCCAACGAACTGTCTGCATAGAGCGTACCTGCGGTGTTTAATTTAAGACTGTTGTCTAAGGTTACTTCCTGCGGACTACCAGCGCCTGCGGTATATCTCCCCATCAATTTCTGGGTATTGATATTCTGCATTTTTGCAAAGGTCACTGCCTGGTTACTGATAGTGCTGGCTACAGTACCTGTACCTGTTCCGGTAACATCTCCCGTCAGGGTAATAGAAGAACTACCACCTGCGCCCAGGCTTTGCCATTTCCCCAGTGAACGGATATTCAAACTATTATTGAGCGTCAGGTATATCAGCATCCCATCGGGTGAACTTTTAATTGTCGTCGAGGTTGTGTCATTGATGCGCGGCAGTAGCAACCCTTGTGAGGTACTCTCCAGTTCCAGCAATGCAGATTTCTTTATCACACTCGGATTGCTCCCCAGCTTCAGCTGTTGTGCGTAGGATAACAACGGCGCCAATAGCAATATTGGCAGTAATAATGTTTTCATAAGATTCGAAGCGGTTTCCAGAGAATCAGAAAGCACACAGGTAACATCACCTGTGTGCTCTCTTCAATATAATGTCTATTTAATGTATCAATGGTCTATTACAATTACTTTGCAGACGTAGGCCTGTTTCTTTGTCTCTTTATGCGTTAATGTGAGAACGTAAGTGCCTACAGGCATATCCCTGATGTATACTTCGCTCTGGTTAACCATTTCCAACCTGCGGACCTGCTGGCCCCATGTGTCAAATACCTGTACGATCAGCGGTGTCTTAATACCTCTGACGGTTACCTTAAAGTCGCCATGGTTCGGGTTCGGGAATACAGTAGCCTGGATCAGCGGACCAACTTCCCTTACGTCTGTGTATACATATTTTCCGGTAGCAGATACGGCCTTGATGCGGTAATAACTCCATCCGTCATAGTCGTTGGTATCCTGATAATAATAGTCAAGACGGGTAGTACTGTAACCACCCGGCGCCTTTGTCGGGACGGTAGCAATTTTCTTGAACGCCGTTTCGTTGTCCAGCATCCGCTCTATTTCAAATACAGCGTTGTTAGTTTCACGACTGGTTGTCCATACCAGGTCAACCAATGAATAACTTACACGATATGCGTTAAAGTGAATAATATCTGCCGGCAGATAACTATACGCCAGTGAGGTCAGCTTTGCAAAGTAAATGTTCCCTCCAATGCCGGCAATGCCGCGGGAATGCATAGTAGCCTTTTGCAGCATAGGCTGTGTAGTCAGCGTACCAGGCGCCATATTATCGTTCACCGCTTTGCGCATTTCCCAGTCGGTATCTATGAAACGGCTGATGTAGCTACTGCTGCGGTTTATATTATATTCCGGCGCTTCATCGGCATCCATATGCTGTAGCGTTACACTGGTCAACCCGGTGCCGTTCCCTTCCTGGCCGAGGTTCCATGTTTTATATACCACGCTGTCAAGAAGCGTTCTGCCTGTGATAGCCTGCAGGAATACGCTGTCAAAAACTCTCGCTTTAAAGTCTTCCGCAGAGCCTTCATAGCGTACACCGGCAGGTGCGTAGTTGGTAGCGCTGGTACCTACGGGGAACACTACCTGTCCTGCGCTGCTGTTCAGTTTTGCACGATAAAGGAAACCACCTGCGGTCTCTGTTCCGGTAACAATAAAACGTTGATCGCTATACCCCGTAATGGCGCCCGGATTATCAGTTCCGACCATCACGTTCCATCCATTCAGGAAAACGTGACCATTGGTCAACTGTAATGTATTTCGTACATGCAGGTCGTGCAGGTCTGCAAGCACGACGCCATTGGCATTATTTACTTCCAGGTTAGGAAAGCTGGCCCCTGTCTTGGAAGCAACATTGTAACCACCGGCAATGATCTGCTGGCCGTTCTTACGCATAAAACGAAAAGTTCCCCCGGTACCTTTAAGGCCGGAAGGACTTTCATCAGATAACAAAGCCGTATAACTATTTGTCCACTGTTTACCGAGAAAATAAAGTACAGAAGCCGGGCTGGACCCGAGCATACCGTCGTTGGTAACATCGCCGAAAAAGGCCACATTACCATAGCTCCATACCTGACCACCTGGCGGAATGTAAGCTGCGTTTTGTGCAACAATATTTATGGAAAGAACCAGAAAACATAATATGAGTAAATATCTCTTCATGCAGGCATTATGTTTTTAGTTTCGCTTCATTTTGTTGTTATTAATTCGGATTATTGGTTGACCGCTGTAACAATCCACCGGGAATCCGTGCTGGAATAGACCAGGGTTATAGTACCCGTGCCCGTTGTAGCGGCAGCACCCAGCGTCAGAATTCTATTGGCTGCAGTGCCACCACTATTATTTTGCAAGGTCATATTCAGCGCAGTAGTATTGTACAGCGTCACCATACGACCATCAAATCCACCTGCAATACTTGTAATTGTAAAATTTGCGGTAGGTCCCGTTATTCTTATAAAGGAAGCATTGCCAATATTGATGTCATTGTTGTTAGTACCAAGTGTAATGGTGTTTGTCTCCACTGCCAGTGTAGTGAATGAGCCGCTTGCCTGCGTAGTAGCGCCGATAGATACACCGTCAAGCGCAGTGGTCTGTTTAACATCACCGTTTGCTGCTATGACCAGTGGATTACCGGTACCACTGGCGGCCAGGTTTTCCACCCTGAGCGCGTCATTAGCAGCATTTACGTGCAAAGGTTTAACGGGCGTTGCCCCAGCAAGACCAATACCTACCTTGTTGTTCTGCAGTCTCATGATCTCTGTAAAGGCCAGCGTCGTGTAATTATAGCTTTTAAAGGTGATCGGCTCGTCTCCATCATCTCCGATGATAAACTCAAACCCACCGTTGTTGTTGGTCCCGGTAGCACCAAATTCAAAATAATCTGTGCCTGCGGAACATCCCTTCATACGGAAATTACCATCTGAAGTGGTCCACATTTTCGGTTTATAAAAGTTTACTGTTGATGGAACGGAGAACTGCAATGCAGACTTCATGTATGTCACCATCTCATTATCGTCAGTATAATCAGTATAGTTTTGTGTCAACCCCAGCGTTTGTCTGCGGCCGAACTCCAGCAATGATGTGTTGTTGGATTTGATCACCATCTTATTATCATCAGTTGTACCCAGAAACTGAGTAGTGGCATCCACGTTACTATTACCAGTGACCAACCAGTTACTGGCAGCAGCATTTGCCGTTACGATGATATCACCCGTGCTATTAATGGATAATACTTTGCTGTTATAGGCCTGAACAGTGGCAGTGTTGAGGTCTTTCAATCTCAGTCCTGATACGCCGGTGGCGGCTACGGTACCAGCAACTTCCAGCGTATTACCGGGAGTGGTCGTACCCAAACCCAGGCGATTATTGGTATTATCCCAGAACAGATTGGCATTCTTTTGTGAGATCAGCCCACCTGTACCCGCAAACAATACAGAGCCAGGTGTCATAGAAGATAATGTGAATGTCCCCCCTAAACTACCATTACCGCTTATTGCATAACTGGCCGTTTGTGTACCCGAACTGATGTTCTGGATGTAGTTGCCGGAGCCGGCAGGAATATCTCCCGCGCTCAAAACGCTACCTGCTGTAACGCGGCCTTTTGCATCGACAGTTACCTTTGGATAAGTACCAGCAGTAACACCGCTATTAGCCAAAGTTGTTGCAAAGCTGGAAGTACCACTACCCGTTACATCACCTGTTAACGTGATGGTAGCAGCTGCAGTGGGAGCTTTGGGCAGCCAGGTACTGGAAGTATTGTCCCATGTCAGCACATCATTATTTGAAGGTGCTGCGGCGGAAATATTGCGGCTCTGGAGCTGGGAAGCGTTCCAGATCGCGGTGGTATTAAGTGCAGAAATAACGCCTGCACCGGTAATGGCAATACCGGTACCTGCACTGAATGCTGCTCTTGCCCTTGTATCGGTATAATACAAGTTGACAGATTCAGCAATATTGTTGGTGGTTAATGTAACAGCAGGACCTGTTTGTCCATTCACGGATGTAATGCCATTTGTTTCATCGATCAGTTTTCTCCAGATGCCATTCTTCCTGATGTATAATAACTTATCAGGCACATTATAAATAAGCATGCCATCAGGTGCAGCATTCAGTGGTGCTGCAGAAAAATCATTTATACGAGGCAGTAATAAGCCTTGTTTGTCACTGTTCAGATCTAATAACGCCGACTTTTCAATAACAGCAGGAGCTGCTCCCAACTTTAGCTGCTGGGCATGTGCGAGTATAGGCAGTAATAAGGTGCACAAACCTAATAATCCGCCGCGGCAATTTGATATATTCATAGGTGATGTAGGTTTCAGGAGATGTTAGCAATAATAAATTTAACAGGAGTGCCTTTCGCTACTCCTGTTAAATTACATTACATTATTTCCTGATGATATACCAATTGGTGCCATCAGTCTGAATGGTGATGAAGGTCCAGTCGTTGTAGATCATATAGTTGGCGCCACCTTCAATTGTACCAGCACTTGGCTGTACTGTAACTGCGTTGTTAATATCACCTGTACCGATCTTTTTGATGGTGTAGATACGGCCGGCAATAGCAGCAGAAGGAGTAGGCAATGTGATGGTCAGTGCACCGCTGGTAGCATCTGCCAGTACTGTGTTGTCAGTATCGGTAATTGCGTATGAAGTAGTGGTCTTTGTAATTCTCATCTGCACAGAACCATTCACATCCAGAGTAGAGCCGGCCTGAGTGGTTTTACCTACAGCAACAGCAGCTGCGAAGCTCTTGTTACCAGCAAAGCTCTGGTTGCCGGTAGATACCACACCTCGTTGAGCAGCAGTATGAGATGCATCTACAGCGCTTGCGTTAGGCAGGTTGAAAGACACGTCATTGGCAGTTGCCTGTATGTCGAAGTTTGCACCAACACTATCTGTTTTAAATGCAACGTTTACATTGCTGGTAGTACCAGTACCGGCCTGGATAGTACGGATCGCTTTGGCGATAGCATCCAGGTCGAATGGTCTTTTGGTAACAGTGCTACCTTCACGTACCAGCACATCATAAGATGCAGCGGTAGCGGCATTCGCCACACTGTTCAGTGTCAGCGCACCGTTGAGAGTAGTAGCATTGGAAACTGCCAGTGTATTCAATGTAGTAGCACCTGATACGCTGAGGTCATTACCCAGGGTAGTTGCACCGGTTACGCCGAGTGTATTGTTAACTGTGGTAGCACCGTTCAGTACAGAAGCACCTGTTACAGTCAGTGTATTGCCGAGGGTAGCTGCACCGGTAACACCTAAGGTAGTACCTACATTTACAGCACCGTTGAAGGTCTTATCGCCACCGAAGGTCTGTGCACCGGTGGTTACGATACCCGCCAGAGTAGCGCTGGCAGCAGTCAGTTCCAGTTTATAGCTGGCAGTGAGCGGATCGTAAGTAATACGGCCACCCCTGTTTTCCTGACCAGCAGCGATCGCTGTAATGAAGTCAGCAATAGACAGGTTAGTACCGCTTGCCAGGGCCTGTAATTTATCCCAGTCAGTTTTTTTCAGGAAACCATAAGGAGCAGTGGCAGTAGGAGCCATAATAGGCGCATTTACTGTAATTTCTCCGGTAGTGGTGTTTTCAGCAATGTTGAAAGACGCATGTGCGGAATCGGCATTAGCAAAGATATTAGCTGCCAGCGCTTTGAAAGCAGTCTGAGGTAATGTTCTTTTTGAAACGATACCTGTAGCGCTGATCATCAATACATCCAACAGTGTATTGTCCTGGTTTACAGTAGAAAATTTCAACTGTCTGTCAGCCTGTACTCCAATGGCTTCAACGCCGTTTGTACGGATGGAGAGCGGATTAGCATCAGCTGTACCGAGATAATCAGCAGCTGTAGTACCAGTATTTCCTTTCAGACTCCAGTTGGCCAGCGCATCAGCTGTGCTGGCAATTTTTACCCAGGCGCCGCCCTTTCTCATGTATACACCTTCGGTAGTAGTACCGCTGGCCAGGTATACGATCATACCATCTACAGCATCAGTACCGATAGCAGCATCGATAGCTGTGAAGTTTGGAACTCTTGGCAGCAAGAGACCCTGCTTGTTGCTGCTCAGCTCCAAAATAGCTGATTTGGTGATCTGGGAAGGATTGTCACCGATTTTCATCTGTGCCTGAACTGCTGTAGCTGTCAGGACCATGCCTCCAGCTAAAAGGAGTGTGCGTGAAGTGTTGCGTATAACTAATTTCATAGTATAGGGATAGATAGATTTTTTATCCGTTAATAAATAATTACCATGATTTTTTCCTGCAAACGAAAACACGCACCTATTATGCGCATAGCAGCCATTACAGTTTATCCGCTTTTAAGGCAAACCTATTTGACTATTACTCCGTTTGCACAGGCTTTGGTTTTACAGTATGAAGACTGGTTAAAAAAAGGTTGGTTAAGAAAGATTGGATGTGTTCACTTGTCGTTTACGAGTCTTGTACCATCTATTGTGGATGTCCCACTTTGCATAGTGCAAATATCTAATATTAATAATATTATTCTTATGACATGAACGTATGATTTTGACAGCCACAGCAATTTCATATATGATTGATTATCATTTAATTCTTTTCCAAATACAAAAACAAACCGCATCGCTGTCATTCTTATCTCGGAGAGTAATGCCCGAAATACCACGTTTATGTTATAGCGTTGGGTATATTTATCCAGACGATCCAAATAAATAGATAAAAAAAATCCCGGACGTTAAGTCCGGGATTTCTATCAAAAACAATTTCTATCAACTATGGCTTATTGTTTATGCTTCTGATTTTTCGGATTTATTGCTCTTTGGAGAGTTCTTTAAAGTGAAGATCAGTTTCTGATTTTCCTTGTCAAGATCTGCCAGCAATACATCTCCGTTATGAATGTTCATATTCAGTATTTCCTCAGCCAGAGGATCTTCCAGGTATTTCTGGATGGCTCTGTGCAGCGGACGGGCACCGAACTGCTGATCGTAACCTTTCTCTGCCAGGAAGCCTTTGGCCTCGTCTGTCAGTTCCAGGCTGAAGCCCAGGTTGTTCAGGCGTTTCAGCACGCTCTGCATAGTGATATCTATGATAGTATAGATATGCTCTTTGCTCAGCGAGTTGAATATGATCACATCGTCAATACGGTTCAGGAACTCAGGTGAGAAGGTACGTTTCAGTGCTTTTTCAATCACTGATTTGGTATTGTCTTCTTCGCTGGTTGCTTTTGCGCTGGTAGTGAAACCAACACCTGCACCGAAGTCTTTCAACTGACGAACACCGATGTTAGAGGTCATGATGATGAGTGTATTCTTGAAGTCTACCTTACGGCCCAGACCATCAGTCAGGATACCATCATCCAATACCTGTAACAGGATATTGTAAATATCAGGGTGTGCTTTTTCAATTTCATCCAGGAGGATTACAGAGTAAGGTTTACGGCGAACTTTTTCAGTCAGCTGACCACCTTCTTCATAACCTACATATCCCGGAGGCGCACCAATCAGTCGGCTTACAGAGAACTTCTCCATATATTCACTCATGTCGATACGCACCAGGCTATCTTCAGAGTCGAACATATAACGTGCGAGGGATTTTGCCAGCTCGGTTTTACCAACCCCGGTAGGTCCGAGGAAGATGAATGTACCGATTGGTTTCTTAGGATCTTTCAACCCTACCCTGTTACGCTGAATCGCTTTGGTCACTTTGGTGATTGCTTCATCCTGTCCAACTACAGCGCCCTTCAGGTCTTCACCCATGCGGCGGAGCTTTTCAGTTTCAGCCTGTACCATACGTTTAACAGGAATACCTGTCATCATGCTTACTACTTCTGCGATTGCTTCTTCATCGATCGGGTAGCGTTTATGCTTCACTTCTTCTTCCCACACGTTCTTTGCACGCTCCAGGTCTTCTCCCAGTTTCTTCTCTGTATCACGCAGCGCAGCAGCTTCTTCAAAACGCTGGCTCTTTACTACTTTGTTTTTTTCCTGCTTGATATCTTCGATCTGTTTTTCCAGGTCGAGGATATTCTGAGGTACGTTGATGTTTTTGAGGTGCACTCTTGCGCCCACTTCATCCAGTACGTCGATAGCCTTGTCAGGCAGGAGACGGTCTGTCATATAGCGATCGCTAAGTTTAACGCACGCTTCAATTGCATCATCGGAATAACTTACGTTATGGTATTCTTCGTAGCGTGGTTTGATGTTATTCAGGATCTGAATAGTTTCATCCACGGTTGGAGGATCTACCATTACTTTCTGGAAACGGCGGTCTAATGCACCGTCTTTCTCGATATACATCCTGTACTCATCCAGGGTGGAGGCACCGATGCATTGGAGTTCTCCACGTGCCAGAGCAGGCTTGAAGATATTGGAAGCATCCAGGGAACCTGAAGCGCCGCCAGCACCTACGATGGTGTGGATCTCATCTATGAAAAGTATTACGTCGCGATTCTTTTCCAGCTCATTCATGATGGCTTTCATCCTTTCTTCGAACTGTCCGCGGTACTTGGTACCTGCCACGAGGGCTGCCAGATCGAGGCTTACCACACGTTTATCGAACAGTACGCGGGATACCTTACGCTGCACGATACGCAGTGCGAGGCCTTCCACGATAGCTGTCTTACCAACGCCCGGTTCCCCGATGAGGATCGGATTGTTCTTTTTACGGCGGGACAATATCTGCGATACACGCTCAATTTCCTGCTCGCGACCCACTATGGGGTCAAGGCTGCCACTCTCGGCCAGCTTGGTAATGTCCCTGCCGAAATTGTCCAGCACCGGGGTCTTAGACTTCGTATTTGTCTGTTTGGCCTTGGAGGCAAAGCTTTTACGCTCATCTTCAAATTCCTCTTCTCCAGGATCATCAAACTCCGCTTTGGGATCAGCAGATTTTACGAAGCCCAGTTCGTTTTTAAAAGTGTCGTAATCCACGTCAAACTGTTGTAAGATTTGTGTACAAACGTTTTCTTTATTCTTGAGGATCGAAAGCATTAAGTGCTCGGTTTCAACTGTCGGGCTTTTCAGGGCCTTCGCTTCGAGCACGGTAACGCGTATTACCTTTTCCGCCTGCCTTGTAAGCGGTAGACTGTTGATGTTGGCGATATTTTTTCCTGTTTTATCTTTTACGGCCAATTCAACCTCCTTACGCAATTCATAAAGGTCTACATTTAAAGCCTGCAGAATTTTAACAGCTGTCCCTTCCCCTTCTCGAATTATGCCTAGCAGCAGGTGCTCTGTGCCGATGAAATCATTCCCCAAGCGTAAAGCTTCCTCTCTGCTAAACGAAATGATCTCCTTTACTTGCGGTGAAAAATTCTGGTCCATTGTGAGAATATTAAATTATTAAAACCCTTACGGGGACTTGCTTATACAATATTAGCAAATAATTTTGATTTACCTTTACCCTAACACTTTAATAGTATAAGTATACAATTAAGGCCGGTGAAGTAAGAAAGAAGGCTGTTATTTGGCAGGATTCCCGATTACTTATCTACTAACTTATAAAAGAAAATCTTGCTTATGGAATTCAAAATTGATACCAAAGAAAAAATATTGATTGTACAGCCTCAAATTACCACTCTGGATGCTAATTTGTCAGCCAGGTTTACTAAAGAGGTGTCGGAATTACCAGATCTGGAAGGCCGCAACCTTATACTGGACATGGCATTAGTGGAAAAAGCCGATCATGCAGGGCTGGAAGCCATTTTAACAGTATACCATCAGCTATATAACGGCGGAATGTCATGTGCACTTACCGGCCTTAACAGCACTTTAACAAATGAGATTAAAGCAGCGGACGAAACAGTCTATAACCTTGCTCCTACTATGTTAGAGGCTATTGACCTCGTAATGATGGAAGATTATGAGAGAGAACTGATGCAGGATGAAGAATAATTCTTTCACTACTCACATATTGGTGCCATATTTTTCCGTAATGTGGAAATACATTCCATCTCCCGGAATAAATAGGCGATTTTAGTAATTATTTATTTTCGTTCATGTTTGCAGTCACCATTTTAGGCAACAATTCGGCTCTCCCCACGCTAGAAAGACATCCAACAGCTCAGATTATCACTTGTAATGATCAGCTGATACTGGTTGATTGCGGAGAAGGAACACAATTGCAATTTGCGCGCTATAAGATCAAAAGCAGCCGCCTGAGATACATCTTCATCAGTCATCTTCACGGAGATCATTATTTCGGCCTTATTGGCCTTTTAAACAGCTTAAATCTCCTTGGCCGGAAGGAGCCATTGACTATATTCGCCCCGCCCGAGCTGGAGGCTATTATCCAGCTGCAAATGCAATGTTCCGGTACCATATTCCAGTTTGAACTGCAGTTTGTACCCCTGCTGGAAGAGAACCAGGGACTCATCCTGAGCGATAAGGACCTGAATGTCAGCTTCTTTCCTACCATACACCGTATTCCCTGCTATGGGTTTATATTCGAAATGCAGAAACGGAAACGCAAGCTCCTCCCCGAGCAGGCCAAAGTGTATGAGATACCGGCAGCTTACTATTCAAAACTCCAGGAGGGAGCTGACTATCAACGGAAAGACGGATTTCTGGTTAAAAATGACTGGGTGACCCTGCCTCCTCCCAGAGAGAAAAAGTATGTTTTCTATGCCGATACGGCGTATTCTGAGGAACTGGTCCGGTTTGCCCACAACGCAGATCTGGTCTACCATGAAACGACATATTTACATGCCCTGGCGGAAAGAGCGGCAGAACGGTTTCACAGCACCACCGTACAGGCAGCCACCCTGGCATTAAAGGCCCATGCCCACCGCCTGATAGTCGGACACTTTTCTTCCAAGTACACAGACCTGACATGCTTTGAAGAGGAATGCCGGGAGATATTCCCCAATTCCGATGTGGCCACCGAAGGGGCTACCTTTATCATTTAACCACCGCTTAAAATACAGATCCCCGTCCTGCTCAGCAGAACGGGGATCATTATTTCTTACCAATACCTGGTTTTACTTGTAATTTTTCCTGAAAGCAGCTATGCGGCTATGCAATCCGGCGCTTACCGGCACCACCGGCAGGCGGAAAACATTCTCAATAAGACCTGCTTCTGCCATAAATGCTTTTACGCCGGCAGGATTGTTTTCTTCAAACATCAGATCAAATGAGTCCTGCAATTTGTAATGCAGTTCACGAGCTGTAGGAATATCATTTGCCAGCGCAGCCTTCACCATTGCCGCTGTGTCTTTCGCAAAATAGTTGGCGGCAACAGAGATCAGACCATCCATACCGGTAGCGATCTGAGGGAATGCCAATGCGTCATCGCCACTCACCACCAGGAAACCTTTCGGCTTATCCTTGATGATCTGCATGCACTGTATCATATCTCCGCTGGCTTCCTTCATGGCAACGATGTTAGGCACTTCATTTGCCAGCCTCAAGGTAGTCTGCGCTGTCATATTACGGCCAGTCCTGCCTGGTACATTATAGAGGATGATCGGTTTTGGAGAGGCAGCTGCTACTGCTTTGTAATGTTGGAACAACCCTTCCTGGCTTGGCTTGCTGTAGTAAGGCGCAACGCTCAATACCGCTGCAGCCTGATCCAGCGGGCAGGATTCCAACCGCTTGACAACATCGCGGGTATTGTAGTCACCAATACCTATTACCACCGGTACGCGCTTATTTACCTTTTCGAAGGTGAACTTTATAATGTCCAGCTTCTCTTCTGCGCTTAGTGTAGGAGTTTCTCCGGTCGTCCCCAGGGATACTACATAGTCAACCCCGCCGGAAATCACATGATCAATCACTTTTTCCAAAGCATTCCAGTCGATGCTTTCGTCTTTTTTAAAGGGCGTAACCAGTGCTACACCGGTGCCTCTCAATTGTTCCATATTTTGTGAAAATTCCAGATAACAAATTCCAAATCGCCCTCTTTATCCATCTAAAGGTGGTGCAAAGATGACAATTTGGAATGGTATATGACAAAATAATTTTAGCGTTCGTCGAAAAATCCCATGTTGCTGAACTTATCGATACGTTGCTCGATACGGGTATCAGCATCGATCTTTTTCAGTTCTGCCAGGGTGTCTTTGATGGCCTTTTTCAGAATTGATGCCATTTCGTCCTGATTCACATGCGCACCGCCCAGTGGCTCTTTGATAACGCCATCTACCAGGCCAAACCGGCTCATATGGTCTGATGTCAGCTTCAGTTCTTCTGCTGCCTTTTCCTTAAAGTTCCAGCTACGCCAGAGGATAGTAGAACAGTTTTCAGGAGAGATCACTGTATACCAGCTGTTTTCCAGCATCAGGATCCTGTCGCCGATACCGATACCCAGCGCTCCACCAGAAGCACCTTCCCCGATAATGATGCAGATCACGGGCACCCGCAGCTTCACCATTTCGAATATGTTACGGGCAATTGCTTCACCTTGTCCGCGCTCTTCCGCTTCGAGACCAGGATAAGCACCGGGAGTATCTATCAGGGTAACAATAGGCTTATTGAACTTTTCAGCCAGTTTCATCAGGCGCAGCGCCTTTCTGTAACCTTCTGGGTTCGCCATACCGAAGTTGCGGATCTGGCGCATTTTGGTATTGATACCCTTCTGCTGACCAATGAACATGACGGTTTCTCCATCCAGTTCAGCAAAACCACCGACCATGGCCTTATCATCCTTCACATTCCTGTCGCCATGCAGCTCCACGAAATTGGTACACATTTTCTCAATGTACGCCAGGGTATAGGGCCTATCAGGATGCCTGCTGAGCAGTACCTTCTGGTAACTGGTAAGGTGCTCGTATACTTCCAGGCGGGTAGCGGCAATCTTCTGCTCGTACTCCTTTACAGTGGCGGTAACGTCTACACCTGACTTTGCTCCATTCTCTTTCAGTTTTTCCAACTGATCATACAGGTCCTCAATAGGTTTCTCAAAATCCAGGAATTGCATATTTATGTATAAAATTGGTTAAAGAACGATGTAAAGATAAACGCTAAAATATTTTTTAAAAAAGATTTGCATAATTGATGGCTTTGTTCCTATCTTTGCTGCCCCGAAAACAAGGGAAGGATCAGTAGTTCAGTTGGTTAGAATGCCGCCCTGTCACGGCGGAGGTCGCGGGTTCGAGTCCCGTCTGGTCCGCAAGGAACGAAAAAATCCGCTATAGCAGCGGATTTTTTCGTTTTATACAACTCTCTGCTTTTACCCTGATGCCCTTTTAGATATGCCACGAATCCCTCTGATCTGCCTGCCGCTGTTGTTACTTTTCAGCCCTGTTGCTGTCCTCGGACAAACGCAATTATCAGCCACAAACCGGATTTACAATCAAAATGAGTTAAAAGCTGATCTACAGTTTCTGAAAAGAAAATTGGAAAAAATACATCCGGGACTCTACCGTTATACATCCAAACCTGCGCTTAATATTTTTTTTGACAGTCTTTACCATTCCATTGACAGACCGATGGATGAGCAAAGATTTTTTCGTTTAATTACCCTGCTGCATGCTAAGATTGGTGACGGACATACCATGCTTTTACCCAGTGAGGCGACAACTGACCATAACAACAAAAAGGGCAGATTCCTTCCTTTCACCCTGACTTACCTAAATGGAAAGCTTCATATTGTTGAAAATAACTCAGCTGACAGCAGCATTGAAAAAGGAGAAGAGATTGTAAGGATTAATGGAGAAGGGATAGATACCATCATGTCACAACTGTTAAAACGGCAAATCAGGGATGGATACAACCAAACCTACCCTATCTGGATATTGAATCATTATTTCGCTGCTTATTATAGTTTTGCTTACGGCCTCCCTGCTCAATTCTTCCTTGAACTAAGGAACCAGAAAGGAGAGCTTCAAAAAAAGCAGATAACAGCCTTGACAAAGGACAGTATAAAGTTCATCCATCAAAGCCGCTATCCTGTTACAACAGATCGTGGAATTACACTGGAAAAAATTAAAGATGGGACTACTGCCATTCTTACTATTAAAAGTTTCGACCCAGACTTGCTTCAATCACGTTATAAGCAAGACTATACAGCGCTGATAGATAGCGTCTTTACAGTATTAAAACGCGATCAGACCACCAACCTTATCCTGGACTTACGCGATAACCAGGGTGGAGATTTTGAACCAGGGCGTTACCTCTTGTCCTATTTGTTACTCAACCCGGCCAGATACCTATTGAACGGGGAAGAATCGAGAGTCATTCAGCCTAAAACCAATCATTTTACCGGAAAGTTATTTGTGCTCATTAACGGTGGTAGTTTTTCCAATACCGCCATTGTAAGTGCCTGTCTGGAAAGGGATAAAAGAGCCGTCTTCATAGGAGAAGAAACAGGGGGTAATAAGCATATCATCAGCGGCGATCCTACAGAAATCTCACTTCCTAACACACATATAAGAGGTTTTATTTCCACCACTACGTTTCAAATCACCAATGGAAACAACGATGGACATGGTATCATACCTGCGTATCCAATCCTCCCTGCTATAGGAGATGTTTTGATGGGCAAAGATGTGTTAATGGCTCGTGCGCTGGAACTTATTGCTGAGTAGGATCAGGCAAAGGGATCTCCGGGGAAACTAAGACTTACCCTTCTTTTTAGCATCTACCTGCTTGATAACGAGATCAACAATGACACGGCGTTCAACACCGATAAGATTAGCTATGGCAATTAACTGCTCCAATGTAAAGGCAATAGGACGGTTTAACCTGTAGACAAACGTCTGGTAATTCATGCCCAGATCCTTCGCCATGTTGGTACGGGAAACAGTATCGAATATCTGATCAAACTGTTTGATATGATCTCCTTCGATGAGTATCTTAATTGTTTCATATCCTGATTTCTTGGCCGCCATTATAATAGATTCTGAACTATTTTACTTCCATAAAGTAAAAGCAAATGCCTATCCATTACATTTTAACAACATGTTTGTAAGTTTTTTATTTCTATTATCAATAATAATATTTAAGTAATTTATATTTGCTCCAGGCAAGATTGCATAATAGATAGTGTTGAAACTTTGGTGGGACCTGTATTTCTCTTGAGGTAATTCTTAATATCATAACCCTTAACAACTTAGAGCTTTCCTTTTTCATCAAACAATGCTGCGTATGTTCCTGACACTTAAATGGCGGAGAACGTGGACTAGTCCCGTTAAACTATTCCCGTCAATACCCCGGCCCCCATTTTTAAAAGACCTCGGAGAGCCTTCCGGGCCCCGCGTGCTACTTGCCTTAGACAATATAGCCATCTCCAGGATGCTCAAGCAATACCTTGAATGGACCGGAGTGTCTGTTACAATTACGCTCAATGCAGAGGAAACCTTAAAGGTGGCTCTTTCCAGATCAATTGATCTCGTGATCTATTCCATAGCATTGTCAACCGATCCTCTGGCACTGTTAACAGGCATACGGGAGCGAGGGGGAAAAATGCCGGTTATCACGATTGTAGAGAAGGATTTTAATTCCCATGAGGATTATATACGTCAAGGTGTTAACGATATTATTAAAAAACCACTTGAGATTGCGGAACTGCAAAGAAAAATCGAGCAACAGTTAAATAAATCCTGACCCAGGACTTTACATGTGATCTGCCATTCTTTCCTGCTTATGCAGACCAGGAACATGTTATATCTGCCTGCATAGAAACAATATTATTACCTAAACCTATCAGATGAAGAAGAAGGATGAAGTGATCCGGATCATCAGCAAAAGAATATTTATCCGGTATAGTGAATGCCCCATGCTTGAAGACTGTAAAGATATCGAAGTGGATATTCCCCTCCTGCCTTTACCCGGCAATCTCTTTGATGGCGGTTTCTTTTTAAATGAAGATCAACGTGCAAGAATCGATACACAGCATGTTCACCTTTTTGTAGCAGATGTGAAACATGAATTTCACGACATGGTTCAGTATTGCATCATTGTGTTACAGCTTATATCTGTTAAAATGACGCCATTAAACCAATCCCCAAACTGAAAGACTAAATATGCTGTTACTTCACCCATTTCGGCTGATAAACTACCTTCTGTTGCAACACAGTATTCAGCAACCTTTCCGGATCATCATCAAAAACCAGCGACTTCATATGATATTCCGATAAAAATCCTGCGCCGCACATCGTCATCAACAGTTCCTGCAGCTTGTCATAATAGCCGTTCACGTTAAGGATGCCACAAGGCTTACTGTGAAATCCCAACTGCGCCCAGGTGAACACTTCTATGATTTCTTCCAGGGTGCCTATCCCACCGGGTATCGCTATAAAACAATCGGCCAGATTCGCCATCATTGCCTTCCGCTCATGCATGGTAGCCACTACATGCAACTCGGTGAGGTGCTTGTGCGCAATCTCGGTATTGGAGATCTTTTCCGGCAATACGCCAATCACCTCTCCTCCCAATGATAATACCTGGTCGGCCACTACTCCCATCAAACCGACAGCAGCCCCGCCGTAGATCAGCCTTAGCTTGTTCTTTACAATACAATTGCCCAATTCCTTGGTCAGACTAGTGTAAATCGGATCATTTCCGAAATTAGATCCGCAAAATATAGCGATATTGTTCATGGAGCAAAGATTGTGAAAAATAACAGCACAAATAGGACAAATGTCCTGATGGAGGCGCTTTATCAAACAATTTACCCTCACTTATACAATAGAATGTTAGCAGGTATATCTTTCACAAACTGGCATTTCCGGCAGGTGCAAAGATGGTTATAAACAATTAATTTGTCCATTTGAAATATTTATACAATATTTGCACCCCGGCGAACAAAAAGGATCAGTAGTTCAGTTGGTTAGAATGCCGCCCTGTCACGGCGGAGGTCGCGGGTTCGAGTCCCGTCTGGTCCGCCAGAGGGGACAAGTCATCAAAAAAATGACTGTCCCCTTTTTCTTTTCCTGTCCAATCCCTTTGCAGTCGCGCAATCCGGGCAAAAACAAAATTCACTTTTTCGGTTCGATATTGCCCTTTTTCACGATCATAGACAATTCCGTCAGGAAACACCAGCTTTTGTATTTTCTCTTTCACGCCTGTATCGCTGGAATGCCATACTGTAGCGAGCTTCGAGGAAAAATCAACTACATAATCTATCTTTTCTTCGAGGTTCGATATGGTAAAGCTGCATTTTCCCAATTCTTCGGCAATCCCACTCCTTTCCTTATCATACCGGCCAAACAATTCCTGAAATTTTTCTTTGGTCATTTCATCCAGCGCGTAATATTTGTCCTCTATATTGTTTATCCTTTTCTCCACCTCCGCAAGCTGCTCTTTTAATACTTTCTCCTGTTCCCTGTTACCCTCGGTCATTTCATGATAGCTATGGAACATCGCTATTTTTAAAGCCTCCGTCAGCTCTTCACGGATAGTGTACTGGTTCAATAGCTGTTCAAACAGTTTATGCATTTGTTTAGCACTTCTGTTGCACTTACAGCCGATTGTCTGGCATTTATAATACCACAGGTTCTTAGCCTTTACTACATAGCCTGTAAACGGGCCACCGCATTGATCACATTTAATAAATGTCTTCAATGATAGTGTTTCCCTCTCCTTTTTATGAGGCACTCCATATCCACTTGATTGCTCATTGATGCTATTGATCTTTAAAAACATTTCCCGGCTGATTAGCTTTTCATGATTACCTTCCACAACCCTACCTTCCAAAAGCCCATGATTGATAACACCACAGTAGAAAGGATTCTTAAAAATTTTGGTCAGTTGCTGCTTGTACATCTTTACTCCCATTGCCCTTAGCCCTAAAATAATTTCCTCATTCTTCATATCTGCGGCTTTCCACTCAAATGCTTTTCTCAGCTTTTTACCATCCTCGTTTACTACTATCCGGCGCTCACCATTGATCTTAACAACATCATAGCCTTGCGGGGGCTTAGTCACCCAAATACCTGCGGCAAACTTGTCCCTCATGCCGGATACTGCTCTAAGCTTGCGTAGCTGGTTGTCGTGGTGACTAAAAATAAGCTGTACGTCCTGCTGTAATACACCACTTGGGGATGAAGTATCTGCCGGCTGTGTAACTGCATCTATATGCACCCCGAATTCTTCCCGTAGATCATCCTTTAATTTGATGGCAGCGCCACCCGTACGCGAAAACCTGTCCAGGGTAAACACAAAAATGTACTTTACCCTGCCTTTGTTCTTTTTTATAAAATCCAACATCCGCTGGAATTCCTTCCTGCCATCCGTTTTTGCTGATTCATAAGTACCGCCGAAGTAAGCAATAATAGGCACCTTCTTCCGCTCACTATACTGATCTATGGCGGTCCTTTGGGTAACAAGGCTCATGTTATGGTCGGCCTGTTCTTTGGAAGATACACGAGTATAGGCCACAGCTATCTCCTGTGTAACAATAGTCTTATGCTTTTTCGGGTATCTTCCAAATTTGCTAAATGAAGTTATACTACTCATGCGGCTATATCTTTTTGGTCTTTAGGTAATGGGCGTAAAGGGACAACCTTTTCGGTTTTCTGGCCAATGCCTCTACAATTTACAACAAATTGATTATCAATTGAATTTGATTTTTCAGGCAAAGTTGCGGTTAATAATATCCGGGCCAATGCATATAGACTCTCTATAGCCTCCGCAGCCTGTTCATCTGTCAGGTCATGTAAGCCGGAACTGTTGCGCAGCAGTTCCGGTGTCAGAGGTCGAGGTTTATTTGGATAGGAATTGCTTTTTTTATCAATACCATGTTTGTCTGTAGGTTTCATATACCTGTTCTGATTTTCAAAGTGATCAAATTGCACATTAGGAAACTCTTTTTATATAGCAAAAAACAGCAGGTTGCATGCTTTCTGGAATGGAATTGTAAGATGAAAAGGAAAGACAAAGAGCGGCAGCCGCTCTTTATCAAAAGGTAGTTGCCGCTTTGGCTACAGGAGAAATGCCTATTACTCTTCATCAGCATCGTCATCATCCTCTTCTTCATGATCTTCGATTACATTTTCAATATCGCGGATGATATCCCGCTCTTTTTTTGAGTACTCAACCTCCAGCGCAATTGTGTCTTCATCTTCGTCTACCCCGGTTATGGTATGGGTAATCTCATTGTCTGAAATAATCTCCGCAACGGCGAACATTGCACTAGAGGGAACCTGTAACTCTTTTTTTTTTACTGTTGTTTTCATTCGTGTTTATGTTTTATGGTGTAAAAATGCTTGATAATAGCGAATGTACAACGCCCGAAAAAGCTACTGTCGCGGTTTTGATCGATTTTGATCGCTTTTTCCCAAGATTGGTAAAATTTGGCATAGGGTCGTAACTTAGTAGTCGTTTAAAGACGGTATCTGTTTTTAGGGAGTTCCGCAAAGTGGTCAAATCCGAGTAAAAGCAATCACTTTTTAATCATTTTCAAATCACGATCAAATGGAAATCAAATGGAAATCAAATGGTGCTCAAATCGAAATCAAATGGCAGGCAAATGATTTTGACTCATCCTCATATAGGTTTATATCAGTTACAATAAGGGACTGAATAAAAATCCAGTCCCGTTACCTACCATACCATGTACATCATTCTAAAATAGTACAGGGATGGAAATCCCCGCACGGGTCATAACACCCCTTGATATGAACCATAAATAAGCATTCTTGAAAATTCACACAGTAACTTTATCTGCCCTAGTCTTAGTTGGACTCGGAAAAATGTAACGTCTCCTATCATTCACTTTCAACTAGTAGATAGTTAATCTTCGTCCATAAAAAGCTGTTCAAGGTATTCAACTGCTCTCTCGAATTTCTCCTTCTCCGCTGCTGTTCTTCTTTGGGGTCTAAACTGATTGGGCATATCATAGCCGATAAGGAAATTAAGCGGTTTATAGTCGAACACGACCTCTAGCTCCTTCATATAGTCTTCGTATATCTCCTCGTGATACTGCGTAATCACAATCCCGGGCCAGACCGGAGGAACTTTTAATCTCTTATCTCCTGCTTTACCTTTCATGTTCAAACAAGTCCGCTGGGTAGAAATCCAGTGGAGTTTCATACATCCAGCTTGTTAATATTATATGTGATTTAATCAGGTTTGCTGCGATTCGATTTATCTGCACAAGCTCCGATAATAACTTCGAGATTAGCATCCTGCAACTAAAGTTCTATTCAGTTAATAAGTCCTGATATTCGTGCAATAAGTATTGCTGGTAAACCTCCAACACACGAAATGTCAGTTTCAGGATCATCATTTTCTCGGGAACTGTCAACTCTTCTACTATTTTATCTTTTGGATCTCTGTTCTGCATCTTTCTAAACATTACGACAACAGACCAGCCCATCTGCGCCATCAAGGTTTTTCTCCAGAAATAGGGAAAGTTGAATATGCGCCTGTTGATGTCGTCTAACAGATTTTCGGACAATGGCCCTGACGGAAATAATTCTCTGATTCCCTTTGTATCAAGCTCATTAAAAAAGGAGAAATAGGGATCAGTTTTCAGATTTTCGTTTGGCATCTAATTATGGTTTTGGGTGACAAATCGCTTTGAATTATGCTTAAAAGCTCGGTCTGGAGCAATGCTCCTAAGGCTTATTCATTCACTTCAGAACTGTGCAAAATTTGCAATAAAGGCGGCACTATCATATAAGTGGCATCCACAAATTCCTCGATTCTGGAGTAGAAAAACATCATGTTGCTACGGTCGTTGGCACTCCATGTATCTGCATTGGGACTAGCCATAGCAGCTTCCAACAAGTTCCACATAGTCGATTTAACCTCTGCTGCCTCAGGGTACCAATCCATAAACTGTTTTATTTTTTCGATAGATTGTGACATAATGAATGGTTTTAGGAATATTAGTATTATTGTTAGGCAATAGGATGCCTGGCCGCGATAAATATCCCGGCAGTCGTTCACATACGTAGCCATAAGGTTGTACACCATTACAGATACCAGAAGCTCATAAAGTAAAAGGCATTTCCTCAGCTAAGTGGAGCAGTAAGGCGATGGCAAAATGTTGGAATACTCTCCTACAACAAATATGTTGCGAACATTTAGGTTTACGGGTTTGGAAAGCTTGTCTAGCACTTTCATAATTTTTTGCGGCTATAGGTGAGCAATGAGGTAACAGGAAATCCGCAAAAAAAAGCGCGGGTCTCCTTGCCGCCAGGGAACCCGTAGGAAGGGCCGGTTGTACGGACAAGAAGCCCACGCTGTAGCATGGGCTATCCCTGCCTTCAGTACAACCGCTAACGAACGTCCTACTTTTCCCTGCGGTACTGAAAACGAGATGCCTATAAATTACTTAGGGGCAGCAAATATATACATTATACTATTGCTGCTATCACCCTAACTAATAGTTTCTCATTATGATTCCAAATATAGGGAAAATTTTCAAATGAAGTATCATGATACTGCAAACGTGCCAAAAAATTCTTTTGATTTTGTTTAATGGGCGCAAAAGATAAAATAGAACTTCAGGAATTTGGCCAGAAGATCAGGAATATCCGTAAAGAAAAGGGATTAAGCCAGCGGGAACTTGCTGCCTTGGCGGAATTGGAGCATAAACAAATACTGAAAATTGAAAAAGGAGAAAGTGATATAAGATTAACCACTGTTTTAAAACTGATATGGGCATTGGAAATAGAACCGAATAATATCCTCCCTTATCAGCCACGAGAATAATTTCCTATTGTCCCTGGTAAAATACAAGTCTGCTAACATATAATTTGCTAGTTTGCCTGGAATTATTGTAAAATAATCTATCAGAAATCTAATCTTCGCTTGTTGTCACAATGCCAAAGGAAAAAATCGAAATTGATGAGATAAGTCACCTTGTGGCAGTTTGGATCGCTAAGATCGGCATAACAAATGCATTAAATTATTATGATATCAACAAGGCATCAGAAGGCACTTGTCTCCAATTACTTAACCTTGTATACGGCTATGAGCTTATAGATTATAAGGAACAAAAAAGGGGAATTGATCTTGGTGATTCCGGCGAATCTAAAATAGCGTTTCAAGTAACTTCCAGAACTGATTTTTCCAAAATCAAACATACTTTGAAGCTATTTTATGAATCAGACTTATCGAAGGAATTTCCCAATGGAATTAAGTTTTTGATCTTAAGCAATCAAAAAGTCAGAGTAGGCAAATTAGATGAAAACCTGCAACGATATTTCAATACCGAGAGTGACATTTTATATCCAGCAGATTTAATACGAGAGATCACATTAATATATCGAAATGACGCTGCCAGGTTTCAACTCATAAAGCAATTCTTAAATCGTGAATTTGGAGAAAAAGACATTAAAAGTTCGTCCCCGTCTCTTATAGGTTTTCCTGACCTGCGCACCAAGCTTGATCACTTTAAGATGGTAATGCAAGGAACGTTAAATGGCATGGATTCGCAATTGGTACATTTTCCTTGTACTGTGGATAATTCGTCCATCTGGACGAATGAATTGACTTTTGAGTTATTTAAGCACACCGGATACGTTATCAGCGGGATCTCAGGTTGTGGAAAGACAATACTTGCCCTACATTTAACATCTTTGTTCCTTAAACACACAGGAGCCGCCTTATATATTGGAGCTAAGTATTACGAATCGGACTTAAGCGCACTTATTGATAAAGAAGTTAAAGAGTATGGGTTCTCGTCCGGTTACGACTTTTTTAAAGTTTGCCGGGGTTTTAGCGAACGTATACTTATTGTAATAGACGGGCTAAATGAATGTACAAAGTCCAAGCAGTTCAAACTATTGACTGAACTAAAACTAATTATCAACAAGTATAATTGCAATTATCTAATTACCACGCAGGTGTTAGATGAAAACATTCAAGATTTAGCCAGTAACGTAATTAGAGTAGAGCAACCAACATTAGCTACCAAACAAGCAATAGCAGAAAAATTCAGCAACATTTCTCAACGGCTGGTACCTGTACTGGAAATGGTAACAACGAGTTATGAGGCCAAAATGGTTGGAGAGATCGGCATTGGCAATATGACGTCAGTAAGCCGATTTACTATATTCGACTTATTTGTTAGGAAAAAACTAGAACACTTCAACCACAGAGCGCATTTAATATTATCCAGGGTAGCACAGTTTTTATCAGATAAGATTTCTTTTGCGCTTTCTATAAGGCAGACAGATAATTTGATAAACAAATACGGGTTCGATTTTTCCTTATTGGAAGAGTGCCTGAAGTCTGGGTTGATTGTCAAGAAACTCGACAAAATCAGCTTTGCACACGAAATGCTGTTCAACTATTTTACTGCGGATAGTATTAGTCGCTTTTCAGAAAGCAGCGAAAAAATCAGTCTTGCCTTAAAATCGCCCAGGAACTATTATAATCGACTCTTAGCTATTGGTTCAATTGAAGAAACCGACGTGCTACTAAAAGTATTGGACGGTATTTATGATAGTAAACTAATCCTAGCAATTCATGCGGGTGAAGCCGGCGCATTTTGCCAAAAATGGGCTGAGGGTAGATTTACAGAAGTATTACCCAAAATGGCTAATGAGATTAAGGGAATTCAATTTGAAATAACCGACGCTGACTACTGGCCGGTTCGTATTAAAACACAAACCATTTTTGACTGGACCCCTCAAGAATTTGGTTTTATATGCGCCATTCCTACCTTGTTCTATGATGGACTATTCTTAAAAGAAATTTTTGAGCTTACTAATCAGATGGACATAGTTTGCTCCCAACAACTAAAGGATCTACGGGAAGAAGCTAAACAGAAGGGTATTAGTATTAATTCCGATATTTTTCACGCAATTTATATTGGTGTCTCGTCCACAAAATCTGCAATCACTCAAATTTTCTCAGTCTTAAGTTCTGGATTTGCCCGTTTCGGCGGAAAAAACAACATCAACAAGGAAGTTGTCGAAAAGCTTCTTGAGTCAAAATCTTTAAAAAATGGTCAGCTCTATCTTTTGCTTTTACTCTGTCGGTATGACGATTCAGGGAAGTTGCTTTATCCCTATGTTGCAGATGCCCTGGAGAATAAATGGAAATTCATCCCCTACAATTTACAACATCAAATATTAGATACCGTTGGCAGCGTATGCGATTCTGCTGCAGAGGAACAGCGCTTGATAGCAGCGCTGAACAAAATTCATGCAGAAACGAAGCTCCCGATGATCTCCAGTTCTATTTTTGACGCACTGTCTTCGCTGGGGGCTTTAGCTGACGATGCTAACGCTTATGAAGAAACGGTTACAGATCAACTGAACGCCATATTACATGATCCACACAATGAAGAACAGTGGAACATTGCTGCGGGAATATTTTATGCACAGTATGACCATCCTTATGAGTATGCATTTTCTATTGCAATCGAAAAATTAGATTTGGAGCAGAAAAAGTCTTTTTATAAGATGGCATTGGGCGGCTATTATAGTACTTTTTTTACTTGCTCGCTTATTTTCACAGCAGCAAAATTACTCGGCGACGAAATTGCGCCATACCTTTTGAGATATGCCAAAAAAACAATTGAAGCTAATCATAGCGTACAGGATGCAGCTGCTGTTCTTATTATTTCAAACATCTTTTTGGGACAATTCTCTTTTCAGGTACAAATTCACCATGAACAGCAAAGCAATGAATCAAGTAATGCATTACTAGCAATTGGGGAGATCTATTACTGGTTAAACAGGAGCGATATGGACCTGGATGAGCGGAAGGGGAAGTGTAAAAAAGCTTTAGAGTATCTATTTGAAAAATCAGCTGAATATGCTGTTGAGGTCGTATGGGAATCTTGGCTGTCTTTGTCGCACCTTGGATATGGTAGCAGATTTAATAGTATTCCAATAACCTTAAATGATGCATTTCCTGAGCACATTGCAAAAGCATGTAGATCAGCAATCGAAAAGCCATACGAACAAAAAAGCCTATATCCGTTTGAACGTACTCAGGAGACAATACTACATGCGATCAATTTATTGGCTAAACATGGAAATGCAACAGATATCATCTTGCTCAAAAATCTCTCCGAAGACGATCAATTAGGCCGTACGGCAATTGATGCTATAAAAGAACTGGAGTCCATATAGCTCTAATTTTTCGTGGCAGACAAACGCATACAAGAAAAAACAGAATTTAGCAACAGCCTGTTCCATTGATAAGGAAATTCACTTCTTAAGAATTGTCGAATACTGGGCCAATAGCCATTCAATATCGGAGCTTTCCTGGGTTTGGATGTTCAATCCTTTATGATGTAAAACGTATTTGGGCGGCGCGGTATAATGTGTTTCGAATTGCTGTGTATGCAGCATATTTTGCAGCATTTCTATCTCTGGATTAGTACATCTTTCTTCAAAGGCCCTTCTACGTCTATGTCTACACCATAATCAGGTATTTCTCCCTGGAAATGAATCTGTTTTTCCGGGTGAATAAGGTTTTCATTGCATTAACCAGCCCCTCACTTCTCGAAGAATTCTCATCTACCACCGGGTCGTTATAAAAACTCATTTTTTATTTTTTTAAAGATAAACAGACTTTGCCTACTTCCTATTCAAATCCCATACGTTTATAATTTAACTGCTTCATTTCAGGATGCGTATTCACCATTTCCTCTGCCATTCCGAAATTCTTCTCGCTGCAAAATACGGAACGATATGATCGGGAAACCTGAAGGGAATTAAAGTAGATCACGTTTTGCGGATTGTGATGAACAATGATTTCGTTATCATACGGCTCAAAGCCGTTATGATAAGTACGCTCGTAAAGTACCAGCAGATATTGAGAAGAAATAGGCATGGCGATCTCAATGCCAACTGACCTGAACCCTGTATCAGAGCGGTGTGGCCGAATAAGGTGCGCTTGTTTCACTACAGGATGATCCGAAGTATAATACGGAGTGGAGGTGATGTTCTTGCAAACCAGCCAAATATGAGAATTCAGGATGTTACAAAGTTCCGTCTTAAATTCTGTGTCGAATAGGATTTGGCTTAATTGGTTTTTCTTGACATCACTTTCAGATGCACTGAAGGCTGCTTGATCTTCTTGCGGTATCCATCCGCTTTTCGATAGGGAATCCCGGAATCCTTCAAACCCCTGTGTCATTTGCTCCCGGTATTCTTTGGTACGTATAATCTGGATGGCCAAATGATCACACAATATGGATCGCATATCATCATCGATGCGGTCAATCTCTCGCTTCTCTATAGCATCGATGAGCCTTGTAAAAAATGGTGCATGGAGGTTTTCGATCTTACTCAGGTATTTTTCTACAGCCTGGTCTTCCTCCAATGGCCCGTCGATCTCCGGCAAGTCATAAAAGAAATTCTCATTTGCGATGTTTTGAGGAGAGGAAAGGAATGTTCGTTGGGTGGATTTGTCAAATACCCATATTTTCTTTTCAGCGTTCAGAAAATTCTTCAGGTAAAAACGCGGGACATAATGCTGATTCTGCACCAACTGGTTAGTTTTTTTCTTTTTCATCCTAATTAGCGAGCGTTTTAATTACTTATAATTCGATACTTAGTTTAACTTAATATTTTATGCAGCTGTTCCATTTTGTTCTCACTGGAAAACAACTCCTTTAATTCCGCCAACTGACCTATTCTAAAATCAATGCACGCATTAATTTCAGCCACAATTCGGCCAGCAATATCTTCGCTGATCTCTAATGCTAAAATCTGAAAATAAATATCCTTGCTTGTTGCAGGTAGCTTTTTAATATTGTTTTGCAAATCCTGCTCATAGAGGTGCTGGATGATTTCAGGAATACTAATGCCTAAAAATTTGCTCACATGCACAAAGCCGTCTATTCCTTCTTCCGCCTCCTTCACTATGCTCTTCCATAATGGAGTGTTTTTTACAAGCTCAATACTTAATGGCGAGCCGTTAATTTCACCGATGGTTTTGATAATGCCATACTTCTCCAGTTTATACCGTAAAAGTTGCAGGTTATATTTTTCACTATTCAGAAATGCGGCCTTATCCTTACTTACCACTTGCCCGACAGATTTTATCCTGGCCGAGCCGATTAGAGATCGGAACGCTTGGTGTAATATGTCCACGGTGAATTTCTCTCTGTTTATTTCACGCGCACGTTCTTTAAAGTTTTTATCAGACCAAAGTGCAAGGCAGTTGCAGTTCTTAACAGGATCTTTTTTTCTCCAGCCCCGCCCGGCTTGCTGGTAATATTCTTCGACTGAATTGGGGATATGAAAATGCACAATGCTTTCTATGTCAGGGATATTAATTCCCATGCCGAAGGCTGTAGTTGCAAATAGAATCTCTATTTCCCCATTTAGAAATTTATTATAGACTGCGTGTTTTTTTTGAGCGTCAACATCTGCATGAAAGAAGCCCGTTGTATGATTATCAGCAAATGTTTTAGCATACTCCTCACATAGGAACTTGCTATACAAATACACCACTGTTTTACGGGGAGTATACTCTGCTAAAAATGATCTTAATGAATGTTCTTTTTCTTTTTCCTGGCCAACTTTCTGAAAATGGAGGATTAGATTATCTCTGATGACCTGTTTGCTTACGAAAGTGTTTTCTGGCTTTATTTTAAAAGCGGCTGTAATATCTTTTCTTGCAGCGAGAGATAACGTTGCGGTAAGGCAAAGTAAAAAAGGATATTTGTGGTTTGATTTCAGAAAATTGACAAACTGCCCGATCTGTCCATAATCCGGTCGGAAACTTTCTCCCCATTGACTGACACAATGTGCTTCGTCCACAACAATCAACGAAATATCAATACCTGAAGCAATTAGGCAAGCGCGGAAAAATGGGTTCTGAAGTCTTTCCGGGGAAACATAGATTATTTTAAAAGTATCTCCTTTTAGTTTCCTTAGAATTTCTCGCTGTTTATTAAAACGAATGTTTGAGTTTAAAGCCAGCGCACTGATATTACCTTTTGAGTTCAGTTCCTGCACCTGTTCTTCCATTAGGGCCAATAACGGAGAGATTACCAATGTAACGCCCTTTAAATCCAAAGCCATTAGTTGATACAATAAGGATTTACCGCCACCTGTAGGTATTATGGCAAGTGTATGCTCCTTCCGGGTAAGGATATTTAGTACAGTGTCCTGGTAGTCGTACAGCGCATTTATGTCGGGGAAATGCGATTTGTATTTTGAAAGCAAATCCATTCTCTATTTCATTTCTTCCCAGGCGTGAAGCAAATCAATATCCGGTTTGTGCATTTTGTGTATAGCAGACAGGAACATGTTTACATAACCAAACCGAAACTCCGGTTTTAGTTTGATTTTATAAACCGCAAACCACTTTTCCAGCTCATTAGCCAATTCATTCATAATAAAGTTAAATCTGCCATAAGGGTACTGCCAGTTGTGAGATACACGCATAATCCCCTTTCGGTTTTTTTGCTCTATGGTAATAAACTCTTTTAAGCTATCACAGATAAAATACATGGCCCATAAGCTTTTTTGGGTCATAACGGCGAAGTTTGCGGGATAATAGCGATGCAACAATTCTGACCTGATACCGTATCCGATAATTTTATTCATAAACATTCCTTCTTCATCCAGGTACGCCATACGTAAGTCGGCAATTTCAGCAATTGACTTATAGGAAATCGCAGGCGTTACAGTTTTTACATAACTATGTGCAGCATTTAAAATCGCGTTCACGGTATTATAAATATCTTCTGGGTCTGCTTCCCTGAAATCCACTTTATAACGCGCGAGGTCAGGGTTAGGTATTGGTTTTATAGCTGAACTCACTGTCCACAGTATCTTTCCAAAAACATTCTTTTTAAAAATCTCCAGATTGTCTCCAGCAATAACCATCTTTTGCGGATTAAATTTGTCAACCACCTGCTTATTATAGGTAGAAATCTCTTCTTCCCATTCTGCCAATTTGGTCGCGACCTTCAATTTAACCATCATTTCATTTTCCCCGCCAAAAATCTTTTGAAAATATTCAAAAGCTGTTTTTTTCATTTCTAAAATGATAGGAGTGAGATTAGCGTAGTCATTTTCCATAAATGGTTTGGCTTTATTGGTTTCATCAGGGTGTTTTAAAGGCGCCTTTAATATTTGCCCCAATAAATCCTGAAGGTTTATATCATAATCTTTACCGGGCCGCAAGTCAACGTATTTGAAATCCTCTATAAATTCTGGTACACTGGTCGCATGATCACCGCTTCTCAGCACGCCGATGTATTTTTCATTTGTATGAATAACGTTGAATAGCTGCTTGGTGATAATATTATATTCATATCCGACCCCTCCCTTAAGCTCTTCTGCCTTTTCCTTATAGTTTGGTGTGAGGATCATCAGTACCACATCAGCTGCTTTAATATTACGCTCCATAAATAACCGGAGGTGTCCGCCAAATTTCAGCCTCCTGTCTATAATAGCATTACCACCATTGTTATTGATTAGATCGGCCAATTCAATAGCCCAGGATTGGTGTTCTGTACTATCCCAGGAATAAGAGATAAAAACATTGGTCTTATTTACATCAAGCATATTCCGTTTTACTTTGTTTGTCTTGTTATTGGACATCGACCGCTGAATGCTGGAAAACAGCCTATGCAAAGCCCAATACTCGGCAGCATGTACCGCTACGACATTGAAATCCCGCTTCCCGATCTCGCAATATTTTTTTGTAGCACTGTTCAATGATTTCAGCCTTTTATCTGCCTTCCAAATTTCCGAAATTCCAGTAGATTTATAGCCTACTGTCTTGCCGTCGTATCCCTCATTTCATCCCATTGAAACAGCGCTTTGGTGTAATTGCTTTTGTAATCCAGATGATCGATGCGCGGTCTCGGATTGAATGATCTTAACTCTCAAAAGACCCGGGGCCGAATGTTTCTTTCTCCGCTAAAAGGGACTGATTATCGAAAGATGAGCGATCCCCATTTGGGGTTTCTATACAAAAAACCTACTCAACCCCAGCATAACTTCCTGCTATATACTCTATTAATTCCACCATTCCCAATTTCAACGATGATCCCTGCGCTCTGATATAACACTCTGCCTCACTATCACCCTTTGCATTCAATCTCATAATGATCGGATTAGTCATATTTAGATTTTTGCTCACCGTCACCTTAAATATTGTTTTTTCTCCTACCTGCACAAAGCTTGTATCAATCAGCCGATGTGAACTATCTCCTAAATACCTCTTTACCAGATCGTCGAACCGCAATTTGAACTCATCCTGCTTATCCTCCTTTTTTAGTTTCTTAAAGTCTTCTTCTAAACCTAGTATGTTTTTCTGATCATCCACCCCAATAATCAAATACCCACCATCACTATTCGCAAATGCAGCGATAGACTTCATTGCGGAGTGCTGAATATCTCTTTCCGTTGGCAATTTATCTTTTTTACCTCTCGCTTCATTCAGTAAACTTTTATCATTAGTCTCACGTGCTATTTTCATCTGTTCCTCTATTTCTGCCGATCTCGCCTTCAATTCCTCACTAAGCACTGGCGTCATCAAGGTAGATTTAAATTCAATTCTCCTACCTTCTCCTTCAGCTATTAATTTTAATAATTCAATTCTATTCCGCTTTTCTGCATCATCCTCCTGATATTCATTTAGATTCTCTCCATAAATATCATTCAACTTCCCTTTTGTCAAGGTTTCATACATATAACCGAAAGTCTGATCGTATAATTTATCTATATCATTGGGAGCATGGCTAAGTATGAGGTTGTGTGAAAGTACAATTGATGCAAAATTTCTTACTGTATCATTATTAATTGCGTTATTAAATCGTTCATTCAGTAATAACATATTCTCCTGATATTGACCACAATCCAGCAGTAAAAAGTATTTGAAAACAAGCAAATGATTGTTTAGGTCTTTGTATACATTTGATGTCTCCTTCAGCATCTCCTCATTGCCTAAAACATATTTTATCATTTCGGTCAGTTGCCGTACTTGAGAACGATTCTTCGATTTTAAAGCGATGATCAATTCAAGGTACAAGTTATAGACTCTATACCAAAATGATTTACTACTATTTGCCAGGGAATAAAATTGCTTAGCCCAATACAAATAGGCGACTTCCTCATGCATATCCACCGCCAATGAAGAGATGTCTTCAAATGCCCTGCCCAATTCTAGCACATTAGCTTCCGAAGAAGAAACAATAGAATCTTCCTGTAGTAATTCTTGTCCTTTTATAATATTAGCATCAAAGGTACCATCAGCAAACCTTGACGCGTAGTCAAAGTAAGTTAATCGAACAGGCACGATATTACCCCGCTGTAAAGCGCTAGCGAATTGGAGATCCTCCTTGTTCATTTCCTTTGTGCCAACAGAGATATTAAATCCTAAATTGCGGCTCTTAAATAAATACATCTCCTGTCCGTGGAACCGACAATTGGTGCAATGCCATTCATTTACGATTGTATTAATTACCAGCGTACCCATAATTCCGTACTTGTTCTTACAGACGGCGCAATCTGCAATGGCAATACCAGATTCGTCGTTTTCCTCGATTTCGATACCATGATACTCCTTGAGGTAGCTAATATCTATCTTCCTTAAATAGACGGCGTTGGTTACATGCCCAACATATCGTCTTATACCATTCCACCAAGGATCAACAATCTTCTTATTCAATGCCAGTTCCAAACTCTTATTTACTTTTTGAATTGTAAACTCATATACCTTGCCTATTGTAAGAAAATCTTCAACATAAGAAACCGGAGAATAATCAATTTGACTTTTATGTACAAAACCTAAAGTACTACCAACCAATACGTTTGCTCCACTACGCTTAATTGCTATAACAATACCCCTCACCACATCACCGACATTTGTTGTTTGAGAGGAATTAAGCAATTGAGATTTCCGGCAATATTGTACTAGAAAGGATTTTAACGAATGATCTATCGCAATAATCTTAAACTCTGGCAAATCGTGTTCCGGATAAAAGAAGTAGTATGCAGCTTCATATTCTTTCATGAATTCTTTCGCTATATACCCCTTATAATCTTCAAATAGGATATAGAAACCTAAATCATCCTTGCCAGCAATTTTCATCTTGATACTTTCATTGCTTTCATACTTTTGCTTCAATAATTCCCATTTTACGTTCTTCACCTCTTCGCTATCAGATAACTTAAGAATATGCCCCTCCAAAGTTCTATAATACTTTAAAGGCAATAGCTGATATTCCTTTTTGACCGGCCCTAATTGCTGTATCAGTTCTTCCAGCATTTTTTTTGATTGGTGAAAGTTTGGGTTAAAAACAGATAAAGCCCGTATGCATTTCGCATACCAAATGATTGTTTCACCTGGTGCGATCGTTTGTGAAATGTGCGCAAGAAGATTCGAAAGATTGAAAAAGGGAATAAGGTCGGTATTTCCTTTGAAATGACGAATTCTTTCGTTGCGATCAAAAAAGGTTTTAAAGAACAATTTGTTATCAAGCGCTCTAACTTTATATCTCAATACTTTCAATAAAGTGTCAAAATAAAAGTTACTGGTATCAATGTAAGGAAATAGTGATCTATACAAATTAAAAATTGCTTCTCCGGAAAGTATATCAAGTGAACCAATTCTAATCGTATCGTATACATTTCTCAAATAATTATTGGCAGCTAATTCATCATATGAATGCTTTGCTTCAATAAAAAGGGTTATACTTTTTATTAAATAGGCATCATAATTTAAAGTATTTAGTGCAATCAAAGGCGCAGTAAGAGATCTTATTTTTTGACTTCTATACATAGCTCTTTGCTGTATTTCATTTGCCTTATTTGAATTGAAAGTCTTTAGAAATCCTGAATTCAATAAATAATCATAAGCTATCTCAAGATAGACGATAGCTTTTAACGCGAATGAATAGTTCTTGTGTTCTATTGCATTGAAAGTTCCATACTCAAGGATATTGGTAATTGTCAGTAACCATTTATTATCTTCGTTGTTATACTGTCGTCCGTAATCGGCGTACTTTTCGTTGGCTTCCAACTGGCTCTTTAATTCATTATCCTGCAAGGGCGAGCTATCAGCAAATACATCCTTCAGTTTAAGCGCCTTTTTTCGATACAACTTAATCTCGCCATTCTTTTTATATCCGGCAAAGATAAACCGGACCCTTCCTTTTTTAAGTTCATGATAATCATCATTAAATTGTTTCGGTGCAGTATATCCAATTCCTTCTACATCCCGCAATATTAAGAATGTACCATTATCGGTTTTCTTAAATCCATCAAATGAAAATTCATATCCTTCATTTAACTTAAAGTACGGATGTATATTTTCACCTTCGGGAATTTGTAAAAACTTCTCCTGTCCTGCCTTTCTTGAACTATTAAATATCTTTAATTCTTTGGGATAATGAAATTTTGAAGAATATTGCCAGCTCAAGAATGGTAACTGAATTTGTATTCCATTATATTCGCAGACGAAGCTCTTATTTGTTTCCCGAGTATTGACTGTGATAACTTTCACACAGATACTATCATCTTCTTTTAATGTTCCCCCTACAGTGATCTTATTAGTATTCATAATTTGGTTTATGTGACTATGCTATAATCATAAAGCTATGGGTGTAAATAAGGTATATTAGTATATCAATAGTTCGGTAAGTTTTATTCACAAAACATGTGTGGAAAAACGATGTAGATAATTAAAGGGCTCGGAAGGTCGAACCAAAAATAAAAAAA
>NZ_PYGK01000003.1 GCF_003014595.1 Chitinophaga ginsengisoli | reverse complement strand
TTTAGAGGGGTAAAATGCATCGAATTCTTTTTATTCCGATTAACCAAATTATATGCTTGATCTACAACTTACTCCACAACTTTTGGCCTTGATCCTGGATTACGCTATTTTTGATATATGCGTATTACTAAACTGGAACTCCGAAATTTTAAGCGTTTCTCTGATCTCACTATTGACAAAATACCGGAGACATCTAAACTCGTATTGCTAGTAGGAGCAAACGGTTCAGGGAAGTCCTCTATTTTCGATGGATTCGATTTTATGAGCAGGCAGGTAACCCGCTTGGCAAATAAAGCTCATTATACTTCAAGTTTAAAGCCATATTATTTCAAGGATGGAGATAATCTGAAAATAGTAGTCACTTTTTCCAATGGAGAACAAAACGGGATAGAGTGGGATCAATTTATTGGGGAGTCGAATGTGTTAAAACGAAAGTTTGTAGGGAGAAGTAGCATTCGGATTGTGCCAAGGATAACTAACCGGGGTAGCGCTGAGGAAGTTAGCAATAATAAGGACGCACCGGCATCATTTATTGATGTAGATGAGAGGTTTTACAACGATGTGGCCCTTTATATTCAACAAATAGACAACGCGCTACGTGAACCTGTTTTTAGTGGCCGTTCAGCCGATACGTTACAGATTTTTCAGGACTTTATTTATCCTTTAAATTCCTCTCTGCTAAATATCTTTGGTGGAGATGAAGCCACTACAATTCAGATCGCGGAGTTTCAAAACGCTACTCCACAGGAAAGTGCAAAATTGATTTTTAAAAAAGGAACTTCTAAAATCAATTATGACTTACTGAGCCATGGAGAAAAACAAGTCGTAATTCTTCTTCTTAACTTTATAGTTAGAAAAGAACAATATAAAGATGCCATTATCTACATTGATGAAATGGATTGCCATCTGAATACATCCCTTCAATCCAAATTATTATCAGAAGTTGTTAACGTTTGGATTCCCGATGATGCTCAATTGTGGACAGCTTCTCATGCATTGGGTTTTATTGATTTTGCGCGGCATGCAGATAATGCGAGTATTATCGATTTGGATTCGCTGAATTTTGATGTATCACAACTGTTAATACCTGAGCCTAAAGAAAATCTTGAAGTTTATACTATTGCTTTGCCTAAGGAAACTTTGGAGAATATACTTCGTGACTATAAGTTAGTGGTAGTAGAGAATCAAAACGCAGCACACTACAATCTAGCTCTAAGTGGGAAGAACTACCTATTTCTTCCTGAAAAGGATAGTAGAGATGTATTTTTAAATATAAAAGGAGATACAACTAAGTTAGGTATAAGAGATCGGGACTACATAATGGATGATGAAATAACCAGGCTTCAAAAAAAATATCCCAATCTACGGATATTGCGTTACTATGCTTTTGAAAATTACATTTACCATCCTGATAATATAGCAGAACTTGATTGTGAGGGATTTGACAAAGCCGCCTATATTAACGAAATCACGACTCAAAAGAATGACAAGTTACTCACTATAGCTGCTGGAATTGAAGTGGCAAGGCAAAGTTATAGTGAATTTAAGGATGGTGTTCAAAAGAACAAAGACATCGAGCCTATCCTGCAAGCATTAAAAAGTGATGATTTTGAGGTCTTTTATCCTTTTTTCAGTATGAAGACCTACTATAGCAGGGTATATCTTCAGTTAATACTTAATAAGTACACTGTTAGCGATCTGGTAAAAACTAATTGGTTTAAGACTAAAATTGAGCAATTGTTGAAGGCTGATTCATAAAAAGTATCCATTAAGTCTTTCATTATCCCGTACAAATCTGGTCGCCCCGACCGGGAAAAGGAACGGATAGCAAGAATGCTATCACAATCCCAACACTAACAATTAAACTGACGGAGATGATGGTCGGCATGTTTATAACTCATGCGCCCAACCTGTTCTTTGGTCATTCTTCCAAAAAAGGGATGTATGAATTCCAGGTCCGAACGTCGGCCACATTCCTCTATCAGGGCAACCCAGTTCTCTTTTCTTACAGCTATATCGCATGAAGAGTTATTTTTTATCCTGATCTCAGGAATTGTAGGCATACTCTGTGGGATCGTTTTTTCATCCTTTAAAAGACTTTTCAAAACCATTTTGCCGAACAGCATTCCGGCAAAAGATCTTTTGCATTTTATCCGGCCTAACATCATTTCTTCATACCGGATGCAATGATCTACCATTTGACCGATATTCATTTTACCCCATTGAGCCGCGGTGCCTTCATGCAGGTTATTGATCCTGGCAATCAGTTCATCTCTCGTTGTTTTGTCAAATATGGTTTTCATGGATTAATTGATTTGAGCGAGTGAAAACCAGTTGCCTGAGTCATCTTTGAATATAGCTTCAGTGCCATAAAATTCTTTTGTGGGAACCTTGGTAAATTCCACGCCTTTTATCCTTAGTTCTTCATAAGTAGCAAAGATGTCGCGGCATGTGAAAACGGCTATGCCGAAAGTTCCTTTTTTTACCAGCTCCCTCAATGCATCTGCAGCCTCTTTAGACATACCACTCTTTGCAACGGGGAATAATACGATTTCAAAGCCCGGCTGTTCCGGTGGGGAAACAGTAAGCCAGCGACCATCCTTGCCCATGGGGACGTCTGTGACAACTTTAAATCCGAGCTTGTTGGTGTAAAAGTCAAAAGCGCTCTCCTGATCAAGAACGTATACAGTTACATGCGTCATTCTGGTTATCATGTGCTTTGTTTTAGATTGTATAGCAAAGGACGATGAAAAAGGAAAGCGCTATTTCTCTAAAATTGCGATTTTTTCAGCCAGCCGTTCTTTTCGGCGAAGCAACCCGGGATGAAATTCAGCGGAGATTCGTTTCTTTGCGTTCTCAGCTTTTGCTGTTGAGCTAAATAATCGGATGGTGTTGTGCCGACCGTTCGTTTGAAAAGTCCGCTGAATGAGCCTAAGCTTTCAAATCCTACAGCATAACAGGCGACTGAAACGGGTGTTCCGGTTTTCAGTAATTCCATCGCCTTCGCAATCCTTACAGAGATCAGATACTGGTGGGGTGTTTTGTAGTATATATTTTTGAACTGTTTGATGAAATGAAATTTGGAAAAGTTTGCTTCGTCTGCAATATTGTTAAGATCGATAGGTTGGGCATAATGAGTATCGATGGAAAGCTTTGCCTGGACCAACCGCCTGTATAAATACATTTTTGGGGATTGCGAGTCTTCCATATTTAATCATTGTAAATATTATCTGTTATTTCAATTTTTTACGAACAGGGCGATGTTGTATTTGCTTCCTGAATTCAATAGGCCCCATTCCTGTAGTTTTAGAAAATAACCGGGAGAAAGAAGATGGATCATCAAAGCCAATTTGATAACATACCTCGGCAATTGAAAGGTTTGTTTCTTCCAATAACGTTTTCGACATGTCAATCCGCTTTTTCTGTATCCATTTTCCAGGACTTATCTGAAGTTCATCAAAAAATTTACGAGCCATGGTTCTTGGTGACATGCCTAATTCTTTTGCCATAATCGAAATGTTCATGCCGGGGTTGTCTTTAAAAAGCCTGTTCAACTTTTTTTCAAGTTGGCCGGACTGCTTATCCAGCGCAAACTCATATGGGCTTTGAAACTGGCGTGAAGAAGGCAACACCATCAGTTTTCGTACACGACGTTCCTGTGTCGAAAAACCCAGGTCAGCGAGCAGGGTGGTAATTAATTCCAATCCTGAAAAGCCTCCCCCGGATGTATAGATCCGGCCATCACGAACCAGAATACGTGTGGGCTCCCACCTTACATTTGGAAATTGCTCCTGTACTTCTTTTTTCAACCACCAGGATATTGTTGCCCGTTTGCCATTCAATATGCCAGAAGCAGCGAGCATGTATGATGCACCACAGGTAGCTGCAAGAATAGCCTCTTGTTTTTGTGCGGCTTTTATCAGAGGTTTGGCAACCCGCCATTCATCCTGCAGGAGATTGGGCGTTGAGATCGCTTCTGCCCCCAAACCACTTAAGAGCACTAACACGTCTATTTTTTTCGAAGGACGGCTCTTTGTGTTATAAATGATGCCTGATCTTGATACCGCCTGACTGTCAGGTGAAACAAATTCAAATGTAAATGGTGCCGGTTCATTTAAACTATTTATTGCCTGCAGGATTTCAACGAATGTAGATGCAATCGCTGAATAAAACCCTGGTGGCAGATAAATCACAAAATGCATAGTGGCAGTTTTTGCATAGTATTTGTCAAAAACGACAAGCCAAAGTTATGCAATCCCATATAATATTGCCTTTCAAATAAAATACTGACATAAATTATGAAAGCAATTGTATTTGATCAAATTGGTTCTCCTGAGGATGTATTGGAACTTAGAAATGTACCTGTTCCTGAAATAGGAGATAACGAAGTGCTGGTGAGGATGGTGGCTACATCCATTAATCCGGGCGATTTTTTATTCATACAGAATCTATATCCGGAACCTAAAAAGCCACAATTTCCTGGTCAGATTGCAGGAAACCACGGTGCCGGCATTATCGAAAAAGCAGGAAGACAAGTTAAATTACAACCAGGAACATTTGTTGCATTCAGTTATTACAATACCTGGGCTGAATATGCGGCTGTCCCATCGGAATGGCTCATACGGCTGCCCGCTGATTATCCAATTGAGCTGGCCTCGCAGTTTGTGAACCTTATAACGGCATGGGACCTGCTTGATCAGGCAGGATTAGTTCCAGGCCAATGGCTGGCCCTTACTGCGGGTAATTCATCAGTTTCTACGATGGTGACACAATTGGCCAGGCATATGGGCATAAATGTGATCTCTTTGATTCGCCAGGCACAAGCAACAGTTGATCTTACTTCAATGGGTGCCAATGCTATTATTGAGCTTTCTAAGCTGCAGGAAGATGTGAACGAACAAATTATGAGAATCACACAAAACAAAGGGATTAATGGAGTCATTGATAACGTTGGTGGCCCTGTTACAGGTGAATTGATCAGAAGCATGGCTTTTGGCGGCCGGGTGATAATTAACGGAGGAATGAGCGCCAACCGGTTTGAGTTGCATAATTTTGATATATTAATGAGCGGGATAGAAATCAAATCCCATGTATATCGTTATTTCTTCAACCCGCCCAAAGAAGCAGACACTCCTATCCTCAATGAAATTATCACCATATCTGCACAACCTGGTTTTCAGGTGCCATTAGGAGGGATACACGATCTGGAAGATTTTAATAGGGCTATTACAGAGAGTATAGAGTATCCTCAAAAGGGTAAGCATATTTTTAAAATTTCACATCTATAAGGATATACCCTTTCTGGATCATCGCTTTTTGTTTCAGTCACCCCGACGCAGGAAAAGGAACAGATCATCGAAATGACCTGTTCCTTTTTATTGGAGTATTAAATGGATCGGGTTACTTGTTGATCAACCAGTTTTCTACCGCTCTTGAAAATTCAGCTACATCTATAGGATGCCTGCTGGTTACCAGGTTGCCGTCTGTTACCACTGGTTGGTCCACTACGGTACCTCCGGCGTTCTTCAAATCCACCTGTATATTCCAGTAACCTGTCAGCTTTTTTCCTTTTAAAATATCAGCAGAAGCTAATACAACCGGTGCGTGACAAATAGCGGCAATCAGTTTGCCCGATTGATTGAAATCCTGGAGGAACTTTATCACATCTTTATCGTAGCGCAGGTTATCGGGATTCCATGCTCCACCAGGTATAAAAACAGCATCATAATCGCTTACTTTGATCATGTCGGCAGTACGATCGAATTTGATCCAGCCAACGGGCTGCAAGTACTGAATGGCCATGATATGTGTTTTTGCCATTTCGGGATACGTCAGGCCATACCGTTCTGGCGCAGGATTGTATTTAGGCGCTACAATATCTACCTGGGCTCCGAGTTGTTTGAAATACCATACCGGCCCAAGTAATTCAATTTCTTCAAAACCATCAGCCGCCAATACAGCGATCTTTTTACCCTTTAATACCGTTGGATCTTTTACAGGCGTAAAGAAGAAAGCTCTCAATGCCTCGTTGCCTGGCGCATTCAAAAGTTGTGATACTGGCATATTCACAACTACTGCCGGGGAGCTAAGTTGATTTAATACCGAAAGTTCATGACTATTCATTGCTGTTGTTTTAACCTGTGCTGTTGCATGGAATACAGTAAAAACACTTACTATACCGGCCAGCATGGATGGATTAAAAAAGTTCATTTCATCAGATTTTTAATTGTTACAGATACGTGCCATCACCAGATGGAGCAAACCTTATCAACCTGTGTAGCCCGGCCTGAAAGGGTTGCTGCTTAATGCTGCTGTTCAAATAGTCGATGACAGGCTGAATAGGAGGAAAGTTCAGATGATACCGGAAGGCATCTTCATTCCTGAATTTTTCATATGTTACAAACTGTGTGCTGTCTTCTTCCAGTTGTGAAAGCTGATAATTGATCACTCCTGGTTCACCTCTGAATTGTGGCATGGCGGTATGATACAAATCTTTAAACAGGCTCCCGGTCCCGGCTTTGCTATCCACAAATAGCATAATAGTGATCGGCGTGTCCTCCTTCGTTGGTTCTCTTCGCCATTCTTCTTTTGAAAGCGGTTCCAGGTCTTTTACATAGATCGTTTTTACAGGCTGTACCAGTTCCTTTTCAGATAATGTGTTGACCTGTTTGAATATGGCACTACCTCTGATTTTCTCCAACACCTGTTTACTGGCCCATCTTTCAATGAGCCACATCACAGAAGGGCTTTCGTCTTCATAATAAGCCTCAGCCATAATGTTATTTTCATTACCAACAGCCTGTTTTACATACTTACCAAGTAAGGTGCGAAGTGCTTCCACCTGGTCTTTTTTTACCTCAAACCGCGTTAATACAACTACTTCAGCCATGCGATCTGTTTTTTGCGCTTTTACATAAATACTACCTAGCAGCATACACATTGCGAGCATTAAATGTCTTGCCATGGTAAATCGTATTTATTGTGCAGCCTTGATTAACAAGCCTGAAACGGTATGTGGTTCCGCCAGGAAGGGCGAATGACTTGTGTTCACGGTGAGTACGTTTTTTATACCTGCCGCTGCTATCATGCGATCCTGCAGGGCGGGCGAGATCACTACATCCTTCAGTGTCTTGATATATATTTTATCTACTGCACCGAAACCTTCATTTGTCAGCGTCACCTTGTTGGTAAATGGAATAGCCGGCTCCGCCCGGTAATTGGCCAGCACCAGGTCTTTAGCAGCTTGTGAACCGTCGTTGATAAAAAGGTAAGTGAGGCTGTCGCGTTTTACATCGAGTGTCAATTGATCGGCTGATGGTCTCAGCAAAGGGCCCAATTGGGAGCCAGGGTCCGAAAAAGCAAGGTCCGTAAGCGCCTGTCCCGTTGCAGGAAGATAAGCCCCTATGTAAATCAGTTTTTTGATCTTGTTGGGGATTTTTTCTGCCACGTCTGTAATCACCATTCCACCCATGCTATGTCCTACGAGAATGACATTACTATCGGCTTTGGCAATAGCATTGATCACTTCATCTCTATATACATCGAGACTCAGCTGGTGAGGAGCCGTTGTGTCGGAGCCGTGGCCCGGCAGATTCACTACAATCACTTTGTCGCCATTTTTAACAAGATCAGCCTGCACTGAATCCCAAACGTACGGAGCCTGCCATGCACCATGTACCAGCACATAAGTATGGGGAGTGGCACCTGGTTCTTTTTCATGGTTAGCGCATGAAGTGGCTGTTGTAATAAGCGCTGCAACAGCCAGCAGCGATAAAATTGACTTTTTCATGTAGAGGTTATAGATTTTCGGGTGAGGGCATATCGAATCCGTTTAAAATAATGGCGATAAAGCAGTAGCCGCCGATAAGAAAGAAGAGCTCTGCTACCGCATCCTGTCCAAGCAGTTGAACTGCCCGCTTATAAGTCGAATCCGGCACCACATGACCGTTAACCAGCACATGGGCAATCGAATGAGCAATGGCCTCCTGTTCGTTTAAACCATCAGGATGACCGCCTGCTGCAAGCAATGCGACAACATCAGGCGCAATACCAAATGCTTCCGCCATGATCTCATGTGCATACAGTTCAAATCGTGCCCCAAAGGATGCAGCAACTGTTAGGATAGCTACCTCACGCACCCTTTTGTTAAGCGTTGCATGCATGTCGAGCGTTCTTATAAAACTCAACGCCGGAATGCCGAACTGCGGGTAGTGTAACATAGCCGGGAAAGGACCTAATAATGCTCCCTGCGCGTCTATCATTGGTACCTGACGCTGACTTCGGCCAACAAGATGGGCGATCTCCTCATGTACTGAACGGGTTTCGCTGCCAAGCGTATCCGGCGGTAATGGTTGTATACGCATGGCTTAATTTTTAGGCGTTACGATTTCAGGTGTAAACTCCCCATCGATCAGAATGAACGCCATACGGCAGATCTTGCCGGAGCGGTTGGCCCAGGCATGATTGGTCCCATTTTGAATAATGATATCACCTGCCTGAATAGTCGTCTCTTCCTTATCGAGCACCAAGGTGATTTCCCCTTCAAGCACAATTCCGTAATCGACCGTTTTTGTGCGGTGCATCAACGGATGGGGAGCCGCTTCATTTGAGGTGGAGGCTTTTTCATCGCCCATTGATTTGAATTTAGCTGCTGCATCAGCCCCGGTGAGTTTTCGTATTTCTTCACCTTCCGGCGGAAATTCAATTACCCGTAAACGCGTACCGTTTTTAGGAGGCGGTAATATCAGGCCTTTTTCTTCGGGCTCCGCCGGCTGTGCATGGATTAACGCAGGAGCTTCCAGCGTATGCCATACTTCAAAAAAAGTAGGGCCGCCTGGTCCACCAACAAGTTGGGTATGGGTGGGGGGAGCATCGGAAATAATAACTGCTGCACCATCCGTGTTATGACCTGTTATAATACGTCTGAATGTTTTTTGTTGCTGGTTCATACATCCGTTTTAGTTGCTCTTTGATTTTTTGAAAACAAATACACCCAGGTAATGGAATATAATACCGATACCCCATGCAACGGTGGACCATAACGGCCAGGGGTAGCTTCTGTCAGTGAAGTACCATACGATCCACAAAGCGGGAATGCAAAGCAGGAATACGATGAGATGAATTCTGAAACCTTTTTTAGGATTGGAGGCTTCGCTCCATTGATGTGGGTATGACATACAAATAGTTTTGATCTGTGTTGACTATTTGTATGCCATTCCAGCTACGAGAATGACATGCGGAGAAAGTAATTATGTAATCAGCTGGAAGTAAGATGAATACTGATGGTCCGCAATGTAGAGATGCAAAAGAAATACTGCCGGATTCTCCATTATTTCGGACTCAACTCCGAAAATATCGGAGTTGGGTCACTCAAAATCCTGCTTTCTTATATTCAGCCTGATCATTTTTGATTCGAGGGTGGTAGGTTTTATATTCAATAGTTCTGCGGCTCCGTTGACGCCCCGTATACGGCCTTTTGTTTTTTTGAGGATGGAAGTAATATATTCTCTTTCTGTTTCCTGCTGAATATGCTTTACTTCATCAAATGTATTAATACCGGTTTTTCCGATAACGCTAAAAGCCGGCGATGAAAGGTCCCGCATGAGCTGCAATTTGGACCTGCCATCATTCAGCACAACTGACTGCTCTACAACATTCTCCAGTTCGCGAATATTTCCAGGCCAGTCATATGCATATATCTTTTGGATCATTGCGTCTGAAATCCCATTAAAGGGTTTATCAAATTCCTTACAGAATTTATTACCAAAAAACACGGTTAGCGCTTCTATGTCTGTTTTACGCTCACGCAATGGTGGTAAAGTAATAGGGAAAACGTTCAGTCGATAATACAGGTCAAGACGGAACCTACCTTCGGCTACTTCTTTATCCAGATTGCGGTTTGTGGCGGCAACAACGCGCACATTTACTTTTACAGGCGAGTGGCCGCCAACATATTCGATCTCCCTTTCCTGTAAAACACGTAATAATTTCATTTGTATGGCCAATGGCAGTTCTCCGATTTCGTCCAGGAAAATGGTTCCGCCTTCCGCCTGCTCGAACTTTCCTTTCCTTTTTTCAATAGCACCCGTAAAAGCACCCTTTTCATGACCGAACAACTCAGATTCTACCAATGTTTCAGGAATAGCAGCACAATTAACCTTAATGAATGGCCCCTTTTTCCTGGTGGAAAGTTCATGAATGGATTGCGCTACTTTTTCTTTGCCAGTGCCGCTCTCTCCCAATATAAGTACGGATGTATTATAAGGGGCTACCTGCGTTGCAAGGTCTAATGCCGCTAATAAGAGGTGATGATTTCCAATGATGCTTTTGAATCCAGGATAAAACTCCGCTTTATTTTTTTTCTTCTCCGGAGAAACCGGCCGATCCTTTTCTACAGAGGTTGATGTCTCATAATAAATGATCTTTTCTGCCAGATCTTCCAGGCATTGTTTTATCCGGTGTAGAAAGGTAAGATGGCTTTTACTGTAAATGCCGGGCTTGCGACTATAAAAAAAATAATGAACCGACAATCCATAGCCAGGAGAAACAGGGAATACCAGGTATGACTCCATTCGCAGACAATCTAACAATGTTCTTTGCAGTGAATTGTTTGGAGAATGATTGTTTGGTGCTTCGCTGCTATAGATGTTCCCATGACTGTCGGCAGGGCTATTTTCAATAACTGCATAAAAAGAACTATTGCTTAAACCCGTGATGGTGAGTAATTCTTTTTCGCCAATATGCTGGTATTCATCAAAACCAACCCGCAAATAACCTATATCAGTGAACCGTTCCCCATTCAGAGGCCTAACTCCCGTTGCTATAAAATCAAACGGGATAAAAGATTGCATAGCGCTGGCCAGCTTTAAAAATTTTGACTGAGCATCAGATTCTTCATTGCATATCTCAGTCAGCAGACTTTGTAAACGTTCTTCATTCCGTAATTTTGACTCAAGACTATGCGTATGACGATACCATGCAATATCCAGGGTGATCAGCAGGTCTTTCTCCCTGAATGGTTTAACTAAAAATCCGTAAGGCTCGGTAGTCTTTGCCTCTTCCAGTACTTTCTGGTTAGAGTTGGCAGAAACATAGATGAATGCGATATTATCCTCCCTCAGCTTTCGTGCCAGTGTAATTCCTGAACGTTTTCCGTTTAACCGGATATCCAGAATCACCAGGTCTGGCGTTTGCTGTTGCAGATATGTGTCAGCCTCTCCAACTGAAGCAGCAATTCCTATTATATGATACCCCGCCTGCGTTAATATTAATTGCAGGTCATTGGCTACAATAAACTCATCTTCTACTATGAGTAATTTTTTATTCATAGAAACTTGCTTATTATGAATTAACAAATGGTTCGTCAGAAATATGTTTACTCATCACTTCAAACCGGATTATTACACTCAGGCCGTTTTCACTTATAATATTAACATTACCGTTTAATTGCTTTGTAAGTCCCTGTACAAGTTTAAGTCCCAGTGAATTAGGCTTCATTACATCAAAATCCACCGGCAGGCCGACACCATTATCAGAAATATTGAGTAACGCATGGTCCTCCTCAATAGATTGCAGATTGATACTGACAATCCCTTTGCGATCGCCGGGGAATGCATACTTAATAGCATTTACGATGCATTCATTGATGATCAATCCGAGCGGAATTGCCTGTGACACATCAAGATCAATGGGCGCAATGGTTTGTTGAAAGACGATCCGGCTGCCGGTATCGAAACTTTCATGAAGGTAACTCAACAGTTCTTCGATGTATTCAGGCATGGAAATGGTCGAAATATTTCCTGACAAATAAAGCTTCTGATGTATAAGCGACATGGCCTGCATCCGCCGCAGACTATCTTTTATAGCCAGTACAGCTGCATCATTATCGAGATAGGCGGCCTGTGAATTAAGCAGACTGGTCACCATTTGAAGATTGTTCTTTACGCGATGATGGATCTCTTTAACAAGCCATTCTTTTTCTTTTAATAATACATGCTGTTTCGTATTCAGTGTTTCTAAAAATGTATTTTTTTGATCTAATTCTTTTTGATGCACCTGCAGCTTATGATTGCTTTTGTTTTTTAGAAGATAGCGGTTAAACAATAATCCCACAATGATCACTAATAACACCACAAATGCCAGGGTAATATTTTTTGTTCTGTTGGCCTGCTCAACCCCAATACGCTGCAACTGGTACTGGTTGTTGAGGGTTTCAATATCTTTTTCCTTTTTAGCGGTTTCGTACTGCACCCTCAATTCTTCCATTTGCCAGCTTCTGGTTTCATTAAAGAGGGAATCGTTCAATAGTTTATGTCTTAGCAGATGTTTCATGGCGGAAGGATAATTCCCCATGCCGGAATCGGCCCTGAAAAGCAGCAGATGAATTTCTTTAGCTTCAGGATATGAATGAGTAGCTTCTGCAGTATTCAGCGCCTTTTGCAAATAGACGGCGGCTTTCCGGTATTGCGTTTTGCCGATGAAATACTGACCTAACTCATAATGAATATCGGTTGTAATTTCATTGTCCTGCTGCAGCTGATCGGATAACTTTATCAATGCAGCATAATATTTTTCAGCCTGCCGTTCCTGTTTCACAGCATGATAACAAAATGCCAATGAACCGAGCAGGCATGCTTCTGCGTGAACACCAAAGGGTTTGTTTTTTGCGTGAATATCAAGAATATACCACAGCGCTTCCCTTGCTCTTTTTAGCTTTACCAGCTCCCTTGCAAAAAAGAATGCATCCCTGAATACATAGTCATTGTTGTCCCCTTTAAATACCCGGTCTCTAAGCGCTTTTGAATACCACTCTACGCTTTTGTCCGGCTGACCAGATTCCCGGTACATATTTGCAAGGCGACTATAAAAAGTAGTGGCCGAAACGGAATCATGCGTCGCTTCCACACTCTCTATTGCCTTTGAGCCGTAAAAGATGCATTTACTAAAATCACCTTTATAGCGACAGGTTACTGCCAGCAGATCGTAAATATAATGGAGGTCCCGGTATCCGATGCCCTTATAAAGTTCAAGTACATCCAATAGCTCTGTTTCAGCAAGATCCAGCTTTCCCTCCACAAGATGTATATCAGCAATTGTCTTTAATACCCATGCCTGTCTTTCCTGATTACCGCTTTTTTTATAAAGCGAATACATTTTTTCAAAACAGTAAAGCCTGGTTACGCCGGTCTTTTCGCGCAAAGGGATCAGCGTTGCCAATTCATGCCATAGAAGCGCTTCTTTTTCCTCATTACCCGGCAGACTTATTTTATCTATTGCTGTCTGGTATAATTTTTTACTTTGCTGCAAACCTTCGGTCATAAAGGAAAGCATTGCTTTGATATGTATACGTTCAGGCTTCCACTTTTCAGCCGGATGGCTCATTGCAATTTTATTTGCCTGCTCTAAAAAGTGCATCGAGCTATCCAGGTCCTTTTGGGTTCTGTCGGTATGAAAAAGATAATGCTGGCCCAATATTATTAATAAACGAAAGCGGGTTGAATCATTTAGTATGCCCAACATAATAAGGGCTGAGCGTATTTCATTTTTTCTGATCAATGCATCTCCCTTTATTAAATTCGCCTCATGCTTTCCATTTTCATATTTTAAAGCCTGGCTCAGATGGTGGGCTTCATCTGCGAAGTAGCAGGCACTGTCAAGTTGTGTGCGTGGATTGCCGGTTTTGTACAAATAATACTCCCGCTGAATATAATATTGACCAAGCTTCAGTAAAATAGACACACGATTAGTATCTGCTTTACTTTTCTGCAATTGTAGAACCAATTGTGAATGAACACTATCTTTTAACTGAGGGAATGATAAAAACGGGGAAACCACCAAAATAAAAATGGTGGCAAGAATAAAGAAGAACGCTTTTTTATATTGTTGCATTTGGGAAACAACAACTTTTTTAATTGTTCATTAATTATAGGTCGTTTGCTATGATTGCCGGTACTTTCTTCCAATGTTGCGGTTAGTCGGGTGGCGATTTCCTGATTAAGTGGTTGCAATTTTGAGGGCAACGCAGGTGATTGTAGATAAAATATCCGTTAATTCAATATACCATTCATTTCCGTTAAAATAATCGGTTGTCCATCAGTTACTACAATAGTATGCTCATGCTGTGCCATATATCCGCCTTTGTTACCCACCATCGTCCAGCCATCACCAAGCTCTGTCGCATAAGTTGAAGTAGTAGATATAAACGTTTCTATAGCAACCACCGAGTTCTTTTTAAATCGCCTTGTATCATATCGATTCCTGAAGTTAAGCAGTTCGCCTGGCTCTTCGTGTAAGCGGCTGCCTATACCATGCCCTCCCAGATTTCTGATTACCTTAAAGCCTCTCTTTTTAGCTTCCGTTTCCATCAGGTAGCCGATATCCGCTATCTTCACTCCTCCTCTGATGTTATTGAGTGCTTTTTGCAGTATTTCCCTGGATGCATCGACCAGCTTTTGATGCTGATGAATATCATTGCCAAGTACAAATGATCCGCCGTTATCGGCCCAGAAGCCATCCAGTTCAGCTGAAACATCAATATTGATTAAATCACCTTCTTTTAGAATGCGTCTGGCAGAGGGAATGCCGTGACAGAATTCATTGTCAACGCTGATGCATGTATATCCCGGAAACCCGTATGTTAAGTAAGGCGCTGATTTCGCACCCAGGTCGGATAATATTGTAGCGCCGTATTCATCAAGTTCTTTTGTACTCATTCCCGGTTGAGCATAGGTCCTCATTTCCTTCAAGGTATATGCAACAGCCTCACTCGCTTTTTGCATGCCTAATAATTCAGATTCTTTTGATATCGACATAGGTTGTTTCTACTTTATTGTTGTAAATAATTGAATTTCCGGATAATGTTCCCTGCCATGGCTTTTTTCTTTGTAAGATCAGGATCGTCTGTATTCGCATCAGGTATCTAAAGATAAGCGTTTTAAATAATATACCGGTAAACGAAAACAGCCTGGCATTATGCCAGGCTGCTCTTTATACAAGTCCTTCGGAAGATTATTTCTTCACGGCCTTCAGGCTGAAACCAATTTCAACATCTTTGCTGATCATCCAGTTTTCAGGACTACCTTCAGTTTTGTAGCTAATACCCCATGCACTTCTGTCTATCACAAATTTTGCGTTAGCAGTAACATCATTTTCACCAACAGTGATTTGTGCAGGGAAAGTGATGTTCAGGGTGCTGTCTTTCAGTGTCAGGTTACCGCTGATAAGATTAGTAGCGCCGGGAAGAAGACTTTTCTCTTTGGTGCTGTCATACGGAGCAACGCTGGTAATAACGAATTTAGCAGTCGGGTGTTTCGCAGCATCAAAGAAGTCCGGGCTTTTCAGATGGCCATCCAGATCAGTTGATTTTTTATCAGGCTCAGTAACAGAGGCAGGATCTGTGGTCAGTGAATTCATGTTTACGTCAAAGTTACCACCGGTAACAGCGCCGTTTTCGACATTGAGACTACCATCTACAACTTTGATGTTTCCAAAACGTGGAGCAAATCCACCTTTGTGAGTAGCACGCCATTGAACAGAAGTGGCCGTTGTGTCAATGCTGTAAGCAGTTCCGGTGGCAGCGGCAGCTTCTTTCTTGTCTTCTGTTTTCGCCTTGTCGGTTGAGGCGCCGCCACATGCAGCTAAGGTAAGCAGCAGGATAAAGGCAGGTACTGTTTGCTTCATCATATATTTCAATTTAAATTAAGAATTCTGTATTACGCAGCCGGGTTTAATCAATAGGAATTAACCAGCAAACAATGCCTGTTGAAGGCAATCTTTTCTATGATATTTTGAAATCTATCAGATGCTTGATATGTTTTCTGATAGTTGTAGATAACAATGTTCCTGTTCTGCTGTTTAACATCATCGCAATATACGAATGAGGTTCAAATATTATACACCATTCAAATTGATCTGCTTTTTCTTTCCCATCAATCAAAGCGAAATTTCTTTTAAAGATATTTAAAATAAGTTTTCTTTCTGAGTTTATCCTCTTCCTATAATAAATTAATTTTCCCTCACATCTGATAAAATGAATTAATAATAACTAGTTCATTATAAAAGAATTGTGTCCATTTTTTTCGTTCTGTACATAAATTATCAGTATATTTATCCTCAGACTGACCTCAAAAATAAACACTCAGAAAACCATAACTATAGTACACCAATTAATCAATCTTGAATACCATTTACTAACAAAACCTTATTTGATAACTGCACGGCAATAGCCAGAGGCTTTCATGCATCTTAATCATTTATTAAATCATTCGCGGCAGGAGCAATGTCTGCCTGTATAGCTATTGCCTTGTTTTCGCTTTTCACATCATCCATAACCGAAGTCATCCTGCAACGATGGAGAAAATCCTCAAACAGAGAATATGGCCAATAGCTGTTATTGTCGTATTGATCATTTGTCTGGGAGCAATCATGGCTCGCAGGAAAGCTATTAAGGTAGTTGACCCCTGTGAGCAATCGCTTAAGAATGTAATGCAGCAAGAAAAGAAGAAACAATAATAGGAGGGTAAAAAATGAAAGGAGAAGTTACGGCCCGTTTTCGGGCTGTTTCTTTTTATATATAGTGAGTTTTGGGATCGCTTTAAATCCTTATACATCTTACTGCTTCCGGCAACAATTGCGTAAATACATTATCAGTGCTATTCTGTCCTTTTCTTATTGCATAGATAATCAGGTAGAAACAGCCATATAATTATCCTGTGTACTTTTTTTAAAAAAAAATCTTTAACCCCGTAGGAGTTTTTTAATATTTCCTGTCTTACTGTAGAATATTCGCCCATTCACCTTAAAAACAAGTTTTAATAAAGCCAATCGAACCATGAAAAAGATGCTGATTTTATTAGTGATGTGTACTTCTATATTTGCCTGCAGTAAAGATAAGGACGGATCCTCTCCTAATTCATACAGTCCCGGCGATGTTGTAACGGTAGACGAAACTGTTATGTACACCGGCAATAGTACCATATATGATAAAGCGCTTATAAAAGATTATGTGACACGACGCGGACGTGCTTCGTCTTACATATTAGATGCCACTACCGGTTCCGGGGCGCATCTTTCCTCCTATACCCTGGAATTTCAGGGCGAGAAGAATGTATTGCTGGGTAATATCAAAACAGAGATCATTAGTAAAAGTGATACATTAATGATGCTGGCAGCGGTAGATTTTACAGAAGATAGTCCTAAGCCTAATACCAATGTAGCTGATTCAATAATGAATCTGGTACCGCTTGGCGGCCCAGCATCAGAGTGTCCGACTTATTACACAAATCCGTGTAAGTATAGGAAGAAATACCCTGTCAGGATCGTAAATGGGCAGTATTATTTTGCGTATGTAGTGGCAACTGCTACTTCTACCTCGTGGAAGCCTTCACCATTTGGCGTGCCTATGGAGCTGACGGAGTTGAGCCACCTGCAAGGACAAACTATGCTTTTTGACCGTAATGTAATATCCAAGTTAAGCCAGGAAAGCAATAAAGACACGCTTGTGGTGCAGATCCTGCGCCGCCCTTTAGCCAAGCAATAGAAAACAGTGATAATGAACCAGGTCGCCCGTTTCCGGGCGGCCTTTTTAATGATCTTATGCTTCCTTCTCCTGCATCCAGACTACCTTCTGTACGGCCTGATGAGGCGCGGCGAGGATGTGGCCATACAAGTCCGTCCGTCTTGCATTCCTGTATCGGTGGCCGCCGGATTGTGTAAGCTTCTCCCGCGTAAGTGTGGCAATCGCAATATCATCTCCCAGGCGTCTGCATTCCGCAATCACATCTCCGAATGGATCAAGGATCATAGAACAGCCATTCTTCAACTGATCATCATCCATGCCAATAGGATTAGAGAAGATGGCGTAAATACCATTGTCATAGGCCCTTGCAGGCAGCCACTTCATCAGCCAGCTGCGGCCTTTTAATCCGTCGAATTCAGCACGCAGGGATGTCGGATCTGTTTCGCGGGCGGCCCACAATGCCGGATCTACAAATCCTGCTCCCGGCCGGGTAGAAGGTGTACACATGGTTACGTGCGGCATGAAAATGATTTCAGCACCCAGCAATGCAGTGGCACGTACATTTTCAATGATGTTATTATCATAGCAGATTAATATACCGCATTTCCATCCCAGGAGGTCAAACACAACATATTCGCTGCCCGGTGTAAGATGCGGGTTAATGAAAGGATGCAGCTTTCGGTATTTGGCGATCAGCCCAGTTTTGTCTACACATACATAGGCTTTATACAGATTACCGTCAGCTGTTTTCTCAAACAACCCTGCCAGGATCACAATATCCAGTTCTTTAGCAATGGCAATTAAAGCCTGGATGCTTTCTCCGTCTGGAATAGATTCCGCGATGTCCGTTAATTGTTGCCGGTTCAGGTGCCTCGCAAAGGTATAACCGGTGATGGAGCATTCATGGAATGCGATCACCTGTGCGCCCTGAGATTTTGCTTGTGCAGAAAGGGAACGGATGATATGTAAATTGTAAGCTTTATCGTCGCTTCGGTTTTCAAACTGTGCAGTAGCTATTTTTATTGGCAGCATAAATGGAGTGATTATCCTGCAAAATAGGTCAACCTTGTTATCTCGGATTGTATAAATCCGACAGATTATAATTGCAGGAAATTCAGTGCCAGCGGATGTGCTTCGCGTTGGTATTGATGAGGTGTGAAACCGGTATATTTTCTGAAGTCTCTTATAAAATGAGCCTGATCAAAGTAACCACTTTCGTAAGCAATGTCTGTAAGCGTGTTTACTGCACGCATCTTCTTTACTCTTTTCGCACTGGCATTTAAGCGGGTAATACCCGAGAATTGCTTGGGCGTAAGCCCGGTATGTAGTTTGAATTTTCGTTCCAGTGTACGCTCATTCACTGACAGCGTTCTTAATAATGCTTCTATTGGCAGGGTGCCGTCATGCTTTGTAATTTCCTCCACTGCCTGCATAACAACCGCCTCGGGACACATGCTTTTCTCCAGCTGGCGCAAAAGAAATGTATCAATCAAACGGATCTGCTGGCTCAGTTGTTGCTCTTCCAACAATCTTGCGGCAACAGCATTGATGGAAGCACCCAGCATTTCATGGGCCGGGAAGAAAGAATCGCGCCATTCCTCTGCCGGTACACCCCAGAAATGATGAGCACCATAAGGCTGGAACACTACTATAATCCATTTTATATCGCCGGAAAGTGAAAGGTCGTGGTAGTTGTTGATCTGCCCGTATAGCCAGGCAGAGTGATAGGACGGGGTACCATTTGAAATATGTAAAGATGCATTTCCCAAATTGAAGACCAGCCCTGTATTGCCATCTGTAAACAGGCGGTGATGCCAGTTAACAGCCAGCCGCTCCTCCAGCACCAGGTAATGCCGGACAAAATGCGCTAAAGCAGGATGTGGCTGGATCTGCATATGGAATAATTATCTGGTGTAATTTAATATTATTAATTCATATGCTATTGGGGACATATTGCCGAAGAAACTATGCTTTTCCTTTCAACCGCTCTACCTCCTTCAACAACGTCCTCTTCTCCTTCGCTGATTTAGTCAATGTAATCGCCGTGTTATAATGATTAACGGCTTTCTCAACATCCCTGCCGGCATATAAACACCCCAGCAGTGAGTGATAATAACTATTCGCCTCCAGCCGCAACTTCTCCGCTTCAATAATCCCCTTGTCATCTCCATACACTTTCGCAAAAGCAAAAGTCCTGTTCAGGGCAGTCATAGGCGAATATTCAATTAATATAAGTTCATTGTACAGTTGCAGAATATGTTCCCATTTCTTATTGTCAGTGGGTGTTGTATGCCAGTAAGCAATGCCCGCTTCCAGGTGATATTTTGACACTTCATTTCCTGAACAGGCATTCACCAGATAGTAATTCCCTTTGTCGATCAGTTCTTTGCTCCACAGATCCTTATCCTGTTGCTCGAATAGTATGGTTTCTCCGGCTTCGTCTTCTCTGGCATCGAGTCTGGAGCTTTGATAACACATGAGTGCAAGTAGGGCATTCACTTTCGTGGAGTTTGTCAATGGATGTTCTACTAATAACAGCGTAAGGCGGATAGCTTCTGAACAGAGCTCCTTCCGGATAAGATGATTATTGGATGCAGAGAAATAACCTTCATTAAACAACAGGTACAAAGTTCTGAGCACCGTAGCAAGCCTGGATTGAATAGCATCCTCCCGTAAGGTCGTGATCTTAAAATCATCATTCCGGAGATTTGTTCTCGCCCTTAGCAAACGCTTTTTGATCGTTTCCCTTTTCGCAAGAAAGGCGTTCGCTATTTCTTCTACACTAAATCCACAGAGAATTTGCAGTGCGAGACAGATCTGTGACTCAGGAGAATTGGCGGGATTGCAAACAGCGAAGATCATCGCCAGTTGGCTGTCGTTGAAGAGCTGTTGTGTGAATGCGAGATCAGGTTCGGGTTGTTGCTCATCTGTCCGGATATTCCCTTTAACCTGTGTGTCGAAGAGCTGCTGCCGTTTGAGGAAGTCTTTGGTTTTGTTTTTCGCTACGGTGTAGAGCCAGGCCGTTGGATTAGCAGGGATCCCATGCAGACCCCAAAACTCGGTCGCCTTCAGGAATGTTTCACTGACAATATCTTCAGCTATCTCTATATGTTGCAAGCCAAAATGACGGCATAATACGGCCGTCATTTTAGCGTACTCCAACCTGAATAGATGTGGCAAAAGCTGTTGAGATGTTGCCTTTTCTTCCATTGGCGGTTAATTGTTAATCTCACGTTTTAACACTTCCCTGACCTCTACATTGCCACCAGATTTCAAAACTGGATTGTCTTTAGCCAGTTCTACTGCTTCTTCAAGGGTCTCCGTCCTGACGATCACATAGCCGGCAACAAATTCCTTGATCTCTGTATATGGGCCGTCGGTCACCACATTCCCCGGTCTTACGGTTTTAGCGCTGACGGGCGACAAGGAATTTCCTTTATCAACCAGTTTGTTCTGAGAGGCGATGCCGGCCATCCAGTTCATTCTTTCCTGCATCTGCTCTGGCGATGGCTTGAAATCAGCATTATTGCTGGTCCTGAAAATTAATACAAACTCTTTCATTACTGTGGATTTTATTGTTCCCTTCCATGACGATCAAAAGTACCCAATGGGGACACCTGAGTGGTCCTGCAAAAGTAAACGTAAGAAATAATTAATGCCAGCAGTGCAATAACAGGCGATATAAAGCTAGCCGCCGGCGCCTCAATGGCACAAAATGAAATAATGGCCGATATGACATTAATGCCAATCCCGGCATAAGCCCATTCTTTTACCCTGGTGGGAACCGGTAGCAATATTACAACTCCCCCTAGGATCTTAAATATGGCTAATGTGATCCTGAAATAACGGGGATACCCCATCCCGTTCACCGTGTCAATAAAGAATGGCAGCGCCAGTAAACCCCAGGCGCCGAAGGCGGAAAACAGCGTTACAAAGACGGTACTTGCCAGGTAGATAATTTTGTCGGTTCTTTTTGTCATAGTAGAAGTTTATTTCCGCCTATGACGATCGGAAGTCAAACACGGGGACACGACGCTCACATTATCGGGGAGATCCTAATATCCTGGGACCGGAAGAATATGAACAGATTGATGAAGCATATGGCGTGAATCTTTTCCGCCTACAGAAGATTAAACAACAGTATGATCCGAGCAAGGTGTTTAATGGTATACCAATCCCTCAATAGTAAAGAAAGCCACATCGCATTGATGTGGCTTCTTGTTTTTATGACACCCTTGTTAACCGATTGCATAAAATCCTTTCATAGCCGTTTGTTCGGCTGGCATGTTCACAATTTCTGTGTCAAAGAAAATATCATCTCCTACCTGCAATTCATACACCTGGTCCAGTCCCTGAAAGGCCACTTTATAACTGCCAGTGGCAAGTGGTGGATTTTCCGGCATAGGCGTAGACGGTAAGCCGATGAAACCTACATTGGCAGAGATGGCCAGTTGATCAATGGGTAACCAGTCTGGCACTTTATACAATGACATAATGTGGAGGAAGTCATCTTCTTCCGTCAGGTAGTGGTCAATAAAGGCCTCTTTCTCATTCCCGAAAACGATATAGGTCATATCATCAGGGTAAGGAATTGTATAATCGAAGTGACGTGCATATACGATCCTTTTGATGGTCGTTGTTACATTGTGGATAAGCGGCTTGTCCTTGTTGGGATCCGTAGGCATACCCCGGAATATGTCTGCCTGGAAGTTTTTGGTCTTACCTAAAATAACATCCGGAATAGTGAACAGATCGGTTTGCAGATTCCCTAATACATAATAATCGCCAGGATTGGTTTGGCGGTCATTCAGATAGGCTGCTCTCGCTTCTGGTGAAAGAGTTATTTCCAGTGTTACCTGGTACATATGGTTCTTCATATTGAACATTGGCAGATGGCATATGTACAATGCCTCGGTACCATTCAATATAAACCCATGTTGATCAGGTGTGTTGATAATAGCGTTTTTCATCATTAAAGACTTTAATGGTTTGGATATGATCTGATGAGTGTGATAAAAATATACCTCTTCCGGTGATGTATATACTGGGCATTGCGTTCAAGGATATGCCTGACGCATGTTATACGCTTTTATTAAAATGAGTAGCTTAAAAATGTTGTCTGGTAAATGTTAGTAGTAGAATGTTATTTTAAGGTTTTTCTGAGGTGTAAATCGAATAGAGCAATTCGCAGTTGTATTGTTAAGTTAAGGGATATTTCTAATTCACAAAAATATTTTTCATCAGTGCTGACCCTATATTAATAAGGATGGAGGTCGTCCTGTGATCTGCCTGCTATCTTTGGCGAAATGGGAGAAATCAGTGTAGCCGAAATCTTCGTAGTAAAAATGATAACCCTGTTTTTTGTATTCTTTTAATGCCAGTTTTAGTCTGCTGATCCGTTGGCAATATTTAGGCGTAAATCCGATGTATTGCAGGAAATCTCTTCTGGCTGATGCATAGCTAACCCAGTTACGCTGGCATATTTTTTCTATTTCTTTTTCTCCTTTCAGTTGTAGAGAATGAAAGGTCTTCACCAGCTGATGCAACCGCTGTACTTTCATGTAGTGACGGTCGTTGACAAAGCGTTTCAACAGCATATTCTGAAATAACTGTATCCTTTCCCTGAAATTACCGGCTGCTATTAGCTGTTCCGCCGATAGATCTTTCCCCCATAAACAGAAAAGGTCTATATGTGTATTGACAAAAGAAGCTGCCTCTTCTTTGAATAACAATGCGGCTATACCAGGTCTTAGTTTTACGAAGAAGGTGTGCATTCCCCCGGCATAAACGCCGGTATGTAAAACGGACGTATGCCCCAGCAGGTGTGCATAATTGAAAACAGCGGGCGTATCACTTCCCTCTTTTAAAGAGTGCCATGGCTGCTCATTCAGGTTGAAGGCTATCAGGGTATTGGAAGAGGGCAGGCCGTTGATGTAAAAATCTGCTGCATCAGTGTGTGGGCTGATTTCAAAATAGTAGTCAACATACTCCTGGAACGGAGCAGCCGGATAAGCAATTTTAAAAAAGTGCTCCTTTGCATCTTCTGTTAAAAGCTGACCTCTCTTCATCATACCTTACATTATTTGACTAAGATAGTCGATACCTAAACCGGATATAAAACACCGTTCCTTTTTATTTTCCAACAGCTGTTGTGTCCAGTCTACAAATCCTCCATCAGCAATTTCTATTTCCTCATCATGTATATTGATGACGGCCTTATATTGTATTCCCTGGTAATAATCATTCGGCATTACCGTTGTGTCTATAACAACAGGAAAGGTATTGTTAATGTCCTCAAAGATCTTGCCGGCCAACTGATCGCCTTGTTTATATCCCGCCCTTGGCTGCAGTTTAAAGTACTTTACCTCCATCTCGAAGACCTGCATTAATACTGTTTGCAATGCCAGAAAATGTTCCCTGATCGCATTGATTTCGAAGGCCAGATTACCAGTATCGATCCCTGCACTGACCAAACAGGCAACGGTGAAATGCGGACTATGCCCCTTGACTTTTACCGGCGGCGTACGTACATGCCGGTGAGCAGTACAATACTTCATAAGCCCCCCATCTCTCTTTTGTTTCTTCTGGTCAGCTATATGCAGGGCAATAGCATTGGTAGCATCCGACAATACTTCAGTACCTCTTGTAGCGCTGATGATTTTCTTCTGGCTGACAGGCGCAACGGCGGCACAGGTGCCCAATAAAGAAACAGGCGACAGCTCCAGGGGTACAAAGCCGCGCTGTTTCAACCATCGCAGTGTATCCAGTTCTTTTGCCCGCAGTTGCATTACATCCACCGCAACTGGCTGCACGAACCTGTTTATGCGGTATTGCTGTAATAACTGCGACGGTTTCAGCTGACCGGCTTTCCGGTCAAATACTTCCAGTAACAGCGAATTCAGTTCCGATCCCGACAGCTCTTCCGCCAGCATATTAACGAGATCGATGCCCGTTCGCTGTTGTATCTTCTCTAAAATCTCCTGCATGTCAAGACTTTAATAATGCATAAAAGTGCTCGTCGAATAGTTCATTATACTTTAATACAGCTTTCCTTTTGATCCCTTCCAGTACAAACCCGTTCTTTATCAGTGCCGCAGCGGAATACCGGTTGTAGGAAAATACACCTGCATAAATGCGGATGATCCCTGTCTGACTGAAGGCATGACGGCATACCAGCCGGATTGCTTCTGTCATGATGCCTTTATGCCAGAACGGTTCCCCCAGCCAGTAACCTATTTCTGCAGTATGCCGGTATACATCCTCCTGTGGTAGCAAACTGATGACACCTGCAAATGTATCCTGGTAATGAATGGCCTGGCAAATTCCCCATGCACCCTCCCGGGCCTTGCCGATATAAAAAACGGCGTCCTCCCTGCTATAAGGATAGGGAAATACATTTCTTAAGTTACGGGCAATTGCCGGATTGTTAGCCAGTTCTGACATGGCAGTTGCATCCGCCGGTTGCAGGTTCCTTAAAGATACACTATGTGCTCCTTCAATGATTGTATTGATGTCCATGTCGCAAAAATCGTCATTCCCTTCCGCTATGCGGGTGTAAGAAACTTACAATTTTCACGAAGCCTTAACGCTAAACCTGACGGCTAGATAAGAATAATTAAATTATTTCATTTAATTTTCGCCCCTCAAATAATTTAAATGCGAAACCAGCTTATTACATTGGCAGCCTGTCTGTCCGTTTTTTCATTCACTGCCTGCAAACATGCGCAGAAAGCAGCATCTACCACATCTGCCCCGTCAACTGCAGAAGAACTTGTTAGCACTATGTCTGTACCGGAAAAAGTAAAAGTAGGTAGCCCTGTTATGCTGAAATTTACCGTAACCAATAATTCCGGCAAGGAATTGCAGTTCTGTAAATGGCATACTCCATTCGAAAAGTTCATGAACTCTTACTTTGAGATCCAGGACAGCAAAGGCGAACCTGCACAGTACAAGGGTATCATGGCTAAAAGGATCATGCCTCCTCCGGCAGATGCTTACATCAAAGTACCTGCAAAAGGTAAGGTGTCTGCCGAGATCGACCTGCTGACAGGCTACAGGATCACCGCTCCCGGAAAGTACAAAGTGACCTACCAGGACAGCGGTATGAGTGGTCTTACCAAAGTAAATGAAGTATCATTCACTGTGACGGAATAACGCCTCACTTTGATAATCAGAAGGTCCATGGAAGTATTTTCATGGACCTTCTGCGTTAAAGGCCCCCAGATTTTTAATGAAGCCATAGAAAGTTCACCAACCATAAATTCTGTTCTGATAAGCAGGCAATTATTTATATTTTAGTTCTTCATGCTGAGGATCACCCGCCCTCATATTTTTATCATAAGCACTTTGTATGAAGAACATTGCTATTATTCCACTACTCATGATAGGCCTCTCTTACACCGCTACAGGTCAGGTGAAGAAGAAACAAAAGGCCCCTCAGGTCCCACAATTCACGGGCAACCGCGCCCCACTTTATCAGAAACCTTACATCGAACTGCCTTTAGGAGCCATCGCACCACAGGGATGGCTGAAGACCATGCTGGTCAACCAGAAGGAAGGTGCCACCGGTCAACTGGATAAGTTATATCCATTGGTGATGGGCCCGCGCAACGGCTGGTTGGGTGGCGATGGCGATCAGTGGGAACGTGGTCCTTACTGGATAGACGGACTGCTGCCACTGGCCTATATCCTGAAAGACACGATGCTGATTGCCCGGGTGAAACCCTGGGTAGAATGGACGATTAAAAGTCAGCAGCCGGATGGATACTTCGGCCCATCCCGGGATTACCCCTATGAACCAGGTATACAACGCGACAATAGTCGCGACTGATGGCCCAAGATGGTGATGCTGAAAGTATTGAAACAATATTATTCCGCTACCGGCGATCAGAGAGTCATCACCCTGCTTACTAACTATTTCAGGTATCAGCTGAAACAACTGCCCACCTTTCCGCTGGATCATTGGTCCTTCTGGGGCCGATACCGCGCCGGGGATAATCTGATGGTGATATATTGGCTGTATAATATCACGGGCGACCAGTTCCTGCTGGACCTGGCTGACCTGATGCACAAGCAGACCTTTGACTTTACGGATGCGTTTCAACGTAGCGACATGCTACGCCGTCCCGGTAGTGTTCACGGTGTGAACCTGGCACAGGGTATGAAAGAACCGGTAGTCTATTATCAGCAACATCCTGATAAAAAATACCTGGACGCTACAAAAACAGGCTTTGAAGATCTGCGGAGGTACAATGGCATGGCCCATGGCCTGTTTGGCGGTGATGAATCATTGCATGGTAACAATCCTACACAGGGATCTGAACTCTGCACAGCTGTAGAAATGATGTTCACACTGGAAAGTATATTGGAGATCAGCGGTGATGTCAGTTATGCTGATCAGCTGGAGAAGATCGCGTTCAACGCGCTGCCTTCGCAGATCGCGGAAGACTTTATCCAACGGCAATATTTCCAGCAAGCCAACCAGGTAATGGCTACCCGGTACACCCGCAACTTTGACGTGAACCATAGCGGTACAGATCTTTGTTATGGTCTGCTCTCAGGATATCCCTGCTGTACTTCCAATATGCATCAGGGCTGGCCTAAGTTCACGCAGAACCTCTGGTATGCTACCGCAGATAAAGGTATTGCCGCATTACTGTATGCACCTAGTGAAGTAACTACTTATGTAGGAGATCATACAGAGATCTCTTTTAAAGAAGAAACCAGCTATCCGTTTGGAGAATCTATCCGCTTCACATTATCCACCGGAAAGAAAACTGCATCGGTAACATTTCCTTTTCATCTGCGGATTCCTGCCTGGTGTAAACAAGCTACTATAAAGGTAAATGGACAGCTATGGAAAGAAGTGGACGGAAACCAGGTGGTAAAGGTAGATCGTGCCTGGACTACAGGTGATGTAGTGGAACTGCTATTACCTATGCAGATCTCTAAAAGCAGGTGGTATGAAAACTCCATGTCTGTAGAGCGTGGTCCTATTACCTATGCATTGAAAATAGGTGAGCAGATAAAGAAGGTAACGAATGATAAAGACCCTATTGAATATGGCGCCACTTATTATGAGGTACGACCTACTACACCGTGGAATTATGGCCTGATAGAAGTACCCGACGACAAACTGCAGGAAAGTTATGTGGTGGAAAAGAAAGACAGTACAGTCAGTTATCCATGGAAGCTGGAAAATGCGCCGGTATTGATCAGAACAAAAGCAAAACGCATTCCCACCTGGAACTTTTATAATGAAATGACCGGGCCCATTCCATATACAATGACATATGGATTGGAAACCGGTGAAGCGGAGGATATCATCCTGGTGCCTTATGGCTGTACAAAACTCAGGATCTCGCAATTTCCGGTAGTAAACAGATAAAGTTCAACCTTGTCAGTAGAACGAATTGCAATAAGACAGCCGGTACCATCAGGGCCGGCTGTCTTATATAATTTATTTAGCCGTGTACACTCTCACCCAGTCAACATAAGTATCACCCAAGACAATTTTGGATGGATCAATTGTGCCAAATTGATCGCCGCCAATAGCTGCATTCAAAGTAATGTGTTGTGTTCTGTTAAAGAACTTTGGAATGAATTGTCCGGCAGGTGTTGATGATACTAACTTCCTGATAATGTTGCCATCAAACAGGAAGGTAACAGTATCCTTCTGCCAGATTGCTTCATATACGTGATAGCAGGTAGTTTGATCTGACTGCGACTTTACATAGGTCATGGAAAGTGTATAGTCATGATCCGGCGTACCCGCCTGACTGCCATACCAGATATTGGTGTTATAAAGGTCTCGTTCTCCAAATCCTTCGATGATGTCCAGCTCTCCATTAGTAGGCCATTCACCGCCATATGACCAGAATGCAGGCCACATACCCAGGCCGAAAGGAAGTTTCATGCGTGCTGAGATGCGTACTTTAGGAGTAGCCGTAGATGCCTTAAAGTTGTAGTTGGATTCAATTCGGCCGGAAGTGAAATTGAATGTTTTTTTCGTGGAATTATCAGGATCGGTTGCACCGGTCACTCTCTCTCTTACAGGTTTAATTAACAGTTTACCATCAACGATGTGGAGGTTTTTGGGTGTATACAACTGCAGTTCGTTGTTATAGGCACCACTATTCCAGCGATCCCACTTTGTGCTGTCGAGCGTATTGAAATTGTCTTCAAATACTTTCGTGTAACCTTGTGCTTTTAATGCAGTCTCGTCCAGGTCATATTCGCAGACGCCAGGTACCTGTACTGTGGGTGGTTCAGCTGCAGCGAGCGCTGATCCATCGTTTAACCGGGGGCTTTCATCGTTCTTTTTTGAACACGCGGCAATCCCTGCTATTGCCAACAGGCAACAGGCTAACAATTGTGTTTTTCTCATGGTTATCCTTTTTTGTTTTTCTGAATAGGTGTTTAAGAACTAGACAACACCGTTAAAACATACTTTGATACCATGAGAAAAAATAACATCCTACAAATAGATATTCACCTTATATAAGTACCATCCACCTCCGAGCGGTCTTAACATAATGACTTTGTCAGGACGTAATTCCGGCAGATATTTTTTGTGAGAAGTATACAGATATCCTACCTGGTCGTTCATTATATGAAAGTCGATACATTCCTTAGGTAGGAAACCACCGGTGGTAACGTTGCTGATCAGTAACGGACTGTAGGTAGGCGTTCGCGTATCTACTAATGTGGGTGTTTCGGTTTCGGGAGATTTTGACGTCTTATTTACTTCCTTCAACAGTTGGTTAAATGCCGCTTTATGTCGCTGGAAATGTGCAATAAGACTATCATCAGGCGCTAGTTTCAAGCGTAAGCTATTCAATATAAAGGAAAACTCTTCTTTGCTTTTAAAGGGAGGATACTCCTGGTGCTGATAAATAGTAATAAGACTATCCAGCTGTGCAGAAGATATCGCTTCCATTTCCTGTTTTCTATGTTCGTGCAGGCGGGCAAGTGTAGGTGTTGCCATTGCATACATTTTCCAACGGGAACTGTCTTGGGTAAAGAAAAGATATTTATCAGTCACCTTGCCATTACTGTCCCGGGTATTCATTGCAATGACTGCTTTACTGTCTGTCTGCTGGATAAGCAGGAAGGAAGTATTTGTTGTTGCAGGCATATCCAGTCCGTTCGGATGGCCGCTATAATCGCCTGTACTGTGTTGACTGACAAAATCAGGAGCAGTTTTTGGGTCAAAGATCGCTTTTGCTACATCAAGCGGTTGAAGTGCCTGTGCGGAGCAGGAGAATGCACTTAGTATGCAGGCGGTCAGGATAAATATAGGTAGTCCTTTTCTCATCCGGGCAATTTAGCGAAAATTATCACAGGAGTTTTTGTATTATGTAGAACATAATGTTGATAACCCATGAAACACGTTACGATTCTACTGATACTATTGATATGCAGTGCATTTAATCCACCGGATAAAACAATCGTCAATGTACTGCGTGAGCAGGTACTCAAAGAAGCTGCCTGGGCGAAACAGCAGGCGCCCGTAACTGTAACTGCAGCCACTTGTACACGGAGTGCAGGAGGCAAACATGACTTTTATTCTGAAGGTGATTATTGGTGGCCTAATCCAGTGCATCCGGATAGTCCTTATATCCAGCGGGATGGTATGACCAATCCTGACAACTTTGTGGCACATCGTCATGCAATGATCCGTTTCAGCCAGATTATAGGCGCACTGGCATCCGCCTACCGCATTACTGGCAATGAAGCTTATGTCCGTGAGGCCTTACCGCATCTACGTGCATGGTTCACCGATACCGCTACGCTCATGCATCCAAACCTGCAATATGCCCAGGCTATTAAGGGTAGATTTACCGGCAGAGGTATTGGTATTATTGATGCCATCCATCTGATGGAAGTAGCACAGGGGGTACTGGTCATGCAGGACGCCGCCGCCTTTGACAAAAGCCTGTTGAAAGGCATCCGGGGATGGTTCACAGACTATCTCCACTGGCTCACAACACATCAGTATGGCAAAGATGAGATGAACGCAAAGAACAACCATGGTACCTGCTGGGTAATGCAGACCGCCTGTTTTGCCCGCTTCACCGGTGACACGGCTTTATTACGTTTCTGCAGGGATCGGTACAAACAGGTACTCCTGCCTAACCAGATGGCTGCCGATGGCAGTTTCCCCCTAGAACTGGCCAGAACGAAGCCTTATGGGTACTCTCTGTTTAACCTGGATGCCATGGTTACCATCTGTCAGATCCTTTCCGACAAGGAAAATGACTTATGGGCTTACCAGTTACCCGACGGTCGTAACATAAAAAAGGGGATCGCTTTCCTATACCCCTTTGTAGCTGACAAAGGAACCTGGCCATACAAAAAGGATGTCATGTATTGGGATGAATGGCCGGTGGCGCATCCCTTCCTGGTGTTTGGCGCAACCGCTTATCAACAGCAGGAATGGATGAATACCTGGACAAAACTGGACCACCACCCCTCCAATGCCGAGGTGGTGCGTAATCTGCCGGTGCGCCACCCCCTGATATGGTTATAGGAACAAACCATAATAGGACTCCGTAGGAGTCTCGTTGTTTGTAGCGCGGGGTGCAACCCCGGGAAACGAAATGAGCGCGGGGTGCAACCCCGGGAAACGAAATGAACGCGGGTGCAACCCCGGGAAACGAAATGAACGCGGGGTGCAACCCCGGGAAACGAAATGAACGCCGATGTGCCCCCAGGACGGCGTGACACACCCGGAACGGGCCCCCGCAAAGCGCGGCATCATACCATTCCGATATTATTTTAACATAATTCCCCTGGTCGAACAAGCATCGAACTAGCATCGAACAAGCGTCGAATCTGCGTCGAACAAGCACAAGGGTTAATCTGCTATAAAAACCTATTAAAATGCTAATATTTTTAGCATTTTGCTATTATTCCTTACCTTTGTGCCCTATGCAACTTTTTGATGATTGTGACCTGTTTGACGAGGGAAGGAGGCGTTACGTAGATTTTCAACTACCTGGTACAGAACTACGGCTTTGGGAGCAGTTTTTCTCCAAGGCGGAATCTGATAAATACTTTAGAATACTCAAAGACACCACCCCCTGGCAACAGCGAACCCGGAAAATGTATGACCGGATCCTCCCGGATCCCCGTTTAACCGCCTATTATGGAGGCGAAAAGGGAATGGAATGGACGGCAGAGCTGTTGGAGATCAAAGACAGGGTAGAAGCAGCGTGTGGTATCGAATTTAACCGGGTGCTGCTGAACTACTACCGGGATGGGAATGATTCCGTATCCTGGCACAGCGATACCTTGCCGGCAGATGGCAGGCATCACCCTATTGCTTCCGTCACCTTCGGAGAAACAAGGCTGTTTAAGGTAAGGCCTAAGAACCACGTGGGAACTTCCCTCCTGGACATTCCCTTAACCCATGGCAGCTTCCTGTTAATGGGAGAAACCATGCAGGACCTGTACGAACACCATGTCCCTAAAACTTCCAGGAAGATCGGCGCACGTATCAACCTCACATTCCGCATATCTGAGGCAGGAAAACCCGTTTATTACATTAGTTAGATAGGACGTCATAAGTTTTAAGAAAAGGGTCATATGGCACCTTAAATGGCCATTCTCCGCTATGAGCTATGTGCAACTGTTTCCTAATCGATGTAGTGTGTTTTATATCGAAATTCTTCGTACATTTGTACGCGAAATTTAAAAGCATTAATCACAATGACAAACATTCTTTCATATCAATCAGCGTTCAACGCAAGTGCTGCTATCAGGGCAGTAATTGCAAGCACCTGCATTGTCTTAATTAAGGACGGGGAGGCAGATCCTTGCCCGGATATGAGAGGTTAATTATTGTGTCTGGATATTCTTCAGAGGCCTCTTCATCCGAAGGGGCCTTTTTATTTGTCTCCCCCATTCTTCTTCAGACAATTAGACTTAGTGACATACCATCAGCAGTTACATACAACTGCTACATGTGAATCGTATGTCCACAAAACTAAGCAACATTGTATTCAACTAAATTTTCACTAACAACATTTATAACAAGCAATATGATAGCCATTATCAAAACATTGACAATATTCTTTACACGGCATGTCCGGTAACGTATAGCGCTATGCATATTGCAGCGAGCCTTCCGTTACCAGAGCGGAAGGCTTTTTTATTGCTTTAAAATCATTAGAAATGAAACGACAGGAACAATTCAGAAATATAGGGATCATGGCGCATGTGGATGCCGGTAAAACAACCGTTACAGAACGCATGCTGTATTATACAGGACTTACACATAAGTTAGGTAGTGTTGATGAAGGAAATACCGTCATGGATAGCGATCCGCAAGAGGAGAAACGTGGTATCACCATTTCCTCTGCGGCCATTACTACCTGGTGGCAACTCGATGGTAATAAATACCAGGTGAATATTATAGATACACCGGGCCACGTTGATTTCACGGCAGAAGTGGAACGTTCCCTGCGTGTACTCGATGGCGCTATTGCCGTGTTCTGTGCGAAGTCAGGTGTGCAACCACAATCTGAAACAGTCTGGCAACAGGCTAACCGTTACCATGTGCCACGCATCGTGATGATCAATAAGATGGACAGACAAGGTGCCGACTTCCGTCGTGTGGTGAAAGAGATCCGTGATGTATTACATACGAATGCCGTACCTGTGCAATTGCCTATTGGTGCGGAAGATACATTCTCCGGTGTGATAGACCTGATCACGATGCAGGCGTATGTATGGGATAGCCAGGATGGTAAAACATATACCGTCACTGATATTCCGGCGGATATGTTAGCCGAAGCAGCGCAGGCGCGTATTACTTTGCTGGAAGAACTATCATTATATGATGAAGGTATCTTCGAAAGTTATACCACTGATCCTGCTACTGTATCCGCAGAAGAGATCTACCGTGCTTTGCGCGGCACTACCTTACAGATGCAGGTCATCCCTGTACTGGCAGGTGCTGCTTACCGTAACAAAGGTGTTCAGCCTTTACTGGATGCTGTTGTGCGTTATCTCCCTGCTCCGACGGATGTGAAAGAGATACATGCAACGGATGTGGACACAGCAGAAAGCCTGCAGATCACCACTACGGAAGAAAGTCCGTTTGCTGCACTGGCCTTCAAGATCATCTCTGATGACTATGCCGGTAAACTGACCTTTGTCAGAGTATATGCAGGTACTTTACGTACCGGCGATACCGTATGGAATGGCCGTACCGGCAAGAAGGTGCGTATCAGTCGCCTGATGCGTATCATGTCTGACAAATATGAAACGGCAGATGCGATCAGTGCTGGTGATATCGGCGCGGTAGTCGGTTTGAAGGATGTGCGTACCGGTGATACCCTGTCCGATCCAGACAGACCGGTTTTGTTGGAAAAGATCAGCTTCCCTGAACCGATGATGGGGTACGCTATCGAGGCGAAGGTGGCCAAAGATGTGAACAGACTGGGCGAAGCGCTGGCGAAACTGGTAGAAGAAGATCCTACCCTGACCGTAACCGTGGATGCTGCCTCTGGTCAGACCATTCTCAAAGGGATGGGGGAATTACACCTGGAAGTGGTGCTGGAAAAGCTGGCTACCAATTACCAGTTGGAGATCAATAAAGGACAACCGCAGATCGCGTACAAAGAAGTGTTCACCAAGGCGGTGCAACATAAAGAAGTGTACAGGAAGCAGAATGGTGGTTCCGGTAACTTTGCTGAGATCGTGTTTGAACTGTCTCCGCGTGAAGACGGACAGCCTGGTCTGGAGTTTGTCAACGAGGTGACCGGTGGCGCCATCCCACGTGAATTCATTCTTTCCGTGAAGAAAGGTTTTGAGGAAGCGATGCAGAATGGTGTGCTGGCAGGTTATCCTGTACAATCGATGCGGGTACGTTTGCTGGATGGCAACATCCATGAGAAAGACTCTCATGCGCTGGACTTTGAACATGCTGCCCTGATGGGATTCCGTGTGGCAGCTGCGAAAGCGGCTCCCCGTTTACTGGAGCCTTTCATGAGTGTGGAAGTGACCCTGCCAGAGGAACATACCGGCGCTATTACGGGTGACCTGAACAGGCGTCGTGGTGTGATCAGGGGAATGGAAATGAAAGCGAGTGCCCAGTATATCAAGGCGGAAGTGCCCTTGTCAGATCTGTTTGGATATGTGACCACCTTACGCACGCTTTCTTCAGGAAGAGCTGCTGCATCCGTCACGTTCCAGGATTATCAGCTGGTGCCTAATAGCATCGCCAATAAAGTATTGGTGGAACAGTAATCAAAAGAGAAGGGGGCAAGCGCCCCCTTTTTCTATTTCTGTAATACCATGATATTGTTCATCATGAAGGCATCGCCGCCTTCCGCTACGATGTTGTAAACAGCCTGCTTTCCTCCGGCAGCTTCTGTTTTATTGACAACGGTATATGTGACGAGTGTTTTAGTGTGTTCATCCATGCAAAGCAGCTGATCGCCTGTTGTTACAGTCCCCATCTGCTTTTTACCTGCAATGGTCAGTATCGGATGATTTGGCGTTGCCTGCAATACCTTACCTGATAAGGTCACTACATGTGCACCTGCTGCTTCCTGTTCTGCTGCGTGCATAACAAGTAAACGGGTGATGGCATAGTTTTCAGCGGTATGTTTCACCAGCTCCTTCACGCGGATGGTAGTAGTCTGGTGAGTAGTCGCATCCGGACTGACAATCTCATCTCCCGGATGGATATCACGCAGCTCTTTCTGCGCTCCATTGGCCAGTGTAACCAGCTGGTCGCCCGGGAAACAGATATCCGTGCCATATGTGCCGGCTTCTTCCTTCACATTCTTCCCTGCGTTCATGCCTTTGTATAACTGGTAGCTGAATTCTTTCGAAAGTACATAAGACAGTTTCAGCACATAGTTCTTCTCTACTTTGTCAATGGCATGAATGTCCTCAAAGTATTGGTTCCAGATATCAGCATTGCTGTTGAACAGCGGCATTACAGCTGTATACAGCTTGCCGCTCTCATTGGTGTAAAAGATAACAGTTGCAATCTCCTGCATACTGTCTTTTGCCACCAACCGGTATAGATCAATTCTTTTTTTCTGACCATCATCGCCCGTAATGAAATAGGGTTTCCGCATTTCATAGCGATCCAATACATAAGCGTTGTTGAACTTTACATAAGTGTCGTTATCCAGGTCTTTTACTGTAAAGGATTTTGCTTTCACATATTCAGCAGTGGTGATAGGGCGGGATTGCGCCATTGCCTGCAGTATGCAAACAGAAGTGATTAATGTAAGCAGATATTTTTTCATACAGTCTGTTGATTAAGATAATTCCTTGAATGCAGCAGCAAATGCCTGCATTTCATCCATGCGTCCTATACTGATCCGGCACCAGTCCTGGTTGTTCAATTTCCAGTTGCGTAGGCCCACACTCCGTTTCAGCATTTCATCTGTAAAACGTTCGCCGTCCATTTTAAGGGGGAACATCACGAAGTTCGTATGAGATGGAATATAACTGTAGCCTTCCGCTTTCAGCGTATCATACAGGAATTGTTTGCTCTCCATTGTCTTTTGCACGACTTCCTGCATATAGGCATGGTCCTGATAACTGGCCAGTGCGCCGCTAATTGCAGGAGCGGAGAGCGCCGCCCAGCTACAGGATGTATGTGGCTGCAGTTTCGCTATAGTGGCAGGTTGTGCTACAATATAACCGAGGCGTAAACCTGCCAGTCCATATACTTTTGAGAAGGTACGTGCCACTATGATGTTCTGTCCTTTCTTGACACTACTGATCAATGTGGTGGCCGCTGCATCTGGCAAATAATCAATATAGGCCTCGTCAACAAATACCGTCACCTTCTGCGATACTCTTTCGCAGAATGCTTTCAGCTTGTCGTTGTCCACAATCGTGCCTGTCGGATTATTGGGATTGCAGATATAGACCAGTTTTGTCTCTGGTGTAATGGCCTTCTCCATGGCATCCAGGTCATGTGTGTAGTCTTTGGTCAGGGGTACTTTGATCCATTTGGCGTTCACCTTTTCACAGCGGGTGGGGAGATCGTCATAAGTAGGATCGGCAGTAACAACGTTGCCGCCATCCCTGCAAAGACTAACAGCGGTGCCTAACAGCAGGGGAGAAGAACCAGAGCTGAGCATCAGCATTTCCGGTGTGATGCCTTCATATGCACAGATTTTCTCTTCCAGCTCCGGCATCAATCTGATAGGATACTGATAGCTGGTCATTATGCTGTCCATAATGGCCTTTTTCGCATTGGGGGAAGGACCGAATGGATTCTCGTTGGCAAACAGTCTGGCTTTTAAGTTGGCAGGTAGTTTAGGCCCGAGCGCCATATCGTTGGCATAAGCAGGGCTATTACTGGCGATAGGACCCGTCGGTGCTGCCTGCAGCCGGCTGAGTGCCGGAGGAAGCATGGTCAATCCTCCGGTAAACAGTGCTGTGGTCTTCAGCCAGTCACGCCTGTTCATGGAGTTGGTGGTACTCATAGCAATTCGTTTTGGTTGTAAAAAATCTATGTCATCAACTGCCGGTAGCAGTGGGATAAGTGATACGTTGGTCTGTTACCCTGGCATGAATGTCAGCTACCGTTCTTCTGGCCGATTCGAAAGCGCCTGCCATCCAGGCATTCAGGTAGGTGGTGTGTTCACCTGCGAAGTATACCTGTTTGTCTGGTTGTAATAAGCTTTTGTAGTTCGTTTGCCGGGTAGCGCCGGTGTATAATGCCCACCCGCCCATACTGTAGGGCGTCTTATGCCAGCTGACGGAGAAAGACGTTTCGAACTCCTTCCTATATTGCGGATGTATCAGGCTACCTTTCTCCAATGCCAGTTTCTCGCGTTCAGTATGTGTAAGATTGCCTACCCGCTTTGCTTTCTCATGGAAGTTATAATAGCCGAGCAGGATCCCTTTTTTACTGAGATAGTCGTAAGAAGGATAGAAGATCTGTGTTAACTCATTGTTGGTATGGGTAATGCCTCCAAAGATCTGCTCATCTTCTTCCCAAAACCTTCTTTTGAATTGTAAGCCGATCTTCCCGGTGATCATATAAGGTACATAATCGATAGCCCGGCTCACATCAGAAGAGAAGTTATGCTGGATATTGCTCAACACCGGCAATGGCAGGGTACAGATACAAAGGTCCGCCTGCAGTTCGTTGCTGCCCTTCTTATCTTTATAAATGACCTTCACACCTTCCGGCTGATTCAAAATATCTGTTACTTCACATCCGAAACGGATCATCTTTCCTACCCGTTGTTCAAAGGCCCTGGCGATATTGTCCATACCACCGATAGCCTGGAACATGGTCATCTGTAGTTCATACGTATACTCCGCCACGTTATAGAAATCGGGGTCTGCCAGACCGGAGGAAATGATATCCGCCAGCCGGTGAGGATCCCCTATTTTGCCGGGTTTGTCACCTGCACCAGGAGCTTCAATAAATCCACGCCTGTCGGATGCCTTATATAGCTTGTCAATATCCAGTCCGCCTTCTGCCCGGAGGTATTCCAGGATCTTTTGCGTATCCTCTTTACTCAGGGCGGTGTCAATTTGTTGTTGATCAATCGCTTTGGCCAATAGTTCACTTGTATAACCGCGCAGGTCATTATGGATCTCCCTGGCCCTGATCTTCTTGTTTGAGAGAGGTCCCTTGCCCTCACTGAAGAAATAAGTCGCCTCGTTCACGTTATTGTATACCTGTATGGGCACACCTAATTCGCGGCAATAATGCATGGTCAGCTCATGATGATGTGGAATGCGGGAGGGCCCTGCATTGAAGTACTGGTCACTGTCGAAAGTGGCGGTTTGAGGCGCGATATCTGTTTCCTGGTGAACGGTACCCTTACGGATACTCCAACATCTTCCTCCAGCTCTGTTGCGTGCTTCCAGGATGGTACACTGGTATCCAAGTTTTGTTAACTCATAAGCGGCTGTCAGGCCTGCAAGTCCTGCTCCAAGGATAACGATACGTTTACCATTCCCATTTCCCGGAAGGTCAAAGGCATGGGCGGGTGCTTTTTGTAACATTCCCAGCGCCAGCATAGCGGGATAGGCAGCAGCCACTTTCCCTGTCTGGGATAAGAATGCTCTTCTTGAGATTGACATTTGGTTGATATAAGATAAATTCTGAATACTTCGCTTCCTGTCCTAATTTAAATATAATTGGCGACTGTTCCCGGTAATTTATTCAGATGGTATTATAAATAATATGTATATATTTTGTATATCTTGCAAAACAATTTCAGATTTTCGGATATGGGCATTTTCGCTAACTTATTTGGCCTTAGAAACAGCAAGAACAGGCAGGCTATTCCTGCCCCGGTATTGACAGACATAGAGTTATTTGACAAAGAATTCCTGGCTGCTGCCGCACGTTATACCAGCAGGCCCAAAGAAGAGATGAGTATGAGGGTCCGCTCGGAAGAAACGAATGAAGTGATTCCTTTTGCCATCGCTTTCCCGGAGGCGTTTGAAGACTGGAAGGAAGTAAAGTCGATATGGGACAGGCGTGGGATCATTTATAAGATCTTAGATAATTCCATCGGAGATTCCATGAAGCTCTGGCAGGTCATAGAGCGTTTCAACATAGACCGTTATCCTGAGCATGCCCTGAAGATGGCTGCCGAATATGCCACTGGTCCGGATCTTACAGATGCCAATTTTCACATGGCAGTGGCCCGGTCGTATTTCATCCTCACCAAATATAAGGAGGCGGAAGAGCGTGCCGAGAAAGCCTTGCACCTGGTACCTAATCATCTGAAAGCAAAGATCCTGCTGGGCGATATCTGGCATTATACGCATAAAGAAGAACGTGCGCACGAATTATATAACGAGGTGCTTCACTTCAAGTTTTTGAATGACAACCGGAAGTCGCTAACCATTCCGGAACTGGTCTGCTTCGAACAGGACCTGTTGCATTCTCCCGTATATGCCATCGCGTTGCTGAAAGCCGAATCGGCTGTCACTGAAGCCACCTGGGACGCAATAGCCGGTGAATTCTATCATTATCCACATTTCAGGGCAGCACATGCCTATTTCCTGATCCAGAAAGGCGAGCATATGAAGGGCTTCACAAAGCTGATGGTGCTAAGCAAAGAAATGCCCTGGTATAAAGAAGGAGTCATCAATAGCTACAGCCTGATGCAGCAATTAGGATTAGAGCCGCAAATGGGCGCAGATAAAGCCCGCCTGGAGGATATCATCCGCCGTGAACACTGGACGATGTGAGAAAGCAAACAACGCATTTAACAAAACACCAATAGGCTCCAGAGGAGCCGCGTTGTTTGTAGCCCGGGGTTTTTAACCCCGGGAACGGCGAAACCCGGGGCACGGGGCGCCGCCCCGGAATTTGGGATGTTCGTCTGCAGATGAATGTTATTATGTGTAACCCAGCATACAATGATCAATATTGCAAAACATATCTCGTATAACACCTTTAACCCCGTACGGTCAATCTAAAATGCTGCCTTAACATTTTCTCCCCTTCCGCAGTAATGACAATCGCCCTGGATTGCTTTGTCCTGCGCAGCCAGTCAGCCGATAACATCATATCCAGCAGGGCCGCTATTCAGCAATGGCGGAATACAGAAATGCATCGTATGGCACAATCAGCCGGGCGCGATCATGTGTTTGAGAATTATCGTTTGCGTATCGCGGCAGTGAGCAGGGACTATGGCATGTTTGAGAGGGCAGAGGTGCCGGAAGATAGTAGAATGATACATGATAAATGAATTATTGTAACTTTCCCTCATGAAGATGCGTAAATATCTGCAGGAGGGAAAGTCTGAAAATTACCAGGATGCTGAAGACAAGCAATTGCTGAAAGCGGGTGAAGTCGCTACATTATTATCCAAAAAATTCAATACTAAGATCAGTGCAAAAGAGCTGGAGCCCTTCGCTTCAGAATGGCATCATGCAGGGGTATTCAAAAGTGGAAATGGATTAAAAGGGCGTCGCGTTTACTTCTTCAGGGAAGCAGCTATCAATAATATCACCCTGGAAAAGATCCTGGAGAAAAGGGCAAAAACTGCGCAGAAGGCAGTTCCCGACAATCGTACTGTGCAGGGCTGGTATCCGCAATATTTCCGGATGACAGATCCCGTAACCCGTAAAACATTGTCAAAACCATTTGTAGGTATTTATAAAGGCCCGGCATCGAAAGCGCCCAAAGGATTTCAGGCGCTTTCGGATGAGGCTTTTGCCGCCGCAGAGCAACAGCGGGGCAGAGCACTGAAACCGGGAGAGCAACTAAAAACTATTGTTTGATGATCCTTAACGTTTCATTCTTACCTTCTCTTTCCACCCTGATAAAATACACGGCTTTCACCAGTCGGCTGCAATCGACATTCACCTGATGATGTCCTGCCGGATAGCGCTGGTTCGTCACCGTAGTCACAAGCGCACCACTGGCATCAAATAACCTGACAGCCACTCTTGTTTCCTGTTTATTATAGAAGCTGACAGTAGATGTATTCACCACCGGATTAGGGTAAACACGCGCTGCGTCGTTCACGGCTGTGTACGTGTCTTCTCCTTTATAGGCTGCTGCACTGAGCGTACCAGCGCTGCAAGCACCTGCTGAAGGACTGTTACCCGTCACTTCCAGCCAGTCTATCACGGCAAATTCAGTAGAAGAAGTCGTCTCAATTCTGACAGTATTGGTACCGGCGGCAAGTGTTGCGGTTACTGCCGCTGTGGTCGTCCACGCCGTCCAGGAACTGGTCTTCGGGAAGGATACGCTGGATACCGCTGTGCTGCCATTCACCAGCAGACGTGCACTGGTAGAAACGTTCGCGCCACCATTGGAATATCTCCATACAAAGGAATACGTTCCCGCTGATGGCACTGTGATACTATAATTCACGCCCTTCGCTGTAGCGTTGGACAGGTTGATATAATAACCGCCGTCTGCGCCGCTATAGCTGTTCTGGCGACTACCATCCGCGCCGCAATAACCGCTGGTAGTGGTTGCTGCATCATCTATGCGGAGCGTATTACCACCACCGCCATTGTTAGCGGTAAAGCTGGCAGTAACGGAGAGATTGGAATTAACCGTCACCGTCGCAGTGGTGGATATGCCACTGGCTGCACCACTCCATCCGGAGAAGGTATAACCGCTCGCAGGAGTCGCTGTTAATGTAACGACGGTACCTGCGGTATAAGAGGACGCATTAGGATTGGCCGTGACAGTCCCCCCTGTTGCCGGTGAAGCAGTAAGGCTGAGTGTATAAGTACCCGGATTGCTGGCACTGCCTGATTCCCGAGCGCCGATGTCAGGAGCAGAACCTGTGTAGGTAATGCCAGGCGCTGTTACGCCGGCATTGATCATATCACTGCCGCTCGCCAGGGCCAGGAAGTTACCCAGATTAGGACTACCGTCTGAGTTCTTGCCTACACTGGGGGTAGTAGAAATAAAATCTGCACTGCTCACTACCAGGCCGCCACTGTTGGTACTGACATTGTTCTTCCACCATACATTGCTGGATCCCACTTCAGTACCAATAGATTTATCGCTGGAGCCGGCATTAAAAGACAGGTTATTCCTGTAAGTGGCTGTGCTGCCATCCCTGAAATTGAAATTGGATTGCGCATTGTTGTAACTGGTGTTGTTGGACACTTCCATGGCGCCAGGGTTATTGTTGTCTGTAATGCCATGATGACCATTATTGAAAGCCACACAGCGACGGATAATGTGATTGACAGCAATACCTGAACCGCCCAGCTTAAAACCATTCTTATCGCCACTACCGGAAGTGCTGCCACTGCTGAGCGTACCGTTACCGTATGATACACAATTTTCCAGTGTTACAGGGCCAATAGGGCCTGTATCGGTTTTAGCATACAGATCCCATCCATCGTCAATGTTATTGTGAGAAATACAACCGCTGAATACATTGCCCGTACCACAGGTTAGTTTAGCGGCAAATCCGTCAGCATTTTCATTACCCGGGTCCTGGTTGTCAAATGCCTCACAGTTCAGGATAAGATTGTTGGAAGGCCAGGAGCTGATAGTTGTGTTGCTGGTAACATAACGACTCAGCTGCAGACCACTGTCATGGTTCTTGCTGAAAATACATTTTTCGATGATGTTGTTATTACCGGCCAGCAACATACCATTATCACCTGCACTGGAAATGGTGATGCCTGTAAAATGCCAATAATCGCCGTCCAGCACTACACCACGGTTAGCGTCTGCAATAGCCTGTCCGGAGAAGTCAAGCACAGGTACTTCGCTTGCATATGCTACAACATTCTTGTTGGCAGATGATGTACCGTTGTTGGTTGCCGGAATGATCACAGATGCAGAAAGACTGTAAGTGCCTCCTCTCAGATAAATAGTGCCTCCTGCAGAAATAGTAGCCAGTGCATTGGCCAATGTTGTGGGGGCATTGATATTTGTACCAGGGTTAGATGCTGAGCCGCCGGGGGCGACATACAGCGTGGTTTGTGCATAAGACATACCTCCTCCCAGAAGGCATGTAAATGCCAGTAGTATTAGTGTTTTCATATCGGGGATTTATTTGTTACTGAAATTACAGGATTTGATACGTGAGCGATCAGAACATAGCGTAAATATTTACGCAAACGTTCCCACTCTAAATCGGACAAGAAGGGTCACACGATAAGAAACAATCACACATCTGCTCAACAGAACAACGTAGTAAATCATCAGATGATGTGTACAGGTCTTCGTCCTGCGGCCTATAACAGTTGCACTGACAAATAGGATTCCTTACTATTATAAGCATGATGCCTTGCCTGATGAGGGGATCGGACGAACCTTCAATTCCCCCTAATACATTGAGAACTAAAGTAATTGTTTGAGAAAGCGTAAATAAATTAATACTTTAGTATCAAGAATTTACGTGAGATGCAAAAGTCCCTTTATGCCTTATGTCTCTTTTGGTTACCAGCATGCCACTCCACTATAGAGTCCTCCAGAGCCAAAGCCATTGGCATGAATAACATAGTTGAATCTGCTATAGACACAAGCGTCATGATACTTTCGTCTCCACCGGAAGATATCCAGATCATTCCTGACACTGTTCGTGTTGAGGGCCATTTCGATGGAGACACCAGTCGCGACATTGCGTATGGTGTGTTTTATGGCAGGATTGACAGTGACGCGCCACAGGAGGAAGGGGCTGAGGTGACAAGCGAAACACAGTATATTGTCCGGTTCCAGGATAACAAGATAAAACCAATGCCGGTAGTAACAGGCAGGCATATCAGGTTGGTGAACGAAGGCGATCTGGACGGGGATGGGAATGATGATATTTCCGTCTTTGTACAATCCATGCATGCCTGCATGTATACCGCCAGCACCTGGTCTTACGTTGCAGGCAGATGGATCAGGATCACTGATTACTGGAACATCCCGACTGCCTGCGATTACCTCAGTGATGAAGACCTTGAGAACAGAATTGTAATGGAAGATGGCGTGATTTACTATTTTGAAACAGACATCAATGACAAAGACCTTCCATTAGTGAAAAAAGAATTGACTTTATTAAGATAAGGTCTTACCGGTTCCTTCCTTTCTCATTCGGATACAATTGTTGTACAGGATCACTCTGCCAGAACTTCTTTGTATCAATATCCATGGCCGTCAGTTTCCCATAAAAAGCCGCCCCTGTGTCTACATTCCATACATTACAACCGTTCATTGGTATATCCACATCATAGTTGATGGTAGGGGTGTGACCAATAAAGATCTCATTAAAGACTAACAATCTTTTTGGGAATAACTTGGAATCTTTCTTGATACGCTTGTCCATGGTAATAGCCATTTCCCACAACGTTCTATCCCAGTGGTAGCTGGTGTCATATCTTTCCATGGCAGGGCCATGCATGGACGTAAAACCTGCATGTATGAACAATCTGTTTTCCGCATCGATCACATAATCTTTCATCCGGTTGAAGAAAATGATATGACTATTCTTTTGCGACTGACTATATCCGTCATAGCTGGCGACTGTCTCTCTGCCTCCATTGAATTGCCAGGTCTGGTCAGGGTATCCTCCCATTAACCACGACTCGCACCAGGCATCATGATTCCCTTTGATGAAGGTGCAATGGTATTGTTTTTCCAGCTGCATGAGATAGTCAATGACCTGTGCAGATTGAGACCAGCCATCAACATAGTCGCCCAGAAAGATGAGCTGATCATCCGCTTTCAGTTTAACCCTTTCAAGCACTTGTTCCAATGCTCTCAGTGCGCCATGTATATCCCCAATTACAAACGTCCGCGCCATTTACCTGTAAATTTTGGCTTGCAAGTTAATAATCAACTGGTCAATTGCATCTCTTTTAGCCAAAACATTTAACCAGTCGGCCGGAATTGCCTCCCAACTGTAGAGTAATCCTGCCAGCCCGCCGGTTACTGCTGCTGTCGTGTCTGTATCGTCTCCGAGATTTACGGCCTGTAGTACAGCTTCGCTGTAAGAGCCAGTATTGAGCAGGCACCAGAGCGCCGCTTCTAATGTGCGTAGCACATATCCGGTGCCATGGATTTCTTCTATGGGTAACTGTGGCAGCTCTCCTGATAGGATCTTGCTGAAGTAAGGTGCTTCACTGTTCTGCAGAAAATCTGTCAGTGTGAAGCAGATTTCTTCATATGCACTTTCTTTGGACTGTCCATTCAGTATCGCCAGGGCAAATTCGAGGTAAATAAAGCAGGCATTAACAGACCGTAGGTGTGCATGGGTAAGAGAAGATACTTCCTGTACATGTTTGAAACGTTCTTCTATGGGCATGTCTTTTATATAAAAGAGCAGTGGCAGGATGCGCATCAGGGAACCGTTTCCATTGCTACCTTCCGTCCTGCCTCCGGCAAGTGTAGGAGGAGTACCGGTTTGCAATCGGGTAATCGCTTCTGCTGTGGCTATGCCTATGTCAAATACATTTCCATGGGGTGTCCAGTAACCATAATTCTTCCAGTTAACAAAACGGTTAGCCAGATTCTGTAGATCATACCCTTTGCATAACATCTCCGCAAGACAAAATGTAAGAGCACTATCGTCAGACCAGGTACCTGCTGGTTGATGATGTGTGCCATATTCTCTCATCCCTGTAACAGGATCACGAAGTAGTAAACTCCTGGAACGGAATTCCACCGGTACTCCCAATGCATCGCCTGTTGCGACTCCCAGTAAAGCATCTTTAATAAAGTTCCTGTTGGACATTGGTCTCGTTTAGAAATTTATATACTTCGCCGGCACATGATCCGTCAGCCAGACGCCATTATCCGACAGATAGAACAGAAACCCGTCCTTATGCATCGCCCCGCTGTTAATATTAAGTATCACCGGAGCACCTCTGCGGCTCCCCACTTTAACAGCCGTTTCCCTGTCACGGCTCAGGTGCAGGTGTTGGCGGCTCATCCTTTGTAGTCCTTCTTTGTGAATGCTATCCAGAAACTTCGCTACTGTACCATGATAAAGATATTCCGGTGGCTCCTGCGGATCCAGTCCCAGGGAGATATTCACAGAATGTCCCTGGCTGGCGCGTATTTTATTATAATCTTCGCTGAAAGCGAAACGTTGTTTGTCGTTCGTGATGACTACTTCTTCTAGTTGATCAAAAGAAATGCGATGCCCCTTGGCATTCATTTTAGCGATCAGTTCATCTACATCAGTCCAGCCGTTCTCATCGAGTGTGATACCGATGACTTCCGGCTGATGGCGTAGGATCAGGCTCAGAAATTTGCTGATGCTTTTTGTTTGTTGTTCGTTCATTGTATCTATTGTTTAAGTTGGTCCCTGACTTCCATCAGGGCATATCCCAGAAGGTTCCTTCCCCGCCAGAGGCTGGGGTTCTCCGCATGTTCATGATTGGCACCCATTCCGATTCCCCAGATGCGGTCCAGTGGACTAGCTTCTACGATGATCGTATCGCCGGTACTGATCAGGAATTCTTTCATTTTGGGATATTGAGAGAATTTGAGCAGGTTCCCGTTCACTACGATGTTGAATTTTTTTGCATCCCAGATAGTGGGATCAAAATGTTGCACAAGCCTGCCCAGCTTTTTGGCAGCTGCCGGTGTAGAGGCCTTAAGTATTTTTTCTTCAGAGGCAGCATCGTTGAACAACCTTGCTTTTTCAGCCATCATCCAGTGTTCTGCTGTGGGGTAAACATGTTGTTCATCTTTGAACGCTGCTGGCCACCACTGGCTGAAACAGCTCTTGGTGACATTACCAGGTTCTCCTTTATGTCCCCAGAAGAAAGTGTAGGTTAACTTTTCCTTAGCCCGATACCTTTGTATCAGCCATTCATTATTGTATTTCATAGTTAGACATTTATCTGGAAGCTATTCTTCTTTAATTTTTTGTTGAACTTATATAGATCAGGATGCCTGTTCTGCGAGCCTTCTCTTTTCTTCCCGGTATTAATAATATATTCCGAGTCGAGGATCTTCCTTCTGAAATTGCGGCGGTCAATAGTCGTATCCAGTATACACTCATATAGTTCGTGCAACTCCGGCATGGTGAACAGATCATCCAGCAGCTCAAATCCCACGGGGAAATAGGTGATCTTGGAACGTAGGCGCTGGAGTGCCTGCTGGAAGATGCTATCATGATCAAACCCCAGAGCAGGTAATTCATTGATGTTGAACCAGCTCACGTCATTGGCCATGCTACCGGCAGCAATCGCTACTTTGGAGGGATTGACAAGCGCATAATGGGCAACGGATATGGCCCGGCCACGGGGATCGCGGTCTGGTTCATCAAAAGAGTATAATTGCTCCAGGTAAACGTCATCCATTCCCAGTTTGGTTTTCAGTACCCTGGAACAAGCATCCTTGAAGCGTTCTTCCATTTGCAGGAAGGCGCCGGGTAGCACCCAGCGGTCTTTAAAGGGCGCTTCCTTTCTGTTCAGGAGTAAAACGGACAGCTGCTGCTGACTGTAACCGAATACGACAAGGTCCACTGCAAGAGAGGGGTTCTGGTAACTATGAAAGGGTTTCATGTACTCTTTGTGTTAATCCGACGCAAAGGTAGTAAATATTCTAATATCAATTTCACAACTGCTGTGATGTAGCAGCAGACTATTATATCTTCGTGTCATCAATAAAGGAAAGACGGCCTTTTATCATCCATGAAAATTTCAATACCCTATTAAGTTAACCCCGTCACGACACAAAATGTAAACCCATGAAAAGGAAAAAAGCAAAGCGCTCATTGTTAACACTGGCAAACTTCGATAAGCACAAAAGAACATCGCAAGGAAACCGATATTAATATATTGACAGCGGACATGCTGTTAACAATGTCATCCTGTTGTTACCCCCGTTCACCCTACAAAATCAGACCACAAAATGAAAAATGTAAGATTCGCATTAATGGCGGTAGCCGTTACCCTCGCTGCCGGAACAGCGGTAGCTACCAATCTGCAAAACAAGGCTGAACGTGCTGAAATCAAGTACTACAAAACCAGTACGGGCGAGTTTGCTGTAGCAGGCATCAAAGATTATGATTACGTATGTGCATGGGATCATTTCGGTACCTGTACCTATACGTTCGACAGTGCTACCGGCACCTACAAACCAAGCGAGGCCGGCAAGATCCTGTTCCTCAGATAGAGCTGTAGAAAGAAATTATGAAACAGATGGGCTGCATAGGGTAGCCCATCTGTTGAATTTTCCATTGTTTACGTATTTATACGTAGTAAAACAGGAGTTTTTGCACTTGACGGGTAGGTTGAATTGATCGAATTTTGAGTCATCGATTTATTCATTCAATTAACCACAAACCCCAAAAGAAAATGCGTAAACATCTCTTGTTTACAGGCGTGGCTGCAATAGCTGCCCTGTCACTGTTTTCCTGCAAAAAAGATCAGCAGGCTAACCCACAATCATCTATAGGTTCCACGACTGAAACCGGCGCAAGACTAGCCGGCACAGATGAACTGGATGCTATCCTGAAAGATCTTTCACCGGATACCTACCTGTTGGCTTTTGATGGACTCCCCACCAACGACTACATTACCAAAGCCCGTTATGGCAGCCTGTCTGAAGAAACACAGTTCTTTGGCCCCGGTGGTCGCCCGCCATTCCCGGAACTGGCTAAGATCGGTTATGACAAGATCCCCTTCAGGAAGATCTGGATCAAAACCTGTCCTACCATGATCCCCATCCTGGATATTGCTTCCCGCGCAGCAGCATTGGCTCAGAAAGTTGACCCCAAACAGTTCTTTGATCTGGGTGTATATGAAGTCGGTAAAGGACAACAACTGCTTGCTACCAAGACCTTCCTGGCTGCCGGTGCACGTTTAGTGCCCGATGCGGTAGATCAGAAAGTGATCGGACAGGCAACACTGTCAAAATTCCGTTTGTCAATCCCAGCCGGTACACTTCCTTACTTTACCCGTGGTTTCTATGGCACTGCTGATATTACACAAGTGCCTACCGCTGGCGCCCGTCTGACTATCTACAACGGCCTGAAATGGGAAGATATCCTCAGAAGAAGGTTCCCCAACCTGATCGGTTGTTTCGACCCGCAGATCCTGAAAGATATCCGCGCCAATTTTGCCCGCCTGGATAGCCGCTTCGAAAAACTGAATGTTGAAGAAATAGCCGGTGGCGCCGTAATCGGATTCTAAGCTTTTCACACACGGTTCAATTGGAAATAGCATCCGGGAATGACGGCCTTCCCGGTGCTATTTCTACTCCTTTCCTGACTTTTTAAGCATCCCTTATGATATCAATAAAACATGGCTGCTGGATAGGGCTCGCCATTTTCCACCTGACGATAGCCGCCTTACACGCTGCTCACCTGGAAGAATGGACAACACACAAATCCTGGTGGCTGAAACAGATCACCGCCTATGGCGACTATACCGGCAGCGGGAATATCTTCAGCTTTTTCGCACCACATATCGGCAATGAAATAGCGGTGGTGTATACGCTGGCAGATGGAAGGGAACAGCGGGTCACCCGGCTGGAAAGCAGCAATACGGAGTGTAACCGCCGCATACAGACTATCTACAATTTCTTCAGCATAGACGAAGCCCAGTCATTGCTGGCCAAGAGCTGTGCTGCTTATATGTTACGTGAAAATCCTTCCAGCCAGATGGTACGGGTGACCGTCATCGGTAAGAGGGTACCGGATATGGCCGCCTACCGCGCTGGCGCTACGCCAAAGTGGGAGCCATTCCTGGTGAAAGATTTTAAAAAGAGACCCACCACCCTTTAAAACGTATCCACTATGCTTAGCCATCTTAAACGTTTCTTCCTGGCTCCTTCCACGGGCGAGCCACTGGCATTTTTCAGAATAGCGATTGCCCTGTTGGGATTAGTCCAGGGCGGCTGGCTGGCGGGGAGCATTACCCTGTTGTACGGCGCTAATGGACTGGTACCCTGGTCTATCAGCAGTGGTATTGTAGACCCTTATATGCCTCAATTATCCTGGTTGCAGCCATTGGCCAATGCAACAGGCATTGCGGCAGATACCTGGGTATATGTACTGATGGGAGTTTATCTGTGCAGTCTGATGGTATTACTGGTGGGTAAATTCACCCGCTACGCGGCCTTTATTGCATGGGCCCTACAGTTTACGTTTATCAACACCGGCTTTATGGCGGCATATGGTGTGGAAACGTTTATGCATATTGCCTTGTTCTATTGTATGCTGATGCCGGTGGGGAATGTTTATGCCTGGGATAACTTTTCGCGTCATACCAAACCCGTAGCTAATGAATGGAACACCTTATCGATCCGCGTCTTACAACTGCACCTGTGTGTGGTATACATTGCTTCAGGTGTTGAAAAGGCCATGGGTATTCAATGGTGGAATGGGGAAGCCATCTGGCAGACCCTGATGCAGGGACAGTTTGCCCGTTTTGATATGCACTGGATGGCCAGTTACCCGCTGTTGGCCAAGGTGATCGGCTGGAGCACACTGCTACTGGAGATGGGTTATCCGTTCTTTATCTGGTGGCGCCGCACCCGCCCCTATGGCTATCTGGCCATTGTAGGGATGCATCTGGGCATTGCCCTCTTCATGGGATTACAGTTATTCTCTTCTATCATGATCATTTTTAATACCGCCGCTTTTGGCTGGCCTTACCTGCAACGGGCCTACAAGACAATTGTACAGCCCCTGCGGGAAAGAAAACGTCTGCAAAGAGCCGGACAGCTGGCCACACAGGCATTCTGGCATCAATATGAATAATAGGGTCTGCATTCATTGTAGTCGTTAACCCCTCAGTCCTGCCACCAGGTTGATCGTCAGTGCTACCACAAAGGTATTCAGCAGAAAGGCCAGCAGGCCGTGTACCAGCACTATGCGGCGCAGCTTGCGGTCACTGATCTGCACGTCTGATACCTGGAAGGTCATCCCGATCACAAAGGAGAAATAGGCAAAATCCAGGTAGTCTGGCTCTGGTTCTTCCGGGAATTCCAGGCCTCCTGCCTGTTTTTTCACTTTATCCTCATCGTCGTCGTAGTAGATATGGGCATAGTGGAAGGCAAACATGGTATGCACCATGGCCCAGGACAACAGGATCCCTGCGATGGCTACCGACGAAAAGAGCAGTTTGTCTGCTTCTTTAGACTCGTCGGATATCATAAGCAGCAATACCATCAGCATACTGACAAAAGAGGCCAGCAGGATCACTACGAACACGAATGCCCGGCTGCCATCCTCCTTTCTGGCATATTTCCGGATCTCATCCACACTGCGGTTAAAGAACACAAACCAGCAGGTGATGTTATAGGCAAGGGCAAATACATCCCACAATAACACTACTTTAATAAGCGGCGGTAGGGATGCCGCTTGGGTAAACACAAATACCAGCCCGGCTATGCCTGCGCTGATCAATATGCGGTGTATCGGGTGCAATTTGACGAAGATTCTGCCTCTCATGGAATCGAATTATCTTTAAAGATAACTATTAGCAGGTTGTGTGCCAACGCCTGGTATTACTGACACCGAATCAGCAGATATCCCCCTTTTCGCCAATGTCAGTTGCTAGCCTTATCTTTGCCGCATGAAGTTTGAGCAGTACCATATATCCGAAGAGATTAAGAGAAGTTTAGCCGAGTTGGGTTTTAGACGTCCTACGGATATTCAATTTAAGGCAATTCCTTCCATTCTGAAGGGAGATGATGTATTGGCTATCGCACAGACAGGAACCGGTAAAACAGCCGCTTTTGCCATTCCTGTGCTGCATATGCTGCAAAGATACCATCCCCGGAAAACGAAAGGAGAAGTGAGATGCCTGGTAATGGTACCGACCCGTGAACTGGCTGTCCAGATCTCGGAAGTGTTTGAGAACATCGCGAAATACACAAAACTGAACATATTAGGGCTGCATGGTGGCGTAGACCAGGCGCCACAGCTGAAGAAGCTGGCCCAGGGTGTGGATGTACTGATTGCCACACCGGGACGTATGTTTGACCTGATCAGCCAGGGCTTTATTGACCTCGGCCAGACAGAAATCCTGATCCTGGATGAGGCAGACCATATGCTGGCCCTTGGGTTCATCCGCGATATCCGGGATGTGCTGAAACACCTGCCCCGTAAGCACCAGACCCTGTTCTTCTCTGCTACCATCGATGAAGACATCAAAGACCTGGCTTATTCCGTCGTAAGGAACCCTATCAGGATCCAGGTGTCTCCGCAGGATCCCGTATCCAAGAACGTACAGCATGCCGTAGCCTACGTGGAGATGGATGACAAGCGTTTCTTCCTGGAAAGACTGGTGAAAGAATTCCCCGATAGTAAGATCCTCGTGTTTGTACGCACAAAAGTGCGTGCGGAGAGGGTCGTAGCTGCCATGGAGCGTGTAGGTATCAAATCACTGGCTATGCATGGCGGCAAGGAGCAGGATGACAGGCTGCAGGTAATGGATGAGTTCAAGAAGGGAGATGTCAAACTCCTGATCACGACCGATGTAAACGCCCGCGGTATTGATATTCCGGATGTGGATTATGTGGTGAACTACGACCTGCCGGATGTTCCGGAGAACTATGTACACCGTGTGGGACGTACAGGCCGTGGCGTTAAAAAGGGACAGGCTGTCTCTTTCTGTAGTGAGGAAGAAAAGCCGGTGCTGGAGGCGATCCATGCCTACATTGGCAAGGATATCACCGTAATGAAAATAGACAAGAACGATTACCGGGAAACGATCAGTTTCTCTGAAGATATCCCTAATGATAACTGGCAGCTACTGCTGGATGAGCATAACAAACAGCAGGAAATGCTGAAGAAAAAGAAAAAGAAGAAAAAGTAAGCCATGTATAGTGGCTTACAATCCTTTTCTCAGCTGGTAGGTTTTCCTGACGAGTGAATGCGCCAGGTCCTCCATCTTTTTTAATGTCTCCCCTGAAATGTGATAGTAGTTTGACTGGAACGAGTTTCCTTCGAAAGCCTCTTTCTTCTGCACAGAGAAGCAGAGTGCCAGCAGGCGGAATACATCCTGCATGTTCCTGTTTTCTATAATACCCGCTTCTTTTAAGATCCTGAAGAGTGCTGCCAGCTCCGGCAGTGTCAGGCTGGTTTGCAGCTTGAAATTTTCCGGAAGGGTTTTGAATTGCTGGACACTTTTGGAAGAATGCCGTTTCATGCCCGACTGCAGGTATTTACTTTCCACCAGTAGCCATTCCTTCAGTAATGCGATAATAGACGGCGCATCATGACTATAAGCCAGTCCTTGTTTTACGGGTATCTGGCAGAGTGTTTTATGAATGAAGGACAACAGGTCCAGCTGCGTATGCGTGTCTGGCAGTTCTAATAACTGCTGACTGATATAAGAAGTGCAATAATGATAATAATCCGTGCTGTTGAAGTTGAGGGAAAAGAGTAACTGCTGCAATAAACCATGTTCCATGGTATTGTCTTCCTGCGACCAGTATTTGAGCAGTGCCTGTTGTAGTTCACGGAGGAAGTCCAGCTGATAATAATTCATCTTATTGGGTACTTCCGGCAGGAAGGCATCATACAGACCGAGGATCATCAGTTGTAGTTCTCTGCAAGTTTCGTCTGTTTCAGCAAACCAGCTGCGGATCACAGAAAGACCGGGAGCGATGCGTTGCCGCATCAGTTCCCGGTATACGTTTGGCGTGACCGCCATTTTATTATAAAACCTGGCATAGGTAAGCATGAGGTAGAGAATGAGATCTTCCAGCTGGTGGCAGATATCATTACAGAGGTAGCGCCATTCGTCGTATTCCACAGGCGCAGAAGTTTCTACTTCCAGCCAGCTGAAAGGCACGTCGTTGCAAAGCGCGGTGAGTTTTTCCTGGCAGGTACTCACATATTTATGAAGGGTTTGTTCACTGATGCCTGCAGCTAAACATTCTTCAAATTCAAGCGTGATCTCCTCTATAGCAGCCAGCGACTGTTTATGCAGGGTACTGGCTATTTCATAGGCAGATGGGTCGTCCGGGCGTGGTGGGTGCTGCATACAATCCAGCAGCCGTTGCAGTGGTAACAATGGCGTTCGCATGGAAAAATAAATTAGGAATTAGAAATCTTAACCGCCATCTCTTGCTGTTGCAGGAAAATGGCCCGGGTGTGGTGTGTGCCGCTACCAGGCCAATAGTCCTACAGCCGGGTCAACGATCAGCGTAATCGCGACGCTGAGGAAACAGTGGCATGAAGCGCCGGATGAACTTTGTGGTTACGAGGGAAATTTAATCTGTTAACCTCGCATTAACTTATTTCAATGTTGAAAGGTGTATCATTACATCCTGATTGAATTTTTTAGTCTGTATACATGTAGCCGGGCACTCCTGTCCGGCTAATTTCATGTATAGCTGATCAGGCGTGCTGTCCCGTTTTTTCTTCATGATACTCCTGTTCCGTATTGATGGACCAGATGTTATCCTTCCCTGTTTCACCAGCAATGATATTGTCTACTGCCACCATCGCTGTGAGCATGGAGTGGTCAGCGTTGTTGTACTTGTGCATACCATTCCTTCCTACGAGGAAGAGATTTGGAAAGGTGTTCACATATTGTTTCACTTCATCAAATCTTTCATAGGCGCCGAAATAAGCGGGATAGGTTTTCTCCACACGCAACACGGTAGAATCCAGCACATCGCTCGCATTGGCTAAGCCTATTTTCTGCAGTTCACGGATGGCAAGTGCGGAGATCCTTTCATCAGGCAGTTTCCAGAAATCGTCTGTTTCATTACAGAAGAATTCCATACCTACCCAGGCGGTGTTAGGATCGTTTACCAGGTAAGGACTCCAGTTGTTGAACAGCTGCAGTCGGCCTACCTTGACGTCTTTTTCCTGTATGTAGATCCAGGTATCTTTCAGCTGTAAAGGCTTCCATTTACCGGTTCGCTTATCCTGTTCGGAAAGGTTTTTAAGGAGAATGCCTACAGTGATGAAATCACGGTATTGCAGTCCGGCAGCTACCTCGCGTACATTCTGCGGAATGTCTGCCTCCATGCTGGCGATGAGCTCTTTTATAGGCATGGTGCTGAAGAAATAGTCCCCTTTTAATTCTATAGTCTGGAGGTCTTGTTTGTTGAAGGCCTCTACGGCGGTCACCTTACCGTCTTGTGTATTGACAGAGATCACGTCGTGGTGCATCAGGATGGTACCGCCCATTTCCTGTACCTGGCGGGCCACTTCTTCCCACAACTGGCCGGGGCCGAGTTTAGGGTAGAGGAACTGCTCTATCAGGCTTGTTTCGGTATCTTTCTGGGCGATGTCTCCTGGTGTTTTCTTTTTCTTTTTAACGGCCGATTGGACCGCGTGTTGGATCGCCTTGCGGATGCTCACGCCTTTGATGCGTTGTGCGCCCCATTCTGCCGGAATTTCGTGGCAGGGTACCCCCCATACTTTTTCCGTATAGTCTTTAAAGAATAGTCTGTAGAGTGTTTTACCAAAGCGGTTGATCATAAAGTCTTCCAGGCTATTTTCCGGTTTACGGGGAGATAGCTGGGCCTGAAGGTAGGAAACCAGGATAGAGATGGTGGTGCCTATTCCCAGTTTCCTTAGTGTATCGATAGAAAGCTGTATCGGGTAAGTAAAAAATTTGCGCAGGAAGTAGATGCGGGAGAGACGTTCCCTCACCAACATTACTTTGTCGCTGTTGCCGGAAGTAACGCTTTCACCGGGTGTTACCTGCCGGGATTTGTTCTGATAGCTGATGGTGAACTGTTCATTGCCTGTTTCCTGGGCAGGGAGTATGTTCAGCCACCAGTTCATCACACGGTCTGATTTTGAAAAGAAGCGGTGACCGCCAATGTCCATGCGGTTACCTTTATAATTAATGGTCTTTGAGATACCACCAATGTCTCCTGACTTTTCCAGTATTACCGGAATGATGTCGGATCTCTTCAACAATTCGTATGCGGCCGTTAATCCGGCGGGGCCAGCTCCTATAATAATAGCTTTTCTTTTTACAGGAACCTGGCTATCTGTTTGTGGTATTAAAATGGGTTGATCCATGGGCTAACTTTTGGAGAAACTATTAAATGGTAGTATGCAGTTTTCGTTCTTTCCAAAGGTAGTTGTGCCAGGCAGAAGAGAACTTAGGAGATGAGGAGAAAAACTTTGGAGGGAAGGGTATAGGGGGCATAAAAAAAGCTCCTGACGGAGCTTTGTGGTGAACAATGCAAAATGAAATTTACATGCTTCTGCGCAATGCAGCCAGATTGCAGCCGTAGTGCTTTTCCACGTCTCTGACCATGTCTTCTATGTGGGAATAGCCACCCACAAGGGCAAGGTCCCGCAGGGTACATGCCCGCTGCATGAGCGTGTGATAGATCATGTTCATTTTCACCATGTGCAGGAAAGGTGTGATGCCGATACTGAACTGTGCCCGGAACCCCTGTGCCAGTTTCACCCCCGGCATATTGAACATTTTGGCGATTTCCTGCACCGTATGGTTAATGTGCGGATGTTCAGTCAGGTAGGTGAAGATCTGGTTAAAAAGGGCCGTTTGCGCCTCGGTAGGAGGCCTGATCTCGTCAGCGATGGCATCCTGCTGGGCGAAGTTGAGGAAAAGGTCCAGGCAGCACCGCTGCAGGAAGTAGGCGGCAGGCATTTCTACATACCGGCACGACAGGATACTCTGGATCAGCATATTACAAACAGCATTAATACGGTAAGGCTTTTCGTTAATAACGCTGGATTTCCTTTGTACCCTTTTGTTGGCGAGATAATAAAGACCCGGGTACTGTTGTACGAGCACCATCATGTCTGATGGCAGTATATTAATATGGAATGAAAGAATTTTCTTCCCCCCCTGCATGGGTACACGGGGCATGTGGGAATAGAGGTTGAACAGGTTGCACTGTCTTTCCTCCAGGGTAAAAGTATTCGTTTTAACTAACTCAGCGCGCAGGGTGTCTTCATACATAAAATGCAGCGCCCATATATGGAAGGGCGTGTACGGGCGCAGCACAATGTCGTTACAGGCAAATACATCATGCAGCCATAAAGAAAATGGGCCTAGTTGTATATGCTGTGACAGCACATTGTAATCGTCATCCTGTTCATAATATAAGCCAGCGTAGGGTATGATAAGGGGCAGATACTCGGAAGGTACGTTCGCAGCAGGAAAATAGGCCTGGTCGAGGCGATCAATCAACAATAATTTGTTCTCTTCGAATAATGTAGGGTACATAATCGCGTTTTAACGGTCTATTTTGATTCAACACATGAACTATCATTTAAAGACCAGGCAGCAATCCGCTATTGGCTTGCATGGGGGCTGGTGATACTTGAACAATGCTTTATCGTTAAGCCGGTTTCGTTGGTGTATTCCATCGGGAATCGAAAAACGACAATCGCTATATACTTTAGCTAAGCTAGTAAATTGGAAAGTTAAGTTCGTTAATGAGATGTTAATGGGAGCAAAAAATTCTTCAAACTCAAGCTGGATAAGAACAAATACACTTCCTGCAAGGCTTCCAGGATCTGTTTCTCCTGCTGTCCGGGAGCAGTAAACACCTGTAATATTGTCTTGTTGCCTGCTATTAATGGTTCCTGCGCTGTATAACGGCTAAGTAGCTGGTTCTCATAATGATTCCAGGCCTGCACCGTAGGCGCGAGAATGTGAATGTTGAAGGTCCCTAAAGGATTTGCTGGGGTGGAATTAAAACTCCCACGGATATACAGCGATGGTTCAAAATTATCATAGGTTAATTCCAATCCTTCCATATCGGACCAACGATGATCTCCGGTAAGCTGACTTATACTTTTTTTAAGCGCGCGAATACGTTTTGCCTGTGCATTCATGACATGCTTATTATATGCTTCATAAAATTGGATGAGTGTATCAATTCTTTCCGCATTGTCATGGAAGTAGAAGCCCCAGTCTTCAATCCGTGTTTTGTCAAAAGTATCGAGTAGTTCGGTATAGTGAGCAATCATGAGAGGGAAGATAAAGTTGGTTCGATGCTAAGCTAACAAATGAAAAGTAAAAAGAAGTTAATATGAAGTTAATGTGCCAGCTGCGCATCTGGTGTGAGATGCGCAGCTGGCATGGGTTTATTTAGTTCCAGGTTTTTTCCCCTTTCTTCATTTTTTCGAGGGTGTCTTTGAAGACCGTTTCACGTGGGTCTCCTTCTACTGCTTTTTGCTCCCACTTTATAGCTTCCTGTTGGTTGCCTAGTTTATGTAGCAAATTTGCATAAGTATCCATCATCATTGGTACTTGTTCGTCTTCCAGACTATACTTACTCCATAGAAGTGCAGATCTCAATAGTGAAGTGTCTGATACATTTTCGAACACTGCCCAGGCGAAATCATTTAACATACCACTTGATACGCTTTTCCTGTATTTATCGATTAATGTAGATGCTGCAGGAACGAAGTTATTCCAATCTTTATGGTTTATGTAATGAATTGCTTTAGCATTCAATAAAATTTCCTCACCAGGAGATCCATATTTTGGGACTATCTTTTTTTCTAATTCGTTCCAGTCTGGATTCGCATCAGGTCCGGAAACATAAGCTTTGATTTCGTCATTGAATACAACAGACTTTATTTTATTTCTTACATTGTCATCACCAATTAATTCACCTGCTTTTTGTTGGTTTTTGAATAAGATATTAAAGCCAGGATCCTTGGTAGATCTTGTGAAACGATTGATAAAGGTCATATTCCTGAATGTGAATGGATCAGACATGCTATTGATATATGCAGCACTCAAATCGGGAACAGATTTATCGTCTTTTAAACGTACTGCCATGAGTGTCAGATCCCTTACAAACTCCGGATCTTTTTTGCCGTTATGAAACTGTTGTAACAGCGTTGCATATTGCAGGTCAGGATTAGCAGTGTCAGCCACTTTGGCTTGGAAAACGCCAGGCGCAGCTGCATAACTTTCTGCTTGCTTCAGTATCTGGCTGTGAATCTTCCTGAGATCTTCATCAGCTATTTTGATGACTTCCCGATCGTAGGTCATCATACCATTTTCTTCTGTTTCCACATCAAATGGCTCGGTATAAATAGAGCCAGACAAGCCTTTTTCTTCCAGGGATTTCAGGCTCTTTACCATGGAATCATACTTCGCTTTAAAAGCACTCGCAGGCACCTGTATATAGCCCCAACCTTCCATATCATTCCACTGATGTTTTAAAGTAGGAACTCTCACACCTCCCCATTCACCTAACACACGCGCCTTGCCAGGCAATGCAGGTGGAATGCCTGGACCAGGATAATCATGAATATCGGTCAGATCGCTGCTTGCCCATTTTTTTGAATCTTCAGGCGCACCACGGTCATAGTTCTCGCCAGTATGGCCGTTCACTATACGTGAGGGATCTGTCTGTTTCATCCATTCTGTCAGACGTTGCTGATCATAGCGTGCCCAACCTTCGTTAAACAATACCCAGGTGACAATGCTTGGGTAGTTATATAACTGAGCTATGTTTTCCTTGTTTTCTTTTTCAAATTCATTCTTTGCTTCTGCCTTGTCGTTCGCACAGGTTACCATATCCTGCCATACCAGCATACCAGCTTTATCCGCATGATAATACCAACGAGCGGGCTCTAATTTGATGTGCTTTCGGATCGTATTATACCCCATGTTCCTGATGGCCATGATATCAAATTTCAAGGCTTCATCTGTCGGCGCAGTATATAATCCCTCTGGCCAGAAACCCTGGTCTAATACGCCTAAATTATAGGTGTATTTATTATTCAGGAAGATGCGTTCCATTCCTTTCTCGTCTTTCTTCACTTCTATTTTACGCATACCGAAATAACTGCCAATGGTATCCACTACTTTGCCTTTGTACAGCAGCTTTACATTGAGATTGTACAAATATGGTTGATCAGGGCTCCAAAGCCGTGCATTAGGCACCGGTAGCAACAGTTGTGTATTGGGCTTACCCTTTACTTTCTTACCATTAGAAGCCACAGCTTCCACAGAGTATTCACGCTCTTTACCGGCAGTGATCACTTCCAGTTTTAAGTTGCCTTTATCAATATCCGGTGTGATGCGGATGTTGTTGATATAAGCAGCCGGTACGGTTTCCATCCATACCGTCTGCCAGATACCGCTGCTGGCGGTATACATGATATTCTGCGGGTTCAATACCTGCTTGCCATGAGGATTGATACCCTGATCGGTGGGGTCGAATACGGATACTTCCAGCTCGTTATCACCATCCTGCAATGCATCGGTGATATCGAAAGAGAAGTTTTGATAGCCGCCGGTATGGCCGCCGATCTCTTTGCCATTGATGTAGACAGTGGCCTGCCAGTCAACAGCGCCGAAATGTAGTAATACCCGTTTATCGCCGGTGATGTCTGGCTTGGTGATAGTGCGTTTATACCAAAGGCGCTGCGTAGGCTGTAATGGCTTTTTTACACCGGACAGGGCTGATTCCAACGGAAATGGTACCAGTATCTGTCCCTCGAACTGTGTAGGCATGGCAGCATCTTTCGGGGTGATGGTGTACTGCCATAATCCATTTAGGTTCTGCCATTGGTTCCTGACCATCTGTGGTCTTGGATACTCGGGCAGTACGTTTTGGGGATTTACATTTTTAGCCCATCTTGTTTGAATACTGACAGGTTGCATCTGCCAGGAGGATTTGGAGTTAATGGGCGCCTGTGCGTGGATATATTCATGCGATGCACACAACAATGCAATGGCAGCCGCTGCTACATTCAATCTCTTCATGGTTGGAATTTAAAGCTAGTTATTCATAATGTGTATTCACAATGTGGTATCTACAGCCTGACGTATACAGACTGTAGGAATAACTAGTTGCATTCCGAAAAGAATGGTAACAGCTTTGCCCAATATTGATCCCTACTTTTTCACTTTGAACGCATAGTAGGCTTCCAGTTGCTTCACCATTTCACCCACATCTTTAAAATCAGCTGCGTCTGCTAAAACCGGTAGCGAGCAGTTCTTTTTATGCAGCAGGTGAAAGGTCATCATCATACGGATCATGTGATTGAGATCTTCCACGGAGATGGCATAATGCTGCAGGAATCCCTGGGATAATTCAGCCGCAGGCAGGTGAAACATCCAGGACAGCTCTGCCAGCGAATACTTTTTGTATGGCTGCTCTATCAGGAACTTAAAGATCTGTCTGTAAGTTTCCTGGTGTTCAAGACTGCTGAACAGGAAGGGTTCATGCGCATGCGCTTCCCTTTGGGCATAGTTCAGCAGCAGGTCCAGGATGCTGCGATAAATGAACGTATGCGCCTTCCTGCCTGTATAACGACAAGTCAGGACCCGTTGTATGAGCAGATCGCACACCGCACTGATCGGATGCGGATGCTCATTGAGCACACTGCTTGTTGCAGGGCTCGGACGACTCAGCAGTTCTGTGAGTACAGGGTACTTTGCCATCAGCCTTGGAAAGAACTCCGGGCGGATGTTAACATGTACGGACAGTACTTTCCTGTTGGCCTCCATGGGGATAGGATGTAAGCCCGGGTGCAGGTTGAACAGGTTGCATTCCCGCTCTTCGAGCTGATAAGGAGGATTCCCCAGGTTTTCTATTACCAGGCTATCCTCATACATAAAATGCAGTGTCCAGATGTGATAAGGCGTGTATGGTAATAATGTGATCCTCTCCTTTGCAAAAACATCGTGCATCCATAGTGAAAATGGACCAGCGCCAATGTGCTGGGAGAGTATTTCACAATCCCCGTCTTCCCTGAAATACAAACCTGCATAGGGGATGACCAGTTTAAGGTACTCCAGTGGCAGGCAGTTGGCAGTAATGTAAGACTGTCTGTCCTTTTCGATTAATAGGAGTTTGTTAGCTTTAAATAATGTTGATCGCATAGCAATTTTTGTTTACGGTCGGAATAACAAATGCACAATAGTGTCTCCGTTTTTAAATTGGTAGTCAATGTTATCGAGTGTTTTTAATCGTTCCAGGAATTGTTCGAGTGGCGCCTCTTTTTCCAGGCGGGATGAATATCTCTTCTCTGCTGTGGCCTTTGAATCAATGACGACCTTCACACGGTAAGTACGCGCAATGACATCAGCGATCTCCGATATGGGCGTATTCTCAAATACATAATAACCGCTTTTCCAGGAAAATACTGTTCGGGCATCAAAAGCTGCGGCCCTGGGTCTTACTCCTGGTTGGTAGTTGACCGCCATTCCAGGCTGCAATAAAGCATCGCCATCATTCGTGAGCAGTTTAACGGCGCCCGATTCCAGGGCTACTTTTACCTGGCCACTATCATAGGTGTTGACGTTGAAGGAAGTTCCCAATACGGCTACAGTACTCTTCGGTAAATGTACCCGGAAGGGCTGTTCTTCATTTTTCGCTACCGCGAAATAGGCTTCCCCGTCCACCCTTACTTCCCGGCTGTCGTCGAATGCCAGCGGCATTTCCAGTGTGGTGGCTGCATTGATCGTCACCTCCGTTCCATCCGGCAAACGAACGGCATAGTCTTTCCCCGGTGGAACAATTAAGCGGGCTATCGAAGACCCTTCGCCGCCCGACCAGGACAATTTCCCGTCTTCCTCCTGGAAAATGATCCCGTTCACTGTCTGTTGCTGCCCGCTGCCCAGGCGAAGCAATTGTCCGTCGGGCAGCTGCAGTGCAACAGTATTGAGGGCTAGAGGAGGGATAGGCGCCGGTAATACGGGTTGATAGTCCGGCCACATTATCTTGTAGACTACTGCGCATACCAGCAGTGACGCTGCTATACCCAGGGTAGTCCCTATGAATATCCTACGTCGTTTACGCCTCCTGGCAGTGGTAAATACCTGCTCTACAGGCAATTCCTCCTGCAGGCTTTTACGAACAGACTGCATATACGCGCCTGTCAGGTCACGGTGCATCTGTTGCCAGATGGCATACGCCTCCGGTTCCTCTGCGAGGAGCTTTTTGAGGGTGATACTGTCTTCTGGTGAAATGATCCCTGTTATTTCTTCCAGCACCAGTTGTTCAATATAGTCTGGATCTACCGGCATGATAATCCTGTAAAAGTCTGATCTACTATATAGTAGTTGCCGGGTATAAAAAAGTACTGGGGAAAAAGGGTTAATTTTTTCGGAGATGTTGGCGGAGAATCTTCAGTGCCTGCTGCATATGGTTCTTCGCAGTCTGTACTTTCATGTTCATGACAGCTGCGATCTCTTTCAATGTCTTTTTTTCGATATATGACATGATGAACACTTTCCTGCTCGTTGGGCTGATCAGGGCCATGGCAGCCTGCAACTGGTTACTGAGTTCTTTTGTTTCCAATGGCGATGTACCCGTGATGGTGGTAGTCAGCGAGGCATAGATCTGCTGACGGCTGTTACGGTTGACCTTTTTCCTGAGCAGATCCGCACAGCGTTGTTGTACCGCCCCTGTGAGATAGGCCCGCAGGCTGGTGTTGAATTGAACAGTAGTACGATGGTTCCACAACCAGATCAGCACTTCCTGCACCACATCTTTGGCTTCATCTTCATTTTTCAATAAGGTATAAGCCCTGGCAAACAACAGATCAAGATAACGTTGGTACAGCACAGTAAAAGCCGCCTCACTTCCCTGCCGGATGAGTAGAAATAGTTCGTCTTCTGAATAGTTGTTAATCGAAGCATTCATAAAAAAGACGCTGTTTTCTTTGTGAGTAAAAGTATCGATTTTGAAATGCGGACGCGTTAATAGCTCGTTAAAGGCTAAAATTAATCGGTGTGAGTACTTTTTGTTATTTATTACTACTAATATGATAACAACCACAAGGTTGTTTTTATGGGGATGCCCAAGCCAGCTATATTTTGCATACTCCTCCTCTTATTGCATACCTGTTGTTTGTACCAGGTAAAGGGACAGGTCTATCCCCGCGATAAAGTGACCATCGTGGGTCGGCAGCTTACCCTCATTGACATCTTTTCCAGCATAGAAAAACAGACGCATTACTATTTCAGCTATAATCCCTCAGAAGTGGACATACGCCGTACATTGGATGTCCGCTTCCGGAAAGCCGCTTTATCCGATGTGCTCAATGCCATCCTGAAAGGCGCTTATGCCTGGAAACTCGACGACCGCTCCATCAATGTAGAGAAAGCGGCATTGCTGATGGGAGCTCCCCGGCAGCCACTGGATATGCCCGATACGCCTACACTGATCATGGGCAAGGTGCTGGACGAAACCGTCATTATCGGTTATGGTACCACCACCCAACGGTTTAATACAGGCAACGTCACTACTGTAAAAGGCGACTTCATCGCCGGACAGTCAGGTACCAATGTGTTAATGGCCCTACAAGGCAGGGTGCCAGGTATGCTCATTACCCAAACCGGCGGGGTATCTGGCATGGCCATGAAAGTGCAGATCCGCGGACAAAACAGCCTGGTAAATGGTACACAACCACTCTTTATCATCAATGGTATTCCTTATAATCCCATTATGACCGGCGGACTAGGTTCGCAGATCTGGGGTGATAAGGCTTCTGCCTTCAACTTTGTCAACCCGGAAGATGTGGAAAGTATAGAAGTATTGAAAGATGCGGATGCTACTGCCATTTACGGCTCACGGGGCGCCAACGGCGTGGTGCTTATCACCACCCGCAAAGGCCAGCCAGGGAAAACACAGCTGACAGTGAATGTAAGCCGGGGCTTCGGACAAACAGCCCGGAAGGTGAAATTGCTGAATACCCCCCAATACATCGCCATGCGCCGGGAGGCATTCCGGAATGATGGTGTTACACCCACAGAGAGAAATGCTATCGACCTGCTGAAATGGGATACCAGCCGTTATACCGACTGGCAAAAGGAATTGATAGGAGGTACCGCTTCCCTAACGAATGTCCAGGCATCTGTATCTGGCGGAAATAAAAGCATGCAATACCTGCTGAGTGGTTACTACCGGAAAGAAGGCACTGTCTTCCCCGGCAATTTCGGGGATAACCGCGGCGGCGTACATTTCAGTACCAGCGGCGCCTCAGCCGACCAGCGCTTCAAAGCTACCTTTACCGGCAGCTTCATGGCCGATAAAACGACCTTACCGGGCCTTGATTTCACCAGTAAGATCATGCTGCCACCCAACGCGCCGACCGCTTACCTGGAAGACGGTAGCCTGAATTACGCCTGGCTGAATCCCTACATTGGCCTGGTAGGACCTCTTTTTGATGCGCATGTGAAAAATGTACTGGGTAACGCCGGACTACAATACCGGCTGCTACCCGGTCTTGTGCTGAAGACTACCATGGGCTATAACTGGCTGACGGGTAAATCGCAGACTATCCTCCCCATTGCTATGTATGCACCTCCCACGCGGAACACCAGAACAGGTTCTTTGCATCAATACGAATATGAGGCGATTTCCCGCATTATTGAACCCCAGTTGAGCTATGTATACCAGCAGCGTGCATTGAGGCTGGAATTGCTCCTGGGAGGCACTATACAGGGGTATAATGAAACGCGTGAGAATATCAACGGAGATGGTTTCAAAGACGACCTCCTGATCCGGAATATCGCTTATGCGGACAGTGTATACGGTAAAACAGAAGGTGCGGCTTACCGTTATGTGGCCTTGTTCGGCAGAACAGGCCTGAACTGGAAGAACCGCTACCTGCTGAACATCAGCTTGCGCCGCGATGGTAGCAGTCGTTTTGGCCCACGGAAACAGTTCGCCACTTTTGCTGCTGTCGGTGCCGGATGGATCTTTTCTGAGGAACCCTTCCTCTGTCACCTGCGGAAGGTGTTGAGTTTCGGTAAACTGCGACTGAGTTATGGTACCACTGGTAATGACCAGATAGGGGACTACCAATACCTGGACCAGTACAGTGATGTGAGCGGATCTTACCAAGGCGTAGTAGGCTTGCAACCGAGTCGTTTGTTCAACGCGGACTTCGCCTGGGAGCTGACACAGAAGTCAGAAGCAGGACTGGAACTGGGTTTCCTGAACGACAAGATCCTGTTCTCTGCCAGTCATTTCATTTACCGGTCTTCCAATCAGCTGGTGGCTTATCCTTTGCCGGATATCACCGGTGCTGGTAGCATCATCGGTAACCTGTCTGCCGTGATCCGGAATACGGGCTGGGAGTTCGTACTGTCTACAAAGCAAATCCGGAAGGATCAATTTGAATGGGCTTCTTCCTTCAATATTTCCTTTGGTCGCAATAAGCTGGTACAGTATCCGGATCCTACGATCGCAATTCCAGGTACATCCCGGTATGTGGAAGGAAAACCATTGTCACAGCTGTATGTGGCTACCTCCATGGGCGTAGATCCTGCAACAGGGGCTTACCTTTTTGCGGATGCAGATCGTCACCCGGTACCGGCGGAAAAAGCGGCAGAAACTCAGTCGGTGAACAGCTACCCGGTTTTCTTCGGCGGCTGGCAGAATAGCCTGCGGCTGGGACGTTTCCAGCTGGAAGTACTGTTGCAGTTTACAAAGCAGATGGGTATCAATACCACTTTTGATCCCAGCTTTATGCCGGGATACCAGCAGAATCAATATGCAGTGGTACTATCCAGGTGGCAGCGCCAGGGCGACATGACCGACCGCCAGCGCTATACCCAAAATGGCACTTTGCGGGAAGGATATAAGAAGGCTATACAAAGCGACCTGGGATATGAAGATGCCTCCTTTATACGCTGCCGTTACATGGAAGCTGCCTGGTTATTGCCGGAAAAAATGCAAGGCCGCCTGCACCTGCATGATAGCAGGTTGTACATACAGGCACAGAACCTGTTTACCCTGACCAACTATAAGGGATTGAACCCTGAGACGCAGTCACGTACAGCCATTCCTCCCCTGAGGGTGTTATCTGCCGGACTGAAAATATCGCTATAAACTGTTTGGAATGCGATACACAATATTGTTCATCTGCCTGCTGTTTTGCGGTAGCTGCCGCAAACTGCTGGATCCCGGAGACCCAATAGATGGCGCCACCTCGGGTACGGTATATCAGTCTGATGTCACTGCTGCCGCCGTGCTGACGGGATTGTTCTATAACATGAGCAACGAAGGGGCATTTATGGGAGGCGAAGGTATTTCCTATCTCTGTGGTCTCTCTGCCGACGAATTCCTGCTCCTGCAGGAAGATGAACTGGCCCTGTCTATGTATAAAAACCAGCTGACACCCGGCAATATACCGGTATGGGCACTGTTATATAAGTACATCTACCAGGCCAATGCCGCTATCGAAGGACTGACAGCTGCTACCCGCCTTACACCCGCCATCAGGCAGCAATTGACAGGTGAAGCAAAATTTATCAGGGCTTTCTGTTATTTCTACCTCGTGAACCTGTTTGATGAAGTGCCGCTGGTGACCGGCACCGATTATAAGGTAAATGCCAATATGCATCGTACACCGGTGGTAAAAGTGTATGAACTGATCATTAAAGACCTGGAAGATGCTGCGTCTTTATTGCGGACGGATTATCTGCAGGCTGATATTGTATCTGTTACAGCTGACCGGGTACGCCCCAACAAATGGGCAGCTACAGCTTTACTGGCCCGGGTGCAGCTGTACCGGAACAACTGGCAGGCGGCCATCACAGCGGCATCGGCGCTGATTGACAATAAGGCGGTATACGACATGGTGCCCTTATCAAATGTTTTTCTGAAAGACAGTAAAGAAGCTATCTGGCAGCTACAACCCGTGAACAGCACTTTTACGGGAGATGCATCGCTGTTTATACAACAGCGCCCTGTGCTTGCCGCGCCGGTTTTCCTGCAGACATTCGAAAAAGACGACCTGCGTAAACAAAACTGGCTAGGTAAAGACGCTGATTATCCTTACAAATATAAAGCAGCAGATCCCGACAAGCCGGTAACAGAATACCTCATGGTGTTACGGCTTTCGGAGCAATACCTCATCAGGGCAGAAGCGAGATTACACACAGCAGATAAAACCGGCGCCCTGGAAGATCTGATGGTGGTGCGGCGAAGGGCGGGCCTGCCTGCGCCTAAGGTGAATGGCACAGGCCAGCTGGATGAGGTGATACAACATGAGCGACAGGTGGAATTGTTTTCCGAATGGGGCCACCGTTGGTTAGATCTCAAACGTATCCACACTGTCAATACGGTGATGAAGGCCGCTACTGCTACCAAAGGCGGCGACTGGAAAGCATATCAGCAATGGTTCCCTATTCCCAGGAGCGAGCTGTTGTTAAACCCTAACCTTACGCAAAACGAGGGGTATCAGGAATAGACGCTGTCTCCAAATTCTTTTCCATTTTAGTCATCTACCTTTAATGCAAACGTTATGTTATGAAAAAGGCCAGGATTATTTTAGCATTCATTACCCTGGCTGCCGTTTTGGTGGGGACTACATCATTCAGGGCCAAACGGCGGCAACTCAGCAACCTGTTTTATCGCACTACAGGTGTTTTCTCTCAGAACGGCGCTTCAAGGGTGTTGACCTATGCCAAAGAAGCGCCCTATCGTACCTTCCAGACAGATACCTGGGAACTGCCGGTAAATGGTGGCCGGCCTTTGTACACCGGCACTACCCAGTCTACCACGACCGTAGGCGGGGATTTCTATTTCATTACGGTCGTAACAGGCTCTCCATGGCCTACCTGGCTGGGTATCTATGATGATAACGGTCAGTGAGCTTTCATCCAGTCCGGCGCTGGTGTACCTTTCAGGTAATGATCGAAGAACTGTTGCTGCCGGATGCTGAAATCCAGTTTCTGCGGGTCGCGGAATAACTGATGTCCTTCATCCCTATACTGGATCAACCATACAGGCTGCTGCAGCCGTCTTAGTGCAGTGAATAGCTCTATGCTTTGCGCAAAGGGTACCGCATTGTCGTTGTCGTTATGCATCAGGAGGAGGGGCGTATGCACCCTGTTCGCACGGATAACGGGGGAATTTTTGCTATATAGTCCGGGTCTGTCCCAGGGTGTAACGCCCATATTATTTTGTCCCTGTTCATACAACTGCTGCATGGCAGTACCTGTGATCTTCCTGATAGCCCCATACCCACTGAAAAAGTTGACAGGGCCAGCACTGGCTTGTGCTGCGGCAAAAAGATCACTGTGTGTGATGATATAGTTGGTGATATATCCACCGAAACTATGACCCTGCAATCCCATTTTCTGTTTATCTACCCAGGGGAAGGCAGACAGGTACTTTGCTGCCCCTAATACCGCCTTGGCAGCGCTTTTGCCGGGATGCCCCTTTTTTGTACGGATCTCCGGGATGCATACAATATATCCATTGCTGACATACGCCGGTACATTCAGCGGACCTTCACTTAATGCAGGCGGTAGGTACCTGTGCAGGTAGTCCTTACTCCGTTCATAGTAGTGAAAGATGACAGGGTATTTTTTCTGCGGATCAAAATTGGTGGGCTTGTATAACAATCCTTCTTTTGTTAATGTTACGGTCAGCCAATTATAGTCTGCCTCCGGCCGGATGTTGGTAACAGGCGTAAAGTGAATGAAATCATCCGTCAGTAACAGATTCGGGCTTTCTGTGGCCTGCATCCGCTGCAATAAGTAAATAGTGGTATCCTTCGCTTTAATGGGTTTATATTGGTCCAGCGGATATTGCGGCCAGTAGTATAAGCAGGCATCCATCGTACAGGGCACTAAACGACTATTGTTCCATCTCCAGAAACCATTGTCTTTTGTTTTTGTATCAAATGCTGCGAATATACCAGGGAATAATAGCCGGAAAATAGTATGCCCTTGTTTGCCCTGTGTCAGGTTCACAGCTGGTTTCGCCCCGGTTGGATCCACCTGCCAGACATCTTCTGTAGTATGCATAAAAACGGTGCTATCGCCTGCGGTCCATTGTGCAATACCAATACCCTTTAGTAAATCACGCGTATGACCTGTCGCTATCTCATAACAGCGGATGTATTGACTGGAAGGATCATACCATGTCATAAATCTTTCCCCGGGAGAAATACTGATGGGTACCAATAGTTGCTCCCTGTTCGCCGCGATCGTTTTCCGCGTACCGGTCTCCGTATCCACGAGATACAGGGTAGAGATCACGGCTTTGTTCCAATAGTATTCGGGGTAGTTGAGACTGTTTTGGGTAATGATATATCGCCCGCCATCCTGGTAGGCGACCTGTGTACCGGGTACATTGACGGGCAGTGTCTGCCCATCGTCCAACCGGATGACCACTGTGGTTGGAACAGGCGGCGGTGTTTGCAGATAGTTATCCTGGTAATGCCAGATCCGGATCTTTTCCGGGGTGGGCTGTTTATCAGTCAATAACTGACAGGTGATCCGTTTTCCATCTCTGGAAAACTGTAAAGGCCCCATGCAGCTATCGTGTAATATCCGGATCGTATCCACCTCCCGTTGGTAATAACGGAGCGTCTGATCGGTGATAAACGCCAGCTGTTGTCCATTGAATGCTACCTGGCTAACCGGGCCTTCATAGATTGTTTTACTGCGACCGGTATTGAGATCCGTCCATACAAGCGTATCGGATTTTTGCAGGATGAGCTGCTGTTGTGCAATAGCATAGGTGCTTATCGCCGGCCAATAAGCCACACTATCTGCCGTGACAATCGCCAGTGTATCGCCCGGCAGCTGGAATAGAAAACGCTTATCCGAAAAGGTGGGATTGAATCCACGGGGGAACTCCCTGTGGTCTGTATGATCCGCCTTGTGTAATACCAATATATCCCCTGTTGCCGGTGAGCCGTACTGGTACCATACATACTGTCCATCGTTTCGTATGCCGTAGTTGGATGACAGTCTCGTCCAGGTACGGTAACTCTCATTTGTAATAAGCGGTTTTTGGGACCACGCCATGAAATGGCAGCAGCAGAACAGGAAAGGGAGCCATATACTTTTGGTGGTTAACACGAAGGTGCTTTAAACACTATTTAAATTAGCATTTAACCAGTAATTTTAACCACTTTCAAAAATATTCTCTATCTCCAAACCAGGCTATTGGCCCAGCCGGTTAAATTCCTGCATAATTATGAGAATGCGTTTTAAGAGATATGTATACCTGGCGATGTTCACCATGCTGCTGCAGTTGATTGTCTTCAAATATTTTTATCCATTCCCCAACTTCATGCAGGATTCCTACAATTATCTCCGCAGCGCCTATACCAATGCAGACGTCAATATGTGGCCGGTCGGTTATGCAAAACTGATCCGCTTTGTCGGTATCTTTACCCATTGGGATACTGCGCTGGTGTTCGTACAGTTCTGCTTTTATCATATCTGCGCACTCTACTTCTTTTTTACCGTGCTTGATCTGACGGCAGTTGGGAAATGGCCTCGCAGATTGATCTTTGCCTTCCTGTTCTTAAACCCGGCTATTCTTTACCTGAGTAATTATGTAACCAGTGATGTCTATTTTATTGGCATCAGCCTTGTCTGGATATCTCAGTTGTTCAGACTGGTGTACCAGCCTTCAAATTGGTTGTTAGCTGCGCATCTGGTAGTGTTGTTGCTGGCGTATACCGTCCGCTATCATGCATTGATCTATCCCATCATCAGTATCACTGTGATCGTCTTTTGTGATTTTACTGTACGTGTTAAGATCGCCAGTGGCCTGATCATGGCCGGCATGATCGGCGGCTTTATGTTATACACCACTTATCAGTCGGAAAAGGTAACGGGCACCCGGCAGTTCTCCGCCTTCAGCGGATGGCAGATGGCTAATAATGCCGTACATGCCTATGCACATATGCCGGAGCGCCCTCCTTTGCAAGTGCCGCCGGAATTTGCAGCAATACATCATCAGGTGAATGCGTACATAGATTCGCTGCAACACATTCCCATGTCCCAACGTCCAGATGCGCCATTGATGGCTTTTTACCTATGGGATGCTACCTCGCCTTTACAACCTTCGCCTGGTGCGGTGAACATCGCAGACAATGCCGATCACCTCCGTCAGATGGCAGCTGTGGCGCCATTGTACAATGACTATGGCAAATACCTGATCAGCCAGTATCCGCTGCCTTATTTCCGGTATTTTCTACTGCCGAATTTTTTCCAGTATGCCTATCCTCCGGTAGAGAACCTGGGGCTGTACAATGACGGGCGCGACACGGTGTGGCCTATTGCCCAGACGTGGTTTCACTATGCTTCCAATAAGATCTACACCGTTTCCAATAAACGGGAGTTGATCCTGTTCGACTATTATCCTGCCCTGATGGTCTTTATCATCCTGTTATTCATTTCCGGATGGATTGCGTATTACCGGGTATCCGGCCCTTCCTTTGCGGACATAAAGTTCCGTAGTGCGCTAAGGATAGGCACCTTTTACTGGATCGTACACTATGGGTTCAGCGTATTGGCTTCACCGGTAGTATTACGATATCAATTGTTTAATATGATATTGGGCGTGGTGTTTGGCGTGTTGCTATGGGGAGTAGTGTTGAAAAAAAGGATATTCAACCCGAGCATATACAATAATAAAATAAATGTGGATCATTCGCGACGATAGGCTCCGTTAGGAGCCGCGTTGTTTGTAGCCAGGGGTGCAACCCCTGGGACAAAATGCCCCCGGGACAAAATGCAACCCGACAACGAAATGGTCCCCCGGTAAACAAAATGCCCCCCAGACCGGATGGTTCCATGACCCGTTAGATCCCCCGATTGTATGGTTGATATTCAGTAGAGGTTCGCTCGAGGTAGCCTCATCCTCCCTTAATCCTCCGTTCCGGAACGGAAGATTAAGGGAGGATGAGGCTACCTCGAGCGAACCTCTACTATATCTCAATTGAATCTAAAACCGGGATGCCAGCTTTGTCATGGCAGGCACAAACCGAAAAATGCAATAACCCTAGGTGGCATGTGGATAAAAAAAATTCTCTTCTTTTCATCTCATTTGACCCCGAAATGTGACTATGATAAGGAGGGGATTAAATAAACCAACCACGTATGAAAAAGAAACTTAGCGGAACAGCCAACTGGAAGAAGCGAGCACGGCATGGCGCCTCGAATACACTATTGATAATCATGTTATTGCTGATCCCGTTCCTGCGCAAGCCGGTACCCAGCCTGCAGGGTACTATCCGGATCATTTTCGAGCAGCAGCGAACCGCTGGCCTGGACACACCACCACTGACCATCAACGTGGCAGTAAAGGATGAACTGATCCCCGTGGGCGGAGTTGCGCTGTTGCTACTACTTTTTTTATATGTCAGGAAAAGGGAGAAAAGCGCGGAAGGGTTGGATGATGCCGCCAGCTCAAATATGGTGATGGACGATGACGAAGTAAGGGCGGCATGGAACCAGATAAAACGCTTTTTGTCTGAAGAAGATGAGGAAGATGAGACTGAAAGCTAATTCCGCTGTATGGATATTTTAAAATCATAATACGACTCTACGCTGGATATCATGGTCTCTGTATCCAGGGCTACTGCGGTAGCTATCTCGCTGAAGTCCTGGTCCTGTTGCATCAGCAGGTCAAAGGCATGCATCATTTTCAGCATGTGGATACAGTCTTCCATGGTGATGGCAAAGGTGTTCAGAAAGCCGGTTGACAGTTCCCTTTCAGAGATCTCAAACATCCAGGATATTTTGCGGATGTCGTGATAGATGTTTGTATTCGCCCGCAGGTACTCGAATATCTTATGGTAGACATCATACACGTCTATATCGTCAACGAACAACGCTTTGTCTTCTATGGCATACTGGCGGCAGAAGATGTTGAACAGGTCAGTACAACAGCGTTCCAGGTATAAGGCCGCCTCCTGCCTGAGATAGCGGCAGGTCAGGATCTTCGTGATCAGCAGTTGGCTGACAGCATTAACAGTATAGGGGTGCTTGTTGATCACCCGGTTGCCGGAAGACATGTCAAGGAGCCGTTGATACATGGTCGGATAGCTCTTTGCCAGTTGGGGCATATATTCGGGGAGTATGTTAATGTGCAAAGACACGGCTTTGGTGCCTGCTTCCAATGGGAGATAGCTCACGCCTGGCCGCAGGAAAAAAAGATTGCAGCTGTCTTCTGCCAGCTGGAATGGCTCAGAATGGGGCATCCTGATACTAAGGCTGGTTTCAAACAGGTAGTGTAAACTATACAGGGGGAAGGGCACAAATGGACAGATCACCTGATCCTGGTAGGCCATAACATCGTGTACCCACAGGGAAAATTTCCCCAGCTGCAGATGCTGGGAGAGGATGTGAACATTGGCCTGTTGCCAGCAGTGGATCCCGGCATAGGGCAGCAGTAACTGAAGATATTCCTCCGGTATCCGTGCCGCGTTGGTATCTGAGGTTCGCTTACCTTCCAAAGGTAGCAGTTTGGCATCTCCTTGCGCTAAGGGTGACATTCTAATGGGGGTTTGGAGTATAACAGTCAGGGTTGTGCAATGGTTCGTTTTTTTACTTCTTCCTGTAACATTAATTTGATGGAGGTGAAAGGAAAGAGGTTAGGCTTGTGTTGCCAAAGCCAGGAATAGATCTCCGTGGTGACCGACCATGCCGCTGCCTGGTCTTTCAGACGCAGGTAAGCATCGAGGAATACACGCTGGCGATAAAATATGAATAATATTTCCAATGCTTCTATATCGCCCTGCCGGATCTTTCGGAGTAATAGTCTTTCTTCTGCGATGGTTAATTTACGGGACATGATTGAGTGAAATATGTAATATGCTATCCTTATCAAAGTAACATGTAAACTTGTTGTCTGACCGGTATAGAGGACCGGCATTCAGGAAGTGAATGATATCATTACCTCTCGCCATTTCCCTTGTCACGGCAGGTATCTGGTCCTGTGCCTCAGGCACATCCACACTGATCCTGTAAGGAAAGCAGCGTTCCATTACGCGGGCCAGGCCCCGTAAGGTAGCCTCGGTGCAGATGTAGGTGCCCTGCCGCCAGGAGAAGACCTTTTCGGGGTCAAATTTTGCCTTACTGATATTTGTTCCCTTTTGCCAGCTGGCAACAGAATCCGGTTCCAGCGTGGTAGATCCACTTTCATTTTCTATCCGGATCTTCCCGGTCTTTAATGCCGCCTGTATACTTCCCTGTTCGGCTGTGTTTATATTAAATGAAGTGCCAAGTACCCTTATACTGCTTTTTTGCGGCAGATCAACAGTAAATGGCCGCGTTGGGTCAGGGCTTATTGCTACAAAGGCCTGACCGCTGATGGCAATTTTACGGGAGCTGACTGCAGGATCCAGGAACAGTGATACAGCCGTCTTGCCATCTGTATAGATGCTGCTCGCATCAGGTAAGATCAGTTGATAGGTAGCTCCCCGTGGGGTAATGAATCTTGCTTCAGCAAAATGATTGATAGGCCCATTGATGGACAATATGCTGTGTTGCTGGTCGAATGATAGATTGGGTATGCTGTTCCCGTTTATTGTATCCAGGCGGATGAAGCTTCCATCTTCAAACAGTAGTACAGGGTATTTATACATCGCCGCTTCCAACACCATTGTTTTCTTTGATTCCTTTACCTGTTGACTGTATTTGTAAAGGAATGCACCAAGCGTGGTTAAGAGGAACACCAATATCGTAGCTCCGGGGCTTCCCAGTGAGCGTATTGTTTTCTTTCTTTTATACTTTTTCAACTGGGTGAGTGACCGCTCTATTGACACTTCCTCCTCCCTTACGCCTTCCATGTCTCCCTCAGTAAGCAGTTTGATAACATTGTCACGAAGAATGACCGCCGCAGGATTGTCCCGCAGGATTTGCTGGAGTAAAGCAGCATCTTCCGGCGTGATATCTCCCGCCAGTTCATCAATCACTAACTGCGTTATCTGTTCGTTATTCAATGTAACCAGATTATAAAGTAAAGCTTCCTTATCAGAAAAAAATGATCGCTACAACATTTTAAGCGAATTGAACTTTGCCAGACGCTTGAGTCCTTCAGAGGCATATTTTGTTACGGACTGGGGCGATATCTTCATTATCCTCGCCACTTCTTTCTTTTTCATTTCCTGCAGGTAACAAAGTTCTATGGCCATTTTCATTTGAGGCGGCAAAGAGTTGATTGCTTTCAATAGCTCCCGATACGTCTCTGCGTCTTCCATTCGGCTGGTGGCAGGTACATACTCTGTTATTGTTTGCCGGTATCCTTTCAGGATCTCTTTCTCCCGGTTCGCGCTGCCGATAAATGTAATACATCGGTTCTTTACGGCGCGAACCAGATATGCTTTTACGTCTCGGGTGATATTTATGTCTTCCTTCCGCTTCAATAGTGAGAAGAAAAGCTCATTGACCACGTCTTCTCCGTCCTCCCTGTTTAATAATATTGCTTTTGCGTGATAAAGCAGGATTTTGTAGAAGCGCTTATGTAATGCTGCAAGGGCCTTTATTCCACCCTCTCTAATACTGATGATTAGTTGCTGATCATCTTGTGGTTGATTCTTGATCATATGCAGATTGTTTTAAAATTGGGATTTTCAAAAACGGCAAATTATTAAATGCTCCCCTGCATACTGTTAATGCGGAGTTAACAAAAAAAAATAGGTAAATGGGCAGGAACATTTATGCAGTTTTTGAGACTAAGTAAAGGGGGAGATAATTTCTCATTCGTATGCTATTCCTATGACCGTCCCATTTTGTATGAATTCCTGTTAATAAAAACTGATGGTGCAAACATGAAGAAGACTAGCCTAACCTGTAGCCAGCTTGTCCGAGGCATTGCCGTAATCCTGATGTGTTTCTGCGCTGCTGGCACCTCAAGTGCCCAGGCACCGGAACGGGAGATGCGTTTCACATTTTCAAAGGATAGCATGGAGTTGGGGGAGGCGATTGATTCGATGAAGAAATGGACCGACTTTTATCGTTTTGAAACTAATGATGTCGATTTAAAGCAAATGGCCCCTGTGGGATACAGGAACATATCAGTTCCCGAGCTCCTGGAAATATGGCATAGACAGATACAACTTGACTATACGATCCAGGGACGGTATGTAGGTTTTAAGGCCGGGCAACCGGTAGCCAGGAAACCGCCCCTCATCGACATACTGTACGGGACAGTCATTGATAAAAAACGACGCCCTGTTTATAAAGCATCTGTAAGGGTGAATAGTGGAGGAAGTGGCACAACGACAGACCCCAACGGGAGTTTTTCCTTGTTTCATGTAATGGCTGGCACGGCCATCAGCATTAGCTGTGTAGGTTATGTTACGCATGATACCACAGTGCCCGGCAATGCGGTACTGGATGTTACCCTGGAAGAACAAACAAATATTGTAAAGCCATTTGAGGTAACAGGCAATAAGCCAAAGAAGCACTGGTGGCAGGACAGTACCTATCGTTTCCCGAATGTGAAGGAGATTACTATGGGGGCGCAATTTAATATGGTGGATGACCTTAGCGGGAAGGCACCCGGAGTAGTGCTACAGCGAGGCAATGGCCGGGCCGCAGCTACCAGGAGTACGGAAATAAGAGGTCCTACCAGCTTGAACAGGAATAGCCAGGCCTTATATGTTATCGATGGTGTGATCATCGTGCCGGATTTCAAAGGAGGAGAAGGCACTATGAGCCAATACAGCTCCACATTGTCTTATCTGTCCACTGCCGATATAGACACTATCATCGTATTGAAAAGTGCAGTTGCTACCGCCCTGTATGGCGCGAGAGGGGCGAATGGCGTCGTGCAGATCTTTACCAAGAAGGCCACTCATACAGACAAGACCCATTTCATGGCGGATGTTTCCTATAGTTTTGGTAAGGTGCCGCACCACGAACATATGTTAAACACCGATCAATACATTCAGCTGCGTTGGGATGCGTGGAACAATGATGGGCTGTCACCAACAAGCAAAAAAGCGCCTGATATGCTGGACTGGGATCAATACCGGTATACTGACTGGCAGAAAGAATTAATAGGTCATACTGCTTATTATAAGGATGCGGTCCTCACCCTTTCAGGAGAAAGGGCCGCTTTCCAGTATAGGATAAGCGGGAATTTCAGGGAGAACTCGACACCGTATATGCGGGAGGGCAATCAATATGGGGATCTTAGGTATGGTCTGCATGGCAGCACCAATATAAAACTGTTGAATGACCGTCTCCATATCTCGTTAACAGGACTGGCCAATAATAACAGGACCCGTCTGCCGGGTACAGATTATACTATGGGCATTTCGCTGCCTCCCAATGCACCGCCATTGTTTAAGGATGGAAAGATCAATTATGCCTTGAGCAATTCCATTGTTTCCCTGCCGGATTTTGAAGGGCACATATCCAATATGCTCATTACCACTAGTATGAATTATCATGTTAATTCCTGGATGAGTTTCCTGCTAACGGGAGGCTATCACCGAATGGGGGCACATAATACATCTATCTCGACTATTGCGAAAAGAGGGGAAGAGGGACAGGCGAACCTAACGGCATCTTCTACCGAAAATCGTTATCTCTCCCAGACCATTGATGTGGAGCCTTCGGTCCAGTTTAACCTACGCTGCGATTCGCATAAAGTGGGGCTGAACCTGGGCGGGGTGTATAATAGCATCTATGCGGGTAATACAACGATCGACGCCAGCGGGTACCTGCGAGATCAGGATATCCTGCATTATGAAACAATAGGAACAGTAAAGCGAACACCGTCGGCTAACCGTTACAAATATGCGGGCGCGCACGCGCATCTGAATTATGACTGGAAAGAGCGATATACCCTGGAACTCGTGTTGCGGTTAGATGGCAGCAGCCGCTTTGGGAAAGATGAACAGGTGAATCTGTTCGGCGGTGGTGCGGCCGGCTGGGAGTTTGGCCGGGAAGCGTTTGTACGGCATGCATTGCCTGGCCTCAGTTATGGGAAACTGCAGGTAGGCTGGTCGGCCACCGGTAATGACCAGATAGACGATTACCAGTACGCTGGCAGTTATCAGCCGGCAGGCAGCTATCAGGCAGTAGAGGGATTGATGGCGGCAAAGCAGCAGAACAGTGCCTTAACAGGTGGAATGACCTACAAGAAAGACCTCACCCTCAACCTTGGTTTGCTGGACAACAAATTGGAGATAGAGGCCGCCTATTATCATAACCGCTCAAGACACCAGCTGGTGGAATACCCCTTGCCAGAAATGGCCGGTGGAGGAACCATCCAGCGGAATATGCCCGTGGCTATCCAGAACATTGGTGTAGAACTGACGCTGAATGCCGGGTTGGTGCAGTGTAAGCATTGGAGCTTAGCCGTACGATTGAATGGCTCCACGGGCACCAATACACTGTTTGCTTTCGAGGGTATGACGGCTGCACCATCGGGGCAGACGCAGTTAAAACGTCCTTTAAGGGAACTGTTTTATTACAATTTCTATGGCATTGATCCGAAGAGCGGGGAGGCGCTATACAGGAACGCAGCAGGCAATATTGTCAACGCAGCAGCACTGACGGAAAATGACCGGATCGTGGCGATCAACACAGCTCCCCGGTTTTATGGCGGTTTTGGAATTACCTGTACTGTCGATGGTGTCGAAATCACTTGTTCAGGGCAATATATGGTGCGTACAGCGGAGAATGCCATCATTGACAAGCAACATATGATCGGTACTATGTGGAACCAAAATATTTATGTGGCTGACCGCTGGCGGGAAGCCGGTGATAACAAAAGCGTACAAAAAGCCACACAGGCATCTTCGGAAGCAGACCAGAAGAAGTATTTAAACAGCTCGGATATTTTTATGGATGTGCGGTACATACGAATAAATAACCTGACTGTGGCCAGACAGATCGGCCCCTACCGGGTGTATTGCAATGTCAGCAACCTGGTTACATTCACCAATTATCCATCACTGGACCCCGAGACTCTTAGCCGTACCGCTTTACCTTTTATGCGTATTACTAAAGTAGGGGTTCAATACTATTTTAAATAAGATCATATGCGAATAGCATTTTTATATTGCCTGTTGATATACACTTGCCTGTCATGCAGGAAAATCATCGATATAGGAGAGCCCTCAGATAAAATGGCACCTGAAGAGGTATACAGTTCAGATAGTGGGGCGATAGCGGTAATGGCGGGTATTTATTCTATTATTAACAGCAGTGAGCTGTCGGCCGGTGGTAAAGGTATTGCTGTTTTCTGTGCATTGTATGCTGATGAACTGAGCTTAATGGAAGGTAACCAGGAATACCAGCGTTGTTATGAAAATACCCTGTCCGCTGATGATAGCCCGTTCTGGAGCCCGCTCTATCGTTGCATACAGCATTGCAATATGCTACTCAATGGTCTTGAAGGTTCCAATAGGATCACGCCTGCGGTGAAACAACAACTCACCGGGGAGGCGAAGTGCATCCGGGCTTTCTGTTATTTCTACCTCGTTAATTTCTTTGGGGATGTGCCGCTGCTGACCACTACAGATTTGCATAAGAACACTACTGCAGGTCGCAGCAGTACAGAAAGTGTATACGACCAGATAGCCGATGACCTGCAGGATGCCATCTCCCTGCTAAGGGAAGAATATCTCGGTGGTGATGCACAGACGATGGTGAATGAAAGACTGCGCCCTAATAAATGGGCCGCTGTTACCTTGTTGGCCCGGGTACACCTGTACCGGAAAAATTGGGCGGCGGCAGAGCAGGAGGCCTCGAATATCATTGCACGTAACAGGTTGTATGCCATTCCCGCTTTGAAGAATGCTTTCGCACAGCATAGCCCTGAAATGATCTGGGCATTGGAAAACACCACCACTACCGGTGTGAACGAAGATGCAGCGCTGCTTGTTTTGCAAAACGGCCCTGACCGGGAAATGCATCCTTTATTTATGAATAAGCGATTGCTGCAGCGTTTTGAGAAAAAGGACCAGCGTCTGGTGGTATGGATAGGAACGGATAGCACAAATGGCAGTACTTATTACTATCCATATAAATACCGGTTGGCGGAAGATGGAAGATCGCCTACTCCTTACCTGGCGGTGTTACGACTGGCAGAGGTCTTCCTGATCAGGGCAGAGGCCAAAGTGTACATCAATGACTTTGCGGGCGCCAGGGCTGACCTGATGAAATTACGACAGCGGGCAGGATTAGGTTATGTGGTGGCAAACAGCCGCACGGCCTTGTTAAAGGCCATTGAACAGGAACGGCGGGTAGAGCTTTTCACAGAGTGGGGCCATCGCTGGCTGGACCTGAAACGTTATGAGAGAGCCGATGAGATCATGTATACGGAAGCCAATACAAAAGGGACTACCTGGATGACCTATAAGCAATTCTTCCCTATTCCTTATGGTGACATGGTGTTGAATCCTGCATTGAAACAGAATGAAGGATATTAGCATTGATCTCTAAAGTTGGACCGGGCTATAGTATGCAGGTTTGTCAATTCTAGCTATAATTTTAGAAAAACTTTATTGCTATGAAACGGGCAAGGACAATACTGCTGATCATTGTACTGTCGGCTGTTACGGCAGGGATCACTGCATCTACATCCCTGCGGGGATTGAATAATTTATACCTGACCACCAGTACGCGGGTAACGATTAATGGCGTAAGCCGTCTGCTTACATTGGCTGATATATCCCCCTACCGGAACTTCGCGACCAGTCCCACACAGCCAACAGTGAATGCCGGCAGGCCGCTGTACACCAGTGTGACACTGACCTGGGTAACGATTGGTGGTGTGCCATATACTTATGATGCTCCTTCAGGGCTACCCTGGACGAGCACCCTGGTATATGATGATCAAGGTCAGTGATCATTCTTTTTTGGTCGCTTCTTTTATGAGGTATTCCATGAACAGGAAAGCAAAGGAAGTCATGACCAGTATGGGAAATAGCTGGAACCGTAACGCAATGGGCGAGGCGAATATACTGAACCCGAAATTTGTTAGCCAGAGGCAGACCACGAGTAATAGTCCTTTACCCAATAAGGGCTGCCGTTTGTAACCCTGTAATAAAAGGAACCCGATCATACCCAGGAAGAAGATCACATTCATTGTACCGACCAGGATAGGATAGAAGTCCAATATATCTACTTTGAAATCTTTGAACTTCGTGGTGATCTTATTGCTTTTATATTCAAACCACATCTGGGCGATCGGGGATACACTGTCTACGCCAGTACTGTAGTATTCCAGGAATTCAATAGGGGGGGCATAATATTTTAGCGCATTGGGGAAGAGGTAGTACCTGGCGAAGGCCATCGGATAATGCAGGATGATGTATTTGCCGTATTCTTCATACAAGGGAGATACGCTGGCCCAGCGTTTCAATTCAGGCGCTGTAGAGTCTTTCTTGAACTGGTCGTGCATGTATTTACGCAGGGGCAAGCCAGGTGTCCACATGTAGACGGTACTGGCCATCATCATTTCAAAGGGGTATTTAGGATTATTGAATGTACTGTCAAAATACTCCGTGATCATTTTATCGAGCACCTGGTATTTTTTAGGTACGGGTTTCCGCTGATTTTTGGGAACAAACTTATACGCATACATGGCATTGTTTGCCATCTGCCAACCGGTAAAAGGGGTGAAGATCCGCTTCTTACTGATTTCGTAATATTTTGCTTTGTTGTATTCAATAAAGCTGCCTAATAATATTATACAGAGGGCAAATGCCAGCACCTTTTGCAGCATCTTTTGTTTGGACAGCAGAAACGCAATGCCTGCAATCAATGGATAATAAAGTGCATTATATCTCACCGTGAATGCCAGGAATAATACAAATGCATGATAGATCATCAGCTTGCGGGAAGGGCGGTAAATGATCCAGAGCAATATCGTAAACCAGGTGATGCTCAATGATAGGAACAATGTATCACTGGATACATAATTGGCCAGGTAGAGGAACACAGGATTGAACAGCATGAATCCGAACAATCCGATCCTGGTACATCTGTGTGGATTGTAAAAATAGAAGAGTGTAAATACCATTGATAGCAGGCTGGCCTGCAACATCAGATATTGGCATACTACCAGGGCGGTATCTGAATGTGTAAATACGCTGAACAGGCGTATGAACATTGAGTATCCTACCGGGTAAGTATTGATGGATAAGTTCTGATACGCCGTTTCCATGTAGGCATAGGAGTCTCCATTAATGTAACTGGCAAAGGGATAAAGATATTTGAAGAACATTAACTGGAGAATGATCCCGATAATGGCTGTCCAGACGTAGGGGCGGTTATTGGGATCTTTGAAAATATATTCTTTGAGGCTCGGGTTACTCATGGGGAGCTTGATTGTGGTTAACGGGTTTTTTAAAGTTATGTGGTATACCGGGAGGAATAGTTAGGAGATAGAGAGAATTTGGCAGATTGATGAGTACTAAATAGTTAATTATCCGACCGGGATATGAATTATTAAAAGTATGTTGAACCTCCCTAATGCTAAGGCCGGTCTTTATACCGATCTGTTGCAAAAAATAACCTCTTATCAGGACCGGTTGTCAGTACGTTATGTACTGGAAAAATTACTGATCACAGATTCTCAGAGTGCAGCGGTGGATCATGAAACGATGAAGGAGTATTTAAGCGCCTACACGATCCATCTGTTGCTCAGCCATGATTTCATTCTTCGACATGACACGCCATCTGGTACTTACTATGAATTGAGTAATGATGAGTTGATCGAAGAAGTGGAAGGGTATGCAGGTATTGCTCCCAATAAAGAGATTTTTGATAATGAGCCCCTGGTACAGATCACACTGAAGACCTGGCGGAAAAGGCAGGATCGTCTGGAGCGTGACCAGCGCATGCATCGCCTGTTCCTGCAGATAAGAAAGCAACGGGAAGCGCAGATGAACGCTTTTTTGTATGAGGTGGTGGTGCCATTGGTTTGTATTCTGCTGTTGGCAGGACTCATCTTCGGCGTGACACATCTGCTGGAGTGATAGTATACGTGGAATACGCTATCTCCTAACTATTATCCCGGTTAAACAGGTTATATTACTCTTGTGTTAACCATCTATACAATATGAAACAGCTACTCGTTTTGTTTGCCCTGGGTCTGGCCAGCTGTACCCAAGCTCCTCATGCCGACAATATGCCGAAAGATCCGAAAGCATTGCCACCGATTGTATTGCTGAAGGGAGATACTGTATCGAAGTTCAATACAGACAGTCTTGCCAAGGGGCGTCCTACTTTGTTATACTTTTATGGTCCGGGCTGTAAACCATGTGATACGATGTCGCAGAAGATGGCCGCTGCTATGGATACGCTGAAGGACATCAATATCGTTTTCATCAGTGCCGGCAGCTTTCATGATGTGAAGTTGTACCAGGAGAGATATAAATTTGAGCAGTTCCCGAATGTGAAGCTGGGATTGGATTATAACAATGTCTTTTTCAGGTTTTATGGAGGGCAAGCATACCCCCTGCTGGTGTTCTATGACAAGAACAGACAGATCAAACGGGCGAATTACGGCTCATTACCATTGGATACCGTCCGTGCGATCATTGATAAGTAGCACTTCTCATACAGGCATAGTAGTCTCTTAGCTGCATGACCATATTCGTGACGTTTGGATATTCGCTGATGCTGGCTATTTCTTCCGCAGGTGTATTGGCTTTCTGCAGCAGGTCATAGATGTGCATCATTCTGCACATGTGCATATATTCATGGATGGTCAGCGCGAAATGCTGTTTAAACTCAAATGCGAGTTGTTTACCGCTGGCTTTGAATATGTATCCTAATTGAACAAGCGTGTGTTTGATGAAAGGGTGTGCCTGCAGATAGTTGAATAGCCGATGGATCTTAGCTGCATTCAGCACACTCTGTGACATCAGCGGCTGATTGGCCAGGGTTTCCTGGGCAGCGATGTTCCTCAACAGATCTATGCAGGCGCGGAACAGATAAGGGTATGCTCTTTTGGGTGCATAGCGGCAGGAAAGGATCTTCTCCAGGAGGAAGTCGCATACCATATTGCTTTGATACGGATGTGCGTTGATGGCCCCAATTCCTGTAGGCATTTTATTGGCCAGGATCTCCAGGCTGGGAAATTCCTCGACCATGTCTTTTAATACATCCTGTTCAATATTGATGTGAATGGAGAGTATCTTCTTGCCTTCGGTGATGGGAATGCGGTGTAGTCCTTTAGGCAGGTTAAAGAAATTAAATTCTTTTTCTTCCAGCAGGTAACTGGGTGCTGCCGGATCTTCGAAGTGCAGGCTGTCTTCATATATGCCATGCAGACTCCACATATGTGAAGGGATGCAAGGGCATAGTACAAAATTTTTCTTCGCCCAGATGTCATGTATCCATAAAGAGAATGGTCCGAAGTCGATATGTTGTGTCAGTATCTCTGCTTCTGCATCATCCCTGTAACATTGACCAGCTGCGGGAATGATCAGGGACTGATATTCCTCGGGGATAGCTGCAGGAGCGACATAACTGGGATTCAGTTTTTCAAGGAGCAGCAGTTTATTTACGCTGGATGCTGACGTATTCATGGATGGTTATTTAATTGTCTGTAAATAGACGGGATGCTTTATACCACTTCCACTTCGCGTAAACGGGTACGGACTACTTTCAATGCACGGCTCACCTGGTTTTTCACTACCTGTGGCTGGATGTTCATATCCTGTGCAATTTCTTTATGGCTCCAGTCCTGCAGGTAGAGCAGTTCAAATACTTTCCTGCATGCAGGAGCAGATACGTGTCTGGCCGCTTCCCGGATCTGTTGTCCCAGTTCTTTATTTTCAAGATTCCTGGGTACTGCACTTTCGGGAGAGGTATAGTAGGTATGCGATACAAACCTGCGGGCTACCTCATTGCGCCGGCACTTATATGCATATTGTAAATGCACTGCTCTATATAGATAATGTTTCAGGGAGATGTTAATAGACAGTTCCCTGCGCCGTTGCCATAAAGATGTAAAGATCTCCTGTACTATATCTTCCGCCTCTTGTTGGTTGCGTACCTTCTGATATGCTTCCGTCAGCAGTTGCGGACGATACCGTTTGTAAAGTGTAGCGAAAGCGGATGCATCGCCTCTTTTCACAGACAATAATAGTTCTTCCTCGTGAAATAACATCATTTTACATTCAAAACTGCATGACAAAATTTAAAGACCCTGTAACGTTAACGTATGTGTATGACACTGTCGTTATCAAAGTAATAATCGAAGTGTCCTGTGAATTTTAAATCATCCAGGAAATGCTGCATAGGCCTGGATTTGTCGATATAACCGGTGAAACGGCGTTGGCCTGTGTTGGCGTTATCATAAATGATATTTATTCCGTACCATCTTTTCAAAACGGCGCACATTTCGTCTATAGTCGCTGCATGAAACACATAAGTACCCTCTCTCCACGCTAATAATTCTTCCGCATCAAAACGTGTGGCCTGCATACGTTGACCTTTCTGGTATCGAACTGAGAATCCTGGTTTCAATAGGAGAGTGGTGGAATCAGCTTTCAGTTTGATGGCGCCTTTTACGAGTGCGATTTCTTCGTGTGCGTTGTCGTAGGTGTTGACGTTGAACTCTGTGCCGAGTACATGTACAGTTGTGTTGGGCAGGTGTACGATGAATGGCCGCTTCGGATCTGCGGCTACTTTCAGGTAGGCTTCACCCTGTATGGTGATTTCGCGTGTATTGCTGCTAAAGGCTACCGGGAATGCCATCTTTGAGGCCGCGTTTAACTGTATTGCTGATCCATCGGAGAGTTTGATTTTATAACCCTGTCCCTCGGGTACCGTGATCATGGCCATGCCATTGTTCGGCTTCCCTTTGAGGGATACCTGTTTTTCGGTGGCGTTTAGTGTCACATCTCCTACGGTAACGTGTTGCTGCGTGCTGCCCAGATTGACAGTTTCGCCATTGGGCAGCTGCAGAGCAACAGTTTTCAGGGGAGACAATCCATGGACAACTGCCTTAGGCTGGCTAGGCTTTGTTGGCTTAAAAGATATATAGATGCCGGAGGCCACTGAGGCCATAAAGGCAAGGCTGAGCGATGAGCGTACAATGACTCTGATCCATTTTCTTTTACGGATCCTGGCCCATACTTGTTCGATGGGCAAATGTTCGGGAGACAGGGCTAAGAAGGCCTGTTCCTCGGGCCCCGAAAACTGTTCGTAGATGGCGTTTCGGATAATAAGTGCTTCCGGCTCGTCTTCGAGCAGTTTTTTGAGGGTGGCACTGTCTTCGGGAGTGATTATTCCCCCTAATTCGTCCAGTACCAGTTGTTCGATTTGGGTTTCATCTATCTGCATGATAACCCTATAGTCGAAAAAACTGGCAAAAGGTACTTACGACAGGCTATGTTTCAAATTCTCGCGCAGCACTTTCAGCGCGCGGTGGATGTGGTTCTTTACCGACTGGACATTGATGTTCATTTCGTCGGCAATTTCTTTCAGGCTTCTTTTGTAGAGGTATAATTGTTCGAAGGCTTGCCTGCTGGCGGGCGTGATGCTGTTGATAGCCGCCGTCAGCTGCCTGCCGAGTTCTTTATTTTCTATGGGAGAGGTGGTAGTGTAAGTATCCGCCAGCCAGGTATATTGTTGCTTTTTATCGCGTGTACTGGTCTTTTTACGGATCAGGTCTACGCATTTATTCCTGACTACCTGTACCAGGTAAGCCTTGAGGCATTGCGGTTGTTCCAGGGAGTGCTTTCTTTCCCATAACCAGAAGAAGACTTCCTGCACAATGTCATTCCCTTCATCTGCGTCTTGTAAACGGTTATAGGCTTCTACATATAAACGTTTGCTATAGCGGTTAAAGATGGCATTGAAGGCTGTCTCACTACCGTCTTGCAGTAGTTTGAAGAGATGTTCGTCGTTGTAACCGTCTAGATGCATACTTCAACAGAAAATATAGTTATACAAATGAGCTGTTTCCGGGACCTCAAGGGATAATAAACTACATCTGGGGTAGAACAATGAACGTACTTTATACGCTTGCTAAGCTACTGAATCTCAATTTGCGAGAAGTTAATACGGTGTTAATGGCGGTAGATTTTTTCGGGGATAAACAGGTTTAAGTTTTTGTTAAATTTCTTTGGGTACCTTTTAAATTTTACCCCGACTGAATGTCTGGGAACTGACTCATTTTATTCCAGATTAGCTAACCAAGACATTTGACTATTACAACGAGATAAGGAATCGCTTAATTAAAAACCAACCATTATTCGTTTTTTCGGCTGAATTCATTCGCTGCGCTATGTCATGTGGTGAAAACTGTGTATGCATGTCTGTTCCCATAACAGTGCTTATTGCTACGCTTTTAACCAACATCAACCAACTATTATGTGCATCTCTACGCCTCGCAGCAGCCTGGTCGTCAGGTTTCTTTCCGTATTCTTATTATGCTGTTCTTCTTTGTATGCTTCTACTGATCAAACAGGGAAGCAGAAGGTTACTGTGATCGGCACGGATGTGACACTGGAGACAGTGTTCAGGCAGATAGAGCGGCAGACAGGGTTGAGGTTTATGTATGCGGTGGATGCAGTGGATGTGAAGGAAAAGGTGACGGTGATGTTTGAGAAGGTAATGCTGGATAATGTGTTGGAGAGTTTGTTGGGGAAGAAGAGGATTGAGTGGGTGTATAGAGAGGGGGTGATATCGTTGCGTCCGACGATTACCAAGAACAATGTAATCTTGAACAGTGATACGTTATTAAGCCGCTTTAAAGTTAGTGGCAAGCTTTCTGATTCAAAAGGTAATCCGATACCGGGGGTTACTGTTATTCTCAAGAACAGTGTGCATAAAGGTACTAAATCAGATAGCGAAGGCAGGTTTAAGTTAGAGGGCATAAAAATGAATGAAACTCTTGTGCTGAGTTCAATAGGATATAAAACAAAGGAGATTGTAGTAGAAGACCAGAATATTGTATTGCAAATGGAAGAAGTTGTTAATAAACTAGACGAAACTATAATCAGAGGATATGGGATGACAACACAACGTTTTAATACCGGTAACTTGGTTTCAATAAAAGCAAGAGATTTGGCTAATCAGCCTGTATCAGACCCATTATTAACTCTACAGGGAAGGGCCCCCGGCGTAATTGTTACACAAACAACCGGTCTGCAGGGAGCAAAAGTGAATATTCAAATAAGGGGACGTAATAGTATTAATAGTGGTACTCAACCTTTGTTTATTGTTGATGGTGTCCCCTTTCAGCCTACTGTGGCAGCACCTCCGTTGGGAAGTTATGGAGCCTTGGGGACAACAATTTCTGGGCTAAATTTCATTAATCCGGCTGATATTGAGAGTATTGATATTTTGAAAGATGCAGATGCAACTGCAATTTATGGATCTAGAGGAGCAAATGGTGTAGTGATAATTACTACAAAAAAAGGAGGTGTCGGAGTCACCAAGGTCGATATTAGTGTAAACAAGGGGTGGCAGCATGTGGCTAAAAAGAGAAAATTATTAAATACTAAGGAATACCTCAAGATGAGACGGGAAGCATTTTATAACGATGATGAAACACCAACGATTGAAAATGCTCCAGATTTGTTAGAATGGGACACTAGTCGTTACACTGACTGGCAGCGAGAACTTGTAGGGCATGCTGCCAGTTATTTAGATGCTCAAGCCAACATTTATGGTGGGGAATCCATTATCCAATATCGGATTGGAGGAAATTATCACAAAGAGACAACAATATTTCCTGGAGATTTCTCGAATCAGCGAGGAGGAGGGCATTTCAGTTTTACAGCGTCTTCAGTTAATCAGCGTTTGAAAGCGAATGTTACAGGAAGTTACTCGATTAGTAAAATGAATTATCCTGGAGCTGATTTTGCCAGTAATGTTGATCTTCCCCCAAATGCGCCTGCTCCATATAATTTAAATGGGAGTCTCAACTGGGCTAATTATACATGGAGGAATCCGTATGTAGCTCTAGTAAGCCGGATTCTTGATGCTCAAACAACTAATATGGTTCATAATATAGAGGTGAATTATAGGTTATTCCCAACTGTGTTATTTAAATTTAATTTGGGATATAATGAACTCGTAAATAGTGGTTTTATGGGGACAACTATTGCTGGGGCTGAGCCTAGATTGCTTGCCTCGGCTCGTGCATCAGCTACATATACTAGTTCGAAGATCAGATCCTGGATATCTGAGCCCCAAATTTCATATAATGAAACTCTAGGAAATGGAAATATAGATCTGATAGTTGGTGCTACAATGTTAGGTAATAAACAAGACAATCAATATGTCTTTACAGGAGGTATAGAAAGCGATGAGTTAATAAGGAACCCCGCTGCCGCAAATTCTTACTCTGTTAGGAGTTTGAATAGTAAATATAGATACATTGCATTTTTTGGAAGAGTGGGATATAATTTAGAAGAAAAATATTTATTCAATATAACATACAGAAGGGACGGCAGTAGCCGTTTTGGACCTAACAAAAGATTTGCTTCATTTGGTGCATTGGGTGTCGGGTGGATATTCTCGCAGGAGAAGTTTGTAAAGAATATGGTTCCTTTTTTGAGCTATGGCAAATTAAGGGCCAGCTATGGAATTACTGGTAATGATCAGATTGGAGACTATCAATATTTAGATCAATATGAATTTCAGGAATATCCTTATCAAGGTACAAAAGGCTTAAGAGTGCTCGGCCTTTTCAATCCGGATTTTGAATGGGAGAAAACACAGAAAGCTGAGTGGGGAATAGAAACAGGAATTTTGAAGGATAGAGTGATTTTTTCTACTAGTTATTATCGTAACAAATCTAGCAATCAATTATCTGGATATAACCTTCCCAACATGACGGGATATAGTTTTGTGACAGGAAATCTACCTGCGATTATACAAAATATTGGATGGGAGTTTTTGCTGACTAGTCAGAACGTAAAAAGGGAGAAATTTAGTTGGTCTACATCTTTTAATCTCACTGTTCCAAGAAATAAGTTGATAGCTTATGATGGTCCCAATAATTCTTTAAAGGTAGGACGAGCATTGTCTGTAATTGATCTTTATGAATTTATGGGGGTGAACGCTTCAACTGGTATATATCAATTTGCCAATAGTGAAGGTAAGCCAGTTAGCATAAGTGATGGTGCTGATAATAAACGGGCTACTGTTAATCTTGCCCCCACGCTTTTTGGTGGTTTTCAGAATAATATTAGTTATGGAGGGTTAAGCATTGATATTTTCTTTCAGTTTACCAAACAACAGGGAAAGAATGGATTGTTTAACGAAAATATTCTTCCCGGTAGTCCACGAAATCAACCGAAAGAGGTCTTGGAACGATGGCAAAAAGTTGGGGACTTAACCAATATTCAGAGATTTAATCAAAATTTTCAACTTTTCAATGATAATGCTTATAAGGGAGTATACAGCACTGCTGGTTACGTTGATGCCTCGTATATACGATGCAAGAATATTGCTATTTCTTGGCAGATCTTGGAAGCATGGCGGAAGAAGCTTAAAATCAACAGTGGTCGTATTTATATTTTGGGGCAGAACCTGTTTACTATTAGTAGATATAAAGGATGGGATCCCGAAACGCAAAGTTTGACGGTTATTCCTCCATTGAGAAACATTACTGTAGGTATTCAAGTTGGATTATAAATAAAAAAGATAAAAATGAGATATTTCAAGTTACTATTGTTCTTTTTGGGGGGATTGGTACTTATGCCCTCATGCAAAAAATTCCTTGATGTAGGAAATCCCCCGGATAAGATTGTAGCTGATGCTGTGTTTAGAACTAATTCATCTGCAGCTGCTGTTTTAACTGGAATTTATTACGATTTGCAAGGCGAGCAGTATGGCGTCGCGCAAGGTCGTGGATCTATATCTTTGCACAGTGGGCTCGCTGCAGACGAATTGACTGCATTACAAGACAGCTATTTATACGGCGAATACACCAACAATAGTCGATTTGATTTTTGGACTCCCCTGTACAAACTTATATATCGTGCAAATACAGCATTGGAGGGGCTTTCTGCTTCTTCGTCATTAGATTTGGAACTGAAGCAGCATTTAATTGGAGAGGCGCTTTTCTTAAGGTCATTTTTGTATTTCTACTTAGTTAATTTATATGGTGATGTTCCTTTATTGCTTACTTCTGATTATAAAATTAATTCTTCAAGTTCTCGAGTTGCTTCCGAAGTCGTATATAAGCAAATCCTGGACGATTTAGAAAAGGCACAGGCTCTTCTTCCTGAGGTCTATGTGGACGCTACTGTATTGAACATTACAGATGAACGAATTCGACCGAATAAATGGGCGGCTTTATCGCTGATGGCGCGAGTATATCTCTATTTGGGAAAGTGGTCAGAAGCAATATCCTCTTCAACAAAAGTAATAGAGAATAAGTCATTGTTTGATACAGTTGAATTAGAAAATGTTTTCTTGAAAAATAGTAAAGAATCAATTTGGCAGCTGCAACCAGTTGATATTAATGGATTGCTTTTGAATACCACAGATGCTCGTTTATTCTTTCTTTACGGTGCGCCGGACAGCTATGAAAGGCCTGTAATGGTATCGCAGTTTTTACTTGATGCTTTTGAAAATGCTGATAGAAGAAAGAATGTTTGGATTGGAGATACAATCACAATGGGGAAATCATACTATTATCCTTTTAAATATAAGTTGTATAAAGAAACTGACCCTTCTGGCGAATATTTAACGGTTATTAGACTAAGTGAGCTCTTTTTAATAAGAAGTGAGGCCGAAGCACGATTGGGGGATTTGGCTAAGGCACGACAGGATGTGAATATTATACGTCATAGGGCTGGATTGCAAGATCTTCAGCCTGGAAGTCAAATTCAAGTTTTATCCTCAATTTTGCATGAACGGCAAGTAGAGCTTTTTACGGAATGGGGACATAGATGGTTAGACCTGAAAAGGTCTCAAACGATAGATGAAGTGATGAATGAAATTTGCCCTAAAAAAGGAGGTGTCTGGCAGAGTTATAAACGATTGTATGAAATTCCAATTAATGAGTTAAGATTCAATAAATTTTTAATACAGAATCCTGGATATCCGATCAATTGATGTAATCATTACAACTGCAGTCAACACAGAGTTTAAGTATACCCCCTGCCTTATAAAGGAGGAAAATGTGTATAGCTACAATATATTACAAGTTATAATGAAATAATGATTTGGTTTGTATCTTTATGATTGCTATAACAATCAAGGGTATTAGGTTATGGAATTTCTGTGAGAGCTGAATTGCCATTTTCAAGAAAAGACTTGAGGTTGGTATTATCAAACAGCCTTCCTCCTTCAAGTATCCAAAGCGTTTGGTGGCTGCCTATAGTCCATCAATTCTACTGAATATAAAGTCGACCTCGAAGAAAACTTGCTTCGCCAATATCCTCAGAATATCTGATTGCAGTTGGAGTTATGGCATTGCTATGTATAAATGCCCTGATAGTAATATAGATCAAAAGAGGATGAACTAATTCAAAATAATTGCAGCAATTAGTTAGGATATGATATTGGGCCGGTTTCGGGTTTGGTTTTGGTTGGAGTATTAATTGGGCTAATATTAGCTGTCACAATAGTTACCGGTAAATTAAGTGACCAATATGGCAGTCAATATCTTAAAATTGTTGAATGCATCTACAAATATTTGTTACTGAATTTTCAAGTCAGTCAGAAAGTGCCAAAAATCTCAAACACTTGAGCAGAAGAAAAATCGGGTTTGAACTGGATAGCATATAAGAGGAACGGATAACAATCGAACAGTAGGACTCAGAGCGACTAGGTATTACCCTACTGAGCCAAGCCATATTTGAGGAAATATATTAGACCCAAATCCTGCTCTATAGTAGCCTCTGGAATAATTGAGATAAAATGGTTAGCAATCCCTCTCATGGAGGAATGCGTTTGTCCACTGTCGAATTGTTTTATCCATGTCTGAGGATTGGTAGAAAATTTGTTTCGGGCATTGATGTCTTCATGGTGAGATTACTTTGTATCTCACTTAGCAAGTGTATGCTGGAGCTGAGGTAATAAATAACTTTAGTGTAGTACCCAGTTATGAGATAGCAGCTGGGGAGATACTTTATTAGGATGCTAAGACATACGGTATGATGCGTCTTTGATTCATGTGGATGGATTTATTTTATGTAGTTTATATGTCACAGGTAAGCTATATAACACGGCAGGTTTCTCGCGATTACATGCAATCAATGGATAATTTTTGCGACTTAACTTATGGTGGCAGGACGGAAGCGATTTTCAAATGGCGTCGTTGTTTATATGCAATTTTCCGTCTGTAATATGGGTACTTAGTTTATCCCAGCTTTTCGGGCTAAAAAATAACGCTTTGGCGATTTGGATTTTGAATAACACTTGGTCATACTCATAACTCATTCGTTAGCTGCGAGACCGATATTCGGTGCAGTACCTTTCAATAATGTTTGAGTTATGTAGAGTAGCTAGATCAGATACAAACCTTGCTCAACGAGATATTTATCGCTATCATTGCTTCAATAAGGTAACGTTGGCCATGTGCCATACAATGGAGCGGGGTAATGCCTTTACTTCCAGCAATGTTGTCATGCGTGCCAGGGGTACCAGTTTGGAGTATTCCTTTGACGTTCTGGAGCATTGTTGCATACCCCTCTTTATTTCTTTATTGCACCTTACCTGGTATGTAAGTACCCCTTAACGGCAGACAGTTTAAAATTAGATAAAAGTGTTAATTTTAAACTAATCTGTTCATCATGAAAAAGACAAGATTTACAGAATCCCAGATTGTTTCTATCCTTAAACAACAAGAATCCGGGATACCGACCAAAGAGATCTGCCGAGAACACGGCATTTCAGAAGCGACTTTCTATAATTGGAAGAGTCGTTATGGAGGTATGGAAGCCTCAGATGTAAGGCGTTTGAAAGATCTAGAAGAAGAAAATGCGCGTCTGAAAAGGATGTATGCTGATGTATCCCTGGATAATCAACTTCTTAAAGATCTCTTCACAAAAAAAGGCTGGGCCCTGCCACCCAAAGACAAATAGCGCATGAGCTGGTTAGTGAAGAAGGTATTTCTGTGAGTAGGGCCTGCAGACTTGTATCCTTTCCACGATCTCAATTCTATTACAATAGCCGTAAGAATGATAATGCAGTTATTACTGCATTGCAGGAATTGGCTTTTAAGCATCCTAATTACGGCTTCAGGAAGCTATCCTCTTATTTGCGGAGGGCAGGCCATAAATGGAATCATAAACGGATTTACCGTGTTTATAGGCTATTAAAACTCAACAAACGTAGGAAAGGGAAAAGACGATTACCCGCCCGGATAAAGCAACCACTGATCAGGCAACAAATGATTAACGTTAGTTGGAGTATGGATTTTATGAGTGATAGTATGACTGGTAATAGACGCTTCCGGACTTTTAATGTAATGGATGACTGTTCAAGAGAAGCATTGGCTATTGAGATCGATACATCCCTATCTGCCAAGAGGGTTACGCGGGTACTGGACCGAATATTGACAACACGTGGTAAGCCGAATAGTATACGAGTAGATAATGGACCGGAGTTCACTTCTACAGAGTTTTGCCTATGGTGCAAAACGAATAATATCATCGTTCAATACATCCAGCCAGGTAAGCCAATGCAAAACGGATATATATAAAGGTTTAACCGTCTATATCGTGAGGCTGTTCTTGATGCATACTTATTTTTTGACCTTAACCAGGTACGAGAGTTAACAGAGGAGTGGCTGGAAGAATACAATCAGCGTAGACCACATGAAGCATTAAATAATCTTACCCCAGAAGAGTGGAAAAACATGGTTCTTGAAGAAACGATTCTCCAGAAGAATACTGTTTGCTAAACGGGGTACTTACAGTTCCAAGAGCAACTATTCTTTTCATTGATAGACATGTGAGGCACTATCTGTGTCATAGAAGGAATAAATATGACGTGATTACTTTTCAAATAAATCTATGTCTGACCGCAATCTATAACAAAACATACTTGCTTGGACGGAAGCCCAAGCACTACTCTTATAAATTGGATTGTCGGAGTATAAAGTAGCCTTATAGCCGGGATGTAAATGAATGCAAACGAGTTTAATACTATTGTTTAGTATACGAAGCTACTAATTGTTCATCCAGAATTCAGATTGTTTATTTTTAAGATAATGATCAAAGAATTGTTGTTGCCGAATTGTAAAATCTAATGCCGTTTGTGTATTACCCAATACGTGGCCTTCGCCATCATATTGGATTAGCCAAACAGGTTTCTTTAATCTTCTTAGAGATAAGTAGAATTCTAGTGACTGAGAAAATGGAACCGCTTTATCATCCGCATTATGCATGATTAATAGAGGTGTTGTTATTTTATCAACACTAAAAATTGGAGAATTCTCAATATATAGAGACATGTTCTGCCACGGAGGAACTCCCATGTTGATTTGACCAATCTCTACAAATGCTGCTCTACTCTTACCTACAGCATCAAGGCTACCAAACATACTTATTAAGTTTGTGACCCCGGAGGAAGATTGAGCGGCGGCAAAAATATTGGAATGTGTAGTTATAAAGTTAGTCTCATATCCTCCATAACTATGTCCTTGTAATCCCATTTTTGTACTGTCTATCCAAGAGTATGTTTTAGATAAGTAGTTTGCACATGATACAACTATATTCAATGCACTTAGACCAGGCTGTCCAGTGCTATGGATAATGTCAGGTACAAAAACAAGATAGCCATTACTGACATACCATGCGATCTTAAGATCTCCTACGCTTAACTTTGGTGCCTGAAATTTGAATAATTCTGTACTCTTAGTTTCATAGTAATGAAAGATTATTGGGTACCTTTTAGTGGAATCAAAATTTTCTGGCTTATATAAGATTCCTGTACCAGTAAAGTTTGGTGAAATTTTCCACCGAACTAGGGTGGCTGTCATCCAGTTGTATTTTTTTTGCGGAGCTAAATTGGATATATAAAATATTTTTTTAAAATCTTTTGTGACTATAATGTTGGGCGATTGAGTTGCTGTTTGCTTGGTTAAAATATACATATTTGAATACCTAGCCTTTTTAACTTCTAGATTATTTTCATAAAATATCCCCGGATAATAATATAAACACGGTTCTAGGCCGGTCGTATCTATATCATTCGTTTCCCCTGTTTTTATCTTGAAAAGTCCATTAAATTTAGTAGTCTCGTTTAGTCCAGCTATTACTAACGAATCCTCATTCGCAGTTTTTGCTATTTCTCTTGGATTCGACACTAACTTAAAGGTGATTCCCAATCTTCTACCAATCCCTCCTGTTAAGCATACTGGATTTTTTATATTTAATGGATCAACTTGCCAAACGTCGTATTTATCGCAGATAACTATAAATCTGCCATTGTCTAACCAATTTATTCTATCAAACGGATTGATTTCACTCGCCCTTGCCTTATAAAAAAGAGGAACTCCAATGTCTTTTGTCAAATTTCTGATTAATCCAGTTTTAATTTCATAACAGTAATAATTCTTGCTTTGGGAGTCAAACCATGCCACAAATAGTTCATTAGGAGAAAGAGAAATATTTTTGGAATTTGCGGCTGCTGAGATTACCTTTTTTTGACCACCTCTAATATCTAATAAACCGTACATGGTTTTCTCTTTTTCGTTCCAATAAGAATCATCAGAATTTGTATAATTCCGCAGAAGTTGATAATTGTTTCTTACAGTTCTATCAAGCAAGAAAGTATCGGAGTTTTCTAGTTGGGTAACTAGACGGTTGCTAAGATTAATAACTGTTGTATATTTTTTTATATTTTCTAATGATGCATCAAATGTTTTTTGCGATTTCAAGAAGCAATCTTTATATGACCAAATATTGATGTTTGCAGGGATGGTCGCCTCTTTTATTTCGGGATCAAGTTGTGTTTTTAATAATTTAAAATACAATAGTGAACCATCTGGACTAAATTCCAAAGCATCATCACCTAAGAAATATCCGTGTTTTATGAAATTGTTTCGCGAAGAAACCAAACAGATTGCACTGTCCATTCGATCTTTATAATACATTATGTCTATTCCATTATTATTTCTTATAGTAAATGCTAAGCTTTTTCCATCCTCACTAAATAACAAGTTTTCTACCGGGAGCCCTCTATAAATAATCCGATCGGTATTTTGTATTAGGTTTATCAACTGAAATGAGCTGTCGTTTAGTAGCGCGATAGCGGAGCCTTGATTGTTAAAGTAGATACGGTGGGCATTCTTGTAATGGTTTTCTTCGAGTGTTATTATGTTTTTGACAACCATTTGATTATTTACTTTATATGCTATTAAACTATCGATCCCATCTCTAGGATATTTAAGATCGGTTGCTTCTTTTATGGTATGGAGTAAATCAGTCTCCAAGTTAAGTATGCAGATTCCTTGGGAGGTAGAGATTATTAACTTGTTATTGATATTTGAGAATATAGCTCTGTCTGCAGCTTCAAATTCTCGTTTATATGGTCTTTCTAGACCATTTACCATCAGTTTAAAACTGCTGTTCTCGGTGCCATAGTAGTAATATGCGTATTTCCCATTATTAGATATTTCGTAAAATTTTATTTCATCCCAAGTCTTGTATACACCATTGTCGAGTGTTGGCTTTTGTGCCAGGGTAATTGATATGCAACTGATAATTAATATAATAGTTCTTAGGAAATGCATGTTAGAATATGTGCACTATTTTAAAAGTGCCTCTTAATAGAGAAGTTGCAGTAAATTTAAGATAGTACCATAGGGAAACTAAATATTCTAAGGTGAGGACAAATGCCACAATAGTAGTGGCATTTGTCTTTTACTTTTTGATCACTTGATTAAAAATTGCGGAGAATGACTTACTGCTCCTTATTTTTTCTAGTACATCAAAAAAGTTTAATTAAATAACATTTGTTACAAATGTTGTTGTTGTTGTACAAGGGAATGTTTGGATCAAAGTAGTAGCTTGTGATCCATCCGTTGCAGTTGCGGTAACATTGGCTGGCACTTGGTTAAGCGTTGTAGATACCGTAGCCAAAAAGCTTTCTGCTCCAGGTGCTGGTATAAACAAGGTAGTAGGAGCTGTACTTGTACAATATGGACCAACTGCCTTATAAGTTTTTGTGCCAACCAAGGAGGTTATGTAAGTGGTTGATCTCCATACAGGTGTTGAGTTGAATTTAGCAACTTTAAAAGCTACTATGCCTCCTGATATGGCTAGAATACCAACTAGAGCTAGGAGAAGTTTTGCCTTTTTCATAATAATGATTTTATGTTTTTATATGTCAACCCACACTTTTGTTTAGCTTCGCAACAGGTGGTAGGTTTTAACCTTACGGCGAAGGATCTGATCAGATTTTTATTTTGTATATGTTCTGCTGTTTCAATAACCAAAAATCTAGCGTACAGATTTTTTTTGTTGGGAAATCGTTTATTCTTACTGAAATAAAATTTACTTATGTTGATCGGTGTTGTAATGAAGTAATAGTGGATTTTGAAATAGTGATTGGTAAAACTAATAACCTTGCTGTCCTGGCTATGGAAACTTCGCAATTTATCTATGCAGATAGCTTTTTAAATCAGATTGAAATATTACCATCATGTATGTTTGGTGTTGCTCACATGTTTGGCTGTAAAGCACTCATAGTAAATTAACATGGTTGATCAAAACCTAAAACACACTGTTCAAATGTTATTCTTGACCAAAGTTACATGGAACATTCCTCAAGAAAATTAGGTTATTGGAAAACTTTATAGGAGATACAGTCTTTGTTTAATGTAATGATCGATGCATGCGTTTATAATATGATGTATCCGGGCGATGTCGGTGGTGTGCAGTTATGCTTGCAGGTATTTAGGAGGTATTTTCTGGAGCTATAGAATGTGCAACGTCAATTTTAAGCGAGAGGATTTTCTGCGAATGCAAGAGGAAAGATGGGGAGCAATTATTTGAGAACAAGTATTAGCTATTACAAATGAATAAATTTGATATCGAATTGAAAAAATGTCACGAAATGGAAATTTGGCGGCTCGAGTTGTGGCGGAATACTTAAGCTGATTACTGTCGTCTACGTCGAATCTATCCCGTCTTCTCAAGGTGTAATTCAATGGCTCTTCTTGATGTAGTATACTTATGTGTTTAATGTTTTTTCGTACGAAGCAAGGACGGATCTTGAATTGATGTTTCCGATTTGAGATTTAAATATTCTCTATCTGGTAACTATAGTTTCCAATTCTTGTTTATATTGTGAATATTAGTTTTTATGTGTTAACCTGCAAATATATGACGCCAAAAGAACCATTATTATCGCATGATTTTTATAAAAACGTTTGGTACGACAAGGAGAACCGGATTTGTTTAATATTATCAGCAGTGATAACCAGTACATTTTTATCCATTATAGTTAAATTATATCCCTTCCCCAATTTTTTGCCGGATTCATACTCTTATATTGACGCTGCATATAATAATGCAAATATAAACATGTGGCCAGTGGGCTACTCCAAATTCCTCAGATTGATAAGTGTATTTAACCGTTCGGACACTGGGCTGGTTATTGTTCAATATTCATTGTTACAGCTGGCAATACTCTTTTTTTTATTCTCTATAAAATATTTATTGCAGCCCGGCAAGTGGGCAATGAGAGTATTATTTATCCTCCTTGTCCTAAATCCGCTCTGGCTTTATATCGCCAACTTTGTATCCAGTGATGCTCTATTTGCGACCTTCAGTCTTCTATGGCTGACAAGCCTATTTTGGCTGTTATTTCGACCCGCAGCTAAGATGTTCATCTTTCATGCTCTAGTATTGGGGTTTGTGTTCTCTGTGCGCTATAACGCCCTGTATTATCCCTTTATAAGCATTCTTGTAGTGTTACTGGCAAATGGAACAATTAGAGAAAAGTTGTTGAGATTAGCTATTGTTATAGTCCCTGTTAGCTGGTTCTTGCTTTATACCACACTGACATTTAAGGACAGATTAGGAGTAGCTACATTTTCTCCTTTTGGGGGCTGGCAAATGGGAAGTAATGCCTTGTTTATGTATGCTCATGTCGCACCTGCCAATAGAGGACCTGTTCCAAAGCAATTTGCGAGGATTCACTCCATTACCATAAAACATATGGATTCTCTTAGCCGCCTAAAACAACGGCCGGATCAGGAATTGGGTATCTATTATTTATGGGACGAAAAAGCGCCGCTAAAATTATATCTAGCTCAGAAATATAGAAAAGATAGTACTACCTATTATCTCAAGCGTTGGGCATCTGTCTCAAATTTTTACGGACAGTATGGCTCTTGGTTGATCAAACAGTATCCAGGTGAATTCCTTCGCTATTACATCTGGCCTAATTTTATAAACTATTATTCTCCACCGACCGAGTTTTTAGGAATATACAATATGGGAAGTGACACCGTCGATCCGGGCGCAGTAAACTGGTTTGGCTATAAGTCCAACAAAGTGCATCACTTCTCTAAGAATAAAATCATTATTCTCACTGCAATATTCCCGCTATTACTAGCCATGATCAACGTGATCTTCTTCTTTGGATTTATTGGGTTTGTCGTCCTTGGTGGCTTCTCAAAAGTCAGTCCCTATTACCGGGCAGTATTATGGATCATGCTGCTGATATGGCTCAGTAACCTGGCATTCAGTGTATTCGCTTCACCGATTGTATTGCGGTACCAGGCATTCCCATTCATCTTCACCCTTGCGTTTGCCGGTTTGTTGCTGGAGTTTGTGATCAGGCAGAGTTTCCAGGAATCTAAACCCAAAAAAGAGGAGGTTGAACCCGTCGTTGACCCGGCTGTATAATATCCGCTTTCTCCTAACAATTCAGAACGCATACTGTGGTATTTTAGAATAGTTAACCACGACCCTTGAGGTGCCCTGTTTACAATTATTCAATGCCATATTATGGAATCTAAAAGAAATGCCATTATCATAGGAGCGGGCCCCGCAGGATTGACTGCCGCTTATGAGATGTTACAACGCACTGACATTATCCCCATCATATTAGAAAAAAGCGGAGATATAGGTGGTATCTCAAAGACCATTAATTATAAAGGTAACCGCATGGACATCGGTGGGCACCGGTTCTTCTCCAAGTCTGACCGGGTAATGCACTGGTGGCTGAATATTCTGCCTTTGCAGGCCGGTAGTGAAGAGTCTTTTAAAATTAAGTACCAGAATAAGTCCCGGGATATTAATAGGAAGGATCTGCCGGAGAATCTAAAAAGTAATGATCCTGATAAGGTAATGCTGGTACGTAAGCGTTTGTCCAGGATCTACTTCTTACGCCGCTTCTTTACTTATCCGATTACTTTATCTATAGATACACTCAGGAAATTAGGGATAGGCAGGACCATTGCTATCCTGTTCTCCTACCTCTGGGCACAGTTATTCCCTCGTAAGCCCGAAAAGAGCCTGGCAGATTTTATGATCAACCGGTTTGGGAAGACTTTATACCATCTTTTTTTCAAAGATTATACGGAAAAGGTGTGGGGAGTGCCTTGTGACGAAATCCCTGCTGAATGGGGGGCACAACGCATCAAAGGGGTAAGCATCCGTAAGGCGATAGAGCATGCCATCCAGGAGCTCAGTAAAAAGAAGAAAAAGGTAACGACAGATGTTGCGCAGAAGGATACGGAAACCAGCCTGATAGAACAGTTCTTTTATCCCAAATTAGGCCCCGGGCAATTATGGGAAGAAGTAGCCCGCCAGGTGCAGGAGATGGGAGGCATTATCCACATGCATCATGATGTAAAGCATATTTATACGGATGATCATAAGGTAACAGCTGTTACTGCTGTCAATAACCAGACAGGAGAAGAATTATCCCTTACGGGAGATTATTTCTTCAGCACTATGCCTGTTAAGGAATTGATTGGGGGAATAGTAGGAGAGGTGCCGGAGCCGGTTAAAGACATTGCCTCTAAGCTGCAATACAGAGACTTCATTACCGTGGGGATTCTACTTCGTAAGCTTTCTTTCCTTGATAAACATACTGGCGAATGGAAGCCATTGAAACTGGAAGATACCTGGATCTATATACAAGAGAAGGATGTAAAGGTGGGAAGGTTGCAGTTATTCAACAATTGGAGCCCCTATATGGTAAAAGACCCAGACACTGCCTGGGTAGGTATGGAGTTCTTCTGTAATGAAACAGATGATTTCTGGAAGCTACCTGATGCAGAAATTGCCGCATTAGCCATTAGGGAACTCGAAAAGATCGGCCTGGCTACATCAGAGAATGTGCTGGACAGTACGGTACTGAGAGTAGAGAAAACCTATCCGGCCTATTTCGGAGCTTATGCTCATTTCGACGAGGTAAGAGCCTATACAGATCAGTTAGAGAACCTGTTCCTGGTGGGGCGTAATGGTATGCATAAATACAACAATGCGGACCACTCGATGTTGACAGCGATGGTAGCGGTGGACAATATAATTGAAGGTATCACCACTAAAGATAATATCTGGGCCATCAATACAGAACAGGAATACCACGAAGAAAAATCCGCAGATGCGGCGCCTGTAGCTGCAGTACCTAGGCGTGTGCCTTCATTCAAAGAATTCCTTTGGGATCTCCCCTGGAATAAAGCACTTGTGTGGTTCGCTGGTTTAGCCGTCATTGTCCAGTTTTTCATCTTCAAACACCTATATCCTTCAGCAGGGTTTATTGATGGGGATTCTTATGTATATCTCGAATCTGCTTATGGGAATTTTAGTATCAATACTTATCCTATTGGGTATTCTAAATTCCTACGTTTCTTCAGTACACTTACCATATCAGACACAGCACTGGTTGGATTTCAATATTTATTGCTGCAAGCCAGTGCCTTAGCCCTTGTATTTACACTTGCTTACTTCTATAAGCCGGGAAAAGTCACATTCGGGGTACTCTATGTCTGTATGGTTTTTAACCCGGTATTCCTGTACATGGCGAATTATGTATCCAGCGATGCGTTGTTCTTAAGTCTGAGTTTGATATGGTTTACCTTATTACTCTGGATACTCCACAGACCGAACCAAACCCTGATCATTTTACATGCCGTTACTATTCTCTTGGCATTCACCGTAAGATATAATGCCTTGTTCTATCCAATTGTTGCTGCACTGGCATTTATTATCAGCCGGCAGCCTTGGAAGAGAAAGGTAGTAGGGATTTTGTCCAGTGTAATTCTCATAGCAGGGTTTGTGTGGCACACCAGTAACCAGTATGATCGCCTGACTGGTATCCGACAATTCTCGCCTTTCAGCGGATGGCAGATGGCGAATAATGCTTTATATGCTTATCGTTTCGTACAGGATGAACCTCCACCTCCAATGCCGGCTAAGTTCAAACAGCTGGACAAGATGGTGCGGACTTATTTTGATACTACCAGGAACATCTTTATGCACCAGCAGGAGATGATGATCGCCAATACATGGTATATGTGGGATCCAAAATCTCCGCTGCAGCAATACATGTATCGTAAATTCCAGAAGGACTCAACTGCACATATATTAAAGAAGTGGGCTACCGTAGGGCCGCTTTTCGCGGAGTATGGCTCATACCTGATCAGGCAATATCCAACCACATTTGCCCAGTATTATTTACTGCCTAACACCATGAAGTACTATGCACCACCAGTAGAATTCTTAGATACGTACAACATGGGGAAAGACAGTATAGCACCAATAGGGCAGATGTGGTTTGGCTTTGAATCCAGGAAGCTGAAGACACATTTTAAGGATCTGAAGGTAACGGTGCTCAGCTTTTATCCTATCCTGGTAGGTGTGATGAATGTGGTGTTCCTATTCAGTCTGGTAGGGTTTGTAATACTGCATGGCATCAAGCATAACAGGGCCTTATCAATAGGCTTACTACTGGCCTTCGGCCTCTGGATCATCAATTTTGGATTTAGTGTATTCGCCTCTCAGATTGCCTTGCGCTTTCAGATGTTACCGATATTAATATTTTTCTCCTTTGGATTGCTACTGCTGGATTATATCTGGAAGGCAGCCAATAATAAAATACAATCGTAATGAGATCATTGTTGTTCGTTTTGATAATAGTCGGAATAGGAATAGCCAGTTGTACGAAATATAAGCGTGCCTTGCCTCCTGGGATAGATAAAGACATGCCGTCGTTTAATATCCAGTTGCTGGATACTACTATCAAATTAAATACGGCGAATATCCCTAAAGGGAAAACAGTCGTGTTATTCTTTTTTGGCCCGGATTGCCCTTATTGCCAGGCCCTGACAAGGGAGATCACGAAGCGAATGGATGAGTTAAAGGATGTGCGCTTTTATATGGCGACTATGTCAGACTTTAAGGAAATCCAGATGTATGACACCTTGTTTAAGCTGGATCAATACAAGAATGTGACCATTGGAAAAGATATAAAAGGCTTTTTTTTGAGTTATTACAAAGCGCCAGGTTTCCCATACCTGGTAGTGTATGATAAAAAGAAAGAGTTTAAGCAGATTGTGATTGGTGGGGTTGGGGTAGATTCATTGAAGAAGGTCATAAACTCCTAATAGATCCTGGCCAGGTGTCTTTTTAGGATGTTTATGACCGAATCATTTTTATAAAATAGCCGTTACACACGACGTAACAACAATACAAGACGCCTCGGGTATTGTGTATGTCAGGCTGGTATTGGCAGTATTCCTTAACGTAATTGTGGACGGTCCGCCTACCCATGGTGTCGAGATGCAGGTAGTAGTTATCTCAAAACATTCTGTAGTAAAGAAGGATACTGCTTGCGTTGAAGTACAAAACGACACTGTAGAAGCATACACACTCCCACCAATTGTAATAGCAGTTGTATATCTCCATGCGGGGTTGGCATTAAACCTGAAAGCTTTGAAGGCAAAAGCGCCTCCTACAACTGCCAGTAGGGCAATGATGGAAAGAAAGATCCTTGCTTTTTTCATGGCTTTCTGCTAAAACTACTTTAATATCTTACCTATCCGGTTTGGACGAAGTATACATTACTTGCTAGCAAGGGATAAAAGTTTGTCATCACCGCATCCACGCCGGAGCGGGCTTGTTTCTCAGGTAATAATCAAAGAACTCCTCCTGCTTAATACTAAAATCCAGCTGACAGCCCGGATCAAACAGCACATGCCCTTCCCCTTGATACTCCAGCAGCCACACAGGCTTTTTTAGTCTTCGCAGCGCGGTGAACAAAGCCACTGATTGTGAGAACGGCACTGCGCCATCCTCTTTGTTATGCATCATCAGTAAAGGCGTGCTGATTTCCCGGGCAAATAATATAGGAGAGGTCTGCACATACAAGTCGGGGTTCTCCCAGGGGGCCACACCCTGGTTCAGCTGTCCCAGCTCAGATATATAGTGGTAACTCCTACCTCCGAATCCTAGACCACCGTGGAGGCCAAATAGTTCCGAAGGCGCGGCAGACGACTGTGCTGCAGCGAAGAGATGGGTATGTGCAATGAGGTAGTTAGTTTCATATCCACCGAAACTATGGCCCTGTAGTCCCATCCTCTTTGTATTCACATAAGGTCGGGTAGACAGGTATTGTGCCGCAGATACGACTGTATTAAGAATAGCTGGCCCATTCTGGCCGGTGGGACGATAGATGTCGGGAACGAAAACGAGGTATCCGTTACTGACATACCAGGCAATGGTTAAAGGTCCATTACTCAGCCTGACCTTCGGAAAGAGGTAAAGTTCATTACTACGTCGTTCGTAATAATGAAATATAATGGGGTATTGCCTGGTGCTGTCAAAATCTTCTGGTTTATATAATATGCCGGTTCCGATGGAACCTCCGGGTATCTGCCAATGAACCAGTTCTGTCGTCAGCCAGTTGTAGGCTTGTTGTGGTTGGAGATCAGAGAGTGGTCTGAAGGTTTTAAAGTCGGTAGTAGTGACGAGATTGGGCGCCTGGGTGGCGGTTTGCCTTTGCAGGATATACACATCCGCTTTCTTCGCTTTAAGGGGAACAGGAGGCTCGAAAACAACCAGAGCGGGGAAATGATATACAGCAGGTTCCATATTGACTGGCTGCGGTGAGTGATTAACCCCTGCTTTAACGTGCATAAAGCCATTATATTTATTACTATCCAGGCAGGTGACCAGTAGGGGATCATTCTCCCTGAGTGTAGGCAACTGCTGAGGATAAACCACCCGGAGCATGGTTTTATACCGCTGGCCATAATGATCAGTAATATTAAGAGGAGGTGTGCCTGCACGCGGATCTAATTGCCATATATCAAATTCATCATAGATCAACAGACGCTGATCATCCGACAGCCAGCCGGCGGCTCCATAGGGCCATACCTCATCGCGACAGATATGGGTGTTGGTCAGCATAGTCGGAACATCCGCAGAAATATTTCTTGTGACCCCTGTGTTAATTTCATAAATAAAAAAGTGTTGGGTAGCAGGATCAAACCAGCTAACATAACGTTCAGCAGGAGACAAGGCCACGCCGATCGATGCCTGGGAAGAAGATACGATGTGCTTACGTGTCCCGTTTGTCAGCGAGACAAGATCGTAATTTCTTACCTGCTTCGCATCCCAGAAGGCGTCTTCCTCATTCACTACGTTTGATACCAGGGCATATTGATTCCCTGGCAGGCCCGATAAGGTAGTATCTGTATTTTCGAGTTGAATAACCACGCCTCCGGATACAGGAACAAGGGCTGTAAAAGGGCTGTAAGGATCGGGAGCCACCTGGGAATGCAGACGGACATCCCGGTAGTCCCACACACTGAGTTTATCAGTTATCTGCCCGGTATCCTTTGGAGAGGGTGTCCGTTCTCTGGCGACCTTCAGGAATATTAGTTTATCATCAGGGCTAAACTTTAGTGGCATGGGAGATAGTGTAGTACCCGGCTTTAATCCCAACAGTTGGATTTGTTTCGCGCTGTCCATTCCCTTCCCGAAATAATAAATATAACTACTGTCAGTAAACGCAATGGCGGTATCCGCATGATTAAAAGTAATGTTGTCAATGTGATCTCCTATAGCGATTAATTTGGATTGACCAGTTGCAGGCTCCATCCACATCAGACTGTCTTTAGTATAATATACCAGCACATTTCCTGCTTTATTAAATAGATAAGTAGTAACAGGGGCGTAGTAATGTTCTTCAGTAGTATGCAGATTTTTAAGCAGCAAGGTATCTGCCTGCTTTACGGCCAGCCATTTACCATTGCCGGCCACTGTATAGTTATTGATCCGCGGTATATAATTGACAGTCGATGTACCTAATGTCAATACGCCAAGACCCTTGGGTGAATTGAATACCAGGTGTTGATTGTCTGTCACGAAGACAGCATCCCATACGCCGGTGAATAATTTGGAGTAGCTACCATGAACGGCGCGTACCACCAGCGTGCTGCCGGTAAGTTCAGATCCATAAGTATACCAGACGTATTTGCCATTGTCGGAAATCTGATAATTTACCAGCATTTCCCAGCTTTTGTAAGTGAAGTTGTTAATAGGCGGCTTCTGGGCGTTTACGAGTGAAATATATAAGCAGAGAAGAATGGTAATTGTGTATTTCATAATCTTTGGAGTCTCTTTAAAGTAGGTTATGAACAACGTGAAACGCTTAGTAGATAAGGAATATTCAGGTACAATATTTATGGCTATCTCCTAAGTCTTTTGCCAGGGAAACAGATAACTTTGGAGAAAGTGGAACGTTTGAGAAGCCCTCTGACTAACCAATTTTGCTGATCATCCCTGACCACCCAACATAACATTGAATCGTAGCTAAATACTCCCAGACAAACTTTTCTATTCTATATAACAAGTCATTGCCGGCCGGCATTATGGAGTCGCCGAAAACCATCGAAAAGAGTAGGCATTTCGCAAATGATTAAACCCTTGTTTTATGAAAAAAGGCAGAATTATTCTTGCCCTGGTTGCCCTGTTCGCCGTTGCTGGCGGAGCATTGGCATTCAAGGCAAAGAGGTTTACGACTGATCAGGTCTTTTATCCTACAACGATCATTTATGTTACAATAGGTAATGTTACGTATTACACCACGGGGAATCTTTGTACAACCGGTGACCTGTGGATTTCTGATGTGGGTACCCCTGCCACAGTTTGGCATCTGCTCACAAATCCAACAACTACGCGTACGTTGAAACAATGGCCTTCAGGTCCATTGACGACTACATTGCTGTTTTATCCATGTGTACAAATAGCAACGAAAGTAACGAGTGATATGTAAGATTAACCCGGGGAGTCTTATCTGAGAGGCTAAGACTCCTCTTTTTAATATGCGGCCTTACAATAACAGACCTGAGTAATAATGTAAGAACAAGCATCCCCTGCAATAGGCTATCTCCTAAGTCCTCTCCTTATCTCCAAAGTGCCGCATAAGAGAGAATAGTAATTTGGACACGATGCATTTGTGAATCGGAGAGAGCAGATTCACCGTAAACGACTAAACTATTTATCATGAAAAAAGCTAAAATTCTACTGGTACTTATCCTCGTATGCGCCATGACCGGAGGTCTGCTGGCTTTTAAACTAAGCAGGTTTACTTCAGAGCCGGTCTTTACGCCAACATCCATCGTATATGAGACTGTTGGTAACAAGATCTACTACACAACGGGAAGTCTGTGTACAACCACACCATGGTTTATTACCACCGTTCCTGGTAGTCTGTCCCACGTTTATTACCTGGTTACCAGCCAGCCTATTGGTGTAAAAACATTACAGGCTGTTTCTGGAACGGAAACAATCACCCGTCAATTTTATTGGTGCACCACTACGATAACAAATATCACAACAGCTATGTAAGAGTGCATGTCCGGGAACTTTCCTATTTTGAACAGTTCGGGAAAGTTCCCTTTTCTTACCAGGTATTTACTTTCTTCATTTCTTCCACACTGATCTTCATCACCTTCCTATCATACGTCATAAACCCATTCTCCTCTGCCTCCACATCATACGGCTGCGTATATATGGCCGCGGATAATCCCTGTTGCTCATATAGCTTCAAACGTCCCATCATATACTTATACCGCTCTGCAAACCTGGCAGCACTCACTTCCACATATCCCCAGCCTGTTTTAGGCGCCCATTGATGCCCGGGAGTGATCACCCGCACACCACCCCATTCTCCTAATACCCGTGCTTTCCCAGGCAAGGCGGGAGCTATGTATGGGCCGGGATAATAGTGTATATCCGTCACATCACTGCTGATCCATCGGTCACGGACGGGCGTGTCGCTGTAGGTATCCAGGTTCTCTCCTGAATGGCCATTAATAACCCGCGAGGGATCGGCCTGTTTCATCCACTCCGTGAGACGTTTCTGGTCATACTTCCCCCATCCCTCATTGAATAGTATCCACATCACAATGGAAGGGAAGTTATGCAATTGGTAAAGGTTCTCATTATTCTCCTGTTCAAACTGGGAGGTAGAGTAGTAGTCTTCATCCGCACAAGGCACCATATCCTGCCATACCAGCATGCCTAAGCTGTCCGCATGATAGTACCAGCGGTCTGGTTCCAGTTTTACATGCTTGCGGATGGTATTAAATCCCATATCCTTCATCATCCTGATATCAAAGGCTAATGCGGAATCAGTAGGGGCGGTGTACAAGCCTTCCGGCCAATAGCCCTGGTCAAGTACACCTAACTGGAAGGTATATTTATTGTTGAGGAACAGCCGTGGCATACCAGTACTATCCTGCTGTACAGCTATCTTCCGCATCCCGAAATAACTGGTCACAGAATCTACGACATGCCCGTTCCGTCGTAACCGTATCTTCAGATGATACAAAAAAGGATCCGCAGGGATCCATAGATGTGCAAAAGGAATACCGAGGTCCAGCATTCTGCCGGCAGGGCCGGATGTGCTGGTAATAGCCTGCGTGCCTGCATAGGCAATGGCCTCAATGACGCTGCCGGATGTATCCGAAGTATTGACCCGCAGGTTGAGACAGTTGGCATCAATATCCGGTGTCATATATAGGTCACTGATATAGGTAGGCGGCACGGTCTCCATCCACACCGTTTGCCAGATACCGCTGACGGCAGTATACAGGATCCTCCGCGGACGTAAGCTCTGTTTACCACAGGGATTAGGCCCCAGGTTGGAGGGGTCGAGTACACTCACCACAAGCTCGTTATCCCCCTCCTGCAGGGAGGCTGTAATATCAAAAGAGAAATGTTGATACCCGCCCATATGCCTGCCTAACAGTTTGCCATTGAGAAAGACAGCCGCCCGCCAGTCTACCGCGCCGAAATGAAGCAGTACGCGTTTCCCGCCGTGGGTATCCGGCTTTTTAATGGTGCGTCTATACCAAAGTCTTTGTGTAGGCAACAACACCCGCTGTACACCGGAAAGCGCTGATTCAATAGGAAAAGGGACCAATATCTCACCGTCAAATTGTGAAGGTATATCGGCATCCCAGGAAGCAACGGCATATTCCCACAGTCCGTTCAGGTTTTGCCACTCGGAGCGCACCATCTGGGGACGGGGATATTCGGGTAACACATTGTCAGGAGAAACATCCGTTGCCCAGCGGGTTTGGATAGGAACCGGCTTCATGGACCATCTGAGGGAAAGCCAATCGCCCTTACCTGTGGCAAGGGCGATCTGAAAATAGGGGAAGCATAGGGTAACAAACAAAAGCGTGCTTTTAAACGGTTTCATGTACCTGGGTTAATGAGGTGAATGGGGAATACAAAGAATGAGATGAGAAAACAATTCATTGGCATTTTACAATTGGTATATGTTGCGATATATTGGAAATGGTAACATGTGAGAAAAGAGGTCCCGGCTAGAAAGCCAGGACGTTGTTTTCCTCAATATACCATTAAATGTTCTTGTCGTATTTTAAGTCGTTATGGCAACGAAAACGAATAATATTGTTCTTTCTGTATTAAAGTTACGTCATGATGTTACGGGGTTGTTTAGGAGTTCAACGCTGAACTTTGGAAAGAGGGAATATCACTTAGGAGTTAATACTGCTGTTCTTTCTCAGTTCACGTGGGCTCATTGAAAAACGTTTCTTTACGGCGTAGGAGAAGCTGGAGTAATCGGTGTAACCGAATTCTTCAGCAAGGTCCTGCAGGGGCACAATCGTCTCGGTGAGCTTGCGGTAAATGATACGCATACGCGCATTTTGGAAGAAGTCGTATACGGTAATACCGTGACGGCTCCGGAAGATCTCTTCCAGCTTCTTTTCATTCGTACCGGCAAATCTTGCCAATTGTTTGAGGGTCGGAGGTGATGGTTGCTGCAGATGTTTCAGCAAATGAACCTCTGTTTTCTGGCCCCTTTCATGGTCGGCCGCGCTCAGGCCGTTGGCATCTGTAAGGTAACGTGAAAGCATATCAAGTGATTCAATAATGAGTTCTCCGGTTTTCTGTTCTCTGTATTTTTCGCTGGCAGCCTTAGGTAACTGGCGTTCGGTAATATCCTGTATAATATTGCGAAGGCGTTCATGGGCGATCATATGCTGATCCAGGAGGGTAATGGTATTTTCATTGTCCAGCTTCTTCAGCAGGTCTTGTACTATCGGGAAACTTTCCTGGTAACTTTTCATCTCCTCCACCGGGATCTGGATGTCCAAAGCAACATATACTCCCGCTGCTTTGAAGCGGACCACGTGGCGGAGCCTGGAAGCTACCACTATATTCATCTGGTGCTGAAACGTCTCACTCTCGTGACTGTTCAGCTCATAAAACATACTCCCCTTTAATGTATGATGCAGCAGCAGATCGTCCACATTTCCTTTTACTTTGAATGCTGTCGGTTTATTAATGATATAATGACTCACCCATGCATTGTAACTATGATTCGCCACCTGCTGAAACAGGATACAGCCATAGCTGTCACTCACCGCATAAAACGGCATTGTGCCCTGCAGCGCGTAGCTGGAATAGGCGTCGGGCATACCGGGGGTGAACAGTATCGGCTGACCGATGTGGGTTGAAATTGACAATGGTAGGGTCATCGTACTACCAAATTAGAACACAGTACTGCAACGGCATTACCAGTCTCATAATTTTCTTTTTTTCCGTTTTGCGTAAATACTTTTCCCTTTTTGTCTCAAATATCTTTTGCCGCTGCCTGACCTTCGCACACTAGCCCGGTAAGGCCACCGGCTGATGCAAATGGGGAACGATATGCAAACAAACACCAGGAAAAAAGGGAAATCCCGGGGCAAGCAACTGAACGCCTGGCTACACTTATGGCTGGGGCTGGCGTCGGGTATCATTGTATTCATCGTCAGCATCACCGGCTGCATCTTTGTATTCCAGCAAGAGATCAATGAATGGGTACATCATGATGCCTTGTTCGTCGCCGCCCGGCATACATCTGTTCTCCCATTAAGCGTATTGCAGGAAAAAGCACAGACTGCTTTGGGAAAAGATTTTCCCATTCGTAGTGTCTTTTCCTACCGGGCGCCCGATCGTGCCTGGGAGTTCCTGACCTATGCCGAAGGCGACGAAAATGCCCTTACCATCTTCGGCGCTACCGCTTACTATAAAGCGGCATACGTAAACCCTTATACGGGAGCCATAACAGCCGTGCACGATCTGAAACATGATTTCTTTGTGATCATTAAATACCTGCACTGGAGCTTACTCCTGAATACAAAGTACGGTCAGCCGATAGTCGGATGGGCTACTTTCATCTTCGTTATCCTCCTGATCACAGGTCTGATACTCTGGTGGCCGAAAAAATGGACAAAAAAAGCCCGCGAACAAAGCTTTCAGATAAAGTGGTCAGGCAAATTCAAACGCGTCAATTACGACCTGCATAATGTACTCGGTTTTTATTCATTGTTGATAGCCCTGGTATTGGCCCTTACCGGAATGGTATGGGCCTTTAAATGGTTTCAGGCTACCGTGTATGTGGTAGCCTCCCGTAGTATGACGCCGCCACAACGTAAAGAAGTGCAGTCAGATACTTTAGCACTGCCACTGGCAGGCAGTAATCCCCTGGATGTGGCTTATACCACTGCTGTACAGCAATTCCCCCAAGCAAAACGTATAGCGGTATTTGCCACGCCCGACGCTAATACAGCCACCATCCGGATGGCTGCCTATTGGGGAAAGGAAACCTATTACGACCGTGACGACCTGCAGTTTGACAAGCACACCGGTAAACTGCTGGCACACGAAACGGCGAAAGACAGAAATGCGGGAGAGAAACTGATCGGTATGAACTACGATATCCACGTAGGAGCTATCGCCGGCCTGCCAGGTAAGATCCTGGCATTTCTGGCCAGCCTGATCTGTGCCAGCCTGCCTGTGACCGGCTTCCTGGTATGGTGGAATAAGGGGAGGAAAAGAAAAGGTCAACAATCAGTAAGCATGCTGTATGTTACGCAAAGTGGGGGTTTCACCACAAATATTGCCCCCATCCAGCATAACTGATACATATTACACTGTTTATATGAAAGCGTCAGCCACCGGCCGACGCTTTTCTCTTCCTCGTGTTCTTCCTGGGGTTAAGTCGTGGGGTGACAGGCCGTATCGTGACAGGCAGCTCCTGGCCCTTGAAGGCGGCAGTGATGATCTTCCCGACTGCTCTCTTGTCGCACCTGTCGAAATATGCTTGTATGAATGCGGGGTCCATAATAGTAGTTGTTGCGTGTGATCAATAGCTGTACGGGGTATTATGTTAAGTCAAAGGTAGGCTGGTGGGAAACCCTCCACAATGGGAAATAGCAGGGATATAGGGAGGGTGTTTTTCCCGGGGAAACGGCATGATCCGCCCCCGTGTCTATGACGCCGGATGATTCTCTTTAAAATAAAACGGGTCTTTTGTGATGGGAATGATCACAAAAGACCCTATATCTTTTCGTAGGTATGTTTGTTAATCCTGGACCACCGGTTCAAACACCTCCACCTTCTTCTGTAAGTCCTCCGCCGGTATGCCGGTAAGATCGGCTGCCTTCTCTATATCAATGATCTCTTCCGCCACTAATCTGTAGATCATTCTGTCAAAACGATGCGCTTCCTCCTGGCCTATATAACTGCCCAGGTCTGTTTCATCGGGATTATCGGCGAGCAGTTTTAAAAAGGTATTGGCATTTTTACGGTCAATGATACCTTTGAAGACTGCCTGCTGCATAATAGCCCGCATCGGCAATCCATATTGCGCTTTGATACAAACCAATTCACCCGGAGCGATCGCCATCCGTTTGCTACCTACACAATTCTCCAAAGCATCCCCCGGTAATAACATCGCTGCTGCGAAGATCTCGCAGATCTTATGCCTGTCTGTATCGGCAGGGATCTTCTGTTTGGGGGTATCGGTGGTGATCTTTAGTAAAAGCTGTCCCAGTTCGTACATGGCGGCAAATCGTTTGATAGCGGTGGGGCGATCTTTATGCAGTACGATGACTGGTATTTTCCCCACATAAGTACTCAAACCTTCAAAGTTATCCGGTGAGGATACCTGGATCACGCGCACGCCCTTTTCTTCCAGCATTTCCGTTACATTATGCAGGGCGCCCCCTCCCAGGTTCCACTTACTCAGCAGCTTGGTCGCAACATCCGCAGCCGCCTGTTCATCAGCAACAGGAATGGGCTTTATTGGGTTGGTGAATTTAGACCGGATATTGAGTAGTGCTTCTGCCTGCAGATAACGCTCCAGGATGTCTTTTACCTTTTCTTTGATGCTCTCGGCCTGTTTTGCTGATAAGTCGCCCTTGCGGGGAATCTCAAATTCCGGTAGGTTGAACACCGGCTGACTATCAAAATAAGTGGGTTTCACTTCCAGTGCTGTTGAGAGCAGCAGTAATATTTTACGGGAAGGCATCATCACGCCTGCCTCATATTTGCTGAGGGCCTGCTTGCTGACCGTATGAGAAGTTTTAATAACTAGTTCCTGTAAGGACCAGCCTTTGATCTTACGTGCCGCTCTTAATCTCTCTCCGAAATGTTGCATAAATTAAAATTTAAGGGGCATCGATCCATTGTTGTTGGGTTGAGCTCTGTGAGAGCTGTTTTCTTATAACGTGTCATTTTGATAACAGAACGATTAACCGGTTTGGCGGCAAACTTATAATTATTTGTTCAAAGAGCGAACTTCCTTTATAAATAGCACAAGAAAGACAGGTTGGAAATAATTTGAATATCTTTAAGTAAATACAACTTGTTGATGAAAAACCCATATTACCTGTTCTTGTGTACAGCACTGGCCCTGGCAGCCTGTAATCAGGGAAGCCGGCAGGCCGGTATTGCTGATGATTCAACGGCTATTAAAGCCATCGATTCCGCCGGACTGGCAAAGGATATTTCCGTGCTGGCCTCCGACGAATTCCAGGGCCGTAAGCCCTTTACGATAGGCGAAGAGAAAACACTGGCCTACCTCATAAAACGGTTTAAGGAAATAGGACTAAAACCGGGTAATGATACCAGTTTCCTGCAGGATGTACCCATGGTGGAAATTAAATCCGTACCCGAAGGAGACCTGCATATTGCCGGTAAAAAAGGTGACCTGAAACTCACTTACCTTGACCAATACGTAGCTGGTACCAAACATGTACAGGAACGGGTCGCGATCAGCAATTCAGAAATGGTATTTGCCGGTTTCGGTATTGTGGCGCCTGAGTACAACTGGAACGACTATGCCGGACTGGATGTAAAAGGGAAGACCGTGGTCGTGATGGTGAATGATCCCGGCTTTTATGACAGTACCCTGTTCAAAGGCAAGACCCGTACCATGACCTATTACGGTCGCTGGACGTATAAATTTGAAGAAGCCGCCCGGCAGGGTGCCGCGGGTATCCTGATCATTCATGATGTGTTGCCTGCCAGTTACGGCTGGACCGTAGTACGCAGTGGCTGGTCAAAACCCAAACTGGACCTGCAGACACCCGATGATAATAAGAGCCGCGCCACCATCGAAGGATGGCTGACCCTGGAATCTGCTAAAAAACTGTTCGAGCTGGCAGGCGTGCCTGATAGTATCATGAACCAGGCTAAACACCCCGGCTTTAAACCGGTGCCCTTGCATGTGACGGCCTCCCTCGCATTGCAAAGTAAGATCCGGAAATCTGTTTCCCACAACGTAGCCGCCCTGCTGCCCGGTACTGAAAGGAAAAATGAGTATATCATCTACTCCGCTCACTGGGATCACCTGGGCGTAGGAGAAGCCGTAAAAGGCGATTCTATCTATAACGGGGCGCTGGATAATGCTTCTGGTGTAGCAGGTCTCCTGCAACTGGCAACGGCCTTCTCGAAGCTGAAACAGGCGCCTAAACGCTCTGTATTGTTCCTGGCATTAACAGGAGAGGAACAGGGTCTGTTGGGCTCTGAGTACTATGCTGCACATCCCATCTATCCCATCAAATCGACCGTGGCAGATATCAACATGGACGTGCTGAATTTCTTCGGACGTACCAAAGACATTACCATCATTGGTAAGGGTCAGTCTGAACTGGACGACTATGCCGCCAGATCTGCAGAGAAACAGGGCCGTTTCCTGATTCCGGAAGCAAATCCTTCCGGCGGATGGTTCTTCCGCTCTGACCATTTCAATTTTGCGAAAGTGGGTATTCCATCCTTGTATCCAGGTAGTGGTAACAAATCGCTGGTGCACGATTCCGCCTGGGCGCCTGATCATATCGCCGCTTATGGCCGGGATCATTACCATTCTCCTTTTGACCAGATGGACCCCAGTTGGGAATTGTCAGGAATGGTGGAAGATGTGCGTTTCCTGTTTGATGTAGGTGCGACCTTGTCAAACGAAGATAAATTCCCACAATGGAAGGAAGGTTCTGAATTCAAGTCGAAACGTTAGGGCTCAATATATAGTCTGATAATCCGGAAGCAGCGCTAGTGCCACTTCCGGATTTTTTTATTCCACCACACTATATTTATCAGTAGCTATGCACCCACCAATGGCTGTATGCTAAACGGTGCCTGTGCGAGGAAGTCATACGCCTTATTCCCATAATGGAACAGGTTAGGATGTTGCTGGGCAGAAAACCCCTGTTTGATAGCAACAAAAAGAGCTGTATAACTGCTGATCTCCTCTTTCATGACCTCTTGCACCTTGGCGGTAAACATACCATTGCCCCATACTTCCATCGCCAGTTCATCATCCTGGCAGGCGCCAAACTGTACCACATAAGCTGCAATATCTGCCGGACCAGCGCTGAGTTGCGCCTGTATGCCATCGTATTCGCTTTTGTGGTTATTGTAAGTACGAACCAATACATCAAGGGGTGCTACACGGGCACGGATATAGGTAGCAGCGTCCGTTGTAGTGGTGACCGCTTCTGCGGCTCTGGCAACAGAGCCGGAATGACAGCTGTCGGAGAATATCAGTATGCGTACACCGGGTTTAAATTTGCTGAAGCATTCAAACAATTCATCGTCGATCAGCTGCCGGTCATACAGGCACCAGGTTTCATCAAAACCATCCATCTCACCGAAGTTGTTGGTTTCATCATGATTCGTGTCTATAATAGCGCCGCCATGCCCTGAATAGGTGAGCAACAGTATATCGCCGGCTTGCAGTTGACTGGCGGCATTGCTTAGGTGTTGCAATACGTTCTGAGAAGTAGCGTCTTTGGTCAACAATGGGTAAATGGATTGGAAACCTGCCTTTTCAGCAAGCGCTTTATAAACTGCTGCATCGTTCTCGCAGGCGAAGAGTTCTCCGTTCCAGCCTTCATAGCTGTCGGGGTTCACAGCATTCAAACCGATGTGCAGTGCATAACCTTGTGGTGTCATTGTTGGATGCTTTTTAGTTTGTCAATATTGCTGATATTAAACTGCTCTGGTTTGCTCTTTACATCTTTGATGCTGTCTGAGAAGGCAAGAATGTGATTGATCGTCTTTTTGACGACATTAGGTGGGATCTGTAACCTGCTGGCCAGGTCATTCACATTCAGATCATCATTCAACTTCTCAATGTAATACAACAGGGTGCTGACTGTCTGCGATTGCAATAGTCTTTCACCTATTTCCTCAGGTGTGACTTCATCACCGATAATCCTTTCTACAACATTGAAGATGCTATCCGTCAGCGAGCCTCCTGATGTAGCGTCTCCCGTTTGTTGCTTTGTTGCAGGAAGGGGCGCTGGCAGATAGGAGGTCCACACCATATCGCAGTACAGTTTATCAGTAATATCTTCCAGTAAACTATCGTCTACAATAATGTCCGGATGTGTAAGGGATGCCCTGATCACGGCCCTCACACCGGCCAGGAACATGCAGGGCTGACTGAGTGTAAGAGCCGGAATAGGGTCTTTGTAATACTGTGCGGCCATTACCTGTAAGGCTTTGACATCAGGTGTGTCTTCACCGAGGAGGGCGGGCAGGTCTTGTGCCACATTTCTGAACAAGGCCTCATTGTCAGTTTCAGGACTACTAAAATAGACATATGCCGCCAGCAGGCCTTTCATAGGAGAGGCCCACTGTCCCTGCTCAAACTCCAGCAATACCTTTTCCGGCAGGTAATAGACACCATTATGGAATTTATGCCGGAGCCCGTCTATACGGTAATTGCCTTCATCGTTGTTGATAAACCCACTTTTACGGGGTGCAATAAACACGCTCATAGAGGGGAAGATAGGGCCATATCCGAAGGTGAGGAAAACCTGTGTCTGCCAGCATTTATCCGGGAGTCCCGGCAAACAGGTATTGCTTTTAAATACCTGTAGCGGAATTTCCCTGGGAGGGATGTCGTCGGGACCTCCATCACCATTATGAAATTTATATCCACTGTAATGCAGGTAATAAGTGCCTATTGGCAATACTGCGTGAAAGGCCATCCAGCCGGTATCTGTGTCTTCCCTGATATTATTGCCTTCCAGTCGATATAATACCTGCCGGTCTGCATCCAGCAATGAGAAACCATTGCCCAGCGAAAGCTGTTTCGTGTTCAGTTCCTTCCGTTTCTCAAGGTCTGTATACCGGAAGAAAAGAAAGATGGCGCCACCTTCGGTAGTGTCGTCTGTCGGCACGGTAGGTTCGAGGCTGTAATGTTGTGCGTTGTGGGTATAATACTCATGCGACGATTCAAAGCGGTCGGCTACCAGTGAGGAATATACCGGAGGCGTAGGGATGTCATAACTGGTATCTTCCGTGAGCCTGACATGCTCCTTGACAATGTTCCCATCCAGCTTTAGCGTGATGCTATAGAGCCCTTGCGGCAGGTTGAGATCCAGTTTCTCATATCCCCTTGCGATATCTTCCAGGAAGCCGTTATACACCGTGAGATGCGCAAAGTCAGACATCACGCCAACGGCGGAAACGGTCAGTTTAAAGGTAGGGGCATTAGAATTCATAAATCATAGTTTTAAGGGTACCATCTATGGTGATAAATGAAGACTTTTTGGAGATCTTATCTGTTATCTGGTGATAACCTTTACCCAGCGGGATCAGCCAGGAATCACCCGCCTGCACAACGCCGGATTTGATATTACTTAGGTCAGGACCATCCAGGGAAATGTCGCCACCGGTCTTGAACTGTATCGTCAACACCGTGCCGGGCGTTCTGCCGGTTTTGTGGATCACATAATCCAGTCCGTAGCTGTTATTGCGGATATCTGAGCGTACTGTTTGTGTTTGATTCTTTTCTTTGGCATATGATTCGGTTTTCTCCCTCACATAGTCCAGGAAGCTGGTAATAGTGATATCGCCGCTGTTATTCACAGCGCCACCGTTCAGTGCTTCCAGCAAGGCCCGGGAAAAATACCCGTGTACCTGCAGATTACCGTTTGTGTTCATCATACCTTCCCAGGCGGGATTTTCATACTCTGAAGCATACATGAGCACTGCCATGGTATTGGCGCCTCCGGGTCTTGATCCGCCGAGCATAGAATGCAGGGGTTTGGTATTGATCTTCCTGTCACGGCAGCAGTCCAGGAAGAAATACACTTCCTTGAAAAGGTCCTTTTCCACCAACAGATCCAGGTAAGCTTTGGAGGAAAGGGCCGCATTATAAAAGCTGGGCGACCATATAGGCAGGCACATCCCGTTCACTTCCCAGTTGGCGCCAAAGCCATGACCGGAGAAGTAAAAGTAGAGGCGCCGGGCAGGTGTGGCTTCTGCCAGCTCAAGAATGTCTGACAGTGCCTTATCAATCGCCAGCTGGTCAGGCATTATACTACCGGGCGCTGAAGGAATAAAAAAGACATGCTTCGGATGGAGGTTACCGCCATCCGCTTTGATCAGCCAGTTCCTTAAGCGGCAGGCATCGGTGACAGGAGCGTTTAACTGCGCTAAACTTGCATAGTGGCTTACGCCAACTATGATGGCATAATCCTGTTCATTAACAGGTAGTCCTTTGATCAGGTTCTCGTTCGTCACCTCTTCACAGGGGCCTGTGGTGGTAGGTGCTGGTGCTTCGGAGACAAGTGGTTGGGAGCTCATGGGGTCATTTTTTTACAATTGAATAATGTTGCGCCGCATGGGAGGAAATACCAGTACGGTCTGCATAAAGTCATACACATAAGTGAATGCTGGGGTCTGTTTGATAAAAGCGTGCTGTTAGAAAATGTCAGTCTTTATATCTTTCAAATGCCGGTTTCTTTGGGGTATGTATTCTGAATATAAAATTAAACTACTAGTGTGATGTTAACAACTTTAATTGACATATTATAGTGTTTTATGTATTGAGAATAAACTATTTGTGAGGAGGAGATTACAGTGGTCGAACAAGCATCGAATAAGGAACGAACTAGGTTCGAACAAGCGTCGAACAAGTATTATGGTCAATCCAGGGTGAAAAAGCAGCAAAATGACAGATTACTGATACTATTTTAACCAAAAAGCTTTGAGAGAACGAGCAGAGAAGAAGCAGAGACTTAGCAGAGAAGACGGAGAGAATAAGCGATGATGTCAGTTTTGTATGGGAACCATCAGGAAGGCGGCGGGGCAAAATACAGGTGTGCGTATTGTTGGCAAAGGTGGTAATGTGCAAGAGCGATACGGGTGTTTTTCCCATAGTAAAACTTCTTTGTCCCGTATTTGTGATGATCGTGTTGAAAATCCGTTGAGGCGTTCTAAATTGTACCTGCTAAATAACCTCAATAACAATTTAAAACCCCACAACATGAAGAAGATTGTAGACTTCAACGGGCTTCCGGCCTTCAACATCCTTAACAGGCCAGTAAAGGTAGTCGAGATTCATCCGGATCTGCACTCACCAATGTCCTTCCGGAGCGATCCATTAAGTATCGGCAGGCCGATTCCTTATGCAAAGGCTGAACAATGTATGCTTGCCCATTCGGCCATTATGAAATTGCACGGTTTTGAAGAAAATGAAGGAGATACAATAAATGTTGTTCTCACCCGGAGCCGTCAAATAACATCGGCTGAACAGTTTCTGGGAGTGCCTTTTATCCGTTGGCTAGAATATATTCATAGTGTGCTTGAGAGCCAGTATGCACCTGGATTGGTTCAAATAGTGACCAAGCTGGTATTTGCATTTTATACCGATACTTTTTTAAATGATCCTGAATTGAATTTTTCTGAGGCTGAGAAGGAAAATAAGAAAGGTCGCATTTCGGTATTTCTTGTACCGGTTGTATTGGATACATCTAAAAATATACTCGGCGCAGGTTCAGAAGTATACGATTTTGGAAGTCTGCAACCCTAATAAGATATGATCATAGACTACTTTCAGTACTTTCAATTGTTAAGCCTCCTCGTAGCCATCATCTGCTACAGGGGGCTTAACGCCTGTAACCTTGTATTGTTTATCCCATTGTTATTGCTCACCAATATCATTGAGCTGGTAGGAAGCAATTACCGGTTACTCGGCTGGACGCATAACTATACCATGTACAACTGGTATATTATTTTGTCAACCCCCATCAATCTTTACCTGTATGGTCAGATGCTACATATCAGAAAGAATGAAAAGCCCGTGTATGTGACCATCGCCGTCCTGTCTATGCTGTTTATCATCCTGAATTATATTTTTCTCCAGGGGCCTGACCAGTTCAACAATATTTCTGTTGTTTTGATTGAAATCCTTAATATTGTTTTCTCTTGTTTCGTGTTATTGCGATTGGCATTTAGAGGCGATGTGCTGGTTAGTATATTCAGAGAGCCTTATTTCTGGATCAGTGCCGCCAATTTGCTGTTTGGCCTCATTACCTTAGTGCTGCTTGGATTGCAGCAATATATCAGAAGTAATCATATTGTGATCGGTAAGGATAGTCTGTATCATGCTATTTTGCCTGTAGTAAATATTATTCTCTATTCCTGTTATTGCCTGGCGTTTATATTATGCAGGATGCAAATAAACAGATCATCATCATCATTATTGCAGTAATCGCCGTATTGCTGTTTCTGGGTATTTTATTTCTGATAATGATCTGGGCATACAACAACAGGAAGCAACAGGTGGAAGTCGAAAAGCTACAGATGAAACACGATTTTGACAGACAGCTGCTGCAATCCACGTTAGAGATCCAGGAAGAAACGTTTAATAACATCAGCCAGGAATTGCACGATCATGTAGGGCAGCTACTCAGCCTGGCCAAGGTACAGTTGAATATCATGGAGCAACGCGCAGAACAGCCATCCGGTAGCCTGCGGGAAGTAAAAGATACAATAGGACAAGCTATGACCATCCTGCGGGACATTGCCAAAGGACTCAGCACAGAAAGAGTACAGATGTTCAGTCTTGCGGGCAACATTGACCAGGAGGCCGAAAGGATCAACAGGAGTGGTGCTACCCATGTGGTTTTTCAACTGGAAGGTACCGAAAGACCCATGGAGGCGCAGGGAAAACTGATCCTCTTCAGGATCATACAAGAGGCTTTGCAGAACGTGCTCAAACACGCCGCTGCAGCAGAAGTGATTATCACCTGCAAATACATGACAGACCTGCTATATATCAGTATTTGCGATAACGGCACAGGTTTCAACGTAGAAGATGCCCTCAGCAGAAAGAACGGATTAGGGCTGCAGCACATCACCAGCAGGGCCGCTGTACTGGGAGGGCTTGCCAATATTACCAGCAGCGCCGGCAAAGGAACCATCATTACGATCACCATACCTAACGTATGAATTTAACCGCACCTCATGTCAGAAATAAAATATATCGCCATTGTTGATGATCATACAATGTTCCGTAAAGGACTATCGATCCTGATCAACCTCTTTCCTGCTTACGAAGTATTATTTGAAGCAGCTAACGGTAAAGAACTGATCGATAAAATTGATCCCGACCGCTTACCCGACATTGTATTACTGGATGTAAACATGCCTGATATGGACGGCTATGCCTCTGCCGAATGGCTGCGGGTAAACTACCCTGACATCAAAGTACTGGCCCTAAGCACCATGGATGCAGAGACGGCGATCATAAAAATGATCCGCCACGGGGCCAAAGGTTACATCCTCAAAGATGCAGAACCGGACGAATTAAAACAGGCGCTCGATGAAGTGTTGACCCTGGGCTATTATTACAATGAGCTGGTCACAAGAAAGGTGATGCAATCCATCAATCACCTGGTAGATGAGAAGTCGCCCTTGAATGCTATTGTGAAATTAAGTGACCGTGAAATGGAATTCATCCGACTGGCCTGTAGTGAAAAAAGTTACCAGGTCATCGCCAAAGAGATGTTTGTAAGTGAACGTACCGTAGATGGTTACAGGGAAGCCCTGTTTAAAAAACTGAATGTATCCACACGTGTCGGCCTGGTATTGTATGCCGTAAAGAACAATCTGGTGGTGTTGTGAAACGATTGGAGTAATTTGCAGAAAATGCGCACGTATGAACGGACGACCAGGCCTCAGTATCATTGAATCTATCAGGAAAAGACCAGTTATGTTCCTGGGAACTACTAACAGCTACGGCATCCGCAGGTTGTTGAAAGTAGTGATATCTGAATACCTGGAAGGTGTTACCGGCATCCATACAATAGAAGTTACCTTTAACCCTGACAATCACATCAGTATTGTCATATCTGGTCTGTCAACAGACGAGCTGGAGCATGAAATTGCCCTGCTGCATCATGTCACATCTCCCAAGAATTATAAGATCGGCATGCTAATAGGCGTCAGCAAGGTATTCCTGTCAAGGATAGTGTCCCACCCCGACAGGCATGTACTGGCGGCGCAGGCAGGCACATTTGAGCTCTCCGCAGCCGCCTGTTCTCCGGAGGAAACGGATGTCATTAAGCTGGATTTTCAGCTGGATGAAGAAATATTTAAGGATAGTCATGCCTCCTACATCCCCATGAACATTATGCTTCAGCAGCTGGCTTACCTGAATGCGGGCCTGAAGATCATCAGTGTGGATAACAGGGGAGAACTGCAGCGTAATGTTTTCTATTTCAAAAAAGGAATAAAGGAGTTATTCAATAATGTACTGGAGAAACACGACTATGGCAAAAAGGATTCCTGGCTGGCCATGGAGTTAAAGACTGCCATTAACGGTTACATCTATCACATTATCTTCAGATATCATTACATCTATACGAATTATCCTGCGCCCTACGTCCGGGCTTTTGCCAACAATGACAGCACCAAATCAGGCGGCTCATTGATTGATGGTGTATTTAAAGGATTACAGGATGCATTCAAGGCGATAGGAGAAAAAGAAGGCGTGGAGCTGAAAGCGCCAAGGAAGAAGATTGGCCGGCAATTGGTGCTGATGGCATCCGTCAAAGGAGAACCACTGGTGTATGCTGGCAACTCCAAAGACAAACTGGATATGCGTGCCATGAAAAGTGATGTACGTAAGTACGTAGGGAAAGTTGTTTATAAACACCTCCTGGCGCATACCCGCGACAGAAGAAGGGTATTGGAGCGATTTAAGAAGGATTAAGAAAGATAGATAAGAAAACAAAAAAGGTAAGAATGCAAAAGCAGGAAAGCCAGGAAACGCGAGAAAGATAAAACAGATAAGAACAATGAGAATGGGAAGAAAGCATTAATGAAAGTCCCAAAGAGATTGATGGCTAACTATAGTTGGACGTCCGGAAGCAGTCGTTTTCAGGTGGGAAGTACTGGCCTTAGTTATTTGAAGTGCTGATACGCCATACAGGGGTTTAATAAACAACCCCACGCCCAATGCGACCCACCAAAGCTCCATATATAGGAACTTCAAAGAACTACAGCCAGTACTCCCACCTGAAAACGCGGCAAACGCGGCAAACGCGGCAAACGCGGCAAACGCAGCAACCACGCCAACCGCCATTAAACTATTTCAACAACGCAACTATCTTCTTAAAGATCTCGGTATTCTCATACACCCCTCTGAAGTCGAGTGAATGCGGGCCATAAGCAAACACGGGTACCATCACAGCGCTATGGTCATTGCTACTGAAATGTCCATCCACATATCCTTTGGAAATATTACCATCCAGTAAGGATAATCCGCCCGTCTCATGATCCGCTGTAACGATCACCAATGTATGACCATCTTCATCTGCAAATTTCATCGCCGCGCCAATCGCCTCATCAAAATCCATCATTTCAGTCGCAACATAGGGCAGGTTGTTCACATGCCCGCCATAATCGATCTGCGCTCCTTCTGCCATGATAAAGAACTTTTGACGCAGTGTAGCAATGCTCTTTTCCAGGGAATGAGTCAGGAAGTTGCCTCTGCCACCCAGCATGGAAAGCTCTGCCCGTTTGTCCAGTACCAGGTATTTTGAAGCATGTAAAGTGTCAAGATCTTCCAGGCGGGTACTGAATACATAACCTTTCTCCTGCAGCAGGGCAGGCATATTCAGACCGTCTTTACGCTGATTGAAATGTTTTGCACCACCACCGATCATAATGCTGACAGGGCTGGAAAGGAAATGGGCAGCAATGGTATCTTCCAGTGCTCTTTCCGGTACGTGGCCATAAAAGGCAGCAGGAGTAGCATCTGTAATATCTCCGGCGCTGATGAGGGCACTCTTGTAACCTTTAGGCGCAATGATATCCGGGATGGGATTGAGGCGTACACCGGTATTATCCACACCGATGTAGCGGTTATTGGTCTTATTGCCAGTCGCCATGGCCGTACCACCAGCCGCGGAGTCAGTAATATAACTGTCGGAAGAATAAGTCTTCGAAAACCCGATATTACGCATCTGCAACAGGTTCAGCTGACCGCGGTTACCGGTGAAGCCTGCATAGATCTGTGCCAGTCCCATACCATCACCGATCAGGAGAATGACATTATTCACCTGGCCAAGGCTGTCGTTGTTCACATAGCGCGCAGGGTAGAGCGTATGCGGAGCAGCAGTACCGTTGTATTCCAGATTTTTTCTGTCAGTGAGGAAGGTGGCCAGGTCTTCCAGCTGGTCAGTACCTACGTAATTCACGCCCATGTTCATCAGCGTCTTCCAGGTATTTACATTATCTGCCGTACCCCAGAAACGTACTTTCTTACCGGCATTATGAACACTGTCAATCCAGTGCTGCATTTTCTCCCGTTCTGCTTTTACGATCAGCCCTTTGCCATTCCAGTTAGTGAAAAGTTTCACATCCACACTGTACATAGGGATACGTTTTAACTGTGCCGAAGTATAGCGCCCTTCCCGTTTGCCATCAAAATGGATGTAGGAAGGATATTGATCCCACAGCGCAGGCGCTGGTTGATCGCCACTGATGGTAACAACGATAGTCGGCGTTTTAGTGATCTCCGGATAATTTTCCAGTGTTTTTATCAATGCCTTTACAGTAGGTATACCGATGGTCTTAAAGTCGATCATCAGCTGTAAAGTATCCTTACTATTTTTAAAAGCAGTACCGCCGTTCTTGCGTACCTGCTCCTGTAATGGCTGCAGGTATAACTTTTCCAATGTACGTTCCGGGCGGATATCTTCTTCGTTATGCGCAACGAGTAATTGTCCGTTCCGCTCATATACATCTGCCTCTATAGATCCGAAATGACGGTAGTAAGCGGTCAGAAAAGGAATAGGATGCTCATAATCGTTGTGGGCATGAGCGCTTAGTGTGGTATACGCGCTGGTTTGCGCCCCTGCGGTCAGTGCCGCGAACAGAGAGAGGGAAAGAAAGGTAGACCGAAGCATGTGTTCTCGAATATTAAATAGTAAATAAAAAATTAGGAACTAAGTTCCGGAATATTAATACTCCTGGTCCTTAATTCCTAATTATTACATTGAAAAGATATTATTCCCAGCCAACGTTCTGTTTCACAACACCGTTGCTGCTGGTCACTTCACTTCTTGGTACCGGCCATACATTGTGGATAGCAGGATTGAAGTTACGTGCAGGCCATATTTCAGTACCGGCAAAACCGTGTAATGGTTTTGCATAAGTAGCCTGTGCATCGCCCCAGCGTACCAGGTCGAAGTGGTGGTTAGCCCACTCGCCCGCCAGTTCAGAACGACGTTGTTTTTTCAGCTCGGTCATGTCGGCATTGGTTACATCTGTCAGACCGGCACGGTGCCTGATCATATTGATCTCTTTATCTGCATTCTTACCTTGCATTAATTCTGCTTCCGCTTTGATCAGCAGCACTTCTGCGTAGCGGATCAGTGGCAGGTTCAGGTCTGTAGTAGGATGGTCTCCGTTAGGGCTCAGGTGAGCGCCGGCAGCATAGGAGAATGGCTCCATGTATTTGCGGAACTGGTAACCGGACAAGCTGTTGGTAGAACCATATGTGGTATCCTTTCCAAAAAAGGTAAATTGATCTCCTGGTTTCAGGATAGTCGCTTCTCTTCTTTTGTCGCCTGCCTCGTAGGAGTCGTACAGCTCTTTGGTAGGCATATAATATCCCCAGCCATTGTATTTACCCCAGCCTTTGTTCTCCAGCATAACACCTGGCAGAATACTACCCCAGCCGCTTTGGCCTTTTGCGTTGGAATATACTGACCAGATATATTCGCCGGTCCAGTTGTTGGCAATGGTGAATACATCTGCGAAGTTGTCCAGCAGTTTATGTTTACCACTCAAAATAACTGAGTCAGCATATTTCTCAGCGTTGGCATAATCCTTTTTATAGAGGAACATCTTACTGAGGAAGGCATAAGCAGCGGTTTTATGTGGACGACCATATAGATCGGCAGTGTATGTATCGAAATAAGGCAGCAGGGAGGCAGCCTTTAGCAGTTCTTTCCCTACATAGTCATATACCAGGTTCACGTTCGCAACACGTGGAATAGGTTTGTCGCCGGAGATACTATCACGGTTTACAATAGGTACGCCTGCACGGGCATCGCCATAAGTGTAGGCAAGTTCGAAGTACATAAGACCGCTGAAGAAATATGCTTCCCCGAGAAGGCGGTTCTTCAGCTTTTCATCCATATCGATAGAAGGCACATGTGTGATCACGTCGTTAGCACGTTTGATAACGATGTACCTCATTTTCCATTGTCCTTCCGTATAGGAACCACCGATGAAATTGCTGTTGAAATTTTTGATGTTATCACCTTCCGCTTTCACACGACCGGTTACCATATCATCGCTGGCGTTGATAAACCACCAGTAGCCACGGCCGTAGAAGTTTTCATCGTCAAAAAGGTTATACATAGAATTGGCGCCGGATACGGCGTCTGTTGACGTTTGCCAGAAGTTTCCGCTGGTAGGTGCTCCTTCAGGAGTAATGTCCAGCTTTTTATTGCAGGCCGCGAGCAGGGAAAGACCTGCGAGCGATAGGGTGATATGCTTTATTAGTTGTTTCATTATAATCGTCATTTGTGTGTATTAGAAATTAACGTTCAATCCGATCAGCACATTCTTAGCCTGCGGATAACGGCCCTTGTCGATGCCCAGTTCGTCCATACCCACTTCCGGATCGTAGCCGGTGTATTTGGTAATAGTGAACAGGTTGGTAGCAGTAACATATAATCTTACAGCACCAATATGCGCCTGGTTGGTCAGGTTGGCCGGCAGTGTATAACCCAGTGTGATGTTCTTGATGCGCAGATAAGAACCGTTCTCAATATACCAGTCAGAAGTATTACCGTAGTTACCATTCTTGTCGGTTGAAATGATACGGGTTACATCAGTATTTGTATGCTGTGGCGTCCATGCATTCAGGATGCCGGAAAGCATGTTGTAGTTGTTACCAACGCTGGGGTTCATGCTTGTAAATTTCAGTGCGTTGAACAGTTTGTTGCCCTGTACACCCTGTGCAAACACGTTCAGGTCAAATCCTTTATAGCTGGCATTCAGGCTGAGGCCATAAGAGAAGTCCGGGAACGGGCTACCTACGATCTGCCTGTCGTTGTTGTTGATCACGCCATCACGAACGCCGTTTTTGTCAGGCTGGTCGATAAACTTACGGTCACCTGGTTTCGCGTTCGGTTGGATCAGTGCACCATCTTTGTTCACGTAGTTATTGATCTCTTCCTGTGTCTGGAAGATGCCATCAGTTCTGATCACGTTATAAGCATAGATTTGATGGCCTACACGCGTTACGATCGGGTTGAGTGTACTGCGGACGTTGATGTTAGATGAGCTTACAACTTCGTTCCTGCCTTCTTCCAGTTCCAGCAGTTTGTTTTTAATGGCTGTTGCGGTAGCGCCAACACCGAAAGTGAAGTCTTTTCCAATTTTGCCATTATAGTTAATACCCAGTTCAAAACCGGCATCACGTGCTTTACCCATGTTTTTGTACATGCCTGTGCTAACGCCTGCTGTACTTGGTGGATCTAACTGCAGTATCATATTCTCGGTAGTCTTAATGAAGTAGTCGGCATTGATGGACAGGCTGTTTTTGAAGAAAGCGAGATCAGCACCGAAGTTGAGCTGGCGGGAGTCTGCCCATGTCAGGTTGGGATTAGACAGTGCATCTTCAGCAAGACCGGTTGTCTGAGCACCGTTACTACCGGTGTAGATATTAACAGATTTCATGTTGACGTTGATAGCGTTCGCAGGAAGACTTCCCAGGTTACCTAACACACCATAACTGGCACGGAGCTTCATAAAGCTGAGAACGTCGTTCTTCCTCAGGAAATCTTCTTCTGTCAGTACCCATCCACCGGAAACAGAGTAGTAATTCTGATAATGGTTCTGTGGCGCAACGAGAGAGCTACCATCACGGCGGCCCAATACAGTCAGCAGATATTTGCCTTTGTAGTCGTAGTTAATACGCCCCAGGATAGCTTCCATTGCAGTCTGGGACCTGCCGCTGGATGGTTTGTCCCAGGTGCCTGCGTTATCGAAATAGCGGTAAACATCCTTTTCATCACCAAAGTTGCCGGCAGATAAATAGAGAAAGGTATTGTCATCATGCTGATAAGTGTAACCAGCTACCGCAGTGATGTTATGTACTCCCGCAAATTGTTTGGTGTACGTTAATGTCTGTTCAGACAGGATGTTGGTTCCGTTCTTGATATTTTCAATCAGTCCATTGCTGGTATTGATCTTACCGATCTCCAGTGCGCGGGTGGTGAAGTTTTTCTGATCGCTGAAAGATTTGGTAACTGAGAAGTTGGAACGGAATAACAGGTCTTTTGTCAGTTTTACCTCAACGTAAGGATTGATGTTGATATTGCTCACCGGTGTTTTATTGTCCATCCTGCTCAGGATCGCTACCGGGTTGGCAAGGTCTCCGTATGAACCAGCATACGCGCTCGGCATACCGCTGAAAGCGCCGGTAGACGTATAAGGAGTAATATTACGCGGATAACCCAGCGCAGTGAAGATAGCACCAGTATAAGGGCTGGTGGTGTTCGCACCATTGCCGTTATTATAGGTAAAGGAAAGGTTCTCACCTATTTTCAGCCATGGTTTTATCTGTGCATCTGAATTCATGCGGAAACTATAACGTTCGGCATGTGTATTGAGCAGGATGCCTTCATTACGACGGTAACCAAAGCCCATGTAATATCTGCTTTTGTCAGTACCGCCTTTTACGCCCACGTTGTAGTCCTGGATCTTACCTGTGCGGAAGATCTCATCCTGCCAGTCTGTGCGTGTAACCTGGCCGTCAGGATATTTTGTAGCATTAAAAGCATCTGCCGGCGCTATACCTGCTGCGGTATATGCGATGTTCTCAACATCTGCGAATTGCTTTGCATTCAGCACGTCGAGCTTTTTAGCCGCGTACTGCCAGCCGGTTTTAGCATCCAGGGTAACAGTAGCAGTACCTTCCTTACCCTTTTTGGTAGTGATCAGTATCACACCGCCGGAAGCCCTTGCGCCGTAGATGGCGGCAGACGCATCTTTCAGTACGTTGATAGATTCGATATCATTTGGATTGATTGGACCGCCGTTATAGATAGATCCGTCAACAATATAAAGAGCCGATTCACCATTGATACCACCCATACCGCGAACGTAAACGGTAGGATTGGAGGTAGGATCGCCACCATTGTTCTGTATGATCACACCGGGAGCTTTACCCTGTAATGCTTCCGCAGCGTTGTTCAATGAGCGGGACGTCAGTTTGTCCAGCTGAACATCCGCAACAGCGCCTGATACAGTAGCTTTACGTTGTGTACCATAACCTACTACTACCAGTTGGTTCAGGTTAAGACTGTTTTCCACCAGTACGATCTGAAAGCTGCGTTGGCTGCCAACAGCGATCTCCTGTGTCTTAAAACCGATCATGCTTACTACCAGCACGAGGTTGTCGCTGGCTGTAGCAGACAATTTAAAATGGCCGGAAGCATCTGTACCGGTACCGATGGTTGTTCCTTTGATCATTACGGTAGCGCCGATCAGCGGACCATTATTATCATATACCGCACCGGTGAGTGTGATCTTTTCGGCTGTTGCCTGCAGGGTATTCATGGCAGCGAGAGAGGCGCTGTCATAGATCAATACGGTGTTGTACTTTTCTTCAAATTTCAGGGAAGACTGGCTGAGCAGGTCCTGCAGGATGCTGATCACTGTTTTCTTCTGATAGGTGTTTGCATGCACCTGAATCTTTTGCAGTGCAGCTTCATCGTAAGCAAGGCTGATCTGTGCTTTTGATTCCAGTTGTTTCAGTGCAGACGAAAGGCTGCCTTGCTGTACCTGGAAACGCTGCAGGATCTTTTGTAGCGCCTGTGCGCTGGAGGGCGAGGCGAAGGCGGTTGACGCCAGTACGAGCAACGCAAGTCCCGCGAGGAATACAGAGCGAAGCCGTAGAGAGAATTGTAGAGTGTTTTTTTGCATATATTATAGATTAAGGTAAAGGCATGAATATGGCTGTTCCACCGGAGTGGAAGCAGTATGCTGAGTAATGGATTGTCAATTCCTGCTGCTCTTAATTAACTTGTAGCTGATTGTTTTGCATGCTAAAATGAATTTTTGGTCTGTAACTGATTTTTTCAATAATGTCCAGGACTTCCTGCAAAGTCATTGTAGCCGGAATATGTAATGTGTAATTGCCCTGTTGTACGTCCAATGCTGTGGTAGCTGTGATACCGTACTGATTTTTTATGGTTAGTAATAGATCCTGTAAAGTGGCATTGCGTAGTATGATCTCTCCTTTTGTCCATGCGAGGAGGTCGTTAGCCGCAACGCTGTCCTGCTTTACAGCGTGTTCACTGAATGTTAGTCGTTCTGACGGCCCCAGGGTAGCCGGTTTATTGCCCTGGCGTTCTACCTGTACCTTACCGGTAGCAACGGCTACCCTTGATATATGTAAGGCGTTACTGGCTTCTATAGTAAAAGATGTCCCCAGTACTGTGGTGCGTACACCGCTATTGTCTGCTACGCTGAATGGCCGTGTATCTTTTATAACATCAAAGAAGGCCTTGCCTTCGGTTAGTTTAACTGGTCTTGTATTGTCCGGAAATTGAGATGGATATTGAATAGTGCTATAAGGACCTAATAATACGACCGTGTTATCCGGTAGTACGATCCGCTGTAATTGTCTGCTGGTATTTTTTACGGTCTGCCAATCCACGGAGACCTGTGCTAACTGCCGGGACGGATGTCGGAGATATTGTTGTGCAAAGTACCCTCCGATGATCAATGGAATCACTACTGCTGCTACACTGGCGATGCGCAGTCCTATGCGGCGGGGACGGAAGGTAGCATCCGGCCATATCTGCTGCTGCATGTTCTTTTTGAACTGCCGCATTTCAATAGCAGATAATGCAGGTACGGTATCGTCCTGTTCCAGTGCATCCAGCCATTTCGATAAAAGTGCCTCTTCTTCCGGCGAGCATTCACCCTGGCGGAATTTTTCCAGTAGTGCTAATAGTGTCCCTTTGTCCAAACTGTTCCTTGGTTTCTAATAAGACACCGGAAACAGGAAGTTTAACTATCGGACTAGCTGTCCTTAACAATTCGGTAACATGGGAGATTAGTTGGCGATGGTTTTCCAGCCATTGCGTAAGCGTTGCATGGCGGTACTGAGCTGGTTCCGGATGGTTTGGGGGGAGGTGCCCAGCTTACCGGCGATCTCGGCAACAGAAAGGTCTTCTATCCGGTGGAGGTAGAATACGTCTTTCATTTTGCCGGGGAGGCGGTTGATGGAATGCAGCAGTTGTTGTTCGGTTTCTTTAAGGTGTAGCTGTTCGGATGAAGAAGGGGCATTGGTGTCGAGTACCTGTGTGAAGATGTCGACATGTTTCTGGTATACGTGCTCGTCGCGGAGGGCGTTCAGCAGTCTGTTTTTAAGGGCGCTACGAAGATATGGCAGTATGGCAGCTACTTCCGGCAGTACGTCATGTTTTTCCCAGAGATGGATAAAGAGGGCCTGTACACTATCCTGCGCCAGGGAGTGGTCCCTGGTGATCTTACAGGCATAGGTGAAGAGAGGTGCCCAGTATTCGTCGAACAACTGGCGGAAGGCGGTTTCATTGCCTGTCCGGATGGAACTCCACAAAGTATGTTGACCTTCTTTTGCCATAGAATAACGTGGTGCAAAGTTATTGGTTGTTATGTACTGCTGTAGCTGCTCTAAATTATGAAATTGTTAAACAGGTTGTAATACAATAAAAAAAATCCCGGGCTATGGGGCCCGGGACTAAGAAGGTAGGTATATAGGGGGAATCGTTTACATCGCGGCCAATTGCACTTTTTGCTGTAGTTCGATGACATTGTCACGGAATGTATTGTCGGTATCCATCAGGTCTTTTACCGTCTGGCAGGAGTGGATAACAGTGGTGTGATCCCGTCCGCCGAAATGTTCTCCGATCGTTTTAAGCGAATTCTTGGTAAATGATTTCGCCAGGTACATGGTGATCTGTCGTGCCTGTACTATTTCACGTTTACGTGTTTTCTGCAACAACTTATCGTAAGGCACATCGAAATATTCGCATACCATTTTCTGTATACTTTCGATGGTGATCTCTTTGGAAGAGGTCTTTACGAAAGATTTCAGTACACGTTTTGCCAGTTCCAGGTCAATCTCTTTTCTGTTGAGAGAGGACTGAGCAAGGAGGGAGATCAGTGCGCCTTCCAGTTCACGTACGTTATTCTGAATATTATAGGCAACATACTTCACCACTTCTTTGGGCATTTCCAGACCATCGTTACGCATTTTCATTTCAAGAATTTCCATACGTGTTTCGAAGTCGGGCATTTGCATGTCGGCGCTTAATCCCCAGCGGAAACGGCTCAGCAGCCTTTCCTGTAAACCGTCCAGATCTTTTGGTGGTTTATCTGAAGTTAAGATAAGTTGTTTACCGGATTGATGCAGGTGGTTGAAGATGGCAAAGAATGCATCCTGAGTTTTTTCTGCACGCGCAAAAAATTGTATATCATCTACGATCAATACATCTATTAACTGATAGAAGTGAATAAAGTCATTGATGATACTATTCTTGGAGTGATCAATAAACTGATTGATGAATTTCTCTGCGCTTACATATAATACAGCTTTGTTAGGATGAATGCGTTTTACTTCATTTCCTATTGCCTGGGCAAGGTGTGTTTTACCAAGACCAACGCTACCATATATCACTAAAGGATTGAATGATGTACCGCCTGGTTTTTCAGAAACAGTTTTACCTGCTCTGCGTGCTACACGATTACAATCACCTTCAATAAAAGATTCCAGTGTATAGTGTGGATTCAGTTGTGAATCGATCTGTACGCGCTTGATGCCTGGAATGACGAATGGGTTCTTTACAGGGTTCTGTATAGTTAAAGGAAAATCTACCTCGCTGTCCTTCTTGCTGTTGGTAAACTGTCCAGGCATGTTTACTGTTTTCGGATGTTGGTGAGGAGTACCGTTTTCCACCACAATGCGATATTCAAGTCGAGCCTCTTTCCCCAGTTCGCGTTTGATTGTTTTTCCAAGCAATCCCACATAGTGCTCTTCCAGGTATTCATAAAAGAACTGGCTGGGCACTTGAATGGTTAAAACATTGTTTTCAAGCTGGATGGGTTTAATGGGTTCAAACCAGGTTTTAAATGGCTGCCATTCCACAATATCCCTAATTATATTAAGACACCTTTCCCAAACTTGTTCGCAAGTTTTATTCATTGAGCTATTGTAAATTAATGTTGTTCTTAAATTAAGGATTGTTCTCGAATTGTAAATCTTATCAACGTGGGGGGTTGATAGATTTTCAGACAGGACGACGAATATCAGTAGAAAATGTTGAAAAAAAAAATTTATCTCCCCTTGTTTTTATTTCTCTGATAACAGTTTGCCGACTCTGTTTTTCGCTGTTTTTATTCTCTTTTTTTTGCTTGTTTTTTTGCCATTTTAATACGATGAAAGTCAGTACTGCACTGCTTTGATAGACAGGCTTTTCCAGTTGACATTAACTTGTTTGTCATAGATATGTGTACTTACTGATAAAATACTATTGTACGCAACTACAAGCTATATTTTGATCATTAAAAATGATCGCTCCGAATGTTGATAATTCCATTGCGGGGGTGCAAAACTATGTTAGTAATTGCATTTAAAAAAATGTCCTTTAGGTTAGCAAATACCATGCAAAATTATTATATACGCGCCCGTACGTTAGGTAACTACTTCTATAACTGCCTGTTTTAAATTTTATTGCGTCGGACTTCTGCTAAAAAACCTATCTTTGGCCCTCTGAACAGCTAAAAATTTTTATATGAGTTTTGAAATAACCGGAAAACTGATCGTGAAGTATAATACGATGCAGCGTAGCGAAACCTTTAAAACCAGGGAGTTCGTTATCGAAAAGTCTGATGATATCAATGGCCGCGTTATAAATAACTACATCAAGTTCCAGGCGGTGCAGGACAGAACTGCTATCGTAGATCGCTTCAACGAAGGAGAAACCGTGAAGGTTTACTTCAACATCAAAGGAACCCGCTGGGAAAAAGACGGCAGGGTGAATTACATCACCAACCTTGATGCATGGCGCATGGAATCTGTTGTGGCAGGCGGATCTTCTACAGACTCAATGCCTAATTATAATACTTCCCAGGAAGTATCTTCCGGAGGTGCTCAGGCTGATGATCTGCCATTTTAATGCCCTGACAATAACAACTCGTTAACAAAATAACTGAAAACGGATACCTGAAATACGGGTATCCGTTTTCAATTGTTAGGATAACTACCTAACCATTGTGCATATGATTCAACAACTCTCTCTCAAATTGTTGCCATCCCAGGCGGCTTCCGACATCACCATTATCGGGGAGGCTGCTGCTGCTCTTGGTGTAAAGTCTTCCGCCATCACCGGCTTCCATCTGCTTAAACGCTCTATTGACGCACGTTCCAGACAGGTCTATTTCATGCTTACCCTGAAAGTATTTGTGAATGAGCCATTCCAGGAAAGAGAACGTATCATACCGATATATGATTCATTGCCGGCAGATGCGCCACAGGCAATTATCGTAGGTGCAGGCCCTGCAGGTTTGTTTGCTGCATTGCGTCTTATAGAAGCAGGTATCAGACCTATAGTACTCGAGCGTGGTAAGGATGTACGGGCAAGAAGGAGAGATCTGGCCGCATTGAATAAAACAGGTACCATTAATCCTGATTCCAACTACTGCTTTGGTGAAGGTGGTGCTGGTACTTATTCTGATGGTAAATTATATACACGCTCCAACAAGCGCGGCGACATCAACCGCATACTCAGCATCTTTGTTCATTTTGGTGCTACGGAAAAGATCCTGTATGATGCACATCCCCATATAGGTACCAATAAATTACCACATATTATTGTAGCCATGCGTGAGCAGATCATTAATAGTGGAGGTATGGTACTATTTGAACAGAAAGTAACTGATATTTTAACTAAGAATAATCAGGTAACAGGTGTACAGACTGCCGGCGGACAAACCTTCTCTGCTTCCCAGGTTATCCTGGCCACGGGCCACTCCGCAAGAGACATCTTCCGTTTGCTACATCAGAAAAATATTCTCATTGCTGCCAAACCATTTGCATTGGGTGTTCGTGTAGAACATCCGCAGGTATTAATTGATAGTGCGCAATATCATTGTCCGACGAGAAATGAGTATTTACCCCCAGCCAGCTACAGTCTTGTAGAGCAGGTAGAAGGAAGGGGCGTGTTCTCTTTCTGTATGTGTCCTGGTGGTATTATTGCGCCAGCGTCTACAGATCCGGGAGAGCTGGTGGTGAATGGATGGTCTCCTTCGAGACGTGATAACCCTTATGCTAACTCCGGAATGGTAGTTACCGTTGATGAAACAGACTTTGCACCTTTTGCAGATAAAGGCCCTTTAGCGGCGATGTATTATCAGCAGATGGTAGAGCGCGATGCTTTTACAGTCGGGGGCGGACAATTTGTAGCGCCCGCTCAACGGATGACGGATTTCGTACACAATAAAGTTTCCACAACACTACCTCCCTGCTCTTATCTGCCCGGCGCAAACAGTGCTGATCTCCGTGAAGTCCTGCCCGTTAGTGTGCACCAAAGGCTGGCGGCAGCCTTTAAAGCGTTTGGCCGTAAGATGAAGGGATATTATACTGCCGACGCTATTCTCGTAGCAACAGAATCCCGCACTTCTTCTCCCGTACGCATTCCCCGTGAAGATGATACGCTTATGCATCCTCAGGTCAGCGGCTTGTACCCTTGCGGTGAAGGCGCCGGATATGCAGGTGGTATCGTGTCTGCCGCCATGGATGGAGAACGGGTAGCAGAGCGGATTGTAGCTTTCTATCACGCATAATATCCGTTTTATCACACTTTTTTAAAAAGTGTAAAAGGGATAGCTATCATTGCTGAAAGTTTTATCCTTATGAACCAGCTAAGAAAAACAGAACTAGGTGTTGCAACAGGGCTTTTCCTGTTGATCATATTTTCTCTTTTATATAAGAGTGTTTCTTATAACGTATTTGATCTGCAACATGAGTATGGTTATAAGTTCTCCAGGTACCACCAGGTATTTGATTATTATAAACATTACCTGTTACCACTGCTTGCTCATATTACAGTTGTATACCTTGCTTTCCTGAGTGTTAACACCTGGATCATTCCTTCTTTTTTTGAAAATGGACGCTGGAAGATAGGAGTCCCCTTGTTAGTGATCACCTGCGGGGTTGTGTTCCTGACCATCATGATTGCTTACACATGGTATAACGGCTATCTGTTTGGTGTATACAAAACTGTGCGTGGTGTACATATGCATTGCGCAAAATCAGCCTTTATCATTACAATATTTTATGCCACCTTATATGCATTGTATTATGCTGTCAGGTATTTATACTTTCAACAACTACATCCAAAGATTGTTAAGAAACCATGGTTCAACCAGGTGATCGTGGAACTGATCACTATGTTGCTCGTGCTGGCAGCCATCACCCTGATATTACCAGGGAGAAGAACGCTTGAAAAAGCGGCTTTCATGTTGTTTGTTGGTTTGTACTTCGGAGGCACCTACCTCATATTACAGTATCGCCTGCTGCCCCGTTACCGCCTGCATCAGAGCATGCGTATATTGATCAGAGATACAGCATTCGCCTGCCTGACAGTTTTAGTATTGCTCCCGCTATTCTGGATCATGGATCACCATGTTGAACCAGGGATACTACTGGCATTTTGCTTTGCTTTATATGCGGGCGCGCTGTTTTTGGTGTTTCCGTTATCACTATGGATCTTCAGCATGCGGCAGTCACGTAACAATACTATCCTCGGACTACGTAAGGCGCTGGATAAGTCTGAAACAGGACTGGACTTTTTACGCTGGCAGATCAATCCACATTTTCTTTTTAATGCATTGAATACTTTATATGGTACTGCGTTGATGGAGAAAGCATCTTCTACCAGTGAAGGCATTCAGAAACTGGGCGACATGATGCGTTTCATGTTGCATGATAATTTGCTGGAACGTATATCTCTCACCAAGGAAATAGCTTACCTGGAAAACTATATTGCACTGCAACGTCTGCGTGTACAGGGTACATCGGATATACAGATCGAAGTCAATATAAATGATACCCATTGCGATCATGAAATTGCACCGATGCTGCTGATCCCTTTTGTAGAGAATGCATTTAAACATGGTATCAGTCTGCGTAGCAGATCGCGTATTACCATATCGTTATCCTGCAAGCCGGACAAGATCTATTTTGATGTTTATAATACTGTTCACGCTAACAGGGCCGTTGAAGTAGAAAAGGATAGTATGGGTATCGGATTGCATAATGTACAGCAGCGCCTGGCATTGTTGTATCCCGACAAACATGAGTTAAACATCCGCGAAACAGCAACAGAATATTTTGTACATCTCACCATTGAAATAGTATGAAGTTAACTGCAATTGCCATAGATGATGAACAGGTGGCATTGTCCGTGATACGTACACATGCTGCGGAAGTCCCTTTCCTGGAGATCAAAGAATATTTCACTGATCCGTTCAAAGCACTGGAATATCTGCAACGGGAAAAAGTAGACCTGTTGTTCCTCGACATACGTATGCCCGACGTCTCCGGCCTGGAACTGATGGCCGCTTTACCCGGTGGACCAATGGTCATATTTACCACCGCCTATTCTGAACATGCTGTACAGAGCTTTGAGCTCGATGCATTGGACTATCTGCTGAAACCATTTTCTTTTGAGCGTTTCCTCAAAGCATGCAACAAAGCAAAGGGATTGCAGGAACTGATACAACAACGTCAGAAATCAGATGTGCCTGCTCATATCATGGTCAAAAGCGGTTATGAACAATACAAGGTGCCGTTTGATGACATCCTGTACCTGGAAAGCGCCGGCAATTATATCAGTTTCGTTTTGAAAGATAAACGCATTCTTTCCCGCCTGTCTATGCAGGAAGCCCTGGCGCTTCTGCCGCCTGATAAGTTTACCCGTGTACACCGGTCGTTCATTGTAGCCAACAACAAAATTGAAAAAGCAGACAGGAACTGTCTGTACATCGGCCAGGTGCCTGTCAGCATCGGCGCAGCCTACGCACACGCAGCAGAGAGCATATTGAGGTAATTTCCTTTCTCTCATATTATTTTTTTACATTTATTCTATGAACCTCATAGAAATAAAACATCTGCGTAAGTACTACGCCACTCACAAGGCGGTAGACGACATCAGTTTTGTTATTCCCAAGGGTAGCATATTCGGATTACTGGGGCCTAACGGCGCTGGTAAGACCACATTGCTGCGTATGATCACCGGTATCTTCTATCCTGATCAGGGGGAAATATTGTTCAACGGTCGTCCATTCGATCCCCGCACAGATATCCATTCCATCGGTTATATGCCGGAAGAAAGAGGTCTGTACAAGAAAATGAAAGTAGGAGAGCAGGCTTTATACCTGGCACAGCTGAAAGGCATGTCAGAAAAGAATGCGAAAGACAAGATCAAATATTGGTTCGATAAATTTGAGATTAACAGCTGGTATAACAAAAAGGTGGAAGAACTGAGTAAAGGGATGCAGCAAAAGGTGCAGTTCATTTCTACTATTATGCATAGTCCGGAACTGCTGATCCTCGATGAACCATTTTCTGGTCTTGATCCTATCAACGCCAATCTTATCAAGCAGGAAATATTTGACCTCAGCCGGACAGGTACCACCATCATTTTTTCCACCCACAGAATGGAACAGGTAGAAGAGATCTGTGACCGTATCGTATTAGTGAACCAGGGTAAGAAGCTGCTGGACGGCGAAGTGAAACAGATCAAGCAGGACTTCAAACAACACCTGTTCCGCATTGGTGTAGGTGTCATGCCGAACTTCGCGCAGATGGCTACCTATCATTTCTCCATCATCAAACAGGAGGGGCTTGCTTATACTGTAAAACTCAGTGAAGGCAGTGCAACCAATGATATTCTGATGCATTTCATCAGGCAGGACATACCGGTTACTTATTTCCAGGAAATACTACCTTCTATCAATGAGGTATTTATTCAGCAGGTCACTTCCATGACGAATGCTGCGGTTGAAACTTCCAGTGAAGGTCAGCCAGCTTATTCCTGATCTTTCCCGAACCTTGACTAAAATTCGTTATTTCTAACCCGTCATTCCTGAATGCTATGAACAAAATCTGGCTCATTATAAAGAGAGAATTCATGACCCGCGTAAGAAAGCGCTCCTTCCTGGTAGTAACACTACTGGTGCCGCTGTTCTTTGCTGCGATGGTGGTGATCCCTATCCTGATTGCAACAAATTCAAAAGAAGAGAAACGTATTGCCGTGATAGATGACAGTCATCTTTTCATGAACCGTTTCCCCGACGATAAAGGCGTATATTATAAATACCTGCTCAATACCGGCGTAGACTCCTTCCAGCACAAATACGCTGACTATGGTTATTCCGGACTGCTGTACATTCCAGAACTGGACATCGACCGTCCATCCGGCATCACTTACTACAGCAATGCTCAGCCAGGTCTTGCCGTTGAAGGTCGTCTTACACGTCGTGTGAACGATCTGATTGAAGAAGAACGACTGAAGAAAAAGAACATAGACGCCAGCGAACTAAAGGCCGTGAAATCGGATATCAGCATTGATTTCAAAACAGGAGAGGAGGGCAAAAAAGGCAGCTCCGCAGTGGCTTACGGTGTCGGATATGCCAGTGGGTTTATTATCTACATTATCCTGATGTTCTTTGGTATGTCAGTAATGCGTGGTGTGATGGAGGAGAAGGTCAGCCGTATCGCAGAGGTGATGATCTCCAGTGTGAAACCTTTCCAGCTGATGATGGGTAAGATCGTTGGTATTGCAGCTGTTGGATTGTTACAGTTCCTGATATGGGTAGTGTTGATCATCTGTGTACAATTAGTATTGCCATTTTTCCTTTCCGGTGATACTGTCAGTGCTATGAGTGAAGGTGGCGCCATGATGCAGAGCAGCAGCAGTGCAGCTGCCATGGAGGCAATGGAGAAGATACAGTTCGTGGTAGGAAGCATCAACTGGACAGTGGTGATCAGCTGTTTTATATTTTACTTCCTCGGGGGATACCTGTTCTATTCCGCTTTATTTGCTGCTGTAGGCAGTCTTGTAAATGAAGATCCCACAGATGCACAGGCATTGACGTTCCCTATTACCTTACCTATCATTATTGGTATTATGGTGATGATCTCCTCGGTACAAAATCCGACAGGGCCACTGGCATTCTGGGGCAGTATCATTCCGTTTACATCACCCATGGTGATGATGGCACGCATCCCTTATGGCGTACCAGGCACCGTGCCTTACTGGCAGCTGGGATTGTCAATTGGCTTGCTGATAGCAGGGTTCCTGTTCACGACGTGGATGGCGGGTAAGATATACCGCACAGGTATATTGATGTATGGTAAGAAGATTACGTGGAAAGAGGCGATTAAGTGGATTGGGAGGAAGGCGTAGCGTCTTGCTGACACAGCTTCTTTCTCGTTACATTAAACTCATCCCATATTTCTTTAACGATATCTCCGGCAGGTTTAAGTGTATGTATCAATGCACTTACCTGCCCGATTTCGAGTTCCCCTTCTTCGAGGTTGCCTTCAAACATGCCAGCCTTTGCACGCGCACGTCCCAGCAGTGCTTTTAATACTTCCTGATCAGCGCCTTTATCTTCAGCTTCTTTCACTGCTTCAAAAAAGTTGTTCTTCAGTAACCTTACAGGAGTGAGTTTTTTCATGGCGACCATAGTGTCTCCTTCTTTGGCATCCAGTATAGCCTGTTTAAATTGAGGATGAGAGGATGCTTCCGGAGAGGCAACAAACCTGCTACCTACCTGCACGCCTTCTGCTCCCAATGCGAATGCCGCTGTCATGGCCTTGCCGGATCCAATACCGCCAGCTGCAATAACAGGTATGTGTACCTTTTCGCATACTGCAGGGATCAACACCAATGTTGTCGTTTCTTCGCGGCCGTTATGTCCGCCGGCTTCAAAGCCTTCTGCTACTACGGCATCAACTCCGGCAGCCTCACTTTTAGCAGCAAACAAGGCACTGGATACAACATGTACGACGGTAATACCAGCTGCTTTCAGTGTGGATGTCCAGGTTTTAGGGTTCCCGGCGGATGTGAATACCACGGGTACCCGTTCTTCTATAACGATATCGATCAGTTTATTAATGTCAGGATACAACAGCGGGATATTGACACCAAATGGTTGTGTTGTTGCCTGTTTACATTTCTGAATGTGCTGCCTTAACGTGTCAGGGTACATGCTACCTGCTCCCAGCAGGCCCAATCCGCCGGCATTGCTCACTGCACTGGCTAATCGCCAGCCGCTGGCCCAGATCATACCGGCCTGGATAATTGGATATTGTATGTGGAATAATTGGGTGACGCGGTTCATGGGAGTGAAAATAGGATGTTTCAATGAAATGGAACAAATGTTAGTGACTGTATTTTAGGGAATATACCAATAACGTCATTAACAAGACATAATAGGACTCCGGTAGGAGTCCTAGTTGTTTGTAGCGGGGGGTGAAACCCCGGGGCCCGTTGTTTGTAGCGCGGGGCAACAACCCCCGGAACACCAAACGTCATTAACAAAACATAATAGGACTCCGGTAGGAGTTCCACTGTTTGTAGCGCGGGGTGAAACCCCGGGAACCCGTTGTTTGTAGCGCGGGGTTTTTAACGCCGGGATTCGTGTTTGTAACACGGAACGCAACCCGGAGCCCATATTGATAACGCGGAGCACACCCAGCTCCGCAGATATAACCATTACCCATCAATAGATTCAAATATGAATCTAGGTTCAAACGGCACTTCAAACTTTTCCAGGAACTCGCGATATTCTTCCTGAAATGTAACCTTCCTATGATGATCTTCCTGGTTTAAAATGTATTTAACGACATTGTCAATATGAGAATGAGAATATGAGAATACGCCGAACCCCTCTTGCCAGTTAAATTTGCCTCTAACCCACTTTTTCGCATTAATAAAAACGTTGGTCTTTGATTTAATATCTTTTACAAAATTCGAAATATGAATATCAGGTCTGAAGCCTACAAATAAATGTAGATGGTCCGGCATACAGTGTACGGCCAGCATCTTAGCATTCCTGGCATGCACTAGTGACGTGATGTATTTGTGTAATTCTTCTTTGTGTTTGCGGTTGATTAGATTCCCCCTGTGCTTTACCGCAAATACGAAATGTAAATAGATTTGTGAATATGTATTAGCCATAAATGGTTGGTTAAGCAAACAGTATTTGAGTTTGTCAGGATATAAATGTATTAATATAAACAGGGACGTATATACGTGTAATAAAAATGAACAAAATGAATATGGCATGTGGGCAAACGGATTGTGACCTTCGGGGAAACGCACGTGTTCCCGGGGGCACCCCATTCCGTTTCCCCGGGGTTTCACCCCGCGCTACAAACAATGGGACTCCTAGCGGAGTCCTATTATGTTTTGTTAATGGCGTTTGATTCCCGGGGTTTCACCCCATTCCGTCTCCCCGGGGTTTCACCCCGCGCTACAAACAATGGGACTCCTAGCGGAGTCCTATTATGTTTTGTTAATGGCGTTTGGTATTCCCGGGGTTTCACCCCATTCCGTTTCCCCGGGGTTTCACCCCGCGCTACAAACAATGGGACTCCTGGCGGAGTCCTATTATGTTTTGTTAATGGCGTTTGGTATTCCCGGGGTTTCCCCCCATTCCGTCTCCCCGGGGTTTCACCCCGCGCTACAAACAATGGGACTCCTAGCGGAGTCCTATTTGTGTTATGTTGAAATTTACCCCAAATCTATCTCCGTATTATCCCCGATATTCAAGCTCTGGCTTAATCCGCGGATATTCGCATCACTGCCGATCAACGACGACTTTAACACTACCTCATACAAATTACTGAAAGAGCCAATGATGGAATCCTTCACGATTGAATAGTTAATAACGGTATTATCACCGATCGCCACATTAGGGCCGATGATAGAGTTCTTGATATTACAGCCTTCTGCAATACTCACCGGAGGGATAATGATCGTATTCTCATAAGGATGCCCCTGATTGCCATGCATTTTATCCTTACTCAGGAGAATGGCATTTGTCTCCAGCAGGGTTTCCTTGCGGCCGCAGTCGAACCAGTTGCTTACCTTGAAGGTCTTGAAAGTGACGCCGTGTTCTATCATGCATTGCAGCGCATCCGTCAGTTGGAATTCGTCATGCGACTTCTTCTGGTTGAGTATATTCTGTTCCAGACAATCGTATAGTTGTGCAGTCTCCTTTATTTTATACACCCCTACGAGAGCGAGGTTGGACTTAGGGATCTGTGGTTTTTCCACTACCCGGATAATGTTGTTATCCTCATTCAATTCTGCCACACCAAAATTGCGTGGATCATCCACTTTTTTCAGGCCGAGCATAGATACCGGTGCGGCAATCAGTTCCTGGAAGTTGCCTTCACAGATCGTGTCTCCTAATACGATCAGGATCTCATCGTCCTGTACTACCTGTCTGGTTAGCAGGATGGCGTGTCCGGTACCTTCACGGCTGTTCTGTTGTACGAAGTGACAGGTCAGGTGCGGGTATTTCTTTTGAACATAGTGCTGGATCTTTTCCCCCAGGTATCCGATGACAAACACAAATTCAGTAATACCAGCTTCTGCCAACTGATCGATGATAATGCTTAGTATAGTTCTGCCCGCAAGGGGAATTAATGCTTTCGGCTGTGTATATGTATGAGGACGTAGCTTGGTGCCAGCACCGGCTACAGGTATAATGGCCTTCATGTACGCAGGTTAGTTTAAATGATCCGTCTCGTCTCGTTCTTCTCGTATCGAGGGCGTGAAGGTAGAACAAAAAATGAAAATAGTCCATAGGGTTGACAGAACTGCTCAGCAGGACCTTGAATTATCGTCTATGGACTATAGACTTTTATAGTATTTATAACTATGGTAATGTGTTTTTGTAGCGAAAAAATCTAGCTACTATCCTTTATTCACTATGCACTATTCGCAAATTCGATTACCTTTGCAGCAAATTTTCAAAGTATATACAATGCAAAGAGATCTGCAAATATTTAATATCATCGGCCAGGAGCTGGAACGCCAGCGTCATGGCATTGAATTGATTGCATCGGAAAACTTTACCAGCCTGCAGGTAATACAGGCAATGGGTACCGTGCTGACCAACAAATATGCGGAAGGCTATCCAGGTCGTAGATATTATGGTGGCTGTGAAATCGTGGACCAGAGCGAACAACTGGCGATTGACAGGGCTAAGCAGATCTTTAATGCAGCATACGCAAACGTACAGCCGCACTCCGGCGCTCAGGCAAATGCCGCAGTAATGCTGGCTATCCTGAAACCAGGTGATAAGATCCTGGGACTGGACCTGAGCATGGGCGGTCACCTGACCCACGGCTCTCCGGTAAACTACTCAGGTAAGTTGTACCAGGCGTTCTCTTATGGCGTAAACAGGGAAACCGGCCTGATAGAGTATGACAAAATGGAAGAAATCGCGCTGAAAGAGAAACCTCAACTGATTGTATGTGGTGCTTCTGCTTACAGCCGTGACTGGGATTACAAACGTATCCGCCAGATCGCTGACCAGGTAGGTGCTTTTGTAATGGCAGATATCGCGCATCCTGCAGGTATGATCGCTAAAGGATTGCTGAACTCTCCATTCGAACATTGTCATTTTGTAACCACTACCACTCACAAAACATTGCGTGGTCCTCGTGGTGGTATGATCCTGATGGGTAAAGACTTTGAAAATCCGTTCGGTCTGAAAACACCAAAAGGTGAGATCCGCATGATGAGCTCACTGATCGATACTGCCGTATTCCCTGGTATCCAGGGTGGTCCGCTGGAGCACGTAATTGCTGCAAAAGCAGTTTCCTTCTTCGAGATCCTGACAGACGAATACGATGCATACGCAAAACAGATGGTTAGAAATGCCCAGGCAATGTCCAAAGCATTCGTTGAGAAAGGTTATCAGATCGTATCCGGCGGTACTGACAACCACCTGATGCTGATCGATCTGCGTAATAAGAACATCTCGGGTAAAAAGGCAGAGCAGGTACTGGTAAAAGCAGATATCACTGTGAATAAGAACATGGTACCTTTCGACGATAAATCTGCATTCGTTACTTCCGGTATCCGTATTGGTGTACCAGCTATCACCACCCGTGGTATGAAAGAAGAGCATATGCAGCAGGTAGTATCCTGGATCGATGAGCTGCTGATGGACGCTGATAATGAAGCGCTTATCACGAAGGTGAGAGGTTCAGTGAACGACTTTATGAAACAGTTCGTACTGTACCCTGAATTGTAAGCTAATCAGAAACGATGATAAAAAAGAAGGGCCTCACGATCTGTGAGGCCCTTCTTTTTTATTGTATACTCCGTGTAATATCTAATTCTTCACCTTCATTGATGGACTTCGCAAAGTTCCGGATGTCTTCATTCCGGATCTTTTTAAACCCGACGACTGACTTTCCCATCTTCGGAATAAGTGAAAACCCCCAGGCCTGGAACATCTCATCGCTGATATCCGAATGACAGAGCGGCATCCCGTTCACCGGATCGAAAACTACAGGCACATGTACCTCCATACTGGGTGTATTACGGTCGAAGGTGGAGAATACACCTGCCGGCACATAAGCAACAACAGTGCTGTCATAAGTATCCTTCCGGATCAGGCTTTCCAGCTCTTCCTGGTTCACATAGCGGATGGGGTAGGGGTAATCCCGTTTGGCAGTATTGGCTTCAAAGGCTTCATCCAACCATTCCCTGCACAGCACCAGGGTCTTACCTTTCATCAGTACTGCATTATGTTTGATCTCTTTCTGCAGCATAATGGAAGATTTACCATCCAGCTGTTCATTGAATACGAAAGTGGCCAGGCGCAGACCTACCGCCAGATCAACAAAATCCGGGAACCTGTCAGACATGTTCTGTATGTAAAAAGGATATTGAGAGTCATTCTCAATAAAGGTCATATTAATGACCGGAATGCTGAGGTCTTTACTATCCTTCTCCCATACCAGTGCACTGGTATAAGTACGCGCATATTTGGCGTAACGGCTTTTGAAGCCGGGTTTGACATGCAGGGACTGACAATCCATCACGATGCTGGTCCTGTCATTCTTCTTGCGGATCTTTTCAATTTCTTTTTCTGTTCGCACTTCAATTGTAGCGCCACTGTTCACTGTCCAGAATTGCCTGACTGCTTCCGGGAAGTCCTGGTTTAATTGTTTGATAGCCTGCTTATAAGCATTTGCCATTTCAGAGGAACTACGGGCGAGTTGCTTTAAGATCTTCTTATCAGGTTTTTCTTTCACCACAAGGATCCTGGTCCTTTTTTTCATCTTCTCGAGGTCTTTCGTCTTTACGAACTGCGCGGATGCCGTAATCGCTGAAAATAAAAGGCTTAAACAAAGCAAGGCTGCTATAGGGCCTTTCATAGGAGTTATATTTTAGTTTAAACCACAAGCAAATATAACCTATTAAAAAGTTCTAATGTGTAGAAATGCTTCTACAGAGAAAAGTTGTTGAAAATTAAACATTAAGAGCGAAATGAGCGCCCAATTGAGGTGTGCTCCGGGGGCGGAACGAACGCTGCGTTGATTGTAAATATGTGTTGTTAATTGTTGGGAATGATGAATTGTTGTATTTCCCGGGGCGGGGAAACGCATGCATGCCCGGCGGGGCAACCCGGTTACAAACCATGAATTTCCCGGGGTTACACCCCGGGCTACAAACAAAGGGACTCCTAACGGAGTCCTATTATGTTTTGTTGATTGCGTTTAATTTCCCGGGGGGGGGCCTGGTAAAACGGAATCCCCTCCCGGAAAATTATTTTTGGAATTATACAAAAAAGCTTCCTACATTTACAGTGTACTAGATAAGTGGTACACTAAATCACTAAGCTATGATATCTATCCAGAATCTCTCATTCAGTTATCGGAAGAACAAACCCCTCTTCGAGAATCTGAACCTGCAACTGGAAGCTGGTCACATCTACGGTTTACTGGGAAAGAACGGAGCCGGTAAATCCAGCCTGCTGAAACATATTGCCGGTTTATTATTTCCGCAACAAGGCCATTGTAAGGTGATGGACTTTGAATCCCGCTACCGCCAGCCTGCTTTTTTGCAGAACCTGTTTATGGTCCCTGAAGAATTTTACCTGCCACAGGTACACATCAAAGGATACCTTAATACCTATGCGCCATTCTATCCCAACTTCGACCGTAAAGCCTTTCATAACTATATGGAAGAATTTCACATCCCTGTAGATCAGCGATTGACTGAAATGTCGTACGGACAAAAGAAGAAGGTGCTGATCAGCTTTGCCCTGGCCGCCAATACGAAAGCGCTGATACTGGATGAACCTACCAATGGATTGGATATCCCCTCCAAAAGCCAGTTCCGTAAAGTGATCGCCGCTGCTGTAAGCGATGATAAATGCATCGTGATATCCACCCACCAGGTGCGTGACCTGGATAACCTGATCGATAATATTGTGATCATCGACGATCATAAGATCATCTTCCGTCAGAATGTGGAAGCTGTTACCGACAGGCTCTGTTTTAAGAACGTGGTGAGTATGGCTGATGCACAGAATGTACTGTTCTCAGATAGTTCTATCCGCGGGCATGCTATTATCACTCCAAATGAAGGTGCAGAGCACAGTCGCATCGATATGGAACTGCTGTTCAATGCTGTGCTTGAAAAACGTGAAAGCATCTCTCAAATCTTTAACTAACCACTGTCATTCCTTATGCAAACAAATAATGTTTTTAGCGCAGGCCGCTTTGGCCTCTATATCAGAAAGCACCTGGTAGATAATTACCGCATCTACGGTATGTCTGTAATCGTTCTGGCTGTGTTGTTGTTAATTATGCTACTGCTTAATTTGTCTGATAATTTCAGGATAGATTCCGATATGAGCAGATTGGTACCATTATATTTCATTGGTATGTTCATGACTGGGCTCATCTTCACAAGCCTCTCCTTCAGTGAGCTAGGCAATAAACCACATGGAATAGACTACCTGTTATTGCCTGCTTCACAGCTGGAGAAATATCTCAGTACATTACTGGTGACCACAATAGGATTCCAGCTGATCTATCACTTTGCATTTTATCTGGCCTATCTCGGCATAGATGCAATACTTATATGGCATAATGGTCAGCATTTGAAAAATGATCTTCATCTCGCGTTCGATGAGACACCTATGGTATATTTCTATCACATTTGGTTTTTCGCACAGGCTGTGATGTTGCTGGGAGCGATCTATTTTCAGAAGTATAGCCTTATCAAAACGGTATTCCTGTTTGCTGTATTTATCCTGTCGTTATACTTTCTGAATACTCTCTTCTCTTATGCCTTCTTTGGCAGCCGTATATCACGCTGGGATGCTCATTTCCCTTTTGTAGGCATCAACGTAATACTGGGTGAAAATCCTTCAGAACACGTTCCCCGAACCGATAAATTTCTGATGTTGCCGGCAAATGTGAGAGACGGACTTTTGTTCTCCGCTAAATACCTCGTTGCTCCCATGCTCTGGACATTAGGATATATGCGGCTAAGAGATAAAGAGATGTAATTAAGGCTATGCCTGTTTAAAAAATTGTTTATGGAATTCAAAGAATCGCAAGCGATATATCTCCAGATCGCAGATCATATGTGTGAGCAGATATTGCTGGATAAGTGGAAGACGGAGGATAGAATTCCTTCTGTGCGGGAACTGGCAGTGCAGCTTGAAGTGAACCCCAATACGGTGATGCGTACCTGCGAATATTTACAGCAATACGAGATCATCTATAACAAAAGAGGAATCGGCTACTTTGTTGCTCCCAATGCAGGAAAGAAAATAAAGCAACTGAAGAAAGAACGTTTCCTGGCCAATGAACTGCCACAATTCTTCCGCAATATCTATTTACTGGATATAGAACTGGATGAATTAAAAACACACTACGAGAAATATAAGAAATCTCATTTCAGATAATTTATTTAAAAAGACATTTATGAAGACCAGTAATAAATTATTACTCTCTTTCGTGGGACTGATCGTGTTGCTGATGTTGCTCTCTGATACAGTGATGTGGGCTAACTATAAAAGAGGCAGAAGCGGAGATGGCCTGCTTACTGACGATAATAATAATAGCAGAGAAAGGATCATTCCTGTCGGTGCATACAAAGTACTGAAGATAGAGGGAGCGACACGCGACCGTCTGACTGTTGACCGGAGTGAAAAATACCAGATTAAATTTTGGGGAGTCAAGGACCAGCAGCTCAATTACTCGACTCGAAATGATACAATGTTTGTCAAATTGAGAGGTGAAAATCCATTTGTGTTGCAATGCCCGGCGTTGCAAGCGGTGATCTTGTCTGAAGGAACCGGCATCTCCCTGCGCGATTTTGACCTGCCTGCGCTGAACATACAGGCAGCTAAATCCTGTGATATTGAACTGATCGATGTGAAGGTAAATGTACTGGATGTAAACGGAGGCGAAGAGAACGAATTCACGGCAATGGGTAACAAAAGCAGGGTTGATTCCATTCACCTGCAATTGGGGAAATCCAGTGTGTTAAAGTCCTTCGAGGTGCCTTATGGTCATGTGTCAATGGCCGTAGACAATTTGCGGGAGCTGCAATTGACTGGTGAGTCATTGACCAGCATGAAACAGATCAGGTAAAACTTTTTTTATAACGAAAGACAAAAAGGCTATGTTGATAGAGGCCCGCTTTCTAGTGGGCCTCTTTTAGTTAAATATTTAAATGAAAGCAATCACTTACTAAAGAAAAAGGCCAGGATCTGCATCCCGGCCCTTTGTAATATCATCAGGTATTGTTATTAAAACTGAGTGGCAAGGTAAGCCATCGTGCCTATCCCTACTTCGATAGCGTTTTCGTCTACATCGAAGGTAGGTGTATGTACGCCGGAAGTGATGCCACGGGCGATATTCCCTGTACCCAGTCTGAAAAAGCAGGCCGGTACGATCTGCGAATAGAATGCAAAGTCTTCCGCTCCCATACGCACCTCCGTATCTTCCACATTCGGTAGTCCCAGGTATTCTTCTGCGATTGAACGGGCTTTACCTGTCACCGTTTCGTTGTTATACAGGCAGGGATAACCTACCAGTATCTCCACCTCTATTTCAGCGCCCATCGCATGGGCCAGTTCTGTTGCCTGTTTCTTGATGATCTCATGGGCCTTAAAGCGCCAGGTTTCATCCATTGCGCGGAAGGTGCCCATCAGTTTTACTTCGCTGGGAATCACATTGGTAGTATATCCTCCGTTGAAGGCACAGATACTCAATACAGAAGGAGAGAAGGGATTATTATTACGGCTGATCACCTGCTGGAGGCTTACCACCAGGTGGGATGCTACCAGGATGGTATCTACCGTGAGGTGTGGCAATGCCGCATGACCGCCTTTTCCTTTGATCGTGATATAGATCTCATCTGCGCTGGCCATATATTGTCCGGCCCTGAAACCCAGTTTACCGGCTTCCATCGTAGGCTGTACGTGCATACCCAGGATAGCGTCAGGACGCGGATTCTCCAGTGCGCCTGCCTGTATCATCAGGCTGGCTCCTCCCGGATGTTTCTCTTCTCCCGGCTGGAATAACACTTTGATGGTTCCTTCAAATTCATCCTTCAGTTGTTGCAGGATGCGGGTAGCACCCAGCACACAGGTGGTGTGTACGTCATGCCCACAGGCATGCATGACACCTTTATTGAGTGATTTATAAGGTACATCATTGGCTTCCGTGATGGGAAGCGCATCCATGTCTGCCCGTAAGGCGATGGTTTTGGAAGATGGATTTTTTCCTTCTATAATAGCGACAATGCCGGTTCCGGCAACACCCGCTGTATAGGACACGCCGAATTCATCCAGTTTCTGTTGGAGGAATTTTGATGTCTCATGTTCCTCAAAAGACAATTCGGGATGGGAGTGGATGTGGCGGCGGATAGCAACGAACTCCGGTGCATATTGATGCGCCAGTTCTTTAATACGATTCTTCATTCCCTTCTTTCTCTGGTGTCACATTAATAATGGCTGGTACTACAAATATGCCGCCTGGGAAGTTGTCGGAGAGTTTGTCCCGCAGGTCGGCTGCTTCTTCCCGGCTCTTAAAATCACCTACACGCACCTTGAAATAGGGTGCCTGGTAATCCAGATAAGTGCGGTAATCGGGAAATAAGTGCATTACACGAGCTTTTATATCGTTGGCCTCATTCCTTTTGTTGGTGGAGATGACCTGTACCCGGAATCCAGGCTGATTACGAATGGCCAGGGTATTGATATAGATCTGTTTCCTGACCAGCAGGTCGAGACGCGGGTCTTTTACAACCTTCACGCCACCTGCGCTGGCTATAGGGGTTTCCTGGGCCATAGCCAGGCCTCCGATCAGCAATCCGGAGAATAATAATATTAAGTGTTTCATATTCATCTGTTTAGGCGGATAATTACGGAGAAGCGGGTACCTTTCCATCATCGCAATTATTCCTTCATGAGTGCTACCCCATTGCTCGTTCCTATCCTTGTAGCGCCAGCGTCAATCAGTTCTTTAGCGAAGGCAAAGGTACGAATACCGCCGGAAGCTTTTATCTGAATATTTGCCGGCAGATTGGCCCTCATCAGTTCTACGGCAGCAACGGTTGCGCCCTTTTCCGCATACCCGGTAGAGGTTTTGACAAAATCCACCTGGTATTTAGCATACAGCTGGCAGCACTGTACGATCTCCTCTTCCAATAATATGCCACTTTCAATGATCACCTTGATCACTTTCTTATGGTTACGGATGATGGGCATGATGGTCGCAATCTCTTTCTCCACATATTCCCAGTCCTTATTCCGGATGGCCAGAATATTGGCTACCATATCGATCTCGTCCGCTCCGTCCACAATAGCCAGCACTGTTTCGGCCACCTTTGCTTCTATAGCAGAATAACCGAAAGGGAATCCGGTAACGGTGGCCACCTTGGTAGTTGTACTGCCTACAAAGGTCTTCGCCAGTTTTACAAAAGGAGGAGGAATACATACTGCAGCAAAATCATATTCTACCGCTTCCATACAGAGTTTCTTAATGTCTTCCAGGGTGGTAGTTGGCTTGAGGACGGTATGGTCTATGTATCTGTTGAGTTTCATTGTGACAGGTTTCGGCCACGAAAGTAAGGGAAATCTGGAAATGGGGTACCATGCCGGGGCACATATTAACAGATCAGGCAGCACTGTACAGTGCTGCCTGAGATCATCGTATACCGTATAAAAATGCAATCAGTTATTGATGCCGGAACCGCAGTTGAATGCCATCACTGGCTTGCCTGCTGCTATTTGGGTTCTCCTGGAAGGTTGATCCGGACAGCATAAATGAACCCAGTTTTGTACCTGTGCAGGGGTGTATAGTGCGGCCCTGTTCATCGACGTATTTAATGTCTCTTACATTGTCAAATGCCAGGTAGAAATAAAGGCGGCGGGCATTAATCAATATACTGTCCGCTCTTATCACGTGCGGATCGATGTCGGGCGTCTGATACCACATACTATTCTGGAAGCCCTGCTGCGCATTATACCTGATATAGGCCCTGAAGTTTGTGGAGGTGAGAGCAGGGGTGGTATCGATATACAGTACAGAGGCTGTCGGCAGCCGCATCGGAGATTGAAATTCCGTATATGTGACGACCTGTGGATTATCAGGACTTCCCAGGCCAAAGTAATCAAAGAGACTCACCGGAGGTCCGTTATAGATCTTGCCCACGTCAGCAACCGGCAACAGCGTGGGAGGTCCACCGGCGTGTAACTGACGGATGATCCGATAGGTGCCATAACCATTCTTTTTATAAGTAAAACTATACCGGCCGGTTTTTACCTTTTTGAAGGTATACGCACCAGTAGAATCGGTGATGGCGCTCAGGTTAGTGGAATCTATTGTTACCACTACGCCGGAATGATTAGACAGCGCTCTGCCCAGTGAATCGTAAATGATCACTTTCCCTGTAATGTCTCCTTTTTTGAGATAGGGCTCCGAATGCTGGTCTTTACTGCATGAGAACAGTACGCCAACTGTTACAAAACAGCATAAGCTGAGTAAGGTTTTGGAGGTCATAATTTAGATTGAAAGGTTATTAAAGAGTATGTTCATCCATGTGCCTGTAAAAATCAGTTATTAACAAATACGCCGGCAGCCAATGCTGACTGGCTGCTTCTGAATGGATAAACCACACTTCCCGTAGCGGGATCCACGTAAGTAATACCAGGCCTGATATTATTAGCCCATCCGACTATCGGCGTATAGAAATATTTAGTCAGCGTGTATACCCTTGCATAAATAGAATCTCCCGGAGTAAAGTAGGTGCCCAGCAATCCTGTAGGCATGTAATATATAAATTCCGTGCTGTACTCGTAGTTAGTAGGACTGACGTTCGCATGGTGAGAAAAATATACTTCATAATTCCGTGAGGTCTGTATAATAGGGGCTGGCGGTAGGCGATACCTCACTGAAAAATATCCGGCTGCGCCGGTGTAGAACCAGGCTGAATCAGCAATAGTCTGGATAGGCAGCTGAACGATGGACACTTCCTGTACTGTAGTATTTAATGTACCTCCGGAAATATGCGTCTGACCAAATACCTTCATCTCACCAAAACCGCTACGGCTGAATGTCAGATTATAGGTGCCTGTGCTAATGCCCTTGAACCGGTAATAGCCGGCTGTATCGGCCATTGTTACGAGTGTGGAATCAGCGCTCAGGTGTAAGGTTATTTTAACACTATCCACCGGCCATATTGGAACTGTAAATTGATTGAAAGTAAATACCCTTCCAACGATAGAAGAGGTATCTGCACCGGGTGGCTTTTGCCCCGGAGGTCCGGGAAGGCCTTCCGGGCCCGCAGGACCAGTAATATCCCAGTTTATGCAGGCTGCCAGAAAAAGGCAGCAGAACAACATTAATATTATCTGTTTCATATAAGACTATTCAGTGTAAGTAATGGTTGTTTTAATGGAATCTCCCAGATACGGATATGGTACCTGCATACCGCTTGTATAATCAAACCATGGTTTTTGGACCCTGACCGGCGGAGCCGCAGCTGCGGTGACATAAAATTGTGTGCCCGAGGGAATCCCCGACGCAGATATCACGAACTCTCCGTACATCTGGCCTTTTACACCATCGATATTACGTATATTGTATATGGAGCCCTCACTAACTATTCTACCGTTTCCCGGAATGGCTGATCTGTCTGCAAAAAACCTGAAACCACATACTGAAGCACTCGATGTATTAGGCGGGTCCGGCCATTCAAATATGACGGTCGCTCCTATACGGATCGAATTATACTCACGGCGGGAAAAGCCGCTTATTGAGACTAATTTGGTCGTTATATGCTTACTTAAAGATGTAGCGCCTGTGAATTTGTCTATCGCCCCGCCGGCATGTTGTACATAAAGATGTAAGGAGTCATATCCTGGTTTTGATATGCCGATGTCATAATTTCCGGGAGGAATAGAATCGAAATGGAAATATCCGGTAGTGTCGGTATAAGTGCTGATGATACTGTCGATATTAGTTATCTGTAACCGCACACTGTCCTTTCTGACAATGAATGGCCATCCGGATTGACTCAGTAAGTCAATATAACCTGTAATATTTCCCGGCGGCCAGGTATATGGTGGACCATCAGGTCCTTTAGGGCCGGGAGGCCCTTCCTTAACACATGCCATGATCAGGCACAAAAAGAATGATAGGAATATGATGTTTTTCATGTGGATGAATTAGGATGGATGATGGTGTTAATGTTGACGTATGTGTGCATTACTTCAAACGGAAGTTCCGCAGCAATGGATAAATGCCATCATTGCTTCGCCTGCCTTGCTCGTACGGCATCGAAAATGTAAATACATCAAGTCCGAAGGAACCCAGTATCGGACCTGTACAGGGGTATATTCTACGACCCTGTTCATCTATGTAGTTAATATTTCTGGGGTTGTCAAATGTCAGCGAGAAAGTAATTTTATCTGCCTTGACGAATACGCTGTCTCCGTATATCGTATAGGGAGAAATTTCTGAGCCGGAATATTCCTGGGGATAATCGTTTATTGAAATATAATCCCGCTGCGTTCTGACAAAGTCTGTCTTGGATGGCCCATGAACACCCATATACAATACAAGCGCCCCAGGTACCTGCATGGGGGCCTGGAACGTCGCGTAAGGATAGATTTCGTGATGCTCAGGACTTCCGAAGCCCATCCAGGTAACGTAGTCCGCCGGTGGACCGTGATAGATCTGTCCTACATCGGCATCTGCCAGTTGTGTGGCCTGTGCTCCGCCCGGATGCAGCTGCCGGATGATCCGGTAAGTACCATAGCCTTCCTTGCTGTAAGAGAAGTTATATCGCCCGGCTGGCACCTGATTGAAATGATAAGCGCCATTGGCATCAGTGGTATCTGCCAGATTGGTGGAATCAATTGTAACTATCACGCCCGAATAATCAGCAAGGGCTTTTCCCGTTGAATCATATACGATCACTTTACCTCTGATGTCGCCTTTAGGAGGAGCATAAACGCCTGTATCACCAGGTGGCCCGGGAGGACCCTGTGGAGCATCTTTGGTGCATGAGAATAATGAATAAACTGCTATAAGGCAGCAAATGCTGAGGATGATTTTGGTGGTCATAACATTAAGAGGTTAATCAAATAGTCAAACAGATTTTACCATGACAGTGCATCCTTGAGTCATATAACAAATAGTCTTGTGTCCCCGTATTTTCTGGCGTAAAAGGCCAACGTAAACTTAAAGCAGCAATAAACGCTGTTGCATGATGATAAGGTTAATGAAAAAGTAAAACTGCTGGTATTTGGGTGGAATCTATGATCTTTTGAGGTTGATCTATGCGCGTGTTCTCATACCATTCTATTGAAGCCTACATGATAGTAAACTAGGTTCGCTCAATCAAATCTAACAAAAAAAAGTCGTTCATCTGCAGAGAACGTGAAAAAAAATTGAAGGTCGATGAAGACCGGCTGCAGATAAGTAAAGAAAATCACCCCGTTGTACGCTCTTTCACGTTATCGGTGTGGGATAACGCCATAGCCCGCTTTGCCAGTGTTCGATGGAATATGCCGGGAGTTCACCGGATCTACAAATTTTTTACCGAGACATGGATAGATCTTGCGCCCCGCTTCATCTATGTAATGAATATCTCTGTCGTTGTCAAACGCCAGGAACCAATAGATAGAAGGTGAATTGTGCAGAATCGGGTTGGCATCTACATAATAGTTAAAGGGATCGTTATCGGTCTGGTAGGACATGTGATCCTCGGGAATAAAGGCGTTGGTATTTCTGCTGCTGACTACGAAGTTTGTTGGAGAGACATCCGGCTTATTACTGAGATACAATACGGATGCCGCAGGAACGCGAATAGGAGCGGCAAATTCAACGTAAAAGAATTGCTGTGTACTATTAGGCCCTCCAATTGCGATATCGAGGAAAAGTGTCACCGGAGGTCCATCGTAGATCTTGCCTACATCTGCGGTATCCAGACGTGTAGCCTGTGGACCGCCGGCATGCTGCTGGTGGATAATACGATAGGTACCATAGCCTTCTTTCTTAAATGAAAAATTATATGTGCCAACGGGCACATGATGGAAAACGTAAGTGCCGCTGGCATCAGTGACGGTTGACAGGCCTGTGGAATCTATTATCACCTGTACACCGGAATAATCGGCAAGCGGCCTTCCGAGTGAGTCATACACGACTACTTTACCGGTAATGTCTCCTTTGCGATGCAGGTCGTCTTTCTTACATGATGATATTGAATAGAGTGCTATCAGACAGCATAAGCTGAGGATGATTTTGGTGGTCATACATACGGAGTTAATAATGGAGTTATACAATATTTTGAGGTGGTTCTGTAGTGTCTTTATACCTTGCTGTTCGTGTCTATAAGCAATAAGACTACGTTGATTAATCAAATCTAACGAAAAAAGACGCTAATCTGTGTAGCAAAAAAATAATTGTGTTTTACCCGCTTTTTATACAATGAAAAAGGGTGTTCACTTTAGATGAACACCCTTCCCTTATATCGTTACGGAATTAAAGATCTTTTCCGTGACATTGTTTATACTTCTTACCACTTCCACAAGGACAAGGATCATTCCTGCCTACTTTCGGACCTGCTTTCACTGGCTCTTGTTTTGCCGGTTCAGCATTGGTAGCATATTCTTCCACCATGGTATGACCGTTACTGTTTTCGAACTCCTGGTGAGAAGCACGCATACGGCTCATATCAGTCTTTTCTTCACGTCCTTCACGGATCTGTGGTTGTGATGGTGGTGGCGCCTGTTGCTGTTCCTGCTGAGGAGGACGGTTGTCTTCCTGAACAGGAATGCCTGATCTGCAGAGGAAGGATACGATCTCTTTGCTGGTTTCAGCATTCAGGTCTTTAAAGAGTTCGAATGCCTCGAACTTATAGATCAGCAATGGATCTTTCTGTTCGTATACGGCTCCCTGAACGGATTGTTTCAGGTCGTCCATTGCACGCAGGTGTTCTTTCCATGCCTCATCGATCAGGGAAAGGGTGATGCTGCGTTCCAGTGCATTGATCGTTTCGTAACCTTTGGTCTCTACTACTTTCTGCAGGTTGGCCAGTACATTCATACCGCGTTTACCATCGGTGAATGGAATGGAGATATTCTCAATATGATGTCCCTGTTCGCGGTGGATCTGCTCAATAACAGGCAGCGTATTCTGCGCCAGTTCAGCTGTTTTACGCTCGTAGCTTTCTTTTGCCTGCTGATAGAGACGGTTAGCCAATGTATTGATGTCTACACGGGCCAGATCTTCCTGGCTGATGTCTGTATCAATGGCGAAGTTGACAATTGCATCCAGTTTGAAGGCTTCATAATCACCGGAGTCTTTGTGAGTGGTGACCAGTTTCTCTGCTACATCATAGAATGCATTGTCGATATCGATAGCCAGACGTTCGCCAAACAGGGCGTGATTACGTTTATTGTAGATCACAGTACGCTGTTTGTTCATTACGTCATCGTATTCGAGGAGACGTTTACGGATACCGAAGTTATTTTCCTCTACTTTACGCTGTGCTCTTTCGATGGATCTGGTGATCATGCTGTGCTGGATCACTTCTCCTTCTTTATAGCCCATACGGTCCATGAGACCGGCAATACGATCAGAACCAAACATACGCATCAGATCGTCTTCGAGAGATACGAAGAACTGTGAAGTACCGGGGTCTCCCTGACGGCCGGCACGACCACGTAACTGACGGTCTACACGGCGGCTTTCATGGCGTTCTGTACCGATGATAGCCAGACCACCTGCTTCTTTCACACCGGGTCCGAGCTTGATATCCGTACCACGACCTGCCATGTTGGTAGCGATGGTCACAGCGCTGGCCAAACCAGCCTCTGCTACGATCTGTGCTTCACGGGCGTGCTGTTTTGCGTTCAATACATTGTGCTGTACCTTTTCGAAGGTGAGCATTTTGCTCAGCAATTCGGATACCTCTACGGAGGTGGTACCTACCAGTACCGGACGACCAGCAGCCTGTAGTATTTTGATCTCTTCTATAACCGCTTTGTACTTATCGCGTTTGGTCTTGTAAACGAGATCTTCCGCATCTTTACGGGTGATAGGCAGGTTGGTAGGGATGGTTACCACATCCAGCTTATAGATCTCCCAGAACTCACCGGCTTCTGTGGTAGCCGTACCGGTCATACCTGCCAGTTTGTGATACATACGGAAGTAGTTCTGCAGGGTTACGGTGGCAAAGGTCTGTGTAGCAGCTTCCACTTTCACATTTTCCTTTGCTTCGATTGCCTGGTGCAGACCATCGGAGTAACGGCGACCATCCAGGATACGGCCTGTCTGTTCGTCTACGATCTTTACTTTACCGTCCATTACCACATATTCCACGTCTTTATCGAAGAGAGTATATGCTTTCAGCAACTGCTGAACGGAGTGGATACGGTCAGATTTCTGAGCGAAGTCCTGCAGGAGGGTTTCTTTACGACGCAGTTTCTCGTCTGCGGATTCTTTGCTTTTTTCTATCTCTGCGATTTCAGAACCAACGTCAGGCATGATGAAGAAGTGTGGATCTTCACCGGCCTTAGTGATCAGGGTGATACCTTTTTCAGTCAGGTCAACGCTGTTGTTCTTTTCATCGATCGTGAAGTACAGTTCTTCATCTACTTTCGGCATTTCACGTTGCTGATCTGCCAGGTAGTAGTTCTCCGCTTTCTGTAACAATACTTTTATACCAGGTTCGCTGAGGTATTTGATCAGGGCGCTGCTCTTTGGCAAACCGCGCCATGCGCGCATCAGGGCCAGGCCACCGGTTTTCGGATCGTCTTTACCTTCAGCGATCAGTTTTCTGGCTTCGATCAGGAACTGGTTGGTTGCCTTACGTTGTGCATCTACCAGTTGCTGGATACGTGGTTTCAGCGTATAGAACTCCTGTTCTTCTCCACGTGGGATAGGACCGGAGATAATGAGCGGGGTACGCGCATCGTCGATCAATACGCTATCCACCTCATCGACCATTGCGAAGTGGTGTTTACGTTGTACCATTTCGTCCGGGCTGTGCACCATGTTATCACGCAGGTAGTCAAAGCCGAACTCATTATTTGTACCATAGGTAATATCCGCGAGGTACGCATTACGACGCTCAGGGGTATTAGGCTGGTGTTTATCAATACAATCTACTGTGATGCCGAGGAATTCGAAGATAGGGCCATTCCATTCGGAGTCACGACGTGCGAGGTAGTCGTTCACCGTTACCACGTGCACACCTTCACCGGCTAAGGCGTTCAGGTAAGCAGGGAGGGTAGATACGAGGGTTTTACCTTCACCCGTAGCCATTTCGGAGATCTTACCCTGGTGGAGCACTGTACCACCTATGAGCTGTACATCATAGTGTACCATGTTCCAGGTAACGATACTACCAGCGGCGGTCCAGCTGTTTTTCCACGTCACATTGTCACCTTCTATAGTGACATAATCCTTTTTCACTGCCAGCTGCCTGTCTAGCGGGGTAGCCGTAGCCGTAATAGTCTCGTTCTGTGAGAAGCGGCGGGCAGTTTCTTTTACAACGGCGAAGGCTTCAGGCAGGATTTCCTTCAGTACTTCTTCCAGTTGCGTATCACGATCTTTCTTTAGTTTATCAATTTCCTGATAGATAGTATCTTTCTCTGCTACGTCATGTACATTTTCAGCCGCAGCTTTCTTTTCAGCAATGGTGTCGTCGATTTTTGACAGATGCGTACTGATGCGCAGGCGGAAATCCTGCGTTTTGTTGCGCAGCTGGTCTACAGGAAGGGATTGCAGTTTTTCATACGCCTCATTGATCTGCCTCACTAAAGGCTCGATGGCTTTGATATCTCTCTCCGACTTGTGCCCGCCAAAAAGTTTAGTTAAAAAACCTAACATGTTGAGTTTATTACGAATGATTGTTAAAACAGTTGTACAGTCAACGGACGGATAGTCCCATCGTGCTGACTACCTTACCCAAATATTGTGCTTATGCAGCATCGGATGACAAGCTGTCAGACTTTAAACCCGGTTTTGGCAAGGCCTGTAAAATTAGGAATTATTTGCACATAGTGAAGGCTAAATGCTGTATTATGGCAGGCCGGAGCGCATTTTTAGGAAGAAAGCAGCAGGAGCGGGGTATTTAAGCGGCGTCAAAATAGGTAAACGGTGCAAAAAAGCCGCCCCGGTTGAGCAGGACGGCTTCAAATGTTAAAATACTGTTATTTAATCCCACCAAAGGAATAAGCGCTTCGTTTGCATCATTTCAGCTGCCAGGTTTTCCACTGTTTCGGCTCCCTGTTCGATCAGGTCCGGACAGAAAGCGGATACTTCTTTCGCAAAGCTCTGCGCTGTAGGATGTGTAATTTTAAGCAGGTGTACTTCCACCCAGTCTGCATCAGCCCCTGTTATTTCAAATGGCTGCTCTGTATACCATTCATGCAGTTTTAACCTGATGCTGTCATTACTGATATTATAGTTTGCGCCGGTAGTGGCCCGGAATTTTACAATATCGAATTGATCTTTACTTTTCAGGACAGCAAATTTATCTGGCGTAGTGCCAAAGTTTTCTTCTGATTTGAACAGCAGATATCCTTGTTTTTTTAACGATGACCTGAGCTGCTCATAATACGCAGCATTTTCCGGATTTACCTCATACTCAAATTGCAGGGCATCACCCAGCTTCGTGTTGTCGATTGCCTCGTCTGTTGTTGCTTTTAATCTGTTAATGTTGCCAGGTACGGTTTCTCTTAGTGCGTCAATAATTGCGTGATCGTAGTGCATTGCGTCTGCCAGTGCATAGTCTTTTGCTGATGAAGGAAATTTCTGTTTACCGGATACGCCACAGCTACACAGCACAGTTGCCAGTGATAAGGATAATAGGATTCTACTCATAGGATTTACTGAAATATTAAATAAAAGTACAAAATGTTTGTATAGCGGACTGATGAAGAATTGTCACTCCTCATAGCGTCGGTTGCACGATTTCAGACAGAACGGCGGTTGGTTTATTCAGTATTACTATCGCTTTAATCTCGCTTTGATAGTGAGAGAACAAGCAGAGAAGATGGAGAGAAGAAGCAGAGAAGAAACCTGGTCCCGGATTTGGGACCAGACCACAGGCTACATATGGTGGCAAATTTGATGGGACATTAGTCCGGGCGTTTGTAGCGTAGGAAGTGATAACGCCGGGAAACAGAAACCTTTGGACAACTCTTGTCTCGTTATATGACAACGGATGAACCTGGAATGGTCAGCCGGTCTAAACACGCTTTATACACGCTTTATACACGACGTATACACGGGACATACACGACGCATCTCCGACGCATCTCCGACGTATACCGGACGTATACCAGACGTATACCGGACGTATACCGGACGCATACCGGACGTATACCGGACGTTTCCCGGGGGATATAATGTAATCATTCATACATATCATCATTCCGCCGCGGGGGGCACCCGTTGATTCCCGGGGTTTCACCCATTGATTCCCGGGGTTTCACCCCGCGCTACAAACAATGGGACTCCTAACGGAGTCCTACCGTTGCGAATGATTACGTTGTGCCATAACGACGTTCGCATTCATACATATCATCGTTCCGCCGCGAGGGGCACCCGTTGATTCCCGGGGGGGCACCCATTGATTCGCGGGGTTTCACCCCGCGCTACAAACAATGGGACTCCTAACGGAGTCCTACCGTTGCGAATGATACGTTGTGCCATAACGACGTTCGCATTCATACATATCATCGTTCCGCCGCGGGGGGCACCCGTTGATTCCCGGGGGCACCCATTGATTCCCGGGGTTTCACCCCGCGCTACAAACAATGGGACTCCTAACGGAGTCCTACCGTTGCGAATGATACGTTGTGCCATAACGACGTTCGCATTCATACATATCATCGTTCCGCCGCGGGGGGCACCCGTTGATTCCCGGGGGCACCCATTGATTCCCGGGGTTTCACCCCGCGCTACAAACAATGGGACTCCTAACGGAGTCCTACCGTTGCGAATGATACGTTGTGCCATAACGACGTTCGCATTCATACATATCATCGTTCCGCCGCGGGGGGCACCCGTTGATTCCCGGGGGGCACCCATTGATTCGCGGGGTTTCACCCATTGATTCCCGGGGTTTCACCCCGCGCTACAAACAATGGGACTCCTAACGGAGTCCTACCGTTGCGAATGATTACGTTGTGCCACAAGGCCCCCCATACGGGTTCATACCCCCCGGTACGGCGGCAACCCAGGGGTACGGGGAAAAACGCGAAATCCCAGACAAATTACCGACGGCGAAGCGTCGAACAAGGTTCGAACAAGCTTCGAACAAGCTTCGAAGAAATATTATTCAACCGGAGCGAACCCATCTTCCAGGGAATTACCTCTCCTTTTAACCCCATCCGGTATATTATCAGCACAGGGGAGAGGGGCGGTCCAGCAAAGGCCATTAGGTGTCGTATTCACCGGAAACGGTGCATTGTGTTGAATGATTTCCATGGGAGCGTAGGGCACAGGCATTAGCAGGATGCCATTGGACGGCGCTGCTGTGATCATCTTTTCCCTGATAAACACTTTATTCAGATGATACCGTAAAACCAGGGTACCTGCCTGAAACAGCAATGTTACGCACAACACGGGAACGTAGACCTGCCGTAGTTGGAGTTTCGGGAAGCAGAATATAGCTGTCAGTAGCACCAGCGGCGCCAGATAGCAATAGCCAAAGCGCGGATCCGGCGCCTGTTTCAGCCAGAAACAGCAGCCCAGTAATAAAAAGATATATAGGGGTACAAAACCTGCAGGCAGCTGTTTACGACGGATGAATACCAGTATTGGAGACGCAGCCGCCGCCAGTACAAGTAGTTTGTCATATATACGGAGGCTATGCAGGAACCATGCACTGAAATGCTGTATCGTGTTCTCTGAAAAGTAACGGGGAATATCTGCTGCCCGGTAAATGGCAAACACCGTGATATCCAGACGGGTGGAGCGTATCACGGCTGTCGGTACTGCCCATCCGGTATGAAAGAGGTCCGGCATTTCCATAGGGAAAAGCAGGTAGCCGGAAAGGATCACATTTCTGACAAGCCAGGGCGCCACTATCACTACCGCGATGCCACAAAGGAGCAGTAACTGCATATAATTTTTCTGACGTAATACCTGCCAGAACATCAGGACCGTCAGGATCAATATCGGGATAGAAGATATTTTTACTGTTAAAAGAAACACAGGCGCCAGCAGCATAAACACACCATTCGCGCTGCTAAGCGGCAATTCTCCTGCCGCACTTTTCTCTAGCCAGCTCACGATCACCAGGCAGCTGATATAGTAAATAGCTGTATCGGCGGCGGGTGCAATGATGTAGTAGGCGCCAAACTGCGGCATATTGATCATCACCAGCAGACCTGCTTTCAGTAAGGCGATGAAGTTAGCGTCCTGCTTGCGGGGCAGGAGGTATAATAACGTGAGCAGGTACAATACACCATTCAGGCGGTTATCCGGAACACCGTTCAGCCAGGAAAAGTTGAACACAGCTGAGAGTACATGCCAATGTGAGTTAAAGCCAAAACGCTCATGCAGATTGGCCAGTCCGGGTACCGCTTTATAGTGCTGCATCCATTTGATGAACTGTGCGTAGTAGAGGCCTTCGTCATAAGTGAAGGGCTGTTGTGCAGACAGGTACAGCACGAATATAACGGCGGCTCCGGCAAACAGCTGCCGGCTTCTTCCTGCCCTGCGTGCCTGCTCAACGTAATCGGATACCTGTTGATGTATAGCTTTTCGCTGGCGCAAATAGCAAAGCAGTCCTGCGCCTAGTATAATACTATGTGCCAGGCCAGCCAGCGGTATGAAAACAGACAGGCAGGAAGCGACAACAGTAATGGCAAAAAAGCCATTGAGTGTGGTGAGTGAGAAATGAGGTTGTGCGGGTATGTTTTTCAGGATCCTGTTATGTAAAAATTGCTGTAGCGTATATCCATACAGGAAAGACAGTATAATAATATACAGGAATTTAACTAACAGGAACAACATGGTATTAGATTATTTATTGAGCTGTACAACTTTTTTCTGCTTCGAGAAGATATTATACTTCAGGATGCAGTAGATGGCACGGAAACCGTCTTTGTAGTTGATCTTTTTTCCTTCTGCATAAGTACGGCCATAATAAGCAATACCTACTTCGTATATACGAATGCCTGGTACACGGCTGATCTTGGCTGTTACCTCAGGCTCAAATCCGAAGCGGTTTTCCTTCAGATCGATCTGTTTGATAACGGAGCTACGAAACAGTTTGTAGCAGGTTTCCATATCTGTCAGATTGAGATTGGTCAGTGCATTAGAAAGGAAGGTCAGCACCTTGTTTCCGATGGTATGCCAGAAGAAGAGGATACGGTGAGGACCATCTCCCATGAAACGGGATCCATACACAACATCAGCTACGCCTTGTAACATGGGCTTCAACAGGCGGTTATACTCTTCGGGGTTATATTCCAGATCAGCGTCCTGGATGATGGTGAAGTCGCCACTGGCCTGCTGAATACCGGTACGCAGGGCAGCGCCTTTACCTTTGTTCACTTCATGACGCACGTATTGCAGTTGCACATGCGGATAGGCCGCACGGAAACGTTCTACTTCTGCACCGGTGTTGTCTTTTGAATGATCATCTACCACAACCAGTTCTTTTTGTACGTCGCCAGCCAGCGTTACAGCCTGCACCCTTTCAAGGATGTCGTATATATACCTCTCTTCATTGTAAGCCGGAATGATCACGGAAAGCAGTTGTGACATAATGACAATTTTCTTGTTGCTGCGGCCATTTAGCCGTAAACGTGTGCAAAGAAGCAAAAAAAGTATGTAGAAAAAAAATATTAATAGGTCAGCTCGTTTGGAAAAAAAATTTATTTATTAACGACCATTTAACACTATCATTTGTTACAACACTTTACCTTTACATTATTAGGGTTTTCATAGGATAGTAAAACAAGAGCCGGATAGTCTTATTTGGCTCTTTCTTTTTTTATAAACATTTGTTTTTTAGCCCATTATTTAGCTTTCTGTTATCTGTTACGCTGCCCCGGAATAATCCTTTTATGTATACTAAAAAGTATCAATTGTAACACTTTCGTAGGACAAAAGTAGTCAATTTTGTAGGTAGTTCTACCTAATATCTTCCTGAAAATATCACACAAAAATGTGGCAGGAGTTTTCTACATTTAAGGTTTTTGCCAGCAAGTTGTACAGCACGTCCATTACAAGCAGGCACCCTTTTGGGGCTTATTGTGCTCAGCCTGGTGGCAGAGCGTGCTATGCAACAGCAACCATTTATATTTTAAAAATGTACAGGTCTGACTTTTCATGCAGGAGCTACGGGGGATGCCCCCATGCTTATGGCATTTTTGCGTATTATATTGATTGTTGCCTGTACTTTTTTATATATTAGACGGCGGAAAAGCTCTTTTCCTGCTCTTCCACGTTAAATGTCATGAAGACAACTCAAAACCTATAAAGAATAAAACGTTTTGCCAATGAACCGTAAGTTAAGAATGGGAATGATCGGAGGCGGTAAGGATGCCTTCATCGGAGCAATCCATCGTATTGCTGCCAATATGGATGGACTGATCGAATTGAAAGCTGGCGCGCTGAGTGTAAATCCTGAAACAGCCCTGGAATCTGGAAAGATGTTATTCCTGGACCCTGCCCGCACGTACACTGATTACAAGACCATGCTGGAAAAAGAGGCTGCATTACCGGAAGATGAAAAGCTGGACTTTATCACCATCGTGACGCCCAACTTTGCACACTTCGAGCCTGCGATGATGGCGCTGGACAAAGGCTTTAACGTAGTGATCGAAAAACCGATCACCTTTAATCTCGATGAAGCCAAGCAATTAAAGGCGAAGGTAGAACAGACTGGTCTGACCCTGTTGTTGACACATACCTACACCGGTTATCCCCTGGTAAAACAGGCCCGCCGCATGGTGGCTGAAGGTGTTATTGGCAAGGTCCGTAAGGTATGGGTGGAATATCCACAGGGATGGCTGAGCAGACCAACAGAAAAAGATAGTGCCGGCGCTGCCTGGAGAACTGACCCTAAACGTTCCGGTAAAAGCGGATGTTTCGGTGATATCGGTACCCATGCTGCTAACCTGGCGGAATATATCAGCGGCTTAAAGATTGAAAAGCTGTGCGCTGACCTGCACATTATGGTAGAAGGCCGTGGTCTGGATGATGATGGAGCTGTATTGCTCCGTTTTGACAATGGTGCTGCAGGTGTGCTGATGGCATCGCAGGTTGCTGCAGGTGAAGAAAATGCACTGAAGATCAGAATATATGGTGAGAAAGGTGGTCTGGAATGGGCACAACAGGAGCCTAACACCCTGCTGGTAAAATGGCTGGATAAACCGGCTGAAATATATCGCGCAGGTGGCAACTATGGTGCTTACCAGAGCAGCTATGCTATTCATAACACCCGTACGCCGGGCGGACATCCTGAGGGATACCTGGAAGCATTCGGTAACCTGTATCGCAACTTCGCGCAGACCTTACAGGCGAAACTGGACGGAAAGACACCAGCTGCGGAATCACTCGATTTCCCTGGTGTAGACGATGGTATCCGTGGTATGGCGTTCATTGACAATGTAGTTCGTTCCAGTCAGAGCACTGAGAAATGGACAACCTTTGACATCTAATTAAAAGGCACGTATGAAAACAATAAAAGGACCTGGAATTTTCCTGGCGCAGTTCCTCGGAGACACTGCGCCTTTCAATAGCCTGGAGAGTATCTGTAAATGGGCGGCAGGATTAGGATTTAAAGGCGTACAGATCCCTACCTGGGATGTCCGTATGATAGACCTGCAAAAGGCTGCTGAAAGCAAGACCTATGCAGACGAGATCAAAGGGATCGTAAATGCGGCTGGTTTGGAGATCACCGAGTTGTCCACGCACTTGCAGGGACAGTTGGTGGCAGTACATCCTGCTTACAATGAACTGTTTGATGGTTTTGCGCCTGCAGATAAAAGGGGCAACGCTGCTGCCCGTACAGAATGGGCAGTAAATCAGCTGAAATATGCGGCAAAGGCAAGCCGTAACCTGGGCCTGAACGCGCATGCTACTTTCAGCGGTGCATTGCTCTGGCACACAGTATATCCATGGCCACAACGTCCTGCAGGACTGGTGGAAACAGGCTTTAAGGAACTGGCCAACCGCTGGTTGCCCATCCTGAATGAGTTTGACGCCAATGGGGTAGACCTCTGTTATGAGATCCATCCGGGTGAAGACCTGCACGATGGTGTTTCTTACGAGCGTTTCCTTGAGGCTACCGGCAATCACAACCGCGCCTGCCTGTTGTATGATCCAAGCCATTTTGTGCTGCAATGCCTGGATTACCTGGAATATATTGATATCTATCACGAGAAGATAAAAATGTTCCATGTAAAGGATGCAGAATTCAATCCTACCGGCCGTTCCGGCGTATATGGCGGTTACCAGGGATGGATTGACCGTCCGGGACGTTTTCGTTCACTGGGAGATGGTCAGGTAGACTTTAAAGGTGTTTTCAGTAAGCTGACCCAATACGATTACAGTGGCTGGGCGGTGATGGAATGGGAATGCTGTATCAAACATCCGGAAGATGGTGCAAAAGAAGGTGCGCCGTTCATCCAGAACCACATTATCCGTGTTACCGAAAAAGCATTTGATGACTTTGCAGGTGGGGGAGCTGATGAAGCCCTCAACAGGAAAGTATTAGGGCTGTAAGGTAAAACGGTCAGCTGCAGATAACGGATCATGAATGGGGAATCATGGGACTGCTCATCACATAATGTATACACCCTTGTATAATGATGAGTATATTACCTTCCGGTCGTTCGTAAAAAGGTGCTGCATTAGCTGGGAATAATATCACAGAGTAATTGAGCATACTTATTGAAGTAGTTTATGTATGCTTTTTTATAGAAGTCAAATTTGTATTTAGGAACTTATAAACGATTGTAAAATGAGAATGCGTTTTTTGGCGCCGGTTGTATTATGTGCTGTAGTGCTGGCCTCCTGCGGTGGCGGCAGCAGCGAAAACAAAACTGAAAAGAAAGAAGAAGCTGCAAGCGAAACGCCTGCGGATAACTCTATGGTAACTCCAGGTGCTGCTGAAGCTGCAGCCTCTAAAGGAGCTGCTCTGATAGAGCAGAAGGATTGCAAAACCTGCCATAAAGTAGATGTGAAGCTGGTAGGCCCTGCTTACAAAGACGTAGCACAGAAATATGAAGCTACAGATGCCAACATCGAAATGCTGGCTAACAAAGTAATCAGCGGTGGTAGCGGTCACTGGGGTGAAGTTGCGATGACGCCTCATGCTGACCTGTCCAAAGAAGATGCTAAGGAAATGGTGAAATATGTACTGTCGCTGAAATAGCAGACAGCATTTTATATTGGTCTCTCAGCTTTCTAAAATTAACTATCATATATAGCCGGTAGTTGCCTGTCCCGCCTTCGGTGGGTCAGTATTGCAACTATCGGCTATAAAAAAACTCAATTTGCAATGAAGCACATTATTCCCGTTCTGGCACTCAGTCTGATCTCTTTATCTACATCCGCACAGGAGCTGAATACCCTCACCGCTAAAGAAAAGAAAGCGGGCTGGAAATTATTGTTCAACGGCAAGAATGCCGAAGGCTGGCACACTTATCTGCAGAAAGATGCAAGTGCTGCCTGGAAAGTGCAGGACGGTGCACTGGCTCTGGACCAGGAAGCTAAAAAGAACGGTGCTCCCGGTGGTGACCTGGTGACCAACGATGAGTACGAAAATTATGAGTTGACCCTGGAGTGGAAAATCTCCGAAGGAGGTAACAGCGGTATCATTTTCGGTGTTCACGAAGATCCGAAATTTCAAGCTACTTACCTGACTGGTCCTGAAATGCAGGTGTTAGACGATGCTAAACATCCTGACGGTAAATTCCCTAAACATAATTCCGGCGATCTGTACGATCTGAAGAAGTCTGAGAAGAATGCCGTAAAACCTACAGGTGAGTGGAACAAGGTAAAGATCCTGAAGAAAGATGGTAAACTGACCTTCTGGCTGAATGGTGTTAAAACCGTAGAAACTACCATGGGCAGCGAAGAGTGGAAAACACTCCTGGCCAACAGTAAATTCAAAAACTGGAAAGGCTTCGGTGAATATGCAAAAGGGCATATCGCGCTGCAGGATCATGGTAATGAGGTATGGTACCGTAACATCAAGATTCACGTATTGTAATACCGCATATCATGAATAAGACCCACGTAAGAAAAACAACCCTTTCGTTCCATACGGAAGAACATTATAACCTTGCTTCTAACAAAGCGGGTAAAATAAGCATGGTCCCCTTCAGGATGGGACCATGCTTTATTGTAGCCCTTCTGCTGGCATTAGTGATCTCTACAGACAGCTATGCTGCATCCTTCAAAAAAACGCCCCGCTTACTGGTATTTTCCAAGACCGCTGGTTTCCGTCATGACTGTATCCCTGTTGCCAAACTGGCAATGATCAAACTGGGACAGGAGAATGGCTTTGCGGTGGATACAACGGAAGATGCCAGCGTGTTCAACGACAAAGAGCTGAAGCGCTATGCCGCTGTATTGTTCCTCAATACCACCGGCAATGTGCTGAACGATGAGCAACAGGCAGCGATGGAGAAATATATTCATAACGGCGGCGGATATATGGGTATCCATGCAGCTACCGATACTGAATATGACTGGCCCTGGTATAATAAGCTGGCTGGAGCATGGTTCACCAGTCATCCGAAACAACAACAGGCTACTTTGCTGGTGGTAGATCGTAACAACGATGCAACCCGTCACCTGCAGGAGAAATGGTCACGCTGGGATGAGTGGTATAACTTTAAAGATCTCAACCCGGATGTACATGTACTGATCAAAATTGATGAAAGCTCTTATGAAGGTGGTAAGAATGGTGACAATCATCCAATGAGCTGGTACCACGATTTTGAAGGAGGCCGTGCTTTTTATACGGAATTAGGCCATACGAAAGAATCCTATGCCGATCCGGTATACTTGCAGCATGTGTTAGGAGGCCTGCGCTACGCGATGAATATTAAAGCAAGAAAATAAAGATAATCCCTATTACGGGATACGGCATACATTGTAGCCGTATCCCGTATTATCAATCAACATAAAAAATATCATGCAAATCAGGTACGTAATGGTGCTGCTGGTATTACTGGGAACAGTAATGTCCGGCTGCCAGAAGAAAACCCGGCCCGGTAATCCGAGAGTACTGGTGTTTACCAAAACTGCGGGTTTCCGGCATGCTTCTATCCCTGCAGGGATACAGGCTATCCAGAAACTTGGAAAGGAAAATGGTTTTGAAGTAGACACTACAGAGAACGCCGCCAATTTTAATGAAGATTCCCTGCAGAAATATGCAGCAGTCATTTTTCTGAATACCACTGGAGATGTACTGAACAATTACCAGGAAGCAGATTTTGAAAGATATATTCAGGCCGGCGGTGGCTTCGTGGGTATCCACGCTGCAACTGACACTGAATATGAGTGGGGCTGGTATGGTGAGCTGGTAGGCGCTTATTTCGATAATCATCCTGCCGGTACACATAAGGCCAAACTGACGGTAAAGGACAAATCTTTCCTGGCCACAGCAACGTTACCTGATACATGGGAACATACTGACGAATGGTACAATTTTAAGAAGATCAGCAAGAACACACATGTGTTGATCACCGTAGATGAAAAGAGCTACGAAGGCGGTACCAACGGTGCTGATCATCCTATCAGCTGGTACCATGATTTTGACGGAGGTCGTGCTTTTTATACAGAGTTAGGTCATACCAACGAATCTTATACAGAACCTCAATATCTCGCACACATCCTGGGTGGTATCAAATACGCTATTGGTAAAAATACCATGCTGGATTACGCACAGGCTACTACATTGCGTGTACCTGAAGAGAACAGGTTTACTAAAAATAACCTCATTACAGGTGAGTTCTTTGAACCTACAGAAATGACCATCCTGCCGGATCTCAGCATCCTGGTGGCACAGCGCAGGGGAGAGATCATGTTCTATAACCCGACCAGCCACCAGCTGACACAGGCGGGTTTCCTGCGGGTATATTATAAAACAGAAACGCCTAATGTAAATGCAGAAGAAGGGGTACTTGGTCTGAGCGCCGATCCTGATTTTGCGAACAACCATTATGTTTATATCTATTATTCTCCGGCGGATACTTCTGTAAATCGCTTATCCCGTTTCAAGTTTGAGAACAATGTACTGGATACGGCATCAGAAAAGATCATCCTCCAGTTATATTCTCAGCGTAATATCTGCTGCCATACAGGTGGTTCTATCACCTTTGGCCCCGGAGGCCTGTTATACCTGTCTACAGGCGATAACAGTACACCATTTGACGAACCTGGACAGAAATATGTGAACAATGGTTATGGTCCGCTGGATGACCGTCCGGGACACCTGCAGTATGACGGTCGCCGTACATCAGCCAATACCAACGACCTGCGTGGAAAGATCCTGCGTTTAAAGATCAATGCAGATGGTACCTACAGTATTCCTGATGGTAACCTGTTCAAACCAGGTACACCTAATACACGTCCTGAGATCTTTGCAATGGGTACACGTAACCCTTACCGTATTTCAGTAGACCGTAAGAACGGATATGTATACTGGGGTGAAGTAGGACCGGATGCTAACAACGACGATCCTAACCGTGGTCCACGTGGTTATGACGAGATCAACCAGGCGAAGAAGCCCGGTAACTTTGGTTATCCGATGTTTGTAGGTAACAACTACGCCTATCATCTGTATGACTATGAAACAGGTAAGAGCGGTCCTGCTTTTGATCCTGCGAAGCCTGTGAACAATTCCCGCAACAATACCGGTATCAAGAATCTGCCGCCTGCACAGCCGGCATTTATCTGGTACCCTTATGCGAAATCGCCTGACTTCCCTTCAATGGGTAGCGGTGGCCGTAACGCCATGGCGGGACCTGTGTACTACAACGAATTCTATCCGAAGGAAACACGTCTTCCGGATTATTATAACAACAAGTTCTTCATCTACGACTGGGTACGTGGCTGGATCAAAGCGGTGACTTTTGATAAAGATTACAACCTGTACAAGACGGAAGATTTCATGCCGCATACAAAATTCAATGCCATCATCGATATGGAAATGGGACCTGATGGCCGCATTTATTTATTGGAATATGGTAATGGATGGTTCAGCAAGAACAAAGATGCAGCACTGTCACGTATAGATTATAACGGTGGTAACCGTGCACCTAAAGCAGAGATCCATGCGGATAAGCTGTCGGGAGGTCTGCCATTTAAAGCGAAACTGAGTGCGAAAGGATCTTCTGATCCGGATGGCGATCAGCTGACATATGTGTGGTACCTGGGTAATGGTAATAAAAAAGAGACCAAAGAGCCTGAAACAGAAGTGACCTTTACTACACCGGGTGAATATGCTGTATCTGTAGAAGTGCTGGATGGTAATGGTGCAAGCACCCGTAGTAGTGGCATAGAGCTGTATGCGGGTAATGAAACACCGGAGGTGAAGGTGAATATCACCGGTAACCAGATGTTCTATTTCCCTGGGAAGCCGGTTGCTTACAGTGTGAATGTGAATGATAAAGAAGATGGTTCTACTGCCAATGGCAAGATCGATGCTGCTAATCTGTATATCAGGGCTGACTATATGGAGGGTAATGACAAGGCAGGTATTCCGCAGCAGGGACACCAGATCATTACGGGTGCTATTGCCGGTAAGAATATAGCAGAAGCCAGCGATTGTAAGACCTGTCATAAGGTAGATGAGAAGTCCATCGGGCCAAGCTTCAAACAGGTAGCAGAGAAATACAAAGATGATCCGAAAGCGCCTGATTATTTGGCAGACAAGATCATCAAAGGTGGTGGCGGTGTATGGGGCGAAACAGCGATGTCTGCGCATCCTACCCTTACACAGTCAGAGGCACATCAGCTGGTAGAATATGTGATGTCATTAGGCGGTAATACCAAAGCTGCGCCATCATTACCTGCAAGCGGTACGGTGGAGGCTACGGCAGGTAAACCGGAAAAAGATAACGGTGTGTTTTACCTGATGGCCAGCTATACAGATAAAGGTGGTCCTGGTATCAAACCGATTACAGGTACGGATGCGATCACACTGAGAAGTCCGAAGATACCTGCAGCGTCATTCGATAAATCAGATGGTGTTTCTACATTTGAATTTGATGGTAAGAAACTGCTGATACCTGCTGGTAATGGATGGGCGGATTATAAGGATCTTGACCTGACAGCAGTCAATGGTATCAACATCAATTATTTCACACAGGAGCCATTACAGCATGGATATATCGTGGAAATATTCCTGGATAAAGCGGATGGTGCGAAACTGGGAGAAGCGACTATTGGCGTGGGTGCTAAAGGAATGGCGCCTAATGCTGCGTTGGTCTCTTTTGCACCGGTGGCGGATGCGAAGCGTCATACTTTGCATGTGACGATTAAGGCGGCTGATCCGGCGGAGAAAACGGGGCTGGGGATATCTTCGTTCCAGTTGATGAGTAAGTAAGAGACGTCAGATAAAAAAGAGAGCCTGGTTGATACAGGCTCTCTTTTTTTTATTGCTAAGTGGTTTTCTTTTCTCGCTAAGTAGCTTCGGTTTCAGTATGGGATGGCGGTCGGCGCCTCTCTGGAATGCTATTGGGCGTTGTCAAGCGAATGGGGGGGCTATTAAGCAGCACCAGTCGTATGGCCGGAGAGCCGAAGGCCCGCCATTCCCATCTGAAACCGGTACTACTTATGCTGTCGCTGTTATTGGTTACGTGCTTGATACTTTATGCCTTCTGAGAGCTTTTGCATAGTGTGCATAGTGATAGACAGTGGTGACAATGATTATCGTTATTAACTACCCCTTGTAAGTGGGGTCTTTATCTTCTTCTGATTTAGGTGGTTTGTTAAACCTATATTCCATTTGTGATTTCACTTTGCGGTACCAGTTGAGGTCATAAGGTAATCTCTCAAACCAGCCCAGCAAGTTTGTCGGTATCAGGTCATATACATCACTGGGTACGGGGAAGATCATGCCATCTACGATCAGTTGCACCGGAGCGGTTTGCTCTACTTCGCCGTCAACAAAGTTTGGTTCCAATGGTGATTCTTCTCCTTTTTTGACACGCCACTCCTTTTTTCTTCCATAGCTGTTTAACTTGGAAATATCATCATTCTTCCAGGTCTTATTAAGCTCTATAAGCTTATCGCGCATTACCTGACCTGGATTGGTGGCAGCAAATAGCTTGGTAAGGAAGATCTTAGCATATTCAGGCGCTCTGTTTATATGTGCGGTATAGACGCGCACCATTTCTTCGGGAGACTCTGTGGTGCCCAAATGCATTTTTGACTGTCCAAAGGGAGTGGGCGTATTGCTGATTGTATCCAGGCCGGCCATGTTATAACCTAAAAGGTCATTAGCATCCCGGTACGGTACGCCTGTTGACGTCAGCAGTTGCTGATGCCCATATTCGCCTATCTGACCATGTATCTTCAGCTCATTCCATTTGGCATTGGTCTTCATATGTTCAGCGATCCGCCCGGGACCGTTCAGGTGCGTTACATATTCATCCTGTTCATCAGTGAGCGGACTGCCGAGAGGGGAGAGCGGATGTAGTTTCGACGCTTTCTGGGCTTCATGCGCAACCCGGTACGCTTCGGCGCCTGCTTCATCCCAGGAATTATACTTATAGGTACCCTTTTCAGCTGCCCATTTTTTTAGTTGTGAGAGCATCTTCGGTACTGAAGGATGTACCCTACGTAATTTCCTGTATACAGATGCCGCGTATAGATACGGGGCGTTTCCTTTGGGCTTTTTTATTCCAAGCCTGACGTAAAAATCGGATCTGTCTTTTTTAGCCTGGATATAGGTCAGCACAAGGTTAAGGTCTGAACGTTTTGTATCCCGGTCCTTAATCCTCAATTTGAGCTGCGCTACATGATTGGGCAGTTGTCGCTGAGCTAGCGGCTGTATAACCGGCGTCCCAAATGCAGGATTGATCTTTGGCTGTACCGCAGGCCTGGCAATGCCGGTTGTGCCAATGTTGTTAGCAGATGCCTGTGAAGCAGTGCGGATACCAGGGGCAACAGCCGGCGTATGTTTGTGAGGGTATGACACAGTATAAGGGAATTAGAATTACCTAAAAATAAGCATTTCCCCTGCGATATCCGGGGAGAATAAACCGGATCGTCTAACGCTTTTTCAATCGGCTGCCTGCGTAGAAATAATTGATCAGTAATACGATGATCAGCAGGAATAATCCGAAGAACTCACGTGTTTCTTCTATCCATGGTTTCGTTGCTTTCATTGTTTCAGCAATGTTCTCACCATGATGCTCAGTAGCCCAGTCTATCACACCGTTTTTATCAAAGAAAAGATAGGCTGCATATGCCAGGTATACGAATATGCCGAAGAGATAAGCGCGCCTGTAAAAGCGGCCACGGGCAGCCAGCAGGCAACATCCTGCACCAAACAGGTAAATAGGCCCCCATACATAAGGATCAGGATCATTGTATTGTAGTCCTGCGAAAATGATGAACAGGATACCCCAGATGATGTTGAATATTTTCATAGAAAAAAAATTATCAGCGATAGAACGAAGATAGTTGATATAATATAGAAAATATATACCTTTGCATCCGAATTCCTTTATTGTTCATCTCTTAAAACGCAAGGAATCATGACAGAACGTATTCACATATCGCCCTTTACGCCCGCTGCCTGATACAGGCAATATTTCCTTTTTTAAATTTACTGGAAAGCGTGTAAACATTGATGATCATTCATCATTAGTGTCTTCCATTATTATGCCTGTATAGACTGGTCTTCTGCGCCCGCGGAAAGGGTATTCTCATGCCTTAATTGTCGTTCGAAATCATCTGAACGATGGACTCATTACTATACAATTTATTACGCACCTATATGGGCAGTTTACGCATAAAAGAACTGAGTAAGATCGGTTATACAAATGACCGTGCAAGAAGTCTGGTCATTAATACTATTTCAAAACATTTTAAGCATCATACCAAAGAAGAACTCATCACACTGTTAACAGGTATTAAAGAAAAGCCTGAGCAATATGTGAATGATGAAGTATTGGGTAAGATCGCATCTACTTTTATCGAGAAAGAAGAAGTTACGCATCATAAGGAGTTCACGTTGCTGGAACAGACAGGACGCCTGAAGATCTATGGTGGTAAGGAGATTGAGCATGCGGCAAAAAAGCAGATGGAGATCGCCATGTCACTGCCTGTGACTGTGCAGGGGGCCTTGATGCCTGATGCACATACGGGTTATGGTTTACCTATCGGTGGTGTGTTAGCTACAGATAACGCTGTTATTCCTTACGCAGTAGGCGTGGATATTGGCTGCCGCATGTCATTGTCCATCTTTGATGAAGGAGAGAGTTTTATCAAACGTTACGGATACCAGATGAAGGTGGCACTGAAAGAGTGGACACACTTTGGTATGGAAGGAGGGTTGGAAGTAGAGCAGGAACATCCTGTGCTGGATGATCCGGCTTTTCAGGCTACCGACCTATTAAAAAAGCTGCAGTCAAAAGCGGCACGGCAGCTGGGAAGTTCCGGCAGTGGCAATCACTTTGTGGAATTTGGTATGATCCGATTGTCTGAAGACAATTCCCTGGGGCTGCCAGCAAAGGAATATGTTGCGCTGTTATCGCATTCCGGTAGCAGGGGATTAGGCGCCAATATAGCGATGCATTATACGAAGATAGCGATGGATACCTGTAAGCTGCCAAGAGAAGCGCAGCAACTGGCCTGGCTGGACATGAACAGCGAGGCAGGGCAGGAGTACTGGCTGAGTATGCAGTTGGCGGGTGACTATGCAAAAGCCTGTCATGACAGGATACATATCAACATGGCCAAAGCGTTAGGTCTGGAGCGGCTCATCACTATTGAGAACCATCACAATTTTGCGTGGGAGGAAATACTGGACGATGGCCGTAAAGTGATCGTGCATCGCAAAGGGGCCACGCCGGCACACAAAGGTGAGCCGGGCATTATTCCCGGCAGTATGACCACTGCCGCCTACCTGGTGACTGGCAAAGGAGTAGACCAGTCCTTATTTTCTGCATCACATGGTGCCGGCAGGATGATGAGCCGGAAGCGGGCAAGGGAAAGTATGACAGTATCAGCATTGAAGAAGATGCTGGCAGATGCGGGTGTTACATTGATTGGTGGTAGTGTGGAAGAGAATCCGCTTGCCTACAAAGACATCGAAACTGTGATAGCAGCGCAGCAGGAATTGGTTACCGTAGAGGGGCGGTTTTTACCCCGGATTGTAAGAATGTATAAAGAGTAACAACATGAACAAGTCAATGATACAGGTAACTGCCGGGAGAGGGCCGGCAGAATGTACACGGGTAGTAGCAAGGGTGGTGGAGCTGATGATGAAGGCGGCCCGTGCACAGGAACTGGACATCCAGTTGCTGGAAAGTAAAAAGGGTGACCTGAAAGGAACACTGTTATCCGCAGTACTAATAGTAAAAGAGAAAGAAAACGCTAAGAAAAAAGTACTTGATGTCTTTATACAAGAGTGGAGAGGTACGGTGCAGTGGATCGCTGAGAGTCCTTACCGTAAGTTCCATAAGCGCAAGAACTGGTTTGTAGGCGTTGAAGTCTTTGATGTGAAAGAACAACTGAAATGGGATCTGAAGGATGTGAAGCTCGAATCGTGCCGCGCATCAGGGCCCGGCGGACAGCATGTGAATAAAGTAGAGACAGCTGTACGGGGTACGCATATTCCTTCCGGCATACAGGTGCTGGCGATGGATAGCCGTTCACAATTGCAGAACAAGCAGCTTTGCCTGGAAAGGCTGGAAGCAAAGTTCATGTCATGGCAAATGGAACAACTGCTGGCGCGCCGGCAGGATCAGTGGCAGGAGCATAATGAACTGGAAAGGGGTAGGGCTGTAAAGGTGATCACAGATAAACTGTGATCACCCTATTCCTTCATTGTTTTGTAAAACTGATAGTAATTTCTTAAATACTGATTAAAAATTTACAAAGTATCTTGTATAAATTGAACGAATGTGTTACCTTGGTCGGCAGTTAACAATTTGAAACTTTAGTGTGTGTTTAAATGTAACCAAGATCTAATCCTTGTTCCCTAAGTTTTTGATGTTAACACGTATGAAAAAACTAAACTGTAGTCCTTAAAAAAAAAATTAAGTACGCCATTCCCATTTTTTAACAGTAAAAAGCCCGGATATATTATTTGCATTGATACCGATGCAATCGGTATCAACATGGATTTGAGCCCGAAAGGAAGGATTTATATAGTGTCCCTCTAAGACCAGGATATTGAATTAACCCGGTCATTTTTCGTGTCTGTAACTGCCGGACGGCGCAGTGTATGGGCTCGAACAGGCTAATTATTAACCAATTTTTAAAAACGTTTCACGTTATGAAGAGACATGTCTACCGCACATTTGCGTGTTGCTGGCTATTGTTGTTGTTGTTTGCCGGCGCTGCATTCGCCCAGACTAAATTCACCGGGAAAGTCACAGACAAGACTTCCGGAAATCCCTTGCCGGGGGTGACAGTGGCAGTAAAGAATTCCGGCCGTGGTACAGCCACAGACCCAGCTGGTAATTTCAGTGTAACTGCCAAAAAAGGAGAGATCCTGGTATTTTCATTTGTAGGCTATTCGCAGCAGGAAGTAGTGCTCGGAGATGCTGCCACTGTTAGTGTAGTACTGAGTGAAAAAGTAGGCTCACTCGATGAAGTAGTGGTAACAGGTTATGCCACTCAACGTAAAAAAGACCTGACAGGTGCTGTATCTGTTGTAAACGTAGAACAGATCAGCCGTCAACCCACCGCCCAGGTGAGCAACCAGTTACAGGGCCAGGTATCTGGTATCACTGTATTGGGTTCTGGTCAGCCGGGTGAAGAACCACAGGTACGTATCCGTGGTGTGAACACTTTTGGTAACAACACTCCCCTCTATGTTATAGATGGAATCCCAACACAGAATATCGTGGATCTGAACCCGTATGATGTGGCGAGCATGCAGGTACTGAAAGATGCAGGATCTGCTTCTATCTATGGTGCAAGAGCAGCTAACGGTGTGATCATCATCACTACCAAAACAGGTAAATCTGATGGTAAGGTAAGAGTGACTTACGACGGCTACTATGGTACCCAGCGTCCTAAAGGTGGTAACGTATGGGACATCCTTTCCCCGCAGGAAATGGCTAACCTGAAATGGATGGCGTTAAAAAATACAGATCCGAACGTTACCTATAACGATGGTCTGTATGGCACCGGCGCTACTCCAAGACTGCCCGATTACATTGCTCCGGGAGGTCTGATGGAAGGCGATCCTGCTGTAGATCCTTCCAAATACAATGTAAATCCTTTCTATAAGAACCCTTCTGATCTGGACAATTTCTACCGTATTAACAAAGCAAATAAAGGCGGTACAGACTGGTTCCATGAGATCTTCAAGCCTGCTATGATCACCAGCCACAACGTATCAGTAAGTGGTGGTAACGATCAGGGAGCTTACTACCTCTCTTTCTATTATTTCAACCAGAAAGGTACTTTACTGGATACTTACCTGAAACGTTACTCTATCCGTTCCAACAGCCATTTTAACGTAGGTAAGCATGTACGTATCGGAGAAAACTTAGAGTTTTCTGTGATAGACAACCCACGTATCACTGCGCTGACAGAAGGAAGTGGTATCGGTATGGCATTCCGCGAGCAGCCTATTATTCCGGTACGTGATATCAAGGGTAACTTTGCTGGTTCATTCAGCACCAACGGCGCTCAGTTAGGTAACGCCCGTAACCCTGTAGCTATACAGGAGCGTACGAAAGATAACAGAGGTCTTGGTAACCGTTTATTAGGTAACGTATATGGTGAGGTGGATTTCCTGCAGCACTTTACCTTCCGTACCAGCTTTGGTGGTGAAGTATATTCTTCTTCCAGCCATAGCTTCACATATCCGGAATATGAGAATGCAGAGAATAACAAGGTAAACTCTTATACGGAGGCTGCTACCAGCGGTTATAACTGGACATGGAGCAATACGCTGACATATTCGCAGAGCTTCAATAGGATACATAATGTAAAAGTACTGTTGGGTACTGAAGCCTTCGACAACCATGGTCGTATGGTAACAGGTACTACGCAGAACTACTTCATCTTCGATCCTAACTTCACTAACCTGGGTACTGGTACAGGTACTGTTACAAACAACAGTAATGCGTTCACCGACGGTCTGTTCTCTGTATTCGGCCGTTTAGATTACAGCCTGATGGATAAATATCTGCTCGGTGCTGTTATCCGTCGGGACGGTTCCAGCAGGTTCGGTGCTAACAACCGTTATGGTACTTTCCCTGCGATCAGTGCAGGATGGCGTATTTCTCAGGAAGAATTCCTGAAAAATGTAGCCTGGATCTCTGACTTAAAGATCAGAGGTGGATGGGGTATCATGGGTAATCAGCTGAACGTTGATCCATCCAATGCATTCACCCAGTATGGTCTGAACAAAGGATCTTCTTTCTATGACATCGGTGGTACTTCCAATTCACTGGCTTCTGGTTTCTTCAGAACAACTATAGGTAATCCGGATGCTAAATGGGAAAGTAATATCAACACCAACATTGGTTTTGATGCGACCCTGTTCAAAGGCAAACTGGAAATTAGTGCAGACTACTACAAGAAACAGGTAAAAGACCTGCTGTTCACACCAGAGGTGTCAGGTACTGCCGGCCGTTCCGCTCCTCCAGCTGTGAACATCGCAGAAATGCAGAACCATGGTATTGATCTGTCTTTGGGCGTCAATGACATTCACATCACCAAAGACCTGGTACTGAAAGCAAATGCGACCTTGACTACTTATAAGAACAAGATCGTAAACATCTCCGGAGACGCGCCTTACTTCGATCTGGAAGCACGTCGTTTCAATGGTAACTTCATCATCCGTAACGCGATCGATCATCCTATCTCCAGCTTCTATGGTTACAAAACTGTAGGTTTCTGGAATAGCGCAGAAGAAATTGCAGCGGCAAATGATCAGGCGCAGAAAGCCACTAACAATCCTAATGCAGTTTATCAGACTGGTATCAAACTGGGACGTTTCCGTTACCAGGATACAAACGGTGATGGTATCATTACAGATGCTGACCGTACGTTCCTGGGTAACCCAAGTCCTAAGTTCAGCTATGGTCTGAACCTGCAGCTGGATTATAAGAATTTTGATTTCACTGTGTTCCTGTATGGTGTACAGGGTAACAACATCTGGAACCAGGTACGTTGGTGGACAGACTTCTATCCATCTTTCGCAGGTGCTAAGAGCAAAACTGCCCTGTATGATTCCTGGAGACCTGACAACCACAACGCAAAAGCACCTATCCAGGAGAACGAAGGTTCCTTCAGTACCAACACTGTACCTAACTCCTTCCTCGTAGAGAATGGTTCTTACCTGCGTGCTAAAAACATGATGCTCGGTTATACTTTACCTAAACCTATTCTGCAGCGTATCGGTATCGAGAGATTCCGCATCTATGTACAGGCAGCTAACCTGTTCACCATCACCAAATACTCTGGTATTGATCCTGAGATCACAGGTGGTACTACCAACTTTGGTCTGGATGAGGGCGCTTATCCTAATCAGCGTCAGTTCCTGGTGGGCGTTAACGTAGGATTCTAATTAACGTGGTGAAATAATTGGAGAACATCAAAAAAATCAAAACATGAAACGGACTTTAGTAAAATCAAAATATATACTTGCGGCAATGGCAGTTGCAGGAGGTCTATTCTTCTTCAATGCCTGTAGCAAAAGCTTTCTGGAACGTGATCCCCGCGGTTCACTTACAGGTGATAACGTGTCTACCAAAGATGGTATAGATGCTTTATTGATTGGCGCGTATGCTGCATTGGATGGCCAGCAGCAGGACGTAGCTGCCATCGGTACTGGTGGTCCCTGGGAAGCAGCACCGAGCAACTGGATCTACGGAAGCGTAGCTGGTGGTGATGCACATAAAGGTAGTGATGCGACTGACCAGCCGCCGATCAGCCTTATTGCTACCGGTCAGTTTGATGCGAGCAATGGCTTCTTCAATACTAAATGGAAAGTATTATTCGAAGGTGTTGTACGTACCAATATCATTCTGTCGCTGTTACCTAACGTAAAAGACATGTCAGATGGACAGAAAACACAGGTGCAGTCTGAAGCCCGTTTCCTGCGTGGTCACTATTACTTTGAGCTGAAGAAAATGTTCGGTAAAGTGCCTTGGGTTGATGAGACACAGATCACAGATTACAAACAGCCTAACAATACAGATATCTGGCCTAAGATCGAAGCAGATTTCAAGTATGCTTACGAGAACCTGCCACCAACACAATCACAGGCAGGCCGTGCCAACAAATGGGCAGCCGCTGCTTACCTGGCTAAGACCTATGTATATCAGAAAAAATGGACAGACGCTAAACCGCTGTTTGACCTGATCACTACACAGGGTGTAACTGCTAAAGGTGTTAAATATGCATTGACAGCAAGATTCGAAGACAACTTTGATTCTGAAACAAAGAACAACAGCGAGTCTGTGTTTGCTATTCAGATGTCTGCCAACAATGGTACCGGTCAGATCTCCAATGGTAACCAGGGTGAAATGCTGAACTTCCCTTACAACAGCCCATTCGGTTGTTGCGGATTCTATCAGCCTACCCAGGACCTGGTAAACTCTTACCGTACAGACGCTAACGGCTTACCTTTCCTGGAAGATTTCAACGATCATGCTGTAAAGAGCGATATGAAGGTATTATCTACTGCGCCATTTACGCCTGATGCAGGTACGCTTGATCCACGCCTTGACTGGACTGTAGGTCGCCGTGGCATCCCTTACCTGGACTGGGGTAATCACCCTGGCCGTAGCTGGGTACGTGACCAGGATTATGCTGGTCCTTACGCTCCTAAAAAGAACGTTTACTGGCAGTACAACCAGGACAAGTACAAAGATGCCAACTCCTGGGCGCCTGGTTCTGCGATCAACCTGGTGTTGATCCGTTACTCAGATGTATTGTTAATGGCGGCAGAAACAGAAGCCGAGTTAACCAACCTGGATGCTGCGCAGACATACGTGAATATGGTGCGTACCAGGGCTGCTAATCCGCAGACGCTTGTATACAAATACATCGATGACACTAAACCAATGGGTGGTTTTACCACTACTCCTGCTGCGAATTATCTGGTAAAGAACTATGCTGCAGGTGCGTTCGCCGCAATGGGTAAAGATGGCGCGCTGAAAGCCATCCGTTTCGAGCGTAAGCTGGAACTGGCGATGGAAGGTCAGCGTTTCTTCGACATTGTTCGTTGGGGAACAGCATCAGCTGAGCTGACAAGGTTCTTCGCTTATGAGTCCAAGATCACTACTGACGTGACTGGCGGTAAGTTTGTTGTTGGCCGTAATGAACACTATCCTATTCCTCAGCGTCAGATTGACCTGAGCTTTAAAAATGGTGCGAAGACGCTGGAGCAGAACGAAGGATATTAAAAATATCGTTATTTTTAACAACGAGGATAAATGGAAGGGCCCTGGTAACAGGGCCTTTCTGCTTTTATAGGTATATTTACAGTATGCCTGAACTTTATATAATAGCTGGATGTAATGGTGCTGGGAAAACTACGGCTAGCTATACAGTACTTCCTGAAATGTTGGATTGCCGGGAGTTTGTAAATGCTGATGGGATTGCGGCTGGGCTTTCTCCATTTAACCCTGAAAAAGTAGCTTTTGAGGCGGGAAGGATTATGCTGCAAAGAATAGAGCATTTATTACTTGAAATGTCAGATTTTGCTTTTGAAACGACTTTATCGACAAGGAGCTATGTGCCTTTGGTCAAAAAGGCCCAACAACAGGGATATAATGTCACGCTCCTTTATTTTTGGCTGAGTTCTCCTGAATTTGCCATACAGCGCGTAGCGCAAAGAGTAGAAGAGGGAGGACATAACATACCAGAAGATGTGATTATACGCAGATATTACAGGGGTATTCATAATTTAATGAATTTGTATATTCCCATTTGTAATAACTGGATTGTGGTGGATAATGGGGAGATGACCCCTCAGATCATTGCAAAAAGTGGGGTTTTTGAAAAAATGATTTTAAATAACGATATTTGGGATACCATTTTGAAACAAAGCGAGCACGATGGAAAATAAGAAAAAGAATATTGACGAGTTATCTGAAAAAGTGCTTCAGGGTATAACAAAAGCCTTGAAAAAATTGGCTGAAAAAAGTGCGGCCAGTAACAAGGAATTGGTAATCGGTGATAAATACGGAAATGTGAAGAGAGTGCCAGCCAAAGAGTTGTTACACAAGTTTAAATGATTTTTACCACTTTATAGCTATCCATTGATTGCCCAACTACCTCCGCTACGATAGAGAAACATCACCACGTTTTACGCAATCCAAACGCACTTGAAAACACTACGCCCTTTCATTTTCATTATTGCATCTATCACCATCTACTCATCCTGTTCTTTGAGTAAACAGGAAAAAGGCAAACTCCTTGCTGAAAAATACTGCGGTAGTTGTCATTTAGCCGTATCTCCAACGATGCTGGATAGAGTCACCTGGACGCAGCATGTGCTGCCTGCAATGGCGCCGAAGCTGGGTATTGGTGTATGGCATGAAAATGAGTATTTCCCTAAACCGACCAAAGAGGCTGCGAATATCAGTATCGAAGACTGGAAGAATATTGTTGCCTATTACCAGGAACTGGCACCTGATAGCCTGGCGCCGGCAAAGGCCTCACTGCCGCTGGCGGAAGACCTGCAGCTGTTTGATGTTTTGCGGCCGGATACGGCAGGACATACACAGACCGCTACAACGACGATGGTCTCAATTAATCCATTTACCGGTGATGTGTATTCTTCTTCCGAATATGGCGCTACTTTATATAAATGGGACGGACAAAAGAAGGTATCGCCAGCTATCAAACTGCAATCTACGGCGGTAGATATGAACTGGCGTGCCGCTGATACGGCTTTGCTGACCTGTATTGGTAACATGCGTGCTGTGGATGCGCCAACGGGCGTATTGTGGGAAGTGCATCCGGGGGAAGCCGAGTCCCGGCAAGTAAAGACTATCGGGATGGGGTTACCTCGTCCTGTACAGAGTATAGCAGCCGACTTTAATAAAGACGGACGGATGGACTACCTCGTATGCGGATTTGGACATAATTACGGTGGATTGTATGTGTTACAGCAAACACCGGAAGAAGAATACACCAAACAGCCGGTGTGGGAAGTGCCGGGTGCTATTCACACTGTTGTAGATGATTTTGATAAAGATGGCTGGCCCGATATCATGGCCTTGTTTGCGTATGGGGATGAGGGCATCTGGCTGTTCAGGAATGATCATAAGGGAGGCTTTAAACAGCAACAGTTGTTACGCTTTCCTCCTGTACAGGGTTCTACCGGATTTCAGGTGGTGGATATGAATAAGGACGGACTACCGGACATCTTATATACCTCCGGAGATAACGGGGACTACTCCATGGAGTTGAAGCCCTTTCATGGTGTGTACCTGTACCTGAATAAGGGCGACTTCAGGTTTGAGCAGGCCTGGTTTTACCCGGTGAATGGCTGTACCAAGGCCATAGCGGCTGACTTTGACCAGGATGGCGACCTGGATATCGCCAGCATCGCGTTCTTCGCTGATCTGAAGCACCGGCCGGCAGAGAAGTTTGTATTATTTAGCCAGGAAAAGCCCATACAGTTTATTCCGCATGTGATGCCGGCACTGACAGGAGCAGGCAGGTGGATCTGTATGGATGTGGGAGATTATGACAGGGATGGTGATGCGGATATAGTGCTGGGAAACTACTCAAAAGGGTTCATTATTCAGGACGATTTTAAGCCGGATTGGGACGTTAACATTCCGTTTATAATGCTCAGAAATAAAACAAAATGAATCAATTACACTTGCTCAGTTTAAAAATAGTAATTGGTGAATCAGTTTTTTGCACATTCGATTGCAGTTGTAACAAATAAATACTTATATTGCATAAGCAATGTCAGGCAAAAATCTAAATCTATGCTGCTTAAACTAATCAGTTTAATCTACGTGTAGCATTTCTTTTTCCCTGTAAACAGTTAGTGAAATATACGAAGCAATAATCTCCGCAGTATTATTGTTTATCAAGATACTCCTGATTGAACTGATCAGGTTTTAGAATGGCGGAAGGAGAGGCACATCGTGCCTCTCTTTTATTTACTACACCACCTATCATAGTTTTCTCTTTTTTTTAATGCTTATTCAGCTAACTTTAGCCTGATAAATTTAGCGGAGCGATGGAACATGCTTACCACTACGACAGGAATAAATTCGACGCGTTATTATACGGGATTATTGAGCAGAATAGTACAGAACAGGCGCTCAATTGGTTACAGCAACAAAAGGAAAAACTGGGAGACCCCGTCAGTGTACAACGCTTTAATCTCACTTTTACAGCTATCCCGCGGTTTATGGGAAAACATCCCTTAAAGTCCGGTACATCATATATTGAACTGTCTGATAATACCAGGTTTTTCATACAGGGTTTTACGTTAGACAAACTGGTGAGGATCTGGTGGTTATTACAGTTTCCGGTAGCAGACAAGGATGCTTACATCAAAGTGATAGAAGGGCTGTTTGACGCTGCTGATATGAATGAGCAGGCTGCTTTATATGCCGCATTGCCATTGCTGGCCTGGCCGGAAGCATGGGTATTCCGTACTACGGAAGGGGTTCGTTCCAACATTGGTCCCGTACAGGAAGCAGTCATGTTATATAATATTTATCCTGCACGTAACCTGGAAGAGGCAGCCTGGAATCAGCTGGTAATGAAAGCGTTTTTCACGGATAAGCCGATCCATCTGATTGCTGGTCTGGACGGAAGGGCTAATGCAAAGCTGGCGGCTACCCTTGTAGACTATGCGCATGAGCGCTGGGCCGCGGGCAGGAAGGTACATCCTATGCTCTGGCGACTGGTAGGGCCTTTTATCGATGCTGACAATTTCCCTGATATACAACGCATATGGCATTCTGAGGTAAATGTTGAAAAAGAAGCCGCAGCCCTGGCCTGTGCCTCCAGTACATATGCTCCTGCAAGACATTTGCTGGAGCAGTCAGCCAATCTTAGAGATGAGATAAGCAGCCAACGTCTGACATGGGACACGATTGCAGCGCGTATAGCATAAACGTGTATCACACCTTCAGTGTATATAATAGTAACTTGCCGGCGGCAACTCAGTCCGACCAGGCAGGTTGTTCATTTACAGGTCTCAATAAAACCTAATAAGATATGTGTAGCAGTCATGAGTTAACAGGTAAAGAATATCAACCTATTGCCACATCTTCCTCCTATATGGAGCGCATAAAAGGAATGCGTTTTTTTGATCCTCATGTACATATGACATCCCGTACAACGGATGACTATCAGGCAATGGCGGATGCAGGAGTGGTAGCGATCATAGAACCGGCCTTCTGGCTGGGACAGCCGCGTACCGGGGTGGATACTTTCCGTGATTATTTTAACAGCCTGATAGGCTGGGAAAGGTTCCGGTCCTCGCAATTTGGCATTAAACATTATTGTACGATTGGCCTCAATTCCAAGGAAGCCAATAATGAAAGGCTGGCAGAAGCCGTAATGGAGATACTGCCATCATTTGTATATAAAGAGGGCGTGGTAGGCGTTGGGGAGATCGGTTTTGACGATCAGACTGCCGCTGAGGAAAAATACTACCGCGCACAGCTTGAACTCGCTAAAGAAGCAGGGCTCCCTGTTCAGATACATACCCCACACCGGGACAAGAAAAAAGGTACTCAACGTAGTATGGACATCGCACTGGAGCACGGTCTGGCCCCCCATATGGTCATTGTCGATCACAACAATGAGGAAACGGTGAAGGAAGTACTGGACCGTGGTTTCTGGGCAGCGTTCACTATTTATCCCTTTACTAAAATGGGTAATGAACGTATGGTAGAAATCGTCAAACAGTATGGTAGTGAACGCATAATGGTAAATTCTGCGGCAGATTGGGGCATCAGTGACCCCCTGGCTGTACCGAAAACCGCGGCGCTCATGCACGAAAGTGGTATTGACTTGAATGATATTCATTTGGTAACTTTCCGCAATGCTATAACTGCTTTCGCTCAAAGTGGTCAGATGGACGAAGCGGATTTTGACACAGTCAAAGATGTGGATCAAAGTCTGAAATTTAATGGAAGCACCGTACTGCGCGGTGGCCAACAGCCAAGAATAGATAAACAATCTAATATTATTAGATAAATCGTTACAAGTCTGTACTACGGATGTCTCTTGCTATGTAGGTGAATGCAGTAACATTGCTGTGTTTCATACATAAGCGGACCATTCGTGTTGCCTACTTGGAGAAAACCCGAGCCCGGTGAATTATATTGTAAGCAAGTTGTTAGGATATTTACGTTTAATGCGGCCCGCCAACATAGTAACTGCTGTGGCAGATATATTGGCGGGGGTCGCTATTTCCGGCTTCCTGGGTTCTGAAGTGTCAAGTTACCTGGACCATCTGCTGCCTGTGATTTGTATGTGCCTGGCAACGATGGGGCTTTATGGCGGCGGAGTGGTATTTAATGATGTGATGGATGCTGAACTCGATAAGAAGGAGCGTCCGGAACGTCCGATACCTAGTGGAGTGATATCTCTCACAGAAGCCATAGTGCTGGGAAGTTATCTTTTACTGGTAGGAGTACTGGCGGCTTTTACTGTGGGGCGTATTACCGGTTATTTTGCATTGGGTATTGCCGTTTCTGCACTGGTGTATGATAAATGGGGGAAACATTTATCATGGGGACCTGTTAATATGGGGTTATGCCGTGGATTAAACCTGCTGATGGGCATCAGTATGGTTGAATCTGCCTTGAACCAGTATTGGTGGATCGGCCTGATCCCGGTGGTGTATATCGCTGCGGTGACAGCCATCAGCAGGGGGGAAGTGCATGGAGGGAATAAACGCATACTGAATATTTCTGCCTTTTGTTATGCGCTGGTATATGGTACCATATTGGTACTGGCCGCGATAAACGGGCATATGTTAATAGCCGCACCATTTGTCATTCTGTTTGCTTTCATGATCAATCTGCCTCTGGTCAGGGCCATGAAAGAGCCCTCCGGTTCTAACATCGGAAAGGCCGTAAAAGGAGGCATTATTGCGCTGGTAGCGATGAATGCCGCCTGGGTAGCTGCTTTTTCCACCCTGCCTCATGCATTACTGGTATTGATCTTATTGCCATTGTCCTTACTATTGGCCAGAGCGTTTGCCGTTACCTGATTTCCTGCCCGTTATTGGTAATTCGTCATAGCAATTAAATTTTGTACTTTAACAGTCTGTTTGACGATTCATTAAACCAAAGAAACATTAGAGCGATTATCCATGCAGAGTATTCAACAGACTTTTAGAGTAGATTATTCATATAAGGTCTTTTTTACGCGGTCCCTTTTTAATCCATCTAATCCGGAATTCCGGAATTATCTGGCATCCCAGGTTACACAGGGACTGACCAAGAAGCTACTTTTCATTCTTGATGATGGCGTAGCGAAAGCCCATCCGGCGCTTACAACAGCAATAACAGCTTATTTACAACAAATAGAAGGTTTTAAAATTGCAGGAGATGTGATCCTTGTACCCGGTGGCGAAGCCTGCAAAAATGACCAGGAACTTTTTTATAGTCTGATAGATCAGATAGATGGGCAAGGCATAGATCGACATTCTTTTGTAGTAGCTATCGGCGGTGGTGCGGTACTTGATCTGGTGGGAATGGTGGCTGCTGTATCACACAGAGGCGTTCGTCATATTCGTATACCGACCACCGTATTGTCGCAGAATGATTCAGGTGTAGGCGTTAAGAATGGAGTTAACTACCGGGGGAAAAAGAACTTCCTTGGTACGTTTGCGCCGCCGGCCGCAGTGTTTAATGATGCCGAATTCCTGACTACCCTGGAGGAAAGAGATTGGCGCTCAGGTATATCAGAAGCAGTGAAAGTAGCGTTAATAAAAGATGCTGCTTTTTTTGAGTGGCTGGAGGCCAATGCGCAGGCACTGGTGAAGAATGATTTACCCGTTATGCAGGAGCTGGTGTACAGATGCGCTGCTTTGCATATGGCACATATCGGAGGAAGCGGTGATCCCTTTGAAAGCGGTTCTTCCCGTCCGCTGGACTTCGGACACTGGAGTGCTCATAAGCTGGAACAGCTGACAGACTTTACCTTGCGTCATGGAGAAGCTGTTTCGATAGGGATAGCTGTTGACAGCGTATATTCCTCTTTGTTAGGATGGATCGATGCGGCTGCGGCAGAGCGGATTGTCCGTTTGCTGATAAACCTGCAACTGCCTGTTTATCATTCCCTGCTGGACACGCAGAACGGTGTTTCGTCGGCTGTTATCAAAGGCTTACAGGAGTTCCGGGAACACCTTGGCGGACGTCTCACTATCTGTCTGTTGAAAGCAATAGGACAGGGTGCAGAGGTACATGTAATAGATGAAGTGTTACTGAATAAAGCTATAGCGCATTTAAAAGTGAACTATGAGAGTATCTGACCATTCTCATTTAACCTATTGCACGAATATCCATCCCGGAGAGAACTGGAATGCTCATTTCCAGCAACTCAAACAATTTATCCCGGCTGTAAAGCAGGAAGTATCTCCTGATAAACCATTTGGCATAGGATTACGCTTATCCAATACGGCCAGTCTGGAACTGAGCAAAGAGGAGGCATTGCTTGAATTTAAGCAGTGGCTGCAGGAGCACAATTGTTATGTATTTACCATGAATGGATTCCCCTATGGCGGTTTCCATCATACAATAGTAAAAGACCAGGTGCATACCCCAGACTGGACAACAGCTGAAAGGGTTGCTTATACCATCCGCCTGTTCCGCCTGTTGGCAGCCCTGTTACCTGAAGGCATGGAGGGCGGTATTTCTACATCACCGCTTACCTATAAATTGTGGCATGTACGTTGTGATACAGAAAGAGAGGCCGTTATGGAAAACGCTACCCTCAAAGTATTACTTGTAGTAGAACAGTTGGTACGAACCCGGCGCGGTGGTGGGCCCCTGATGCACCTTGATATTGAGCCCGAGCCCGATGGATTAATGGAAAATTCGCAGGAATATCTTCACTGGTATCTGAATTACCTGTTGCCATATGGTGTGCCTTTTCTGCAGGATAAATTTGGCATGAATGAAGAAGAAGCAACAGCCAGTATAAAAGCACATGTACAGCTATGTTATGATGTATGTCATTTCGCATTGGTATACGAATCGGCAGAAAGTGTATTGAAGAAATTGCATGAACATGGACTAAAAGTAGGTAAGATACAGATCAGTGCCGCAGTAAAAGCCCTGCTGCCAGCAGAGATGGCAGCAAGAAAGCCGTTGATCGATGCCTTCCGGGAGTTTAATGAAACGACCTATCTGCACCAGGTGGTAGCACGCAAGGCAGACGGGTATATACATTATCCGGATCTTCCGCAGGCATTGGAAGATGCCGCCAACCCGGCGGTAGAAGAATGGCGCTCTCATTTCCATGTGCCTGTATTTATCGATAGTTACGGAGTATTATCATCTACTCGTTCCGATATAGAGAAAGTATTAGCATTACAACGGAAACAACCATTTACACAACACATGGAAGTCGAGACTTATACCTGGGATGTATTGCCGGCTGATCTAAAGTTACCTATGGACAGGTCCATTTCAAGGGAGCTGCACTGGGTGTTGCAACAGCTGGACCAATAATTCTTAAATCTAGTTTTGACCCACATATCCTAACGGCGCCGCACTCATGAAAAAGACAGTAGTAATTGATGTAGTAGGTCTCTCTTCCTCTCTGATAGGTGCTCACACACCTTTCCTGCAGGCATACGTCAGCCGGCAGCATTTGTCAACCATTAAGCCCATGGTGCCAGCTGTGACTACGGCTGTGCAGAGTACCTATGTCACGGGGCAATGGCCTTCAGAAACGGGCATTGTCGGTAATGGCTGGTACGACAGACAAGACAGTGAAATAAAATTCTGGAAGCAGTCCAATAAACTGGTAGAAGCTCCAAAAATATGGGACAGGGCTAAACGCCTGGATCCTTCTTTTACCTGCTCAAAAATGTTCTGGTGGTACAATATGTATTCTACCGCCGATTATTCGGTGACTCCCCGTCCGCAATACCTTGCTGACGGCCGAAAGGCACCGGATTGCTATTCTCATCCAGCCTCCCTGCGTGACCATCTGCAGAAAGAACTGGGTACGTTCCCGTTATTTCAGTTCTGGGGGCCCGGTGCCAATATCAAATCCACACAATGGATTGCAGATGCATCTATGCTGACAGATGACTTATATGATCCGACACTAACGCTGATCTATCTGCCTCACCTGGACTACTGCCTGCAGAAATTCGGGCAGGACTTCAGCCGCATCAGCAAAGAGCTGGGAGAAGTTGACGCAGTATGTAAACAGCTGGTTGAGTTCTACGAGAAGAAAGGTTGCGAAGTGATCATTTTATCTGAATATGGTATTACCAATGTCAATCACCCTATCCACCTGAACCGCCGCTTCCGCGAGGAAGGCCTGTTGCAGATCAGGGAAGAAAGGGGACTGGAGCTGTTGGACCCCGGTGCATCAAAGGCATTTGTGGTAGCAGACCACCAGATTGCACATGTGTATGTAAATGATCCTGCTGTTTATAAGAAAGTCCGCAGTATTGTAGAAAACACTCCCGGAGTAGAACTGGTGCTTGACAGGGAAGGTAAACGCCAGCATCATCTGCACCACTCACGGAGTGGCGAGCTGGTACTTGTAGCAGATGCCAATAGCTGGTTCACTTACTATTACTGGCTGGATGATGCGAAAGCACCCGATTTTGCCCGCACGGTTGAGATCCACAAGAAACCCGGATATGACCCTGTAGAGATGTTCATGAATCCTGCAGATCCCCTGGTCAAACTGAAGGCAGGCTTTAAACTGCTGAAGAAAAAACTGGGCTTCCGTTATCTCATGAATGTGATACCATTGGATGCGACGCTGATAAAAGGCTCTCACGGGCGTATTTCTGAGGATAAGGTCAATCACCCTGTACTTATATCAGGCCGGGTGCCTGAAGGGCAGGAACTGGTTCCTACGGACGTTTATGGTGTGATCTGGAACGCATTGACAAGATGATCTTAAAGAAAAAGGGATCAGGAATTGAAAGACCGGGAAGGTATTTCAATTCCTGATCCCTTTTTCTTTCGTATATATCGAAAAACACTACCCCATGAAACAACTCTTTCTGTTTGCATGTATGCTGCTGTTTGCATGCATATCTTCTGCGCAGGACAATTCCTTTCTTTACCAATACAACAAACAACGGATCAATAGCACCAAAACAGCCATGCTTGTACTGGGCGGCTGGGGAGTAGCAAACGTTACAGCAGGACTGATCGGTAACGGTACTGCCGGGGGTGAAGCAAAGTATTTTCATCAGATGAATGCTGTCTGGGGAGTTGTCAACCTGGGCATTGCCACGGCGAGCTATTTTGGCAACAGAAGGCTGGATCCGGGAAAATACAACTGGCAGGGAAGTGTGCAGGAACAACATAAAATAGAAAAGATCTTTCTGATCAATGGGGCGCTGGACCTGGCTTATATAGCCAGTGGATTGTTTCTGCGGGAGCATGGTAAGTCAAAGCTTACCGGAACGGCCCATGACCGCTGGAAAGGATATGGCAACTCTTTCATCCTGCAGGGCGCTTTTCTGCTGCTCTTTGACGGCGTGAACTTTACGGTGCATCATGCGCACGGTAAGGGGTTATTTCAGCGGTTTAATGATCTGCAATTAAGTGTTGCACCCGGTGGAGTTGGACTGGTGTACAGTTGGTAATATTCGGCCATATTTGCTGTTTTTGCCTTTTTATAGTGAACTTATTCAAATCATAGATTTAGTAGGCTAGATAGGTTATACACGGGTCTAAGCCGCTGCTGTCAGAATTATTACCTAAAGTTATCTCCAATAACTTTTAGTAATAGTGACACGCTACCCTGAATTTTGTTGAACCCGCATCAGTGCTGTAGCTTTGAACTGTCCTTCCACTAAAACATCGATGTATAGCTGTATAGGATACCTGTAATTCACACATACCAACCATCAAATAAATAAGTAGCGGAGGCTTAGCACCAGGCCTATTTGCTGAAGGAAGTATTTTATGATCACATTATTGCAACAGACCGATTATCTGGTCGTTTTAGTTATCGGCGTTATTGTCGGTTATCTGTCCGGTTTACTGGGCAAAGGAGGGAGTGCAGTCAGTACGCCCGCGCTACAGATCTTTGCAGGGGTAAATCCATTTTATGCATTGGCTTCACCATTACCGGCAGCTATTACCAGTACTATTTCCGCAACCACGGTATATAGCAGGCAGAAGTTGTTCAACAGGCAGGTCATCATTACCGGCGCATTGTTTGGTATACCAGCTACGCTGGCCGGTGCATGGATGAGTAAGTTTCTGCCGGGAAAGACACTAATGATCCTGACTGCTTTGTTCATTGTGTCAATAGGGGGCTCTTTACTGTTTTCTTTTTTGCGTAAGAAAGATCATGTTGGAGAGGACCATCCGGTAGACGCCGCGGAAGGGCATCATATGCTGATTGTGATGGCTTCTCTGGGTATCGGACTATTGTCAGGATTGCTGGCAAATGCCGGCGGTGTATTGTTCAGTTCCTTCTTCATTAAAAAACTGCATATGCCTATTAAGCAGGCGTTGGCCTGCTCTATTGTATTATCGGCGTTATTATCGGTGCCGGGAGCGCTGGCGCATTGGTGGCTGGGGCATATTGACTGGAATATTGCATTGTTGTTGTCGCTGACGGCGATTCCATCTTCTTATCTGGGGGCCAAAACGGCTGTAAAAATGAAGTCTCCTATCCTGGAGAAGCTGTTTGCCTGTACATTGATCATATTCGGGTTATATGATATCATTTACACACTTTGGAAATAATTAACAGGGGGACATGGGAGATATGCTAGAAGTAGAGAAAACACAAATGGCTCGCATTGCGAGCCATTCTTATTAATATGCTAAGCGCTGCCAGGCGCTATACGCTGAAACTTCCTCTTGCATCAATAGCACCAATGCATTACTCTGTTATACTCTTTCTTTCCGGATCTGAGCCCTTTCTTCCGGAGGTAATGTACTTACCACAAGATCATACGCATTTTGAAGAAGCGACTGTAATTCAGGCACGGGCAAAGTATCCAAAGATCTTATCTGTACCCAGTGGTAACGTGCCAGGTATGGAGCCGGCACAATGCCTGGTTGTGAAATAAGACGATGAAAATCTTCCAGACGGCATTTCAAGGATACGCGATGTGGCTCGTTTTTGGAGATCATGCAGAATAATTTTTCTCCTACGGAGAACCGCAGATCTTCATCCCATTTTTCTTCCTGTGTTACGGCAGGAAATGCGAGACAGTAATTAAGGGTCATGTCAAACATAATACTGGCAGCTTAAAATGTTAAAAAATCGTTGAGTGGAAAGTATAAAAGCTCAATCAGAAAAAATGAAACAACAAGTAATGGTAAAAGGTTTGTTGATTGTCTTCATTTTCCAGTTTTTGTCAGACATGAGGGTCTGTTCCGGATATGTTATTTTCTTTGTGTTATAGCTGATGGACAACTAACCTAAAACCTTAGGGGATCCTGACTCTATTCCCACTATAAATTTAAGCATCTTTTCCCAAAGCCAGATGTATATTTTTCGTTAACAACTGATACAGACAAGTCTATAAACAGGTAGTCCATAGGCAATGATCACCACATCTGTTATAGTTTAAAAAAATACTATAAGTTAGTGACTATCACCTATGGACTACTATGGCTTATGGATGAGTTACTTAAATCGTCTTGCCATTTTTTCTTCCAGCACGCTTAGCGGAACACAACCATCTTTTAACAATTCATCATGAAAGTTTTTGATGCTGAATCCAGTGGATTGAGTGTATTTATTCCGCAGTTCCCGGATCTTCAGTTCCCCGATCTTATAAGACAACGCCTGACCGGGTATGGCCATATACCGTTCTATTTCAGACACCGCTTCGTGTTCACTCACAGGCTCGTTGTCCATCATATATTTGATAGCCTGCTCCCTGGTCCATCCTTTGGCATGCATACCTACATCCACCACCAGGCGGATGGCACGATGGATCTCGTCTGACAGGTGACCGAAATAGCTGTAGGGATTGGTATACAGTCCCAGGTCTCTACCGAGGCTTTCACAGTATAATGCGTACCCTTCACCGTAGGAACCGATCCAGTTGAAACGGCGGAACTTGGGAAGAGAATCATTTTCCTGCTGGATGGAGGTCTGGAAATGATGCCCTGGAATAGCCTCATGCAGGAACAGGCATTCCATTCCTGTATAGTTGAAAGTAGTAGCATCCAGGATAGGCACATAAAAGACACCGGGGCGGGAACCGTCGGGACTGCCCGGCATATATTCGGCACTAGCGGACGCAGCACGGAAAGCTTCTGTCTGACGGATTTCAAACTTTGTTTTGGGTAGATGTCCGTATAACTCTTTTACAGCAGGCATGATCTTTTGCTCGATGGCCCTGAAAGAATCCAGTACCTGTGAGGGGGTCGTAAATATCCTGAACTGTTTGTCTGTACGAATGAAGTTAAAGAATGCCGGCAGGTCGCCTGTAAAACCGGTGCTGTTCTTGACAGAATCCATCTCTCTTCTGATGCGTGCCACTTCCTTTTCGCCGGTAGCGTATATCTGATCAGGTGTCAGGTCGGTGGTTGTCCAGAATCTGATCAGGTATGTATACCATTCCTTTCCGTTTGGCAGGCCGTCAATGCCTGTGCTGGTCCGGGTTTTAGGTAGGTACTCATTGACAATGAAGTCATGGAGTTTCGCATAGGAGGGAAGCACATACTGTTCGATGGCTGCTTTATAGGCAGTACGGAGTTCATTCCTGCCCGTGCTGTCAATATCGGCGGGGAGGAGTCGTAAAGGAGTATAGAATACATTGTTGCTGTCTTTCTTTGCCAGGTCGGCAAGTTGAGGGATGACTTTCAATGCAAGTGCTTTCGGTAATACATATCCGGTAGACATACCTCGCCGCATGTTTGCAATAGCTGTATCGCTCCATTCCGCAAAGCTTTTCATTCTCTGAATGAACTTTTCATAATCTGCTTTGTTCTTAAACGGCTGGGCGCTTGTACCCGAACCAAATTGGGGGAGCGTAAGGGTGAGGCCCCAGAATTGCTGAATAGGCATCAGGTGATCGGGAAAGCGGAGGCCTGCCTTACCTATAGATACTTCCCTTTGTAGCATGGAATAGCTAATCAGGTCATTATCATTAAGTACTGTAGTGTCAATTCCCTGTAATGCTGCCTGATAGCGGGTATAAAAGCTATCAAGTTTTAACCGGAAACGATCGCTGATATCGATCTGCAGCAGTCCGTCGTACTGATGTTCTCCATTCATGGTAGCATCCAGCGGAAAGAATTCCATCTTCTCATCATAATAATGTTGAACAAGGTGATGCAAGGAATCCGGAGCGTTATTTCCAGCCGGTTTACCTGGTCCTGAGCAGGAGGCTGAAAAGATCGTCACTGCCAGCAAAAGGGCGTAGTTAGTCTTTAGCATATGTTGCGATTAGATGAAGGTGATATATTTCTATACGTTAATAGCTTCCGGAAAGTATAAACATAAAAAAAAAACACTCCGAAGAATCGGAATGTTTTATATAGAACAGTGAACAATGAAAACTCTTTCATTAGTTGATAAAGCCATTATTATAAATTTATAGTAAAGGCAAGTAATTGATTCCGTGCTACTTTATCCCACAAACCTGCACAAACGGAGCTTACTTTTATCAACCCGCCTGTCCGGACAAGCCAGCAGGCGAATGCAAAATTAGTTTAATTAACAAACCGAACTTGTTAACCTATTTTAAATTTTTGATTTTTATGCTACGGAATGACACTGTATTGCCGTGGTCCTGCAATAAAATGTGTCCTTCGGGCCACAATCCAAAGTTATTCCAATTTTTATACTTGCTGATCGCTACCAGGTCTTTAAATTCTTTGGAACCTCTGTCGTACTCAACCATTTTGAAACCATTCAACCAATGTTCCACATGATTGTTGGGATACACAATTATACGCCCTTTATTCCATTCTCCAATCTTCTTTATTGCGGCTTTATTCAGATCAGTATTTTTCCGGGGAATCAGGTCATACAGGGAAGACAGGGTTCTGTTGCCATCGCGGCCCAGTTTCGCATCCGGATGACGCTCGTCGTCCAGCACCTGGTATTCCAATCCTATAGCTGATTTACCTTTCGTGTCGTAACTTTCTTTTACATTATATTTTACGCCACTGTTGGCGCCTTCAGTTAGCTTGAAGTCAAACTCCAGTTCAAAAGCACCGTATTCTTTCGTGGTTACGATATCGCCGCCGGAGCCCATTTCATCACCGTTTGACTGGTGGATGGACAATTCGCCGTTTTCCATCGTCCAGCCGGCAGTCGGAAACTTGTCCTGGTTCACTCTGCGCCAGCCATTGCTGGTTTTACCGTCCCAGAGTAACTGATATCCATTCTTCTTTTCCTGTTCGGAAACGTTATTCGGAATATCATTTACTACATATATTTTATCATATGGAGAATATTGCGAAGGAGCCGGATTTTCCATGATGCGGATATTGCGCCAGTGGATCTGTTTTCCCTTATCATCTTCTTTATAGATCTGGTGTACCTGCAACGCGATGAATCCTTTGAGGGTCATATCGTCGATCAGGTGAGCGGTAGGAACGCCATTTACCCAGGTACGGATCTCGGAACCACGGCATTCTATACGGTATTTGTTCCAGTCCTGTTTTTTGAATGCAGATTTGGCAGCAGGATTCAGTTCCAGCGGATAGAGCCATCCACGGCGGGCTTCATCATAGATACCACCACTCCAGGCACGGTCGCTGGGATCGACTTCCATCTGATACCCATGCACACGACCGTTGTTGTACTCTGGTGTACTTTCACTGCGGAACTGTATGCCATAATTCATAGGAGCATCCAGCTTCAGTTCAAGTTCAAGTATAAAATCGCCGTATTCTTTTTCTGTAGCGAGGAAGGAATTCGGGCTGCCGGCTACAGAAGTTCCATTGATCATCCCGTCTTTCGCATCATAAAGTGCTGTCCCATTTACTTCTTTCCAGCCATTCAGTGTCTTGCCATCAAACAGGTTTTTCCATTCTGCTTTCTTTTGCTGTGCGACAGAGAAGCTGCTTATAAGTATGGCGCTGCATACCAATAACGTGTTTTTCATAACCATAACCAAAAGTACTCTTAAAAGTAAATAATGATAAGAATTTATTCAACCGATTGCACAAATTTTTTGATAAGCGGTATTATTTCAGGTTGATTTTATGCAATCGTTTGCAATTTATGACTAATCTACTTAACTTGTACTACCCCATTCTCTGAAAAATACATTAGAAAAACCTGATCGAACTTATAAGTAATTGCTTTTCAGAGGTGTGTATTCTGTTTATTAATTAAAATTCTACGTATGAAGAACACGTTATCGAAGACGCGAGCGCTCCTATTGTGTCTACTATTGTATGGGACATTTGTCAGCGCCCAATCCATCCCTATCAAAGGGAAAGTTACCGGGCCGGACGGCAATCCTATTATCGGTGCTTCAGTATCCATCAAAGGACAAAAGAATGGAACAGTGACCGATATTACCGGATCCTACAAACTACAGGCACCAAAAGATGCTGTACTGACTTTCTCCTTTATTGGCTTCCTCCCTCAGGAAGTGCCTGTGAACGGCCGGTCAGACATTGCAATCAAACTGGCGGAAGACCAGAAGAAACTCGACGAAGTTGTCGTAGTCGGTTATGGTCAGCAAAAGAAAAAGGATGTGACAGGAGCCATATCCTCTATTAACAGTAAAACCATCATGGAAGTTCCAGTAACCAACGCACAACAGGCGCTCCAGGGCAGAACACCGGGGATTGATGTATTAAATAATAGTAACAAACCGGGCGACGAGCCACAGGTAAGGGTAAGGGGAACACGTTCTTTATCTGCAGGTAATGACCCGCTCTATGTTGTAGACGGAATTCCCTTTGCCGGTAATCTCAATGACATCAACCCTCAGGACATCTCTTCCATGGACGTGCTGAAGGATGCTTCTGCTACCGCTATCTACGGTTCACGTGGTGCGAATGGTGTTGTACTGGTAAGTACCCGCAAGGGAAAGATCGGTAAACCACAGGTGAACTACAGTGGCATGTACGGTGTCGTTAACTCGCTTGGCAGAACTGATATGATGAACAGTCAGCAGTACCTTGCTATGAAAAGAGAAGCAAACCGTGCTGCAGGGCTTTATGACGATAATAATCCTGATGCTTCAGATGCGAAGATATTTACTGCTGTGGAGCTGGCGAATATTAAAAGAGGGGTGAACACCGACTGGCAATCCCTCTTAATAGACCAGGGCTGGCAAACCCGCCATTCACTGGGTGTAAGCGGTGGTAATGAAACCACCAAATACGCAGTGACCGGCGGTTATTTCAAAGATCAGGGCGTACTTAAATTACAAAGTTATGAACGCTATAATCTACATGTGGCTGTTGACCAGATGATAGGCAAACGCATACAGGTGGGCGTCTCTTCATTGGCTACTTACAGTATGCGTAAAGGCAGCACTTATAATGGTATGAGTGCTTCGCTCAAAATGCTGCCTATCGCTGATCCATATGACGCTTCAGGTAAACTGATCACCTATCCGACAGCAGATAACCAACAGCCTAATGCTTTGCTGGATTATCAGGATGGTAATCGCGTAGAGAGACTGAGTCATATCCGTTTCTTCAACAGCTTATATGGCGAGGTAACGATCCTCGATGGATTGAAATACCGCCTCAATGTCGGTACAGATGTTTTCCAGAATAACTATGGCCTCTTTCAGGGGAAAAAGAATACAGACCTGCTCATAGGTGGTGGTGACGCTACTGCAACTAAACAGGGGCAGCTGGTGTGGGCATATACAGTAGAGAACCTGCTGACCTACAACAAGACTATTAAAAAGCACAACCTCAACCTGACTGCATTATACAGTGTGCAGCGTCAGCGTGAAGACTCGTCTTCTGCTTCTGTAAGAGGTATTCCGGTGGAATGGCAGGAGTATTATAACCTCGGACAGGCAGCCAACGTAACAGCCATCGGCAGCCAGCTTGGTACCTGGACGATCCTGTCTTATATGGGCCGTTTAAACTATGGTTATGATGACCGTTATCTGTTAACGTTGACCTTACGTGCAGACGGTTCTTCCCGTTTTGCGCCGGGACATAAATGGGGCTATTTCCCTTCAGTAGCGGTAGGATGGAACATGACCAGTGAAGACTTCATGAAGAACGTATCCTGGATTGAAAACCTGAAACTGCGCGCCAGCTATGGCCGTATCGGTAATACCGGTATTCCTCCGTATGCTACGCAGGGGCTGTTGGGACGTATGCCTTATTCCTTCGGTAATAAAGGTGTGACGGGCTTTTCTCCGATCCTGCTGCGTAATCCCAACCTTACCTGGGAAACCACCGCCTCCTTTAACTATGGTGTTGACTTCAGTTTCTTCAAGGGAAGACTGACCGGTAGTATCGATCAATACAAGCAGAAAACCACCGACCTGCTGTTACAAAGATTCCTGCCTTACAGCAATGGTGTAAACTATGTACTGGAGAATACAGGTGTTACACAAAATACAGGTTGGGAATTAGGCTTGTCTGCCGTCATTCTTAGTTCAAAAGGCGGCTTCAACTGGTCAATGGATGTGAACTGGTTCAGGAACCGTGAGAAGATCCTTGCACTGGGCGAAGGCAAAACACAGGATGTGGGTAACGGCTGGTTTGTAGGCCAACCTACTTATGTGTATTATGACTACAAAAAAGTAGGCATCTGGCAGGATGAAGCGGCTGCACAGGTTTATAAGCAGCACCAGGGCGAAATACAGCTGGCAGATCTCAACGGGGATAAAAAACTGGATGACAAGGATCGTACTATTCTTGGTGCACCACAGCCTAAATGGTCAGGTGGTATGACGCAGCGTTTCTCCTACAAAGGTTTCGACCTATCTGTTGTTGCGTTTGCCCGTATGGGTAGCATGGTGAAGAGTGACTTCTATTCTTCGTTCAATACGCTCTTCGGTCGTTACAATAACCTGGATGTAGATTACTGGACGCCAAAAAATCATACCAACGCTTTCCCTCGTCCAAATGCTAACCAGGAGCGTCCTAACAACTACAATACACTGAGTTACTTCGATGGTGATTTTATCAAGATCAGGAATATCACACTTGGATACTCCATGCCTTCCCGTGTGATGAAACGCTGGCAGATGGAGTCGCTAAGATTCTCTGTTGATGTAAAACAACCGCTGATCCTCGCGCCTTACAGGCAGAAGTACAAAGGTATCGATCCTGAAGACGTGAACATTATCGGGGTGGATGCACCTGCTACCTGGATGTTACAGTTTGGTGTCAATGCTACTTTTTAATGCAACAAAAAAAATCTTTATGAGAAATATATGCTGGTACCTGTTTATATGCGCATGCATGGTAACAGGGTGTAATAAAATGCTGGATGAAGATGTGGTGTCTTCTGTAACTGATGATTTTTACAATAACGCAGCCGGTTTCCAGACTGCAGTAGCAGGGAGCTACACTGGTCTGCGTAGCTTTTACAGCACGGAGCGGGGTATGACAACGAGTGTATTCGGCACAGATACTTATACGAATGGTTCTGATGGCGATTTCAAATTTACGAATCAGTATACATCGCAGCTGGATCCCCGTTATGCTCATCTGCGTGAAATTTGGAATGCTTTTTACCAGGCTATCAATACCTGTAATGTTGTTATTGGAAGGGCAGACCAGATACCTGATCTGGATAGTACTGTAAAGCGCTTAGGCGTGGCACAGGCTCGTTTCTGCCGGGCGAACTATTATTTCATTCTCGTGCAGATGTTTGGCGCTGTTCCGCTGAGATTAACAGAGAACAAGGAAATCGTTACTGAAGCGCATCGCGATCCCGTTCCTGATATCTATAATGCCATCCTGGCCGATCTGCTATATGCAGCGCAAACATTACCTGTTACACAAGCAGAATGGGGAAGGGCTACCAAACCGGCAGCAGAGCATCTGATGGCAAGGGTATATCTGACGAGGGCCACTTCTGCCGCCAAAGGCGCTACTGATTACGATAGTGCTGCCACATATGCCACACGTGTGATCTCTGGTTACGGTCTGCAGCTGTTACCGGATGTAGGTCAGGTGTGGGCGCAGGGTAAAGAGAATAACGCAGAGACTGTTTTTGCCGTGCAGTTCACTACAGATGCCTTGTATAATGCGACGGACAATAACGCCTGCCGTTTCTTCCTCATGCAGTATGATGTACTCGGTGGCATGAAACGTGATCTGGCGAATGGTACGCCGTGGAAGCGTTTCCGCCCTACAAAATTCCTGTTGGATACTTTGTTTGCTGATCGTGTGCACGATACCCGCTATGAGAAATTCTTCACTACCGTATGGTTTGCCAATGCTGGTAGTGCCAAACTGAAAGTAGGAGATACCGCTGTCTATATGCCGGGCTATAATGTGACGGACGAGCAGATCGCCAGCAAGAATTACCAGTTGGTGCCTCCGCGTAACTATACAGAACGTTTGTATCCTTCACTGAACAAATTTGCAGATGCTTTGCGTCCTGACAACCAGGCTTCCGGTGTACGTCCTTTTATTGCGTACCGTCTGGCGGAAGATTACCTGATAGCTGCGGAAGCATTGATGTATAAAGGTGATAAAACAGGTGCAGTAGGTTATCTGAACACGCTGCGTATGCGTGCAGCGCGTGTAGGCGCTACAGAAGCTGAAACCAGTGCACACCGTGATGCGATGAAGATCTCAGAAGCACAGCTGAATATAGATTTCATCCTGGATGAACGTGGCCGCGAACTGGTAGGAGAACAGCAACAGTGGTTTGACCTGGTACGTACCAACAAATTGCTGGAGCGTGTACGCCTCCATAATCCGCAGGGAGGTCCTAATATTGAACAAAAACATATGCTGCGCCCTATTCCGCAGGATCAAATAGATAGAACCAGCAATACGTTTCCGCAAAACCCTGACTATTGATCTGGCAGGAAGAAGGCTCTTTCATCGTGTACAGTTGCCTGAATGGCTTGTTTAAGTAGTCAGGAAGCGAGCGTATACGAATCATATTTCCCTCATGAAAACCCCTGTGGCTCCGGTAGTATAGACTTAATACTACCGGAGCCTTTTTTTCATTAACTTTAGAGACACCCAAAAAATCCCCTACTCATGTCACAACAAAAGATCCTTTTTCTTATAGGCGATTATGCAGAAGATTATGAAACAATGGTGCCCTTTCAGATGATGCAAATGGTCGGACATACCATTCACGCCGTTTGTCCGGATAAATCAGCAGGAGATAAGATCATCACGGCTATCCACGATTTTGAGGGAGATCAGACCTATAGTGAGAAGCGGGGCCATTATTTTGTACTGAACGCCTCTTTTGCAGATGTGCAGGTATCATCTTATGATGCACTAATGATTGCCGGAGGAAGGGCGCCAGAATACCTGCGCCTGAATGCAAAAGTGATCGATATTGTAAAACAGTTTGTGGCTGCCGGTAAGCCTATTGCGGCTATTTGTCATGGTATACAGATCCTGACGGCAGCGGATGTGGTGAGAGGCCGTACATTGACGGCCTATCCTGCTGTTGCACCTGAGGTGACACTGGCAGGCGGAACTTATGCGTCTGTAAACATCGATGAGGCAGTAACAGATGGCAACCTGGTGACCGCCCCGGCATGGCCTGCTCATCCGCAGTGGGTGGCGGCTTTCCTGAAGGTATTAGGCACGACGATCGAATTATAGCATTCTTATTATTGACCTGTTTGTCAGCTGTTATTAAGTTATTACATATTTATTATATTCGAATGCCTCTTTTTTTACTATTTTTGGTAGTATAATACCTACCTATGAAAAAGAGTCCTATTCTCCTGTCCCTGCTGTTCCCGGCAATTATGGGGTATTCCCAGACATTAACCGCCGGTAAAACAGAAGGAGATTCCCTTCTCCTGGTAAAGATCGAAAAAGCCGGCAAGTATGGATTTACCGATACCTCGGGCAAGGTGGTTATTGCACCGGTATACGATGCTATAGCGCCCTTCCACAACGGATTGGCAGCTGTGAAAAAGAATAAGAAATACGGTTTTCTGCTGGTTGACGGTAAAACATCTTCCCTGAAATATGACTCTGCCTGGATGAAAGAGGGGCGTTACCCTATGGTAAAGCTTAATGGCAAGACAGGTATGCTGGATAACAAGGGTAAGGAGCTGGTGTCTCCCAAATACGATGATGTGGCCGGCCTGAGAGATGGCTATGTGTCCGTATTCCTGGATGGTAAATATGGCGTAGTCAATTCCAAAGGGAAAATGATCTTACAACCTGAATATGAACATCTTGGTTTCGTAACCAATGGCAGTATGCTGGTATATATTGGCGGGAAATGTGGCCGTGCAGACCTTGAAAAAGGGAAGGTTGTAATGACCCCCTACGAGAAAGTAGGTCCTTTCCGGGATGGTATGGCCTGGGTGAGGCAGGAGAAGAAATTCGGTTTTATCAATATAAAAGGCGAACTGGTTATTCCACTGGTATACGACTGGGTAGGCAATTTCAACGAAGGCATGGTGGCTGTAGCGACCGACAGGAAATACGGTTTCATCAACAAGGCGAACCAGGTAGTGATCGCCCAGAAATATGATAAGGCATATACTTACTCCAAAGGCAGAGGGCTGATCCGGCTAAACGGCCGTATCGGTTATGTGGATAAGGATGGGAATGAATCCTGGCCTGAAGCAGCGGCCGCGTTGCCCCAGGAACCTGCAGAAGGAACGCTGAATAAATAAATCGTAATCGGTTATCGCGAAGGTATTACATAACGTATTCAACAAAACGCAATAGGCTCCTTTAGGAGCCTTATTGTTTGTAGCCCGGGGGGCAATCCCCGGGGGACGAATGGGCCGGGTGTAACCCCGGGAACGGAACCGGCGCCCCGGGGGGATCGATAACATCCAGTTTCTCCCACCCCCGGATATGTTTTATGATACATGTTCAATTAGACATGTTTTTTATTACCTTTGCAGCCAAATTGAAAAGCCCCAACGGGCCTTATTATCATTCAAAATAAAGTAATACATAAAACATTATGTCCGGTCAGCTTAAAGAAGTTCGCAACCGTATAAAGTCAACACAGTCTAACCTGCAGATCACCAAAGCCATGAAAATGGTAAGTGCTGCCAAGCTGCGTCGTGCACAGGATGCTATCTTGCTGATGCGCCCTTATGCGCTGAAACTGCAGGAAATGTTGAAAAACATCGTTTCCAACAGTGAAGGTAGTATCGATCTGGCACTGGCTGCACAGCGCCAGGTAGAAAAGGTGCTGCTGATAGTGATCACTTCTGACAGGGGATTATGTGGCGCTTATAACTCTAACCTGATCAAGCTGACCAAACAGGTGATCCGCGAGAAATACGAGGAGCAGTTTGCCAAAGGCCATGTAGAAATACTGCCTATCGGTAAAAAAGGGTACGAGCACTTTGTAAAGAATGGTTATAAACTGAACGATGCTTTCTGGCACCTGTTCGCCCACCTGGATTTCGAACACGTAAAACAGGCGGCTGCTTTTGCAATGGAAGGTTTTGTTGCTGGTAACTACGATGCCGTAGAGATTATCTATAGTGAGTTTAAGAACGCCGCTACTCAACGCTATGTATCTGAGCAGTTCCTGCCAGTAGCTCGTGTGGAGAATACAGACCAGAGCGCCGGCCGTGCAGATTTCATTTTCGAACCGGAGAAGAAAGCCCTGATTGCTGAGCTGATGCCTAAGATCCTGAACACCCAGCTGTACAAGGCAATGCTGGATGCCAATGCTTCTGAGCATGGCGCCCGTATGACTGCGATGGATAAAGCGACTGAAAATGCGAACGAACTGCTGCGTAGCTATAAGATCTCTTACAACCGTGCACGTCAGGCGGCTATCACAACGGAACTGACTGAGATTGTGAGTGGTGCAGCAGCTTTGGAAGGCTGATCATAGCAACTTATACACATCGAATTAACATCAGAATATTTTGATTTCTTCATAAGGGTCAAAGGCCGTACTTTCGGCCTTTGACTTTTTTCTTTTACAGGTGTGGTCATGGCCTTGTCTTTCCGCATCTGAATCCTGAAAAACCGGGTAATGGAACTTTCACAAATCATACCGCACATAGAGTCCCTGATATTTGCAGCAGACCGGCCTTTACCGCTGCTGGAGGTACTCGATCTGTTAAACAATGCGCTGGCCTTCCTGGAAGACCGTGCCTCGCTGGAACAGGTAGAGACCGCACTGGATGCTATCAAGGAGAAATACAGCTCTGAATTCTATCCTTTCGAGGTAAGGGAAAGCGGTGGCGGGTACCAGTTCCTGACTAAAAAAGAATATTACCAGACGGTTGCTCAGCTGAATGGGGAGAAATTCCTGAAACGTCTCTCTACAGCGGCGCTGGAAACGCTGGCAATCGTTGCTTACAAACAGCCGATCTCCAAAGGTGAAATAGAACATATCCGTGGAGTAAGTACTGATTACTCCATCCAGAAACTCCTTGAAAAAGAATTAATCGTGATTTCCGGCCGTAGTGAAACGCTGCCTGGTAAACCGCTTTTATATGCTACTTCTAAGGCCTTCATGGATTATTTTGGTCTGAACTCTCCTAAAGATCTGCCGAAACTGAAGGAAGTATTTGAAGATGAAAGCATCCAGCCGACACTTATAGGACTGGAGGGTAATACCGAATCCTCAGAGGAAGAGGACCTGAATATGGAGGTGTCCGAAACAGGAGAACTTGTTGAACGTGATCTCTCCCACCCTAACGGCGCCGACGACGGACTCAATGGTCATCATGTAGATGTGCAGGAGGAAATTCCGGTAGCAGATGAGGACCTCCCGGTGAAAGATCCGGAAGATACGGAGGAAAATGATCTCTCAGCCAGCGGGATCATACCAGTAGTCGTGGAAGATATCCCTGTACTGGATGAAGCGCATCCGGAGACTGCGGAAGATGAGGGGGATGCTGATGACACGGATGAAGATAACACGGCTGTTGCTGACGACGATAACGTAGTTGCGACAGACGATGATATAGCCGCTTTCCTTGATGCGGCTGCAGACCTGGGGCCCAAAGATGATGATGAGGAAGATGAAGAAGATGAGGATGAAGACTTCGAAGACGATGAAGATAGTGATGAAGATGAAGATGGTGATGAAGAGGACGACGACGATGATGATGACCTTGAGGAAGATGAAGACGATGAAGATAGTGATGAAGATGAGGAAGACGAGGATGATGATTTTGATGATGATGACGAGGAGGGAGATGATGACGAGGACCTTGAGCTAGAGGATGATGAAGAGGGCGGCAAAGAAGAGGATGTAGATGATGAAGGTTTCTATAAGGATGGAGACTTCGGTGATGATGATGACGATGAAGAGGATGATGACGACGACAAAAAATAAATCCTGAATATAAAAAAGGCGGTCATTGCGTAATAGCAATGATCGCCTTTTTTATTACATAGAAAGTCATTCTGCTTTTAATGTCTTCACCGGGTTGGTTAAAGCTGCCTTTGCTGCCTGTGAGCTTACCGTCAGCAAAGCAATGAAAACGGCCAGAATGCCGACCGCAATGAATGTTAACCAGCTTATTTGTATATGGAAAGCAAACTCGCTTAGCCATTTATCCATAGCATACCAGGCCAGGGGAGATGCGATCACAAAAGCAATCAGTACCAGCTGGATGAAATCCTTCGAAAGCAGTACAACCACATTCCTGACAGAAGCGCCCAGTACTTTTCGTATACCTATTTCCCTTTTTCTTTGTTCTGCGGAGAATATCGCCAAACCGAATAGTCCCAGGCAGGCAATAAAGATGGCAATAATCGTAAAGTAGGATATGATCAAAAAAGCACGTTGCTCCTTCTCATAATTACGTTGAAAGTCCTGGTCAAGAAATGAATATTCAAAGGGAACAGTTGGGAACAACTTCTTCCAGACCTGGCCGATCTTCTGTAGTAAGTCAGAATAGTTATCCGTAGCGGCGTTGATAATAACATAAGTATATTGGTTGCCAAAAGTGTTGGTGGTAAAGGCATATGGCTGGATAGGATTGTGAAGACTTGCAAAATTGAAATCTTTTACAACGCCTACGATCGTTCTGTTATCGCGGAATTGACCGAAGTCATAGTATATTTTCCTGCCAACAGCATTGGCAGCTGTATATCCCAAAGCCTTCACGGCAGTTTCATTGAGGATGATGCTGGCGGAATCGGCAGGGAAGTCTTTAGAGAAGGTTCTGCCGTTCAACACCTGAAAACCCAATGTTTCTATATAGTCCTTTTCTACTGTAGCCAGATATATGTCTACAATATCGCTTTTTGATCCACCTTTCGGAAAGAACAACATGTCGCTCATGTTTGTAGTGCCAGGGTAGGCAGAACCGCTGGATATGGCCTTTATTTGCGGGTAACCTGTCAATTCATTCTTTAACGAGGTATAGTAGTTCTCACTGTTCAGAAATGCCCGCCCGAGCGGCAGAATTAATTGCTGTTCCTGACGGAAACCAAGCGATTGATTTTTGAGATAATGAAGCTGTTGCCTGATGACGATGGCTGCAAAAATAAGACAGATCGAAATGGTGAACTGAAATACTACTAATCCTCTGCGGATGGCTACTGCAGAGAAATTGTTCAGGATCTTACCCTTCAGTACTGATATAGGATTAAACGCAGATAAATAGAAAGCAGGATATGCTCCTGCAAGTAATCCCGCAGCAATGGTAAGCGCAATGATCCATAACAACAGGTAAGGATTATCGAATAAACTGATCTCTTTTTGTGCAAGTATATTGAAGTACGGCAACAGCGCAAGAACAAGTGCGAAGGCAAGTATCAGCGCCATCAGGCTCATAAGGAAGGACTCCCCGATAAATTGCCTCACCAGCGCACCCTTTCCGGCGCCTAATACTTTTCTCAGGCCAACTTCCCTTGCTCTTTTCTCAGCAGATGCAGTAGAGAGGTTCATGAAATTGACGCAGGCAATGACAAGTATAAATGCAGCAATGGAGCCCAGTATGTATAAGTAAATAATATTACCATTCGTCCCAATCTCATTAGGAGCGGAGGAGTGAAGATAGATGTCAGGAACCGGCTGTATGTACAGGCGTTGGGAGAATCCGGCTGCTTTCATATCAGCTGCAGTTCTCTCGTTAAAGAACGACTGTAGTTTTGCTTCAAAACGTTTTGCGTCTGTTCCTTTTTTCAATTTTACATAGGTATAGAAAATATTATTGCCAAGCCAACTGGTTTGCTGTTTCGTCCAGTTCCACATATCATTATTACGCATGGAAAGGAAATACCGGGCAGGTATATGTGACCGGGTAGTCTTGCCATTAAAAACGCCTGTTACGGTGTAATTGAACGGTCCGAATGCGGTATTGATAGTGAGTTGTTTCCCTACAGGATTTACAGGTCCGAAGAATTTGCGGGCTATGTCGTCACAAATAACCAGGCTATTAGGAGTATTCAGTGCTGTCAGTGCATTGCCATAAATAAAGTTGTAGCTAAATATCTGAAAGAAAGTGGAATCAACATAATAACCATTTGATTCAAATAGCTGCTTCTGTTCTGTTCCTTCCTTATACTGAAACAACATCCTGGAAATATCGGAAAACGTCAACAGTCTGGCTACCTGCTCCACTTCCGGCAGTGCGTCTTTTACACTAAATGCGAGTGGTGCAGACGAGGCCACCCAATTTTCTCCTTTATTGTTAACAGCGGCAATACGATAACTCCTGTCACCATATTCCTGATGCTTATCATAACGATGTTCATCAAGAATATATAACATGATCAGCAGGCAGGTGGCCAGCCCGATAGAGAAACCGGCAATATTGATAAAAGAGAATATCTTATTGCGTGTGATATGCCGTAATGCAATCCTGAGAAAGTTTTTGAGCATGGGACAAATATTTGAAGCCTGACTACAGCGGCGCTAAGAAAATGCCAGGCTATAATACAGAATTGATCAGTGGGATAGATATGTTAATATGTTCTAACCTGTCCGGTTTTAATACATCATTGTCCGGGTTTGGGACATCAGTACGGAGTAAACAAACAAGAGGCTGCTCAATACTTTGAGTGGCCCCAAAAGTGTCTAACTTTTTTGGGGCACTTCAGTTTGAGCAGCCTCTTTTTAGTCGTGTACCCGATGGAATCAGTTAGTCATTCAAGCTATTCTGAAGACGTCCATTTATTTGATACATCCTACACTATTATCAATAACAGTTATTTATAATTTGCCCACCACCGCTGCAAAGATCTCACTCAGCTTCTTATCTGCAGTACCCGCCACGGCGATGATCTCCTCAATAGACACCGGGTGCAGGTTGTCAGGATCGCATTCATCTGTGATAACTGAAACTGTTGCACAAGGTATTTGCAGCTGGTTGGCCACGATCACTTCAGGCACAGTACTCATTCCGACAATGTCAGCACCAATGGTACGCAGATAACGGTATTCTGCCCTGGTCTCAAGATTGGGCCCTGTAACGGCAGCGTATACCCCATTCGTATGCATCTTATATCCCAGGGAGGCAGCAGCAGTTAGTAAAGCCTCGCCCAGTACCGGATCATAAGGACGGCTCATATCAGGGAAACGTGGGCCGAAATCGGGTGAATTGAGACCACGGAGAGGATTATCAGTCTGAAGGTTGATATGATCGTCCAGAAGTACCATATCGCCTTTGGAATAAGCTTTATTGATACCACCGGCCGCATTGCTGAGCAGCAGGTATTGAATGCCGAGGGCTTTCATAACACGCACGGGGAAAGTGATCTGCTGCATAGTATATCCCTCGTAGTAGTGGAACCTGCCCTGCATGGCAATAACCGGCGTATCTCCGATATGGCCATAGATCAGTTGTCCCTTGTGCGATTCTACGGTAGATTCCGGGAAATGAGGGATCTGGTGGTAGGGGATGCTTTGCTGGATCTTAATATGGTTGACCAGTTGACCAAGTCCTGTTCCCAGTACGATGCCTACACGGGCAGGCTGGAGGTCTTTCAGAAAGGCGGCTGCGTCTTTTATTTGCTGTTGAAGCATGGTTTTATCAGTTACGAATTATCAATTTACGATTAGACAGCAGCGAAGGTAGCAGGTAATTCTTGATTGAGGATTGATATTCGTCAAATAGCAGAGGTGACATAACTCCTGTCGGAGGATCGAAGTCGTTTACAAATATCCGCAGTAAATAAAAACTGCGGTGAAACACCCCCTGAAGAGTGCTTCACCGCAGTCTGTAAGTTATTTTTCTAGTCGAGATTCGTAATTGAAATATTCTTCCATCTTACCTTGATGCCTCCGCCGGCATGGATCTGAAGTGCAATCTGTCCATTGGCATCGCCAATTTTATCGTCTGTGAGCTGTATCATTTCATGGCCATTCAGGAAGGTGGTGACATTGTTGCCTTTGACGATCACCTTCATGGTGTTCCATTCTCCTTCTTTCAGGTACTGCTCTTTATCGGCTGTTGGCTGGATCAGCCATCCGCGGCCATAAGATTCGTATATGCCACCGGTATGTTTGCCTTTGGGCGCTACTTCCGCCTGCCAGCCGGTGATCTTTGTTCCTTCAATGGAAGAGTGGAAGAACACACCACTATTACCATCGGCTTCCTGTTTGAATTGCAGGGTCAGTTCAAAGTTCTTGAACGACTGGTTGGTGCCCAGGTAGCCATATTCCTTATCGGGGCCACTTTCACAAACCAGGGTGCCGTTTTCCACGTACCATTTTTCGGTGCCGTAGATCTTCCAGCCTTCAAGGTCCTTGCCGTTGAAGAGGGACTGTTTCTGTGCGAAGATGAGTGGACTGCCCGTGAACAGGATAGCAGCCAGCAAGAGGAGTTTTTTCATTTTTCAGAACGGTTTAATAAGCTATAAGAATACGTGGAACTTAAATGTAAGAAACTAAAAATAAAAAAGGCGCCCTGTTTTCAGGACGCCTTTTAAAATAGGTTTTATACAGTTGCCGGTTTAGCGTGCTACGTTTACAGCACGTTTCTCACGGATCACGGTTACTTTGATCTGACCTGGGTACTGCATTTCAGTCTGGATCTTGTTAGCGATCTCGAAAGACAGACGGTCAGCGTCATTATCAGTTACTTTATCACTTTCAACGATCACGCGCAGTTCGCGGCCGGCCTGGATAGCGTAAGCCTTTTCCACACCGTCATGGGCGAGGGCCAGGTTTTCCAGGTCTTTGATACGTTGCAGGTAGCTCTGCATGATCTCACGACGGGCACCAGGACGGGCGCCGCTGATGGCGTCACAAGCCTGTACGATAGGGGAGATCACGTATTGCATTTCCATTTCATCGTGGTGGGCGCCGATAGCGTTCACTACCGCAGCATGCTCACCATATTTCTCAGCCAGTTTCGCACCCAGCAGGGCGTGGCTCAGTTCAGTTTCTTCATCAGGTACTTTACCGATATCATGCAGCAAGCCGGCACGTTTTGCCAGTTTAGGGTTCAGGCCCAGTTCAGCTGCCATGATTGCACAAAGGTTAGCAGTTTCTTTGGAGTGCATCAGCAGGTTCTGACCGTAGGAGGAGCGGAAACGCATTTTACCTACGAGGCGAACCAGTTCTTTATGTAAGCCATGGATACCCAGTTCGATCACGGTTCTTTCTCCGATCTCCATCACCTGCTCTTCCAGCTGTTTCTTGGTCTTTTCTACTACCTCTTCGATACGTGCAGGGTGGATACGTCCGTCCTGTACCAGGCGTTGCAGGGACAAACGGGCGATCTCACGGCGTAATGGATCGAAGGAAGACAGTACGATAGCCTCAGGGGTATCATCTACGATCAGGTCCACACCGGTAGCGGCTTCAATCGCACGGATGTTACGGCCCTCACGACCAATGATCTGACCCTTGATCTCGTCACTTTCCAGGTTGAACACGGTGATGGTGTTCTCGATGGTCTGCTCGGCAGCAGTACGCTGGATGGACTGTATGATAATCTTTTTAGCTTCTTTGTTTGCCTTCAGTTTGGCATCTTCGATAATCTCCTGAATGTGAGCCAGCGCCTGTGAGCGGGCTTCTTCTTTCAGGCTTTCAATGAGTTGGTGGCGTGCTTCTTCAGCAGTCAGGGCCGCTACTTTTTCCAGGCGGCGGATGTGCTCTTCCTGATGTTTCTCCAGTTCAGTACGTTTGATCGCAACCAGTTCCATCTGGCGGGTGAGGTTTTCCTTGATCGCCTCATTCTCCTGCATCTGTTTCTGTAAGCTCTCTGTCTTCTGGTTCAGCGTCTGCTCTTTCTGTTTGATGCGGTTCTCTGAATCTGCTATCTTCTGGTTACGTTGTAAAACTTCTTTTTCGTGCTCACTTTTCAGCTGGAGGAATTTCTCTTTTGCTTCGAGCAACCTGTCCTTCTTGAGGTTTTCTGAGGTAAGCTGTGCTTCTGAAACTATTTTCTGTGCCTGTAATTCTGCCTCCTGTATTTTATGTTGTGTGTTCTTGGCAAAAATCACCTTACCTAACAAAATACCTATGATCAATGCCACCACTGCAGCTATTGTCGACATTAAAGTAACTTCCATACAAAAATTTTAATACTTGATTTATGTTGCATTCCTGGCCATATCCCATTCCGTGGAAAGGTAGAGGGTTTAGAACTTGATTCGCGAAAATACAAAAAAGAACGTGCGAAATGACGGGATAATGAGCTGATATGCAGATGTGTGGGAGCTTACAGGAAATTCCTGTACTTAATAAGTGGATAAAGCGTTGATTATGTTAGTAGTATGTTGTAATATAATTGCAATACGTTACTAGCTGCTAATCTACTTTTTCAAAATATTCTAGTGCCTCACAGATCTGTGTCAATCAATCTCTTGCTCCTTTCTGGTTTCGTTATTTCAGCGAGCTGTCCAGCAGCGCTTCGAGGTGCTGTAACTTCTCTTCCAGGAATGGCGCAAGACCCGCCTGTATCTTTCCCCCGCTTGTCACCGGATGGGTGGCGTACATGATAAGGACCATGGCAATATAATCCTGCAGGTCTTTACCAGCGTACGCTGTTTTGAATTCAATGATCTTTTCGTTCACTTCCTTCATGGTACGGCGTACTTCCTCTTCCTCCTCCGGTCTTATCTTAATACGGTAAGACCTGTCGGCCACCACAATATTAATGGGAATCAGCTGTTCCATGTCGGTAGATTTGGTTTTAACTAGCTGTTTAACAGTGCGATACAGCGATCGATCTCTTTTATATAATCGTTGATCTTTGTTCGCATTTCCTTTCTGAATTCTTCATCGTCTTCCCGGCTGGACGGTGTACCCTGGGTGGCCACGGCCATTTTGGCCAGGTGGAGCTTATTTTCCAGTGCCTCGATCGTTTCATCCCGGGCTGCCAGTGTTTCTTCCTGTGCCTGCAATTGCTCTTTCAGCAATACATTTTCAGCCTGCACCTGCTGCAGTTTTTTCAACAACAAATGGAGCTTATCGTCTATCCTTTGTATGTACTGCTCTAAAGCCATAAAATTCAATTCATTATTAAGAATTAAGAAGCGGATCCTTCCTCTTCTTAATTCCTAATCCCTGGATTATTTTCTGATTTCTGCCTGTAACTGTCCTTCAAATGCTTTTACCAGTTTATCCATTACCGCATCTATCTCTTTGTCGGTAAGGGTCTTCTGGGCATCCTGGAAGGTGAAGCTAACGGCATATGACTTTTTATTAGCGCCCAGTTTCTCACTCTCAAAAACGTCAAACAGGTTCAGTTCCTGTAGCAGGGAAGATTTAACCGTTTTGGCGGCAGCTTCCACAGCAGCAAATTTCACCTGCTTGTCCAGTACGAGCGCGAGGTCGCGGCGAACAGCCGGGAACTTTGGTATTTCCTTATAAAAGTTATCGCTTTTTTGCAGTAATCCCAATACAATCTTCCAATTGAAGTCGGCAAACCACACCGGTTGCTTAATATCAAACTGTTTCAGTTTCTGTGCGTTAACAGCGCCGAGTACTACAACAGGCTTATTCTTCACACTGATCTGCCAGCCATTCTGCAGTGCGTCGCCTTCAGCTTCCGCCCACTGCAGGCCATTGATACCCAACTGCCTGAAGAGGTTCTGTACATAGCCCTTCAGGAAGTAGAAATCCACCGGCTCGGCTTTATGCATCCAGCTTTCCGTTCTTTTCTGACCGGTCAGGTAGAGGCTCAGGTGCGCAGTTTCTTCGTATTTACCCTGTTCAATAAGCGCATATGTGTTACCGAATTCGAAGAACAGCAGGTTGTCATTGCGGCGGTTCAGGTTGTGTGCCACGCTTTCCAGGCCGGTTTCCAGCATAGAAGGGCGCATTACATCCAGGTCGGCGCTGAGACTGTTGATCATCTTTACGGTACGCTGCAGCACTTCAGCTGTAAAATACTTACTATTTGTGATAGAGTTGGTAAAAATCTCATTAAACCCGTTGGATGCCAGGTAATTAGCTGCCTTTTCACGCACTTTCTCCCTGTCCGGTTTCGGATTGGCGGCAGGAGTGATCAGTACCTGCGAAGGAATCTCGATATTATCCAGGCCGTCAATACGCATCACTTCCTCCACGATGTCTGCCGGGATGCTGATGTCAGGTTTGCTGTAAGGCACGCTCACACGCAATCTTTCTCCATCTTTTTTAAGTATACCGAAGCCGAGACTGCTTAGGATGTTTACGATTTTATCTTCAGGATAAGCTTTTCCGCTCAGTTTACGGATATAGCTCCAGCTGGTTTCCACTTCTGTTTGTGCCTTCGGATGAGGATATACATCCACTATTTCCGATGCCGCCTGCCCGCCTGCCAGTTCACAGATCAGTGCAGCAGCGCGTTGTAATACGAAGGCGGTCGCTGAAATATCAGTTCCCTTTTCGAACCGGGCTGCCGCATCAGTACGGAGGCCGTGACGGAAGGAGGTAGGACGGATGCTGGCCGGGCTGAAACATGCGCTTTCGAGGAAGATATTCGTCGTAGCATCCTTCACACCGGAACGTAGACCTCCGAAAACACCCGCAATACACATTGGCTCACTCTTGCCATTACAGATCATCAGGTCTGCGGCGTCCAGTTTACGCTCTTTTTCATCCAGGGTTACAAAAACCGTGTTCTGCGGCAGGTTCTTTACGATTACCTGACGGCCGTCAATGGCGTCTGCATCAAAAGCATGGAGCGGCTGACCGGTTTCATGCAGGATGAAGTTGGTGATATCTACTATATTATTAATAGGTCTTACACCGATGGCCAGCAGTTTATTCTTCAGCCAGTCGGGGGAAGGCGCGATTTTCACACCAGTGATGGAAATACCGCTATACCGTGGACAAGCGTCCGTATTTTCTATAGTAACACCGATCTCGTATGGAGTCGCTGCTTTGGGCAGGGTGGATAGTTCAGGTATTAATGCCTTATATGTCAGTGTGTTTTCACTATTGTTCAGGTAAGCGCACACATCTCTGGCCACACCCAGGTGGCTCATAGCGTCCATCCTGTTGGGCGTCAGGCCTATCTCATAGATCCAGTCCTGAACGGGTTTAAACACCTCTCTGGCGGGGGTACCAGGTTGCAGGGACGGATCGAGCACCATAATACCGGCATGGCTTTCGCCAATACCGATCTCATCTTCCGCACAGATCATTCCATGGCTCTCTTCTCCACGGATCTTCGCTTTTTTCATGGTCAGCGGTTCTCCGCTGGCAGGGTAGATAGTGGCTCCGATGGGTGCTATTACTACTTTTTGTCCGACAGCTACATTGGGAGCGCCGCAAACAATGTGCAGCGGTTCCCCGCCACCTGTATTTACTGTTGTTAATCTCAGTTTATCGGCATTTGGATGAGGTGCTACGGTCAATACCTCTCCGATCACCAGTCCCTCGAGACTGCCCTTTACGGACTCGAATTGTTCCAGGCTTTCCACCTCAAGGCCTATACGCGTCAGAATAACAGATAGTTCCTCCGGTGTGGGTTTAACCGGCAAATAGTCACACAGCCAATTGTACGAAATAGTCATTTGTAAATTATATAAGTCCGTAAAGTTAGTGTAAATCACGAATAGTCCCTATATAGAGGACGGAATAGCGCCCGGTTCTGTGTACCTGCCGGTAAAATCCCGGGTGTACGTGGCCTTCCTTTGGCAGAGAGTACGCATCGAACAAGCATCGAACAAGCATCGAACAAGCGTCGAACAAGGGGGATGGCCCTGTCCCATTTCTGGCCCGCGCCCAACAATCGCACCAGATTATACCGGTTACATAAATACGAAATAGCTCACGGGAAACAATGTGCAAATCCGCAAACCCTATGTGTGAAACTTTTTTACACATTGTTTGTGAATATCCAGACCTTTGTGTGGGGATATTGTGTTGATTTGGTGGATAAAGGATCGATAGTCAGTGTATAACTGTCATTTTGCGGGTGCATAACATGTGCATGTCAGCTTATAAATTATATACCCAGGCAAACTTTAGAAACTCGAAAAATGCGGTTACCTTAGTCGGTACGGCCCAAAAAAGTTTACAATTTAATAAAACGGGAGTTGCTCAGCGGGTACAACAAAATTGTAAAGAGAACTAAGGAAGCCACGACACAATAACTTTTTGATTAACAGATTAATCACGAACAAATAGAGATGGATCTCAATCTAAAGAAAGACCGCAACGTGCGTCGTAAGTCGTCCGTTGACGTATCTACCATGATGTACGGCAAGATTCCTCCGCAGGCAAAGGAGATGGAAGAGGCTGTATTGGGAGCCATTATGCTGGAGAAAGGAGCATTTGACACGGTGGTAGAGATATTGAAAGGTGAATGTTTTTACGTAGAAGCACATCAGAAGATATTTACGGCTATGACCCGGCTGGCAGGTAAATCCATGCCGGTGGACATTCTGACCGTTGTGGAGGAACTCCGTTCAATGGGCGAACTGGAAATAGTGGGCGGCCCATATTATATTACCCGGTTGACCAACACCGTGGTTTCTTCTGCCAATATTGAAGCGCATGCCCGTATCATCCTGCAGAAATTCATTCAGCGGGAACTGATCCGCATATCCGGAGAGATCCTGAGTGAATCTTATGAGGACACGGCCGACGTATTCGACCTGCTGGACTCCGCGGAAAGTAAACTTTTCGAGGTGACCAACAACCACCTTCGTAAGAACTACGACAGTATCGACAGGGTATTGGTGAACACCATGAAGCGTATTGAAGACCTGCGTAACCGTGGGGATGATATTACCGGGGTACCTTCCGGATTCCCTTCACTGGACAAAGTAACCTATGGCTGGCAGTCGACGGATCTTATCATCATCGCGGCACGTCCTGCGGTGGGTAAGACGGCTTTCGCACTGAACCTGGCCAGAAACGCCGCCCTTCACCCAAGATTCCCGAAAGGAGCAGCGGTGTTCTCTTTAGAAATGTCCTCCGGACAGATCGTACAACGTATCCTGTCAGCGGAGTCGGAAATAAAACTGGAAAAGATCACCAGGGGTAAACTGGAAGAGTATGAAATGAAGAAGCTGATGACCCATGGTATTGAACGCCTGGCAAAAGCACCTATCTTCATCGACGATACCCCGGCACTGAACATCTTTGAGTTGCGCGCCAAGGCCAGAAGGCTGGTACACAACCACGGGGTAGGGGTGATCATCATCGACTACCTGCAGCTGATGAGTGGTAGTGCCGATGGAAAGGGCACTAACCGTGAGCAGGAGATCAGTAAGATCTCCAGGGACCTGAAAGGGCTGGCAAAAGAGTTGCACGTGCCGATCCTGGCCCTCTCCCAGTTGAGCCGTGACGTGGAAAAGCGTAAAGATGGTAACAAGATGCCACAGTTGAGTGACCTCCGTGAATCCGGAGCGATCGAGCAGGATGCTGACATGGTAATGTTCCTGTACCGTCCTGAATACTATGAGATCAACACCAACGAGATGGGCGAATCCAACAAAGGGGAGACCCACGTGCGTATAGCTAAACACCGTAACGGTCAGCTGGATACCATCAAGTTGCGTGCGGTACTCGAATTCCAGCGTTTTGAAGATGATGGAAGTCTGGAAAACCCCGGTGGTGGCAGCAGTAATTCATTCGCAGGAATGCGCGGTGGTAATGACGGCGGTGGCAACGATGAAGCGAAGCTGTATATCCAGAAGGGTTCCAAGATGAACGACATGAATTTCGATGAAGGATTTGAAGATGCTCCTTTTTAAGTAAACAGATTAGTAATAATACTAAAGGCGCTCCTTCACTACGGAGCGCCTTTTTTAATTTCCCCCTATTAAGATTATGTGGACTAAATATCGTCTGTACTACAAAGACAATTTCCGGTTAGCATACCCTGTTGTTATTTCCCAGTTAGGGCACGTTCTGGTGGCCTTTTCCGACACGATCATCATTGGTCATACCGGTGATGTACCCCTGGCTGCAGTAGCGCTGGGAAGCAGTTTGTTTTCCATATTCATGGTCGTAGGCATCGGGATGTCCTATGGCCTCACCCCGCTGATTGCCCAGGAACATGGTCGTAAGAACATTGCGCAATGCGGCTTCCTGCTGCGCCATAGTCTTGTCATTAATATTGTGCTTGGATTGTTGTTGTCAACAGCCATCATCGCCGGCAGTAATTACCTGCACCTGCTGGGACAGGAAGAGGATGTACGTGTACTGGCCAAACCTTTTCTGCAGCTGCTGGGCATTTCCTACTTTCCGCTGATGATCTTCCTGACGTTTAAACAGTTTGCGGAGGGACTGGGATTCACCCGACAGGCCATGAACATCAGTATCATTGGGAATGTATTGAATATAGCGATCGGTATCACATTGGTATATGGACTGTTTGGTGCGCCAAAGCTGGGTGTGATCGGTGTGGGTATTGGTACACTGACAGACAGGTTCCTGATGGCGGTCGCTATGACCTGGTATGTGCTGTCTTCTCCACGTTTCAAGGCTTACCTGGTAAACTTCCGGCAACGTTATTTGTCTATGGCTGCCATCAAACAGATACTGGGTATCGGTACGCCTGTAGCCCTGCAATATATCTTTGAAGTGAGTGCATTCAGTAGTGCTATCGTGATGGCAGGCTGGATAGGAGCCAGAGAACAGGCGGCGCATCAGATAGCCATCAATCTCGCGTCTATTACTTACATGATGGCCAGTGGTATCTCTGCTGCTGCAGGTATCAAAAGCGGGAATCACTTTGGTGCAGGACAGTGGCGGGAGCTGCGTTCTTCCGCCATAGCCAGTTATCATATGGTACTGGTGATGATGGGAATGGCAGCCCTGATCTTTATGTTGGGTTGCAGGCTGCTGCCATTGATGTATATCAATGATCCTGCCGTTATTGATATTGCCGCTAATCTGCTCATCATTGCTGCGTTCTTCCAGTTGTTTGATGGTACACAGGTGGTAGGGCTGGGCATTCTTCGTGGATTAGGAGATGTACGGATACCAACTGTGATCACATTGCTGGCGTATTGGGTGTTAGGATTGCCTGTAGGTTACTTCCTGGGGATCTATCTTGGGTACGGTGTACAGGGCATCTGGTGGGGATTGTTGATTGGATTGCTGGTGGCGTCGGTATTGTTGTTTTTCAGGTTTCAACATAAGACGAGGGCGGTGGTAGCGGATGTGTAAATAGAATCACTTTTTTCGGTAGATTTGTAATGATGGATAATCTCGAATCATATAGAAAAAAGCTTGTAATTAGTGAAATGCTTTTAGCTTTCGTGCTCTTTAGCGAAAAGGGAATTGAAGCTGTGGAGAAGATGTATCCGAACCAGATAGAATTTGTTCTGGAAAACAAGCATAAAAGTATTACGGAGGTTAAACAACAGTTATTGCATTTGCCACATGTTTAACATCGGAATTTCAGCTTCAAAGGATATATTCTTGCTCCGCAGATAACGTGTTAGATAATACAGACAATTTCCTTTGCCGTTAAGGTAGAATTCGCCAATCCATGTATATCCATATTTTTTCCATAATTCGCGACCGTCCCTGGTTAATAATAATTCCTGTAAAGAACTTTCACTCCGCTCAAATTCCTTTATCCATTCTTGAAACTCCATTTGTTCGTCCGGAAGCATTTTATATCCAACCCTTCCCCAAAAATAATATCCTAGCCATGCTGTGTCTTCATATTGGCTAGGAGCAAACGCTGTAGTTTTAAGTTTTATAAACCGTCTTTTAATAGCGGCTTTTACCTGTTTAAAAATAATCGGGTGCCTATGTTTTCACCTTTTTTATACACAAGCATAAAATGATTGTCGATCAGGCCGTACTCAAAGTCAATTGAACGTACCACTTCGTATAAATCAGTAAATACCTTTATGTGCACAATGTCTTTGGTGCCTGTAATAATTTCAATTCTGCACTCAGTAATTTCTCTGGATGGAATGCCACCACAAAGATTAATTAGATCATTAATGGTCAGGTTGTGTTCACTCATGAGACCATAACTATCACTGACTTTACAAACTGGGGTTACTATATTATCATCTACATAATTCAGTTTATCAGCCACAATGGATATTTAGCAATCAATATAGCTTTTTTTATGCTATCCGATTGCCATCTGAATAAGTATTAAGATGAAATTTTTTAACGACTCAAATTTTGTTATTCTTTAAGTTTCATCAAGAGAAAAAAGTAGTCAACATAATAAGATAGTAAATGTATCTATACAACGTTTTCTCATTATTTGCTAGTCTTAAAGTACCCTCCTAACTTAGAAAAAAATACACTATGAGGAATGAACATTTGGTCATTATTCTGAATGTCCGGAAAGGACTTTCTAACATAGCAGAGTTAATCAGGGGAATCATAGATGATATTGAAAAGAATTTCAACAGTTATACATCAGAAATGGCCAAAGACATAGTGACCGGTATTTTTCCGATTTTCAAAGGAGCTGAGAAAAGCACTACATTAATTATAGATGCAGACTTAAAGAACGAAGCCAGCACACAGTTAGAAATGTTTAACAATGAGATAAATGATCTGCGTGAGATCACTAACGATCTTTCACGTTATAAGGTAGGCAGCGTTGAAGATTATAACACATTATTCAACGATTAATCCCAAATGTAGTATCTATTTTTTTATATATTCTCTTCGAAGTGATTTGTCTCATTAAAGCCGGTATCTCCATCTATCTAGCATATGAGTTGCATATGACTAGCATATTCCTCCGTTCTTCCTCCGTTTTTAAACGGAGGAATATGCTAGTCATATGCAATTCATATGCTCCCCATATCCACCAAGTAACCGATATTTGCAAAAATTTCAACAGGCAATATGTTTTACGCGAAAGACATCACCTCCGGCACCAGTCATTACACAATGGACGAACCTACCTCCAAATATTGCATTCAGGTGCTGCGCCATGAGGCCGGTGATGAAGTGCTGCTGGCCGACGGTCGTGGTGGCAGGTATACCGCCGTTATCACGGACGACAACCGTAAAAAGTGTGTGGTGCAGGTGAAAAACTATGAGTTGATGCCGCCTGTAAAAGCGCCTGTCCGCATTGCCATTTCCTTTACTAAAAATACCTCCCGTATAGAATGGTTCCTGGAGAAAGCCACTGAAATCGGTATACAGGCCATCATCCCCCTGGTAAGCCAGCGTACCGAAAAGGAAAAGTTCCGTGCGGACCGTTTTGAGAGCATCCTCGTCTCCGCCATGCTGCAATCACAGCAATTTTACCTCCCCGAGCTCACTGCTCCCGCTACCTTTGAGACACTGGTGCAGCAGCCACCTGCGGACCAGCTGTTTATCGCGCATTGCCTGCCGGAACAGAAGCAACACCTGTGGCAAGCCATGCAGCCGGGTAAGGACAGCCTGTTGCTGATCGGGCCAGAAGGCGACTTCACGCCGGAAGAGATCAAACTGGCCCTGGAAAAAGGATTCCAGCCCGTTTCATTGGGAGACACCCGCCTGCGTACTGAAACTGCCGGAATAGTAGGTTGTACTATGATGAATGCCGTCAACGCCACTGCCTTATAATCCCACAACACATAAAGAAAAAATATCAGGCCAGTATTTCCTGATAGGTAATCCCATATTGGAAAAGTGAAGATTTAATTGTAGATTACACACTTATAAGGGCTTTATACTTTTCACGTGAAGAACGCGCACATTCATCCGGATTCCACTTACACGGATAATTACCTGTGGGATATGATCAGGGCTGATTCCGTTGACGCTTTTAATGAAGTGTACAACCGGTATTGGGACCTGTTATTCCATGTCACCATGAAGCGCCTCCACGTCAAAGAGATCGCAGAAGAGATCGTACAGGATACCTTCATTATTCTATGGGAGAAAAGACATGACATAGAGATCTCCGCCCTGAAACCTTACCTCTTCGCCATCACCCGTTACGCTGTATTTCATTACCTGGCCAGCAGGCAGACCATTGCCGCCAGAATGAAGACTTTATCCGATATGGCGGAAGCCTCCGGCAACAAAGAAACCGACGTGGAATCCCTGGTAAATGACAGGCTCCTCTTACAACTAATAGAAACCGTTGCCAGTGAATTGCCGGAAAAGAGCCGGCAGGTGTTCTATTATAATAAACTACTCGACTACTCTATCGGCCAGGCGGCTGAAACCTTCAATATATCTCAAAAAACAGCCGAAGGGCACCTCACCAAAGCCTTGAAAATATTACGCCTGAAACTAAGCGCACTACATACACTTCTCTTCTGAAAAAAAATCTTTCTTAAAAGCAAGGGTAAATTGTCAGTTATACACTCTTAATTAGTATAACTAGGAAATAATGCCTGATGATTACATCCACGAACTTGCCCGCAAATGGCTGGCAGGCACCGCTACAGAGGAAGAGATCAACATCCTGATGCAATGGTACGGAAAGGAAGAAATGGATATAGTCAGGGATGAAGACAGGCCCCGGAGGCGGCATTTGTCCACAGTATGGTGGATGGCTGCAGCGGTTATCATAGCCGTGGGCATCTGGGCTTTATATCCGAAGCAGGTAGAAAAGAAACTTATCGTATATGTACCAAAGCAACAACAGAACAGGATTGTACTGCCCGACAGCAGCATTGTATGGTTGAATGCCGACAGCAAACTTCAATACACTGACGGGCCGCAGCGCAGGGAAGTAACACTCAGCGGCGAAGCATTTTTTGATGTGAAAAAGGCCGATAAGCCATTTGTCGTAAAAGCGGGAGGCAGCACTACAACTGTACTGGGCACCAGTTTCAATATTAAAGCCTACAACGGCGAGCCAACTGCTATCACCGTCGCCTCCGGAAAGATACGGGTGGAAGACGAACGAAAACATATTACAATACTGACAGCCAATAAACAGATCACGCTGAAGGAAGTAACAGACAGCACAGCCGAAAGAACAGTCAACGCAACCGTTTACCACGCCTGGATAAAAGGCGGGTTTGAAGTGAACAATGAAACATTTGAATCCATTGCAAACATGTTAAGCAGGAAGTACGACGTAGCTTTCCATTTTGAGAATGACGCACTGAAGAAGTGTACATTCATTGCCAGCTTTGATGAACACACGTCTATGGAGAGAATACTGGAGCTATTATGTAAGATCAACAATTCCACATTCCGCATTAGTCAGGACAAAAAAGAAGTATATATCAGCGGAGAAGGGTGCCAATAATATTTCACAAAAATCAAGCAATCCCGTTATGAAAAAAACAACAGCATTTCCCGGTAATACCACATAAAAAATCCTTTCCTATCAGGAAAGGAAAACATAGCGCCGTCTGCATAAGAGTCTGCAAACCATACATGCAACGCAGCGCTACGGCTTTGTATTCTATTACATCATACAAAATGCAATTAAAGATATGAAATACTACGGTATTTTGACAGGGAGGCCTATGGGCATTACCCACCATTATTTACCAGACCTTTTGTTTAAGCTAATGCGAACAGTGATCATGATCATGATAGTGCTGTGTACAACAACGTTGTTGCTCATTGCCCGTAATACCAGCGGACAGGACCTGAACACCGTGATGTTGCAACTGAATATCAGGGAAGGAAAACTTGATAAAGTATTAAAACGTATCGAAACGCAGGCGCCTTTCCTCTTTGTAGTAGACGGTGCGCTGGCCGGCAATACGCCCGTACCCGCACTGGAAAACAAGGAACGCTCATTAAAAGAGGTACTGGACGCCTTGCTGCTGCCCCACGACCTGTTCTATGTGCAGGAGGGGAAATATATCATTATCAAAAGAATGCCCATGTCTGCCGCCATGCAGGCGGTAGCAAAAGGACTGCCGGTACCCGAGGGTATGGACAAGGTGATCACCGGGATGGTGACCGACGAAAAAGGTCAGCCACTGCCCGGGGTGAGCATTGTGGTGAAATCGTCAAGGGCCGGTACCATCACTAATGAGAAAGGCGTGTTCTCTCTCGAAGCCAGGAATGAGGCCGATACACTGCTGATCAGTTATATCGGTTACCGCACACAGGAAATAGTTGTCAAAGGCCGTAGTCAGCTGAATATCCAAATGGCCCTGAGCGATAACTCCCTGGCGGATGTTGTGGTGATCGGCTATGGTAGCCTGCGCAAAGGAGACCTGACCAGCGCTGTCGCTACAGTAAAATCAGAAAACTTCGTAAAGGGAAATGTACTGGATGCCGGTCAGCTGTTACAAGGTAAAGTAGCCGGACTTTCCATTGGTACACCCAGTGGCGATCCTACCAGCGGCTCACAGATCCTGTTGCGTGGTAATACTACCCTGCTGGGCGCTAATGCGGATCCCTTAGTCCTGATAGACGGTATCCCCGGCGATCTGAAGACCGTAGCGCCTGAGGACATAGAATCTGTGGATGTATTAAAGGATGGTTCTGCTGCCGCGATTTATGGTACCCGTGGTACGAATGGTGTGATCATCATTACTACCCGGAGGGCCAGTGGAACGTATAGCAATTCAGTGGAATATAGCGGGTATGTCAGCACACAAAGTATTGCCCGCAAACCGGAAATGCTGACAGCTGCAGACTACCGGCAACAGATCAAGGACGGCACCAGGGATGCTTCCTGGGACCAGGGCGCTAATACCGACTGGCTCAAGGAAATATCACAGACGCCATTCACGCATGTACATAACCTTACCATGAGAGGTGGTAATGCCAAAACCAATTATCTCGCGAATGCGAACTACCGCTCGCTGGAAGGTGTCATGAAGAAATCGGATAACAGGACCTTCACCGGCCGTATCGATATCAACCACAGTATGCTGGATGATAAACTGCGTATCAACCTGGGTATGCTGAGCGCCAACAACAGGTACACCACTACCGGCGATGGCTTTAGTTTTAATGGTTATACCTACAGGCAGGCACTCATCCGTAATCCTACCTCTCCGTTGCGTGATTCAACGGGAAACTGGTATGAACAGACTGGCTTGTTTAACTACGAAAACCCGGTGTCAAGGCTCATGGAAAGCGATGGCCGGAATACTTCACAGAATACACGTCTGAATGGTACATTGACGCTGTTGCCTGTACAAGGACTGAAACTGTCCGCCTTATTCTCTTACACCCACTACAACGAAGACAGAGGCTACTCAGAAACTAAAAAGCATATCTCCAATCTGAGGGACAGCAGGAACGGTTATGCATCGGTAGGTTCTTCACAAAGCATGGATAGGTTGATGGAACTGACAGCACAGTACACTGCCAATGTCAGAAGACATAAATTCACAGCCCTGGCAGGTTACAGCTACCAGGAGCGGGAGTATAACAGTCACTGGATGCAGAACTGGGACTTCCCGACAGATCGTTTTACTTATAACAACATCGGTATAGGACAGGCGCTGAAAGAAGGACTGGCACCGGAATACAGTGATAAACTGGAAACAAACCTCATTGGTTTCTTTGGCAGGGCTACCTATAGTTATGATGACCGTTACCTGTTGATGGCCAGCTTACGTCATGAAGCTGCCAGCCAGCTGTATGGCACCAAACAACCCTGGGGTACCTTCCCTGCCATCTCTGCCGGATGGCGTATCAGCAATGAGGCGTTTATGAAAAGACAAACATTGTTCGATGATCTGAAATTACGTGTAGGTTATGGCGTTACAGGTACGCAGCCTACGGATCTCTTCCTCGGTGTAGCTATCCTGAACTACAGCAGCTATGTATATGTAAATGGCGTATGGATACAGACACTGGGCCCTTCACAGAACCCCAATGCTGACCTGCGCTGGGAGGAAAAACATGAGGCGAATGCAGGGTTGGATTTCTCTATGCACAGTGGCAGGATCAGTGGTAGTGTGGATTACTACATCCGCCGCATCAATGGACTATTGTATGACTACCAGGTGCCAAGTCCTCCGAACCTCTATCCATCCACCCGTGCAAACGTAGGCAAGATGGAAAATAAAGGACTGGAAGTACTGGTAAACTTCATCCCGGTGAAGACAAAGAATTTCGAATGGAGCTCCAGCGTGAACTTCTCTACCAACACCAATAAACTTGTAAGTCTGTCTAACAATCTTTACAAGACTACTAACAACTACTTCACCACAGGTGGTACCGGTGAGCCGATCCAGACCTTTACACACATTGTTAACATCGGTGATAAAATCGGCGATTTCTATGGCTTCAAAGTAGTAGACATTTCTCAGGATGGTAAATGGATCTATGAAGGCCGTGATGGAAAGCCTGTTCCTTATGACAGCTACCAGCATGCTTTCGAAGACAAACGTGTACTGGGAAATGGTCTTCCGAAATATTATGGCGGATGGAACAATACGTTCCGTTATAAACAGTTTGATCTGAATATTACCATGCGCGGTGCTTTCGATTATCAGATCCTGAACTTTCAGCGCATGTATTATGAGAACACAGGCCTGCAGCAGTACAACCGTTTGAAATCTGCTTATGATAAAGTGTTCGGTAAGGCAGTGCTGAGTAAAGACATGCCGCTGGAGTTTAACAGCTACTATGTAGAGAATGGTGATTTCTGGAAAGTGGATAATATCACATTGGGTTACAGTTTCAGGAACCTGAAGTCAAAATACATCCATTCTGCACGTATGTATGTCTCTACACTGAATACATTTATCATCACTGGTTATAAGGGTATTGATCCTGAGGTGAACAGGCTGGGACTGGCGCCTGGCAATGATGACAGGGATAAATATCCTTCTGTGAGGACATTTACTGTGGGTGTAAACATGAATTTCTGATCCGTTAATTTCTGCTGTTATGAAACAATCTATCAAGACTATATTACTGGCAACGCTGTTACTGGTGTCTGCCTGCACCAAATTAAAAGATACAAGCTATAACCAGATCATCGCCGGACAATTTGATCCTTCTACAGAAGATCTGGCTTCACTGGTGGGCGCTGCTTATGTGAACTGGCGTCTTGTGCTGAATGACTGGAATGGTTATGCCCGCATACAGGAAGCTACGTCTGATGAAGCGGTGATTCCTGCACGTCCCAATGGCTGGGTGGATGGCGGTATCTATCGCCGTTTGCATGAGCATAAGTGGACGGCTGATGATGATGTGACCATCAATACCTGGAACCGTACTTATGCCGGTATTACCAATTGCAACCGTGTGATCTATCAGCTTGAATCGGGAAGCATTCCTGTCAGCAATGGTAAAGAGGAAACACTGGCAGAGCTGAAAGTATTACGTGCCTCTTATTATTATGTGCTGTGCGATGTATATGGCAATGTGCCTATCGTGACAAAGTTTGACGTGCCTGATGGATTCCTGCCGAAACAGAGCACGCGTAAAGAAGTATATGAATTCATCGTCAAGGAAATAAAGGATAATCTCCCATTACTGAGTGATAAGAATGATAAGACAACCTATGGCAAGTTCAATCAGTGGGCAGCCTATGCACTACTGGCAAAGATGTACCTGAACGCAGAGGTATACAGCGGCACTTCTGCATGGGATGAATGTATTACTGCCTGTGATGCCATCATCAATTCGGGAAAGGGATTTATACTGGAACCTGTACAACGTAGCGTATTTGTAACAGATAACGAGAATTCCAAAGAGATCATCTTCGCACTGCCATTTGATGAAACATATGTAACGAACTGGAATGCCTTTGATATTCATATGCAGACATTACAGCCTGCCTGCCAGGCTACTTATAATCTCAAGTCTACTCCATGGGGAGGTATCTGCGCTGTTCCCCAGTTCATCAATACATTTGATCTGGACGATGCACGCTATCGCGATAACTGGATCAAAGGACAGCAGTACAGCGCTGCTGGTGCTGAACTGAAATGTACAATGGGCGCTTACACCGGTAAACCACTGGCCTTTGTCAACGAAGTACCGGGTATTGATCAATCAGAAGAAATACATGGTTTCCGTTTAGGTAAATTTGAGATCAAGCAGAAAGCCAATGTACAGCTGAGCAATGACTGGCCTTTATTCCGCTATGCAGACATTCTGATGATGAAAGCGGAAAGCCTGTTAAGGAACAATAAGGCAGATGAGGCAGCTGCGCTGGTAACACAGGTAAGACAACGGAATTTTACAGAGCATCCGGAGAAAGCCCTTGTCACAGGTGCTGATCTGCTGAAGGGAAGTGTGTATGACTACGGTTTGCGCGATCACCTGAATCAGACGAAGGAAGGAGGTGCTGATATCCAGTATGGCCGTTTCCTGGATGAACTGGGCTGGGAATTTACACAGGAAGACCGTCGCCGGCAGGACCTGATCCGCTTTAAGGTGTTTACCAAAAAGTCATGGTTCTCGCATACACCTAATGGCGACTACCGGGAACTGTTTCCTATTCCCCGTACGGAGATCAATAAGAACGGCAATCTTCAACAGAATCATGGTTATTAATTTATATAGGGTTATGAAAAAACAATTGTTATCGCTCGCATTACTGTATGCAATGCCACTTTGCGCACAGCAGGCGGACTATCCAGTGAGGCCCGTGAATTTCACCGCCGTACAGCTGACCGACAGTTTCTGGCTGCCGCGTGTACGTACGAATCATCATGTGACGATTCCTGCCTCCTTTGCAAGATGTGAAAGTACTGGCCGTGTGAAGAACTTTGAAATGGCCGCAGCGAAAGAAGGAAAATTCTGTACGAAGTTCCCGTTCGATGATACGGATATCTACAAGACCATCGAAGGGGCTTCTTACTCTATGGCTGTTACGCCCGATAAGAAGATGGACGCCTATGTAGATTTGCTGATCGCAATTGTTGGCAAAGCGCAGGAACCGGATGGATACCTGTATACGGCGAGAACAATTGACCCATTGCATCCACACGACTGGTCAGGACCAGAACGATGGGTGAAAGAGCATGATGGGAGTCATGAACTATATAATTCCGGGCATATGTTTGAAGCAGCCTGCGCACATTATCTGGCTACCGGCAAACGCAATTTCCTGGATATCGCCCTGAAGAATGCAGATCTGCTGGTACAGACTTTTGGCCCTGGCAAACGTGGTGTAGCACCCGGACATGAAATAGTGGAGATGGGACTGGTACGTTTATACCGCGTTACCGGGAAGAAAGAATACCTGCAGCTGGCAAAATTCTTCATCGATGAAAGAGGTAAGCGGCAGTATAATACCAAAAGCCGGAATCCATGGGAGAATGGTAAATACTGGCAGGACGAGGAGCCGGTAATAAAGCAATCCGAAGCAGTAGGACATGCTGTGAGAGCGATGTACCTGTATTCAGCAATGGCTGATATTGCCACACTGGAAGGCGATACGGCGTATCTGGATGCTATTGACAGGATATGGAATAATATGACTACCAAAAAGATCTATGTGCAGGGGGGAATAGGTGCCATCCCTGATGGTGAGCGCTTCGGTGAGAACTATGACCTGCCCAATGCGACCGCTTATAATGAGACTTGTGCGGCTATCGGTAACGTCTATTGGAATCAGCGCATGTTCCAGTTGCATGGCGATGCAAAGTATGTGGATCTGCTGGAGAAGGTGCTGTACAATGGACTGATATCTGGTGTAGGACTGGACGGTAAATCTTTCTTCTATACCAATGCCATGCAGGTGCGTAAAGGCATGCATTATCATAGTTTGGAGGAAACACGCTCAGGATGGTTTGAATGTTCCTGCTGTCCTACAAATATGGCGCGCTTCCTGCCTTCGCTGCCAGGTTACATCTATGCGCAGAAGGGACGTGAAGTGTATGTCAACCTGTTTATGAACAACACGGCATCATTGCAGGTAGAAAAGCAAAAGGTAAAGATTGTGCAGTCGAACAACTATCCTTGGGAGGGCGACCTGCGTTTCAATATCGATCCATCTGCCGCCACTGAATTCACCTTAAAGGTGCGTATACCCGGCTGGGCCAGGCAGGAGGCTATTCCCGGAGGGATCTATTATTTCAAGGGCGGCAAGGCAGATAGTGTGTTGATCAAAGTGAATGGCCAGCCGGTAAGTTATCAGCTGGAGCAGGGATATGCAGTGATCAACAGGAAGTGGAACAAAAAAGATGTAGTGGAAGTACAACTGCCGATGGAGACACATGAAGTATTGGCCGACCAGCAGGTGAAGGACGATAATGGTAAGGTGGCTATCCAGCGTGGACCATTGATGTATTGTGCAGAATGGAAGGATAATGATGGCCGTACCAGCAATCTCTTATTGCCTGATGTATTTCAGCCTGAAGTAAGAAAGGAGCTGCTGAATGGTGTGGTGGTACTGAAAGGGGAAGGCAAAAGCATCAATGTGAATGAACAGCAACAACAGGTAAGTACGGTGGCGAAGCAGGTAACGCTGATCCCGTATTATGCCTGGGCAAACAGGGGAGAAGGGGAAATGAATGTGTGGTTTCCTGAGAAAATAGTGGATGTGGAAATATTGGCCAGGTAATCCATCAGCAACACTCCAATTTTAATACTACAGGCGTCACGTGTACACCGTACATATGACGCCTGTAGTGTTTATAGTATGATTATTTTAATCCTTCACAGATCTTCTTTACAATCGTCGGTCCTTCGTATACAAAGCCTGTATACACCTGTACCAGCGACGCCCCTGCATCCAGTTTCTCCTGTGCATCGGCAGCGGTGAAGATACCTCCTACGGCAATGATAGGCACAGCGCCATTGGTGTGTTTGTGTATATACCGGATCACTTCTGTCGCTTTCTCCTTCACCGGCAGGCCACTGAGACCTCCTGAGCCGATAGCGGCTACTTCTTCTGCAGGTGTTTGTAAGTTCTCCCTGTCGATCGTTGTATTGGTAGCAACAATACCGGCCAGTTTGGTTTCCTGTACGATCTCGATAATATCGTCCAGCTGACTGGTAGTCAGGTCAGGCGCTATTTTCAGCAGAATAGGTTTGGGTTTCGGCTTTTGTGCATTCAGCATCTGTAAATGATGCAGCAGCTGTTTTAAAGGCTCTTTCTCCTGCAATGCACGCAGATTAGGCGTATTGGGAGAGCTGACGTTCACAACGAAATAATCCACCACATCAAACAGTGTATGGAAACATTTCTCATAATCGTTGATGGCCTGTTCATTCGGCGTGATCTTGTTCTTACCGATATTACCCCCGATGATAATATCTGATTTCCTTTTCTGCAGGCGTTTGGCAGCAGCCATGGCGCCTCCGTTATTGAAGCCCATCCGGTTGATGAGAGCCTGGTCGGCAGGAAGACGGAACAGGCGGGGTTGATCATTGCCGGGTTGTGCCACCGGGGTGACGGTGCCGATTTCCACAAATCCGAATCCCAGGCTGGCCAGTTCGTCTGTGAAGCGGGCGTCTTTATCAAAGCCGGCTGCCAGTCCTACGGGGTTCTTAAAGGTCAGTCCCCATAATTGCCTTTCCAGGTCCTTGCGTGTCGGCTGACAGAAAGAACGTACGATATTTTTGCCCAGGGGGATATTATGCATCACCTTGAGGCCTTTCATCACCTTGTAGTGAATGCTCTCCGGCGGGAAGCGGAAGAGTATATTTTTGATAAGATTATACATGCGGGCACAAAGATAAATAAGTTAGGCAATAGTCATTCCTCCCGGTTTGAATACACGGAAAGAATGATAGTCAGGAGATAACACAATAAAACCCGGTATATATTATATCTTTATGGCGCCTTACATACCAATGCTGGACCGTCGTACATTTGAAAATACCTTTAGAGACCATCATGCCGCTTGTCTGGCATTTGCGGTGCATTACACCGGCGACCTCCACGAGGCCGAGGAAGTAGTGCAGCAGGTGTTCCTGCGGTTGTGGGAGAAACGGGAAACCATTGATGTTACGGGGGCTATGAGATCTTACCTGTTTGCTGCCATCCGGAATACCGCTATCAGTAACTGGCGGAAGGAAACGGTGAGGCAGGAAAAGGAGCAGGTAGCCGGCGATCTGCATGCGGCCGGTGGGCAGGCACAGTCGCCCGCCTGGGAGCTGGAACGGATGTATCACCGGGCATTGGAAGTGCTGCCCGATCGTTGCCGTGAAGTATTTATACTCAGTCGGCAGCAACAATTAAAATACGCCGAAATAGCAGATGTGATGAATATCTCCGTGAAAACCGTGGAAAATCAGATGGGAAAGGCATTGAAAATCATGCATAAAGAGCTGAAGGAATACCTCCACGTGCTGTTGTTATGATCTGTGCGGAATGATTTTACCCCTTCGGGGAAGATCTGAGCCGGTTACTGCTGTTGACACTGCATACATGTGTGTTGAAAATAATAGGCTACTGATACTATTTTGACCAAAAAAACGGGAGAGAACAAGCAGAGAAGAAGCAGAGACTTAGCAGAGAAGAGGCAGAGAACAAGCGATGATGTCACTTTTGTATAACAATCATCAGGGATGCCGGGGCCGGGGTATCATTGGGAGCCTCATGGGGGCAAGGGGATTGCTGGCGGAGTACCAATGCGTTTTGTTTCCCGGAATTATCTTTTATAATTTTTGCGAATATTTGCATACCCGATAGGGGAAACCTGCTATAGCCTGCGTCTGTTACCGTAAGAAAGCCTTGTTGTGCTTTTGCCTGCTTTCATCTGTTTTAAATACTACAAACTGTTCGATGACTAAACTGTATGCTGATGAGGCGTTATACGCCTTGCTATGTAAATATCTGCTGGATGAAGCTGATACAGCTGAACGCCAGTGGGTGGACGACTGGCTGAAAAGTGATCCTGATCACCCCGGGCTGTTGTCAGCACTTGAAAAGTTGCTGGAGGAACAGCCCCATATAGTAGTGACACCTGCTGACACGGAACGTGCCTGGCAATCCCTGAACGCCAGGATGGGCGGAAAGGTGGTCACCTACAGATGGCGTAAGTGGTGGGCGGCAGCAGCCGTGATACTATTTGCTGCGGGAGCGGGACTCTTATGGCTGACGGCCCGTAACAGTCGCACACAACGGTTTACAGGACCGGTACTGGCGCAACTGAAAGACGGTACCACTGTTCAACTGGAAGAGAAGGCTCAGCTGCTGGTAATGACGGGCTTCGGCAGCAGGCAGCGGGAAGTGTCTCTGGAAGGAAAAGCCATCTTTGATGTAACGCCGGATGCCACTCGCCCGTTTATAATAAAACTGGGAGAGAGGACCATAAAAGTGTTAGGCACCCGTTTTATGGTGGATGTAGCAACCGGTAAAAAAGGCGCGTTGCGCATACATGTGGATACGGGACAGATCATGGTGACAGACAGAAGCAGCAAGGATAGTGTGATACTGTCGGCAGGTATGCTGCTGGAACAACAGGAAGAAAAGGTTCCTTTCAGGATCGCAGCACATGTGGCAGATGCCACGAAACAGCAGCTGGTATTTGCAGATACCCCCTTATCGGAAGTATTGCAGACCATTGAAATAATTTATCATGTAAATGTTAGCGCAGATGCTGCCTTGCTGCAATTGCCGGTAACAGCTACTTTTACAGGCGAAACGGCAGAGAATGTGCTGGCGTCTATCGCTTTCATGACCAATGCAGAGATAGGGAAAAAAGACACCGTCATAATATTAAAGAAGCATGAAGAATAATTTTTACAACATTAAAAAGAATGATGTCGCTGTTTGGTAGGATGTTATTAGGAACATTGCTGATCTGTATTCCTGTACATGCATCCTCCGGGTGGGATTGGCGTACCAGGGTCAGTGTGGCAGTAAAGGACCAGCCGCTTGAAACAATATGTATAATACTGGAGAAACAATATGGCATCCATTTCTCTTACAGCAAAAACGTTGTTGACCTGTCTCCGCTGGTAACGGTGAATGTACAGAACAAGCCCCTGAAGAAAGCCCTGGAAGACATTTTTAAACCCTTCGATATCCAATTTGCCCGTATCGGCGATCAGATTGTACTCACTTTTAAGAAGCAGCCTACACAGACGATCAGTGGATATGTGCAGGATAACGCCACTGGTGAAAAACTGATCGGGGCAACTGTTTATTCCCCGATACAACGTGTTGGCACCACCACCAACCAGTTTGGCTTTTTTAGTCTCACATTACCCCGGGATACGGTTAGTTTACAGGTCAGCTACATCGGGTATAAACCTGGTAAATTACCGGTGAGGAAATCTCAGAGCGAACCCGTGATTGTGCCATTGCAGTCGCAAAACAGCCTGCCCGAAGTAGTGGTAGTGACAGATACGCTCCGTCAGCATGACCAGGTGCCCCTGAGTAAATTAAGCCTGTCGCCGGCGGAGATGAAATCGATGCCTCGTCTGCTGGGTGAAGCAGATATGATGCGTGCTATCGGAGCGCTGCCGGGTGTATCGGGAGGCATAGATGGTGGCGGAGGATTGAATGTAAGAGGTGGAAGTCCGGATCAGAACCTGGTACTGCTGGATGGTACACCCATCTTCAGCGTGTCACATTTATTCGGGATCTTCTCTGTGTTCAACCCTGATATTGTGAAGAGCGCGGAGTTCTATAAAGGAGCCTTCCCCGCCCGTTATGGAGGCCGGTTATCGTCTATCATAGACATCTCACTGAAAGACGGCGACATGCAGCAGTTTCATGGAGAAGCCGCTATCGGGCTGATTGCGGCAAAGGCGATGGTGGAAGGCCCGATTAAAAAAGGTAAGACCTCCTTTGTGGTGTCTGGCCGCCGTTCACATACCGACATGCTGTTGAATGATCTGGTACAGACCAAGGACACTGAGGGACCGGAAAGTAAAGGATATGTGTATTTCTACGATGCTAATCTGAAGGTGAACCATATCTTTTCCGAAAAAGACCGTTTGTACCTGAGTGCTTACATAGGGCAGGACAAGCTGAATTTAACATGGAAAGAACGGCCGCTGGATACGATCAATCCCAGTGCTTATTTGGGCAATAGCCACTCTAAGTTCTTATGGGGTAATTACACCGGTACCCTGCGCTGGAACCATGTTTTCAGTCCGAAACTGTTTGGCAACCTGACCACCAATTATTCGCAGTACTATTTTTCTACGGAATATAATTATAACTATAAGCCTATAAATACTGCAGACACGAGCAGATTGTACGGAAAATATTATTCCAGCATACAGGATGTTGTTGTAAAGGCTGATTTTGAATACAGGCCGCAACCCAATCATACTATCAAGTTTGGGATGGGTGCTATTACGCACATTTTTAACCCGGGCGTATCACTGTTTGAAGATGAAGGTGGCGAACAGCCATCATTGGATACGACTTACGATAACGGCGCTTCCGTCGGACAGGAGATCTTGTTGTATGCAGAAGATGAATGGAGCGCAACACAGGCACTCCGGATCAATGCTGGTATACATGCTTCCGGCTTCCTGGTGGATGGGCGTTTCTATCATTCAATACAGCCAAGATTGGGGCTCAGATATCAGTTGCCACACAGATGGACTGTCAAGGCATCATATACACATATGACCCAGTACCTGCACCTGCTTTCCAATAGCAATGCCAGTCTGCCGACAGATCTCTGGGTACCGTCTACAAGAAAGGTGCAACCAATGTTCTCCCGTCAGGGATCAATAGGTATTGTAAAGAGCAGCCGCCACCGGATGTATACCATGTCTGCAGAAGTGTATTATAAGACCATGGATCATGTAATAGAATACAGCGAGTATGTATCACCATTTGATGGTGCGGGTAAAAACTGGGATGATGAGGTAGCTGTTGGTAAGGGGCGTAGTTATGGAGGAGAGATCATGCTGGAAAAGAAAAAAGGGACAACAAGAGGATGGATCGGTTATACCCTGTCCTGGTCTGACAGGAAATTTCCCTCTGTGAATGGAGGCAAGTCTTTCCCTTATAAATATGACCGCAGGCATGATATTGAAATAGTGTTTACACAACGGCTGAGTAAACGCTGGGAACTGTCTGCCAACTGGGAATATACTACAGGACTACCATTGACCTTGCCAACAGCAAGTTATGAGGGGACAGGAGATGCGTCTCCTTATGATCCACCACAGAGGGATCCTATCCTGGATCATATTGGCAACAGGAATCAATACCGTACTTCATCCATGCATAGGTTGGATCTCAGCGCGACCTACAGTAAAAAGAAAAAGCTGTGGACAAAGAGCTGGACATTCAGTCTGTATAATGCGTATAATCAGCCGAATCCGTTTTCCTATTATATCGTTACTGATACAAAAAAGCAGGAACGTTACCTGGCACAGATCAGCATTTTGCCTATTCTGCCAAGCGTAACCTATGCAATTAAATTTTAAATGAAACGTATGCGTCCATTTTCATTTTATGCAATATTGCTGGTCATTGTAATGACGGCCTGTGAGAAAGAATCACGGATCCCGATTCCTTATGATGGGGATAAGGTGGTGCTGAACAGCCTGATACAGCCGGACAGTCTCATATATATACGCGTGACCAAAAGTAAGCCGGTAAAGGAATACGGTAATCTGCGGTTCCCGGAATTACAGGGCGCAGCTGTGGTGCTACAGGAAAACGGGAAGACACTGCCTGCACCGGAATGGAGGGTGATCAACGGAAGGGGATATTACGTATCGCAAGGCGTGGCGGGAGTTGGCAAAGAATATACGGTGAGTGTGAGTTATAGCGGCCTTGCCAGTGTTGCAGCAACAGATAGCACGCCACCTGCGGCAGATGTCAGGGATGGCTCTGCACAAAAGGCCTCCAACAGGGTAAAGTTCTCTCTGAAAGATAATATCGCAGAAAAGAATTATTACAGGATCCGCGTATATAATGCGGATGTTGTAAATGGAGAGATCGTGCCCCTGAAACATGATACGGTAAAGTTCCGCCTGGACCCGTCATTCAACAATAACTTCATTGACATCATCGGTAATGAATATTACAGCGAAGTGCTGCTGACGGATGAACGTATCAATGGAAAGGAGGTGCTCTTTGTGTTGCAGACAAGCAAAGAAATAACAGCTTCTCACATGATAGTGGAAGTCAGCGGGTTGACCAGAGGAGCCTACAAGTACCTTGATGGAACGTATTCACAACGATTGGAGGAGCGGATTGATTTCTCAACGGATCCTGTGAATGTCTATTCCAATGTGAAAAACGGGTATGGCATTCTTGGAGGGGTGAATGCCAGAAGGCTTTCGTTCGCAATAGAATAGTACAGTGGCTATTTTTCTATCTGGTACTTCAGTATAATATCGTTCAGCTTACACGACAGTTTCACACATTCTGAAATAATGGTGTTTTCAAGTTCTGTGTATCCGGCCGATTCAAGATGATAGATCTGCGGGTAAACGGATGACATCAGTTCTCTGGCAGCTGATATGAGCCCGTCCTGCAGATTGACAAGTTGTTGTTGTTCCTGCATCGCACTCTGATAGTATGGCGATAGTGGATTCAGTATTTCATCCCAATCCATGGGTTTAAATTTTTCCGGTGATAGGTAATGTATATTTAACAATAGCACAAAGCATTTAGTTTAACCCCATCGCGAACTTCCTCCCATGAAATATTGAAAGACGTAGATATTTCCTTTTGCGTAAAGATTGTCATAAAATTTTCCCGATCCGATTAGTTCGTTACATTTCTATGACATAGATTTGCATCACTCAATTACTCCGCCGCACCTGTCAGTCCGTTTCTGATATATCCCTATATATCATATCAAGGCTGATAGTGATACTTTTTAAAATTTAATTACTGGTAACCTGTACCGGATCACTGTGAAGTTCCGTAATGGCCTTTAGTCTGTCCATACCTGACTTCCCGGCATCCTGTATGCGAAACTTATGTAGGTTCTTGCCGGAGCATGGCGGAGTAAAATGCTCATGGTAAGCGATGGTTGGCCCAAACCCCGGGTAGGGTCAACCATTCATTTCTCTTATCAACATTATTATTGTCATTCTTACTTTAATCAGATTATGATGAATCATATACGGATACGATCATTGATCGTGTCATTGGCTGTCTGCCTGTTGGCAGCGACGAATGTTAGCGCGCAGGGTTTTAAGCGTATCGTATCCCTGAACGGCGCGGTTACCGAGATTGTATGTGCACTGGGGTTTGAAAGTGCCCTGGTAGGTGTGGACGTAACGAGCACTTATCCTGCCAGCATGAAGCAAGTAGCAAAGGTGGGACATAACCGGAATATTTCTGCCGAACCGGTACTGGCACTACAGCCCGATCTGATCCTGGCTACTGATAATTTTATTCAACCGGCAGTGATTGAACAGTTTAAAAATGTAGGTGTAAAAACGGTGCTGCTGAAGCAGGAGTTCTCAGTAGCGGGCACTAAAAAACTGATCACAGAAGTTGCAGCTGCCCTGAAAGTGCCGGAAAAAGGCGCTGTACTGGTAAAACAGCTGGATAAAGAGCAGCAGGCATTACATGTTAAATCTCAACCTAAAAAAGTATTGTTCATCTATGCCCGTGGCGCCGGTACGATGATGGTAGCAGGTAAAGAAACACCTCTCGATAAGATCATCGCATTGGCCGGTGCACAGAACGCAGCTACTGGGTTCAATGATTTCAAACCACTGACTCCTGAAGCATTGGTGACTGCTAATCCGGATGTGATCCTCATGTTTGATGATGGATTAAAAAGCATGGGTGGTGTGGATGGCCTGTTGAAAGTACAGGGCATCGCAGCAACAACAGCAGGTAAACAAAAGAAAGTAATTGTAATGGATGGTCAGTTGCTGACAGGTTTCGGACCGCGTGTAATACAGGCTGTGCAGGAACTTGCAGGAAAGTTGAACTCATGAGAACCACATTTGACTCCGTAAGAGATGAATGCATGTTTATAACAAAAGTGATTATTCTCCGTCAATCGACTCTGTAGGAGTCGCCTGTTTGTAGCCCCGGGTTGCAAACCCGGGGGGACATGTTTCGTGAATAAATAATAATGAATATAACAAACATAAAACGCGTCAGCAGCATCACTATACTGAGTGTATTGCTCATCATGGTGATACTGCTGGCAACCGGTACTGGCGCCATGCATATATCAGGTATGCAGGTACTTGCCATCCTGTTGAATAAGGCAGGCATTCATCTGCCTGTTGCCTATGAGGAGAACATGCCCGGCGTATTGTGGATGATCCGTCTGCCGAGGGTGATACTAGGCGTATTAATAGGCGCCGGATTAGGAGTGGCAGGCGCCTCGCTGCAGGGACTGTTTCGGAATCCACTGGCAGATCCGGGTCTGATAGGTATCAGTTCAGGCGCTTCTATGGCAGCTGTGGTGATGATCATTGTACAAAGCGCGCTACCTGTTTTTCAGCATGTGCCGGTATTGAATTTTTATGTATTGAACCTGGCTGCATTTGCAGGAGCGGTCATCACTACTTTATTCATTTTCCGCATTGCCCGTACCGGCGGACAAGCAGCTATTTCCACCATGCTGCTGGCCGGTATTGCGGTGAGAGCATTATGTGAATCTGTTACCGGTTTAATGACCTACCTGGCCAGCAACGAGCAGCTACGCAGTATTACTTTCTGGTCGCTGGGCAGCCTGGGAGGCGCCAGCTGGCAGACGGTAGCAGGGGTAGCTCCCTTTGTTATCATTCCGCTGATCATGCTACCCCGCCTGGCACCTGCGCTGAACCTGCTGGCGTTGGGTGAACGGGAAGCGATGCACAGTGGCGTGAAAGTGCCAAGGCTCAAATCGCTGCTCGTCATCTTTGCAACGATGGCGGTAGCAGCGGGCGTAGCGGTAGCAGGTATCATCGGATTTATAGGACTGATCGTACCACATATCGTACGGCAGTTCACGGGGCCCGACTACAGGATACTGATACCAGGGGCTGCTTTGTCCGGCGCAGTCCTGCTGACAGTGGCCGACCTGTTATGCCGTACCATTGTAGCCCCTGCGGAATTGCCGGTAGGAATTATTACCGCTGTAATAGGCGCACCATTCTTCCTCTGGCTTATTATCAAGGAAAAAAGGACTATACCTGCATGATGTTGTGTGTAAAAGATATATCGCTCTCACTCGGTAAAATAAAGATCCTGCAGGGCGTCAGCCTGGAAGCAGCAGCCGGAGAGCTGTACGTGGTCATGGGCGCCAATGGTGCAGGGAAATCTACGCTGCTGAAAGTAATAGCGGGAGAATATATGCAATACCAGGGTAGTGTAATGATAGGGGGAAAGGAATTAAAGTCATTACCCATAGCAGCGCAAGCCCACACCAGGGCAGTGTTGTCACAGCAGCTGACATTAAACCAGCCATTCACTGTGGAAGAGGTGGTGAGTATGGGCCGTTATATCTATAACGCCCATCTTTCCGCCACAGACAAAGAGATCATTACCTATGCCTTAAAGATAATGCAGATACAAAGCCTGCGTGACAGGACATATCCTACATTATCCGGCGGACAAAAACAACGCGTACAGATGGCGCGTGTATTGGCGCAATTGCTGGAAGCGCCCGACTTACAAGCCACCGACTATACCGGCAGGAAAATGTTACTGCTGGATGAACCGGTAACCGGGATGGACATCCTTCATCAGCAATTGTCACTGCAACTGGCTGCTACACTGGCTGCCAGCGGCGTACTGGTGGTAGCTGTGCTGCACGACTTTCAGCTGGCTGCTGCTTATGCCAGCAAGCTGCTACTGCTGAAAGATGGTCGTGTATATGCACAGGGAACCGTGGAGGAGATCCTCACATCTGCTCATATCAAAAACTGTTTCGGTGTGGATGTAGCCGTACTGGAACATCCGCACTGTCATTATCCGCTGGTGGTTACCGCCGCTACCGGTGGCTTATTTCAATCACCTGCCCTAAAGGCATTAAAAGTATTGTAACACATGAACACAACTCTGACTACATTAAAAGAACAATGGCAGGCTTTTCGTGAACAACATCCGAAAACAAGGATCCGTGATGCTGCCAGCCAGTTACAAGTCAGTGAAGGCGAGCTGGTAGCTGCCTGCACCGGTGGTACTGTAAGACACCTGAAGAATGAATTCCCTGCACTGATACAGGCTATGCCTGCGCTGGGAAAAGTAATGGTGCTGACACGCAATGAAAACTGTGTGATAGAACGCAAAGGTATTTTTGAGATAGTAGATACAGGGAATAAACACGTGGGCACTGTGTTAGGAAAAGACATTGATCTACGTATGTTCTTCTCCCGCTGGAAATATGGTTTTGCTATAGAAACGGACGATATTATTGGCTTCAAAAAGTCACTTCAGATATTTGATGCGCAGGGTGTTGCTATCATGAAGATCTATGCTGTAGAACAAACCAACCTAACCGCCTGGGATGCATTAGTAGCAAACTTCACTGCTGCGGAACAACCGACTGTTATTACGATAGCACCTCCGCCGCCTGCTCCCGTATATAACGATAAAGATGCAGATAAGAACGCCTTCCTGCAGGGCTGGGCGGCATTACAGGATACGCATGATTTCTTCCCTTTGCTGATGAAACATAAACTTTCCAGGGTCCGTGCGTTGGAATTAGCAGAAGGTAAGTTTGCACGCCGCGTGAATAATGATTGTGTGAAAACGCTATTGGAAAGTGCTGCTGCCACCGGACTGGAGATCATGGTGTTTGTCGGTAATCCGGGCAATATTGAAATTCATACAGGTCCTGTACAGAAGATCGTTGCCATTCCGAACTGGATCAATGTCATGGATGAAGATTTTAATCTGCACCTTAGAACAGATGTTATCACACAATGCTGGGTTGTTGAGAAACCTTCCGTTGATGGTATTGTAACATCACTGGAAGTATTTGATGCAACAGGAGAAATGATTGCACAGTTCTTCGGTAAACGTAAACCAGGTAACCCTGAACTGGAAGAATGGCGTATGCTGGCAGCGGAGCTGTAGTATGCAGTCATACATTTAACAAAACGTCGATAGGCTCCGTCAGGAGCCTTTTTGTTTGTAGCGCGGGGTGTAACCCCGGAGATAGGGTGATAATCCTGGAACGTAATATACGCCGTGATGCATCCATCCCGTTCCGATATTTTCCCTAATAGACAAATCGTTTTCCTCATTCGAGCATCCTTCCTTCATACTACTTCCTATTTTTGAATTGCGTAAAGAGTGATTGATTGATATATAATGCTGCGAACATCCATTGTTTGTCAGCTCCCAAGTTTTTTACTATCCTAAGAAAACGGCTCAGTGAAAGCAGCCGCTGCCGGCGCAGGTATGCGGCGCTTACTGAGACATACCCAAACATTTTTAATGAGACACAATACTCCGCCAGGAGCTCCGTGTTTGTAACTAAAACATTATGTGCGATATCAGAACATTGTGCAAGAAGGATCAAGCCCACATCAGCCATTGTGCGAATTGCCAGACAGTATACATCTGGCATAATAACCTGGTCCTTAATTTCACACCACAGGATTTCCAGCTATTCTATGAAACATTGGAACACCAGGACTTTCATGATTGCTCTATGACATTTCCCGACGGAGAAGAGCGGGTAGTGGTGCATTCTCCCTGCCGGGATATCAGTTTCACCTTCACTCAGCAGGAATGGCGAAACATGAAAGAGGCTATGAGTGAAGCCATATTACTCCAACAGGTATATGAACTGCTCAGGTAGATTTTCCCTTTCGCGTAAATCATTTTCCTGAATAGATAAACTTATTTGTCCGCTACATGCTTTCTTTGCATGTATTATTACTCCGCCAATATTATACAATAACTACAAACTCCGATGTAGTTCGTGTAATACCGTATACATATTTTATTTAAACACTGGTAATGCATCCGCATGGGCCGCTGTATTGTCTTGATTCAATACTGCGGCAGGGGACCTATTGCTCTAACAATTCAAAACAAAAGATGACTATGAAATTAAGCAGACTTTTTCTCGTACTTGCTATTGGAACAGGATTATTCAGTGCATGTAGCAAAGACGAGGATGCCACCGTGGTGAGACCACCCTCAGATGGTGCTCAACTGACGTTGGATGGAGGCGGTGGTGCTGGTTCCCCTAATACCGTTTACGTGGACTTCAGTGCAGATTCGACAGCGACAAGAGCACGTGCCAGTTGGTCACTCGGCTTTTATAGCGGATCATCATATCGTGTTATACTGAATAGCTTTACATCCATAAGTGCTGTTGCCTTGAACAAAACAGATATCAGCACTGTCAATATTGGTGATACCGCAGGTGTGAGTATGGCTATTGGTCAGGGGGCAGGTACGCTGAGCATGATCGATGATGTATTTGGTGATCTGACGAAGACGGCGATCGCTGAGGTAGCTGCTACTGCATCCGCTAATCATGTTTACCTGGTGAAACCAGAGAGTGCTTCTGCCGCAGATCCTGCTACCTGGTACAAGATCCTGGTTACCCGCAATGGCGATGGTTATACTTTACAGTATGCAAAGCTGAAAGAAACAACTATCAAGACTGCCAATATCAGCAAGGATAACAATTATAACTTTACCTTCTTCTCATTGGACAATGGCGCCACTGTAAACGTGGAGCCTAAGAAAACGCAATGGGATATTGCCTGGTCTTATGCTGCTTACTATACTGCTACTATTCCTTATTTCTTCTCTGACTTTGTAGTGATCAATCAGTATGCAGGTGTGACCGCTGCGAAAGTAGACAGCAATACTGTAAGCTATAACAATTTCACAACAGCCAATATCGCAGCGCAGACCTTTGTATCTACCCGCGATGCTATCGGCGGTAGTTGGAGAGCCACTACCGGTAATGGTATCTATAAGAACTTCTACTACATCGTAAAGGATGCCAACGGCAACTACTATAAACTGAAATTTGTCAGCATGGGCCTGAATGATGGAGGTACAAGAGGATACCCTGTTATTGAATACAAACTGGTGAAGTCGGCAAGCTAAAAAGAATCGATCATTCGTACTATCATTTTAACCCATGTATACCGGAAAGGAACTGTGCATTACTATCATACTATCATGTGTTGGCGCTCAATGGGCTACAGCGCAGACTGATACTGCAACTAAGGCGAAATCCCTGCGTGGCGTGGAGGTGAAAGCGGTACGCCTGGAAACTCTTACCAGCAAAGCCGCCATGCCGGTAACGGTCATCAGCAGGAAAACACTGGACATGATGGGCAGCCGCAGGCTGGATGAAGTAATGCGGGAACAGACCGGTGTGAACATCGTGAATGATATTGCAGCCGGCTCCCGTGCTATTGGGATGCAGATGCAGGGTTTCAGTTCCGATTACATCCTGATCCTGATAGACGGACAGCCCATGATCGGAAGAAATGCGGGGAACTTTGACTTGTCACGTATCACTGTTTCAGACATTGAACGAATAGAGATCGTAAAGGGGGCCTCTTCCAGTTTATTTGGAAGTGAAGCCCTGGGAGGTGTGGTGAATATTATCACCCGCCAGAAGATCACATCACCGCAGGCACAGGCTATTGTGCGCTATGGTTCACAAAATACGCAGGATGCCACATTGGAAGGTGAGCTGCCTTTTGCAAAAGAGAAGGCCTCCCTTTCATTGTCCGGCAACTACTATCATACTGATGGCTATAATGTAAACAGCTATCTGCGCAGAGGAGCAACTGCGCCGCCTTATGACAGCTATAGTCTGCAATCACGTCTGCGCTATCGCGTTGGTAATAGTCAGCAGTTGTTCCTCTCCGGCAGATGGGCTTTGCGTAAATCACTGAATGAATCAGTGTATGGCACTGGTCAGACACAAAACAGCACAAAAGATGTACTGAGCGAAAGTGATGTCAATGCATCCGCTGTATTGCAATCTGCTTTCAGCAGTAAGTTCCGGCTAAACAGTCAGTACTATCTTACCCGCTACAGTTCCAGCCAGGATGTAAGTACCGGTAAACAGGTAGCGCTGAAGGACAATGAATTCACACAATACTTTCACCGCTTTGAGGAGCAGGTATTGTATACGCCTGTGGATAAGTTATCCTTTACCGGCGGAGCAGGCATTAACCTGGAACGTATGGATGATACGGAGTTTCACGGCGGTAATGACATGCATAGTGAGTATGCTTACTTACAGGTGGACTGGACGGTATTTAGCAAGCTGACTACACGCGCCGGAGCACGTTATGACCATCATAATTACTATGGCGGCAGATTAAATCCCAGTGTAGGCATCAGCTACAGTATTACTGATAAGATCATATTAAAAGCGGCTGTAGGTACTGGTTATAAAACGCCTGACTTTAAGAAGCGGTACCAGGTCTTTACGAATCCACAGGCGGGTTATACCGTGCTGGGGGTAGAGGAAGTGGCCACTACTTTAGCGGAAATGCAGGCGGCAGGATTGATCAGTGAAGTAAGGCCCGTGGCAAAGAATATCAGTGCTGGATTAAAACCGGAAACATCCGTGTCTTATAATGCCGGCATCAGTGTGCAGCCGCATGCTGCCATAAAACTGAATGTGAATGTTTTCTACAATAACCTGCACAACTTTATTAATACAGTGCAGGTAGCAACAAGAACCAATTATCAACCTGTTTATTCCTATATCAATCTTGACAGGTCGTATACCGCCGGTATAGAAGCAGGAGTATCTGTAAGCCCTTTAACAGGCCTTGAGATCTCCGCAGGATACCAGCTGCTGTATGCCAAAGACCGGGGTGTGATGGATTCCATCCGTGCAGGAGGTTATCCTTACAATAAAGTGAGGAACAGTAATACCGGTGAAACCACTACATCAAAGGTAAGTGACTATATCGGGCTGGAGAACCGATCCAGGCATATGGCTAATGCGCGGATATTCTATGAATATGCGCCCTGGGGCATCAACGCTACTTTCCGTGTTACCTACAGGAGTAAGGCCGGGTATGATGACGCGAACAACAACCGTTTCCTGGACAGGTATGATACGTTCATCGCAGGCTACGCGATGTTGTATGCCTCTCTCGAAAAGAAATTTTGCAACAATCATTTATCCGTGCAGTTAACAGCGGATAACCTGATGAATTATACTGATATGCTGATGCCAGGACAACCGGGACGGATACTGATGGTAGGGCTGAAATGGCGAATGTTTAAATAAATACAATCATGCGATATACGATCCATATTTGTCTGTTAACAACACTAATGTTAACCATTGCATCCTGTAAGAAGGATGAGAATAATGACACAAAGACGAACTATGAAGACGGCGTCAGCACAGTGATCTATGATCTGGCTGGCGATACGGAAGCCTCTGTTGCCGATGGGGTAGAGGGAAAGGAGCGCCGTCCGTTCAAGCCTTTTTATTTCAAACTGAGAGGGAAACTACAATCGTGGGACAGCACTGCGGCTAACAGGAAAAGTGCCAGTTGGGACATTGCCTTTACGGATGTGTACAATGCACTGGTATATGTGAACGACGGGAGTAATCCCAATGGGCCTGGATATGGCGGTCCGGGGAAAGGACTGATCATAGCGGTGGATTCTCCTTATTCAAAGGTAACCACAGCTCCCGCCGTAGAGGATATGAAAGCGTATAACCTGAAGTTCGCAGGATGGGATGGTTATCCGCAGGTGTATAATACGGGTTGGTACTTTTATTCGCTGACCACTCACCTGGCTATACCCATCAAAAACAGAACCTTCGTGCTCATGACGGCAGAAGGTAAATACGCCAAACTGGAACTGATCAATGTATACCAGGGAAATCCGCCGGCGGTGACAGACCTGTACTGGCCGGCGCCTTACTTCACCTTCCGCTATTATGTGCAGGAAGATGGAAGCCGTAACCTAAGAACGCCCTGAACGTAATTAACTGATTAAGCACATTAACATCTATGCAAAAGACACACCTTTTATGCATGGCCCTGGCCATGTTTGCCATCGCCTGCTCTAAAAGCGATACTGATACACCGGTTGTCAATCCGCCGGAAGATACCACTAAGGTGGATGTGAAGACAGGCGTATACACCCTGACGGATCTCGCTGCTGATACTGCCGCTACTTCCGGCGCTGCGGCGAAAGCATTCTACTATAGCCTGGAAGACCAGCGAACCATTCCTGCCTCACAAGTGCAGACGGCCAACTGGGACATTGCCTTCACCGGTACCTACAACAGTACTATTCTCGTTAACAATGGTAAGGCGAAGTATTCTCCTGGTTACGGCGGACCAGGGGTAGGAGGGATCTACCTGGTGAAGGATGCTGCCATTGATGCGGAATATTATATGGGGCCGCAGAAAGCATTTAAGACGATTCCTGCCCGCCGCCTGTTTGACAGTGCATTTGCACATGTAAAAACAGTGCCTGTCAGCGATGATCAGTTGCTGACCAATGATGGTATCGGACTGGATTATTTTGGTCCCAGTACAGATGGATGGGCCTTTTATGACTTTTATGGTTTACAGTTCCCGGATGCCAATCCGGATAGTGTAGCGCATATCTGTTATAGTATGCCGCGTACGCTGATCATCAAAACAGCGAAGGGGCATTATGCCAAGATGGTGATCTACAGTATTTACAAGGGAGCACCGGAACTGCCTACTCGCTCTGGTAAGCCCGGCTTTGTGACTTTCAAATACGCTATTCAGAAAGACGGCAGCAAACAGCTGGACCTGAAATAATCATGCTCAATATATACCCGCAATGAAGATCAAATACCTGCTACTGCTGGCGTTGCCGGCAATGATGCTGGCCGCCGCCTGTAAAAAAACGGATACTATTGAAGTACCGGCCCAGGCCTCCAACAGGATACTTTCCTACAAGATCACCAATGTGCCGGACGAACCTGTTTACGGGGCCGTAAATGACGAGAAAGGGACTATCACAGTCATTCTTCCATATTATTACTACCTGACCACTATACAGCCTGAAATTGCCGTTTCTGAAGGTGCTACGGTCAGCCCTGCCAGTGGCGTACTGATAGACAACATTACGAAGAAGCTGACAGAAGGCGCCAACATTGAATATGTGGTGACAGGAAAAGATGGACGTAAGGCAACGTATAGGCTACTGCTTACTACTCAGCAGCCGGAGATTACGCTGGATGAGCTGTCGCCCGATGCTGCCAATCCAACCGTGTTATACCACAGTAAACCGGCTACATCTGAGTTTAACTTCTATGACATCACCGGTAAGAATTTTATTCCGCAGCAGGAGTTGCTGGGCATCTTCTCTACCATCAGTTATCTGAATGAACAGGGTGGTATTGTATACACAGTGGTAAATGGCGACAACTACACAACAAGGATAGGAGCTACCGTACCATCCGCCGCGCAGGTGCCGGAAGGATTGTACCGGATCAGGGTCACATCGTATACCCGTTCTGCCACTATGAAGAACCCGGTAAAGATACAATCACGCTAAGTGCTCCTTTAATAGCTAAAACAACACGCGTACATGAAACTTTTCAGTATATCTACCTCACAACTGACAGTCGCCGCTTTAGGGCTATGGCTGACTATAGGCGCCTGTAGTAAGGAAACGGTGCAGGCGCCTTATCCTTATAACGAACTAAAAACCTTCCAGGTGGTGGCTGGTGTGGGAGATACTATCCCTGCAGCCATCAGCAATGGCAGTATTATACTGTATTGGCCTTTTGATCATCCGCTGCCCGAATCTATTGCGCCATTGATCGCTGTTTCTGAGCATGCAGTCGTATCGCCGGCATCGGGAACAAAGGTGTCTCTGAAAGATAGTGTGTCTTATGTGGTGACAGCAGAAACAGGCGCTAAAGCCACTTATAAACTGCGTGTAGTGGTGAATCAGCCAGACCTATTGATCAATGACAGAACAGATGTAGTAGGCAGGCTGGAAGCTACTACAGACATCGGCGGTATTACCTATGTGATACCTGATAGTGCTTTCACGGCAGTGTACCTGGTATCGGCAACAGGTACAGCGACCCGGTGTGTGATCAATAGTTTTACGGAACTGGGCGCCAATGAGTATTCTGTGAACATCGCCACACCTGCGGTGGATACTGGTAGTTATAAGCTGAAGATCGTCTCAGGCGCACAAACTGTTACCAGTGAAAGGGACTATGTGCAGATCATTTATCCTTTTCCAACTGTGAATAGCCTGACAGCAGCCTTCACGCTTAAAAGAGGCGGAACATTTACACTCAATGGCGCTAATATGAGAGGCATGGTGGCTGGAAGGGCCAGGCTGACTGGTGGCCAGACGTATTACAACCTGGAGCTGGTGGCGTTTGATCTGACCAGTGTCACCTATCGTATACCTGCTGATTTCCCGCCAGGGAACTATAATCTTTTACATGCGGCGTTCCGGAATTATCTGGGAGCGACGGTATACCTGCGTGCAGGAACAATTAACCCGGTTCTGATCATTACAGAATAAAAGAGTATTGTTTACGGCGGCTGCCGTCCCGGAAATAAAAAGAGCCGGACACTGGAACTGTCCGGCCCGCGAGAGATCCGGGAACAAGTATCTTATCCTTAACATTTTAAATCACTAAAAATGAAAATCTTAGACACTGCCCCCCAATCGGCAGTCAAAACTACAAAAAATATTTCTCGTTCGATGTTGGCAATGGCCTTCGTATCAGTAGCCATCTTCTCTTCCTGCCAGAAGGAAGGCCAACAAACAGTGCCTTCATTGCCAGGTGCTAACAATACTATTGCTGCTACTAATCCAGGTGCCGGCCAGACAGTTGCTTTCAACTGCGACAGTACCTATGGTACTGTAACGCTGGATGCCAGTGGCGTGTATAATGTGGCCAACTTCTTTCAGGGTGTGCAGGGTACAACCGGCAATCCTCCGCATGTTGCTCATGCTACTTATTACTACAGCCTTGCTGACAATGATGGCGGCTGCGATGGTTATGACCTCGTCTTTAATGGCACTGCCAATGCTGACGTTAGTGTACCATCCGGCTATACTTTACAATATACCGCTGCAACTTCGTTTGCCAATGTGACCGCCAGCACGGTAGGTACTACTGTATCCGTATTCGGTTACAACCGTATCCTGATGGCGCCTCCTACCGGCAATACCACTATCAATACTGCACATCCGGGATGGTATAACTATGATGTGGTAAATCACATTGTATATCCTATTGCTGAATGGGGAGTGGAAGTAACACTGATCGTAACCACTGATGCAGGTGTGAAATACAAGGTACAGTTACAGGACCTGTATTCGAATGGTACGCCAAACAGTACTGTGCAGGCCAACAACTATCCTTTCTTCAAATTCCGTTACAAGAGACTTAACTAGTTTTTACACAGGGTAGCCGCCTGACAAAAAGAAAGGGTGCATCATGGAAATGACGCACCCTTTTTTCATTATTTACATGCATATAGTAGTGCTTACACAGCTACTGATTTTACTGTTTTGATGATCCTTGCAGCCACTTTATATGGATCTGCTGCGGAATTCGGACGTCTGTCCTCCAGGTAACCTTTCCAACCTTTTTCTACAGTAGCTACAGGTATACGGATAGATGCACCACGGTCAGAAACGCCGTAGCTGAAGTCATGGATGGACGCAGTCTCGTGCAGACCAGTCAGACGCAGATGGTTGTCAGCACCATATACATCGATGTGTTCTCTTACAACAGGTCTGAATGCCTCACAAACTTTATCGTAAACAACTTTGTTGCCTGCAGTTCTCAGCAATGTGTTGGAGAAGTTAGCGTGCATACCGGAACCGTTCCAGTCCAGTGTACCTAATGGTTTACAATGCCAGTTGATGGAAACACCATATTTCTCACCAATTCTTTCCAGTAAATAGCGGGCGATCCAGATCTGGTCACCAGCTTCTTTTGCACCTTTAGCGAAGATCTGGAATTCCCACTGGCCGGCAGCTACTTCCGCGTTGATACCTTCTACGTTCAGTCCTGCTGCCAGGCATACGTCCAGGTGTTCTTCAACGATGTCACGTCCGAAGGCATTGTTAGCACCTACAGAGCAGTAATACTGGCCCTGCGGATTAGGATATCCACCATCAGGAAAACCCAGCGGCTTGTTGTTGTCAGGACTCCATAAGAAATACTCCTGTTCGAAGCCGAACCAGAAATCGTTATCGTCGTCTTCAATAGTAGCACGGCCATTGGAAGCGTGTGGTTTACCGGAAGCTTCCAGTACTTCACACATTACCAGGTAAGCATCTTTTCTCTGCGGATCTTTAACCATGAAAACAGGCTTTAACAGGCAGTCAGATGAACCGCCCGGAGCCTGCCGGGTAGAGGATCCATCAAAGCTCCACATAGGGAGATCTTCCAGTTTACCGCTGAAATTTCTTTCGATTTTGGTTTTACTTCTAAGGCTTTGGGTGGGCTGATAACCATCCAGCCAGATGTACTCTAATTTAACCATTGGTTTAGTTGATATTTAAAGATTTATGTTCACTATTACAATTGATGGGAGATTGTAGACAATCTTCTCTTGTATCTTTATTATCCCGTTTCCCTAATGTGGTGTATAAAAGCTGGCAAATATTCAGAATGCAAAGAAAGTTATAAATGTTGTGTTTGTCAATCCCCGGCTCAAGAATTAGATATCCCCAAAAGTGGGGATATTAAAATGCTGATAAACAGTGTTTTGTGGATATGTAAGATAGCATAAATGCCTTTGTTTTTATGATATTATTATTTATTACATGTTTGTAATTTGAGCATCCCGCCCACAAATAGGTGCCCTATTCCTCAAAATATTTGAAATATATCAGGATGTAAAATCCCGGGGTGCAAACAAACGACCGCCAGGGCGGGCCGTATTTCCGCGGATGATGGCATTAAGTACTACTAATGGTCTTGTATTACAGTAAACATGTTTTTGGGTTGATTATCAGCGATTAATTTTTATTTAAAATATGGTAGATCCTGTATGGCAAGGGAGTCTGCCTTTTTTCGTAATTTCATGGGATTGTACTATTCTACAGTCAACTTAAAACCTTCCAGGTGAAAAAGAACAATTCCCTAGTCCAGCTTTTGCTTTTGTCCATGTTGTGGTTTGCCTGTAAAAAAGATAAACAGACCGACACCCCCACCCCGCCTGCTGAAGGTACCCGGGAGCAACTGACAACAGATTCCCTGTATCTTTATGCTAAGCAGATTTACCTCTGGTATGATGCAATACCGGCGGTAGACGTGTTTAAACCCCGGCAATATGCCACTGGCGGCAATGTGCTGTCCAATTACCAAAGAGAACTTTACGCTATTACACAATTCAAGACTAACCCTCTTACCGGCGAAGCGTATGAGTATTCAGGCATTCCCGGTCATCCAAAATATTCGTTCATATCAGAAGAAAGCCTTAGTGGTGGCAGGCAGGGATCTATTGACCTCAGTGATAAAGGAGAGGATCTGGGCCTGGGGCTTTCCGCCTCGGGGACTGAAGTCCGTATCCGCATCGTATATCCGGCCTCTCCGGCAGCAACTGCCGGTCTGACCAGGGGCATGAAAGTGAATGCTATAAACGGCACACCGGTTAGCTCATCATCCGGCGCTTTTATAGAAAACGCGCTGAATGGCTCGAATGTGACATTGACGGTGGAAAAGACTGCAGGGGTACCCGAAGTGGTGGGCCTGACGAAGAAAAAATATACCTCCTCAGCGGTACTTAAAACAACAATATTGAATGCAGGTGCACAGAAGGTCGGATACATCGCCTATGGCCGTTTCTCTTTATATAATGTGACCAAAGCAGCGATAGATCAGGCGTTTTTCCAGTTTGTAACGGCAGGGGTTACGTCCCTGATAGTCGACCTGCGTTATAACGGAGGTGGTTATACCGAATCGGCTGAATATCTGGTAAACCAGATCGCACCCAGTTCGCTGGATGGTAAAGTGATGTATGTCGAATACTTTAATGACCTGATGCAGAAAGGGCAGGTACCTATTCTGAAAGAGCAGCTGTTCCTCAACAGTGCGGGGCAACCTGTGATGTGGAATGGCCACTGGGCTACCTATGCCGACCTGGATTACACAGTTGCCAAGAACACATATAAGTTCACCAGTGATGGTGCGCTTAACTCAGTGAAACAGGTGGTATTTATCGTAGGCGGCAATACGGCATCTGCGAGTGAACTGGTTATTAACAGCCTGAAGCCTTATATGCCAGTAAAGCTGGTAGGAGCTACTACTTATGGAAAACCTGTAGGTTTCTTTGGTATTAAGATCGATAAATACACCGTTTACATGTCCAATTTCTATATGCAGAATGCGAATGGAGATGGCAATTATTTCCATGGAATGAATGTAGATATACCTGCGGAAGACGATGTAAGACATGATTTTGGCGATGAGGGAGAAACCAGTGTCATGTCGGCACTGAATTATATAGAAGGCCATCCTGCCGGAAGGGTAGGACCGGTCATTCCGGTAGTGCATATGGGACCGGTGTCTTTTAACGGGATGATCGAAACAAGGTTGAAACTGCGCTAATATTTCCCTATTTCGTAATGTTTTTTCCCGATTTGATCAGGCGTATAGGGCTGCTGCTGCTACCTTTGTATTGCTTCCTGATTGAAAGTGCTGTTTGTTAAGCCCAAATCCGACTTTCAGTCGTAAACAATAAAGTTCTCTTTAAAAGTTTATAAGTCCTAAAGGTCCCGTCATCACAAATGACGGGACCCAAGGCACGATTCCCCTCCGTAACATTTTGCAAGTTTATTGAAGTAAATTAATTTTAGCCGTTAAATCTAAAAACTGGATGATCAAAAAGGTGCTACGTAACAGGAAATGTATACTTGTGGCAGATGACGACGCAGACGACAGGGAGCTTATTAAGGTGGCATTTGAAGAAAGTGGTACCGACGCAGAATTGCTTTTTGTAGAGAATGGAGAGGAATTGATGTTTTATCTGAGCAGACATGGAAAATATGCCGACGAAGAAAAATACCCTTTTCCCAGTATCATATTGCTGGACCTGAATATGCCCCGTAAAGACGGGAGAGAGGCTTTACGGGAGATAAAAGAAGATGTTCACCTGAAATGGTTACCCATTATTATCCTGACCACATCCACAGAGGCAAAGGATATCTCGAAATGTTATGAGCTTGGTGTGAATAGTTATACCATTAAACCGGCAAATTTCTCAGAGCTGGTTACATTTACCCGCATGCTGCATGCCTACTGGTTTACCATTGTACAACTACCGTAGAAATCTTTCCACACGGCCCAGACATTTATTCACCGTACTTTTAATTAGTTACTCTTGATAACTTATAACTGCATTGTACGATGATCGAATTGTTAAAGGAAAGAACGGCTACACAGCAGCAGGAGCTGGAAGGTGTACTGATCCCCATGATAAAGGAGGTAAATACACCTGAAAAATATGTCAGCTTGCTGGCACTGTTATACGGATACTATTATCCACTGGAACAGCATATTGCCGGACATACAGACATTTCTTTTCCCGGAAGGTTTGAACGGAGAAGGAAAGCGCCCCTCTTGCTGGACGATATTGCTGCCATTAGCGGGGAACCTGCGGCTGAGTTTCCTCTCTGTACTGACCTGCCTGAGATCGTAGACAATGCACAGGCAATGGGTGCTATGTATGTATTGGAAAACTTCACCATGAGCGGACCATTAATCAGCCAGATGCTGCTACATAACCTGCACACGCCTGAGCTGCCTAAGGCGATGACCTTCTTCCAGGGATATGGAAGTGATACGGTGTCTTACTGGGACACATTTGTACATTATGTTCAGGGATATCACGGTACCGAAGAGCAGCAGGAAAGAGTGCTGGGTGCTGCGGCAGCTACCTTGCTGAAATTCAAGGCATGGCTCTCAGGGGCGCAGGAGCTACAATAACCACTTCCACCATCTTCCACTGTTTTAAGTAAAATCTCCATATAAACCCCTACATGTTGGACAGGACTTATACCCTTTTACACATCTACCGGAAACGCATCTGAACGTCGACAGCAACCCTCCTCCGGCACTTCATCCGGTATAAACGGCAAGGCAGTCTGCAAATTTGCAACTGCACAAATTGGTATGAAAATGGTTGATTGTTAATCATCGGATGAAGAAAGCGAATTACATAATAGCAATAGGAGCCTCTGCTGGTGGTTTGGAAGCCATCCATGAATTCTTTGACAATATGCCGGAGTACGGCAATCTGTCTTTTGTTATCATTCAACACTTGTCGCCCGACTATAAGAGCTTGCTGGTGGAGCTTGTGTCCAAGCATACCAATATGAAGGTCAGGGAAGTAGAGGAAGACATGTCGGTAGAGAATGATTGCATATACGTTATTCCCAATAACAAGGAGATCATCATCGAGCAGGGGCGTCTCCGGCTGTTGCAGAAACCGGCCGAAAAAGCGCCTAATACTGCTATTGATACATTCCTGTTCTCTCTTGCGAAAGATAAGGGCAGTGCTGCCATTTGTATTATCCTTTCGGGCACCGGTACCGACGGTACCAAAGGGGCTACTGCCATCAAAAGAGCGGGTGGTATGGTCATGGCACAGGACCCGGACACGGCCAAATTTGACGGTATGCCGCGGAGTGTGATCAGTGCTGAAAGTGTGGATTATATACTGGCCCCGGAATTTATGCCCTCAGAAATATACAATTATGTCCAGGACATGCCTGCGGAGATCTTTAATGGCAAGATAGAAGAACACCTGCTTACAGAAATTTTCCAGTTAGTAAAACAGCATAGCGGACAGGATTTCAATAATTATAAGTCCCCTACCATTACGCGGCGCATCGCAAAACGGATGGCCCAGTTCAGTATAAAGAAAGTGGACGAATACCTGCAAATGCTGCGGCAAAACGGGGAAGAAAATAAAGCGCTGGCCAGGGAATTCCTGATCGGCGTTACCTGTTTTTTCCGTGATAAAACAGCCTTCAGGTACCTGCAGGAACACATACTCACTAAGCTGGTAGAGGAGAAGGAAGAAGGATCCGTGCTGAAGATATGGGTTACTGCCTGTAGCACTGGTGAAGAAGCATATACGCTGGCAATGCTGCTGGATCAGTGCCTGCATGAAAAGAACAAATGGCTGGACGTAAAGATCTTTGCTACAGATTTAGACAGTAATGCTATTGAGCATGCCGCCAGGGGCATCTATCCCGCTACGATTGCGAAAGATGTCGAGCCGGCACTGCTGAAGAAATATTTTATAAAAGAAGAGAAGAAATACCGGATCGCTCCACGCCTGCGGAAGCAGATCGTATTTGCCCGCCATAATATCTTAAAAGATCCTCCCTTTATAAAGAATGATCTCGTTACCTGCCGCAACATGCTTATTTATATGGAGAATGTGTTGCAACGGCAGGTGCTGTCTTCTCTCCATTTCGCACTGAATACAGGAGGATACCTGTTCCTGGGCCCCAGTGAGTCTGCCTCGATGATACGCGGAGGACTGGAAGAAGTACACCGGAAATGGAAGATCTACCGGAAGACGGACGGTACACGCAGCACGCTGCCTGATAATCTTTACAGCCCACTGGAGTACATCCGTCAGACACGCGGCATGCGTAGTAACGGGAATGGTCATCTGGCAATGGCGGAAAAGAAAATGAATAGCCTGATGGACGAATTCCGGGAGGTGATGACGGAAGAATTTGGTTTTGCTGCCGTATACATTGATAAAGCATATGAGATACAGGAGGCGATAGGGAACTATAAAAAATATCTCTCCCTGCCTGAAAAAAAGCTGCACCTGAACCTCCTGAAAATGGTGCCGGGCGAGCTATCCATGGTATTGAACATTACACTGAGACAAGCCTGGGCAGCCGGAAAAAAGGCAGCGGTGAAAGGTGTGAAAGTGAATACGCCGGAAGGCCTGCGATTGGTAAACCTGCTGATCAAACCTGATAGCGGCAATGGTAGTGGACCGTTTACACTGATCGTGTTCAATGAAGATGAAAGTAGTGCGCATGCCTCCGGAGAAACTTCAGGTACAGATCACCAGCCGGCAGATGTGAATGACCATGTAATGGCGTTAGAGGCAGAACTGAATGAGACCCGCACGAACCTGCAGATGGCCATTGAAGGACTCGAAACTTCTAATGAGGAATTACTGTCCAGCAACCAGGAACTGCTTTCCGCCAATGAGGAGCTGCAATCCAGTAACGAAGAACTGCAGTCGCTGAATGAAGAACTGCACACATTGAACACGGAACATCAGCTGAAGATAAAGGAGCTGCTGGAACTGAATGACGACATGGATAACTATTTCCGCAGTACGGATATCGGGCAGGTATTTGTAGATACTACGCTGCGGATCCGGAAATTCAATCCGGCTGCTGTAAAAATGATCAACCTGATACCTTCTGATATAGGGCGACCCATCCATCATATTTCTACCAATATCCTGGAAGACAGTCTGGTCGAGGACATTCATACTGTGATCAAACAGAGGAAGATCGTAGAGAAAGAAACGGTGCTGAGCAATGGACACATGTACCTCATGAAGATCCTGCCTTATATCCGCCAGGATAAACAGACCGATGGCGTGGTGATCACCTTTGTGGATGTTACTGCTGTCAAAGAAGCGGAAACCCAATTGCGCCAGAACTATGAGGAACTGGTACAGGCCAGGGAGAGCCTGCGCAATCTGAACGCCGACCTGGAATATAAAGTACTGGAAAGAACACGTGAGCTGACCGTCAGTGAAGAGCGTTTCCGCCTGGTATCCAAGGCCACTAATGATACGGTGTGGGACTGGAATATGATCAGCAACAATGTATGGTGGAGTGATAACTTCTATACTATATACGGTTACGCTAAAGATGGTACGAATAGCCGTGCCTTCTGGTTGGACAATATCCATCCTGAAGACCGGATGCGTGTGAAGAACAGTATCACCAGGGCCGTGAACAGTAAACAAAGCCAGTGGTCAGAAGGGTATAGGTTACGCTGTACCGATGGCAGCTATGCACATGTACTGGATCGTGGTTACCTGATGATGGATGAAAATGGAAAGCCTTACCGTATGCTGGGGTCTATGATGGATGTAACCAGCCTGCGACATGCAGAGGAGCTGGCCGCTGTGAACAGGGAAGAGAAACTTTTTCTGGCAGAATCAATGCCACTTATACTTTGGACGGCGGATCCGCAGGGCGTGGTAGATTTTGTGAACGAACAGTTTATCATCTATACAGGTAAGTCCTTGCGGCAGCTACAGGAGGAAGGGTGGAAAAGTGTGATCCACCCCGACGATATAGCTGTATGGAAGGAAAAATGGCAGCAGGCGGTGACAAATAAGGCAGATTTCTCCATGGAACTGCGTATCAAACACCAGGAGGGAACATATGACTGGTTCCTGCACAGAACACGGGTGCGGAAAGATATAGATGGCGGGGCCAGTGTACTGGTGGGTACCAGCACCGACATCAACGAACAGAAGATGGCCGCCGAGATTATGGAACGGCGTATACAGGAACGCACCCTTGCTCTTCAAAGAGCTAACCAGGAACTGGAAAGCAGCAATGCTGAGTTACAGCAATATGCATTTGTGGCCTCGCACGACCTGAAAGAACCCCTCCGTAAGATCCACATGTTCGGGAATATGCTGAAGGAACGTTACCAGGATAGTATGGAAGAAAAGGCGGCGGATTACCTGAACCGTATTATCAATTCCTCTTCCCGTATGACAAACCTGATCAATGACCTGCTGCGGTTCTCCCGCCTGTCGCAGGTAAATTTCTTTGAACAGGTGGATCTGAATGCGATCATAAAAGAGATACTCTCTGATCTTGAAATACTTATACAGGAAAAGAACGCAATCGTCACTGTCAGCCCTATGCCGGTGATAGAAGCCGTACCGGGACAGTTAAGACAGGTGTTCCAGAACCTGTTGAGCAATGCGTTTAAATTCTCCGGCAAGAACGTGCAACCCGTTATCCATATTACCGCCAACCGCATTAAAGAAAAGAGGTTTGAAAGTGAGTCCGATCCGGAAGGGCCGTTTGTATGTATCTCTATTACCGACAACGGGATAGGTTTTGATGAAAAGTACCTCGATAAAATATTTGTGCTCTTTCAGCGTTTGCATACGAAAGATCAATATGAAGGTACCGGTATCGGCCTGGCAGTGACCCGTAAGATCATTGATAAACATAATGGCCTGATCACAGCGCACAGCCGTGAGAAAGAAGGGGCAACGTTTACGATTATCCTTCCTGTAAGGCAGGAGCAGCCAGCCGGTTAGGGTTATTTATCATTAAAAAGTATATATATAAGGGAATAGTCCTTACTTTTGAGCGCTATTTCAAATTAATACCTAGCCATGACAAAAAGAGTATTATCCGTTTTATGCGGCATTGTTGCTTTCTCATCTGCTTTCGCACAAAACAAAAATCTGATCGGTGTAGCACCTTTTAAAAGTGCTGGTAGAACTGAATATGTAACTGCTATACAGGACGCTGTATATGATGCTACCCTGAAACTGAGAGGGTTTTCTTTGATAGATAAAAATAAGCTGGAGCAGATTAAGGCAGGAGTAGGACAAACTAATCCCGATGGTGGAGCGATTGCACAGGCAAAATCTTTAGGTGCACAATATATTGTTACCGGTAACATATTGAAAGCCAGTGTGGAAACAAAGCCATCCAATCTTCCTTTAGGGATCACCAATACCAATGTATCTGAAGTGTTATTTGACCTGGCCGTTGTGGATGTGAACACCGGAGAGGAAGTGGCCACCAGCAGATTTACCGGCGCTGGCAGGGGCAAGTCTGCTTTTGAAGATGCATTGAAAGGACTGGAACCTGAAATTGACAAATTCGTTCGTGACAACCTGAAATCTGCTGTTTCCATTGCCCAGATCGAGGAAAAAAGCAGCAATGGGGATGCCATCAGGGTGTTGATCGTTGCAGGTAGTTTAGCCGGTCTGAAAGAACAGGACGAATTCAGGGTATACGAATTGACCGATCTGACCGTAGACGGCAAAAAAATGCACAGAAAGAAGACCTTAGGTAAGATTGCTGTGGCAAAGGTAGAAGATGAGAACTTCTCTGTATGCCTGGTGAAAGAAGGTGGTGCAGATATCGCGAAGAAAGTAGAAGGGGGTGCAAAGATCAAATGTGAGATCATTACTGAATAAAGTAGTCACCGTTTTTAAAGATAAATGTAAGGGCTGCACGATCAACAGATCGGCAGCCCTTTTTAAATCACCCTGTTCTATATAATCCTATAATCCTATTCCAGATCTTCGTTCTTTACTGCTTGTTTGGCAACCCTGTTCCTTTCTATCCACAAATACAGGGGAGGTATCAATAAAGGGGCGAAGAGCAGTGTACTGGTCAATCCGCCTATGATAACTGTTGCTAAAGGACGTTGCACGTCGGAGCCGATGCCGGAGGATGTAGCTGCCGGTATCAGGCCTGCTATGGCAACGATGAGGATGGATAACAAGGCACTCAGTTGCTCCCTCGATCCTGTTAAGACACTTTGCAGCAAGGTCTGGTCCGGCTTCGTCCTTATACGGTTGAAGGCTGATACCAGCAGTACCCCTGCCATTACCGAGATTCCGAAGATGCTCACAAAACCTACACCTGCTGATACGTTGAAGTGATACCCGCGGATGAACAGTGCTACAATACCTCCTGCCAGTGCAAAGAAGATACAGCTCACGGTCACGAACGTCTGCGGCATGTTGCGGAACAGGATGAACAGCACCAGGAACACCATGATAATGGTGAGCGGAATGGTAACTGACAACTGTTTACCCGCACGCTGTAAGTTCTCATATTGTCCGCCGTAAATGATGTTGTAGCCTTTCGGAACGTGTAACTGCCTGTTGATCTTTTGATTGATCTCACTCACAAAACCTCCCTGATCACGTCCGCGGATGTTGGTGCGGACAGTCACCATACGTTTGCTGTTATACCGGTAGATATTCGTCTGACCCTGTACATAAGAGATATCAGCCAGCTCGTTCATCGGGATGAGCGCACCGGTGGCGGAAGGCACCTGCAGGTTCTTTACAGACTCAATAGTGTTACGTTCTCCCGGCAGGTAGCGAATGACCAGGTCATAACGTTTAGTGCCGTCATACAGGGTAGAAATGGCTTTACCGCCTATTGCTGCTTCAATCATGCTCTGAATATCGGCTACATTGATCCCAAAGCGGGCGGCATTGCCGCGATTGATATTGATGGCAATCTGCTCTGAAGGACCTTCCTGCTCGATATTAACAGACTCTGATCCTTTTGTTTGTTTTACCAGATTGGCGATAGTGTCTGCCTTGGCGCGCATCATTGTAAGGTCGTCGCCTACGATGGAGATAGCCAGATCGGCAGCACTACCGGTCACGATCTCCATTACCTGGTCAATAATAGGCTGACCGGAAGAGAACTTCACTGCCGGCATAGCCTTTTCCAGGTCTTGCCGTATGCTGGTCACCAGTGCCTTTTTAGAGATGGTATCGCTCCACAGTTTATAGTCTTTTAAGCCCACCAGTATCTCATTACGGTTGGATGGGAATGGGTCAGTACCATCGTCATTGCGACCTGCCTGCGTGATCACAAATGAGATCTGTGGGTATTTGGCAATCACCCGTCTGATCTCCGGAGAATACTTCGCATTCTCCTGGATGGTAATACCTGCCGGGAAGTTTCCGCGGAGGAAGATGGACCCTTCGTCCAGTTCCGGCAGGAACTCAGAACCCAGACTGCCACCGAGCAGTACCAGCAGCATCACAACAACAAATCCGCCTATAACAGTTGCTTTAGGCCATTTCATGACACGGGCCAGCACTTGGGAATATTTTTTGGAAAGGAAGTCAAGCACCACGTTCCTGTGCTCCTTCATCGGTTTATCCGTATTGCCGAATGCTTTCTTAAAGGCAAAAGAGATCAGCACAGGAATGAGTGTAAGCGCTGCCAGCATGGAACCAATCACGGCGAATGCCAGGGTCAGTGCCATCGGAGAGAACAGCTTTCCTTCCACACGCGTCATGAGCAGGATAGGCATATACGCCAGGATAATGATGGTCACGGAGAAGAAGATCTCGCGGCCTACTTCCTGTGAGGAACGCAGGGTGAGTGCAATAATGCCTTTCTTTTTCTCTTCCGGTGATGCCGTTCGGTAAGTACGTATAAGATGTTCCGCCATCACACAGGCGCCATCTACAATGATACCGAAGTCGATGGCGCCGAGCGATAACAGGTTGGCTGGTATGCCGGTAAGCCGCATCAGTATAAATGCAAACAGCAGCGAGAACGGAATAGTGAGCGCTACTACCAGTGCACTCCGCAAACTGCCCAGGAAGAAGATCAGGATGATCACCACGATAGAGACACCTTCCAGTAAGGTATGACCTACTGTTTCCAGCGAGTGATCTATCAGGAAGCTGCGGTCATAGAGGGTATGCAGGTGTACGCCTTTAGGCAGTTCATTCTGCTCCAGGTCCTGGATACGGTCTTTCAGCAGTTTTAACACTTCACTGGGGTTCTCATATCTGCGGAGCAGCACAATGCCTTCCACGCCATTGCTGACATTTGTTTTAGTGGCGTTGATGGTATAACCCATTACACCGCTGGGTGGAGGAGGCGCTATTTCCACCGTGGCTACATCCCCCAGGTAAACAGGCATACCATTGGCTGCTTTCAGCACGATATTACGGATGTCCTGTTCTGTTTTCACTGCTCCCAATCCGCGTACGGCAAAGCCCTGTTCACCGCGGTTAATGATATTACCGCCCGTGTTCTGGTTGTTCTTCTGTACGGCATCAATAACATCCTGTAAAGTCAGATCAAACTTGCGGAGTTTATCTGGCGCTGTAAGTATATGAAACTGTTTGAGCGGGCCTCCGAAGGTCGTGATATCTGCAATGCCTGGTACCTGTAACAGCGCGGGTTTAATGACCCAGTCCTGCAGGTCGCGGATCTCTGTGGGCGTATAGGTAGAGGGTGCTTCCACCACATAACGGAGGATCTCTCCTACGGCGGTGGTAAGTGGCGCCAGTTCCGGAGATACGCCATCAGGGAGTTCTGCGCCAGCCAGTCGTTCATTGACCTGCTGCCGCGCGAAATAGTCGTCCGTACCATCGGTAAAGGTGAGCTGTACTACGCTCAGACCAAAGATGGTGCGGCTTCTGCGGTCCAGTACATTGGGTGTATTCTGCAGTGCTCTTTCTATCGGAATAGTAACCTGCTGTTCTACCTCTTCTGCTGCACGGCCGGGATACTGCGCTACAATGATCACATTGGTATCGGCAATATCGGGGTATGCTTCTATTTTCAGCTGGGTGAAGCACCAGTAACCAATGCCCATCAGGCCAAGTGCCATCAGGATGATCACCCATCTGTTTTTAAGAGAGAATATTAAAAGATTACGAATCATTACTAGTGAATTTCAATCAAGTCCTGAAATGTTATACCTCAAACCTTTCTACCTTGCTGGTGATGATAAAGCCACTGCTTACCCTCTGGCGCAAAGCAGCGAGTGCCTTCATCACTTTTTCATCTTCATCGATGAAGATGATCAGCATCGGTGGTTCATCAAAACTGAAAAGACTATCGGGCCGTTTCAGCTGATGATGTTCTCCAAATCCCTGCACACCGCGGAAGGCAGTAGCGCCGGCAATGTGCTGTTTTAGTAAGAACTGCATGATAAATTCGTACAGCGGCTGTGAGCCGAATACTTCGTCTTTATCGATGAATATCTGTGCCTGTAACATGGGGCAATATTGTTGGTGTTATGATTGGTTGTTGTGGTTAATATCCGAAGCTCAGTCCTTTCAGCTGCATCACACCTTTCACGACTACATTCTCTCCGTTCTTCAAACCGCTGTACACGGCAATACGGTCGCCGATCTGCTGACCGGTGCGTATCTCTCTTCTCGTGAAAGTATTGGGTGCTGTTCTGACAAATACATAGTTCTGTCCGTCGGCAGTGACCAGTGCATCTCTGCTGATGTTGATGCCGTTACTGTCGCCATGTACCTGAAAAGTGATGGTAGCAAACATGCCTGCACGGATGTCATTATCAGGTGTAGCCAGTCGTATACGCAGTTTGATCATACGTGTCACATCGTCTATCACATCAGCAATATCTTCTACTTTACCATTGTAGGTATTGTCGGGGAATGAAGAGAGAATGATGGTACAGGGAGAGCCTTTTTTTACATTGTTCAGTTGATTTTCGGGAATATCACAGATGATATAGGCTGTGCCGGGAGTGGAGGCGCGCAGGGCTTCGGGATTGAAACCTGCCGCTTTCAGTCCTGATTCATGTTCTATCAGCTGTGTTTTCTCATTGGCCAGATTGGTCTGTTCGATGGACAGTTCGGACCTTGCCTCCAGGATATCTTTTCCGCTGGCGGCGCCATGATCGAAGAGATCCTGCGTACGGTCCAGTTCCACTTTCTTCTGTTTGATGTTCACATCCTGGATATGATTGATATTGACCTGGTGCTGGATGAGTTGTGAATAATCGCTCGTCAGCTGGGGATCATCGAAGAGTACGATGTTTTGTCCGCCTACATCCGAACGCAGTACGGTGGCTGCTACCTTGCCAGGAGCATGCAGTGTGCCGCTAAGGGTAGAATCACCTACAGGCTCCACTGCAAAGAAACTGGAGGATGCTGTATCAGGGAAGGAGATCTGTTGTCCGTTGCCGGTAATAACGGGAGATGGATCTCCGGCAGCAACAGGTTCCTGTGTTTTATGCCTGCATCCTGCAAGGAGGAGGGAGGCGGCTAAGAAATATCCGGTAATGCGTTGCATAATTACAATTGGTTTATAAGGCCGGTAGCGAATAATAGTTGTATATAGCTCTGATAATATGCCTGCAGGGAATCGTAGTACAGCAGGCGGGTATCATACCAGTTACGTTGTGCATCGAGGAAGTCGATGATGGTCGTACCTCCGCGCAGGTATGCATACTTGATGTTGTCGAGGATCTGTTGTGACTGATGCAGGATACCGCTGTATTTCTCCATGTTCGTTTTCTGGAGCTGATAGGTATTGTAGGCTGTCACTACTTCTGTTTGCAACTGTCTTTGTGTGGCAGATAATTCCTGTTGCGCCTGTTGCTGAAGTATATGCGCCTTTTTGATCTCGCCCTGGTTCCTGTTAAAGAAAGGCAGGTCTATCGTACCATAGAAGCCGATATAAGGCACCGAGTTCTGTGGGTTGTAGATAAACCCTAATTCCGGTTGTGGTACAGCTAATGACTGCTGATATTTCACATTGCTGTTACGTTCGTCGATCGTGCTTTTAGCGAGTATTACATCAGAACGGTTCTCCATGGTTTGTGTGATCAGGCTGTCCAGCGTTTGTGATGGCGTGATGATAAGGATCTCGCCTGCAGTATCAATGTCCATGGGAGTAGTGTTGCCCGTGAGCAGTGCCAGGGTTTGCAGTTCATTCTGATAATCCTGGTTAAATGTGCTCAGTTGCAGGTTGTATTGGTCCAGCAACACTTTGGTGCGCATCAGATCTGTCTGTGTGATAACCTGGTTCTTGTAGCGCAGTTCGTTGATCTGCACCAGTGTGTCCAGGTTCTTTCTGCTCTCGCCGAGCAGGGCCAGTCTTTTCTTTAGCACCCAGCAATTGATCCAGCTGTTACCTACATTGAGGGAGAGGTTACGTACATCTTCCTGGTAGGTATTGTTGGCCAATGTAACATCCCTGTTGGCTGTCTCGATCTTGTATTTGCGCTGGTTAGGCCATTGGATCGGCTTTGTAACCTGGTACCATACCTGCCGGTTCTGATTGGAAGACCACCTGGTACCTGGCGCAAAATGATTTGAACTGACCAGTTGCATGGTCTGATTATTCAGCGTGAGATTGGGTCGCAGTTTAGACGTGATCACATCTGCCTGTGCGGCGCCAATGTTCATGTACCTGGCTTTCAGCACAGGACTGTTAATTCTGGCGGTATCCAGGGCCGCCTGTAATGAGTAGCTGGTTTGGGCGGTAGCAAGGTTCCCGATACAGGATATTGCCATTATTGCTACAGCCAGGACGATCGCTCGTTTCATGAGATACTGTTTGTCCACTTAGGAATTAGAACAAAGGTCAAGAATGGCATTGGGTCATGAAACTGTACGGATTGATTTTAACCCGTTTTTAATCAAAATATTAAAACCTTTAACCTGGCTTAAAAAGAGATAAATGGGGCTGTAATAAAGCGGGGAACGGGATTGGCTGCGGCCTGGTATGAATACAACATGAGGCCGCAGCTTAAAAAGCTTAAAGCGGTCTGGCTTCCATTTGCTGGATAATGTTCTCCACTTCTGCTTCTGTTGCCCTTAAACGGGCCTGACAGAAGGTGATCAGTTCTGAAGCGCGCTTCACTTTTGCGGCCAGTACATCGACGGAAACAGACTCTGTTTCTATCTCCCGGGCTATCTGTTGCAGTTCTTTATAGGCTGCTTCATATGTTAGATTCGTGTCCATCATTTGTTGTTTTTGAAGTGACTGTAGCGTATATGCCTGCATCCGCCATCTGAACGGTGATCTCATCTCCCGGCGACAATTGTGCTGCGCTGGTGATGATCTTCCCTTTATGCTGCACCATGGCGAAGCCCTTCTGTAGTAAAGAAGCAGGGCTCATAATACGAACCACTGTTTCATGATGCAGCAATTGCTGCTGCTGTTGTTGTAACAATTTACGGGCGTATACCTGTATATCTTTCCGGATATGTGCCAGCTCCTGCAGGCGGCTGGCAGTGACCTGTCCGGGTTTGGCCAGCAATTGTCCCGACAGCTGGGCCATAGACGAGCGCTGTTTCAGTAACAGGTGCCGGGCGCTTTGCGGGATGCTTTGCCGGTGGCGCGCCAGTCCCTCTTTGTAGTCTGCCAGCAGGTCCCGCGATATGTTGATGATACCGGTATGCAATGAGGATAGTTGCTGTTGTTTATCTTTCAGCATCTGTTGCATACGGATGATGATATGTTGCTGCTGTGTGAGCAGGGCTTCCTCAAAACTGCGGTTATGCGCAATGATCAGTTCTGCAGCGCGTGTGGGCGTTTTGGTAGCTGTATGTGCCAGCATGTCTGTGATCGTCTCATTCTTATGGTGACCGATACCGGTAATGACCGGTACGGGAAATCCGGCTACCGCTTTTCCCAGCGGGAACTGATCGAATAACAACAGGTCTGTTTGCGCGCCACCACCACGGATGATCACGACTGTATCAAATTGTTTTCCGGAGTCTATGATCGCTTCCAGTTGCATGCATACCTGTGATGCATTCGCTTCTCCCTGTACGGTGGTGAAATAGTTTTCTATATGGAAGATATAACGGTACGCGTTGGATTGCAGGGTATGCATGAAGTCCTGGTAGCCTGCGGAAGAGGCCGAAGACACGACGGCAATACGTTGTATGACGGGATTGAGCCGGAGTGCCTTGTTACGCGTCATATATCCTTCGGGCGTCTTGCGCACAATATCACTGCACTCGGTCAGGAGGCGCTGTAAGGTTGCCTGTTTCTGTTGTTCCAGTAATCCGATGGTGAAGCTGGTATCAATATCCAGGAGAGAGAGTTTCAATCCATATACAGGATGATACTCTACTGCCACTCTTACCAGCACATGCATATCGTTGCTGAAGCGTTGGCCGGTAACGCTCTCAAATTCTTTGATGCGGTTGCTGCCATTCCCCCAGGCGCTGGCGGAGATCTTTGCGTTGAGCTGATGGCTGCGGGCATCTTTTTCGACAAGGTCGAAGTAGTGATATCCTTTAGCGGGGTAGTAGGAGTGGCTGGTGATATCGGCCACCACCCAGTAGCTCTGGCCCGAAAAAGCGTTCCTGATAGTACCTTGTATGCTGGCGGCCAGCTGCGATAATGTTATGTAGTTTCTTGTATCCAAAGCAGGCACAAAGGTACATAAAAAGGGGCAGCGGGTATAGCAGGCGCCATTACGCTAACTACCTACCTGGTTTTCGGCAAAGACGGCCTTACTCTTTTCATCACCCTTACGGATATAAGGACGGATGATAAGGCGGTTACCTTTATCGAATGTGAACAGGTTCCAGATCCAGTTGGTCATCACCAGCAGTTTGTTGCGGAAGCTCACCAGGAAGTTCACGTGCACGAACAGCCAGATGTACCATGCCAGGCGTCCGCCCAGGTGAATGTCGCCGGGAAGATCGGCTACTGCCTTTCCTCTCCCTACGGTAGCCAGTGAGCCTTTATCGAAATATTTGAAGGGTTTTACAGTTTCATCCCTGTGCAGTGCGAACAGGTTTTTCCCGAGGTATTTCCCCATCTGGATAGCAGGTTGCGCTACACCCGGATGTCCTCTGGGATAGTCTTCCAGCTTCATCGTAGCAATGTCGCCGATGGCGAAGATATTCTTGCTGCCAATGGCGCGGCAAAAAGGATCTGTCAGGATACGGCCCCGTTCTGTCCATTCTTTGGGAATACCTGCTAATACTTCTCCCATTACGCCGGCGCTCCATACCACGAAGAAAGATTTGATCTGTTCTCCGTTCTTCAGTGTGATGGTTTCGCCGTCATAATCCTGCACCATCGTGTTCAGTTTAATGATGACGCCCATCTTTTCCAGGTACCGCTGTGCGCGGGCGCTCGACTTGGGATGCATGGGTGGTAACACCCTGTCCAGGCCTTCCAGCAGGTAGATCTTCATCTTGCTGAAATCAAGGATGGGGTAATCTTTAGGCAGCACGTGCTTCCGGAGTTCGGAAAATGCACCCGCCATTTCAACACCCGTAGGACCGGCGCCCACCAATACGATGTTGAGCATATGTTCTTTCAGCTCGGGATTGGCATTGAGACTGGCCCATTCGAAGATCTGCATCAGGTGACTGCGCATATTCAGCGCATCGGGGATGGTCTTCAGCGGTAATGCAAAACGTTGCATGTTCTCATTACCGAAATAGTTTGTTCTGGCGCCACTGGATATGATCAGGTAATCATATTGCAATGTTCCGGCAGAGGTATTGATGGTATTGGTGAGTGGATCGACGGAGAGTACCCGTAACATCCTGAAGTGAAAATCCTTCGTATTATGGAACAGGTTGCGTAGTGGCCCGGCAATGGCGTCGGGCTGTAAGGCAGCGGAAGCTACCTGGTAAAGCAGGGGCTGGAAAGTGTGGTAGTTGTGTTTGTCGAAGAGTACGACCTGGAACTTATCGTCGGGAAGCGTCATCGCCGCGTTCAATCCGCCAAAGCCGGCACCTACAATTACTACACGGGGTTTCGTAGTGGGTGGTATATTCAGGGTGAGCTGCCTCATTTGTTCCATAAAGCAATGATTTATATGCGAAATGTGGCCCAAAAACCATGCCCCCACCAGCCGCGTGCGCACGCGGCTTACTCCACTTCCGGAACCGGCTTGATGTCTGGGAGAGGGGGCGTACCAGATATCGATGTCCCGATCTGTGTAATGTCTTCTGATACAGAAGATGCCGTGCTGCGGCGTTCGCCTATCTGCTGACGCCACATGGCATAATACAGCCCTTTCTGGTCCAACAGTTCCTGATGTGTTCCTGTTTCCACGATCCTGCCTTTTTCCAGTACATAAATAATATCTGCGTGCATAATGGTGGACAACCTGTGTGCGATGAGGATATTCAGTTGTTCCCTTCTCGCGGAAATATGGCGGACGGTATCTGTGATGACCTCTTCGGTAAGTGAGTCCAGGGCAGACGTTGCCTCATCAAAGATCATCAGGCGGGGATTACGTATCAGTGCTCTGGCAATGGAAATACGTTGTTTTTCCCCACCGGAAAGCTTTAGTCCGCCTTCCCCTAGTACAGTGTCCAGTCCGTGGGGAGAACGGGCCAGTAGCTGATCGCAGGAGGCTTTATGCAATGCTGACAGCATCTCTTCATCGGTAGCATCTGGTTTTACGAACAGGAGATTGTCTTTGATGGTGCCTGCAAAAAGCTGGGTATCCTGCGATACAAACCCGATCTGCCGGCGCATCTGGTTGTAACGGATATCGCCTGAGGGAATATCATTGAAAAGGATCTCACCGGAAACGGGCTGGTATAATCCCAGCAGCAATTTCACCAGGGTCGATTTACCCGAGCCGGAAGGGCCTACAAAGGCAATGGTGTCTCCCAGTGCTGCCTTGAAACTGATGCCATCCAGGGCGTTCTGCGTAGCCGTCTGGTGACGGAATACAATATCCGAAAAGCGGATATTCTCCAGTGCTCCCAATTCTACAGGGCTGACGGGCCTTTCTTCCACAGGTTTGTGCATTAGCTGGTCAAACAGCAGCAGTGAGCTCTCTGCCTCCCTGTAAGCCAGGATAATGCTGCCCAGCTCCTGTAAGGGGCCAAAGATCGCTGTCGCAATGAACTGCATGGCGATCAGTTCCCCCGGACTCAATACCTTATGGAAGATGAGCCAGAGCAGGACGAAGAGGATGGATTGCCGTAAAAGGTTCAAGGTAGTGCCTTGCACGAACGACAACATCCTGACCTGTTTTACCTTTTTGATCTCCAGGTCATAGATATTCTTCGTAAAAGTGCGCAGGCGCCTGATCTCAGGGAAGGTGAGCCCCAGGCTTTTGACCAGTTCTATATTGCGGAGGGATTCCGTAATGGACCCCGACATTTTCAGTGTTTCTTTGTTGATAGCCCGCTGGATCTTCTTTATTTTCCGGCTTAGCAGTCCGGTGAGCGTTCCCAGCACCAGCACGCCGAAAAAGAAGATGGGCACCAGCGCCCAGTGTTTGGTGATGGCATACCATATCAGGAAACATATTCCGACAAGGGAGGAAAAGAGGATGTTGATGAATGCATTGAAGAAACGCTCTGTGTCATTGCGGACTTTCTGTAACAGTGCTACTGTTTCCCCGCTGCGCTGTTCTTCAAATTCCTGGAAGGAGAGGCGCAGGGTCTGTTTTAGTCCGTCGTTGAACACCTGCATACCAAAACGCTGTATAATAAGCCGCATCACGAAATCCTGGAAGGACCGGGCTAACCTGGCTATCATCGCCACACCGATCGCTACTGCCAACCAGAACAGTACACCTCTTACCAGTTCATTTTCCGTTCTGTGACCGGGATGCAGGGCATATTTGTCTATGATCTTCCCGAAGATCATGGGGTCGGTCATCATCGCCACCTGTCCTAAGCCGGCCAATAGGAGGGAGAGGGCAATCATCCAGCGGTGGGGGCGCATATAATTCCAAAAGATCTTCATGCCGGGGTGAGCACAAAAATTACACCATCAGGTGTTTTAACGTCTATTTGGCAGGACAGGTCGGCCGGCAAGGCATGTAATTTGTATCAGCTATTGTAAAACTTGCTATGGAAAAGCGGATTATTGGCATCATACTGACATTCCTGGGTATTGCCGGGCTGATATTAGGCGCCATGCGTTTTATGACTACTACAGGAGCTACCCGAAGCGTTAAGGAGATTATCATTTATTCGATACTGGGAGCTATCTTCTTCTTTGCCGGGATCGGGTTGATCAGAAATACGCGGGATCGGCCTTCGTGAGGTTGTGATGTTGGTTGTGGGGAACACGACGCATACACGACGCATACACGACGTATACACGACGCATCTCCGGGATATCCCCACATCCCCGATGATAAACTCCGAGGTCCTGGTGTTATGATAAGCGTCATGAACAAAGCATAATGGGCCCGCCGCGGCGGAGCCGGGTGTTGTAGCACGGGGTGACGACCCGGGGGCGGATAATTCTTCCGGGACCGGTAATCCGCCGACGATAACGCCGGGGGGATCCGCGCCGTGATACAACAACGCATAATAGGACTCCTATCGGAGTCCTATTATGTTTTGTTGATGACGTTTGTTTCCCGGGGTTGCACCCCGCGCTACAAACAATGGGACTCCTATCGGAGTCCTATTATGTTTTGTTGATGACGTTTGTTGTACATCCCGGCATGGGCTTATCACCCCGCACTAAACAACGGGACTCCTACCGGAGTCCGATCACCCCCTTAATTCTTAAGACTACCTGGTAGAATATTATACTTTCTTTTAAACGCAGCCGCAAAATGTTGTGGGTGTTGATAACCGACCAATTCCGACACTTCTCCCACTGTTTTCTTCTCATCGAGCAGCAATTGCCTGGCTTTTTCCATGCGTATATGGCTGAGGTAACCAAATACGGTATGGCCAAACAATGCTTTAAACCCTTGTTTCAGTTTCTTCTGATTGATACCCACCTGACCGGCCAGTGATATGATGGAACAGTCGTCTGTAAAGTGTTGTTCCAGGTATTGCCTGGCGGCGTGCAGTCGCTCGATGTCGGCAGACCGGAGGTCGGTGATATGGGGTGTGTACTGGTCAAACCCGCTGGCCTGCAGCAGGAACAATTCTATGAGTTTGGCTTCCAGGAACAGGCGTTTCATTTGCCCGGTATAAGGGGTATTGCCCATCTCTGAAATGATCATGTGCATCTTGGGGGTGATGGCCATAGAATGACCAGGCCACAGGTGATTGCGGGCTGTTTGTAATTGTTGGGAGAATTGTTGCAGAAAAGGGCATTCCTCGGTTACCAGCGATTCAAATACAGAACGGGAGAACTCTACCTCAAAGAAGGAACTTTCAACATCGGGAAACAGGATAAATTCTCCCTCCAGGTCATGTTGATAAAAAAGGCTTTGTTCATTGCTGTGCATCACGAATTGTTCTCCCTCATAAGATACGCCTGATCGGCCATGGAGTTTGAAATGCATTTCCACTCTTTCTCCCCGCAGCTGCATCGGCATATGGTATTCTTTTTCAGCTAAATAGGAATACCACAGCATCCGGGTCTCTCCCATGCGGATCTCCCTGGCGCTGATTTCCGGACCTGCTGTTTGTTCGCGGGTGTAGAAACGTTTGATTTCTTCTATCTGGTGAATAGGATATAGTGGTTGTATGATGGTCATAAGAAATGCAGGTTTGGCACTGTTTGCGGCTATAAAAGTACCGTTTGCGTTGACAGGATGAATATAGTGATGCGGAACTTTGCACAAAAATAAAGTTATTTATGAACTACGGAGCGCCACATGGAGTATTGCTTTTCTTTAAGAGGGGAAAAAACTGGTCGCGGGAGGACAGGACTGCATATCTGGCGGCACAAACCGCTTTCTATGGTCAGTTACAGCAGCAGGGAAAAGTTCTGCAAACCAGTAGGCTGGTGCATGAAGATGGTCTATTTGTCTCATTATCAATATCATCGGATACAGAACTATCTATTATACTGGCCAACGACCCTGCGATCCAGGCAGGGGTGAGCCAAGTTATTCATGCTGTTCCAGTTATGTTCTAAAAATATCCTTCCCACTTTATTTGCATTTATCGTAAACATAGAGTAATTTGTACATATGTGTGTTGTAGTCAATGAATTGCGCAAACGTTTGCGTATTTCATAAAATACCGTACATTGTAAAATAATAGTTGTCTGATAGCAGAGCAAATTTTTATCAATCAAAAAAGGCTTGTATCCCCGGAATTTGTATTAAAGTGAGCAGTGGCGCGATATGAAAAACAGGCTGCCAGTTCAGGGGACAGCTACATATTTTTAACTAACCCTTACCTCATGGAAAGACGTAATTTTTTGAAGCAGGCAATTGTTACAGCTGCTGGTACTGCATTGTTGCCAGGTGCCGTTTCGGGCCGTTCATTTTGGGAAGAGCAACAGCCCTTGTTAATAGATACAAAAATTCAGGGACGTACTTTTTCTCACTTCTGGAGTAAATGTGTAGGCGCAGGCCGGGCTGGTGAAGTATTCCGTCCAGGTTCCACCTGGCTGGAACAACTGCAGTTCACAAAGAAACTTTGTGGCTTTGAATATTGTCGCTTCCATGGGATCTTTCACGATGATATGTCTGTATACCAGGGTGGTGTGTACAACTGGTTAAGGGTGGACGATCTTATCAACCGCATCCTGAAAACGGGCATGAAGCCTTTTGTGGAACTGAGCTTCTTCCCGAAGGAAATGGCCGGCGGAACAAGCACTGCCTTCTGGTGGAAAGCCAATGTATCGCCTCCGGCTGATTTTTCGAAATGGGCACAACTGGTCACCAATTTTACGAAACATTGTATAGAAAAGTTTGGTCAGAGCGAGGTCAGTACCTGGTACTTCGAGGTGTGGAATGAACCTAACCAGAAAGCTATGTGGGATGGCAGCAAAAGCCAGTACTTCGCGATGTATAAAGCTACCGCACAGGCTATCAAGGCGGTATCGCCGGCACTGAAAGTAGGTGGGCCGGCTACCAGCAATTTTGTGGGGGATGGCCGCTTTGATGGGGAAGCAGAAGATAAATCAAAAGTATTGAGCGGTAGTACGGAAGACCTGGACAGCCTGCCATGGAAAGGCGTATGGATACAAGATTTCCTCGACTATTGCAAACGGGAGCAGGCGCCAGTCGATTTTATTTCCACACATCCTTACCCAACCGATTTTCCTTACAATAACAGTAAGGGCCGTACCCGCGGTGCAGATGCGACATTGAAAGATCTGCAATGGCTGAGAGCAACGGTGGATAAAAGCGGATATCCGAAGGCAGAGATCCACCTCACAGAGTGGGGCACCAGCTCTTCCGGCAGGGATGCGATGCACGATGCATTGCCACCGGCGGCTTATATCATAAAGGCAAATGTTGATAGTATTGGTCTGGCTGACTCGCTTTCCTACTGGTCGTTTACAGACTGTGGTGAGGAAGGGATGGGCGGACAGGCATTTTCTGGCGGTTTCGGATTGCTGAATTACCAGGGTATTGCCAAACCATCATTCCATGCTTACAGAATGTTGCATACTTTGGGGGATGAGCTGCTGTACAATAAAGACGGTATTATAGTAACACGTCATAAAAGCACACAAAAGCTGACGACACTGGTATATAACTATCCCGCGGCATTGAAAACAGCGCCGCCTTTCGGCGCAGCCGATACAGTAGACAACACGCTCAAGCTGGGAGAGCCGCGTAACTTTACGTTTAAGCTCATGAATACGAATAAAGATGCGCGCTTCAATGTGGAAATACTGGACAGAGAAAATGGTAATGCGTTGTATGCCCTGAAACAGGCTGGCAATCCAGATCAGTTGTCTGGTGATCAGCTGAAAACAATGCAGCAGATGGCGATGGCGGTGAAAGAAGAACAGGTATTGTCCAGCAATGTGGGTGTATTGCTGATCAGCAAAATATTACAACCATGGGATGTGATGCTGATAGATGAAACAGCGTAGTTATTGCCTGATGAGTTATTCCCGATAAGAAAAAGTGTGTAACCCCACTGACGGATGTGCTGCGACCGGTATTTATGTGTTAATAGCACAGTTATTATTTACAGACGGTTTGCATTCATAGATCATCATTTGTATTTTGCTTTCCTGTATTATATACCCCAGCCATGAACTTTCCACAGGCATGGCTGATTTTTTATAGGTCTAACATATTATCCAGTTATGAAAAAAATAACCCTGCTTGTACTAGGAGGCATATTACCATTATTTTCTTTTGCACAACAATCGTTGAAGTTATGGTACCGGCAACCAGCCGGTGATATATGGACGGCTGCGCTTCCCGTAGGGAATGGTCGCCTGGGCGGAATGGTATTCGGGAATCCCGCTGAGGAGATCATTCAGCTGAATGAAGGTACCGTTTGGACGGGTAGTCCTAACCGCAATGAAAATCCGGAAGCCCTGGCGGCATTGCCAAAGATCAGGCAACTGATCTTCGAAGGTAAACAGAAGGAGGCCCAGGATCTGGCGGCAGAGAAGGTCCAGACCAAAACATCCAACGGACAGATGTTCCAGCCCGTAGGTAGCCTGCATCTGGCGTTTCCCGGTCATGAGCAATACAAGGACTATTACCGGGAACTGGATATTGAAAAAGCGGTGGCAAAGACCACCTATACAGTGAATGGTGTGCAGTATACCCGGGAGGTATTTGCCTCTGTGCCTGCGCAGACCATCATCGTGCGGTTAAGCAGCAATAAGCCTGGTACACTGAATTTCTCTGCTTATCTGAGCACTCCGCAGAAGAATGCTGTTGTAAAAGCAAGCGGAAAGGACCTTACTGTGAACGGTATGACGGGAAGCCATGAAACGGTGGAAGGAAAGGTGCAATTTAACGGCATCGCAAGAGTGATGGCGACAGGCGGCAGCGTGACTACCGCAGATACTGCCATTACGGTGAAGAACGCCAGCAGTGCATTGATCTTTATTTCCATGGCTACCAATTATGTGAATTATCATGATCTCAGTGCTGATGCCGTAAAGCGTGCAATCGCATATCTGAATACTGCGGTGAAAAAGCCTTACGCCACCCTGCTGCAAGAGCATGTAGCTGCTTATCAGCGTTATTTCAACCGGGTAAAGATCGACCTCGGTACTTCTGATGCGGCAAAGGAACCTACTGATGTACGGCTGGCCAATTTCTCAAAAACAGATGATCCCCAGTTTGTGTCCCTCTATTTCCAGTTTGGCCGTTACCTGCTGATATCCTGTTCTCAGCCCGGCGGACAACCTGCTACGTTGCAGGGCATCTGGAATGCAGAGATGATGCCACCATGGGATAGCAAATACACCATCAACATCAATACAGAAATGAACTACTGGCCGGCGGAAAAGGATAATCTGCCGGAAATGCATGAGCCACTGATACAGATGGTCAGGGAGCTTTCTGTAACAGGACAGGGCACTGCACAGCGCATGTACGGTGCGAGGGGATGGGTGGCCCATCACAATACAGATCTCTGGCGTATTACAGGTCCTGTGGATAAGATCAACTGGGGTATCTGGAGTATGGGTGGCGCCTGGCTGGCGCAGCATCTGTGGGAACGGTATCTCTACAATGGGGATAAAAGCTATCTCGCGGATGTATATCCTGCTATTAAAGGTGCTGCGTTATTCTTTGTGGATGATCTGGTAGAAGATCCCAAGCGTGGCTACCTGGTAGTGAATCCAGGTCATTCACCGGAGAACGCACCGGCTGCCAGACCTGGTGTACATATGGATGCCGGTTGTACCATGGATAACCAGATCGTTTTTGATGCACTGAGTGCGGCGATCAATGCAGCGGATATCCTGGGCAAAGACAAGGCGCTCGTGGATACATTCAGGATGGTGCGTAAACGTCTGCCGCCTATGCAGATCGGCCAGTACGGACAATTGCAGGAATGGATCGATGACCTGGATAATCCTACCGATGAGCATCGTCATATTTCACACTTGTATGGTCTGTATCCTTCTGCGCAGATCTCTCCTGATCGTACGCCACTGCTGGCCAGTGCGGCTAATACTACCTTGATACAACGCGGGGATATCTCTACCGGATGGAGTATGGGCTGGAAAGTGAATTGGTGGGCCAGATTGCGGAATGGGGATCATGCCTTCAAGCTTATTACCAACCAGTTAAACCCTGTTGGGAAACACGGTGGTGGTACTTATACGAACCTCTTTGATGCGCATGCACCTTTTCAGATAGATGGGAATTTCGGTTGTACATCCGGTATCACGGAGATGCTGATGCAAAGTCATGATGGAGCTATTTATGTGTTGCCTGCGCTTCCACAACAATGGAAAATAGGTAGTATAAAAGGGCTGCGTGCAAGAGGTGGATTTGTGGTGGAAGATCTGGTATGGCAGGATGGGAAGATCACTAAACTGGTGATCAGGTCAACGTTGGGGGGTAACTGCCGTATCAGGAGCAATCAGCCATTGAAGGGAGCGCCCGCTTTGGCAAGGGCCAGTGGTGAGAATAGTAATCCCTTTTACCAGGTAACGCCGGTGGCAGAGCCGCTGATACATAGCAAGGATGTGAAGCCGCTGGAATTTGAGGTAACGAATTTATATGATGTACCTACTGAGAAGGGAAAGGTGTATGTGTTTACAGCGCAATGAAATGTTTCTTTTCATCTTTGAAATTCATAATAAAACATTTGTTTTTGCTAATCTCTGCTTTTTATAAACAATTCATCTTTGTGTCAGTAAACTGAACAAAATGAACAAGCAAAACATCTCTGTACTAAATGGTCAGCTTTCGTGTACTATTTATTTAAATAGACTACCATAGCTGCGACCGGTAGTGTAGCAGGTACGTTTATTGAGGCTCATTGCGGACAGATTGCTGAAATTGAGGTAACAGATTTATCATACACATTTCAGGATTGATTATTAAAACATAGCAAAATGGCAACAAGCACAAAGAGTCTGACCTTCAGCTTAGGAGGCCAGTTAGAGATCAACCGTCTTGGTTACGGGGCAATGCAATTGACAGGAACAGGTGTATTCGGAGAGGTAGCTGATCGCGAGAATGCGAAGAAAGTACTGCAGGCTGCTGTAGCCGGCGGTGTAAATTTCATCGATACTGCAGAAGCATATGGGCCAAAGTTGAATGAATCATTGATCGCTGATGCACTTTACCCTTACAAAGATGATCTGGTGATCGCTACTAAAGGGGGCTTTAACCGTCCTGGTCCCAATCAATGGGTGCCTAACGGCGACCCCGCTTTTATCCGGGAGAATATTGAAGGCAGTCTCAAACGCCTGAAAGTAGATACTATTGATCTCTGGCAGCTGCACCGTTTCGACCCTAATGTGCCGGTAGAAGAAACACTGGCGCCGGTAGTGGAAGCTGTAAATGCAGGTAAGATCAGGTATGTGGGTTTATCTGAAGTAGATATTAAGCAGATCGAACAGGCTGAAAAAGTATTGCCTATTGTATCTGTGCAAAATCTCTACAACCTGGGTAACCGTCAATGGGAAGAAATTGTGGATTATACAGCTAAACGTGGGCTGGCATTTATTCCATGGTTCCCGCTGGCTTCAGGTCCGGAAGCGCTGGCAGATAAGATCAGCAGAATTGCCGCTAAGTACAACGCTACCACTGCGCAGATCGCGCTGGCCTGGTTGCTGAAACGTGCAGATAATATCCTGCTGATACCCGGTACCAGCTCCGTAAAGCACCTGGAAGAAAACCTGGCTGCTGCAGATATAGAGCTGACCGACGAAGAGTTCGAACAAATATCAAAGTAAAGATTACTTGATTGTGTAATAAGGCCGCCTTGCTCCGTGATAAACGGAGTAGGTGGTCTTTTATGTTTACAGGTAAAAAGTGGGAAAAATACCTCAAATGCGAGTATTCGTACAACGGGAAATTTCGGGATGTTAGACATATTTGTAGGGTAAATCTCAGACAAATATGATGACAACACTGGAAGCCAAAACAATCGGTCTGTTACGCCGTTTGTCGCCTGCTGGTATCAAGGTGCTGCACGGTATTTTCGCCAGTATGGAGCAGGAGGAAAGATTGGGACATCGTTTGAATGAAGATGCCATCAGAACTTATCTGCAGTTGCTTATGATACAAAGCGCTCCGATCTCTGATGTTAAAGCACCGGATGATGTTGCTGATGAATACAGGCATGTACGTGCCTTCTTCCACCTGTTGGAAAGAGAAACGGCAAATGTTAATTATACGAATCCTATTGCCAGGAAAACTGCGAAGGAGTTTGCTGCCAGCCTGGACGTACATCCGAATTATCTGAACACTTTACTAAAGAAACATACGGGGCAGAACGTCAGTACACATATCCGTAACCGATTGCTGGAGGAGGCCAAGATGCTGTTGTTACAGACCGACTGGACACTGCAGGAAATTGGTTATAGTATAGGGTTTGCGGAGCAACCGAATTTCAGTTTGTTCTTTAAGAAGAATACGGGTATTACTCCTACTGCATTCAGAAGAAAGGCAGCGGCGGAGCTGCTGTAAGCTGGTGTGCTTTGTGGTGAAACAAAAAAAGGATGTCGGTGAGACATCCTTTTTTGTGTGATGTTGTTTAGCGTTTCGCAGCCGTTTCGATAACTGCAGCTACTTCTTTCGGATGAGAGATGAATACAACGTGGCTCGCTTTTATCCGGGTAACTTTAGCGCCTGAACGTTTCACCATGTTCTCCTGTATAACAGGATTGATGCTTTTGTCGTCAGTTGTCAGAATAGCATAGCTGGGCTTTTCTTTCCATGCAACATGTGTTACCGGTGTAGCAAAACACTTTACGGAAATAGCGCCATGAGAAGCATACATGAAGTCTGTTTTCTCTTTAGGCAGATCACCTGCAAATCCGTCATGGAACTTAGCTTCATCATAGTATACAAATCCTTTATCATCCGGAGGCAGGATGCCATTCTCCGGAGCAGGAGGAGCGGTTTGTGCCAACGTTACCAAAGATTCACCGGCATCAGGTTCGAATGCTGCTACATATACCAGTGCTGTCACTTTTGGTGAAACACCTGCTTCAGTGATGATCATACCGCCATAGGAGTGACCTACCAGGAGGGTAGGACCATCCTGCTTATCGATCGCCCTGTTAAGCGCCGCTACATCGTCTTCCAGTGAAGTCATGGGATACTGTAATGCGGTTACATGATATCCTTTTGCGGCCAGGATCTTGTAGATGGCTTCCCATCCTGAACCATCAGCGAACGCGCCATGTACGAGAATGATATTCTTTACTTTAGCCGATTCCTGTGCCTGCATCACAAGAGGGAATGCCATGATGAGTGCTGCAAACAATGTGGCGATGAGCCATTTTGCGGGTTTGATTGAATTCTTTAACATTTTCATTTCGAATGATATTTATAATGCAAATATGCAGGGCGTGTTTGGTGCCGGCTGTAGCAATATCAAATAAGCGATATATGAATTTCAAACATGGAGCGTTTGCTTTTACCGTTTTTTATGTTTACTTTTTTCCCTTATAGTAAAACGTTATGATCACCCGAGGCTCCACAATCATCACAATAAACCACACTCATGTTTTCTTATCCTGTTAGAATTGCATTAATCGCCGCGTTGGGTGGTTTCCTGTTTGGCTTTGAAACCGCCGTTATATCCGGTGCGGAAAAAACGATCATGGAATTATGGTCGCTCAGTCCTTTTTGGCTGGGATTCACCGTTGCATCCAGTCTGATCGGGACCGTACTGGGTTCGCTCATTGTAGGCGTACCTGCCCGTATTTATGGCCGTAAGAAGGTACTGCTGACCATTGCTTTGTTGTACGTTGTTTCCGCCATCGGCTGTGCTTCTATTTCTGCCTGGCTGTTATTCGTATTGTTCCGCTTTATGGCAGGTGTTGCCGTTGGTGCTTCTTCTGTAGTAGGGCCGATGTATATTTCGGAGATCTCCCCGGCTCAGCTGCGTGGCAGACTGGCGGGGTCTTTCCAGTTAAATATCGTGGCCGGGATCTTTATTGCTTACCTGACCAATTTCCTGTTTGTGGGCATGGGAGATGATTCCTGGCGCTGGATGCTGGGTATCATGGTGGTTCCTGCAGCGCTGTTTGCGATATTGCTGAGGACTATCCCCGAAAGTCCCCGCTGGCTCATACTGAACAACCGGGAAGCAGAAGCTGTGCCTGTGATGGAACGTTTACAGGAACCGGATGTTCCCGGCGCCATTAAGGCTATCAGGGAATCTGTTAAAACACATCAGGAAAACCTGTTCCAGGGAAGGTATGCAAAGCCGATCCTGTATGCGGTGTTACTGGCGATGTTTAACCAGTTGTCGGGTATTAACGCTATCCTGTATTATGCACCCCGCATTTTCGAACTGGCCGGTTTCAGTAAAGCGGAGGCTTATCTGCAACCGGTATATATCGGCGCAGCCAACCTGTTGTTCACCTTACTGGCTATGACGGTGATTGATAAATTTGGACGCAAGACCCTGCTGCTGATCGGCTCCCTGGGGATGATCCTGTTCCTGGGCCTGACCGCCTATGCTTTCAGGGACCCCGCTCACCTGGGTGGGAATGTGCTGATCTACCTGATCGGTTATATTGCCTTTTTTGCCTTCTCCCAGGGGGCAGTGATCTGGGTGTTCATTTCGGAGATCTTCCCTAACTCAGTGAGATCACAGGGAGGAGCATTGGGCAGTTTTACCCATTGGATCATGGCAGCCATTATTTCCTGGACTTTCCCTATTATAGTGGCAGGCAGTGAAATGGGCGGATTTTACTCTTTTGTGTTCTATAGCGGTATGATGCTATTGCAGCTGCTGTTTATCTGGAAGGTGATGCCGGAAACCAAGGGCCGGTCACTGGAAGAGATCCAGAAAGACCTGGGCATAGAATAAGCTTATCTCTGGCGTTCGACAGGCGTACGGTCTCCTACCTACAGGCTCATTACTATAGCATTACAGGCACTTCTCTATAGCGATCGCTATACAAAGAGCCTGTAATGTAGGACTAATGCGCCTGTAGGTAGGAAACGGTATACCTGTCGAATGCTTTTTATACCGGAACTTCATACAGTCTTTTTGCCGGTCATCCCAGGGGCGCGGTCCGGGTTCACTTTTATTTACTATTTTTAGTGATACTCGAAAAAATCAAACCAAACCAGCATGAAGCAATTATTAGTAGCCTTCACTTTACTATTGTCCCCAGGCATTTTGTTAGCCCAGAAGGGAGATTTTGTATTGAAGGGCAAAATCGGCAATTGGAACGCTCCGGCCAAACTACAATTTGTCTACCGCAACGGAGGCGTTGACGTAAAAGACTCAGCCGTATTAAAAGACGGTACATTTCAATTTAAGGGAACGATAGATGGTCCTTCCCAGGCGATGATGGTATTAAAACACGTTAATCCGCCGGCGGATCCCAGAGCGCGTGACATGATCGTCTTCTACGTTGAAAAAGGTACTATCACAATGACCAGCCCCGATTCTTTGCAGAAGGTTACTTTTGCAGGCTCTCCGGTAAATGCTGACAATCAGCGCTTACAGGAAGCATTGAAGCCGGTAGGAGCGCTTTTCGGACAATTGAACGCCGAATACATGGCTGCCGATGATGAAAAACGTGGCTCCCTGGAGTTCCGTCAGTACCTCGATCAGAAAGTAGAGGATATCCGCAAGCAGGAGAAAGCTGTTTATGTAGATTTCGTGAAGAACAATCCTAAGTCCATCATCAGTCTGGACGCATTACAGCAATATTCAGGCGGAATGCCGGATGATCTGGGACAGGTTGAAGCCATGTTTAATGGTCTGGATGCCAAAGTGAAAAGCAGCAAAAACGGAGAGGAATATGCGAAACTGCTGAATAGCTGGAAAGCCACTGCTATCGGAGCAGAAGCGCCCCTGTTCACACAGAACGATACGCTGGGTAAACCGGTGAATCTGAAAGACTTCCGTGGTAAATATGTGCTGGTAGATTTCTGGGCATCCTGGTGTGGTCCCTGCCGTGCAGAAAACCCGAATGTGGTAGCAGCGTACAACAATCACAAAGACAAGGCCTTCACCATCGTGAGTGTATCCCTGGACCAGCCAAATGGTCATGATGCCTGGCTGAAAGCTATCCATAAGGATAACCTGACCTGGACGCATGTGTCTGATCTGAAATTCTGGGATAATGCCGTTGCAAAAATGTACGGTATAAGATCAGTACCGCAGAACTTTCTGCTGGACCCTCAGGGAAAGATCGTGGCTAAGAACCTGAGAGGGGAGGAGCTGGATAAACGTCTGAGTGAGATACTGAAATAATTCCCGGGTAATTACATAAAAATAGCCCATAGCACATCGAATTGTTGTACGGTTATTAGCAGATCAATGATTAAATTGGTAGGTTAAGTAACCCATGACAGGGCCGGTACGCTATGGGCTATTTGTTTTCAGATAGTTTATAGAGGAAGATCCCACTACTTTTACTACCGAAAATAAACCCGATATGAACGTTTTTATAGAAGACAAGGATATTCAATGGGAAATGCCTGACCCGGGCATCCGCAGGAAGGTAATGGCCTATAATGAGCAACTGATGCTGGTTAAAGTGGAATTTCAGCAAGGGGCGGTAGGGGCATTACATGAGCACTACCACTCACAGATCTCCCATGTGGAAAGTGGGGTATTTGAGATCACGATTGATGGAGAGAAGAAGGTCCTGAAGGCGGGAGATGCCTATTACATTCCGCCGCATGTGTTGCATGGTGCGCTTTGCCTGGAGCCGGGTGTGCTGATAGATGTGTTTAGTCCGCACAGGGAGGATTTCATTAAGTAATGTGATGATTGTCAAGGGCAGGAGCCGTTTATATTTTAGCGAACTCTGGAAAATCGGTACATTTATCTTGTTCATTTCTTCACCCTAAAAGCAAATACCATGTTGTCACAAAGAATGCAGGAAGCCCTGAACCGTCAGGTAGTAATGGAAGCGCAGTCTTCCCAGGCGTATCTGGCGATGGGCAGCTGGGCGGAAATACAGCCCGGACTGAAAGGCGTAACCAAGTTTTTCTTCAAGCACAGCGATGAGGAGCGTTTCCATATGCTGAAGCTGATCCATTATATCAACGAAAGAGGTGGTTTTGCGGTGATACCGGCATTGGAGCAACCTATCCTGACGTTTGTGTCCCTGAAAAAGGCGTTTGAGGAATTGTTTGCCCATGAGGTGAAGGTGAGTGAGAGTATCAATGAGCTGGTGGATATCTCCTTACAGGAAAAGGACTATGCCACCCACAATTTTCTGCAATGGTATGTAAATGAGCAGATTGAGGAAGAACGGGTAGCCAGGGAGTGTAATGACAAACTGGAGCTGGTGGGGGATGATAAGAGTGGTTTATACCTGTTTGACCGCGATATCATGACCATGGAGCAGGAATAAGCTGATTTACAGTTATTTATATGCCCGTTCTGCGCAAGCAGGGCGGGTTTTTTATTGCCGGCCGATACCCCCTGTTTTTTTAATGTATGGCAGATAATATATATTATAAATAATTAATTCAGAAAGTTTTATTATTTTTATTTGCCATATACTTTTACTACATTGCTGTCTGAAATATAATGAAAAGTTAGAATGCAAAAGGAGGTTAATATAAATGATCTATGGGAGCGCATCACGGTTGATAGCGACTCTAAATCATTTGAGGTTTTTTTCCATGAATTAAACCCAAGACTCGTGAAATTTTGCACAATGTACGTTCATTATCAACAAGTTGCGGAAGAGATAGTTTCCGATGTATTTGTTAAATGCTGGATGGACAGGGCGAAAATGAGGGACGTTCTCAAACCTGAGACGTACCTTTTTATTGCTGTAAAGAACCATGCATTGAACTATAACAAGCGTTTTTCCAGTCTTCAACTGGTGAATATAGATGATCATGAGGGAGGCACTCAGCTGGTCAATACGGCCTCTCCGGAGATGGAACTAGAAAAGAAAGAGTTGTTTTTCAGGATGGATCAGGCCATATCCTCCTTACCCCGCCAGTGCAGTATCATATTTAGGCTGGTAAAGGAAAATGGGATGAAATACAAGGAAGTAGCGGAGATCCTGAATATATCCCCCCGTACAGTACATACGCAGATGCTGCGTGCCATGAAAAAGATGACTGTCGCCATGGATCCTTATCTGAAAAAGGCGGGCAAGCAGGCTCAGGATAATATTACAGATAGTATTATAACGGCATTGCTGATAATATCAATATTTATGGGTAATTAACCCTTTAATATATATGTTAAAATTTTTTTTAAACCTTGTAAGCATATTAGGTACTAAATGTTGTCTTATATACAAAGGGTTATTCCATCGGACAATGAGTGAACGTTTTTTTGAAATTGTTATAAAGGACCTGGCTGGTGATTCAACACCTGAAGAAGGCCGGGAACTGAAACATATCATGAGTGAGGATACTGCCTTAGCCAGGCAGTATGAACTGTTCCGCATGTACTGGGCCCAAAATCATCATGATCATATTGACAGCAGAAGACTTTTTTCTAATGTGCAAACGCGTATCAGTGAATTGGAGAAAGAAGCTGGTACGCCGGTCATCGAGCCACTGATGACACCAGTACGCGGAAAAGGCCGCCTGGTATGGATGTCTGGTGTTGCTGCTGCGGTAGCACTCCTGATCTCTGCCGGCGTGTACTTTTACAACTCACTGCATGAGCCGCTTGTAGCTAAATATACCTCCAAAGGGGAGAAATCCACCTTTATGATGGAGGATGGCACGCGGGTTACGCTGAATGCGGATAGTAAGCTGGAATATGCTGCTAATTTTCCGCAGGAAAGCCGTGAAGTGTACCTGACAGGTGAGGCTTTCTTTGATGTGCACAGCGATGCACGGAAGCCTTTCATTATTCATGCCAACAACATGGATATCAAAGTACTGGGTACAGCCTTCAACGTAAAATCCTATCCTAACGAAACATCGACAGAAGCAACACTGTTGAAAGGGGCAATAGAAGTAACGGTAACAGACAATCCTTCTGAAAAGATTGTACTGAAACCATCCCAGAAACTGGTCGTAAACAATGATGATCCTAAGAAGAAAAAGTCAGTAAGCCTGAAAGATGCTGCACCGGCATTAACTACGCTGACTTACTTCCAGCAAAAGGATACAGTGATCATGGAAACTTCCTGGTTACAGAACAAACTGGTTTTCCAGGATGAAGATTTTGAAACACTTGCGAGGAGGATGGAACGCTGGTATAATGTCAGCATCCGCTTTAACCGGAGTGGTATGAAACAGCTGAGGTTTACCGGTATCCTGGAGGGAGAAACAGTGACAGAAGCATTTAACGCACTGCACCTCACAGAAAGCTTTAGTTACAGAATAGAAGATTCGACGATAGTGATATATTAATCAGGAAAGTAAGGAAGAAGAAAAAAACGATAAAAATTATCCTTTCAAACATTGAAAGGTGAGATGAGAACCCTATGCAGCCGATACCTATGTCTATGATTACACCGTATGTATTCGCTCGTTCATTTCACCAGAAACAAAGTATTAACGCCTAAAATTTTGTCTATGGGAAAAGAGATCGACTACTACTAGATAAAGCAGGGACCGTTCTTAAATGGTACCTGCCGGCAAGAAACTTATATCCTTGAATGAATGGTTTTTTGAAAGAATCCTGACATTTTGAAAGACTTTAATCACCCTTAACATCTAAGTTATGACGTTTATCCTACGCCCCAGGGGCGTAAAGATCCCTTACGGGCTTTTAAAGCCAATGCTACTTATGAATTTGGTACTAGGACTAATGCTTACCATGAGTCTGAATGTACTGGCGGGCGCCCGCGCAACCAAGATCACTCTTAACCTCCGTGACGTTGAATTCAAGAAAGTGCTGACTGTTATTGAAAGTCAGAGCGATTATCGTTTCATGTTCAGCAACAGGAATATTCCGAGTGACAGTAAAGTAGATATTAACGTAAAAGACGCACAGATCACTACAGTAATGGATCTGATATTGAACAATTCCGGTTTTACTTACCAGGAGCTGTCCAACAATCTGATCGTTATCATGCCGAAAGGCGCTCAGCTGAAAGCTATCAAAGTTACCGGTAAGGTATTAGACCAGACTGGTGAGGCTTTGATCGGAGCTTCTGTAAAGATCAAAGGGACTTCTGATGGGGTAGCAACGGATGAAAATGGTGCATTTACCATTAGCGTTCCGGATGACGCAGTATTGTTAGTGTCTTATGTAGGTTTTAAAACACAGGAAATTCCTGTAAATGGTAAAACCGCTATCACTATCACACTGCAGCCTAATGAAAAAATGATGAATGAAGTGGTAGTAACTGCACTGGGTATCAAAAGAGAGCAAAAGGCTCTCGGGTACGCAGTAAGTACTATCACTTCTGAACAGATCACTGCTGCTGGCGCCACCAACTTCGCTTCTGCCTTATATGGTAAGGCGGCTGGTGTGAAGATCACTACTGCTCCCGGTGGTGCTACCAGTGCGGTGAATATACAGATCCGTGGTGTGAACTCCCTCAACTACAATACGCAACCGCTGTATGTAGTAGATGGTGTGCAGATCAGGAACAACAATGAAAAGGGTGCGGCAGGTACCAACAATGATGGCTACTGGTCTGATCCACGTATCCGTGGTAACGGTATCCTGGATATCAACCCTCAGGACATCGAAAGTCTGACTGTATTGAAAGGTGCGAGTGCAACTGCGCTGTACGGTTCAGATGCGGCAAGTGGTGTGGTGGTCATCACAACCAAAAAAGGTATGAAGGGTAGAGGTCTGGGTGTTGACCTGAACTACTCACACACCGCGGAAAGAATTGCTTTCGCTCCTCAGTACCAGAATACATATGGACCTGGTTATGACAGAAAGACAAACCCCGGTGGTGGTGCCCGCCCTGATGGTTGGGTAAATGTTGGAACAGATGGAACAGTAAGGCCTTACTTTAGGGCCTATGGTCAGTTTGGGCCGAAAATGGACGGACAGATGGTCCCCTGGTGGGATGGTAGTATGCATCCTTATTCACCCCAACCCGACAACTATAAACAAATGTTTCAGAAGGGATACAATTCAAATTTGAATGTATCCCTTTCGAACATGACAGAAAAAGCGAATTACCGCTTCTCTTATACCCGTAGCGACTACAAAGGTATCCAGATCGGTGGCGGTCAGCAGCGTAATACTTTCAACCTGAACAGTACTATCAAGCTGCATAACAAAGTAAGTCTGGATGTTGTAGGTGGTTATGTAAATACAAAGATCACCAACAGGCCTATCCAGATGGAGCGTATCTTCCACTCATTCGGTGGTTATTTCTCCCGTGCAGAAGATATGTCTATCATCTTCGACAAATACAAAACTTCCAAAGGTTACAAATGGGTACCCTGGAACAACACCAAGCTGAATCCTGACGAAGCGCTGCGATATGAGCTGCGCCCTGCAGACCTGCTGAACTTCCTGTGGATGCAGCTGCGTAACCAGGAGGTTGAAAAACAAGACCGTTTGCTGTCCAGCGTAACGCTGAACATCGACCTGGCAAAAGGATTGAAATTCCGTACCAGGGTGGGTAATGACTTCACCAGCTTAAACACTGAAAGCAAACAGTACAACGAATATCCGATCGCATTCAACTCCGGATCCAGCACTGGTCTTTATGGTGTAGCAAAAGGCCGTTACAGCATCGTATATGCGGATGAGTTGCTGACCTTTGCAAGAGATGAAGAAACCAGGAAGTTCGGTTACTCCTTCAGTGGTGGTTTCCAGACACGTAAAGAAACCTACAGTGATCAGAGCTCATCTACCAACGGTGGTCTGGTTACTGCAAACTGGTTTAGTATCAATAACTCATATAACATTCAGAATACCTCAGAACAACGTAGTGGTGCATTTAAATATGCTTACCTCGGTATCATGAACCTGAGTTATATGAACTACTTATTCCTGGAAGGTACTGCCCGTCAGGAGTATTCATCAACACTGCCAAAAGCGAACAACACTTATTTCTATCCTTCTGTGAACACGAGCTTCATCTTTACTGAAGCTTTCCACCTGCCAACTATCTTCTCTTACGGTAAGGTGCGTGCTTCTTATGGTCTGGTGGGTAACGCTCCTCCTCCATTTGAATCTAACGTTACATACACACAGAAACCAGTATCTGCTACTACAGGATCTGTACCTGTACTGATCGCTCAGAGCAACTACGGTAACGAAAACCTGAGGTCTGAAAGAAAGAAAGAACTGGAAGTTGGTACAGAGGTGAAAATGCTGAACAACCGTGTAGGTGTGGACATCTCTTACTATGACAGCCGTGTAACTGACCTGTTGATGCGTTTGAATGTAGGTGTAAGTAATGGTGCTGAAACAAGGATCACCAACGTAGGTGAATTGCACAGTAAAGGTCTGGAAGTAGCGTTAAGTGCTACGCCTGTGTCAAGGAAGATCAAATGGAATACCCGTTTGAACTTTGCTACCAACACTTCCAGTGTAGAGGCACTGACACCTGGTGTAGATCAGATCGTAATGTTTTATGCAGCACGTAACGTACTGAAAGTGGTAGCAGAAAAAGGCCAGCCTATTGGTAATATCTACATGTACCCACGTAAGACAGACGGTAAAGGCAACTTTATCATCACTGCTGATGGATGGTACGATGTAGATCAGACCAAATACGAAAAAGTAGGTAACCTGTTACCAAAAATAGTGGGTGGTTTTGCGAACACGATCAACTATCATAACCTGTCACTGGATTTCATGATCGACTACCGTTTCGGTGGAAAGATCGTTTCTACTCCGCTGATGTATCAGACTGCCGCAGGTATGTTTGAAAACACTATGCAGGGACGTGACGAAGCACATGGTGGTATTCCTTACTACATCAACGCTGCAGGCGAAAACGTAGAGCTGCCAAGCCATAATTCAAATCCTCCGATGGGCCAGGTATATCATGACGGTGTACGCCTGAAAGGTGTAACTGCAGATGGTCAGCCTAACACGAAGATCATCCAGGCAGCTACCTACTATTTCAACATGTTCAATGACTCTCCTGCATCATGGGCTGATCCTGCATTACAGAAGAATGACTATGTAAAGCTGCGTGAACTGGTGCTGGCTTATACCCTGCCAAAAGGAACCGCTGCAAAACTGCATCTGCAGAGTTTGCGTCTGTCGCTGATCGCAAGGAACATTGCCTATGTGTACAGAACTATGAAGAACCTCGATCCGGAAGCTCCAATGGGTGGTAGCTGGTTGAAACAAGGTATCGACGAAGGTTCTTCTGGTGCAACCCGTAGCTATGGTTTCAGTCTTAACGCCAGCTTCTAATTTTTAAATGTGACTCGTTACAAACAGTTATGATTATGAAAAAGATATTAATAAATATAGGTTGTGTACTGGCGCTATCAGCAAGTATGGCCGGTTGCAGCAGCCAGCTTGATGATTACTATGTGGATCCGGATAAAACGACCACTCCTACTATAGAAAAATTGTTCTCTGCCATCCTGGATAATAACCGTGCAAGGCCGAACTATTCTGAAATGCGTACAATACAGTTCCCAATGTGTGGCGCCTACTGCCAGACTATTGCGATACAGTATACCGATGACAGATATATCCAGCAGGCAGACCCGGTAAAATCTCTGTGGAATGACTACTACAGACCAAGCAACCAGGGTACTGATATCAACTATAACACTGGTAACGGTGTTATGGCACAGTATCGTACCATGCAACGTCTGTACAGTAACCTGCCACTTGATGAGCGTCCTAACTTCCAGATCTTCATGATGGCTGGAAAGGCGCTGCTGTTGGACCAGACTGCACAGATGATCGATTACTTCGGTGATATTCCTTATACCGAGGCTGGATCACTGGATCTGACTAACACCATTTCAAATGCGAAGTTCCAGGACCAGAAAGAGCTGTATGATAGTGTGCTGATTGGTCTGAAAGACATCGCTGACTGGTTTACCGGTACTACACCGAATGCTATTGCGACTGCATCTTTCAGTGCGCAGGATTACCTGATGAAAGGAAGTATCGACAAATGGCGCCGTTATGTGAACTCAATCCGTCTGCGTTACCTGATGCGTATTTCCATGGTAGATGAAGCACGTGCAAGAACGGAAGTACAGGAGATCCTGGCTAATCCGATCCTGTATCCGCTGGTAGATGGAGATGGCATAGGTGATAACTACAATCCTGGTAATACCGACATTCTGTTACAGCAGTTCACCAACTATACCAACTCTCTGAAAGATGCCTTTACTGAGATCAGGGCACAGGTGGCACCGGACTTTATGCTGAATACAGTGATGAAACCGGTGAACGATCCGCGTATTCCATTTATGTTCGATAAGAACGTTCGTAAAGATGGAACACCGAATAAGGATTATGCTGCTATGAAAGCAACTGAGCAACGTCAGGCCGACAGTATGTATAATTATGCCAGCTTTGATTCTACTACTTACTTCCTGAATACGAAGCTGCCGGGTATATACATTTCTGCTCCTGAGGTGAACTTCCTGAAAGCAGAAGCTTTTGAGCGTTGGGGACTGACAGGTGGTACTGCACAGCAAAGCTACGAGCTGGCAATACGTCAGGCGATTGCTTTCGTGTATCACTTGTATAACATCAATCCAAATAAGTACGAATCATTAACACAGCCATCCACTGCGACAGTGAGCAATTTCCTGACTAACGCTACAATGGCTTATACAGGTGATTCAAACACTAAGCTTGGTAAGATCTGGACACAGAAATGGCTGTTCTTCGGTCCGTTGCAATCACGTCAGGCATGGTCTGAATGGCGTCGTACCGGTTTCCCGCAGATAACAGTTATTCCGGCTACACGTACTGGTTATGAGCTTCCTCCGAACAGGTTCCTGTATCCTGCGAGTGAGGTAGCGTATAACTCCAGCTACGAGCAGGTAAGGGCAAAAGATACTCGTGACGCAAAAATCTTCTGGATGAAAGAATAACAGACAGGATTTAAGAATTATAATTTAGATGGGGGGCAAGGCCACAAAGCTAACAATGGCAGACATTGTTATCTTTGTGGCCTTGTCAATTTTAAGCAGCGCACAATGAAAAGATACCTTCTCACAGCCGGGCTGATAATAGCCTCCTTACTGCAGGCGTTAGCGCAGCGGAAAGCGGTACTGGTAAAAGACGAATTTATCATGCAGCATCCGCCTGTGCCGGCGGCTCATGCCTCTACCATTACAGCATTACCGGGAGGTGAACTGTTGGCTGCCTGGTTTGGTGGCAGCAGGGAAAGTGCACCTGATGTTTGTATCTATACGTCCCGTTTTCAGAAAGGAAAGTGGTCTGCACCGGTTGTCGTTGCCACTGGTATTGTGAATGACTCCACCCGGTATGCTGCCTGGAATCCGGTGCTGCTTACTACCCACAGTGGCAGGGTACTTCTGTTCTATAAAGTAGGACCTAATCCCCGTGAATGGTGGGGCTTAATGCAATCCAGCACTGACAAGGGGCATACCTGGTCGCCCGCCGAACGGCTGCCAGATAGCATTCTGGGGCCGATCAAAAATAAACCTGTACAGCTGGCAGACGGCAGCATTCTCCATCCTTCCAGTACCGAGAGCCGGGATGAGCAACAATGGCATATACATATGGAGATATCGGACAGCACAGGCCACGATTGGAGGCGCGTAGCAATAGATTGTGATACATTTGGCGTCATACAGCCTTCGGTACTGTTCCATGCCGGTAATCGCCTGCAAATGGTATGCAGAAGCCGTCAGAATGTAATTGTACAGACCTGGTCGGACGATATGGGGCAGACATGGAGTCCCCTCAGCCGGCAGACCATCAAAAACCCTAATTCCGGTATTGACGCTGTTACTACCCGGAAAGGCCTTCAGGTGCTGGTATACAATCCTGCTATAGCGGGTAAAGACTGGTGGCTGGGAAGGAATGAGCTGCGGGTGGCGGTGTCAAAAGATGGAGAACACTGGGATGATGTATATGAACTGGTGAAAGAACCTAAAGGCGAGTTTAGTTATCCGGCAGTTATTGAGACGAAAGACGGGCTCCTGCATATTACTTATACATACAATCGCGAGAATATTAAACATGTGGTGCTGAAACTGAAAAAGCACTAAACATTAAACCTGGTTTTATATGAAACAACCTGAAGTATGGATGCGGGGACCGATAGAAGGAATTCCTGCCTTGCTACAGCCAGTGGCACATACGTTGTTACAGGCACAGGAAGAGATACATGCTCTGATGGAAAACTTTCCGGAGGCATTACTATGGCAGCAGCCCGCAGGCGTGGCATCTGCAGGATTTCACCTGCAGCATATCACCGGAGTGCTGGACAGGTTGTTCACGTATGCAGCAGGACAAGCTTTGTCGGTTGCACAACTGAGCTATCTGGCGGAAGAGGTAACGCCGGCAACAGGCGTGACGGTGCATAGTCTGTTAACTGCATTGGATACACAGGTGGCTGCCGCTATTGCTACATTAAAGGTCACTGACGAAAGCTGTCTGACTGATTTCCGCGGGGTGGGGAGGAAGCAATTGCCTTCTACAGTGATGGGCTTATTATTTCATGCGGCAGAACATACCATGCGACATACAGGTCAGTTGTTGGTTACTGTAAAGATATTGGTTAACCCATAGTTCTTTTATTGTTTGTTGTCACTGATAGCATATTCTATCTATCTATCGGCTAATAATTATTTAACAGATTTATAAAAAAGTACTGTATCAGGTCACATGATAAAATCGTTGACAGATCTGCATTTGCTCACTGCGGTGATTTTTCTAACGCATTAATTGTTAATGAACATTAAACATTGTTAACGCAAATCAAAACCCTCTGTTTCCATTTTACTTTGTTAAAAAGTTCTCTATTTTTACTTCAGATTGCTAAATCAATTTTACTTTATCTGTATGTAGAGGAAGCTATCCGGAAATTCATATAGACGTAATCAAGAATTATAAACGTAATGAAAAAGGGACAGATACGCTGATGCGGGCGTTATTTGTTCGGTGCTGACGTTATTGAACTTATTATTTCATTTTCTAAAAGCCTTTTTGCTTATTAAAACGGAAACTATCACTGCGAACTAAAACAGGCCCAACCTCCTGCGTTTACCTAGTGATCATTACTTAAACCTCCACTGCAAGCCGCAGGGAGTGTAACAAGATTTTATTGCCGTAACATTTAAACCTCCGTTGCAAGTGCAGGGAGCGTAATGGGGCATTATTGCTATAACATTTAAGCCTCCGCTGCAGGTGCAGGGAGTGTAATGGGATGTTATTGTAAAAACATGTAAACCTCCACTGCAAGAGGCAGGGAGTGTAAGGGAATTTATTGTCATAACAATCGCCTTAATACCAAAATTAAATATATGAAGAGAGGATTCTCATTTCTTTCTCGGGTATGCCTACACAGCCTATGGATGCTACTCCTGTCGCTGGTAGCAGTTTCCCAATCCCGAACTATTACCGGTAAAGTCACAGAGACGCCGGGAAATACGCCTTTACCTGGTGTTACAGTACAGGTGAAAGGTTCCACTAAAGGAACACAAACAGGTCCCGACGGAACGTATAAGCTGGAAGTGCCACAAGGCGCTACCTCGTTAGTTTTCACATTTGTTGGTTACAAAAGAGAGGAACTGCTTATCACGGCTTCCGGAACAGCAAATGTTAGTTTAAGTGCAGATGTTACCGCCCTCAAAGACGTTGTGGTAGTGGGATATGGTACACAGAAAAAATCAGAAGTGACGTCTGCTGTTACTTCCATTACTGCAGAAGATTTCAGACAAAGTGGTGCACGTAATGCGCTTGACCTGGTACAGGGTAAAGTAGCTGGTCTGCAGATCAGCCGTTTGGGTGGTACAAACCCTAACACAGGTGTCGCTATTCAGTTACGTGGTGTTACCTCTTTAACCGGATCACAGCAACCGTTGGTAGTGATCGATGGTATTCCAAATGGTAACCTTGATCTGCTGCAACAGGATGATATCGAGTCTATTTCCGTACTGAAGGATGGTTCTGCAGCTGCTATATATGGTACACAGGCGAATGGTGGTGTAATTCTCGTAACCACTAAGCGCGGTAAGAAAGGTCCTGCCCGTGTAGATTACAATACGTATTTCCGTAAGGAATATGTACAACGCAGGCCTGATTTCTTAAGCGCTGATGAATTTGCCGCTAAGATTGCAAGCGGAGAGATTCCAAATGCAACTGATAAAGGACACAGAACTGATTTCGTAGACCTGCTAGTAGATCATGGGAATCTTTCCCAGTATCACAACCTGGCAGTTTCCGGTGGTAATGAAAGCTCTAGCTATCGTGCAAGTATGTATTACCAAAATCTGGAAGGCATTCTGAAAGAGAATGAACGTCGTCAGTACGGTGGCCGTATCAGCATTAATTCAAAAGGACTGAATGACCGTTTGACCACCCAGATCAACCTGGCGACTAACTTTAATAAGGCTAACCGCCTGACAGACGGTGGTAACCTGGCGGGATATTATGCATTCCAGCCTACCTATTCTCCTTATAATGCAGATGGCTCATGGTACTTTGAAACGACCAGTACGAATGAGCTGGCCCGTCTGTTTCAACAAACCAATATGCGTCAGCAGCAGACTTCTTCCGGCGACGCAAAATTAACGCTGGATCTTGTCAAAGGCCTGAAGGCGTCACTGTTTGGTTCTCTACAGCGTGATAGCTGGACGGACGGAGCTTATGCTGATCTCGCATCAGAGTTGTCCAAAGAGACTTATCAGGGCACAGGGTATGCATCCCAGAACAACGAGATGTCCAACAAATATGCATTAGAGCCAACCGTAGAATATAATATCAGCATTAATAACAAACATAACATCACTGCAATTGGTGGTTATAGCTACCGTTATGAAGTATATCAGGGCTTCAATGCTAATAACTATGGTTTTGTAAATGATCGGTTTGAGGAGAACAACCTGAACGCCGGTAACCAACTGAAACTTGGTAAAGCAGGCATGGGTAGCTATAAAAATGACAATACCCTGGTCGCGTTCTTCGGAAGGGTAAACTATGCATTCGGCACGAAATATATGGTGTCGGCAATCCTGCGTCGTGAAGGTTCTTCCCGCTTCGGCGCTAATAACAAATGGGGTAATTTCCCTGCTATCTCCGCTGGCTGGAATCTGAAAGAGGAATCCTTCCTGCATGATGCGTCATTCATCGATCAGTTGAAATTAAGAGCAGGTTATGGTGTGACCGGCAATTCAGGTATTAATAACTATAGTTCGCTGGTAACAATGGGAACCGGTGGTAATTATATTAACCCGGATGGTGTATGGCGCCAGACATATGGTCCCAACAAGAACCCTAACCCCGACCTGAAATGGGAGAAAAAGGCTGAGCTGAACGTAGGGATTGATTATGGTTTCTTTAGAGGTCGTTTAACTGGTTCTGTTGATGTCTTTACCCGTAAGACTTCAGATGTACTTGAATCATTTACTGCCCAGTTACCTCCTTTCGTAACAGATAACGTATACGCAAACGTGGGAACGCTAAAATCCAACGGTTTTGAGCTTACAATCAATTCTACAAACGTTGACATGAAAGATTTCCGCTGGACTACCGATGTAGCTTTCAGCACTGCTACAACGAAGCTGGCGAAATTTTCCAGCAGCTTATACAAAGCCACTTACAAAGAATATGGCGGCATTGGTGGATTTGGTGCATTGGGTAATGCGATCCGTACTTATGAAGGTGGTAAGCTGGGTAACTTTTATGGTAAACGTTTTGCCGGTTTCACTGAAGATGGATTATGGCAGTTTTACAAAAAAGACGGGACAAAAGCATCTGCTGATCAGCTGAACAGCGCAACAGATTTCGCCGTAATCGGTAACGCTATTCCTAAGTACTACCTTTCAGTGACCAACAGTTTTAAATACAAAAACTGGGATCTGCGTGTATTTATGCGTGGGCGTTTGGGATATGATGTGTTGAACACAATGGAGATGTTCTATGGTACTAAAAAACAACTACCAAACAACGTACTGCATTCCGCTTTTACAAAACATGCCCAGCTGAAAGATGGTTATCAGTACTCTGATTACTATATCGAGAAAGGTGGTTATATGAAACTGGATGAGGTAACTATCGGATACAATGTTCCTTTCAACGGCAACAAGTATATCCATAACATGAGGATTTACTTCACGGGTGGTAACCTGGCTACTATCACCGGATATTCCGGTAATGATCCCGACTTCATCAAAGACACCGGTCTGAACCCAGGTATTGATGCCTTGAACAACAGTGATAACCGTACTCCTTACATGAGCACAAGATCTTTCATGTTTGGTCTTAATGTAGGCTTCTAAAAAATTAAAAGACAAGTAATGAAACAATTTAGAAAAATAGCTACATATACAGCCCTGGCCTTACTGCCTGTTTTTGCGAACAGCTGTACCGATCTGTCAGAGAATTTATATGATCAGATCAGTACAGATGAATTTTATGCTAACAAGAATGAAGTAGTATCTGCAGTATTAAGACCATATACACACGCCAATGCATGGATCACTCCCTCCGGACAGAATGGTTGGTGGAGATTGAGTGAACTGTCGGCCGACCAGCTGGCATGGCCCCAGAAGGGACGTCACGGTTATGATGATGGTAACTGGATCCGCCTGCACTATCATACCTGGACGGTTGATGATGCTCCAATAAGAGATTGCTGGCGGTTAGTGTGGATGGGAACTGGTTTTTGTACCACGGCAATTGAAAATATAGAAAAGCGTGATGCAAGCGCGATGGGACTAACACAGGCAGAAAAGGACGGTTATGTTTCCGAGCTGAGATTATTGCGTGCGTTCCATTATCTCCGCATCCTGGACCTATGGGGTAATGTGCCTATCGTAACCAAAGTAGGCGAACCGACCAGTCCTCCTACTGCTACCCGCAAGGAAGTGTTTGAATTTGTTGAAAAGGAGATCAAGGATCACATAGATAAAGCACCTCATTTGTCTAAAGCATTGTTGGGCCGTATGTCTAAAGAGGGCGCTTATGCGATGCTGGTGGAACTGTACCTGAATGCAGAGAAATGGTCTGGTACAGCGCGCTGGGACGATTGTATTGCTGCAGCCGATAATCTGCGTTATGGGCCAGTTGGTGGCGTAAATGGTGGACTGGCACTTGATACAAATCTGATTGATACTTACGCTCCTGATAACAGCAATCTTGCTAAGGAAACCATTTTCGCTATTGCCTACGATTTCCAGATCTCTGACTTTGCTCCATCATGGACCGGCGATTTCTATCACTTCGTGCAGGGTAAGATCAATGGAAACGATCGTAATGGTAATGATGGTGTTGTTGTTATTCCTGGTGTATATACCACATTTGACCCAGCTGACAAGAGAAAGAAGGAATGGATACTGGAAGGTCCGCAATGGGAATATAACAGTGCTGACACAATACCTGTTATTACTACCGGGAACGAATACGATGGTGAGCAACTGGTATTTGTAGACAACATCCGCAGAAATAAAGCAAATAGCACTGTCTCTAATATGACAGAGGGAGAGGAGAACAGTGGCGTACGTTTTAATAAATACAAACTGGGATCAATCAAAGATCCTCACTACAGAAGCACTGACTGGGCCGTATATCGCTTATCGTGGGTATACTTTGCAAAAGCAGAGGCGTTGATGCGCAAGAATGGCGGCGTAGCTACCCAGGAAGCTGTAGACCTGGTAAATGCCGTTCGTCAGCGTGCTTTTGATAAGAAAGTATGGGACACACATAAATACACTACTGCTACGTTGACCATGGATGAACTGCTGGCAGAATATGGCCGTGAATTCATCTTCGAAGGATACCGCCGTCAGGAGCTGATCCGTTGGGATAAATTCACTAATGGTACATGGTGGGATCACAAGGCGTCTGAAAACTTCAGAACAATATTCGCGATACCCCAGAACCAGCGAGCCAACAATGATAGTCTGAAACAGAATCCTGGCTATCCAAACTAGTATTTAAGCTTCGCATTGATCTCAATGCGGTTCCATAAACGATAGCGAATGCCGTCTTGTCCTTAGGGGTGAGGCGGCATTCGTGATTTATGCGGGGTCCTCATCAAATAATGATAACTGCGCTGAATTTCCCAAACGTCCCGTCATTGGAATGATTTCTCCGAAGTTGGATAAAGAGATGCCCAGTAATCTTACCGGTTTATCTTCCGGATCTGTGGCTAACAACAGCTGTTTGGCTGTTTCCAGTATTTTATCAAAATCTCCCACGGGAAATGGGAATGACTGGTTACGGGTGATCTGCCGGAAATCGCTGTACTTTATTTTCAGGGTAATGGTGCGGCCCTTCAGACCATACCGTTTTAGCCGTTCATAGACCGTTACAGCGATCTTTTCCAATTCTGCATACATTTCCTCCGTTTTGGTGAGATCGAAGGGAAATGTGTCTTCTGCGCCCAAAGATTTGGTTTCCCGGTGGGGTTGTACTTCCCGCTCATCTATTCCCCGTACTATCCTGTAGTAAAAGGCGCCTACCTTGCCAAAATGTTGTTTCAGGTCATTTTCTGTCAGCCGCTTCAGATCTGCTCCGGTATGCAGTCCCATTCTTTTCATCTTGTCGGCAGTGACCTTGCCCACACCGTGAAACTTCTCCACAGGCAGTTTCTCCATGAATGATTCAATGGAAGAAGGGCCGATGAAGGTAAGTCCGTCCGGTTTGTTGAGGTCAGAAGCTATTTTGGCGACGAACTTATTCACCGATACGCCGGCAGAAGCGGTGAGCTGCAGCTCTTCTTTGATAGCTTGCTTGATTAGTTTTGCTATTTCTATAGCGGAGCCGATCTGTTGTTTGTCTTCCGTTACATCGAGATAGGCTTCATCGAGAGAAAGGGGTTCTATGATATCGGTATGGCGACTAAAGATCTCACGGATCTTCCGGGATACATCCTTGTACACATCAAAGCGGGGGCGTACAAAAATGATATCCGGGCATAACTGCAGTGCTCTTTTGGAAGGCATAGCAGAGCGGACACCAAACTTCCGGGCTTCGTAGCTGGCGGTGGCGACTACACCACCGCGGCCTTCGGGGGAACCTCCCACCGCAATAGCCTTGCCCCGGTACTCAGGATAGTCCCGCTGCTCTACAGATGCATAAAATGCATCCATATCTATATGAATGATCTTCCGTAGTTTCCTATGTGTTCCCTCTTCCATGATAGCCGCAGCGGTACAAAGATATTAAAGTAAAACAGACGGGGGGTAACAGGCATATAGCTCCGTCGGGAGCTATATAAGAGAGTCAGGAACTGAGGCGAATGGCGGCTGCTCTCAATTCCTGACCGGTAATTATTGATTTCCGTTGTAACGCTTATACGGTTGGGGTATCTACGACTGCTACTTTAAACTCTTCATCTGCACTCGGACCATAGCTACCTGGGATAGCAACATCCAGCAGGCGCAGGAATACACCTAATTGCGCCCTGTGGTGTACGATCTGGCAGTATGCCATACGGATCACCTCTCCTTTGGGGGATACGTCATAAATATCGTCACCGTTCCTCAATGTCCATTTTTCGTCGAACTGGGAGAGTTTAGCTTTCTCAAGATGCGCTTTACCATCAGCCAGTGATGCTTCAAAATAAGCCAGTAACTCCTCCACATTATTGATCACTTTAGGGTCGTAAGGGGCGGTGGCAAAGTCCAGCTCCTCTGTGGTCAGCACCATGCTCACCCAGGTAGGCAGCTCTGCGATATGGGTGGCCAGCCTGATGATAGACATGCTTTTGGGATGGGGCTGCCAGTTAAACTTATCTTCAGGAATGATGGAAAGCATCTTACGGGTTGTTTGTGCTTCCTGTTCCATTTCTTTAAGGAGAGATTGAATGAGTTCCATGATTGTGTGTTTTTGTTGTTTCTGAAACAAAGTAAGCACCGCCTTGTGACAACCCTATGTCAGCAGGAATGTCAAGCCCCGGATTTTTTTCCCCCACCAGCATTTCCTGGTAGATCTCACCGTAAATGTCTGCTCCTGACCAGTAATGGAAAAATCATTGCAGCTCAGTCTGTATTTTATTATACTTACGCCGGGTAACATAATATAAAGCTCCATGAGGCTGGTGTTATTCACGGATATCGTTACCCGATTCCATACACTAACCTTAGTTAAATCAGCAACCGGGGCAGAATCCTGGCTGGGAATTGTAGTAAAACTTTAATGATTGTTATAAAAAAATCGAGATACAGATGAAAAGAAGGATGCTCCTCGTCGCAGTTTTTACCGTGTTCTCTTATGCCGTGATGGCACAGACATTCACGGTGGCTACTTACAACATGCGTAATGACAACAACAAGGAAGATGCTGCCCATGGTAATGGCTGGAAGCAGCGCCTGCCAGTGATCGCTTCCATGATACGTTTTCATGGCTTTGACATTTTCGGTACCCAGGAATGCATGCACCACCAGCTGGAAAATCTGAAAGACAGTCTTCCGGGATATGCTTATATAGGTATAGGCAGGGATGATGGTAAACAGGCAGGGGAGTATTCCGCGATCTTTTATAATACAAAGAAATTCCAGCTGCTGGAGAACGGCGATTTCTGGATGTCGGAAGTGACTGACAGGCCTAATAAAGGTTGGGATGCTGTGTTACCAAGGATCTGTTCCTGGGGCAAATTCAAGGAAATAAAGAGCGGTTTTACCTTTTATCTCTTCAACCTGCACATGGACCATGTAGGCGTAAAAGCCCGTGCGGAAAGTGCCAAACTGGTAATGGATAAGGTGAGAAAGATGGCAGGTGATATTCCTACTATCCTGACCGGCGACTTTAACGTGGATCAGCGTAGTGAATCATATACACTCATCAATACCTCCGGACTGCTGCGAGATGCTTATGAGACGACCGCTATTCGTTATGCGGAGAATGGTACTTTCAACGCGTTTAATCCTAATTCAAAGACGGATAGCAGGATAGATCACATCTTCCTGACCAAACAGTTCAATGTGGAAAAGTATGGTATTCTGACGGACACTTACCGTGGTCCTGCGGTATCAGATAAAGAAGCGGAGAAGGTGAATGCAGCTGATTTCCCGAAAGAAGTGTCTCTCAATAAATATGTGGCCCGTGAGCCTTCTGACCACTTCCCGGTCATGATCGTTGTTTCTCTGAAATAAGTCAGCCGTCTAATGATATCAGATGCTCCTGGTGGTTTTACCGTCAGGAGCATTTGTTTTAAATACCCATGACTTTTCTGTCAGGATGCAGTGGTATTACTCAGTTTTGTTTCTGTGAGTATATTTTATAATGTATACTGATTAACAGCCAGTTGGCCGTATGGGGGATATAACCTTGTTGGAACACACAATTAATCAGTGTCTTATTAAAATGTGCATCACATATATTGTGTATGTCGATAATGTATTATACACATTTTAAGCTCTCATAACCATTTATGATGCACTTACCTGAAAACACTGCCATCACCGCAATCATCGGTGTACTACTTTCCCTGATCGTTTATCTGATTACCAGGCAATACTTCGCAAAGAATGGTAAATCCGACTATCAGAAGAAGATAGAAATTGCGAACAATGAAATGCTGTATTCTATCAGACCTTTATTGGTGGAAAAGAAAGTTCCATCAAAAGAAATCCTGGTAGCAGTGCGCTTCTCAACGGCCAAAAAGTATGGAGTAGAACAGAATGACCTTTATGATGAATTTTCTCTGACCAGCGACTTAATTAATGAAACGATTGCCAATTCATTTTTGACTTCAGACGAAAAACTGGAGTTCTGTAGTTTGCTGCAGTCTATTAAATAAATGCAATCTTCTTTTTGCCGTTAAAAGCCTTTTGAGCCTAGTTCTTGGAAGGCTTTTTACTTGTTGTCTTACCGGTACTTTTAGTAGCGGTCGACTTGGATGCTGTTGATTTCGATGTGGTCGATTTAGCAGCTGTTGTTTTAGCCTTTGCGGTTGTTTTCTCAGCGGATGGTTTGCTGGCGCTTGCCTTTTCTGTAGATGCCTTGGCGGTTGCAGGTTTAGGCATGGTCGCTTTTGGTACCGGCTTTTTGGAATTTATCCGCTTGATTTCATTGGTGGCCAGGTCCTTGGCTTCCTGATCGCCATATTTCTGCGCCTGCTCATAGTATTTGATCGCGTTTGCATCGTCTCCTTTCTTGGAATAGATGTTTGCGATGTTGTTCAATACGATGAAGTCTTTAGGAGCGATAGCATTAGCCTTCAGTAAGGTTTTGAGTGCATTGTCCAGGTCTTCCTTCAGTGTATAGGCCAGACCGAGGTCGGAGAGGCTTTCTACATGTTTGGGATAATATTTTAATACTGTTTCAGAGATCAGTTTCATATTATCGGCCTGGCTCTTACCTACGTTATAGATCTGGGCTACGTATTCCTGTACAGCATTCAGCATGAACTGATCTGGCTTGTCCAGTGGTTTGTTGTCTGTCCATTTCCATTTGTTATCAATGGTATGGCCATAGTTGATGGCGCTTACCAGCTCTTTGGTCAGGTAAGTATAGTTATAGTTCTCACCCAGCATATAGATCTTGCCAAAACGCATATCCAGTCTGTTGGGGAACTTGGAGATACCGGTGTTGATATATTTGAAGCCTTTGTTCAGCGGTTCCTTTTTATAGCCTATTTCGCTGGTATATCCGGCGGGGTCACCGTTTTTACCTGCCTTTAATGCATTGGAGCCGTTGGCCGTATGATTGACTGTCACCACTTCTGTTTTACTTTTTGTTACATAGTAATTGAAGTAGGCGATATATAGTTCAGCATCACTGGGCTTGGCTTTCTCCCATTTCATCAGAAGGGTACGTTGTTTGGCAGTATCGCCACTAACGCACAATTTCTCAAAATCCTGCTTGTAGTTTTGTCCCGCAGCAGAGAGAGATAGCGCTGCGGATAGTAATAGGGATGTAGAAATTCTTTTCATATTCATAGGATTGGAATAAACGGAACTGCGCCGCGGATATAAAAAATCGAACTTTGTTCTTACTGGTTAAACCAGGCCTGTACTGCAAAGTTACTGAAGATAATACTATTTTTTGTCATATTTCGACATAACGGTTACAAATAAACTGCTCTCATAAATGCTTTGCGGCGAGATAACAATTTCATTTTCAGGGAGCTTATCGCCATAACGTTCCCGGATAACCTGTTTTACCGGTTCGCTGCTCAGATCAAAGTCCCTGATCCTCTGAAGCTTACCCACTTCTATGCCTGCCGCCCTTTTATAGATCTTCCACACCAGTTCTGAGCAGTATATCTGGTCATCTGACCATTCGAAGTAGCCATCATAGGATTTCCCCAGCATTTTCTTCCCTTCCGCTTCCATCTTGCGCAATACGGTAGGTGTCAGTACACTATCTGCATTTTTAAGGCGTCGTATCACATATTTCTTTCCTTCCCCATGAGCGATCCACTCGTCCAGCGGCGTTATCTTCACCGGTTGTACGGCCTCTAGTACGTAATCCTTATCCCCCTTCTTCCAGATCATGCCGCAATGACTGAATATGGAATGAGTGGCCAACCTTACAGCATGGCACTGTGGGGACATGGACGTCTGGAAAATTACATCACCGGATCGGAGCGGGGGCCTGTCTTCTTTGAAGGCATATAAGACAATTGCCAGTCCCACAACGAAAATGATCAGTAAAGCTGTAAGTACCCTTTTCATACAATGGCTGGTTTAGTATAAGCGCTCTGCGTTATAACATATATAAAATTAGACAAATTTATTACTAAGCCAATGTTAAAATACGTGTGCGGTAAAAGGGAAAGGGCCTCTTTTCACCTTTTTTGACACCTTTTTTATGCTTTTTTCTCCCTTTTTATGCAAAAATTGGCTTTTTTCACCTGAAGGGTGAAAGCACAGAATGAGTTCCAATACTTAGTACTCCTGCCTTTCAGGGCAGATGCCTGCAGGATTATGCCTGTACCTTACAGAGGGGCTGGTGATGTACAGGAAATTTTACAGAATTGGCAATAAAGCATAGCTCATTGGCCCTGTGATGCAGCTCATTGGCTTTATCTATATGGGCGGCGTCGGTAATAGTTACTTCCGGGTGCAGGGTAACGTCTGAAAAGTAGCCACCTCCATCTTCAGTTTCTGTCATGGTACCGCTGGCATGGTCTACATAATCCACTACCACGATGCCGGCGACGGAGCAAAGGTGCAGGTACCAGAGCATGTGGCAGGAGGAGAGGGACGCTACCAGCATTTCCTCCGGATTGTACCGGGTTTTGTCACCCCTGAAGGAAGGATCGGAGGAGCCGGGAATTTCGGGTTTACCAGTTACCTGGAGCACGTGACTGCGTTCATAGGCCTGATAGCTGGCAGTGCCATTGCCGGTATTGCCTGTCCAGCGGGTGGTCATTGCATAGTGATGGGTACCTTTCATATATAAGTGTTTATCCGTTGTATTCCGCCAATCTTTGGAGGAGGGGTAAGAAGGCTTCAATCAACGACAGTTCTTCCGCCGAAAATAACTTTTCCATTGCTTTTACCAGCCATTCCTCTTTGATACGCCTGTTTTCATACAGGTGCTGAATGCCTTTTTCCGTCAGGGATACGACGGATTTCCGTTTGTCAGTTTCGTCCATGACGCGATTCACACAGCCTACTTCCTCCAGCCGGTTGAGGATCTGGGAAATGGCCTGTGCAGAGATCCGTTCCATGTCAGCCAGTGCAGAGGGGAGCAGCTTACCGTGCTGGTCAAGCAGTCCCATCGTCAATAGCTCTGCATTGGAGAAATCGGACGAAATATTTTGTTTGCGCAACTGCCTTACCAGGCGGGTGACCGTACTACGTAAGGACGCTGCTACTTCATAAGTTTTAGTAGGCATATAATAAAATCGATTTACAAAGTTACTTTACATTTTCTTAATAGCGAATACCTACTTTGCTTCCATTTGTTTGTCTAAAAAGTTGTACTTTTGTAAAGTAGCTTTATTAATTTACTTTATTAAGATGTCAGTATTTCGTTCACTTAAACACCACAACTTCAGACTACATTTTACAGGACAAGCCATATCACTGGTCGGTACCTGGATGCAGCGGGTAGCCATCAGCTGGCTGGTATATCGCCTTACAGGCTCCGCTTTTCTACTGGGACTGGTCACTTTCCTCAGTCTGATACCTTCACTTGTGCTGGCGCCTTTTGCCGGCAGTTTTATAGACAGACATAACAAATTCAAGGTGGTCATGGTTACCCAGATCGCCCTGATGGTGCAGGCAGGCGCCCTGGCTGCCATGGTTTGGCTGAATTATTACAGTATTGCCTGGATCTCGGCATTGAGCCTTATGCAGGGATTGATCAACTCCTTCGATACCACGGCCCGTCAGGCGCTGATGGTTGACCTGGTAGATAGTAAGGAAGACCTGCCGAACGCCATTGCCTTGAACTCGTCCGCCTTCAATGCGGCCAGGCTGGTGGGACCTGCCCTGGCGGGTATTATCCTCAGTTCTTTGGGGGAAGATGTCTGTTTCCTGATCAACTTCCTGAGCTTTATAGCAGTGATCTGCTGTTTGCTGATGATGAAGCTGAAACTGATCCCTGCTTCCCGCTCAGAAGTGAATATCTGGGGTGACCTGCGCAAAGGATATGAATATCTGAGGGAATCTCCCGATCTGTCTTCCCTGATCTTATTGCTGGCAGCATCCAGTTTGCTGGTTATCCCTTATACTACTTTATTACCTGTTTTTGCGAAAGATGTATTTCATGGAGACGCGACCACCTTCAGTTGGTTTGAGAGTGCCGCCGGATTCGGTGCGTTGTTCGGAGCAGTATTTATGGCTACCTTAAAGCCTGCTCACGACCTGATACGTCTTACTATTCTGTCCAGTACTGTATTTGCCGTAGCCTTGCTCGGACTGGCAGTTTCTTCTTCGATGTTCCTGGCCCTGGTAGCCACTGCTGCAACAGGTGCAGGACTAATGATCCAGAACTCTGCTATTAATACTTACCTGCAGACACATGCTTCTTCAGAAATGAGGGCGAGAACGCTGAGTTATTACATCATGTCTTACCAGGGCATGCTGCCAATCGGTAGTTTGCTGATAGGCTACCTGGCGCACTTTTTTGGTGTGGGAGTCGTAGTATTCGTGGAAGGAATGCTGGGTATAGTGATCGTGCTGGTATTCATGTTACAACAGAGAGGCATCACCCATTGGTTAAGGTGGCTCCATGTGATGCGTATAAGACATTTGCGCTGATAAGCGCAGATACTGACAAAGCTACACACACAAACGGCCTCACTTCTACCAGTGCATCGCAGCAGATTTCCTGCCGCTTGCATTGATAGAGGTGAGGCCGTTATAATTCACCCGGGGAGGTGTGTTATTGGAGGAGCAGGTAATTAAATCCGTCCAGCGTGGTCTGCACATCGCTGTTAGACAGCTTTGTGGTTTTTAGCCGGATCGCGGTAAAATTATTTCCTCCGCAGTTAGGGATAAAAAAGGGTTTCATGAAGGATGCGCCCGTGTCGAAGTTGACAGTACAAGTGCCGTAATAGGCATCACCCCAGAGGCTGAATTGGATATCTACCTTGTATGTGAGGTCCTGCGGAGGAAGTGGCTGGTTGAATAGCACAAATTCCTCATGCAGGTCTCTTTCATCACCAAATACAATGACCAGGTCGTTGGGATGTGTTGACTGCGGATCGACGCCGTAGATCTTTCCAAATGCTGACAGCTGAATGACACCGTCTGATTTCTTTAATTCTCTGTTATCCAGTGTGGCAACAGTGGTGATAAATCCTCCGGACGACACCTGCCCGCTTCTTGACAAATACCCTGGGGCGCCAAGATTAAGAATAGTGCTGAACGACTGATCGATCTTTGATTTTAGCATAGTATATGAAAATTGATGTAATAATGATTTCCGGTAAACAACCCGCACCGTGGCCAATGAGGACAGGAAGGCTCCCGGCCGCATTGGCCACCATCTTGAAACTTAGATGACTGTGATTGCAGTAGTGCAGGATTGGGGTTCAAACTAATGGTTAAATGGTCAGGGGTATAATCATGAGTTTTTGGGGTTTATATTAACAAACAATGGCAGGTTTTTCTGTATCATCGTTTGATAAATCAAAGATAGTCACGCGTTACGCACTGGTCATGCGTAGTGAAAAATGTGGATAAATAGGGGGGGAGAGGAAATAAAAAAACGCCTGTAGAATATCAGTTCTACAGGCGTTTAGCATTGTGAAAACAGGGTAACAAACCAGAAGCGACTTACATCTGTGCTTAACCATCTCAGCCATCCGCGTTGCCACGGAGAGGGAATCGAACCCCCGTATGCAGATTTGGAACGAAGTAACGCTGTCTTACGACACCTGTTAAAGTAAGAGCAGGGTAACAACCCGGAAGCGTTTTTTTCCCTAAACGAAGTAACGCTTTCCTTACGACACCTGTCCTACAAGAAGTTTAAAACAAAAATCAGAATGGGGTAATGGACGGAAGTGAATGATAGTCCGTAGCACGGAACTTATCAGCGGCATTTGGAGTGACGAAGTAACACTTTCCTAACGACACCCATTCTGAAGAATGTAAGAATAAAGCAGGGTAATAAATGGTAAACATATGATTCTAACCCGGTGCGCTATCCAACTGCGCTACCTGTCTTACGACAGAGAGGGACTTGAACCCCCGACCCCCGGAACCCTTACGAAGTAATGCTTACGCAACGACACCTGCTTTTTTTCCCGAACATCCCTCCCTTTTGGAGGGATGTTTTTATGAGGTAACAAAAAATGAACTGCTATAAAGCAAGGCCGGCAATCTCTGTGATAGCGTCGCTACCCTTTTCAATGGCATCCATTATCTCGAATATTTTATCACTCCATCCCGCTATCAGGAATACATCGTTCTGACGTACATCCAGCGGTACAGACTTATATCCTGCCAGGTCAAAGAGATACAGCTTCGCATTCGGAGCTATTCTTTTGTACTCCGCCCACTTTGCTGACATCGTGTTGCCTGCAGCGGTATTGTTGGTATTGCTATCCCACAGCTGTCCGTCTGTGAAGAGCATGATCTTTTCCACTACACCTTTCCTTTTGATAAGATTGTCAAGCACCAGGTAACCATTCGTTGCATATCCTACTTCTCCTTCCCGGCGATAGAACTCGTCTACGTTAGCAAGAATGTTGTCTGGCGACATGCTCACCCTTTTCCAGGTATCACCGAACATACCGGCAATCACATACTCACATTTGTGCTGTAACAACATTCCCAACAGCAATCCTATATCATACAGCATGACTTTACTCTTTGGTGAGATCGTCTTCTGCATGGAACCAGATACGTCGCATGCTATTACTACACGGGTCTTCGCATCGAATCCTTTCAGGTGTTCTACAGATGTCTGCAGTGCCTTTTCCAGTGCACGCTTGATGCTGACGATCATACCATGATCGATGTTCTTCAGCTCTCTGTAGGCAGACAGATAACGGAAAGGCAATTGTTTAGATTTCAGTACCGCTTCCCTGTCAGACAGTGTAGCACATACCTTTTGCAGGTGCTCCGTGCTGACATCATAATCCAGCATATTACGCAGGTTACGTAAAGTGGCCATATAACCCAGCTTATTGCTGTCGATCAGTTCTTCCCATACTTTCTTGAAAGCCATGGCTTTCTTCTTGTCTGAGTCGTATGTTACCTGTCCTGCTGCAGACAGTTCTGTCTCCCAGGTATAAGGTGTTTGCAGATCGTCTTGTACGATCTTATTGAATAGCGCCTGCTGCGATTCATCTTTCGCTTTCGGGTGTACGACGAACAGTGCATCTCTCAATGTCACCGCTGCTTTCCGGTTATATTTTGCAAACTGGTATTCATCAAATTTATTGAAGGAAATAGCCAGTCCTTTCTGTAGCTGCTTGCTCAGGTTATTCAGTTGTTTTACTTCTTTCCTGTTGTTGGCGAGTGCATAATATGCCAGCAATTCTGTGATCTCATCTGCACGCTGTACGATACGACCGGTCATCCGGCTTACCAGGTTGTCACCTTTATGTGTCCGGGCCAGTTCTACTGCCAGTACTAATGGTACGGAACGCAGGTACATCTTTTCACGGGTATACACAGCGAGTCTGGCTACGAATCCTGGATCATTCTTAGCGATCAGGGAGCGAAGTCGTTCCAGTTTGTCTGTGGTTTTCTCATAAAACTGGTCCTGCAGAGAAGCCGTAACTACAGCACTGTACAACTCCATTGCTGGCGTCAGCTTGTAGGCCTTTGTTCCTTCGTGGTTAGTGACCGGTGTGGTAGTTTTTAAAAAATTGAATCTCATGACCGTTTTTGTTTGTTTGATGATACAAAGTTGAAACGCACATGCGCACTCTTTTTGCGCAGGATAAAATTTCTTTCAGAAAGTTTAAAAATTCTTCAAAAAGTGGTTGATAAAAGTCAAGTCTATTTTTCGGCAAATGTCATTCAGGATAGATAAGTATATGGTTATCTTTGTTTAAACAGCCAGACCCACAGGCATCGAATTGTGAAAACTATCCGTTGGCGAGCCCCTTGGTAGCCAGCCCTTTTGTCGGGTATATTGAGTCCTGAGTGAAGCTAAAAAGTAACGTAAATGGAAAAAGCATTGTTGGCTACCCTGGAAGGTAGAAATGCAAAGGTGGGCGCGCTGTTGATCAATCACCTGGTCCCTAACCGGTATGTTCACGCAATAGGCCCTTTTGTATTAATAGACCAGATTTGCCCCGTCAGTAGCATACAAGGTGAAGTGCCCTCAGAAGCCGGAAAACACGCGCATCCTCACAGAGGTGTAGCGACCTTCAGTTACATCCTGGATGGGGAAATGGAGTATGCAGACAGCTATGGCAACCGTGCCATCGCTAAAGCAGGCGGCGCCCACTGGTTGATGTCAGGTAAAGGCATCCTCCATGAAGAAATACCCCGCAATACAACCCCGGGGCGTTCCTTACATGCCATTCAGTGGTGGATCAATCTACCTGCCGCCATTAAAGGGGAGACACCTGTATATATGTTCCTGGATGCATCCGACTTTCCCGACATTACCCTGCCGGAGGATGCAGGAACCGTCAAAGTCCTGATTGGACATATCGGGAATGATACATCCCCTGTTCCTGTATATAATAACCACTTTATCTGTCACCTGCGCCTGTACCCAGGCGCTGAATACACAATGCCGGTGGAGAAACGCTATGAATATGCCGTGTTTGTGCCTGCCGGCGAAGCTATCGTAAACGGTCAGAAACAAGGCTCTTCCCGTCTTTCCGTATTTGATTTCGGCGGAGATGAGATCGTTTTTCGCAACGAAGAAACCTGCGCGGTAGACGTCCTGCTGTTCGGTGGCGCCACCCAGAACGAGCCTTTCATCACCGAAGGCCCCTTTGTGATGAATAACAGGGGAGAAATAGCCGACGCCTACAAGGACTTTTTTGATGGGAAATATGGCTCCATTACCTATCAGGATAAGATCTGAGCACTTCAGGGGAAAAAAGTACAATTCTTTGGGAAGTATGTCCATTTTCTAAGGCATTGATTTGATGCAATTTTACATCGTCAATAACGACGAATAAATCAGATCAAACCTTTATAAAATGAAAACGTTTAATGTACCAACAAGAGAAGAAGTAAGTCCCGCTAACCAGGTGTTGTTCGACAATCTGAAAAAAGGAATCGGTAAAGTGCCAAATCTCTACGCTACACTGGCACACTCTGAGCATGCACTGGGTACTTACCTGGCATTACAGAGCGGTAAATCTTCTCTGAAGGCAAAAGAAAAAGAAGTAGTAAATCTGGTGGTAAGTCAGGTAAATGAATGTGACTACTGTCTGGCTGCACACACATATATCGCTAAACTGAACGGTTTTACGGATGAGCAGATCATAGAGATCCGCAAAGGTGGAGCCTCTTTTGATCCTAAACTGGATGCACTGGCCGGCCTCGTAAAAAGTGCTGTGGAAAACAGAAGCAAACCCGATGCTGCAGCGGTAGACCAGTTCTTTGCTGTTGGTTATACCAACGAGAACCTGGTGGATACAGTAGTACTGATCGGCGACAAAATGATCACGAACTACCTGCACGGTATCACACATGTGCCGGTTGATTTCCCTGCTGCTCCGGCGCTTTAATATCTTTGCCCCCAGGGGACAGATATGCAGTCCACCTTGCCGCATGGCTGAAACGCAGCGGGCTTTAATATGCTCAATTCTCTCTCAATATATAGAACAGAGGCCTGCCGCATCTTCTTCAACAGGAGATGCGGTTTGTCTTTTTATAAGCCCCCTAAAAAAGATAGGCCCCCTCGTATAAACGAAGCGGCTTTCCTTCCTGATTAACATAACCATAGTGTACTAATATCTTCTACGAAAACTCAATTTTTTTATCATGACGTCATCGTCTATATCAGTGATAAGGCAATTACTGTCCATCGTTGATGGACCAGCACCCAGCATGTACATATAGGTGCCGAGCGAATGTGTGCAATCGGGCAGCCAGCTGAGTGCAGGATCTCCCAATGAATCGAGCGGAATACCGCTGTGCACATGATCGTAACCAAAGGCATCCAGGATGGTAGGTACAAGATCCGGCAGATTGTAATAACGCTCACTGGTGGTGATTAACGCGTTATAAAAAGAAACAAAAGCAGGATCACCTACACAAGGGGAACCAAAGGTATAGGAGCGGCAGGGGTACAGTGAATAAGCATCCCCCGCCGCAAATAATGTTGCCATCGCGCCCCCAAGACTATGACCGGTACAGACCATCGGCTGTACGTCATCGTCCGACTGCATATCGGTATAGCGTATGCTGTACCTGATGTATTTCAGCAATCCTTTGGGCTTCAACTGCCCCGGATCGGAAAAGGTCATATGATTGTATATATCCAGGAACCCGGATACGACATTACCACTGTTATTACCAAATGGTCCGGGTGAAGGCAGGATATCCAGTTTCTCTGCCCAATCCAGGTAATTGTCCGTGCCCGTCAGTGCCAACACATAGGTGGTAGGCATCTCCGGAGAGAAATTACTTTTTGCCAGAAATCCGCAATATTTCAATCCTCCCTTTCCCCTGCCGGGATCTTTCATGTGGATGTTATACACCAGTGTATAACCCGCAGGGAAAACCGGATACTGTTCCTGTAATGGACTCTGCTCACTGACCTGGTAAGCGGCATGAATGAATTGTGCGTATTTCAATGCTGCCGTCTTTATCGCCTTTACCATAGCCTCTCTTTTTAAACGGTGATGATGCAGTAAAGGTAGCCGCGGCAAGCTCCCCGGAGGGAGGAAATGGCATAAAATGAGGTTTTGAGGGTATAAGCGGTTAGAGGAGGGGAATAAATGACTATCAGAAAAGATTATTTGAATTTCAGTTTGTCTATCAGGTCCCTGAAATATGCTGGACTCCAGATATCGAGGATGGATTCGTCAGGTATAAATCTTATAATATCCTCCCGGATACCATCAAAAGAAACGGCATCAATTTTATCGTTTAAGAGCTTGATCACCTGGGTTTGGGAAATAGTGTCCTCCGTCCAGTTGCCAGTATCCTGCGCACGGAGTAAAAAATGATGCAAGTCCAGTGGCACTCCTTTTTTAATATACCATTCCAGATCATACCAATCTCTTCCCTTTACTCTTTGCTTCCAGTTGCGGAAAAGCAATGCATGCATTTTGCCGGCAAAAAGATTGGGCAACGTGAAGCATTTAACATAAAAGGAAAATGGTTGTAGTAGTAGTTTCTCTTCTGTCTCAAATCCAAGAGGCGGCTCTCTATCCACTTCAAGTTTGATTTTAATTCCTGGCGAAGCTTGTATGCCTGTCTGGGGAATGATATTATCCAATACCAACTCTTTCCATACTGTTTCGGATTTGAGAAAAGCAGAGTCTATGTTTGATAAAGCAGCTTTCTTTTTTTCCTTAATACTAACGGTCATCCCTATTGCTTTGAATTCGGTAATAATACCTTCAAAATATGGCTCCAGGGAAAAGTTGGGATCAACTTCCAGCATGGAAAAATCAAGATCTTCCGAAAACCGGTCCAGGCCATAAAATATCCTTAAAGCAGTACCTCCGTAGAAAGCCGCTTTTTCAAAAAATCCAGTTCTCTGTAAGCCTGCAAGGGCAACTTCCTGCATTATTTCCCGTAATGCGGCCTCCGCCTCAATCTTATTTTGTGGCTTATATTTTTGCATCCATTCTTTAATCATAATGTCTTAAGTGTTTTTACGAGCATTTCTAAACTGCTTTTCTTGGGCGCATCCACGATCCAGGAGTTGATTTCTTTCAGGTCAAATTTGCCTAGCATTTCTTCATCTATCCGCAAGTCATCGACTAAAAATTCCTGCACCTGTCTGGAACTTCTGAGGAAAACACCAGAAGTCATTACAATTTTATCACATAACGCTTTTTCGGGTGAGGCTATAAGTACTACCTGCTTTGGAGTAAGAGATACACTCTGAATCCCAAAAGAATAATAAGGCAAGGACATATGGAAATAGCTGAATCTACCTATTGGAGTCTTATAGGTCTTAGTCGTTTTGATAGTTACAGAACTAATCTCATATACCCTCTCTGGAATTAACCCCCAATAGGAAAGCGCGGTTTCCAGGGAAATGTAACTTGGCCCCCAAAGGTGATTGGCTACCAGAAAAGGCTCGGGCTTAGCTATATTCATTTTCGGACCAGGAATATAAAGCCCCTTTTTTATTGTAATCAGCTCACCCTTTTTTACCAGTTCATTTATTTTGTCATTGGGCCGTTTATATTTCTTTAATAGGCCCATCATGAGTTGTCTCGTGAGAGGCTCCCCGGCATATCCCTGAATATCATCTTCAAAGCCCATTTTTGTAAAATTATTATGTAATAATCGGAAAAAAACCGATTATTGACAAAACATTTAACAATAAATAGGAGCTATAAATTAGACAATTGGATAAAAATCCGACTAAGTAGTAACGTAAAAAGTAGTCAATAACGATGTCTTCGATGGGGAACAGAATCCCCCCGGCTCCCAGAATTCCTTTAGATTTGTTCTGTAACTATGACCTCGAATGCAATTCTTATTAAAAGGCCCTCCGCGTGAAACAGGACATCCCGGTAAAAAATAAGATCAGTCAGGAAAAGCACATAAAGGCTACTGTTTTCAGGAATGATATCCGTAAAACAGAACCGCATAAGCACAAGCAATATTTTGAGATCATTTACCTCAGCCAGGGCAGCGGTGCTCACTGGATTGACGACGTGTGTTATGAAGTGAACCCTCCTATACTGTTCTTTATTAAAGAGCACCAGGTGCATAACTGGGACCTGCAGGACGTTCCCAAAGGATATGTGGTGATCCTGAAGAAGGAATTTGTAGAGAAAAGCCTTGATCCTCAGCTGGAAATGTTACTGGCAAAAATAGGAGATATCCCTTGTTTAAGGGTAGAGCATACCAGCACCATCAACCAGTTGTTTGAACTGCTGGTACAGGAAGGGCAATCAGAGACGGAGCATACGTTCCGCATCATGGAGGGACTGTTGAAGATCCTGCTGATCAAAATACAGGAGGTCGCAGGACTGGAATTGCTCAGACCTTCCCGGAGAGGAGACCTTTATCAGTCATTCCTGGAATTATTAAGTACTGGTATTCCTGTAAGAAATACCGTAAATTACTACGCAGAACTGCTGAACACCACCACTCAGCATCTGAACATAGCCTGCCGTAATGCCACCGGTACGGGGGCTGCAGAGGTACTGGCCGGATTTATTATAAAAGAGGCCAGACGTTTACTGTTGTACACAGATAAGACGGTATCTGAAATTTCTTTCCTATTGAATTTCAACGATCCTTCTCATTTTGTGAAGTATTTCAAACGCTTATCAGGATCTACGCCTCAGAGCTTCCGTTCAACGATGTAGGATACCAAACTATCGTCAAAATATACCATACATCGGAATGGCCGTTCTCTAATTTTAGGCGATGTTAATGATTGCCCTCCCGGCGTAAATCGTATTGCGATTATAATGAAAAGTTTCCTTTGTTCTTATTCCCGGTTCATCATGTTAACTGTCAGCCTGTTGGCTGTAACCGGGTTCCGGCATGCCAGGGGGCAACAGCAGGTTATTTCTGTGAAGGATGTTTTATCCCTTGTACAGTCGCAGCAACCACAACTGGCGGGCTATAAGGAACAGGCCAATGCAGCCGGTGTGAATGTGAAGATCGCTAAGAATACGATGATGCCCGAAGTAACTGCCGGTTATCAGGCAGGCTATGCTACCTACAATAACATTACCGGTATGAGTTACCCCGGATTGATATTGCCGATCAGTGGTCCTCCTTCTTCCGGCAATGTCTACGATCCCGTTCCGGGAACAGCCTTAGGTGCGATGGTAAAATGGAACCCGCTGACATTCGGCCAGCGGCAGGCAGCAGTAGAAAAGGCTGCTGCGGAATATCAACTGGCGAACAGCTTTTATAATGACGCCCTGTTCCGTCAGCAGTACATGGCTATTGCTACTTACCTGAATGCCGTGTACCTGCAACAGTTGATAGAGAGCTATAAAGCCAATATCACGCGTACCCGTGTCGGCCTGGAACAGTCACTGGTATACGCTGCGGAGGGATTACGCCCCGGTATTGATACCACTCAGTTTCAGGCAGCGCTTGCACAGGCTGAAACTGAACTGCTGAACGCACAAGGACAGTATTACAGGGAACTGACGGAGTTGTCCCGTATTGCCGCCATCCCCGGTTCTCCCGACAATATCAGGTTGTCAGATACACTGCTGGCAACACCGTTGCCGCTTGTAAAAACGGATACTGTGAAAATAACGGATCACCCCTTGTTCCGTTATTACGAGGCAAAGAAGGGAGTCAGTGAAGCGGCTTTAAAAGAAGTACAGCGCTTATGGCGTCCACGGCTTGATATATGGGCCAATGCCTATGCCAGAGGTTCTGGTGTGGGTGCGGATGGCACGATTGATAAAGCAAATGGCTGGAGCCTCACCCGTAAAAATTATGGCGCCGGTATTCAGGTCAGCTTTCCTATCCTGCAGTTTACCCAGGTGAACCTGCAAAGGAAACAACAGCAGGCAACGGTGAAAGCAGCAACAGCAGAAATGGAACAGGTGACATTGAACCTGCAGAAGCAACAGGACATCGCACAGTTCAACTATCGGCAGAGTCTTTTGATAGCCCGGCAGAGTACTGTACAGTCGCAGGCCGCGAGGTATGCTTATGATGGCCTGACGCTTAGTTATCAGAGTGGGCTGATAGATTTTACAAGATTGATACAAGGGCAATATGACCTGTTAAAGGCAGAGACCAATGAAGCAGGCGCATTATTGCAGGCATGGCGTGCATTGCTGGAAATATCCATCGCCAATGGCAACCTGGAGGAATTTACCGGCAGCATAAAATAAAGACATTATGAAGCTTATTATTTCGGCACTACGGCATCCTGTCACTATCCTCGTGGCGGTGATCGGTATTGTCTTCTTTTCCCTGCTGTCTGTCAGGAACACTAAAATAGACATCTTCCCTCGCCTCGGATTGCCGGTGGTATATGTGGCGCAGCCTTATGGCGGCCTTTCCCCTGAACAGATGGAGGGGTTCGTTACCTCTTACTACGAATATCATTTCCTGTATATTACCGGGGTTAAATACGTCACTTCAAAAAGCATCCAGGGCGCTGCTATCATCAAACTGGAGTTCAACGAAGGCACAGATATGAGCCAGGCCATGGCGGAGGTAGTGGGTTATGTGAACAGGTCCAGGGCATTTATGCCGCCCGGAACAGTACCACCATTCGTTACCCGTTTTGATGCAGGAAGCGTACCTGTAGGACAGCTGGTATTCAGTTCTGAAAACCGCTCTTTGGGAGAGATTGCCGACCTGGCATTGTTCAAGGTGCGTCCGATGTTCTCTACCTTACCGGGCGTTTCTGCACCACCTCCGTTCGGGGGAAATCAAAAGACAGTATTAATCACCGTAGATCCTGATAAGGTGAGAGGCTATGGCCTCGCTCCCGACCAGGTCGTACAGGCATTGGCTAAATCCAATACGATCTCTCCTGCGGGAAATATCCGCATCGGAGATACTACTTATATCACACCGCAGAACAGCGTAATTGAAAGCCTTCAGGACCTGCAGAATACACCTTTGCAACTGGGTGCTGGTCCGGCGGTATATGTAAAAGACATTGCAACGGTAAGTATGGGCTCCGACGTAACGACCAGCTATGCCCTGGTAAATGGTAAACGGGCGGTATATATTCCCGTTACCAAACGCGCGGATGCTTCTACCTGGGATGTAGTACAGCGGGTGAAAGCTGCATTACCTGATATGCAGGCGGCCATTCCTTCGGATATTAAAGTGACCTATGCCTTTGACCAGTCAGGCTATGTGATCAACTCACTGAAAAGCCTGTTGTTTGAAGGTGGGATAGGAGCCTTGCTGACAGGTCTGATGGTGTTATTGTTCCTGGGAGACAGGCGCAGTGCATTGATCGTTGTGATGACCATTCCTCTTGCCTTGCTGACTTCCGCTACCTTGCTTTACCTCACAGGGCAGACCATCAATATCATGACCCTCGGAGGATTGGCATTGTCAGTGGGAATACTCGTGGATGAAGCCACCGTTACAGTAGAGAACATCCACCGTCATATGGAAGCCGGTAAAAGCAAGGCAAGAGCTATTGCTGATGGCGCTAAAGAGATTGCCGGTCCGAAATTGCTCATCCTGCTCAGCATACTGGCGGTGTTTGTGCCGGCCATATTTATGAACGGAGTGCCGGGAGCGATGTTCCTGCCTTTGTCATTGGCGGTAGCTTTTGCTATGATCGCCTCTTTCTTTTTGTCGCAGACCTTTGTACCGGTAGCCTCCAACTGGTTCCTGAAAACACATCTGAACACTACCACTGCTGGCCGTTTTGACCGCTTTAAGACCTGGTATGTGACCAATGGCAGGAAGCCGGTATTTGACAAAAGCTGGGTCACTGTGTTGTTTATAAGCGTCTCTTTATTACTTGTCATATTGTTGTTCAAAGGCGCCGGTACAGCGCTTTTTCCCCGTACAGACAGCGGACAGGCGCAGATCCGTATGCGCCTGCCGGTGGGGACCCGTTTTGAACGTACGGAAGATGCTACAAGAAAGTTGCTGGCGCTGACAGACAGTATCGCAGGTAAAGGCAATGTAGAACTTACTTCTGCTTTTGTCGGCACACAGCCATCCAGTTACCCGGTGAACTATATCCACCTCTGGACAGGCGGACCGCATGAATCGGTGCTGCGTATCAAACTCAGAAAAGGTGCCATAGCAATGCCGGTTTTCATGGAATCATTACGTGCTGCTGTGAAGAAAGACATGCCTGCCGCCACGATCTCCTTTGAACCGGGCGACATTGTAGAGCAGGTGTTAAACCTGGGGAATACCAATCCCGTAGAGATAGCAGTGGCCAACAGGAACCTGGCGGAAGGAAAGGCCACCGCCCTGCAGCTCATGAAGAAACTATCTGCCATACCAGCATTACGGGATCTGCAGATCACCACACCGCTTGAATATCCAGCTATCAAATTAGATATAGACCGGGTAAAAGCAGGGCAGTTGGGCCTCAGCACAGAACAGATCTCAAGATCGCTGGTAACGGCTACCTCTTCCAGCCGTTTTACCAGTCCCAGTTACTGGCTGGATAAAACGACGGGTACAGCCTACCAGGTACAGGTGCAGTACCCGGAGTTCCGTATGAATAGCACCGCACAGCTGGAAGCCATTCCGGTAGCAGGAAGTGATGGTAAAACACATTATCTCAATGAAGTGGCCTCCTGGAAATACACCAATGTAGCAGGGGAGTATGACAGGCTGAATCAGCAGCGTTATATAACGATCACGGCTAACATACAATCGCAGGACCAGGGAACTGTATTCAAACGTGTGAATAAGGCCATAGCAGAGATGGGAAAATTACAGAACGGTGCGCGTATCCTGTTACGCGGTCAGCCGGAATTGTTGCAGCAGACGTTGACAAGCCTGCAGTTTGGTTTACTGGTAGCGCTGGTGGTTATTTTCATGCTGATGGCCGTGTACTTCCAGTCCTTCCGCGTAGCCTTGGCTGCCTTGTCAGTTATTCCTGCGGTGATTGCCGGGGCATTGCTCTTCCTGTATATAACAGGTAATACGCTGAATATACAATCGTACATGGGCATCATTATGGCCGCAGGAGTAGCCATTGCCAACAGTGTGTTATTTATTACCAATGCGGAATACTACAGGCGTGCCGGCGATGGTAACGCTTATATGCTGGCCGCCGGGAACAGGCTGCGCCCTATCCTGATGACCAGTGCTGCTATGATAGCAGGCATGATACCGATGGCGCTGGGATTGTCTGAAGGGGGCGATCAGACGGCGCCTTTAGGCATTGCCGTGATAGGAGGCTTGTTATTTTCCGCCATAGGCGTATTGTTTTTCCTGCCACATATTTACCGGTCATATACAGGAAAAAGGCCTTACAGGTTTGTATCTCTCGATCCGGATGACAAAGACAGTATTTATTATGATAAAGAAGATAGATAAAGTTGCCGGGCTGCCATCAGCGCTTGCTATTTGTGCTGCCTACCTGCTGACTGCCTGTGGTGGTCCGGAACATACGGACACTACCGACGCCGGTGCTGTGAAAGATACCGTAGCGGCATTCATCGTACAGCAGGATACCCTGCATAAAACAGTAGAGCTGCCGGCAGAGCTGTTGCCCTATGAATATGCCGATCTATATGCAAAAGTGGAAGGGTTTGTACAAGACATGAAAGTGGACCTTGGCGATAAAGTGAAGAAGGGACAGGTGTTGGCAGTCATTAAAGCGCCAGAGGTGAACAGCCGTTTCGCAGAATCGGAAGCCAGTGTATTATCAGCCAGGTCAAAGTGGACTTCCAGTAAAGATCATTACGAGCGACTGTACCGCGCTTCCCAGGCAAAAACACCTGGTATAGTAGCGCCTGTTGATCTTGAACGCAGCCGGAACCAGATGATGGCCGACAGCAGTGCTTATGTGGCAGCTGAGAAGCAATCACAGGCATACAGGGATGTATCGGGTTACCTCTACATCACTGCTCCTTTTAACGGAGTTATTACGTCCAGGAAAGTAAATGCCGGTGCCTTCACAGGCACCAATGCACCACTGCTGACCATACAGGATCTTCACCTGTTGCGTTTACGCGCTGCTGTGCCTGAAATGTATACGGGAGCAGCCCGGACCGCCGGGAATATAGATTTCAGGGTCGATGCCTATCCGCTGGAACGGTTTGCGGCAAAGCTTACCCGTAAATCGGGGACGATTGATCCTGCTACCCGTACAGAGCTATGGGAGTTTGAAGTGCCGAATGGTGAAGGAAAGCTGAAGGCCGGCGCTTTCGCCTATGTGAAAATAGGGTTACAACGGGATATGCCCTCGGTGATCGTACCCGCCACTGCAATAGCCACCACACAGGAAAGGAAGTTCGTGATCAGGGTGAAAGACGGGAAGGCCGAATGGGTAGATACCAGGCAGGGGATCACTACTGATAAGGGCATCGAGATATTTGCAGGCATACAACCGGGAGACACCTTGCTAATGAAGGCTACTGATGAACGGAAACCCGGTAGTACTGCCTTTTGGAAAGTAAAATAAGTAAGATCAACAGGTCAGTTGTCAGGCGTTCTGCCTGACAATTTGTTCCAGGTTAGCCACCGGTACTACGCCAGATTGGCGCCAAACTATTTTTCCCTGCTTAAACAGGATCAGTGTAGGTACACCCTGTACCTGGTATGCATTGGCCGCAGCCGGATTTTTATCTACATCCACTTTGATAATGGTGGCGGAATCACCTACCCGCTGCTTCAGCTGATCCAGAATAGGCGCCTGCATCTTACAGGGGCCGCACCAGGTTGCAAAGAAGTCCACCAGGACCGGTTTATCACTATTTATAAGCTCTGAAAACGTTGCCATATGTTATGCTGTTAATACGTACCAGGTAACACAAAAAATATGCAAAAGTACCTGCGCCTGTACTTGTGGCAGTCCCTGCTATTTTATAAGATAGCAATGGACATCTATGATTTGTACAAGTATTTTACAGATTTATATATGATTTGTACAAGTCGTGGAATCAGGAAAATGTGATCTTTGTACGGCTATCTAATTCTTAATAGTTAACGTAAACAAGATGGAATACAGATTTTTAGGAGGATCAGGATTGCAGGTGCCGGTATTAACATTTGGCACCGCCACTTTCGGTGGAAGTAATGAGTTTTTCAAGGCATGGGGAAGTACACAGGTGGAAGAGGCGACAAGGTTGGTTGATATCTGCCTTGACGCTGGCGTTAATTTATTTGATACCGCAGATATTTATTCTGACGGACTTTCAGAAGAGATATTGGGAAAAGCGATCAGTGGGAAGCGCGATAAGGTGCTTATTTCCACGAAATCCACTTTCCCGATGAGTAATCAACCCTCGATAGCAAACTATCAGGGCTCATCCCGTTTTCAGCTGATCAAAAATGTAGAGGCCAGTCTGAAACGCTTAAATACAGACTATATCGATATCTATCACATGCACGGATTTGACGGGAATACACCTGTGGAAGAAGTTATGCGCAGCCTGGACGATCTGATACAGAGTGGTAAGATACGTTACATCGCTGCTTCCAATTTCTCGGGATGGCATCTGATGAAATCACAGGCTGTAGCTGACAGATATGGATGGAACAAATACGTTGCTCACCAGGTATATTATTCTCTTGTAAACAGGGAATATGAGTGGGAATTAATGCCGCTGGGCGTTGATCAGAAAGTAGGGGCCCTGATATGGAGCCCGCTTGCGTCAGGTATGCTGGGAGGTAAGTACCGCCGCAATCAGCCTTTCCCTACAGACAGCCGTGTAGCGCAGGGCGGTAGTCCGGTACCTTCCTTTGCAGTGCCTGATGAACTCTTGTATAAGGTGGTGGATGCATTAGATGAAGTGGCGGCAGAGACAGGCAGATCAGTAGCGCAGGTAGCTATCAACTGGTTACTGCAAAGACCAACAGTTGCCAGCATCATTATCGGCGCAAGGAATGAAGAACAACTGAAACAGAACCTGGCGGCAGTAGGATGGAACCTGACGGTAGAACAGGTGAAGAAACTGGATGCGGCAAGCGATGCGCCCACCATTTATCCATACTGGCATCAGCGGGGTAATCTTGCATTAAACCCTTTGCCGAAATTTTATTAGGAAGAGAAGCATAACACTGCTTCCTTGTTTATAAAAGAAAAGACCCGCGTTGTACATGCTACTGACGCGGGTCTTGTTATAATAAGGCTTGCGATTATTTTATTGTTGTATTAGGCTTGTAGTCTGCATACCATTGGCCCAATGCAGTTAGTTTACCATCGGCGCCTACGAGTGCAGAAGGCCATAACCTTGTGCTGGTAGGAGATCCGGAGAACCAGGAATAACGATGCACAAAAGGTAATGCCTCCAGTTTAGGCAGCAGGCGTTGCATAAATGCCAGTACCTGATCTGGTCTGTACATATTGCCGTCTATAGTAGTGGCATTGTTATCCACTGTGCCAAATTCGGTGATCCAGATAGGCAGGTGATATTTGTCATAGAGCTTCTGCAGCACACTTACAAAGTGTGTCTCGTCCAGACCAACATACATGTGTACACAGATAAAGTCCACGCGGCGTTTCTGTTCAATCGCCTTATCGAGGAATTCATACATCCAGGTTGTTTCAGGCCATACAGTAGCAGGGCTACCCAATGGCAGACCAATGCTCTCCAGCTTAGGCCAGAGGTCCAGTACCTGTTGTACCGTCATGTTGGATTGATCGCCGGCATCAGGTTCATTGAAGCCCAGTACATATTTCACCGTACCGGAAGCTTTCATTCTTTTAACAGAGTCGATCAGTGCATCTGTCACATTTCCTTTTCCCCAGAACATAGATACGAATTCGCAATTCTGTGGAACTGTCTTGGCAGGTAAAGGAGTTCCCCACGTATAGAACCAGTGGCTTTTCAGATTTACCACGTTGGTATACCATGTGCCGATGGTCGTATTGGTACTGAAGTCTGCACCTTTTTTACCGGTTTTAGGCGCTTCATAACCACCGCCATTATTTCCACCACCACCATCGGGTGCAGGAGATGTGTCTTTGTCTTTACTGCAGGCGATGAACAGGGACAAGCTCATTAAGAGCGCGAGTTTCAATTTGGTCATTCCAGGATATTTAAGTTGGCTTCAGAATATGGTTGTACTTGGATATATACAGTGCAATGATATCGCTTTTTAATATCATTTAATGTTATTATTGACAATGGGCAAATAGGCGTTGCCGTAGTCTGATAGTTACAGTCTGAAAATCAATCTCCCAGCGGTGTTAAGCAAGCAATGATCCTATGATGACTGACATCCCATCCCCTTATCTGGGGATGCTTCTCAGCCGTTTTAGGTGGCAACAGGGCACGCAAACGCAGCAATAACTTTGTGGCCCTGATATATCCCCTTAATTGGGGGTATGCTGCAACCGGATTAGGGGGCATCAACAATAAAGCGACCGATATAACTTTGCGAACCGGATTGAAAGAACAAACAACCGGTGAGTGAACCTCAACCATAACTTTATATGAGAAATAGAATGATGGTACGTATGACAGATATGGTGCTACGTGCGTTGCTGCTGATCATAGTGGGGGCTTATATCTTCCTCAAATCGGGTACTGCCGCTGATACGGCAACTGGTAAAACGCCCGCCGTACTGAAGAACCTTGAAAGAGATGAGTCCCCTTTACGCCGGGATTCCATTTCAACTGCAGGCATGCTGTTACTGGCCAGAATAAAGGCCGGCGCTAATGGTTTGGTGCATCAGTCATCCTCTCCCGAAATATTTTATGTCCGGAAATTGAGACAGCCTGCTATATACAATTGAAAAACCTGAAGGTTACTTTAAGAGTGATGAAGTGTTATTATCCTGATTATCCTTAGAAGACACACTTGTTGTGAGTAGGCCGGTCGAGTGACCGGCCTATCTTTTATACAACATATTCCTGTTCAAGATACTGATAGATAGCCATCATGTCTGCCGCTCCAAGTCCTTTGCCCAATGCCTCCTGTAAGGTATCAGCAAGGGCATTGCCTGCCGGTGTATCCATGCCCTGCGCTTTGGCAAGCCGTATATCTTTAGCCAACAGACTTAAAGGAAATGAGGGGGTAAAATCATGGTTGATGATATTCTGTGATTTGCTCCGCGATACTACACTGGCCAGTGGCCCATCGTTGATCAGTGGCAGCAGCTGTTCAGGAGAGACACCGTTATTCTTGGCAAATATGACAGCTTCCGACAGCCCCTGCAGGGTAATACCCAGGAAGGTGTTAATAGCCAGTTTCGCGTAATTGCCGGCCCCATTCTCCCCCAGCAGGTATGCCGCCTTGCCCAGGGCATTAAAGATGGGTTTAGCCCGCTCAAAATCCTCCGGACGGCCCCCGGCCATGATAACCAGTTGCCCCTCCTCGGCAGGTTTTATACTGCCCGATACCGGCGCATCCATATACCAGATGCCTGCCGCCTCACATAAGGCTGCCAGCTGACGGGTAGTATCAGGAGAAACGGTACTCATATCAATGGCCAGCATGTCTACAGGCAAGGTCGCAGAGAGGATACCGTCTGGTCCTTCGTATACTTCTTTAAGCGCAGCATCGTCGGTAAGCATGGTGATCACCATATCCACATCTTCCACCAGGTGCTTGGGACACCTGACTACTTCCACACCGAGCTTTTCATGCAAGGCAGTAGCTTTCTCCGTCGTGCGGTTATATACTTTTACCTTAAAACCGGCTTTTATGAGGTTCGTGACCATCGGCGTTCCCATATTGCCCAGACCGGCCCATCCTATTTTCAGATGATTCATAAGCAGCTTTTTGGTAATCTAAAACTAGGAAAAACATAGTAAAGGAGCGCAATTTGTGCTATGTTTTTGGAAGTATAACCCATACTATTTAATGAAAGATCACGGATGCTTTCAGGTGTGTGATGTAATTGATCCTGTCAGATTGATCTGCAGCTGATAACTGTTTCCACGATGGCGCCTGCGCGTTTTCGTAGGTTGTTGTGGCGCCCACTTTCACGGTTTCCACTGTCTGCAGATGTGCAGGGATCTTTGCGCCAAACCAGTGTGCATCTTCCTGCTGTGACCAGGTAGCCAGCGTGAGTACCGATCCTGCCGGATATGCGTCTGTAGCACCGCTTCTGGCATGTTGTACTGCAATGCCATTCCCCAATAGTACAGTATGTGTCTGCTTTTTGTTATCGATCACAGATGTGATGAGTTGTTGTTGTGCCCCGCTGACTACCTTATCAGGCCTGTCAGCATCTGCCATGGTAGGTGTAAAGACGAAGTCGTTGTTCTTCATGGGCTGATGACAGTTTACACACTCCTGTGTAAAAGTCAGTGTTTTGCCATATGGTTTCAGATCGTTCCCTTTCCATCTGGCCCAGCCCCAGCCTGCAGTATTGGCATATTTTTTATCATCTTTTATCATGAATTCGACCTGTTTCAGTTCACCGGTATTAGCAACAAGGCTGCTATCGGTTAATTGTTCCCAGGCTACTTTGGCGAATATGGCGCCATTAGGCCAAGGGTTGGTCTGGTGTTTATTGATCGCCTGAATAGCTACATCATTGCCCAGGATGGCCCTCATAGTACCATTATCAAACCTGTCTGAGATATTCACGATCTGCCAGTCTCTGTAGCCATGTATATATGGGATACCATTGGGTGCAGGTTGTACATCTGTTACAGCAGGCAATGCGCCGGCCGCCCACTGGCTGAATTGTTTTTGTGCTACCCCAATACGGGAGGTATCAGATATCTTAACAGGGGCCAGTCCTCCGACATATGTTTTAAGGATATTGATATCTTTTTCCGTTAGCCTGGCATCTCCATGGAAGGCTGTGTAAGAGGGGAGTGGCATTGTGCCAAACATCACCTGGTTTACAGACAGAAAGAGATTGGCTTTCCGGTCGCCGGCAGAGAGGCTGTCCCAGTTGGAGAAGTTCAATGCTTCCCTGCCTTCCCTGATATGATCCGCTACCAGCCAGGAAGCGGGTGCTATCTTATCGAACCATTTCAGTTTGGTCTCGTTCGAATGGCAATCATAACAGGATGCATGCAGGATGCGCGCTACATCGGGAGGCGCCTGGATATCCCCCGTAACAGGGGGATAAGGAATGCCGGGTCTGATAAACTGTATTAAGACTAGTCCTCCGGCAATTACCAGGGCGATATTTACAAGCCTTTTTCTGAGGAAATTGGATATAGACATTGTTGGGCCGATTTGTTGTTTGTATTGGCAAAATTGCCCATAGAAAATACCAATGGCAAGGATAAATTGTTGTACGGGGAGAATAAATGGCTGAAGGTGGCAAAATCAGGGGTGAAGATGAAGGGAATCAGCCGGAATTCGTTATATTGTATATACTAAACACACCACTGTCATGAGTAAATTTGTTATCACCAACAAAAACGGAGAGTACCGTTTTAACCTGAAAGCCGGTAACGGCGAAATCATCCTAAGAAGTGAAGGATATACCTCAAAAGCCGCCTGCATTAATGGCATTGATTCCGTTAAAACAAACGCTGTTAACGACATCCGTTACGAAAAGAAAACGGCGAAGGATAACAGTCATTATTTTAACCTGAAATCCGGTAACGGACAAGTGATCGGTACGAGCGAAATGTACCAGACTACTGCTGGCCGCGACAACGGTATCGAATCTGTTAAGAAAAACGCCCCAGCTGCTGAAATCGAAGAATTGGTAGCCTAAATTATTAAAGAACAGAACAGCCGGTTCCTGTATAAGGGACCGGCTGTTCTGTTTTTTGCCCCATTTTTCTTACTGGTAAAGGTTCTCCTCCAATACAATAAGACAGGAAAAAAATATATAGACAGACTTGTCTGTTTGTTTAAAAGTCTCCCTATCTTTGTGTCATGAATAAAGAATCATTACAACCACGCGAGCGGATATTAGAAACCGCTTATGAACTTTTTCTGAAGCAGGGTTATAATTCAACCGGTATTAACCAGATCATAGACGAAGCTGATGTGGCCAAGGCCAGTTTTTACCAGCATTTCAAGTCTAAAGAAGATCTGTGTGTAGGGGTACTGGAAAAGCGTCATCAATATATAGAAGAACAAATGCAGGCATTGACGGCACAGAAGAGGAGCGCTAAAATGAAGGTGATCGCTTCTTTTGACCTGATCTCCCTGCTGAATGAAAAAGAAGATTTCAGGGGATGTGCGTTCCTGAATATCCTGTCAGAGATCCCTGTGGATAATATGAAGGTGAGGAATGTGATTCATGCCCATAAGAGTAATATCAGACAATCCTTTAAAGACTTGTTGCAGCATGCCGACCTGGCCGACCATGTTTACCTGTTGTATGAAGGCGCCTTTGTGGAAAGCCAGTTATACCGCGACCAGTGGCCGGTGAACAGGGCAAGGAAAATAGTTAATTCACTAATCAATTAATAAATAATAGCATATGGAAAAGAAATATCCGTTACCGCCATTTACGCTGGAAACAGCCAAAGAGAAAGTACAATTAGCGGAAGATGCATGGAATTCACAGGATCCTGAAAGGGTGTCACTGGCTTATACAGTTGATACAGAATGGAGGAACCGTTCCACCTTTCTGAATGGCAGGGCCAAGGCAAAACAATTCCTGGAAGAGAAATGGAAGAAAGAACTGAACTATAAATTAAAGAAGGAACTCTGGGCTTTTACAGACAACAGGATTGCTGTAAGGTTTGAATATGAATACCATGACAAAGACGGTCAGTGGTTCAGGGCTTATGGTAATGAGAACTGGGAATTTGATGAGAACGGACTGATGCAGCGCAGGTTTGCCAGTATTAATGACCTGCCCATACAGGAATCAGAGAGACGATTGTAGGTAAAAGGGTGGTTCAGGGAAAAATGTACAATAATAGAGGCAAAATATACATTGTTTACCCTTCCCCGCCGGCTTAATTTTGTGTCATCAGTGAATGATTAACAAACAAGCTAAATCACCTTAAAACATTCAATAGTATGAAACGTACAGCATCTGCCATCTGGAATGGCACTATCAAAGAAGGAAACGGTAATATCTCTACACAGAGCACTGTGCTGAACAAAACACAATACTCCTTCAACAGCCGTTTTGCAGAAGGTGTAGGTACCAATCCCGAGGAATTGATAGCAGCTGCACACGCGGGTTGTTTCAATATGAAACTCACCCTCGATCTGGAAGCAGCAGGATTTAAAGCCGATACATTGGAAACAACTTCAACGGTTACACTGGACAATGGTACGATTACCCGTTCTGACCTCGTGCTGAAAGCAAAAGTACCGGGTATTACCAACGAGAAATTCCAGGAAGTAGCAGCAGGTGCGAAAGCCGGTTGTCCTGTGAGCAGGGCCTTAAACCTGGAAATGTCCCTGCAGGCAGAGCTGGTAGCTTAATAAGGTTCAACAATCAATATATATCTACATCTGAATCCTCGCCGGTCGACCGGTGAGGATTTATTTTTATTATCCCCGGTATCCTGTCCCCTTGATGCGCGGCGCAAAGTCTTCACACAAATATGTCTCCTGTGCCATTCTGTCGAAATCATCCATCATATTCATGTACTCGCTTTTGCCCTTTACCTTCAAATATGCATCTTTTACATTCCTGAAACATAACATAGCGCCAAAAAGATCATTACCATATACGCTATAGTCGGAATAGAGACATGTGTAACAGGTTTTTACGACAACGTTATCAGGTAACTGCTCGCTTAATATTTCGAATACACCTTCAAATTCTTGTAGCTTACCGATTTCGATCGTTTCATTTTCAAGTTCGAAACTGAAATGAAAGTAAGGAGAGATTGTCTCGTCTTTATAGTCTACCTCAGTCAATAGAAAACCGGGTATTTGTATCCCCTCTTTCCAGGTAGATATCGGAATGCGGCAGGATAATGTATAGTCAATAAGCTGACCAAGTTCGCCTAAGGTAAAACGGTCGGGGAGGGGAAGTGTCGTTTTGGGTTGAAGAAAGACAAAGGTGTCTCCGGAAAAGATAGTGCCGTTTAGGTCCATGCTTAGTGTTACCGAGTCGTTGATAATAGTTGTCTGGATAATGCCATGTTTGTCGGTATATACAGCGGGGATTTCCGTATGCATAGGTGTCGATTTGGAGTCGTAAAGGTAGGGCTTTTCAATCCGGCTACAACATTTGCAGTTTTGGCTACAACTAAGTTTCGCTTTCCATCGAATTTTGAGGCATAAAATAATATGCATCATGAAATATGACATCAAAGGAAAGGTAGTGGCCATTACCGGGGCAAGCAGCGGTATCGGCAAAGCTATCGCGCTGCTGCTGGCGAGAGAAGGCGCAAAGGTGGTACTGGGTGCCCGCCGCGCTGAACTGCTGGAAGAACTGGCGGCTGACATAAGAAAAGACGGTGGCGAAGTAGCTTATACAGTTGCTGATGTAAAGCAAAAAGATGACCTGCTCCGCCTGGTGAAACTGGCCCGCGATCAATATGGCCGGCTGGATGTGATGATCAACAATGCCGGCATAGCCCAGTTATCCCGCATCGACGAGCTGGATATTGATGGCTGGGAGGAAATGATTGACGTGAACCTGAAAGGCGTATTATATGGTATTGCTGCAGGAATACCGGTTTTCCGTGAACAGGGCGAAGGTCATATCATCAACATTATCTCCACTTCCGGCATAAAGATCGTGCCGCTACAGGGTGTATATGCTGGTACCAAGAATGCTGTGCGCACCATCAGCGAGGCATTACGCCAGGAGTCAAACGGCTGGCTGCGTGTAACGGGTATCTCGCCGGGATTCGTGCAGACGGACTTTGTGAACAATCTGAAGAATGAACAGATGAAAGCAGCCGCTCTCGAAAAGATGAGCGCCATCGGCATCTCTCCGGATGATATTGCCAACGCGGTTGCTTTTGCCATCGGGCAGCCTGCGCGGGTAGATGTGGGCGATATTGTTATCCGGCCTGCCGCGCAGGATTAATTGCTTAATTTTATACAGGCGTTGGCGCCGCGCCTGTATTAGCTTCATATTCATCAACCGGTTTTACGCATGAAAAAGGTTTCGTCTGAACTATATACATTCAACAGCATATCTGAGCTGATGCGGCATGGAGAACATCCTGCCCCGCTACATCCGCTGGTGGCACTGATCAACTATGAACATACCAAAGTGCCACTTGCTGATGTGGGGAAGAAATATTCCCTCAACTTCTATAAAATATCATTCAAAACCAGCTTTAGCGGTCAGGTAAAATATGGCCAGGGTTACTATGATTTTGAGGAAGGCGGCCTTGCTTTCCTGGCCCCGAATCAGATTGTTACCGTACCTGGTGAAGAAGATAGTTATGATGGTTATGCCCTATACTTCCATCCTGACCTGATCAGGAATTATACCTTGGGCAATACGATCCATAAATATGGCTTCTTTTCCTATGCCGTGTCTGAAGCCCTCTACCTGTCTGACAAGGAAAAGACCGTCATTGGTTCCCTGTTTGCTACCATTGCCGCCGAACTGGATAATAACATCGATCATTTCAGTCAGGATGTGCTGGTATCCCAGATAGAACTACTGTTGAATTATAGCAACCGATATTACAACCGGCAATTCATTACACGCAAAACCGTTTACAGTGATCTGATCAGCAAAATGGACGCGTATTTGTCCGATCGTCTCGATCCCCATAAATCTGCCCTAACCGGCATCCCCTCTGTTCAAGAACTTGCAGATCATCTGAACGTTTCTCCGAGATATTTGACTGATATGCTGAAGTCCCTCACCGGTCTGAGTGCCCAACAGCAGATCCATCATCACATCATTGAAAAGGCGAAATATATCCTGAGTCATACCAGTCTGAGTATTGCTGAGATTGCGTATGAACTGGGCTTTGAGCATCCGCAATCGTTCAACAAGTTATTCAGACAGAAGACGAATATGACGCCTTTGGAATTCAGACAGTCTTTCGTCTGAATGGTCTTGTAGCAGAGATCGAATGGCAGGAACGATTATGACTACATCACAAAACTAAGTAGAAAAGGCATGCGGAAAATACGCATTTTTTACCTGTCTGCTTGCTGTGTAATTGATTGTTTTTCATACTATTAATAGCTATTTTGTTTTAAAGGTCCCAATAAGAACAATCTGACTTTTCTTTGGCAATACAGGCTTTACCTTCGGTAGAGGTATAGTCGAGGTAGTGTCGAGGCAGCGTCATCCTCCCTTAATCTTCCGTTCCGGAACGGAAGATTAAGGGAGGATGACGCTGCCTCGACCGAATCTCAATCGGAACAAAACCCTGTTTTGGGACTACGTATACCCTCCACCTAAATTGCATATGACTAGCATATGACCAGGATATTCCTTCGTTCTTCTTCCGTTAAAAACGGAGGAATATCCTAATCATATGCTGGTCACATGCAACTTACATCCTGAAAATATGTGAAGATGGATTACATTACTGATGAGCTAATCTTTCACAGGTAACCAGACCAGCGTACAGTGTCTACTTTGTGCTGTGCCCATTATTCATTTAATTATATTTGTTGATGAAACTTTCTTCGATATGGAAATACAAGTGGAACAGTATAAACAATTAGTTGCGGAAATTGGAAATTTAGTAGTGAACGGGAGAGAGAATGCGGCCCGGCAAGTAAATACGATTCTTGTAATGACTTATTGGGAAATAGGTAGATATATAGTCGAATTTGAGCAAAAGGGTTATGAAAGAGCAGAGTATGGTTCTCAATTGTTAGATAGGCTTTCGAGGGACTTAACCTTATTATATGGAAAGGGTTTTAGTCGATCAAATATGTTGTATATGAGGAAGTTATATGTGTTCTTCCCAAAACGTGAGACACTGTCTCACAAATTGACATGGAGCCACTACTTCGAAATTTTAAAATCTGACTCTGATCTTGAAGTATTATTTTATGCAAAACAATCCGAAAGGGAAAAATGGAGCGTAAGAGAGTTAAAACGTCAAATGAAAAGTTTACTTTTTCATAGGCTAGCATTAAGTACTGATAAAGAAGGTGTCTTAAAGTTAGCTAACGAAGGCCATGAAGTTCAGGAACCTGAAGACCTGTTGAAGGATCCTTTTGTTTTAGAATTCCTAAACATTCCCGAGAAACAAATTTATCTGGAGAGTGATTTGGAAGAGCGTTTAATTAGTAATCTTCAACAGTTCCTCCTTGAATTAGGGAAAGGGTTTGCATTCATTGCAAGGCAATACAGAATGAGCATAGGGGGGAAGCATTTCCGGCTTGATTTATTATTCTATCATAGAATACTTAAATGTTTTGTTTTGATCGATTTGAAGAAGGGAGAAATTGATCATAATGATATTGGTCAGATGAACTTATACCTTAATTACTTTAAAAAAGAAGAAGCAACGGAAGGGGATAATGAACCAGTAGGTATATTGCTTGGAGCTTATAAAGATCATATTTTAGTGGAATATGCAACCAGCAGTATTACTAATAAAGTTTTGTTAGCGAAGTATCAGCTATATCTTCCTGACAAAAGGCAACTTGAAAAGGCTTTGAATAAGCTACTGGAAACGGAATAAGATTAACCAGTGCTGTACCCATTTCAATTCTATTTACATTCTTAAACTTAGATAGCTGCTCAATTTATACATACTTTTCGTAACTTAGTTTACTAACTTCTCCTGATAACTACCAGTTTCAACATACGTGCGGACACTCCAAAACTTGTTTTTCATTAAACGCTGTTTTTATGAAAATCAGATCCTTTCTTACCAGCGGTGTGCTGATAATGGTACTGTATACCAACTGTAGCAAAGACAAAAAAGACACTGTAGCACTTAATGACATGGAGAGTAAGCTAATGGGGACCTGGCTTACAATGACAATAACAGTTGAGCAAACTGGTAAACCGCCTGTGGTACAGCATGTCAATGCAGCCCCCTGTTACTTTATAGTCTTCAAGAATGAACCTTATCCTATCCGAAGTGACGGAATTTATGCTGATACAAAATGGGCAGACGATCAAAAGGATTGTGCAAAGTATTTGCATGCCTGGAAGGTAGGTAGCGATGGCAGATTGCTGTTAGCTTCCTCCGATACGCTTTATGCGGATATCCTGATCGTGGGAAAAGATACACTGGCTTTCAGGACTACAAATAGCTATACGCCCGATGAGCATATAGTGTATGAATTCAGATAGGAGCGGTACCAACTTAGTATGTGTGTGCCCGTTGTGAATGCTGTGGTATTCTCTGAGCCAGAACTGTTGTATTTCACTTTACGATAAGATAAACAGAGGGGCGAGGTCGACGGGTCTTTATAAACTGGTATTATACTGTATTCCGTTTCACCGGTAACAATATCGGTCTCTACCCTGATAGAATCAAAAGGCCACAGGTTTATCCTCCTTAATATTCCCTGGTTCTTCCTATATAAATGTTCTTTGCATTCAGGTAGGTGTCTGCCGTAGGACCAGGACTACCACTGGATCCTTCCATCTGCATGTTGATGATGATATACAACGGCTTTCCTACGAAGTTCGCATTATGTACCGCCTTCCATACACCATCAATGTAGTAATGAATGTCCACATTCGTGGCGCTTACTTTCGTGATCCAGGCGCGGTAGGTATGCCAGCTGCCGGGCGATGACACTGTTGTAAGTGTGCTGGATACATCGGAAGATGTTCTGAAGGTATTCTGCCAGTTAGTAGCATTGCCTTTAAATTCCATAATGTCACTTTCCGGAGGCCAGCTGTCGACGCCCGTCAGCCAGAAGGCTGGCCAGGAGCCTTTAACAGTTGGTACCTGGAAATCGCACTTTACTTCCCAGTTTGGGAACTGATCATTGACCAATACATGCAGTTTCGTATTGACAGCGCCGGAATGGTACCTGATAGGCAGGTGCGGATCACTGGTGCTGGTGCCTTCATCCCAGGTGATGTGGGTCGCTTTTATTGTAAGTACACCGTTGTTTAGATAAATATGGTTATGATCCGTAGCGCTTCCATACATGCGGGCCGTACCGTTATGGTCTGAGCCCCATGGATACAGGTAGTTCCATGCCGCTTCAAATGCGGAATAACTGGCAAAAGTGGAATTGTCGATCACTGTTTCCCAGGTAGATGCGGCTACTGCGGCTTGTTGCTTGTCTGCCAGCGAAAGACGGGGCGATTGTTCAGCAGCTGTTTGTTTCCGGCAGGCAAACAATGTCGGGGCGGTTATTATAAATATAAATGCAATCAGAGTTTTCATAAAGTGAAGTTTAATAGTGAGTGAAATCATGTGGGTTAATATTGGGAGATAAACCTGTGGTCATTGTTACGTAATAGAAAGATAAGGCACTTCCTCCTTAAAACGAATAGTCAGGTAATTTTTAGTGTCCTATTGACACAGCCGAAATATCGGAAAATATAGCATACTGATTCGCCAATTCACGAAATAGAGTGTGAGAAATTGTGAGTGTTTTGTTGTAAGTGGTTGATAATTAGTGTGATTGTATGGTGGCCCGCCGCTTGTAATAATCAGCGTCACTTACTGGTGTGCTGACTGGCCTTAAGAAAAAGTCGCAGAAGCAGACAGGAAGTAAGAGGATGTCTGTGGAATCAAACAGACCAGGTTGATAAATTAAAAATGACGGATATGTACCTAAAAGATGGACCTGATGCAGGTTCCCTGCTGGCAGAAGTGGCCGGCAGCATTCAGGATTTCAATCATTCAGTGGATGTATATATTAATCATATCGGGGAATATGAAATCTTTAATCCTTTCCTGAGCGGTTTACAGATAGCAACTACGGGGATCAATAAACCAATTCCTTCCCGCTTCTGGGAAAGGCTGGGCATACGCCATTTAATATTAGATACTTCCTTTAGCAGACTGGTTGTGTCGGACGACTGGCAGGCAGATCATGATAACAGTGATGAAGACTCCAAAAGCTGGAGCCATATAAAAAATGAGGCGATCATCGAAGAGCTCAGTACACTTTTTAAGAGCAGTGCCATCATCCAGTTTGCCGATTGGGCAGACGTAATTGGTGCATCTGATTACTGGGAGGGAATATTTTATGACGTAATAAAACCATTGAACAGAAAGGATTTTCAGTTCGTTTTCCGCCTCGGTGATGTCAGTAAGAAGTCCATATTGGAAGTAGATGAGATCCTCGATATAATAGGCGGGTATTCTTCCTGTGGAAGGGTGACGGTAGTACTCGATCACAATGAGGCTGACAAATTATGGAGTAAACTGAACGGTGTTGTCTATGATATCACCGTTTCCGGCGCCAGGCCACAGGAAGCCAGAGAAAGGCAGTGGTACATTTTTAATACCATGAACATAGACTCCCTGATCGTGCTCTATGCTAACCGTACGATACTATTCTCCAGGGAGCAGCAATCACAGTTCGATGGAAGAGCGTTCGAAAATCTGTATGTGCCGTTACCCGGACATGGGAGGGATTGTTTTGATGCTGGTTATCGAATGGGGTTGTTACTGCAACTGAACACACCTCATTGTATTGCTTTAGGACAGGCCGTGTCAGGGGCATTCGGCAGAAATGAATCCTGGCCACGCGCAGAAGTGTTACTTACTTATATCAAAGACTGGATGGCAGAAATGTCTTCCGATAGTTATTCAACGTCTCTAATTAAATAAAAACAAATTTTATGTCAGTTATTAAACAGCTTATGTCGACAGTGTTGATCGGTGGTGTGACATTCTTTTCATTGTTACAGCCCACACAATCACAATCGTTACCAAAAGGAGTTAAAAATGTGGTATTGGTGCATGGTGCTTTTGCAGATGGTTCCAGTTGGGCAAAGGTGATCACTATACTTCAGACCAAAGGATTTAACGTAATATCGGTACAAAACCCGCTTACTTCCCTGGAGGATGATGTGGCCGCTACCAAAAGGGCTATTGCACAGGTGGATGGTCCTATACTGCTGGTAGCACATTCTTACGGCGGTATGGTGATCACAGCAGCAGGGAACGATCCCAAAGTAGTAGGGCTGCTCTATGTTTGCGCCCTGATCCCTGACGATAACCAGTCGGTAGTTGATGTAACGAAGCCATATCCTCTCTCGCCGGGTAATGCGGAATTTCAACAGGATGCTGAAGGATTCCTATCGCTGTCATTTAAAGGCATCAATGAGCATTTTGCACAGGATCTGACACCAGCGGAGAGAAAAGTGGTTTTTGCCACACAAGTGCCCTGGGCGGCCAAAGCTACGACGGTTAAGGTAGCAGACCCGGCCTGGAAAACCAGACCTTCATGGTGTATCATTGGCCAGGACGACCATATGGTTCTTCCCGAATTAGCGCGGGCAGAAGCAAAAATGATAAAGGCAACCACACTGGAGCTGAAATCCAGTCATGTGCCGATGTTATCACAACCTGATAAAGTAGCGGCGTTCATTACCCGCGCAGCCGGACAATTATAGGCCGGATTTTCACCTCTGCAGGTTACAACAATCAAAAACTGAAGGTCCGGGTTTATCAGCCGGATCTTCGGTATGTATTTAGAAGCGATCTGTTTTCCCCATTATCGTCATTTTACCCCAACATTTTGATTTCCAACTTAAAATGATTAATTTTTAAGGAGGGGGAATTATTGGACCAATTTGTCCAGATATCATTTTTCAGTTGTCATGTGTATAAGGTAACGGAACCAGATTGTCAATCTGTCAATTTATAGCATGAAAAAAATGAACAATATAATGGCAAACGGAAAGCCGGAAAAGGAGAGTGCTGCGTTGGATCAGCGGATAAGGCTATTGGAAAATGAGCGCCGGATATTGCTTGAGCTGGGGGATGATATCACGAAGGTGAGGGATAAGAATGACCTGATCGTGCTGTTTTCATCAAGACTGAAGGAGATATTCCCTTTTACCCATGCCATCGTGAGTCTGATAGACCATGAAGCGCGTGTTTATTGCCCTTTTCTGCTCGACCCTAATTCTTCTCCCATCAGAACCCACCCTGTTTACGCCTCACTTGTGGCGGGACATTTTCCGCTGGATGAACCGTTCATTCAGCAGGTAATAGCAAACGACGGCCCCAGTGCTTTTATACTGGAAGACATTATGGATGTGCCGGGAAGTCCTCCTTTTTTAAGGGTGAATTACGAAGGAGGTGTGCGGGAAATATTAATGACCCCTCTTAAGAGCAAAGACCAGGTGATCGGGTTCCTGCATATGTACGTTGCTACCGTCAATGGCTTTACTGATGAATTCAAGAACATCATCAAGGGCATTGCCCCACAGATTTCAGGGGCGGTTATTAACATTATCAGGAATGAGGCCATCAGCCGTGAAGAGCGGCTTAACGAAGTGCTGTTGTCTTTAAGTAATGAAATGGTAAAGGTCAGGACCCGGCAGGACATGCTGAATGTGCTCAATTCCGGCCTGCGGGAAGTCATTGGTTTTTCCCACAGTATGATGACGGTGATGGATGATACAGAGGAGTACTATAGAGCTTATCTCGCAGATGCAGATGCCACGGTCAGAGAGTTGACGGATTTTGGAGACACACTTGACATGCCCACGCCCGTTGAAGACGGCATCTACGATATCGCGTCGCTGTACTATAAGCCGCTGGTCTTTAATATGGCGTCTTTCGACATAGAAAAGGCTCCCCTGTGGTTTAAAATGCATTACGAAATGGGGGCCCGGGAGATGATCGTGAAGATACTGGGGGATAATGGTTCGTCCAAGTATAGTCTGATGTTATTCGCGGATAAAGTGGGCACCTTTGCGAAAGAAGCCGTAAGTATTATTCAGCGGATATCCGGCCAGGTGTTTACTGCCATCAGCAATATATCAGCCAATGAAGAAATATTAAAAAGGGAGAATGAAAAATCATTCCTGCTGGATTTCAGTAGTGATATTGCCGGTGTAAGAAGTAAGGAAGACCTCGCTGAAGTATTAGGCAGGTGCCTTAGGAAATTAAAGCCACAGCTGGGGTATGTCATCCGGAAGATCAATGAAGACAGGGCCACGACGACCTCCTATATTTTTGATTCCCTTAACATCGCGGATGATGATGCGGAACTACAGGAAATAAAAAACACCGCATTTCCTATTGAAGATGGATTGCAGAACAGGGTGCTCAATAGTGAGATACCCCTGTTCTTTAGTGTAAATGTGGAGATCAACCGGGGAAACACTACCAGATATGTACATTTCTGGAAAAGGATGGGACTCAGGACGATGATAGGAGCGCCGCTGCGTACGGGAGATACAAAGCTGGGCATTTTATGGCTGGGTATCGAAGAGATTAATATTCCCCTGCTGCAGGGCATATGTGCACAGACTTCAGTGGCGATGTCGAATATCATGGCAAATGAAGAATTGCTGGCTAAGGAACGGGAACAATCCTTCCTCGTGGAATTCAGTCGCAGTATTGCCGCTGTACGTACAAAAGATGAACTGCAGGCGACCATTTCTGAGGTATTGCGGAGAGTGCTGAAGGTGAAGCTGGCCATGATCCGTATCATTGAGGAGGATGGCGTGACACTCAGCCCTTATATGTATGACGAAAGCATGTTTGAAAAAGTGAGTGAGACTTTCAAATTACTGGCGTCAAAAAATATTGATGTAAATGAGCCCCTTACTGCGAGAGTGCTGGCAACGGAGAGCGCAATTGTCTTCAATGTGGAAGAAGAGTTACGACAGGGCAATCCGGGTGGATATATTAAGTTCTGGCAGGAGGTAGGGGCAAAGAATGCCTACGGTGCAGCTTTGCGTGTGGGGAATGTAAACGTAGGCACATTCTGGCTGTTAGTAGATGAGATCAATCTTACTATTCTCAAGGGGATCTGTGCACAGATCTCTATCGCCATTTCAAATATCAAGGCCATTGAAAAAGTGCTTGAGTATAAGCATAAGCTGGAAATGGAGAATGACTACCTGAAAGAGCAGATCAAAACGATCTACAACTTTTCAGAGATAGTTGGTAATGGTGCTGAAATGCAGAAAGTGTACCGCCTGATATCGCAGGTGGCAGAAACCAACTCAACGGTACTGTTACTTGGAGAAACAGGTACGGGTAAAGAATTGATTGCGCGGGCCATTCATAATGCCTCTCCCCGTAAGAGCAAATTAATGGTAAAAGTAAACTGTGCAGCTTTGCCTGCTCATCTGATAGAAAGTGAGCTGTTCGGTCATGAAAAAGGCGCTTTTACCGGCGCCATAGACAGGAGGATAGGGAAGTTCGAACTGGCCAACAACAGTACTTTGTTTCTGGACGAAATAGGGGAGATGCCGCTGGAACTGCAGGTGAAATTGCTGCGTGTACTACAGGAGCGGGAACTGGAAAGAATTGGTGGTAAATCTACTATTAAGGTGGACGTGCGGGTCATTGCAGCTACTAACCGCGACCTGGAAGCCGAAGTACAGGCGGGCCGCTTCAGGTCCGACCTTTATTACAGACTGAATGTGTTCCCTATCAACCTGCCGCCATTACGCGAGCGGCTGGAAGATGTGGAACCACTGGCCAATTTCTTTCTCTCGAAATTCAGTAAGAATGCCGGCAAAAAGGTAAATGGCCTGTCTTCCCATGTATTGCAGGAGTTAAGAAGTTACTCCTGGCCGGGCAATGTCAGGGAGCTTGAGCACCTGATAGAGAGAAGCATTCTCTTGTGCGAAGGTCATACCCTGACAGAAATTCACCTGCCCCAACATGAGGGCAGTAAACCCATGGTGGCGGGGGCTTACAACGTTACACTGGAGCAGATCGAACGCGCGCATATCATTGATGTGCTGAAGAGATGTAGTGGCAAAATCTCAGGTGCCGGTGGCGCTGCGGAAGTGCTGGAAGTGCCGGGTACCACGCTTCATTCCAAGATGAAAAAGCTGGGTATCTCGAAAGCGGATTATTTTATAAAATAACTATTTGCAGCGGAAGAAAAAGGCTGGAACATTGATGGTTCCGGCCTTTTTCTTTTATACGGATAATGTACTCACTGTATTTAGTGAAGCATGCTGCCAATTCGCTTAATAAAGTGAAATGAAAACCCCTGTTTTTGTTATAGTGAATTGATATTTAATTGTTTGTGCGACTGGCATCCCGCTTGTAAAATAATAAGCGAAAATCGTTGAACGGATACAAAGTATTCCCCGGTCAAATCAGCAAAACCGGGGATAACGGAAAAGGTTAAACCAATTTATTTAACTCCTGCCTGGATACAGGCATATTAAAAGTTCAGATCATGAAAATAGTAGTAATCGGCGGCACCGGGCTCATTGGCTCCAAAACAGTAAACAGACTGCGCGCACTTGGCCACGAAGTAATTGCAGCATCTCCTAATTCAGGCGTAAACACTATTACAGGCGAAGGCCTTGCAGAAGTCCTGGAGGGAACAGATGTAGTAATAGATCTGGCTAACTCTCCTTCTTTTGAAGACAAGGCGGTAATGGAGTTTTTCGAAACTGCCGGCCGCAACCTGTTGGGCGCAGAGACCAAAGCAGGTGTTAAGCATCATATCGCTTTATCGATAGTAGGTGTTGAAAGGATGCAGGATAGCGGTTATATGCGCGCAAAACAGGTGCAGGAGAACCTGATCAGGCAATCAGGTATACCTTTCTCTATTATCCATTCTACCCAGTTTTTTGAGTTCCTGGCCGGTATTGCTGCCGGGGGCGTAAAAGGAGATGCCATTCATTTATCTCCGGCTCCTATACAGGCTATTGCATCAGATGACGTAGCGGATGCCGTAACGGATGTTGCGGTGGGAGCACCACTCAATGGCATCAAAGAAATTGCTGGTCCGGAAAAAGTAGGCCTGGCTACCCTGGTAGGCCGTTACCTGAACAAAATGGGCGATACCCGCAGCATAGTTGCTGACCCGCATGCCCTGTATTTTGGTGCAGAGCTGAATGACCAGTCACTGGTACCCGGCCCTGGCGCCCGTATTGGCAAGATCAGTTTCGAAACATGGTTTGCCAACCAACCGGTGAAAGCCTAAGGGGAGGTCCTACATATGCATTCAGGACCTGCCATGTGCTGTCTGTAACGAAGATGACGGGTGTCAGTTCGTTGAGGCTGTTGTAACAGGTATGCGCTTTCCACCCGTTCGCGCATAAGCTCTCCCTAACGCCGGCGCGGTATATCCCACGACATCCGGTCAACAACACAACGACACATCAGGACCTGGCAAGTCCGAATAATCTATCACAAATAACTATACTACAATGAATATCCGGGGATACCAGTGGTCAGTACTGAAGAAACTGCTCAAGCAACGTTTCAGCGAACTAACAGAAGACGACTTAGTGTTTGAAACAGGAAAAGAAAAGGAGCTCTATATCAGACTTGAGCGTAAAACCGGCAAGACCGAAGAAGATGTTGCCCGCATTATCAAAAGTATGCAGCAGGCATACCTGCAGCAGTCAACATTACTGTAGGACTTGAAAGTATCATTATCAGTATTGAAACATTCATTCGATCAATCGATATCATTATTAACATTAAAACAGCGAAAAATGCAAGAATTTCTTTTAGTGATCCACAGGGATCTGACCAGCGCTAACCCGGCACCTTCCCCGGAACAGATGAAAGAAGCCCTCAAACCTTATCAGGATTGGGTGGCCAGCATTGCAGCGCAGGACAAACTGGTAGGTGCCCCAAAACGTTGGGATGTTGATGGTCGTGTAATTAAGCATGAGAAAAAGAAAGATCATGTGAGTAATGGGCCTTATGCTGAGGGCAAGGAATCCATCGGGGGGCTGTTCCTGATAAAAGCCAAAGATTATGACGAGGCAGTAGAGATAGCGAAAGGTTGTCCTATCATTAAATACGGTGCGATCGTTGAAGTGCGTATGGCCATTACCGCTGCCTGAAAGCATTACTGAACAAAAAACAAATAAAGCCTTTACAACGTTACAACGTAGTAAAGGCTTTATTAAAACTATCTGCTATGATAAAGTTTTCACAATTCTTCAATTCCTCTATAGGCAAGAAGCTGATCATGTCTATGACAGGACTCTTCCTCTGCCTTTTCCTTATCGTACACCTGGGAGGTAATCTCACGTTATTTTCTGGCGATGAAGGGTACAACTTTAATATCTATGCCCACTTCATGACCCATTTCCTGCCTGTGGAAATCATTAGCTGGGGCTTGTATATCTCTATACTGATACACGCTTTTTATGCCCTCATACTGACGGTGAAAAACAATCAGGCACGTCCCGTAAAATATGCTGTTGCTCCCAAAACGCCTGTTAAATGGGCTTCCCTGAATATGGGACTGTTAGGCAGCATCATCTTCCTGTTCCTCATTATACACATGAGTAACTTCTGGGCCAGGTATAAATTCATGGACGGCACTTACCGGGAGTACCGGAAGGAACTGCTGACAGGAAAACTGACTTCCGCTGTTTACGAGCCGGTGTCCCCGGAGTTTGAATATGCCGTGACAACGGAGAACAATGTCGAGATCGTGCGTGTAAAAGACCTGTATGAGATAGTCGCACATAGCTTTAGCCTGTGGTGGTATTCGTTATTGTACCTGGTGGCAATGGTAGCGGTATCCTATCACCTGTACCACGGTTTTCAGAGTGCATTCCGGACAGTGGGGTTGGTTCATAAACGATATACGCCAATTATCCAGTCAACGGGTATATGGTTCTTTGCTGTCATCATGCCATTGGCTTTTGCATCGATGCCTATCGTATTCTATATAAAAAGCCTGCTGTAAGGATTAATTACTCCGTCTTTGGTTTAACTGATCAATATTTTTTGCCATTAATGTTTTATCGGCTGCCGAATTGGCCAGCTGCAAAGCTGTTTTATAGTGTTGCAGCGCTTTATGGTCGTCGATATCGGTATATAGATTGCCTAATAGCGAGTGGTAAAAGTAATTATCGGCTAAGGGTAGTTTTTCCGCTTCACTGATTGCCTGTTGTTTGCCTTTGACCTTGGCGAGTGCGAAGGTGCGGTTTAATGCCACAATAGGGGAGTATTCCAATATTAGCAGGTGATTATACAGGTCCAGGATGTTTTCCCACTTTCCGCCGGAATCTGCCTTATGGGTATGCCAGTAAGCGATGGCTGCTTCCAGGTGATACTTAGTAACATCAGGAGTGGCGGCGGCTTCGTTCAGGAAGTACTCACCCCGCTCAATCAGCTCGCGGTTCCAGAGGGTTTCATCCTGGTCATCGTACAGGACCACGCCGCCTATGTCATTTAACCTTGCGTCAAAGCGTGAGGCGTGAAAGCACATTAATGCCAATAGTGCATTTACGGCGGGTTTGTTCGTATGGGGATGGTCCACCAGGAGGTAGTTCAGCCGCATTGCTTCTAGGCAAAGGTCTTTTCGGAGTACTGTATTGGTAGAAGTGGAGTAGTAACCTTCGGAAAAAAGCAGGTATAGTGTTTTGAGTACAGCATCCAGCCTGTCGTTTATTTGAGCAAGGGTAGGTTGCTGTATTTTTATATCGGCTTCCTTTAATTTATCCTTGGCGCGGCTGATCCTTTTGTAGATCACTTCCTTATTAGTGAGATAAGCATCGGCAATTTCCTGGGCGCCAAATCCGCAGAGCAGGTTAAGCGCCAGCGCTATCTGCGACTCGGCAGGAATGGAAGGATGGCATACCGTAAATATCATGGCCAGCTGGCTGTCTGTAATATTCTGTTCAGAAAGATCTACCTCGATCTCCTCTCCCCGGGGAATGTTGTGCTGCAGATCGACGAGCAGTTTTTGCTGAAAGAATGTGTTCCTTTTCAGCCAGTTCTTAGTTTTGTTTTTGGCTACAGTATATAACCAGGCCGTCGGATTGTCGGGTATCCCTCTTGCGCTCCACGATTCCGTAGCGGCAAGAAAAGTATCACTTACAATATCTTCTGCTTCAGTTATGTGTTCGATGCCAAACAGATAACACAGCACTGAAACGATCTTCTGGTACTCAGTCCTGAATAAGTGAGGTAACAGCTCTCTCTCTTCCATACAAACAAATAAAAATGCCTTCCTACAAAAATAAGAAGGCATTTTTATTTGTGCGTGAAACGGTTTTATTTTACTGCCATACGTACTTCCACAGTTCCTCCCAATTCAAGGATAGGCGCACCTTTTGCTATTTCTACTGCTTCTTCATAGTCGGCGGCCTTTACGATGATAAAACCACCTATTGATTCCTTGATCTCCGCATAGGGGCCATCCGTCACACTCTTATCATGCTTAAGCACCCGTCCATTACCTTCCCAGGGCTGTGTGGGTCTTGCGAGCTTACCTGCTGATTCCAGGCTGCGAAACCAGTCCCGCCAACGGCTCAGATGTGCCTGCAATTCCTCTGGCGAAGGCTGGATCTCCTTTGTTTTGAAATCCCGGCGGAACACTAATAAGAACTCATTCATATACATGTGGATTTAGTATGTCGGTGATAATAGATCAACCAAATTGGCCTACTCTGTAAGTACCTACAGCATCAGGCATTGGAAATGCAATATTAAAACGATTCCACGTATTAATGGATGAAATTGCCAGTGTCAGGTCAACAAGCTCTTCTTCAGTGAAGTGATCCTTTACCTGTGCGTAAACTTCGTCAGGTACTTCGCAGGCAGTAACAGCTTCCGCCCATGCCAGTGCAGCCCTTTCTTTTTCTGTAAAATAAGGAGTCTCTCTCCATGCGCTTATGCTGTATAAGCGCTGCTCAGTTTCTCCATGAGCGCGGGCATCTTTTGAGTGCATGTCCAGGCAATAAGCGCAGTTATTGATCTGGGAAACCCGGAAATCGACCAGTTCTATCAGTCTTTGATCCAGAGAAGACTTCTTAAGATACGCACCCATATTAAAGAGCGTTTTTAAGGCATTTTGTCCTTTTTCGTAAAAATTAACCCTTTGTTTCATTTTGCTGGTTTTTTGTTATGTGTTAATGACAATCGGTTTTGACTTATTGGACAAATTCCGGTTGATTTTTTTTGACTTTAAACAAGAATGTCGTTCTGCGCTTTTATAGGAGCCGGTAATTCCTTTTCACCCAGCATTTCCCGGAGATCTATCTCTATATTACGGCAGAGCTGGGAGATCGGAACATCATTGGGGGTGCCTTCAAAAGGATTCTCCGTGCTCTCTCCCACTTGTTCCAATGAAGTGTACATCCAGGATATAATAACACTGAATGGAATGACCAGCCAGATCATATGCCCCTTCATGAAGCCCGTCACGCCGTCGTTCAGTTTATCGAACTCCAATGTGCATATAATCTAACTAACGTTTAAAAATTCAGTGCACCCTCGCTATGCTGTTTCTTCCTCATCTTCAGGTAAATCATCCTGCATGGAAGGTTCATCCAGAAATTCACATCCTTCAGCGGAATTGTTCTCATGTATTTCTTCAAGAGCGGTTTGCACAAGTGTCACTGATGTTGCTCTCTCCGGAAAAAGCTTGTGAAGGATTTGGGTAAGTACTATCATGGCTTGTGGTTTTAAGTGATTTGTAAAAAGATTTACAATCGATGTGCCATCTGGTTAACTTGTTGATTATTATTCGTTTGTTGAGGGTTAGGATAGTGTGTAGTTCACTGTATATCGTGAATAGGCGGAGTATTCCGCGGTATATAGTGAGGTATATGCTGATTGCTTATATAAAGGTCGTTAAACTTTGAATCTACTTGTTTTAAAAATCAGATATTTTTGAGCCCTATATGAGCGATACGGATACTAAAAGACTTTCCAGGCTGACGGCCATCCTGATCCAATTGCAGACAAAGCGCCTTTTGACAGCAACAGAACTGGCTGATAAATTTTCGGTTAGTATCAGGACCATTTACAGGGATATAAAGGCATTGGAACAGGCAGGTATACCGGTCCTGACAGAAGAAGGTAAAGGATATACTTTAATGCAGGGGTACAAAATACCTCCGGTGATGTTTACCGAAAACCAGGCAAATGCCCTGATCCTGGCAGAACAACTGGTCCTGAAAAATAAGGATGCTTCATTTGTCAAAGATTATGTGGAAGCGATCGATAAGATTAAAGCTGTATTAGGATATAACGTAAGGGACAAGGCCAACCTGCTTGCCGAAAGGACGCGTTTTGATCAGAACATTAATGGCGAAAGAAATAGTAATAATCTATCAGAAATACAGTTTGCGCTTACCAACTTCAACCTGACCCAAATTGAATATACCAATGAAGCAGGGCAAATAAGCACACGATTGATTGAGCCTTTTGCACTATTAAGTGTACAGGGAAATTGGCTGCTGGTAGCCTGGTGCCGCATGCGTAATGAGTTCCGGTACTTCCGGCTGGACAGGATTAAAAAACTGCATATCCTTAGTGAAAGGTTTACCCCCCACAATATGACCCTGCAGGAATATTTTGACCGCTATTATTAATTTCTTTTTGACCCCTGACATAGGGCTGTCATACCACCCCTCATAGCTTTGCGACATCAACAAAAAAAGTAGTTTTTTATGATTAGTCAATTAGCCAATCTGAACTGGATCAGTGTTTTAGTCGCATTTGCAGGGTATTTTATACTCGGCGCCTTATGGTTCACTTTATTCTTCAGTAAGTCCTACAGGATCTCTTTAGGCCGCGAAAATGAAACCCTGCAGAACAAACCTATTTTTATAGTAGGACCTGCACTTTGCTCTCTTGTTATTACCGTGGCGAGCGCTGTATTGATCTATGCACTGAATGTTCAGTCTATTGGTGATGCGTTTAAGTTTTCTTTACTGGTAGGTATCGGGTACCTGTTTGCCAATACAGTGAACATTGCCATCAACCCGAATATTCCCCGCCCAATCCTTTATGGGATGATCAGTGGCACCTACCATTTAGTAGGGATCTTTTTTGTGAGTGTTATTTTGGTTCTTATGAAATAGTGAATAAATAATGCAAAAGAAGGCTATCGAAACTTTTTATCCCGCAGACCGTTCGCAATGGAGGCAGTGGTTACAGGAACACCACAATACAAAAGAATCCATCTGGTTAATCTATTACAAAAAGAAGGCAGATAGGGCTACGATCACCTGGAGTGATGCCGTAGATGAAGCACTTTGTTTTGGATGGATAGACAGTACTGCAAGGCCGATTGACGACGAAAAGTTTATGCAGTTCTTCACCCGGAGAAAAGCCAATAGCGTATGGTCAAAGATCAACAAAGGAAAGGTGCAGCGCTTAATAGCCGAAGGACTGATGACACCAGCCGGAGATGAATGCATCGAAGTGGCAAAGGGAAACGGTTCCTGGTCAATTTTAGATGATGTAGAGGAATTGAAGATACCTGAAGACCTGGAAAAGGCATTCAGGTCACAGCGGGGTGCAAAGGCATATTTCACAGGGCTAAGCAAGTCAGTCAGAAAAGGCATGTTGCAATGGCTTGTGCTTGCCAGGCGACCGGAAACCAGGCAAAAGAGAATTGCTGAAATAGCAGCACTCGCGGCACAACAACTCAAGCCTAAGCAGTTCAGATGAAAGAGATGTGCTGACTAAACCGCATTCGCCCCGCTGAGAAAAAATGAGTAATATTATTGAAATATTACCAGAGATGACGGACCATAAACAGGAAGCGGCAAAAGCTGCTGTGTCAATAATCAATGCCGGACAAACAATCGGGTTAGGTGGTGGCAAAACAATTGCATATCTGGCTGAGCTGCTTGCTGAAAATCCACAGTTGATGCAGTCATTGACGGTTACCAGCTCCTCATTCGAGACCAGCGTGCTATTACATGCCCAGGGATTCAGATTGGTAGCTCCTTCGTTTATCAGCCGCCTTGATATTTACTTCGATGGTTGTGACGTATTTGACGGAGCGCTGAATGCATTGAAAAGCGGAGGTGGCATTCATACCATGGAAAAGCTACTGGCATCGGCAGCTGACAGGTTTGTATTGTTGGGAGATGCCGGCAAATTTCAGGCGGCATTGAATCCTGCATTTCCTTTAGCAATAGAATTCCTGCCACAGGCCTTGACAATAGTAAAACGGAGGATAGGGGAGTTGTTCCCCGGTACACGATTTGTTCAGCGTATGAGTTCAGAAAAGAATGGTGCACTGATATCCGACAATGGTAATATGCTGGCGGATATACATTTCGATACATTTCCGGCTCCTGATCAACTGAATATCCAGGTTAAAATGATCCCGGGAATCGTAGAACATTCTTTGTTTTACGGCATGGCACATCAGGCGATAATATCGGGTGCGGATGGCGTAAGACATATTTATCCGGTATAGTCTTATCCATGGCAAGGGCCTTCAGATCGCAAGATCTGAAGGCCCTTGCCATGATATCAGGTAGCAGTGACCAGGAGCGTTCCCGCCAGATATAAATTAAGTGTATGAAATATAGTATTGAGAAATGTGAAAATAGTATGCCTTTTATAGCAAACGTTTGCATAACTTCAGCAGTGTAGCAGAAGAACCCATATGTAAGTAGAAGAACCCATAAAATCCGGAAGAGATAATTGTAACCTATATTATTGAAAACACATGTAACAAAGGTGTTGTGACATGCCTTGTTCCCTATGTTCTGTATATAATATCCCCTATTCTTTATCCTTAAAAATGACGTTATGAGAACCTTCCCTCAAAAAACTATGATGGTAAAAAAGCACGCTATTGCAAACGTATTGCTATCGCTGTTTTTACTGTTGCTGTCGCCCTTGTCCAGGGCGCAATCGCTACCTGCCAATTTTCAGCGGGTACAGGTGGTCAGTGGCATTAGTAGTCCTACTGCGCTGGCATTTCTTCCTGATGGCCGTATTCTTGTATGCCAGGAAACAGGCCAGTTACGTGTTATCAAAAACGGTAGTTTATTGTCCACGCCAGCTATCTCACTTTCTGTGAATGCCAGTGGAGAACGCGGCCTGATTGGGATTGCAGTGGATCCCAACTTCGCCACCAATCACTACATCTACCTGTATTACACCAACACTTCGGGGCCACATAACCGAGTGAGCCGTTTCACCATGACAGGCGATGTTGCCGGTGCTGAAACTGCCCTGCTGGATCTGCCAACGTTAAATGCTATTTATCACAATGGCGGTGGCTTATCTTTTGGTAACGATGGTAAGTTGTATATATCGGTAGGCGACAATAAAGTCGGCGATAATGCGAAGAACCTCGACAGCTACATGGGAAAATTGTTACGTATCAATACGGATGGTTCAGTGCCCTCCGGTAATCCCTTCAGCGGTGGCGCCGCCCGCAGTCGTGTATGGGCATATGGTCTGCGGAACCCGTTTACGAATGCTATTGATCCTGTAAGCGGCAAGATCTTCATCGATGATGTGGGTGAATCCACCTGGGAGGAGATCAACGATGCTTCTGTTAGTGGCCGCAACTTTGGCTGGCCTGATCAGGAGGGTACCTGCTCCTCCAACTGCAGTGGTTTGACGAATCCGATTTACAGGTATAGTACCAACAGGGATGGCACTCCTCCCGACGGACAAGGCTGTGCTATCAATGGTGGCACATTCTTCAATGGCGCCATCAGCAACTATCCCGCTACCTACAATGGTAAATATTTTTTCCTGGACTATTGCGGCGGATGGATCAACTACCTGAATCCTGCATCTCCTTCAAGAACGGCTTTTGCTACCGGTTTGGGCGGCGGACTTGTTTACATTAAGCAAGGTATTGATGGCAATCTTTATTTCCTCAGCAGGGATAACAGTGCGCTCTACAAACTTATTTATACAGGTACACAGGCGCCTGCCATCACGACACAGCCAGAAGCGCTCACCGTGCCACAGGGACAGAAGGCGACCTTTAACGTGATAGCTACCGGCAACCCTGCACCTACTTATCAGTGGCGTAAGAATGGCACCAACATCACCAATGCAACGGCTGCCAGTTATTCAATTACTAATGTACAACCGGCCGATTCCGGTCTTTACAGCGTAGTAGTGACCAATAGTGCCGGTAGTGTTACCAGTAGCAATGCAAAACTGACGGTTGCCAAACCAAACGTTTTGCCTGTGGCTACTATTACCGCGCCTGTGAACAATGCGAAGTTCCGTGCCGGCGATACCGTTTCATTTGCGGGTACCGGTACCGATGCTGAAGATGGCACGCTACCGGCTAATGCATTTAATTGGTGGGTTGATTTCCATCACGCGAATCATATTCACCCGGGACCTGAATTACGTGACAGTGTGAAAGCTGGAACATTTGTTATTTCAGCTGAAGGGCATACGGAAACAGACATCTGGTATCGTATTTATCTTGCTGTAAAGGATAGCAGGGGAGAGGCAGATACTACCTATGTGGAACTGTTCCCTGTAACATCCAATATAACATTGAAAACAGAGCCTGCCGGTCTGCAGCTCCGCCTCAACGATATTCCTTTTACTACACCTTATTCTTCGCCGACTTTATCCGGCATGGTAAGGACAATGGATGCGCCTTCTCCACAAACGTTGAACGGAATAACCTATGTTTTCGATCATTGGGCACATGGCGGTGCAAGGGTACAGAATATCAGGATCACTGATAACGATACCACCTTTACAGCCGTATTTAAAGCAGCACCTGCTACGATCAACCTGTCGCCAGTACAAGATGCATATGTAAGAGATGGATCAAATGCAACAACTACTTTCGGCGTTACTGATTCCACACTCCTTATTACTAAAGTAGCGCCTGCAGGGCAGTCGAATAATGGCCGCGAGTCCTATCTTACATTTGATCTGACAAATATTGCAGGTCTATCTTCTGTGGTACTGAAAGTATTTGGTAATGTGGAAGGTTCCACCGCCATTAGCGTACCGGTCGGCGTTTACCCGGTAAGCAATACTACCTGGTCAGAAAAGACGATCACCTGGAATAATAAGCCAGCTGCTGATACCACGCTGTTATCGTCTGCCATACTCACCAATGGAACGGCAAGATATTACACCTGGGATGTGACCAGCTATGCACAGCGAGAACTGGCAGCGGGTCGTAGAAAGATCACATTGGCACTGAAAAGTCAGCAGGCACACGATCCGCGCATATTACTCAATGCCAAAGAGGCAGGCGCCAATACGCCACAGCTGGCTGTCATTGCTGATTCTACTGGCGATCCAAACTGTGTTCCTGTGGTTGCGAGCAGCGACGACGGAAATGTGGCCGCAAATGCTATTGACAACGATCTGAATACCCGTTGGTCAGCCAGCGGAAACGGGCAATGGATACAGTTCTGTTTGGGTAACGCCGCTACCGTTACAGGTGTGGATATCGCGTTCTATAAGGGTGATACCCGCCGTGCATTATTTGATGTACTGGTTAGTCTGGATGGTACCAACTGGAGTAATGCAGCTACCGGCCTGCAAAGCAGCGGTACTTCACTCAGCTTTGAAAGCTTCTCTTTCACCGCCAGAACGGCGAAGTATGTACGTGTTCTCGGACATGGTAACAATGTAAACGACTGGAACAGCTATGCGGAAGTGAAAATTAAGACCACTACCAGCTTTGCTGCCAGCAAGACAGCAAGCCTGTCGGCACTCACCGTATATCCTAATCCTGCCGGAGCCACCTTTACGGTGAAGTTCAACCTGTCATCAAATGGATACACTACACTGGCCATATATGATATGAGCGGTAAACAATTGCTGGTGCCTGTGAACGGACGACTTACAGCAGGAACATACACCAAAACGGTATCCGCGGCTGCATTACCGGCAGGTATGTACCTGGTAAAACTGGTGCATAACGGTCAGGTAAGCAGTATGAAAATTATCAGGGAATAAGGCCTTTTCATAAGGACCTTCAATCAAACGAAAAGCAGCTTGTGTTATTGGAAGTAAACAGAAGACCCGCTCTCATTTGGAGCGGGTCTTCCATTTCCAGGTGACAGTTATTATAAATATCATTTCGGTTTATGGGTCGAGTCGACAGATAGCCGGTAATCGTCTTCTGTAATACCTCTTACTCCTTTACGCTTTTTAGAAGGGAGGGTACTTACGGAATCGGCTATAGGGACATGCGCGCGATACCGCTCCACAGCCTGTGAATCCGGTTTAACCGGTGGCAGGACCTGCCGGGTGGTGGAATCAAATGCCGGAACAGGAGGCAATATATCAATAATCGACACCGAGTCCTTTTTACGGAGAACAGGGACAATTGGTTTCTTTTCGACAGGTTTATCTGAGATGCTGTCGGGAACCGTTACCGGTACCTCAATCGTCGGTACAGGTTGAACTGGTATTGCTTTTTCAGGCGTATAATCTTTATGGCTGCTGAACCACCAGAGGGAAACAGCAATGGCAACCGTCGTTGCTCCTGCGAAACCATACCAGCCCTTACCATTGAATTTTGTAGCTTTTTTAGGGGTGGCAGTATTATCAGGTGTTTTATCTGAAGTATTATCTGGTGTATTTGCATCCACATCCAACTGCATCTCAATACGGGCCCAGATACTGTCCGCCATATCGGGAACAGGAACCTGGTCCAGCTTCGCTGCTATTAATTTTTCGTATGGTGTGGTTGTATTCACTAAGTTTTTATTGCCGTTAATTTTTGTTGGAGAATTTTTCTTGCCTCACTTAAATGCCATTTACTGGTTCCCTCACTGATGTTCAATTGTTCTGCAATCTCTCTGTGGGTATAGCCGTCAATGGCATACAAGACAAAGACGGCATGCGTTGCAGGCGGCAGCCGTCTCACCAGGGCCAGTATCGCGGCAGCATCTGTTTTTTCGATGACACTGTTATTAACAGATGGTTCCTCCACTGTTTCCAGTTCCACACTGCTGAAGCGACTGCGTTGTTTAACAACATCCAATGCCTCATTGATGACGATCTTTTTCAGCCAGCCATGAAAATTTCCTTTGCTTACATCGAACGACTGGATACTACGGAACATTTTAACGAAGGCATGGGCCAGGATATCCGCAGCTTCATGTTCATCGACAGCATAGCGCATCGCAATAGCCATTGCAAAGCCATAAAGCTGCCGGTACAGTTGCTCCTGCGCTTTCCTATTGCCATTTCGACAATCAATGATAATATTACTTAGATCCTGCTCCAGTTGTTAATTAGCCCGTTTACATCAATTTCTCACATTATAATACGCCTGTTCATCTCCTTTCCTGATATGCCCATCACCATTTGGTGTCGTGCACTTTCCTGGCAAAGAGAGCCGTTGTAATAGCGCTGACATTCAATTTCTCTTCAGGAGTCAGCTCATTGTAGAACCATACGTTCTGGTCAATCAGGTCAATGATCGCGATCACGCCACCATCCATGCTCAGTTCATAACCAGACAACAGCTTAAACGGCAGCTGCCCTGTTTTGCCATTCGCCAGTTCTGTTTTTTTGATACTTAATGGCTTTATAATGATTGTGTCAGTGCCGTTGGTCGCGAGTCCGTTATCTGCCTGTTTGATAAAAGTAAAAGGATTGTTATCACCTTCTTTTGCCCGGTCATACAGATTGGTCATCACCAGCTCCCAGGTAACGCTCTTCGTCGTATCTGCGCTGATAAAGGCCGAGAATATGTATTCATAATTTTGCAGTATCTCGAAGCTTTTGAAGATAGTCGGCGAGTTGGGCATTTCAAAATCATGAGTTTTAATGACCTGCTTTTCGGCAGCAAACACCTGTACGGTGGTCTTTCCGTTGGTCAATGCGTAGCGGAACCCGGCTTTTTCCTTCTCGACAACTTCAGATTTTGCGATCCCTACGCGGTTCCATAACAGGTTTTCCAGGAAAAAGCTCTGGCCCCAACCGGGATACTTAACATGTACACCTCTTTTTATTTTCGATGTGGTGATATCTGCGAATGACATCTTGTTGCCCCTGGACCCATGTACATGTTGCATAGTGGCCTGTTCCTTGAATTTTTCAGGTACTGCCAGTTTCATAGTCGTTCCGCAGGCTGTCACACAAATTAAACCAAGCATTAATGCTGCATACTTCATCTTGATGCCGTTCTCTTTATTCATTAAAATAACTACTAATTTTTTAAATCTGTATACTCCGGTATAAACCGGTACTATTAGTAATACCCCTCTTTCTTGTCAAGGGTTGGGTGACCCCTAAAAAAAATATTTTTTTCACTTTCCCCAACCCTTTGACCTAACGGAGGGGTATTACTGTTAAACACCAATAATATTCACTTAAGCGAAATGTATGAAAACAACTACTATGAAATGGGCTTTAATGGTAATGGTATCTACGAGCATGTTTGTATCCTGTAAAAAAGATAAAGATGAGGATAAACCATCCGGTTGCGAAATCAGCAAGACCAACCTTGTCGGATCTTATAAGCTTACTGCTTTAGAGTATAAGCAGAGCGCAACGGCTCAGCCTGTGAACTACCTGGCCTTTATGGAAGATTGTGAAAAGGACGATATCCTGGTGCTGGGCAACGACGGTAATTATGAAAACAAAGACGCCGGTACTGTTTGTGAGTCACATGAAGTTCAAAAGGGCACCTGGGATGTGGTAGGTCATACCATTAACATAAATGGTATGCTGCAGCAGGGTATTATTACCAGCTATGACTGTAAAACCCTGATCTGTTATGTAGAGAATGGGATCACACAGGGAGATAGAATGACATATACCCTGGTTAAACAATAACCTGTATTCACAAGAAATTACAAAACCTTGTAGGGGTTTTTCCTACCAGGCTTTGTCTAAGTTTCCGGCGTTTTTGGGGGGGACAAAGTCTGCACTCACCGTGCAGACTTATTTTGCATTAATTAAATACTTGCAATGCCATTTCTTTGAACATTTCCCGATTCCGTTCCTCTAATTGGTCTCCCAAAATGGGACAAACCGTATGCTTTCAAAGGGTACCTCATGTAAATTATTAGGGCCTTCCGTATATATGCCGTATGAGACGGTATCCTGAATGCCATTAATAAACCGCCATGGAGTATGTTGAATTTGTTGCAACCAACCTCTTTCAATATACACAGTCTTCTTTGCAAGCATTGTCTTTGATAAGTCAGAAACAATGTTTTTTATGGCACATTGAAGATCTACTGCTACAGCTAGTACGGCAAACCACTCAAATTCGGCATGCTTCAGATTATATGTTAACCTTTCGTTGCTGATACTGAAATAAATATCGGGTGCTGCTCCTAATTTTGCACACGTACCCCGGGAGGGGGTCCATATATCCATACCATGGAACTTGCGCAAGGGGGCTAGTGTAGTAATAGTCCATTTATCATGAGAACTTTTATTCCATGTCAACTTGCCCAGCTTAAGTATTTCATAGTATTGAGAATTAGGCTTAGGGATATATTGGGTTGTCCCCAGTCCGGTTTTTTTATAGAAAGAAGAGTGCCTTAATAGAGAATCGAGTTGCGGTTGAATATTTTCTTTCCATACTTTATTGCTCCATGGCGCCTGATCATTGGTAGTATCCCCAAACAAGAGGAAGAAATGGTACCTTCTGTCCCAGCTCATTACTATTCTTTTTTAAAAGGTCTGAATTTTATGATTAATTAGTCCTTTGGGGACAATTGCATAAAGGCAACATTAGCTCATTTCTGCTCAATTCTTAAATCTATCTTATCATCCATTGCTCCCAAATTTAAAACAGTAACGTTACCCATTGGATCCCATCCTTCTTGCATGGCATACAAAATGACTTGTCTGACAATATATCCCGTAATAATGAGTTGCTGCCTGAATGATTGCACTTTATCGCCATCGGGAAAAATATGTTCATTTATCAGTTTTGAATGGTAACTGAAACTGGCAGTGATTATACATTGCTGGTGCTTGACATGAATTATTGAAAGGCGTATCGAACCATCATTTCCAGTCGCATTCCAGGCATACTTTACATTGTCAACAGTGATATTTCTAAGTCCTTTTTTAGGTAATGTCATAATTCAAGATTAATGATCCAGTGGCTACTTGATTACAGAAGAGTGATGGCACAGCAGCATGATATTTTATCACCAAGGTATGAATTACCATTGTCTCTCATCTCTGGTTTATGATTTCCCTACCTGCAATGACAATCGCATAAACTGTAACACCTCTTCATTAACATCTTCCGGAAGAAGCATACGGAAATGATGGTTAAACTGGTGAGCATCGCCAGGCACCTGCACTATTTTCTGAAAACATAGATTGTCCTCATGGGGTTGTTCAAAAGGGAATACGATATGCACAAAGTTTTTGCCTAGTTGCGTAATCCATGCTACCCGCGTCTCTCCGCTGCCAATACCGATCATTGATTTGGTAGGGTATAAATATATATCACCCAGTTGTTGATATTGTTCAATGAAATGGTGGAGCAACATCAAGGTATGTTCGGATTTTCCAGCTATAAACGCCTGGAGAAGTGGGTCGTTGGAATTATGTAACATAGCTTTTGACATAAATTGTTTTAAATCAATCGACTTAAAGATAAGCAGCATTTATGGGGCGGTAAGCAGAACTTTAGAATAATTCATTTATCTGGTTTTATATTTTACTTTAGCTGCAATCTGTTTCAAAGCAGTCAAACAATGCAGTGATTATGATAAATAATATGACAGATGAGAACGATTCTTTTCGCTGGAAGATATCTAAAAATGGGATCCGGTCTGTTGCTTTTGTAAATATTGAGGTATTCCCTAATCCGCAGGGAAGGAATGAGATAGAAGAACATTATAGTGGGAAAGGCTTTGTCAGTCAGGGATACATGGAAGAAATACCAGCAATTGGTTATGATTCCTGGAAACTAGCAGCGAGGAATGGATTACAATACGCATTTTCACTGATTACTACTCACTGGACTGTACGCATACATAAGATAGAAGGGCGTAGCGTTACTGATACGAATCCAACTGTGGTTGGTTATACCGTTTTACTGGCTTTTCTGGATAAAATAGGGTTCCGGATTGACAGGGAGCAGACTGATATGTTTGAAGCATTTGTTTTGAATAGCTGGACAAAGCCATATAAGGAGCTTATCCCCGATTTTTTCAATCTTAGCTATATGGAATACCAATAAGCTGTTTTTCGACTCAGTGATGATTTAACTTGCGCTCGATGTCAATTGTACAGACACTGTCAGGACAATTGACATCGAGCGTGTAGGTATATCAGCTGGATGCTTTTTCATAGATCAACTGCGCTACGCCCAAATCCAATTGCTCCGAATGCACCAGTTTCAGTTTGCTAAGGGGAAAACCTTCTTTGAAGAATTTTTTTCGGCTACCCATGATCAAAGGATGCACCAGGAAACGATATTCATCAATAAGGTCTGCTTTGATCAGGCTATGTGCCCTGGAAACAGTGATGCCTGGAATAATTGATCTCATTTTCATAAGCTCAAGTTAGAGAATCATATCCAATATCAAAAACCAGATATGCATAGATGGGGCGCCTTTTGTCTTCTTATTCAATACCTTCTACCTCCATCAAATACTCTCCAAAATTGTTTATTTTATCAATCAGCTTAATAGACTTCTTACCCAGTTCAGTCAACATATAATCTACCCGTGGTGGCTTTGTCTGATATACCTTTCTTTGGATCATGCCTTTCTTCTCCAGGTCACGTAGCTGACTATATAACATCTTATCATTGATATGTGGAATTGTTTTTCTTAAGTCGCCATACCTGACAGCACCTTTGCGTAACGCTAACAAAATTGGCATTTTCCAGGTTCCGCCAATGAATGCCATTGTGAGTTCAATAGGATTGTAGTATAGTCTGCCCTGGTAGGTAAAGTTCGCCATACCACAAAAATACAATTTGGTGGTGGCATCTTACTTTACATACAAATAAGTATGTAAAAGCCCGCGCATTCGGTGATGATTTAATTTGCGCCAAATGTTTTGAATATGTCAGCATACAGTATCAGCAGGGAATGGCTTACGATTCCTATCTTACCTTGTGCATCCGTTGTTGAAACGCTTGATTTTTGGGTGATGTTAGGATATACGATTACCTATAAACAAACCCGGCCGTATCAATATGGTGTGGTAGAGCGCGGTGGATATGCCCTGCACTTTGGCCATGTCAAAGGATTGGATAAGCAGGCCAATTCCTTTACAGGATGTCTGGTAGTTGTGCAGGATGCAGCGGCAGTATATAATGAACTTGCCGGCCGTTTTAAGCAACATACCGGAAAAGTGCCCCATACTGGCGTCCCAAGGATGTCAAGGATGAAACCAGGTGCTACGCGTTTTACCCTGACGGATGTCTCTGGCAACGCTGTGATTTTTATCAGCCATGGCGAGCGGGATCAGGAAGACTGGGAAGCTGCCGATAAGCGTGAACAAAGCAGGATGATGAAGGCGTTGGCAGTTGCAAAGCGTTTTCGTGACTATAAAAACGATGATGTGATGGCAGCGAAAACACTTGATGTGGCCTTGAAGCATCGGGAGAGGGAGAGCCCGAAGGAAGTGGCGGAAGTACTGCTAATGCGTATAGAACTGGCAAACGCCATGAATGATGAAAAGCGGGTAGCCGAATGTAATGCTATCTTACAACAATTAGGTGTAGAAGAAGACGAACTATTGCTTATCAACAAACGGTACAAGACAATATGATTACGGCGCACCTACGATACAGGTTGAAGCCGCTTTTTGACCTGCGGAAGTAAACTCAAGTAAAGCTGCTGTGACAAGTGCAAGCAGCAGTAAGACCACGATTGCTGTTTTTCCGTGTTGTTTAATGTTTTTCATAGCCGCAAATTACTGCCGGCAGGACTAAAACAAAAGCTACTTTGGCCGAAGTGGACATATTGGGGCGCGAGCCCTGAATTGACAACGCTAAAAATTTTAACAACGGGGAACACAACTATGCCAAAAGTTGCTATTTTTATGAGGAAGAAGTTCGAGTCATATTTAAATCAGTGAACATATTATTATAAGTAATAACTTATAATGTTTCCATGTTGTATTATTTAAAGCAGTTTACGATGATCGTCATGCTGTTCTATACCAAAGGAAGTTTATTTCTTTAATTAGTCTCTATATTTCGTAGAACGATAGCGTAAGTTATGAAAGTGGCATACCTATGAGGTTTTATGACCAAAATCTTGAACAATGAAAAAAATAACTACCCAAATCGGCGTGGGGGCAATGTTATTGTTTGCCATGCTATTACCTCACTCCTTGTCTGCACAAACAGATATTGACGCGCTCATGATGTCGAAGCATGAATTTTGTATAGGACCAATGTACAGTTACAGCAGCTGGAAAAATTATTGGGAAGGAACACGGAAAAGAAACAATGAAAACCTGGGGACTGTATCCACAAAGATGCTTACCGTAATGGGTAATTATGGGATCACAAAAAAGGTAAGCGTCCTTTTTAGTGCGCCCTACGTCAAAACAAAAGCTTCTGCAGGAACATTACAAGGCCTGGATGGAATACAGGATCTTAGCCTTTTTCTGAAATGGCGCCCATTTCAAACAAAACTGGGCAACGGGAAATTATCTGTGCTGGGTATTGCCGGCGTATCTTTTCCTTTAAGCAATTATACGCCCGATTACCTGCCGCTCTCGATCGGCCTGCATAGTAAAACAGCTTTAGGACGACTCATGGTGGATTACAAGTGGAGCGACTTCTTTGCCACAGCTTCTGCCACATATCTGCTCCGGGATAATATTAAAATTGACCGGGAGTCCTATTATACCACCGAATTGCACAATACGCATGAGGTAGAAATGCCCAATGCCACGAACTATAATTTTCGGGCAGGTTTTAGAAATCAACGTTGGATAGCGGAAGCCGTAGCCAATATCTGGACGACATTAGGCGGATTTGATATTACCCGCAATAACATGCCCTTCCCCAGCAACAAAATGAATGCAACTACTATCGGTGCAAATTTTAAATATGTCCTTCCTCCCTTGCCGCAGCTATCAATAGTAGCGGGCGGTAATACCACGGTGGCCGGTAGAAATGTGGGACAAGCCACTACTGTATATGGTTCCATCTTTTACATTCTGGATTTTTCCCGGAAGTCAACATCTACTGCTCCAACCTTAAAAGCTAACTGATATGAAGAGGATAATTTTTTACTTTGTGATCGTTTTTGCAACGGCAACAATGACCAATATTGCCTGCAACAAGGATATCGAAGGAAGAACAGATAATATTCCCGCTCTTGCTCCATCCAACATCGATCTGAATGCCGGAACATGGAAGCCGGTATTACTTACATCACCATCAGAATTTGCAGTGGCAGCCCCGGGAGCTATTAATACGCCTGACTACATCGCACAGATCAATGAAATAAAATCCTGGCAGGCAAACCTGACCAACGACGAAAAAAGAATCGTACAGTACTGGAGTGCCGGAGCGGTACTACGGTGGAACGAGATATTGCGCGAGCTGGTGGCTAAACATAATTTACCGCCCTATCAGAATGACGACGGTACTTATCCGGTGCCTAGTGCCAGCAATCCCCTGGCATACCCTCAATTCCCGTTTGCCAATCCTCCCTACGCAGCAAGGGCTTACGCTTATGTAGCAGCTGCACAGTACGATGCACTTATTGCCGCCTGGTACTACAAAACGCTATACAATCGTCCGGCACCTTACAAAGTGGATAGTACCTTGAAAGTGCTGATCCCCAAATCCGACCTCCCTGCCTATCCTTCAGAAGATGCAGTATTAGCAGGAGTAGCGGCAGAAATGATGAAACTGCTTTTCCCTGGTGATCAGGAGTTTATTCAACAAAAAGCGGAAGAGCAGAAACGGGCCCGTATTATTGCAGGCGCCAATGTTCGTAGTGATATAGAAGCTGGTGAAGCTTTAGGTAAAGCGGTGGCGCAGAAATTTGTAGCAAGGGCAAGAGGGGACAGGGCCGGCGCAGCTGTAGGCAACGCTACACTTTGGAAACAACTGGAAGATGGGTGTACTGAAAAGGGAGAGATCCCCTGGAAAAGCCTTGAAACGCCCAAACGTCCTCCTATGCTGCCTTTGTTTGGAAAAGTGAAACCCTTCCTTTTCGATTCACTGACAGTGATCACATTACGTCCTGGTCCGCCACCCTCCACCTCCAGTGAAGAGATGAAGGCAGAGGTGGAAGCGGTATATTACCAGACCTCACATCCAACCCGTGAGAAGATGCGTATCATAGATTTCTGGGCCGATGGCGCAGGCACCTATACACCGGCAGGTCACTGGATGTCGATTGCTGCTGAAGACTTCATCCGGAAAAATTTTAGTGAGGTTCGTTGGGCACGTAATATGGCGCTTCTTGCCATGGCTGAAATGGATGCTGCGATCGTTTGTTGGGATGCCAAGTTCGCCTATTTCAATCCCCGCCCATGCCAGATGAACCCAAACATAAAGACACTTACAGGCGTTCCGAATTTCCCTTCCTATATATCTGGGCATTCAACGTTTAGTGGTGCTGCCGCGACAATACTAGGATATATTATTCCGGAAAGAGCTGCTGCTTACGATGCGATGGCAGAGGAAGCTGCGAAGTCCAGGTTTTATGCGGGCATTCACTATGAGAAAAGTGATTGTGCAGTAGGATTGGTTGTAGGAAAGAGTGTGGGCGATTATGCGGTGAAAAGGGCGAAGAGCGATGGAGCGGAGTGATTGAGCCTGTGTGAGGGATAGCATTTCTTGTGGAATTTGAATAAAAAAGAAAACGCCGGGTGATGAATCGCCCGGCGTTTTTTCTGATAAGCTGATAACGGAACATGTAGACATTCTGTAGACGCCTGGTGAGGCGGCTGTAGTCGATCAGTAGCCAAAGGAAGTGCCGTAAATCCTGGTGGTAGCATATTTTTGAGGATTGTCTTTCAAGACATAGTCACCCAAAACAGCGTACGAAAAAACGATAAAAAATGATGAGAAAATTAAAGCGATTAGCAGGCACACTGTTATTATTATTATTGGTTACTACCTCTATTCTTCGGGCGCAGTCATCTCCTTCGCTATTATTCATATTTGATGACTTTTCCGGTAAAAGAACTGGGCTCCACTATTGGAAAAACGGGGAAATGATCCAGTTGACGGATGGAAAAACAGATGCAGGCGCGTCAGCAATTGCTATATCTGGCAATGATGAATATATCGCCGGTTATCAGTATAACACGGGAGGGGAGACCGTTGCAACCTATTGGAAAAATAAGAAAGCAGTTACACTCACTGATGGGAAAACATATGCAAAAGCGGCCGGCATTTGCGTATCCGGACCCAATGTACACGTGATTGGAAATGATGGGAGCAAGGCGATGTATTGGAAAAATGGGATGGCCACATCGTTTGGCGAAGACGCTAAATTATATGCCATTGCCATTAGCGGAGCCGATGTTTATATAGCCGGTTACCAGGCTAATGATCAAGGGGAATATGTGGCCACTTGCTGGAAAAACGGGAAAGCAAAAGCGCTTACAGACGGTAAAAAAAGTGCAGAAGCCAGTGCTATTGCAATATCCGGAAGCGACGTTTATGTGGCAGGTTTTAAAATCGATGCGGATGGAAAGGAAGTTGCCATGTATTGGAAAAACGGTGAGCCTTTCATTCTTCCAGGGGGCTGCAGGGCAAATGCTATTGCTGTATCCGGTAATGATATATACGTAGCAGGAATTGACAGAAATCAGGCAGGCGCCAATATCGTTGTTTATTGGAAGAATGGGACAGCCTTCCCATTGACCAGTGGGAACGAAGCTGCAGGTGCTGGGGTCAAGATGATTGCTGTGGCAGGAAATGATGTTTATGTGGCCGGTTATCTTGACGGTATCGCAACATATTGGAAAAACGCAAAACCCGTAAGCCTCGATGATATAACAGGAAAAATAACCGGAATGGTTGTCAGATAAACAGTTGCAGCTACTCCTCTCCAACGAAACGACATTGAAACTACCTTATAAACGAACAGTTATTGTATCGAAACCGTACACTTTTTATTTTTTTAAATTCATAGATTGCTTGTTTTCATTATTAGTAAGCGGATGGCATTGTTCTTGGTTGACCTTGCAATTACTATATCCGGACGCTTAATGTTACTTTTCTATGTTAATGAATTATCTAAAAACTGCATGGCAGAATTTACGCAACCATAAAACCTATGCCGCAATTAATACCCTCGGGTTAGCAGTAGGTATTGCTGCCTGTCTGCTTATTTTCTTATTAGTTCAATATGAAACAAGTTTTGATAATTTTCACAAAAGCAAAGAACGTATTTATAGAGTGGTAGCGGTAACGCAAACGCCGGCTGGAGTGAACTATTCGGAAGGTAGCGCCCTTCCTGTAGCTGAAGGCCTGCGCATAGACTATCCGCAACTGGAGCACGTTGCCCGCATATATGATCGACGTGATCAGCAGGTGACCGTAGTAGATGATAATGCTAATACGGTGCAAAAAAAATTTAAAGAGAACGTGTTTTATGCCGAGCCGGAATTTTTCGACATATTCAATTTCCCCTTCCTTTCAGGCAATCCGAAAACTGCATTATCAGAACCCAATACTGCGGTGCTTACACAAGCAATAGCAGAAAAGTATTTTGGGGATTGGCATACCGCCATCAATAAATTCATTAAGTACAATAACGACCAGGTTTACAAGGTAACGGGCATTCTGAAAAATATTCCTGCCAATACTGACTTTCCCCCACAGGTTGTACTGTCTTTTAAATCTTCCGTGCGTGAGGACATTTCAATGGATTGGGCAGGCCAGGACGGATCATTAAATACCTTCATCGTGCTTCCAGAAAACATGTCGGCACAGCAGTTTGATAATGACCTTAAATCTTTTGTAAAAAAGCATGCACCTGCTGAATATGCCAACCATGGTTATATGCTACAACCGTTGAACGATATACACTACGAAAGCCGGTTCGGAACTTTTAGCGGAAAGACCTTCAGCAAAGAACTAATTGCCGCCTTGAGCCTGGTAAGCATATTTCTTTTAATTATTGCATGCATAAACTTCATCAATCTAGCTACTGCGCGGGCCGTAAACCGTTCAAAAGAAGTAGGCATCAGAAAGGTGTTAGGTAGTAGTAAGAAACAGTTGGTTGTTCAGTTTTTAAGTGAAACGTTTCTCATTACGCTGGCTTCGGTTATTATAGCCATAGGATTTGCATTTAGTGCATTGCCTTTGCTCAACCATCTCTTACAAACACCGGTGCAAATGCAGTTCTCTTTTTCACTGATTGTATTTTTACTCAGCCTCACTGTTATTGTTACCTTTTTATCAGGCTTCTATCCCGCAATTGTTTTATCCGGATTTAATCCCATCAATGTACTGAAGAATAAGTTTACCAGCAAGACGACCAGTGGGCTTGCTATGAGAAGAGTGCTGGTCGTTTCTCAATTTGCAGTTGCGCAGACTTTAATTATAGGAACATTAATTATAGTGAGCCAAATGGATCTTTTTCAAAATGCCTTCCTGGGTTTTGATAAAGATGCAATTGTTATGGTGCCTGTCGCACACGACAATAAGCGCTTATCCGAAATGGATGCTTTAAAAATGGAATTGCTACAACAGGCTGGAATAAAGAATGTAAGTTTAAGTGCCTTTAGCGCAATGGATAAAGCAAGTTGGGACAGTGATTTTAAATTTGATAATGCCATAAAGAAATCAGACTTCAAGGCCGATTTTAAGTGGGCTGACGCTGATTACTTTAAAACGTATAATATTCAGTTCATCGCCGGACAGCCGTATAGTCCCGCTGACTCTGTAAACGGATTTGTGGTCAATGAAATGATGGTAAAGAAATTAGGCTTCAAAAACCCTGAAGATATCATAGGGAGGAAAATAAATTTTTGGGATGGGAATATGGTAGCGCCGGTTGTTGGCGTAGTGAAGAATTTTAACGGTAGCTCATTGGCAACAGAAATGACGCCTGTAGTGCTGGGTTCTTTCAAAACAGTATACCGCTTACTCAATATAAAAGTAGAGCCGCAACATGTGAAGCAAACGTTAGCGACAATAGAAAGAATTTGGAACAAGACTTACCCTGATTTTATATATGAATACCAGTTCCTCGATGATAAGATCGCCAGCTTTTACAAGCAGGAACGCCAGCTCTCGCAATTGTTTAAGATATCTGCAGGTATTGCCATATTTATATCCTGTCTTGGCTTGTATGGCTTTGTTTCATTCATGGCAGTGCAGCGTAGAAAAGAAGTAGGCATTAGAAAGGTTTTAGGTGCATCAGTAAGCAACATCATTTATTTAATCTCCAGGGAATTTACACTGCTTATTGGCATTGCCTTTTTAATCGCAACGCCATTGGCTTACTATATAATGCATCAATGGCTGCAACACTTTGCATATAGAATAGATATTGGTATCGGAATATTTTTGTCAACCATTCTTGTCTCTGAGATTATCGCGTGGCTTACTGTTGGTTATCAGGCTATAAAGGCAGCGATGGCAAACCCGGTGAAGAGTTTGAGAATGGAATGATCATCTTTATCGAATTCGCTTGATCATAGCAAAAGAGGGCGTCTAAAGGCGTCCTCTTTTTATTTTAGGGATGTTTCCCCGATATGAATACCATGAGGGATCTACCACCTGATGCTGCGGGAGCATCATCTTCGAACTTTGTGAGAGCTCTCCCGAACTATACTGATATTGCTTTTTAATCTTTTGGATAGTCCGTACTGCCAGATATGCTCTCCCATTCATCTACTTCTTTGCCAGCCTGCACTGTTTTGGCCCGGAAGGCAGCTACCGCATCTGATCCCAGTGGTAAATGTATTGGTGGGTTTTCACTCGCAGCCAGCTTGAGGATTACCTGTGCCAGCCTTACCGGGTCGCCTGGCTGGTTGCCGTCTATTTGGCTGATGAACCCTCTTACATATCCTACGGTATCTTTGTATGCATCAATGACTTTCTCTGCCGCCTGATAGGATTCAGTGGAGGCGAATTTTGTTCTGAAATACCCTGGTGCCGCTGTTGTAACATGTATACCCAGTGGTTTTACTTCCAGTGCAAGACCCTCGGTTATACCTTCTACTGCGAATTTGGTAGAACCATACAGCCCGAATCCGGGTACGGAGGCTATATAGCCAAGTAAGGAAGATATGTTGATGATATGTCCTGATTTCTGGCTGCGCATGTAGGGTAAAATAGCCCTGGTAACGTTCAGTAACCCGAAAACATTTGTATCGTATTGCTTTCTTACTTCCAGGTCAGATACTTCTTCAGTAGCACCAAGCAGGCCATAGCCGGCATTATTCACCAATACATCTACCCGGCCAAATTTTTTTATTGCATCCTGCACGCCTTGTTTCACCTGATCTTCTTTGGTTACATCGAGTGTTACAACCAGTGCGTCATTTTCATTTTTCAGAGTAGACCTTAACTGATCAGCGTTGCTTCTGACTGTTGCGACTACTTTATCACCTGCTGTAAGCGCAGCTTTGGCAATTTCCAATCCAAAACCTTTTGATGCGCCTGTTATGAACCATATTTTCTGCGTTTTCATGATATGATCTTTTATTGTCGTTTTAGAATGAGAGCAGATATTTAGTGTCCATGGGCTTCGTTTGACACTTCACTCCAGGTATCCCATTCCGCATAGCGGGTTTGATACACCTGTTTTACCCAGGGATATGCCTTGCTGCCAAGGAATAACCGTAACGGCGGATTTTCACTATCTACCAGTTTTAAGATCGCCTCGGCAGTTGCTTCCGGTTTACCGAAGAAGTCAGGGGTAAAGCCAGCCTGTAGATCTGATTTAACCTGATCATAAATAGGGTTTGCCGACGTATGAATAGCTGAAGCGCCACCCCAGTCGGTTGAAAAAGCATTTGGTTCTACCATAGAGACCTTTATACCGAATTGTGCAACTTCCGGTGCTAAGGATTCTGTTAAACCTTCTACCGCAAACTTAGACGCATTGTATAATCCTAGTGTTGGAACGGTTACCACTCCCAGTACGCTTGATAACTGGATAATATGGCCGCTTTTTTGTTCGCGCATAATTGGTAGTACTGCCTGTGTTACCCAAAGCAGGCCGAAGAAATTTGTTTCCATCTGTTCGCGTGCTTCTTGCTCGGTAGTTTCTTCAATAGCACCGAACAAACCATAACCGGCGTTATTTATCAGCACATCAATAGCGCCAAAGTGTTGTCTCCCTGCATTAACTGCAGCAAAGACTGCGTTGCGGTCATTCACGTCAAGTTTAAGGGGGAATACATTTTCTCCGTAACTTTTTACTAAGTCATTCAGATGGCTGATATCGCGGGCTGTAGCAATTACTTTATCACCGCGTTTCAAAAATGCTTCTGCCCAGATTTTGCCAAATCCGCGTGAGGCTCCTGTAATGAAAATTATCTTTGACATCGTTTTATGTTTTGATTACGATGTAAAATTCGCGATGAAAATTGAGATGACTACGTGACATACATCACGTTGGCAGCAGGGAGACAATATTGTGATGTAGATCACATTGGAACTACTGGCGCTACCACGGTGGTCTGATTTATGGGAAGATATTCAGTCGCCCGAAATTTCTTTAAGTGCTATTAAAGTCTTACATTTCTTTAAATAAAGTTAACCAGTTATGAAGCTTAAATTAATCTTATCCTGTTTGCTTTTAACCACTAGTTTAATTGCCTTTAGTCAGGAAAAGCAGCCTGGAAAATCTAAGGAACACAATACTGATATTACTGAAAAAGGCTTAATTAAGATCTCTATCATGTACCCTTATGCCGAAGGCAAGACCTTCAATATGGAGTATTATGAAACTAAACACATGCCTATGGTGGCGGGCTTTTTAGGGTCAAATCTGGTTAAATATACCATTGAAAAAGGGCTCTCCAGTGGTATTCCCAACCAACCTTTGCCTTTTATGGCTATCGGCACTTTCTATGTAAAAAGCTTAAGTGAGTATCAGGCGGCTATCGCTCCAAATAGAGACGCGATTCGTGCAGATTTTGTGAATTATACGAATGCTATGCCTGTCATTTTGGTGAGTGAAGTCGTGAAATAGGGGCTTAGACTTCGCAGGCACTTCATACAAACAAAAAGCCCGACTTCTATTAGATTAGAAGCCGGGCTTTTGTGACTCCGGATGTGCGAAACTCAAACCTGATTACATATGATCTAACAAATCAGTTTGAGCACGTCTTCCCTTTAATATTTATTTGGCTGACAGGGCCTGTATCCTTGCAGCTGCGTGTTTATTCTGCGGCTCTAATGCGACCACTTTCCTATAATTGGCAAGGGCTTCAATCAGGAGCAGTTGGTCAGGAAGTATACGGTGCAGGTAATGCATTCGGGATAGTGCCAGGACATTATTTCCCGGTGCCTGATGCCGGTTTCTTTATTTTTGTAGATTATCCGGTGTCGAATTTCGATACTTCACAAAGCAGGTCGGCATCGTTTGATGTACTCGGTAGTAAACATATCAATTGTAGGCTTGTTATTGTGAAAAAGGAAGATGTAGACTTGCCGCAGTTTACCTTTAGATTACAGAGAGAAGAGATCCCACTGGAAGCCAGCTTGTTAAACGGAGGGCATCTTGCGTACCCTCCCAACATTACTTTACCTGGCGTTATTATGCTACTTTTTTCTCAGTCCATATCGACTAAGCTCAGAGTGCCTGGAAAGTAAAATTGTAATTCGAGCTTGCTTTGAGGGGACGCAGAATCAGGCTACATTAAAGTTCAGAAGTGATAAATCGTTCGAACTGAATTGGACAGGAATTTTCTTCGACATGTGGTATCTTGGAACATGGAAGCAGGATGGTAATGTTCTGTATTTGAAGTATAACACCGAGAAACCCCAGCGCTTAGGGGATACGCTGTGGATAAAAGATGGATACTTATACGAGAATGATCGGTTATCCCGGTTATCAAATGAAGAGAACATCCCTATGTTTTATTTGGGATATTGCAGGCATGAAAACTAGAGATGTCGGACTTTGGATGTTTGTTTTTGTTTTGCAATAGCGATGTGCTTCTTTTAAACAAATAGTGGACTTAAAAGCCTTGTAAGAAGGAAAAAATACAGATCATATAAAGGTCTGCAGGGGAAAATAGCAACCAATTTACTTATCCTCTGATATCGTATCATATACAAAGCTCAACCTCGATCGTATATCCTCGTCGTCTTCCAGCCAATTGCGGAAGAAGGAGCGCTCATAGTATTCTCCTTCCTCACTACCGTATTCGCTATATATTTTTTCCTTTCGATCGATAGTATGAAGGATTCTCAGGAACTCTCTATGCTCTGGCGTAAAATTTATCGAATATTTTTCCTGTACATGGTCAATCTATTCATCGCTCATACCGATCCACTTAGCTCCATATGCCCACTGCGGACATTTATCTTCGTTTGTTGTGGTTTTAGGATCCTGGCTCCAATAATTTTCGGTTTGATTCTTCAACCAATATAAAAAATCGGTATAGTTTTCTGGTATAGGTCCCATAAGTAGTTCAATATCTTTTTTTGGGGCAATGTCATTACCCAAAATGGGGTATAAAGTTAATTGGATTTCTGGAAGATGCGTAGTTTGTGAATATAGCTTCCATGAAATGAAAAATGGGATGCCAGATGCCACTTCCTTCAGAATGAATTAAAACATGTGTACACCAAACTATGCATTCCGGTACTGAGAAGGAGACAACTGCAGCTGTCGTTTAATAAAACCACTGAAGTGCGTAGGCCCCTCAAAACCGAGCGCATAGGCAATATCTGATATAGGCCAACTTGTATGTTTCAGCATGATCTTAGCTTCCTGCAACAAACGTTGCATAATAATCTCAGATGTAGTTTTATTGGTTATTTCCTTTACGGATTTATTCAGATGATTAACGTGTACAGCCATCTGTGTAGCGAAATCAGAGGCAGAACGAAGTTGAATTTCGGATGATGCATTTTCCAGGGGAAATTGTCGTTCCAGCAGTTCTAAAAATAGTGTGGTGATCCTGCCTGCCGCATTTACTTTCTCCGGAGCAGTATTATCTGCGGGGCGCATTTTTATGGCGCTATGTATCAGTTGAAGTATAAGCGTTCTTATCGCGTTATCTCGGAATTCAAACTGTCCTTCCTTTTCACTCATTATTTGCTCGAAAATGGCCTTGATCACTGACAGTTCTGCAGCTGTCAGTTCATATACGGGAAAACCGCCTGACTTGAAAACAGGATAATCCTTTATCCTTCCAAAGTGATCGAAAAAAGCTTCATTGAATATGCAGCTGAAGCCCTGTTGATTAGAAGAAAGTGGCTCCCAGTTGTATGGAATTTGTGGATTGGCAAATAAAAGCCCTCGCTTCTGTACCTCAAATGTTCTGTCAGCATAATGTATGCGACTGTTGCCCGTGATGATACAAATTTTATAATAGTCTTTCCTTCCGAAGGGAACGCTTATGTCTTCAATATCAGGGGCACCAATGCGAAAGATGTTAAAATGCGCAGCATTTTTTGGTGCATCAGCGGCAGGCAAAAAAGGGCGGCTTGCATAATACTCTTCTATTGTCTCTGGTTTAGCCAATTTCTTTTTCTGATTATGATTACAAAAGACTCTTTTCAGAAAAGTAAAATTACGCAAATAATTCATGGTGTATAATAATGAGATTTGATAGTGGAAACATATCTCTATAAAGCATGACAGCCGCGGGATTAGATAATCCCGCGGCTGGCGATTAACGGATTAGATTTGTGCCTGGTTGCCTCCTACAAAGCTTGCGAGTGGTGCATTAAGAGATTCCAACGCGATCATTGGATTCCAGAAATCTACATATTTAACGATCTCTCCATCTTCGTTGGTAGTAACTACTGAAATATACTTTTGATCATAGGATTTGCCAGTTGAAATGGCATGCCCTGCACTTGTAAACTCTGCAATTACCAGTGCAGGATCCTCTGTTGCATGGAAATGAAGGTTTTCGAATGTTACCTTAAAGTGTTCAGGGAAATTCTTCATATAATCATAGAGCGCCTTCTTTCCAGCTACGTATTTTGGGAAATCTGCTGGAGCATATGGGAATTGTAATTCGCCGTCATTTGTGAACAAGTCCACCCATTCTGTAATTCTTCCAGAAGAAAGATATTCCAGGTGATTTTTGAAAGCCTGCTGTGCAAGAGTTCTGATCTGTTCTTTTGTTTTCATTGTATTTACTTTTTCTGATACAAAGTTAGCAGTGATGCACGCCCTGCTGTTACAAAAAATCAAATCAATAGTTCTACAATTCAATCAATTTTATGGGGGATAATCAGTCACCAAAAACTAGTACCTGTTCCATCTTTGGGTTAAGGAGCTATATAGTTATCAGATACTTTTACTGTACAGTTTCAGAATTTTAAGGATGATAGTTTAAGTGGAATAAGCAGGGGATATTGGATTGATGGGAAAAAAATCATGAGCGAGGAAGAATATTTAGATGGTGCAAAAAAGTTTATTGCGCGTAAATTCTTCAAAAACGGCAAAGTTTCCCGGGAGATTATGATGGTCAATAATGTTCCCAATGGCTATCGGCACTTTCTATGTAAAAAGCTTAAGTGAATATCAGGCGGCTATCGCTCCAAATAGAGACGCGATTCGTGGAGATTTTGTGAATTATACGAATGCTATGCCTGTCATTTTGGTGAGTGAAGTTGTGAAATAGGGGCTTAGACTTCGCAGGCACTTCATGCAAACACAAAAGCCCGGCTTCTATTAGATTAGAAGCCGGGCTTTTGTAACTCCGGATATGCGAAACTCAAACCTGATTACACACGATCTAACAGATCAGTTTGAGCACGTCTTCCCTTTAATATTTATTTGGCTGACAAGGCCTGTATCCTTGCAGCTGCGTGTTTATTCTGCGGCTCTAATGCGACCACTTTCCTATAATTGGCAAGGGCTTCTGAGTACTGCTCTGTAGCCTCCAGTATTTCCGCGAGACTGTCGTAGGTGTTTGCACTCTGAGGGTATAGTGATACGTTCAGTTTGAAGATAGCTGTTGCCGCGCTGATATTCTTCTGAGCAAAGAGTTGATACCCCCATTTATTCAATTCATTTTCATTCAGTTGAAATGCCGGATCGTTCTTTTTCAAACGAGCAGCGACGGTGACGGCTTTGTCGAAGCCCTCTTTCAGCAAGGCGGCTCTTAGTTTCTTCAGATTGGCTGGCAACCCGAAACCATTCACTTCACGCATATCCGGGATATAGAAGCCGGCAATTTCATCAATAAACTGATCCGGATTGCCTCCCATCAGATTGGTCAATACTATAATGGAAAGATCATCTTTCAGATATACGAATAAAGCTGATCGTCCGCCGCCCACAGGACCAACGGCAGGATGCTCATCCCGGGTTACAGTAGGCCAACCCAGGGCGTATCCGTTTGTTAACATGTTAAAGCCGCCGATTTTCCCATTGTTAAGTATAGCCGGTGTCCATAAGAGGTCAATACTGGATGACTGTTTTAATAATTTCCTGGCTTTCAAAGCTATCACCCAGTTAGCCATATCTGTAGCCGTAGATTGTATACCTGCAGCCGTTCTGAAAAACAGGGGAAACTGTATATAACTATTTCCCGGTGTACTGTTTCGAATAAAGCGGTCGCCCACTTGTCTGTTCATCGTATAGGCGCCCGCATAATTGGGAATTACATCGTAAGAGTCACCAAACCGGGTAAGCACCATACCAGCAGGCTTGAACTGCCTTTCCTCGATAAACTGTGTAAAATGCATTCCGCTCAGTTTCGTGATAATCTGTCCCAGCAACACATAGCCCGTCTGGTTGTACCTGAACCTTTCACCGGGTTTAAACTCAATGGGTAACAGCTTTACCTGTTGCATCGCTTCCTGCTCATCCCCATGTCCCATTACCTGCTCTTCCTCATTCATAATGTCAGGCAGTCCCGAGATATGTGTCAGTACCTGCTGCAAAGTGATATTCTTCCAGCTATCAGGTAAGCTATCCAGATAACGCGACAGCGGATCTGTGATTTTCAGCTTATTCTCTTCCGCCAATTGCATAATGGCTACTCCTACAAAAGCTTTGGTAATTGAGTTGACAGAAAAGATCGTTTGGTCTGTGGCCTTGATATTATATTCAAGATTAGCAATGCCATAAGTTGTGTTTTTGACAATTGCTCCATCTCGTACAATAGCTACCTGCAGGGCAGGAATGTGGCGTTGCTGCATTTTGCTCTTTACAAAGATGTCTATACTATCAGAAGTGGTAAGAGATTGTGCGCTGGCAAACGAAGTGATTAAACAAAGTGGCAAAAAAAAAAGCGTGTTAATAGTTGATGTTTCATTTATATGGGATAAGTAGATAAATGTAGCGCTTATTTTATAAATGGATCTGACAATCTGGGATTGGTTTGTATATGCCAGGTGATAGTTTTCCGGCGAAACTTCAGTGACAGGCAAGTGTTTTGATTATTGTGGATCCTGGTTGCGATCGTCTATCTTAACACCTCTTTTCCGGGAGGTATTTTCATTTAATTTACCAAAGCTGAAACGAAGGCCTATGGAGAGGCTTCTAACGTCTCTGAAACTGGTATTTTGCTGTCGAACCAGAGGAGATTCGAAGCGGTCATTTACCTGCCAGTATTTGTTCATGAAATTTAGCATGGCCACAGTAAGCCTTAATTTCTTTTTATACAGCCAGTAACCGGCCCCGATGTTGTAGAACAGAAAATCGCCGCTCCGCCCTTGCAGCTGTACCGGGGGCCTGGTATAATTGACATTACTGAATAACATCCACTTCTCGCTGGGCAGATAAGTCACCGCTGTGCTTAGAGAGCCATATAATCCACGGTGCTTTTCCGAGGCATCGGCAGTGCTGCTAATAGCTGCATAATAACAATTGAAATTTAGAGTGGCGGAAAGTTGCTTTGCCGGATTAGCGGAAAGGTAGCCGCTAACGCCGGCCACCTGGCTACGGCCGATGTTGCTGTACGTTTGGGTGCTGACGCCTGTAGCTTCATCAAAACGGATGTACCGCTGAATGCTGCCTTGGGTCAGCGCGCCACTAAGGGCAAGGGTGTAAGAGAATTTGTCGTTGAAATTGGAGAAGGATACTTCCCCGTTATTGGTGAACTCGGGATGCAGATGCTCGTTACCCCGGCTGATGAGGAGTGGATCACGGTTGTCGGTGTAAGGGTTCAGAAAGCTGAGGCCGGGCCGTGTAAGCGTACGGCTGTACTGCAAGGTAAGATACCGGCCACTCGCCCAGTTTTTTGTAATCGAAAAGCTGGGGAGGAAGCTGTAGTAATCCTGTGTCACATCCGTTTTCTTGCGGATAAAATGCCCTTGTATATTGGTTTTTTCCAATCGTCCGCCCGTTTTGACGGTGATACCGCCACGCTTTATTTTCCAGGTGCCCATGCTGTACAGCGCCCCTACATTTTGGCTATAGGTCAGCTCGTCGTCGTTAGCAAGGTCAGGGTGATATTGATCGGCGTCCAGGTCTTTTATCTGGCTGGCATAAACAGCGCCGACCTGCCGGAAGATGGCTTTCGCACCCATTTCCAGGATGAATGATGGGTGGATTGGCAGCGCATAATCAGCCTGGATACAGGTTTGTGTGTTGCTGCCGCGATACTGGTTACGAAGCAGTCGCTCTTCCTCTGTGGTGTACACCTGCCCGCTTTGCAGGATCTTTTTTTGACCGCTGGTCTGCACGTTCACGCCCATAAAAAGGGAACGGCCCGGTTGCCTGAACCGCTGCTGATAGTCAAACCCCGCTTCTCCGGAAGGGGTATGCGATTCGTCTTCGGAGGTCAGCCTGCTTTGCTGGAGCAGGTCATGTGCCGTACTATAGGAACGGATCAGGCTTTGCTGTTCCAGCGTCTTACCACCTGCGGCCAGGCGGCCATAGAGGCTGAGTGTCCGTAGGCTGTCAATGTCGTATGCTACTTCCAGGTTGCCACCGGCCATATATCCGTTCGTGGTAGTGGTATCGAGCGTGCGACGTTCCGCAAACGGTGCGCTGATGAGCGGGGTGTATACTTGTTCACCATGCGCATGAAAGTTCATGCTGTTGGCAAAGTATACGAATGAGGTGATACCCAGCTTCCCGTATTTCAGGTTGAAGGCCATGTTAGGATTCACCTGGCCAATGGAGTTATAGGTAAGAGAAGTATGTGCGTTGTAGCCGGCCACTTTCTTTTTGGTGATGATATTGATGATGCCGTTGATCCCTTCACCTTCATATTTGGCTGACGGCTGGGTATTTATTTCAATTTTACTGATGATGGTGGCTGGAAACGCTTTTAACACTTCGCCGGGATTATTGGCAAACATGGACGTTTGCTTTCCGTTGAGCATGATGAGGAAGCCTCCCTTGCCCTTCAATTGCACATGGCCTTCACCATCTACGCTCACGAAGGGCGTTCTGGCCAGCGCCTCTGCGGCAGACAGCCCCGCCAGTGAGGGGTCGCTTCCTGCGTTGTAAATGATCTTGTCGCCATCGGCTTCTACCAGTGGCTTATTTGCGGTAATCGTAACACCGGCTAGTTCCCTGGTGTTAGACGGCAGCATTAGGGTGATGGCCGTATCGCGGCCATGCCATACAAATGGGCCGCTGTTGGCAATGCCGGTGCCGAATGCGGCAGCGGTGATGGTATATTCCCCGTCCTGAGCCGGATGGAAGGCAACGCGGGCCGCAGAATCAGCAACCATATGTATCGCCATTGAAGGAGGATGTACGCCTTGCAGCGTAACAATAGCCCCGGGAACAGGCGTTTCACCGATAGTGTATACTGTTACCCGTATAGTGCCCGCATGGGCTCCGGCTGCCCAACATAAAAAGATAAAGTGAAGTAGTTTACGCATGGGACAAAACTACTGGCACGACTGTTGACCACCGTGGATTTTCTGCAAACGCCATATTTCCTACTATCAATGCAGGAGCGGGTTTCGGAGGATACAATCCCGGTTGCCGTCGGGACTAAAGTGTTTGTCGGATGAAAAGTGGCGTTTGCAGTAAAGTCAACCCTATTCTCTTCTTTTTCGGTACTTTGCACCGGCATGAAAAAGAAAGTACTCCTGTGGGTGCATATTATTTACTGGCTCTACACGATGTTCTTCGTAGAGTTCCTGAGCAAGCTGGCTTATAAGAATCAATTGGTCCGTCCCGATCCAAATGCGATCTTCTTTTCGAACATCATTCTTTTCGCGGCTGTCTTTTACCTGAGCTACTGCATCTTGCTGCCTGTCTTTTTCAGGAAGCGAAAGTTTATAACCCTGGTAGGCAGTTGGTTCGTACTGTCCGGGTTATTTGTGGGCACCCGCTTTCTGGTACAGGAATACCTGTTCCTGAAATGGTGGGGTATCTGTAATTATTGCTACGAGGATTATTCCGTGCAAGGCGGCGCCTACATTTTCGGTAATGCCATGCTTTGTTTCAGCCACATCATCCTGCCGGGAGCCATCATCTGGTTTGTAGACAACTGGCTGAAATCTGAGCACCAGCGCCTGCGCCTGCAGGAAGAAAAAGTAGCGGCGGAAAAAGCCTTCCTGCAATCGCAGGTGAGTCCTCACTTCCTTTTCAACTGTCTGAACAACATTTATTCGATGGTATATCATCAATCGGAAAATTCGCTGCCAGCCATCCAGAAACTATCTGGCATGATGCGGTATGTGATTGCCGATGGCAGCGCCGAAGAAATTCCGTTGAACAACGAGATTAACTATCTGCAGGATTATATCGAACTTCAACAATACCGTAGCCGTAACACGGCTCTCCGGTTTGAGCTGTCTGGTGGTACGTCAGGAAAATACATTGCGCCGCTTATCCTGATCTCTTTTGTGGAGAATGTCTTTAAACATGGAGTGGTGACAGACCCCGCACATCCTGTCTATATTCAGCTGAAAACGACAGGCAGTCAGCTCAGCTTCACTGTACGGAACAAGATCAATCGCCATACAAAAGACCCCGTTTCAGGCATAGGACTCAGGAATGTGCAGAATCGACTGGCATTGCAATACGCAGGCCAGCATAAATTAGAGATCAATGACGATGGAAATATATTTGCGGTACACCTGATGCTGACACTCAAAACAAACTAAACTATGATTAAATGCCTGCTGGTAGACGATGAACCCTGGGCCCTGGAGTTAATGGCCAGCTATGTATCGAAGCTCCCTGAGTTGGAGCTCGTGGCCGCATGCGACAAGCCGCTGGAAGCGCTCTCGCTGGCCAGTCCCGAAAAAACAGACCTTATTTTCCTTGACATTCAGATGCCTGAGCTGGATGGGTTACAGTTTATGCAGGCCATCAATAACAAATGCAGAGTGGTGATCACCTCCGCCTATGCAGAATATGCCATCCACGGTTTTGAGCATAATGTGGTAGACTACCTGCTAAAACCGGTGGCATTTGAGCGGTTCTACAAAGCCGTACAGAAAGCGGCAGAGCTGATCGCCCCCGTCCCACAGCAGCCCTCCTCCACCAATCATATTTTCATCAAAACAGACCAGAAGCTGGTAAAAGTACGCTTTGACGAAATCTTTTTCCTGGAAGGAGCACGTGATTATGTAATCATCCACACGGAGAAGAATAAGATTATTACGCTTGATAGCCTTCGTAACCTGGAGGAAATATTGCCAGCTTCGTTGTTTGTCAGAAGCCACAAGTCCTACATCATTGCGATCGACAAAATTGACACCATTGAACGTAACCGTATTGTGATCGGTGATCAATACCTGCCCATAGGCGAAAGCCATAAAGTGTCATTCATGGCCAGCATTAACAGGGGAAGGAGCCGTTGATATATAGCCCAGGTCCGGCGAGATCTATTGAATGCTTTAACCGCTGTCCACTACAAAAGTGTGACCGATTACAACACTCGCTGCATCACTACAAATATCAATATGAAAAATTTCGTATAAAACGATGTATCCAATATTGAAGAATAAAAAGAACATTTATGAATGTTAAGTGCAAAAATTGTTTACCAAAAGAAGGAATTGAAGTTCCGGAATTAAGCCCGTCAGAGAAAAAAAAGCTATTGGAATTGACGCTTCAATCGCCTATCTATTCGGTAAAATACCTTGTCGATATTTATGGGCTCAGCCATTTGGAAGCTAAATATATTGTAGCACATGTTAACAGAACTTATGGACTTTGCAATCGTTGCAATTTTGACAAACTTGATAAGGAATATATGGTTTGCCCTAAATGCGGGTCATTAAATTTTAATTGGGAATGCTGAAATATGCGGCTCTCCCAAAGATGGTTTGTTGGTATCTGATACACTGCTTCAGAACAATTGCTACGCTCTCTCTACAATACAGCTCGAGTTTAGTTAAAGTCGGCTGAATGATTTAATAGTAAATAAAATAGAGAATGAACCTGTTGATTCTTATCCTTTACATAAGGATTCCGAATTATTTTTAAAGTTATATCTTCATCCGCATTTGCTCGACCCATCTATTAGGCTTTCCTGCATAGTGATCACAAATCCGCTCTTCTACTTGTTCACCTTCTCATACAGCGGCTTTTTCAAGATCGGTACAATCTTCTCTCTGAGCCTTAGTCATGTTACCTGTGTTCGGATCATAAAGACGAAACTGTGCTGTCTATAGGGTCTTGGATAAACTTCATCGGCAACGTATCCAATGTCGTTTCTAATGCTGCATTGCTTTATTTGGTACCTAAGTTTAACTCCTTCATCTTAAAATAACATCCTTCACAAACTACTTTGATTTTTACAAATTCCATTGCCTTATCGTTCCATCCGTCTTCTGCAACTCTAACGGCCTCACAATCGTCACACCAGGCTTGAAAATCATCATCGTCCGACAGCTCCATACCTTCGAACGTTTCGAATGATTCTTCAAAACCAACTTTGGTAGTAAAATTCAGATGTTGACACACAAATGCAATTCTCCCGTAAGCGTGGGTGCCGCACTGTATATACTTGTTCTTGATCCTTCGGGCTAATTGATTGTCGATAAATTCTGTTAGAACCAGAAAGATTTGCAATCCATCATCGTTGACGGGTCTATATACACCAATTCCATTCGTTAGTTTGGTTGCGATAGCTGCAAATTCCCAGGCTTCAAATTCATCGCTTGGGAAATAGCCCTCGGTTAATTTAGCAAAATTAACCCTCGCTCCAAAATCCTTAATTTGTCTGGCAGTTTCCTTAACATTCTCCAAAGTGTAGTCATTGTGCCATGACCACATCCATGTCTCAGACTTGGGCGAGAAGCTTCCAACCTCAAAATATTTGAAATTAAGTTCAGTGTTATCAGAGGAGAAAGTCAGCAAACCGGTCGCTTGATTATAAAACCAGTTTGCATGCGTAACATCGAATTTTTCTGAGAATTGCGACTGTAAAACTTTCAGTTCTTCAATACAGTCTGCAGCAAACGATTTGTAGTCTATTATCTCCATAAATGTTCATTGTCGAAAATATCAGGGAAACTACTCCAGGAGCAAACGGGCATTTGGGGCCAATTGTCTTTTTATTTTTTCGCCCTGTCCTTTACCGGTATGACCAATTTAAGGCCGGACCAGATCTCATCTATCGCACAAACTTTAATGTCAACAAGACCATTGCTTAGCGCCAGGTTCCGGACCACATCTTCAGTAATATCGGTGGTGATCTTTGATGCCTTCTTGGGCCAGGAGATCCATATCATGCCATTGGTTTGGATTTCTCTCTTTAATAAGGGGATATCCCTGAGCAGATCGTCTGCTTGCCTCGTAAAATAATGAATAAGATTTTTGGCTGTTGTCGTATCATCGAGTATCTGGATGTTGGTAGGCATGTCCTCAAACAGATCAAAATAATATGCTGGTTGCCCCACCAGGCGGATTACGAATCCGTCCTTGATGCCCAATTTTTTAGCCAGTGGTGTTGCTGAATATCCTGCTGTATTCATGGTTATATCAAAAATAATCAATCGTTATGAACATACATTTAATTACGGTAATGGTTCAGGAGTATCAAAGTTCATGATATCAAAGGCCAAAGCGACTATGAATGCAACAATTGAAAGCGTTATTTTATCTGATCTGTTCATCGACCAATTTTCTCAGTTCGGCATATTTTTCCTGCCGACCGTCACTTTTGAGATAAAAGGCCATCAAAAATGCGCAATATCCCTTGCGGTTGTCAATCCAGGGGTAACTGCCAAAAAGCCCCGGACTGCTGACCAAACCACTGCCCATGATCCACTCCCCGTAACCATACCCTACACCTGTGACTTCCGCGGGCGTATAGGCTACTTTGACATCAGGAGTGATTCTGTTTACTTGCATCGCGTCTATACTTTTTTCCGATAAAATCCTTTTCCCATGGAAGATGCCCTTGTTTAAAATCATGGTTAAAAAGTGGATATAATCTTCGGGTGTGCTGCTGGCCCCGCCTGCGGGCAGGGCTACGGCGCTATATCCAAAATCCGTGTTTTTCATTCCCAGCGGCCCGGCGATGCGCTCGGCAAACAACGTCTCAAAACGCTTGCCGGTGATCTTTTCGAGTATTGCACCGGCGATTTGCAGACCGGTATTGCTATAACGAAAGACCGTTCCCGGAAGTCCCTCTATGGGATAGCCGCCTATTTGATTGATCACCTCATCCATATTATTGGCTTGCCGTTTCTCTTTCAGGTCCTCTTTTAAATCCGGGGACAGGATCCCTGTCATATGCGACAGGCAATCTCCGATCGTAATGCCGCCTTTCCCGTTTTTTGAAAGTACAGGAAGGAATTTCCCAACCGTATCGTTTAGCCGTATTTTGCCTTCATCCACAAAAGTCATCACCAGCGCTGCACTCAGCCATTTGCTGCAACTGGCGATGGGTTGTTTTGTCGTTTCGGTATAATCGCCTAAATCCGGTTCCGCTCCCTTCCTTTTAGCGATCAGCCTGACCAGTATCTGCTGTCTGCCATTCATTTCATTGACCGCATGGCTATAAATCACCTTCCCATCTTTATAGACCACCAGGATCAGTCTGCCTCCCATTTCACTGGCATGGGCGTCAAGCCAATGATCTACCTGGGAAAATGGTTGTTGAGCGTAGGCAGCGCCAAATGCGAACAGAACCATCAGCAGTAAAACTATCTTTTTCATCGTTTTGTTCTTAAACGGTTATTTGCAATGGGCTATTCTTGGATTATATAGCACACTGCTGCATTTAAATTCATATTTATCCTGGCTGTATTTTGGAACGGGATTATCTGTGACTTCGAGCGGTGCCATAAACTGCCCATTATATCCAGGCATGGTAACCTGCTCGACTGAACCATTTCCCAGTGCCATATTTTTTCCCGCTGCACTGTTATTGAAACTATAATCAATCAGCGCATCCAGCAAACGGTAAACCCCATAATAGTCATATGCATCGTAGGCGGTACGGGTGTTGGGCAGCGCATGGTCCGTAGTATATTTATAGCCGGCCACCGTTGATGATTTCAGGTAATAGTAGTCCTTTTCAGCATTGGGAATATTGATGTTCTTAAAGATATCTATGGCCATTCGATGATCGTTATAAACATCTTCATCATAGACCTGGGTGATCATCTTCGTATTGGCAGGAAAGCTGGCGAGTTGGTCGGAGGTGATCTGGTAACTATACCAGGGCGCCATCGTAAACAGGAAGCGCCCGTTCTGACCCCAGCCTCTTTCGGTGAAAGCTTTATAGGACAGGCCGATCGAAGCGCCCCCACCGAAGGAATGCCCCATAAAGCCCACTTTGCTGGTATCTATAATGCCTGGGTAATCAGCAGCGGCCTTAGTGAAACCGGTCCACAAGGTCAGATAACGATGGTCTATGGTACTGTCATTGGTGGCATAAGGAACGAATACAACCACATAACCTTTTTTGGCAATGAATTCGAACAACCCCCTGTTATACTCTTTGCTCTCGCCACCATAGGGATGTGAGTAGAAGATGGTTGGTCGGGGCGAGGTAATGCCTGATGGATAAAATACAGTGACTTTGGTGCCTGGATATTCGGTGTTAGGGAAATCGATCTCTGATACTGCATAAGTACCATCGGCACCATATCCTGAGGAGGGACGGGAAATCGGTCCTGCCAGGTCATCATCGACCAGTTTTGCCTGGGATACATCTGTACTTTTAGAACAGCCGCCTGAGGAGATGAAAGCCAATATGCATAGGCTGAATAATAGCGTTTTCATTTTTCTTTTTCTTTTTTATTGATGCATTAATGTTGATATCCGGAAACCAGGCTGGTACTTACTGTTCCTTCCTCCTTTCTTTTAGTTGTGCCTTCATCTCATCCTGGAAAGCCTGGTATTGTTTGAACTGCTCGGCGGTGAGGATCTTTTTAAGCTCCGCTTCCTTTTCTTTTTGCGATGACTTGAGCTGTTTGAACTTAGAAAACTTACTGTCGTCACTTTTAATGACTGGTTCATTTTTTAAGGCATATTTCAGGTTGATTGCCTCAACCTGCTCTAGCTGTACGGAGTCCAGGGCCAGTTTACTTTTCATTATTTCTGTCTGGAACTTTGCCCTTTCCTGCGGCGTCTTATCCTGCATTGCAGTGCCACGCTGCGCCATAACCAGCTGACCGGACAGCATAAATAACAGGGTCAGTGCCACGGCTATGCCCTTTGTGGTGTTGTTACTTTTCATAGTTGTCGATTTTGTTTTTTTAGATCCGGTATAGGCCGATATCATTTTTCATTTCCTTGTCTTTGTTTGTATTAGCCTCATGGCTTGGTACAAAATTGGTCAAAATAAGATTTCAATCCCTGACAAACCCGGTGAAATGGAAAAACCAGGGGGTGAATTGACCTAGCTGTTCATCCATTTTTTAAATTCAGCAGACTTAGCTTTACTGATAATAATATGCTCGTCCGGCTGTGGTTTTACTTTGACCAGTAAGCGCCCATTGAAATAAAACTCTGCTTCTATTATAGCGTTACGATTGAGTATAAACTGGCGGCTTACCCTTAGAAATAATGTTGGGTCCAGTTGTTGTTCCAACTGCTCCATGGTTGATTCTACAATATACTGGCTGTCATCGATGGTGCGGAGATAAACCACTTCATTTGCTGTATAGAACCAGGCTATTTTAGCTGTCTCCAATGGGATCAGTTTATCCCGGTAATGCACCAGGAAGGATTTTTTATAGGATTTGGTCAGGTTGCCAAGTTGTGCCAATAGTTCGACCAGCGCCGGTCCGTCAGGCCTTTCAGCAGCGCCGGTCCAGTTTTTATATTTGTCCAATGCGCTTTTGATCTCATCGGGATCAAATGGTTTGAGGATATAGTCGATACCGTTGTTCTTGAAGGCAGTAATCGCGTAATCATTGAAGGCAGTCACGAAAACAACAGGACGGGATATCGTTGTCTGCTTGAAAATATCAAACGAAAGACCATCTGCCAGACGGATATCCATAAAGATCAGATCATAGGAGTCAGGATGGTCATTGAACCATGTGACTGCATCGGACACGGCCCCCAACGTTTTAACAACAGTGATGTGCTGGTCTGCTTCATGTAAGATCTGGATCAGGCTGCGGGCGGTAGCTGCTTCATCCTCCACGACCACGATACGGATATTTTTCATTGTTTTAAAGGGAGTTTTACGATAAAGTATGTTTCAGACCGGCTGATCTCAATTTCCTGGTGCATCATGATCCTGAAACGTTCATTCAGGTTGGCAAGGCCTATTCCATTGCTCGCTTCCGGTGTTGGTATTTCCCAAAGGCTGTTACTGAAAATAAGTTGATTGTCCTTTGCCTCAATCGCTATCTGTAATGGTCTTTCAGTTGTCGCTGCATTATGTTTGACTGCATTTTCAAGCAGGGGCTGCAACGATAGATGGGGTATTTTAACCGGCAGGTATACATCGGGAATATTGATGGTGAGCTTAAACGCATCCTCCAGCCGCATGGAAATAAGTTTTGCAAACGATCTGAGCATCGTCAGTTCATCGGCAAGGGGGACCAGATCCGTATGAGATCCTACCAATGCATACCGAAAAACAGCAGACATGTCACGGATGTATTTTTGAGCCTGCTCAGGATTCTCACGGACTATCGCCGAAAGGCTGCTCAGGGAATTGAACAGGAAATGCGGGTTCATCTGCTCTTTTAATAATTGCAGCTCCGAGGCCAGATAAGCATTTTTCAATTGCTGGTTTTCGGCTGTCATGCTCCTGGAATTACGCATCAGCAATATGATCTTTATGATGATGGCCGTTAGTATAGCACTGAATGACAATCGGAAAAATGCTCCCGAGAATATTAGCCTTGGCAGTTGAAGAGCGGGGAAAAACAAACGTTGTAATACCGTACCTGTTATCAATAAAACACAAAAAGCAACGAAATTAAAGGTAACATAGGAGTAATACTTCCTTCTTTCTCTGTAAGACGACAACCCTTTCCCCTTGCGCAGGTTAATATTAAAAAGAAGGAAGCAAAAAATCATGTTAAATGCAAACTGGAATAAAAGCTCAAAGGGATTAAAATGCCAGTAACGAGCCATCACTCCATTTTCGCGCAAAGCTAAAAGCTTTGGTGAATTTACCATCAGGGAGATCAGCAGAGAACTGTAGCCGCAAATACGGTGCTCATTTTTATCCATTATTAAACTTACTCAAAATTTCATATTCCTGGGAGGGTTCATCCGTCAACTCAATAAATCAGGAGGTGAAATGGAATATTTCAACAGTCAGTTTGACGGCATCATAAAGAAATACCAAAATCCCCGTTTCTGGAAGAAACAGGGATCTGAGGGAAACTACTTTGAAAGAACTTAGAAGCCAAACATACCACTCGAAACGGAAATTTGTTCTCCCGTGATCCATGCTGCATCATCGGAGGCAAGAAATACGGCAGCTTTCGCAATATCTTCGGGCTGACCTCTACGGCCAAGCGGAGTATTGGCAATAAACATTTTTTCATACTCACTGCCGGTAGTGATGCCCGCACTGGTAGCACCTTCTGTTTCCGTGGCGCCAGGCAAAATAGAATTGATACGAATGTTTTTTGCACCCAGTTCTTTCGACAGAGAAACAGTTACGGCATCTAATGCCGCTTTAGTTGCAGAATACAACGAGGCTGCGGGAAGAGGCATTTTGCTTGCACCCGAACTGATATTGATGATATTGCCCCCCTTTATTGCTAAACAGTTTCACGTAATTCACAACTACCTTTGCGCCTTCTGCCGCAAAGTGTCTGGCGATCGATGCACCTATTCCTTTTGAAGCACCGGTAACTACCGCTACTTTATTTTTTAGCTTACTCATTTTGAAAATTATTTTAATAATGTAATGGCACAGGTTATAGACTCGCCCCGGCCTTGAATGAATTATTTAGACAAATAGGTCAGACCACCATCAACAAGGAGTTCAGCACCGAGCATAAACGAAGAATCATCAGAAGCCAGGAAGACCGCTGTTTTACCAATGTCAGATGGTTGCCCGATTCTGCCTATCGGCATTACATCTGCCCAGTATTTTTTTACAGCGTCAAGTTGTTCAGCAGGAACAAACCTGTCAAATACTGGTGTATCTGTTGTGCCTGGTGATATTACATTTACCCTGATCCTTCTATTTAAAAGATCGTTTGAAAATCCTTTTGCAAAATGGATTACTGCCGCCTTGGTAGCACCATAAAGGGAGAATGATGCATATGCCCGATGCGCTGCATTTGACCCGATAAGAATAATAGAACCGCCATCATTCATATAGGGCAGTCCTTTATGAACAGTGAAGTAGACACTTTTCAGGTTTAGATCCATTGTCTTGTCATAGTCGGCTTCGCCAATATCTGCTACAGATCCAAATGCTGCTCCTGTAACTGCACCACCTGCGTTTGCTACAATCACGTCGATTTTACCAAATTTTTCAGATGTTTCTTTAAACACTCTTTCCAGGTCATCAAGGTTTGTTACATCGGCATTGATGGCGCCGAAATTATCGCCAAGTTGAGCCACAGAACTATTTAAAGTTTCCTGATTTCTGCCGACAATAACACCCCTTGCTCCTTCATTTTTAAATTCCTGGGCGATGCCAAATCCAATGCCACTATTACCACCTGTAATAACTGCTACTTTATTTTTTAATCTACTCATTATAATTTGTTTTAAGTCTGTTTGGCAAAGCTACTATCGATGGTGTAGTTTAGTAACTATTATAGTATATTGTGGTTACTATTGGGTAACTGCTAATTTTAAAAATATGAGAGACGACCGATTTTGCAATTCGAATTGCCCATTTACCAGAGCTATTGGCACGATTGGTAATAAATGGAAGCCGATAATTATAAATGTAATGGGCGCCCGTACCATTCGTTTTGGTCAGTTACATGCCATCGTACCACACATTTCAAGGAAGGTCCTGACCGAACAGTTAAAAGAGTTGGAAGAAGATGGACTATTGGAAAGATTGGCCTATAAGGAATTACCACCAAGAGTAGAATATAGATTATCTGAAAAAGGATTAGCTTTTTTGCCGATTTTAGAACACATAAAAGCATGGAACTTGAAATATGAGGTAGGTCCGCTAGCCAAGGCGACTGATTACAAGTATGGTAAATGATGCTAGATAGTATGGCAAGCCAGACAAACAATCAACGCATGATGGAGTTGAAAAATTGAAATGGAAAATTGTTGGCAAACCGCTTGCAAATAGCTTCGTGCATCAAATTGTAATGTATTTTGATAAAGATAGACTTATTGGGCTAGGCCTATATAATGACATACCCTAATCAAGGCCGTATTAGAGCATTTATATTCCCAACGCGGAGGCGATACGCTGTTGATGAAAGATGGGGACTTGCGTAAGATTGATCGGTTATCGAATGAAAAGAATATCTCTATGTCTTATTCGGGAGATTGCAGGTATGAAAACTAGAGATGCCAAAAGAAGCAATATTGGGCTCAACAATTCTTAAATAAGATATCTGAATATGGACATTTATATCGGCTTCTCCGGAAAAAAATCCCTTATCGAACACCCGAACAACTTAGCAATCTCATTCAAATGCTTAATGTTATACTTATCTCTCCGTTTTGGATTTTCGATATGACCAATAAACCCTTCTGAATATCCCAACGCTTCAGCTAGTGAAGCCTGCGTAAATCCTCTCTCAGTACGCATTTCCTTTACCTTTTCTATCACATACAGTTCGATTTGGGCCTTTTCGTTCATCCTTTTTCAGGCGAAGCAAAATTTTATTTCCAAAATAACTACAGTGACAGGTCTATGTATTTCCATTTTCCCTTATCTTCGTAATCTATTCTAAAACTAATAATATGGTCAACGTTTTGTTACTATCAGGTACGGATACAGGATAGTTTTTTAGATTTGCGACCTCAAGATATTGAAGCTCGCTTCTTACGTAATCCAGGCCGTGGAAAAGTCGAAAGTTCTAATTAGTGCTGGGATGATAAGGAGATAGCTCACGTTTTCGCGTGGGCCTTCTTGTCTGCACTAAAGCCCTTCGACTGGCTCCACGGCGGCAAGATGGGCTTGCGCTTTTTTATTGTTTCATTACAAAGGTTAACCTGCAGGGGACAAATAAAGAATATCAGTTGAAAATCGTTCATCGATTCTTCAAGTCGTTAACCTCCACAAACCATTTCTAATTCACTCAAAAACATTAAAACCGCCGGGTAAATCTCGGCCGGGAATCTCATTGCCATTAAAAATCGAAAGCCATGATAAACCAAAACAAATCACCATTAGAAGTACTAACACAGTACACCGATTGTTTCGAAGACGCCGACGAAACAAAATCAAAATTGGATCTCCTGTTAGACACTGCAATGTCTTGCACAGATGCCGACGACTGGTCAGCAGATGAACGTGCTAATCTTATTTTCTTCTGCCGCCAAACGCAGATTTTGTTAACTACTATCTTCCAACTCACCGAGCCATTAAAGAATTTCTCTAACTTCTTAAATCCATCACAACATGAGACGATCTGACATTTTCAAAACGCTTACCGCTTGTGTTATTATAAAAGATGAAACGGAACGCAGAGCTATTATTGAGAAGTTAAAAACCACAGGCATCAAGGAGTTCCTGTGTTATTCATCTTTCAAAGAAGCAGCAGCCAACTTTGCCAAGTATTACAGTGCTGCATGCCCTGACTTTATAGTAGCCAATTGCACTCCGGAGAGCGATACATTTTCTGGCAATCCGTTAGCTGATCTGCCATTGTTAGTGCCGGCAAAAGAAGCTGATGCGGGCAGCGAATTGAAACTAACAATCATGAATATGTTCAAACGGAAATTCAAAATCTGTTAAAATGTTTATTCCAACACAACGGAAGAAGAAGTCTCCATCAAAATGTCTCATGATTAGTAGAAGATTCCCTCGGCGTAGACGCAAGGGAGAGGCCTTTACTAGCATGATCAAACATGATATCAGGATAATGGCATTATCCATTAAGTCCGACTTGAAGCACCTCGAAGATGAGTATGCGAAAATGGTCAATGCTGTTGAGTTTTCCATATATGAAAAACTCATCGGCATAGCCTTTAAAGCAAGAGCGCTGGAACAATTTATTCTGGATAGTAAAATTCCATCAGATGAGATGGTTGCAATTACAGACAAATCCTCTCTTAGGATCAGTAAAGTATGCATAAATGCACTACGTGAAGTCGTTTCATTTGCCTGGGAATTGCCGATGAACTATACAGAAGCAGTTGCTAATATAGTAGCCGACGAAAATCATGTCCACTGGTCAAAAATCAGCAAGTATATGCCAATAGATAAGCCGCGTAATTTGCTGGACGACTTATATTATAAGCTGTCCAGCGCACCAATGTATTTCCGTGAAGAAGTTTGCCAGTCTTGCGGTTGGTCACTAAATACCTTTTTCGGCAGAAAAGCTAACCGCATTAGACTACGGAAAAGGAGAGTGCTGGATCAACCTTTCACAGAAGCCGAAGCAGAAAAAATTATCTCAATATTCAAAGAGGTAATCATTCCTGCTTTACTGAACACATGTGAAACCTGGGAACAGAGTTTAAAGATGCAGCGAAAAGACATTGTACTTAAATGAATAGAAATCGCAGCAGAACGAGACTGAATACAACTTCAGTCTCGTTCTTCATCTCTTTTAAAAAATCTATCCGCAATTATCACAAGCAAGACAGAATTTATCTCATTCCCCAATAGTAAGTGGTTTAATACACATTAATACTTTATTGTATGTATTGGAAAAATATATTCAGGTTTTGATTAATGATAATAACAAACTCACTAAATTGCATTTCATTATCATTCTAATAATGTTATAACCAAAAACAAAAAGCCAATGCGTACAAAACTCTGTTTAAATAGGTCATTGACCGATCTGGTCGACTTGCCTGATCTCTCAGGCTTGAACTCAACAAATGCTCTTCCTACTACCCACTTCTCCCTGCCTGCCCTGCTAACCCTACTACCTCTACTAGCCCTACGACTATCTCTACTACTACTACCAGTCCTACTATAATCCCCAGGACTCAATTACCCCATCGTTTCATAGCTTTTTAACAACTTCTTACTATAAATAATTTCAACGCATGTAAGTGTGTGCGCAAAAGTCTTTGCATATACTTATTTGCCTTGAATCTGTAATCCTTTTTTTCACAATTACTTTTTTCACAATTAAATTTTCACAAAATGCATTCATTGAATCAAATGGAATTCCTCATCAATGAGGAGATTCCTAAACAATTGAGCAAATCACCCGTCCTCACACCACGGTTTATCAGCCAGATAATGTCTGGTAGAGGCCCTAAGTTGGTGGAAATGGATCGGGAGTTTTTATCATCACTTAAAAATTCAACAAATGAAGAAGCCACCCGTATCGCTGTAAAGGCTTGTCAGTACAGCGTTATCCCGCTTCTTGACAAATTAATGCAATGGCTCCCGGAAAGTGAAGTGGAGCGGATACACAACCTTGATCCCGATGACGAAGGTTACTATTTGTTCAAACATCTTCACGAGCTCCTGTATTGTCTGCATTATAACATGGAGCGGAATTTCTACCGGTATATGGACCATGAGTACAAAATACCTGATTACAACAGGTACTTATTTAAAGGGATTATTATGGACGCCTTAGTGTCGATAAAAAGCTCGCCTCGTTTCCGCTCCTTGGACAGCCGACTGCAGCACATCGTGGTTGGGCCGCTGGAGAAGGTAGTGTCAGCATCAGGCGATGAATATCTCACATACCATAGCCGGGACTATATTGGAAGATTAGCTAGTCAGTTACTTGGATTCGTGAAGAAAGACGACGATGATGTATGGCAGCTCTACAACCGCCTGCAATACATTGATTTCAACAGCTCGGATTATATCCGGTATTTAACAGCCAGGTTTAGGGAAGAATGCACCGCCATTAAGGATCACAGGAAGCGGTACATATGGCTGCTTGAACGGCGGAAAAGGATCGCCCATCAGCTGATACAGGATGAAGCATCCTTTCAGGCAGGTCGAAGACCGGTGAAAGCATTGCTGGATGAATGGCTGAAATGGGAAATATACTACGCGAAAAGAATGATGGACCTCGAAATGACCGGCAAATAGGATGAATACCCCGATTTATTTAACGCTAAATAACCAGATCAAATGAACAACCAATATCTCCCCATCAATTATATCCGCCACCTGACCGCATTTTACACACTTCTCCACGAGCACGAGCGACTACGTGCCAATGATATTAGCCTGTATATGGCATTGTTTCAGTTATGGAACCAGCAACGTTTTCCCGTATCGTTATCAGTCAGTAGGAGTTTAATCATAGAATTTTGCAGGATAGGCTCACACCATACCTACCTGCAATGCCTGAAACGGTTACACGAATCCGGTTTCCTGGTTTATGAGCCATCAGAAAAGCTCTTTTCTCCCAGCGTGATAAAAATGCTTCCGTTGGAAGAATATGAACCTTCTAAGCCTGGCATAATTGACTCACGTACGTGTAACAATAAAGACCCCGCTAATGTCGGTAGTGGTGGCAATTCTGCCCTTGATACGGGGCCAATTTCGACTCACTTTAATAATAAACAAATAAACAATTATAAAAACGTGCGTCAAACATCAACAGCGCACGCGCAGAAAAAAAAGATAGATAAAATGGAGGCGCCGAAGGCGCCGGAATTGGAAGAAGTGCGCGCCTGGTTCAGTGCCGCCGCGCAACCGGGAAAAGAGGCAGACCAGTTTTATTTCCATTACAAAGCGTTAGGCTGGACATTAAGCGGCATGCCAATCTTCGACTGGAAGGCGGCCGCGCAAAAATGGATCGGCCACATTCCGTCACTCAAAAAAAATGTAAATGCAAATACCAGAACAACAACATTCAGAACGTCTCAGTCAGGCGAATACAAACGCTACGATGAGCCGATTTGATTACCACAACATACTGAAACAGGTAGAAGAGAAGGGGAGGGATATGTACGGTGCTAAATTTGCCATTGATGATATCGATCGGCCTGTCGTCTTGAAGTTAATAGCTTATTTTCTTCGCGATGGAGGGGTTGCGGCAAAGGAGCGTATTGACCTGCATAAAGGACTTCTCATAACAGGACCTATAGGCTGTGGAAAGACCGCAATAATGCGTATTCTCTCAAATTTCAGCCTGCCCGACCACCGTCCCTTTCTTAAATCTTCCATGGACATTAGCCTGGAATTTACAGATCTGGGCAATGATGTGATCCTGAAGTACAGCAGAAGGGCATTTAATCCTTACAGGCGGCTGCCTCATGTTCATTGCTTCGATGATCTTGGCCATGAGCCCATCGTTAACTTTTGGGGGAACAAGATCAATCTCATGGGCCAGATACTCTTCACCAGGTACAATCTGATGCACTCTCATGGGATGATCACTCACGCAATGACACAATTTAACGCCGTTGAATTGGAAGACATCTATGGAGACCTCTTACGTAGTCGCATGCGTGAGATGTTTAACCTGATTGCTTTTCATCCGACTTCGCGTGATAAAAGAAAGTAGTAATGTAGATTTTCATCGAGCAAAAACGGCCGGGTAATCCTGCCTGGCCACGATCTTATTAAGAAAGGCCCCTGCAAATTCTGCAGGGGCCTTTTCAGCACTACTACTGTCGGCAATGATTAATGATCAGGCGGTTCCCGATACGGCAACCAACGCTAACGCATTGTATATACCGTTATTCAGGCTATAAGAAGTACCGCCTACTTTCTGGAAGAATTCAATCCCCAGCGCCAGGAAGATCGGCTTTGTACTGTTCGCACTGATATTGACCGCCAGATTCAGCACCGCTGTCGGCGTCTTGTCTAATACCAGCTCTCCGCTATTGGCAACGCCATTCACGAATTTCTGCGCTTCAAAGTCTATCTCCGCTCCGGCACAGGAGATCACACAGTGAGTAGCGCCTGGCGGTGCGGCTATCATGTTGACCGGAATAAAGGGCTCCATCGACACTGTCAGCGTCCCCGTTGCCCGGTTAATGTTAGTCGTGTAAGGCGCAAAGAGCACACTTTGCAGCGGACTGTTGGCATTGAATTCAAAGCCACTTAACAGTTCTGCTTCGCCGTCTATTACATTACGCTGTCCACGGGCGCTTGTAGCATCCGCTTTGATGACTTTCAGAAAGGCAGCCGTCAATCTGGATGGCACATACGAATCGCCTGCTTTCTGCAGTAATGCGCGTATGGAGGCCCTCAGTAATTTGCCGGCCTTGCCAGCCCTGCCGAATTCCTCTCCATTTTCCCGGGTCCTTGCATACGCCGGATCTGTGGCGATACGGTCACCATCTACACCGCCTTTTTCGCGGGCGAAATAACCGTTCTTTCCTTTGTAAAAACTGATGTTTCCCATCGTACCCTGTAAGGGTATGATGCCTTTTTGTTTTGGCATTTTCAATAAAGATTTGGTGTGATTAAATTGTGCATTATCAGGCTATGCACATTGGCCTGTCTGCGCAGATTGTTAGCTAACTTTGTAATTACAGCACTAAACTACCATCGTCTATTCATTCAAAAAAACAACATTGCCGTTTATGCCGGATTTGCCGGATATGCCTAAAATGAACAAAGTAATACCCAACCGGATAGTCATCCATTCCCGTGATGTCCAGAACATCACAGGGTGCCGGGAACGCACGGCCCGACACATTCTTCAGCAAATACGCATTGCTAATAACAAAAGCCCTGAACAATTTGTCACTATAGCCGAGTTTTGTGCATACACAGGCTTAAAAGAGGCAGATGTTCGGGAATTTCTATTCTTATAAGTCAGATGGTTTGATTTTGCCCCTGGATAGCGAGATGCGTCGTGTATGCGTCGTGTATGCGCCGTGTATACGTCGTGTAGGAAGCGTGTTGATCTAAATCGGAATTATTGTGCGAAGTGGGGAATATTGAACAAGAAGAAAGTATGAAAGTGATGTTTGTTCATTACCTTTCAATTTTCAAATAAGTAGAAGCATAAACTAACATCAGGCTGTATATTTAGCTATAAATTCTTGCTTAGATACAATTTGCAGATAGTAGAGAGGTTTGCTTGGCTGTTCTCTTTTCTTGATTCAGTATAAAATGTCATCTCCGTAATCGAGAAAAACTGGTACAGCTGAATTGATCGACAAAGTATAATTATACTCAGTTAATCAAATATTACAATAATTCGAGTTATTCATTAGGGTGTCTCACATTTCTTCGAACTATTTAGCGCTACTTAAAGCGATAAGATTATTTGTCCGGCTAATTTCTCTCAGCACTGCTGAGAGTTTTGGGAAAGCCTGGTATGTTTCATAGAACTGCTAAATAAAAACTAAAAAATACAGATGAAATATATATCAATTATCATCCTTACTTTACTAATGCTATCGTGCTCTTTGTCTAAATCTTCTAATCGAGGAGCGCCTTCTTATACACAATTCGAGGATACAAACGCTGCTTACAAAATATATAAGATTGATTCTATTAAATCATGGTACGTGATTTATGCACGTAATGGTGGATATAGATATAAAATTATATCACAGAAATGTCCCCCTTTGCAAGGCGTCAAGATAAGAAAAAATAAGTCATATAACCTTAGACTTATTTCGACCCGACATTATCCTAATGCGCCGACTAACTATCTTGATATTCCGTGTTTTATGCTCGATGAGCAAACGCCTATGTGCCTGGAACCTCGTAAAGAAATCTACGATGTCCATTACACAAAAGATCTAAAAGGGTTATATTTTAGTCGATAGCATTATAATTTCTCTTTTAAAATGAGGTTTAGTCTTCATAGAGTTACTTTATTTTCTCTGATCGGAGAGCCCTGCACCGGGACTTTCTGTTCAGAGAACAGTAAGTATTCGGTTCCCGGTTTTCCGAATTGAATTTAATGACTTTAAATGAATGATTCGAATGTCTTTTTCATGATTGACGCTACTCCAAAAGAAAGCCGTCCTGTTAGATTGTTTTCACTCACCGAAAACTATCTCCCCAAAGTCCGAACGCCAGCACAGGCAAGAATAAATGACGTTAATCCCAAACCCAATAGCAATAATCCCCAATTCGTAAAAAATTGGATCGCTATTCACGATGAGAAGTTCCCAGATTATAATGCTATTGCAGCTGCGTGGGAGAGAGGAGAAAAACACACTATATGAATATATTATTAGGTATGTATGACGTGATAAAAAAACAAACCCCGAGACTAGTGCGAGGTTTGTAATTTCTCCGTGATCCCGGGTATCGGAAACTCGAACCAAGTTGTGTATGATTTAACTCATTTAGTTGAAACTTACTTCTAAATGAGTTATTATAACATTACAGAGACAGAGGTTCGACCTAATCTCATTTGGAACCTTAACCTACTTAACTGTTAGATAATCGGTTCAATTAAACGTATTCTGTTCTTGACAACAAGCAAGGTAAAATGACAGCCACCTTAACACTGCATTAACAATAATGTCAGTTTTAATTATTAAATAGCGAGAGTTTGCTTCCGTCGACAAGATTTGATAAATTTTTTGATAAAAAAAATGAAAGAAAGTGTGTTGTAAAAAAGCATGAAGGTGTCGGCAAATATAATGTTTACCATTTTGTACGAGAATTAAAACGATGAGAAGTTCTAATATTAAAATCACCCTGGGTTTTTATGAGAAGTTTATTTAGCGAATATTACAAACCCGAAAACGAAACATTACATGCTGCATGGGGATCCGCGTTGGTTTGTTTCGATACAAACGTGCTCCTAAATCTTTATAAATATACCGAAGATACGCGAGAGGCTTTTTTTGCTTCAATGCGGTATTTAAAAGATCTCAATCGTTTGTGGATTCCCTACCAAGTGGGGCTTGAATATCATAGAAGGAGACTCGATGTGTTGTATAAACAGGTGGAGATTTATAGAAACTTGGAAGTCTCTTTAAGTAGCAAACTGAATGAAATTAAGACCATGTTCAATCATTTCAAAAAACACCCATATCTGAAGGTTAACGACTGGATTCCAGAATACGAAGAATTGTTTGCTAAGACGCAGAAAGAAATTAGAGACCTTGAAACCATCCATCCAGACTATTCGGTGAATGATGTTATTTTAAGTCGTGTCACTGATCTTTTCGACGGTTTGGTAGGTTCTGACTATAATCCGAAACAACTAGAAGACTTGTATAAAGATGGTAAGGTCAGATATGAAAAGCAAATACCTCCGGGATACAAGGATGAAAAGAAGGAGGATAAAAAGAATGAAAACAATCAGAACAATGATAAAAAAAGCGCTGCTGACGAAAGAAGGAAATTCGGCGACTTAATTGTATGGAAACAATTAATTGACAAAGCCAGAGAACGAAAGATAGACGTAATCTTTGTAACTGATGATGCAAAAGAAGATTGGTGGAGACTGGATAAATCTGGATTAGCACGTCCTGAATTAATGAAGGAGTTCAAAGAACAAACTGAGCATGAAGTATATATTTATAAATCTGAACTGTTCCTGGAAAATGCAACAATAAACTTCGATATTGGAATTGCTCAAAATGCAGTTGATGAGGTAAAAGATGTAAAGGAACTTGATGAAGAGGTTAACGAGGTTGAAGAAAGTACGGCACAAACAGTAATAGCAAAACAGATATTAGATGGATATTTAGCGCCAACCTGGCAAGAATGGGCTAGAATTATTGAAGGACAAAAATTCGATGCAGGTCATGAAAGGGCTGACGAGATTTTTAGATCATCAATGATTTCGAGAAAGCTAGCTGAGGATTATTTGCGTTTACAGGAACTCGCGGCTCGGCACAGCCGTATCACACAATTTTATGATCGCGCTAGGAATATGATTCCAAAACATCTTCATGAAAAACCAGATAATAGCCGGGACTTAAATCCAAAGGAAGGTGAAAGCCCAAACTAAAGGAACCGACCCAAATGCGCAACTTGAAGCTGTAGGAATATATACACTACAACTAGTGTCGTAGCTTGGGCATGCTCAAAAGATGAATGACTCAGAATCCATCTGCGGTGATCAGTGTAACTGAAAGGATAATAGTAGATGTTGGAATTAAGGATTGGGCCTTGGAGCCCATGTGATCTTGGAGTCGTGAAACCAGTAAGTCTAAATTTCCATACATTATCGAAGTCTCCAAAAATAAAAAACTCATCTCGATAATTCTTTGAAAGTGTAATTCTTAAAGGAAAAGATTTTGAGGCGGCCCCGTTCGGAATTAGACCAACTAAAGAATAGGTTTTATTTTTTATTTTATCGGTGAATTGAAGTCCACTAAATGATTTAATTAAAATGACCAACCGCGAACCACGAAAATAAATCCTCTATTCGCTCTCGTTTCAGACCCTGCCAGGCACTTCCCACAAACAAAAAGCCCGACTTCTCTTCAAAGCCGGGCTTTTGTGACCCCAAGGATGGGAAACTCGAACCAGATTATTGATGATTTCTTCGGCGAAAAAAAAGCAGCTAGACGACGTACCGCCAGCTGCTTAATATATTGCCGGACTGTCAGAGCAATCGGAACTATTACAATTTAATTACTTTCATCAGCCCCATTTTGACAATGCTTGTTAGCTGCTGTTTATCCTAGTTGCGGCAGATAAACCTTTAATGCATCAGTTATTTCCTGTTGTCTCGAACCTTTCAAAAGTCTAATAAGAAGCTTTCCATATTGTCCCTTACCAAGTCCAAATAGCCCCGAAATTCTATCAGGGAGGCTTTTCCGATTATATATTAATAATAGCTGCTGCAAATTCTTGTTTGCAATTGCCCTATCAAAAATAATTTTGCAATCGTTGTAAACCTGCGATACATCTATTCTGCTTAGTGTTTCTGTTAATCCATCCGCTAGCCCTTTCTCATCATTACTCTTCTTTGAATATGCACCTAGTTTGTATTCAATTAATTTTTCCGCTTTAGATGACACTTGGACGTCGTATTCTGCTTTAAGAGAATTTATCAGGAAGTCGATTACCTGTTCAACAATCTCGTCAGGATTAAGTTCTAAATGTTCAGCTATAATTCTAAGGATTGGTTCAATACAAAAAAGACTTTCAATTTCCGCAACTGACAAAGTATGAATTCCGTTAGCGAGAAGGGCTGCTTTTTCTTCTTCTTCCTTATAGTCACTATCAGTGATACCAAATGCATTTAAGTGATGTAAATTTTGATTATTTCTCAACGCTTTTGTTGCTTCAACTACTTTCTCTCCATTACCTCTTGGGATAATGTGAAAATTTGGATAAACTAATTCGTACACACTTGTATCTAAACTTCCTTTATCCCCTTCGCAAAAAATCACATTCTTTCTATTTCCAATAATTTCAAGTAACAAATTTTCCGGTAATTGCTCTTCTTCAGGAACTTCGTCCCATTCCCAAGAATCATTGCCATTATAACTTTTAATCCATAACTTCAATGCATCAGTCCTTGAAGCTGCAAATTCTAAGTCATGAGTGATGTAGATAAGAAGTTTATTAGAGCACAGTTCTTCAATTTTGTTCCAAAGTTTAGGAACAATCGACCTATGAATGTGGACTTCAGGTTCATCGATGATAATGATAGAGTTGTCTGGAGCACATAGGCACTGACCTATAAGGTATAAAATAACCCTTTCGCCATCACTCATTTCTTTTCCATGATAGTCGTTCTTAGCCCCTTGTTTTTTAATCAAAACTTTACCATCCAAAAATGAAATTATGCGATGTGGCATTAGTTCTGTCCAGATTTTGATAATGATGTCTATTGGAGCATCGGGAACTGGTATATAAGTTTGCGTCTCTCTAGTTTGCTTTGTGTGCACACTATCTCTCTCGGAGGTCTTTGCAAATAGGAGTGTAAGTAATTTGTCAAAATCGTTAAGGAGAAAAGTCGTTGGATTGCCGCCCCATCTTCTATTAGTCTTTGTCCAAGAAATCCCAGTTTCACTAGTGTCACCATACAACAATTCTTTTTCAGCCTGCTCCAGGGGTTTAATAGTAGCGTAGTCTGGAATGTTCAGTGCTTTCTGTGCACTTATCCGATGAACTGTTATTTGTTCTTGCAGTTTTTGCTCTATCCAAACACCAAATCTTGTTTTGCCTGCTCCATTAGCTCCAACTATCACCATATTGTTGTCTGTCTGTTTTGTCTCCACTCCTTGTTGTCCAGCTTTATTTGGTAGAATTATTTTAAAACGCATAAATTTTTTAGTTTGAATGACAGCTAATTTTCAAATATATTCAAGTTCTACTAGAATACGAATCCATCCAAAACTACTTACCTAAGTAGCGGTAATTATGGTGTTGGCATAGGTGATGAAATAGAAAAACAAGGGGCTATTGGCTGGTTGGCTTTGGAAGTATCGCAACAATAAATGTACTTAAAAATTGTACTCATGATATAGACGGAATTTTTAACGCTTCAATTTTTACCCCCCGAGATTATAGACTGCCTGTATGAAAGGAGAGAAAATATGGAATACTAAGCTATGGGGCTGGATCGTCATCTCGAAAGAATCACCTCTAATGCGACTCGAACCTTCTAAATATATGAATTACTAAAAACTATTTTAGTGTTGGCATGCCATCATAGGCTTTTCCTCCTAATAACCTTCCTGCTGCCTTTTTGTTTTTGCCACCCCATTGCTTAAAAAAAAAGGCAATATTATTTAGTTCACATTGTGATTTTATATTAAACACCCAATCAGAACTCATTGGCCTTGATTTTGCACCACTTTCACCTCCTACAATTACCCAATCAATTTTATTCAAATTCAAATGATTTAAAGGGCCAATTAATGGCTCACAGGATAAAAATTTAATCTTTGCGTCTGTGTTTCTCAAGTAATCAATTCTGCCTATCACTCGTTCGTCTTCTACAGAAACTCCCATCCAAATATTATCAGTCCAGTTAAGTTGCGAATTAAGCTCTAGCAATCTTTCCGGCCGTTTTGTAAGTACTTGAAAAGTATGTATTGGATTTTCATTCATTACTTTAAAAACCGATAAAATAAAATGTGTTGGTATATCTTCATGAAATAGATCACTCATTGAATTAACGAACACTATTTTTGGGCCTTTCCAAGAATAAGGAATATCTAAACTTTTAGGATGTGTTCGTAATTTAAAACCATCCTTATACTTTTCTTGTCCCATTGCCTTTAGCCTTTTAGACATGATTTCGGCATAACAATACTTACAGCCAGCACTAACTTTATTACATCCTGTGGTTGGGTTCCACGTCATTTCCGTCCATTCAATACTAGAATTAGCCATGTATCATTATTTAAATGTAATAATTTTGTCATCTCCTAATGTCAATTGGCCCTTAATTTTCCTTCTATTTTCGGCAGGTACATTAACGTTTATTGCTCCTTTAGCCTCTAATTTCATTAAGGCATTTTTGTAGTTGGATAAAATATACGGAGTATTTACATTATGTTGATGATATATGTCAATTACTTTGAGGCTTTTCCCCGAAAACGTTTTCACAAGTGCCTCCGCAAGTAAATCAATTTTGTCATCTTCTTCACCACCAAAAAGATCGCCTGAGATAGCTGAAGCCTTCTTTTGTTTATATTCAAATGTGGGAACACCATTAATAGTATCAGATAAAGATGCCATAATCTCTTTCATTACTTCATATCCCTTCTGATGTTTGGTTACAAGAACAATAAAATGGCTTGTTTTACCGCTATCCTCTTTATAAAATTTAAATTCAACTTTAAATCTACCTTTGACCGAATTCAAAGCCTGAGCCAATTGTCCCATAATTAACGCTTGTCGCTGTTTTGGAGTTTTACCAACAACATCTTGCCTAAGCTTATCGGCTATTTCTTCACCAAATATAAGGTTAACATTGTTCTTAAATATAGGATTACTTATCGCAGCATTAATTCTGTTGTAGTTGAAGAAGAAAATACAATCACAGCCCCAGTCTTTTATAGCATTGCCAAGAAGTTCCAAAGACAGTCCATTATAACCAAATGGATCAATAAATATTAATGATGGAATCAGTTCTATTTCTTTTAGCCTACTAGCAATACCCTCATCTACCGTTTCTAATTCAATATGCGGCTTGTATTTAAGGTTAGAAATATTTGGAATTGTACTTACGTTCTTTTTTAGTTCATTGATACAATCCTTATTAGCATCTTGAAATACAGTGACCAAATTATTGCATAATTTGGGATTATCTATAGCAGCCTTTAAGATTAGTAATGGAGTAGAATCGTTTCCATCTATATATTTACCTGGGCCAGAAAAAAAATCTAAATACCCAATTTTTCCAGATGTGGTACTTCCAATTATATTGGCCCATGATTTAAAATACTTAAATACAATCTCAGATTTAATTTTGGAAGAAATAGATTGATCAGTAAAAAACTCTTCAACTGGTGAAGTTGCCATTGATAATTGATTTGGTTGTTAACTAATGCGATTGCTTCCTTTTACTTCAGAATAACGCTTAGGGGGATTATACGAAGATAATTATTAAATGATTATTACTTGGAGGTATGACAGTTACAAATAAACAAAAACGCTTCAAGTCCTTAAACTTGAAGCGCTTATTTCCCCTGTGACCCCTCAGGGACTCGAACCCTGGACCTACTGATTAAGAGTCAGTAGCTCTAACCAGCTGAGCTAAGGAGTCTTTTCCGCTATTGCGGGTTGCAAATTTAACACCTTGTTTTCTATTTCACAAAACTTCTTTAACTTAAATAAAAAAAATCGGGTTCTTACACCCGGAAAAGGAGAAAAGGAATGGAAACAGCATATATAGTAGCCGGCTTTAGAACCGCCGTAGGCAAGGCCAAGCGGGGCGGCTTCCGCTTTTACCGGCCTGATGACCTGGCCGTGGATGTAATTACCGGATTATTAAAAAGTGTCCCCCAGCTGGACCCAAAGCGGGTAGATGACCTGATCGTAGGCAATGCGGTACCTGAAGCAGAACAGGGTTTACAGATCGGCAGAATGATATCTGTACGGGCTTTGGGCATAGAAGTCCCTGGCATGACGGTAAACCGTTACTGTGCCTCCGGACTGGAAACCATTGCTATCGCGACAGCCAAGATCCAGTCAGGCATGGCGCACTGTATCATAGCAGGAGGGACGGAGAGCATGAGTCTCGTACCCGTAGCCGGCTGGAAGACGGTGCCTAACTACACCGTTGCCAGTACCACACCGGAATATTACCTCGGCATGGGTTTGACCGCAGAAGCGGTAGCGCGTGAGTTCAATGTCACAAGGGAAGACCAGGACGCATTTGCGTACAGATCCCACCAGAACGCCCTTAAAGCTATCGAAAACGGCTATTTCAAAGAAGGCATCCTTCCCATAGCCGTCAACGAAGTATACGTAGATGAAAAAGGCCGTAAACAGGCCCGTACATACACCGTAGATACCGACGAAGGTCCAAGGGCAGACACCTCTCCGGAGGCCCTGGCGAAACTGAAACCGGTATTCGCTGCCGGCGGTAGTGTCACCGCAGGTAACTCCTCCCAGACATCCGACGGCGCTGCCTTTGTGATCGTGATGAGCGAAACCATGGTGAAAGAACTGAACCTGCAGCCTATCGGGCGACTGGTAGCCTGTGCGTCAGCAGGGGTGCACCCGCGTATCATGGGTATTGGCCCGGTAGCAGCGGTGCCCAAAGCATTGCAACAGGCAGGGAAGTCACTGAACGATATTGACCTGGTAGAGCTGAATGAGGCTTTCGCCTCCCAGTCAGTAGCGGTGATCCGTGAACTGGGTATGGATCCTGACCTGGTGAATATCAACGGAGGAGCAATAGCATTAGGGCATCCTTTGGGTTGTACCGGCGCTAAGCTCACAGTACAGATACTCAGTGATCTGAAACGCCTGAATAAGAAATACGGCATCGTCACAGCCTGCGTGGGCGGCGGACAAGGAATTGCCGGCGTGATCGAAAGAATCTAGTAAAAGATATATTATTGAGTAGGGGTTGACTAATCTAATGGTAGTCAACCCCTTTTCTTTTGAGTATTGCAGAACAAATAAAATAATCTCCTTGAATTAAAGTTTTTATTAATTTGGACCCGTAAATGGACCTGTGTAAAAGCCTACGTTAATCATTTTTCCCTATATATCAATACAACCATATCATAACTATCTATGGATCGCAGACAATTCCTTACGCTTCCTGCCAATCGCCAGCAAACAGCAGTCCAGGCGAAGACTACTGGCTCTCGTACTGATTCTGGCATTACAGCATATACAGGAGAATTTGGTACCGCCCAGGTTGTACACCTGTTAAAACGTACCATGTTCGGCTCCACGCCTGAAGATGTAGCGTGGGCGAAAGGTCTGGGTATGGACGCAGTAGTAGACGCATTGATCGATACCGTTACACCTGTTACCACACAACCATTGAACACATATGGAGAAGACGAAACCGGTATCGCTCCTGGCTCTACCTGGGTGAACTCAGCTCCCGCTCCTGAAGAAGGAGACCTTGACAGAAAAAGATGGTCTTCCTATAAAGCATGGTGGCTGAAAGTGATGATAGACCAGTCACGCAGCATCCAGGAAAAAATGGTGCTCTTCTGGCATAACCATTTCGCAACGGAAATGGATATGATAAACGATGCCCGCTATGTATATAAGCATAACCTCATGTTGAGAGCCAATGCTACCGGCAACTTCAAGACATTGACCAAAGCAGTGACCCTCGACCCGGCTATGCTCAAATACCTGAACGGCTATCTGAACGGAAAGGAAAGCCCGGATGAGAACTACGGCCGTGAACTGCATGAACTGTTCACCGTAGGTAAAGGTCCTGATTCCGCTTATACAGAGGAAGACGTAAGAACGACTGCTACCGTGCTGACTGGTTACAGGATCAATCCGCTGACAATCGACTATTACTTTGATTCTACCCAGCACGTCATCACCAATAAAGAATTCTCAAGCTTCTATGGCAATAGTAAGATCACCGGTAAAACAGGTGCCGAAGGCGCCAGTGAACTGGATGATCTGCTGAATATCATTTTCGCGCAGCAGGAAGTATCAAAGTTCATCTGCCGTAAACTATACCGCTTCTTCGTGTATTATCTGATAGATGATGCCGTAGAACAGAACGTGATTCTACCGCTGGCGGAGATCTTCCGTGCTAATAAATATGAACTGAAACCCGTACTCAAGGCCCTGTTCAAGAGTGAGCACTTCTTCGATCCGCTGAATATGTCAGCGCTGATCAAAAGCCCGATGGAATTTGCTGTAGGCCTGGTTCGTGAATTCGGTGTAGAATTCCCGACAGACTATATGGCGGCGCATGAATCCCTGGATGCTATCCGCCGTCATTGCGCCAGCATGCTGCAGGACATCGGAGATCCTCCACAGGTGGCCGGCTGGGAAGCTTATCGCCTCGCTCCTCAGTTCCATGAGATCTGGATCAATACCGACACCCTGCCTAAGCGTAACCTGATGACTGACTCCATTATCAGCACCGGTGGTTTCGGCGGAGTGAAGATCGATGTACTGGCGTTCACAGAAAAACTCTCAGATCCTTCCAATCCTGTTACCTTGATCCAGGATGCACTGGACCTCTTATACCGTATCGAATTATCTGATGCATCAAAGGCAAGAATAAAGAATATCATCCTGCTTAGTGGCCAGAGCCCTAACAGCGACTACTACTGGACAGATGCCTGGAATACCTGGAAATCCAATCCTACAGCCGCTAACCGCAATATCGTGGAAAGCCGCCTCCATACACTGTACAAGTACCTGATGAATTTATCTGAATATCAATTAGCCTGATCTTAGAAAGACCTATAAACTATGAAACGCAGAGATTTTCTTAAATATACCGCCCCGGCAACGGTTCTGCCAACCTTTATAAACGGATTTTCTGTAAAGGCTTTCGGCGCTTCCTCACTGCTGAATGCGTTGCAGAAATCTGCAGAAGATAATGACCACGTGTTAGTGATGATCCAGATGATCGGTGGTAATGATGGTCTGAATATGATAGTGCCGCTGGACGTATACGCGGATTATCAGAACGCCCGTAAAAATATCGCGATCCCCGAAGGAGCGGTATTGCCACTGGCCAACAATATTAAAACAGGTTTTCACCCTGCCATGACAGGTCTCCAGGACCTATACGATAACGGTAAAGTATGTGTGATCCAGAGCGTAGGTTATCCTTCTCCGGATTATTCCCACTTCCGTGCAATGGATATCTGGATGAGCGGTTCCGACCAGAATCAGATCCTCGAAACCGGCTGGGCAGGTCGTTACCTGGAAACACAATTCCCAGGCTTCCCCGATGCTTATGAAGGTGCTGAACCACTGGCTATCCAGATCGGTTCCCTCACTTCTCCGGTATTCCAGGGGAATGATGCAAATATGGCGGTGGCTATCTCCAGCTCTACCGACTTCTATAACCTGATCGAAGATATCAATGATCCTGTTCCTAATACCCACGCTGGTGTCGAACTGGAATATGTACGTCTGATCGCCAAACAGTCCAACAAATTTGCTGACGCCATCAAAAAGGCCGCTGCGAATGTCACTTCACAGAGCCCTTACCCTGACAACAGGTTGGCTGAACAGCTGAAAATAGTAGCACGCCTCGTAGCGGGTGGTCTGAAGACCCGCCTCTACATGGTAACGCACGCCTTCTTCGATACACACGCTAACCAGACACAAGCCGGTGATACCACCAAAGGTGATCACGCCGTGCTCCTGGGACAGCTATCCGATTCCATCAAGGCATTCATGGACGACCTGACTAAACTCAAGGCTTCCCGCCGTGTAGTAGGTATGACCTTCTCTGAGTTCGGCCGCCGTATCAAATCCAATGGTAGTATGGGTACCGACCACGGTGCTGCTGCGCCGATGATCGTATTCGGTGACTATGTACTGCAAGGCGTACTGGGATCTTCTCCTGATATCCCTACAGAAACCAATGTGGCCGATAACATGCCTATGCAGTACGACTTCCGTTCTGTATACGCCTCCCTGCTGGAACAGTGGTTCTGTGTGGATAACGCAACATTGCAAACCATCCTCTTCAAAGATTACCAGCGCTTACCTATCGTGAGTGGTATCGCCTGTGGTACCCTGACGAGCATTGACGATGTGAATAACGGTAGCAATAACCTGATCACCAACTACCCGAATCCGTTCGTGTCAACCACCACCCTGAAGTATAAAACCAGGGGCGGACACACACTGGTGCAGATCTTTGATACGATGGGACGACTGGTAGCAACTCCGGTAAACAAGCTCCAGGCTGCCGGAGAATACAGCATCACTTTCGAAAGTGGTAACCTCGCTGCCGGTATCTTCTATGCACGTATCCAGAACGGCGTATACCAGCATGTAAGATCTATGCTGAAAGTAAAATATTAGTAATCAGCATAGTAATCTGCATAACAAACGGCATAATAATCAGCACAAAATATCCCGAAGGAGGTTGTATCATATCAAAAGATACAACCTCCTCTCATTTATAAAGTAGCCGATAACCATCAGGAGCGACAGCGTTAGTAGCACGCGGTTTCAGATGGGAATGTCGGGCCTTCGGCTCTCCGGTGCCACGACCGATGCCGCCTAATAGATATCCCACCCCCGATTCGCTTGACAACGCCCAATAGCCTTCCGGAGAGGCGCCGACCGACATCCCATACTGAAACCGGAGCTACTAAGCGTCTATGATAAATTACTTTTGAGGTTGCATCCCACCCGCCAGCCATCAATTATTTCACTCACTCATGTATTATGAGCAACATTGTTGCATTTATTCCCTACCTTTGTTACCGTTCAAACTCATGATCTGAAGCAAAAGGTGTTATACAGGATATTGGCTATCATGCTGCTGGGGGTATTTATCTTTAATACCACCCCCCGGGCATTTATACACCAGTTTTTCCCCCACCATGACACGGAAGATGAAGCGCCGGTAGCGAAGCATGGCCCCGCTATGTCCGTTAAACACGTGCACTGTGATTTCCTGCAGATAGAACCAGAGCCTTACGTACACACCACTACATTTTATTATGTACTGGTGAAAGAGATCACCTGGCATTACGCCATCCCGGTTATCCCGGTTATTGAATACCTCCCTTATAGAACACTTTCCCCTCGTGCGCCTCCGGCAATAGCATTTGTTTAGTTTTTTACTGTGAAAGGGCATCCCGCCCATATTGTTACTATTATAGCAACTACTGCGTTGCTGTATAGATAATTGTTATAAACAAATCTTTCTATGCACTATTTACGTGTCTTCATTATAGTTTTAGTTACCAGCTTGCTTATAGATACCCTTGGTTTTGCATCAATAAAGAATGACGATGCCGGTAGTTCGCTGAAAGGAACAGTGACTGATAAGTCTTCCCATAGCCCCTTACCCGGAGCAACGATTTATTTGCCAGACCTGCACGTTGGTGCTTCCGCTAACGCCCAGGGTGAATATGAAATCAAAAACCTGCCTAAAGGTAAATTCCTGGTGGAGGTGCACTATATAGGTTATGCCGCATTCACAGAGTCTGTTCAGATCAACGGTGTTACCCAAAAGGATTTCACGCTGTCAGAAACGCTGCTGGAGAAAAATGAGGTGGTGATCACTGGCGTGAACATGGCCACTACACTGAAAAAAACACCTACACCGGTAAGTATCGTAAGAAGGGATTACCTGGATGCCAATATCTCTACGAATATTATTGACGCGATTGCCAAACTGCCCGGGGTAAGTCAACTGACTACCGGACCCGCGATCTCCAAACCCTTTATCCGTGGTCTGGGATATAACCGCGTGGTAGTGGTAGGCGATGGTATACGCCAGGAAGGACAGCAGTGGGGAGACGAACACGGTATTGAGATCGATGATTATAATGTAAGCAAAGTGGAAGTACTGAAAGGCCCTGCTTCTCTGGTATATGGTTCGGATGCATTGGCTGGTGTGGTGAATATCGTACCTCCGGGTAATGTTCCCGCCGGACAGATAAAAGGTAATGTAGCGGCCAACTACCTCACCAACAACGGACAGATATCCTACCATGCCGACATCACAGGCACTACTAAAGGAGGCCTGAGCTGGAGCGCTTTTGGTACACAGAAGTTTGCCCACGATTATAAGAACAAATACGACGGTTATGTATTCAACTCCAAGTTCAAAAACACCAATTATGGTGGTAGCCTGGGGCTGAACAAACAATGGGGTTCTTCTATTCTCCGCTTTACTTCCTTCAACCAGGAATTAGGACTGGTGGAAGGCGACCGTAATGAGAACGGACAATTCCTCAAACCTGTTAACAATAACGGTATAGCAGATGAAGCAGTAGCTACCAATGATGATTTTAAATCCTATAGCATCGGCACACCCCGTCAGAAGATCACACACAACAAACTGGTATGGGATAACAATGTTTATCTGAATAATGGCGGCCGACTGGCGTTGACCCTGGGATATCAGTGGAACCGTCGTAAAGAGCTGGGGAATGTATTAGCGCCGGATCAACCAGATCTGTTACTAAAGTTGAATACCTTCAATTACGGCCTGAAATACTATCTGCCGGAAATGAATGGCTGGCAGACGACCATCGGAGTAAATGGCATGCAGCAAAAGAATAATATCGGTGGAGAAGAATACCTGATCCCGTCTTATGATCTGTTCGACGCCGGTGTATTCGCCGTAACCAGCAAAACCTTCGATAAGCTGACACTAAGCGGAGGCCTGCGTTTCGATAACCGTCATATGAACATTAAAGGACTGCAGTTAGGTAGCGAAACAAAGTTCGCATCCTTCGATCGTGACTTCTCCAATGTATCCGGTAGCGCAGGATTAAGCTACGCCGTAAGCCAGCAGGTAACCCTGAAACTGAATGCGGCCAGAGGTTTCCGTGCGCCAAACATTTCAGAACTGGCAGCTAACGGCGTCCATGAAGGCACTATCAAATACGAATACGGCAACGAAAACTTAAAGCCTGAAGTAAGCACACAAGGCGACCTGGGACTGGAATTTAACTCACAACACGTTTCCCTGACAGCCGGTGTGTTCTACAATCATATCAGCAACTTCATCTTTGCCCGTAAGCTGGTGAATGCAGCCGGTGCAGACTCTATCCCGGCTACGGATAATGATGCAGGCTATTCCGCTTTCAAATACCAGCAGAACACGGCAAACCTTTACGGAGGAGAATTAATGTTGGACATTCATCCACATCCGATCGACTGGCTGCATTTCGAGAACACATTCTCTTACGTACGCTCTTCGATCTCCAATGGGTCCGATTCTACAAAATATCTGCCCAACATCCCGGCAGCACGCTGGCTCTCTGAACTGAAAGGGAAATTTAAGAAAGTAGGAGGCGTTATGCAGAATGCATACGTCGGTGTACAGCTGGATAGAACATTTGCACAGAATGATGTCTTCTATGCATACCAGACAGAAACCGCTACTCCCGGTTATACCTTGTTAAACGCAGGTATCGGTACTGATTTCGTGAATAAAAAGAATGGTAAGACATTATTCTCCCTGCACCTGGCAGCGAACAACCTGACAGATGTAGCTTACCAGAATCACCTCAGCCGTTTGAAATATGCTGCTGAGAATGAAGTAACAGGTAGGGTAGGTGTATTTAATATGGGCAGGACTTTCAGCATGAAAGTATCCATTCCGATTGATTTTAAGTAGTGAGTGATTACTCATCAGGCAACAGGAAATAATGTGAACAAGCAACATTATTTCCTGTTGCTGTTTACGGGCAGTTTTGTCTCAATGCACTGATCAGTGACCTGTCATAATTCAACAGCACAGGTTTATCCGGATCTACAGTAATATCTTCCAGCTTCTCATTAGCCTTATCCAGCCGTAGCCAGCCAAGGGTAGATTCATGATCTTTCTCACTGGCAAACAGCTGCAGGAATAATTTACTCTTCTCTTGGCGGTCTATCCTTACTTTGATATTCTCTTTCTTCGCAAGATCTGATTTGAAGTCAGAGCTCTGTATAATGTCTGTAATTGTTTTATAACATTCAGGAGGGTAGGGGCCTGCCTGTGGTTTCAATATTTCTGAGGGTGGCTTCTTGGGGGATGTCTCCACAGTTTGTTGCTTTGCAGGTGCCTCATCTGTGACGGCAGTCACACTGTTGCTGTCTGCCTTAGTTTCAGTTTGCTGTGAGGCTGCTATACAGCTGCTCAGCAAAGAAATGGCGCATATGTACAGTAGGTGATTGGATTGCATGAGCGATCTTTTGGAAAGATATCGCAAAAGTCATGCAATGAATGCAGGGCATAAATGAAGAAGGCTGACATTACTGCCAGCCTTCCTTTTATTTTTGTTCCGGCAAGTCTGCCGTACTCTCATCATAATACACAAAAAAGTAGAGATATATGACCCTGCTGATGCGCATCAGCCACGGTTGTAACGCTATCAGCAGAACGCCATTTACGCCCAGCCAGATAAAGATGCTGTTGTCTGCCCACGATAAGCCAAAGAATACCCAGTAGGCAATGAGTGTTGCCACTGAAAAGGCCACCCCTAAAGCATAACTGACATATCCGGTGCCAAACCAGAAGCCTGTTTCCAGCTCGTATTTCTGTCCGCATACAGGACAGCGTTCATGCATATCAAACGTCTTTCTAAGGTTCGTATATGCATTTTTTGTCTTAAACATATCTCCTTTACGGCAATGCGGACATTTCATAGATAGCATGCTTAGGAAGTAGTTTGGTCGCTTATTGCTCATGGGCGCAAAGATAAACTATCTCTCCGCAATCTGTAACCTTTCTCCAATCTGTTGCCTCCACATAGCATAGTACAATCCTTTTTCTTCAAGCAATCTGTCATGCGTACCGGTTTCTATAATACGGCCTTTTTCCAGTACATAGATCCTGTCAGCATGCATGATCGTAGATAAACGGTGTGCGATCATAACAGTGATATGCTCCCTTGTAGAAGTAATATCACGTACCGTATTGGAAATAGATTCTTCCGTAAGGGAATCCAGCGCCGATGTCGCCTCGTCAAATACCAGCAGGCGTGGACGACGCAATAAGGCACGGGCAATTGATAAACGCTGTTTTTCCCCACCGGATATCTTCATACCACCTTCCCCGATCACAGAGTTAAGGCCGTTATCAGCTCTTTCCAGTAAGGTATTACAGCTGGCCTGCTTCATTACCTGCAGGATCTCCTCGTCTGTAGCCTGCGGATTCACGAATAACAGGTTCTCTTTGATAGATCCGGAGAACAGCTGGGTATCCTGTGTGACGAAACCAATCTGGTATCTCAGCTCCTCGATATCTATCTTACGGCTGTCTACCCCGTTGTAATCAATAGAACCTTCCTGCGGTGAATAAAGACCTACCAGCAGTTTTACCAGGGTGGTCTTACCGGAACCGGAAGGGCCCACAAAAGCCACCGTTTCACCTACATTGACGTTGAAGTTGATGCCATCCAGCGCTTTAGAAGTAGCCGTCTGGTGTTTGAAACCGACATTTTTGAACGTCAGCTTGTCAATACGGTTGATCCGGATCGGGTCAACCGGGGTGGGTTCTATCGGCGTGTTCATGATCCGCTCGAAGTTCAGCAGTGATACCTGCGCCTCACGGTAAGCCAGGATGATATTGCCTAACTCCTGCAAAGGCCCGAAAATGAAGAAGGAATACAGCTGAAGCGTAAACATCTGTCCAACACTCACAGTGTCCCTGTATATCATAAAGAGGAGCAGGAACAGGATAGTCTGACGCAGGAAGTTCACGAAAGTACCCTGTATAAAGCTGATACTACGCACGCTGCGTACTTTCTTCAGCTCCAGCATCAGGATGCGGATGGTGGTCGAGTTCAACCTGCCGATCTCCTGATGGGTCAACCCAAGGCTTTTTACCAGCTCGATGTTGCGGAGGGATTCTGTAGTCGCACCCGCCAGCATGGTCGTTTCCTTGACGATGGTCTTCTGGATGGTCTTGATCTTCCTGCTCAGTACATTGATCAGCCAGCCGAGGATCAGGCTGCCGCCAAAATACACGAACACCAGGCTCCAGTGTACACTGAAAGCATAGACCATCACAAATATGACCCCGATAAGTGCCACGAACAGTACATTCACGAAGGAAGTGATGAATTTCTCACTATCGGTCCTCACTTTCTGCAGCACCGCCAGTGTTTCCCCGCTTCTCTGATCCTCAAATTGCTGATAAGGAAGCCTTAATGAATGGCGGAGACCGTCAGTATAGATCCGGGCCCCGAATTTCTGGATGATCACATTTACAAAATAATCCTGGAATGCTTTCGCAATACGCGACACCATGGCGACCCCTATAGAGGCCAGCAGCCAGAAAATAACACCTTGTACGTAATCTGATTGCGGACGCGGAAGTCCTTTCGCTGTCGTGTGCGGATGATTCGCAAAAAGGTCGACGATCCTGCCGAATATATAGGGATCCAGCAGGGAGAATACCTGGTTAATAGCAGCTAATAACAATGCCAGTCCTATCAACCATTTGTAACTTTTCAGATAATATAAGAACAATTTCATGATACTAATAACGGTCTAGACGACAAAGGTAATTAATATTGATGTTGCAACATGTTTGACCTGCTCCGGTAGAAAAAAATAGAGTAACTTAATACTCAGAATCGGTCACAGCTTATTGAGCACCAGCTAAAATCACCAAAACGGCATTCCACCTCTGCGTCTTTTCTTATTGTTTACAGTCAGCCCCTCCGGCTGAGCATTATTAATTCTACAGTTTATGAAGACCTATGACGAAAAACACATCAGGAACATTGTACTATTGGGTGCCGCAAAGAGCGGAAAAACAACCCTTTGTGAAACCATGCTGTTCGAAGCTGGTATCATTCCCCGACGCGGTACCGTTGAAGAAGGAAACACCGTTTCCGACTATCACGACGTAGAACATGAAAGGGGAAGCTCCGTCTATGCCACATGCCTGCATACCGAATGGCGTGATTATAAGATCAATATCATCGACACCCCCGGACTGGAAGACTTTATCGGCGAAATCATTTCCTCTATCCGCGTCTGCGATACAGCGCTCCTACTCCTGAATGCACAGTATGGGGTAGAAGTAGGTACAGAACAGATATGGGATTATGTAGACAAATACCAGAAGCCAACTATTCTGGCAGTCAACCAGTTAGATGCAGAACAGGCCAACTTTACCCGTACAGTAGATGACGCACGCCGGGTTTTCGGTTCCGCCGTGACCATTATGCAATATCCTGTAAATCAGGGTACCGGGTTTAACAGTGTGATAGACCTGCTCAAAATGACCATGTACCGTTTTCCGGAGAACGGGGGTAAGCCGGAGAAGCTCCCCATTCCTGACAGCGAAAAGGAACAGGCGGAGCGGCTCCATAATGAGCTGGTGGAAAAGGCCGCCGAAAATGATGATACCCTGATGGAACAGTATTTTGAGAAAGGGAACCTCGACGAAGATGAAATGAGACAGGGGCTGAAGATAGGGATGTTGAAACACCAGGTATTCCCTGTCTTCTGTCTTTCAGCCATCCATAACATAGGCAGCGGTCGTTTAATGGGCTTTATTGATAATGTGGCCCCCGCTGCCATAGAGATGCCCCCGGAACAGGCAGAAGATGGCAGCGTTATTCCTTGTGATCCGGCAGCATCACCAGTCTTATTCGTGTTTAAAACCCTCCAGGAGCCCCATATAGGGCGCCTTTCGTTTTTTAAGGTACTGGCAGGCGAAATAAAGGCGGGCGTCGAATTATACAATGAAAAGGGTAATACCATGGAACGGCTGAACCAGTTGTTCATTACCGACGGTCGCAACAGGAACACCACCGATGTGTTACGTACCGGCGATATTGGCTGTACCCTGAAACTGAAAAATACACTCACCAATCATACCCTCGGCGATAAGCAGTCTGGCAAGCAGGTGAAACCTATTGAGTTCCCGACTCCTAAGGTCAGAGTAGCCATCGAGGCCACCAGTAAAGCCGATGATGAGAAGCTGAGTGAAGTACTGGCGGAACTGCACATGGAAGATCCTACCCTGGAAATAGAATACAACCGCGAGTTAAAACAGGTGATCCTGCACGGACAGGGAGACCTGCACCTGGCCCTGACAAAATGGAGGCTGGAAAATATCTATAAAATGCATGTGGAATACTATGCGGCGAAGATCCCTTATCGGGAAACCATCCGGAAACATGCTACAGCTACCTACCGTCATAAGAAACAATCTGGTGGCGCCGGCCAGTTTGGGGAAGTATACCTCACTATTGAACCTTACTATGAAGGTATGCCGCCTTATAAGGAGCATCCGGTGCGTGACACAGATGAGATTGACCTTAACTGGGGTGGAAAGCTGGTGTTCAATAACTGCATCGTAGGAGGCGCCATTGATGCCCGCTTCCTGCCCTCCATCCTCAAAGGCGTGATGGAGAAAATGCAGGAAGGACCGCTTACCGGCTCCTATGTGCGGGACATCCGGGTAAGCGTCTATGATGGTAAAATGCATCCTGTGGACAGTAATGATATCTCTTTCAAGATAGCCGGTATGATGGCCTTCAGGGATGCCTTTCACCAGGCAGCCCCACAGTTGCTGGAGCCCGTATATGATATCGAGATCTCCGCCCCCGATGTGATGGCGGGAGATGTGATGAGCGAACTGCAAAGCCGCAGAAGCATCATCACAGGTATGGATACGCAGAACAACTACCAGGTCATCAAAGCCCGTACCCCACAGGCAGAGCTGGACAAATTGTATGCAGCACTGCGGAATGTTACGCAGGGTAAGGCTAAGATCAAATCCGCGTTTGCAGAGTATGCCCCGGTACCAACTGACTTACAGAAGAAACTGTCTGAGGACTATAAAAGTGCAGAACTGGTGGCATAGCAGACTATTTATTCCACCAGTTTTCTCTGTCCGGTTGCTGCAACGGATGATTGCTGCCGGGCACATGACTTTTATGTGTTTACAGGTTTGAAGACCAGCAGCAGCCTGGTGGCATAAAAGACTATTTATCCCACCAATCTTCTCTGTCCAGACTTCTGCAATGAATGGCTTCTGCCAGGTGCTCGATCTTTATCTGTTCGCTGGCTTCCAGATCAGCTGCTGTGCGGCTTACCTTGAGGATCCTGTCATAGGCCCGTGCGGAAAGCTTCAGCTTCTGCATGGCGTTCTTTAAAAGGTTTTCCCCATCTTTATTCAGCTGGCATACCTTCCGTAGCAGGCTGGTGGTCATCTGTGCATTGCAGTAAATGCCCCTGTAAGCCCTGAATCGGGCACTTTGTATCTCTCTTGCCATTAATACCCGTTCCCGTATAACTGCGCTGGATTCCCCATCAGAATAGTCCAGCAGCGCCTGTACGGGCACGGGTGTCACCTCTATATGAAGATCTATCCTGTCCATTAAAGGACCGGATACCCTGTTCAGATACCGTTGTACTGAACCGGGCGCACAGGTGCATGCCTTTTCCGGATGATTAAAGAACCCACAGGGGCAGGGATTCATACTGGTGACCAGCATGAAACTGGCAGGGAATTCCACAGACAGTCTCGCCCGGGAAATAGACACCTTTCTTTCCTCAATAGGTTGCCGCATGACCTCAAGCGCCTGCCTGCTGAACTCCGGCAGTTCATCCAGGAACAGTACACCATTGTGCGCCAGTGATATTTCTCCCGGTTGTGGAATACTACCTCCACCGATCAAGGCAGTATGACTGATCGTATGATGCGGAGAACGGAAAGGTCTTTGCGTAATCAGCGAAGCATCTGCCGGCAGTTTACCCGCCACAGAATGGATCTTGGTCGTTTCCAGCGCTTCCTGTAAACTAAGCGGCGGCAGAATAGTGCAAAGCCTGCGGGCCAGCATGGTTTTACCTGCACCCGGAGGACCGATCAGCAGCGCATTATGTCCGCCGGCTGCGGCTACTTCCAATGCACGTTTGATCGTGTACTGGCCTTTCACATCATTAAAGTCGATATCAAAATGTTGCAGACCATTGGCGAATTCTGCTCTTGTGTCTACAAATACTGGCTGCAGCGTATCAGGCGCCTGCAGGAACTCGATCACTTCCCGCAGATGTGTAACACCATAGACCTCCAGGTTATTCACCATCGCTGCTTCACGCGCATTCTGTGAGGGTACGATCAGGCCTTTGAAGCCTTCTTTCCTGGCCTGTATGGCTATAGGCAGCGCTCCCCGGATGGGTTGTACAGTGCCATCCAGCGATAATTCTCCCATAATAGTGAACTGTGATAACAGGTCTGCATTGATCTGTTCTGAAGCGGCCATCAAGCCTAATGCAATAGGCAGATCGTAGGCAGAACCGGCCTTCCTGATATTGGCCGGAGCCATGTTCACGACTGTCCTGAAACGGGGAAACCGGAAACCGATGTTAATAATGGCAGACTCTATACGCCGTTCACTCTCTTTGACAGCGCTGTCTGGTAAGCCGACAATGTAAAACTGGGTGCCTTTGGGAGCAACGTTTACTTCAATAACAATGGAAATGGCTTCTACGCCTTGTACGGCACTGCCGTAGGTCTTCACAATCATAGATAAGGTTAAAAGAAGAATGAATAAATATCAATGTCGAATTTATAGAAAGCCGATCATTCAATATTTATTCATTCCATTCATTTTACTTTATCTCATTCAGTAAGTCCAGCACCTTTTCTCGCTTCAGGATGAGATAACCTATCTTTTCCTTTGCCACACCATCTTTCAGCTGATAAGTGAAGTAAAGATTATCTTCTATTACCTGCGATTCAAAATACTTGAAACGGATATTCTGTGCATTCTGTAGCTCTTCTGCAATCTCATACAAGTGTGTGGATAGGATGAACAGACAGTTGGTACTCTTCAGCAATCCATTCACCACCGCCAGTGAACAGTTCTTCGCATCTTCCACATTAGTGCCTTTAAACATTTCATCTATCAGCACCAACCACTTTTTGTTATCATTTATTTTGATGATCGTATTCTTGATACGCTGTACTTCATTGTAGAAATAACTTTCTCCTTTAAAGATGTTATCCTGCACCTGGATATTACTGAAGATACCATTAAAGAAGCTCAGCTTCATACTTCCCGCCGGCACACCCATACCAATATGCGCCAGGAATACCGCTACGCCCACTGCCTTGATGAAGGTGGTTTTCCCTGCCATATTCGCCCCTGTCAGGAACAGGAAGTGCGACTGCGGTTTCATAGTAATATCATATGCCACCGGCTTTGGCAGGATGAGATGATACAGGTTATCCAGCTCCACAAAAGGATGAGGCGTATCTTCAAAAACTGGGAACTGCAGCTTGAAATGCCGTACCGCCTTTGCCATAGCATAATAGGCGTCTAGACGGCGGTAGATATCCAGCAATTCGGAAATACTCTTCCGCTGTCTTTTACGGATATAATGATCATATCTGAGGATCTGTACAAAAGACACAGGACCTGCATCACTCGCCACTATAATATCATTGAACTCTTTCTGATACAACAAATGATGCGCCCTGTCCAGCATTTGCTTGAGTATTTTAGGCGCCTGATCGGTATTGAAGTTCTTTTCCAGCTGACGGAATCCCTTCAGTAAATTGAGTAGCTGGGTAAAAGAGAATTTGATAAAACTATAGTCCGGTGAAAAGATAGTTTTTGTCAAAAGCGCACTTACCAGCAGAGGTACCCCATCCGGGTTGCTGATAGGTTCTATTTGTGCTTCCAGGTAGTTTTCCATCACGACGATAGTACCGTTACTGATAATATCTGCCGGCCAGCTATCTTCCTGCTGCAGGATGAATTGCAGCACCCGCTGACGCTCTTCTATGGATGCAATATCTTTTAAAGGATTGCTGTACAGGTACCTTAAGTATTCCTTGCCACCTGTGGTAGTGGTAAAATCCAGTTTATGAAACAGCGAATATTCTTCTTCACGGTTAAAGATGGAGAGATCATAGTAGGTTGTTTTGTCCAGTTCCATGCACAGGTATTTTTAGTGAATATAATAGAAAAAAATTGGTATCGTGACTTGCGCTGTTTCCAATAATATGTATAGATGCAATGCGCCGCCATTTCCATAAATGCAGAGGATGGCAATTGTACAAAAGAAAATGCTCTTATCAAATGAGTGATAAGAGCATTCTCCTTTATCTGTTGAACAGGATCAACGGTTAAATAACAGGCGTTGTCCTCTTGCTGATTCATTGAATTGGCCGTTCTCATAAGCCAGGTGCCCGCTCACAAACGTGTGAGTAACAGCAGCCGGGAAGGTGTGTTCCTCAAAAGGAGACCAGCCGCACTTGTAATAGATATTCTGTTTATCTACTGTAGTGGCCTGTTGCAGATCAACGATCACACAATCAGCAAAGTAACCTTCCCGCAGATAGCCCCTGTCTTTGATCTGGAAACATACTGCCGGCGCATGACACATCTTTTCCACCACTTTTTCCAGGGTAATATTGCCCAGCGATACGTGCTCCAGCATCAGCAGCAGGCTATGCTGCACCAATGGAACGCCGGAAGGCGCCTGTAAATAAGGCTGATGTTTTTCCTCCCAGGTATGCGGCGCATGGTCTGTAGCAATGATATCGAGCCTGTCATCCAGCAAGCCTTTCCAAAGCGCATGTTTGTTATGCACTGCCTTGATAGCCGGATTACACTTGATCAGGTTGCCCCTGGATCCGTAGTCTTCGGCAGAAAAATGCAGATGATGTACACATACTTCAGCCGTAATGCGTTTTTCTTCCAATGGCAGCATATTGCTGAACAGCTGTAATTCCCTTTCAGTGGAGATATGCAGGATGTGTAGTCTTGAATTGAATTTTTTAGCAAACTGGATAGCGGTCAGAGATGACTCGAAACAGGCTTCTTCATTGCGGATGATCGGATGATACTCTACCGTGAGGTTTTCCGCACCTACTTCCTGTTTGTATTTTTCCAGGTTGGCCTTAATGATCTTTTCATCCTCACAATGTGTGGCAATCAGCAGTTCACTGCCAGAGAAGATCTGTTCCAGTGTGATGTAATTGTCCACCAGCATATTGCCGGTAGAAGATCCCATGAAGATCTTTACACCACAGATCTGATCTTTTTTTGCATTTGTTCTCAGCACCTCTTCCACATTGTCATTGGCCACTCCCATAAAAAAGGAGTAATTCGCCAGTGAATGCTGTGCGGCAATTTGATATTTATCTTCCAGTAATTCCTGTGTAAGTGCTGCCGGCTGTGTATTCGGCATTTCCATGAAGCTGGTGGTACCTCCGGCAACGGCTGCGCGGGCTTCTGTATAGATGGTGGCTTTGTGGGTAAGGCCAGGTTCGCGGAAATGCACCTGGTCGTCAATAACACCGGGCAGTAGGTGTTTGCCTTCGCCGTTAATTTCGGTGTATTGACCGCTTACATTCAATTGTGGCGCCATCTTCGCGATGCGGCCATCTTGTATATATACGTCCTGAACAGTAGTGGTGCCTTCGTTGACCACTGATATATTGCGGATGATGTAATTCATGGCGCAAAGATAGTAAATAGACAATTTGTCCACCGACTAACTATACGCCGTCAGCAATCAACCTTCCAGGTGGATGGAAAAAACGATCATCCTGGAATTCAGTTTGTCGATCACATTGGAATAACGCAGGTTCTCATCTTTCACATGTACGTTACCAATACCATTGCTGATCTTGAACTCGGGAGAGAAGATAAAACTTGGGAAATAGAACTCAAATCCGGCGCCGAACTCATACCCGTAATCGCTTTTCCTGATCTTCACCAGGTCTTCCGCACGACGGGCCCTCGCATTGGAAGCAAGGTCATAGTCATACTTCAGACCACCGATCGTATACACGCGCATGTTACCAATACGGTCCGATTTGAATTTCAGCTGCAAAGGGAAGCTGAGCAGGATAGACTCAATGTTCTTGGTCGTTTCCCGCGTAGGATAGTTCTCTTTATAGTAGAGATTCTTGGAGGCAAATAATAACTGCGGATTGAAACGGATATCAAAGTTCTCACTGAGACGTACATTCCCCAGCAAACCCAGGTTGAAGCCGAAGGTCCTTAGCGGTTCAGCCACCATAATAGAATCCTGCTTGAGGAAGATCTCATCATGTAATAGCTTGAAATTGGAATTGTTGCCTGCAAGTGTGATACCAAAGTAATAGGGCTTGGCATCGTGTTCTTCCATGTTCATCACAGACTGCGCTTTCACGCGACCTGTATTCCATAGGATTACCAGAAGTACTAGCGGGATGCGCAATAAATAGAGCTGATGCCGAATGTGAGCTTTTTGCATGTTACTGCTTGGAAACCGGTATTAATTAAAATATTACACATCTCCTGACCTTGCGGGAACGCTTTCACTGACGCTGGCAGATAGGTGTATGCAGCTTCACTCCTGGCTATCCATTTCCCGATCAACGGTGTAATATAACGAAAATACAAATTATATAATTGCTTAATAGGAAAAACCGTTGGATTGGAAAATTCCAATATCACCAGCTTACCTCCCGGCTTTAATACACGTAACATTTCTGACAGTCCTTTTTCCAGATGCTCGAAGTTACGTACGCCGTATGCCACTGTTATAGCATCAAACGTCATGTCTGGAAAACTTATTGTTTCACTGTCGCCCAGCTGAAGGGTTATTTTGTCGGATAATCCCAGTTTATTGATCTTTTCACGCCCGTGAGCAAGCATGCCCTCAGATATGTCAATACCGGTTATCGTATTGGGTTGCAGCATCTTATTCGCCATAATGGCAAAATCGCCCGTACCGGTGGCCACATCCAGCATTTTCTTCGGCTGTAAGGCCTTTAATTGTCTCAATGCTTTCTTACGCCATTGGATATCAATACCCAACGACATGAAATGGTTGAGGAAATCATAGCGGTGAGCAATGTCATTGAACATGGTCGCTATCTGTTCCTTCTTGCTGAGTTCTGATGTGGCAAACGGTACAATCTTCTTATCTGACATAGCCCGCAAAGTTAGTAGAAAATAGAGAAATGCCGGCAATAACTAAATTTTCATGAACTTTGTGCCCGAAGAGTAAAAATATGATCATCAAGAGCGCAGAATACCTCATCAGTAATGTTGACTGGCAGAAATGTCCTACACCGAACCTTCCGGAATATGCCTTTATAGGCCGTTCCAACGTGGGAAAGTCTTCCCTGATCAATATGTTGGCAAACAATGAAAAGCTGGCAAAAACGTCCGGAACACCCGGTAAAACGCAGCTGATCAACCACTTCCTGATCAACCAGGCCTGGTACCTGGTGGATTTACCTGGATATGGTTTCGCCAAGGTAAGCCAGTCGCAACGCCGTTCCTGGGAGCAGATGATAGAGAATTATCTCCGTAAAAGACAGAACCTGGTGAGTGTCTTTGTGCTGATCGACAGCCGTCATACCCCCCAGAAACTGGATATCGACTTTATTAGCCAGCTGGGAGAGTGGCAGATCCCTTTCTCCCTGGTATTCACAAAAGCAGATAAGAACACCCAGGCCGAGACCAGCCGGAATATAAAGGCATTCCTGAATAAGCTCAGGGAAACATGGGAATTCCTCCCGGCCCATTTTGTAACCAGTACAGTGAAAAAGACAGGCAGAGACGCGATCCTGTCAACGATAGACGAAATGAATACGGAATTCAAGGCCATTGGTTAGCCCGGCAATAGTTGCTAAGGCTTCACTCTTACATACACACGGCCAATATGAACGTTGGAATGCACCGATAACAGGGATAAGGTATCATTTCCGCTGATGTTGCAGCTGAATATCCGTGGATTCCATGGATCGCTGTCTGCTACCAGGTAGGGCTGACGATCGCTTTTCAGTGCCATCAGGAAGGTCTCCCTGGAAATCAGCGAGCCGCGGTTGTAGGTGAGCATATTGTTACCATCGAATTTCAGGATCTCTGAAGACGTGCTGTCATATTTGACCAGGGCTTTGTCCCCGGCAGGCTTGGAATACAGCAATCTCCAGCTGCCCTGCAGCTTTTGAGAAGAAGTGTCCGAAATAGACTCTTTTTTGCAAGATGAGTTGGCAGATACTATTGCTAACAGTAGTATGACAGTTATGTAGGCACGCATGTTGGACAGCTATTCAGTAAAATCAGTATAACAGTATATCAGTATAACAAGTATAAATTAAGGAATTTTTTTCAAATTAAAAGGGCCCCGTCCGGAACAGAATATCCGCGATGAGAAGGGAAATACGGGCATAGTCGCTCCTGATCTACGTTTCAGGCGTTTATCTTTACAAAGAGTTAACATTACAATATTTCGGGAAAGATTTCGTTGAGGGGGATGAAAGCCCCTGGATGCGGAAGAGCGCATCCTGACAGCGGGGAAAGTAATAGCAGCCTGCAGGCTTAGTTCACTACCTTATCCGCACAGCAGCTGCTGGCAAAGGCGTCTGGTTTTGCTTTGAAGGCAAATCCCATTCCCAGTATATAACCCATCGCCTCACGCAGGGCCAGGTTACTCTTAAACTGGGGGTTCGTGTTAATGTCTGCATGTACTTCCATGTCCACATCGTACGCAGTGAACAGGTCACACAGTTCATAGGCAATCTCAATACTCTTCGCTACCTCAATGAGCATACGCTCTTTGATGGAATAAGAGTCGCGTGTTTTGTCATTGTGGATGAACATGAATCCTCCATGTCCTTCACGCAGGAAAACAATCACCGTAGCAAATTCTGTTTCTGCTCCTTTTACCTGTGAGTCCGTGCCAATACACACTTTTAAGTGAAAGCCCTTTCCGGTTTCCCGGACAATTGCCTGGCGCACTTCTTCTTTAATGGGCAAATGAATCGGTTCGCCGTTGAATCTTCTCCATTTCATGATAATATATATGATTAGAGTGAATAGGCGTGGTCGTTAAGATTACATAAATGCCGTTCTGTCGTGATAAATCCGTGCTGGTAGGGGAATATTATAAGTAATATACAAAAATTAATCAGCAATCAGATGAGAGAAAGCAAGAATTAAGGGCATGTTATTCCGTAGGGGATAGCATTTCAGAGGGGGATACCGGCTATTGCGCTTAATACTGGCCGGTACTCAGCAACACCAGTGTACAGGCCTCCATTGTTTCAATGCCTTTGCTGTCGGCTAATGCAGCCAGTTCCTCATTCTCCGTACCTGGATTAAAGATGATGCGTTTTGGATGCAGTTGCAGGATATAATCGTAATACTCCCGCTGTAGCATTGGGTTCATATACAGGGTAACGGTGTCCACATCTGCTGCTACCGGATGTTCTTTCGTCACAGGGGTATCGCCTATCTGTGCTTCCCGATTACCGATAGCAAGTACAGGATGCCCATGTGCGGCCAGTCTGGACACTGCCAGGTAACTATATCTTGTCGGGTTGGGAGAAGCGCCTAATACAACCGTAAGTTTCTTGTCGTTCATAAACAATCCTTTTTAAAAGTACCCGCCAGGATATAAACCCCGGCAGGTACGCACTATGTAAGAGCAAACATTAAACCATAATGATCTATATGAGATGATACCGACGCCTTGGCAGTTGGCCTATAATATTCTCCATAGCAAACTGAAGCTGAGGATACTCAAAAACAAATCCGGCCTGTAATGCGCGGGTAGGCAGTACCCAGCGACTTTTCAACAGCAACTCAGCCTCTGTGCCAATAAGTCGCGCCCCGATACGTAACATCCAGGGGAAAGCCGGTAGGCCAAAGACGTGTCCTGCCGCCTTCCGTAATGTCCTCATAAACTGTCGGTTACTGACAGGATGAGGGGCGCTGCAGTTAAATACACCATCCAGTTCAGGATGTTCAAACACCCACGCCATCATCCGGCATACATCGGTGATATGTACCCAGCTGAATTTTTGCCTGCCATTTCCCTGATAGCCTCCCAATCCGAATTTCGTCAGGTTGAGATAGGGCTCCATAACGCCCCCCTGGTAGCCAAGGGTAACGGCTATACGGAGGATCACTTTGCGTGTGTGTGGTGTCTCTTCCTCGTTAAATGCTGCTTCCCAGCGCTTACATACCTGCACGGAAAAATCGTTTTCCATCTCTCCTGTATATTCATCCATGGGCCGGTCTTCTGCATGCCGGTAAATAGTGGCGGAAGCAGCATTGATCCATAGCACCGGTGGGTGCTGCAAGGTCCGTATAGCGGCTCCCAGCACCGCTGTGGCGTTCGTCCTGCTATCAAATATCTCCTGTTTGTTTTCGGCTGTATAACGGCAATTCACACTCTTTCCAGCCAGATTGACCAGGAGGTTTGCATTTTCCAGTTCCTTTGACCAGGTATCCAGTGTCTTACCATCCCACCTAACATACCTTACCCGGCCATGCCCGGCACCAGGATGACGGCTGAGAACAACAATGTCATTATCACTACCGAAATGCGCTATCATGCCGGTTCCGATAAATCCTGTTCCTGCTGCAATGACTATTTTTTTATTTTTCATAGTAAGAGGGATTAATACTGTTTCTGAACTTTCAATAAAAAGTGAAACATATGAACAAAAAAATATTACTTGAATAATTTCATGAGCGTTCCATAGAACCAGCTTTCCTCCGACTTCACAAAAGAGTTGATCACCCTGTCTGTCTGATGGGCAAACTTATTGATTCCCTGGATGGAGTCTTTGAAGGCTTTTACGTGTTTGTCTTTCGTATCTCCTTCCACATCCTGCAGTTGATTCAATGTCTTGAGAATAGGATCCAGCTCACGACGTTTCCGCTCCCTCGCAATCTCAGTAGCTACCCTCCAGATATCCTTTTCGGCAGTAAAGTATTCCTTCCGCTCCCCAGGAATCAGTACACGCTCTACCAACCCCCAGTTGATCAGTTCCCGTACGTTCATATTGGTATTACCGCGGGAAATATTCAGTTCCGACATGATATCGTCAGCACTGAGTGGATCAGGCATGATCATCAGCAGCGCATGGATCTGAGCCATGGTGCGGTTAATACCCCATTGCGCTCCCAGAGATCCCCAGGTTTGTATAAACTGTGCTTTTGCTTCTGCCAATTTCATGTAATCCTCTTTTCGTTATCCAAATGTAATGCTAAGTTATTGAACTTTCAAAAGAAAGTGAAAGAATAGACAGAAGAATAAGATAAGAAATAGTCTTGTTTGTTGGTATACAGTCTTTTTATCCTTTGGAATGTAGGGCAACTCTATTACCATCCGGATCAAAAATAATCGCAAAATATCCCAGGTCCTGCAACTCAGACACCGGGCGTTTATCCAGCTCTATCTTCCCGCCTGCCGCTTCCACGCGCTCAAGCACTTCTGTGAGGTCATCCCCGGCATGCAGATAAACAAGGGCGCCACGTTGACTGGGGAAATATTCAGAGCCCTGAACAATGGCTCCGCCAATGCCATCATTGTGTTTGTCGAACGCAAAAAAAGCTTTCCTGTTGTGGCCCAGCTGCTCTTCAGGCATTTCATAGTTAAATATCGTGCTGTAAAACTTCCTGGCCCTGTCAAAGTCGTGTACAGGGATTTCGAACCAGCTTAGCGCATTCTTAGGAATCTCCATTTGATCATTTAGTTGTTGGGGGGCAACTTAAATTTAATCATAAAAATGGCAAATCCCAAATTCTCATACTGAATAACAGCGTGTTAAGAGAATAGGGAAGGGGTTAAAAAAACAAGGCGCCCCGTGCAACGGGACGCCTGTTTTATAGTTAGTTGTTGATATAACAATTATACCAGCATAGTTACCGGATTTTCCAGGTAGCTCTTCAGCGTAGCCAGGAAACGTGCTCCTACAGCGCCATCCACACTACGGTGGTCGCAGCTGAGGGTCAGCTTCATGATGTTCACCACTTTGAACTGTCCTTTTTCGGAAACAACAGTCTCTTTGATACCGCCAACAGCCAGGATTGCGGAATCCGGCGGATTGATGATAGCAGTGAATTCATCGATACCCATCATACCCAGGTTGGAGATAGTGAAGGTATTACCAGAAAAATCCTGCGGCTGCAGTTTCTTGTTCTTCGCTTTGTCATACAGTTCTTTCGCATCACCAGCTATCTGGCTCAGGGATTTCTGATCAGCAAAGCGGATCACCGGAACGATCAGACCATCTTCGATAGCCACAGCGGAACCGATGTGGATGTGATGGTTCTGGCGGATGAAGTCTCCCATCCAGCTGCTGTTCACATCAGGATGTTGACGCAGTGCCAGGGCAGCAGCCTTGATCACCATGTCGTTGAAGGAGATCTTAACAGGAGACACTTCATTGATAGCTTTACGCGCTTCAATGGCTTTGTCCATATTGATATCTACTTTCAGGTAGAAGTGAGGTGCAGAGAATTTGCTCTCGCTCAGACGCTTAGCGATCACTTTACGCATCTGGCTTAACTGAACATCAGTATATCCTTCCTGACCTGCCGGAGCGAATGCCGGAGCTTTAGCAGCTGGAGCAGCGCCTGGTTTGGCGGCAGCTGGTGCTGCGGATGGAACATAACTGTCAATATCTTTCTTCACGATCCTGCCACCGTCGCCGGAGCCAGTCACTTTGTTGATATCGATACCTTTTTCTTCAGCTATTTTCTTAGCCAGCGGAGATGCTTTCACACGACCATCTTTACTTTCTGAAGCTTCAGGCGTAGCTGCCGGAGCTGCAGATGCAGCCGGAGTAGCTGTCGGCGCTGCCTGTGCGGCTGGTTTTGCACCACCTGTACCTTCTGCTGCGAGGATCGCATCTACATTGGTACCTTTTTTACCTACTATCGCGATGATGCCGTTTACTTTAGCTGCATCACCTTCTTTTACACCTACATATAACAGCTCACCGTCAGCGTATCCGATCACTTCCATGGTAGCTTTATCAGTTTCTACCTCAGCCAGTACATCGTCACTTTTCACGGTATCGCCTACTTTTTTGTTCCAGGCTACGATCTTGCCTTCCGTCATGGTATCGCTCAACAGCGGCATACGGATAACGGTTGCATTTTTCAGTGCCTCTGCTGCAGCTGCACTGTCAGCACTGCTGGCTGCCGGAGCAGCTGCTGGCGCTGGTGCTTCCTGCGCTGCAGGCTTAGCTTCAGGTGCCGCCTGGCCATTATTATTACCTCCACCGAGTAAAGATTTATAATCTTCACCTGGTTTTCCTACAATAGCTATAATCTCATTTACTTTAGCAGCCTTACCTTTCTCGACACCAATATATAATAGAGTACCTTCCACATAGCCCATCACTTCCATGGTGGCTTTATCTGTTTCCACCTCAGCAATTACGTCGTCTGCTTTTACGGTATCTCCTACCTTTTTATGCCATTCCGCGATCACCCCTTCAGTCATTGTGTCACTCAAAAGGGGCATTCTGATAACTTCTGCCATAGTATTATTCCAAATTTTGCCCAAACCTACAAAAGAAATGCGAATTGTGAAAGTTAGATTACAGAAGATATTTCTGTAAACCCCTTTAAAAATCCAGTTCCATATTCAACTTATCTTTCAGTTCCTTTATCAGCGGATATTTTTCAGTCATCTTCTGGAACTGTTCCCGGCTGGAAAGTGGCGCAGGGCCAATATCCACCGTCTGCTGCGTCTCATCCAGCCCCAGGGTCAGCACGATGGCCGGGTTACGGAACTTTTCCTTAAAGAAAGCCGAAATAGCCAGTTTTTCTTCTTCCATGAAGCGGAATTGCACAATATTCCTGCTCACAATGTTAATTTCTTCAGGTCCGGTCAGGTTAATAGTAGCCAGTTGCAGATTGCTCACAACTGTCATTTTGTTAGCCTGCCTGAAAGTATCGATGAATTCATCCCAGTATACAGAAAGTGCGCCCAGCGTGATAGGAATGACTTCCTGTACGGTCTGTACCTGCTGTCTGGCTGCGAGCGCCTCCTTCATGGCGGCAAGACCGGTCAGTTTCGGCTGAGGGGCAGTTGTTTGCTGGCCAGGCCGGTTGGCGGTAGCCGTCGCCGACGTTACAGGTGCTGTGGTAGGCTGCACCGGAGGCGCCTGCCTTTGTACAGGTTGGGCAGGTGCCTGTTGCTGGTTGACTGCCGGTGGCGGTGTCTCAATGGTCAGTCTTGCTTCATTGGTGGCAATAGAACCGGTAGTAGCCGGCTGCCCTGCCATCGCTTTTGGGGCAGGAGCTGCCTGTATAAAGGAAGACCGCAGTTTCTGCGGTACGGCGCCATCAGCTACCAGTTTTTTTTTTACTACCTCTCCGGTTTGGTCATCGCTGACTAAGGTAACGGCCTGCTGCAGGAAACAAAGCTTGATCAGCGCCATCTCCACATGCAACCTTTTATTACGGGCCATCCTGTAGTTGATCTCCGTCTCATTCAACAGGTGCAGCGCCGTGATCAGGTAAGACGGGCTTACCTTGCCGGACATCTGCTTGTACCTGTCCTTGAGATTACCAGATACTTCCACCAGGTGCAACACCTTCTCTTCCTTGCTCATCAGCAGGTTACGGAGAAATTCCGCCCAGCCGTTCAGGAAGTTATCGCCCTCAAAACCTTTCTGTAAGACCTCGTCAAATATCAGCAGGGCAGTGGCAACATCCTGTTGCAGCACAGCCTCCATTACTTTAAAGAAATAATCGTAATCCAGGATGTTCAGGTGCTCCAGCGTGTTCTGGTAAGTCAGATACCCGCCCGTAAAGCTGACAATCTTATCCAGGGTACTGAGTGAGTCACGCATACAACCATCCGTCTTCTGTGCTACCAGGTGCAGCGCATCAGATTCTGCCTGGATATGCTCCTTCTGACAGATCTCCTGCAAATGGTCTACCGTATCCTGGATCGTGATACGCTTGAAGTCGAAGATCTGACACCGGCTGAGGATAGTCGGGAGGATCTTGTGCTTTTCCGTAGTAGCCAGGATGAAGATGGCATAAGAAGGGGGTTCTTCCAGCGTTTTCAGGAACGCATTGAATGCGGAAGAACTGAGCATGTGCACCTCATCTATGATGTAGATCTTATATTTTCCTGCCTGAGGTGCGAAACGTACCTGCTCTACCAACGTCCGGATATCATCTACCGAGTTGTTGGAGGCAGCATCCAGCTCATGGATGTTGAAGGAACTTCCTTCGTTGAAAGAAGTACAGGAATGACATTGATTACATGCTTCCCCATCAGGCTGCAGGTTCTCACAGTTGATTGTTTTGGCCAGTATACGGGCACAGGTTGTTTTACCCACACCTCTCGGACCGCAGAACAGGAAGGCGTGTGCCAGCTGATTGTTACGGATCGCATTTTTAAGGGTGGTCGTAATATGTGATTGTCCGACTACGGTTGAAAAATTCTGTGGACGGTATTTACGGGCTGAAACGATAAAATTCTCCATATATACAACGCATTCGCGAGGGCCGAAAGTACAGAAAATTGTCCATAGTCCCTAGCCGCTGCTCCATAGTTCATAGTACCTGCCGGTAGGGTAACTACTTACATATTAAGAAAAGTAACGCCGTCAATGGGCAACAGACAGCTCGCTGAAGTCAAGGCAACGATAAAGGAAGTCTTTTTTCATCAGCAGGATACTGTTATTGTAATGGTCAGATACCGCTGCGCTGATGTCGTGCATTGCTTCCAGTTCTTCTGGTAATGGCGGGTGTGCCAGCAGATAAGGATACTGTTGTTGAATAAAATGCGTCACCTTCTGCTGCAGGTCCGGTTCCCATTGATCGCTGATATGATGCTGAAGCAAGAGGTCCTGCAATAACTGTAGCAATTGTGTTGCCTCCTGCCGCAGTATCCGGAGCCAGGAATCTGTTTTTGCCGGAGTGGTATTGTTCCCGTTATAAAATACCGGAATGCTTTCCATGATCATACCGGCTATTTCATTGAGGGCAGAAGCCCTGGCCTGGTGTGATAGAACACATTTGTACTGTTCCTGTAAATTAGAGGCAGCTTCCAGCGCCTGTCGCAATGCAAAGGTATAATGATAACGAAGGGCAAGCCGGTCGTGTTCCTCCAGCCATTCGCTGTCCCTGGCGATCTGCTGCTGTAATTTGTCCAGTATCTTCAACGCCTCATGACTGTGGTATTGCACATCCTCGTAAGTAAACTGTGTTACCTGGATCTCTCTGCTGATGATTGCCTGTAAGGTTGCCGCATCCTGCATATCCCGGAAATAACGACGGATCCGTTGCCGATGCTCTTTTGTATACAGTGTGGAAAGAGTGTACAAAATTTGTTCTTCCTCAGAAAAAGGTTCCAGCCTGCCTGGAGGAATAGGCGAGAAAGGCCTGTCGTCGTAGTAATTGTTATACGGCGTTGGAAACGCATACTGCTCATGAAAAGCTTCGATCTCGCTGATAAGATCTTCCGCAGCAGACCAGTGCCCGGGCGTTTCTTCCGGTGTCAACACCTGGTACACCTGCCGCGACATCTGCTCCTGTAATCGCTCTGCATCATGAAACAGTGTCCATGCGCTTTGCGCAATCGTTACACCGGGAATGTTGGCCGCCAGGTAACGTTGCTCACGTTCCTCCTGTGTAGGATGAGACGCCCACTGATCACGAAACTGTACCTGGCTTTTCATGGTAGTGCCGAAATGGTCGTCATTATACTGTGGCAGCTGCTGGTGATCGAGAGGTGTACTATGCCGCTTCGCATGATATTTTATGAGCATGCGGTGTGCTTCGTAAATATTCCGGATAAACCGATGTTGCCGCGCCCACGTGGTCGTCCGCTGTAGCAGCTGCTGAAAACAGGCATTGCTCATTTCTGCCCGGCGCATGGCTGAAATGGCGGTATCTGTTCCGCAGATGGAAAGCGCTACTTCATCGGCATTAAATTCCATTTCACGGCTTAAACGCATATACTGACGATTGATCAGTTCATGCATGTTCCGGAAAAGGAAATGTAAACCCGCTGCCAGCAACACAAACAACCGTGATAACAATGCTGCAAGCAGGCCTTTGTTGGAAAGCCAGATAATACCGTTGCGCCAGCCTCTGTTCTCATAGAGAATATTGTAAATGATCCTGTTGATCGTATATACGTGCAGAACCAGCTTCATACTGCGCTGGGAAAAATGCCCGAACTCGTGTGCCAGCACCATTTTAAACTCGCTGATATTAAGACTGTTCACCATGCCGAGTCCTATCACCAGATTTTTGTCCGCATCACCAAAAAGCCCTGTAACTCCGGGAGAGTGGAATACGACAGCATTGACATCCGGTACCAGATAAACTTTTTTCGGAAAGGGGGCTTTGGTCTGCTTTACAAGTTTGTGTATGAAATCAAACAATACAGGTTGTTCTTTCTCCGTAATGATAGTGCGGTAAGGAACAGTAGTTTTGTGCCTGCTAAAAAGGAACAGGATTATGAATACTGCCTGCAAAATGCCCAGTAATAAGAGCAAGGCGCCAGCAACCGACATGAATATACCGGATACACCCTGATAAGAAGCATATGCAATAAGTGTACTTCCGCTCCAGGTAAAGGCTGCCATCAGCAGTAAAGAGCATAATAATAAAATGATATAGGTGACATAAAACAACAGCACACCACCTGTCATTCGTAGCACCTCTCGTCTAAAGTACATGCCTGACATCATAAAACTTATAGTTCACAGTAGTCCCGGGGGAGCCTCCGCATTGGTTGTTGGACATAGTATTAACAGGTTTTGGCGGAGCATATCAGCTCACGATAAATATACTCCTTATTTCTAAGCTGGCACATAACACGAAAGGGAAATAATTTTCCATCTCACAGCTTTTAATTAAATTCGGTACATCAATGTTGCCTGTTAAAAGACCGGGTTTAGAAGAGTCAGAAACTCTTAATTGATTGTTAGTTTAACGCCAACTTTTTTCATCTTTTAATTGCATACGATGTACCTATCGCTTGCTTTTGGAATAATCCCATATACATTCTCCCTGTTCGTGATTGTAAATGCCCCTTCAGTAAACGACATCACTGTTCCGGCAGTTATTACTGTCATCGATCCATCATTTTTGTTGCCTGTGCTGTTATTCGCATTAGTGATTGTTCTCCTGTATTACATCTGGTGTCTCCGGAAACAAATAACATACATAAATCGTACCGGGAAAGATGTGAAGGATGCACGCCTGAACATGATCAGTAACATCAGCCAGGAAGTGCGTACACCTTTGAATGCCATCATCGGATTTAGCGAACAGTTGTCTTATACAGCACTGGATTGTAATCAGCGTGAACTGCTGGGCGCCGTTGAAAATGCAGCCGGCATGTTAATGCAGATACAACAGAATATCCAGGAACTGGGTTGGTTGCAGAAAGGGGAACTGCACCTTGATACTTATCCATTTTCGCCTTATAAAATATTTGATACTGTTACACGGCAATTGTCCTCCCGCGCATACAATAAACGTCTCCAGTTTGAAATTACGTATGAAGGAGACCAACAACTGGAAGTGACCGGAGATGGTGACCGTCTGACACGGATACTTGCCTGCCTCGTGGAAAATGCCATTAAATATACCGATGCCGGTAGCGTACACTGCCATATGCAGGTAGAAAAACAGGCATCAGGAAATATACAGGTGAGTATCCAGGTAAGGGATACCGGCAGTGGTATCACTCCGGAAAGACTACCCTATATATTTGATCAGTATATGTACAACGGAACCCCTGTTACAGGTACCCTGCATGGCGCAGGACTGGGGCTGGCGCTCGTCCGCGCACTGGTAGAATTGCACAATGGACAGCTAACAGTAGAGAGCACACCTGGAAAAGGCAGTTGTTTCTCCTGTTCCCTCAGCTACCAACCGTTACCGCCACCGCAAACCATCATTGTCACCCAGCAGGAGCTCAGCCAGACTACCGGCCAGTTAATGAAAGACCGGTATATACTGGTGGCTGATGATCAGGAAATGAACCTGGCCCTCATGGACAGGATCCTGACCCGCTGGCAATGCCGGTTCGACAAAGCGTCCGACGGGGTTGCCGCCTACGAATTATTTGTCTGTAATAACTACGATATGGTATTGCTCGACCTCCAGATGCCCCGTATGACCGGCGTTGAGGTAGTGAAAAGGATCAGGGAAGATAAAGAACCCACCAAAGCGCACATACCTGTACTGGCGCTGACAGCAGATACGACAATGCCCGCCAACCAGGAATTCATCGATGCCGGGTTTGATGATTACCTGTTGAAACCCTTCCGGGAAAAGGATATTTATAACGTGATTATCCGGCATCTCCGGCCGCTTATTAACATTCCCCACTAGCCTAATCGACAAAACGCAATAGGACTCCGTAGGGCGCCCATTGCTTGTAGCACGGGGTGCAACCCCGGGAAACATAACGCCATTAACAAAACATAATAGGACTCCGTTAGGAGTCCCATTGTTTGTAGCGCGGGATACAACCCCGGGGAAACATAACGCCATTAACAAAACATAATAGGACTCCGTTAGGAGTCCCATTGTTTGTAGCGCGGGGTGGAACCCCGGGAAAACATAACGCCATTAACAAAACATAATAGGACTCCGTTAGGAGTCCCCTTGTTTGTAGCGCGGGGGTGGAACCCCGGGAAACATAACGCCATTAACAAAACATAATAGGACTCCGTTAGGAGTCCCATTGTTTGTAGCGCGGGGTACAATCCCGGGAAACATAATGCCATTAACAAAACATAATAGGACTCCGTTAGGAGTCCCCTTGTTTGTAGCGCGGGGTGCAACCCCGGGAAACATAGCGCCATTAACAAAACATAATAGGACTCCGTTAGGAGTCCCCTTGTTTGTAGCGCGGGGTGGAACCCCGGGAAACGCGGGGGTGCAACCCCGGGAAACATAACGCCATTAACAAAACATAATAGGACTCCGTTAGGAGTCCCCTTGTTTGTAGCGCGGGGTGGAACCCCGGGAAACGCGGGATACAACCCCGGGATAATATATTGTCGTGGGTGCCCCCCGGGGAAACGTGTTTGTATTAGGGGGCAACCCTGGAAATGCATATGCAAATCCCGGGCATATGCATCACAAAACCGGATGCCTGTGAAACTCCTTCGTCCTGTCAAAAAGATAACGATAAGTAACCAGCTTACGGCTGGGCTTCGTACCCAGGCTCTCGGCAATATTCAGCATCTTAGGATTAAAATCACCTATCCATTGCAGCTCATACTGCCTGTAGGAAAGCGTACCCTGTATTACCTTAGCCCCTTCTACGATCATAAACGCATCTACTCCCTTACCCTGGAACTCAGGTACAACCCCAAATACAATCCCTGTGAATTTCTTACACTTTTTCATCAGCTTCATGTACAGGAACTGTAGTTTCTGAAACAGGCCGAACTTCCCGTTCATATGTTTAAAGAACTGGTTCAGTTCCGGCAGGTTCAGCCAGCAGGCAACAGGTTCGTTATTGTGATAGGCAAACCAGACGATCTTTTCATCCATAGCGGGCGCCATCTGTTTGAAGATGTTCAGCGCCTGTTGTTTGGTGATGTCCTTACCGCCTTCATGCCTGGCCCAGGCCTTGTTGTAGATGGTGGTGAAGTCGCCTGCATATTTCTCCAGGTTCTTTTTATTGATATATTCTGCACGATAGGCAGGATCTTTTGCGAGGGCAGCATGCCGTGAGAAGAATTTCTCCTGCAACTGTGTATCTACGCCCATGGAGTAACAGATCTGGTCGAAGAATGGCTGGAAGCCATATGTTTCCATTAGCTGTTTATAATACGGCGGATTGAAGTTCATACCATAAAGCGGCTCATAAAATCCTTCTACCAGCAATCCCCACCAGCGGTCACGTTCCCCGAAATTAATAGGGCCGTCCATGGCGCCCATACCCCTTTCTTTCAGCCAGTCGCGGGCGGTGTCAAACAACAGGTTGGCGGCAGCCTGGTCATTGATACAATCAAAGAACCCTACACCACCTGTCGGTTGGGTATCTCCTTTTGTCCTGTATTTTTTATTTACAAAGGCGGCAATACGCCCGATCAGTTTACCGTTATTGTCTTTGAGTATCCAGCGGATACATTCTCCCTGTCTGAAGGCCTTATTCTTCTGGGGATCGAATACCAGCCTGATATCTCTATCCAGGGGACGGATCCACTCAGGAATATTTTTGTTCAGGACCACATGTGTATCAAGAAATTGCCTTTCTGTCTTTTTATTATTGACGATCACCAGTTCCATAGGGAGCGAATTTGAGGTGCAAAAATAGTGTTTAAAGTCGATAGTCGATAGCGGATGGCAAATCGTACTCACAACTACGTCATCTGTCGATAATGGTTGCTGATGCAGGTACTTTTAACATTTATTTTTCAAATGGACAATTACTTTTATAACGTGTCTGTAGCCTTTTAGTGTCCCGGCCTTTCATAATCCATTTACCCACTTATGCTAAAAAAAAGAAGGTGGCTGCTGCCTGCTATCGTTATTCCTATCATTGCGATCTGTTATTTTCTGTTTTCAGGTAAAGCTGCCGACAGTAGTATTACCGCTAAAGTACGTAAAGGTAGTTTCCGTGATGTCGTAAACAGCTCAGGAGAGCTGGAAGCGGAGAATACCGTATATGTTTCTGCGCCTGCCGATCTGCAGGCCAACCAGATCTATGATGAGATCAAGATACAGGATATGGTAGCAGAAGGTTCCCATGTAAAAGAAGGCGATTACATTGCCACACTAGACCCAACGTTGGTGAATAAACGCATCAGCGACGCGCAGCTATCATTCGAGAAGTCTAATTCAATAGTCACCCAAACGGCACTGGATACAGCACTTACTTTAAGGGAGGCTCGTGATCAGATGACCAATCTTCAATTCCAGATGGAACAGAAAAAACTGGCCCTGGAACTGAGTAAGTACGAGCCTCCCGCTACCATCCGGCAGGCAGAGATAGACCTCGAAAAGGCACAACGTGACCTGGTACAGATGAAGGACAACTACAAGATCAAACAACAACAGGCTGCCACGAAGATGGTACAGGCCCGTCGTGAAGCAGATGAATTCGGCCGGCAGATAACAAGACTTGAAGAACTGCGTAGCCGCTTTATGATCAAAGCGCCAAAGAATGGATTGTTGGTATATATCAATGACTGGGCCAGCGGTGGTAAAAAGAAAACCGGTTCAGTGGTACGCTCCTGGGACCCACGCGTAGCCATGCTTCCAGATCTTTCTACCATGTTGTCTAAAGTATATATCAATGAAGTAGACATCAGTAAAATACATCAGTCACAGAAGGTAACGATGGGACTGGATGCTTTTCCTGAAGTGAAGATGGAAGGCATTGTGAAGACAGTAGCTAACATCGGTGAAACCCGCCCCGGCGCTACAGCCAAGGTTTTCGAAGTAAATATCAAACTCAATAAAGTGGATTCCATTCTTAAACCCGGAATGACCACCTCCAACAATATACTGATCAGTGAATTGCCTGGTAAGCTCATCATCCCGCTGGAAGCCGTTTTCGCCAGTGGTAAGATCAGTTATGTGTATAAAAGTAAGTCAGGTAATATCTCCAAACACCAGGTAGTGCTGGGGAAATCCAATGATGAAGAAGTGATCGTTGAAAAAGGATTGACGGAAGGAGATGTTGTGTATCTCTCTGAACCGGCATCAGCAAAAGACATGAAAATAACGACATTAAAATAATGTAATGCTGGACCGTAATTTCAACAACCTATACATCGCCCTGGATTCTCTCGGTGCAAACAGGCTGCGTTCTTTCCTCACGGCGCTGGGCATCATTTTCGGTGTGGCAGCTGTTATTGCCATGCTGGCTATCGGTAGAGGTGCACAAGCTGAGATCCTTGACCAGATGAAGCTTGTAGGAGTGAATAACATTGTGATCAAACCCAAGGCGGAAGAGAAAAAAGAAGAAGAACAGCAAAAGGATTCAGACGATAAATCAGCAGCTAAAACAGCCGCTGCAAAGAACCGTTTTTCCAAAGGACTAAGCCTGGCAGATGCGGAAAGTATCCACCGTATTATCCCTACAGTGGCCGCTATCAGCCCGGAGATGATCCTGGAACAAGACATAATCTACGGCAGTAAAAGCAGTAAACTGAAAGTGGTCGGAGTAGAACCCGCCTTCTTTGACATCAATAACATTAAGATCGGTACAGGTACTATATTCAATGAACGGCAGCGTGTAGCTGGTGAAGGCGTGTGTATCATTGGCAGTGATGTAAAGCGTAAGTTCTTCATCTCAGAAGACCCACTGGGAAAGACGATCAAATGCGGAACACAATGGCTGAAGATCATCGGTGTAACCGAAGAAAAAACGATCAGCAAAGCAACCAAAGAGAACCTCGGTATCAGGGATTATAACCTGGACATCTATATACCTATTCAAACATCGCTGATCCGCTACAAGAATCCTTCTCTGTACCTGGGAGCAGGTGATAACGGGATGTTCTTCGGAAGAAGTAATGAAGCTCCGCAGAACAAAACCTTTCACCAGCTGGATGAACTGGTCATACAGGTACACGCAGCTGAATCATTGTCTGAATCAGCAACGATCATCAGCCGTATGTTGAGACGCAGGCATAATGATGTGCTGGATTTTGAGATCACCATTCCTGAACAACTACTCAAACAGCAACAGAAGACCAAAGACGTATTCAATATCGTACTCAGTGCAATTGCTGGTATTTCACTCCTGGTAGGAGGTATCGGCATCATGAACATCATGCTGGCTTCCGTACTGGAACGTACCCGTGAAATAGGCATCCGCCTGGCATTAGGTGCACAGAAGAAAGACATCGTGATGCAGTTCCTGTTTGAATCAGTACTGATCAGTCTTACCGGTGGTGTGATCGGTGTAATACTGGGTGTATCTGGCGCCTACCTGGTGGATAAACTGGCAGACATCCACACCATTGTTTCAGGCATTTCCATCTTCCTGTCCTTCGTATTGGCATCTGCTGTAGGACTCATCTTTGGCATTTCACCTGCCCGTAAGGCGGCACATAAGAACCCGATTGAATGTTTGCGACATGACTAAAATACCTATTCTGTTTACCTTTTGCGGACTAATCACCTGTACTGTTACCAGTGCCCAACAAACATTGTCCTTACAGGGCGTTGTACAACAGGCGCAGCAACAATCCCCTTCTTACTATAAAGCACGTAGCAGTGCGCTGAACAGTCTGTATGCCTTCAGATATTATATAGCAGGCCGCCGTCCGCAGCTTGGTTTACAGGCAAGCAATAACAGCAGCTTCCTGGGAAATATTGAAAGCATCCGCCAGCCAGATGGCACCTATGCCTTCAACCGTAGCTCCTACTCATTTACTTTTGCGAGCCTCGTAGCGCAGCAGGTAGTACCCTTCACCGGCGGACAACTGTCAGTTGCCACCAACCTGCAACGTAATGATGTATTTGATCCTGCATCAGGGATCAGTTATTTGTCCACGCCTTTCTCCGTCAACTATTCGCAGCCCATGCTGCTGTACAATCCCTATCGCTGGGATGCCCGTATACAGCCGTTGTTATACGAAGAGTCGAAAAAGCAATACGTAGAGGCACTGGAAAAAACAGGGCTGGAGGCCTCCGGATATTTCTTTGATGCATTGATGGCACAACAGCAGGAGATGATCCTGCAACAGAACGTGGCCAACACCGATACCTTATACAGGATCTCCAAGGGACGTTTTGAACTGGGAAAGATTGCAGAAAATGAACTCTTGCAGATAGAACTGAACCTGCTAAATGCCCGCAATAACCTGGAACAGGCTACGCTGAGTAAAGAGATCGCCTACCGCCAGCTAACGCAATTCCTCTCACTCCCCAAAGGCAGCACCGTGCAGGTGGCCTTACCCGATATAGTACCTTCACTACAGATCCCTCTTGACGTCGCCCAGCGGGAAGCACAGGATAACCGGCAGGCCGTGCTCGCCTTCCGCCGGCAACGACTGCAGGCAGAACAGGAGGTAGCAGAGGCAAGGGGAAATAACGGGTACCAGCTGAACCTTTCAGCCAACTTCGGACAGGCCCGGCAGGGGACTAGCCTTAAAAACGCATACGGAGGCGGTAATTTGCAGCAAAACCAATTATTGAGCGTGGGTATCTCCATCCCGATTGTAGACTGGGGAAAGGCACGTAATAGGGTCCGACAGGCTAAGGCGAACCAGGAACTGATAGAGATCGATATCCAACAGCAGGAACGCAGCTTCGAGCAGGAGATCTATCTGCAAACACAACAATTCAACATTCAGCAGAAACTGTTGGAAAGTGCCGCCAAAGCAGATACCATTGCCAGGCAACGTTATGAGATCACCAAGCAGCGTTACTTCATAGGCAAAATATCCATTACTGACCTCAACCTGGCCCAACAGGAAAAAGATATGGCGAATCAGAACCATATCAACGCACTGCGCTCTTTCTGGACGTCTTATTACACTGTGCGCTTACTCACACTGTATGACTTTGAGAAGTCGCAGAAGATAAAATATGAGTTCGCAGAAAGATGAGTCCGTACTTGGCATTATTTTTTCTATTCGCTTGATATGAAGCGACATGCAGGTTATACGGTCATAATTATCTTCCTGGTGATTTTCCTCGTAATGAGTTACTCCAGGCAACAGAAACGCGTAAAGCAGGTGCTGTCAGAGAACGAGCGGCTGATCAACGAAAACCGTGATCTGCGGCACTCGCTGGACGTTAATAGTCAGACTGCACAGCAGATAGCAAACAGAAGTGAAATACGCGTACGTTCTGAAGGAACGTTTGTCGAGCGGCGTACCTATTACCGCCGTAACTGGAAACAGTTCATTGCCGTCACCACCAGTGATTACCGTACCGGCTTCCTGGGAGGTATTAAAGACCTGCAGATCATTGTGCGGAACCAGTCAGAGTATTCGCTGGATAATGTAGTAGTGTCCGTGCAGTACATGAAAGGAAATGGCGAGGTCTTCAAAACAGAGGAATATACGATCAACGATGTGCCGGCAAAGGGCACGAAATCCGTACAGGCATCTTCCAGCAGGAAGGGCCAAAAGGTGGCTTTACAATTACTCAGTATTACCAGTCAGCCCATGAACTTCTGTTGGGCTGCAAATAAGCCGGCGCCTCCCGGTAATCCCGACCCTTATTTGTGCACACCACAGTAATAAACCGTTATAACGCGCCACAGTAATAAACTGATAGATAAACTAATATCTGATAAACAGGTAAACTAATAAACTAATGTCCGATAAACAGATTAAAGTGATAAACTGATAACTGCTAGAAAAATCAGCTACTTTTTTGGGAATTTTCTGTCATCTTGTCTGTTATTCTGTTTGTTGACCGGATTTGTTGACCAGATTTGTTGATCGGAAGATTGTCAATTAATGTTATTAGAGGCCCTCACGCAGCTGCGAGCCAGATGGAGACTGCGGGCCTTAGTCCTTGACGAGGCCCTAAACGTTTGACAGGGGTTAAATAGATATTCCAAAGCCCAAACGTTTGATAAGCTCAATAGCTAGTCCTCGCAAGGAGTACAGCCCACAGTCCCATACTGGCATCGCAGCAGTATCACCAACGCAACAATAATTGAAACCTAATGAATTAAGCAGCAAGCAAACATAGGCCTGGTGTAAGCGACCTCATGTCAGGTGGGCATGAAAAACTTGTTTCAGGCGGTTCAAGTCCAACTATACGTCCGGTATACGTCTGGTATACCTCTGGTATGCGTCCGGGATGCGTCGTGTATGCGTCGTGTATGAAGCGTGTATAAAGCGTGTTTAACTCCAGCTCGTCATCCGCTGCATCAGCCACCCGGTAGGGGGCTCTTTGTTTGTAGCGCGGGAAACCCCGTGGGGACGAAATGGATTCGTAACCCCAGGGGCTGACATAAAATCGCCCTGAACCCTGACCCGCGTCAGCCCGGTACCGGATTACTTCCCCTACCTTTGAGAAAATGTTGACAATTCGAAACCTCATATCACCCATCACCATCCCAGCTAACGTTGCGACGTTGTACGAACAGGCATTCCCGCCCGAAGAAAGGCGCAATCTCGCTGCACAGCAGTTGTTACTGAACAATGGCGCTTTACGCCTGGCCTTGCTGGAAAATGAAGGTAATTATGCAGGCTTTGTTTTCTACTGGGAACTGACAGACTTCGTATTTATAGAACATTTTGCTATATCGCCCGAGCAACGTGGTGGCGGAATCGGCAGCAGTGTAATGCGCCTGATAGAACAGGAACATCCACGGATGGTGCTGGAAGTAGAGCCCCCGCATACCGATGATGCCATCAGGCGTATCAGGTTTTACGAAGGACTGGGCTTTAAAGCATATCCATTCCCTTATCTGCAACCGCCTTATCTGGCAGGAGGAACCCCATTGTCAATGCTGTTAATGCAGAAAGGCATGCCCCTGGAGGAACATGCCTTTACAAAAATCAATAGTGAAATCTATCTTGAGGTTTATGGCTGTTTGTAATTAGTAGCCGCCTCTGTTAGCCCGCTCACCACGTGACGGTGCTGGCGCTGCTGAACGCTCAGGAGCTGAAGGTCTTGGCTGCGGCTGCATTTGCGGCCTTGGCTGCGGTTGCATCTGCGGACGAGCCTGTGGTTGCATTTCCTGACGAGGCTGAGGCATCGGCTGACGCGGTTGTTCCTGTGGCTGAGGACGCGGCATCTGCGGTTGTGCAGGTCTTGCCGGAGCCGGAGTCGGCGTCATCGGACGGGACTCAGGTCTGTTGAAACGGTCAGGCCTTGAATTGTAATTGTTGTCCGGATTGGACGGAGCAGGCATTGGCCTGGTCACAGGCGCTGAAGGACGATTGTCATCGTGCCTGTCAAATTCCGGCCGCATCGGACGATTCTCAATGGTCCTGCCGGGAGCGTTGTTGTTAGGCACATCCGGGCGGTTAATATTGTTCCTGTCTATTGTTCTGCCAGGCTGATTATAGTCCGGGCGACTATTGTTCCGGTCAGGGAAGTTGTCCGGACGACCATCATTATTCCTGTCTACACGTGTTGTTCTGCCGGGCGTATTAGGCCTGTCGAAGTTACTCCTGTCATTATTGTCACGACCATTGGTAAATGCACCTGACCGGCCCGGCTGACGTAACGCAGATGGCTGCGGACGGTACATTCTTACCTCACCACGATCTACAGTAGCACGACCAGGTCGGTTATCACTCACTACACGCACCGGACGGATCTCGCTACGGGTGTAATGTTCAACATCACGGGTGGCAGGGCCACGGTAATAAGTCCGGTTGTTGATGATAGTCGTATTGTTGATGATAGTCGTATTGTTGTAAACATTTACACGTCTGCCTCTATCCACATAATACCTGTTTACATAAGGGCTGGTAATGTACTGACAAGGTACGAATGACCAATATCCCACCGGAATATTAAAGTTTACACCTATTGTCATACCGGGGCCCATAGGCGCCCAGCCGTAATAATCAGGGCTATTCCTCCAGCTTACCCATGCCGGTCCCCATTCCGTACCAGGTACCCACATCCAACCATAGGCATCATCAAAGGCCCAGCGTCCATAGTGGAAAGGAGCCCATCCCCAGTCATAGTCAGACATCCATGTCCAGCCATAGTCGGTATATACCCAGTGTCCGGCAGTGGAGTAGGGCATGAAGTCAGGTCCGGCGTTAGGAATCCATACCTGTCCGTAACTACCATAGGTAGTCCAGCGGCCATAAGGACTCAATGCATCATAGAAACCTGATATAGAAACCTGTACCTGCTGTGGTGGCATAGTGGTGGCACATGAAGTGCCTGTCACAGCCATCGAAACAGCAATTACAGAGAGTGTTATATATTGTTTTATGTTTTTCATATCTGATTGTTTTAAAAAGGGTGTGGCAACTTATAATTTGTCCCAAAACATGAATTGTATAGCGATTTAGTTCTTACACGAAGGCTATAAGTTTTAATTGTGAATGAATGCGTGGTATTAACAGTTGATCAATTGTTATGGGCTGAAAGCTGGCCTGAGCATCTCTTTAAGTTGATGGAACGGTGTCAGATTACTTAGCTTGACTGTAATAAAACAATATCTGTGCCTGAATCCTTAAATCCTTTGCCAGAGTATGTTTGATCAGTTTGGTAGAGATGCGTTTTAGCAAAATATTCACAGAAACTGTTAAAAAAGTGTTAGTCGGATGATCGTCTGAAAGGCAGGAGTACTAACGGTTGACGAGTATTTCTAATATCAGTAATCGCTTATAATAAAAAAAGATTATCTATTCGGAAGGAGGGAACTTGTATAAGTTAAAAGCGCTATCTTGCATACTACATTCTTCGCCTGATACATTAAGAACTAATTGACTTACAATTGATAATTAAGTTCGATGGGCAATCGTCCATGGGATGCTTTACTATTTTTTGAATTTCCCCTATTAACAATTACCTTTGCGCCAAATTTAATAAACCGCTCATTTTTAGCATTTATAAACCTCTTAAAAATATGCCTAACACAGGTAAGATCAAGCAAATTATCGGTCCCGTGGTTGACGTCCACTTTGATGGAAAGTTGCCCGAAATCTACAACGCACTGGAAATTACCCGCGAAAATGGTCAGAAGGTAGTGCTGGAAGTTCAGCAGCATCTTGGTGAAGACAGCGTTCGTTGCGTAGCGATGGACTCTACAGACGGTTTTGTGAGGGGGATGGCTGTTACCGACAAAGGTACTCCAATTAAAATGCCAGTGGGCGATGGCATCAAAGGTCGCTTGTTCAACGTGGTAGGTGAGGCTATTGATGGCTTGGGTGATGTTGACAGCAGCAATGGTTATCCTATTCACCGTAAGCCGCCTAAATTCGAAGATCTGGCTACAGATACAGAAGTACTGTTCACCGGTATTAAAGTGATCGACCTGATCGAGCCTTATGCAAAAGGTGGTAAGATTGGTCTGTTTGGTGGTGCTGGTGTGGGTAAAACCGTACTGATCCAGGAACTCATCAACAACATCGCGAAAGGTTACGAAGGTTTGTCCGTATTCGCTGGTGTGGGTGAGCGTACACGTGAAGGTAATGACCTGATGCGTGAAATGATCGAAGCAGGTATCGTTAAATATGGTGCGAAATTCCTGGAGTCCATGGAACATGGCGGATGGGATCTTGCCTCAGTAGACAAGGAAGAACTGAAGAAGTCACAGGCTACCTTCATATTCGGTCAGATGAACGAACCACCGGGAGCACGTGCTCGTGTGGCTTTATCTGGTCTGACAATGGCAGAATATTTCCGTGATGGAGATGGTACTGCAGGTGGTGGTAAAGATATCCTGTTCTTCGTAGACAACATCTTCCGTTTCACCCAGGCAGGTTCTGAAGTATCCGCGCTGTTAGGTCGTATGCCTTCTGCGGTGGGTTATCAGCCTACACTGGCAACTGAAATGGGTCTGATGCAGGAGCGTATCACTTCTACCAAGAATGGTTCCATCACTTCCGTACAGGCCGTTTATGTACCTGCGGATGACTTGACTGACCCTGCTCCGGCTACAACCTTCGCCCACCTGGATGCTACTACCGTACTGGATCGTAAGATCTCTGACTTAGGTATCTATCCTGCAGTGAGCCCGCTGGAATCAACTTCCCGTATCCTTTCTCCGTCTATCGTAGGTGAAGCTCACTACAACTGTGCACAGAGAGTGAAAATGATCCTTCAGCGTTATAAAGAACTGCAGGACATCATCGCGATCCTTGGTATGGATGAATTGAGTGATGAAGATAAACTGACAGTATCCCGTGCACGTCGTGTACAGCGTTTCCTGTCTCAGCCTTTCCACGTAGCAGAACAGTTCACTGGTCTGAAAGGTGTACTGGTACCGATCGAAGAAACAATCCGTGGTTTCAACATGATCATGGACGGTGAAGTAGATGAGTATCCTGAAGCAGCATTCAACCTGGTAGGTAACATCGATGCAGCTATCGAGAAAGGTAAGAAACTGCTGGAAGCAGCTAAGAACTAATATTTTTCACCCTTAACTTTTAATATGTTATTAGAAGTATTAACACCTGAAAGAAAACTGTATTCCGGCGAAGTGTATGGTGTACAGCTGCCAGGTATCGACGGTCTCTTTGAAGTGCTGGATAAGCACGCTCCGCTGATCGCTGCCCTGGGTAAAGGCAGGATGAAGGTGCTGAAAGATAAGTCACAGAGCGAATTCTATAACATAGAAGGAGGTTTTGTAGAAGTATACAGAAATAAAGCGACTGTGCTCGTAGAAGGTGCAGAAGTGAAATAAATAGTTTGAAGATCAGACACAAAAAGATCAGGAATTAACACAAAGTATATTTGATGATAATTCCTGATCACTGATCAGAAAGAAATAGGCCGGGTAGGATTACCCGGCCTTTCTTTTTGTCCTAACTATTCCAATCTAATTAATAAATAACCCTGTTAAAAGAGCGCAGTAGGATTACTGGCCAGGGCGTTGCACAAATCAGGTCCAGGCTGCGCAGAAAACGAGTCCTGCAGCGGCACTAGGGCCTGTTCCTATGAAAATGAATGTCTTATGTTTCTTGAATGATTTTATTGCTTAAACCGTTTAAAACATAGTCTGTAACCCATTAAAAAAAGGGTTTCAATTACTTATGTCAAATTGTTCAGTTTTTTATTATAAATCCAGGAAGGTGTAAACGTGATCTGGTTTGTCCTTCATAGGTATTATATTCGTTTCGGTATATATTATATTCCTTCCCTTCGGTGTCCTATAGCAGGTTTACAAACAATAGAATGCTCTGACTACATTACTTTTTTGCCATAGCAAGATATTTGATTTTTTTTAAATATCCTCGTGCGAAACAGGGGGTGGACACGATGGTAATGTTCCCAACGACGTTAATCATTGGGCTTCAAAGTGTAGGCATATAATAATTTTTATAAATTTTTTTTCCACAAATGGTATTACAGCTGGCTTCCCGGTATACGGATGGGCATATACGTCATTAATTTAACAGGGGATCTATCGGGAAATTGGCCATGATGGCAAAGTTGCTGCCCAGGTTCTTCAATGCCTGCGGCCATATATTCTGTTCCTTTTCTTCAAATACAAGCGGTACATTACCCTCTGACAGGATCCATGCCTTCTCATTAAGCTCATTTTCAAGCTGTCCGCCACTCCACCCTGAGTAACCAATAAAGAATTTGATCTTGTTGAGGTCTAAGCGACCGCTGTTGATCAATGATACCACCTGATCAAACTCTCCGCCCCAGTATACACCCTGCCTGATCTCAAAGCCCCCTCTGATCAGCTCCGGCTGCTGATGTATGAAATGAATGGTATCTATCTGTACCGGCCCTCCGTAGTAGATCTTGATATCATTTATGAGTACCTCCGGTACAAGGTCGTTTAAATGCTGGTCAAATACTTTGTTGATCACAAAGCCAAAACTGCCTTTGTCTTCCTGATGTTCACACAGTAACACTACGGTACGGGCGAAGTTCTGATCTTTTAGGAAAGGGTCAGCTATCAGCAATATGCCAGGCGATAAAGAAACCATAACACAAACAATTTTATCACTAACCAAATTTAACTAATTGAAAGCAAGTATAATAGTATTTATTCCAGATTTACTTGCCAGAATCATGTATTATTTCAGGGACATAGAAAAACTTAAATACCTGCAGGAAACTCGCTTAAATAAGCTCCGTTAGGAGCTTCCTTGTTTGTAGCCCGGGGTGCAACCCCGGGAATAAATGGTGCAACCTTTGGTAAACATAAAAGGAGGCTAGAAAGCCTCCTTACCATTTTATCAACCAAAATCTAAATCGCTTATGGAAACGAATCCATGTCGATGTATGTAGAAATTTAAAATTGCTAGTTTGTATAACTGATACATCAAATTTAGTACCAGTTTGATAAAGCAAATGTACAGAAGATTAGGGAATAACAAGTATTATTTCCCAGTTAAAATTACGTTAAAGTGATGGTTTATTGTTAAAGTGAATACTGTTAAAGGTTTAGACGGATTAATTTTGTATTAACGTTGCTATAGCAATTAATCATTTTTAACAAATACGGTGCTGGTACCCTCGCTGTTTGTGAGTATCTTGTGCGCCTTACTATTGAAGTAGCATGGTACCATTGAAGAAAGTATTTCCCATTATTGTGGTGTTAATTACCCTGTCATTATTGGGGATCATCTGGATACAGGTGAATTGGATATATAACGCATCTATTGTGCGCCGGGAGCAGATGGAACAGAAAGCTGTTGGCGTAATGAACAATGTGCGTGAGCAAATGCTGGCACGTAAAGCACCGCCCATGCGTTTTAAAGTAGATGGATCGAATATCAGACCCGCCGATAAAGGACTGGCTATTGATAAGTACGAAATCACTACCACCATCGACCTGAACGTCCATGTCAGCGACCGCTTTACGGTCGATGAAGTGCAGAAACTGATCGCTACCGGACTTCGCAATGAACACCTGGATACCACCTTTGAATTTGCTATCCTCGGTAAGGGTCACTTCGGTAACAGTAACGGTGTAAAGATGCAATCGACAGGCTTTACCCAAATGGTGGAGCGCGCCGGAAGAGATAGTATGGATTATCTGTTCCAGTACATTCCGCTGTTGAATAGCTTTGAATATGCTACCGGTGAAACAGAAACACTGTTAGTAGTACAACCGAAAAATGATCTGCTGCTGTTATTATCTCTTGGCAGAATGATGGCCGGAGGCCTTTTGTTCACGGCAGTTATCTTTACAGCGTTTATCCTCACTATCCGCACCATGCTGAACCAGAAGAAGATCTCCGAGATCAAATCTGACTTCATCAATAACATGACACATGAGCTGAAGACGCCATTAGCAACTATCTCGCTTGCCATCGATGCGATCGGCAATGAAAAGGTCATGGACAATAAAGAGAAGATCCGCTACTTCTCCGGTATCATCAAGGAAGAGAATAAACGTATGAATAAGCAGGTAGAAAGTATTCTGCAATCTGCCTTGCTGGAGAAAAATGAGATCGCTTTAAAACTGCAGGTCATGGACGTGCATGAAGTGATCACACATACAGTAGAGAACCTGCAACTACAGCTGGCTTCCAAACAGGGACAGGTAGAACTGCGCCTCGATGCTATCAATCCTATCATCAAAGCAGATGATGTGCATTTCTCCAACGTTATATTCAACCTGCTCGATAACGCTATCAAGTACTCTAAAGAACATCTGGAAGTAATTATCTCCACATATAACACGCGTAAAAGCCTTGTTATTACCATTGCTGACAATGGTATCGGTATGAGCCGTGATACGATTTCCCGTATCTTTGAAAAGTTCTATCGTGCACATACAGGTAATGTGCATAATGTAAAAGGATTTGGATTGGGATTAAGTTATGTGAAAGCTATCGTAGATGCCCATAAGGGTAAGATCAAGGTAGAAAGTGCAGTAGGAAAGGGTAGCAAGTTTACAATTGAATTTCCACAGGATTAAAATATTGATGTAGCTATGGCATTACTTGAAAAGGAATTAGCACATTTCAGGCATTCTATTGCTGTTCCCGGCATGGGCGTGGCAATGCAGGAAAAGCTGAAGGAAACACGTATACTCGTAGTCGGGGCCGGCGGACTGGGATCGCCAGTGATCCAGTATCTGAGTGCCAGTGGTGTGGGCGTGATCGGTATTGCCGATTACGGTGTGATCAATGATGAAGATATGCACAGGCAGCCACTTTACCAGATGCAGGATATACGTAAACATAAAGCGAAGATGGCCGCCAGTCGCCTGTGGGCCAGCAATCCTTTTTCAAAACATTATCCGTTACTGTTACAGGTAAAACCTGACAATATAAAACAACTGCTGCAGGGCATGGACCTTGTTATTGATTGTTCACAGCACACAGCAACGCATCTTGTGATCAATGATGCATGTATATCAGAAGGCAAACCTTTTGTGATCGGTGAAGTGCATAACTGGGTATCCTGGTGGGCCGGTTTTAATATTGCTCCTGTTAGCGGAGATGCGGCGGCGTCTTATCGTTGCGCCCTGGAACTGATAGATGATCACCGTAATTTCGATGCCGGTGCTATCGGTGTAACTCATGGCGCTACCGGTATGATGATGGTAAATGAAGTGTTGAAATTTATCGCCGGTGTGCCTGATGGCCTGGCCAATAAGTTCTATAGTATGAACTTCCTGCACAACACCTATGAAGTAAGTACGCTTGCTCCCAACGCCACTATACTGGCAGATACAAGGGCCAAAGGTGTATTGACTGCGGATGATTATGGCATGGAGATCGTTCCCGATATTGAAGATTAAATAGCATACATGTTCCGTAAATTAAAGTTACGTCCCATACTTTCATGGATACTGGCCATCTATCTGCTGGTGGGTGTAGTATTGTATTTTCTGCAGAAGAAGATAATCTTCCATCCGGAACCACTGACGGCGGATTATGCATTCAAATACGATATACCATTCGAGGAAATGCGTATCCGTATCAATGACAAGGAAACCCTGAGTGCTGTATTGTTTAAAGCGCCTGCGCCCAAAGGCATGGTGATCTACTTTCATGGCAATGCCCGGAATATCTCCAAATATGCCAGTAAAGCCCGGCAATGCATCAGTCGGGGCTATAGTGTGCTGATGATGGATTATCCCACTTATGGTAAATCTACCGGGCCTTTAACAGAAGCCACCATTTATGCCAATGCATTACATATGTATGAAGTGGCCAGGAAGTTCTTTCCGCCGGACAGTATCATTATTTTCGGAAGATCATTGGGAACAGGTGTAGCAGCCCAGCTGGCCACCGTCAGGGACTGTAAACGGCTGGTACTGGAAGCGCCCTACTATAATATCGTTGATCTGGCAATGCGGATGGCCCCCATCTATCCCTACCGGTATATGCTGGATTACAAGTTCCCTACAGACGAATATCTGCCTAAAGTAACAGCGCCTGTAGTGATCATGCACGGGACAGACGATCACACGATTCCATTGGCATCTGCTGAAAAACTGGAAAAGCTGTTGAAACCGGGAGACCGGTTCATTCCTGTTCCAGGTGCCGATCATAATAACCTGGATAACTATCCGGAGTATGGGAAATCCTTAGATCTCGCGTTGCAGTAATCTACCCTGTCTGGCAGTAACGTGCAGCTCGTGCATTAATCCTATTTTCAGGGCATAGTTTTCGTTTGTATGTCCCACAGGGAAACCGAAACAAACGGGATAATCGTAATCCTGCACAATATTCCTGATAATTTCATATTCGCTCTGGCCAAAAGGCGTTTCAGTTTCTTTACTGTCTGTAAATGAGCCTACTACCAGTCCGGCCAGGTCATCCAGCCATCCGGCCCTTTTCAGGTTGTACATCATCCTGTCAATGTTGTAACGGTACTCGCTGATATCTTCCAGGAAAAGGATCTTTCCTTTGGTATTGGGCTGAGAGTCTGTACCTGACAGGTTGGCCAGGAGGGAAAGGTTCCCCCCGATCAGCTGACCCGAGGCCTTACCAGTACGGTTGAGGTCATGCGGTGCGCAGGCATAGCGGTAAGGAGTACCCTTAAGCGCCAGGCGGAGGCTGTCCACATATTCATTTTCTGCAGTATCCGGCCTGATACCACTGCACATCATAGAGTGGATGGTCGGAATACCATATTGCTGATGAATATGCGTATGAAGTACGGTAATGTCGCTGTAGCCGCATATCCATTTCGGATGCTTACGGAACTTCTTGAAATCCAGGTCGTCCAGTATACACACCAGTCCATAACCACCACGGCCAAAGACGATGGCCTTAATATCCGGATCATCCAGCATGTCCTGCAGCTCTTCCAGCCGCAGCTCATCCGGAGCAGAAAAATTATGGAAACTGGTGCCTACCGTAATGCCCAGGTGCACCTGGTACCCCCAGGAACTGATCACTCCAGCAGCATATTCTGCTGCCTGCTGGTCCATTTTGCTACTACTACAGGTGATGCCTATAAGATCACCTTTTTTGAGGTACGGCGGAATTCTCATTGTTCTATGCTTTAATTACCTTTGCAGACTATTTGGGGGCGAATATCCCAACCCTGACAGGGCTAAATTGATAAATACTTTTCGCTCTTCCAAAAGCAAAAACAGAATTTCGATTATTTAAGCATTCTTTAAGCGAACATGGGAAAATTTAACAGATATCTAATAACAGCGGCATTGCCTTATGCTAATGGACCGGTCCACATCGGCCACCTGGCAGGCTGTTATATTCCCGCCGACATTTACGTGCGCTACCTGCGCGCTAAAAAGGCGGATGTAAAGTTCGTAGGAGGAACAGACGAACATGGAGTGCCTATCACCATCAAAGCGATGAAGGAAGGGGTGACTCCTCAGGATATAGTGGATAAATATCATAAGATCATCTATGACAGCTTTACAGACATGGGTATCTCTTTCGATATTTTCTCCCGTACCACCAAACAGATACATCATGAAACCTCAGCGGCTTTCTTCAAAACCATGTACGATAAAGGACTGTTTGAAGAGAAAGTAACTGAACAGTTTTTCGATGAAACTGCCGGCGTATTCCTGGCTGACCGCTATATCACCGGTACCTGCCCTAAATGTGGCAATCCGAATGCATATGGCGACCAGTGTGAGAAATGCGGATCCTCCCTCAGCCCCGATGAGCTGATCAACCCGCGCTCCACCCTCAGTAATGCCGTACCTGTCAAAAAACAGACAAAGCATTGGTATATGCCCTTACAGAACTATGAACCATTCCTGAAAGAATGGATCCTGGAAGGCCATAAAGAGTGGAAAAATAACGTGTATGGTCAGTGTAAAAGCTGGCTGGATAGCGGTCTGCAAAGCCGTGCAATGACCCGCGACAGCAACTGGGGCATCAAAGTGCCGCTGCCTGACGCTGAAGGGAAAGTACTGTATGTGTGGTTCGATGCACCTATCGGGTACATCTCTGCTACCAAAGAGCTGACCGACAACTGGGCGGATTACTGGTGTAAAGAAGATACCAAACTGGTACACTTTATCGGTAAAGATAATATCGTGTTCCACTGTATCATCTTCCCGGCAATGCTCAAGGCACATGGTAACTTTATCCTGCCTGACAACGTACCGGCTAATGAGTTCCTGAACATCGAGGGTGAGAAGGTATCTACTTCCCGTAACTGGGCCGTTTGGGTACACGATTACGTAAAGGATTTCCCTGACCAGCAGGATGTATTGCGTTACGTGTTGTGCAGCACCGCTCCGGAAACCAAGGATAACGACTTTACCTGGAAAGACTTCCAGCAGCGTAACAACAGTGAGCTGGTGGATATCTTCAGCAATTTCGTGCACCGTACTATGGTATTAATGCACAAACTGTGCGGAGGTAAAGTGCCTGCTTTCCATCCTGAAGTAAAGGATGAGAAAGACGACGCAGTACTGACCAACTTACTGGCTTCAAAACAGAAGATAGAAGACTCCCTGGAGAATTTCCGTCTTCGCGAAGCACTGGCAGAAGTGATCGAAGTATCCCGTCAGGGTAACAGGTATCTGCAGGAAAAAGAACCCTGGATACTGGCTAAAAATGCGGAAGAAAATCAGAAACTGATCGATAACTGTCTGCATCTGTGTTTACAGTTGACAGCCAACCTGGCTATCCTGGCAAATCCATTCCTGCCATTCACGGCAAAGAAGATCTGCCATATGCTGAAAGTGGTAGACCGTATACTGGATTGGGAAAACGCAGGCAGCCTGAAACTGGTGAGCGTAGGTTATTCCCTACGTCCGCCTGAGTACCTGTTCACCAAAATTGACGATGCCAAAATACAGGAGCAGATCGATAAATTGCATGCCGGTCTGGTAAAGCCTGCAACTCCCGCTGCTGAAGCAGCAGCACCTGCGGAGAAAGAAGTGAAAGAAGAGATCCAGTTTGAAGATTTTGCTAAACTGGATTTACGTGTAGGTACTATCCTGGAAGCAGAGAAAGTACCTAAGGCGGATAAATTACTGAAACTGCTAGTAGATATCGGCACAGAGAAACGTACTGTTGTATCAGGTATTGCAGCGCATTTTGCCCCGGAAGAAGTAGTGGGTAAACAAGTGACATTGGTCGCTAATCTGGCGCCGAGAAAAATGCGTGGTATTGAAAGCCAGGGAATGATCCTGATGGCGGAAAATGCTGCAGGTAAGCTGGTGTTCGTAAATCCGGATGCGGCTGTCGATGCAGGCAGTGAAGTGAGATAATTCGTTTTTAGAGATATGAAAAGCCCTTCAGCGCGTGCTGAAGGGCTTTTTTATTTTGGCATCAGGTTAGATAGCTTATTTATAGTTTTATAGGAACGGTTAGCCGCAATAATTGCCTCTTCGCTTCTACATGCTGGTCGTGGTTTTGTTGTATTCTTTTGAAGTACACGTAATATGTTATGTAGTACTGCGATAATTTCTGAGGTAATCTCAAGAGATGGCAGTAAAGACACAAACCGGAATCGGAACATATATCCTTCCAGAACTTCTCTGTGTTTATAAAGATATTTGATCAGCTTTTCGGTGGATCTTATTTCAGCATGCAGGTCTGTGTCTTTCAATTCCGACGTCTTTTCCATCAGATATGCATGCATCTCTTTTAAAGTTGCGAGTCTGATTGCCAGTTTTTGATAGATCATCTTATGCTCTTATTCTTTTGGTTTCATTATCTATCACCGTTGGTAGGCTCCTCGATATAGTGCTGACTAGCATCGGTGATGATGCTCCGGTATGAAAGTACACGATGCGATTATAGCTATGTACGTCATCAAAGTAAATATATCCAACAATTACAGCAATAACAATGGATGCAATTGTTGACGAATAAAGTTCAAATGACTTGTAGTTTAGCTTTTGATGCGTCGGTAATTTTGAGGATTCTACGATTTTAAGTAGTCGCACCGCAATTGCGCCCAACATACAACAATAAATTGGAGATTGTAAAAAGGTCATAGGAAGAATGTCTTAAATTATTCTGTCGCAAAAAGCTGCTAATAATTTTAACCAAAAGGAAGTTCTTTTTTCATATACTTTGCGGGGGGTGAATACTGGCTCTCCGTTTTTGTGCCTGTAATACGATTCCACAAAATCTTTTGTAGTAAAGACAATTTCTATTACATCTTCAAGCCTGACATTTGTGTTAGCAGATATTTCACGTAATGTTTTCCAAAAGTCGTTAGCAGAATCTTCAAAGAATTGTAGAATTGTTTGTTTTTCTTTTTCCAATAACGCGTTCATAAAATATGTTTTAAGCGAAATTATTAGTAATTGATTTACTAATAAAATCCACAGCCTAAATGAACATACTGAACAACATCTAATTGTATGCAGAAAATGAACGAAGCATAAAAAGCATTTTCTTACTTCAGATAATAATGCCTCACACTATTAAAATCCTCATCCAGTTCATACACCAACGGCACACCGGTAGGAATATCCAGTTGCGTCACTTCCTCATCCCTCAGATGATCTATATATTGTATCAATGCACGCAAGCTATTACCATGTGCGGCAATGATCACTTGCTGGTTATTCCTGATAGCCTGCATAATAGTCTCCGACCAATAGGGGAGCACTCTATTCATCGTCTCACTGAGATTTTCAGTTACCGGCAATTCCCGCTCAGTAAGATCTTTATACCTGGGGTCATTCCCCGGATATCGCGGATCCCCGCTATCCAGCGCAGGTGGATGCTCATGCGGATCTCTGCGCCACTTATGTACCTGCTCTTCACCATACCGGGCCGCTACTTCTGCTTTATTTAATCCCTGTAAGGCACCATAAAAACGCTCGTTCAAACGCCAGGATTTTTGCACAGGTATCCACAACAGGTCCATTTCCTCCAGCGCGAAATCAAGGGTTTTAATCGCTCGTTTTAATACAGACGTAAATGCGATATCAAATGAATAGCCACGCTCTTTTAATAGTTGTCCTGCATGTCTGGCCTGTGCAATGCCTTCTACTGTAAGATCGACATCTGTCCAGCCTGTAAAACGGTTCTCGAGATTCCATTCGCTTTGTCCATGACGGAGTAATACCAGTTTAATCATCGTTGTGTCTTTTGCGTGTTATAAGGTAGTGCTTTTTACATTTCCTATGCTCAAATCCGATCTTTTTTCGGCTGCTATTATTTCCCGATTGCGTAAACCCTTTGTACAACAAGAAGGTATTTTTGTCTCATTCTATCAACAATAAGCACGCCGGTCCATCCATTTTGGCCCATTCAATACCATAAACATGAATTTCTTTTCCAGGAAACCAGTTGTTAAAAAGAAACGTAGTCTCTTTTACCGTATATCCGCCTGGCTACACCTGTGGCTGGGACTGATCACAGGTATCGTCATGCTCATCGTATGCGTAACCGCCTGTATATGGGTATTTCATGATGAAATTACGAGACTAACGGAACCCGAAACAGTGATCGCCCGTCAGGATAAACCGGTGATCACACCCTCACAGGTGAAGGCAATAGCCACAGCGACATATCCAGGTAAAAAACCTGGATATGCTACCTATCAGCAGGGAACAGCTATTTACCTGAGCCTGGGGGAGGGTAGAAAAGGAAATACCGTGATGCGCTTGCATCCCTACACCGGTGAGGTGATCAGTGTAAAAGAAAACAAACCCGGAGAGACAGACTTTTTCCGTTTCATCCTGAACGGTCACCGTTTCCTGTGGATGCCTGCTGAAATAGGTCGTCCTATCGTGAACTACAGCACCCTGACTTTTGTGATCATCCTCATTACCGGAATGGTATTGTGGTGGCCGCAAAAGTGGACGAAAGCTACCCGCGACCAGAGTTTTAAGATCAAATGGAAAGCCTCTTTCAAAAGGGTGAACTATGACCTGCATAATGTGTTGGGCTTTTATTCATTGCTGGTCGTGCTGGCCATGGCGCTGACAGGCATGGTGTACGGCATCAAGTGGTATAGCAAAGGACTGTATTGGGTCACTTCCGCCGGACAAACCCTGCCTGATTTCAAACGACCGCAGTCCGACTCATTGCAGGCAGGTAAGTTGTATACACCCGAACAGGCAATGGACCTTGTATGGGGGAAAGTACTCAGTAAACATCCGGAAGCAGAAGGATTTTACTACACTTTTGCGGATACCTCCAAACCGAAAGCTGCCATCAACATCACGATCTATCCTACCACCGGCAAGTTTTATAATAACAGGAGTTATGCCTTCGATCAACATACCGCACAGCAGCTCAAAGGTGACAAAGTATTTGAAATCAGTTTCCAGGAAGCTGGCTTTGGGACTAAACTACGTAAGATGAACTACGACATTCACGTAGGTTCCATACTGGGACTACCCGGCAAGATCCTGGCTTTCTTTGGCGCGCTGATCGGCGCAAGTTTACCGGTCACCGGTTTCCTGGTGTGGCTTGGACGTAAAAGGAAAGGGAAAAAGAGCGTTGGCAAGAAGCAACCGACAGCGAAGGCATTTCAGGCAGTTTAAGTAAGTACACCATTATATTGTTTCACAGGTCGTCCCGCTATCGGAGACGGCCTGTTCGTTTTTTTCTTCCTTTTGCCACAAGTCTCCCAAAAAATCATATATTCATTTATCGATATTAACATAAAGACTCAATTAACATAAAGACTCACTACAATGCCTCAGCGCTTGTAGCTTACAAAACGCGTTCTATGAAAAGACACATCAACAAGGTGGCCGTTTTAGGTTCAGGAGTAATGGGTTCACGTATAGCAGCTCATTTTGCAGGAGTCGGAGTACAGGTGTTGTTGCTGGATATTGCCCCTAAAGAGTTAACTGATGCAGAAAAAGCTAAAGGACTGTCGCTGGACAGTAAAGCGGTAAAAAACCGCATCGTAAACGAAGCATTACAGTCCGCCCTGAAGGCGAACCCATCTCCCGTGTACACAAAGGATGTGGTAAAGCTGATCCGTACCGGCAACTTTACGGATGATATGAAGGAAATTGCCAACTATGACTGGATCATTGAAGTAGTGGTAGAAAACCTGGATATCAAAAAGTCAATATTCTCGGAAGTGGAAAAATACCGCAAACCCGGTACACTGATCACTTCCAATACCTCGGGTATTCCCATCCATCTGATGGCAGAAGGCCGTAGTGATGATTTTAAGAAACATTTCTGCGGTACACACTTCTTTAACCCTCCCCGTTATCTGCGCTTACTGGAAATAATTCCTACACCATATACCGACCCTGAGATAGTAGACTTCCTGATGAACTATGGAGATCTCTACCTGGGTAAAACAACCGTGCTTTGTAAGGATACACCGGCATTTATTGCCAACAGGGTAGGGGTGTATTCCATCATGGCCATCTTCCATATCATGCAGGAAATGAAGCTGAATATCGATGAGATAGACACGCTGACAGGACCGGTGATCGGAAGACCTAAATCAGCTACTTTCCGTACAGCCGATGTGGTAGGAATTGATACGCTGGTGAAAGTGGCGAAAGGTGTAGCTGATAATTGTCCGCAGGACGAAGCCAGGGATATTTTTGTAATTCCGCCGTTCCTGCAGAAGGTGGTGGAAAATAAATGGCTGGGCGATAAAACAGGGCAGGGCTTCTATAAAAAGACAAAAGGAGAAGGCGGTAAGGAGATCCTGACGCTGAACCTGGAAACCATGGAATATGGCCCGCGGCAGAAATCCAAATTTGCCAGCATAGAAGCTGCCAAACAGGTAGAAGACCTGAAGCAGCGGCTCGTGGCACTGTATAGTGCTGGCGATAAAGCAGGAGAATTCTATCAGCAGTTCCATGCACATCTGTTCTCTTATATCTCTCATCGTATTCCTGAAATAGCAGACGACATCTACAAAGTGGATGATGCAATGAAGGCAGGCTTTGGCTGGGAAATAGGACCTTTTGAATCATGGGATGTAGTGGGTGTTGAAAAAGGCATTAAGGCAATAGAAGCCAAAGGACTGACCGTGGCGCCATGGGTGAAGGAAATGCTGGAAAAAGGAGTTAAAAGCTTCTACAAAGTGGAGAACGGAAAGCGGTATTACTACGACGTTAAGACACATGTTTATAAACTGCTGCCTGGTGCAGATACATTCGTTATCCTGGAGAATCTGTCCGGCAATGTTGTCTGGAAGAACAGCGCCTGCAACCTGTATGACATCGGTGATGGGGTAGTAGCGCTCGACTGGAAAACGAAGATGAATACCATCGGCGGTGAAGTGCTGGAAGGTGTGAACAAAGCCATTGACAGGGCAGAAAAAGATTTCCGCGGATTGATCCTTGCCAATGAAGGCGCCAACTTCTCTGCAGGCGCCAATGTGGGAATGATCTTTATGTTTGCGGCAGAACAGGAGTATGATGAACTGGATATGGCCGTGCGGATGTTCCAGAAGACCACCATGCGCCTTCGTTATTCTTCCATTCCGGTAATAGTAGCACCCCATGCATTGACATTGGGCGGAGGATGTGAAATGTGCCTGCATGCAGATAAAGTACAGGCTGCAGCAGAATCCTACATCGGCCTGGTGGAACTGGGTGTGGGCCTCATACCTGGTGGCGGTGGTACCAAGGAAATGGCATTGCGCGCCAGCGATGAATTCAAAGAAGGCCGTATTGAAGAGGAACCACTGAAAGACAGGTTTATGACCATCGCCATGGCGAAAGTAAGTACGTCTGCTCATGAGGCATTCGACCTGGGCATCCTGCGGAAGGGACATGATGAGATCACTATGAACCAGAGCCGCCTGATCGCTGATGCTAAGCGCAGTATATTGCAGATGGCAGACGAAGGATATACCCGTCCTGTGGAAAGAAAAGACATAAAAGTACTGGGTCGCACTGCCCTGGGTATGATGCTGACAGGCATCCACAGCATGCGGTTCTCCAACTATATTTCAGAGCATGATGCAAAGATTGCCGGCAAACTGGCCTATGTGATGAGCGGCGGCGATCTGTCAGAAGCGTCTTTGGTAAGCGAACAATACCTGCTGGACCTGGAGAGGGAAGCCTTCCTCAGCCTGACAGGAGAGCGCAAAACACTGGAAAGACTGCAGAGTGTGATCAAAACCGGGAAACCAATCAGAAACTAATCCGTCTTAATGTCAACTATTCTTTCCCTACAGAACATTTCAAAAAGATACGGTGCCGTACAGGCATTGTCAGGAGTATCATTTGATATTCCCACGAATTGTGTATTCGGCATCCTGGGCCCCAATGGGAGCGGGAAGACCACTCTGCTGGGTATTGTTACCGACGTGCTGAAAGCAGATACCGGTTCCTTTACCCTGATGGATGAGTCGCCTTCTGCCCTGCAACGGCGGAAGATCGGTACCCTGCTGGAGACGCCCAACTTTTACCATTATCTCTCCGGCTATCGTAACCTGCAGATAGTGGCTAATATCAAACAACAAAGCGAAGCAGATATTCCCAGGGTGCTGGAACTAGCCGGACTAACGGCCCGTCAGCATTCAGCCTTTAAGACCTATTCCCTGGGTATGAAGCAACGCCTCGCCATAGCAGCAGCCCTGCTGGGAGACCCGCAGGTGCTGATACTGGATGAACCGGCCAACGGACTGGACCCGGTAGGAATTGCAGAGGTCAGGAACCTGATCCGCCAGCTGGCGCATTCAGGCAAGACCATCATTATGGCCAGTCACCTGCTGGATGAAGTGGAAAAGGTGTGTACCCATGTGGCCATCCTGCGAAAAGGGCAATTGCTGGGCTCCGGACCGGTAAATGTGGTGGTGGCAAGGGATAATTTTATCGAGATAGGCAGCGCAGACAATCGTGCACTGGCGCAGTTGATACAGCAACACCCTGCTTTCGTACAGCTTTTGCCTGCGGGAGACGGTCTGCTGCAGGTGACATTCAAAGATGCAATGGATCCGGCTACACTCAATAGCTGGTGCGCCCAGCAGGGCGTCTGGCTCAGTCATCTGCAGATGAGCAGGAAGAGCCTGGAAACTGCATTCCTGGAATTAACCAATAACTAATCCCCCTGTACCGTACATATGCTGCAAATCATTAAAATAGAATGGCTGAAGGTAAAGAACTACCGTACTTTCTGGGTGTTTATCATCCTGAGCCTGCTGTCTGTGCTGGCGCCCAACTTTATTATTCACGATATCTTCGTCAAAAGAATTCCCAAGGATGCCCAGAAACTGCTGGGAGCATCCGTATATGATTTCCCACTGGTCTGGCAGACGGTAGCGAGTATCGGCTCATATACCTCCGGTATTTTCGGCCTGTTGCTGATCACATTGGTAACCAATGAATTTACCTATAAGACCCACCGTCAGAATATAATTGATGGCTGGGAACGAAGGGACTTTGTGCTCTCAAAGCTGTTCTGGGTAGTGAGCCTGGCGCTGGTAGCCTTCCTGACCTCCCTGATTGCGGTGCTCATCTTCGGTGGTATATATGGAAATACCCCTTTCAGCTTTGAAAACTGCCATTACCTGTTCTATTATCTGTTGCAGATAATAGTAATGCTGTTACTGGCCCTCTTGCTGGCAATGCTGGTAAAACGTACCGGGCTGGCCATCATTTTGTTTGTGGGTTATGTGATGTTCCTGGAACAACTCCTGGTCTTTATCGCAAAACGCTATTTGGGCAACCTTGGCGGCTTATTCCCCCTGCAGGCAGGAGACGAGCTACTACCATTCCCCGTGCTTGAAAAAGTGGAGAAACTGGCAGATCCTAATTACAAGGGCCCTTATGATAATGAGGTGTATCTGGCAGTACTGATTATCTATATTGTACTGATAGTATGGGGGGTATTCAGGAAGATGCTCCGCTCAGACCTGTAAATATGGCACGTTAATTATATGTTATTTGTAAAAGATAGGGCGAAGCGTCGTAATGTTTCTCCTATCTTTTACGTTATTAGTTCGTTACGCATTATTACATGACCCTGCGTTATGGACTATCGGTTAAGAATATTAAATTTGTTTCGAAAAGTAAACAGCAACGTTTGTGAAGGGAAAAGAGCAGGAAAAGATCATACTTGTTACGAATGATGATGGCGTAACGGCCCCGGGTATCAGGGCCCTGATAGAAGCGGTAAGCCCGCTGGGTAAAGTAGTAGTGGTAGCGCCGGATAGCCCGCAATCGGGTAAAGGGCACGCCATCACTATCGGAGTGCCGCTGCGGCTGGACCCGGTGGACATTTTTGAAGGCATTGAAGCCTGGCAATGTTCCGGAACGCCGGTGGATTGTGTGAAACTGGCCCGCGATAAGATCCTGCATCGACTGCCGGATATTTGCGTAAGCGGGATTAACCATGGCGCCAACCATTCCATCAATGTGATCTATTCCGGTACAATGTCTGCCGCAATGGAAGCTGCGATAGAAGGCGTACCATCAGTAGGGTTCTCCTACCTGGATTACAGTTTCGGTGCCGACTTCTCCTTATGTAAGGAGGTGGCTCACACAGTAGCGAAAAAGATGCTGGAATCTGAACTGCCGGATGGAACACTGTTCAATGTGAATATACCGGTAGTAAAAAAAGAAGATTACAAAGGACTCAGAATATGCCGTCAGGCAGATGCAAAATGGGTGGAAGCGTTTGATGAACGCCGTGATCCGCGTGGTAAAAAATACTACTGGCTTACAGGCGAATTCACGAACCGCGACAACGGAGAGGATACAGACGTATATGCATTGGCCAATAACTACGCTTCACTTGTACCGGTACAGTTTGACCTGACGAATTATAAGCTGAAGAAGAAGATAGAGAACGACTGGAATCTCTGATGCGTGTAAACGCACATTATCAAAACCTACTATGTTAAAACGAGATAATCTCCCACTAGGCATCGTACTGGGTATATTTACACCAGTGATCGCCTTCTTCCTGTACTACCTGCTGGTATTCATGCCCAGGGATAAATCCCTGAGTGAATTCATTACCCTTATCATGGGCAATCGCCAGATGCTGCCTAAACTGATCAGCATCTGTCTCCTGTTGAACGGACTGGTATTCTATTTTTATACCAGCAGCCGTAAAGACATTACTGCAAAGGGAATCTTCCTGGTGACCATGCTCTATGCTATCACTATCATCTTCCTGAAGTTATTACACGGATAAGCCCATTGAGGATCAGGAATAATACACGGTCTGTTATTTACGGGTGTTGAATTCCTGATTCCTAAGCTATATTTGCCCTATGAAGTATTACATCATCGCCGGTGAAGCTTCCGGTGATCTCCATGGCAGCAATCTGATCAAACAATTGAAACAACTGGACACTGCAGCGGATATCCGTTGCTGGGGTGGCGATATGATGCAACAGGCGGGAGGTACGCTGGTAAAGCATTATAAGGACCTTGCTTTCATGGGTTTCATTGAAGTGGTGATGAACATCCGTACAGTACTGAAGAATATGGATTTCTGTAAAAAGGATATCCAGCAGTATCAGCCGGATGTGTTGGTGTTGATCGACTATGCAGGTTTTAACCTGCGTATAGCAGAATGGGCTAAACCATTGGGGTATAAAATTGTATTTTATATCTCTCCACAGGTATGGGCCTGGAAAGAGAATCGTGTGAAGAAGATCAAACGGAGCGTTGACAAAATGCTTTGTATCCTGCCCTTTGAACAGGACTTTTATAAAAAGTGGGAGTATGAAGTGGAATATGTAGGGCATCCACTTATCCAGGTAATAAAAGAGGCGAAAGAGAAGCCCGTTGATAAACCGTTGTCAGATAAACCCATTATCGCCATCTTGCCGGGAAGCCGTAAACAGGAAGTGAGCGTCAAATTGCCGATCATGCTCACAATGGCCAGACATTTCCCCGATCATCAGTTCATTGTAGCCCAGGCGCCAAGCCTTGATGATGATTTCATTGCAGGACTAACGGGAGCGCACCCCAACGTTTCCACCGTCAAAGGACAAACATATAACCTGTTACGCCAGGCAGAAGCAGCGCTGGTTACATCCGGAACTGCTACCCTGGAAACTGCCCTATTCGGAGTACCTGAAGTGGTTTGTTACAAGGGCAGTGCCATCTCTTATTTCTTTGCCAAAAGACTGATCAAGGTAAAATATATCGCACTGGTCAACTTAGTGATGGATAAACCTGTTGTAAAGGAATTGATCCAGCATGATCTGAATGAAGAAAATCTGCTGAAGGAACTGACTTTATTACTGAAAGATGCCACGGTGCGTAACCGCATCAAGGCCGACTATGCAGCCCTGTGGGCAAAACTGGGTGAAAAGGATGCCAGTCGCCGGACCGCGGAAGTGGTCTATGAAGAAGCCACTAAGCAGGCGTGATGAAAAACAGCAAATGATTATACCGGCTAATAGCTGCTTAATGATGACGGGTAAATAGTTTTACCATCATTATTATCAATGCGATCAGGAATATAATGATGGAGATCCGGTTCATACCGTGCATCATAGCCACATAACGGGATTTAGGTGCCGAGGGATCTTTTTTACCTATGTAGAGGTAGCGTAATATTTGTTGCCAGATGCTTTTCATAATAATACAAAGATAGTTTTTATACACCTGATTCACCAGGAACCTGACTCATGAAGCACAGGTTGTATGGTGTACCTGCCCGGCAACATCTGGCCGGAAGATAATATTCTATAGGAAAGTGGTAAAGGAGGATGAGTTATTAAGCAGGATTGTGCATTACTTTGTCAGGATCAGCATTATGGAAAATTTTGCCGGAGACGGCGCCTGGTTGTTACTGCAACCGGATGAATTAGCAGCAACTTATAAGTTCTCAGATATTTAAAAATTAATCATGCGAAAACTATTTCTATTATTTAGTAGCGCACTATTGGCCTTTTCCACAGCCATTGCGCAGGACCACGGTCTGGAACAGCCCTATATCCCGGAAACCGATCAGGCTGTGTTGAAAAAAATCGATGAATGGCAGGATTGGAAATTTGGTATGCTGATCCACTGGGGTGCTTACTCTCAGTGGGGTATTGTTGAGTCCTGGAGTATCTGCCCGGAAGATGAAGGATGGACCCAGCGCCAGCCCTATGGTATTCCATATTATGAATACCTGAAGAAGTATGAGAACCTGGCCACCACTTTCAACCCTACCAAATTTGATCCTTCCAAATGGGCAAAAGCGGCCAAAAGCGCCGGTATGGAGTATGTTGTTTTCACTACTAAACACCATGATGGTTTCTGTATGTGGGATACCAAACAGACCGATTATGGTATAGCTGGTTCAAAAAGCGCTTTCCGTAATGATCCGAGAAAGAACGTGGCGAAAGAGGTATTTACTGCCTTCCAGAAGGAGGGGCTTCATACAGGGGCTTATTTCTCCAAGCCTGACTGGCACAGTGAATATTACTGGTGGTCTTATTTCCCTCCGAAAGACAGGCACGTGAACTATGATGTGACAAGATATCCTGACCGCTGGAAGAACTTTAAGGATTATACCTATAAACAGATCGAGGAGTTGATGACCACAATGGGCAAGATCGAGATCCTCTGGCTGGATGGCGGCTGGGTACGTGCCCGCACGCAGGGTGTTAAAAAAGAGAACGATATCACAGCAGCAGAGATAGACACCAGGCCCACAAAACAGAACGAGGACATCGATATGGCGGGTATCACTAAAATGGCCCGCGGCCATCAGCCTGGCCTGATCGTAGTGGACCGTTCTGTGCATGGTCCGTTTGAAAACTATCGTACGCCGGAGCAGCAGATCCCGGAAAAACCATTGTCTTATCCCTGGGAAACCTGTATGACAATGGCTAACTCCTGGTCATATGTACCGGATGATAAATATAAGCCTGTGAATAAGATCATCCATAACCTGGTGGATATTGTGGCGAAAGGCGGTAACTATCTGCTGAACGTAGGTCCTGGCCCGGATGGTCAGCTGCATGACGAGGCTTACACCACTATGGAAGCCATTGGAGCATGGATGAAACTTAACGGTGATGCTATCTATGGTACCCGTTCAATAGCCCCTTATAAAGACGGGAAGGTATGTTTTACCCGCAAAAAGAATGGTAATGTATATGCCATTTACCTGTTGGATGAAGGAGAGAAATTACCGGCACAGGTAGCATTTGAAGGTCTTAAGCCTGCAAAGGGAGCAAAAGTAACCGTACTGGGAGCAAAGGAAAAGATCTCCTGGAAGGCCACTGCTACAGGCACTCAGATCTCCATCCCTGCCGCTGTACAGCAGAAAGCGTGGCAACATGCTGTGGCTATACAACTCTCTGCAGTAGAGCAATAGATAGTGATGAACACATACAATATTAACAGCCTGCATAAGCTGTGAACAAAAAAAATGGTTGTCTTTGAACAGGCAGCCATTTTTTTTTGTTGTCTAATTGAATGTGTGAAAATAAACTATGAATAACCCAATCCGTTCAATTTCAAGTTGATCCTTAGCATGGCAAATCAAGAAAAATTTTCTTCAATAACTAATCATTAACTAAAATGAGAAGTTTATTCAGCAATATTGTAGCAGAGTCATGGAATGACATTGTGTGTTAACAACAATTGAACCGGGTATAAAACTTAACGCATGGTAGGTAACGTACAAATTCTCCTTGCAGAAGATGATTATCAATACGGCAATATCATTAAAAAGCAGCTGGAAGCCGTAGGATACCAGGTTGTGCACTGTTTTGATGGTGAAGTGGCCTGGAAAAAGTTTCAAAGAGACGATTTCGATCTTTGTATACTTGATGTGATGATGCCCAAAAAAGACGGCTTTACGCTGGCGCAGGATATCCGTAAAAAGAACGGTATGATACCGATCCTCTTTGTTTCTGCAAAATCGGCTGATGAAGACCGGCTACACGGCTTTCGCATTGGCGGGGACGATTTTCTGGTGAAGCCATTCAGCATGCGCGAGCTGATCATGCGGATCAGGGTGTTCCTCCGCAGGACGCTGCCAAAGGATGTACCAGGAGACGGCATCTACAAGTTGGGTGACGATGTCAGGTTCAACTACGAAGAAAAGGAGCTTAGAAAGACGGGTGGCGAAGCCTTTGCTACCCTCACCAAGAAAGAGGCCAAGGTATTACGGTACCTGGTCGAAAACAGCAATAAACTGGTAAAACGGGACGAGATCCTGCTGAAGGTCTGGGGGAACAGTAGTTTCTTTTCCAGCAGAAGCATGGACGTATTCATTACGCGCTTACGCAAGCACTTTAAAATGCAGCCAGGAATAGCCCTGGAAACCCTGCATAATGTGGGGATCCGGCTAAACATCCTGGAAAGCAGCAAAGATAAAAACGACGAATCTACGTCAACAGATACCGATAATCAGGGTGACGAGTAGCAATATCCAAACCCCATAACCACCAAAACAATGACTTACGGCAGAAATGACCAGCCACGCTACCGGCAACAGGGCAATGGCAGTCGTACGGAGAGTAATGAGCGCAATCACCGCACGCAGAGACACAACGGGAACCAGTTCCGCTCTTCCCACCCCCAAAACGGATCACGCTTTCCCCCACGTATCAAACCGCCCAAGGAAGAGAGCAAGATCTATTTTATAGCCCTGCTCCCCAATGCCGAAATTGGTAAGGAGATCATCCGGCTCAAACAGGAATTTGCTGAGAAATATGACGCCCGCCGGGCACTGAGGGTACTGCCGCATATCACCATGCAGGTGCCTTTTACAGCCAGCCCCTCACTGGAAAAGACATTATGTCCCGGACTGACGGCCTTTGCGGCAGCGATGCAGCCTTTTGAAATAAAACTGAGCGGTTTCGGCGGATTTTCTTTTACTAAACGAAAGGTATTATATATCAATGTGGAAAAGAACGACGGGATCGTGTACCTGCACCAGCAGATGATGGAATTTCTCAGGAAGGAATTCGCCTTCAGCCCTATGCTGGCCCGTTACGGATTCAATCCACATATCTCACTGGCATTCAGAGACCTGTCCGATCTCGAATTCGAACTGGCCATGGAAGAATACCGGCATCGTCCTTTCGTTGCCTCCTTCCAGGTCCGCAACCTGTACCTGCTCCGGCATAACGGCACCTCCTGGGAGGTGTTGCATAAATGCAGGCTGGGAGGGGTGTGACTAGCACTTTTCTGCCACGCTTCCTATGCAATAAAATCGTAACTTTATAGCAGATGGAAACAGTGGTAGTAAAACAATATAACCTCGACGAGGAACAGGAAAAGAAAGAGATCGTTCGTCATTACCGCGCTTTACTGAGGTCGCTTAAACCCCGTTTGAAGAAAGGAGACCGCGAATTGGTACGTACTGCCTTCGAAATGGCAGCAGACGCTCACAAGGAAATGCGCCGGAAGTCCGGGGAGCCTTATATCTTACATCCCCTCGCTGTAGCGCAGATCTGCGTTGACGAGATCGGATTGGGTGTACGTTCCGCTATCTGCGCTTTGCTGCACGATACCGTAGAAGATACCGAAGTCACCCTCGAAGATGTGGATAGAGCCTTTGGGGCCGAAATATGTCATATCGTGGACGGGTTAACCAAGATATCCACCGTGATCGACTCAAACACCAGCACCGCCCAGGCGGAAAACTTCAAAAAGATCCTGCTCACACTGGCAGATGACCCCAGGGTGATACTTATAAAGCTGGCAGACAGGCTGCATAATATGCGTACCCTGGACAGTATGAGCCGCGAGAAACAGCTCAAAATAGCCTCGGAAACCGTATTTATTTATTCCCCCCTGGCCCACCGCCTCGGCCTGTACAATATCAAGTCCGAAATGGAGGACCTGTCTATGAAGTACACCGAGCAGCAGACCTACCGGGACATCGCCAAACGCCTGAAAGAAACCAAGCGTGAACGTACCCGTTATATCAATGAATTCATAAAGCCTATCAAGGAGGTGTTACAGGAAGAAGGCTTCATGTTCGAAATCTACGGACGGCCTAAATCCATACACTCCATCTGGAATAAGATCAAGAAGAAAGGTGTCACCTTCGAAGAAGTCTACGACCTCTTCGCCATCCGTATCATCCTCGACTCTCCCCTGGAAAAGGAAAAATCCGATTGCTGGAAGGTATACTCTATTATAACGGACTTTTACCACCCCAGCCCGGAAAGGACCCGCGACTGGCTCAGTAACCCGAAATCCAACGGATATGAGGCACTGCACGTGACCGTGATGGGACCACAGGGTAAATGGGTGGAAGTACAGATCCGTACCAAGAGGATGAACGACTACGCTGAGAAAGGTCTGGCCGCTCACTGGCGTTACAAGGAAGGTAGCGCCCAGAGCGTTAGCACAGAGGCAAAATTTGATCAATGGTTCACCCAGATCAGGGAGATCCTCAACAACCCGGACTCCAATACACTGGATTTCCTGGCCGACTTTAAAAGTAACCTCTTCACCGAAGAGATCTATGTATATACTCCGAAAGGCGATCTGAAGATATTGCCTGTCAATTCCACCGCCCTGGACTTTGCTTATGCTATCCATAGTGCGGTAGGGAACAAGTGTATCGGCGCTAAAGTAAACTACAAGCTGGTACCTATCAGCCATAAGTTGCGCAGCGGCGACCAGGTGGAGATCATTACTTCCAATAAACAGAAGCCGACGGAAGACTGGCTTAACTACGTATTAACGGCCAAGGCCAAATCCAAGATCAAAGACGCCCTGAAGGAGGAAAAAAGGAAGGTGGCCATGGATGGGAAGGATGTGCTGGAACGTAAGCTGGACCATCTGAAGATCTCCAATAGTCAGCATAATATCAACGAACTGGTACAGTTCTACAAGCAACCATCGCCGCTGGACCTGTATTACCAGATCGCTGTCAAGAATATCGACCTGAAAGAGCTGAAACAGTTCAATGTACTGGGGGATAAACTGGAGGCGCCTAAACCACCGGCACCAAAACAACCGGAACATATCTCGGAAGATCATCTGAAACATCAGATCCCTTCCAAGAAAGATGCGGAACTGATCATCTTCGGGGAAAGCTCAGACAAAATAGCCTACAAACTGGCTAACTGCTGTCGCCCGATCCCGGGAGATGACGTATTCGGGTTCATCACTGCCAGTGAAGGACTGAAGATCCACCGCACAAACTGTCCCAACGCCGCCCAGCTGCTGGCCAATTACGGTCACCGTGTGGTAAAGACCAAGTGGGTGAAGAACAGGGAGATCTCCTTCCTGACCGGGCTGAGGATTGTAGGTATGGATGACGTAGGGGTTATCCATAAGATCACCAACGTGATCTCCGGTGAGCTGAGGGTGAACATTGCCGGGCTGACCATCGAATCCAGCGAAGGGCTGTTTGAAGGGCTGATCAAGGTGTTCGTACATGATAAGGAAGAACTGGATGAGCTGTTCGAAAAGCTGAAGAAACTGGATGGTATTCAGTCGGTAAGCCGCCTGGAAGATGAATAAGTCTCCTGAAATTAGGATCAGATTATAATAAGACGGGCCACAGGGCGTTTATTCCTGTGGTCCGTCTTTTTTTTTTGACAGGTCCCCGAATATTATTTCCTAATTCGGATTCGTGCTATTTTTCCTTAATTTTGCCACTTCGTTTTTAAAAATCAATATCAACTCTTATGGTAGATGTTTTGCTGGGCCTACAGTGGGGCGATGAAGGCAAAGGAAAGATTGTGGATTACTTTGCAGGTAAATACGATGTCATAGCCCGCTTTCAGGGTGGGCCCAACGCAGGGCATACATTATATGTGGATGGCCAGAAAGTAGTATTACATACCATCCCTTCCGGCGTATTTCACAAAAATACCATTAACCTGATCGGTAACGGTGTGGTACTGGACCCTGTGACTTTTAAAAAAGAATGTGACAAGATTTCTTCTTTAGGTGTTGACCTGAAAAAGAATCTTTTTATTGCAGAAAGAACACATATTATCGTACCTTCTCATCGTGCACTTGATAAGGCGTCAGAATTATCCAAAGGCAGTGAAAAGATCGGTTCCACCCTGAAGGGTATAGGACCGGCTTATATGGACAAAACAGGTCGTAATGGCCTGAGAGTAGGAGATGTGCTGCGCGCTGATTTTAACGAACGTTATAACAAACTGAAGGAGAAACACCAGCATCTCCTGGCAGGATATGACTTCACTGCTGAAGTAAAAGCTGAAATAGCAAAGGATATTGCTGATTGGGAAGCTGAGTTCTTTGATGCAGTGAGCTACCTGAAACAGATGAATATTGTGAACGGAGAATATTTCATCAACGATAAGCTGAAAGCAGGTAAGAAAGTCCTGGCCGAAGGTGCACAGGGCAGCATGCTGGACGTGGATTTTGGTACATATCCATTCGTTACTTCTTCCAGTACTATCTCTGCCGGCGTATGTTCCGGACTGGGAGTAGCGCCTAAATGGATAAAGGAAGTGATCGGTGTGACCAAAGCATACTGTACCCGCGTAGGTAGCGGACCATTCCCTACTGAACTGCACGATGCTACCGGTGAAAAGCTACGTACTGAAGGTAATGAGTTTGGCGCCACTACCGGCCGTCCACGCCGTTGCGGATGGATAGACCTGGTAGCCCTTAACTATACCTGTATGCTGAGTGGTGTTACGCAATTAGTCATGACAAAAAGTGATGTACTGGACGCGTTTGATGAAGTGTACGCATGTACCGCCTATGAGATCAATGGTCAGCAGACAAAAGCAATGCCCTACCAGCTGAATGATGCAGAAGTAAAACCAATATGGGAGCAGCATAAAGGATGGAGTGACGAAACAGCAGCCAAAAGCAGGCACTTTAATGAGTTACCGGCCGAGATGAAATCTTTCGTAAAAGCAGTGGAAAGTTACCTGGATGTACCTGTGAAATTTGTCTCCAATGGACCAGGCAGGGACCAGATTCTGGAGCAGGAAAAAGCCTAAAAAATTACGGAAAAAAATCGGCAAAAAAAATTTGGCTAATACAAAAAACTGTTAAAACTTTACGCAAAAGTAATACGCTAAAGACTTAAGTGAACCTATTATGAAATCAAAATCTGATAACGAAAAAGAGACCAAAAAGACTAGTTCTCCGAAGACTACGAAAGCCACGCCTAAAGCTGCTAGTAAGCCAAAGAAGGAAGAGGAGGACGATGATGAGGATCTGGATGAGGAGGAAACTCCCCGTAAGTCTGCTGCTTCTAAAAAATCAGATAAGTCAGCTTCAAAGTCAAAGAAGAAAGACGATGATGAGGATGATCTGGAGGATGAGGATGAAGAAATTGATCTGGACGATGATGATGATAATTGGGGTAAGACTGATGACGAGGACTATGATCCTGATTTCGAAGAGTTTGACATGCCTAAACCTAAGAGCAAACGTGGCCGCCCTGGTAAGAAGAGCGCAGACGACGATGATGATCTGGGCATCGACGACGAATTCAAGGACATGGGCCTGTTCAACGACAGAGGTGGCTTTGACGATGATGACGACGATTTCTAAGCATTAAAAGCACGCATTATCAGGATATTTTACGGTTTCCCGGTTAATGATCCAAAGTTATTTAAACAGCAAATGTTGAATTGGAGTAATCAGTTCAACATTTGCTGTTTTTTGGATAATAATAATTACCCTTCCATCTACCACCAAAACGAAGCTATACTGGCCGCAGATGCGCTGGATACGCTTTCCTGCAATGCCGGTAATGCATTCCCCTCACTACAGCAATATCATAATACCCACCGTGATTGGCTGTTCGGCCATCTTGCATACGATCTCAAAAACGAAGTGTTTCCGGGCCTCTATTCCGATAATAAAGACGGACTGGGGTTTGCTGACCTTTTCTTTTTCAGGCCCCGTATCGTCATGCTATTGCGAAATAACGAGGTGCAGATAGGCGGGTGGGAGATGGACCAGGCTGCAGCTCATAATGTGTATACTGCATGTCTTAACGCAAAAGAAGAACTGGTGCAGCAGGTGCCCGCCGGTAAAGTGCAGGCCCGGCTCGACCAACAACAATACCTCAACGCCGTTAACAGCTTACAGGAACATATACACCGGGGCGACTGCTATGAAGTGAATTTCTGCCGGGAGAATTTCATTGAAGACGCCATCGTACATCCCCTTTCTCTTTTTAAACGCCTGAACAGCGTTTCTCCTTCCCCCTTTGCAGCTTATTACCGCACCAATGACCTGTACCTTGCCTGCTCCAGTCCTGAACGTTTCCTGCAAAAGAAAGGTCCGGTTGTTATTTCACAACCTATAAAAGGCACGATCAGGCGTGCAGAAACACCCGCTGGTGATGATGAACGCCGGAAAGAATTGCAGCAGAACAGCAAAGAACGGGCAGAGAATGTGATGGTGGTAGACCTGGTACGTAATGACCTTTCCCATACCGCTACACGCGGTAGTGTACAGGTGGCAGAGCTATTCGGTATCTATTCATTTGCCCAGGTGCATCACATGATCTCAACGGTGACGGCTATCCTCGAAGAGGGAGTGTCTTTTACAGATGCGATCAGCCAGGCTTTTCCCATGGGCTCTATGACAGGGGCGCCTAAACTGAGCGTGATGCAACTGATAGAACAATATGAGCAATCCCGCAGAGGATTATTTTCCGGTGCCCTGGGCTATATCAGCCCGGAAGGCGACTTTGATTTCAACGTAGTTATACGCAGCATACTATATAATGCCGACAAGAAATACCTTTCTTTCCAGACCGGGTCTGCTATTACCTATTATGCCGATCCGGTAAAGGAATGGGAGGAATGCCTGTTAAAGGCGGAAGCCATGAAGAAGATCCTGGAAGGTTAACACAGGCTATTTATCTTTTTCCTGGAAGATGTTTTCCATTGCCCCACGGATATCCGGGTATGAAAATACAAATCCTGTTTCCTGGATCTTAACAGAAGATACCCGACAGCTTTTCAGCACTTCAATACTCATCTCACCCAGCGCCAGTTTCAATGCAAATGAAGGCACATATACAGGTAGGAAACTTCTTCCCTTTGCCTCCTGGGCCATCGTCATTACCAGCTCTTTATTTTGTACCGGATGCGGTGCTGCTGCATTGTAGATGCCTTCCAGGTCATGATTGACAATGGCGCTCAGGTAAATACGGGCCAGGTCATGAAGATGGATCCAGCTGACATATTGCTCCCCGTTACCCAGGATGGTAGCAAATCCGAATTGTAAAGGTTTATAGAATTCTTTTAGTGCGCCGCCCCCCAGGCTGAGTGCAATGCCGGTGCGCAGGATGACCACTTTTTTCTGTAATTCCCGCATTTTCAGCACACTGCTTTCCCAGGCTACGCAGGTATTTCCCAGGAAATCGCTGAATGGCGGATCGTTTTCCGTAAAGGCAGTGCCGCCTTTATTCTCACCGTAGTAACCAACACCAGAAGCACTGATCACCTTTTTAACCTTATTGGGGTACTTGCTGAGGGCATCAAATAATAAGCCTGCACTCTGCACGCGGCTGCTGACAATCTCCCTTTTACGGGCAGCAGTCCAGCGTTTGTCTCCAACATTGGCGCCTGCTAGATGGACGATGTAATCTGCCTGCTGTATAGCTGCTTCATCAATTGTCTGACGGGCAACATCCCAGTGGGCATAGCTGACAAGCTCATTATCCGTATAGCCATTGCGCATGTGCCGGCTCAGGATAATGACTTTATAACCAATTTCTGTAAGCAACTTTGTAAGCGCCCGGCCCACGAGACCCGTGCCGCCAGTAATTAACACCGTATCCATAATCGTAAAAATACATAATTCAGCATTAGAAATTACGAATTGAAAGTGATGAATAACAGCAGTACCCCCGTTTCGGGTGAATAACAGGGCCAAATCGGCCCGATAAAGGAAGATAACCGTAATTCGTTCATCATAATTCGTAATTACGTATTTTAGTGTTCGCTGACAGGAGATGCTCCACGTTTTCCTGCCCATGTTTACAATGAATGATGTTGATTTACCGTTAAATCTATAGGCCTAAACTTGCAACCTTTTAAATTATAAGCAATGCGCATTCTATATCTCTATGCTTTACTGGTCTTATGGAGTGGGGCTGTAATGGCTCAAAAGATCTCCTATACAGAACCAGAAAGGGACGATTACAAAAGCACGGAATTTGAAATTATCGGTAGGGTATCAGGAAATATACTGGTATACAAGAGCGATAGAGGTGATTATGTCGTTTCTATCTATGATAACACCATGGGACTGAAAAGCCGCGTAAAGCTGGATTTTCTGCCTAAAAAGCTGATCAGTGTCGATTTTGTGTCCTATGCTGATAAAGTATTCATGTTGTACCAGTTTCAGCGTAAAGATGCTGTTTATAGCTTCTGTGCTACTATGGACGGTAATGCCCGCTTTGCCGATGCACCGATATTGGTGGACTCTACCAGGATAGGATTTTACTCCAAAGAGAATAAAGTGTACTCTGTAGAATATTCGGAGGACAAGAATAAGATCATGGTGTATAAGATCAACCAGGATAAGGAGAACGACAACGTATTCTACACATTCCTGTATGACAGCGCCTTTAAACTGATCAACAACAGCCGGGTATCCTTGCCCATGGAAAGTAAAAAGTCTTTCCTCAGCAACTTTAATCTCACCAACGAGGGCGACCTGCTCTTTAATAAACTGGAGCGCACCAGCAACAGGGATTATATCGTCAGCGGCAGCCTTATCATCAAACGGGCCGTGGTAGACTCCTTTGAGAGTGTACCTATGCAGCTCAAGACCCAGTTGTTGGATGAAGTGAAAATGAAGGTGGACAACAACAATAAAAAAGTGCTGGTCACGGCCTTTTACTATAAGCAGAAGAGAGGTAACGTAGAGGGCCTGTACGTCAGTAAATATGACTATGTACAGAAACAGCCGTTGTATGAGAAAGAAGTGGCGTTCTCTCCGGAGCTGAAAAATAATGCGAAAGGGGAATCTTCCACCAATGCAGCTTTCAACGACTATTTCATCCGTAAGATCATCAATACCAGCAATGGTGGTTTTATCGTTACTGCGGAATCTTACTATACCACTTCCCGTTCACAGCCCTGGAACCGCTGGAACTATATGTACGGCCCTTATGGTATGTATACACCGTATTACTATTCACCGTATTCACCGTTTTACTACAATCCCTGGTACAATAACTACAATTCCCAGGATCGCTATCACTACGACAATGTAGCAGTGCTTTCCATGGATAATGATGGTAATCTGCTCTGGAGCAATTTTGTACACAAGAGCCAGTATGACGATGGCTCCGACCTGTACCTGTCTTACATGATGGTCAACATTGGTAGTGAACTGCGTTTCCTGTACAATGAGCTGGACAGGCGTAGTTATATCCTGACAGACAACAGCGTACAACCTGATGGTCAGGCCAGTCGTAAACCGACCTTACGTAACCTTGACAAAGGTTTCACCTGGATGCCCCGTTACGGTAAGCAGATCAGCGGTCGGTCTGTACTCGTGCCATGCATCTACAGGAATTATATCTGCTTCGCGAAAATTGATTTTTAAGAGGGCGGGGATCACATAATTGACCTGTTGCCTGTATAATAGCATATTCCAGAAAAGAAACCGTCTCATTCCAATGAGGCGGTTTTTTATTGTCCTATTTCCCCAAAATTCTGCAAACTGATTAAAAGAAGTAGTTTTTTAAGAAAAGTGCTGAATTTTTGATGATAGGTTATGATTTCTTTACTTTTTTTTGTTAGTTTATACTATCAACCAAAGTCGGCACGCTTAAAAAGGCTATATTATCAGTAATTTACATACATATGATGACGGGGATCTTATCGCTCTATTGCAAACAGGTGATATGGCTGCCTACGAATGTATTTATAACAAGTACTGGCCCCTTTTATATGCCTATGTCTATAACCGTTTAAAATCGAAAGAAGTGACGGAAGAACTGGTCCAGGAGGTTTTTTTCTCCCTCTGGAACAGACGGGCCGAACTCGAGTTACAGCAAACCCTCTCTGCCTACCTGTACACAGCGGTAAAATACCAGATCTTCAACTATATCAAAGCTGATAAGGTACGGAAAACCTATATCAGTTCTTTTGCCCGTTATAACGAGCCTTCGCAGGATAATTCAAACGAGGAACAACTTGCTTTTGCCGATCTGGCTAATGCCCTTGAAAAAGAAGTATCCCGCCTGCCCGAAAAATGTCAGCAGGTGTTCAGAATGAGCAGGAATGAACACCGTTCTATCCATGATATTGCCAATGCCCTGAATATCTCCCACAAAACCGTGGAAAACCATCTTACCAAAGCACTGAAGCATTTACGCCTGGCTTTCAGGGAATATTTCTGGTTCCTGTAAATTTTTTTTCCCTCCGGATAGGTGTATCCCCTTCTTCAGTTTACATAGTATATAGAAGCGCCGCAGCCATATACTAAAACAAGTTTCAGCTACTGATGGACAATAAGGAATTTAAACATTTACTGGACAGATATACAAAAGGTCTCCTCAATAAACAGGAAATGGAACACCTGGAGAAGTGGCTTGACACGATGGAGGATAAAGCTGCATTTGACAGGCTTTCAACGGAAGAGCTGTCATCTTCAAAGGAAGAGATGTTCAGTAGTCTGCAACAACGCATCAGACGGCAGGCGAAAACAGTCCGGATGTTTCGCCCGGCACAAAAGATAGCGGTGGCTGCAACCATTGCTGTGATCATCGTAACCGGTTATATCTGGCGGAAGAGCGTACTTGACATCGTAGCCCCGCATAGAACCACTTATGCCTACAGCGACAAAGGGCATGTCCATAAACAAATCCTGTCAGACGGTAGCATTGTGTGGCTGAAAGGGAAGAGCAAACTGACTTTCCCTGCCGCGTTCAATGAAAAGGAACGCCCTGTGACACTGGAAGGCGAAGCCCTGTTTGAAGTGGCAAAAGATGCAAAACGTCCTTTCGTTGTATACTGTGGCTCATTGACAACAGGTGTATTGGGCACCAGCTTTAATATCCGTAAAAATGAAAAAGGGGAAGTGGCCATATCTGTATTGACAGGATCTGTTGTAGTAGGATCGAAATCAACAAAAGAACAGGTTGTCAGAACAAATGAAAGCATTGTTTATTCGGAAGTACAGGCATCAGTAGTAAACGTACATCCCTCACGTACAGACATACATGAATTTATCAGGGGGACAGAATATGACATGGCGTTCAATGACGCCCGCATGAACGACGTAATACAGAAAATAGAAAAGAAATTCGAAGTAAAGATCAACCTGGAAGATACCGCCATTCAAAAGCTCGTCATTACAGCGGACATGACAGACCAATCTTTAGAACATACAATGGAGATGATCAGCCAGGCTCTCAACCTGGACATAGCGATCACTGACAAGATGGTATTTATACGACCAAAAAAATAAACTATGAACTGTAATTCAACCAAAATCAGGATGTATCACTATCACATTAAAAAAGTCGCCTATGAGGAAAGTAAACAGTAAAAATAAAAGCAGGAGGTGACAGCCCCCTGCTGAAATTGATTTAGCCCCTGAAATACTGCGTGACAGCGCAGTAAGGGAATTCCTTTGTCTTATTCAACCAGAAACTAACAAAGAAACAGGCCTATGTCCATAAATGTAAAGACAAATGCTTTTATAACCAAATCCGTCATTATCACATCATTAGGTATGATGATGTTATTCTCCGCCAGTCCCGGAGCCCTGTATGCACAGAATATCCTGAACAGAAAGATATCCTTGCAGGCAGATGATATGAGCCTCAAAATGGTGCTCAATCAAATAAAGTCAAAGGCAGACGTAAAATTTGTATATAGTTCCGATCGCATTGCCATGGATAAAAAAGTTACTGCCAGTGCAAATGAAGAGGAACTCGGTAAGGTGCTCGATAAAGTATTGGGGAGACTGGACATTAACTTCGTAGTAAATGATGGTTTCATTATCCTGAAGGAGAAAAGTGAACAACATAATATTCAGCCGCAGCTATCTGCTCCCTCAGCAGATACGGTGATCAAAGGGAAGGTACTCGCAGAAAGCGGTGATCCCTTTCCCGGCGCAACAATCGTAGAAAAGGGCACCAGTAACGGTGTTACTTCAGGAGGTGACGGATCTTTCACACTAAAAGTCAAACAGGGCGCTACACTGGCAATCACCGCTATCGGTTATCATGTAACAGAAGTCGGCGCTGCGCAGGCAGGTACAATTAAATTACAGGCAGCCGTAAAACAACTGCACGATATTGTTGTGACAGCAGCAGGTATCGCACGTCAGAAAAACAGCCTGGGCTATTCCGTTAGCACCGTAGGGTCAGAGAAACTCGCGCAGAAGTCAGAACCCGATCCTGTACGTGCACTGACGGGTAAAGTAGCTGGGGTAAATATACAGTCTGCCGGTGGTGTGGCCGGTGGCGGTACCAATATCACCATTCGTGGTAACTCTTCCCTGAACGGTAATAACCAGCCGCTGTTTGTGGTGGATGGAGTGCCTTTCGACAACTCCAGCTTTGCAAATGTCGGCTCCTCTTCGGTAGGTGGTGTCGGTGTGACCAATCGCGCATTCGACCTTGATCCAAACAACATACAGAGTATGACAGTACTCAAAGGTGCGGCAGCCGCTGCATTGTATGGTTCGAGGGCTGCCAACGGCGCTATTATCATCACCACAAAAGCAGGTAAAAAGAAAAGCCGCAAAGGCACGGAGATCACTTACAATACTTCTTATGCTATTGAAGAAGTGGCCGGACTGCCTGAGTACCAGACTAGCTACGGACAAGGTACCAACAATGACTACAGGCAAGGTGTATACGCCTCCTGGGGCCAACCTTTTCAGGGCGTTTCCAGTATGCTGCCTACCCGCGCTACTATTCCCCATCAGTTAACACGCCAGTTCAGTTCCGCAGTATTTCCTGAATTTTATGAAGCAGATGGTGTGACGCCAATACAGGTTCCCTACAAATCCTATGCAAAAGAGAATGCTAAAAACTTTTTCAGAACAGGGAGTGTATACGAAAATGCGATTACCATTTCTTCAGGCAGTGAGAAAGGGAATTTTAATGCAGGCTTTTCCAATACAGACAATAAAGGTGTCGTGCCTGGCAATGAGATCAAGCGCACCTCTGTGAATATAGGCGGCAATATCCGGCTGGAGAATAAGTTTTATGCCAGCGGCTCTATCAACTACGTGACCACCCGCCAGAAAACACCTCCCGTAGGTGGATTGACCGGCTCAATCATGTCAACGCTGATGTACGTGCCCACCAGCTATGACCTCACGCATTACCCTTTTGAGAATCCGATAGATGGTAGTAACGTATATGACTACACCGGCGTGGACAACCCATATTGGTCAGTAAAACATAGCCCGAATAAAAGTGATGTAGACCGTTACTATGGCAACCTCATTGTAGGTTTTGATCCTTTCTCATGGCTGAATGTTCAAAATACGATTGGTTTTAATGCATATACAGACAGGCGATTGAGTGTAAGAGGGAAAGGATCATCTTCCTACGCAAATGGTAGTATCACAAGCGATAATATCTACCGCCAGGAACTGGACAATACCCTGTTATTAACAGCAACACATGCTGTCACACCAAACATCTCCGTCCGTGCTATTTTGGGTAACAACGTGAACCAGCGGTTTACAGACAGGAAGGCCTTTTACGGAGATAACATCATCGTGGCTGATCTGCATGATATGAACAATACCAGCTCTGTAACCGGCGTACAACTTACCAACAACAGGAACCTGCTGAAACAACGCTACTATGCGTTCTTCACAGATATCACCTTTGACTATAAGAACTTTGCTTCCTTAAACTTCGTAGGACGTAATGACGTATCATCTACCCTGCCTGCCAATAATCGCAGTTATTTCTATGGTGGTGTGAATGGATCACTGGTGTTTACAGAAGCGTTCCATCTGCCCAAAGAAGTGCTGAATTTCGGTAAGGTAAGAGCCGGTTATACAAGAGTAGGTAATGAAGCTTCTCCTTATCAGACAGCTAATTTTTACCAGATCAATGCTATTCTGGGTGGTAATGCAACGCCCTCAAATGTAGGACTGCCCTTTACTCCACAGAATGGAGCGGTGTATAATATCGTTACACAATCCAACCTGTTGACAAATGCCAACCTGAAACCTGAGTTTATTACAGAACTGGAATTAGGAACGGAATTGCAGTTCCTGGATAACCGTATCGGTATAGATCTGACTTACTATAATAAACGTAGTACCTCACAGATCTTCGAAGTAACAGCAGCACCTTCTTCCGGTTATACCACACAGATCCTGAACCTGGGCGAGGCTACGAACAAAGGGATAGAGATAGGCTTTACCGCTGCTCCCATCCGCACAGCCAATGGTTTCAACTGGGATATCAACACCAACTTTACCCGCAACAGGAACATGATCAAAAACCTCGGTGGTTATGAAAGCTTTAGCTATGGTGGTACCAATGGGACCAGCAGTGTGCATATCGTAGGACAACCATACGGATTGATCCAGGGAACAGCTTACGCACGTGATGAGGAAGGTAATATCCTGATAGATCCTGCTTCCGGTAAACCATTGGTATCGGGCTCACTGAAGGCGATCGGTAATCCCAATCCTGATTTTATACTGGGGATCACCAATACTTTCAGGTACAGAAGCGTGACACTGAACGTACTCTTTGACTGGAAACAAGGTGGGCAGATGTACTCCAATACCGTCGGTCAGATGATGTCGCGCGGTGTGACCAGGGATACAGAAAAACGTGAATTCCAGATCGTTTCTCCTGGTGTAATGGGCGATATCAATACGCTGAAAGCGCTGCGGGATGAACGTGGAAATAAGATACCCAACAATGTGGCGATGTCTTATGAAGATCATTTCTTCAATGGTGGCATGGGCCCCGGCGGTGTGAATGAAGGTTCCATCTTTGATGCCACTGTGTTCAGGCTGCGTGAGATCTCCCTGGCATATGACTTTCCAAAGAGCTTACTGGGCAATTCACCGTTTGGCTCCGCTACCATCTCACTGTCTGGAAGAAACCTCTGGTACAATGCGCCTAACTTCCCGAAGTATACCAACTTCGATCCGGAAGTGAGCTCACTGGGTGTGGGAAACTCACAGGGATATGATAACCTGTCAGTGCCTACTACTAAAAGATTTGGCGTCAACTTAAGGTGTTCCTTCTGATATGGGATATTGATCACTCAACCTGTCATGAATTATGAAATTGAAATATAGCAAATACATTCTCCTGGTAACCGGCATGGCTTTCATTGCCAGCGCCTGTAACAAGTTTGTCGATATCAATACCGATCCCAATAATCCGACCACTGCACAGTTGTCGCTATTACTACCTTCCACGGAAGTATCTATGGCAGCCAATATGTATAAACTGAACAGCGGTACCTCCACCTTTATGCAACACATGGTATCGTCTGCAGATCTCAGCAGGTATCAGCAGCAGGGTACCAGTTTTGACGAATCCTGGGATGGGTTTTACAGTCAGACATTGAATGACCTGGAATCTATCATCAGCAGCGGCACCGCACAGGAGGAATGGGGGTATGTAGCCGTTGCGAAAATTGAGAAAGCTTACCTGGTAAGCCTGATGGTAGATATGTGGGGAGATATTCCCTATTCTCAGGCAGAGAAAGGGCAGCAAACGGTTAGTCCTCCGTTGGACAAAGGAGCAGAAATCTATGATAGCGTACTGACGTTGATCGAGGATGCGCTGAAGGACGCAGGAAAAGTGACTGCTTCGGGATTGGTGCCCTCCAGTGCTGATATGATCTACAGTGGTGCAAAGAACTCCTGGATAGCACTGGCCAATTCGCTGAAGTTAAAACTCTATAACCAGATCCGGCTCGTAGATCCTGCCCGGTCCACCACAGCCATACAGGCATTGATCAGTAATCCTGCCACACTCATAGGCGGAACGACCAATACCAATTCAACGGATTATACATTCAGGTTCGGATCTGCGCAGAACCCGAATAACCGTCATCCCTGGCATCGTTCTGAATATCAGTCTGCCAAGAACTTTTACATGTGCCAGTCATTTGTAGATCTGCTGTTCAATAATGATGATCCCCGTTTACGGTATTTTATCTATCGTCAGAATGCGACAGCAGGGCTGAATAATTCTACCAACAGCAATGGTTATTATGGCCGTAATCCTGGTGACGGTACTGCTGCACCGGCTGACCTGAACAGGCGTTCCACCTTTGGCGTGTATCCTGCGGGAGGTTTGTATGATAATGCACCCATCAATAATATTCCTGACACATATAGCTATCTCACGAATGCAGGCGCTACTTCCGGTTTGAAAGTGGTAGCTACTTCTGATGGTACCGGTGCTGGGGTTATCCCTCTGCTGACAAACGCCATGGTAAAGCTGATCCGTGCAGAAGCTGCATTGGCGCTTAACACCGGTGATGATGCCAGACAGAACTTCGCCGATGGCGTTACTGCACATGTGACTAGCGTGAGCACCTATGGGGCTGCAAACGGCGGCGTGGCTTTATCGCCATCCACTATCAATGGTTTTGTAAATAAGCTGTTGACAGCCTATGATGCCGCAGATGCCGTAGGTAAGATGAATATGGTGATGACACAGAAATACATTGCCTGTTATGGTAATGGTATGGAAGCGTACAATGATTACAGGAGAACTGCACTGCCAGTATTACGTACGCCTTTGTCACCATTGAACGCATTTCCTTTAAGGCTTTATTATTCTCAGACAGAACTATCTGCAAATACCAGCCTGGGAGAGAATGCCGGCGCACTGCAGATAGCACAGCAGACCACACCGGTATTCTGGGATAAATAATCATCACACAAAAATTAACGCATGAGATATCTGATAATAGCGATACTGATCATCTACACCGGTTTCCTTTCCTGTAAGAAAGCCGACTATGAATGGGAACAATATGAATACACTGCTGTACCTATTGTAACCGTCGATACAACAAAAACAGCACTGCCTACCAGGCAGGCGGGTAAGGTGGCATTCTTTAATCTGAATGACCCCAACCTGGCTAATCAGGAATTTGCTTTCACCCTCGACTGGGAAGGCTTTGATAAAGTGACCGTAACTTCTATAGAGGTGTATGCGAGCTACAATAAAGCTGAATCGAGTGTGCCGGCCTATCCATTGGTGATCTCTTCTCCGGGAAACCAGTATACGAATATTGCACAGTTCCCGTTGCCCAGTATTATCGGTTCAAAAGATAAATTGTATGAGACGGTGACTACATTTCCAAAAACATATTCGTTCACTGCTACTCAATTAGCTGCCATGAATAATGTATCGCTTGGATCTGTAGCAGTAAATGACTATTTTCTCTTCAAGTTTATATTGAACCTTGGCGATGGCCGCAGAATTGTAACCTTCTTCAATAATATTTGTGATGAGTCACGCGGTGAACCCGGCGATTGCAGAGTAGGCGTGAGATTTAAGAAACAATAGTTACTGTCGTAAACAAGCTATAATGAGCACAATCAGAAACACAACACTATCATTCGCTCTGCTGACTGCGACCCTGGGCCTTCGGGCCCAGGACAGGTCAGCCGGACCTGCAGACAAAAAGTATCAAACGGAGATCAGATCACTTACTGACAAACCTGTTGTTAAAAAAGCTTTCCAGACTATTATAGAATTAGAACCACAAACGCTGAGCGATCATATCCTGCTCACAGAGATCCCTGCACCACCCTATAAGGAAATGGAAAGAGCCCGGAAATATGCGGAAATGTTGAAAGCTGCCGGCGTGGATACCGTGTGGATAGATAACATTGGCAACGTGATATCAAAACGTAAGGGCCGTGGCGGTGGTAAAAAGACAGTAGTGCTGGAAGGGCATATGGATACAGTATTCCCTGAGGGTACTGATGTGAAAGTGGTGCATAAAGGAGATACATTGTATGCACCTGGTATTGCTGATGATACAAGAGCATTATCAGTAGTGCTGACTGTTATAAAGACACTGGAAAAAACAGGTATAGAAACCGATGCAGATGTACTGTTTATTGGTACTGTAGGAGAAGAAGGACAAGGAGATCTGCGTGGTGTAAAGAATCTGTTTACAGAAAAAGGACCGGGAAAAATAGACAGTTATATCGCTATAGATGGCTGGAACCGGGAATCGATCACCCATCGTGCATTAGGTTCACATCGCTATAAGATCACGTTTAAAGGCCCCGGTGGTCATTCCTCCGGCGCTTTCGGACTAGCTAATCCGCACAACGCTTTAGGGCGTGCCATTCATTACTGGTCAGTAGCGGCAGACTCTTTCAGCCGGGCACCCGGTTTACGTGTCACTTATAACGTTGGTGTAATAGGAGGAGGTACCTCTGTGAACTCTATTCCCTTTGAGTCATGGATGGAAGTGGATATGCGTTCTGAGAGCCCTGAAAGGGTGAGCGGTATTGATCAGTTATTGCAACAGGCCGTACAACGTGCGCTGGCAGAGGAGAATAAAATGAAACAACGGGGTGCTGACCTGACAGTAGATGTAAAACTGATTGGCGACCGTCCTTCCGGATCGTTGGATACAACTTTGCCATTGATCCAGCGGGCCATCGCCACGATACAATCCTTCGGATCAACCGCCTCATTGCGTGTTGGTTCCACTAACTCGAATATTCCAATTTCCAAACAGATACCCGCTATTACCATTGGCTCAGGCGGAGAAGGTGGTAATGCGCATGCCCTGCAGGAATGGTGGCTCAACGATAAAGGATACCAGGGCATCCAGAACGCATTACTTATCTTATTGGCGGAAGCCGGCATAGCAAAATAAAACCCTACTTATGGCAGGAAAATTCTACGGTATGCTGTCGTTGCTTTTATGCACAACGATGGCATGGGGACAGACAATCCCCTCTCCAAAAGAACATTTTGGTTTTAATATCGGTGATGATTATCAACTTGCTACCTACACCCAGACGGAAGCCTATTTTAAAAAGCTGGCAACGTCCAATCGTGCAGAGCTGGTAGACATCGGTATGACAGAAGAAGGAAGACATCAGTATATGCTGATCGTGTCTTCTCCGGAAAACCTGAAGGCATTGAGCCGCTATAAAGAAATATCGCAACAGTTAGGGCATGCAACGGGACTGACAGATGAAAGTGCACGTAAACTGGCAGCAGAAGGTAAAGCGGTGGTGTGGATAGACGGAGGACTGCATGCTACTGAAACCGTGGGTGCGCATCAGCTCATAGAAACGATGTATCAGCTGGTAACACGTACAGACGCTGAAACAATGAACATCTTACAGAATGATATCATCCTGCTGGCACATGCAAACCCTGATGGACAGGAGCTGGTATCCGACTGGTATATGCGCATGGCTGATCCAAAGAAACGTGCATTGAATATTCCCCGTTTGTATGAGAAGTATGTGGGGCATGACAATAACAGGGATTTCTACATGATGAACATGAAAGAAAGCCAGAACATCAGTCGTCAGCTGTTTGTAGAATGGATCCCTCAGATCATGTACAATCACCATCAGCGCGGACCTGCCGGATCTGTGCTTGCCGGGCCTCCTTACCGTGATCCCTTCAATCATATTTATGATCCGTTAATCGTGACCAGCATCGATGCCGTGGGCGCCGCTATGAACAACAGGCTGAATGTTGAGAACAAGCCGGGTTATACACAGCGTAACGGTTCTACATTTTCTACCTGGTGGAATGGCGGATTACGTACTACGCCATACTTCCATAATATGGTAGGATTGCTTACAGAGATCATTGGTGGTCCGACACCTGAAACCGTGCCGCTGGTGCCTGACAGATTGGTACCTAATGGCGCAACACCCAATCCGGTAGCACCACAGGAATGGCATTTCCGCCAGTCTATAGATTATTCGGTTTCGCTGAACTATGCAGTATTGGATTATGCTGCCCGTTACAGAAGCGAGTTGCTGTTCAATATTTACAAGATGGGCAGGAATGCAATAGACCGTGGTAACAGCGATCACTGGACATTCTATCCAAGATATGTAGACTCAATTCGTATAGCGTATAAAGTGGAAAGGAAGAGAGACTCTACCACTGAAGGTGAAACAGGTGGCGAGTTTGCTTTTGGCAAAGAAGATACGATTGCATCAAAATATTATGCAAATGTGTTGAAGAATCCTGATTACAGAGATGCGCGTGGTTATATCATTTCTGCAGATCAGCCAGACTTTTCTACAGCGGTAAAATTCATCAATGCATTAAGCCGTTCAGGTGTTACCATTCATAAAGCAACTGCAGCTTTTAGGGTAGAAGGGAAACAATATCCGGCAGGTTCTTATATCGTGAAAACAGCGCAGGCCTTTCGCCCGCATGTAATTGATATGTTTGAACCACAGGATCACCCAAATGATTTTCAATATGCCGGAGGACCTCCTATCCGTCCTTATGACGCGGCAGGATGGACACTCGCTTATCAGATGGGTGTGCAATTTGATCGTATCATGGATGGATTTGACGGGCCTTTTACACAGCTACCCTATGGTCAGATTGAGTCTCCTTTAGCTACTACTTTGCCTGCTGCTAAAAAGGGCTACCTGATTGATGCTGCATCCAACAATGCCTTTATTGCTGCGAATGATCTGTTGAAGACAGGCGTGAAAGTATCCCGTACCGCTAATGGAACATTCTATGTACCTGTGGGAGAAAAAGCACAACGTATACTCGCAAAGGCGACCGTCGAACAGGGTGTTCATGTTACCGCTGCTGATAACACACCTGGACAGCTGAAGGCGATCACGCCATTACGTATCGGCATCTGGAATACATATGGTGGCTCTATTCCTGCCGGGTGGATAAGCTGGCTGATGGAACAATATCATTATGATTATAAGATGCTGTATTCGCAGGAAGTGGATGCAGGCGACCTGCGTAAGAAATATGATATGCTCATCTTTGTGTCAGGTGCTATCCCTGATACCGGCAAGCCTAAAAGAAGTGGTGACAACAGTTACAGCAAACCGCCTAAACCGGAAGAACTGTCCGATGAATTTAAACCCTGGCTGGGACGCATTACCAAAGATACTTCTGTTCCACAGCTGAAGAAGTTCCTGGAAACCGGTGGTAAAATTGTGACTATCGGCACAAGTACTAACCTGGCGTATCACCTGAATTTACCAGTGGAGAACGCCTTAGTAGAGAAGAATGCAAAGGGCGAATGGAAACCAATACCCGGTACAAAGTATTACATCCCCGGTAGTTTGCTGACGGCAGACCTGGATACTACTGCAGCAGAAAACTGGGGAATGCCTGCAAGGAATGATGTATATTTCGATAGAAGCCCGGTATTTAAATTCACAGCTGGTGCTGATGCTGCAGGCCTGAAGAAACTGATCTGGTTCTCTACGGCAAAGCCATTGCATAGCGGCTGGGCCTGGGGACAGCAATACCTGAAAGATGGTGTGGCAGCATTCGTAGCGCCGGTAGGAGCAGGCAGGTTATATGCCTTCGGACCGGAGATCACTTTCCGTGGTCAGTCGCATAGTACATTTAAATTACTATTTAATCAGTTGTACAAATGAGAAGACTAATCATATCAGTCCTTTGTTGCCTGCCGGTATTGGCTGTTGCGCAGAACAAAGATAAGAAGGCAATTACGGCTTACCTGGATCAGCAGGCGCCCACATACGCAGATATTGCAAAGAAGATATGGGGATATGCAGAAGTAGGCTACCAGGAGGAAAAAAGTTCCGCGCTGCTACAGTCTACATTACAGCAGGAAGGTTTTACAGTAAAAGCTGGTATTGCCGGCATTCCAACAGCTTTCGTTGCCAGTTATGGCAGCGGGCAACCCGTTATCGGCATCCTGGCTGAATATGATGCATTGCCAGGATTATCGCAGGTAGCAGAACCGCAGCAGAAGGCAATACAGGATGGGGGCGCTGGTCATGGCTGTGGTCATAATCTGTTTGGTACTGCCTCCATGGCTGCTGCTATAAGTGTGAAGAACTGGTTAAAAGAACATCCCGGCAAAGGTACCATCCGTGTATACGGATGTCCTGCGGAAGAAGGTGGTTCAGGTAAAGTATATATGGTAAGAGAAGGTTTGTTTGATGATGTGAATGCAGTGTTACATTGGCATCCAGGCAATGATAACTCAGCTACGATCTTCCCCTGGTTGTCCAACAAGAATGCGAAATTCCGCTTTTATGGTGTAGCGGCGCATGCCGCCGGCGCACCTGAAAAAGGGCGTTCCGCACTGGATGGAGTGGAAGCTATGGACTATATGGTGAACATGATGCGCGAGCATATTCCCCAGGAAACACGTATTCATTATGTGATCACCAAAGGAGGCGATGCACCCAATGTGGTGCCTGCCTTTGCAGAAGTGTACTATTACGTACGTCATCCGGATATGCAGGTGGTAAAAGATGTATGGGAAAGACTGGTAAAAGCGGCTGAAGGTGCGGCGCTGGGTACAGGTACCAGGATGAATTATGAAGTGATAGGAGGGGTGTACAATATGCTGCCTAATGAGACACTATCAAAGATAATGGATAGTAATCTGCGGCTGGTGGGAGGGTTTACCTATACATCTGCAGAAAGGGAATTTGCAAAAAAGATCCAGTCCACACTGATCGACACATCGAAACTGCTGAACCTCGATACAGCGACTGCCACGATACGCCCTTTCATATCGGATAAACATGATGCCATCGGTTCTTCAGATGTAGCGGATGTGAGCTGGGTAACACCAACTGCTGGTATCTCTACGGCTACCTTTGTACCTGGTTCTTCCGGCCATAGCTGGCAGAATGTAGCTGCTGCAGGTAGCAGCATTGGCGCTAAAGGAATGATGGTCGCAGCAAAGACAATCGCACTCACCGCCTATGACCTGTTCAACGATCCTGCTGCTTTGGAAACCGCAAAAACTGAACTCAAAAAACGTCAGGGACCCTCTTTCAAATACGAGGCCATGCTGGGTAACCGTGCCCCGGCACTGGACTACCGTAAAAAATAAACGCTTATGAAATACTCCTTAAAGGGCTGGCTGCTGATGGCAGGTATTTACTGCACATCACAGCTACAGGCCCAGACTGTGCCATCACCTAAAGAACATTTCGGATTTAATATCGGCGACGATTATAAGCTGGCCACTTATACACAAACTGCCGCCTATTTTGAAAAGCTGGCTACCACATCCAACAGGGTAAAACTGGTGGATATCGGTCTGACAGAAGAAGGTCGCCATCAGTATATGCTGATCGTCTCTTCACCTGCCAACCTTAAACAACTGGAATATTACAAACAGATCTCCCGGCAGCTGGCAAGGGCTGAAGGCATTACGCCGCAGCAGGCGCATGATATGGCCGATAAAGGAAAGGCTGTCGTGTGGATAGATGGTGGATTACATGCAACGGAAGTCGTAGGGGCACACCAGCTGATAGAAACAGCCTGGCAGCTCATCAGCCGCAATGATGCAGAGACCATGCGGATATTGGATAATGTGATCGTACTGATGACACACGCCAATCCCGACGGACAGGAACTCACCAGTAACTGGTATATGCGCAATGCGGACACGTTGAAACGTTCAACAGAACAGTTACCGGTGCTGTACCAGAAATATATAGGACACGACAACAATCGTGACTTCTATATCATGAACATGAAAGAAAGCGTCAATATGGGAAAGCAATTGTTCCTGGAATGGATGCCGCAGATCATGTACAATCATCACCAACGTGGTCCGGAAGGTTCCGTATTGGCAGGACCTCCGTACCGCGATCCTTTCAACTACTTCTTCGATCCGCTGATGATCACCGGTATCGATGCACTGGGAGCAGCTATGTACAACAGGCTGAATGCGGAAGATAAACCCGGTTATACACGCTTGAACGGTTCCAGTTTTTCTACCTGGTATAACGGCGGCCTGCGTACAACAACACAGTATCATAACATGATAGGATTGCTCACCGAGATCATTGGTAATCCTACTCCTGAGAAAATACCCGTGGTGCCCCAACGCCTGATCCCGAACGGCGCCACACCCAATCCTGTGAAACCCACGGGAGACTGGCGCTTCAGAACTTCTATTGATTACTCTGTGTCACTGAACTATGCAGTGCTTGACTATGCAGCCCGTCAGCGGGATGAAGTCCTGTACAACATTTACAAGATGGGTAAAAATGCGATAGATAAAGGTAATACAGACTCCTGGACTTTATCTCCCAAACGGGCAGAAGCAATTACAGCAGCCTATAAGAAAGATAAGAACGATACCACCAAAGATGACGGCAGTGATCCCTACGGATGGATGAAAAGAGGTAGTAACATCTCTATGCAGTATTACGATGCGATATATAAGAACCCTGCAGAAAGGGATCCCCGCGGCTATATCCTGCCGGCAGATCAGCCGGATTTCGCTACAGCGGTGAAATTCATCAATGCACTGATCAAGGCGGGTATTTCCGTACAAAAGGCGACCGCCCCATTTACAGTTGGAGGAAAGCAGTATCCTGCCAACTCTTATATCGTACGTACGAATCAGGCCTTTCGTCCGCATGTGCTGGACATGTTTGAACCACAGGATCATCCTAATGATTTCCAATATCCCGGTGGCCCTCCTGTCCGCCCCTATGATGCGGCAGGATGGACACTGGCTTTCCAGATGGGCGTAAAATTTGACCGGTTGCTGGACGATTTCAGCGGGCCGTTTCAGAAGGTACCTTATGGTGAACTGCAATCGCCGATGGCCGAACCATTTACACCTGCAGCAAGCGGTGGTTACCTGCTGAGCCCTTACGTAAATAATGCGTTCATTGCGGTGAATGATCTGTTGAAAGCAGGCGTAAAGGTATACCGGTTACCGGATGGTCGTGCCGGCGAGGCGCCAGGTACTTTCTTTATACCTGCAGGGGCGCAGGCCAGCAGTATATTAAAGACAGCAGCCACCCAACTGGGTGTGGTAACAAGATCTGTAAGCAAGCGTCCTAAAGGAGCGGTGGAGACCACTCCTTTACGTATAGGCCTCTGGGATACCTATGGTGGCTCCATGCCTTCAGGCTGGATCCGCTGGATGATGGAACAATATCATTTCCCCTTTAAACTGGTGTATCCTAAAGATATTGACGCCGGCGACCTGAAGAAGCAATATGATGTGATCGTATTTGTGACCAGGGCAATCCCTCCTGTTTCAGGAGAGGAAAATAACCGGTATGGCTTCAGGCAGGTGCCGCCTGCCCCGGAAGAGATCCCGGAACAATACCGTCACACATTGGGCAGGATCACAAAAGATACCTCGGTTCCTAAACTGAAGGAATTCCTGGAAGCAGGCGGTACCGTTGTTACCATTGGTACCAGTACCAACCTGGCCTATCACCTGGGGCTTCCTGTACATAATGCCCTGGTGGAAAAGGGAAAAGACGGTAAGGAGCAATCATTACCAGGTACCAGGTACTTCGTACCCGGAAGTATCCTTCAGGTGGCATTTGACAGCACCCGGACGGCTGCATGGGGAATGCCTTCTTTGGGCGACGTTAATTTCGACAACAGCCCTGTCTTTAAGCTGGACAGCGATGCCGAAGCGAAAGGGGTACGTCCTGTAGCCTGGTTTACCTCAGACAAGCCTTTACGCAGCGGCTGGGCATGGGGACAATCCTATCTTAAAGATGGAGTGGCAGCATTTGAGGCCACGGTCGGCAAGGGCAGATTATATGCCTTTGGTCCGGAAATAACCTTCAGAGCTCAGTCCCATGGTACTTTTAAGCTATTGTTCAATGGTTTATACGGAATTAAGTAGCGGATAAATGATACGATGAAGAAAGACCGCCCATGTTATATGCGGCGGTTTTTTTATTTTAGTACCTTAGAAGAATAACCAAAGTTAATATGGAAGAATTTTATGATGCAGCCTCCGAAAAATACAAAAAGTATTTATTGCAGGTAGTTTATAACGAGGAGACTTATTATACCGTTTCAGGCGTCGACATGTCAGATAATGGTAATGACGCTGATAGATTGCTGACAGATAAAGACGGTAAGATCTGTTTATATGCCGACTTACCTTCATTAAGGAAAGGTATTGAAGAAGGCGTTATTACCTTTGATACGCCCAATCTGCAGGCATGGGGAAAGGAAATCAATGAAACAGATACTGCTTATACAGGCTTTGATTTTTCATCCCTGAAAGCAGAATTACTGGAAGCAGATGATGATCCATTACTGTACGAGATCTATGGTGCACTGGGAATAGTGAAAGACTATGCACTGCAGGAAAATGTAGCAGAGCTGTTGTCCCTCCTGAACAGTGACATTGTAGAAGAATACATGGATATCTGTGCGGATCTTTTCCTTTGGTCGTCTGACACAGATTCTTTCAGAGAAGACTTTGATTTTGAAAGTCTTGTGCCTGTGCTGAGTAAGATCTATACATTGCTGGAGCCCCGTTTGAAGATTGTTTAACGGAAGCCGTTATACTAATATTTTGGAGACCACCGCTTATCAGAAATTACCATTCGGTTTTTATAACCGTCCTGACGTTTTAAGCATAGCCCGTGAATTACTGGGGAAGATCATCGTGACAAAGTTCAACGGTGAGCTAACAACTGCGCGCATTGTCGAAACGGAGGCCTATGCCGGCGTTATTGACAAAGCTTCCCATGCTTATGGCGGCAGGCGTACCGCCCGTACGGAGATCATGTATCATGAGGCCGGGGCGGCGTATGTTTACCTGTGTTACGGTATCCATCAGTTATTCAATATTGTGACCAATGAAGTGGATATTCCGCATGCCATCCTTATCAGGGGAGCGGAGCCGTTAACGGGCATACCCATTATGCTGCGACGTACAGGCAAGAAAGTGGCAGATTTTACATTAACCAGGGGACCGGGAAATGTATCAAAAGCACTGGGGATCACTACGGCGCATACAGGCGAATCCCTGTTAGAAGATGAATTTCACCTTGTTTCAGATGGTTTTGTGCCTGCAGCAGAAGATATTCTTGCAACACCCCGTATTGGGGTAGATTATGCAGGCGCAGATGCGTTGTTGCCTTACCGTTTCATTGTTCGCGGTAATAAATATGTAAGCGGGAAACCGTCAGAAAATAACCTTCGTTAAAGTATTCCTAATCCTTTTCCGGTACCAGGCTTCATCAAATAATAAATATTTATCTTTATTACATTTTAAGGGACAATCTCAATACCTATTTATGCGAATACCACTAGCCCTGTTGGTGATTGGTTGTTTTTCTGTATCTGTAGCGCATGCCCAGACAACTGATAAAGAAAAGGCCCTGGCCAAAAAGAATGAAGCCATTGAACTGATGGATGATGGTAAACTGGCTGAGTCCATTACAATACTCGAAGAAGCCCGTAAACTTGATCCGGCCGAACCTGAAATAGTGTATGAAATGGCGTTAGCCAAATATCAGCAACAGCATTATGAAGAGGCAATAAAGCTCCTGAAAGAACTGGTGAAGAAGAAACAGGCTACCGGCAGGGTTTATGCAATGATGGGTAATGCCTTCGATGATATGGGTAAGCCGGAGAAAGCAATTGATACATATGATGAAGGCATTAAGAAATTTCCGGAGGAAGGTAATTTGTATGTGGAACGGGGCGTAATGGAGTTGAAGAAAAATGATCATAATGCTGCTCTCGGATTCTTTGAAAAAGGGATAAAGGCAGCTCCCATGTATCCGTCTAACTACTACCGTGCAGCGAAGATTTTCCTGGACTCAGATCAGGAAGTGTGGGGAATGATCTATGGAGAGATCTTCATGAACATCGAACGTGGTTCTAAACGCACAGAGGAGATCAGCAAACTTTTGTATTATACCTACAAAGGAGAGATTAAATTTGAGTCCGATACCAATATATCTGTCAGTTTCGCAAAACAGAACAATACCATCTATCTGGATGCCAGTCAGAATAAAAAAAAGCAGGCGAGCTCTCTGGCTAGTGCCCTGGCCGAGCAGGTGATGGCATCTATGGGAAATTCTTTTGCAAATGGAGCGTATGAAATGACCTTGGTGAAATCATTAATAGGAGAGAAGATGATCAACCTGGAGTCTTTGAACCGTATAAGAACGAGGTTCCTGGATATCTATACACAGGAGGGGCGTGACACGAGTTATCCGGTGGTGCTCTTCGATTTCCAGCGAAAAGTGAAAGATGCCGGGTATCTGGATGCCTATAACTATTGGATACTGGGCCAGGGAGATGAAAAGGTATTCGGGGAATGGAGGAGCGAACATGCACAGCAATGGAACGGTTTTATGAAATGGTTCAAGGAAAACAGGATAAAGATCACAGAAGAAAATGCCTTCGTACGATCACAGATTATCCTGCAGGATGCGATAAAAAAGGCAACAAAATAGCAGGCCGGCGTTCACAGGGGAGTGTTAGGCTGCAATTGAAGGGACAGGGAAATAATAGTTATATATACCATATCTGATAATGAAAAGAAAACGAAACCTCTTCCTGCTTGGGATTACCATGACCATCAGCGCATGTGGTCTTTTCGGTTTTCACAAAGATCAGGAGACGCCTTCAGCCAGAGCATATTTTAAGGGTACGGTCAGTCCCGAGGTCAGCCAGCAGGTACTGGAAGAAAAGGTGCGTGCGTTCTTTGACTGGTACAGCACCCGGGTAGACTCACTGGTGGATATTCAGCTGGTGGATAACTCCGGGGTGGAAGATACTGGCCGGTACGCCGTCAATTTTGACAGTACGGCCGCCTATCTCCGTATTTTGTCCCATGCAGGTATATTCACAAGGGATTATATAGAAGATAAGAACGCTTATTTCCAGCTTTGTGCCAGCAAGATCAGTCAGGATAGCGTTCGGACGGCTACACCCTATGGATTTGATGCCGATCTTATCCTGTTGAGCCAGGAATATGAGGAGGATATCTCCAATTTCAGCCAGGCTACCTTTGGAAATTATACGGAAACCGAGAATGGGGCGTCTATAGACGTGACGATTGTCTATACCCTGCGGATCGATTTTGTGATCCAGGGGGACCGCCTCCTGATAGATAAGATAGATGTAGTGACGCCGGAAGGGCAGACGGAAGAGGGGACATAAGAACTGGCTTCAGACGGTTCAAGTCCAACTATGCGTCTGGTATACTTCTGGTATACGTCCGGTATGCGTCGGGGATGCGTCGTGTATGCGTCGTGTATAAAGCGTGTTTAACTCCAGGTCGTCATCCGCTGCATTAGACCCCGTTAGGGGTCTCTTTGTTTGTAGCGCGGGGTTTCAACCCCGGGGAAACGGAATGGGTTCGCAACCCCGAAAAAACGAATCGGTTTCACCCCCTGAATTGGACGGTATCATGGGGAAAACACATTAATTATTCATGGTTTTCATAATATTTTGATTTTCTCCCGCTTTAAAATACCTTTGGAACGCTTTCAAAAGTTGAAAAGAGAATTCATATTGTGGTAAAGTTTTTCCGCTCAGGCAACCCGTTAACGGTACTGTTGCTGTTGATATATACACTCCTGGTAAAGTTCTATTACCTGATCCATCCGTCTTCCTTCCTGGTTGACGGCAATGAAGGTTTGTTATACGGCCTGTTTGTGAAATGGATGGAAATGGCGTTTGGAAAGAGTCCTTTCCTGTTCACCTCGCTGGCAGTTCTGCTGTTATTATTGCAGGCCCTGCTGGTAACCAAGATCGTGAATCACCAACGCTTATTCGCCAAGGCTACTTACCTGCCCGCCATGAGCTATATGCTCTTTACCTCCCTGTATGAAGGCTGGAACATATTTTCCCCGGCTTTGTTGGTTAACCTGGTGATGCTTTGGGTATTTTCCAATATTACCCTGCTGTACACCCGTACTTCGGCCAGGGATGTGGTATTTAATATCGGTTTCGCCCTGGGGATATGTGGGTTGTTCTACTTCCCGGCTACTATATTCTGTCTTTTATTATGGTTAAGCCTGCTGATTATGCGTCCGTTCCGCCTGGCGGAATGGATCATCGCCTTGCTGGGCCTGATCTGTCCAATATATCTGCTGGGAACCTATCTTTTCCTGACGGACCAGTGGGCCTTGTTTGCAAAAATCCCCAGAATAGGACTTGAAATACCTTTTATTCAGCACTATAAGGTATGGGGAGCTATGGCGGTGAGCCTGTTCTTCTTCGTACTGGGCTGGTTACTACTGCAGCGTACCCTCAAGAAAATGCTGATCCAGGGCCGTAAGATCTGGAACGTATTGGTGGTGTATGTGTTTGTAGCCATGGTGGTTCCCTTTTTTAACGTACATTTTTCCCCAGCCTACTGGGTACTCGCTATTTTGCCGCTTTCTCTGTTTGTAGCCAATGCCTATTGGTCTATAGTTAACAACACGGTAGCTAATATCATTCACATCCTGACATTGGCTTATGTCATTATAATGCAGTATTTCAGCAAAAACTAGCCAGCTTCACGGGTAATTGTTAAAACCGGACGAACGGCTATGGAAATGTGCGGACGGCGTAGTAATTTTGTGCCTTTTCCGGTAATTTCGATTAATGGTCTATGGCTATTATTCCGCCGGATAAAAGCTTGAATAATATTTTAGACCGTAACATTCAATAAATTAAACATGAAATTTGGCGTTGTCACCTTTCCGGGCTCTAATTGTGATCATGACATGATCGATTCATTACGCAACGATCTTGGACAGGAGGTAATAGAGCTGTGGCATAAAGATTCTGACCTGAGCAAGTTCACTAAAGAAGACTGTATTGTACTGCCAGGCGGCTTTTCCTATGGAGATTACCTGCGTTGCGGCGCTATCGCGCGTTTTAGTCCCATGATGCAGAGTGTGATAGAGTTTGCCAATAAAGGTGGCCGTGTGATAGGAGTATGTAATGGTTTCCAGATCCTGTGTGAAGCAGGTCTGTTACCAGGTGCTTTGCTGCAGAATGGCCATCAGCAGTTTGTATGTAAGAATGTATACCTGAAAAGTGAGAATACATCCGCATCCCTGACCAAAGATGTAACCGGACGTGCCCTGAAGATTCCGGTGGCGCATGGCGAAGGTCGCTATTATGCAGATGATGCTACCCTCGAAGGCCTGTTTGCGAACAACCAGGTACTTTTCCGTTACTGCGATGAATTCGGTAATGTGGTAGATGCTGCTAATCCAAATGGCGCGCTGCGTAACATCGCCGGCATCTGTAACAAAGAGCGCAATGTGTTCGGCATGATGCCTCACCCTGAAAGAGCTACCCGCTCAGTGTTGGGAAATACTGACGGCCAGCTTATTTTCCAGAGCCTGATCAATAACAATTGATGTTGTGGTGGAATAACCACCAATATTTAAAATCAAGCCAACCAACCAGTTAAAAAATCCAGTATGAGAAAATTACTAACAGCAGTTTTTTTATTTGCGTTGCCAATACTGGCAAGTGCGCAGATAGAAAACCCGGTGAAATGGGATTTTACCGCTAAGAAGATTGATGCTACAACCTATGAACTGCACATGACAGCAACCATAGACAGCAAATGGCACCTGTATGCACAGGAAGCAGGGGAAGGTCCGGTACCAACCACCTTCAAACTGACGAAGAATCCGTTGGTGACACCTGTAGGTAAGATCCGTGAAGAGGGCAAACTGCACAAAGCATTCGATAAGAACTTTGATTCCGAGCTGAAATACTACGAAAACCAGGTGAATTTCGTACAGAAAGTAACCGTTAAAGGAAAGGCAGCTACTAAAGTAAAAGGTAGCGTGGAATTTATGGTGTGCGATGATCACCAGTGCCTGCCGCCGAAAGAATTGGAATTCGCGATCAGCGTAGGAGGAAAATAAGTTATTATGACGGATGAGAGATCTTCCGCCAGGTAAACAGAATTTAATAAACGAGTTCCCAGGGGACTCGTTTATTATTTGGAATGGTAATAAGTCTTTAAAGCCTATTATTTATATGAAGCAGTTGCTTACGTTCATTATCCTTATCACCGCTGTATTCGCTGTGAGGGCACAAGGGGATTCTACCCCTGCAGCCGTTGCCAAATGGGAGTACACGGCAGAGAAAAAGGGTGAACATGAATATATATTACATCTGAAAGGTACTGTAGAGAAAGGATGGAAATTGTTTTCCACTACCATGAAAGATGACGATCCTAATACCCGTGTAGTTGTTGACAGCGCAGCTACAATAACAGGTATCACGGAACAGGGAGAACTGAAAAAAGCGCCGGAGCCTTTGTTCGACAATCTTGAGATCAAATACTTCGAAAACCAGGTATCTCTCCTGGTAGCTGTAAAACTGAACGGTCCCCTAACTAAACTGGAAGGTGCTGTTAATTACATGGCGCTGAAAGGAGACGAAGTGGTAGGACCCGAAGAGGTGAAGTTCCGTTTTAATGTAGACGCAAGCGGTAACCTGGTAAATGTAGCTGCCGGCTTACATGAATCAGCTGCCGGCGGACAAACACTGAAACGTGCTACTATCGATAAAGACCATCCGGTGAATAACTGTGGTGGAGAAGAGGGGCCGGCCAAAAAAAGTCTCTGGGGATTGTTTATCCTGGGTATGATTGGTGGTTTTATCGCATTGCTGACACCTTGCGTGTTCCCGATGATACCGCTGACAGTATCTTTCTTCACTAAAAAGTCGCAGGATAAAAAGACAGGAATTCTGAACGCCAGCATTTACGGCTTCTTCATTTTCCTGATCTATGTGTTATTAAGTCTGCCCTTCCATTTCCTGGATTCACTGGATCCTGAGATCCTGAACAATATCTCCACTAACGTATGGTTAAACCTGATCTTCTTTGTGATCTTCATTGTGTTTGCCATTTCGTTCTTTGGTTATTTTGAAATAACCCTGCCGAGTGGTCTTGCCAGCAAAGTAGATGCAAAAACAAGTGTAGGCGGTATCATCGGTATCTTCTTCATGGCATTGACACTGGCACTGGTATCATTCTCCTGTACAGGTCCTATCCTGGGATCTTTGTTGGCAGGTTCCCTGTCGACCGACGGCGGCGCTATGCAGCTGACAGTGGGTATGGCTGGTTTCGGATTTGCACTGGCATTGCCTTTTGCTTTATTTGCCATGTTCCCGAACCTGCTGAAATCATTGCCTAAATCCGGCGGATGGCTCACATCAGTGAAAGTAGTGTTAGGTTTCATTGAAGTGGCGATGGCTATTAAGTTCCTCTCCAATGCCGACCTGGTAACACACTGGGGACTGGTAAAACGTGAGGTATTCTTTGCCGTGTGGATCATCTGTGGTTTCCTCATCGTACTGTACCTGTTGGGTAAGATCCGTTTCCCACACGACTCTCCACTGAAGAAGATCAGCCCTACCCGCTGGGTACTGGCCCTGATATTCCTGGCAATAACTATATATCTGTTGCCGGGTGTAACAAATACCAAATACGCGAATCGTAGACTGATCAGCGGTTTCCCTCCGCCATTAAGCTATAGCCTTTACAAGCAGGCTGCGAAAGGTGTTGAGGCAAATGTGGTAAACGACTACGAAGCAGCGTTGAAACTGGCGAAAGAGCAGCATAAACCGATCCTGATAGACTTCACAGGATGGGCTTGTGTAAACTGTCGTAAGATGGAAGAGAATGTATGGCCTGATAAAGCAGTGAGAACCTTGATAGAAGAAGACTATATCCTGGTATCATTGTATGTGGATGATAGAAAATTATTACCGGAAGATCAGCAGTTCCTCTTTACTACCAATACAGGTCGTAAGAAGGAGATCAAAACGATCGGTGATAAATATGCTACGATGCAGACAGAGAATTTTGTGAACAACTCACAGCCTTATTATGTGCTGATCAGCCCTGATGAGAAGCTGTTGACGAAACCTGTAGGATATACGCCCCGTGCAAGTGAATATGCGAATTGGTTGAAGTGTGGGTTGGAAGCGTTTAAGAAAGGAAAGTAATAAATATATACTACTGCAGGAAAAGGCTGTTCGCGTATCGCGGACAGCCTTTTTTGCATTCGATAGAATTATAGTTGTAGAGCTTTTTTATTATATAGTATTTACATTATTGTGTTAACCGTTTGCTTATCAGTTTGTTGTGGGAAAAATAATTTGGCTGGTTTGTGATGTGTATATAAATTCGTGATTCGTGCTTTTGTCAGAACCATTGTTTTACCCAATCAAAAACCAATGACTTATTGCATCTGTAATTGCAAAGAAGGGCGTAGCGGTGATCGCCGATTCTTTAGCCACATTTAGTAAGAATGTAGTGACCTACGATCAGTTCATGGATTATTTAGAGCGTAAACAGGGGAATGCGAACAGCAATGAGATCAGCATTGACCGGAATGAGGTAATCGGCTTGTTTGAGAAGCGGCCATCTCATACTACAGATTACGCAGAAAAGCTTTTCCAGTTTGATAAGTATACTGCAATAACATTGGCGGGAGCTTCACAGATGGGAGGCAAGACAATTGAACATTTGATACAGGAATTAGTTGCCATTAATGAGGAAGACGAAAATTATTATAGCAAAACGGTTGCAACCAGGGTAGGGGATTTTTGCAGGTTTATGGAAGAAAAGGTGAGGGCATGTATCGCAGCAAGAGGATATATAGGAAGAAGTATATTGCTGTTTACTCACTATGAGCCCATAACTGAAAAGACAATTATATACCGAATAGTTATAGATAAACCGATCACAGAAAACTTTAGGGCCGGTGACTGGAAATATGTAAGTTTTGAAAAAATATCTGATGAGCGATATGTGGTTAGTGAAGGTCAAGATTTTATAAGCAAACGGATTTTAATGGAAAAGAGAAACTTTTTTTCACAAACTATTCCGTATATCGTAGACAGAATAATTAAAGATTTCAATCTATCACCGGAATCTATCCCTGTAGGTTATCCCCAACAATTCCTTGATGAAATATATTTGAAACTGAAAGCAGATGACTGGGTCATAAAAGAACCTTTATCAAATTTAAGTCTGCAGCAAGCAGTCAATATCGCTTATTTGTTCTTAAAAATGGAAATAACTTTTCAAACATATGCAAAGCGAATGCCGGCTGTGGGTGGGGCGATAAAAATAGCAGTGATAGATAAAGATGGATTCAGATATATAATGGGACATAATATTCTACAACCATATTAGTTGACTTCAAAAATTTATGAATTATGATCTTTCTTGAACCAGATGACGTATACGAACAAAATGAGAAATTGATTGAGCAAGACAGGCAGGAATTTATAGCAGAGGGTATGAAAAACTTTTTACAAGCTGCTGAAGATAGAAAAAATGGACTGTATAAGAATTTTGGAGATTTTCTGGAAGATTATTTCTATAGCCAGATGGGAGTGGAAGACCAGTTCTTCTACAATGAAGAGCGAAGAGTTCGGAAATTCCTTGAAAGTATTAAAGAACAAAGGCCCGCTTAATGCGGGCCTTTGCCTGTATGTTCAAATTCCTCAGAAATTATAATTCGCCAAATCCGCCATCTTCACTTTCTCCTGCGTCCCGTTCACCATATTCTTAACACTCACCACCTGTTCCTGCACCTCACTTTCACCCATAATGATCACATAAGGGATGTTCCGTTTATTCGCATATTTCATCTGCTTATCCATTTTGGATGGCTCATGGAATAGTTCAGAAGCAATACCCTTGTTACGCAATTGCATCACCAGTTTGAAGGCTGTTCCTTCCGTCTGCCGGTCGAGGTTAAAGAAGAGCACTTGTGTACCCTGTTGCGCATCGGCAGGGAATAATTGCAATTCTTCAAGTACATCATAGATACGGTCCACACCAAAGGAGATGCCTACACCAGAAATGCCTGGTAGGCCAAACAGGCCGGTCAGATCATCATAACGGCCACCTCCACCTATGCTACCCATTTTAACAGAAGAAGGCGCCTTTACTTCCACGATCATACCTGTATAGTAGTTCAGGCCACGGGCGAGTGTTACATCCAGGATAGGAGTGGTTTTGAAAGCGTCTGGTTGGGTGTGCAGTACATAAGATAATTCTTCTACACCTTTCAGACCAGTAGGGGAATCCTTGAAGAGAGCACTTAACTGTTGCAGTTTTTCCTCATTGTTACCCTCAATGCTCAGGAAGTTTTCGATGATAGCAATTTCGCTTGCAGATAGACCTCGTTCCTGTAACTCTTCTCTAACCCCATCTATACCTACTTTATCCAGCTTATCGATGGAAATGGTAATGTCTGTCAGAAGTTCTGGTTGCCCTACAAGTTCCGCCAATGCGCCAAGGATCTTACGGTTATTGATCCTTACCTCATAGCCTTCCATACCGAGTTTGGTAAAAACAGTATCGTAGATTAAGAGTAATTCTATTTCATTTAATAATGAATTACTTCCCACTACGTCTGCATCACATTGATAGAATTCCCGGTAACGGCCTTTAGCGGGGCGGTCTCCACGCCATACAGGCTGCATCTGATACCGCTTGAAAGGCAGTGCCAGTTCATGCTGGTTCATCACCACATATCTTGCGAATGGAATAGTGAGGTCATAACGCAGGGCTTTTTCACATAATAAAATGCCCAGTTCCCGGCTATCCTTTGCCTGTTGGGCGCGTCCCAGGATATCACCATTGTCCAGGATCTTAAATATCAGCTTATCACCTTCTTCACCATATTTACCAGTAAGGGTGTCCAGATTCTCCATGGTAGGGGTTTCCAGTGGCTGGAACCCAAACAGTTCAAATGTTTCACGGATGGTCTGGAAAATATACTGCCGCTTTCTGAGCACTACCGGCCCGAAATCGCGGGTACCTTTTGGTATACTGGGTTTTATCATTATTATTCAATTATGCTTTACAAAGTAATTTATTTTTTGCCTGCCACGATCTTTTCACAGGCTTCGTAGATCATGTTATACACCGGTTCGAATAACGCGTCATCGTACCACGGATCGGGCACGGGCTGTTGATCATCCAGCAACAGCTGCAATTTAGCCTTATCTGCCTCAGTTCTTGCTTTAAGGAGTATGTCCCTGTAATTGTCCAGGTCCATGGCAAAAATGCGGTCAAACCGGTCAAAATCTGCCGCCTGGAACTGCCTGCCCCGCAGTCCGGAGATGTCTATTCCATGGCGTTGTGCCACCTTCACTGACCGGCGGTCAGGAGGATCGCCTACATGCCAGTTGCCTGTACCAGCAGAATCTATTTCCCAGTCCAGTCCCTGCTGAAGGGCAAGGTGCCTTAATATTCCTTCTGCCAGGGGCGAACGGCAAATATTCCCCAGGCATACCATCAGTATTGTCATAATTTCCGCAAACCTACAAGATTTTAACATTATTTTATGCTCCGGGGTAAAATCCTGAGCTGCTGTATATTAGGCTGTGAGGGCCGTAATGGGGGCAACCACACATTATGGAATTCTAATTTTTCCGCATCTATATGATAAGAATGATTAATACTATTACTTTCTTTTTAATGAGTATGTATATTGATGATTATGTACAACATAGGGACTGAAAGTACCAGTATTTAACATGGTTTTAACAAGTTCTTGTTTAATTAGATGTAGATTGAATATGAAAAAATGTGTGTATGCCGGACGATTATTGAAACCTGCTGTAGTGGCTGGTTTAAGGTAAAGGAGCTAGGGCTGGAACCGCTTTTTTTTAACAATCCTCTAAAAGAACAGGTATTTATTTGGAAATATTTTTTTGTATACTTGTAATTCGCTAACAATGCTAATGCAACAAGAAAGATCTGGAAACACGCGGACTAGGGTAAATTATCGTTCGCTCGGGGAATTAATCAGGGGTATATTTTTTCTGCTCTTGGGCCTATATGCAATCTTTGCGCAGAAATATAACCTGGGCCAGTTTCAGGTGTCACAGACTGTACTGAATATTTTTGGCGTCATACTAATTGCGTACGGTCTTTTCCGTGTATATAGAGGAACGAAGAACCTATTTCATCAAAAGGATTAAATAAGAGACGAACATATGATGACCAGAATAATCAGGCGGGGCCAGATCGTTATTATTTCGTTAGCTGTAGCAGCTTTACTGGCATCCTGCGGACGAGCCAACAAGTCCGGGGAAGCGCAAGATTCGCCAACTGCAGGGACCATCAGGATAAGTGTGGATGAAACTTATCGCCCACTGATGGAAGCCGAAATCAAGGTTTTTGAATCCTTATATAAGAACGCGCATATCATTGCTGAGTATAAGCCCGAAGCGGAATGCTTTAAAGATCTGTTAGCAGACAGTTCAAGGCTGATCTTTGTAACAAGAGATTTCAGCGAACAGGAAAAAGCATATTTCAAGGAGTTAAAGATAGGGCCACAAAGCCTGCTGTTAGCCTGGGACGGCGTAGCGCTGATTACTAACCGTAGTAATCCCGACAGTGTCCTCACAATGGACCAGGTGCGGAAAATTATGGACGGGTCTGATTCCACGCAGAAACACCAGATAGTTTTTGATAATCAGAATTCAAGTACGGTAAGATATGTCCGCGATTCGATCAACAAAGGGAAACCGTTGCCGCCGAACGTAATGGCTGCGAAGACCAATCCCGAAGTGGTTGATTATGTGGCTAAAATGAAGGACGCGATTGGTGTAATAGGAGTGAGCTGGATCTCAGATCCGAACGACTCAACTTCTATAGAATTTACAAATAAAGTGCAAGTGGTCAAGGTGAGGGCAGATTATGGTTCGGATTTTGTAAAACCATATCAGGCATACATCGCTCTTGGTTCCTACCAGCTTAAACGTGGTTTGTTCTATTGCCTGAAGGAACCATATTCAGGATTGGGATCAGGGTTCGCCACTTTCCTGGGGAGTTATGAAGGACAGATGATCATTGCGAAATTCAGACTGTTCCCTGCGAGATTGAATGTAGTATTCAGGGAAGCGAACATTAAGTAAAAAACTAACACAACTAAAATTAAAAACCGGATTGCTCATGAACAGACGGAAAAGTTTAATTGTTGCATTGCTGTGCGTCGCGAACGGCGCGATGGCCCAATCTGTAGAAGATGGATTGAAAGACCTGTATTATGGCAAATATGAAACAGCCAAGCAGAACCTGGAAAAAGTAGTTGCAGCTAAACCAACAGAAGACAAAGCATATTACTACCTGGGTATCGCTCAGCTAGGACTGCATGATGACGCCGGCGCTGCCGCAACCTTCCAGAAAGGACTGCAGGCGGTTCCTACTTCAGCATTGTTACAGACAGGAATGGGACGTCTTGATCTCATGAAAGGAGATGCTGCCGCAGCAAAACAAAAATTTGAAGCAGCCAGCACGGCTACAGAAGGTCGTGATGGTGACGTAGCCCGGGCAATTGCTGATGCAAACACTGAAATAAAAGGTGGTGACCGCGGTTATGCACTTTCAGTAATGGAAAAATTGCTGAACAATGAAGGCCGTAAGAAAAAACAGATCTATAATGCAACCGCAGCAGATTATATTGAATTAGGTGATGCCTATCGCTACCTGGGTGGCGAAAATGGCGGTAAAGCAATCACTTCTTACGATAAAGCGCTGGAACTGGATCAGAACAACGCTGAAGCGGTACTGAAACAAGGTCTGGTAAACTACAACGCTAAACTGTTGCAGGATGCCGTGAACGACTGGACAAAAGCTACCAACATGGATCCTAACTACGCACCCGCTTACTATGAACTGTATCAGTTCTATATCACTCCAACCAAAGCACAGCTGTCACTCGAAAATGCAGCTAAATACCTGGAGAAATATATGGAAGTAGTTGGTCAGGGCGCTGGTAAACTGGAAAACGAATACAACCTGGCAGCTATCGCATTCTACCGTAAAGACTATGATGCTGCGATCAATAAAACCAAAGCAGTATTACCACAGACAACTGAAGGTAATAAAGGTAAATTCGTACGCCTGCTGACAGATGCTTATCTGCAGAAAGGTGATACCACTACCGGTAAACAAGTGATCGAAGAGTACGCTAAATCCGTTGGTGATGCCAAGCTGCAGGCGAACGACTACAAACTGCTGAGCGCTATCTACCAGCAACACGTAACTGACTCTGCACAGGAAGTAGTGAATGACTCCCTGGCAGGTCTGTACCTGGAAAAATATGCACTGGCTGACACTGCTAAAGACGTAGAAAAATACAGGAACGTAGCTGAAACTTTCAAAAACATGAGAGATTTCAAACGTGCCGCTACATGGTATGGCAAGCTGGTAAGCGATTTCACCGATGAACAGAATACCGGTAAAGTACAGGATATGTTCTTCAAAGGTACCTGGGAAATCTATGCAAAAGAATACGATAAAGCTGATTCTACCTGGGGCGCTTTCGCTGCGAAATATCCTACTAACGAAGCTTTAGGTACTTACTGGAGAGGTCGCGCCAACATGGCGAAAGATCCGGAAGCTAAATCAGGCGCCGCAGTACCGTACTTCCAGAAATTCTTCGAGATCAAAGGTGAAGAGAAAGTGAACAAACCAGCTCAGCTGATGTTCCCTTATCAGTATATGATGATCTACTACTATAATAAGGATGATCAGGCAAATATGAAGATCTGGATGGATAAAGTACTGTCTATCGATCCTAACAACGCCACGGTAAAAGCGATCCAGGAAAACCTGGAAAACAAAACCAAAGCAGCAGCTGTTAAACCAGCTCAGGGTAACAAAAAATAAGGAACTAAAAGTTATATGAGAGCCTCCTGTCGCCCGACAGGAGGCTTTTTTATTGCCGGTTGGTGAAAAAAGATAATATTTTAATCCTTCATAAGATTTGATTTTTGCATTAGTTAGCCTATTTTTGCTCATTCGGAGAACGATTTATACAGGGAAGCTTATGTTTACAGACACAGAATTATTGTCAGCGACTACTCCTTTCAGCTATTTTCCCATTGTTTTGCAGCTTATAGCTGCACTGGGCTTTGTTGGAATTACAATGCTCGCCACGCATTTTTTGGGGCCAAAACGTAAAACCAGCGACAAACTTGCTACCTTTGAAAGTGGTATTGAACAAAAAGGTAATGCACGTCAGCCCGTAGCCATTAAGTACTTTCTAACCGCCATACTGTTCGTGCTTTTTGACGTAGAAGTGATCTTCTTTTATCCTTATGCGGTGAATTTCAAAGAACTGGGCTGGGACGGCTTTATGGCCATGTTACTGTTTGTGGCGTTCTTTATGGGCGGCTTCTTCTATATCCTGAAGAAGGGAGCGCTGAAATGGGAAGACTGATACTTATATAGAATATTTAGCAGAAGGGTTGCCGGTGGCTGGCAATCCCGTGTGCGTTTAGGTCAAATCTGATTGTGAAATTTTTAAATCTGACATGGTATGGCACGTCCGGTTCAGTATAATGAAAAAGTGAAGAGTGTAGAAGTACCCGAAGGGTATGCAGGGGAAGGGTTTTTTGCTACAACATTCGACCAGGTAATTGGTCTGGCGCGTAAGAACTCCATCTGGCCGCTGCCTTTTGCAACTTCTTGCTGTGGTATCGAGTTTATGGCAACCATGGCCTCTACCTATGATATGGCCCGTTTCGGTTCTGAAAGAATGGCCTTCACTCCCCGCCAGTGTGACCTGTTAATGGTAATGGGCACAATTTCCAAGAAAATGGGTCCCGTATTACGCCAGGTATACCTGCAAATGGCTGAACCCCGCTGGGTAGTAGCTGTAGGCGCCTGCGCATGCAGCGGCGGTGTATTTGATACTTACTCCGTATTACAGGGTATAGACCAGGTTATTCCGGTGGATGTATATGTTCCCGGTTGCCCTCCGCGCCCTGAAGCAATTATCGACGGTTTTATGCGCGTACAGGACCTGGTAGGACAGGAAAGTCTGCGCCGCCGTAATAGCGATAAATACAAGGAATTATTGAACTCTTACGGTATAGAGTAATCTACCACACGAAAGAAGATCATATCCGAAAAGTCAATCTGAAATAGAAAATTGAAATCGTAATGTCTTTGACAAACGACTATATAAAACAACGGTTAGCAGAAAAGTTTGGCGAATCAATCAGCCAGGTGGAAGAGTCCTTTGGGATGTTATCATTTGCAGCCCCCAAAGACCTGAACCTGAAAGTAATGCAGTTCCTGTACGATGATGAGGAACTGCAATTTCGTTTTTTAACGGACCTCACTGCCGTACATTATCCCAACAGAACAGGGGAGGAGCTTGCAGTAGTATATCACCTGTACAATTTCAGGGAAAAGGTGAGACTGCGTTTCAAAGTATACACCAGCATTGAGGATACCCGTGTATTCACAGCTACCCGGCTCTTTGAATCAGCCAACTGGATGGAAAGGGAAACATACGATTTCTTCGGCGTGAACTTCGTAGGGCACCCGAACCTGAAACGTATCCTGAACGTGGACGAAATGACCTATTTCCCCATGCGTAAGGAATTCCCGCTGGAAGATCAGACCCGTACCGATAAAGATGATGAAATGTTCGGCCGCGGCGGGCATATTGGCATTTAATAAATTATTCGTTTGAACATGTCAGAGCAGCAACATATCACACTGCCGGAAGGCTCCATAGAAAGGCAAACACAAACCCTTAACCTGGGCCCTACCCACCCCGCTACTCACGGGGTATTCCAGAATATCCTGGAAATTGACGGGGAGCGTATCGTGAGTTCAGAATCTACTGTAGGGTATATCCACCGCGCATTCGAGAAGATCGCAGAAAGACGCCCTTACTACCAGATCACTCCTTTAACTGACCGTCTGAACTACTGTTCTTCTCCTATCAATAATATGGGATGGCACATAACCGTAGAGAAACTGCTGGGTATCAAAACCCCCAAGCGTGTTGACTACCTCCGTGTGATCATTATGGAGTTGGCCCGCATCACCGATCACCTGATCTGTAATGGTGTGGTAGGTGTGGACAGCGGCGCCTTCTCCGGCTTCCTCTACCTCATGAAATACCGTGAGCTGGCATACGAAATATATGAGGAGATATGCGGTTCCCGTCTAACAACCAATATAGGCCGTGTGGGTGGTTTTGAAAGAAACTTTACCCCTGCAGCATTTGAAAAAATAGAACGTTTCCTGAAAGAATACCCGGCGGCGCTGAAGGAGTTCGAAACCCTGATGAACCGTAACCGTATCTTCATGGAAAGGACCCAGGGCGTAGGCCCTATCAGCGCGGAAAGAGCCATTAACTACGGCTTTACCGGTCCTAACCTGCGTGCTGCCGGTGTGGACTATGACGTGCGTGTAGCACATCCATATTCCTCTTACGAAGATTTCGACTTTAATATACCAGTAGGCACCACAGGCGACTGTTACGACCGTTTCCTGGTGCGTAATGGCGAAATGTGGGAAAGCCTGAGCATTATCCGTCAGGCGATGGATAAGCTGAAAGACCTGCCTTCAGATGTATACCATGCAGATGTACCTGCTTACTACCTGCCTGAAAAGAGCGCGGTATACACCAAAATGGAAGCGCTGATCTACCACTTCAAGATCATCATGGGTGAATCTGATATCCTGCCGGGCGAATTGTACAATGCTGTAGAAGGCGGTAACGGAGAACTGGGATTCTATCTCATCAGCGACGGTGGCCGTAGTCCTTACAGGCTGCACTTCCGCCGCCCATGTTTTATATATTACCAGGCTTATGCAGAACTGATCAAAGGCGCAATGCTGAGCGATGCCGTTATTTGTATGAGTAGCCTGAATCTGATAGCAGGTGAACTGGATGCTTAATTATTAATTTTTTCTTTCATAGTTATGTTTTCTGAAGAGAAACTGAATAAGGTAAAAGAGATCATCGCACGTTACCCGGCCGGGAAACAGAAGAGTGCCCTGATTCCGGTGCTGCATCTGGCACAGGAAGAGTTTGGCGGATGGCTGAGCGCGGAAACCATGGATTATGTGGCTTCCCTGTTGCAGATCAAACCGATCGAAGTGTACGAGGTGGCTACCTTTTACTCGATGTTTAACCTGAAGCCTGTAGGCAAATACGTATTTGAAGTATGCCAGACAGGCCCCTGCATGCTGCGTGGCTCAGACAACATCATTGACTATATCAAAAAGAAACTGGACATCGGCGTGGGTGAAACCACCAAAGATGGCCTGTTCACCCTCAAGACAGTAGAGTGCCTCGGCGCCTGCGGATACGCTCCGATGATGCAGCTGGGTAAACACTTCCGTGAGCACCTCACCCCTGAAAAGGTAGATGCTATTATTGAGGAATGCAGGGTTAAAGCAAACTAAAACTTTGAATGACCGGAATACGGTCTACAATTATAAAAAGTAAGATGGGACGCAAACTACTTTTTGACAAAGCGCACATAGAAGGCATCCGATACTATGATGTATACCGGGCCAACGGAGGTTATGGATCAGCAGAAAAAGCGCTCAAAAGCATGACACCTGACCAGGTGCTGGATGAAGTAAAGAAGAGCGGTCTGAGAGGTCGTGGTGGTGCCGGTTTCCCTACCGGTATGAAATGGAGCTTCATCGCAAAACCAGAGGGCGTACCCCGCTACCTCGTGTGTAATGCGGATGAATCAGAGCCCGGTACGTTCAAAGACCGTTACCTGATGGAATTTATCCCTCACCTGCTCATAGAAGGTCTGCTCATCTCCAGCTACACCCTGGGTTGTAACAGCTGCTATATCTATATCCGTGGTGAGTACGCCTGGATCCCCGACATCCTGGAACAGGCTATCGCAGAAGCAAAGAAAAATGGCTGGCTGGGTAAGAATATCCAGGGTACCGGCTTCGATCTTGAAATATATGTACAGCGTGGTGCCGGCGCTTATATCTGTGGTGAGGAAACTGCCCTGATAGAATCCCTGGAAGGTAAACGTGGTAACCCACGTATCAAACCGCCATTCCCGGCTGTAAAAGGGCTGTGGGATTGCCCGACAGTGGTGAACAATGTGGAAACACTGGCCGCTGTAGTGCCTATCCTGCGCATCGGTGGTGAAGAATATTCAAAATACGGTATTGGTAAATCTACCGGTACTAAACTGATCTCTGCCTGCGGTAACATCAACAAACCAGGAGTGTATGAGATCGAGATGAATATCTCTGTGGAGGAATTCATCTACTCCGACGAATACTGTGGTGGTATCGCTAACGGCAAACGCCTGAAAGCATGTATCCCCGGTGGTTCTTCCGTACCTATCCTGCCAGCTAACCTGCTGCTGAAAACAGCAAAAGGTGAGCAACGTATGATGACCTACGAAAGCCTCTCAGACGGTGGTTTCGCTACAGGCTCCATGCTGGGTTCCGGTGGTTTCATCGTACTCGACGAAGACCAGTGTGTGGTGAAGAACACCCTGACATTCGCCCGTTTCTATCACCATGAGAGCTGCGGACAGTGCAGCCCATGCCGTGAAGGTACCGGCTGGATGAAGCGTGTACTGCAGAATATCGAGAATGGCAAGGGCAAAATGAGTGATATAGATCTGCTGTGGGATATCCAGCGTAAAATAGAAGGTAACACCATCTGCCCATTGGGCGATGCTGCTGCCTGGCCGGTAGCGGCTGCAATACGCCACTTCCGTGACGAGTTTGAATGGCATGTGCTGCATCCTGAAGAAGCGACCAAACGTAACTACGGACTGGCACACTACGCAGATCCACTGGTAATAGCTGCTCCTGCTGCTGTATAAGAATCAATTTAAGCGATGCAAAATGGCTGAAGAAAAGAAACTCTTTAAAGTTAAGATCGATAATATCTCCGTGGAAGTGGAGCCGGGCACTACCATCCTGAATGCTGCCCGTAGAATTGGTGGAGATATCGTGCCGCCTGCAATGTGTTACTACTCCAAACTGCAGGGTAGCGGTGGTAAATGCCGTACCTGCCTGGTGAAAGTAACCAAAGGATCAGAAGCTGATCCCCGTCCTATGCCTAAACTGGTGGCCAGCTGCCGTACTACCGTAATGGATGGTATGGAAGTGGCTAACATCACCTCTCCTGAAGTGCAGGAAGCACGTAAGGGCGTGGTGGAATTCCTGTTGCTGAACCATCCGCTGGACTGTCCCGTATGCGACCAGGCCGGAGAATGTCACCTGCAGGACCTCAGCTATGAGCACGGTGCAGAAACTACCCGTTACGAATTCAAACGCCGTACGTTCGACAGGATCGACATCGGCGATAAGATACAGTTACACATGACCCGTTGCATCCTCTGCTACCGTTGCGTGTTCACCGCCGATCAGCTGACCGAAAAGCGTGAACATGGTGTACTGGGTCGTGGAGAGGTCGCAGAGATTGGTACGTATATTCATCAGTCCCTGGACAACAACTTTATCGGTAATGTGATAGATGTTTGTCCTGTAGGCGCACTCACAGATAAGACCTTCCGCTTCAAGAACCGTGTATGGTTCCTGAAAGCAGTAGATGCACACCGCCAGTGTGAAGATCCAAAATGCTGCGGTAAGACCGTTCTCTGGATGCGTGGCGACGAGGTGTTCCGCGTAACTGCACGTAAAGATAAATACGGCGAAGTGGAAGACTGGATTTGCGATACCTGTCGTTTCGATAAGAAAGATGTGAAAGATTGGGTAATAGAAGGTCCGCGGAACATAGACCGTCATAGTGTTATTTCTCAGGGGCACTATGTGGGTGTTCACAAACCGAAAGATACATTGGTAGAAGTACTGGATGGCCGTCAGCCAAAATTGCTGCTGGATATTCATACAGTCAGCGAAGTGAACAGACCGGATATCGATCTGTCTCAGATAGACGGACCGGCACATTCAGATGACTTTAACAAGAAGTAATTCACTCTTTATTCGTAATTGATATAATTCGTATTTGATGAACATAGACTGGTTCTTTATCCTCGAAAAGATCGTACTGATATCAGGCGTACTGGTGATATCACTGGTAGTCGCTATGTATTCCACATGGGGTGAAAGAAAAGTAGCAAGTATAATTCAGGACAGGATTGGTCCTAACAGGGCTGGTTTTATGGGATTACTGCAGCCGCTGGCTGATGGTGGTAAACTCTTCTTCAAAGAGGAAATTATCCCCGGCAGTTCCAACCGTTTCTTATTCATTCTCGGTCCTTCCCTCGCAATGATCGTAGCTTGTATGACAAGCGCGGTAATACCCTGGGGAGATACACTGACCATTGCAGGTCATTCCATATCGCTGCAGATCGCAGATATTAACATCGGTATCTTATACATTTTCGGAGTAGTGAGCTTAGGTGTGTATGGTATTATGCTGGGTGGATGGGCTTCCAACAATAAATACTCCCTGCTGGCATCCGTGCGTGCCGCTTCCCAGATCATCTCTTACGAACTGGCTATGGGCTTGTCGCTGATCGCACTGCTCATGATGACCGGTACTTTAAGTATCAAAGAAATTGTAGAACAGCAGCGTCATGGCGGCTGGAACGTATTATATCAGCCATTGGGCTTCGTGATATTCCTGGTATGTTCCTTTGCAGAGTGTAACCGTACACCGTTTGACCTGTCAGAAGCGGAGAGTGAGCTGAATGGTGGATACCACCTGGAGTACTCTTCCATGAAACTGGGCTTCTACCTGTTCGCAGAGTACATCAATATGTTCATTAGCTCTGCGCTGATGTCAAGCCTGTACTTCGGTGGTTATTCCTTCCCATTCATGGACAGCCTTGGACTGGCGCCTAACCTGGTGACCATCCTGGGAACAGCAGCGTTGTTCATCAAGATCATCTGCTTCCTGTTCTTCTTTATGTGGGTACGCTGGACGATCCCGAGGTTCCGCTACGATCAGCTGATGCGTCTTGGCTGGAACTACATGATCCCGCTGGCACTGGCGAATATGTTAGTAACTGGAGCGATCGTACTGTATCGCAGTACACATTAATTAACGACTTATTTTAATAGCATAATATGCAAGCTTTAACAAGTAGGGCAAGACAGGTAGACCGCAAGCCGATGACCTTCATCGAGAAGATCTATCTGTGGAATATTTTAAAGGGAATGGTGATCACCTTCAAGCATATCTGGAAAAGGAAGGAGACAGTGCGTTATCCGGAGCAGAAGCGTCCGTTCAGCCCTGTATTCCGTGGTCTGCATATATTGAACCGTGATGCTGAAGGCCGTGAGAACTGTACTGCCTGTGGTTTATGTGCAGTAGCCTGTCCGGCAGAAGCCATCACAATGGAAGCAGCAGAAAGAAAACCAGGTGAAGAGCACCTGTACCGTGAAGAGAAATATGCTGCCCGTTATGAGATCAATATGCTGCGTTGCATTTTCTGTGGTTTTTGTGAAGAGGCTTGTCCGAAAGATGCTATCTATCTGACAGAAACATTTGCACCTGCTAACTACAATCGCGAAGGTTTCATTTATGGAAAACAGGACCTGCTGATCCCAGCACCTGGAGAAAAGAAAAAAGCATAATAAAAGACAGTCTTAGCTAAAAAACATAATAGTCATTATAGCAATGGGAATGAGTTTACAACAAATCGTTTTCGGGGTACTTTCAATCATCGCAATCATATCCGCTCTTGGCGTGATATTGAGCAAGAACCCCGTTACCAGTGTCCTTTGCCTGATAGTAACCTTTTTCACCATAGCGGGGCACTATATTATGCTCAACGCACAGTTCCTGGCTGTGGTGCATATCATCGTATATGCAGGAGCGATCATGGTATTGTTCCTGTTTGTGATCATGTTAATGAACCTGAATGCAGAGATAGAACCGCAGAAGCGTAACTGGCTGAAATATGCCGGTGCTATCAGCGGTGGCGCCCTGTTGCTGGTATTACTGGGTGCACTCCGTGAAGCCGATGTAACACCTATTCAACCCGGGTCTGCAGATATAGGCCTGATCTCCAACCTTGGTAAAACTTTATTCAATCAATACGTAGTTCCTTTTGAAGTTAGTAGCATCCTGTTCCTGAGTGCAATGGTAGGTGCAGTTATCATCGGGAAAAGGGAATCATAACCACAACGTCTGTAAATCGTCATTGATCAATTTGTAATTCTTTAAAGATGCCTGTTCAATATTACATTTTCTTAAGCATAGCACTCTTTTGTATTGGGGTGACGGGTGTGCTGATGCGCAGAAATGCCATTATTATTTTCATGTGCGTAGAGCTGATGCTGAATGCAGTGAACCTGCTGCTGGTAGCCTTCTCTAAAATGTGGGCAGACGCCGGCCGTGTAGATGCCAGCGGAGCGCAGATCTTTGTATTCTTTATCATGGTGGTAGCTGCTGCGGAAGTTGCTGTAGGACTGGCCATCATCGTGATGGTGTACAGGAATTCACAGTCGGTGGATATTAATATCATGAACAGGCTGAAGAACTAACAGCTTGAATCGTAATTGTAAATCGTAATTAGTATTTGAATAGATGATACATCTAGTTTGGCTGGTACCATTTTTACCATTATTAGGATTCCTGGTGAATGGATTGGGAAGAAGATACCTCTCCAAATCACTGGCGGGTATAGTAGGAAGCGGAGCTGTATTAGCTGCCTTTGTAATTAGCTTGCTGATATTCCTGGAAGTGAAAACCCCCGGGTTTCAGGCACAGGTAGTTTCGTTGTTTGACTTTATTTCTGTAGGTAGCCTGCACATTCCATTCGCATTCCAGGTAGACCAGCTGAGCGCTTTATTTTTGCTGATCATTACCGGTGTTGGTTCACTGATCCATATTTACTCCACTTCTTACATGCATGATGAAACCAGCGAAGGGTTTGCGCGTTATTTCGCTTACCTGAACCTGTTCGTTTTCTCCATGCTGATACTTGTACTGGGCGCCAACTACGTGATGATGTTCATCGGATGGGAAGGCGTAGGGCTCTGCTCTTACCTGCTCATTGGGTTCTGGTTCAAGAATACCGCTTATAACAATGCTGCCAAGAAAGCCTTCATCATGAACCGTATCGGTGACCTCGGCTTCCTGTTGGGCATCTTCGGACTGATCGTGAAATTTGGTAGTGTTACTTTCCCTGAAGTATTTGAAAAAGCAGCAGCAGTTGGCCAGGGTGATAAGATGATCCCTGTTATTGCTATCCTGCTGTTTGTAGGTGCTGCCGGTAAATCTGCGCAGCTGCCTCTATATACCTGGCTGCCCGATGCGATGGCGGGCCCTACGCCGGTATCTGCCCTGATCCACGCTGCTACGATGGTGACGGCAGGTATCTATATGATCGCACGTAGCAACGTGTTATACACCCTGGCGCCATGCATTCAGACCGTTGTGGCCATCATAGGTCTGGCTACAGCAGTGCTGGCAGCTACCATCGCCCTGAAACAGGATGATATCAAGAAAGTACTGGCTTACTCCACAGTGAGCCAGCTGGGATATATGTTCCTCGCACTGGGTGTAGGTGCTTACACTACTGCAGTGTTCCACGTAATGACACACGCATTCTTTAAAGCCCTCCTGTTCCTTGGTTCCGGTTCTGTGATCCACGCAATGGGTGGTGAGCAGAATATCAATAAAATGGGCGGACTGAAAAAATACATGCCGGTTACGCACATTACCTTCCTGATCGGCTGTCTGGCTATCGCCGGTATTCCTGGTCTGTCAGGTTTCTTCTCCAAAGATGAGATCCTCGCTGAAACTTTCGCCTTCAATAAGATCATGTATGCAGTAGCCCTGATCACAGCGCTGATGACTGCCTTCTACATGTTCCGCTTATACTACATCACTTTCTGTGGTAAGTTCCGTGGTACACACGAACAGGAACATCACCTGCACGAAAGCCCGGTTGCTATCACTATTCCGTTGATCTTACTGGCTATTCTTTCTGTAATAGGTGGCTATGTTGGTCTGCCGGAAGTATTTGGCACCCACAGCATCCTGAAAGAATACCTGGCGCCTGTATTTGCAGGCTCTGTACCATTCGTACATGAACATGAGCACCTGGCGCATAATACTGAATGGCTGCTGATGGGATTAAGCTCTGCACTGGTGATTATCACGATCTTCTTCGCACGCAGCTGGTACCGTAATTATGAAGACAATGGAGAACCACGTACCGGTATTGCCAAAGTACTGGAAAACAAATGGTATGTGGATGAGTTATACGATGCTATCATAGTGAAACCCCTGATGATGCTGAGCCGTTTCTTTGAAGAAGCGATCGAAAAATCAGGTATTGACAGATTGGTAAATGGCGTAGGCCGTGGCGTACACTGGAGCAGCCAGCAGTTTAGACTGCTGCAGAACGGACAGGTAGGCTTCTACATCTTTGCCATGGTAATCGGAATGGTAGTATTATTTGTGATAGGCTTTCTGCTGAAATAGGAGAAACCAGCATCATCATTAAAAAGGACAAGTTTAGATAAAATTATGTTGACAGTATTACTCATATTGATTCCTTTAATTGCGGGCCTGATTACGTTTGGTCTGAAGGGGTCTGGACCGAAAGCGCTGGGTTTGATAGCATCCCTGGCTTCGCTGGCAGTAACGCTTGGTGCCTTGTTCCAGTTCCGGACAGCTCCGGCCAGTCTGCAGTTCAATGCAAGCTGGATACCTCAGCTGGGTGCGCAGTTTAGTGTGGGGCTGGATGGCATGGGCCTGATGCTTTGTTTACTGACATCCATCTCTTTCCTGCTGATCTTTATTGTTATTTTCAACAGAGAGTATGAGCGTGCTAACAGCTTCTACGGTCTGATGCTGCTTTCTCAGGCAGGACTGGTAGGTGTTTTCACGGCTTATGATGCTTTGTTGTTCTACGTTTTCTGGGAGCTGGCACTGATTCCGGTGTACTTCCTCTGCTCACTCTGGGGGGGCGAAAAACGTATTCCTGTTACATTCAAATTCTTCGTATACACCTTTGCAGGTTCATTGCTCATGCTGGTAGGCCTGATCTACATCTACCTGCAATCACCCGACCATTCCTTCAGCTACGCCAGCTTTACCAATGGCAGCGTGGCGCCGCAGGACCAGTCATGGTTGTTCTGGCTGTTCTTCGTAGCATTTGCTATCAAGATGCCGATCTTCCCTTTCCATACCTGGCAGCCGGATACCTACGAACAGTCTCCGACCCCTGTTACAATGGTGCTTTCCGGTATCATGGTGAAGATGGGTTTGTTTGGTGTGATCCGCTGGTTACTGCCTGTATTGCCGAAAGGTGCTTATATGTGGTCTGATGTGGCTATCGTACTGTCTATCATCGGTATTATCTATGCATCCTGCATCGCTATCGTACAGTCAGACATCAAACGCCTGATCGCTTACTCTTCCATCGCCCACATCGGCCTGATGAGTGCAGCTATCTTCACCAACAATGAACTGAGCTTACAGGGTATGATGGTGCAGCTGTTCAACCACGGTATCAATATCATCGGCCTCTGGATCATCGTAGAGATTATCCAGCAGCGTCTGAAGATCAGGAACCTGAACGAGATGGGTGGTATCGCACAGTATGCTCCGGGTATCGCTATCTTCCTCGTGACCATCAGCCTGGCTAATATAGGATTACCACTGACCAATGGATTTGTCGGGGAGTTCCTGATGTTCAGCGGTCTGTACCAATATAATGTATGGTTTATGGCAGTTGCCGGACTGGGTATCATCCTGGCAGCAGTTTATACACTGAATATGGTGCAGAAAGTGATCTTCGGTCAGAGCAATGCGCTGACAGAAACCACTACAGACCTGAAGGCAAATGAGCTGTTGGTACTGAGCATTATTGTAGTGATCATTCTGGTACTGGGTGTATATCCAAAGCCTATGCTGGAACTGGTAAGCAGCACTACTGAATTGGTTAACAAGGTTTATTAAAAAGTTGTTCTTTCGTAACACAGGAATATGAATGCATTAATATCTACTGCTTTATCGGGCGTTGTAATGATGTTTGCGGGTTTATTTGTAAGTAATAAGCAGCGCATTAAGTATATAGCCATTGTTGTCGTGCTGGCTTGTCTGGTAGCCAACCTGGCTGAGTTATCTACCATTGAAGCAGGTGACCGTACCCTGTACGGCATGATCACTGTCAGCCGTTTCAGCATTCTGTTCAATGCTATTGCATTGGGCGCTACACTGATTTTCTTCCTGCTGTCGGGCAGTGCATTTGAAAATGTAGGAGAACATGTGGCGGATTATTTCGCACTGGTCTTTTTCATCCTTTCAGGTATCACTTTAGCTTCTACTTTCAGCAGTTTATTAATGCTTTTCCTGGCAATAGAGATCATTTCTATTCCACAGTATATACTGGCAGGCAGCGATAAAAAGACGCCTAAAAGCAGCGAGGCTTCCCTGAAATACTTCCTGATGGGGTCCTTCTCTACCGGCATCCTGCTGATGGGTATCACCCTGATCTATGGTGCTACCGGTACTTTCAATGTGGCTGACCTCGGACTGGGCGCCGGCAAGGTGAATACACTGGCACTGTGCGGTATCATCCTGGTGGCTTTCGCATTATCTTTTAAAGTATCTGCAGCGCCTTTCCACTTCTGGACGCCCGATGTATATGATGGTTCACCTACCGTATTTACTTCTTTCATGGCAACCGTGGTAAAAGCAGGTGGCTTCATCGCTTTCATCAGGATCTTCCATGGCGCCTTTATTGGTGAGCGTATTTCGGCAGACTGGCAATTGCTGCTGGCTATTATCACAGCCGCAACCCTGATCATCGGTAACTTTACAGCCGTATTCCAGCAGAGCGTAAAACGTATGCTTGCTTACTCCAGTATCGCCCAGGCGGGTTTTATGCTGCTGGCAGTGGTATCTGTCAACACATACGCTACACAGGGTATTGTATTGTATGCAGCCGCTTACAGCATCGCTACCATCGGTATCTTCGCTGTAATGATCAAACTGAAGGATTATACTTTCGATGGCTTTAATGGGCTGGCACGTACACAACCTGTACTGGCAGTTACGACCGCGATCTTTGTATGCTCACTGGCAGGTATCCCGCTCACAGCAGGTTTCTTCGCTAAATATTTTGTACTGACAGCTGCTGTAAAGCAGGGCAACCTCTTATGGCTGGTAATTGTAGCCGTGATCTGTGCTGCCATCAGTGCTTACTATTACTTCCGTGTCATCATTGCGATGTACTTCAAACAAGGTGAAGCAGAAACGGCGCCTATCACCGGCGGTTTCAAAGTGATGCTCATTATCACAGCAGCGATCGTGATACTGCTGGGTATCTTCCCCGGACTCTTACTACAGCTTATTTAAGATAAATAGAAATAGAAAAACCGGCCAATCGGCCGGTTTTTTTGTTGGTGCTGCTTTTCAAACGAAGTGGCGTTAGTGTGTCGCCACAGAAGAAAGAGTTTGTTCTTGTTGCGTAATGCTTTCAAGCAGAGTAAGCTGGTTCCTCGTCCGCAACAGGTTATGTTGCTCATATCTTGCGCCGTAATAAATATCATTATTGAAGTAATCCGTCAGAAAGCGGATGGCCTGCATATAGACCATAAACTGTCCCGCATAAACAAGGTGCGCACGCTCTGTAACACTCAGTTCATCTCTCATTTCACTGAGGTAGCCATTCATGATCGCTGTATAGTATTCCCTTCTTACCTGCACCTTGCTGAGATCCGTTTCTTCTTCACTGACAGGAGAAAGATAGGTACGCATCATATCTCCGAAATCACTGATAAAATAACCCGGCATTACAGTATCAAGGTCTATCACGCAGATGCCTTTGTTATCCGCGTCAAACAGCACATTGCTGATCTTCGTATCATGATGCATGACTCTCACTTTAAAGTAAGGGCTATGCCGGATGGCGGCGAACACTTCTGTCAAATGGTTATATCTGCGGATCGTATTGATGTCTTCCTGCGCTTCGGCAATACGTGCAGGATTGCCTTGTTTCACTGCCTGCTCGAATTGTGCATAACGTAAAGTAAGGTTATGAAAATCCGGCAGGGTCACCTTTATCTCATTGGCGTCAATGCCTGACAATAACTTTGTAAAACGCCCGAACTGCCTGGCCGCTTCATATGCCAACTGTTCATTGTTCACCACATCATAACTGTATGAGTTGGCCACAAATGGCTGCAGACGGAAATATTCTCCCTCCGGCGTAATGACCATATCCCGCTTGTCTGTGGTTTGTACCGGCTGCACAAAGAAATAATCAGGATGATATTGATCCAGGTAATGACCTATAGCACTGATGTTCTGTGCAATCAGTTCAGGCTTCTTAAATACCTGGTGATTGATGCGCTGCAGGATATAAGTTTTATCAGCATAGGATACTTTCCACGTAGCATTAATAAGCCCGCTGCCGAAAGGTTGGATGCGACATTCATCCATCACTAATCCATAAGCTGTTAATATTCCTTGCATTGCTGGTTGATAAAATTGCGATGCTTCAAACATAACAATAAGAATTGAGAGAATAGTTGGACAAACGGTTGCGCAAATTTATCTGCCGGGCGCCATCACGAGCCGGGAGTCGATCACAATCTGCTGGTACTGATCCGGCGCCAGTTTACCCGACAGCAATTCCAGCAGGATCTCAGTAGCTCTTTGTCCCTGAAGGTATGGATACTGTTCCACAGAGGCCAGGGGAGGGAAAGCCATATAACTACTCAATGGCAGATTGGCGTAACTAACGAAGGTGATATCCTTATTGATCTCCAGGCCCTGCTCAAGTGCATATTGTACTGCATCCTGGGATACATAGTCGTTGAAGGCCACGATAGCCGTGATCTTTCTTTTATGTGCCAGCAGCTGCTGCATCGCATGGCGGGTGCCTTCTTTGGTGAGATCGGCGTTTACATTGAGACTGGCATCGTATTTTAAGCGTTGTAACTGCATGGCTTTCTGATAGCCAGCGGTACGTTGCTGACTGGCAATCATTTTTTCAGGACCGTTGATCATTCCGATAACACGGTGACCGCGTTGCAGCAGGAGAGAGACAGCCTGTATAGTGCCCGACTCCATATTCGAAGCCACATAATGAATATTGGGCATATTGGGAATACGGTCGAAGAATACAACAGGGATATTGTACTTCCGCAGCATCTCGAAATGTGCGTAATCCACGGTATTCTTGGCGAGGGAAACCAGTAGTCCGTCCACCCGGTGGTTCTTCATTATTTCCACAATCTTTTGCTCCCTGATCGTATCATCGTGAGATTGGCCCAGCAGGACCATATAATTGCTCTTATTAGCCGCGTCTTCTATACCACTGATGGCGGCAGAGAAGAAAGCTTCTGATAATTCGGGCAATACAATACCCAGGGTAAAAGTTTTTTTCTGCTGAAAGAAAATAGCGGTCTGATTGGGCTCATATTGTAATTCCCGGGCCAGCTCCTGTACTTTCATCCTGGTTCTCAATCCGATACGCGGATGATTGTGCAGCGCCCTGGAAACGGTGGAAGCAGCCAGATTCAGCCTTTTGGCAATTTCTTTTATGGTTGGAGGATTCGGCATCAGGCCATTTGTATAATAAAAGTAGCGGAAAAAAACTTTTTATTAACTTTAAATCATGCAGTTCCGTGACACATTTTCCCTCGCCTTTCGCTCTGTTAGCGGCAACCGTTTGCGCGCAGGGCTTACCATAGCCATCATTGGTTTTGGTATTATGGCCCTGGTAGGCATTTTTACCGCCATAGACAGTATGAAGAACAGTATCTATAGCAGCTTTGCCAATATGGGGGCCAACAGCTTCAATATTCAGAGCAGGGAACTGAAGATACGCATTGGTGGCGGAGGTGGAGCAACAAAAGGCGACAAAAAATCCAAAGTAAAAACGTCCAATAGTAATATTCCCATTACTTACAAGGAAGCTATGGACTTTAAGCAAAAGTATACCTTCCCTGCTGTGGTAAGCTTGTCAACCAATGCTACCAGCAATGCCACTGTGTATAAAGACGACAAAAAGACGAATCCCAACGTACGCGTAATAGGAGGGGATGAGAACTATTTGCGTTTGTCCAATTATACACTGCGCGATGGCCGTAACCTGAACCTGCTGGATGTGGAATCAGGCAGGAATGTGGTCTTGCTGGGTATGGATGTGGCAAAGAAGCTGTTCGGGGACAACCTGCGGAATGTGGTCAACAGTAGCATCCGTGTGGGGAATGTACGATATCGTGTAGTAGGTGTATTAGAGCCAAAAGGAAATAGTGGTTTTATGAGCGCCGATAATGTGGTCATTACAACGGTCAACAATACACGCAGGATATTTAATCGTCCGAATGTGACATACAATCTGGGGGTTTCTGTAACAGATATCTCCAGGATGGAAGCGGCTATAGGCGAAGCTACTGGCCTGTTCAGGGTTATCCGCCATCTTACACTCAAAGAAGAAGAGAATTTTTATATCAATAAAAGTGACAGTGTTGCTGAAATGCTGTTTAACCTGTTAGGTGTGGTCGTATTTGCGGCTGTCCTGATCGGTGCGATCACATTGTTTGGTTCTGCCATCGGATTAACGAATATTATGTTGGTATCGGTAGCTGAGCGTACCCGCGAAATTGGTGTTATCAAGGCATTGGGCGCCACCAGGAAGGTAATATGGCAGCAGTTCCTGTATGAAGCTGTTATCATTAGTCTGTTGGGTGGTTTACTGGGTGTGATATTGGGAATGCTGGTAGGTAACATCGTATCATTATTATTGAAAACCGATTTTATCATTCCGTGGCTATGGATAACAACAGGAATAGTGATCTGTGCGGCTGTAGGGCTGGTATCAGGTATTTATCCTGCCATTAAGGCTTCCCGTCTGGATCCGATAGTTGCATTACGTTACGAATAATTAACAGGCTATTGCCAACATTCCACTAATTCATGGCTTTAATAGGTGTAGTATTTGCTTCCATCCTGCTGCTGGTATTACTGGTAGCTTATTTCCGCTTAAATACATTCATTGCATTCCTCATTGTATGCCTCTTTATGGGGCTGGCGCTGAACGTCGTCAGGGAACCTGCGCAGAGAATGTCTATTGCTGATATTACCCAATCCATTCAGACTGGAATTGGCAAGACCCTGGGCTCACTGGTTATCATTATCGTGTTTGGCAGTATGCTGGGTAAACTGGTAGCGGAAAGCGGTGCAGCACAACGGATCGCCAATGGACTGATGCAGGTATTCGGACGTAAATATGTGCAGTGGTCACTGATGCTGACAGGCTTTATTGTTGGTATTCCCTTGTTCTATAATATCGGTTTCGTACTGATGGTGCCACTGATCTTTACGGTGGCCGCCCGTACCAAATTACCCGCGGTGTACCTTGGTATTCCGATGCTGGCCTCCTTATCGGTCACACATGGCTATTTACCGCCGCATCCTTCGCCTACAGCCTTAGTAGGAGCCTTCCATGCCAATATGGGATTAACGCTGATATACGGCCTCCTGGTGGCTATTCCGGCTATTGTGCTGGCAGGCCCTGTCTTCAGCCGTTTCCTCAGGAAATATACACAGGAACCTGCACAGCTGTTCACCACAGCCGCCCTGCCGGATGATCAGTTGCCAGGCCTCGCTACAAGTATACTGGCCGCCTTGCTGCCTGTATTGCTGTTGGCCAGTACCTCTTTGCTGAAACTCAAAGCTGCACCTGACAGTGCGCTCTATAACATCGTCAGCTGGCTGGGAGACCCTGTCATTGTGATGTTATTGGCAGTGCTCAATGGTGCATATGTATTAGGCATCCGCAGGGGATTACCGATCAAAAAGGTAATGGGCATTATGGAAGATGCGATCCGTGATGTATCTGTTATCATCCTCATCATTGGTGGTTCCGGCGCATTGACACAGATGTTGCTGGATAGTAAAGTAAGTGATGTGATAAAAGACGGATTAGGCAGCATGCATATGAACCCGCTGATATTAGCATGGAGCATTGCAGCATTGATCCGTGTAAGCGTAGGTTCTGCTACCGTAGCTGGATTGACCGCAGCGGGGATCGTAGCACCATTGGTAGCCGGTACAACAGTACACCCGAGCCTGATGGTGTTGGCCACCGGAGCCGGCAGTTTGATGTTCTCTCATGTGAATGACGGCGGTTTCTGGATGTTCAAAGAATATTTTAATTTGTCTGTGAAAGATACTTTCAAAACCTGGTCAATCATGGAAACGATCGTTTCTGTTGTAGGACTGATCGGGTGTTTGATCTTAAACATCTTTATTTAACTTATAAGCAAAACAGTGATCTATGACACCAACAGAAAATTTTAAAGCATTAGGATTGTCATTACCTCCAGCACCGGCGCCACTGGGCGTATACAAACCATGCCTCGTAGATGGCAAATACCTGTATCTGTCTGGTCACGGTCCTGTACAGGATGATAAGAGCCTGATCATTGGTCGTATTGGTGTTGACTTCGATAAGGACCAGGGTAAGCTGGCTGCAAGACAGGTGGGCCTCACCATGCTGTCTACCATCGTAGCTAACCTGGGTAGCCTGGATAAGGTGAAACGTGTGATCAAAGTATTGGGTATGGTGAATTGTTCACCTGACTTTGAACGTCATCCTTATGTTATCAATGGTTGCAGCGAACTGTTTGCAAAAGTATGGGGTGAAGAAAATGGCATTGGCGTACGTAGTGCAGTCGGCTTTGGCTCATTACCTGATAACATTCCGGTAGAGATTGAAGCACTGTTTGAATTGCATTAAATCAACCGGCGTGAAGGCCGTTGTTATTTTCAATAGCTGATACTTCATTCCGGGTCTTAATTTACAATCATGCATTGGTACGAATTACACAATATCAATACTGTCGATACTCCTGCGGTACTTGTTTTCCCGGAGCATATGCAGGAGAACATCCTGCTGTTAAAAAAGACAGTAGGAGATGTACAGCGTCTGCGGCCGCATATCAAAACGAGCAAGATGATAGAAGCTGTGCAGCTGCTGATGGAAGAAGGTATCAATAAGTTCAAGTGTGCCACTATTGCGGAAGCAGAGATGCTGGGATTAGCTGGTGCTGCGGATGTGCTGTTAGCTTATCAGCCGGTCGGCCCGAAAATAAGCCGGCTGCTGCAGATAGTGGAACAGTATCCTGATACAAAGTATTCCTGCCTGGTAGATAACCGCACTGCTGCAATGGCTATCGCTGCCTTGTTCCTGGCCGCACAACGCACCATTCCTGTATATCTTGATCTGAATATAGGCATGAACAGAACAGGCATTCCTGCGGGCGATACGGCGCTTGAACTCTACCAGGAGCTGCAGCATATGCCAGGGATCAGACCTGTTGGCTTACACGCATATGATGGTCATCTGCATGACACAGATGTTGTCCTACGCAGGGAAAAATGTGATGCAGGTTTTGCGCCGGTAGCAACGTTAGCAGCCACTATCACTGCTGCAGGGGCGGCGGCTCCGCAGATCATAGCTGGCGGTACACCTACCTATGCATTTCATGCAGCACGCCCCGGTGTAGAATGTAGTCCGGGTACCTTCATCTTCTGGGATTGGGGATACCGGCGGGAACTTCCCGAACAGGACTTTGCATACGCCGCTGTAGTGGCAACCAGGGTGATCTCTGTTATTGATGACAAACATCTGTGTATAGACCTTGGACATAAGGCTATCGCATCTGAAATGCCGCAACCCAGAGTGCTATTCCTGGATGTACCTGGTGCAATACCGAAGGGACATAGTGAAGAACACATGGTTGTGGAGGTACCGGATACTTCCTTATATCCTGTAGGGACGGTTTTCTACGGTATTCCGGTACACATTTGTCCGACAGTAGCTTTGCACGATCGTGTAGGAGTAGTGGAAGACAATAATTGTGTTGCCTATTGGAAAGTAATAGCCCGCGACAGAAAGATCATGATCTAATTTATCAAAAAGAAATACTGACATGTTTATAATAGACGCGCATCTTGATCTGAGCATGAATGCGATGGAATGGAACCGTAACCTGCGATTGCCGGTAGAAGATATCAGGAAGCGCGAGGTGGGAATGACAGATAAACCGGATCGTGCAAAGGGAGTGGTATCATTCCCTGAACTGCGTAAAGGAAATATCGGGTTGGTAGTGGCTACGCAGATAGCGCGATTCGTTGCACCTGATAATCCCTTACCAGGCTGGTTCTCACCTGAACAGGCATGGGCCCAGACACAGGGACAGCTGGCCTGGTACAAAGCGATGGAAGATGCAGGGGAAATGGTGCAGATCAACAGTCTGTCAACCCTCGAGAAACATCTGGCCTTGTGGAATGATGGTACGCCTAATACCAGCAAACCTATTGGTTATATCCTCAGCCTCGAAGGAGCAGATTCAATTGTGGATGTCAGCTACCTGCAGCGTGCTTATGACAATGGTCTTCGAGCTGTTGGTCCTGCGCATTATGGCCCCGGCCGTTATGCACAGGGGACAGATGCCACCGGCTTCATGGGACCGAAAGGGCATGCCCTGCTGAAGGAAATGGAAAGACTGAACATCATCCTGGATGCAACGCATTTGTGTGATGATAGTTTCTGGGAAGCAATGGAACATTTCCATGGACATATATGGGCCAGCCATAATAACGTACGTGCATTGGTCAATCATAACCGGCAATTCTCTGATGAACAGCTCAAGGAACTGATCAGCAGGGGAGCAGTAATAGGTGGTGCAATGGATGCCTGGATGATGGTACCCGGATGGGTGAGAGGCGTGTCTCAGCCTAAGGAAATGGGAGCCTCCCTGGATGTACTGGTGGATCATATGGACCACATCTGCCAGCTGGCAGGCAATGCATTGCATGTGGGAATAGGATCCGACCTGGACGGCGCTTTCGGAAAGGAGCAGAGCCCTTATGACCTGGAAACGATCGCCGACCTGCAGAAGATACCTGCTTTATTTGCAAAGAGGGGATATTCCGCAGCGGATATTGACAACATTATGCACGGCAACTGGTTAAGATTCCTGCGTAAAGCCTGGGTATTGTAGCTAATAAAATAACTGTGACAGGACATTGGTCATGTCATTATTCACTGGTTTCAGCTCCTGGAAACCAGTGAATTGCTCTGGCGTAAGGGTTGCCTTCAGTTTTCTCTGGAAGCCGTTCTGAAAGCTTTTTAGCTTGGTATCGTATGCCTTTTGGTTACTATTAATCATCGGAAGGATAGTAGCCCGCTGTTGCAGAAAATTAGTAATAGCGCTCAATATCTTCGGTTGCTGGGCTTCCGTTAACGTCAATGCCGTTTTCAGTTTATTGGTAATGGACTGGGCATTACCTTCAAGATTGGAAAGGGGCGCCTGTTGTACCTGTGCCTGACTGGCAGAGAAGACAAAAGTCAGGACTGCCAGCAATAACAATGATATCCGTAGCGTGTTTTTCATCTGAGGGGATTTATAAGGAAGTTAATGTATTTGCTGCATCCCTGAAAGGGGTAAATAAAAAAGGAACACCGCATGATGTTCCTTTTTCTTCTGATGAACAGATCCGTTTATTTCATTATCAGTTTAACCGGCTTGGGTACTTCATTCATATCACTGTCAAGTACGACATATTCGGCTTCAATCGTCTTATTATCGAGCCATTTCATTTGTCCCGGACCCCACTTGTCAAACTGTACTTCCCCTTCGTGTATCAGCTTATTATCCCGGTAGGAGAATAGCTGGAAGCCATTGTGATTGAACCCTGCGATCAGGTCAACTGAAGCGCATATCACATATTTATGATCAGGAGAGATGACAGGGACGCCCCATATATGGGTGGTGTCTCCGTTATCGGCGTTGACCAGCACATAGTCACTGGATTCATAGTAACTGCCAAAAATGAGATATTGGTGGATATCGGGCAGGTAGCCAGCATAAAAGTAAATGCAGTACCCGTTGTCGTCTTTGGTATTATTGGCGAGGGTGTGTGTTTCACCACTATTGAGTGTAAACTGCAGGGCATCGCCGACACGCTTTACACGTGCCTTATCTTTATGCAGGAGGCTGGTTTCTACACTGTCGTAATCTGGATCAGGTAGTTTCTCGAAGGAAGAATGTTCCAGCGGGAGGATGGTAAAAGACTTGTTACCGACAGCGAAGTTGTCTGTATTAACGGGTACTTTTCCGGTTGAGGGAGCTTCTTCTATATGTGAAGTATCTGAAGCGCTGTCACTGGTGTCCTGTCCATTGCAGGCTGCCATCATGCCTGCAATAAAAAATAGAGGTAAATACTTTTTCATATGATGGCGCAAAGATAAATAACCACATAAAAAAATCCCGTCTCATTTAGCACGAGACGGGATTTTTTAGAAAGAATATGTAGACTTATTCAGCTACTACTTCAAATTCCAGTTCAGCTTCGTTGCCTTTACCGAAATCCAGTCTTGCTTTGTAAGTACCTAACTCTTTTACGTCATCCAGGATGTGGATGCGGCGACGATCGATTTCGTAACCTTTCTGCTCTTTAATAGCACGTGCGATCTGCACACCAGTTACGCTACCGAAGATCTTACCGGAAGTACCGGTTTTAGCGCCAATTTTAACGGGACCTGCTTTCAGCACTTCCACCACTTTGGCAATTTCAGCCAGCATTTTCTCTTCTTTCACTTTCTGCACTTTCAGGCGCTCCTGGAGTTGCTTCAGGTTGGAAGGGCTAGCTTCTACCGCAAATTTCTGCGGGATCAGAAAATTCCTGGCATAACCGTTTTTAACGGACGCCAGCTCATTTTTCTGGCCCAGGTTATCTACGTCTTGTATTAAGATTACTTGCATTGTTAATTAGTTTTAAGGACCTTTAATTCCCTGGCAGAGGCCAGGAAGCCAGTAGGTTTGTTTACTTTAAAAGGTCAGTAACGTAAGGTAACAAAGCCATTTGACGGGCTTTTTTAATAGCCTGCGCTACTTTACGCTGGAATTTCAGGGAGTTACCAGAGATACGACGAGGTAACATTTTACCCTGATCGTTCAGGAATTTCTTCAGGAACTCAGCGTCTTTGTAATCCACATACCGGATGCCTAACTTCTTGAAACGGCAATATTTCTTAGCGCGTTTCTCCTGTTTTACGGCGGTTAAGTACTTAATTTCTTGTTTTACTGCCATAATTTTAAGCTTCTGCGGTTTTAGAATCAGCGTTCACGCCATGTCTTTTGCGGCCATTGTACTGTACAGCATATTTGTCTAATGCTGTGATCATGTGACGCAGTACATTTTCGTCACGGTTCAGCTGGATTTTCAGCTTCTCATTGAGGTCGGATGGCGCGCTGTACTCCAGTACCAGGTACATGCCCGTGGTCTTTTTCTGGATTGGGTACGCCAGTGATTTTAATCCCCAGGGATTTTCGTGCGTTACATCTCCGCCGTTCTCTTTAATGAGATCAGCGAATTTTTTCTGAGCAGCTTTGTAGTCTTCCTCAGACAGCACAGGGGTAAAAATCACCATCAATTCGTAGTTCATAAATTTCCCTGTTTTAAAATTTGTTAAAAAAAATTAGGAGTGCAAAGATACTGAAATTGCTGACACCAGCAAATAAAAGCCGGGATTGATTTCGGGGGATGGGGCCTACGGCTCGTTCGGGGATTATCACCCGACCCGGGGGGATCGTCCCCAATGGGGTACCATCCCTACCCGGGGTTATCACCCCGGTCTACAAACAATGGGACTCCTACCGGAGTCCTATGATGGTTTGTTTAATGACGTTTGTTCCGTGGTAGAGATTCCGTGGAGGTTCGGTGGAGGCTATATCCTATAGGCTCTCTAGTCCTACATTACAGGCACTATTGTATAGCCGTGGCTATAGGAAGTGCCTGTAATGCTATAGTAATGGGCCTATAGGATATAGCCTCCACTGAATCTCCACCGGATCTCAACCGAATACATCCCCTTAATTGAATGCTTGCAGGTTAATATAACTAGTTGTATTTCAGTTATGTAAAAGCTACTTGTTTGTAGGCCGCGTTGCAAACCCGGGGACAAAAATTAAAAAACCGGCCCGTATTCAATACGGGCCGGCTGAATTAAAGGCTTTTTCAGAAAGATCAGTGGCTAACAAGTATCTTACTAGTCTGGATGCCTTCCTTGCTTTGTACGCGCAGGATATACACCCCATTAGACAAATTGCTGATATCCAATGTCTTGATGTTTCTTCCTTTGTTTACAGTAGTCAGCGTCGTCTGTCTTACATGACCCTGCATGTCAACCAGCTGCAGAATGGCCTGTCCCGGCCTTTCAATATCCAGGTACACCTGTAACTGGTGGCCGAAGATACACCAGAAGAGTTTCTGTATCAGGTCTTTAAGGGTGATAATCACCCTTTCATTGCTGCTATAGCTGACAGTGCCGTCCAGTCCGACTGTTTTCAGTCTGTAATAAGACAGTCCCAGCCATGGGCGGGTATCATACGTTACATAACTATTGGGCAGTGAGGTGGTACCATGAGCTGCTACGGTGTCAATAGATTCGAATTGCTGCTGATTGCGGGAGCGCTGTATCACAAAATAAGCGGTATTCAGCTCATATGGCGTGCTCCAGGTCAGTTTTACATCTCCGGTATCAACAGTGGCAGAGAAGTCCTCCAGCGGCGCCGGATGGGCCAGTACGTGCAGGTTATAGTTGGTCTGCACAGGGTAGTGGTCAGTAGTGGTGCTGCTGTAACTGTTCACCAGTTTTTCCACCTCTTTTCTCACACGGGCAGATCCGGGGAGGTAGCTCAGGGCCATTTCGTCAGAAGCCAGCACGTTGTCAATTACCGTGTTAAAAGATGCGGTAGATTGCTGGCCTTGTAAACTGAGCGGCAGGGTCAGCGGCTTATAGTGTGTGCTGTCATCGATGAAGTCTATATAAGAAGTGGTCGTGTCCGGTGCCAGTTCTGTCGTAATCGTTTTATCAAGCGCGTCATTGAAGTCGCCAAGTATTACCAGGTTGGCGGTCGGATACTGGGCATCCAGGCTGTCTTTCAGTTCCAGGTTGCCGTTTTTACGCCTGTGCCAGGACTCGATCTTATCTGCTGCAGTGCCGGTATTGGCTTTTGCATGCAGCAGTACAAAGCGGATCAGGGCGCTGTCATTATTCAGCTTAGCCCTGGCTTCCAGGAGGAATGGGAACCTGCCGGACGACCAGTTGTAATAGGCATTGCTGCTGCCACCACGACGTAATACACCGTAAGAGCTTAATCCCTTGATAACTGATGTTTTATAGAGGAACGCCAGTTTCTGGGCGGAAGTATAGTCAACATCCTTAATACTATCAGCATAAGAACCGAAATCAGAGATGATATAGCTGTATCCCGGCATCTGGTTGGCCACCGCTCTGAAACGGGCGGTATCTACCACTTCTGCCAATGCAAAGATGTCTGCATCCAGTTTCTTAAGGATGGTGGTCACATTGGCCTGTTGCAGGCTGTCATTGGCCGGATTCTGTACCGGGCTACCGAACCATTCGATATTCCAGTTCACGACTTTCAGCGAGCGCAGAGAGGTGCCGGAAAGCTTAATCGCTGGTACATGGATGCTGTCGCTGTCGAAGGTGATTGTACCGGTATAATTCTGATTAGCCGCAGCGGGCTGGAATTTCACCCATACAGTCTTGGGGCCGTTGAGTGAATCTGGCAGATAGATCAGCGATTGGCTGTATACACCATTGCTGTCTTTCGCTATAGAGAATCCGGAAGATGAAATGAGGCTCAGGCTGTCAATAAAGTCATTGGCCTGGAAGGTAAATGGCAGCGGTGCTGATTGTTGTCCTGCGGCCACGTAATCAAAGTCAATGCTGCTGGTATTCAGGTCCAGGGATGGCTTAGGCGCCTCAGGACTATTGGTGATACGGAAGTTATCCAGGGTCCAGCGGGCCGCGCCAATAGAAGGGGAAGAAGTATATACAAAAGCGATATAGACATTAGGCTGCTTGAATGCCGCCAGGTTGATACTGTCTGAAACAGTCCAGGTATCCGACAACAGGGCAGGGAAACGTCCGTTCACTGGCGTCCAGGTGGCAGTATGCGGGTTGCTGGCGCCGTCATAGTTGGCAGACACCATCAATTGCAGGCCAGGACCGGAGAATGCGGTACGGCTGTCAAAATCCAGCAGCGGATAGTCAAAACCGGAAAGATCAAAGGCTGGAGAGATCAGCCAGTCTTCATTTTCTATTGGACCGCCACTATATCCGTTGATCTGTACACCGTTTCCACTCTGTCCGAAGGTGGTACAATCCCACTTCTGGGCGCCGGTTACACTGTATTGTCTGAAACCACTGGTGATGCTACCGGTAATGCAGGCGTTGAAGTCGAACGACAGCTGCTGGGCGCCGGTGGCGAATGCCCAGGTCGTGTTGTCTGTGATGCCTGCGAATACATTGTCGCTAAGGTCCAGTATGGCGCCATCATCCAGGGTGATATAGTAGCTGTGCTGTGGCTGTAAGGTTACGGCCAGGGTCAGGGTCTTGTTACTGATGATCACTGTCGCGCTATCTACAGGAAATACCTGCTGCGTATTGGCCGTCACGTTGTGTAGTATCAGCTGACCACTACCAGCCTTGATATTTTCGGTAAAGAAGATAGAAGGCTGCGTGGCTGGTGATACGCCAGTGCTGTTATTAGCCGGGAAGAGGCTGTCAATAGCTGGCGGTGTTACATCTGCACCGGAGCTGCCGGCTACAATGTTATCAATAGCAAACGAAGGACGGGAGCCGGCCCCGCTGATCTGACGGTTTACCCAGCGCAGCTGTACCAGTGGCTGGTTATCGCAGGCTGCTGGCAATGTCAGCGATCTGTGGGCGGAATCCAGTGGTGTAGTCACACCCGACCCGGTTTGCTGCGTAGTACCATTCTGGTACTCAATGCCGGTGATATTGGTAAAATTGCCGGTGTTCCCGATACGGTACTGCAGGGTTACTTCGTTGATACGGGTGTTGCTGGTACCATCATAAGGATTACGCAGCGTCATTACGTCGTACTGAAAGGCAATGTTGGTCTGGCCTGTGGTATTCAGTGCGAGCACGAGCGAGTTATCCACACTGCCGCTATTGAGAAAGCCCAGTTTTCCGGAATAGTTATATACGCCGTTGGCAGTGCTGGAAGCGCCGCCTGTTACAAGGGCCTTGTCAGATGCCGGTGGCAGGACATTAAAATTGCCAGAAGGCGATCCGGAGAGTGTCCATCCCTGCCATCCATCCGGATAGGTGGTGGCGGAAGCGGGTAAGGTACTGAATGGCTGCTGATAAGGCAGCGGCTGGGCAGCGGGTTGTGTCTGCGCATGGGCATTGGCAAAACAAACTGCGGCAAAGAAAAGGAGTAAAGGTCTTTTCATGTAAACAGAGGTTTTTATAAAGAGGGTTTGGGTAAAAACTTACATCTCAACAGTCATCGGGGTCAGGATGTTAAAACTACAATATTTGCGTTACATGTTAGGGTGGGTTCATATGATTTATTTGTTAAGCCAGCGAGGAAAAGTGTCATTTCTGCAGATAGCGCCCTTATTCGAAGAAGCGTCGAACAAGCATCGAATAAGCGACGAAGAAGCGACGGACAGGTAACGTCGGGGAAAAGGCTTGTTTTACTGTTCCTGTCGGACAGTTTGTCAGCCTAATGTCTGCTGGCATATCCTTTGTCGGGAAACCTTTTAAAAAATTTGACACCCATGCAGAAAGGAGCAATACGTGTTCAGACAGAGAACATTTTCCCCATTATTAAGAAATTCCTCTATTCAGACCATGAGATCTTCATCCGCGAGCTGGTAAGTAATGCGGTGGACGCTACACAAAAGTTAAAGACCTTAGCTGGTGTCGGAGAGTTTAAAGGTGAGCTGGGCACCCCTGAAATTACAGTGAAGCTGGATAAAGAGAAAAAGACCTTGACCATCTCCGATATGGGAGTGGGTATGACTGCTGAAGAAGTAGATAAATACATCAACCAGGTGGCTTTCTCCGGTGCAGAAGAATTCCTGAAAAAATACAAAGGTCAGACAGATGGGACCAATATCATTGGGCATTTTGGTCTGGGTTTCTACTCTTCCTTCATGGTAAGTAACCAGGTGGAGATCTTCACTAAATCACATAAAGAGGAAGCGCCTGCCGTACGCTGGGAATGTGATGGCAGTCCTGAGTATATGCTGGAAGAAACCACGAAAGAAAACCGTGGTACTGACATTGTGCTGCACATCAATGAAGAAAGTGAAGAATTCCTGGATGAACACCGTATCCAGACCATGCTGGAGAAGTTCTGTAAATTCCTGCCTGTACCTGTAAAATTTGCAGATAAACAGCTGAATAATACTAACCCTGCATGGACTAAGAAACCGGCTGAACTGACAGACGAAGACTATCAGAATTTCTATAAAGAATTATATCCATATGCAGAGGCGCCATTGTTCTGGATCCATCTGAATGTGGATTATCCGTTCAACCTCACAGGTATCCTGTATTTCCCTAAGATCAATAAGAGCTTTGAAGTACAGAAAGATAAGATCAGCCTGTATTCCAACCAGGTATTCGTTACTGATGAAGTGAAGGATATCGTTCCTGAGTTCCTGATGTTGCTGCATGGTGTGATAGACAGTCCGGATATTCCGCTGAACGTAAGCCGCAGTTATCTGCAGGGAGATCCGAATGTGAAAAAGATCAGCACTTATATTACGAAGAAAGTAGCTGATAAACTGGATGAGATCTTCCGCAATGACCGTAAGGGCTTTGAAGAGAAGTGGGAATCCATCGGCCTGTTTGCCAAGTATGGTATGATGACCGATGATAAGTTCCAGGAGAAAGGAAATAAATTCCTGTTGCTGGAAGATATTACTGAGGCTGGCAAGTTCTATACACTGGAAGAATACAAACAGGAAGCAAGCGCTTTGCAAACCAATAAGGATGGAAAACTGGTTGTATTGTATGCCACAAACGCAATACAACAGGACAGCTATATCCAGGCTGCAAAGAATAAAGGATATAAGATCATAAAGCTGGACACTATTATAGATGCTGCGTTCATCAATAATATGGAGCCAAGATGGGATAGCATGCAATTCACCCGTGTAGATGCTGATATAGCAGATAATCTGGTGGATAAAGATGAAAAATCAGAGAGTGTATTAACATCTGATCAGGAAACCAAACTGAAGGAATTGTTTGAGCATATTCCGCAACAGCATGTGAAGGTAGAACTGAAAGGCCTGAGCGCAGAAGCCCAGCCGGTGATCGTAACCCGTCCGGAATTCATGCGTCGTATGAAAGATATGGCGGCAGTAGGCGGAAGTGGTATGAGCTGGTATGCGAGTATGCCAGATGAGATCAATATGACCATCAACGCAAACCATCCGATCTACCTGCAGATCCTTGAAGAAAGTGATAATGATAAACAGCAGAAGCAGGTACGAAATCTGGCAGATCTGGCGTTATTATCACAGAACCTGCTGACGGGTGCTGACCTTACCGCCTTTGTGAACAGAAGTGTAGAATTAATGAGTGCTGAAAAGAAAAATTGATCTGCTATATAGAGATAAACGCCTATTTCCTGCATATATCGGGGGCGTCTGATGGAAATATAGTAGGTTTGTAATAAGAAATAATAACCCAGGTCCCGTCTCATGTCACATGAGACGGGATTTTTCATTTATGCCACACATATGAAAAGAAGAGTATTTAAGAGATTTGTATATGTGCTACTAATTGTATTATTGGGTAATATAGTAGCCTGTTCTAAGAAGAATGATGCCGCAACACCCGGCGGTAATGGAACTGATACCATCCCTGATCCTCCCAAAGAAGATGTATTTGACCCTCAGACCCCGGGAGTCACAGTAAAAACGATGGATTATAAGGGGGGAAACATCGATGACTATCTGCTGTATGTTCCTGACACTTACAATGAGAAAAAGACTTACAAATGGCCTATCGTGATCTTTTTGCACGGAATAGGGGAAATAGGAAACGATATTAATGTGATCAGAAAGGTCGGTTTGCCCAAAGTAGTAACGGGAAAGCAGTTTGTTATGATTGCCCCGCAGTGTACTGCATCCTGGTGGAATACGGATGTTTTACAACAGTTGTATAAAGAAGTGTTGAAGAAATATCATGTGGATAGCTCCCGTGTTTATTTAACAGGATTGAGTATGGGAGGATATGGCACCTGGAACTGGGCACAAACCAGTCCGGAGAAGTTTGCTGCTATTGTACCAATCAGCGGAGCAGGTACACCATCGCAGGCTTGTGTATTGAAGAATATGCCGGTATGGGCTTTTCACAATGCCAATGATCCTACAGTAGCTGTATCCGGCTCACGGGATATGGTAAATGCACTAAAGGCATGCGGAAGTAACCTGGTTAAGTATACGGAAAATCCTACAGGAGGGCATGATGCCTGGACGAAGGCATATGCAGATACTGCATTATATACATGGTTACTGCAACAGAAAAAAGTAAAGTTGTAAGTAATAGTTATGAAAGAAGGGAAGCGGATAAGTAATATTACTTAGTGATGTGCCCTGATATCAATTACTTTAAGTTGTAGATTCATCTTACCATTCCACTCGTTTTCATCGATGGTAAAGGCCATGTCGAAGGGCTGTTTACTGCTTACAATGTGGAATTTTTCGGACATGTAGAATCCTATGCCCGTTAATGCATTGGGAGATTTGCCCTGTTTTACAGAGAACTTAATGTGTTCATCTTTGACGAGCCTTGAATAACCACTGTCTGTTACATTTCTCACAAGGAAAACGGGACGTAGATTCTCCGGTCCCAGTGGTTCGAATTGACGCAGGATATTGAAAAAAGCGGGCGTAATATCTTTCAGCTGTATTTCGGTATCGATGACTATTTCCGGTACCAGCAATTCCGGATCAATAGTAGTGGCTACTACTTCTTCAAATTTCTTTTGGAATGCAGCGACATTTTCCGGTTTTAATGTCATGCCTGCTGCATAGAAGTGACCTCCATAATTTTCCAGGAGTTCTTTGCACTGGTGAATGGCTTCATAGACATTGAAGCCGGTAACTGAACGTGCAGAACCAGCTACTTTATCATTGCTCAGTGTAAGAATAATAGTAGGGCGGTAATAATATTTGTCGATCAGGCGGGATGCAACGATGCCTACTACGCCTTTGTGCCAGTCGGGTTTATAAAGAACAGTAGATTTTTTATCCTGCAGTGTAAGATCGTTCTGTAATAATTCAACAGCTTCTTTGGTGATGTTGCCATCAATTTCTTTCCTGTCAAAATTATCGGCATGCAGCACTTTAGCAATTTCCATTGCTTTGTCCTTATCTGTTTCCACAAACAGGTTCACTGCTTTTCTTGCATCGTCCATTCTGCCAGCAGCGTTAACGCGCGGAGCGATAACAAATACAAGGTTGGAGATGGTCAGCTGTTCTTTTAATCCGCTGAGTTCTATCAATGCCTGTATACCTGGCAACGGAGATGAGTTTACTTTCTTTAATCCATGAAATGCCAGCACACGATTCTCTCCGGTCATTGGTACAATATCAGCAGCAATGCTGGTGGCTACCAGGTCCAGGTACTTATGTACTTTCTCATCGGGCACACCTCTTTTCTGTGCGAAAGCGGAGATCAGTTTATAGCCGATGCCGCAGCCACTCAGTTCTTTATATGGATAAGGACAGTCGTATTGTTTCGGATTCAGGATAGCAACAGCAGGTGGCAATATAGCATCGGGCAGGTGGTGGTCACAGATGACAAAGTCTATACCATTGCCGGCCGCCCAGGTGATCTGGTCGATCGCTTTGATGCCACAGTCCAGCGCGATAACGAGGGTGAATTCATTATCCCTGGCATATTCAATGCCTTGCTGAGAAATGCCGTATCCTTCCTTATACCGGTGAGGAATATAAAATTCGATGTTATTATATAAGGAATGCAGGAAGTCATAAACAGTAGCTACGGCGGTAGTACCATCTACATCGTAGTCTCCGAAAACGAGGATCTTTTCATGTCTGAAAAAAGCCTGTTCAATACGGGAGACTGCTTTATCCATATCTTTCATCAGCCATGGATCGTGCAGATCTGCGAGAGTAGGCCGGAAAAAAAGGCGTGATTCATCGTAGGTATGCAGGCCCCGTTGTACGAGCAATCTGCATAGTAAAGGGTGAATGCGCAAAGACGACTGGAGCAATGCTTCCTGTTTCGGTTGATAAGATCGGACTGTCCAGCGTTTTTGCATTTAGTGCCTGAGTTAGTATCTAAAGTTGTTTGAATAATGTACTGTTCTCGGAAGATAAGTTTTTATTGGTTAAAAAGTACGATCAGTGGTATATCTTACTAATGTTTCCAGGCCGGCGCGGATATTATTTTCCGGAAAGCTATGGAGGATGGCCAATGCATCGTCGCGGTACTCGAACATTTTCTGTTGTGTGTATTCAATGCCGCCGGATTTTTTAACCAGTTCTATGACTTCGGCAACACGGTCTTTATCGGTATTGTGATTTTTGACGATGTTGATAATAAGTCTTCTGGTTTCGGGAGTAGCATGTTCCAGGGTATAAATAAGTGGGAGGGTCATTTTCTTTTCCCGTATATCAATCCCAGTCGGTTTACCTATTTTTTCTGAGCCGTAATCGAAGAGATCATCTTTGATCTGGAAGGCCACACCTACTTTTTCACCGAAAAGGCGCATTTTCTCAGTTGTCTCATCATCGTTGGTTGAGCTCCAGGCGCCGGCTGCGCAGGCAGAGGCGAGGAGAGAGGCTGTTTTCCGGCGGATGATCTCAAAGTATATATCTTCTTTAATATTAAGCTTGCGGGTTTTTTCTATCTGCAGCAGTTCTCCTTCGCTCATTTCTCTTACAGCTTCTGATAGGATCTTTAAAGCTTTGAACTCATTGTTACTTACTGATAGTAGTAATCCTTTGGACAGGAGATAGTCTCCTACCAGTACGGCTATTTTGTTTTTCCACAGTGCATTGATGGAGAAGAAGCCCCTTCTTTCATTGGCGTCGTCTACCACGTCGTCGTGAACGAGTGTTGCTGTATGGAGCAATTCTACAAAGGCAGCGGCATGGTATGTGCTTTCCTGTAGATCTGCTTTAAATAGTTTGGCAGATAAAAGCACAAACATGGGTCTGATCTGCTTGCCTTTACGTTTAACGATGTAATGCATGATCCTGTCCAAAAGGGGGACATGACTTTTTACAGCGTCTGCGAATTTGCCTTCAAAATCCTGTAATTCCTTACTGATCAGGTGTTTAATTTCGTCCATAGGTGCTTTAAAAAGATTGCTAAGCTATGCTTAAAATGTCAAATTTTAACAATTTGGCCCCTAATTTGTATATATGGGTGTAACATAACTTTAACATTACTTTGTTTTAGTTCTAACAAATATGCTTATTCGTTATATACCAAGGCAAATTAAGGTATAACATTTGTTTTGCCTAAGCACTAGTAGTTAACTAGTTATCAATGAAAATAATATTGTAACAAAAATTTGAATATTCATTTGAGAATTTTACCTTTGCTGGGTAAAAAAACGGGTTATTAGTAAATTTTTAACAGTTTTTAAATAGAAAACAATTATGGCAAGCAAAAAGTACTTATTACTGGCAGGCGCTATGAGTCTCCTAGCGGCGTCCTCCAGTTTTGCACAAGTTACCCCTGTTTATGATGCCCTGGATTCAAGTAAGGTACCAGCGTCAAGACAGGCCCAACAGAACAACTTTTCCAACCATCAGTATGATTTCCCTGCGAAACCTCGCGATATGTGGGAATTAGGTTTCCATGGTGGTCTGCACCTGATCAACGGTACTATTCCAGCTAGACCAGGTTTTGGTGGTGGTATCTCCCTGAGAAAATCTCTGGGTCACACTATCTCGATCAGAGCTGAGTATACCGGTTCCTTCGATAAAGGTCTGGATTACAGATTAAGGCCAGCGAACACAAATAACAGCAATGCGTGGGCAGCAACAGCAGCCGCTAACAACGGTCTGATCGTAGCTAACTATAAAACTGCTACTCACCAGCTGTCTTTCGACCTGATGGCTTCTCTGAGCAACATCCTGTTCTATAAGGCGCAGCCTAAAATTAACTGGTATGTATTTGGTGGTTACAGCCTTGGTCTGATCGACGTTGACGTTGATGCGTTGAATGGTAATGCAGCTTATAACTATAGCAGCATTAACTTCTCTGCTCCTCGTAAAGACATCAGAAGTCAGCTGAAAAACCTGTTAGACGGAGATTACGAGCAGAACGCTCCATCTCAGGGTAACAGAGGCAACATCGGTCGTAAGGACAACAACCAAATGTGGCGTCATGGTGCTGATTTCGGTACTGGTATCGCTTACAGAATTTCTAAACGTTTCAACATCGGTATCGAAGAGAAATATACTCTGTACTTTGATGACTATCTGGACGGTTATTCCTCTCCATATACTAGCCACAAAGACGCTTTCAGCTATACCAGCATTCGTCTGAACTTCAACCTGGGTAACTCCGCTAAACGCGTTGAGCCATTATGGTGGGTAAATCCGCTGAACTACGCTTACAACGAACTGAGCGCTCCTCGTCATATGAAGCTGCCTACTCCGGTACTGCCTGATGCTGATGGTGATGGTGTTACTGACCAGTTTGATCGTGAGCCTAACACACCAGCTGGTGCTCCAGTTGATGTTCACGGTGTAGCTAAAGATACTGATGGTGACGGTGTTCCTGACTTCAAGGATAAACAACTGGTTACTCCAACTTACTGCCAGCCAGTTGACGCTGATGGTGTTGGTAAATGCCCAGATCCTGAGTGCTGCAAAGACCGTGTAACTCCTGCAGCTTGTAACTCACTGGTTCTGCCTAGCGTAAGCTTCAAAGGTAGCTCTACCAAAGTTGCAACTGACAACGAAGCTGTACTGGCTTCAGTTGCTAGCACACTGAAATCTAACCCATCTTGTAACATCCTGGTTACTGGCCACGCTGGTGCTAAAGGTAAAAAAGGTGGTGTTGATTTGAGCAGCAGAAGAGTAGATGCAGTTATCGACTACCTGGCTGATAAACAAGGTATCGATCGCGGTCGCTTCATCAAACAAAACACTCCTGGTGAGTCTTCCACTGTAGATTTAGCTCCAGCTAACTAATAGTGTCTCACTAAGAAGATATAAGGCCCCGTCTCGCATAAGCGAGACGGGGTTTTTTTATAAGCGGATTTTTTGATATTTGTACATCTCCGCAATTCCACCTAACTTTGGTGGCTTTTTTATTAAATACATATTTTCGTGAGAAAAGACATTAACAGGGTAAGCCTGGCCGGTTTAGTAGTAGCTTTGGGTATTATCTACGGTGACATTGGAACCTCTCCGTTATACGTTTTCAAGGCAATTGTAGGCAATAACCCTGTAAGCGACCTCCTGGTTATCGGTGCTATATCCTGTATCATCTGGACCCTGACTTTACAAACGACTATTAAATATGTGATCCTGACACTTCGGGCCGATAATAAAGGTGAAGGCGGGATTTTTTCATTATATGCGTTGGTCAGGCGGCATGCCAAATGGGCCGTTATCTTTGGGATGATAGGAGGGGCCGCCCTGCTGGCCGATGGGATCATTACCCCACCTATTACTGTTACATCTGCTATTGAGGGCTTACGGACCCTGGAAGTATTCAAGGACCTTAGCCAGTTCACGATTGTGAAGATCGTGCTGACCATTATCACTTTAATGTTCGTAGTACAGCAATTTGGTACCGTATCCATCGGTAAATTGTTTGGCCCTATTATGGTGATCTGGTTTTCTATGCTGGGAGTACTTGGACTCTCCCACATCGTAGATGATGTAGCTATCTTTAAAGCATTCAGCCCTCATTATGCTATCGAGCTGCTGACTACCTATCCCCGTGGGTTTATGATATTGGGAGCCGTATTCCTGTGTACCACCGGGGCAGAAGCCCTGTATTCCGATCTCGGGCACTGTGGCAAGGGTAATATCCGGGTTTCCTGGATCTTTGTAAAGATCTGCCTGATCCTTAACTATCTCGGACAGGGAGCCTGGTTGCTGACCCAGAAAGGACAGATCATCCCTAAAGACCAGAACCCATTCTTTGCTATTATGCCGGAATGGTTTGTCATCTTCGGAGTACTGATTGCTACCCTGGCGTCCATTATTGCCAGCCAGGCACTGATATCGGGGTCTTTTACCCTCATTTCAGAAGCTATGCGATTGAACCTCTGGCCTAAATTAAAGATCAATTATCCTACCGAGGAACGTGGACAGTTATACATCCCTGGTATCAATACCATGCTGTTTGTAGGCTGTGTGGCTATCGTGCTGATCTTCAAAGAGTCTTCTTCTATGGAGGCGGCCTATGGATTGTCCATCACCATCTGTATGCTGATGACCTCCTGCCTGTTCGCCTTCTATTTATATACCCGGAGGGTCCGGCTCAGCCTGATCCTGATCTACCTTGTCATCTATTTCACTATTGAGTTTTCCTTCCTCTTCGCTAACCTCGTGAAATTTATGCATGGCGGTTATGTGACCGTAATAGTGGCCGGGATACTCTTCCTGATCATGATGGTATGGTTTAAATCCAGGAAGATCAAGAACCGTTACGTGGAGTTTGTAAGGCTGGAAGACCATCTTCCGGTGATCCAGGAACTCAGCAATGACAGCACCATTCCTAAATATGCTACTCACCTGGTGTATATGAGTAGTGCTGACAATCCGAAGGAGATCGAACATAAGATCATTTATTCCATCCTGAATAAGAAGCCTAAAAGGGCAGATATATACTGGTTTGTACACGTAGACGTTGTGGATGAGCCTTACCTGAGTGAATATTCCGTGCAGACGATCATTCCAAATGAAGTGATCAGGGTAGAATTCAGACTGGGCTTTAAAGTGGAGCAGCGCATTAACCTGATGTTCCGTATGGTAGTGGAAGACATGGTACGTAATAAGGAAGTGAACATCACCAGCCGCTACGAATCCCTGAGTAAGAACAATGTAGTAGGGGACTTCCAGTTCATCGTCATGGAGAAATTCCTTTCGCACGATAATGACCTGCCTCTCTATGAGCGGCTGGTCATGCGTATGTACTTCTTCCTCAAGAAGATCAGCTTATCAGAAGAACGTGGTTTCGGACTGGATTCCAGCTACGTAACGATCGAAAAATATCCGCTGGTAGTGTCGCCTGTCACGAACCTGCAATTGCGACGGATTATACATTCTTAATCGAAAAAGGCCAGCATTACGCTGGCCTTTTTTGATTCTTAGTCTATATAGAAACCAAATTTTCCCATCCGTTCATCCCTCATCGCTTCCATGATTTCGGTTTGTGTATTCATTACATAAGGACCATGCCAGGCAACCGGCTCATTTAAAGGTGCTCCGTCACAGTAGAGGATGATTGCATCACTACTGGCTGTGATATTGATGGTGTCACCATCGTTATTAAAGAGCACCAGCGACCTGTCTCCGGCTATTGCACCATTCACCGTTACATTGCCCCGCAATACATAGAATAAGACATTCCTGCCCTCTGCAACACTGATATCTGCCTTGCTATCCGGCTGCATGGTAATCAGGGCCGCATTGATCCCTGTGAGGGAATTAATAGCGCCTTTATGGCCATTCCAGTTGCCCCCCGCGATAGCTACCTGCACCTTGTCATTGTCAGCAGTCACTACCGGAATATCGTTCTTCTGCAGGCCGGTATATTTAGCCGGATTCATCTTCAACTTCGCCGGCAGATTGATCCAGAGCTGTAAGAGTTCCAGGTCTCCGCCTTCTTCCTTAAAAGAGTTCTCCACATATTCGTTATGTATCAATCCTCTTGCCGCCGACATCCACTGTACGCCGCCTGCATCAATCTTGCTATGATAACCGTGAGAGTCTTTATGTACAACGTGTCCGCTGATAATCCAGGTCACTGTTTCAAAGCCTCTGTGCGGGTGGGGGCCAAAGGGCATACCACTGTTAAGCGGTGGTAAGGTCATTGGGCCGTGGTGATGTAATAACAGAAAAGGATCTGTTGCCTTGCCGTCCTGATAAGGCAAAGGACTGTAGAAATAATAATCGCTCAAAGAGCCGTTTATTGGGTGGTTGTTTACAACCTTGTTTACTGTCTTTTGCATAAGCAAATTTACGAAGGAATGGTAGGGTAGGGAATGGATAGATGTGAGGAAGTGGTGGATGATTTTAGGGGGGGATTTGCATGAGTTGATCACCTTCCTGACGTCAGGAAGGTGATCAACTATTTGCTATTTTGGTTTATCTTTTATAGAAAATAATGCTGATGGCTGAAGATCAAAAAAGAGGCAATCCAAGCGACCACCTCGCAAATGAGCGGACATTACTTGCATGGACAAGAACAAGCATAGGGATCATGGCCTTTGGTTTTGTAGTGGTCAAATTCTCGCTGTTTGTGAAGCAGATATCATTGGTATTGGGGAAGGAATATGCGATCCATTCCAGGGGTGTTTCTGCGCTTGTAGGTATATTACTTGTGGCGGTTGGTGCTGTTACTACGGTATTTTCTTATGTTCGATATAAACGTACCGAAAAGCAATTGACAGACGGGACTTATCGTCACTCGTCTTTGCTCATTACGCTGTTAACTGCATTTATATTTTTGGTGAGTGTATTGCTGATTGTTTATTTGATCGAAAGTGCATAACCACAATTAGATCATTTTGCTGATATCGGCAAAATGATCAGAAACCGCGCCCCTGCTAATTTTATTATAAAACACAGTTGCAGCGAAAAAAAAGTCCCCCGGGGAACCGGAGGACTTTTCTTTAACACAACTAAAAAACAATCAAACGTCCGAATAGATCAATCGGGTTTTTTCCCATCTAAAAAGGTATTAATCGTATTAATTTCCGCCTGGTTGTTCTGACCGTCGGAAATAGTATAGTTGGAATAGAAGTTTTCTGCTGATCCCGCGCCGTTATCGAGGTTGATGTTGCGACGGATGTAAGCAGGAACATTTTCCATTTCTGTGTTATTGTCTATGCCTTTCACATTGAAGCTGATGCTGCGCAGTTTTGCCACACGTTCAGCTTGTTTGCGTTTTTGTTCTTCCAATTGTTCTTCGAAAGCCTGCAGCTGGATATCTGAAGGTACTTCCGGTGCCTGATCTTCCTCCCTGAAAACCATCTTCATTTCCGGAACATCCGGAGATGAAGGTGTGTTGCCGCCCGGCTCTATGTAAATGTATGCCGGACCTGCAGGGTAACCACCGGCTGCAGGAGTAGGCTGTATAACATTTACACCTGCTCCGTATCCTGCCATTGTCTGGGGAGCCACAGCAGAAGGTTCAACGTTCAGGGTGAAGTTTAACCTTTCCGGCTGCTGGGGAGCAGGAGGAGTGAAGGTAGTTGCAGGCTGGGTAACCACAGGTTCTACCAGGCGGGGCGCCATCAGGTCCGCTGGTTCAACGAATAATGTCTGTTGCTGATTATTCATTTTCTTTTCATCACCATCTTGGCCCAGCTGCATTACAATTTTAGGCTGTTCCTGGGAAGGATCCTGTGGAGTCGTTTTTACCTGTTGGATCGGTTTCTGTTCGAACCCCGTAGCAATGATGGTTACGCCCAGTTTACGATCCAGGGTAGTGTCATAGCCCACACCGAGGATCACGTCGCAATCCTCGCCTGCCTGGCTTTGTACAAATGCCTGTATGGTATCCATTTCATCCAGGGTGTGTTCGAATTCACCTTCTGAAGAGGAAATGTTGATCAGGATCCATTTAGCACCACGGATATCGTTATCATTCAGCAATGGAGAAGTAAGTGCTTCTTCGATCGCTTTCTGTGCACGGTTTTCGCCTTCTGCGGTAGCAGCACCGAGAATGGCCACGCCACCATTGCGCATTACCGTACAAACGTCCGCAAAATCCACGTTGATCTGACCGGTTGAGTTGATCACATCGGTGATGCATTTTGCTGCGGTAGCAAGTACGTTATCTGCTTTTTCGAAGGCAGCTTTGAATTTCAGATCGCCGTATTTCTGACGAAGCTTGTCATTAGAGATGATGAGCAGTGTATCAACATAATCTTTCAATCTGCTGACACCTTCATCTGCCTGCGCCATCCTTTTTTTCCCTTCATAAGAGAAAGGAGTAGTAACAATCCCCACCGTAAGAATACCCAGCTCCTTACATATACGTGCAATGATAGGGGCGCCACCGGTACCGGTACCACCACCCATGCCTGCAGTAATGAAGGCCATCTTGGTATTCACCTCTAAGATCTTTTTGATTTCTTCAAAGGACTCTTCCGTCGCCTGTTCACCGATACGCGGATTGGCGCCTGCACCCAGTCCCTGTGTTAAATGCGGTCCTAACTGTATTTTGTTAGGCACGGGGCTGTTTGCAATAGCCTGTGCATCGGTATTGCAGATGATAAAATTCACACCCTCAATGCGTTGGTTGAACATGTGGTTCACCGCATTGCTCCCACCACCACCAATGCCTATCACCTTGATGATGGAAGATTTTTCTTTGGGAAGATCAAAATGTATCATGACTCTATCTCTTTTATGGGTTAGTTAGTATAATTAATAATGCCCACAATTCTTACTACGTTATTAATTATCCCTTTATTAATTACTTGATTTTTAAATCGTTTGTGGCTGCAACAATTGCGCCATATACCGACAATACCCTGTTAAAGTTTCGCATCTTCCTCTTCCGTGAACATGTCTATGATCTTTGTCTTCATCCTGTCCAGGAATGTTTTCAGCGAAGCATTCCGTTCTTTAGCTTTTCTTTCCTGTATCTGTTCAACGGTCGGCTCATCATCTTCCCAGGCATCTTCATCCTGCAGCGCCGCTTTTGCCGCCTGCTCTTTTGCGAGGTAGCTGGTATTGATCTTTACATAATTCTCTTCCAGTGCTCTGCGATCATTCTCATAATCATTGTAACCTTTGAGGATGAGACCTACGCAGGTAGCGTACATTGGCTTGGTCAGTTCGTCGATATGACCGCTGGCCAGATGTTCGTTCGGATAACCGATACGTGCGCTTACACCAGTTGTATATTCAGTTAACTGTATGAGATGTTTGAGCTGAGAACCTCCACCGGTAAGGATAATACCGCCATTCAGCATCTTATTGTCCATTCCGATCTGTTTCAGATGATACACCACGAAGTCCATGATCTCACTCATACGTGCCTGTATGATGTGTGCCAGGTTCTTTACAGAGATCTCTTTCGGGCTTTGACCACGCAGGCCAGGGATAGTGATGTAGGCGTTATTCTTAGCTTCATCAGCCAATGCATAACCGAACTGCACTTTCATCTGTTCTGCCTGTGTTTTCAGTACGCCCAGACCATTCTTGATATCGTTGGTGATGTTCTCACCACCGTATGGGATCACAGCTGTGTGTTTCAGAATACCTTCATAGAACACGGCGAGGTCTGTCGTACCACCACCAATATCTACGATAGCCACACCTGCTTCGAAGTCCATATCACACATTACTGCTGCTGCAGACGCCAGTGGCTGCAGTACCAGGTCATGTATTTTCAGGCCGGATTTCTCCACACTACGGTTGATATTACGGATAGCATTCTTATCGCCGGTGATGATGTGGAAGTTAGCACCCACCTTCACACCTGACATACCGATAGGGTAGGTGATGTTCTGGAGGCTATCCACGATATACTGTTGTGGTATCACGTCAATGATCTGATCACTGGCGGGAATCACGGTTTTATATTGGTCATTGATCAGCTGATCGATGTCTTTCTGAGAAATTTCGGCTTCGGTATCGCTACGCACTATATCTCCGCGTGTCTGCAGACTTTTGATATGGTGACCCGCAATACCAACATATACTTCATTGATCTCGAGATTCGGATTAGAAGCGTAGCAGTTTTCCAGGGCCTGGCGAATAGCCTTGATGGTCTGATCGATATTCAGCACCATTCCGTGCTGAACACCGAAAGACGGGGCTTTACCAAATCCCAGGATTTCCAGTTTCCCGTATTCATTCTTTCTTCCTGCGATGGCAGCAATCTTTGTAGTTCCAATATCGAGACCTACAATGATGGGAGCTTCCTGATTCATGGCGTTCTATTATTTTTTGTTGTGTTGACAGATTTTTTAACCGGCTTATACACTGCTTTCGGAGCCTTTTTATCGGACGCCGCAACCTTTTGTACCTTCGGTTTTGAAGCTGCTGGTTTGGTTGTCGCCGCCTTGGCCTTTGTAGACTTTGGTGTCGTCACTTTTACCTGCTTCTTCATCATCGATGTTGTTTCTGCTTGCGTTACTTCATCGTGGTGTATGAGGAACTTTGCAGAAGAATCATACCCGGCAGTACGTGCACTATCTGCAGACGCCAGTTTCCTGGATAATTCCTCTCCGTTCCTTCTTGTACATACAACCTCATTTTCATAAGCAACATTAATCCTCGCGTAATTATTCCAACCCACTTTATTCAATCCCTCTTTATAAAACGCCAGCAGTTTGCTGAACTTTTTCTCTACATCTGTTCCTTCTCCGAAAGCAATCACATGATCGCCTAGTTTCGGGATGATCTCAAATTCATGTGCTGGTGTGATCACTACCTGTTCTACCTGTGCAGACCAGAAGGTATCTTCCATGATATACGTACCCAGTGCCATAATTCCTGCCGTCAGTGAGCTGTCTGCTGCTTTAGGCTTTACAGCTTCTGCCGGGTAGTTTGTGAACACCGGTACGCGGGCGGTGTAACGGGCGGACACTGGTATCCGGTCTCCTTCCGTATCAAAGTAAAAGCTGTTGCCGGCGGCAGTGAATATGCGCGCTACTGGCTCACGCTGTGTTACTTTTATGTTCAGCTTGCGCTGGTTGTCAATGAATATTTCTGCATTCTTTACCCAGGGATCACGTGATACGATCTTCTCCAGGTTTGCTGTATTAATATCCTTGATCCGCTTGCCGACAGGATTGATGTCCTTGTCTTGTGCTACCAGTGCTTTGACATCTCTTTCCTCAATAAAGAAGTTGGCCTCATCTCCCTCAAGTTTCACAACGATCCCTGTGCATTTACCATCATTCTTGTCATTAACTGCAGCTACCAGGATGACAACAAAGCCCGCCAGCACACCGACCCACATCAGGGCAGTGCCGATTCGTTTTAATACTGTGCGGGTTTTGGTTTGCATTGGGTGTTATACTTTTTTTTATTCGTCTTTCTTTACTTCTTCATTGTCTATGATACCCTTTCCATTCAGTATTTCCTGTGCGGGCTCCCGGAACTGGTCAATGTCTCCTGCTCCTGCCGTAATAAATAGTGGAGCACTGTTCGCTTTTATCCAGGGTAACACTTCCTCTTTCTGTATCACTTGAACCGGCTTACTGATCATCTTCGCTATCATTTCGCTGTGTACACCTTCGATCGGTAACTCTCTGGCCGGATAGATGGGCAGTAATAATACTTCATCTGCCAGCGAGAGGCTTTCTGCAAAACCGTCTGCAAAGTCGCGCGTACGAGTGTACAGATGCGGCTGAAACAGTACGATGCATTTCCTGTCGGGGAATAATGCACGGGCGCTGGTGATCAGTGCACGCAATTCTTCCGGATGGTGTGCATAGTCGTCGATATACACCTGATAATCGTTCTTCACCAGGTATTCAAACCTGCGTTTGATACCTTTAAATTCAGCAATCGCCGTTTTGATCTTATCATCTTCAATACCCAGCAGGTGTGCCACTGCAATGGCTGCTACGGTGTTCTCAATGTTGTGGGTCCCACCGACAGGAAGATAGATGTTCTTCAACTTCCAGTCTTTCTGTATCACATCGAACATGTAACCACCTTCTGTTGGTTGTATGTTGGTCGCATATATATCCGCTTTGCTATCATTCAGGTGATACCATACATGGTTGTCGCCTTTCAGTTCATCAGCGCGGTGTAAACCCAGCTTAGCCACCAATGTGCCTTTTGCTTTGATGTTGCGGGTGTATTGAATAAATGCTTCCTGTACTTCTTCTTCTGTGCCGTAAATATCCAGGTGGTCTGCATCGATAGCAGTTAATACGGCTACATCGGGATGCAGTTTCAGGAAAGAACGGTCATATTCATCGGCTTCTATTACAGCTACCTGTTTGTTGCTGCTCCAGAAGTTACGGTCATAGTTGGCGCTGATACCTCCGAGGAAAGCGTTACAGCCATAACCGGTATGTCTGAGTATGTGTGCGATCAGGGTGGAGGTAGTGGTCTTACCATGTGTACCTCCTACGGTGATGGCATACAGATTTCTGGTGATTTCCTGTAATACATCACTGCGTTTCACCACTTCATATCCCTGCTCACGGAACCAGATCAGTTCTGAGTGAGAGCCAGGAATAGCGGGTGTGTACACCACCAGTTCTGCTTGTTTGTCTAACAATGCCACGTCGTCAGTATAATGGATCTGCATGCCTTCTTCAGCCAACTGGCGGGTAAGCACCGTCTCGGTACGGTCATAACCGCTCACATGCACACCCTTCTCATTGAAGAAGCGTGCAATGGCGCTCATGCCAATGCCTCCGATGCCGATGAAGTATACACGTTTTATGTTGTTCAGATCCATTTTTTCAATTACGTATTACTGATTACCCTATTAATCCCATTACTTCTTTTGCGATGACCGTATCTGCGTTGGTATTACCAAGTTTTCCTATATTTTCTGCCAGTTGTTCCAGCAGTGCTTTGTTCTGTACCAGGCTGAATAATGTTGTTCCCAGCTGTGCGGCGGCATCATCATTTTTGATCATGAGGGCCGCTTTTTTATTCACCAGGCTTTGTGCGTTGAAGGTCTGATGATCTTCTGCTGCAAAGGGGTATGGTACGAATATGACTGGCTTCTTCACTACACACAATTCGGCAATGGCCAAGGCACCCGCGCGTGATATCACTACATCTGCTGCTTTATAGGCGAAGTCCATCAGGTTAATGAACTCAAACACTTTTACATGAGATGCGTATGCTGCGGCTGCACTCTTTGCTGTTTCAAAGTATGGCTTACCTGTTTGCCAGATCAGCTGAATATCTTTCTCTACAAAGCTGGACAGCAGCGGATGCAATGCTTCGTTGATGGCTTTAGCTCCAAGGCTGCCGCCTACTGCGAATACAGTTGTTTTACCGCTCTTCAGCCCGAAGTGTTGTAGGGCATCTTCTTTTATTACGGACGACTGCGTGATATTGTTTCTCACAGGATTGCCTGTGAAGATGATCTTATCAGCAGGGAAGAACTTTTCCATGTTTTCGTAACCCGTACAGATCTTCTTTGCTTTCCTGCCCAATACCATATTGGCTTTACCAGCGAAGGAGTTCTGTTCCTGTATCAGTGTCGGAATGCCTTTGCTCTGTGCTTTACGCAGGATAGGGAAACTGGCATAACCGCCAACGCCCACCACTGCCTGTGGCTGGAAACGTTCAATAATGCGGCGTGCCTGTCCCAGGCTTTTGATCACTTTAAAAGGCAGCAACAGGTTTTTAAACATGTTACTACGGTTTAACCCGGCTATTTCGAGCCCTTCGATTTTGTAACCTGCCTGTGGCACTTTCTCCATCTCCATCTTTCCTTTGGCGCCTACAAAAAGGATCTCTGTTTCAGGGTCTATCTTCTTCAACGCATTGGCAATAGCAATAGCCGGGAAGATATGTCCTCCTGTTCCGCCACCTGCTATGATTATTCTGCGTTGCATATGTATCGTTTTTACTTTGGTTGTTTTTAAGCTGCCGGTTGAATACCGTTTTCTTCCATCACTTTGGCGATCCGCTCCTGTTCAATTCTCTTGCCTTCCAGTTCTTCCACATTGCGGGATACGCTGAGTATAATTCCTATGGCCAGGCTGGTAAAGATCACGGAAGAACCTCCCATACTTACCAGTGGTAGTGTAACCCCTGTTACAGGGAACAGTCCCACATTCACCGCCATGTTCGTAAGTGCCTGTATAACAAGCGTGACACTGAGTCCTACTGCGAGAAATGCGCCAAATGCATAAGGGCAGTTTCTGTAGATGCGAATGCTGCGTAACAGTAGCAACATATAGGCCATCAATATCAAAAAGGCGCCAAAGATACCATACTCCTCGATAATTGTTGCATATATATAGTCACTATATGCGTGAGGAAGAAAATTTCTTTGTGTGCTGTTGCCAGGACCCTTACCCAGTATGCCTCCGCCGGCAATCGCAATATTTGCCTGTTGCACCTGGTAAGGCAGATCTGAGCTATCATCTCCGGAGAAATGTTCCAGCCTGTTGATCCAGGTTTGTGTACGCATTTCATATCCTGTCAGCTTCGCGATGGCAAACATCAGTAACACTAAGACCACTACAGCTAAGACCATGGAAGCCAGGAACCTGACAGGTACCCGGCCTATAAAGCACAGTATCATGCAGCTGGCGCCCAGCAGCAGGGCTGTAGACATGTTTGCCGGCATGATCAGCACACAGATGATACTTACCGGTATAATGATGGGCAAGAAGCCCTTCCTGAAATCAGTGATCACGTGCTGCCGTTTGGACAGCTGTCTGCTCACATACATGAATATGGCCAGTTTGGCTACATCCGATGTCTGGAATGTCAGGTTGATAACTGGCAGTCTTATCCAACGGCTGGCGTCGTTGATGTTGTGTCCGAATGCCAGTGTGTAGATGAGTAATGGTATAGAGATAAGAAACCCTATCTGCGCAACACGCGAGTAAATAGTATAATTCACCTGGTGTGCGAAGTAGATGATCAGCAGCCCCATTCCCAGTACGCTCAGTTGTTTGAATAGATAGTACTCCGTGTGACCTCCCTGTTCCCGATACGCCAGCGATCCCGTGGCGCTGTAAACAGCGAGCAGGCTTACCAGCGACAGGAAGATAACGATCGTCCATATCACTCTGTCTCCTTTGGTCCTATGAAGTACGTCCATTTCACTCTTTTGGCGCCGGTTGTCTGAGTGTATTACTTTCAGACAACAAGCCGGTTACAGTTCTTTGACTGCCTCTTTGAACTGCTTGCCTCTGTCTTCGTAATTCTTGAAGAGGTCGAAGCTCGCACAGGCAGGGGAGAGTAATACTACATCTCCTTTTGTTGCGTGCTGGAATGCTGCCTGAACAGCATCCTTCATATTGCTTGTATCTACCATCACCGGTGTGTCGTTGGATAATGCTTCCTGGATAGGGGCATTGTCAACACCGAGACAGATGATAGCTTTTACTTTTTCCTTTACCAGGTCACGGATCGCGCTGTAGTCATTCCCTTTGTCCACACCACCCATGATCAGTACTACAGGATGTTCCATGCTTTCCAATGCAAACCACAGAGAGTTTACGTTGGTTGCTTTACTATCATTTATGAAATCCACTCCGCGCACAGTAGCTACATACTCCATGCGGTGCTCCAGGCTCTTGAAAGAGGTAAGACTCTCGCGGATCTTCTCTTTCCTGATGTCCATGGTGCGTCCTGCAATACCCGCTGCCATTGAATTATACAAGTTATGTTTGCCTTTCAGCGCAAGATCATACATTGATACGATCATTGGCTCATCATTCACCTGGATGTTCACCTGTTCGTTTGCCATAAATCCTCCTTGCTTTAATGGTTCCATGATAGTAAAGGGTATTGTTGTTGAATAAATAGTTTGCTTCCTTAAATAATCGCTGATCTCGGGATCATCCATGCAATAGACAAAGTAGTCTTCCGGGCCCTGGTTCATTGCTATGCGGAATTTTGATGCCACATAGTTCTCCATTTTGTATTCATAACGATCCAGGTGATCTGGTGTTATGTTCAGCAGAATGGCTACGTTGGGCTTGAATTCCTTAATATCATCCAGCTGGAAACTGCTGACCTCTACGATGTAGTAATCCGCCGGTGCAGTGGCTACCTGCCTTGCATAGCTAAGGCCGATATTTCCCACCATGGCTGCTTTCAGTCCTGCTCTTTCGAAGATGTCGAACGTCAGTGCAGTGGTAGTGCTTTTGCCGTTGCTACCGGTGATAGCAATGACCTTGCTGTCTTTGCTGAACCGGTAAGCGAATTCTATTTCGGAGATCACTGGTACCTGTTTTTCCCGCACTTTTTTCATCAACTCGCTCTTCTCAGGTATGCCAGGACTTTTGATGATCTCATCAGCATGCAGGATCACATCCCAGGAGTGCTGCCCTTCTTCAAACGGAATATGGTTGACTGCCAGTTCCTGTTTGTAGATATCCTTTATAGCTCCGCCATCAGACACAAATACATCATACCCCTGCTGCTTGCCTAGCAGGGCAGCGCCGATACCACTTTCGCCGGCTCCAAGTATGATGAGTTTCTTTTGCATGTTTATCTCATTTTCAACGTTGCTATAGACACTGCTGCACAGATAATGGTCACGATCCAGAACCTTGTTGCAATTTTACTTTCGTGATATCCCAGCTTCTGATAGTGGTGGTGGAGAGGAGACATCCTGAAGATGCGCCTTCCTTCGCCATATTTCTTTTTAGTGTATTTGAAGTAGGACACCTGCAGCACTACACTGAGATTCTCTACCAGGAACACACCACAGAAGATAGGTATCAATAATTCCTTTCTTACAATGATCGCGATGGAAGCAATGATGCCTCCCAATGCAAGGCTACCGGTATCACCCATGAATACCTGCGCCGGATAAGCATTGTACCAGAGGAAGCCCACACATGCACCCACAAAGGCAGCAATGAAGATGGACAATTCACCCAGGTTAGGGATGTACATGATGTTCAGATACTCCGCAAACTGAATGTTACCCGATACGTAGGCAAAGATGCCGAGACACACACCGATCACTGCCGAAACACCCGTGGCCAGCCCATCGAGGCCGTCTGTGAGGTTGGCGCCGTTTGAAACGGCTGTGATGATCACTATTACGATCAGGATATACAGGATGAATGTATATTTCTCCGCACCTTCTCCCATCCAGGAGATCAGTTTGGCATAGTTGAACTCATGATTTTTTACGAAAGGAATGGTGGTGATCGGCGTCTTTACATCTGCGAACCGGTGTCCATCCTTTGTAACCCTTTCTTTGTGGTGCACATCTTTTTCGTAGGAAGCGAGTTTGTTACCGCTGATGATCTCACGCGAGATCACTACGTTGTCATTGAAATACAGTGTGCTGCCTATGATGATACCCAGACCGATCTGTCCGAGTACTTTAAACTTGCCAGCCAGTCCTTCTTTATTTTTCTTGAATACCTTGATGTAGTCATCCAGGAATCCGATCAGTCCCAGCCATACGGTACATAAGAGCATCAGCCATACATACACAGTTTTGATCTGAGCGAAAAGGAGGGTAGGAATAAGAATGGAAGACAGTATGATGAGACCACCCATGGTAGGGGTACCTTTCTTTGCGTTCTCTCCGGCAAGGCCCAGGTCGCGGATGGTTTCCCCGATCTGTTTGCGTTGCAGGTAACGGACAATACGCTTACCTAGTAACAAAGAAATCGCTAACGACAGCAGCAATGCCATTGTAACACGGAAGGTGATGAATTGAAACATCCCGCTACCGCTGAAGTTTAATGATTTGAGATAGTTAAATAAGTAATATAGCATATAGTTAGTTAGTCTCTGTCAGTCGCCCGTAGTCGTTACTTACAGGTTTAGTTTTGTTAGTTGTCTCAGCATTGTTGTTATTTCCCCATGAGCTCCAGCATTTCACGTAACACCTGTTTGTCGTCGAAAGGGTGTTTCACTCCTTGGATGTCCTGGTATTTTTCGTGGCCTTTGCCGGCTACCAGGATAATATCTTCCGGGTTGGCCAGGCTTACAGCCGTTTTAATGGCTTCTTTTCTGTCAGTGATCGACAGTGATTTTTTCCTCTGGTGCACAGGTATACCTGCTTCCATCTGGTGAATGATGGCTACCGGATCTTCTGAGCGTGGATTGTCAGAAGTCAGGATCACCTTATCACTGTGTTCAGTTGCTACTGCTGCCATAACGGGGCGTTTAGCGGTATCGCGGTCGCCGCCGCAGCCTACTACGGTAATCACCTGTTCGTTGCCTTTGCGCAGGTTCTTGATAGTGGCCAGTACGTTCAGCAGTGCATCTGGTGTATGTGCATAATCGACGATACCAATGATCCTGTCATTGACAGACATGATATAATCGAATCTGCCTTCAGCACCAGAGAGGTCGCTGAGTGCCTGCAGTACTTCGTCTTTATCCTGTCCCAATAAAATGGCGGCGCCATATACTGCCAGTAGGTTGTATGCATTGAATTCACCTATCAGGCGGAAATGCACCTCTTTTTCATTCACGGTCATGATCAGCCCTGTCAGGTTGTTTTCAAGGATCTTACCCTTGAAATCAGCCACTGTACGCAGGCTGTATGATTGTTTCTTTGCCCGGGTATTCTGCAGCATTACGTTGCCCCGCTTGTCATCCAGGTTGGTGAGTGCAAAGGCAGTAGGCGGCAGTCCGTCAAAGAAGGCTTTTTTCACCCTGATATATTCGTCGAAGGTCTTGTGGTAATCCAGGTGATCGTGTGTGATGTTGCTGAATATTCCACCGGCGAACTTCAATCCCGCAATACGTTGCTGATGCACTGCGTGGGAGCTGACTTCCATGAACACATATTCGCAGCCTTCGTCCACCATCTCTGCCAGCAGGGCATTCAGGTGAATAGCGTCGGGCGTGGTATGTGTAGCCGGAACGATCTTGTCGCCGATCTGGTTCTGAACAGTAGATAGCAGTCCGCAATGGAAGCGCAGTTTACTGAACAGGCGGAAGAGGAGGGTAGCGATGGTGGTTTTACCATTGGTACCTGTCACACCCACCAGTTTCAGCTTATGTGACGGATTATCGTAAAAGTTACCTGCGATAACACCAGCTGCGGTAGCGCTGCTGTTTACAAGTACATAGGTAATCCCTTCTGCCAGGCTTTGTGGCAGTTCTTCACAGATGATAGCTGCGGCGCCCTGTGCGAGGGCTTTATCTATAAACAGATGACCATCTGCATGTACGCCTTTTATTGCAATAAAGGCATCTCCCTGACCGATGGCCCGGGAGTCAATGCTCAATGAGTTAACTGCAGTATCAGTACTGCCGTGTACCTCACGGATGCTCACATTGTATAGTATGTCACGCAACGTCTTCATTCTCTTAACTCAGTTCTATTACGATTGTCTGATTTTTTTCTAACAGGGAGCCGCCGGGTATTGACTGACTGGTCACCTTTCCAGCTCCTTTGATGATCACACGCAACCCTGCATTCTCTAACAGGTACAGGGCATCTTTTAAGCCCATCCCCGTTACATTGGGCACTCCACCTTTCACTTGCTGTACCTGCGCAAAAGCGATCTTTTTATCATCCACTTTCGGGCTTACCCAGCTGCTGTTATTCACATTGCCTGCCATTGGCAGGTTCAGTTTGTTCAGTATTGTTTTCCATTCGCGTCCCTGTCCGTTTTTAAACGCCAGCAATGTATCTACTGCCAGGGTAGCGCGCATGGGCTTTTGTTTCTCAACAGCGATCGCGTACAGTTTATCTGCCACTTCGCGGAACACTGGTCCTGCTACCGCGCCTCCGTAGAACTTCGCCGCGTCGGCTTTGTTCTTGATCACCACTACACAGGTGAACTGCGGATCGTTGGCCGGGAAGTACCCTGCAAATGAAGACTGGTAGATCTTATCTACGTACCCCCGATTACCATTGGCTACCAGGGCGGTACCGGTCTTACCGGCAAATTTGTAATACGGCGACCATAAAGCTTTAGCCGTACCATTGGTCACCACACCTTCCAGCATCTGTCTTACCTGCCTGAGCGTGTTCTGCGAGCAGATACTGTCCATCACTACTTCCGGATCGAAGTATTCCACCGGCTGACCATATTCCATGATAGCGTTTACCAGGTAAGGCTTCATCATGGTACCGTTATTAGCGACTGCGTTGTATAACATGCAGGTCTGTAACGGACTTATTAACACTTCGTATCCAAAGGCCATCCATGGCAGGGTGGTGGAACTCCATGTTCTTGACTTCGTATTCTTGATCACCGGTTTACCTTCCCCTACGAGGTCGATACCGGTGGGTTTGTCCAGCTTCAGTTTCCGCAGGTGCGCTACGAAGTCGTTGGGCCTTTTCGCGTAACACTGCATGGCCAGTTTTGCCATTCCCACGTTGGAGCTCAGTTCGAAAGCATGTTTGATGCTGACGTTTGTTTGTCCCGGGTGCGGTTCGGAATCAAACACTGTTCTCTTTCCAATCTGCCAGCGGCCTTCGTTCAGGTTTACCTGGTTGTTCATGGTGACGTACTGGTCATCCAGTGCGGCGATCACGGTAGCCAGTTTGAAGGTGGACCCTGGTTCGCCAACCTGTAAGGCATAGTTCATGTCTTCCCAGTAGCTGCCATCGGGTTGCTTGCCCAGGTTGGCAATGGCTTTTATCTTACCGGTTTTCACTTCCATCAGGATGCAGGTGCCGTGTTCAGCTTCATTGCTCACCATCATATTCATGAGCGCTGTTTCTACGATGTCCTGCATATTGACGTCGATGGTGGTGATGATATCTCGTCCATTTTCAGGTTCGATATCGTATCCTTCCACGGGAACGAATGTTCCACCGGCGATACGGCGCATCAGTCTTTTACCTGTAACGCCTTTTAAATATTTATCGTAGGTCCTTTCGAGGCCTACGTTCTGTGCATTTTCCCTTGCCAGTCCTATTGTACGGTTAGCCAATAGTTTGAAGGGGTTGATGCGTTTATTTTTCGTTTCTGCGATCAGGCCGCCTTTATTCTTTCCCAGTTTGAACATCGGGAAGTCGCGGACTGCCTGGTATTGGGTAAAAGTCACGTCTCTTTTAAGGAGATAGTACCTGTCTTTGTTTTTATACGCGTCCCGCAGGATATGTTTGTATTCAGCGGGTGTATGATCACCGAACAGGCCGGAAAGGCGAATGGACAATGAGTCTACATTGTCTGTGAAGATCTTTCCTTTATTTTCCCGCAAGCCATCAGCAGCAAAATCCACCCTCAGGTTAAAGTAAGGGATGGAAGTGGAAAGCATTCTGCCTTCTTCTGAGTAAATGGTACCGCGGTCAGCATCGAGAGAAACGTAGCGGGTATGGAGGCTGTCTGCCATACTGCGCCAGTAGTTGCCCTGTACATTCTGAACGACGAACACTTTTACGAGGATTGCCACACCAAACAGTCCCATGCCAATAAAGCATAGATACACACGCCACAATATGTCTTTCTTTACTTCCACTGTTTGTTATGTATAAAGGTTATTCCTTTTTCTCCAGTTCAATTTTCTGCGGCGGAGAGTTAAGCGGTTTTAGTCCGAGGGGCTCAACTGCTTTACCTACTTCGCTCATTTTACTGCGGAACATCAGTTCACTTTTGACGTTGAGGTACTCCCATTTGAGTTCCTTTATTTCTTTGCCAAGTTTATTGATGCGCCGGATCTTTTTTTCTGCCAGGTGACTGTTAGCGATATATATCAGTGCGAGCAGGGACAGGAACCCGATGAACGGCATGTTTCGTGTAATGGCCCTGTAGTTGATACGAAGGCGCCATTCCTTCTTATGTTCATGCTGTTCCGGCTGTTCTTCCGGGGTCTCGTCGACGTCTGATATGTATGCTTCTTCGTCCTGCAACACTTTATTATTATTTATGCTACTAAGCCAATGTAACCTGTTATTACGCAGGTACATTGGCATAGCGATTTCATAATCAGTCTTATAATTTTTCGGCTACCCGGAGTTTTGCACTTCGGGACCTCGTATTGCGCTTCAGCTCTTCGGGGCTGGCAGTTACTGGCTTTTTAGTCACTAATCTGAAGAGTTTAGGAGGTGTCTCAAAGGAGAACGTGTCATCCTGCACTTCAAATTGTCCCATTTTCATAAAGTTTTTCACCAGTCTGTCTTCCAGTGAGTGGAAAGTGATAATGGCGAGTTTGCCGCCTGGTTTTAGCACTTCCGCTGACTGGGTCAAGATATCTTTCAGGGCACCAAGTTCATCGTTGACTGCAATTCGCAGGGCCTGGAATACTTGAGCCAGGTATTTCTGCGGATTGCCTTTTACTATCGGCTGAATTACAGATTTGAATTCACTGATGGTACGCATAGGTCTTGCCTTGCGTTCCTGTACAATGATCTTTGCGAGGGTACGGGCGTTTGTTACTTCGCCATATTCCTGAAAGATCAGGTGTAGTTCTTTTTCGGTAGATGATTGCAGGAGGGCAGCGGCGGTTTGCGTAGCGCGCTTATCCATCCGCATGTCCAGGTCGCCGTCGAAGCGGGTACTGAAACCTCTTTCTGCTGTATCGAACTGCCAGGAAGAAACTCCCAGGTCAGCCAGAATGCCATCTACCGGGACTGACTTGTATAATTTCAGGAAGCGTTGCATATGCCGGAAGTTCTGTTGAACAAAGGTGACCCTGGGATCATCTATCCTGTTGGCGTATGCGTCTTCGTCCTGGTCAAACACAACCAATCTGCCGTTTTCATTTAGTTGTTCCAGGATTGCCCTGGAATGGCCTCCTCCACCAAAAGTGGCATCTACATATACACCGTCGGGGCGTATCTGCAGGTTTGTGATCACTTCCTGCAATAACACGGGCAGATGATATGCTGAACCTTCTTCCATACTCGGTTAAATCGAAATATTATTATCTCCGCCTCCCATCACTTGTTGGGCCAGGTCACTAAATGATCCTGGTGAGAAATTTTCAAAGAACTCCTGGTATTTACCTTTATCCCAGATCTCTATCTTGTTGGTTGCCGCCGCCAGTACAATGTCTTTTTCAAGAGAGGCGTACGACATCAGGTTTTTTGGTACTAATAATCTCCCTGCACTGTCCAGTTCACATATTGTAGCTCCATTCAGAAAATAGCGCCGGAATTCCCTAACTTTCGGATCGAAGTCGTTCAGTTTACTGATACGCTCGAAAATTGGCTGCCATTCATTCATGGGATACAAAGACAAACATTTTTCAAACCCTCGGTTCAGTACAAACTGCTCCCCTGCGCTTTCTGCCAGCTGCTTTTTAAAGCCAGCGGGTAGAAGAAAGCGCCCTTTTGCATCCAGCGTAGCCTCATATTCACCGAGAAAGCCTGTCATACTTGGGGGCGAAAGTCCTTGAAAAACACTTTTCTAACACAAAATAACACTTTTTCCCACTCTCTAACGAAAAAATGAATTATAAATTTTTTCCACAGTAGTTTTTTCCCTATAATATTGAATTGTGTGAGTTTTATTGTGTAATGAATGTGAATTCATGTGAATAGTATGTTAATAACATGTTTATAAGTGTGTATTTCTTGTTTATAACCGGGTTGGTTTACTTCTCTTAATAGTGGAAGTAATACGCTAAGTAGCTCAGTTTCAGTATGGGATGGCGGTCGGCGCCTCTCTGGAGGGCTATTTAGCATTGTCAAGCGAATAGGGCTTGGGGATATATTAAGCAGCATCTGTCGTATCACCCGAGAGCCGAAGGCCCGCCATTCCCATCTGAAACTGTTGCTACTTAAGCGTTCCTGCTAAATATCAAGTGTCTGATTATTAATGATTTTCTGTTTCAAGTCCAATCATGCGTCTGGTATGCGTCTGGTATGAAGCGTGTATAAAGCGTGTATAAAGCGTGTATGGAACATATTAAGTCAATGGCAAAGGCATAGTGAAGGCAGGACAACGCCATGGTTAAAGCGTAGTAAGTAGTAGTAGGTGAAGCACACAAACAAAACGCCTTTGATAATTGGGACATGGGATATTCCAGGAGGGAACGCTTAAGTAGCAACGGTTTCAGATGGGAATGGCGGGCCTTCGGCTCTCGGGTGACACGACTGATGCTGCCCAATAGATATCCCAAGCCCCATTCGCTTGACAATGCTAAATAGTCTTCCAGAGAGGCGCCGACCGCCATCCCATACTGAAACCGGGCTACTTAGCGGGAATTGAAAGTGGAACGGATGCCTTCGTATAGCTTGTTTTTGGTTTTCTGTGGTAAAAAGTGGAAAAAAGAGATTTTCGTGGTAAAAAGTGGGGGAATAGGATCCAGGTGGTAAAAAGTGGAGGACTTTTTAAGGGTATTCTTATTCATCCGCAGATAAGAGAAGGCAAGTCGTCCTGCCGGGGCCGGCTTTTGCAAAATTTTAACAGCTTCGATACCCGGCCTATCTTACATTTACATTTAATTCTTAACTTTGCCCTCTTTATGCGGAAAATAGTTATATACATCAGTCTTTTTGTAGCAGTAACCGCTTCAGTATCATGTAATACGGAACTGCGCAGAATTGAAAAAAGCAAGGACTACGAAGCCAAGCTGGCATACGCTGACAAGTTGTATGCTAAAAAGAAATATACCGCAGCCCAGGGGTTGTACGAATCTTTGTTCCAGGTATATAAAGGAACTGATAAGTACGAACCTATCTATTATAACTACTGCTATTGTTCTTATAAGATGAAGGATTATGTACAGGCCGGGTTCTATTTCAAGAACTATCTTGACAACTTCCCGAACAGTCCCAGAGCGACCGAGATGGACTATATGCAGGCTTACTGCTATTATAAGCAGTCCCCGAAGGTACAGCTGGACCAGACCAATACCCAGAAGGCTATTGCCGCCATGCAGACCTACATCAACAATTATCCTACTTCCGATAAAGTACCTGAGGCCAACCTCGTGATCGAACTGAGTCGCAGGAAGCTGGAAAAGAAAGAATATAATAACTCAGAGTTATACTATAACTTAGGATATTACAAGGCTGCGGCCATCTCTTTTAAGAGCCTGATGCGTAATTATCCGGATTCTGACAAGAGTGATGAATATAAGTATATGGCTATCAAGGCTTATTATCAATATGCCAAAAATAGCATCTGGGAAAAGCAGAAGGAACGTTACGACGAAGTGCTCTCTGAGTACCTGGATTTTGCCGATCACTATCCGAAGAGCAAATTGAAGGGAGATGCCGAGAAATATTATACCTTAGCACAAGGTAACATCAAAACGCTCGAAAGTTATACCACCACAAATGCAAAACCCGAGCGTCTGAAGAAAGAGGCAAAGAAAGCTGAAAAAGCAGCTAACAAAGCTGGAAAGGCTGACAAAACAGATAAACCTGAGCAATCAAAGAAGTCTGAGAAAGCCGATACTGAAACTAAAAACAATTAATAAACACAATAATTCCCTGGAGAATGAGCAAAATAAAAAGAGGTCTCACCAGTAGCATCAATCCGATGGTAGAAACTAAAAGTACTACCGAGATTAAGAGCAAAACTGGTAACCTGTATGAATCTATTGCAGTGATCGCGAAACGCGCCAACCAGATCAATATATCTGTGAAGGAAGAACTGCACTCCAAGCTGGAAGAATTTGCCAGCCACACAGACAACCTGGAGGAAGTGCATGAGAACAAAGAGCAGATTGAGATCTCCCGTTTCTATGAGAGAATGGCGAATCCGGCTATCCAGGCTACACAGGAATTCCTGGAAGATAAGATCTACTTCCGCAGGAACGACGACGACTTGTATAGTTAAGTAGTTTGACTGAAAAATATCTAACTTCATGGCGGCAGAAATATATTTCTGCCGCCTTTTTGTTTAATAGCCAATCCGTCATGCTTCAAGGAAAGAAAATATTACTGGGTGTATCCGGCAGCATCGCTGCCTACAAAGCTGCTACGCTTGTCAGGTTGCTGGTAAAAGAAGGTGCAGACGTGAAAGTGGTCATGACCCCGTCTGCCTGCGATTTTATTACGCCGCTGACCCTGGCTACCTTGTCTAAGCACGAAGTGCCGGTGACCATCAGCGATAACCAGAGCTGGAACAACCATGTGATGCTAGGCCGCTGGGCGGACGTCATGCTGGTAGCGCCGGCGTCTGCCAATACCCTGTCCAAAATGGCCAATGGCGCCTGCGATAACCTGCTGATGGCAACCTATCTGTCAGCTACCTGCCCCGTGCTTTTTGCGCCTGCGATGGACGAAGATATGTGGCACCACCCTGCTACAAAGAACAATATCAGTAAGTTGCTTTCCTACGGGCATCAGCAGATACCGGTAGAAAAAGGAGAACTGGCCAGTGGCCTGTTCGGGGAAGGCCGTATGGCAGAGCCGGAGAATATTGTAAAATACCTGGAAGCACATTTCAGCGACAGACAATCCCAGCATACATCAGCAGCAACGCCTGGTGGTGTTAGTCCGATAGGGCAGTCGGCTGTGGGTCCATCAGCACAGTATGTTGATCAACAACAGTTTGCCTCTGCCGGCCTGCCGCTGAAAGGAAAAAAAGCCCTGGTAACTGCTGGTCCTACGCAAGAACCGTTGGATCCTGTACGTTATATCAGTAACCATTCCAGCGGAAAGATGGGAATTGCCATTGCAGATGCGTTGGCAGCTGCCGGAGCAGAGGTGACCCTGGTACTGGGACCTACAGGTCTGTCGGCGGGCAATCCTGCCATCAATACCATCCGGGTAGTGACTGCCGAAGACATGTTTAACAGCAGTGCCGCTCATTTTACCCAGGCAGATGTTATTGTGATGGCAGCAGCAGTAGCGGATTATCGTCCAAAACATGTGGCAGATATCAAGATGAAGAAAGGAGAGGGAGATGCCCTGACGCTGGAACTGGAAAAAACGAAAGATATCCTGCGTACGCTGGGCGCAACCCGTACCGACAAACAGGTATTGGTGGGATTTTCACTGGAGACGAACAACGAAAAGGAATATGCCTTGAAGAAACTCCGTGAAAAACACCTGGACCTTGTTGTAATGAATTCCCTGAATGATAAAGGCGCCGGCTTTAATCATGATACCAATAAAGTAACTTTATTCGATAAGAAGGGCGATGCAAGAGACCTGCCACTGAAGTCGAAACTGGCCGTGGCGCAGGATATAGTGGCTGCTATTGTGGATATCGTTCACCTTAACAGCGCTCCCCTGGTAGTCTAAACACACGCTCTATAACAGAATGATCACAATGGCAAATAACGCTCACTTATGGTATGCCAAACACAGGTCCTGGTGTTTTGCACTCATTATGTCAATAGCAGGAACATTGCTGGCCCTGTTACCCGCACAGGCACAGGAGCTCCGCGCAAATGTTACGGTTACTACCGGCAGGCTGGTAAATAATAACACCAGCCGGAAGGTGTTTACCACCCTCCAGAATTCCATCAGGGAGTTCCTGAATGGCCGCAGATGGACTGACGAAGCGTATACGCCTGCAGAACGTATAGAATGTAATTTCCTGGTCAATATCACTGAAGACCTGGGCAATAATACCTTTAAGGCCACCCTCACCGTACAGGCTACCCGGCCGGTATACAATGCAGGCTATCTGACCAGCCTCCTGAATACACAGGACCAGAATGTGGTGTTCCGTTATGTGGAGTTTCAGCCGCTGGAATTCAGTGATAACCGTGTAGTGGGAAATGACCCGCTGGCGTCCAACCTGACAGCGATCCTGGCTTATTATACTTATATTATCCTCGGACTGGACGCCGATTCTTTTGCTGCCAGAGGAGGAGACGATTTCTATAAGAAGGCGTTGAACATAGTGACCAATGCGCCTGACGGAAAAGACATTGCCGGATGGAAGCCTTTCGAAGGCAACCGTAACCGCTACTGGCTGCAGGACAATCTGCTGAATGTGAAATTCGCCCGCTTTCATGATGTGATGTATCAGTATCACCGGCAGGGGCTGGATATGATGTATGAGGATATGACGAAGGGGCGTAATGCAGTGATGAACTGTCTGAATATGATGTATGCCATCTACCAGGATATACCCAATTCTATGCTGATGGCGACGTTCTTTACCGCCAAAGCGGAGGAACTGCAGAAGATCTTTGCCAAATCACCTCCGCAGGAAAAATCACGCGCGGCACAATTACTTGCCATTATGGACGTCACCAATGCTGCGAAATATCAGCAGATGAAATAGTTTTGCATTCTGAAGAAGGAAATCATTTATGTATAGAATTATAGCAGTTTGCCTGGTGCTGTTGATAACGGCGTGCGGAGAGGCAGATAAAGTACCGAAAGATGTTCTGTCAAGAGAAAAGATGCGCGATGTGTTACTGGACATGAATATGGCAGATGCATACAGTAGCATTACAGATGAAGACCAGGCCAACCTGATCGTCCATGACTCTGTGCGCAAGCAACGGGCAAAGGTGTATCTCCGCCAGATCCTGGACATGCATAAACTGACCCCCAAAGAGTTTAACCGCAGTTATGCCTATTATGAGTCACACCCCAACAAGTTCAAGGAGGTGTATGATATGATGTTCACCGCTATTTCCAATGATAAGAACATGCTGGACCTGAACGTGAAGCGGCAGGAATATCTGAAAAACCCCCGTTCTCTTTTGCCGGTTAATAATAATAGCCTAAATTCAGGCGACCAGGATACATTAATTCCATTTGTTAAGAAAAATAAGAGAGGCATCATCGACCAGCTGCCATCCAGGCATGCCCCCATGCCTAAACTGGCCAAACCAAGGAGCTGAAGCCATCCTCTTTAAAAACATCACCAAAACATGAACAAAGTTGTAGCGAATGCTGATGAAGCATTGCATGACATCCGTGACGGCGCTACCTTAATGCTGGGCGGGTTTGGTTTGTGCGGCATCCCCGAAAACAGTATTGCCGCCTTAGTACGTAAAGGTATCAAACAGTTAACCTGTATTTCCAACAATGCCGGTGTGGACGATTTTGGCCTCGGATTGCTGCTGAAAACCCGGCAGATCAAAAAGATGCTTTCGTCTTATGTGGGAGAGAACGCTGAATTTGAACGTCAGCTGTTGTCGGGAGAACTGGAGGTAGAACTGATTCCCCAGGGTACCCTGGCTACCCGTATCCAGATGGCCGGTATGGGTATTCCCGCATTCTTCACACCTGCCGGTTACGGCACCGAGATCGCTGCCGGAAAAGAATCGCGTGAATTCAATGGCAAGCAATATCTGATGGAGATGGCCCTGCATGCTGATTTTTCTATCGTGAAAGCCTGGAAAGGGGATACAATGGGCAACCTGGTATTCCGGAAAACCACCCGCAATTTCAGTACACCCATGGCCAAAGCTGGCAATATCACCATTGCCGAAGTAGAGCACCTGGTGCAACCGGGAGAACTGGACCCGGATCAGATCCACGTGTCCGGGATCTATGTACACCGCATCTTCCAGGGAAGTAATTATGAAAAACGTATTGAGCGGAGAACCGTAAAAATGGGTTAACCCTCAAGCTTACTGCAACCTCAAATCTGAAAATTCTTATGTCTTTAGATAAATATGGCATTGCCAAAAGAATAGCACAGGAACTGCGTGATGGTATGTATGTAAACCTGGGCATTGGTATCCCGACCCTGGTGGCCAACTTCATACCGTCAGGCATTTCTATCATGTTACAGTCTGAAAATGGATTGCTGGGTATGGGGCCTTATCCCGAAGAAGAGGAGATTGATGCAGACCTGATCAATGCCGGTAAGGAAACCGTCACAGTGCTGCCGGGAGGCGCCTTTTTTGACTCCGCAGAGAGCTTTGGTATGATCAGGGCAGGAAAGGTCGATCTTACCGTATTAGGCGCAATGGAAGTGTCAGATACCGGCGATATTGCCAACTGGAAAATACCTGGTAAAATGGTAAAAGGGATGGGAGGGGCAATGGACCTGGTAGCATCTGCGAAAAATATTATCGTGGCAATGATGCATACAAATCCAAAAGGGGAGAGCAAATTGCTACCAACGTGTACGTTACCGCTGACAGGTGTATCCTGTGTAAAGAAAGTGGTCACTGAACTGGCGGTAATGGACATCACTCCGGAGGGTTTTCATTTACTGGAAAGGGCCCCAGGTGTGAGCGTGGAGGAAATCATTGCCAAAACTGCAGGACGACTGATAGTCAATGGGGATATACCGGAAATGAAGCTGAATTAAGCACTGGACCAGGAATTGGGATACCGTGCGATCATCCTTAGTGTGAAATTCTCAATTCCTAGTTTTTTATTTTTTCATAAGTATTATCCCTCATATTTGCAATACCCTTAACTTGCTATTGTATAATAAAACAAATTCAGCATCTTTGCTGTGTCAACTACTGTTAGTAGGAAGTAAGTAAACAGCATTCGAAAACAGATCCGATATCAGAAGCTAATATATCCCCGTGCAGGGAGAAACCAAAACTTAAGTCGTACAATGTGAAAAGCATTGTGAAAATTGTCGTGAAACGTTCAGAGAATCAAGCAACACTATGAAAGTAAGACCACGTATGTATCTATCCTGAATGGAGAAGAATATTGAATGATTACAGGTACCGAATGGTATATGTTGGAATTTGATTCCTGTCATGTGATTGTTCGAAGTGTCCTATTTATCTTATACTTTTTTTGAACTATGAAAGAATACTGTGTCACACTTAACGAAGTGCAAGCCAGTACAGGGTTTGTGCGTAGTATTGCCTGATGGCTTCCGTATGATCAGCAGTTTCCTTTATTGGGTTGTCAGTTATTACAGGCGTTCATCCCTGATTACGGGAAGAACCCCTGTCCTATGTGAAAAAAGTCGGTTATCCGGCATCAGGCCGGGTAACCGCTACCCATTTTTACCCCATTAATTTTCCGTAACTTAACAGTCCATTAAATGCTAAAGTGTTCGAAGTGCAATCGGGGTCTCTATGTTATAATGGTAAGTTTATTGCGGCGTCCGAGCCTATATTAACGGCCGATAACCGTTCCTTCCGTTATGGAGATGGTTGTTTTGAAACCATGCGGGTATATCAGGGAAAGATCTTACTGGCCGACCTGCACTTTGAACGGCTGATGTCCAGCATGAACCTCCTTCATTTTGATGTTCCCCAGCATTTTACCAAAACCTATTTTACCAGGCTTGTAACAGAGCTTTGCAGCCGGAATGGTCATGATCGGCTGGCAAGGGTAAGGCTGACTGTTTTCAGGTCAGACGGAGGCTTGTATGACCCCATAAATAACATCCCGAATTTTATCATCCAGAGCTGGGAACTGAACCGGCAGGTGCTTGAATTGAACGAGAGCGGATTAAGGCTGGATATTTTCCCTGATGTGAGAAAGGCGAGCGATAAATACTCATATATAAAGTCGAATAATTGCCTGCCATATGTGATGGCCGCCATGTATGCCAAGCAGCACCGCATTAATGAAGCAGTATTGCTGAACCCGTGTGGCAGGGTGGCGGATACTACTATTGCAAATCTTTTTATAGTGCATGGACGTGAAATTATTACACCTCCCTTATCAGAAGGAGGCGTGTGCGGTGTGATGCGTAAGAATCTTTTACGCATGGAACTGCCTTTCACCGTTACAGAAAAACCCATAACAGTAGCCGATCTTGAGATGGCAGATGAAATCTTTCTGACCAATGCCGTAACCGGCATCCGATGGGTGGGTGCATTCCGCGACAGCAGCTATGGAAATGCAACTGCGGTCATACTACATGAGCTCATCCACGAAGGATTATAGATAAAAATATACGACTACCTATTTATAACACTATGTACTGAAACCGAACGGCAGTGGCATATTTTTAGTGGAACTTTCTTTGTTTTATCCGATTTATCTTGTACCTGAGATTGTTTATTTGAGAATGCAAAACTAACCACTCTTATGCCTCCAACAATTAATTTATGCTGGTTACGACGTGACTTACGTTTACTGGACCAGGCAGCTTTATACCACGCATTAAAGTCGTCAAACCCTGTTGTCCCTGTCTTTGTGTTTGACACAAACATTCTGGATGATCTTGAAGATAAGCATGACAGACGTGTCACTTTTATTCATGATACATTGAATGATCTGCAGGTGAAGCTCAGTAAACTGGGCAGCACGCTGGATGTTTATTACGGGACTCCACAGGAAGCATTTGAACACTGGACTACACACTACAATGTGCGGGAAGTGTTCACCAATATTGACTATGAGCCGTATGCCATAAAGCGGGATGCGGATATTGCAAAACGGCTGAAGGAAAAGGGAATTGGCTTTCATCAGTACAAAGACCAGGTGATCTTTGACAGGAATGAAATAGTGAAAGATAACGGAGAACCATATACGGTATTTACACCTTATAGTAAAAAATGGAAAACATTACTGAATGATTATTATTTACAAGCATATCCTACAGAGAACTATTTCAGGAATTTCTTTAAACAGAAAACCAAAAAGGTACCAAGCCTGCGTGCTATCGGATTCCTTGCAGGAGACAGGGGATTCCCCTCTGTAAGAGTAAAGGACAGCGTGATAAAGAACTATGATAAAACACGGGACCTGCCGGGCATTGAAGGTACTACACATATCGGATTGCATCTGCGTTTTGGCACCATGAGCATACGTGAAATTGCAGACCGTGCGAAGCAGTTGAACGAGACATTTCTTGATGAACTGATATGGCGTGATTTCTTTCAGATGATACTATGGTATTTCCCACATGTGGTAGAATATTCTTTCCGTCGTGAATATGATAACATACGATGGCGGAATAATGAAAAGGAGTTTCAGCAATGGTGCGACGGACAAACAGGTTATCCGCTTGTAGATGCAGGCATGCGTGAATTAAATACGACAGGTTTTATGCACAACCGTGTGCGTATGGTCGTGGCAAGTTTTCTTACGAAACATCTGTTGATAGACTGGCGTTGGGGAGAAGCTTATTTCGCTAAGAAATTACTCGATTATGATCTGGCCGCAAACAATGGTAACTGGCAATGGGCGGCAGGTTGTGGTTGTGATGCAGCGCCTTATTTCAGGGTGTTCAATCCAACATTGCAGCAGGAACGTTTTGACCCTTCTTTTGAATACATCAGAAAATGGGTGCCTGAATTTGAAGAGCTGACTTATGTGAAACCAATGGTGGCGCATGAGCAGGCACGCAAAAGAGTACTTGAAGTGTATAAGGCCGCATTGGCTTCTTAGGTCATCGTAATAAAGGAAGCGCGGTAGTAATACGACCATTAAGACATAAATAGCCCACAGACAATGCAAGTCATCTGTGGGCTGTTTTTTTATTTATACACTAACATTTATGCGTATACGGACATCAGTCTGTCCACTGCTGCTTTACCTGCTTCGCCAAGTCCAAGACTGAAATCATTTACATACAGATCAATATGCTGACGCATCACTGATTCATCCATTTCCTGTGCATGAGCAGTTACATAGGATGATAATGCAGGATAATGTTTGTAGGAATATTGCAGGCTGTCATGTATCAGCTGATCTACCTGTTGTTTGATATGATCAGGAACATCTTTGCGAATGAAGATGCCACCTAACGGAATAGGGCTGCCGGTGGTACTTTCCCAGTATTCACCGAGATCTATAATCTTTACAAGACCTTTCTGCTGATAGGTGAACCTGTTCTCATGAATGATCACACCTGCATCTACTCTACCGTCCAGCACTGCATTCTCTATATCAGAGAATATCAGCACTTCTTTTTGTTTGGCTTCGGGAAAGGCAATAGAGAAGAGTAAGTTAGCGGTGGTATTTTCTCCCGGGATAGCGATCTTACAATCTTTGATCTTTTCCTGCGGGATATCTTTTTTAGCGATAAGCAGTGGTCCGCAACCTCTGCCTAAAGCGCTGCCACTGTTGAGCAGTTCGTACTGGTCTTTCACTTTCTGGTATACGCCGAAACTCAGTTTGGTAATAGCCAGTTTGCCCTGCATCGCCCACTTGTTCAGTGTTTCAACATCTTCAAGTTGTGTGCTGAAGCTAAGGCCTTTGGTATCGATCTTGTTATTCACCATTGCGTCAAAAATGAATGTATCATTCGGGCATGGTGAGAATCCTAATGTTAGTTCCATCGTTCAAAATATTTAATCAATGTATCATTCAGTTCTTTAATAGCCAATTGGATCTTCCATTTGCTTTTATCTCTTACTTCCACATAGTTGGAGATACTCCGCAATTGCATAAAGGGAATTTTTTCCAGCAGGCAGGCATAATGAAAAGCGGCGCCCTCCATACTTTCGACTTCTGGCTTATACTTGTCAAGCAGCAGTTGACGGGTGCGCTCGCTACCGCTGACGGTATTGATGGTAACACCGGAAGCGGTGGGCAATTCTGGTAGGTGAGGGACGTTCTGTAGCGGATTAATCAGCTGCCTGTTAGTGAACGGCGCCTGATCTGGTTGCCATAATTGTATGTCAAACAGGTCTTTATAAGCCTGGTCATCCTCAACGCCCAGGTCGCCTAGCTGTTCTTTATCGATGATCACTACTTTTCCCATATCCCAGGAATGATCAAAACAGCCGGCAATACCGGCCTGAATGGCAAAATCAGGACGGGATGAGGCGAACTGTCTGCCAAGCTGGTAGGCGGTGTGCATCATGCCGATACCGCCGATCAGGGTGGTTACCTGGCAATTCCGGTAATTCTTTCCGGCCAGATGGTCCATAAAGGGTTGGATTTCAAAGGTAGTAGCTGCGGTAACCAGTATTTTCATGGTGCAAAGGTAGCTGCTTTTGCTATTGTGTAACGATCGATTCTAATCGAATTATTGTATTTTTGCGGAAAATATAGAGTTAATAATGATCTATTTAACGCGTGTGGAGAACTTCAATGCGGCGCATAAGTTGTCCAATCCCGCTTGGAGTAAGGAAAAGAATGAGGAAGTGTTTGGTAAATGTGCTAATGAAAACTGGCACGGTCATAACTATGAATTACACGTCACTGTGAAGGGAACGCCGGATCCGGAAACCGGATTTGTATTTAATGCCAAAACACTCGGTGTACTTATCAAGGATTATATCGTGGAGAAGGTCGACCACAGGAATCTGAATATTGATGTTGATTTCATGGCTGGTATATTTACTTCCGCTGAGAATCTCGCTATCGGCATCTGGGACCAGCTTACACCTCACCTGCCCGCTGGAGTTGAGTTACATTGTATCAAGCTGTATGAGACGCCACGTATCTATGTGGAATACTTTGGTGGTAAATAAGCGATGAGAAATCCCCGTACCGTGGGTATTCAGGAATTGCCGATTATTAGACTAAGTTAATTATAGTAATGGCTTACAATAAGATAGAAACGTATGATGAAAAGATAACGAATGACCTTATTCATCATTACAAGAGCAGCATAGAGTTATTAGGAGAAGATGTATCGAGAGAGGGGCTATTGAAGACACCGGAGCGTGTAGCGAAGGCAATGCAATTCCTTACTGAAGGTTACCAGATGGATGCGAAAGCAATCCTGGAAGGGGCCCGGTTTACAGAAGCGTATAGTGAAATGGTGATCGTAAAGGATATTGAGTTGTATTCCCTGTGCGAACACCATATGTTACCTTTCTTCGGAAAGGCGCATATTGCCTATATTCCTAATGGGTACATTACCGGTCTGAGCAAACTGGCCCGTGTGGTAGATGTGTTTGCACGCAGGCTACAGGTACAGGAGCGTATGACACATCAGATACTGGATGCTATCCAGGAAACGCTGCAGCCGTTGGGAGTAGGGGTAGTGATAGAGGCGCAGCATCTTTGTATGATGATGCGTGGTGTGCAGAAGCAGAACTCTGTGACGACGACATCTGCGTTTTCAGGGCAGTTTGAAGATGGGAGGACGAGGAATGAGTTTATGCGTTTGATTACGAAATAAACGTTCAATAAAAAGATTGTGAACCGTCTGCATTCAGGCGGTTTTTTTTATTGAAGTATAGCGACATAGCTTGTTACTGATTGATCAATATCAGGAAAGAACTCATCAATTGTTGCGTAAAAAGCACTTACATAATAATCCTTCAGGGGACTATCGGAGCGTACCAGAATTGATGTATAAAATCCCTCTTTGTTATAAGTCTCATGGCAATCGAATTTTTCGATCGGTGCGTTGGCCTCTTTATGCCATTTATTAAATGTAATCTTCCTATGACGGCCATATCCATCACAAGTATCACAGAAGAATAAAAGGCCGATTTCTGGATTTCTCTGAAAGAATTCCAGAATCGCGTGCAGGATAGTATTTTTGATTTTACCATCATATTTCCTGTTGCTGATTTTATGAGGCTCATGATAAAACCCGAATGACATTACCTTAATATCATCACCGTTACTATCTTTTAGATAATAACTTGTAAAGTATAAGCAGTATGTTAATCCGGAATCTGTCGTGAAATTGTAGCCTTCTTTTGTAGGTATAAGACTATATCGGCTTGACAAAGTTAATGTCTTTAAGTGTAGACAGTGATTCTCCCTTAATAATAGCATTCCGTATCCGTTGCTTATCTGCCAGGATTTTGGCAAATAGATTAGTAGCTTTCTGAGGCTTGGATATGTTATGTATTTTCTTGTTTTTCATCGTAAACGAAACTAAAAAAACTCTTTGAGAAATAATCACCTCTAAAATGTTACCCCTTATAATATTTATTTTGTTTTCCTTGTAAATTAGTGATATTTAAATAGTTATAGTGGTATTATTGACGATGTTCATTTTATTCATTTCACCTCAACACACTCACCGCTATATCATAAACACGCTGACAATAATCACTATCCTCGATAACAGCTGGCAATACCAGTGTATAACTCCAGGTATCCCTTAATATCAGCACTGAAGAATAAGGATCAATCGCCTCTTCCACGTCATCTTCTATCTTTGTCGTGATCTCGACATTATATTCCAGCCGGTGTACTCTTCTGGCGAGTATTACAAAGCATCCTTCTCCCCGTTCATTCACCGCATAGCCGTTTTCACAGTATTCCTGGAAAGCCTTTTTGTCTTTCGCCAGAACATACTCATATACCTCATCTTCCACAACTTCCACCTCCTCTACAATGAGGTGTGCATCGCGCTTTTTCAGATCATCAATAAAAACCGGGAAGAATTCATTGAATTCTTTATTTGAAATAATGGTGTAATCATTTCCTGTTATCATTACAGTAAGTATTTTAATCCCTGTTAAAGAATTACATGTGTTCTACTGAACGGATCGAAATGCTACATGGAGATAAGGTCAATGCAATTTAAACAACCAAAGCAATAATACCGTCTTTTTTAGACGGGATTTTGATATATCACAAAGAGTATGAATATTTGCAATCCAGTTACCAAGATATATGTAGAAATATTAATGCATGTGTCAGGTACGTAAACCAAATCAGATGAAACACGCTTACGTTTTTCCAGGACAGGGTTCTCAGTTCCCGGGTATGGGCAAGAATCTGTATGAGAGCAATCCTAAAGCAAAAGAGCTTTTCGAGAAAGCCAACGAAATTTTGGGCTTCCGTATATCAGATATTATGTTTTCCGGTACCGAGGAAGACCTGAAACAGACTAAAGTGACGCAGCCGGCAGTGTTCCTGCATAGCGTAATCGCTTTCCTGTGTGCAGAACCGGTAGCAAAACCAGACATGGTAGCAGGACATTCCCTGGGTGAGTTTTCGGCGCTGGTGGCCAATGGTACACTGACATTTGAAGACGCATTACGCCTGGTATTCATACGTGCTACTGCTATGCAGAAGGCTTGTGAGCTGCAGCCATCTACTATGGCGGCTGTATTGGCGCTGGATGACGCAAAAGTAGAGGAGATCTGTGCTGCTGTAAGCGCGGAGACAGGAGAAGTAGTCGTACCTGCCAACTTCAACTGCCCCGGCCAGCTGGTGATTTCCGGCTCCATTAAAGGTATTGACGTAGCCTGTGAAAGAATGAAAGCGGCTGGTGCTAAGAGAGCCCTGGTACTGCCTGTAGGTGGTGCATTCCACTCTCCATTGATGGCACCTGCCAAAGAGGAACTGAAAGCGGCTATTGAGAAAACAACTTTCAGCACGCCGTCCTGCCCGGTATATCAGAACGTGGTAGCTAAAGCTATCAGTAGTCCGGCTGAGATCAAGCAAAACCTGATCGATCAGCTGACAGGCGCGGTACGCTGGACACAGTCCGTACAGGCGATGGTAGCTGATGGTGCAACTACATTTACAGAAGTAGGCCCTGGTAAAGTACTGCAGGGACTGATCGTGAAGATACAGAAGGATGCCGTGGTGAACGGGATCAGCTAATTTGAAAAAGGGATCAGGGTATAATTCCTGATCCCTTTCTCTTTTTAAAAGTTTTAAAAGTCGATGCTGGCATTCCACCACTCAGGGTCGAAATTGGCATTTAGTTTCTTATAGAAGTTGATAGCAGGTTCATTCCATTCCAGTACCTGCCAGTTCATGCCTTTCAGCTTCTTTTCCCTTACTTCCTCAAACAATTTTTCAAATAACATATTGCCTATACGTCTGCCTCTGAAGCTCTCTGTCACGATGAGATCTTCCAGGTATAATCTGCATCCTTTCCAGGTAGAATAACGGATATAATAAAGGGCAAAACCGACAATCGTTTCTTTTCCATCTGCTGTATGGACAGCTGCAAACGCTTTCCATACAGGGTTTTGGCCGAATCCTGCCTCCTCAAACTCCTCGAGTGTTACAGTGACTGCTTCCGGTGCTTTTTCATATACTGCCAGCTCCCGTATGAGCTCCATGATTCTCGGACAATCCTCTTTTCGTACGTCCCTAATAGTAATTTTTTCCATGTTCCTTCAGGATTATTTACCTGCACATGCTGGCAGGTGCGATATTTTTTGGTATTTTGGTGAAGATAGTAACTAAAATTATATCCATGAAGGATATCCTGCTCAGCTATGCAGCTTATAACCTTTGGGCTAACAATAGGATAGCGGATGTATTGAAAAAGTTGCCGGATACACAGCTGGACCAGGAAACAGGCAGCAGCTTCGGAAGTTTACGTAAAACGGCATACCATATGTGGGATGTGGAAAGCCTGTGGTACCAGCGTTTACACCTGGTCGAACAGGCGGTCAAGCCCTCTGTTGGTTTTGAAGGCACGTTTTCAGAAGCGTGTGCCCGTTGGCAGCAACAGTCTCAGTTGCTGGCAGATTGGGTGAAACAGGTGCAGCCTGTCAGATTAGCGCATGTGGTGGCATATTACGATACCCGGAAACAATATTGTAAATCAACCGTTATAGAAATACTGATGCAGGTATTTAATCATGCCACGTATCATCGCGGTCAGCTGGTAACTATGTTGCGGCAGGCCGGTATTACTAAAATTCCCGTTACTGATTACAGCGAGTTCGCAAGAAGCAGAAAATAGCAGCATCTTTGCAGCTGATCAGCACAAGACAGACAATCAATTATTTCAATGAATGCACAATCATTTTATGCTAATGTACCGCAACACCTGGTAGCAGTAGATTGTATTATTTTTGGGTTCGAAAACAGTAAACTGAAGTTGCTCATCATGCAACGTAAAGTAGATCCCATGCAGGGCGAATGGTCTTTAATGGGTGGTTTTCTCCAGAAAGATGAGAGTGTGGACGAAGCGGCTGCGCGGGTATTAAAGCTAACTACGGGACTGGAAAACATTTACATGGATCAACTGGCCTGTTACGGCGATGTAGGCCGTGACTCGGGCGCCCGGGTAATATCTATGGCGTATTTTGCCCTGATCCGCATCCGGGAACATGAACATAATCCCACCCAGCAATACAGCGCACACTGGCTGGAATTGCATCAGATCCCTAACCTCATCTTCGACCATCGTCAGATGATCGCTGACGCGCTGAAGAAATTGAGAGATAATGCTCATTTTCATCCTATCGGCTTTGAACTGCTGCCCGAAAAATTCACCCTTTCCCAGCTACGCAGCCTGTATGAGGAAATCTTCCAGCACGAGCTGGATAAACGTAATTTCCGTAAGAAGATCCTGTCTATGAACATATTAGAGAAACTCGAAGAAAAGGATAAAACGACCTCAAAGAAAGGAGCGCACCTGTACCGGTTCGATAAACAGAAATATGAAGATTTAAAAAGGAGAGGACTGGTGTTCGAAATATAGCAGTATCTTGTAGCGGAAAGCAGGCGAAATCATTATAATACATCTGTTTATTATTGTACATCTTCCGTAATAAGAACGTACTCATCTACCTCATGATAGTCATTTCCGGGTGTCTTGTCCGGCAGGGAACACTATATGCTCAGAAAAGCGTTATTTCCCGCCTGGAGGTCACCGCGGCAGTGACTACAGACAGCATCCGGTATGTTGATCTCATGAATCAGCTGGCAGGCCAGTACCAGCACCTCCAGCTGGATACCTGTTTCCTTTATCTCAGTAAAGCCCGGGATGTGGCGCAAAGGCAGCAATATATAAGAGGAGAGGCCGCTGCCTACCGTGGCCTGGGAGGCTACTATGCCTACCGGGACAACAGCTACCTTTCTTTCCGCTTTTACATTGATGCGCTCAACCTATACCGGGAGCTGGGAGATAGTGCCGGCATCTGCCAGACCTGTATGCATCTGGGAGTGTATTATCAGTTTGAGAAACAGTTCGAGGAGGCCGGCAGGTACATGAAACGGGCCCTGGATATCAGCAAACACCTTAAAAACGATAGCATCCTTATGGCCCTGCGGGCCAATTATTACTTTATTTATATCAGTAACTTCCGCGCTGGAAGAAGTAGTGACATTGTTGACAGGAAAAGTGCCACCAGGTCGTTGGCTATAGCACGTCAGATGGCCGCCCGGGCGGGTGATGAACGGCTGCTACTCTATACCGGTATGCTGCAGGCGCAGGAACTGATATATAGCAAGACGGCCGAGGCGGAGGGCGTGGCTAAATTGATGGCACTGGTCGCGGAAGCTGAGCGGAAGGGGTACGTGTATCATGCCATGTATGGCTCGTCTCACCTGGCTTCTTACAAGGCCCGTAGTCACCAGGCAGATTCGCTGATCTTTCAGCGACATATGGTGCGGCTGGCATTGGAAGGAGGGTACCGGGAACTGGCGCTGCCGGTGGTGGCAAAACTATTTGCCTGGTACGATAATCATAACAAGAGTGATTCCGCCCGGTTCTATGCCAACGCCATGCTGGATATAATGGAAAAGGAGGAACAAGGCAAAACGCAGGGAGAGCTGGATTATATAGACTATTACATGCAGGAGAAAAAATTGCGTGCCTTACAGCTGCAGCATGATTATCAGCAGCAGCTGCTGGATAGGAAGGGCATGGAAAGTCGTGGCAGGTATGCGGTTATCATTTTTCTGACCATACTGCTGATATTGACGGTATTGTTACTGGTGGATGTAAACCGTTCCCACCGGCGCTCCCGCCGGAATGCCGTCCAGCTGGGAGAAAAGAACCGTGAGATCAGCGAGAAGAACGCATTGTTACGTACCAATGATGATTTTAAGAATAAACTGATCTCCCTCATTGCACATGACTTCCGCGTACCGCTGAATCATATCATAGACATTACCGATCTGCTGAAAGACCAGTCCCTGGCTTATGATGACGCAACGGGTCTGTTCCGGAAACTGGAGACCAAGTCGCAGCAAACCCTGCATATTTTTGACAACATCCTGCGCTGGATCAGGTCGCAGCTGAGCGGTTTCGTATATGCCCCGGCGGTTTGCAAACCCGCAGCGATGTTCCGGGAAGCATTAGAGGTATTGAAAGATGATTACATAGAGAAAGTGTTAACCATACAGTTTGACATTCCGGAGGACCTGCAACTGCTGGCCGACCGGGAAATGCTGCAGTTTGTACACCGGAACCTGTTACACAACGCGGTGAAATTCAGCCCGGTGCAGGGTACGGTGCATGTAAGGGCTGCTGTGGATGGAGATAAGGTCACTATTTCAGTCAGTGATGAGGGAAAAGGAGTGGATCCCGGCGTGTTACATCACCTGTTCGAATACCGCAACAGGGAAAAAGACCGGGGCAGAACAACTGGTGGCGCCGGACTGGCACTCATCATCTGCAAGGATTTTATGGATAAAATGGGAGGCACTATTCATGTAAGCAATAACCCGGAGAGCGGTAGTACCTTCTCCTACACTTTGCCATTTGCAAAGGAGAGCATAACGAGAGAGCAGTGAAAAGAACATGGATACATATCATACCCCTGCTGATTGCCTGCCTGATGGCGGGAAGGCCATCGTTTGCCCAGGATAACGTGATCCGTCAGTTACGGGCCGACCTGTTACGGCAGCCGGATAGTACCCTCTATACGGATGTATTGAACCAGCTGGGCATGCAATATCATCTGAGTAATACTGATAGCTGCTTCTGGTATGCCGTAAAAGCCCGCGACATCGCTTCCAGGCGTAGGGACAATAGAGGGCTGGCCGGCGCCCTGAATAACCTGAGCATTTTTTATGCACTGAAAGCCAATACCAAACAGGCTATCGAATACGGCTTCAAAGCGCTGCTGCTGTATCGCGAGCTGGAAGATCAGCCGAACATCTGCCAGGTATTGATGAATCTCAGTGTGTTTCACGACTTCAGTGGCATGAAACAGGAATCCAATCAATACCTCTACCAGGCCATGGAGCTGGGAAAGACACTGGCACAGGATTCTATTTACAGCTTGGTGCTGATCAATTATGCCCTCCGTTTTGAACCGGACAGCACCCGCCGGGACTCTGTGAAATGGGCATTGGAAAGATCGAAGGAGATTATCCGCAAGTATCCCGGCAGCCGGGAAATCTACTATATACAGGCATTGGAGGCTGATGGATGGATGAAGGAAGGAGAAGGGGCAAAGGCCGTGCAAAGGATCAATGAGCTGGCGGACAAGGCGATGAAGGAAGGTCTGGTGGTAGTGGCTATTGACATGCTGGATCATATTGACACATATAGGCAGAACGGCTATCCGGCCGATGCCATACCGGCTAAGGAAAAGGCATTTGCCATAGGTAGCCGGGCGGGGTATCTGAATATGATGCTGCCGACTATTGCGAGCCTGTACCGCTATTATGCTAACAGCAACAACGAAGCGAAAAAGGCTTACTATGGCCGGGCGCTGTGGGAACTGGTGAGAAAGCGGCTGGAACTGAAATCCAGCAATTATATGAACTACCTGGATTATTTCCTGAAGGAACAGGAGCTGAATGAATGGCAACTGAGCAACCGGGTACAGGAGCAAAAGATCAACAAGGCCAATATGAAGCGGAAGAGCCGTCAGCAGCTGATCGGGTTTATGGTGGGCGTGTTGCTGCTGATGGGAGGTTTTACCTATGCCCGCTACCGGTCTTATAAGGAACTACGCCGGCAGGAGCGTTTACTGCGGGAAATGAACGACGCCATTTCTGAAAAGAACCAGCAGCTGAGTATCCATGACGACTTCAAAAATAAGCTGATCGCTATTCTGGCGCGGGATTTCCGGGAGCCATTGAATAATATTATCCGGGTATCGGCCATGTTCAGAAATAAGGATATGGACCAGGCCTCCCTGCAACTGATCATTGATGAAGCCGTTGTCTCTTCCCGCAAAACACTCGTTATTTTCGATAATATCCTGCGCTGGATAAAATCCCAGCTCTCAGGTTTTGTCTACAATCCCGCTCCCTGTGATCTTTTACTGCTTTTTGAACAGGCTACGCATTATGTTGATCAGCGGCGGATAAAGCTGGATATCCCTTCCGGATTATACCTGGCGGGCGATCAGGAGATGTTGCTGTTCATTAACCGCAGCCTGTTACATTGCGCAACAAAGCTGTCACCAGGAGAGAAGCCAATCGTAGTGCGTGCTGTACAGGAGGAACTGGTAAGGGTGGAGGTGATATGTACCGTAAGCGTTTTTACTCCGCAGATGGCGGCTCACTTGTTTGAATACAGAAGAGGGGATGATATGTCGGTAACGTTGGTGATCTGTAAGGACTTCATGGACAAAATGGGAGGACATATCAGTGCAGATGTACAGGGAGTGCAACTGAGGCTGGGGTATAGTCTGCCTTCATTCAATTAGGTCAGGAATTAAGAATGCTCAGTTCCTAATTCCTGACCGTTTAATTATTTCGGATCGTAGGCCCACTTCAGATAGCTGGCGCCCCAGGTAAATCCACCGCCAAAGGCAGCCAGTACCAGGTTGTCACCTTTCTTCAGTTGACTTTCGTAATCCCAGAGGCAAAGTGGCAAAGTACCTGCGGTAGTATTACCATATCGCTGAATGTTCATCATGATCTTCTCTTCCGGCAGACCCATACGGGCAGCGGTAGCGTCGATGATACGCTTGTTGGCCTGGTGAGGTACCAGCCATGCTATGTCATCGGATGTCAGGTTGTTACGCTTCATGACGTCGTGTGCTGCCTCTGCCATGTTAGCTACAGCATATTTGAACACCATTTTACCTTCCTGGTATACGTAGTGCTCCCTGTTGGTCACACTCTCGATACTGGCAGGCTGTGCAGAGCCACCGGCTTTCATGTGCAGGTATTCACGGCCATGACCATCGCTTTTCAGGATGCTGTCAATCACGCCCAGGCCTTCGGTATTAGGTTCCAGTAACACACCTGCGCCGCCGTCGCCGAAGATGATACAGGTAGTACGGTCAGTATAGTCAATGATAGAGCTCATTTTGTCAGCTCCGATCACCATTACTTTCTTATAGCGTCCGCTTTCAATGAAACGGGCACCTGTATCGAGTGCATACAGGAAACCGGAACAAGCGGCACCAATATCAAAGCCAAAGGCATTTTTAGCTCCTATTTTATCAGTTACGATGTTGGCGGTAGCCGGAAACACCATGTCTGGTGTAACAGTGGCTACAATCAGCAGGTCGATCTCTTCCGGGCTGATCCCTCTTTTACGGCATATTTCCTGTGCCACGGGTACACATAACTCAGAGGTTCCCTTACGCTCTCCCTTCAGGATTCTTCTTTCCTTAATCCCGGTGCGGGTGATGATCCATTCGTCTGTTGTATCTACCAGTGTTTCCAGTTCTTTATTAGTGAGCACGTAGTCAGGTACATAACCACCTACCGCTGTAATAGCGGCCGTTATTTTGTTCATATTAATAAAATAGATGTTTTAAACGAGGCGTAAAAATACATAAGAATTTGTAAATGTAAGTATAAGGTTACTTACTGCCCTGTTCTTGCTAAATTTTTACTAGGTTTGCCGAACATTAGAAACATTTTATCTTCCTGTATGATTGCTTACCTCAACGGAAAACTGTCCTATAAATCCCCTGCGTTAGTATATATTGATGTTCAAGGGGTTGGGTACGAAGTGCAGATCAGTCTGAATACCTATTCCCGCATACAGGGACTGGAAAATTGCAAATTGCTGACGTATCTGCATATCAAGGAGGATGCCCATACACTGTATGGTTTTTTTGACGAAGCGGAACGTCATATGTTCCTCCTGCTGATCGGTGTCTCCGGAATAGGCGCCAATACCGCCCGGATGATGCTATCTTCCCTGCAACCTGAAGATATTCAACGGGCTATCGCCATGGAGAACGAAAAAATGCTTGAAAGTATAAAAGGGATCGGTGCTAAGACGGCAAAACGGGTCATTCTGGAATTAAAGGATAAAATCAGTAAGACGAAAGATACCGGTCACCAAATATCTGTAACACCAAACAATACAATTCAGGAAGACGCGTTAAATGCATTAGTCACTTTAGGAATTGCCAGAAATGTGGCCGAACAAGCGATCAATAAAGTACTAAAAGCTGAACCACTATTGCAAGACCTCGAAGCGCTTATTAAAAAGTCGCTGAAAGGTCTATAATTTATTTATTACCCTGACCTCTATAAAAACCTATTTCTCTTGTCAAGAAAGACATATTATGGTGCTATTGCAGTAATAGGAGTTGTTTCTTTATTTATTTTTGATACTGCGGCAAGGAATCGTTCGGGTTATACTAACAACTATACTAAGACATACTGGCCACCAGACTTCGTCACACCAGCAGCGGCAGATACCGTTAAAAAGGACACGCTGAAGTTTCCGATAAAAGACCGTTATGGTACCAGTATTACAGATCCTGTCAAGAATCAGATAGATTTAAAAGATCCTGCAGGTTTATCCCGTACTGTTGATTATGATCCCGTAACCAGGCAATATACAGTAACAGAAAAGATTGGCGACCACTACTACCGCAATCCAACCTATCTCAGCTTCGACGAATTTTATAAACTCCAGTCTGCTAAAAGTGAGGAGGACTACTGGAAAAAAAGAGCCAGTACCCTCGGATCTCTAAACCAGAAAGGAGACGGACCCGAATTGTACAAAGGCAGCAAACTGTTTGACAGGATATTCGGTGGTAACAAAGTGGATATCAAACCTCAGGGTAGCCTCGAACTGACCTTCGGTTATGAAGGCCAGAACATTAAAAATCCCGTACTCACAGAACAGGCCCGTAAAACGGGAGGTTTCGCATTTGATATGAATATCAATATGAACCTGACCGGTAAGATAGGGGACAAGCTGAAACTGATCACCAATTTCAATACACAGTCTACTTTCGACTTCGAAAACCAGATCAAACTGGAATATACCGGCTACGACGATGAGATCATTAAAAAGATCGAGGCTGGTAACGTGAGTTTCCCCCTGCGTAGCTCGCTGATATCGGGGGTACAGTCCCTCTTTGGTATCAAAACCCAGCTGCAGTTTGGCCGTCTAACGGTAACCTCTGTACTGTCTAACCAGAAATCACAGAAACAAAACCTGTTGATCAAAGGCGGAACCCAGGTACAGGACTTCACCCTGAAAGCGGACGAATACGAAGACAACCGCCACTTCCTGCTCGGTCAGTTCTTCCGCGATACGTTCAATAATGCGGTCGCTAACCTGCCGATCATCCAGTCGCTGGCATACGTGAACAGGATCGAAGTATGGGTAACGAATAAAACCGGCGCTACTACCAATGCAAGAGATATCGTCGGTCTGATGGACCTTGGTGAGTACGATCCTTATAACCAGGCTTATAAAGTACAAAATAGTTCCAGGCTCACTGATAACAGGGCCAATACGCTCTACTCCACGGTTATTTCTGACCCCGCGAGCCGTTACACGGGAACGGTCGTCAGCCGGTTACGAAGTCTGAATATTGAACCCGTCCAGCAATACGAAAAGACTTTCGCCCGAAAACTGGACTCAACAGAATATACCCTCAACAGACAGTTAGGCTTCATCTCGCTCAATCAACAATTGCAGGCGGATGAAGTTTTGGCCGTTGCATACCAATATACTTATAACGGCCGTGTGTACACAGTGGGTGAATTCTCACAGGATATTCCGCCAGATCAGAATAACAGCGCCAACCAGCGTATCCTGTTCCTGAAATTGCTGAAAGCGACTTCCGCACGTCCGAACCTGCCTGTCTGGGACCTGATGATGAAGAACATCTATTCCACAGGTGCTTACCAGATCAATAGGGCTGACTTCAAACTGGATGTTTATTATAAAGATCCCGGTACAGAAACCCGTGCACCGAGCGATAAACGTTATCTGCCGGATGCCCAGGGTATATGGGAGGGCGCTCCGCTCATTACCATCCTGAACCTGGACAGGCTGAACAACCAGAATGACCCGCAGCCGGATGGTATGTTTGACTATGTGGAAGGGTATACTATCAATTCCCAGACCGGACGTATCATGTTCCCGCAACTGGAACCATTTGCCCAGGGTATCAAAAAAGCTTTCGGCGGAAATGCTGCCCTGGAACGGCAGTATCTGTACAAGGTGCTGTATGACTCCATTAAGGTGGTGGCGCAGCAGTTCCCGCAACTGAACCGCTATGTCCTGAAAGGTTCCTATAAGTCTGCTAACTCATCTGAAATACAGCTGGGTGGCTATAATATCCCACCGGGTTCTGTAACGGTAACGGCCGGCGGACAGCAACTGCGTGAGAATGTGGACTTTATCATCGACTATAACCTGGGTCGTATCAAGATCATCAACGCAGGTATCATGAATTCCGGCGTGGCTATCAACGTGCAGTTTGAGAACAATGCGGCCTTTGGCACCCAGGTGAGGAACTACTTTGGTACCCGCTTTGATTATGCGGTGAACGATAACCTGACCCTGGGATCTACCATCGCCAGGATGAGTGAACGTCCTTATTACCAGAAAGTGAACTACGGTGAAGACCCTATCAAGAACACCGTGGTAGGCTTCGATGTAAACTATAACTCCCAGTGGAAAGGATTGACCCGTTTCCTGAACAAACTGCCTAATTACCAGAGCAATACGCCTTCCAATATCATGTTCACCGGTGAGGTGGCCAAGTTATTCCCCGGCCACAGCAAACTGGTAAACGCCGCAGGTACCGGTCAGGGACAGGTCTTTATTGACGATTTCGAAGGTTCCCAGAGTGGTTATGACCTGAAGTTCCCGGCTACTGCCTGGGCACTGGCATCTACACCAAAAGATGCAGTTGACAGCGCCAACCACCTGTTGTTCCCGAATGCAGACAAATCCAATGATCTGGCATATGGCCATGACAGGGCAAGACTGGCATGGTATATCATCGAACCTACGCTGCAGATCCCTAAATCTCCGTCATTACCGGATGGTATCAGCACTGATGACCAATCAGATCCGCGTGTGCGCCTGGTATATCAGAAAGAAGTATTTGCCAACCGTTCTACCGATTTCGGTCAAAGCCAGTTAAGCACACTTGACCTGGCCTATTATCCGAAGGAAAGAGGTCCGTATAACTTTATTACCGCCAGGGATAGTGTAGATGCTAATGGTCACCTGACCCATCCTGAAAAGGCATGGGGTGGTATCATGCGCGCTATCGACAACAGTGACTTTCAGACACAGAATGTTGAGTTTATCGAATTCTGGATCCAGGATCCTTTTATTAAAGAGCCGAACAGCACCGGTGGTCAATTGTATTTTAACCTCGGTAACGTGTCAGAGGATATCCTGAAAGATTCCCGCAAGTTCTTTGAGAACGGGTTACCTAATCCGAATACAGACCAGAATAAAACAGATTCTACCATCTGGGGCCGTATTCCGAAATTCCAGCAGCAGATCACCCAGGCATTTGATAATGACCCGGCGATCCGCCGTTACCAGGATGTAGGTTATGATGGATTACAGAGCGCCGATGAAAAGACCTTCCGTAAATCATATCTTGATGAGCTGGCGAGGAACTTCGGACCAACTTCCGCCATTTACCAGCAGGCAGAGGCAGACCCATCCAACGATGATTACGTACACTACAGAAGTGCGAAGGGAGGGATACTGGAACGATACAAACTGTACAGCAATCCGGAGGGTAACTCACCAGTTTCACAGAATACTACTTACTCCACTGCAGCTACCAATATTCCTGAATCGGAAGACCTGAACAGGGATAATACGCTGAATGAAACAGAGGAATATTTCCAGTACCGTGTGAACCTGCGTCCAAACATGGCGGTAGGTACCAACTTCATTGTGGACAAGATACCTGCGGAAGTAACATTGGCAAATGGTAATAAGACAATTGAAAACTGGTACCAGTTCAAGGTGCCGATCAGCAGTTTTAATGCGAAAATCGGTAGCATCCCAGACTTCAAGTCCATCCGTTTCATGCGTATGTTCCTGACAGGATTCAAGGATACGGTAGTAGTACGTTTCGCCAAACTGCAGCTGGTACGTAACCAATGGCGTCAATATGACTACAAACTGCAACCGGGTGATCCTGTTCCAAACGATGGAGAAACTACTTTCAATACTTCTGCTGTAAATATCGAAGAAAACTCCTCCCGTAAGCCGATCCCTTATACGCTGCCTCCGGGAGTGGTGCGTCAGAATACCGTGAGTACCAACAGCACCGTGCTGCAGTTGAACGAACAGGCGATGTCTCTGCAGGTGTGCAAACTGGCTGATGGAGATACCCGCGGCGTGTCAAAGAACCTGAACATGGACCTGCGTCAATACAAACATATCCAGATGTACCTGCACGCAGAAGCATCCGACGATCCTAACGGACTGAAAGATGGCGACCTGCGCGCTATCATCCGTATGGGTAGTGACTTTGTGGAAAACTACTACGAATATCAGATACCACTGAAGGTGACCAGCTGGGGCGGCTCTCATACCGCTTATGACATCTGGCCGGAAGTGAACGATATGGACCTGTTGATGAGCAAACTGACCCAGTTGAAACAGCAGCGTAACCAGTGTGATACCTGCTCTCCTTTAAGACCATATACCCAGAAGGATGAAAAAGGCAACTATTTGAGCGTAATTGGTAATCCGAACCTGGGGGATGTAAGAACGATCATGCTGGGTGTAACCAACCCTAAAAATGATGGTCTGCCAAAATGTGGTGAGGTATGGTTTAATGAATTACGCCTCTCCGGTCTCGATGAAAAAGGCGGTTATGCCGGTATGGGCCGTGTAGATATGCAACTGGCTGATCTGGGTACTGTCAGCGTGTCGGGTAACATGCACACCGCAGGTTTTGGTAACCTTGATCAGCGTGTGAATGAACGCTTCCGTGATAACTACCTGCAGTACGACGCCGCCGCTAACCTCGACCTGGGAAAACTGTTGCCGAAGAAAGCCAGTCTCTCCATTCCAGTTTACGCCGGTTATTCACGGGCAGTCAGCAGACCGGAATACGATCCATACGATCTGGACATCAAACTGAAGGATAAGTTAAGAATGGCCCGCAGTGCGTATGAACGTGATTCCATCCGCAAAGCGGCTGAAGATTTCACCGCTATCAAGAGTCTCAACTTCACGAACGTGCGCCGAATGAACCTGAACAGGAAGAAGAACCACCTCTGGGATATTGAGAACTTTGATATCAGTTATTCTTATACACAAACCTCCAGTCATAGTCCGATCATTCAAAGTGACGAGCTGACGAAACATCGTGGCGGCCTGGGATATACCTTTACCGGTCAAAGTAAGTTCATTACGCCATTCAAGAAATTGTTCAAGGCGAGAACGCCATGGCTGGACCTGATCCGTGACTTCAACTTCAACTATATACCATCGCTCATTAGTTTCAGGATGGACATCACCCGCCAGTTCGGTGCTACCCGTATCCGTAACGTGGGAGGAGATGGTACGTATAAACTACCGGAGACTTTTAACAAGTACTTCACCTTCGACCGGTACTATGGCCTGAAGTGGGACCTGTCAAAGAGTCTCAGTATTGACTTCAATGCAGTAAACAACGCCCGTATTGACGAGCCGAGAGGCCGCCTGGATACCAAGGAGAAGAAAGACAGTGTATGGAACAATTTCTTCAAACTGGGCAGAACCACCAATTACTATCATACAGCCAACATTACTTATACACTACCGATGGGCAAGCTGCCTTTGCTGAACTGGACAAGCATCGCCATCGGGTATTCAACTGACTACCGCTGGACGGGTGCTTCCCTGCTGGCAAAGTATCTGGGTAATGCCATTGAGAACTCCAATCAGAAAACGTTGGTCGCGGAGTTCAAGTTCTCGGAGCTGTATAGTAAATCGGCCTTCCTGCGTGCCATCACGGGGGTACAACAGAAGAAGAAGCCACAACCTAATAATAACAACAGACCTGGTACGGCAGGCAATCAGCCGAATAAAAAACAACCTGCCAAGCAGGACAACAATCCGGAAATATCGCCTATCCTGAAAGCAGTGCTGAAACCGTTGTTGTCACTGAAACGAGTTAGTGTAGACTATTCTGAAAATGGCGGTACCCGCTTACCAGGTTATATCGACAGTACCAAAATACTGGGTATGAACTGGGCCAGCTGGGCGCCGGGTGTACCATTCGTGTTTGGTAAACAACCTGATAAGGCATGGCTGGACAACTTTGCGAAGAAAGGACTCGTTACACCTGACACTACTTTCAACATCCAGTTCCAGCAGCAATTCACACAGCGCTGGCAGATACAGGCACAATTGGAACCAGCGAATGATCTCCGGATCGATCTGAGTATGACCAAGTCATTTACCAAGACGCATACGGAGTTGTTCAAGAACCTGTCTGATTCCGGTTTCCAGCACCTGAGCCCTTATGACGCGGGTGGATTTGAGATCTCTTATATGGCTATCAAAACCATCTTCGGCGGTATTGATGCAGAATCAGGTACTACCAAAACCTTCAGGGATTTTGAGCGTTACCGTCAGACGATCTCCAACCGCCTGGGAGCGGCGAACCCATACAACAGCGATCCAGGTGTGCCGACCAACAACCCGAAAGATCCGACTTACCGCTATGGCTACGGCCGTTATGCACAGGATGTACTGGTACCAGCATTCCTGGCAGCATATACCGGTAAGGATCCTGAGAAGATCGGCCTGCTGAAAAACGCCGGCTTATCCAATGTGCGCAGCAATCCATTCAGTAACTATATCCCTCGCCCGAACTGGCGTGTGGCTTATAACGGATTGACAAAACTGGAACCATTCAAATCCATCTTCACCAACGTATCGCTCACACATGCTTACGTAGGTAACCTGAGCATGAGCTCTTATAACTCAGCGTTGCTGTATGAAGATCCGCGTCTGGCTGGTTATCCGGGATTTGTGGACACCGTATCGGGCAACTATATTCCATACTTCCTGATACCAAACATCACGATGACCGAACAATTCGCGCCATTGCTGGGTATAGATGTGACCTTCACCAATAGCCTGAACCTGCGTGTGGAATTCAAGAAGAACCGTTCACTCAGTCTCAGTCTGATCGACTACCAGCTGACGGAGCTCCGTTCTACAGAGCTGACCCTGGGAGGTAGTTACCGTCTGCGTAACGTAAAATTCGCGTTCCTTGGACAGCCTCAGGATGGCAAGAAGGTGCAGAATGACATGAACTTCAGGCTGGATATGAGCTTCCGTGATGACCGAACGGTGAATAACAGGTTGGATGCTGACCTGGTGATCCCGACGAGTGGTCAGAAAGTGATCGGTATCTCGCCGTCCATTGACTACGTGTTGAACAACCGTCTGAACCTGCGTTTCTTCTACGACCGCAGGCAAACCATACCTGTTATTTCCACGGCATATCCGATCACCAGTACGCGAGGCGGATTGACATTGAGATTTATGCTGGCACAATAACAGCGTTTCAATATTATTTTCAGAAGGGGTGTCTCAAACAGAGGCGCCCCTTTCTGTTTTTATGCCCCTGGTACTTTGGTGACCATATACTCTCGGTCAAGTACCGCTTAGATACCTCTTATCCTCCCTTAATCCTCCCTTCTAAAGGGAGGATTAAGGGAGGATAAGAGGTATCTAAGCGGCAAAGAAGGGGCATATGAACAGGATATGACTTGCATATGATCAGGATATTCCTCCGTTTTTAACGGAAGAAGAACGGAGGAATATCCTGATCATATGCAACTTTGGAGCAACCCGGAAGGAAACTAGGATCTCCCGGGAACATGATATAAATCATTTGAAATTGGTGGATTGATGACCTATTTTTGCAGCCAATGAGATACTTTTTCGTCATATCAGTATTCCTGGGCCTGCTGTTGCAAAACTTCAGCCAGGTAGTGATTATGGTGAAGTATAAGATCGATCAGGCATATATCGCACGTGTATTGTGCGAAAACAGGGATAAACCTGATATGCACTGTAATGGTAAATGTTATCTCAGGAAGAAGCTGCGCCAGGATGAACAACAGCAGCAAAATGGCACTACAGGCAAGGAAAAGTATGAAGTGTCTTTTGTAAATGCGCTGCAGGAGTTTGATTTTACCCCGATAGCACCTTCTTCAAAACTCATCGTCTATTATCAGGATCCTGAACTGCATACTCCTTTATTCTCTTTCTTTCACCCACCTCAGGCATAAGTACCACCACAAGTACAGCACATTTATTGTGATGCAATTTCATATGAGTTGATGACACGGCATGCAGCTGTGGTCAATCTCATTGATCAGTTATTCCTTCTATTTACCATTTGAAAACTATTGCCCATGAAGGCAATTGTACAGGCAGTGATATTATATCACCTGTCATGCAGTTGCATGCCCTATTGCGGCAATTGAACTTATTGCACCCATGAGATATTTAATACTGATAATAACAGGAGTATTGTTTTTTGTACAATCACATGCGCAGATGCAGGGCCGTGTGATTGACGCGCAGACAGGAGAAGTATTGCCAGGCGTAACCGTGCAGCTGATGCATGCAGACAAAGGTTGTCTGACCGATGCCGCCGGACGTTTTGCGCTGCAGAGCAACAAAGCGGATGATTCTATCAAGGTATCTTTTGTAGGATATCGGCCACAAAAACTGGCAGTAAAGACACAGGAACCATTCATTGTTTCGCTGACGCCTGACATTGCCAGCCTGAATGAAATAATAGTTACCACCAGCCGCGACAAACAATCCCGTACAGATGCACCAGTGGCCATCAGTACCATCTCCACACAGGAGATGAGGGATACAAAGGCTACTTCCCTGGAACAGTTGCTGAATAAGGTCAGCGGGGTATACATGGTAGACCTGGGCAATGAACAGCATACCATGGCAATCAGACAGCCGATTGGTTACAAGAGTTTGTTCCTTTACCTGGAAGATGGTATTCCTATCCGCACGATCGGCGACTTTAATCACAATGCGCTGATCGAAATCAATATGGCGGCATTGCGGAATATTGAAGTCGTGAGAGGACCCGCATCTTCCTTATATGGTAGTGAAGCGGTAGGAGGAGCAGTCAATTTTATTACTACAGCGCCATCCCTGAAACCTACCGCCAGGATTCAGGCAGAGATCAGTGACAGGGGATATAAGCGTACTGATTTCAACGCTTCCAGCACATTTAACAAAGTAGGTATCAGCTTCGGCGGTTATTATGCAGATCAGCGCAATGGTTACATGGACCACAGCGATTTCCATAAACTGGCTTTTACATTGCGGGCAGATTACCAGATCAATGAACGGACGAAATGGATTAACTCAGCTACACTGACCGACTATTATACCGACCAGGTGGGAGGATTGGATAGCGCTCACTTTTACGGAAAAGATTACCGCAATTTCCAGACGTTCTCTTATCGTAAGGTCAATGCATTCCGCTACAGAAGTACATTGGAACATAACTGGAGCAGCACCGACAGAACTACGGTGACTGCATTCTTCCGCAATAACAGCATCGGACAGAATCCATTTTATGCCATTAAAAACAACTTACAGAATCCGCTGAAAGCTACCGGAGAGATCAATGATGACAGCTTTAACAGCTACGGATTGATCATACAACATAAGAAACAATTCCCCTGGCGACATGCATCTTTAATTGCAGGTGTGAGCGCCGATTACAGCCCTGCTGCTTATTATTCAGAGTTTATAGATATCACCCGCGATGCCGCAGGTTATTATACAGGTTACACAAAAAGAGATTCATTACTGACAGATTATAATGTAGGTCTGCTGAATACCGCTGCCTATGCACAGTTTGATATGGAACTGCTGCGTGGCATGAAACTGGTAGCAGCGCTCCGTTACGACAGGATGGATTATGATTTTGATAATCATCTTACACCTTCTGCTTTCACAGGTGCTCCTGATGATCGTAACAACTTCAATGCACTGACACCAAAAGTTGGACTGACATACGACTTCGGTATGAACCGCGGATTATACGCCAATTACAGTGTTGGTTTTGCACCGCCTAATATCTCTGAACTATACAGAGGTGTGAAAGTACCGGTGCTGGAGCCTGCTACTTATCGCAACTATGAAGCAGGCGGTTGGTTTGGATTCGCGAATGACAAAGGTTATGTGGATATAGGTGTATATAACATGCAGGGTACAAATGAGATCATCAGTGTGAAACTGGATGATGGCTCTTATGAAAACCGTAATACAGGTCGTACTACACACCGAGGAATAGAATGGAATGTGCGTTATGCACCACTACGTTCAGTATGGATCCGTTGCAGCGGTCAATATGCGGAACACTTTTTCAATCGGTATGTGGAGAAAGGCGTGAGCTATAATGATAACCAGATGGGTGGTGCACCTAAGGTGATCACGAATACAGAGATCACCTGGAAACCTGCATTCCTTCACGGTTTCCGTCTGGCAGGTGAATGGCAGCACGTAAGCCGTTATTATATGGATCCGCAGAATACACGGTACTACGGTGGGTATGATCTGTTGAACTTCCGCACTGGTTACAGCTGGCAGAAATTCGAGTGCTGGCTGAACTGTCGCAATGCTGCGGATGCGATCTATGCTACTACTGCAGAGAAAACAACTTACAGCACTACTTACAGACCAGGACCGAAACGTACTTTCAACATAGGCGTTGCTTATACATTTAATGGTAAAAACTAATGACGATGGGGATAAGACAATGGATGATATTATTGACGATGTGCACTGTCGCGTGTAACAGTCAGGAGAAGAAGATACAGGTATTGTCGCATGCTGCGCAGGATGCTTCATGTCCATATCTGACAACTACTGCCGATGGTAAAACAGTGATCAGTTGGGTAGAGGCTTCAGCCGGCGCTGATACAGGCACATTGTATTATGCAGTATCTGACGATAAGGGGAAAACATTTTCTACTCCGCAACAGGTACCTACCGCCAATGGCATATTACCGCATGCGGAGAACATGCCTAAAATGGTATTTAAGCCCGATGGAGAGATCATTGCTATCTACGGAGTAGAACAGAACGACCCACGTAACAAATACGCAGGAAGGGTATTTTATACGCGTTCTTTGAACGGTGGAAAAAACTGGTTGCCTGCACAAGCGCTGGTAACAGATACGGGCAGTTATGATCAGCGGTATTTTGATATCGCCTTATTACCTGATGGTGAAGCAGCTGCTATCTGGCTTGATAACAGGAAAGATGTGGATGCAGAAGGTTCGTCTCTCTACTTTGCTGTTACCGCAGGTCATGATGGTTTTAAACAGGAGAAGTCATTGGCGGAAACAGTTTGTCAATGTTGCAGAACAGATCTTTATACCGATGGAGATGGTGGTATCCATATCGCTTTCAGGGATATTATCAATGATTCTATCCGCGATATGGTACACATGGTATCTACAGACAGAGGCGCTTCTTTTTCGACCATGAACAGGATCAGTGCTGATAACTGGGTAGTGAGAGGTTGTCCGCATACGGGGCCAGCGATGGTGAAGAACAAAGACGGAATGCACTTTACCTGGTTTACGATGGGAGGAGGAGAAGGGGTGTATTATTGCCAGTCGGCGGATAATGGTCAGACTTATACCCATAAGCAGAAGGTAAGTTCTGTACCACTTGCCAAACATCCGCAAATCACAGCGTTGGCAGACAATAAGATCATGCTGGTGTGGGATGAACCGGTAAAGGTGAAGAATGCGTTTAACAGCCGTGTCGGTTTTCAGTTGAGGGATGGCGCAGGGAAGGTGCTGGATACAGGATTATTGACGCCTGATTCGGTGTATGCGAGTTATCCGGTGATAAAGGGATTGGATGGGAATACGGTGTTGGTGGCGTATACGCAAAGGGAAGGGGAGTTGCAGCGGGTGTGTTGTATGCGGATGAGTGAATAAGGACTTCATAAACAAAGGCGAATGATACAGCTATGAAGAATGAAGCAGCCTTAATAAATCAATAATACCGCATAAAAAAATCCCGCCGGCTTACACCGGCGGGATTAGATTCATTTCTCAGTAACTAAAAGCTCCGGCCCAATCCTGGCGAGTTGCCCAGCGACCGTAGTTATTTCTCTTAGTTCTGTCGGAGTAGAAGCGCCATTCTGCTTTCCACCTGGGATAGTAAAGGCGCAACAAATACAGTGTTGCAAATGTAAGCATAGGGATATGGTTTTTTAGGATAGATAGTCGGCATCATCAAAACGTTAAAATAGTTAGTTAGTGTCACCTCCGCGTGGAGGTATAAAGCAGCACTCCTCAATTACTTACAGCACACTTGGTCCTCATATACGTTAATTGTTTCAAATATAAATACAAATAGCTTTATTCGAAATAACATCTAAGTGTTATATGAGCATTTTTTACTCTTTATCAAAGTAATATGCGTTCGCCTGCTGTACACAAGTCATCACCAGATCGTTGATGCATACATGTGGGGGTAGGGTAGCGCAATAGTAGATGGTATCTGCTACATCTTCGCCTGTCAGCGGCTGGAAGCCTTTATAGAAGTTATCCGCCTTTTCCTTGTCGCCTTTAAAACGTACTTCTGAAAACTCGGTAACTGCTGCTCCGGGATGTACGGCCGTTACTTTAATACGGTGGGGAAGCAGGTCAATACGCATGCCCTGTGAGATGGAATCTACGGCAGCTTTGGTGGCGCAGTATACATGTCCTTTGGCATAGACCTGCTTGGCGGCAGTAGAGCCCAGGTTAATGATATGCCCTTTACGCTGTGCCTTCAGCCAGGGGATCACCACTTTGGATACATAGAGCAGCCCTTTTATGTTGGTGTCGATCATAGTGTCCCAATTGGATACATCATCGTCTTCAATGGAGCTCATGCCAAGGGCCAGGCCGGCGTTATTGATAAGGATGCTGACAGCCTTCCAGTTGTCAGGTATATTACCAAGGACGGTATTAACCGCCTGCTGATCTCTTACATCAAAACAAAGGGGGAGTACGGCAATCTTGTGTTCCTGCTGCAGCTGTTCCTGTAATGCTGTTAATCTTTCCTGTCTTCTTCCGGTGATAATTAAATCATACCCATTCGCTGCGAACTTCTTTGCGCACGCTTCACCAAAGCCAGACGTAGCTCCGGTAATTAAAACTATTGCCATAATCCGATTTTATTTCACCAAAGTTACAGTGCCTTTCTTTAAAATGCTTTTACCGGTTAAATCTTTTCCGGCCAATATCCAGATATAGGTGTCTACTGGTGCAGGCATGCCTTTGATGGTACCGTCCCATCCCTGGCGGAAGTCGGTGGAAGAATACACTTCCTGTCCCCAGCGATTGAAGATGCGGAAGTATTCGTATTCCGTGATCCCTACGGGGATAAAGCGGAAACGGTCGTTCTGTCCATCGCCATTGGGGCTGAAGGCGGTGGGGATATATACTTCCGGACCAACGTAATACTTCACGTTGATGGAGTCATAGCCGAAACACCCCTGGGAATTGGAGACTTTCAGGAGATAAGTGATGTCCCTGTTACCGCTGGCAACAGGATTCGCAACATTGATATTGTTTAAACCGTCGGGTGGCGACCAGGCATAGAATTCCCCTCCTGTGGCATTCAGTTGCAGGGATTGCCCTTTGGCAAGGATGGTATCATTGCCAGCGAACGGATTCACCTCGTAAACGGTGATCTCCTTCGAGATGGTTGCACTGCACGATCGGTCGGTAAGCAGGGAGAGGGTGACTGTATACTTGCCTCCGTCGTGGTAGATATAATTGAGTTGAGTGCTGACAGCACTGGTTGGCTGTGGCGCATCCGGTATACCAATATCCCAGCGTCTGCTGGTAATTTTGCCATAGGTATAGGAAGAAATATCGTTGAAGAGGATCGGTTCTCCACGACAGAGACCCTGTACTGTAAAATCGGCGTTTAAGCCCGGATAATTGTGCACAAAGCCGGTTACACTATCCGTACAGGAGAGGCCCCGGTTTACGACCAGTTTCAGCTCGTAAACGCCCGTATCGGGGTACAGGTGATTGAAGACAGTCTTGTCGAAGGTAATAGTGTCTGTACCGTCGCCAAAATCCCAATAGTAGCTGGAGGTAAAACCTGCATTGCTGTAGTTGGGGATGGTCACACTCAGTTCAGGACTGGCCACACAATTCATCAGTACAGAAGGGAAGCCGGCCTGGATATTGGTCTTACAGTTGAAGACCGTCAACAGCAGATCTTTCTGGTGAGTGCCCAACAATATTTTGGTACGGCGATCATATTCACTTACGCAAACGGAGATCACGTACTTACCTTCACGGTTAGGCGTACCTCTGAGTATGCCATGATTGTCTATAGATATCTGGGGGGCGCCCCCCATGGGATTAGCCCCCGAATATGGGGTGACATAATTGACGATGGAATTGTAGGGTGGTGGATTGGAGCCTACACCTTCGCTGCGTGTAGAGCCACCTGTAAGCGCATTACACAGGTTGTAGGTAAGGCTGTCCCCATCAGGGTCGTAGGCGGAATAGTCAAAGGTAAAAGGCAGGCTGTTACAAATGACGATCGCACCGTCGTGTTTAAAATAGACGCTGCTGTTGGTAGGCCTTTTTTCCGAACCTGGGATGACGGTATAAAAGGTAGACCCTTCATGTTCTGAATCGTAGATATTGGCCAGCTTTTCCCCGCGGCAGCAACGCTGATAGGTAACGTAATATCCTCCGTAGCTGGCTGGCAGTTCCACCGTATCGCGGTAATAGGCTACTTCCAGGTTTTGTGTACGGGGAGCCAGGCAGGGATTTTTAAGCGTATCGCGCAGCGGTTTCGTTTCGCGGATATACAACTGCCGGGCGTTCATAACACGGAAACCGCTGGCATTATAGATATTGACAGGAACAGGATTCTCGAAATGATCGAGACATCCCTGTATGGGGCCACATGTAAAATCGGCATCCCTGTATAGCTTGAGGACGATCTCGTACCTGAATATCCCATCCCCTGCAGTGCCGAGGTACGCATAGTAAATTTCGCCGCCAATTATATGGTAAGCATCTGCTCTAACGTGGACAAAGGTGCAGCAAATAGCCAGAATAAGGAACCTGTACATTCAAAGGGGCGCGTAACTGTAAAATGACTTTCGTATAGGAATTTACAAAAAAATCCACCGTTAATAAAATCATTTTTTCCAGTGTTCATGCGACTTTGGAAGTACCTGTACAGTAGTTCATTACAGTTGATAGTATGTAATTAGATGAAGTATTTTCTATCTGACGAGTGTTACTGTTCCTTTTCTTTGTACGGTTTCGTTGTTGATGTTTTTACCTTGCACCACCCAAACGTAGGTGCCTACTGCTGCCGGCGATCCGTTATAGTAACCGTTCCATCCCTGCAAATACTTTGTGGTGCTGTACATCAGCTTTCCCCAGCGGTCATACACACGGAAGAACTCCATCTCTATGATACCTACGGGTAGTGGGCGGAAAATGTCGTTTTGCCCGTCGCCGTTAGGAGAGAAGCCGGTCGGTACATAGATATCGGGACCCGCTATAAAACGGATCTTGATATCGTCCTTGCCAAAGCAACCTTCTTCCGTATAGACAGTAACGGTATAGGTAATATCGTGGTTGATGGTAGTGACAGGGGTGTCGATATTCGGATTATTCAGTCCGTCCACGGGCGTCCATACGTATTTAACGCCGCCGGTAGCCTTCATCGGGAAGGGACGGTTCAGGATAGCGATGGTATCGTTGCCTGCAAAAGCGGGGACTGGAGGTACTACATTGACCAGTACGGTGTCGGAAACGGGTTTCGGACAACCCTTTATATCCCTCACGGTGACGATATATGCCGTGGAGTCTTTCGGACGGGCAATAGTAGTGGCGCTTTGCGGAGCCGTCAGTGTTGCCGCAGGCGTCCATTGATAGTAAGTGCCTCCCGATGCGTTCAGTGTTAGCTGGTCACCATAACAGATGGTGGTATCTTCACCGGCATAAGCCACCGGCGGATCTACTAACTTCAACGTAGTACTATCCTCACCGAAGCAGTCGCCAAGGTCTCCCCGTACCCTGTAAGTTGCCGAAGGGGCGGGAGGAACGATGGTCAGGACAGCACCACTGCCTACTACCGTATTGGCGGAATTGTACCAGGTAAGCGGATAATTGCCGTCAGGGAATGCCCGGATATTCACTTCGTCGCCTGTACATATAACACTGTCCGGTATCGTTTTCACAACCAGCACAGTCCTCACGTCAATGGCAACCCGTTTGCTGTTGGTGCAACCTGTTCCATCTGTGAAGGTGACAGTATAAGCGGTATCCAGTCTTGGGAATATTGTCGGATCGGGCGTATTGGCGTTATTGATGTTATATGACGGCGTCCATGTATATGATCCATTTACTACATTCCCGTCCACAAGGCTTTCTGCGTGTAGCTGAATGGAGTTCAGGATACACAGTAGTGTATCTGGCGTAGTGGCCAGCGGCGGTTTATCATATATAATAAGGTCTGCGGTGTCAAAACGTTCACAGCCCCGTTCTGTTTTCAATTGCAATACTACCTGGTAATTACCTGGTCCCGGGTATTGGAAGCGCGGATTTTTCACCAGGGAGGTATCATCTTCGGAAGTTTCAACGCCAAAGTCCCAACGGTAATAATTGATATTATCGTTAAGGCCGGAGGTGGTGGAATTGTTAGTGAACGTAGTAGTTGTATTGCTACAAAGTCCGGCGAAGCTCATATTTGGGCGCAGCAGAGGATACACATAGGCCGTAGCGGTCGCGCTGTCGCCACAGTTACTGTATCTGTCCACCCATAATTTAACAGTATAAGTGCCTTGCCGGGTGTAAGTATGCTGTATCGGGGCCGTACTGTTGGTATGCATCGTGTCGCCGTCTCCAAAGTCCCATTCATAGGGTTTACCTTCAGTACTGTTATTGAGGAAGGTAATGGTGTAACCAGAGCAATCGTTATACTTGTCTGGCATGGAGGCGACGACTAATTTCACGCAGGTCGTCACTGTCAGGTGGAAATCTTTTCGATGGATGCCCAGTAGCACGCCGTTCCTGTATTCAGAGGCACAGACGGTCAGCACATATTTTCCCGGACCGGGTGCAATGCCGGAAATAATGCCCGTTTTCGGGTCTATGGTAGCTCCGGCTCCCAACGGACTGCTACCGGAGTAAGGACTTTTATAAGGCACCGTTCCGTAAGGGGGGGCAATAGCGGGAGGTGGTATACTTCCCTGTGGGGTGGTCTCTCCGCCACCATAAGCATCACAGAAGGAATATACGATCTGGTCGTTGTCGATATCGGTTGCAGAAAAATCGTAAACGAATTTTTTATTGGCACATACCAGCACTGCCTCATCTTTCGTAAAAGTAGGGCTTGAGTTATTCAGTATGCCGTTCAGACCTGGTAGCTCTGTAAAATAGGTTGCGCCATTTCCTGGCCTGCCTTGTTCGTTGTTCGGATCTCTTGTGTCGATGAGATTGTCTATGGTATTATCGCGACAGCAACTTTGGAAGGAGACGGTATATCCCATTGAACTGACAGGAACAGTAATATTCTGCACATATATACCTATCTGGAAACAAATATTAGGAGGATTGACAATACATGGATCGACCTTTCCCAGGTCCCTTTGTTCTTTACTTGCGCGTGGTACACGTATAGGGGCGCCATATGCCCCATTGTCGGCCTTACTGAAAAGAGTGAAATAAACCGCCTCTGGTAATTCTGCTATATTTCCCCCGCTTTGACAAATACGGAATAGCTTCAATGTTACCTGGTAAGTCAGGTTGTCACCATCGCGGCTGATGTACTTATACGACATTTCTCCTCCGATGATATGGGAGGCGTGTGTCGCGTATCCTAGGGAAAGAATAATTAGCAGTAGAAGGGTTCTTTTCACGTTCAATATTGTTGGCAAAAAAGAATAAACTGTTCCAATAGTTGTTCGCTGGCTTCCGGCACCTCCCACATACCCATATGTCCGGTTTCTTCAAATATGTAAATGCTGCTGATGCGCGGCAGAGATACTTGTGGCAGCACATTCTGCATGGGTACGGCGGTATCATCTTTGCCAATCACAAACAAAACAGGTACGGAGATAGATGATAACACTGCAGTCCGGTCAGGGCGTTGCATCATGGCTTCATAATAAGCCACCTGGGATGATTGCGGGCATTGCAAACACATTTGAATATACGACTCAATTTGTTCCGGATGTTGCTTTTTATAGGCGGGACTGAACATATTAGGCATTGTCTGTTTCACAAAGGCCTCATTGCCATATTGCTCAATCATATTAATAGATTTCCGGCGGGCTTCTTTTTTTTCTTCGTTGTCTGGCGCGGCGGTAGAATGGAATAATCCCAGTCCCTGTACAAGGGAGGGATACTTTTCTGCCAGCGCCAGGGCTACGTAACCACCCATGGAATGACCTATCACGACTGCTTTTGAAATGTCTTCCGCTATTAAAAGATCCTTTACATATTCAGCCATGTTCTCCATGCTCAGCGTGCCTGTTGCCGGCGTATTGCCTGTACCGGGAAGGTCAGGCGCTATTACATTGAATTGTTCGCTCAAGGCTGTCAGCTGTTGCTGCCATATCTGGTTGTTCTCAGAAAAACCATGTATCAGCAGTACTGCCGGTTTGCTCTTTAGATCAGTATTTTGGGTAGAAGGTTTAGTGGCCACGTGAAATAATTTTTGAATCAGGAATTGGGCATTGAAAATCTGAATTTCAGATAGAAACTATATAATATCATCACAATACAGAAAGCAACGGCCGCTTTGGATATAAGATCCCCAAACCGTACGTAGAACGTAAATGTATTGCCCGGTGTTACATTTGCGTCAATAACTCCTTCTTTCCAGTATGGTAATGGCTGCTGTATGTCGCCCATAGGGTCAATGATACAGGAAATGCCGGTATTCGCGCTGCGTGCTACCCAGCGCCGGGTTTCAATAGCCCTCAGGCGGGCATATTGTGCGTGCTGCCGATGGCCTTCCGTATCACCCCACCAGCCATCGTTGGTGATGACAAAGAGCAGATTGGCGCCCCGTCTTACATTTTCTGCTACAAACTCGCCATAGACGGACTCATAACAGATAGCAGGCAATACCTTAATGTGTGTACGGGTGTCTTCCAGTAGTTCAACACCGGGCGTCACTCCATATCCTCCGGTAATACCACCAAAATCCAGGGCCAGTTTTTTCATAAAGGACAGATACCGCGCATAAGGTATAATTTCCACACCCGGCACCAGCCTGGATTTATGATATATCTGGGTTACGTAAGAAGTGTCCAGCTGGATCGCCGAATTAAATGCGTCATACCTGAGCGTTCCATCTTCTGTGCTGCGGGCCATTTGGGGGGCTTCATCTGCTACATCATAACGTTTCAGGGTAGTAGCGCCGCTGACCAGCGTAGCCTGTGGGTAGCGTCTCAGGAATTGCCTGATCAGCGCTGTTTCGTCCTCATACGCCAGTTTGTTTTCCCACACGCCATGTGTAAATAACGCGGTTTCCGGCCAAATAATATATGCGGTGGTACCGTTGACTTTCTGAGCGGATAAAGCCAGTAATTTATCCAGCTGCATCCTTTCATGCTCTTCGGCAAATTTATCGTAAGGGTCAATATTGGGCTGCACCACCACCACCCTTACGGTAGGGCCATCCGGCGCCTTGAAATTATATTGTACCAGGGAACTGAGTAAGAAAGGGATCACCACAACCGCCGCAGGCAACCAGGCAGTTTTCCACAAAAAGGTACCCAGCGGAACCGGGTATTGCTTACGCAGCAGCCAGGCCTGGTAGATCAGGATATTACTGAGCAGGACCCAGAGGGTACCACCGCTTACACCGGTGTATTCATACCATTGTACCCAGGAAGGATGCATGGCAAAAACATTCCCCAGACTGAGCCATGGCCAGCTGAATTCCCAGTTAAGGTGGATGTATTCAAACGTTAACCAATATACTATCAAGGCAAAATAACCCGCTGTCTGACCTACCCGTGCCCGCGTGCGGTGATATCCCAGCAGGGGAATACTCATCAGCAGGGTATTGATCAGGTTCGCTGCCACACCGCTGATAGGTACGGTTGTATTACCCACCCACCAGGTAGTGGCCACATTCCAAAGGAACAGTGTCAGGAAGATACAGCCGAAGTATTTACCCCGATGCGGTACGAGGTCTGCTATCCGCAACAGGGGGATAAAAGCAATGAATATCAGGAAGGTAAGGGGAGAGGTTGGCCATGCGGCCCATAACAGCAATGCACCGGCAAGGCTTAGTAGTATGGGTAACCAGCGGTTCATAGTTCATTGATTTTGTAAACAGTTATCCATAGATGGATAACTGTAATATGATTTGTTAGTTCGCCCGGTTTGACGGACTAGAAAGAGCGAATATAAAAGTAGTACAGGAAATAAATTATTAAATAATAATAAAAGCCCCCTGGCGCTGTTGCAGGAGGCTTTTATCATTATGTTTGGCAGTGATGAACACGCATCAGTACGTATCGTGTATCGTCAGCTGTTGCCGGTTATTATTGTTGCTTGCCGTACTGTTTATCAGCGGATAATTATCTGCTGTAGTTCGGTGCTTCTTTAGTGATCACCACGTCGTGCGGGTGGTTTTCTTTCACTGTAGCCGGAGAGATCTTGATGAACTGTGCCGCTTGCAGCGTCTTGATGTCTTTGGAACCGGTGAGGCCCATACCTGCACGCAGACCGCCAACGAATTGCTGGATCACTTCAGACAGCAAACCTTTATAAGGTACGCGGCCTACGATACCTTCCGGTACCAGTTTCTTGATATCATCTTCTTCCTGGAAATAGCGGTCCTTGCTACCTTCTACCATTGCTTCCAGAGATCCCATTCCACGATAAGATTTGAACTTACGGCCTTCGTAGATGATCGTTTCTCCGGGGCTTTCTTCCACACCTGCAAAGATGGAACCTGCCATGATGCTGGATGCGCCTGCAGCGAGGGCTTTTACCATATCGCCTGTGTAGCGGATACCACCGTCAGCAATTACCGGTACACCTGTTTTCTTCAGTGCTTCTGCTGCCAGCAATACTGCGGAAAGCTGAGGGAAACCAGCACCTGTTACTACGCGGGTAGTACAGATGGAACCGGGTCCTACACCTACTTTTACGGCGTCTGCGCCTGCATTAGCCAGTGCCAGTGCACCTTCGCCGGTAGCTACGTTACCAGCTATCACTTCCAGTTTAGGGAATGTTTTCTTGAGTTTCTTGAGACTGTTGATAACAGCGATGGAGTGACCGTGTGAGCTGTCGAGACAAACCACATCCACACCTACATTGATCAGTGCCTGTGCCCTGTCCAGTACATCAGGGGTGATACCGAGAGCAGCGCCTACCAGCAGACGGCCATAGGCGTCTTTTACAGCATTTGGATAGCTGGATACCTGGAGGATGTCCCTGTAAGTGATCAGACCTACCAGTTTACCATTCTTGGCAACTACAGGCAGTTTCTCGATCTTATTCTGCTGAAGGATCTTTTCTGCTTTCTTCAGGTCAGTGCCTTCAGGAGCAGTGATCAGGTTTTCGGTGGTCATTACTTCACTTACCAGGCGTTTGTGGTTTCTTTCGAAACGCAGGTCGCGGTTGGTGAGAATGCCTACCAGTTTGTTGGCATCATCTATAATAGGAATACCACCGATGCTGTTTTCTTTCATCAGGCGGAGTGCTTCTCCTATGGTAGCATTGGCATGCAGGGTAACCGGGTCGAGTATCAGGCCGTTTTCACTGCGCTTTACTTTTCTCACCAGTTCTGCCTGTTTTTCAATGCTCATGTTTTTATGCAGAATACCAATGCCTCCCTGACGAGCCAGTGAAATGGCCAGGTTAGCTTCAGTAACAGTATCCATGGCAGCAGACACCATCGGTATGTTAAGGCGTATGTTTTTGGTAAGTTGCGTTGAGATGTTTACGTCTCTGGGTAGAACTTCAGAGTAGGCTGGAACCAGGAGTACGTCATCAAAAGTAAGTCCGTCCTCTACAAATTTCGGTTTCGATTTTCCGGCAGGCATGTTGCAACTATTTGTCAGTTATTAAATAATTGCACGCAAATGTACACCTATTTGAGCAAATAGAAAAATGTTGATGAAACAGTCAATGTGAAGATTACTTTAACACTGTTAGTAAATAACTGCTCAGCAGCCCTGTCATGATGGCGATGAAGAAGCTCAGGAAGGTGCCTATCACCACATATTCAGTTAGTTTGGTCTCTTTGGGTGCTTTCAGATCTCCGAACCTGAACACAGATTTCGCGGCCAGCAGGAAACCAACTCCCTCCCATCTGCCCAGTAGTATAAATGTTAATATCATCAGTCGTTCCAGGAATCCGATCCATTCGCCGGCATCTTCCAGTGACTCTATGGTTGATATGTGCTGACCGGGAGTACTGTTGGGCGTCCAACGGGATATCATGTTTTTCGTAATAATGGATGCGGGTTTCAGCACAAACAGGACGGCAATGCAGATGATAAGACTTTTGACAGTAATGAGGTCTGTATAGTGCCATGTTATCTTTTCGTGAAATGCCCAGATGATACCGATAACAAGCAGGTGCGCCAGCTGATCTCCGAAAAACCATGCTCTTTGATATGCCGGTTGCTGGAATTGCAGTTTTATGCCATCTATCAGCAAGTGGGTAAGCATGATCAGGAAGGCTATCTGCCAGTTATCAAAATTCCAGGTCACTAGCAATATGAGCCAGAAATGAATAAGGATGTGTATATAGAGGTAAGGAGAACGCCATTTCAGTGCTTCTTTGTTGCTCACCCATTTGTTGTTCTGCAGGAAAAAATCACCCAGGATATGTGCTAAAAATAGTTGCAGAAAGAGTATCATATCATGTATGTGTTTTTGAGATACAATCTTTAATACATTTTCGGTAGAAACTCTCCAATGCCATTATTTCCTCATAATGAGCCCTCTTCTGGCCCTCACTAATGGTAGATTGGGTACGGCCGATCTGATCGCCCAGCTCTTTCTGTGAAAGTTCACGGTTCGCAATAGATATGGCTACAAGTTGTGCCGTGGCAGGCGTCCATTTATCCAATGCAATGGAGGCCAGCCGGAACATCAGGTTTAACTCCGTATCCAGTTCCGGCCACGGGCTGCTGATACTTAAACGTTGCTTTTGCTTTTTTAATGCTTCAAACGTTTCCCCCGAATAAACAAAAACCGGTCCGTTTGATTCAGTAATATGCGGCGCGCTGTAATTTTTCTCACCTATACCGATGCCCATCCGTACATCCAACGTATCTATCGACCTAATACAGGCCTTAATACGAATAGCTGCCATTAATGCCTTCCAGGGTTTACTGACCTCCAATTGGAAGCTATCTCCTCTGAATATCTCCCATGTTTTGGGCGCCTTACCCCATTCTCCCAGCAGCTCTTTTAAAGGATGCAGCCAGATACCCGGATCGCTCTGACCCCGTGAGTTGATAATATCGCCTGTAATGATACTGGTCATACTATAAATATCGGTTATTTAGCCGATATTTTAAAATATCGGTCCATTTGCCGATAATGAGTGTATCGGTTATAAAGCCGATAATTCGAAATATCGGTTAATTAACCGATCGAAGTGTAGACATCTCCTCCTTTCCTGGGATAGATTAAAAGAACAGGAGGGAAGAGGCTGCTATATTAAGCAGTAAAACAAGCTGAGAGAACAAGCAGAGAATAAGCAGAGAAGACGGAGAGAACAAGGAGAGATGAAGAAGGTACAAAAATGGGACAAAGAAGCTTATCTGAGAAACCCGCCTTGATATCAACGCTCTGGTAGGAGCGCCGGGTTTATAGCCCTGATTTTCAGCCCGGGGAGCGTGTGGAATCCCCCGGGAGAACACAGGACGGCGAAGCGTCGAACAAGCATCGAACTAGCATCGAAGAAGCGACGGCGAACATCCCTCAATTTATCACCTGGTATTTCTGTCCGGGCAACCCTCTCAGCACATGCTGCATTTCCAGTTTTAATACCAGGGAAGCGACCTGACTACCGGGCAAATAACTCTCCCGGCGAAGCTGATCGATATGTTTTTCATCATTCCCGGTAAAAAGTGTCAGGATGTGGCGCTCTGCCTCATCCAAGGTCAAAAACAATCCCAGTTGAGGATCCGCTTGTACTTTAGACGGATGGTGGTGGTCCCATCCCATCACCTGTACGAGATCCGTTGCACTGGTGATCAGCATGGCCTGATTCGTTCTGATCAGTTCATTGCAGCCGGCAGCATGTGGATCGCCTATCCGGCCGGGAACAGCAAAGACGTCTTTGTTGTAACTATTGGCAATATCCGCCGTGATAAGCGAGCCTCCTTTCAGGCCACTTTCTACCACAATGGTGGCATCGGCAATGCCGGCCACAATACGGTTGCGCATAGGAAAATGCTGTTTGTCGGGCTGTGTCTCGCTGAGGAATTCAGTGAGTAATCCGCCGTTTTCAACCATTGCCATAGCGGTGCCTTTATGCTGTGGAGGATAGATGCGGTCCAGACCATGTGCCAGCACGCCAATGGTGGGGATGCCATGCAACAGTGCCTGTCTGTGGGCTATAATGTCTATACCATACGCCATACCGCTTACCACCATTACATTGTGTGCAGCCAGGTCTTCCACCAGTTTTGCACATATGGTCTTACCATAATCTCCCGGCGCACGTGTACCCACAATACTGACTATCCTGCCGGCATTGAGATCAGCATTACCCTTGTAATATAGCATCACAGGGCTGTCTGCGCAATGCTTCAGCCGTTTCGGATACTGTGCACTGGTATAAAAGATAGGTTGTATATCGTACTGTGCTATGTATTCAATCTCTTTGTCTACCTGTTCATAGTCGTCGAATTCCAGTATGGCAGCAGCCCTTACAGTGCCAATGTCGGGAATATGCTCCAGCTCGTGTTTACTGGCTTTAAAAACAGCACTGGCTGAATGGAAGTGTGCGAGCAATTTTTTGGCGACAATATCTCCTATCTGTGGAATTTGCGTAAGCGCAATCTGGTGGCGTAATTCCTCCTGCATATTGCATATTTTTGCGGTTAACGTGTCTAAGTTAAAACTTCTTCTGTTTACTCCCATGCAATACAAAAACATTTTACTCACATGTGCATTGCTTGCAGGAATGATTGCCTGTAAGACTACACAGCCGCCTGTTGCACAGGGGCCATCATCTACGACTGTTCTGCAGCCTTATGGTCCTGCCTGGGCTGCCCTCTGGCAGCAGAAAGCAGCGGAATACAAAGCGCTATGTTTTCAGGCTTACAACATTGCAAGAATGAGGTTGGACGAAAGCCTTACGCAACCGGCTACACTACCACCTGCAGTTGTTACAGACATCGATGAAACTGTGCTGGATAACAGTCCATACACAGTGCATACTGCTTTAAGAGGAGAAGGATATGCTGATAAAACATGGATGGAATGGACTTCAAAAGCCGCTGCTGATACAGTGCCTGGCGCTTTGTCCTTCCTGCAGTATGCCGCATCGAAAGGTGTAGAGGTATTTTATATCACTAACAGATCAGAAACAGAACGTGCTGTAACCTTACAAAACCTGCAACGCTGGCATTTCCCCAATGCAGACAATGAGCATCTGCTGCTGAAAACAACCACCTCCGGCAAGGAAAGCCGCCGCCAGCAAGTAGCACAGGCACATCACATCCTGTTATTGATGGGAGATAACCTGAGCGATTTTGCGGCCATCTTCGATAAGCAACCAGTTGCCGAACGTGAACAGGTTACACAACAATCTGCAGCCGATTTTGGTAAACGGTTTATTGTATTGCCCAATCCAATGTACGGCGATTGGTTACCGGCGATGTTCCAGTATGATTATAAGCGGCGGCCAGGGGAGATTGATTCCTTGCTGCGAGGCCAGATGAGGGATTATAAATGACGTCAGTGATTGAAAAAAAAATCAGGAATAACACAAGCCATCCGCTGCATTATTCCTGATTTTTTAATTTGTATTTGCTGTCGCTACAGCTTCAATATCTTGAATTCCGTTCTTCTGTTTGCGGCCCTGCCTCCCGGCGTATTATTCTCTGCTACAGGCATCGTTTCTCCATAGCCTTTTGCCTGCAATCTTTCAGCTGATACTCCTTTATACACCAGGTATTTCACAACAGCCTGTGCGCGGCGTTCAGAGAGGATCATATTATCCTTGTCATTACCGATATTATCGGTATGTCCGCTGATCTCTACGATCAGGGTTGGATTTTCCTGCATCAATCCTACGAGTCTGTTCAGCTCAATTTCAGAACCTGGTTTAAGGTTGAATTGTCTGGTGTCAAAGAAGATGTTGTACAATACCATTACAGCGTTTGTATCCAGTGGTACGAGCGGAATATCACGCACGAACATGGAATCGTCTGTTTTATTTTTCAGCGAGAAATTATCGGAGTAGAACAGGTAGCCTTTACGGTTTACGTTAAAGGCATAGTCTTTCCCGATAGGGAGTGGTATCAGGTAGTTGCCTATTCTGTCGGTACGTACTACAGCAGCTGTTTTTCCTGTTTCCAGGTCAGTCAGTTCAACATTACCTATGAGGCGACGTTTGGTCTTGGCATCATACACATAACCTCTTACAAAGAGTGTTCTCTGCGGACGTGCTTCCGGGTACAGTTCGAAGCTGTAGATGTCCAGTTGTCCGCGGCTGTCAGATCTGTCTGATGCGAAATAAGCAGTTTTACCGTCCGCTGCTACTATCAGGCTGGCGTCTTCGTCTACAGTGTTGATCGGGTAACCGAGATTGACTGCCGGGCCCCAGCTGCCATCAGGCTGACGGCGGGAGAAGAAGATATCCATATCGCCAAAACCCTGATGGCCATTGGAGGCGAAATACAGGGTCTGGTTATCGGGATGTATGAAAGGAGTGGTTTCACGACCGGGTGTGTTGATGTTCGAATCCAGTCGCTCCGGGAATCCCCATTTGCCATTAGGCTGCAATTTGCTCATGAAGATCTCTGAACCGGCATCCGCAGTTTCACGGGCAAAGTACAGGGTTTGCCTGTCGGCAGATAGGCTGGGCTGCGATTCCCAGTCGCGGGTATTGATAGGAGAGCCCATGTTCATCGGTTCCACCCACAATCCTTCTTCTGTTCTGATAGTGTAGTATATATCGCAGCTACCTCTTCCCCCGGGGAAGTCGCAACCGGTGAACACCAGCATATTCCCGTCCTGCGAGATATTCTGTGCACCTTCGTTATTGGCCGTGTTTACGGGAGACCCGAAACCATAGGCAGGCAGCCAGCACCCAAGACTATCGTCCTTTTCAGAGACATAGAAGTCTTCATTTTTGTTGTTCACACGTCGGGTGAAAACGAGTGTCTTACCATCAATGGTCAGGGATGGGAAATATTCCGGGTCCTTGGTATTGATGCTGTCTCCCAGGTTGCGTGGTTTGAAAGGAACTGGTTTGGCAGCTGCGGCGGCAGCGAAAGTGTATGCTTTCTGGAGCGCTTCCGCTCTTGCACTTTTAGTTTTGTTGGTCTGAATGTATAGGGTAACTGTGGCCAGTGCTTCACTGAATCTTCCTTCGCCCGCCAGCGCTTTGGAATAAGATAGCATAGCAGGTCTTGTGGAAAGACTGTCAAGCCTTTTCAGCGTTTCGTAGTTGATAATGGCTTCCTTATACTGTTTCATCTCAGCATACGTGATGACCATCTGCCCGTAAGCATCTGTAAATCCAGGTTCTTGTCTTACAGCATCTTTCAGCAGGTCGATAGCATCCGTCATACGGTATTCCCTTACTGCCATCTGGGCGTCATCAAAAGTTTTCTGTGCTTTTTTCTTCGCGTTCTCATACGTTATGACCTGGGCGCTCAGTTCCAGGCATAACAGGAAACAACTGCTCGTCAATAGGAGGACTCTTCTCATAACTTTAGATTGGCTAGGCCGCCAATATATGAAAAAAAGCACAAATGTAAGGCCTTAAAATGATGTAGGGAACAGGCTTTACGGTACGTTAATGTACTTATGCACCTGTAGGGAAAGCTGCCATTGAGGATTTTCCTTGATGTAATCGATGATCAGGGGAGTGATCTCCGCTGCACGGTCCCATTCAGGTTGCAGATAGAGTTTGCAATGAGGACCTGCCAGTGCGGCATATTTTTCCGCCCAGGCGAAGTCAGTTTTGTTGAATATGACCACCTTCAGTTCATGTGCCAGCCCACAGATCTCCGGGAGAGGAGCTTTGAACTTCTTGGGGGAGAGGGTGATCCAGTCCCAGTGCCCGCTTAAAGGGGAGGAGCCGGAAGTTTCCATATGGGTACGGAAGCCTTCCTTGTGCAGGGCGTCTGTCAGCGCATCCAGGTTGTGCATAAGGGGTTCTCCACCGGTGATCACGGCAATACGGCCGGGATGTACGGCTGCATCTTTGACCAGGTCACTGATAGCGAGCAGCGGGTGACGGGAAGCGTCCCAGCTGTCTTTTACGTCACACCAGTGACAGCCTACGTCGCATCCGCCCAGGCGTATGAAATACGCCGCCTGGCCCTGGTAGTTGCCTTCACCCTGCAGGGTGTAGAAACGTTCCATTACAGGAAGCTGAAGAGATGTTGCGATATCGGCTGTTGTTGTTGACATTTTGCAAAGGTACGTAAATGGGGGCGATTCACTGACGGATCGGCTCCCCGGAAATGCAGAACGCTTAACACTTTGTACCGTACAAGACACAAAGTGTTAAGCGTTTTACAGGATATTCTTTAGTTCATGTTTACTTTCTGACCCAGAGAGGCATGGTAGGTGTTTTTCAGCAATGCTGCGATGGTCATAGGACCAACACCGCCCGGCACCGGAGTGATAAAGCTGGTTTTAGGCGCTACAGCGTTGTAATCCACGTCGCCTACCAGTCTGAAACCGCTCTTTTTAGTAGCATCCTCGATACGGTTGATACCTACGTCGATCACAACCGCTCCTTCTTTCACCATGTCCGCCGTCACGAAGTTCGGGCGGCCAATGGCTGCCACGATAATGTCGGCCTGCAGACAGAGCTCTTTCAGGTTGGCTGTCTGTGAGTGCGTGAGCGTTACGGTGCAGTTACCGGGATTAGTATTCCGGCTCAGCAGGATGCTCATTGGCGTACCCACAATGTGGCTGCGTCCGATCACTACTGCATGTTTCCCTTTGGTAGGGATGTTATAGTGTTCCAGCATCAGCATAATGCCGTAAGGAGTGGCGGGAATATAAGTAGGCAATCCTGCTACCATTTTACCGACGTTCATGGGATGGAAGCCATCTACATCCTTGCTGGGATCAATGGTGTTGATCACCAGTTCTTCGTTGATATGTTTGGGAAGAGGAAGTTGTACGAGTATACCGTCAATATCTGCGTTTTCATTCAGCAGTGTGATATTGTCCAGTAAATGCTTTTCAGAGATCTTCGCATCGAAGCGTAAAAGAGTGGAGTGAAAACCGATCTCGGCGCAGGATTTTACCTTGGAGGCCACATAAGTTTCGCTGGCTGGATTGTTGCCAACCAGGATGGCTGCCAGGTGGGGGACTTTTTCGCCCAACGCTTTCAATTCAGTTACCTTATCTGCCAATTGGGCTTTAACAGCCGCTGAAACAAGTTTACCGTCTAAAATTTGCATGCGCAAAGGTAGGATTTTCCTTTCAAGTTCCGCAAAACAAGTTCCCTGTCATCAATAGTCAAAATAATGATAGGTTACTTGTTTTGCGACAGGTACAGCCTGCATCGGTGAACTTGTATTAAAGTAGTGGAAATTTTAAAGGCGTGGAGAATGCCAATATAGCTAAATTCTTGGAGATGCAGATAAAATTTCCGGCGTTGCCTGATCGGCATATTTCTCAAAGTTGTGTACAAACTTGTGTCCCAGCGCAATAGCCTGTTTGTCGTATGCTGCCTTATCGGCCCAGGTATTACTTGGGTCCAGCAGTTCTGCCGGTACACCCGGACATGATTCGGGGATGGAAAAGCCAAATACAGGATGGTCCTTGTACGCCAGCTTGTCCAGCTGTCCTTTCAGGGCAGCAGCTACCATAGCGCGGGTGTAGGACAGTTTGATACGCTGTCCGGTACCGTATGCGCCTCCTGTCCAGCCGGTATTGACCAGCCATACTTTCGCTTTGTGATGACGTAATTTCTCTCCTAGCATAGCGGCATATTTTACCGGATGCAAAGGCAGGAAAGGTGCGCCAAAACAGGTACTGAAAGTAGTTGTAGGTTCGGTAATACCTGCTTCCGTACCGGCCACCCGGGCAGTATAACCAGAGATGAACTGGTACATGGCCTGCTCCGGCGTCAATCTGGAGATAGGTGGCAATACGCCATATGCATCACATGTCAGGAGGAATATATTTTCCGGAATGCTACCTATGGATGGTATCAGGGCATTATCGATGTAATGCAGGGGGTAAGACACACGTGTATTTTCTGTGATACATTTATCCGCATAGTTCACGTCGGCAGTGCCCGGGTAACAGATCACATTCTCCAGCAGCGCACCTTCACGGATGGCATGGAAGATCTGCGGTTCCTTTTCTTCACTCAGGTCTATACACTTGGCATAACACCCGCCTTCGAAATTGAAGACGTTGTCTGCAGACCAGCCATGTTCATCGTCGCCGATCAGCTTACGATCCGGATCTGCGCTGAGGGTGGTTTTGCCGGTACCGCTCAATCCGAAGAAAATAGCCGTATCCCCATGTTCTCCCTGGTTGGCCGAGCAGTGCATGCTCAGTACACCATGTTCATGCGGTAGTATATAATTGAGGATGGTGAAAATACCTTTCTTGATCTCGCCGGTATAGGCAGAGCCACCGATGATGATCGTTTTCCTGGTGAAGCTGACCATGGCGAAATTCCCCTGGCGGGTATCGTCTGTGGCAGGATCTGCCAGGAAACCCGGCGCCTGGATGACGGTCCATTCCGGATGCATGTTTTCCAGCTCCTCTTCTGTAGGGCGGAGGAACATATTGTAGGCGAACAAGCTGGCCCAGGGCGTTTCTGAGATCACTTTGATGTTCACCCGATAAGCCGGATCAGCGCAGGCATAACCATCTCTTACCCATACATCCTTACCTGTAAAGTAACGGGTGATCTTGTCATACAGCTTATCAAAGCTGGCAGGGTTAACCGGAATGTTGAAATCATTCCAGTTAACAGTCGCCGCTGTGAGCTCATCTTTAACAATAAATTTGTCTTTGGGAGACCGGCCTGTAAACTGACCGGTGTTGACGGCAAGAGCGCCGCTGCTGGTGATGACGCCCTGTCCTGCAGCTACTGTCTGCGCGATCAGTTCTGCTGGCTCCAGTTGATAATAAATGTGGTTGGGTTGCCGGATTCCTAGCTCTAGTAGGTCGGCAACAGGATTCCTTACACTGCTGACTTGCATAGTAAGATTGTTTTGGTGTAGTAAGCAAATCTAGTGATTTTTTGATATTATCAAATTAAAGGCTGCAGAATTGTCCAAATTTAGAAATTGTACCTGCTAAATGGATACTTGTTTAATAAATATCTAAAATGGATCTGGTTGTTTTGCAGGAAACGGTAAAGAATTAAGAGGTTACTATACACTTATTCTTACATCGTATAATGGTATATTTCATTATATTATGTTTTTACCGGTATAGAACAGGCAGCCTTATCACACGATGTAAGGGGACAGGCCTCCGCCTATAAAAGACAAGGTGGCGCTTATTGTGAAATTTCAGTAGGTTTGACGCTCTTTTTGCATACACCAACGTAAACTAAGAACATGAAAAATTTACCATTAGACTCTCAGATCTTTATAAAGAATCGTCAGCGCTTTATTGCAGAAATGCAGCCTCAGTCCATCGCTATCATCAATTCCAACGATGAATTGCCTACCAACGGAGACGCATTTCACAAGTTCCAGCAGAATGCAGATCTGTATTGGCTAACCGGTATAGAACAGGAGGATACGATGGTTATATTGTACCCCGACAACCCGGACCCGAAATACAGGGAAGTGCTGGTATTGGTACGCCCTAACGAGCTGAAAGAGAAGTGGGACGGTCACCGTTTAAGAAAAGATGAGGCTTTCGCCGTTTCCGGTATCTCAACCGTAGTATGGCTGGATTCCCTGGATGCTTTGTTGCAACCCTGGATCCATGATGCTACCAATATTTACCTGAACACCAACGAGAATAACCGTAAGTCTAGCCTGGTGCCTGTAAGGGATTACCGCTACGCAGAAGATCTGCGCAGCCGGTACCCGCTGCATAATTACCTGCGTGCCGCCGTTATATTCAAGAAACTGCGTGCCGTTAAGTCTGCTGAAGAGGTAAAGGTGATCCAACAGGCAATCGACATTACGGAAAAGACCTTCCGCCGCTTGTTGCAGTTCATCCGTCCCGGTGTATGGGAACATGAGATCCATGCCGAGATCCTGCATGAATTCCTGCGTAACAGGGCAGATGGAGAGGCGTACGGTTCGATTATCGCCAGTGGCGACCGTGCCCGTATCCTCCATTACATCTTCAATAACCAGGAATGTAAGGACGGGGAGCTGATACTCATGGACTTTGGGGCAGCCTACGGTGGCTACAATGCAGACCTTACCCGTACCGTACCGGTAAACGGGAAGTTCACTGCCCGTCAGCGGGAAGTATATGATGCCTGCCTGCACCTGCACAATTATGCGAAATCTATCCTCAGACCAGGACTGACTATCGCAAAATACCATGATATGGTAGGCGTGGAGGCTGGAAAGCAGTTTGTAAAGCTCGGTCTGCTGAAGGAGGAAGACGTCAAAAACCAGGACCCTGAAGCGCCTGCTTACCGTAAATACCTGTATCATGGTATCTCCCATCACCTGGGAGTAGGTGTGCATGACCTGGGACCATCCTTTTTCCAGCCTATTCCGGAGAATTCCGTGATGACAATAGAACCTGGTATCTATATAGAGGAAGAAAAAATGGGTATCCGCATTGAGAACAATGTCTGGCTGACCGCAGGTGGAAATGTGGATCTCATGAAGAATATTCCTATCACTGCTGAGGAGATAGAATCGTTGATGAAGAAATAGTGTATATATTTACTAAATATTTAATGCTAAAAATGTGCGATCGTCTATGGATCTAATTTCCATAGGCGATCGGCTTGAATACAAATGAAGCAACTACCTAACATCCTTACGCTCAGCAACCTTTTTTGCGGCGCCCTGGCCGTTATTTATATCCTGCATGCTCCGCAGTATATTGCGGAGTTCAACGGCGTAGAGTATACTATCACCAACCCGGAGCCTGTGTATTGGGCGTCTGCCATGGTGGTGCTGGCCGCTTTGTTTGATTTTACCGACGGACTGGCAGCGAGATGGCTCAAATTACAGTCGCCCTTCGGCCGAGAGCTGGATTCCCTGGCAGATGTGATCAGCTTTGGGCTGGTACCGGGCCTGATGTTATTCCGCCTGTTGCGCAGCGCTTATATGCGTATGCCGGATGTATTCGACGTTTCTTATATAAACCTTGCGCCAGCCTTGCTGGTGCCCTGTTTTGCCGCTTACAGGCTGGCTAAGTTCAACCTGGACACCCGGCAGTCGGAGAATTTTATTGGTATTCCCACACCTGCAGTAGGATTGCTGGTAGCGTCTTTCCCGCTGATCATATTGTACAATCCGTTCAACCTGGCCCACTGGCTGCAGAATATATGGGTGCTGTATACTATCATAGCCCTTTTATGTTACCTGATGGTAGCAGAAATACCTATGCTTAGCCTGAAGTTTAAAAGCCTGCAGCTCAAGCCTAACTGGGCTCGTTTATTGCTGGTGGCATTGTCGGTAGCAGGCATTCCTGTGCTGAAATTTGCTACCGTACCTTTTGTCTTTATCTGCTACGTTCTGCTGTCTATTGTGTCAAAACCTTCTACCGGTAATGCCGTTAAGTAGTTGTTTTTTGCGATTTAAATCTTAGGTTTGCGTCAAAATTTTTAAAAAATGACGTTTACTGCACATATTAATGTGATGCCGCTGAAAGAATTACTGGACCCTCAGGGTAAGGCGGTAATGAGTGGTTTAAAGAACCTGGGCATCAACAATGTACACGACGTAAGGATTGGCAAACATATTACCTTGCAGATAGATGCTGCTACCAAAGAAGAAGCTAAACAACTGGCTGAAGTAGCCTGTCAGAAACTGCTGGCTAACCAGGTAATGGAATCTTTTGAAGTAAGCATCCAGTAAAAAAAACAGCAATTACGGATTACGAATGTCGAATTAGGAATGAGCCCGTAGCATCTATGATCATCGCTGCATGTCATTCGTAATTCGTAATTTGTAATCCGTAATTGTATGAAGTTATATCTTGTTCCTTCTCCCATAGGCAATCTGGCCGATATCACCTACCGCGCAGTCAAAGTACTTGAAGAAGCGGACCTGGTGCTGGCGGAAGATACCCGCACCTCCGGGGTGTTATTGAAGCACTACAACATCAATAAGCCCATCACTCCCTACCATCAGCATAATGAACATAAAATACTGCAACACCTTGTACAGCAGTTGCAGGCTGGTAAGACCATGGCCCTCATCACCGATGCAGGTACGCCCGGGGTTTCCGATCCGGGATTTCTCCTGGTACGTGAATGTAACAGGGCAGGCGTGCCCGTAGAATGCCTGCCAGGTGCTACTGCCTTTGTACCGGCACTGGTCAACAGCGGTATTCCGATGAACCGTTTTGCCTTTGAAGGATTTCCGCCCCTGAAAAAAGGACGGCATACGCTGTTTACCCAACTGGCTACGGACGAGCGTACACTGGTATTTTATGAATCTCCTCAACGGCTGGTCAGAACACTGGCCGATCTGATCGAATACTTCGGGGCAGACCGCCAATGCTGCGTTAGCCGGGAACTGACCAAAATGTTTGAAGAAAATAAAAGAGGTACCTTACAGGAAGTACATGATTATTTCAACGAAAAAGGAGTAAAGGGGGAAATCGTCCTTATTGTAGAGGGTAAGTCATAAAACCCGCTTGTTCGGTAACGTAAACAAGATCAGCATAAACTAAGCTTAACGTAACTCAAATTCAGAATTTAGGATGAAGCAACCGAGCATAAAAAAAAGCCTGCTGGCATGTCTGCTCATCGCCGGCTGGCATAGTACACAGGCGCAGTCTGACCGCTGGCAGCAGAGAGTAAAGTATGTAATGGACATCGATATGGATGTCGCTACTCACCGTTTCAGCGGCAAGCAGAAACTACAATATACCAACAACTCTCCTGACACACTTTTTAAGGTATTTTATCACCTCTACTGGAATGCGTTCCAGCCTAACAGTATGATGGACGTTCGCAGCCGCGAACTGGGCCAGACAGTGTTATTCCGAGATAAGAACGGTAATGAAAGACGTGACTGGGATGGCCGTGTGACCGACCGCATTTCAAAACTGCAGCCCGACCAGATCGGTTATCAGAAAATACTCTCCCTGAAAAGAGATGGCGCAAACCAGGAATATAACGTCATCGGTACCATTCTTGAAGTGCCTTTAGCTAAGCCCATCCTGCCTCATACCACCACTACATTTGATATGGAGTTTGAAGCGCAGGTACCGGTACAGATCCGCCGCAGCGGCCGGAACAACTCCGAAGGTGTGGATTACTCCATGGCACAATGGTATCCGAAGATGTGTGAATATGACTACGAAGGATGGCATCCTACACCGTATATCGCCCGCGAATTCTATGGCGTATGGGGTGATTACGATGTGAAGATCGCTATCGATAAAAAGTTTGTCGTGGCAGCTACCGGATATCTGCAGAATCCTAATCAGATCGGGTATGGATATGAAATGACCGGCAGCAAAGTACTGCGTCCGGCAGGCAATAAACTGAGCTGGCATTTTGTAGCACCTAACGTACACGACTTCGTTTGGGCGGCTGATCCTGATTACAAACACATCACACAGCAGGTGGATGGTTTTACTGCGCACTTCTTCTATATAGAGAATGAGACCACTAAGGATACCTGGCCACAATTAGCCAAAATGATCCCTGATGCCTATAAGTATATCAAAGCGCATTATGGTCCTTATCCTTACAAGAGCTATTCCTTCATCCAGGGAGGAGACGGCGGTATGGAATATCCAATGGCGACCCTCATTATGGGTAACGGCAAAATAGAAGGCTTATACGGCCTGGCTGCACATGAATGGATGCATACCTGGTACCAGGGTATGTTGGGTACAAATGAAAGCCTCTATCCATGGATGGATGAAGGGTTCACTACCTTCGCGGAAAACAATGTTGTATACCATACACTGGATTCCCTGAGAGCGCCTTCTCCTCAGACAGGCTCCTACAACGGTTATTTTGCATTGGTAAAAAGCGGTTATGAAGAGCCTTTAAGCACGCATTCCGATCACTATAACAGCAACTATGGTTACAGCCTGTCTGCCTATTCAAAAGGCGCTGTATTCCTGGAACAGCTGGGTTATATCATCGGTGCTTCCGCACGCGACAGAGGACTTTTAAGATACTATTGGGAATGGCGTTTTAAACATCCCAATGTCAATGACTTCATCCGTGTAATGGAGAAGGAAAGCGGTCTGCAGCTGGATTGGTACAAACAATACTTTGTATATACAACCAAACATATTGATTACGGTATCGACAGTGCATTCGAGAACAATGGAAAGACAATTGTAAGACTGCGCCGCATCGATTATATGCCTATGCCGATTGATCTGCTGATCACCGGCAAGGATGGTAAGAAAGTAATGCATTATGTACCGATGTCTTTAATGTTTGGTTCCAAACCTAGTGAAGACAGCAGTACCCCTCGTGTAGTACATGACTACTGGCCCTGGACTAACAGAACTTATGATGTGGAAGTAAATATGCCATTGAGCGAGATTGCGGAGATCGAGATTGATCCGAGTGAAAGAATGGCGGATACGGACAGGAGGAATAATCTGATGAAGAGATAGTAGTAAAATAATTGCTGATGAGAACAGGTTGCTTTTGAAAGAAGGCAACCTGTTTTTTATTAAAAAGGCCGTTCCATCAGGAACAGCCTTTCTATGACAATAGTCTATCTATCTAAAAAACGGCTTACTATTCCAGCACATCACAATAAAACCCCTGTTTCTTCACAAATGCTATCATATCATCTTCCTGCACTTTCATTTCCGTGATGCGTAACACTTTATCGCAGTCTTCGAGGTCAACGTGGCAATGACCTACTTCAAATCTGTTACGGATAGCCTGCAGTATATTTTGCCTGTCTTCCTTTGTAGCTATATTGGTTTTGAATATACCTATCATGGCAAATGGTGTTAAGTAGTTTACAGCTAAGCGTTGCATTAGAGATTTGTTTCTGTTTTCTGTTGATCTTTTGGTTCGTTGAAAAAGCCTTCGTTTCCCCAGCGGTTCGGCATACCACAGCGACGCAGTTTGTCGCGTAGTTTCTCTCTTTCTTCGTCTGACATATGCTCCATTCTCTCCATCATTTTCCTGCGCCATTGGTTTTTGGCGCGCATACCCCAGGGACCGCCACCGTTACCATGCCATCCGAAGAGCAACTTACCGAGCAGGCATAGGCCGATGGCCTGCCAGAAGGTAATGATCGGACCGTGGAAAAGGTCTGGTATCAGGCAGTTCCAGAGCAGTTGTACGGAGAAGCCAATGAAACAAATGAAGAGGGCACCAAGTACTAAAAACTTGAGAACATGCACAATCTTCGGAGTTCGACGTTTCATATATAATGTTTTAATCTTTTAAAAGTTCTTTGTACAGTTCCGCCAGCCGTTCACGTAAGTACAGCACTGCATATCTTTTTCTGGATAATAAGGTATTGACGGATATACCCGTTTCGGCAGACATCTCCTTAAAGGACTTACCTTCTATTTCATGTTGCAGAAACACGTTGCGCTGATCCTCGGGCAATTCATCAATAGCTTCCATAATAGACTCGGCTATTACTTTACGGGTCATGGGCGCATCACTTAGCGCACCCGGGTCAGCTATCATTTCTGAAAGGAACAGGGTTTCTTCTCCGTCTTGTTCGCGGGTATGCTCGCTGAAGGTGGATTCACGTTTCTTACGGAACCAGTCGGTGATTTTATTACGGGTTACAGTGAACAGCCAGGCGGTAATAGAGTCTATCTGACTACCCACGCGGGAATATTCTGTAAACTGGTAAAAAACGTCCTGTAATATATCTTCCGCATCAGCTACGTTATTTACCCGTTTCCGGATAAAATGAAGTAAGCGCTTGCGCTCCTGCCGCACCGTTTCCTGGATGCGCTCATTTTGTTCTGCAGCCATAGCCAGAGGCGTTTGTTTAAGGAGCAATTCTTTCATCTTACTAAGGGAGACGAAAAAACAGGATGGATATTTTACAGTTTACGCAATTTTTATAATATTTCCGGGCCTATTTTGAGACAGATGTTGATTTTCAGTTATTTATTCACGACAACAATATATTTTTCCTGGAAAAATTCTTCGGGGAATAGTTTATAGAGTTCCGTCAGGCGGGGACGCACGCCGCTATCTGCTATTTCCTCGGTCAGATCACCGCCTTTCAGACAGATCAGTCCGGGCTGCTGCTCATGAGCGGAGGCTTTCTTTAAAACCGGCTTACTCCAGCGCCAGAGATCTTTTAAGGGCGCTACCGCACGGGATACCACAATATCGAACTTACGGTCTTTAATATCTTCTACCCGGGTGTGGGCGGAGGTCACGTTTTTCAGGCCCAGTGCTTCGGATACGCCCTGTACCACTTTGATCTTTTTGCCGATGGAATCCACCAGGTGGAACTTTACCTCCGGAAAGAAGATCGCCAGGGGAATGCCGGGGAAGCCGCCGCCTGTTCCCAGGTCGAGTACCTGCATACCTGCCGGAAAGTCGGCAATGGCCGCAATACTGAGGGAGTGCAGCACATGTTTCTCGTACAGGGCATCAATGTCTTTACGGGAGATCACATTGATCTTTTCATTCCATTCCTGGTATAAACCTGACAATGCCTTTAATTGCTCCAATTGTGTATCCGTAAAGTCTGAGAAGTATTTGAGTACGATATCCATGATGTAGTGATGGTCTGTAAATTGGTGCAAATGTAACGAAGGATGTACCAATAAAAAACGGCTGCCTCTTTTGAGACAGCCGCTGGTATATCTTTTATCCGGATTACCACCTGTTCTTTGACTTGAACAGCAGGGCAGGAGTGAGGATGATGTAATAAATGAACATGAAAAAATCCATGAACAGGCTGTATTTGAAAAGATCAGCCTCGTCCAGTTTACGCATGGCCATATATGAGATCACAGATTGCAGCAGCAGCTTTCCTCCCAGAATGGCCAGTGTATACAAGCGGAGTGGTTCGTAGAAGATGCTGGCAAAAAAGAAAGGATAGAATAAGAAGTGGCTCAGGGAGAACAGTCCCAGCAGGAGCTTATGGCCGAAGCGGTAATGCTTGCCGGTAGACATGTGCCTGGTTTTCTGCTGGAACCATTTCTTCCAGCTGGTCTTTGGCTCTGAGTAAGTAAACGCCTGTTTGTTAATAACTACCCCTACGTTGTGACGGTTGGCAGCTGCATTGACGAACAGATCATCATCGCCGGAGGCAATATGATGGTGTGCTGTAAAACCTTTGTGGCGGTTGAACAGCTCCCGTTTATAGGCCAGGTTACGGCCTACGCCCATATAAGTAACACCGCTGAGGGCGAAAGAAAGGTATTGTAAAGCACTGAAATAGGTCTCATAACGGATCACTTTGTTCAGCAGGCCTGGTTTCTTCTCGTAAGGGCTGTAACCCAGTACGATCTCTTTGCCATCGGTAAATCCCTGGCTCATCAGCGACAGCCAATAGGTGCTGGACGGTTTACAGTCGGCATCTGTCAGCAGTATGTGTTCGTGTTTGGCGCTTCTGATTCCCATGGAGAGCGGGAATTTTTTTCCGGGGATGAATTTGGCGGCCTGTTTGATCTCGATATGGCGGTAATGAGGATATCCGGGTTCGATAGAGCGGAGGTAATACTTGGTGTCGTCTTCAGAATTGTCATTGACCACGATCACCTCATAGGCCGGCTCCTTCTTGCCGTGATACCGCTGTAACAATACCGAGGGCAGGTTCTTCTGCAGGTTCAGCTCCTCGTCTTTCGCACAGATGATAACGGAGCATTCCCTATCGGGATCGATATCATTTTCGAAGGTACGGCGATAAAAAGCTACCCGGGAAAAGAAAAACAGGTAATACAATATTTGTATGGCTGCAACGGTAGCAAAGGCGTAAAAGGCTAATAAGCCCAAGTTATACAACATAGCAACGACAAATATATACGTTTTTAGTTATCTGTATGAGCCTGTGGAAAAAAAGATTTTTAAATGGGAATGAAGGGGTTACGTTCTTCCGGGCAGACAGCCGCTTTCCCGGCTCCGAATGAAGGTTTCTGCATAATTCCCCTTATTTTTGCCCCCTGAAAATGGCAGGAATAGCCTCAAGCATTCAGATACCGAGATGAATTTTGAACTGATTACAACAGACAGCAACAGTAAAGCCCGTGCCGGCGAGATTACCACCGGTCATGGAAAGATTGAAACGCCTATTTTTATGCCGGTAGGCACTGTAGGCAGCGTGAAAGCAGTGACGCAGGAACAGTTGCGCGACGATGTGCAGGCTCAGATCATCCTGGGTAATACCTACCACCTGTACCTCCGTCCGGGTATGGACGTGCTGTCGCAGGCAGGAGGATTACATAAATTCAATGGCTGGGAACGGCCCCTGCTGACCGATAGTGGTGGCTACCAGGTATTCTCCCTGGCCGCCAACCGCAAGATCAAGGAGGAGGGAGTATTATTCCAGTCACATATCGACGGTTCCCGCCACCTGTTCACACCTGAAAACGTCATGGACATCCAGCGGACCATCGGGGCCGATATCATTATGGCCTTTGATGAATGCCCGCCATACCCTTCCGAATACCGGTATGCGAAAAAGTCTATGGAACTGACTCACCGCTGGCTGGACCGCTGTATCAAACGTATGGCAGAAACCCAACCCGCTTACGGTCATGAACAGACCTTATTCCCCATCGTACAGGGCAGCACCTATAAAGACCTGCGTACGATCTCTGCTACGGAGATTGCGGCCAGGGAATGTGCTGGCAATGCCATTGGCGGCCTGAGTGTGGGAGAACCGGAACAGGATATGTATGAAATGTGCGGGCTGGTGTGCGATATCCTGCCGGAACAGAAACCTCGTTACCTGATGGGGGTAGGTACTCCCTGGAACATCCTGGAGAATATTGCCCTGGGCGTGGATATGTTCGACTGTGTAATGCCTACCCGTAACGGACGTAATGGTATGCTGTTCACCTGGAATGGCGTTATCAATATCAAAAACAAGAAATGGGCGACCGATTTTACCCCGGTAGATGAGAACAGCGCCTGTTTTGCCAGCAACCGCTATACCAAGGCCTACCTGCGCCATTTATTTGCCGCAGGGGAGATCCTGGGAATGCAGCTGGCCAGTATCCATAATATTGCGTTTTACCTGGAGCTGGTGAAAGAAGCCAGGAAACAGATCCTGGCCGGTAACTATGCCAGCTGGAAAAATACTATGGTGCCTCAGTTGAAACAAAGACTTTAGATTTATATTATCTTGCCGTTATATGACAAAGATAGACTGGTATATCCTGCGTAAGTTCATAGGTACCTTTATTTACTCCCTCATGATCCTGCTGATCATTTCCGTAGTGATAGACGTGACGGAGAAGATAGACGACTTCATGAATAATAACCTGTCTTTCTACACGATTGTAGTAGACTACTACTTTGGCTTTATCCCGCATATTGCTGCATTGTTGTTCCCGCTCTTCATTTTCATCTCTGTGATCTTCTTCACTTCCAAGATGGCTTATCGTACAGAGATCATCGCCATCCTGTGTAGTGGGGTCAGCTTCCGTCGCTTTTTACGCCCTTACTGGGTGGGAGCGATCCTTTTCGGAGGGCTGTTATGGCTGGGGAACAGGTGGACCGTGCCTATTGCCAATAAGATCAGGACCAAGTTCGAAAATGCCTATGTGCATAAACAGTCGGCTCAGCAGAATATTTATGATAAAACCATCCGCGTGGACAGTTTTACCTATGTAACCTTCGGATCTTATGACCCTAACTATAAAAGCGGTGGTAACTTCCTGCTGGAAGATGTACGTGGGCAGAACATTATGTTCAAGATGAAGGCCGACAGGGTGACCTGGGACTCTACTAACAGGATGTGGAAACTGGACTATGTGACGATGCGCTCCATTAATGGGCTGAAGGAACACTGGTGGACAAAATCAGATACTTCGATCAAGCTCGCCCTGAACCCTAAAGAAATGTACGAGGAGTCAAATGTCCAGGAGGCTATGACCACCCCAGAACTGAACAAATTCATTGCCAGAGAGAAACTGAGAGGGGCTGAAGGGCTGAATATATTCTATGTTGAAAAATACAGGCGTACGGCTTCCTGCGGGGCAGTGATCATCCTTACACTGATTGGTGGGATTATTGCTTCTAAAAAGGTAAGGGGAGGAAGCGGATTACACCTGGCTGTCGGAATAGTGATCAGCGCCAGCTACATTATCTTCCTGCAGTTTGCTACGGTATTTTCTATTAAAGCAGACCTCAACCCCTTGCTGGCCGTGTGGATACCTAACTTTTTGTTTGGGGGCCTGGCCTTCTGGTTGTACCTGAGGGCGCCAAAATAGAAAATTTCACATTTCTTTAATTTATTCCGTTTATATTAATATTTGCTTATTTGTATATTGGAAATCAGTTGTTTGAAAGTTATGTTGTTTATAGCTACCTGTAATTCTATGATTGTAAGCAGCTAAGTTTTTCAACAAATCATTACTTTTGACAATTGATCCGATTTTTTGTTATCATTACCTAATCAACAGTTTAAAATGGGGTATATAAAAGAAAAATTCAAGGTAAAGGCCGATGAGCTCAATGCGGAAGTGAAGGACCTCGTGAAGAACCATGGCACTAAGAAGATAGAGGATGTTACATTGGCACAGGTATACCAGGGGATGCGTGGCATAACTGGTTTGGTGACAGAAACATCATTACTGGACGCTAACGAAGGGATCCGTTTCCGTGGATATTCCATTCCGGAACTGAGGGAGAAAATGCCGAAAGTTAAAGGTGGCGCTGAGCCTTTGCCAGAAGGATTATTTTACCTGATGTTGATAGGAGAACTGCCAGCAGAAGCAGACGTACAACACCTTTCTAACCAGTGGGCACGCCGCTCTCATGTGCCTAACCACGTTTTTGCTGCTATTGATGCCCTGCCGGTAAGTACCCACCCGATGACCATGTTCACCGTAGGTGTAATGGCCATGCAGACAGAATCTGCTTTTGCGAAAGCATATGCAGAAGGCATGAACAAAAAAGACTACTGGAGCGTGATGTACGATGATGCAATGGACCTGATTGCACGTCTGCCACGTATCGCCGCTTATATCTACCGTCGTAAATACAAAGGCAATAACCACATACAGCCAAACGGTCTCCTGGACTGGGCTGGTAACTTTGCGCACATGCTGGGTTATGAAGATGAAGGCTTCAAAGAACTGATGCGTCTCTACATGACCATTCACGCAGACCACGAAGGTGGTAACGTAAGTGCACATACTACTCACCTGGTAGGTTCTGCATTGAGCGATGCTTACCTGTCATTTGCAGCAGGTATGAACGGTCTGGCTGGTCCGCTGCATGGTCTGGCTAACCAGGAAGTGATCAAGTGGATCCTCGATATGCGCGAAGAACTGGGTGGCGGTATGCCAACCAAACAACAGATCGAAGACTACGTGCGTAAGACCCTGGCTGAAGGTAAAGTAGTACCAGGTTACGGTCACGCGGTACTGCGTAAAACAGACCCACGCTTCACCGCACAGATGGAGTTTGCAAAGAAACACCTGTCTGACGATGAGCTGGTACGCATCGTATGGCTGGTATATGAAACCGTGCCACCGATCCTGGAAAGCCTCGGTAAGATCAAGAATCCATGGCCTAACGTAGATGCACATTCCGGTGCGCTGCTGGTACACTATGGCCTGGTGGAATATGAATTCTATACAGTACTATTCGGTGTTTCCCGTGCCCTGGGTGTACTGGCTTCCCTGTGCTGGGACCGTGCACTTGGTTTCTCTCTCGAAAGGCCTAAATCCGTTACTACAGAATGGATGAAACAGTTCGTGGAAGGCAAAGTAGAAGCTGAGTAATCACTACGTATCAATAATATTTCAAAAGGTAAACAGTGTATGCTGTTTACCTTTTATTTTTGTACCCTGCTTATTGAGAAAAGCCAGACCTTTAAAACAAAAAATAGCGTATTCGCGGGCCGGGAATTTCCTTGCTGCCTGTGTAGTCTATGGATTTTAAGAACGCCATATTATCAAATCCGATCGAGTATCTGAAGGGAGTAGGTCCCCAGCGGGGAGAACTGCTGCGTAAAGAAATAGGTGTCCACACCTTCAGGGACCTGCTGTATTATTTTCCTTTCCGCTATGTGGACCGCACAAAAGTGGAAAAGATCATCAGCCTGCATATGCAGATGGATTATGTGCAGATCCGCGGAAAGATCACCCGTATGGAAGTGATAGGAGATAAGCGCGCCAAACGGCTCGTGGCCACCCTGCGGGATGAAACCGGGGAGATCTCCCTGGTATGGTTTCAGGGCTGGCAATGGATGGAAAAGTCGCTGCAGCAGCAGGCGTCTTACCTGGTGTTCGGGAAGATCTCCGTATTCAATGGTTACCTGCAGATATCCCATCCGGAAATGGACCTGCTGACAGAAGAGATAGCCAGTGGAAAACCATTCCTGGAACCGGTGTATTATACGACCGAAAAACTGAAAGCACGGGGACTGACAGCCAAAGCTATCGGTAAGCTCACAAAGGCCTTGCTGGAGCAATTATCCCCCGGGGAAATACCTGAAAATATTCCGCAGCCCATCTTACAACAATACCGGCTGATGGAGAGGTCAAAAGCCTATTTTAAGATTCACCTGCCAGCCGGAGAAGATGATGCCAACCAGGCCCGCCGCCGGTTGAAATTTGAAGAGCTGTTCATCGCCCAGATCAGGATCTGCCGGCTAAAGTTCAAGCGACAGCAGTTGTCGCACGGTTTTGTCTTCAATACCGTAGGCGACGCATTTAACACCTTTTACAATCATCACCTGCCTTTCTCTCTGACGGGAGCGCAGAAACGCGTACTGAAAGAGATCCGCCAGGATACGACCACCGGCAGGCAAATGAACCGCCTGATACAGGGGGACGTGGGCAGCGGGAAGACCATGGTAGCCCTGCTTACCATGCTGCTGGCGGTAGATAACGGCTTTCAGGCCTGTCTGATGGCGCCTACCGAGATCCTGTCCCAGCAGCACTATAAGAGCATTGCTGGTCTGCTGGAAAACATGCCGGTGAAAGTGGCACTGCTTACAGGGAATGTGAAAGGGAAAGCCCGTAAACAGATCCTGAAAGAGGTGGAAGAAGGAGAGATCCATCTGCTGATCGGTACCCATGCCCTGCTGGAAAACCAGGTGGTGTTTAAAAACCTGGGCATGGCGATTGTTGACGAACAACATCGTTTTGGGGTGGCACAACGTGCCCGTTTATGGGAGAAGAACGTGATACCTCCTCATATCCTTGTTATGACGGCAACTCCTATTCCCCGTACCCTGGCAATGACCGTGTACGGCGACCTGGATGTGTCAGTCATTGACGAACTGCCACCCGGCCGTAAGCCCATTACGACTGTACACCGTACAGAGTTCCAGCGGCCCCAGGTCATGGATTTTATTAAAGAGGAGATCCGTAAAGGCCGACAGGCATATATCGTATATCCGTTAATTGAAGATTCTGAAACGCTTGACTATGAGAACCTGATGAAGGGGTATGAAGAAGTGAAAGCGTTTTTCCCCGAGCCACAGTACTATATCAGTATGGTGCATGGCCGCCAGCCGGTGGATATGAAGGAGGCCAATATGCAGCGTTTTGTAACCGGCGATACGCAGATCATGGTGGCAACCACGGTGATAGAGGTGGGGGTGAATGTACCCAATGCCTCGGTAATGGTTATTGAAAGCACAGAAAGGTTTGGCCTTTCCCAATTGCACCAGTTACGCGGACGTGTGGGGAGGGGAGCGGAACAGTCCTTCTGTATCCTCATGACAGGCAATAAAGTAGGCGCTGATTCAAAAGAACGTATCCAGGTAATGGTACAGACGAATGATGGTTTCGTGATATCTGAAAAAGATATGGAACTGAGAGGACCGGGCGATATTGAAGGTACCCGCCAGAGTGGGTTGCTTGACCTGAAACTGGCTGATATTGTGGAAGACAGGCCCATACTGGAAGCCGCCCGCGCCAGTGCAGAGAAAATATTACAGGAAGACCCGGAATTGTCAACACCTGAGAATCAATCCTTACAGCGGTTTCTCGCCGTCCTGCAAGGAAAATCTCCATGGAGTAAAATTTCCTGAGCCACTTTTACGTTTATTATCTAAATGCGCCCCGGCAAGCTGGTATATTCACTTACTTTAAACTCCGGCCCGTTTCCGCCATCTAAATTATTACCGCCGGCGTTTGTTGGGATGATACTACTAATTGATTGAATTGGCGCTGTTCTTGCGGTAACAAATGTACCGCTTGCTGCGTTATTACGTATTATAATAGTGATAAAGAACTAGGAATAAACATTTTAAATCTACTCCGTTGAATTTTACTTTCCCTATAGGCTGCTTAGCTTTCCTTCTTTCGCTTTTTACAGGCGTGACAGCCCGTGCGCAGGTGCAGGTACAGGAAATCTATGACAACAAACCCCTACAGTTTACTGAGAACAAAGGACAGTGGAACGGTGATTTCCTTTATAAAACTGACATGGGTGGAGGTGCTGCCTTCCTGAAACGCACCGGCTTTACATTCCTCCTGCAGGACAGAAAACAACGCGATGAGCTGGCCGAAAAGGTACATGGTCATGCACATGGTGGTAAGGACTCCATTATATGGGTGCCTGATCCCAGCTACGCTGCCAACGCAAAAGCGGGTGCTGCCAATGCAACTGCCGGAAAAACGGATGGTGATGCCAGCGCCCCGCTGACGCTCCCCGTGGTAAAAGGACATGCATACGAAGTGACCTTTCTGAATGCAGGAACACCGGAAATTATTCCTGAAAAAGCAGATGAGAGTTATGCCAACTACTTCATCGGCAATGACCCGAAGAAATGGGCATCCAATGTAAAATCTTATCAGCTGGTGAATTACAAGTCTTTGTACCAGGGCGTTGATATGCAGGTATATTCAGACGCTGGTGTGCTGAAGTATGATCTCATCGTAGAACCAGGCGCTGATCCTTCCCAGATACAACTGCAATATACCGGTGTGGACAAACTGGAGATCAAAAAAGAACAGCTGATCATCACTACTTCTGTAGGTACCGTTACAGAGCAGATGCCTTTTGCGTATCAGTACATTGACAATCAGCGTGTATCCGTAAAAGTATCATATGTACTGAGCGGCATGAAACTGAAGTTCAAGGTATCCGGTAAGTACAACAACAATTATCCGCTGGTTATAGACCCTTCTTATATCTTTTCTACCGTATCCGGTTCCCAGGCTGATAACTGGGGTTTCACCGCTACATATGACAATGCCGGCGCCTTTTATGGTGGCGGTATCGTATTCAATGTAGGATATCCTGTTACGCCTGGTGTGGTACAGAACACTTATGCAGAAGGTGGTTTTGATATTGGTATCAGTAAGTTTTCTGCGAATGGCCGTAACCTGATCTATGCTACCTACCTTGGTGGCGGCGGTAAGGAACAACCGCATAGTCTCTTTGTAGATCCTGCCGGTGACCTGGTGATCTCAGGAAGAACTACTTCCGGCAATTTCCCTGGTCCAGCTTCCAATAATGGCCAGCCGGTGGTGGTGGGCAACCGTGGCGGATGGGATATTGCAGTTACCAAACTCAATCCTACAGGTTCAGCTATTATTGGTTCTATCATTGTGGCCAGCACCGCTGACGATGGCGTAAATATCCGTGAAGACAGGACGCTGGGCGCTTCAGTTTTGCTCCGTAACTATGGCGACGATGCTCGTAGTGAAGTAGTGATAGATAACACCGGCGATATCTATGTAGCCAGTTGTACCCGATCAGACAAGTTCCCCGTCACACCCGGAGCATTTCAGACCAGCTTCGGTGGTACACAGGATGGCGTGGTAATGAAAATAGACCCTAACTGTTCCAGCCTGTTGTGGGCTAGCTATATTGGCGGCAGTAAGGAAGATGCAGCTTATGTACTGGCACTGAACGGCGCTACATTGTATGTTGCCGGCGGTACTGCCAGCAATAATTTCCCTATCAGGGGAAATCCTATCTACGGCACTTACCGAGGCGGGATATGCGATGGTTTCATTGCACATATCAGCGCAGATGGTACGTCCATCTTACAGAGCACCTACATGGGCGCTAATACGGTGGCGGCCGACCAGATATATGGTATCCAGCTGGATTCCAAAGGTTTTGTGTACATCATGGGTACTACCGAGGGTACCTGGCCTGTACAACAGCCGCCTAATACGGGTAGTTTCTACAACGACAACTCAAAACAGTTTATCGCGAAACTGCAGCCTGACCTGTCAGCGTTCGTATACTCCACTACTTTCGGTAAAGGCTCTTCTACGCCCAGCATTTCACCGGTGGCTTTCCTTGTAGACCGTTGTGAAAATGTGTACGTATCCGGATGGGGGGGTGGTATCGACATTGACCTGCATTATCCGAATTCTAATACATCAGGATTACCGCTGAAAAATCCTTTACAGCGTACTACCGATACCCAGGATTTTTACTTCTTCGTATTACAGCGCGATGCTACGGACATCCTGTTTGGCAGTTACTTTGGTGGTAATGGTACTTATGAGCACGTAGATGGAGGTACCAGCCGCTTCGATCGTAATGGCGTGATCTACCAGGGTATCTGTGCATGGTGTCCAACCAGCAGAACCGACTTCAGGCCGCGTTATCCGACTACGCCGGGTGCATATGCCACCACGGCTCCGCCTAACTGTAACTTCGGTGCATTGAAGATCGCCTTCAACCTCGATGGTGTAAAGGCAGGTATCAAAACACTGGAAAGAAGAACGAACTACTGTGTACCGGCTACTATTACTTTTGTCGATACTACACATATACCTGCACAGACCTGGACATGGAATTTTGGCGATGGTTCTGCACCTGTAGCCGGTAAAGATACCATTCAGCATACTTACAGTAGTCCGGGCAACTACAAGGTGACCCTCATCAAATGTGACCCTGCTAGTTGTAATGGTTGCGATACCGCTACGCTGGACCTGCGCATCCGTACAGACAGGGCAGATTTTGATATGACTGCGCAGCGTCTCCCGCCATGTGAAGACCTGAATTACCAGTTCAATTTCACCGCACCAACGCCACCGAGACCTTTCACTGCTACTTCCTTTGAATTGAATTTTGGTGATAATACACCGAGTGTCAGCGTAGGTCCGGGTAATTTCCCATATACACACCGCTATGCGGCAGAAGGTGTGTACAACGCAACATTGACACTGGTGGATACGAACTATTGTAACGCACCGCATATCGATACTGTACCATTACGCGTAGCGCAGAATGTAAGGGCTTCCTTCACGGCGCCTGACAGTACCTGTGTGCCTGCAACGATTGATTTTGTGAATACAACCATGGGTGGTGAAACATTTGCATGGAACTTCGGTGACGGTGCAACTTCCACTGAAGTGAGCCCTGTACATGTATATCCTAATGCAGGCAGCTATACAGTATCATTACATGTAGTGGATAATAACACCTGTAACAAAACAGATGACACTACAATGGTGATCAATGTATTCCCGCCGCCAACAGCCGACTTTATTTATGCACCGACGAAACCGGTGGAAAATACGCCTATCACTTTTACCAACCAGTCCTCTCCGGATGCTGTAACTTTCCTGTGGGAATTTGGAGATGGAGATGGCTCTTCACAAGTGAACCCGGCGCACCAGTACAACAAGACCGGCGTATTTGATGTATACCTTATATCCTCAAACAGCGCGGGTTGTACGGATACAGCCCACAAGCAGGTGAGTGCTATCGTAATACCGCTGTTTGATATCCCATCTGCGTTCTCACCGAACAGAGATGGTGTCAATGATGTATTCCTGGTAAAAGGATTTGGTATCGACAAGTTTAATATGAAGATCTATAACCGCTGGGGCCAGCTGGTATTTGAATCAAATAGTCCAACGGTAGGATGGGATGGAGGTTTCAAAGGTGCATTACAACCGATGGACGCCTATGCATATGTGATCAACGTAGAGTTTAGTGACGGTACCACAGCCACCAAGAATGGAAGCGTAACCTTGTTAAGATGATGATATGAAGCAAATTTTTAAACATATCGCAGGTTGTATAATGTTGTTAACCGCAGCATTTGAAGGAAATGCACAGGATATGCATTTCTCGCAGTACTTCAATTCACCGCTTCTTACAAACCCTGCTAATACAGGCTTCATACCGGATGGTAATTACCGTATCGGCATCAATTACCGTAACCAATGGGCCAGTATTCCGGTTCCCTATAAGACGATGTCAGCCTTTGGCGATTTCCAGTTGTTCCGTGACAGGCTTGAATATGGCTGGTTAGGTATCGGTGGTGTAGTATTAAGGGATGTGGCAGGCAGTGGTAACCTGACCTCCACTAAAGCATACGCATCTATCGCCTATCACCAGTTGCTGGGGCAGAGCAGCCTCTTGTCGCTTGGCTTCAATGTAGGATCTGCCAGTAAACGGGTGGATGTAACAAAACTAACCTTCGGCGACCAGTGGAATGGTAAGTTCTTTGACGCCCAGGTGCCTACTGCAGAACCTTTCAGTCAGACGAAGATCTCTTACTTTGATATGCAGGTAGGGATGAACTATGCCTATTTCCCCACAGACAATATTTACGTCAATGTCGGTGTATCAGCACAACATATCAATACACCGAGGGAAACATTTTTCGCAGGAAATAACGAGATCGCACGCCGGTATATCGCTTTCCTGAATGGAAGCTTTAAGCTGAGTGATAGGGTGATCGTGAATCCTTCTGCCTACTATGCAAGGCAGGCTGGTGCAACAGAAAAGGTGCTTGGTGGTAACATTGCTTATAACCTTTCTGGCGATGGCGGAACACAATTGTATGGCGGCGCTTATTACCGTATGAGTGATGCAGCGGTATTCCTGGTGGGATATCAGCTGAATAGGGTGAAGATCATGTTCAGTTACGACGTGACCACATCATCACTGGGCCAGTTCAATAATCGCCGTGGCGCTTATGAGATTGGTATTGTCTATACCGGATTGTATCCCAACCGTAGTTTTACAGGCGCCAGAAGGTCAGTTATCTGTCCTTCTTTTTAACAGGATGCTTTTTCCTATTTTTGTTACATGATCGATTTCGCGAAAGTAAATACCCGCCATCTCGAAGCTTTTCGTGAGATAATAGGAGCGGCACATGTGATAGTTGAGGCAGAAAGCCTGGATAACTATGCACATGATGAAACAGAAGATTTGCATTATCTCCCTGAGGTGGTGTTGAAACCGGATACAACGGAACAACTGAGCCGCATTATGCGTTTGTGCCAGCAGGAAGGCCTGCCTGTCACTCCCCGTGGCGGTGGTACAGGACTTAGTGGCGGCGCATTACCACAATGGGGTGGTGTGCTGATCTCCATGGAACGGTTCAACCGGATCCTGGACCTGGACGAAAGGAACCTGCAGGTGACCACAGAACCCGGTGTGATCACTGAAGTATTGCAGGATGCCGTAAAAGAAAAAGGTTTATTCTATCCCCCCGACCCCAGCAGCAGAGGCTCCTGCTTTATCGGGGGTAATATTGCAGAGAACTCCGGAGGGCCAAAAGCTGTTAAATATGGAGTGGTGAAGGACTACGTGCTGAACCTGGAAATGGTGCTTCCCTCAGGGGATGTGATCTGGACAGGGGCTAATGTATTGAAAAACGCCACCGGCTACAACCTGACACAGCTGGTTGTGGGTAGTGAGGGTACCCTGGGTATTGTCACTAAGATCGTGCTCCGCCTGATACCATTGCCTAAATTCAACCTGCTGATGCTGGTGCCTTTCCGCTCGGCCGAAAATGCCTGCGCAGCGGTAAGTGCTATCTTCCGTGCCGGCTTCACGCCTTCTGCCATGGAATTTATGGAAAGGGATGCACTGGATTGGGTGAGTAAGTATGTGGACAGCAGCACGGTCAAAATAGAAGATGATGTACAGGCCCACCTCCTGATAGAAGTGGACGGGAACTATCCCGATGTGCTGATGCAGGAAATGGAGGGCATTGCTGGTGTGGTAACAGAATTCGACTGTGGGGAAATCCTCTTTGCAGAAGATCATCAGCAGAAAGAAGAACTCTGGAAATTACGCCGCAGGGTGGCAGAAGCCGTAAAGGCCAATTCTGTTTACAAGGAGGAAGATACGGTAGTACCAAGAGCAGAACTGCCAGTATTGCTGAAAGGTGTAAAAGACATAGGACGTAAATATGGTTTCCATTCCGTGTGTTACGGACATGCAGGCGATGGCAACCTGCACGTGAATATCATCCGGGGAGAGTTGACAGAAGAGCAATGGAACGGAACGCTGAAAGAAGGTATCCGCGAGATCTTCCTGCTGGTGAAACAGCTGGGAGGCACCATCAGCGGAGAACATGGTATAGGCCTGGTACAGAAAAGTTATATGGATGTGATATTTGATAACACCTCTATGCAGCTCATGCGGCAGATCAAGCAGGTGTTCGATCCTTCCAATATCCTGAACAGGGGAAAGATTTTTGATTGATGATAAACCATTTAAAAGGACAGTAATATGAAACGTTTATTGTTGTGTTTTTTACTGCTGACAGCTGTACAACTGGTACATGCACAGTATTACAAAACAGATACAACCAGGAAAAAGCAGTTTGACGGTTCCCGTCTCATTATAGGAGGCTCCCTGGGACTGGCATTCGGAGATTATACCAATATCAACATATCCCCGATGGTAGGTTATCGTATTTCCCAGTTATTTGCGGCAGGTGTGGCCATTAACGGGCAATACGGGTCTGAGCGTTTCCGTGATTATTACGGTAATACCGGTCAGCGCAACCAGTACAGCATTTTCGGTGGCGGCGTATGGGGCCGTGTTTACCCACTTGACTTCCTTTTTGTACATGTCCAGCCGGAATATAACTACATCAATCTGAAAAGCACTTACTACGATACTGATCCCAAAACGGTTGTCAAGGATAACTATGGCGTAGCCAGTCTCCTGATGGGTGGTGGTTATACGCAGCCTATTGGTGGCAACGCAGCATTCAGTATTATGGCTTTATATGATGTGTTGCAGGATAGCAGATCACCCTATCAGAATGGGCTGATATTGCGTGTGGGCGCTACTCTGGGGTTCTAGGAAGAAATTATTATTCATTAAAGGGATCGGGTATTAAAGGGAAGTATGTCCTTTAATACCTGATCCCTTTCTTTTTTCAGCAACATTGCGACAATGTTACACCAATGGCTGCGTGTTTATACAGTATGTTTGTCCGTGTAAGCCAACAGCATTAATTGTTAGTTACCAATTGTTTTTATCATGTTAGGAATTAACAAAGATTATCTGTATTTTAAGTAAAAATTGGCCACCCTCAAGGCCGGTAAGATGAAACTAAACCACGTTATATGAAAACACTGTACTGTTCACATGCCTGTACATGCAGGCAAAAACTATTACATCGCTACTAACCTGGAAGAAAAAAGCATTGAACGTTATGCGTTATGGCCAGCTATGGATAAAAATTATGTGGTATGTCAAACAACGGCAACTACATGTTCATAACGTGTTAAATGTTAAGCGGGTTTCTTTCAAGTTACCTGCTTCCTTTTAAAACTGTGGCCCTATCAGCTACAGCAATGTTTCCGCAATTGCCGCTATCGGTATACGCCCACTTCTCATGATTTGGGAGGGATCTGTCCTTAAAATGCCCTGCATTATATTCGCTGTCGTATTCACGGCAGTTTTTCAGTATTTTAGCCAATTATAGAACAAACAACTCTCAGTAATGAACGATCGTTTAATGCATTTGAAGGAGAGAGACTGGACAGAAACAAAAGCGCATTCCAGCTGGCAGATATTCAAGATCATGGCCGAGTTCGTGGATGGCTTTGAATCTCTCGCAAAAATGGGCCCCTGTATCTCTATATTCGGTTCTGCACGCACCAAACCCGGAAGCAGGTATTATGAATTAGCATACGACATTGCCAAACGTCTGGCCGATGAAGGCTTCGGCATCATCACCGGAGGAGGTCCGGGTGTAATGGAAGCTGCCAACAGGGGAGCACAGGAAGTAAAAGGGAAATCAGTAGGTGTGAATATCTCTCTTCCACACGAACAGAACCCCAATTCATATATTGACCATGACAAGAACATGCACTTTGACTACTTCTTTGTACGTAAAGTGATGTTCACTAAATATTCCCAGGGCTTTGTTATGATGCCCGGAGGCTTTGGCACCATGGATGAATTCTTCGAAGTAGCCACCCTTATCCAGACCAAGAAAATGACGGAAACCCCGATGGTATTGGTAGGAAAGGAGTACTGGAGTGGACTGCTGGAGTGGATCCGCAGCACCATGATGGAGAAAGAAAGCAATATTTCCCCGGAAGATCTGGGCCTGTTAAAGCTGTTTGATACAGCCGATGAAGTGGTGGAATACTTCAGGGTATTCTACACAACGAACAAGTTGCGACCTAACTTCTAGGATTTATTGCCATATTTTTGCAAAAATTATACAACATGGATATAATTCCTGCTGCTGTAGAAGCGTTTGCAGAAAAGTATACAAGTCCTGAAACAGATGTGTTGAAGCGGTTACACCGGGAAACATACCTGAAGGTCGAGCAGCCGCATATGTTAAGCGGCCAGTTGCAGGGGCAGTTCCTGAGCCTGGTCAGCCATATGCTGCAACCATCAAAGGTGCTGGAGATCGGGACATATACAGGTTATTCGGCGATCTGCCTGGCACAGGGATTAAAGGAAGGCGGTGTATTACACACCATCGACATCAATGAGGAAAGAGAAGAAATGTGCCAGCGCTATTTTGCAGAAGCAGGATTATCCGGAAAGATAAAAATGCATATTGGTAAGGCAGCAGATATTATAACACGACTGGATGAAGTATTTGACCTGGTATTTATCGATGCAGATAAAACAGGTTATGAGCACTACTACGATCTGGTCTGGGAGAAGATACGCCCGGGAGGATATATACTGGCGGACAATGTACTCTTTCATGGAGAGACACTATTAGCACCATCAAGACAAAGTAACAATGCCAAAGCAATGATCAGCTTCTGCGAAAAGGTAGCAGCTGATGGAAGAGCGGAACAGTTATTGCTGACGCTCAGGGACGGCCTGATGATCATCAGAAAGATCAGCTGATCCACTTACACGAACCACACCCATTAAATTCAACATACATGCAACTAAGGAGATTTGTTTTAGTGTGTAGCTTTCTGTTTGGCTGCATGCCCGTGCTGAAGGCGCAACAAGTACTGATCACTCAGCAGTATATTGCAAAGTACAAGGATATCGCCATCGCTGAAATGCAGCGTAGCGGTGTACCTGCTTCTATCAAGCTGGCGCAGGGTATCCTGGAAACGCAGTCGGGTGGCAGCTGGCTGGTGCAAAACTCCAACAACCATTTTGGTATAAAATGTAAGAATAACTGGACTGGCGAAAGTGTCAGATATGATGATGATGCCCGCCAGGAATGTTTCCGTAAATACCCTTCCGCAGCAGATTCCTACAGGGATCACTCAGACTTTCTGCGGAATAATCCCCGGTATGCTTTCCTCTTCCAGCTACAGGAAGAAGATTATAAATCGTGGGCCTACGGACTGAAGCAGGCCGGATATGCTACCAGCAACACTTATCCGCAGCAGCTCATCAAACTTATTGAAGACTACAACCTGCAGCAGTATACGCTGGAAGGAGAGGGTGTGGCCAAAGCAGGAACAGGCAATGCCAGGACAGGAGATGAAGTGGCGGCCTCCAAACCATCCAAAACACCTGTTGCAGGCACCGGTAAAGCTACCGGTATCACCAAGGCCAATGCGCCTAAAGGCGTATTCCAGATCAATGACCGTAAAGTAATACTCGTACCTGCCGGTACCTCACTGATACAGATAGCCGATCAACGCGATATCAAATTACGTAACCTGGTTCACTACAATGACCTGCCCAACGACGATCCTTTACCGGAAGCCACCTTCATCTTCCTGCAGAAGAAGGCTAAATCAGGTAAGAATGACTACCACACGGTAGCTGAAGGAGAAAGCATGTACGACATTGCACAGTCGGAAGGTATCCAGCTCCGTTGGTTGCGTCGTCGTAACAGGATGAAGGAAGGTCAGGAACCTGAAGTAGGAGAGCGGTTAGCACTGGCAGGTTATGCAAATAAAACACCCCGCCTGGCGAAAAATCCACCAGCAGAAGATCCTACAGAAGGTGATTTTAAACCGGGAGAGATCGTGGAAGACGTCAGAGAAGAAATGGAAAAGCAGCAGGAAATAGCACAGCAGAATGCTGCACAGCAACAACAGAACAATACACCTGCACAGCAGAGCAATCTACCTCCGGGTATGATAGATGATCTGAAGAAGATAGGAGAGGTGAAGACCACCGGTGGTGGCGCCGAACAGGGTACGCCTGTATCACCCAGAACAGCTACACAGCCAACTGCACCGGTGCAACAGGCACCCGCCTCTTCGCAGCCTGTATACGCTTCCAGACCACCTGCAGGCACACCATCAGGTACACAACCTGCAGCACCTGCATCTTCAAAGCCTGCGGCGCAAACCGGTACGCAACCGGCAGCACCTGCACAACCTGTGTCTTCGCAGCCTGTATATTCATCCAAACCAGCACCGGCTGCTACGACACAGCCATCAGGTACACCGCCAGCTGCACCGGCCCAACCGGCGCCCGCATCTGAGGAACCTGCAGCTCCTGTAGTAACGACATCTCCTGCGCAACCCACAGGAACGCCATCTCAGCCGGCAGCTGATAAAGGAGGACCTATCAGGGAAGGCAATTCATTATACCATGAAGTACAGACGAAAGAAACATTGTATGGTATTGCGAAACGTTATAACGTAACAGTAGAGCAGCTACAACAATGGAATCATCTGGAAAGTTTTGATATCAAAATAGGACAACGGCTTTTGGTCGGCAAAATCTAATCACATAAATCGGAATCACATGTCTGTCATACAGGTACATGATAAAAAGTTTGAGCCATACATTACTGCTGAAAAATTACAGGCGCGCATAAAAGAACTGGCTACTGCGCTGAATAATGACCTGAAGGAAGAAAAGCCTTTGTTCATCGCCATTCTGAATGGCTCCTTTATGTTTGCCGCAGATGTTTTCAAGTATCTCACCATCGAGGCAGAAATATCTTTCATCAAACTGGCCTCTTACAAAGGAATGAAATCCACCGGTAATGTAGTGCAGGCCATTGGCCTCGACGAGGACCTGTATGGCCGTACTGTCGTTATCCTGGAAGATATCGTGGATACCGGTAAGACCCTGAGCCAGTTCCTGCCGCAACTGGAGCATCAGCAGCCTAAAAAACTGATGGTCGCTGCCCTGCTCACCAAACCGGAGGCAATGCAGTATCCCATTAAGATTGATTACCTGGGCTTTTCCGTGCCTAATAAATTCCTGCTGGGATATGGATTGGATTATGATGGCTTGGGACGGAACCTACCGGAGATTTATAAACTGTTAGAATAGTTAAACGCAATTATATGACCCGGGGTTAATGCAATCCGCATGGCCCAGGATGATCAACCCGCGCCACAAACACGCCGCTCCTGAACGAGCAGATTCCCCAGGTATCAAACAATTTTTGTTTGCAACAAAACATCAATAGGCTCCAGAGGAGCCGCGTTGTTTGTAGCGCAGGGTGATAACCCCGGGTAATGGTGATACCCCCGGGTAATGGATGATCCCCGTCCCCATTCCCCAATCAAATCCACAATTCCTACCTACCTTTTTCCGTTTTTATTATATTTATGTATAACTGATGCAAAACTGATGCAAAGGCTCCTTATGCTGCTTGCCAGCTTAATTATCCTTGTACCTGGGAGAGCTCAGAAGATATGGATTTCAGGGGCAGTAGAAGACAGCATCTCTCACAGTCCGCTGCAGGGAGTGATCGTCACAGTAAACAATGACACCGCCAGGGTTATTACGAACCAGTATGGACTTTTTCGCATTGCGGTGCCCTCTCAGGACGCGATACTTTTATTCGAACACCACAAATACTTCCCAAAACGTTTGTCTGCGGGAGCATATAGCCGCATGCTCGTTCAGCTGAGTAGCAGGGAAGAGATCCAGGATGATGTGGCAAAAAAGGCCAAAGCCATCGCCCGGGAACGCTCTTCCAATGGCTCCAATCCTAATTATGGCAATTCCGCCATGGGTACCCGTGCTTTCTTTGATGAAACCTATGGGACGCTGTACGAGAATAAGTTCGTCGAAACAGATATAAAGACCGCTTCTATGTTCGCCGTAGACGTGGACAGGGCGGCCTATAGCAACATCCGGCGTTTCGTAAAGCTAAAAGAAAAGATCCCCGTCAATGCAGTACGCATTGAGGAGATGATGAACTACTTCCATTACCATTACCCCTTACCAGCCCCTGGTCAGACATTGGCGATTTACAGCAGTTATGCTACCTGTCCCTGGGCGCCAGACCACCGCTTATTACAGATAGCTGTCCGTGGCAAAGCGGTCAACCTGGATAGCCTGCCTCCCAGTAATCTCGTTTTCCTGATAGATGTATCGGGGTCGATGTCCCTGCCCAATAAGCTACCGCTGTTACAGGCGGCTTTTCGCATCCTGGTCAATAACCTGCGTAGCAATGACCATGTGGCGATCGTTGCCTATGCCGGCACACCGGGTATCATCCTGCCCAGTACTCCCGGCGATCAGAAAGCGAAGATCCTGAACGCGATAGACAATCTCAGCGCCGGTGGGGCAACAGCGGGGGAGGCGGCCATTAAGCTGGCTTATAAGATAGCGGAAGAGAATTTCATTAAAGACGGGAACAACCGTGTCATCATGGCCACCGACGGTGACTTTAATGTCGGCCAGACCAGTGATTACGATATGGAGCAGCTGATATTGGGCAAAAAGGAGACGGGCGTGCTGCTGACCTGCCTGGGTTTTGGCATGAAAAACTATAAGGATTCCAAATTAGAGACGCTGTCCAGTAAAGGGAACGGCAATTTCGCCTATATCGACAACCTGGAAGAAGCCAATAAGATCTTCGCCAAAGAGTTTGGCAGCACCCTGTTCACGGTGGCAAAAGACGTGCAGGCCGATGTACTTTTTAACCCGCATACTGTGAAATCTTACCGGTTGATAGGCTATGAAAACAAAGTCATAAACGATGAGGATTCAGCTACCGATAAGATCTCCGGTGGGATCATCGGATCGGGACATTGTGCGGTAGCCATGTATGAGATCGTTCCGCAACAGGGAAAAATGGAAGCCGACAGTTCCCTGGCCACCATTCAGTTAGGATACCGGGAGGCGATTGATACCACCATGAGATATGTGTATTATAAGGCGCCCGGAGAACTGACTGAGTTCAGGGAGGCCTCCAGTGATTTCAGGTTCGCCAGTGCGGTGGCACTGATGGGTATGTTGCTTAGAAAATCTGCCTACAAAGGCAATGGCTCCTGCAATATGGTGCAGGATATCGCAAGACGGTCGCTGGACGATGATCCTGGCGGCTATCGCAGGGAATTCCTGGCCTTGTTAAGAGAACTAAGGAAATCGAAGAAAATAGAAGATTAACCTCCTTATCGCGTGATTTTATAGCACTTCCTGATCAACTTCTGCTGAAAGTCAAACGGCATGGTCTGGGCCGTAATATCCTTTATTTCGGACGCCAGTATACGGTCGCTCTCCAGTACAAAACGGCGGTAGTTATTACTGAAGTAGATCACGCCACCCGGTTTGGTCGCCCTTAATACTTTGTTCAGGATGGATACATGGTCCCGCTGAATGTCCAGGAAATCCTTCATACGTTTACTGTTGGAGAAGGTGGGAGGGTCTAGCACCACCAGGTCAAACTCGTCGTCAGGAAGGGTATCGAGGTATTGGAGCACGTCGGCATGTACAAAACGGTGTTTGGTCAGGTCAAAGCCGTTCAGCCGCATATTGTCTTCTGCCCATGCCAGATAGGTTTTGGAGAGGTCCACAGAGGTCACCTGGGTAGCGCCGCCTGCGGCCGCATATACCGAGAAGGAGCCGGTATAGCAGAAAAGGTTCAGTACTTTTTTGCCGGCGGCAAGCTCTCTCACCATGCCCCGGGTAATACGGTGATCGAGGAAAAGACCGGTGTCCAGGTAGTCAGACAGGTTCACCTTGAAGGAAAGGCCGGCTTCCTTTACGGTCATTTCATGGCTTTCAAACGATAGTTTTTCATACTGATCCTGCCTGCTGGCCTTACGCTGGCGTTGTTTTACGAAGACCTTCTCCAGGGGTACTTCCAGTACTTTGGAGATCACTTCCAGGCAGAGGTCCAGCCAGTTTTCATGTGCTTCCTCCTCCATGCCATGCTGGCGCTGGTATTCCGCCACATAAACGTGGTCTTCATACAATTCTATGCTGAAGGGAAATTCAGGAATATCATCGTCATAGACCCTGTAGCAGGTAATCTCTTGCCGGCGCGCGGTTTTGCGCAGGTGTTTGAACACCTTTAGCAGGCGGTTTTCCAGCATCTGAAGTTTGGATGGATCGAACATTAACCTGTAAAAATAGAGAATATAAAAGTAAGAAAGACATACAACCTCCTTTCAGTCTCTTTTCAGTCTCCTTTCACTCTGATAAACCAGCCGCCTAAACAGTAGCAGCGACAGCGTTAGTAGCACCCGGTTTCAGATGGGAATGGCGGGCCTTCGGCTCTCCGGTGACACGACCGGTGCTTCCCAATAGATATCCAATGTCCTATTCGCTTGACAACGCCCAATAGTATTCCGGAGAGGCGCCGACCGCCATCCCATACTGAAACCGGCGCTACTTAGCGTTAAAAACTAATAGCATTCCAGAGAGCCGGCGCTACTAAGCGTAACTAAAAAGAGGCTATATCAAAACACTTTTGATATAACCTCTTCTGATTATGTGCTGTATTAATACTTAGCTAAAGATATCCCTCACCTTTTCGAAGAAGCCTTTTTCAGACTTTTCCGGGTTGGGCTTAAAGTTCTCGGAAGACTGGATCTTCTCGAGGAAGGCCTTTTCCTCACTGCTTACCTGCTGAGGTGTCCATACATTGACATGTATCAGCTGATCGCCTTTCTCGTAAGAGTTTACGGAAGGAAATCCTTTGCCTTTCAGGCGGAAGATCTTTCCACTCTGGGTACCGGCTGGTATTTTGATCTTCGCTTTACCGTCGATGGTCGGTACTTCCACGGAGGTACCGAATACCGCATCAGGGAAGGAGATGTAAAGGTCGTACGCTACATTCAGACCATCGCGTTGCAGTTCCGGATGTGGTTCTTCTTCAATAAGTATGAGCAGGTCACCGGGAGCGCCGCCTCTTTCGCCGGCATTACCTTTTCCGCTCATGCTCAGTTGCATACCTTCCTGTACACCTGCAGGGATGTCGATGCTTACCATTTCTTCCCCATAAACGCGTCCTTCACCTTTACAGTGGCCGCATTTGCTGGTAATGGTCTGTCCTTCACCATGACAGGTAGGACAGGTAGTTACTGTCTGCATCTGGCCCAGGAAGGTCTGGGTCACTTTCCTTACCTGACCGGAACCACCACAGGTACCGCAGGTCTGGAACGCATTTTTATCTTTGGCTCCCAAACCACTACAGTGGTGGCAGGGAACATATTTTTTAACCTTGATCTTTTTATTGGCGCCTTTCGCGATCTCTTCATAGGTCAGACGGATCTTGATACGCAGGTTAGAACCACGGGTTCCTCTGCCGCGTCTTCCACCACCGCCGCCGCCACGGTTGCCACCAAAGAAGCTACCGAAGATATCATCTCCGAAGATGTCCCCGAAGTTGGAGAAGATATCATCCATATTCATGTTGCCTCCGTTGAAGCCACCACGGCCTCCCGCGCCAGCATGCCCGAAACGGTCATATTGGGCCCGTTTGTCAGTATCGCTCAGCACTTCATAGGCTTCTGCCGCTTCCTTGAATTTCTCCTCTGCTTCTTTATTGTCGGGGTTTCTGTCAGGATGGTGTTGCATAGCCACCTTACGGTAAGCTTTTTTTATTTCATCCTGGGAGGCGGACTTGGCAATACCCAGTATTTCGTAGTAATCTCTTTTGGTAGACATATATCACACTAAGGCCGGCAATTTGCCGGCATGGTTAATGAAAGCATTTCTGTCAGAACGTCACTTATTTCCCTACTATTACCTTGGCATGACGTATCAATTTGTCATTCAGGTAGTACCCTTTCTGCATATCGTCAATTACCTTTCCTTTCAGCTCTTCTGAGGGCGCGGGAATCTCAGTGATGGCATCGTGTAGATCAGGATTAAATTCGGTGTGCAAACTCTCCATAGGTTTAAGGCCCTTGGCTTGCAGGGTCGATTTTAATTTATTGAAAACCAGCGCAACACCATCTTTTACGGCATTGATATCGGTCGCATTTTCTATCTGCTTAGATGCACGTTCGCTATCATCCAGTACATCCAGCAAGGAAATGATCACTTCCTTGTTGGCGGTCTGCATCAGTTCGATCCTCTCTTTAGCGGTGCGTTTCTTGAAGTTATCAAATTCCGCAACCAGGCGAAGGTATTTATCCCTTATTTCGTTGAGCTCCTGTTGTTTCTTATCCAGTTCGCTTTCATCCGCCAAGGCATCGTTGAGGTGTGTGGTGCCGCTCATGTTCTCATCAGCATTAATATCCGGCATGCCTTTACCATTTTCGGTGTCCTGTCCGTTTGTCTGCATATCTATTGTATTTTCTTTTATGAAGTAATATTGTCTGCAAAGTTACGTCAGACAATTAACTTGCCAAGATAGAAAGAGGAGACAAATTGACACAAGCCGGAAGAATAGCGGCTGATATCGGTAGCGATAGTATACAGATAGTATACACCTTCCTACCTATAGGCGCTGTAGTCCTACATTACAGGCACTATTCTATAGCGATCGCTATAGGAAGTGCCTATAATGCTATAGTAGAGAGCCTATAGGATATAGCCTCTACCGAACCTCTATACTATCTATACGCTATCTGAAGGCCGTCCAGACCCTAAATTCCCCTTCTTAATCTCTAATTGCCTTACCTTTGCAGCCTGGAAAAAATTGCAATGACCAAAGTTTTTTTAAAGAAAAAGATACAAAACCGTGTGCTGCAGGGCCATCCATGGGTATTTGGGAACGAAGTGGGGACCATTGAGGGACCGGTGACCGCGGGCGATACGGTGGAAGTATTTACACATCAGGGCTTTTTCATCGGCAGGGGATATATCAATCCCCAATCCCAGATCCTGGTGCGTTTGCTTACGCGAGATAAGGATGAACAGATCGATGCTGAATTTTTTTACCGCCGCTTGCTGAAAGCGTGGAAATATCGCCAGCAGCTGGGATATGTGGAAAACTGCCGCCTCGTATTCGGAGAGGCAGACGAGATGCCTGCCCTGGTGATCGACAAGTTCAACGACCATTTTGTACTGCAGACACTGGCATTAGGAATGGACCGCTGGAAAGGCGCCATCGTGGACGCCCTGAACAGGATCTTCTCACCTAAAGGGATCTATGAGCGGAACGATGTACCGGTGCGTGAGCTGGAAGGCCTGGCCCAACAAAAGGGCTTTTTAAGCGCTCCTTTCGACACGAATGTAATTATCAATGAAAATGGCCTGAAGTTCCATGTAGATATCGAAAATGGCCAGAAAACAGGCTATTTCCTCGATCAGCAGGATAACCGCCGTGCCATCCAGCATATTGTGAAAGGGGCCGATGTACTGGAAGCATTCTGCTATACCGGTACCTTCTCCTGCCACGCTGGCCACTATGGGGCTAAAAGTGTATTAGGACTGGATATTTCCGAACATGCGGTAAATACTGCCCGCCGGAACGCTACCCTGAACAACCTGGAAGACGTATGTAAGTTCCAGGCAGTCAACGCATTCGACGTATTGAAACAATGGACCCGGGAAGAGAAGAAATTCGATGTGGTGATCCTGGACCCGCCTGCCTTTACCAAAAGCCGTGAGAACATTCAGAAGGCTATTACAGGATATAAGGAGATCAACCTGCGTGGTATGAAGCTGCTGAAGCCGGGAGGTTTCCTGGTAACAGCTTCCTGTACCAACCTGGTGCCGCCGTCCCTCTTCCTGGAGATCATCGATATGGCCGCAAAAGACGCCAAAAAGAAATTGCGTCAGGTAACCTTCCAGACCCAGGCGCAGGACCATCCGATCCTGTGGAATATTGAGAACACGACCTACCTGAAGTTCCTTATTGTAGAGGTGCAATAAGGGATCAGGTCAACAAATTAAGAAGGGCCGCATAGATCAGTTCCGTGTAAGGACGTTCGTGCGACTCTCACGACCACATTCTGTTTGGGCTGTATACCAGAATAGATATATCCAATTTCAGTCCCGGGATGCGTCGTGTATACGCCGTGTATACGTCGTGTATACGTCGTGTATGAAAGGCGTAGATATTGTGCCCCTCGGTGATAACCGGGAGATATAAAAAAGGGGCCCGTGTAACACGGACCCCTTTTTATTTATAAATAGTTAAAAGGAAATAGCTGATGAATTATTTGACTACGTTGAATTTACCCGACTCTACCAGGTTACCCTGACGATCTCTCAGCTGGAATATATATACCCCGCTATAATATTTATCCAATTCAACAGTAGTACGTGTATTCAGATTTTTGAACTGATCTATTCTCTTTCCCAGGAAGTTAAAGACAATAAGATCATAACCTTGGTCGTTATTGTTCTGTAATTCGAAATTAATCCTGCTGGTGGCCGGGTTGGGATATAGCTTCACGATCTTACTACCCCCATCAGAAAATGGAGAAGTTTTGGCGCTTTGTGCCCATCCCGTCAGGGATGCAAGGCATAGGAAGCAAGTAAGTAATAGTGTAGAGGTTTTCCACATACCCGTAAAGATAAAGATTTTTTCAAATATCACTCTATTTATTTCGCAATATCACCTACGTAAAATTAACAAATGGCGAGCCAAAAAGAAAGGCCCGCCATCACTTTTTTAAAAAATTTAACGCTTTTTGATAACTTTTATTGCAGATTGCTGAGCGCACTCTTAACTGCTTCAAAATCAGGTTGTTCACTGGCGTTTTCTAACACCTCCGCATATCTGATTATCCCTTCTTTATCCACTACAAAGGCTGCTCTTTTGGAAACACCTTTCAGACCCAGGGCAAAAGTCTCATAAAAAGCACCATAAGCTTGTGAAGCTTCCTTATTAAAGTCTGACAACAGCGGGAAATTCAGTTGCTGGTCCGCCTTGAACTTGTTCAGTGTGAAAGGCGAGTCAACAGATATTCCTACTATTGCTGCATTCAATCCATTATAGGTTGCTATATTATCTCTCATACTGCAAAGTTCTGCTGTACAGACACTGGTAAAGGCCATCGGAAAGAATAGAATGACCAGGTTCTGTCCCTTAAAATCCTCCAGGGAAACCGTCTGCTTGTCTGTGCTGACAAGTGAAAAGGCAGGGGCCTTGGCACCAACTGTTATGCTCATCTGTTTATCTGTTTACGTGATTAAAGTCAGATGTAAAGATAACAATTGGTGCTATAATCAGAAGTTGGGACAGCGGATACTTTCCAGCGTACTGTTTCTGCTGCGGAACCCTTTGAATACCAGCGATATTTCAAAACCGCCCATGCTGTGACTCGCGGTCTTCAGCTTTGAAATGTTCGCATCATAGGTCACGCCCACCTCGTACTTATCCATATCAAGACGGAAAGAGGGGATGATCGCATCCTTATAACGCATATAGGCGCCGAAATAAAAGGCTCTTGTACTTTCCAGTCCGTCGTCATACAGGCTGTAACCCAGTAATGCACCCCCCAAATATTCTGAGTAGGCGCCCATATGGATCTCATTGTATTGGGCAATGAATTTCAGCCTTTCCTGCAGCGGGAAGGTGATCCCCGCGTTAAAGGTGAACTTGGGGTCCAGCGCGATGGTCGCGTCCTTGTAGAAGGAGAGCTTTGGACGGTTAAAATGGAACAGGGCTGCACCGATATAATAGGTCACCTGCTCGTCTACTCCCAGGGTGCTGTTAAAGCTGAGACCCGCACCTGCATCCAGGTAAGAGTATCCGCGCAGCGCTATCCTGCCTTCTTCACCTGTAGATGCCGTCGGGTCGAACTGACCGCCGGTATACTGGTTGTTGAAGGTCAGCTTGGTAGCGTCGAACTGTCGCTGCACCATACCTCCGGTAAAACCTACCGACAGGAACATGCTTTTGTCCTGGCTCAGGGATTTGTGATAGTTGACTGCCGGTAACGCCTGTACCGATTGTAGACGGGCTGTACCCGCCCTGTCGTAGGTGAACTGTATACCCGCAGTCACAAAATCCTCACTGTTCCCAACGGGGAACTTCATTTCAGCGCTTAATGCGCCCGTCTGGTATGGTATAGTAACGCTGTTCCATTGGTTCCTGTATACAGCCTGTACACGGTAATCACCATTAAACAGGCCTATCAGTGCAGGATTACGTAATATCGGTGTCTCGTAAAACTGGGACAGGTGAATGTCCTGTGCTACCAGTGATTGTGTGCCACAAACGCACAATGCCACTAACAGGGTTCTACATTTCATTCTCATGCTGGCAAGTTTTTAATATTCATATGGTATTGATGGGATGCTGGCAGGTAAAACTTACCTTACCAGCATTACGTTTCCTTTAAGGGTGAAAGTTTCGTTTGAGTCGCAAACCAGTTCTGCTACGTAAATAAACACGTCCGGATCAACTGGCTGGCCATTCACACGACCATCCCATCCATATACCGGATCCTCCACATTAAAGTTGGTCCTTTCAAATACCTGCTGTCCCCAACGGTTATATATCCTGAAAGATTTGGCTGCTTTTACCCCCTTACCCCTGATGTAAAAGATGTCGTTCGCGCCGTCGCCATTCGGTGAGAAGGTGTTTGGCAGGAAGATAGCACCTGATGAACATACCAGCGTGATGGTAACATCATCAATAGTGGTACAACCATACGCGTTGGTCACTTTTACATGGTAGGTGGTATTTTCTCTTGGTGTCGCTACTGGTGCGAGGCAATCCACACAACTCAGCGAGGCGGCTGGCGACCATTCTATCTGTGTAATATCGCTGCTGCCTGTTACTGGTAACTGTACTACCGTACCTGTCGCAACCTCCATATCCGCGCCTGCATCTACAACAGGAGCCGGATGTACGGTAACGGTAGACGATAGGGTATCAGTAAAGCAATTGTCGTTACCAAATCCTATTACCTGATAAACAGTAGTCGAATCTGGCGTAGCTAATGGATTGGCAATATTCGGATTATTGAGGCCTGTTGCCGGGGTCCATTTATAGGTAACTGCGCCCTGGGCCTGTAACTGTACGGCTCCTCCGGGACAGATATCACCACTATTTACCTGTATCGCAAATGGCTGTGATACAGTAACCTTAACATCTCCCTGCGCGCTACAACCGGTAGCGTTGGTAACTACAACGTGATAAGTAGTATCCATATCAGGTGTAACAACAGGAGAGGCACTTTTAACGTCAGAAATGTTATAGTCTGTCCAGGTAATATCCACACCAGCCTGTGTATTTGTCTGCAGTGTAACAGACTGGCCGCGGCAGATGCTGGCTGCAATTGGTGTTGGCGACAAGGTAGGATAAGCATCTACCTGTACATTCTCAACAGCGGTATCCTTACAGAGACCACTGGCGGAGGTGATGATCAGTTGCGTAGGATAAATACCTGCCTGTGGATAAGTGATAGCCGGAAGTGTCTGTACATTATACTGTTGATTGTTGGTAGTCCAGTTCCAGGTCGTACCCGGCAGGCTCCTGGTGTCTGTTCCTACCAGTTGTACCGGCGTCCCGACACAGACTGAAGTAACAGGTGTTATCTGTGCTACAGGTTTCGCTTCTATTTCTATCTGCATAGTGGTATCCTTTACACAGCCATAATAGCTGGTAGCGGTCATTGTTACTGTGTAAGTACCAGGAGCATCATAGATGAAAGTAGGATTAGGACCGGTCGCTACGTCATCTGTACGACCGCTTACACCAAAGTCCCATACATAAGTAGCTGCCATGCCATCTGTAATAGAAACGCCTTTGGTAGAATCGGTGAATACCACTGTTCCGCCGTCACAAGCCTGGGTCACATCAGCTCCGAAAGCGGGAATGATCCTGTCTACTGTTATTTTCGGACTACCTGCTGCAGGTACGGTACATCCACGGGCATCTTCCAGCAATACTACCGGGTAGTATACCCCTTCTTTCTGATAAGTATAAGATGGAGAAGCAGGAGTGGTAGTACGTACGGAATAACCGTCTCCAAAGTCCCAGATGAATCGCTGTGCAGTTGCCGATACAGCTGTCATAGATGCTGTCAGCGGCCAGCAGCCTGATTCGGGGGTTACAGAGAAGCTACCGTCAGGACCTGCGATTGTGATGTCTTTCGGTCCCGCAACAGGGCTTGCACAACCACCTTCTGAATAAACGGTTAATGTAACCGGGAAGGTGCCAGGCTTGATATAGTTATGTAAAGGATTGTCTTCGTCTGATGCACCGCCGTCTCCGAAATCCCAGGAAGTCTTCACATAATCGGAAGAGTTGTTGGTGAACTGTACTTTCACCGGAGGACAGATATCTCCCGCTACATTCGGGAAGGTAAAGTCTGCGATCGGATTAGGTACTTTCAGGAAGTCTGTGGTAGATGTCTGAGCGGTACAACCGGTAGCGCTGGTCACTACCAGGCCTACCGTATAAGTGCCGGCCGCTGTATAGATGTGCGCCGGATCTTTATCTGTGCTGGTACCACCATCTCCGAATGTCCATGCGTAAGTCAGTGGTTCAGTTACAGAAGCGTTGTCAAACTGGAACGGTATATTCAGACAGGCAATATTGCTTTTTGCACTAAAGCTGGCGGTAATTTCGGGGATTGTCACAGGCTGCGTAGAAGTGTTTGAACAACCTGTGTTATCCGTTACTGTCAGCGTTACGGTATAATCCTGGGCCACGCTGTAAGTATGCGTGATGTTTATTGGCTGAGTGTTATAAACTACCGGAGCGCTACCATCACCAAAATCGAATGTCCAGGTAGCAATGGTGTTGCCGGCGCGCGTAGTAGACTGGTCTGTGAAACTAACTGGCTGGTCTTTACACTGGCGTGGATCTACAACGAATTTTGATACAGAGCCATTTACATCTACTCTCAGCGGATCAGATGCGTGCGGACAACCATTTACGTCCATAGCGGTATAAACAACATTATAAGTGCCTGCGTTTCTGTAAGTAACTACTGGCTTGCTGGTACCACCACCGGTTCTTCCGTCGCCGAAATCCCATCTGAAGGAAGAAATAGTACCGGGAGGGAAAGGATCTACACTGAAGGTGGTTGAAGTACCCAGACAAACCACATTTGGCGTAGCATAGATCACCGGCTTTAAGGTGATGACCCTCACTACAGCAGAGAAAGTGGAAGTACAGGTACCGTTAGATACGCTTAGCACAACAGTATAAGTACCATCCGCAGCATAAGTATGTGTAGGAGACGGGATAGTACTGCTGGTACCATCGCCAAAGTCCCACGAATAGGTGCCTACAATACCGGTACCCCAATTGGTGTTATCTGTAAATACCCGTACGAACGGATTGGCACAATCAACAGTGCCTACAATGAAGTGGGATATAGGAGCAAACGTTTCAATATAATCAGTTTTAGTCAGGCTCTGTGAACAACCGTTGTTGATAACGGTCAGTGTTACATCATGCATGCCGATCGTATTGAAAACATAGGTCGGATTTCTTACTCCGGAGGTGCCTGGTGCACTACCGTTCTCCTCAAATGTCCACTGGTAGGTTAAACCACCAACAGCAGGGGTGGAGAGATCGGTAAATTTGAATATCGTTGGCTGACAACCGCTATTTTGATCAACACTAAAGTTAACATTGATAGGATTGCCGACTCTTACATCGTAAGTGGCTGTCTGTGTACAACCGGTACGGGTGGTAATGGTCAGGATAACGGTATACCTGCCTGAGCTGGCGTACACATGTGACGGTGTTGCTGCATTGGAAGTACTGCCATCTCCAAAATCCCAGGCATATGACACAACCGGATCAGCACTTACGATGGTGGTACCAAAAGTTGCATTTAAAGGTGCACAGCCTCTGGCGGTTCCGGTGATGGCAAGCGTTGGCTTCTGGATAGTAATAGAATTATTAGCAGAATCCTTACAACCAATAGCGCTGGTGGCTATTACTTTTACGTTATATGTGCCTTCTGCGGTAAAAGTGTGCAGCGGGTTCTGTAGCGCACTGGAAGTACCATCAGCAAAGTCCCAGGTCCAGGCAGTAGCACCGGCGCCCGCAGTGGTGAACTGCACATTTACCGGAACCAGACAGGCTGCCGGTGGCGACATGGTGAAATTGATGGTTGGGGGAGCGGAAATAGTAAAGTTCCGGGTAACGATCGCTTCACAGCCATCCGCAGAGATAGATTTCAGCGTAACGGAATAATTACCCGCAGTCGGGAAATTTTTTACCGCATTTTTTGTGGTGATGACTGTGCCGTCTGAAAATGTCCAGTCAGAAGACACAGGAGCTGGCACCGTAGTATTGGTGAAAGTCACATTGTTGCCGGCACAGGCGTCTCTCTGGATGGTAAAATCTGCTACAGCGGTATTTACCACAATATAGTTTGGAGCAGTAAAGGTCTGTGTACAGCCACTTGTAGTGGTAGCTGTCAGTTTTACTGTAAAAGTACCTGTGGTCGTATAGTCATGGCTTGGATGCTGGCTTGGACTGGTGGATCCATCTCCGAAATCCCAGAGATAGGTCATCGCAGGCGGCGCACCCACTGTATTCAGCGTAGTGGTATTGGTGAAATTGACGGTCGTTGGTGCACGGCATCCACCCTGGTTATTGCTTGTAAACGATACCTGTGGGGTAGCATTTATCTGTAGCGTTTGTGAGCCACTGCTTGTACAACCGAAGCTGTTGGTTACAATAGAGGTAGCCGTAATATTGCCCCCTTTATCATACGAATGGGAGGTGGTGGAACCGACAGCGCCGTTACCATCTCCGAAGTCCCAGTTGATGCTGGAGATGCTGCCATCCCCGGCGGTCGACTGGTCCGTGAATGAAATATTCAGCGGAGTGCAGCCTGTAAGCGTGGACGTGGAAAAGGCGACAGTTGGCTTGTTGTAAACGTTCACAACATGCTGTGCGGAGCTAACCTGCCCGTTGGGGAATGTTACCGTAAGGGTGACCGTGAAATTGCCGGGGCGGTTGAACGAACGCGTTGGATTCCATAACGAGGATGTGGCCCCTCCGTCCCCAAAGTCCCATGAGGCAGTACCTACCGGACTTGACTGATTCAAAAACTGTACGAATACTGCACCGCAACCACTCCAGTTGTCGGCGGTAAATGCTACAGTGTTCTGTGCGCGTGCCTTGGCACCAGAAAGCAGAAAAAGCACTATAAAGCATGACGTGGCATACCAGAAGTGCGTAAATTGGCGTAGGTATTGGTGTTTCATTTTCCGGATATGGCTGTTGTCTGTTGACGCCAGCTCAGGGTGAAAAATAGAATGTAAAAAATAAAAAAATAAAATAATATGATAAAAATACTGATCCGTAAAGATTAAAACGTAAACTTTGCACAAAGCGTTTAGGGGCTGTCCCAAAATCACATAAAAGTTATTACTGTGCAGCACTAACGAACAATTTACGGAAGCACAAGCTCAACAATATATTGCAAAAATATGATTTATAAATATTATACATACGTGGTGCTTTTAGGTTTACTTATTTCAGTAATGAGTAGTGCCAGCGCACAGCAGGTAGATGTGACTGTATTTCAACAAGCTATACAGAAAAAGGATGCTCAGGTTTTTGATGTACGGACGGCCGGGGAATTTAATACTGGTCATCTGCATCATGCATTACAGGCTGATTACACGAAAAAAGAGGAATTCATAGAAAGAGTACAATCCCTTGATAAAGAACAGGTCGTATACATATACTGTTTGAGCGGTGGAAGAAGCACTGCTGCCGCAAAGTGGCTGCGGGAGAACGGATTCAGGGAAGTCATTGAACTGAAAGGTGGTATCAATGCCTGGAAACAGGCCGGACTGGCTGTGGAAGGCGTTGCTGACGGACTACAGATGAGCGTAGATACTTTTCATATGGCAGTCGCATCCGGGGATGTGCTGGTAGACGTAGGCGCGGAATGGTGCCCTCCCTGCCGGAAAATGGAACCTGTTATTCAGGCATTTCTGAAAGAAAATAAAGCAGTACGCCTGTTTAAGGTGGATGGAGGGCGTGACCGTGACGTCATGCAGGCCATAAACGCCACTTCCCTGCCCACCTTTATTCTTTACAAAGATGGAAGGGAAGTGTGGCGGAAACAAGGTGTATACGATAAGTTATAAGCCGTAGATGTTGCCAAACTTTTGGGTGGCATACTCCAGGAAGTATTTGAAATCCAACGGCTGACCGGTTATTTTCTCGCACAATTCATTGGAAGTGTAGTAACGGCCATGGCGGTGTACCTGCTGACGTAACCAGCTTAGCAGCGCTTCGTATTTGCCTTCGGCGATCTGTCCGGTCAGTCCGGGAATCTGCTGCTGTGCCGCTGTAAAGAACTGGGCGGCGTAGAAACTGCCAAGGGAATAGGTGGGGAAATAACCGAAACTGCCATGCGACCAGTGGATATCCTGTAAAACACCCTGTGTATCGTTTGGTACGTCAACATGTAAAAATTCCTTATAGTAGGAATTCCATATCTCACGGAGGTCTTTTGTCTGATAGGTACCCTCCAGTAATCCTTTCTCAATTTCGTATCTCACCATCACATGAAAATGATAGGTTAGTTCATCGGCTTCCGTACGGATAAGGGATGGCTGTACCAGGTTAATAGCTTTATAGAAGTCCTGCAGGCTGACAGTGCCCAGGTTATCAGGAAATAGTTGCTGCAACTGTGGGTAATGATGCTGCCAGAATACCAGGCTTCGGCCTACATTATTTTCCCAGAGCCTGGATTGTGATTCATGGATGCCCAGGCTGGCAGCCTCGCCAGAAGGTAGTCCGTAAGCTGTTGTATCAAGTCCCTGCTCATACAGGGCATGACCGCCCTCATGAATACAGCTCCAGGTCATATTTCCGAAATCATTCTCATCGATACGGGTGGTTACCCTCACGTCCTGCGGACTGAAACTGATAGTGAACGGGTGTTCTGATACATCCTGCCTGCCGGCGGTCATATCATAGCCCATATCTTTCAGCAGCTGGATACCAAACTCCCATTGACGGTTACGGTCATAGTGCAGGTGCAGGAAATCTTTCTTCACCTGTGGACGTTGTTCAATATTGCGTAACAGGGGGGTAAGTGCCGTTTTGACATCGCTGAATATCTTGTCAAGCATGGTCGTGGTAGCGCCTTTTTCATATTCGTTCAACAGGGCATTATATGGGTGGTCCACATACCCAAGGAGGTCTGCTTCCTTTCTTTTCAGCTCTACCATTCTGTTCAGTACCGGTTGAAAAACAGCATAGTTACCTTCTTTCCGGGCATTGATCCAGGCATGATAGCATTCGTTGGTGGTCTGTGATAACTCCGCTACGAAGCTGGCCGGGTATTTCTTATTCTTCTGGTAATCTTCCAATGATAGTGTAATGTTCTTTGCAGCTACCGGTTCGAGGGTTTCTTTTTCCCTGTTGAGGGCGTCCAGTAACTCGCCCAGCTGGGGGGCGGTGAACAGTTCATGGGCAAGCGTACTGAGGGTAGTGATCTGTTGCCCGCGGAATGCCGCTCCTTTCTCCGGCAGGTAAGTCTCCTGATCCCAGCCAAGTACGGCAATTGCATGCCGGATATCAGCCACCTGCTGCATCTTTTGTTTATACGCGTCGTATCGGGTTATCGTAGATGAGGTCTGTGCCATGCTTTTGATTTTGTGCAAAAGTAGGGGTAAATTACCGTCAATATGAAGATCAGGGATATTACCAATGCCATTGCGGCCTTTGCGCCTTTACAATACCAGGAAAGTTACGACAATGCCGGACTGCTCTTTGGCAACCCGGACTGGGAGGCCACCGGCGTATTACTGACGCTGGATGCTACCGAAGCCGTAATAGACGAGGCTATTGCCAGGAAATGTAACCTGGTGGTGGCCCATCATCCTATTGTTTTCGGGGGATTGAAAAAAATCAATGGTAATAACTATGTAGAGCGGGTGGCTATCAAGGCTATCAAGAACGATATTGCCGTTTATGCGGCGCATACCAACCTGGATAATGTAAGGAACGGGGTTTGTGAGATGATGGCCCGGAAGCTGGCCTTACAGCATTGCAGGGTACTGTCGCCCAAAAGAGAGCTGCTACGCAAACTCTATACATTTGTGCCACAGGCAGACGCAGAAAAGGTGCGTACTGCCCTCTTTGCAGCCGGCGCCGGACATATTGGCGCATACAGCGAGTGTAGTTATAGTGCGGAAGGAACAGGCACTTTTAATGGGGGAGAAGGCACCAATCCCTATGTGGGCAAGGCCGGAGAGCGACACCATGAAGCAGAAACAAAAGTAGAGGTGATATTTCCCGTATATTTGGAACAATATGTGATCAGAGCATTACTTGACAGCCATCCTTACGAAGAAGTGGCTTACGATGTGGTGAAACTGGAAAATGCCTATGCGGAAGTAGGTTCGGGACTGGTGGGAGAACTGAAAGAGCCGATGGATGAGGAAACCTTCCTGCGTTGGGTGAAACAGCAGTTCGATACAGGATGCGTGAGATATACACCACTCAGGGGAAAACCCGTTAAAAAGGTGGCCCTCTGCGGAGGAGCAGGTAGCTTCCTGCTGAAAAAGGCGATATCAGCAGGGGCAGATGCCTATATTTCAGCTGATTTTAAATATCATGAATTTTTTGACGCTGAAAATCAGATCGTTATAGCGGATGTAGGTCATTTCGAGAGTGAGCAGTTTACGGTTGAATTATTTTATCATATATTGACCGAAAAATTCCCTAATTTTGCGCCTCTTAAATCTACAATTCGTACAAATCCGGTAAATTACTTATAAAAACATACATGGCTACTGTAAAAGAATACTCCGTAGAAGAAAAATTGGCGTCTGTGCTTAGGCTACAGAAGATGGACTCCAGACTGGATGAGATCCAGGTGTTGAAGGGAGAGTTGCCAATGGAAGTAAAGGATCTGGAAGATGAGATTGAAGGACTGAACACCCGTCTGTCTCATGTAGAGGATGAAATCCGTGGCATCCAGGACTTTATTGCCAATAAGAAAGCGGCAATTAAAGAGTCAGAGGCCCTGATGAAGAAATACGAGAAGCAGCAGGATAACGTTAAGAATAACCGTGAATTTGAAGCCATCACCAAAGAGATCGAAATGCAGTCGCTGGAGATCAAACTGGCTGAGAAGCACATTAAAGACGCGAACGAAGAAGTAAAGGATAAGAGCCGCAACCTGGATAGTGCCAAGAAGCAGATCGCTGATAAAGAATCTAACCTGAAGCACAAGAAAGGTGAACTGGAAAAGATCATCGCTGAAACTGAGAAAGAAGAGAAAGGTTTCCGCAAACAGAGCGATGAAGCCCGTACCAAGGTAGAAGCCCGTTTACTGGCGGCTTATGAGAAGATCCGCACCAACTACCGTAACGGTCTGGCTGTGGTGACTATCTCCCGCGATTCCTGTGGTGGTTGCTTCAACGCTATTCCTCCTCAACGCCAGGCTGAGATCCGCCAGCGTAAGAAGATCATCGTTTGTGAGCATTGTGGCCGTATCCTGGTTGATAATGACCTGGACGCAACCGTGACTATCTAATAGTACGATATACCTTATTCAAATAGTATAGGAAAGTCCCGGCTTTTATGCCGGGACTTTTATATTCAGGCCCGAAGGAAATGTAAAATTTGGTTTGGAATTTGGTAGATAGGCCCGGAGTTAACAATCAGATATCTTTGTTTCATGCGCACATCATTCCTGCTGGCATTATTTTTAAGCATTTCGTTTTCGCTAACAGCACGACAAAAGGTTTTCGACTTCAATATCCGTTGTCAGCAAGCCTATGACGCCATCATGCAGTTGCGTCTTGACGCCGGTACAGCCCTGCTGGAAGAAGAGAAAAAGGCGCAACCGGATAACCTCATCCCATATTTCCTCGAAAACTATGTTGATTTCTTCCTCCTCTTCTTTAACGAAGACCCGGCATTGTATGCGCAGAGAAAGCCACTCAGGGCCGAACGCCTGGCCCGCATGGAAGAAGGTCCCACCAACTCTCCCTATTACCTCTACACACAGGCAGCTATCCGTTTCCAATGGGGAATGATCCGCCTGAAGTTCAGCGAACGCTGGGATGCCGTCTGGGATGTGCGCAAAGCATATATCCTGTTAAAAGATAATCAGAAAAAATTCCCCCAGTTCCTGCCAAATAATATGCTGACTGGTTCTATGCAGTCGGTGTTTGGCACTATTCCAGAAGGGTTACGCTGGATCTCCAATACGCTTGGGATGAAAGGAAGTATCCGTGAGGGCATGCAACAAGTGCAGCAGGTGATAGACAGCAATACAGAAGTGGCCAGGTTGTTCAGGGAAGAAGCCTGTTACTATTACTGCTATCTGAAACTATTCATAGAGAACAAACCGGAAGATGTATGGGGATTTATCCAGAAGTATAAGCTGGATACCAAAAATAACTACCTTTTTGCCCTGATGGTGGCCAATATCGCCATGAATAACCAGAAAGCCGCATTGGGCATTAAAGTGCTGACAGAACGGAATGACAGCGTACAGTATGAAGAGATACCGTACGTATATTATTTGTTGGGGCAATTGAAACTGTGCCGGCAGGATGAAGATGCGAATATCTATCTGCAGAAGTTCATAGACCGGTTTAAAGGAAAATTCTACCTCAAGGAAGGATTACAACGACTAAGCTGGTATTATTACCTGCATGGCAATATGGACGCGGCCAACAAATACCGCAGTATGATCCTTACCAGGGGGAATACGGAAACTGATGCAGACAAGCAGGCATTAAAAGACGCTAAAAGCGGTAAATGGCCGAACCCTTTATTGCTGAGGGCCCGTCTGCTGAGTGACGGGGGCTATTTCTCCGACGCACTGAAAATGTTGCAGGCAAAGAAAGCGGCCGATTTCGGATCAATGGAAGAAAAGCTGGAATATGCCTACCGCCTGGGCCGCATCTATGATGAAATGGGGCAGGACGATAATGCCATCATTATGTATGACGCAACGGTGCGTACAGGCGCCAATAGGCCGGAATACTTTGCGGCCAGGGCTTCCCTGCAGATGGGGTATATCTATGAAAAAAGGAACGACAAGGCCAAAGCGCAGCAATGCTACCAGGCCTGCCTGGATATGAAAGGCCATGACTATAAAAATTCACTCGATCAGCGGGCAAAAGCGGGCTTACAGCGTTTAAATGGTGGTTGAACCTGTCACTACGCAGATACAGTTCGTAATATGTGTATTAATTTGCGGAATAATCCAATGTGATATATTCGTATTTCCAATACTCCTTATGCTACAGAAACTAACAATCAAGAATTACGCGATCATTGATCACCTGGAGGTGGATTTCTCCGGTAACCTGAATGTCATTACAGGAGAAACAGGTGCTGGTAAGTCGATCGTGCTGGGTGCGTTGTCATTAATATTGGGAGAACGGGCAGACCCGGGAATGCTGCTTGACAAAGAAGCAAAATGTGTGATAGAGGGGGCCTTTAAAATTAAAAAATCGCAGGTAGCAGCCTTCTTCCAGCAGTATGAGCTGGACATGGAGGAAGATCAGCTGCTTATCCGCCGGGAGATCAGTTCCGCCGGAAAGTCACGCGCATTTGTCAACGATACGCCTGTTAATCTGAACCAGCTGACAGAATTAAGCCAGTACCTGGTAGACCTCCATCAGCAGTTCGATACACTGGAACTGGAGAAATCCGATTTCCAGCGGGAAGTACTGGATGCACTGGTGAATCAGCCTGTCATGATGCAGCAATACCAGCAGCAGTTCCAGCGCTATTCCCAGGTACAGCGCCAGCTGAAGCAGCTGAAAGACCAGCGGGACAGTGCCAATAAGGAACTCGACTATAATAAATTCCTGCTGGATGAACTGGCGGATGCCGCATTTGCAGCTAATGAGATCGAGGAACTGGACGCGGAACTGAAAGTATTAAGCCATGCGGAAGAGATCCGTAACACGCTGAGCCGTGTATATTTCCAGCTGAATGAAGATGAACAGCCTATCCTCCAGCAGCTGAAACAGATACAGTCTTCCGTACAGGCGCTGGCTGCTTTCCATAAAGATGCCCCGGCGGTAGCACAAAGACTACAGTCGGCTTATGTGGAACTCCAGGATATTTCGTCAGAAATAGGCCATATGAACGACCAGGTGCAGTTTGATGGGGCACGTATAGAACTGGTGAATGAACGGCTGTCAACAGGCTATAAACTGCTGAAAAAGCATGGTGTGCAAACAACAACAGAACTGTTACAGATCCAGGAGCAGCTGAGCAACAAGGTAGAGGGCGCACTGAACCTGGACGAAAAGCTGGCAGCGCTGGAAACAGAACTGGAAATATTGCGGGCAGACCTGCAACAGCAGGCCGATACGATCACGGCTGCACGTGTGAGCGCTGCAGCACCTTTCGAAGAAAAGGTGAACGCCCTGCTGGCACAGGTAGGTATGCCAAATGCCCGCCTGAAAGCGTCCATCGCCCAGGGAGGCCTGAATCCTTACGGACAGGATACAATTGAATTCCTTTTCGACGCCAATAAAAGCGGACAGTTTGCACCTATCAGGAAGGTAGCTTCCGGTGGTGAGCTGAGCAGGCTGATGTTGTGTATCAAATCGCTGGTAGCCCAGTCGGTAGCCCTGCCAACACTGATATTCGATGAAATTGATACCGGTATCTCCGGAGAAGCGGCCCGTCAGGTCAGCTTTATCATGGAAGATATGGCGCGTGGTCACCAGATCATCTGCATCACCCACCAGCCGCAGATCGCAGGGAAGGCGGACCACCACTATTTTGTGTTTAAGGATGCCCGTGATGGTAAAATAACCACTAACGTGAGACTGCTGACAAGGGAGGAACGCATCAATAAAATAGCCCAGATGCTGAGTGGGGAGAAGCCAACGGCAGCAGCACTGGAAAATGCAAGGGAGCTGGTGAAATAGCTAATCAATTGACCGCTTTTCAATTAATCTTTTTTTTTCAACTATAACAGCTATTTTTGCCGAAATTAATTTTTGAACCCAATGGCTCATAACTTATTAAAAGGAAAAAAAGGTATCATATTTGGTGCGTTGGACGAGAAGTCTATGGCTTGGAGCACAGCATTACGCTGTGTGGAAGAAGGCGCCGAAATTGTGCTGACCAATGCTCCCATCGCATTACGTATGGGAGAGATCAACAAACTGGCTGAACTGTGTAAGGCTCCTGTTATACCCGCTGATGTTACCAATATGGATGATCTGAAAAACCTTTTCACTAAATCCATGGAGCATTTTGGCGGCAAAATAGATTTCGTACTGCACTCTGTGGGTATGAGTATCAATATGCGTAAAGGCAAACCTTACACCGACCTGGATTACGATTTCTCTCATAAAACATTCGATATTTCAGCTATGTCCCTGCACCGCGTACTGCAGACTGCATACCAGCTGGATGCTTTGAATGAATGGGCTTCCGTAGTAGCGCTGACCTACATCGCAGCGCAGAGAGTGTTCCCTGACTACAGCGAAATGGCAGATGCCAAATCCATGCTGGAATCAGTAGCACGCAGCTTCGGTTACCACTATGGTTTCAAGAAGAAAGTACGTGTGAACACGATCTCTCAGTCTCCAACCAAAACAACTGCCGGTAGCGGTGTGAAAGGTTTCGATGGTTTCATGAGCTATGCAGAGAAAATGAGCCCGCTGGGTAACGCTTCTGCTCAACAGTGTGCTGATTACTGCGTGGCAATGTTCTCTGACCTGACCAAAATGGTAACGATGCAGAACCTGTTCCATGATGGTGGTTTCTCATTTACCGGTGTATCCGCAGAGGTAATTGAGCAGATGGAAAAATAATTACATCGTATCGTATCAACATAATTTAAAAGCCGTGAAAGAGATGATCCTCTTTTACGGCTTTTATTATTTTATAATAAACGTCATTAACAAACCATAATAGGACTCCTTTAGGAGTCCATTTGTTTGTAGCGCGGGGTTTTAACCCCGGGGATCCGTGTGTGCGGGGTTTTAACCCCGGGAATCCGTGTATGCGGGGTTTTCAACCCCGGGATCCGTGTATGCGGGCCCCCGATGCCTGCGCATGATCAACCCCGGGAATCCAATAACGTACCCGCCCACATGTCGTTTGAGACATAACAATACATCAATCACGCGGCGTTTCCGCCCCAGCGAATGACACGTACATCATCTCACGTTATTTATGACATGAAAACATACCCGGTTTCAAACGGGTAAAGGGAAGATAATTTGGGGCATACAACGCCTGTTCACTCCGTGCTTTTTCAACTGACCAGGTATAGTATAATTTGATCAGGATATAAAAAAAGCCGTTCCTCCTAAGAAAAGGAACGGCTAAACTTTTTAAGCATAGGCGAATTGCTGAGGCAACAATAATGGAAAATAATCCGTCTAATACTCATCCTCGTTGAAGAAAAAGTCGTCTTGCGACGGGTAATCAGACCAAATATCTTCTATTCCCTCATAAATTTCCCCCTCGTCCTCCAGTTCCTGCAGATTCTCAATCACTTCAATCGGTGCACCGGAGCGGATGGCGTAATCTATTAATTCGTCTTTCGTAGCTGGCCATGGAGCATCCTCCAGGTATGAAGCTAATTCTAAGGTCCAGTACATGTTATCGAAATTTTTACTTTCTGAATTTTCGCAAAAGTATTATTTAATTTGAAATAAACAACTATTACTATTTTAAAGGTTAATTACTTTTCTTTGAGTATGCTAACCGCACGCAATCTTACCAAAAATTATTCCAACTTACACGTCCTGAAAGGTGTAAGTATTTCCGTATCCAAAGGAGAGATCGTTACTATCGTGGGGTCTTCCGGTGCAGGCAAAAGTACGCTTTTGCATATACTCGGTACGCTGGACACCCCAAGTTCCGGAGAAATCTGGTTGAATAACGTTAACCTGGGACTGCTGAAAGGGAACGCACTGGCTGATTTCAGGAACAAACATATGGGTTTCATCTTTCAGTTTCACCACCTTTTACCGGAGTTCACTGCATTAGAAAACGTCTGTATCCCCGGGTATATTGCAGGCAGCCGCAAGGCGCAGGTAAAAGAAAGGGCAGCCTTTCTGCTGGAAACCCTGGGCCTTTCCAACAGGTTGGAACACAAGCCGAACCAGTTATCCGGAGGAGAGCAGCAGCGCGTAGCGGTAGCCAGGGCCTTGATTAACCAGCCGGATATTGTCATGGCGGACGAACCTACCGGGAACCTGGACTCTAAAAATGCCAGGGAACTGCATCAATTATTCATCGAACTCAGGGATAAATTCCAACAAACCTTTATCATTGTTACCCACAACGAAGAGCTTGCTCCTATGAGCGACAGGCAATTGGTCATGAAGGATGGGGGGATAGTGGGGGAGTTAGTGTAACCTTCAAGTCCACCCTTACGTCTGGTATGCGTCTGGTATACTTCGGGTATAAAGCATATCTGGAGGCAAACATCAAACATCATAACAAACCATAATAGGATTCCGCTGGGAATCCTATTATGGTTTGTAGCCTGGGGTGCAACCCCGGGATCCGTATGCAGGGTACAACCCCGGGAACCTCACATCCTCGCCTTCCAGGGTATTTCCGCCACCTGGAGCTGATGTCCCGCCCAGCGGGCTAATACGAACAAATAATCGCTCAGCCGGTTCATATATTGCAACACCAGCGGTTCGATGAACTGCTGCTGTTCCTGCAGTCCCACACAGAGGCGTTCTGCCCGCCTGCATACACAACGGGCAATATGGCAGGTAGATACGGCAACATGGCCGCCGGGGATAATGAACGACTTCATTTCCGGCAGCACCTCATTCATTTGATCTATACTATTTTCCAGTAATGTAATATCCGCCGCCTGGAGGTCGGGAATACGCATTTTGGTATCCTTTTCAGGATCACATGCCAGGGAGGAACCGATCGTGAACAGACGGTCCTGTATTTCCCGTAATAAGGCTACTGTGTCGCCGTAGGCAGACAGGTAGTCGCTTACCAGGCCAATATAGGAATTGAGCTCGTCTACGGTACCGTAGGCGTCTATGCGAAGGTTACTTTTAGGCACTTTGGTGCCTCCGATCAGCGCGGTTTTGCCCTGATCGCCTGTTTTGGTGTAGATCTTAAATGACATCAGTGAGTTGTTTACTGATTGGATTTTACGGCGTGAGCGAGTAGTTCTTCATTTAGCCTGTCAGATTCTATCAGGCCGTCACGCAGGCGCACTACACGGCGGGCGTGGGCGGCGATATCCTCCTCATGGGTGACGAGTACGACGGTGTTGCCGGAGGCATGTATCGTTCCGAATATCTCCATGATCTCAATGGAGGTTTTGGTATCGAGGTTACCCGTAGGTTCATCCGCCAGTATCAGGGAAGGATCATTGACCAGGGCACGGGCGATAGCCACACGCTGACACTGACCACCGGAAAGTTCATTGGGTTTGTGTTTGTAACGCTGTCCCAGACCTACTTTTTCCAGCATAGCCCGGGCCTTGTCCTCCCGTTCCTTTTTGGAGATACCGGCATAGATCAGCGGAACGGCTACGTTTTCCAGCGCGCTGAGACGCGGCATCAGGTTAAACTGCTGGAATACGAACCCGATCTCTTTATTGCGCACCCTTGCCAGGGCATCATCTTCCATTGTGCTCACATCATGACCACTTAGGATATACCGGCCGCTGGTAGGCGTGTCAAGACAGCCCAGCATATTCATGAGCGTGGATTTGCCGGAGCCTGAAGGGCCCATCAGCGCTACATATTCATTCTTAAAAATGTCCAGGTCTATACCTTTCAGTACGGGCAGTTCATTTTTACCAATGAAGTAGCTTTTACGGATGTGTTCCAAATGGATGACAGAATGTGGGCGCATAGATTTATAGCATTAACAAGGTTGATTCTATTTCTTGATAACTTTCGGTACCTGGAAATATTGGTCGTTGGCAGCAGGGGCGTTCTTTAAACCTTCTTCCCGGGTTATGGAAGGAACTACAGTATCTTCTCTAAGCACGTTTCTGTCTGCCGTCAGGTGTAATAATGGTTTCACGTGAGTGGTGTCCAGCTCATTCAGTTTCTCCACGAAGGTGATCATCCGCTGCAGATCTCCCTGAATCTCCTTTTTCTCCTGTTCGCTGAATTCGAGCCTTGCCAGGTCTGCCAGTTGTTGTACCAGCATCGCATTCACTTCCATAAATCAAATTAAATGAAAAAATAATAATTATCGGATATGTCCGCGTTAAAGTTACCTTAAATAGTCGATAGTCCATAATGGGCAAATTCCTTATTTTGCACCCCATTATGGCTACATCAAAAGAAATAGTGGTGAGCGGCATCCGCTCTACCGGGTATTTACACTTAGGCAATTATTTTGGCGCTATCCGCAACTACATCAGGATGCAGGAAACATTTAACTGTTATTTCTTTGTAGCTGACTGGCATTCCCTTACCACCCATCCTGATCCTAAAGACCTGCGCGCCAATGTTTTTCGCGTGCTGGCAGAAAATATTGCGTCTGGTCTGGACCCTGAAAAGGTAGCCCTGTACGTACAGAGCGATGTGCCTGAAATCGCAGAATTATACCTGTTACTCAATATGATGGCTTATAAGGGAGAACTTGAAAGAGTGCCTACCTTTAAAGATAAAGTACGCCTGCAGCCGGATAATGTGAACGCCGGCCTGCTAACTTATCCTGTACTGATGAGTGCAGATATACTCATTCACCGTGCTGTGAAAGTACCGGTGGGTAAAGACCAGGAACAACACCTGGAAATGGCCCGTAATTACGCACAACGTTTCAACGAGCGCTATGGCGAGTTGTTCCCGGAACCGGTAGCATTCAACTTTGGAGATGACCTGGTGAAAATACCAAGCCTGGATGGCAGTGGAAAAATGAGTAAGAGCGAAAACCAGATGGCAACCCTGTACCTCGCCGATACAGATGACCTGATCCGTAAAAAACTGTCGAAGGCAAAAACCGATAGTGGCCCTGCTGAACCAGGTGCGCCCATGTCGGAAGCTGTTACTAATCTTTTCCTGCTGATGGAACAGGTAAGTACCCCGGATGTGATCAAACATTTCCGCGATACCTACGATAATCAGACTATCCGTTACGGGGATATGAAAAAGCAACTGGGAGATGACATGGTGAACTTCATCGCTCCCATCAGAGAGAAAGCGCTCGCGTTACAGAACGATCCAGCTTACCTGAACCGTATCATGAAAGAAGGTGCAGAAAAGGCAAGGGAAAGTGCGGCACAAACTTTGCAACAAGCGAGGAAACTCATTGGAATTCACTATTATTAATCACTCGTTATATTGCCATGTTGGCAATGGTGGCAAGTTTTTTCAGTTGATAACCAAATAATTTGTAAATTTTAGGTTAGTCAACTAACAACTTGCTGCCACCAGCTGGCTGCAATTGAAGGATTAGTGACCCCTGATACTATCATGGCAAAACAAAGCAAGATCAAACACATCGCTATAGCCGGAAACATTGGCGCCGGAAAAACCACACTGACTGAGCTGCTGTCTAAACACTATAAATGGGTGGCCCAGTTTGAAGATGTTGAGCATAATCCCTACCTCAATGATTTTTATGAAGATATGCCACGCTGGTCGTTCAACCTGCAGGTATACTTCCTGCACGGCCGTCTGAAACAATTACTCGACATACAGAACGGCAATGAAATCGTGATACAGGATCGTACCATCTATGAAGATGCACACATCTTTGCGCCCAACCTGTATGAAATGGGACTGATGACCAAACGTGATTTCGATAACTACTTCAACTTCTTCGAAACACTGAAGTCGATGGTGAAACCGCCTGACCTGCTCATCTATCTGCGTGCATCCGTGCCTACACTGGTAGCACAGATCCAGAAAAGAGGAAGAGAATACGAAGAAAATATCCGCCTGGATTATCTGAAAAGGCTCAACGAATATTATAATAACTGGATAGAAAAATATTCGGAAGGACCGCTGCTGATCATAGATATCGACAAGAATAAATTCCCGGAAAGTGAAGAAGATCTGGGAGAGATCATATCGAAAATAGACTCAACATTGTATGGTCTGTTCTGATCATTATGATGATAGTTTTTTTAATAAAGATTAATTTCCTAATATTGTCTCCTCACACATGTGAGGAGATTTTTGTTTGTTAACACGTTGACCCGCACTACATAACATCCCCCCTGAAAGACTAACTAATCCAACCATTTGAAGCAAATGAAAAAAATCATTGCGACCATCGTCTGCACCATGTGCACGGCAGCTATCTGCGCGCAACTTGTATGGCTGTCTGTCGATAAACAGCCCTTTGCCGGCACTTACAGCCGGAACTTCCAGCAGTTACTGACTGCATTACAAAACCAGGCGGCACTTGCCTATATACCTGTTGTGACGGCAGGTGTAAGCACGGAACGGCGTTTCCTGTTAAAGGCCATCAGCACACATGCTGCCGCACTGGCAGTACCTGTCAGGCATGGCGCATTTGGATTGCATTTACAGCAATCCGGGTATACTGATTACAGGCGACAGGCCATTGGTTTTTCCTATGGCAGGACCTTAGGCGACCGGTTCAGCATAGGCATGCAGGCAGATTATCTGTCAGAGATCATTCCGCAGTATACAACAACTGCTACGGTTGTTTTTGAATTAGGATGCCTTATGCATCTTACGTCACAATTACACATGGGATTACATGTATTTAATCCCACCGCAGGTAACACGCAAAGCCTGGGTAAAAATAAGGTGCCTGCTATTTACAGCGTGGGCCTCGGATATGAAGTAAGTGCCAACTTTCTGCTGAGTACAGCAGTCACGCAGGAAACAGATGCAGCAACACTTGCCAAAGTGATGTGCGAGTACCGCATTATAAAGCAATTGTCCCTGCAGCTGGGCATGTCTACTGATCCGCAGCTGAATAGTATGGCTATCGGTATTTCATTGCGACTGCTGTATATACAGCTTTCCGTGAGTCATCATCCGCAATTAGGTCTCACTCCGGCAACCGCGATCGTATGGCAATTAAAGCAGCGGCAATGAGGGTATTAGTGGTAATGGTCATTAAGGTCGCGCTACTCTTCTTGCTGCTTCTGCACAAAAACAGCTGTGCACAGCAGCCCGAGCCTGACCTGAATGCAGTGGCAGAAAGTCAGTTGGAAGGATATACAGCCAATACAGATCAGATACCGGAGGATGACGGTCACTGGCAACAACTACAGGGATATATGCGGCGGAAAATCGACCTGAATACAGCTGATGCGACAATCCTGCAATCACTGGGAATCTTGTCTCCCCTGCAGATCCGCCAGTTCCTGGCCTACCGGCAGCAATTGGGCAAACTGGTCAGCCTTTATGAATTGCAGGCCGTACCAGGCTGGGACGAGCAACTGATCAGTAGTATACTACCTTATGTACGCGCAGGCAATGATCTGGAGCCGCAGCATACGCTTAAAGACTATCTGAAAAAGGGAGATCATACCCTGCTTTTCCGCTATGGCCGGCAACTGGAAACCAGCAGGGGATACTTGCATACTGACACCACACCTGCACATTACCTGGGTAGCCCTGACAGACTGCTATTGCGTTACCGGTATAATTTCCCGCGGTATATAAGCTGGGGAGTGGTCATGGAGAAAGACGCGGGAGAAGCCTTTTTCAGAGGAGCGCAGAGAGGCGGCTTTGACTTTTATAGTGTACACCTGTTTGTAAAACAATATAAATGCATCCGGGCACTGGCCCTGGGCGACTTTACCGTGAATATGGGCCAGGGGCTGCTGAACTGGCAATCCCTGGCCTTCGGAAAAGGCGCAGCCATTATGCAGGTAGAAAGGGAGGGAGAGCTGTTGAAACCCTACGCCTCAGCGGGAGAATATAATTTTTACCGTGGTGCAGGTCTCACACTGGCACTGGGAAAATGGGAAGGAACCGCTTTTGTATCTTCCAGGATGCTGGATGGCAGTACCACAGAAAACAGCGGTTATCACCGGTCTTTGACAGAACTGGCTAAACGGCACACGTTGGAACAATTTACAACAGGCTGCAACCTGACTATTAAAGGGCGTGACTGGAAGGCTGGGCTGAATATGATACAACACCAGTTCTCCCGGCCAGTGCAAAAAGGGGGGACTCCCTACCAGCTTTTTGCGTTTGAAGGTAAAACGCTGACTGGGGTAAGTGCAGACTATGAAGTCAGCTGGAATGGTCTGCACTTCTTCGGTGAAGGGGCGATGAGCGGCAATGGAAAAACAGCCTGTATCGGCGGACTGCTGGCCAGTGTCACTGCTAATGTGGATATGGTGCTGCTGTACCGCAACTACAACAGGGCTTACCACTCGCTTTATGCAGATGCCTGGGGTGAGTTTTACAGACCTGTCAATGAAAACGGCATCTATACAGGCATTAGCCTGAAGGTGAACTCCCATCTGAAGATAAACGCCTACGCTGACCAGTTCCGGTTTCCCTGGTTGCAATACCGTTCATCGGCGCCCGGTGGAGGCAGGGACCTGCTGGCAGCACTGACCTATACACCCGACAAACAGACGGAGGTCTTTCTCAGGTACAATTACACAGTCAAACAGCAGGATGGGAAAGAGGATGTATCCTTTCTTCCACCGCCTGTACAGGTAGACCATCAGAGCTGGCGCCTGCAGGTAAAACTGGCAACGAAAAAGGGCATGACACTGAAAAACAGGGTTGAGCTGAGCCGGCGCAGGGAAGAGGGTAGGATGCAGCGGGGCTTCCTCCTGTTCCAGGAAGTGCTGTACCAGTGTGCCCGCTGGCCGCTGCAACTGTACATACGTTACACGGTGTTTACAGCAGGAGAAGCAGAAAGTATGTACACCGTTACTTCAGGTATGTTGTATGAATATGGGGTTTCCCGGCTATCAGGAGAGGGACAGCAGTACCAGTGCCGCATACGTTGGAAATTCAGGAAAGGGCTGATAGGCTGGATACGCTATCAGCAAACAGTGTATGCGCAGGTAACCAGTATCGGAAGCGGGTGGGATGAAGTGAAGGGTCATAAGACAGGTTTTATATACTGTCAATTGCAATACTTATTCTAATAGACGCAATCAATGTTAAATTTTATTCGATAGAAAGCTGTAAAATATAGACGTACATATATGGTTTTTTTTCTCTCTTAAAAAAAGGTTAAATTTTTCTTGGTACAGAGAGAAAAAAAACTCTAAATTGTGGGTCTCAACCAAAATCTAAATCGTAATATGAAAGGGGTCGGAATCTCTTTGTTCTGTCTTACTGCAAGTTATACAACAATGTCAACCTGTGCTCGACGGTATCCTATTTCCGTTGGTAAGATGGAAGAGTTTATTTCCGTACCACAAACAACCATCCAGGTTCTTGCCGCCTTCACCCCGGATGGTTATTTCAACAACAAATTTTTTAGTAAACATAAAGTGGTTTTTGCAAGTTAGGGGCTTGTACAGGTAACGCTATGCCAATTACTTACTACAGGCCTTGGGACTGATTATTTTTTTTATTGTCAATTAAATCTAAATCGTTTATGAAGAAAAGAGCATTACTCTTTCTCAACGTGCTTATGGTGAGCGCTACGCTGACGTATGCTCAACAACGTCAGGTTTCGGGGAAGGTCACCGGCGCAGATGGGTTACCTATACCATTCGCTACAATTCAAGTCAAAGGAACAAATACGGGAACCACTTCAGACCAGGATGGAAATTTCAAACTGAATGTAAATGGCAGCAATGCAGTGCTGATTGTTAGAAGTGTGGGCTATGTAGCGCAGGATATTGCTGTTGGTGGAAATGCAAGCCTGACTATATCACTAAAAAATGACGATCAGAGCCTTCAGGAGGTTGTAGTAACCGCCCTGAACGTGAAAAGAAATAAAAATGAACTTCCTTACTCAGCCCAGATCGTAAATGCAGAAGAGCTGAACAGGACCAGAGATGCAAACGTGGTAACTTCCCTGTCTGGTAAAGTATCCGGTCTGGAAATCCGCAAAAACAATACCCTGGGTGGTTCTACCAATATCGTACTGCGCGGCGCCAAATCACTGACTGGTAATAACCAGGCATTGTTCGTTGTGGATGGTGTGCCCGTGGATAACTCAAACACAAACAGTAAAGACCAGCGTACAGGTCGTTCTGGTTACGACTATGGTAACGCTGCTGCGGATGTCAACCCTGATGATATCGCTTCTGTGAGCGTACTGAAAGGTGCAGCTGCTACCGCGCTGTATGGTTCACGTGCTGCGAACGGTGTTGTGATGATCACTACCAAAAAAGGTAACCGTGGTCTGAATGTTACTGTGAACAGCGGCGTTAACATTGGTAAAGTAGATAAAAGTACTTTCGTAAAATATCAGAAAGACTATGGTGCTGGTTACGGCGACTACTGGTCTGAAGAAGATATCGATGGCGATGGTACTGTCGACAAGATCGTGAATACCGTAGATGACGCTTCTTACGGTCCTAAATTCGATCCAAACCTGCTGGTGTACCATTGGGATTCCTTCTATGAAGGTTCTCCAAATTATGGTAAGAAAAGGCCTTATGTAGCAGCTGCAAATGATGCTACCCATTTCTTCAAAACTGCAATCGGAACCAGCAACAGTGCTGTGATCGATGGTGGTAGCGATAAAGGCAACTTTAAACTGGGATACACCAAGAGCGTTGACCAGGGTATCATGCCGAACAGCCGTATCGGTAAAGACCTGATCAACTTCAGTTCTTCTTACAACCTGACTTCCAGACTGACTGCCAGTGCAGCAGTAAATACTTCCCTGATCAAGGGCGAGGGCCGTTACGGTACTGGTTATGATTCTAAAAACCTGATGACTAACTTCAGGCAGTGGTGGGAAACCAACACCGACGTGAAAGATCAGGAAGCTGCTTATAAAAAGGAGATGAGAAACATCACCTGGAACCAGCAGTATCCTGGTAGCCTTGCTCCTGCATATTGGGATAACCCATACTGGACAAGATACGAGAACTATGAGAACGATCACCGTACACGTAACTTCGGTAACATCGCATTGAACTACAATGTGACCGACTGGTTAAATGTACTGGGCCGTGTGTCTTTGGATACTTATAATGAAATGCAGGAAGAAAGAATCGCAGTAGGTTCAATCGATGTGTCTCAGTACCAGAGATATGAACATACTTTCAGTGAGTATAACTACGACCTGATGCTGAATTTCAATAAGAATATCTCTGAAAACCTGACCTTCAAAGGTATTCTCGGTGGTAACGTCAGAAGAACAACGAACAACTCCATCCTTTCTAAAACAAATGGTGGTTTGCTCATTCCTCGTCTGTATGCACTGCTGAACACTGCAAACCCAATGGAAGCGCCAACTGAGATCGCTACACTTGAAGAAGTGGACGGTATATTCGGTTCTGCTAACCTGGGTTACAAAGAATTATTATTCCTGGATCTCTCTTTGAGAAGAGATCAGTCTTCTACCTTGCCTAAAGGTAATAACAGCTACTACTATCCTGCGGCTTCATTAGGTTTTGTATTCTCAAAACTGATGCCTCAGGCTACATGGCTGTCAAGCGGTAAAGTAAGGGTGAACTACGCGCAGGTAGGTAACTCAGCTCCCGCATTATACACCAAAAATTACTATCAGGTGTTAACAGGTATCGACGGTAATCCGCTGGCATCTGTTGATGGTACCAAATACAATCCTAACCTGAAATCAGAGCGTACAAAGAGCTTTGAAGCAGGTCTGGAAATGTCCTTTCTGCAGAACCGCCTCGGTTTTGACGCGACCTACTACAGACTGAATACTGTAGACCAGATCGTGCCACTGCCGGTATCTACTGCTACTGGTTTCGACTACAAAGTGATCAACGCTGGTGATATCCAGAACCAGGGTATTGAGTTGTCAGTTTTCGGTACACCGGTAAGAACGAAAGACTTCTCCTGGAACGTTAACGTGAACTGGTCACGCAACCGTAACAAGGTGAAATCTTTACCAGGTATCAGTACACTGCAGCTCGCGAGCTTCCCTGGTAACATTACCGTTAACGCTTCTGTAGGTAAACCTTATGGTACTATCATTGGTACAGACTACGTGTACAATGACAAAGGTCAGAAGCTGGTTGAGGATGGATACTACCAGATCTCTCCAACTTCCAACAACATCATCGGTAACGCAAATCCTGACTGGATCGGCGGTATCACCAACACACTGAAATACAAAAATTTATCCCTGAGCTTCCTGGTTGACGTTCGTAAAGGCGGCGATCTGTTCTCTCTGGATATGTACTATGGCCTGGCAACAGGTATCCTGCCAGAAACAGTGGGTAAAAACGACCTGGGTAACGAGTCAAGAGCTCCGCTGACCAACGATAGCAAATCCGGTGGTATCATTGTACCTGGTGTAACTGCTGATGGTAAACCTAACACTACCAGGATCGCAAACGAATACGGAACATACGGTTACGTATCCAATCCTGATAAAGCATTCGTATACGACGCAAGTTATGTGAAACTGCGTGAGGTATCATTGACCTACTCACTGCCTGCTTCTATCACCAAACGTATGGCGCCTTTCAAAGGTATCGACTTCTCCCTGATCGGTAGAAACCTCTGGATCATCCACAAGAACCTGCCTTATGCAGATCCTGATGATGCTATCAGCTCCGGTAACTACCAGGGTTATATCGGTGGTAGCTATCCTTCTACAAGAACGTTCGGTGCTAACGTAAGATTCAGGTTCTAGTAGGTGAATTAAACTCAAAAAAAGTAAAATGAAAAAGATATTCTTATACGCATCACTCTCTATAGCAGGTATGGTTTCGACAGTATCCTGCACCAAAGACCTCACTTCACTTAACAATGATGTGAAAAAACCAGAGGTAGTAGCTGCTTCTGCACTGTATGCGAGTGCGACCAAAGAACTGGCTGACCTGTTGACCAGTACAAGTGTGAATCTGAACGTGTACAGATTGATCGTACAACAATGGACAGAAAACACCTACCTGGATGAGTCTAACTACAACCTGATCAAAAGGAGTATTCCTGATGCGGTGTGGAGCGCGCTCTATACAGACGTATTGAAAGATCTGAAAGAAGCGAAGAAAGTAGTAACAGCTGATGCATCCATCAGCGCTGCTACTAAAAAGAACCAGCTGGCACAGATCGAGATCATGTCAATTTTCGCTACATCAGTAGCTGTAAATACATTTGGTAATATACCTTACAGCAAAGCGCTGGATGACGAAAACCTGTTCCCGGTGTATGAAGATGGTCTGACTATCTACAACGACCTGCTTACCCGCCTGGATGCAGCGCTGACATCTTTTGATGCAAGTGCAGACGGTTTTGGCGGAGCTAATATGCTGTTCCCTGGCGATGAGATCAATAGCTGGATCAAATTTGGCAACTCCCTGAAATTCAGATTAGGTATGACCCTGGTGGACGTAGCGCCTGATAAGGCAGCAGCTGCTGTTACCGCGGCAGACCCTAAGGCTTTCAACACCCAGGGTGAATACGCAAGGTTCCCTTATTCAACCGTTCCGCCAAACACCAACCCACTGTGGGAAGACCTGGTACAGAGCGGTCGTCATGACTTCAACGCTACCACGCTGATGATCGATCAGCTGAAAGCACTGAATGATCCAAGGATCGGTCAGTTCTTCACTACCATTAACGGTCAGTTTGTAGGATTAAAATATGGTACCAAAGGTTCTTACGTAGCCTACTCTCACCCCGGCGATAAACTGGAAAGAAAAGATCTGCCAGGCGTATTTATCGATTATTCCGAAATAGAGTTCTTACGTGCAGAAGCGATCGAAAGAGGCCTCTTGACAGGTGTCGCTGCAACGCATTATAACAACGCTGTTACTAACTCTATCGTTTTCTGGGGTGGTACAGCTGCTGAAGCAACCACTTACCTGGCTCAGCCTTCTGTTGCCTATGCAACTGCTGCCGGTACTTACAAACAGAAGATTGGTTTACAGAAATGGCTTGCCCTGTACAATCGCGGTTTCGATGCATGGGTAGAAGCAAGAAGACTTGATTACCCGGTATTCGTACCTGGTCCTACTGCAAGAAGTGCATGGCCTGTACGATTCACCTATCCGGTTTCCGAACAGAACCTGAACAAAGCTAATTACGACAAAGCTGCGAAAGATCTGGGTGGCGATGGTGACAAAGTAACAACAAAGATCTTCTGGGATAAATAATATCAATATCCGGGAGATACTAAGAAAACAGTAACTGCATAAGATTAGAATTGATAACAAGGTCCTCCTCAATTTACTTTGAGGAGGACCTTTTTTGTTAATCCACTGAACCCTGCCCCCGCATTTTTGTTATACAGGAGAAACCATTGTAAATCAATCAACAGAAAAACTAAGATTGGATTTTAACTAAACGCAAAATTCGTTAAACGGCATACCCGGTTTTAAACTCTTTTTGGCATTGTTTTATTCACGCACCTCTCCGGTGTAAAAAATAAATCCGAACCGTTATGTTTAAACATTTACTCTGCTTGTTAATTCTTATTTGCTTAACGACAGGACTTTACGCACAGCAACGTGAAGTAACTGGTAAGGTGACAGGAACCGATGGTGTGCCTGTACCTTACGCTACCGTACAGATTAAAGGTACCAACAAGGGTACCACTGCCGACCAGAATGGTAACTTCCATTTAACAGTGGACGGCAATAATAATGTGCTCCAAATCAGAAGCGTGGGTTTTACGCTTAAAGAAGTTCCTGTGGGCTCAGCCGCTACTTTTGACATTACCCTGACACAGGACAACAAAAACCTACAGGAAGTAGTAGTTACCGGTATAGGTATCAAACGTGAGAAAAAAGCGTTGGGATATGCTGTACAGGACGTAAAAGGTGACGATCTTGTAAGGGCCAGCCAGGGTGATGCACTCAGGGCCCTGTCTGGTAAAGTGGCCGGTATGCAGGTAATTGGTTCCGGAGGAACTCCAGGGGCGGCCACCTTTATAAAACTCAGAGGTACGAACTCCCTGACCGGTAATAACCAGCCCCTCTTCGTCATTGATGGTATCCCGGTAGATAACTCACAAAACTACTCCGGTGATCCTGCCGATGCTACAAACAACCTTTTGCAGGGGGCTACCAATACTAACCGTGGCGCGGATATCAATCCGGACGACATCGAAAGTATTTCCGTGCTGAAAGGTCCCGCCGCCGCCGCGATTTATGGTATTGACGCTGCGAATGGCGCCATTATCATTACTACTAAAAAAGGTAAGGCTGGTAAGGTTAGTGTAGATTTCAGTACGGGCATCTCCTTTGACAGGGTGAACAGGTTGCCAAAGATCCAGAAACAATTCTCGAAAGGTACAGGTGGCAAACTGGCGCCATTCAGTTCAACTACCCGCTATTCCTGGGGCGCAAATATTGACACCCTGTTCTGGACAGGTGTCCCCAATGAATCTGATTTCCATGGTGATGTGGTAGGTGCATCCAACCCCAACGCCAATATTAAATTCGTGCCTTATGATAATACCAAGGATTTCTGGAGAACAGCTGTTACTTATAATAATAGCCTGTCATTTACAGGTGGAACAGAGGCGGCTACTTACCGCATGTCCGTCTCCCATAACTACCAGAACTCCATTGTGCCATTACAGTATCAGCAACGTACTGCTATTGCACTGGCCGGACAGTTGAAAATTTCTGAAAAGATCAGGACATCAGCTAACCTTAATTTCAATGTTACCAACGGCGCCATGCCACAAAATGGTAGTAACCTGTCTGGTATCATGCTGGGGTTAACCAGAACGCCTGTAACTTTTGATAACTCAAACGGTGGACTGGCTGCTGATGATCCCCGGACTTATCTGTTATCCAACGGGTTACCGCGTTCTTACCGGAACGGTATATACGATAACCCTTACTGGACTATCAATAAGAACCCTTACACGACTGCAGTGAACCGTATCATAGGAAGCCTGCAGGTGGACTATGATTTTATAAAAGACTTCACACTCACTTATCGCATTGGTACGGACATATATAGTGACAACCGTCACCAGTATTACGAAATACAATCCGGCGCCTATAATGGCGGTCGTCTGTATGACGACAGGTACACTTATAAAAGTGTGAACTCAGACGCGATCCTGACCTATAACAAACAGGTGTCCAAAGATTTCAGGGTAAACCTCAGGGTGGGTAATAACCTATACTCACGTAAATTGGATGAGCTGTATGTACAGGGCGACGGTCTGACCTCTCCGGGATATGATAATATCAGTAATGCCACTGTGCAGAAATCATATAACTATGTCACTCCTTACAGGAGGATATCGTTTTATTTTGATGCTAACTTCGACTATCAATCCATGTTGTTCCTCGAATTGACGGGGCGTAATGACTGGTCATCCACCCTGCCAGCAGGTAACAACAGCTTCTTCTATCCATCAGCCAGCTTAGGTTTTGTATTTACAGAGCTCGGCGCCCTGAAAGGAGGAAAGGTGCTCAGCTTTGGTAAGATCAGGTTTTCAGTTGCCCAGGTGGGTAAAGATCCAGGTTCTTTCCTGACAAAATCTTTCTCAGTGCCGACCACGTATCCCGATGGCTACACTACAGGTGTTTCCTTCCCGTATGATGGAAAAGGCAGTTTCTCACTGAACAACGTATTGGGCAACCCCAACCTGAAACCTGAAAAGACGCTCTCTTATGAAGCCGGCCTGCAATTACAGTTCTTCAATAACCGTTTTGGAATTGATGCGACCGGTTATCATACCAAGGGTACTGATCTGCTGGTAAGAGCTCCTATAGCAGGTTCTGCGGGATACCAGTATGTGAACCTGAATGCAGCGGCTATCAGGAATAATGGTCTGGAAATCACCCTGAGTGCCAAACCAATAGTTGGCAAGGCCTTTACCTGGGATATGTTTGTGAACTACAGCATGAACCGCAGTAAGGTACTGGCCCTGGCTCCGGGCATCAACCAGGTAACAGTGAACGGTTTTACCGGTACGGTGATAGCACACGTGCCGAATGAACCTGCTGGTATTATCTATGCTTATGGCTGGCAGCGGGACGCACAAGGTCGCATTGTTGTCAGTGATAACGCAGACGACTTCGGTTATCCTGTAGTCTCTACCGAACAGAAAAAGGTAGGTAACCCTAACCCGGTATTCCTGATGGGTATCGGTAATACTTTCAGCTACAAAGGATTCTCATTGTATACTCTGGTAGACTGGAAACATAAAGGCGACCTGTGGAATGGAACACGCGGGTCTCTTCAGGCTATTGGTACATCCTACTATACAATAAACAGGGGTGAGATGCACGTATTCCCGGGTGTATTGGGACATTTGAACGATGCAGGTCAGGTCGTGCATAATGAAGGTGGTGCCGAGAAACCTGGTGGAGGTGCAGTAAATACTACCTCAGTACCCCTGGATGAAGCCTGGTACCTTGGAAATGGTGGCGGTTTTGGTGCACAGACAGAGACATTTATAGATAATGCCTCTTTTGTGAAATTGCGTGAAGTGACTTTATCTTATGATTTTCCGACAGACAAGTTCAAGAACTCAAGATTTGTTAAAGGCGTTACTGTTAGCGGATTTGCCCGTAACATCATCATATGGACACCGTATAAGGGTATAGACCCGGAAACTAGCCTGACAGGGGCTACTAATGCACAGGGTATTGACTACTTCAACATACCCGGTACCTCCAGCTATGGCTTGAACTTTAAGTTTAAATTCTAACCCTTTAAAACGAATGACCATGTTACGGATTACTAAATATATACTGCCATTATTACTCCTGTTAGCCATCTCGCAGGGATGCAGGAAAGACTACTTCTATAATGGCATCAATGACGACCCCTCTCAGCTGAAGAATCCAACAGCATCGGCGCTGCTGCCAGGAGTGATCCTGCAGAGTGCTTATACCTGGGGGGGAGATGCTTCCCGCTTCCCGTCTATCTTTATGCAACAGGTAACTGGAGACGCTAACCAATCAGCCAACGCCAATGCGTATAATATCACGCCAGACGATGTGGATAACATGTGGTACGCCGGTTTTTATGGCGCTATTATGACGAATATTGATACGTTGATATCTGTTGCTACTGCCGCCGGACAAAAACACTACGCCGCAGTAGGTAAGATCCTGATGGCAAATGATCTCGGACAGGTAACTGACTTCTGGGGAGATGTTCCTTTTACAGAAGCCTTCAAAGGTCTGGCCAATACACAGCCCAAATATGACAATCAGCAGGCCATTTACACCGAGCTGCACCGCCTGCTCGATGAGGCGATTGCTGATCTTGTAGTGGATGATGGCGCTGCTTTCCAGCCAGGCTCCAATGATGATCTTTTATTTGAAGGGGATCTGGATAAATGGGTAAGGTTTGCACACTCACTGAAGGCGAAGTTTTACCTGCACACTATCAAAGTAGATAATACTGCGCTGACCAAAGCGCTGGCAGAAGCTGACAAGGGTTTCCATACCGGAGAAGCCGCTTTTATCAAATTTGTAGGTAGCTCTGCCACTACTACCCAGGCGCCCTGGTATCAGTTTAATACCCAGCGCGCCGATATTATCTTCACCGGCCACCTGAATGATATCATGAACGCCGCCGGCGATCCCCGGTATGCCGTGTATTTTGACCCTTCAGATAATACTGCACTGGGTCCATTATACGGTTCTGCCAACTCTCCGGTTTATTTCATGTCCTACGATGAGCTGAAGTTTTTAGAAGCAGAACTACAATTCCGGAGTGATAATATGACGGCGGCAGCCGCGGCCTATAATGAAGCGGTAAGGGCGAATCTCGTCAGGACCATCAACGATGCCAGCTACCTGACCGAAGTGGACAGGACAGCTGCTAATATTACGCTCAACGACATTATGACGCAGAAATACATCGCCCTGTTCCTCAGCCCTGAGGTGTGGACAGACTGGCGCAGGACCGGTTTGCCAGTGCTGACAGCTCCTGATGGAAATGTATTGGGAGGTCAGTTGCCAAGATCGCTGTTCTACCCCAGCAGTGAGGTACGCTACAATACCAATACACCTGCCAATACAAGGCTGACACGCCGCGTCTGGTGGGATGCACAATAAACCATATTACTTCCTTGTACCGACGTTTGAAAAAGAGACCTTTCATTTTAAGGTCTCTTTTTTACATTTGTACCGCAAAAGCAAAATAATATGGAAAATCAGCAGGAAGAACAGAATCAGCTTAATATTGAGTTGAGCGAGGAAATAGCAGAAGGTGTGTATGCCAACCTGGCTATCATCACCCATTCCAACGCAGAATTTGTAGTGGATTTTGTAAATGTGATGCCCGGATTACCTAAGGCTAAGGTAAAATCCCGTATCATACTGACTCCTCAGCATGCCAAGCGTTTCATGAGAGCCCTGGTGGACAATATCAAGAAATATGAATCTGTGCATGGGGCCATTCAGGACCAGGACCCTGTTTCCCTGCCCATGAACTTTGGCGGACCTACTGCACAGGCATAATCATTCTGAGAAACGCTGAACGGAAACCATACCCGAAACAGGATTTAAGCAACAATGAGTCAAACATTCTCTTATCCCCATCTGCGGGAATTTACCAGGGAAGTATTTATAAAAATGGGGTGTCCGCCACAGGATGCCGACATTGCCAGTGAAGTATTGTTATCTGCAGATCTGCGGGGAATAGACTCTCACGGTGTAGCCCGCCTCACCGGTTATGTACGTTTGTGGGAAGCCGGCAGGATCAATGCCACGCCCAACGTACGTGTGGTGCATGAAACACCCAGTACGGCCGTTGTAGACGGGGATGCCGGTCTGGGACTGGTAGTAGCCCCCTTTGCCATGAAAGTGGCCATTGAGAAAGCTGCGGCCGTAGGCAGTGGCTGGGTAAGCGTTAAGAATTCCAATCACTTCGGTATAGCAGGCCAGCATGCCATGATGGCCCTGGAAAAAGATATGATCGGGATGGCCATGACCAATGCCAGCCCACTGGTAGCCCCGACATTCGCCACCGAGCGTATGCTGGGTACCAACCCCATTGCCGTAGCCATACCAGCCAAAGAACAGCCGCCTTTTGTGGCTGACTTTGCAACGACTACGGCTGCCAATGGTAAACTGGAGATCCTCCAGCGGAAAAGCGAGGAAGCGCCTACCGGCTGGATCCAGGACAAAGACGGCCATTCCAGTACCAATCCGCATGAACTGAAATCAGGTGGTGCGCTCTTGCCGCTGGGTGGCGATCGTGACCACGGTAGTCATAAGGGATATTGCCTGGGAGCGATCGTGGATATCTTCTCTGCAGTACTCTCCGGCGCCAATTACGGCCCCTGGGCGCCGCCTTTCGTGAGCTTCCTGCCACTGGCGCCCGATCCGGTAGGAGAAGGCCTGGGACATTTCCTGGGAGCCATGCGCGTGGATGCCTTCCGTCCGGCAGATGAGTTCAAAGGGCATATGGACAAATGGATCACCCGCTTCCGTCAGGCTACGCCTGTAGCCGGAGAACAGGTGCTGATACCAGGCGATCCTGAACGGGAAATGGAGAAAGAGAGAAGAACCGCGGGTATCCCCTTACTGGACCCCGTAGTGAAAGATCTGCAGGAAGTAGCAGGAAAATTTAAATTGGATTTTTAAAGTCGCTGTAAACACACGAACTTGCGGCTTTTTAAGCTCAATATCTTGTAGCGTCAAACATATAACAACTCAACAGTAATGAAGATCTTAAAATTTGGTGGTACGTCTGTAGGTAAACCAGAACGTATGCATGCCGTGGCCAGTCTGGTGACTGCTGATAATGCTCCTAAAATAGTTGTATTGTCTGCATTATCCGGTACTACCAATGCTTTGGTAGAAATCGGGCAATCCCTTGCAGAGGGCAAAAAGGAACAGGCAAAAGGCCAGATAGACAAGCTGGAAGCACATTACAGAACTTTTTGCGAAGCCCTGGTCAAGCAGGACGGTACTCGCGCCAAGGCTGCTGCTGTTGTTGACGAACATTTCGAGTTCCTGAACATCATTCTTAAGATATCTTTTAACGAAGCCCTGAACAAGGATATACTGGCACAAGGTGAACTGCTGTCTACCCGCCTGTTCAGCATATACCTCGAAGAAGCCGGCATAGAAGCAGTATTACTGCCAGCGCTGGACTTCATGAGCATCGACGAATACGAAGAGCCTGAGATTCCAAAGATCAAGATCAAGCTGGGTAACCTGCTGGAAAAACACAAGGGTAAAACCGTGTTCGTAACCCAGGGTTACATCTGCCGTAACGCTAAAGGTGAAGTAGACAACCTGAAACGGGGTGGTAGCGATTATTCTGCATCCCTGATCGGCGCTGCCATCCAGGCCAGCGAAGTACAGATCTGGACAGATATAGACGGTATGCACAACAACGATCCAAGGGTAGTAAAGAAAACCTTCCCGATCGAACAGCTGTCATTCGATGAAGCTGCGGAACTGGCCTACTTCGGCGCCAAGATCCTGCATCCTGCTTCCATCTGGCCTGCACAGCACTTCAACATCCCGGTGAAACTGCTGAACACCATGCAGCCGGAAGCAAAAGGTACCATCATCACTGAACTACCCAGCGGTGACGGTGTGAAGGCCGTTGCTGCCAAAGATGGTATCATCGCTATCAAGATCAAATCCAGCCGCATGCTGCTGGCTTACGGGTTCCTCCGTAAGATCTTCGAAGTGTTCGAGAAATACCGTACACCTATCGATATGATCACTACTTCAGAAGTAGCCGTATCATTGACAATAGAGAATACAGCTAACCTGGACCAGCTGCTGAAAGAATTACAGCCTTTCGGTTCTGTAGAACTGGATCATCACCAGACCATCGTTTCTATTGTAGGTAACGAAGTAGCTGCTACTCCTTCCATCCTGAAGAAACTGTTTGAAGCGCTGAATGAAGTACCACTGCGTATGATCTCCTACGGAGGCAGCCGTCATAACATTTCTATCCTGATAGGTGGTCAGTACAAAGAGAAAACATTACAGCTGCTGAATAAAGGCTTGTTCAACCTGGAATAAGCGCTGGAAAAGTATATAATAAGCGACAAAGGGTACATCTTCTGATGTACCCTTTGTCGCTTATTATGATATCGTTCCGTCTTGTTAATTATCCTCAAAGTAGCCGATCTTCCGCATATAGCTTACCTCTATTGAATACACATCATACTCTTCCGTCACCTTTCCCTGCAGGATATAAAACCCTCCTTTCTGAAAAGGATACTGTTTAAGAATATCAGGGAAATGTACCGTGTCAATAAAATCGCCATTCACATCCATGAAGGTGCCAAAACTCATTGGAACGCCTTTACTGGTGTAAATACCCTTCGTGCATACTAAGTATCCCAATGTGGAGATAACCTTGTTTTTATGGGCCTTAAAATGCCTTGCAGGAATATATTCACGCTGGTCATGTTGCAGAATATCAAACGGAGAGCACAAGGGGAAACCCAACAAGGCAATTTCTTCGAACGCATGTTCATGATCATGATAGGACAACATCGGCAACGCGCATTCGGGCACCTGCTCCCGGAATAATGGTTGTATATGTTCTGCATGCGGCCCTCTTTTCTTCAGCAGCAGACTGCTCTTCCACAACAGTTCTTTTTTTGTGTGCTTGTCAAAGTTAAAAGCGCCTATTCTTATCAGTATATCCAACTGTTCCGGCGGAGGTGCAATACGTGCAACGAAGTCTTCCAGGTTCTCGAAAGGCCCATACAGTGTACGTTCTTCCAGTACTGCTTCCATCCATTTTTCTTCCAGTCCTTCGATGTGAATAAAGCCGGTGTATACAATATCACCTGTTATCCGTGTATGATAGGTACTGTTATTAATGCAGGGCGCTTTAATAGTAACACCGGTTTTATATAGTTCACGGAAATATAGTTCCCTGTTGTAAAAACCTCCGAAGTTGTTGATAACAGCTACCATAAATTCCGCAGGGAAATAGGTCTTCAGAAAAAGACTCTGATAACTCTCTACTGCAAAACTTGCGGAGTGTGCTTTTGAAAAAGAGAAGCCGGAGAAGCTGGCTATTTGTCGCCAGAGTTCCTGTGTCACATCATCGGGTCTTCCCAACCGTTTACAGTTGCTGAAGAACTGTTGTTCTATCTTTTGAAATTGCCCCTGTCCGCGGTATTTACCGGCCATGGCCCTGCGCAGGATGTCCGCATCAGCGAGGTCCATGTCAGCATATTCATGTACTATCTTGATCACATCTTCCTGGTATACCATGATGCCGAATGTTTCACTTAATACCTGTTTGATGATCTCGTGCATGTATACCACCTTATCCTGGTTTCGGTAGTTGTGCACATATTGTCGCATCATACCTGATTGCGCTACACCTGGCCGTATCACAGAGCTGGCGGCTACCAGTGTGAGATAATCTTCACATTGCAGTTTCTGCAGCAGCTGCCGCATAGCGGGTGATTCGATATAAAAACAACCAATGGTATTTACTGTTTTCAGTTCATGCTGTACACGTGGATCCCGCATGAATGTTTTCACATCATGAATGTCAATATCTACGCCTTTGTTTTCCTTGATAATGCCAATAGCATCCCTGATATGTCCAAGACCACGCTGACTAAGTATATCAAACTTAAACAGTCCGATCGCTTCTGCCTGATGCATGTCCAGTTGTGCCGTGCTGAAGCCTTTAGGTGGCATATAAGTAGCACAGTGCTGATGAATGGGTGCTTCACTGATCAGGATACCGCCGGCATGAATGCTGAGGTGATTAGGAAATGCTTTCGCGCCGGACATCAGCTGGCTGTAGCGCAGTATGTTCCGCTGTACATGGTCTCCGGTGAGGTCGGGGTTGAAAGGAGTGTCCAGTATTTTATCTATTTCGTGTTTGGGAAGACCATATACCTTACCCAGTTCACGAATGGTGGCATTCTGTTGAAAGGTAGTAACAGTGCCTAATAAGGCCGTGTGTACATTGCCATATTTCCTGAATACATAGTCGATGATCTCATCCCTGTCTTTCCAGGAGAAGTCGATGTCAAAATCAGGAGGAGAGCTGCGGTAAGGATTGAGAAATCTTTCGAAATAAAGATTCAGTTCTATGGGATCAACGTCTGTGATCTTCAGGCAATATGCAATAATAGAGTTAGCACCGCTGCCACGGCCCACATAGAAGAAACCCCGTTCCTGCGCATAGCGGATGATGTCCCAGGTGATGAGAAAATAACAATCGAAATGTTGCTCTCGTACAACGCCCAGTTCCTTTTCAATACGTGCTTTTGCTTCTGCATTGTCCGGGCCATAACGTTTGAGCATACCGTCATATGCTAATTGCCGGAGCAGGGCATGGTCTTCCGTTTCACTGTTCGTAAAATGTTTTTTGTTACGGGGTGTTTTAAAGTTAAAGTCGACCCTGCAGGCATTCATGACCCGCACCGTATTACTGATGATATGAGGATATTGTTCAAAGCTGTCAAACAACACGGCAGGTGGCAGGAACTGTTCATCCGGCTGAGCAGTGGTATAATCCTGCAGCTGACTGATAAGGATGTTCTGATCTATCGCGCGCAATACACGATGTAGCTGGTAATGATCAGCATCCTGGAAGGTGACGGGTTGCAGCATCACCAGTTTGTCGGGGTAGGACAACGTATCCACACGGAACAGTTTATTGATCTCACGACGGCGGATGCCTACCAGTTCGTGTCTTTGCAGATCGTGCAGCGGTATAGTGCCCCAGGCATAGATAGCAAATATGCCGGGAAAGGCAGGCGCACGGTCAGGGAAAGGTATTTCCTTATGCAGATGATCAGATAGGAAACGGTTGATGTAAAACCATCCCTCCATGTCACGTGCGAGGAGAATGTATTTCAGCTGATGCCCGTTCCTGCATTCCAGTCCTATGATAGGCTTGATGCCTTGTTCCTGGCATTCCTTCACGAAGTTCCAGGTATCGGAAGTGATGTTGATATTAGTCAGTGCCAGTGAGGTAACACCTGCTTCACGGGCCATCCTGACCAGGTCTTTTGTATCGATGGTACCATAGCGCAGGCTGAAGAATGATTTGCAATTGAGATACATATAGCCGGCGTTTTATCTCACTTTAGGATAAGGCATGACAGCTGGTTTTGTTACAGCGCCTCTTTTAGCAGGAGGAACTGCATTAGTGCCCTTCATCAGGTATTGCCATCCGAAACGGTTTTTGATGTTGTCGATAGCCTGGTAGAGTGCGATCATTTCCTGTGTGTCATCGAACAAACTGATCTGGTAATTACCCTGTACCAGGTGACTGAAACGCACGCCTATCAGGCGGATGAGCAATCTCCGGTCATAGAGTTTATGAAAGAGTTCTTTTACTTTTTCCAGTAGTACATGATCGCTGCCAGAGTAGGGGATGGTCATTTGTTTGGTAACTGTTTCAAAGTCGGAATAGCGGATCTTCACGGTTACACAACCGGTGAGTTTGTCCTGCTGCCGTAGTTCGAAGGCGATCTTTTCCGTCATGCGTACCAGTTCTGCGTGAATGAACTGCATGTCGATCGTATCAGAAGAGAAAGTATTTTCTGTAGAGATAGATTTCTGTTCATGAAATGGAACAACGGGTGATTCGTCGATACCATTGGCTTTGTTCCACAGGGAGATGCCATTTTTCCCCAACCAGGCTTCGAGGAGGGTAACAGGTATTTCACTCAAAGTTTTGACTGTTTCTACCCCACGGCGTCGCAGCTGACCGGCTGTTTCTTTACCCACCATGGGTAGTTTCTCCACCGGCATGGGAGCGAGGAAGGCTTTTTCTTCACCGAACATGATCTCCATCTGTCCGTTGGGCTTGGCCTCGTTAGTGGCTACTTTAGAGATCATTTTGTTGGAGGCGAGTCCGAAGGAGACAGGTAGTCGTGTTTCCTTCATGATGTGCTGGCGTAGTTCTGCTGTCCATTTCATGGACCCGAAGTATTTATCCATGCCTGTCAGATCCAGGTAAAATTCATCGATGGATGACTTCTCGTAAAGTGGCGCCTTTTCGGCTATGAGTTCGGTGACTTCTCCTGAAAGCTGGCTGTATTTCTCCATGTCTCCTTTTCTGACAATAGCGTGTGGGCATAGCTTGAGGGCCATTTTCATAGGCATGGCGGAGTGGATGCCATAGCGGCGGGCCTCATAGCTACAGGATGCTACTACGCCACGATCGCTTATGCCTCCTATCAGTAGAGGTTTCCCCTTCAGGCTGTTATCATCCCGGCATTCTACTGATACGAAGAAGCTGTCCATGTCAAAATGAGCAATGGACCTGTGCTGCAAAGAAATCATAAGTTACGGTAATGGTTCATGGGCGATGAATAGTACACAGGAAACAGCCTATAGACAGGCGGAATGTGTGCGTGACATAGGTTATGAGGGCGTTGCCTGTCCACCGGCTATCGCCTATGTACTATAGATCTGAAACAAATTTACTAATATTTTTAGTTAATACTAATTATATTAGTATGAATGGCCAGTCGATAACAAATGATGGGGGATAATGGTTAATTATAAGAGTGCCGTAAGCGGGTACAGTATTTGTCAACTTACTTTCAAACAAAACACTTTCTCATGAAAAAGCCTGATATTGGCCAGGAACTGTTGTTATTGTTGTTATTGATATTACCAATGGTCTATCTGGGAATTATCTGGCCTTCCCTGCCAGACGTTATGCCAACAAATTTCAGCGTCAGGGGCGTTCCCGAGCGGGTGGGGGCCAAAAGTGACTTCCTTCTCTTAATGACATTCCTCTTCTTTACTAACCTACTGTTATATTTTCTGTTCCGGTATATTCCACATGTGGATGAGCCGGATATTCAACACAAAGACATGACGGCATTTCACAGGAAATATTATCAGATCCGTTTCATGATCCATATTTACCTGGCTATTTTTACCGCAGCTATCATTTTTATGGCCAGTCAGGGCCATCCGTTTGCGATAGAACGTTGGGTGTTTACAGGAGTGGGCCTGCTGATAGGAGTAATAGGTATTTACCTGAGGCGGCTTGAGCCTAACTATTTCATAGGCGTGCGAACGCCCTGGACGTTAAAGAGTGATGACATCTGGCGGGAGACACATGCTTTTGCCGGTAATCTCTGGTTATATACAGGTATTGTTATGATCATCGCAGGATTCTTCCTGCCGGTAGTGACGGGAGTATTCCTGCTGATCTTTATAGGAGGTATCCTGGCAGCACTGCCTTATATATATTCTTACCGGTTGTTCAACACCGACAAGGGATAAGGTTCCATTGGTGGTCACTATATAAAAGTAAAGGCTGTTCATCTGAACAGCCTTTACTTTTATATAGTGTAATGCGTGTTATATTAATAACCCAGCAGACCTCTTTCCCATGGAATGCGGGATGCCAGCAGGATCAGTGCAATCGCAAAGAAGATGAGGGACGTTTTATGTTTCTTTGCATCCAGTGTTGTCTTTTTCACTTTGGCACGTCCGATGTGTACCAGCGCAATGGCTACGATGGCAACAAATGCATGTTCAACTGCATAATAACGAAGTCCGTCGTTATGCATTACTTCCTTTCCGTATTGCTGAAATGCTTTGATGCCGGATTCGCTGGAAAAGAAATAAAGCACTAAACCTACCAGTAACTGTAAGTCCAGGAAGATCATAAAGAACAGACCTGCTTTTTTATCTGCAGCGATGTAAGGAGTCTTACCGCTAACGCCCTTCAATGCACGGATCACGGCCCATAGTCCTGTCAGTACGATAGCCCACCTTATCAGCGAGTGAATAATTAACAACGTGTTATGCATAATATTGAGTTGGATTTATGGGCAAAAATAAGTTAAGCTGACCGGAATATATTTGGTAATTATAAAAATTATATGCTAATTTTGTTAGTAACGTACTAAATTATTTAGATTATGTCAGTAGTATGCCGCAATTTAAAATTCCTGCGTAAGCAGAAAGGCTGGACACAGCAGGAGTTTGCTGATAAATTAGGGATTAAACGTTCCCTGTTGGGCGCTTACGAAGAAGAACGTGCAGAACCCCGCACAGAAGTGCTCGAACTGGTCAGTGATATGTTCCGTATATCCATTGATGACTTATTACGCCGTGATGTAGGCTCCCAGAAAGAAAGCTTCCTGGAGAAACGCAGACAACAGAAGATGGCAAACGACCGTCAGCAGATAGAGTTTGTACCCGTAAAAGCTGCAGCAGGATACCTTGCAGGCTACAATGATGATGAATTTATTGAAGAACTGAACACTTTCACTCTCCCCATGATGGGTGCAGGCAGCTACAGGGCATTCGAGATCGCAGGAGATTCCATGTTACCCACTCCCTCCGGATCAGTGATCGTCTGCCACAAAGTAGATGGCTGGGAAGAGATCCGCAACAATGAAGCATACATAGTAGTGACCAGCCGCGAAGGCATCGTGTATAAACGAGTGTTGAAAAGCAATCGCACTAAAGGAAAGATCACACTGATGTCAGACAATCCGCAATACGAACCTTATGCTGTTGGCATGGAAGAAGTACTGGAGCTCTGGCAGTCAGATGCGGTGATCAGCAAGACTGGTCAGCAAAGCCGTCTGAGCGTAAATCACCTGGCGGATATGGTGAGCCATCTGCAGGATCAGGTGAGTATGCTGAAGAAGAGGATCAAGGATTAAGAATAAGACAAGATATTGTTGTTGTGAAGTGGAATGCTGTATGTATATGGCGGCAGGGAGGTTATTGCATTGTTGTCTCCAGGTAGATTGTCGGGATAAATCCAGCGTGAATACATAATGGCAGAAGAGAATTACCGGTAGGTACACCCCGTCCAGGAGTTGTTATTACATTGTTATCTCCAGTAGCTCGTCCCGGATGAAATTTCCGGCACTGATCAAAACGTTTGATCTATCCAAATATCTCCCCCGCAACCCTGAATGTATTACAATGCGCATTCACAATATCTCTGATATGCGTTGAATACCCGCCGCCCATTGCTACAGCACAGGGGATATCATGTCGTTTCATCGCCTGAAATACCAGTTCATCCCGTTCTTTACAACCTTGTGGAGTAACCTGCAACTTACCATAACGGTCAGTCTGCAGAATATCTACTCCTGACAGATAAAATACAAGATCAGGTTTTACTTTATTGATCAACACCGGCAGACAGTCCTGTAGTGTACTGAGATAATCGTTGTCATGCATGCCATCAGGTAAGGGAACATCCCAGTCGGATGTCTCTTTATGAAAAGGATAATTATGCGCACCGTGCATGCTGAAAGTATACACGGCCGGTCTGCCGGCAAATAAGGCAGCAGTACCATTCCCCTGATGTACATCCAGGTCGATGATCAGCACCTGTTTTACCAGTTTTCGTTGCAGCAGATAATTCGAAGCAACAGCAAAATCATTCAGGAGACAGAAACCTTCCCCATGATCAGCAAAGGCATGATGTGTACCTCCTGCTACGTTCAATCCTACACCATGATCCAGTGCATATAATGCGCAATCTATCGTTCCCTGGCAGATCACAATTTCACGCAGCGTTAATGCCGGAGACTGTGGCAGACCAATACGGCGTTGCTCTTTATCAGATAGTGTCTGGTGTTGTAGTTTGTACCAATATTCCGGCGTATGGGTGAGGAGAATAGTTGCTTCGTCTGATGGTGCTGGTATATGCACCTGTTTATCGGTGATCACACCTTCCCGTAATAACTGCGCCGGAATCAGCTCATACTTCGCCATAGGGAACCTATGACCTTCCGGTAGCGGGTGTGCATATATAGGATCGTAGGCAACCAGCATTAATTCACTTTTAAGACGCTGTTTTCAGCGATAACGAATACTGCCTCATCTTCTTCTGGCTCCAGGGTCGCAAGGCCCGTAAAGCGTCCGAAAGCAGGCAAAATACTGCAATGCCGTCCGAAGTAGAAACAGGGCAGGCGTAGACGTTGTCTGCCGGCACCGGCAACAACGATCCCCGGATGTAAATGGCCCGAGAAAGTGTAACCCGCTGCATCCTCCTCTGAGCAAGGCTCATGTATGAAATGAATATTCCGGATAATAAGCGTATCAAATACTTCCAGGTTCAGCGCCTCATAGGTAGTAGCAGGCAGTATATCATGATTGCCTTTTACCAGTTTAAAGCGGATATGTGCAAATTGCTGGCGCCAGAGTTTAAAGTAAGGCACATCATTGTTCTCACGGCTATGGAACATATCTCCGACAATGATGATCTGGGAGGGATTGTAGGCGGTAATGAGCAATTGCAGGCGATACAGGTCGTCCTGCCCGATATTGGCCGGAACGGCTATTCCTGCTTTCCTGAAATGGGCGGATTTCCCCAGGTGCAGGTCAGACACGATCAGCGCCTGTTCTTCTTGCCAGAAAATAGCCCTGTGGGCTGATAAATGCCAGGTCTGGTCCTGGTGTCTGTAAATCACTTCCTCCATAATCTCCCGTAAAACTACTGTATCTCTCCTAAACTATATCTGCGGACGCATTTTTTTGATCCTGTCTTCCAGTTTTTCACTGGTAAGCTCTTCCCGGAGACTGTCTACTTTGATCGGGAAACAGAAGGGCGTCAATGCTTCCGGTTCTGTGATGATAATATCGCTGTTGTAAATACGTTCCAGGCTTTCCCGCAGACGTGCCTCTTCCATCTGGTAGAAGAAGGCCTCATTGAACGCCTGTCGTAACAACAGGTTCTGTGGATCGTAATCCCTGAATACATTAAACAACAAAGAAGCGGACGACTGCAGGTGCCGGCTGGCCTTATGTTTGCCGGGATAGCCCTGGAAAATAAGGCCTGCAATAACTGCAATATCCCTGAACTTACGGCGGGCCATTTCTGTCGAGTTCACACTGGCCTGCAGATCATTACTCAGGTTCTCCAGAGAGAACAGATCATGTACATCCCCATCGCTGACCGGTATCGGCTGATCGGAAAGCAGTTCGAAACCATAATCGTTCATCGCCATGGAAAAAGTAATGGGCTGTCGCTTGCTGATACGGTAGGCGAGCAACGCGGCCATCACTTCATGTACCAGCCTTCCCTCAAAAGGATAGACGAACATATGATAACCATCGCGGGTATGGATCATTTCTATCAGCAGCTCATTGTCTTTCGGGATGTGTGATAGTTGTTCCTGCAGGTCGAACAGTGGTTGCAGTATCTGGATCTCCGGCATATCCGATTGGCCGGATAAAGCTTCTGTATAGGTGCGGCGTAATATCTTTCCGAGATTGGCCGAGAGGGGGAGTCGTCCTCCCATCCAGCTGGGCACAATCGCCCGTTTGGCGTTTGATTTACGCACGAGCACCGTCATATCTTTGATCATCGCAAACTCAAGGGTACGGCCTCCCAGGCTGAAAGCATCGCCTGGCTGCAGGCGGGCAACGAACCATTCTTCGATCATACCGATAAATCCTCCGCTCATGAATTTCACTTTCAGCATCGCATCACTGACGATGGTACCGATGTGCAGGCGGTGTCGCATAGCCAACATACGGCTACGACAGATGAAGAAGTCGCCTTCCCTTTCCAGCTTTTTGAACTCATCGTAACTGTACAGGGCTTCTCCGCCGGTCGACAGGAAAGATAATATCCAGCCCCATTCATCTTCCGTCATATCGCGGAAGCAGAAAGTGCTGGTCACTTCCTCCCATATTTCCGGCGCGTGAAAACCATCTGAGATGCCGAGTGTCATCAGGTATTGCAGCAGTACATCAAAGGCCAGCAGAACAGGCATACGGCTTTCGACCAGCTGTTCTTCCATCGCTGCTTTCAGGGCAGCTGCTTCCACCAGTTCCAGGCTGTGTGTGGGGAGGAACCAGATCTTACTGGTGGCGCCGGGCTGGTGACCACTTCTCCCGGCTCTCTGCAGAAAGCGGGCTACTCCCTTCGGACTGCCCACCTGGATCACAGTATCTACTGGCCTGAAATCCACACCCAGATCAAGACTGGAAGTGCAGACAACAGCCTTCAATACGCCGGTGTGCAGGGCTTCTTCAACCCATACACGTAGCTCCGCGTCAATGGAGCCATGGTGAAGGGCAATAGCGCCCGCCAGTTCAGGACATTGACGTAATATCTCCTGGTACCATATCTCTGTCTGGGAACGGACGTTCGTAAAGATGAGGGTGGTTTGACTGTTCATGATCACCGGCAGGGCTTTATATAGCAGCCTTGTACCCAAGTGACCTGCCCATGGATATTTTTCGATCTCATCCGGCAGGATGCTTTGCAGTTCGATCTTCTTACCCAGTTTGGCGCGTACAATCACGGCTTCCGGGTCTGGTGCACCCAGTAGTACATCCAACGCTTCTTCCAGGTTACCGATAGTCGCTGAGATGCCCCACACCTTCAAGGGAGGACGTCCTGCTTTCTTTGCCAGTCCGCGGAGCCTGCTGAGTCCCAATTCCACCATGACGCCCCTTTTGCTGCCCAACAGTTCGTGCCATTCATCTGCTACAACTGTTGTGAGATGTGTAAAGACTTTCGCATATTCTTTCTGCCCCATCAGCAGGTGCAGGCTTTCCGGAGTGATGATCAATATCTCCGGCATCTGTTTCTTTTGCTGCTGGCGGGTAGCGATGGGCGTGTCTCCGCTGCGGATGCCTACCTGCCAGGACATATTGAGTTCCTGCAGCACTTCCTCCATAGCCCGGGCAATATCTTTTGCCAGTGCCCGTAGCGGAGTGATCCACATCATTTGCAGACCATTCTTCGTTTTCTGCTGATAATCCTTCGGGTGTTTATTGATCCAGTCGATCACCACCGCAAGAAAGAGAGAGAAGGTTTTACCATAACCGGTAGGGGCGTTTACAAGGCCTGATCTGCCTTGCAGGTAATGCTCCCAGGCTTCTTCCTGGAAAGCAAAAGGCTTTCTGTCATTTGCAGCGAGCCATTCCGTTATCACTTGCCATCCGCGCGCTTTGTTTTTCATTGGTGAATGAAATTAGGGAAAAACAAAGACATGTCAATGTCTGACAACTTACATTTGCCTGACTTTATGCTCCTGTATGAAAATAGCAACGAACTTCCAATACCTGATTGCAATGATCCTTATAGAATCCTATCTGCGGAAAGGGTTTGATAAGCTCTCTGACACAGAGAACAGGCAACTATATGAACTATCTAAATCGGTAGAAAAATGGGAAATGAATAATTACCTATAGTGCTGATTATTTCCTCTCCAACACTAATGTCCTTGTCTGCACTACCAGTGTATCCTGTGTATGTATCGTTTTTAACGCGCCTGCGTTCAGATAGCCATACGCCAACTTTTCTCGTGAATTACATTCTGCAACTGCGTTCTTCGTGCTGAAATGATAACTGATAATTGGAATAGAAAGCTGATCTCCCACCATCGCTACGGGCATCCGGTATCTTGTTTTGCAGACTAATGGACCGATAGGTGAAGTGGCACAATAGGTAAGTAACGGATGCTTGCGGATATGTATGCTCACATTTGAGCAGCTCAATTCACCATCATCACCTGGTGATCCCGGCAAACTATCGCGGCCCAGTAATATAGCAGTATTGTTATCGTAATAAACCTGGTTAAAGATCAGTTCAAGTCCGCTGCCACCTGAAACTGACCTGAAATAGATACTATCAGCAACCCTGTTATCAAATGTCACATGAACGGGAGATTCCGCCGTACCAGCTGTCAGATCAAAGGTGCCATATATCTGGTTACGTTCAAGAAAAGCCTGGATGAATTTGACATCTGTAATAACTTTATCTTTTGTATACAGTGCTACCGGGTCATTTTTGATATTAGCAGCGCTTTCATAATTGCCGGTTGGGTAGGGTGCTGCGTCATCGCTCCCACAGCCATAACAGCACAACAATACACAGATCAAGAACAAGGATGTTTTCATGTTGAAGGATTATTACTTATAAAGTTTGACAAAGTAGGTTTGCACGGCCAATGTATCCTCCGGGCGTAGTTTTCCAAGAATGTCTTTATTGAAATCATCGCTGATATAGCGTTCATAAGTATGGCAGACCACACCCGAAGCAATAGGGCGGGCGAAATAATATGTCAGTACCGGTATCACCAGGTGATCGCTCTCAACATTCAGCTGCAGCTGTTTATGACCTGTACAGTAACTATCAGGATAGTTGAAATAGCTACATGCATAAGTAGGTGGATTACGACGTACGTATTTCGCCACGTTCGCACAACTTAATTCTCCAATTACAGTAGGTTTAATAATCGATTCCCTATTGGCTACAAGCAGCCTGGTATTGGTAGAAAGAGGATTGATATGGAAAGTGTCCTGGTAGCTGTTGCCCGGATCCTGTGTGTAATAGGCCATGTCACCTTCGATGGTCACCTCTGTAAAGATGAATGGCGTATTGATGCCGGGTTGTTCCCTGAAAGTGCTATCCATCAACCAGTTATTGATCCTTCTTTCCAGGAAATCGTGGATAAATGTCGGTTCAGTGATGGTTTTATCACCTACATACAGGGTGATTGGACCGGCAGTGGCCAGGTTTTTATTGGTATAAGTACCCTCCTGCATGACATGTGTGCTGTCATCTTTTTTACAGGATATAAGGGCCGCGATGCAGAGTATTATTGTGACGTATTTTTTCATGGCAGGGAATTCGCTGGCGTAAGATAGGAAGATGGGGGAGTAAAAACAAGTATGGATATTGAAGGCAAAGTGGTCTTAAGCATAAAAAAAGCGCCTGTAAAAAGGCGCTTTTTAAAATCTTTTATGTTTATGCAATCAAGGAATCATATTTAACTGTTGATTCAAAGATATTGAAACAACACGTTGATCTTCCTCAAGCTTTGCAAGATCATCTTTTTTTACTTCTGAAGTAAAAATAAAGGAGGTAATTTTATTCCGAACCTTTAACCAATTCGGAATATAGTCAGCTTCTTTCACATTAATAATAGCAGAAGTTTTTTCATTTTCATTTAGGAAGCTAACAGCACCCGATATTTTCGATCGTATCAAATTTCTCTTTTCCATATATTGAAGGTACGAAACTTTCCTTCGTGGAAACGTAATCAGGTAAAGAATAAGGGCGCAGATTTTTTCTGAGCCCTTATTCTTTTTATACCAGAGAATAACCTCTTTTAAAGCCTCCTACTCCCTCACCTCGTCCAGCGTCACCTCCGCTTGCCCTACGGTCAACTGATGCATCACACCACACTTCAGCGCATAATTATCCTTCTGATGCCCCACCGGAAAACCAAAACACACCGGATACTTAAAATCCTTCACTTTCTCCATCACAATATCATACACTGTCCTGCCAAATTCTTCTCCCGGATCATCAGGTTTGATGCGGTTAAAACCACCAATGATCAGTCCTGCGAGGTTATCTAATTTATGTGCGCGTTGAAGGCTGTTGAACATGCGGTCAAGGCTGTAAAGATATTCTCCTACTTCTTCCAGGAAAAGGATCTTACCGATGGTATTCAGTTCAGAATTGGTGGCGAGTACGCTCTGTATCATTGAAAGATTACCGCCAACAAGCACACCTTTGGCGACGCCTGGGCGATTCCGGGAATCGGAGAAAGTAGTATAGTGCAGTTGCTGACCTGACAACGCATCTCTGATGGATCCAATAGTTTGTTGTACGATGGACTCTGCTTTATTGAAATCATCAGGAAAGCTGTTACACATCTTTGAATGTAAAGTAGCGATACCGTACAGGCGATTCACATGACAATGCAACACTGTAATATCACTGAAGCCGATGATCCATTTTGGCTGTTGCGCAAAGCGGGAGAAATCCAGGAGATCTACAATACGTGCACTACCATAACCGCCGCGGGCACACATGATCGCTTTGATGGAGGGATCGTCAAGCATTTCCTGCATATCCTGGCGGCGTTCCTGGTCTGTGCCGCCGAAGCTGAAATCTGCTTTATTAACAGTATTGCCTACACGTATTTTAAAACCCCAGCTCTGCATGATGGTGATAGCTGGTCTTATTTCTTCCAGGGTGATGTGTCCTGCAGGACAGGTGATACCAATAGTATCGCCGGACCTGAGGTAAGGCGGGATCAATAATCTTTCTTCATGTGGCTGCAGGGCTGCGGCCGCCTGTTGTAAACGGGTGAGCGCCGGTATAGTGGTGAGTCCTGCTGTGGTGGCCAGTGCTGACAGGAAGTGTTTACGATTCATAACATTAATGTAAGCATAATTTACAAGCGATGTGGCGTGTTTTTTGCCTTTCTTTGCATAAAAGAAGAACTATGAAACACCTTTACTTTTTAGGGGCAGCATTGCTGCTGATGATAGCACCGGCAATGGCACAAACAGCCTGGAGAATAGAACCCGGCCAGTATATCGGGAATACAAAAATAGGCGCTACTGCAGATGATATGGCTGCTATGCTGGGACCCGCAGATGGCGGCGATGCTGCTATGGGAAAGGCATGGAGCATATGGTATAGTCACAAGAAAGATAAGAGCCTCGATTCCACCAGGTACCTGGCGGTTTATTCCGTAAGAGAAGAAACAAACGGAAAGGAAGCAATGGTGGTGAAACAGGTCCGCGTGAACACATCTTCCTTCACAACAGAAAAGGGACTAAGAGTAGGCAGCGCTTACATCGAGATAAAGAAACTATTTCCCGCAATCAAAGTCGTGGCCGAGTATCAGGATAAACTGAAAGGCAGAAAGATCATATTGTACGATGTACGCAAGGAAGGTATCGCATTTGAAATGACGACGGTGAAAGGCGGTAAACAGGTATGTACTGCCATTACTGTACATCCCCAGGGAGAAGATATCAATACCTATATTCTTTTTCCAGGGTATGAGGGCTTAAAGAAATTGTAAGCGGATTAATATACCACCCGGTGCGTAGCCTTGATCACTGACATCACAAATACACTTTCCATGTGACGGATATTATCCAGCTCACCCAGTTTGTTTACATTGAATTCATGATAGGCAAGCATGTCTTTCACCTGTACCTTCAGCATGAAATCGAACTGGCCGGAGATGTTGAGACATTCCATAACTTCAGGGAAAGAAGTGATCTCTTTGATGAACTTCGTACCGGCTTTTTTACCATGCTCCTTCAGGGAGATGTAACATAGTACGGTCAGGGCTTTATCAATCTTGCTGGGATCAACAATAGCGGCATACTGTCTGATAACGCCTGCCTGTTCCATTTTACGGATACGTTCATAAACGGGAGTGGCACTCAGGTTCAGCTTTGCTGCCAGATCGCGGATAGTCATCTTGGCATCTTCCTCCAGTAACTGGAGAATGGCGATATCCTTTTCATCCAGCGCAATGTTTTCAGTCGCGTTATCTTTTTTAGTATTTCCCAGGTTATTCATATCAGTATAGAATAATGTTCCGTTTCAAAAGCAAAATTAAGTACAATATACTAATTCGCTTCAATATTCCTTCAGAAATCCTTATTACTTATGTGTTCGCAGTAGTAACTGCAAATCTTCCAGGGTATTGATCTCTGTCACTGGCTTATCTTTCCGCCAGCGGAGTATACGGGGGAAACGCAATGCCACACCCGATTTGTGCCTGTTAGAGGCTGCAATGCCCTCAAAGCCGATCTCAAATACCAGCTCCGGTTTTACCGTCCTTACAGGACCAAATTTTTCCAGTGAATTCTTCTTCACCCAGCTATCTACCTCGCTGATCTCTTTGTCTGTCAGGCCAGAATAAGCCTTAGTAAATGATACCAGCTGATCTCCATCCCTGACGGCGAAAGTGTAATCGGTATACAGATTAGAGCGACGCCCATGCCCTTTCTGCGCGTAGATCATAACAGCATCAATGGTGAGCGGATCTATCTTCCATTTCCACCAGTCTCCCCGTTTACGGCCTACCTGGTAGGTGGAATCCAGTTTTTTCAACATTAGTCCTTCGCTGCCTTTTTCCCTTGCCTGCAGCCGGAAACGGGCCAGTTCTTCCCAGTCGTGGAAAGTAATGGTGGGCGACAGGCGAAGGGTAGGGTGATTGATCTGTTCCACTACCTGCTCCAAAAGTAAGCGACGCTCCTGCAGTGCAGTTGTACGTATGTCCTGACCTTCCCATTCCAGCAGGTCATAACTGAGGAAGGCTACCGGTGCCTCCTGCAATTGTTTGCGGGTCACATTCTTCCGCCCGATACGCGTTTGCAGGGTCTGAAAGGGCAGGGGAGCGCCATTGGCAAAAGTGAGGATCTCGCCGTCTAATACAGTGCCCTCCGGCAGCAGGTCCAGCAAGGGCTGGTATTCGGGGAACTTTTCGGTGATGAGTTCTTCGCCACGCGACCACACGAACAATTGTCTGTTACGTTTGATGATCTGTCCGCGGATACCGTCCCACTTCCATTCCGCCTGCCATTGCCCGGGAGTACCCAGTTCAGCAGGATCGCCTTCCAATGCGTAGGCGAGGTAAAAGGGGAAAGGCTTGGAGGCATCAGCTTCCGTAATGTTCTCACTGAGCAGAGCCTCGATGGTGGTTTGCTGCGGGTCCCAGTTCCCACTGATCATATGGGAAACAGTAGGGGCGGGGATATTGTAAGTGCTGGCCAGCGCATTCACCATCATCTGCTGCGACACGCCAATACGAAAACCGCCGGTGATCAGTTTGTTGAATACAAATCTTTCACTGGTATCCAGTTCCTCCCAGGCCCGGAGAATGAAGGTTTGTTTGGTGGTTTCGTCTGCCTTTTCAAGTTGTATGAGTTGTTCGATCCAGTAATGCAAAGGGTGGGCGGAGAGGCTTTTACCCGGAGGCAGCAGGAGGGCGATGGTCTCTGCCAGATCGCCTACGGTATGATAGCATTCTTCATATAACCAGGCCGGCAAGGCCGTCATTTGCAGGCACCAGGTGCTTAGCTGGGTGGTATTGACGGTACGTTTAGGTCGCCGGCCGGTGAACAGTGCCAGCACCCATAGACGGTCAGGAGCATCCGCAGCAGCCAGGTAGCGACTGAGTGCATCCAGCTTTTCATTGGTCTTGGTACTGTTACTCAGTATTTTTATGAGTGCGGCAAATTCTTTCATGACGGGTCTTGTTGGTCATTGGTAATGGTTTCCGGCATGCCTGCTTCTTCATCCATATCACCGAATTCTGTTTTCACTTCCTGTGCAGGAATCCCGTTTTCTGTCAGGTAGCGGGCAAAGGCGCTGCTGAAGCCATGGGTGGTATATACTTTCTCAGCACCGGTGGCTTTCACAGCTTGTAATAAACCCGTCCAGTCGGCATGGTCTGAGAGGGCAAAACCGGCATCCGCATTACGGCGGCGCATGTGTCCCCGTACCTGCATCCATCCGCTGCACACACCCAGGGCGTATGGATTGAAACGGCGCATCCAGGAGCTGTCGGCAGCAGATGGCGGTCCGATGATCAGGTTGTTCTTATAGACGGAGGCAGGCGTATCCGGTGTGATACGATGGATCTCCGGCAGGTCCCAGCCATTTTCTCTCAACAGCTGATGTGTAATATAGATCGCTCCATGTGCCCATATCTGTTCTGTGACGCCTCTGAGGTTGTGTAATAGCCGTTGGGCTTTTCCCAGGCTGTAACCCAATAATACGCTGTTCTTGCCGGCCGCCTGGTTGTCCTGTATCCACTGCCGGATATTGCTGAAGATGACGCCTTGTGGCTGCCAGTTATAGATCGGCAGACCGAAGGTGCATTCTGTAATGAAGGTGTTGCAGGGCACCGGCTCAAACTGCCCGGAGATGCCGTCATTTTCCACTTTATAATCACCACTGACCACCCATACCTCGTTTTCCTGCTGTACCCGTACCTGGGCCGATCCAATGATGTGCCCTGCAGGGTGCAGGGATATTGTCACGCCATTATACCGGATATTTTCGCCGAAGGCAACGCCCTGTACGCTGATATCCTGCCCCAGCCTTAACTGTAAGAGAGGCACGCTATCATGATGACAGAGATAATGTTTATTGCCATAGCGGGCATGATCGGAATGGGCGTGGGTAATAACAGCCCGCTCCACAGGTTGCCAGGGATCAATGTAAAAATCACCTGCCGGGCAATAAATACCCTTATCCGTAAACTGTAGTACCTGCATATAAAACAAAGTATGCAATTTTTATGCGGAACATCCGATAGTTCTGATACTATTTTGATATCTGGCCCTAAATCTTTAAAAAAAAGTTATAAAATACCTGTAAACCCACTATAGGTATGCTGTATACATGCCGTATACATGCTTTATACCTGCCTTTAAGTTGGACCTGGAATGTAGTTAAGGGGAAGAAAGAGAGAGAAGTTTGTATTATAACGCGAAGATTTGAGCAATCGCGATGACTATATAGTAAAGAGCAACAAACGAATTATCTACATTATTACCCGGTTTTAAATCCTCAACTTAACCCCCCTCAGCCATACTTCATGAAAAGGGATGTCACCATGGGCATCCTTTTTTGATTTCAGCCGCCTATACGTCCCGACTAAGTCCTGAAACGGGTTTACACTTCAGCCTGATAATCCCGTTTAAAGTTTACAATATGATGGCTTAATCCCGATCTGTTTTACTTCAATATTGTATTTGATAAGGATGTAACTTCGTCTTAATCAGGTACAAACAATGTTTCAGCTATGTTCATCTTACGTTCATCCTACGTTCATGAACGTAGGATGAACGTAAGATGAACATAGCTGAAACATTGTTTGT
>NZ_PYGK01000002.1:331554-841406 GCF_003014595.1 Chitinophaga ginsengisoli | reverse complement strand
GGTACTTATACCTATACACCAGCTGCAGGTTATACTGGTCCTGATAGTTTCACCATTACTATCAGTGATGGCAGAGGTGGCACTGCAACAGTTACTGTGAACATCACTGTAAATCCTCGTCCAAATAATCCTCCGACTGGTACCGGCGATACGAAAACCACTAACCAGAATGCGCCTGTAAATGGCTCAGTATCCGGTACAGATCCTGATGGAGATGCCCTGACCTTTACGAAGGGAACAAACCCTGCGCATGGTTCAGTAGTGGTCAACACAAATGGCACTTATACTTATACGCCTGCCGCAAACTATGTTGGCACTGACAACTTCACTATCATTATCAGTGATGGTAAGGGTGGCACTACTACTGTTACTGTGAATATCACCGTAAATCCTGCATTGCCTGTAAACAGGCCGCCTACAGGAACCGGGGATACTAAAGTAACTACGGTTGATACACCGGTAGATGGCGCTGTATCCGGTACAGACCCTGATGGTGACGCACTGACCTACTCAATAGGTACAGATCCGATTAATGGTTCAATCATCTTCAGTTCAGATGGAACATATACTTACACGCCTAATGCAGGCTATATCGGTCCGGACAACTTCACCGTTATTATCAGTGATGGCAGAGGTGGTACCGCAACGGTTACTGTTAACATCACGGTAAATCCTGCTGCTCTGCCAAATAATCCTCCTATAGGAACTGGTGACACCAGGACAACTACTCAGGACGTTCCTGTAAGTGGTATTGTAAGTGGACTGGACCCTGATGGGGATGCACTGACCTTTACGAAAGGTGCAGATGTGCTTCATGGCACAGTAGTGGTAAATTCGGATGGTACTTATACTTATACACCTGCTGCAGGTTACGTAGGTACCGACGATTTCACTGTTAACATCAGTGATGGCAGGGGTGGTGTTGTAACAGTTACTGTGAATCTCACCGTAAATCCTGTTGTTACTCCGGGTAATAATCCTCCGTCCGGTACCGGCGACACGAAGACCACTAACCAGGATACGCCGGTAAATGGTTCAGTATCCGGTACAGATCCAGACGGCGACGCACTGACCTTTACAAAAGGTACGGACCCGACCCATGGTTCAGTAGTCGTAAATACAGATGGAACTTATACTTATACACCGGCTGCAGGTTACACTGGTATAGATAACTTCACTATTAACATCAGTGATGGTAAAGGTGGTACGACAACAGTCACAGTAAATATTACAGTAAGTCCCGTTACTCCTGCTAATAATCCTCCGACAGGCACCGGCGATACGAAGACAACCGAACAGGATACACCTGTCAATGGTGCAGTATCCGGTACAGATCCAGACGGCGATGTGCTGACCTTTACGAAAGGTGCAGATCCGGCCCATGGTTCAGTAGTGGTAAATGCGGATGGTACTTACACCTATACACCTGCTGCAGGTTATAGCGGTGCTGATAACTTTACCATTGTGATCAGTGATGGCAAAGGTGGTACGACTACTGTAACTGTCAATATCACTGTTACAGTAAAAACAACTACTCCTCCGGTTGCTACAGATGATAAGACGGAGACTAAAGCAAATACAGCTGTAACCGTTGATGTGCTGGCAAATGATAATGCGGGTAATTCATCACTGGATAAGGAATCTGTAGAGATTGTCGGTCAGCCTGCACATGGTACAGTAAAAGTGAATGAGGACGGAACAATTGTGTATACGCCTGATCCGGGTTATACCGGTGAAGATGTCTTCACTTATCGTGTGGCAAATACAAATGGTCAGTTCTCTAATACAGCCACTGTACGTATCACGATCACTTTATCTACTATCAATGTACCTAACCTGTTCACACCGAATGGCGACGGTAAAAATGACGCCTTCGAAATAAGAGGTCTGAACCAGTATTACGAAAATGAGTTGATCATCGTCAATCGTTGGGGTAATGAAGTATATCGTCAGAAGGGGTACCAAAACACCTGGAAAGGCGAGGGCCTGAATGAGGGTACCTATTACTATCTGTTGCGCATCAGGCGCAATGCTGACGCGGAATGGGAAGTGATGAAAGGGTATGTAACATTGATCAGGTCTTTTAAACAGTAAAGGAATAAGCGCTCTATACTATGAAAAGAATATTGCTGATAGCCGGATTATTAACATCACTGGGACTTACTGTCAATGCTCAACAGGATGCGCAGTATAGCCAGTATATGTTCAACGGCATCTATATCAATCCCGCTTATGCCGGTTATAAGGAAGCACTCAACCTGCATGCCTTTTACCGCAATCAGTGGACAGGTATTGCAGGTGCTCCCAAAAGTTTTTCACTGGCAGTAGATGCTATTGCCAATGATGGCAATGTAGGATTGGCGCTGCAGGTGTCAAGCGACAAACTAGGCGCACAGGACAACTTATCCGCCTATGCCAGCTATGCTTACCGCATCCGACTGAATGCAGATGGTAGTTCCCGTCTTGCAATCGGCCTGAGCGCCGGTATTCTGCAGTCAGGTATCAACGGGGCTACACTCAACCCCAACGATCCTGAAACGGATATGCCGGCAGGTCTGCACAGGCTCACGCCTGATGCCAGGGCGGGTATTTTCTTTGCCAACGATAAATACTTTGCCGGCTTCTCGGTAGATAACCTGGTGGTGCAAGCCTTTAAGAATACCGGGCGTTTCACCTGGCTACCACAAACCAAGTTGCATTACTATTTAACTGCAGGCATGCTGTTGCCGATAAACGAGGATATCCAGCTGAAACCGTCCTTCCTCCTGAAGGATGATCGCGGAGGGCCTACCAGCCTGGACCTGAATGCCTTCCTCCTCTTTAAGGACATTGTGTGGGTAGGTGGTTCTTACCGCACAGGTGTAAAGATGTACGACAAGAGTTATCTGCAGAAGAACCTGATGTACCGTAACGCTGCTGTAGCGGCGGTGGAAGTATTCCCCCTGCCTAACCTGCGTGTGGGATACGCCTATGATTTTTCAGTAGGTCCATTGCAGAGTTATAGCGGTGGTTCACACGAAATATCTGTCGGGTTCACATTCAATAAACAAAATATCAGAATGGCTACGCCAAGGGTATTCTAAAAGCATCCTATACTGACATGAAAAAGATACATTACGCGCTTAGTCTGTGTTTATTGTTTTCTTCCCTTAATTCAATGGCGCAGTATGTCATGAAGGAGGCTGATAAGCAATATGAGGTCTTTAAATACGCGGAAGCGATCAGCCTTTATGAACAGGCTTATAATAAGAAAGCTACTTTACATGCGGCGGAACGTCTGGGAGATTGCTACCGGCTGAATAATAACTATGCAGAGGCAGAACACTGGTATGCCATTGCTACAGCTATGCCGGGTAGTAAAGCTGAAAATCTGTTGTTCTATGCAAAGGCATTACAGAATAATTCAAAGTATGCCGAGGCTAAAACACAATACCAGAAATTCGCAGCAGCCGACAAGACGATAGCGAAAGAACAGAAAGATGTGTGGATCGCTTCCTGCGATTCCGCTATCACCTGGATGAAGTCGCCCGTACCTTTGAAGATCGATAACTACAAGCTGCTGAACTCAGCTAAGTCCGACTGGAGTGCAGTACCTTATCAGGGTGGTATGGTCTTTACTTCTGATCGTTTTACAGATAAAACACACCAGCCTAAGAAACGTAGTGCCTTTTTACATTTTGATACCCGCAATACACCCGATCCTTTGCTGAACGGCTGGACAGGTAATGATTACCTGCACCTGTTCATCAAACCTGCCAGCGATGACAGTGTACAGCTATTCCCTTTAAAAACAGGTACAGACTATCACGTTGGCTCGGCCAGTTTTACAAAGGATGGAAAAGAGGTGTATTTTACCCTGACACGTATTCCCGGCAAGGGTAGTGGTACGAAGGGGAAAGCACTGACCGTCAACATAGAGATCTACAGCAGCCGACAGGATGCATCAGGTAACTGGTCTGCTCCGCTGCCATTCACGCATAATAATGTAACTGCTTATTCTGTAGGTGATCCATTCATTACCGAAGATGGGATGGCGCTTTACTTTTCTTCCAATATGCCGGGAGGTGTCGGAGGAACAGACTTATATGTATGTTATAGAACCGCTGTCGGAGAGTGGGGACCACCCTTGAACCTGAGGACAATTAATACCCCCGGTAATGAACGTAGTCCGGCGATGACCAAAAACAACATCCTCTACTTCGCCAGTGATGGCCGTATTGGTATGGGAGGATTGGACATCTTCCGTGTGGCGCTTGATAACACCGGTAAGAGCAACGGTACTATCCGGAATATGGGTTATCCATTCAACTCTCCGCAGGATGATTTTGCATTTGGTCTCACAGAAGCGGGTATTGCTTATCTGTCATCCAACAGGGAAGGCGGTGTAGGTAGCGATGATATTTATGCAATAGCGGCATTGCCGGATGCGATTGTACCAGAGGTGGAAAAACACGATACTATTAATCAAATTCCTATTGCGAAAGCAGACAGCGCTGGTACCGTTCCTGCTGGTATAGATCCTAAGGATAATCCGGTGGCTGTAGTGACTATGCCTGAGAAGCCGAAAGACAGCATTGCTTCTCCTGCGATAGATCTGCCTAATATCTATTTTGACTTTAATAAGGCCGATATCCGTGCTGACGCACAACCAGTACTGGATAGGATGGTTAAATTGCTGGCAGATAGTCCAGGTAGTATACTGGAAGTAGGTTCTCATACAGACAGCCGTGGTAGTGATCAGTTCAACCTCTTGCTGTCACAGAGAAGGGCCGTGTCGGTAACGAATTATCTTGTGACGAAGGGTGTGGAGAAAGCGAGAGTGAAAGCGAAGGGATATGGTGAGACCAGGTTGTTGAATAATTGTGCCAATGGGGTGCAGTGTAGTGAGGAGGAGCATAAGGTGAATAGGAGAACGGAGTTTAAGATTGTTAAGTGATAATAAATTTTAAGGAGGCAAGTAAAGTATTGCCTCCTTAGAATTATACCCGGAATTTTCCTTAATTATTCCAGAGTGCTCAACTGAAATTCCGGGTATCTTACCTTGATTGCCTTTCTGAAACGTATAATAGAATTTACAATTGAATGCATTACTTCCTCGATTTCTGAGCCAAGAGTGGACAGTATTTCTTTGCTATTGTTTGAAGCCATGTATGTAATCACCTTGTTCCAAATTTCTACGTCTTGGTCAGCTATAGGAATGGCCTTAGATACCTTTATAGCAAGTTGATAATATCCGCCTGAAAGTAAAAAATAAATTATTTGTCTAAAAAATAGCATCTCTTCGTCTGTGACCTCTGTAAATTTGATATATTGAAAAAATAATACTAAATCGTTGATGATAGCTGCAACCGAATCGGCTTTTTGAAGGAAAATAGATGTCATAAGAGTTTGCTCGCTCAAAGCAAAGCAAAACAAGGTATGGAAACTCATTGAGTTGTTATCTAAATACCTAATAAGGTCTGCTTTCTTATTGAATAAAAGTTCGGGTTCGAATTTTGGAACGCTCTTTTTTAGATATAAGAAAGCCCTTTCCCTGGAGGCAGGCTCAGATACATTCCTTTCGAATGCAATTTTAAAGAAGGATGAATAGTCCTTTTCTAATAGTTTTTTATCCAACAATTTGTAGAAATCATCGTCTGATAACTCAGTAGATGTTTTGATATACTCGGAGATATTCTCATTTAGTAAATACTTAGTTTGAATATCAATATTTTGAAAGAACGAATATACTTCGCCATATACTTCAAGTGTATGTTTATCAAGTAAACCGTTTTTGACCTTATCAACATAGTCCAGTATACGCTTTTCTATTTCATTTTTATCACACCAGGATTCCAGGAACTTTACCAGCCATATCACCCTGTTGCGATCCTGTTTTCTTCCATATCGCATCAAGTACCAGATATTGAAAAATCGTTCCCTTAAGAGGTAAATATGATTTTTTGTGTTAGTAGCACGTTTTTCAATTACCTGATTCTTTTCAAGCTGCCGGAGTTGGGCTGAAACAAGTTTGCTGTCCAGTCTTACCTGTTTTGTCAGGTCCTTTACACTGATAGCCTCCCAATGTAGTGCCACAGCATCAACAATCTTTTGCTGTTGCGGGGGAAGATCATCCATCCTGTGTTTATACAAAGGTGTAACAGCATCCAGCACTTTTTCGAGATCGCTCAGCGCAGAGCCATGTTCGTTATCGACAAAAATCTGGAATAACAGGGACATAGTCCTTGGCACACCTCCCGATAATGTTCTAAGCGTTGATATACGTTCGGGAGTATTTTTAATAATGCGTTCAATTTTTTCTTCTTCATGATGCACAACCGCCAATTGTCGCAATAAAGCAATGCATTCCTCATCGGTCAAACCTTTTAGCTGTATCATCTTAAAAAACTCAAACAGCGGTTGCTGATAATCCAATACACTTTCTAACACTACAGGTGAACCAGCTATCAGCCGTAAATGGGGGATCGTCTGCAATATTTCTCTTAGGCGCCGGACTTCCAGTTCTCCAAACCTGGCCAGTAGTTGTCCGATATTATCTATCAACAGGACTATTTTCTTCTTATGCAGATCAAGATGTTTGATCAAAATCCTGAATAAGGACTCTTCATAGTTATCGTGCTGAATGAATGGAGCCATTTCTTCAGTGATGCCTGCAAAGGCATGGTAGTCTTCCAGATATTCTGCAATCTTTTCCCAGAGATTGCCAAGTTCGCTGATGTTATATTGTTCCTCACTGAATATAACAGGGATCAGCCATTTGGATAACTTTTGATCATCCTCAATAGCATACTTTAATCGAAGTAACAAGGTGGTTTTCCCAGCTCCCCGTTGACCAAGCAGCAGATAATGCTGCTCAGGGGTTGTCATTTTACCGGATTTAATATCCTTAAATATTTCTTCGAATATTTCTGTACGAATAACAAACTCCGATATAAATTCCTGCTTGTCTTTCCGATCAGGGTTGTAAAGTAGAACGCTCATAACTAACAAATAAATCGCTCCCACCATCGTTTTAAGATAGGGGAGTTAAAAAGGTAAATCTTCTGTGTATGATCGAAGTGTATATATCCATCATACATGAGGTTTTCGATTATCAATTTATATTCATCTTCCTGTTGACATTGTAAGGCCAGCTCTAAAGTATCTTTCTTATCAAGGGTTCGTTTCTCTGCCAGTTGTTTTAATAAGAGGTCCGCGTATTTAAACGCATTTCCTTTAAAATGCGTTTTCAGACGGGAATAATAGTGGTCAAAGTGATTCTTATATCTCAAACTTAGTAATTCCTCAATAGCTTTTTCTACAATCTCTCCGGTGATCATCGTCCGGTTGTCATTTATTCGTATGATTTCCTGTACAATCAATTGAATATGAAAAGGAATATACCATTCTAAAACCTTTCTTAATGTAGTGATTGCACTATCATGAATTGTTCTGCCGGTTAATAATTTTCTGAAGAGATCAATAGCCTCCTCTTCTGCCAATGGCTCAACTTCTAAGGACGCAAGGTCATTAATAGTAGCAGTGGCGTTAATAGAGGATACTGTCTGGTTCAGTCCGATAGAGCCAGTATATATAAACCGCACTTTTTGCGAGATCACAGGATCTATTCTGATCTCACGTTTTCTCTGCAGAAAGCTGATAGCAGATTCAGTATCCCTTTTATTGATATTCTCAATAGTTTGAGGAAATTCATCAATCAGTAGCACAAGCTCGGTATCTTCTACAGCAGCATAAACCGTGAGAAAATTTTGAAACTCCTCACAATAGTCCCGGACGGTTTCATCATGATTAAACTCTATTCCTGCATTAAATAGTTTAATACTCTTTATTTTCTGAAAGATCTTATTCCCGGTATCAGTGATTGCTGCCTTTAATTTCTTCGATAAGGATATTTTAGGATCATTCAGCACAACTTCCAGCATCTTTTTATAGAAATGAGAAGACTCCGCGATACTCTCCGTGTCTATGTATATATAATGCCTGCCATCAATGCTATTGTCAAGAAGATACCATAGTATGGAGGTCTTTCCAACCCTGCGGGGAGCGGTAATTTGAATATTATTACCATTAGCTAATGCCCTGCTCACCTTTTCTATTTCCCGGTCACGTTGGTAAAAGCTATTCCCCCTGGCTGGAAGGCCAATAATGTTCCTCATGACAATAGGATTTTTGTCAAATATAATGACAATAAATTTATTGTCAAAAAAGATGGCAATAAATTTATTGTCATCTGTGAGCAAGCAAGCCTTTCAGTAACTCTTTTTATTACCTGATAAATAGACAAAACAAAACGGCGTCTCATTGATTGGGACGCCGTTTCCTATCTAACAATAACCTCTTAAATAGCCTCTATCGAAAACTTCGTATACTTCTCCTTACTATTATACTCCGACACAATCACATGCCCTTCCTTCGCCGGATAAATCGACGTTCTTACATTACCCTCTTTATAAGGAATGGTCCGCACTATCTTATGCTGATCCACATTATAAATAGTCGATTTCTTATCGTCATTCATGATCAGGAAAGTAGACTTTGTATCAGATGCAGATACGGTATAAAAGCTATGCGGACTTACCATATAAATAGGGGCTCTTCCTATCAGGGATCTTCCTCTGCTAGCCTCAATAGCATTCACTTCAGACAGTTTCCCATTTGCATCCTGCTTGATCAGTACACCGTCTGTGATCCTGAACTTTAGAGAACCAACAGTACCCAGTATGTATAAAGGCGGTATGATCAGTGGGGCAGTGATAACGGAGCTAGCAATACAACCCCATCTTACCTTCCTGGTCAGGTTTGAGCCTGCGAAATAAGTGTTGCCGTTATAGTCGCGGAAGGTGCTTCCTGGCCACATATATCCCTGCGTAGCAGGAATATAACCTTTGCGGGAAACATTAGTGGTAGAGTTATCATCCCAGTAGGTAAATAACTGCTTGACGTCTGATTTCTCATGACCATTCAGATTGATGGTGAAGATACCCTTGTATATACGTTTGGTCATGCCTTTCACAGATACGTAATTGTTGGATGCTTTCCCGTTGAGGATATAACCGCTGAGACAGGGCTTTCCGGTAGCAGGATCATTATCGAACGACATTACCTGTAATGGATTCTTTTTCTTGTCTTCCAGCGGATATTTCAGGATACCTGCTTTGCTGTCCACATTATAAGAGATGAGGGAATACCCGCCCAGCTGAATTTTTCCGTCAGTTTTCAGTAGGAGATATACGTCATGTTCGGAAGTCAGCATATAATAATGATCTGCCTTTTCGGTGATGTATTTCTCTCAGAGCGGCTGTCCCTGTGTGTTGTATGCCAACAGGTAGTTGCGCTCATTATCACCGAAGTAGAAGGCGAATCCTAAGTCTTTGAGGTTCTTCATCTGTACGGGGACCTTCAGTGTTCCATCGCCAATGCGGCCATACCGTGTGTTATCGAAGACAAACCGGATATTGACGTTTAGCTTCTTTTCAAAAGTATGCGTGATCTTTCCGTCAAGGCTGATGAATTGGGCGAATACAGACATGAATCCATCTTTCAGCGAGGCATTACGCTCGCTGCGCTTCTTAAAGTCATAACCCACTACATTACTTTTCAGGTAGGCTAGACACAGGGTGTCTTTTTCAAATGACACCCGTTGAAGGTCCAGTTTCAATTCTTTGAAGTTCACGATGCCCAGGTCATTGAGATTCTCATCCATGATGGTGATCTTATAGTTGAAAGAGTCTTTATCTGCTCTTTCGAGTTCTGTGAACGAGAGATATCCTACCAGGGTTCCATCCTGCATGATGGTTTTCAGTTCAGTAGAGATGCCATCACTGACTTCTTTGAACACTTTAGTCTGGGCATGGATGTGTTGTACGGCGATCAATACCAGTGCGATCGCCAGGTATAGTTTTTTCATGGTACAGGGATAATTATGGGTCAATTATTTCTTTTCGATTTCATCGGCGAACTCGCAATACAGACTGGTCTTGTTGTTGCTCACAAACTCTTTCGCCGCTTTTTTACCTGCTTCGCCTGCATTGTCTGTTCCGGTAGTGAGCACGTTCAGCAGATCTTTCATGCCATTTTCCGGCTTGGCCATGCGCGCCCAGAACGCTGCATTTTGCAGCTGCCGGCAGGATTTCTCCAGTTCTTCACGTGGTATCTGTTCCAGCATGGTCTGTAACTCGTAGTAATCTTTCGAGATATATTCCTTCTGTGTTACGCCAATAGCGCTGAAGCGATGCAGTTCTTTATCTGCATGAAACAGTTCCAGCATGATATTATGCAACATAAAGTCATACCAGGGATCATTGTTGCCTTTATCCTTTTCCATCAGTACCCGGTAGAGGCAAGGGGCCAGGTTCATGTTACAGTACATGTTCCAGATCATCATTTTACCTGCCTTTTCCTGGATATGCGCAGGGACAGGGGTTATCTTCTGATCGGCAGTACCGGCCGCTTTCGTGTTATTATAACGTTCGATACAATCCGGGTGTGTTTTCAGGGAATCCTGCAGGGTGACAGCCTCCTGGAAGTTATAGTTCCTGGTGGAAAGCCCCTTGGAGCGTTTCTTCAGCCAGGCGTCATCAATTGTAATGTTATAGGGCGAAAAGTAGTTTTTAACCGGCTGTTTTAGTGGCTGTCTGTATACCATATCGGCACTGTCCAGGCGCAGGAAGAAACCGGGATCAAAGGACAGGTGAGCATTTTTCAGCAGGATGATGGCCAGGGAGTCTGCATCACTTTCGCGATAGCGCTGGTGCCTGCTTCTGTCAAAGGAGTAGTTCTCAAATATCTTCTTCAGGCGTGTCAGTCGTTGGTACCTGGAGTCAAGCACGTCTTCCAGTGATTGTTTATACTCGTCGGATGTCAGCCATTCCGCCCGCTTCCTCATAGAGTTTTCAGCATGCTCCAGGATATTGTGCGACATTTCATGTGCTACCGTAAGGGCTATTTCTTCCCGGGATTTAGCAAAAACAACCAGTCCGAGGTTGATCGCTATCACGTTATTACCAATGGCATATGCGTTGACGGAAGGGCTTCTGTCTACAAATAGCATTGGCTGCACTGGCATGTAGTTCTTATTGGCCTTTGCAATTTCATTGAAAATAGCACCCAGGTAATCACAGATCTCCTTATCATACACATAGTCATCATCAGTGATGGCATTCAGGAAGAAATCGGTCCTTTCGTCCCATATTTCCTTATATTTTTTCTGGGTCGCCTTTTCTTTATACCTGACAGGGCAGGTCCATTCCTTTTTCAGGGAGTCTTTTTGCTTCTGGTAGAAAAGGTGTGAAAGCTCCTGGTAACTGTACAGGTTATTGGTCTGGCTGCTAGCGACATAGCTCATAACTGTCAGCACTAGTAACAGAGAAAAAAACTTAGGTATAGGTTTCATATTGGTTGAACCCCCGGGATGCGGGGTTAATCATGCAAGATAATGATTTTATATATATTTAATAATTTCATTGTAAGTAAACTGAGGATATCCAGCCCCGTTATATACAGGTTACCCGTGGGAAAATTATCTTTATACGCCGGTTTTAAAAACCGGGTTCATTAAAATGAGAAAAAACCAACTATTTGTTATTCTCCTGCTATTATTTGCAGGAGATAGCTACAGCCAGCGTATTACCCAAACTTTACCTCCTCTTATTCATGCAGCTATTGAAAAGGCCTATCCCGCCAGTGTAAGGATCTGGGGATATGACACCGTATCCAACCAGCAAATGAGCGCCCAGTTCAGCGGAGTGGTCGTTACCCGGGAAGGACATATCCTGACGGTGGCCCACACCACTATCCCGGGGAAGACCTATAAGGTCACTTTCCCTGATGGAAAAGCTGTCATTGCGCTTGCCCTGGGAAAGATCAACTTTCCAGAAACGCCCATCCTGCCTGATGTGGCTATGATGAAGATCATCAGCGAAGGAGAGTGGCCATTTGCTGTCATGGGCCGGTCTTCAGACTTAAAGATCAATGAGCCCTGTATCAGTATTGCCTATCCCGAAAGCCTGAACCAGCCTTTACCTGCAGTGCGGTTTGGCTGTATCACGCAGGTAGTGAATGACAAAGGTTTTGTGCAATCGTCCTGTATCATGGAGCCCGGTGATTCCGGAGGCCCCCTGTTTGATTACATGGGTCGCGTCATCGGCCTGCATAGCGCGGTTGAAGTAAGTGAGCGTATCAATTATGAAGTGCCGGTGGACCTCTACAGGAAATACTGGACGGCCCTGAATAAGGTGGAACATTACACCCGGTTTCCGGCAACAGCAGATACTATTGCTGCAGACCCACTTGCCGGCAGCCTGATAGCTGTACCCGCACTGAAAGATATTAATGCCGCATTGAAAACGACGGTATACGACGGCTTAAGCCTGAAGATCGTCAGCAGGGTGAATGGAGAAGAGCAGACAATACTGGGGACCTTGTTCTCTGTGCGTGGAAAGTCTGTCATCATTAGTAAGAGTTCTGCTGTAGGAGAACAGCCCATTATTACCGTAAGCAACAAACAATTGAAAGCTACTGTTATGTTCCGGGACAGGAGTAATGACCTGGTATGTCTGGAAGTAGCTTCCCGACTGAAGAGGGGAATAACTTTCCCGGTGGGTACACAAGCGGTAGACAGTCTGGGTAAATTCCTGTTATCTCCTCAGCCCGATGAAACAGGCATTGCAAGCGTAAAGGGGAGCCGGGCGTTCTCTTTGCCACGAATGACCAGCCTTGCATTTCTGGGAGCGGCGATAGCTCCGACGGACGGACCGCTGGCACTGACGATTGTACAACCTGGCTCGCCTGCCGGAGAAAGCGGTTTGGAGGCAGGAGATCTGGTGATAAGCATAAATGGTGTTCCCATTAAAAAGGCGGAAGACTATGGCCGGGAATTATCCCGATACTGGCCGGGAGACCAGATCATTTTTGAAAGCCAGCGTAATGGAACCCCATATACCAAAGAGATCGTGCTGGGCACCCGTCCTCAGCAACCTGCCAGTCATCCTGCAGAAATGTTCAGTGGAGGAAAGAGCCACAGAAGGGATGGTTTTGAAAGCGTCTTTTCCCATGATGCTATTCTAAGGCCGGAACAATGCGGCGGTCCTGTGTTTGACACATACGGACATTTTTATGGGATCAATATTGCGAGGTTTTCCCGTACCAGCAGCCTGGTGATTCCGGCAGCCATTGTGCAACAGTTTATTTACGGGCATCTTTTACAAAAAGACAGCTGATGATGATAGCAGCGATCGCATCGATAGTGATGTGATCGCTGCTATATGATAATTAGTCAACAGAAAGTTTTATATTACCACAGATAACCCGATGGTAGAATAAAAATCATTGTTACAAATGGAAGATCAGAATACCTGTCAACATCTGCGTGAGATTACGGAAGTGCAGATTGGAGAAGATTATGTGTGTGAAGAATGTATTAAGAATAACGGGGAATGGGTACATCTCCGCACCTGCCAGACCTGTGGCGTGACACTTTGCTGTGATCAGTCGCCGTCAAAGCATATGACCCGCCACTATAATGAAACGCATCATCCTGTGGTGGCTTCGGCAGAACCAGGAGAACGTTGGCTCTGGTGTTATCCTGACAAACAGTTTGCAGAATATTAACCGGTGCCGGATACGTATTTCTACGTTTATTCAGTCCGCTAACCCTTATATGTGTACGTATTTGTACGCAAATGATTACCATGCACTTCCAGGAATGCGAAAAATGAGTACTTTAGTCATATTATTGTTTTTTGTAACCACCATCTTTAATCTTAAACCCAATAATAATAACAATGAAAAGGATCATTCTTGTGTTCTCTGTAGGCTTGATAGTAACTCTTGCTGCATGTAAAGGGAAAAATAAGACTGAAAATGCAGATCAGCAAACCACAACAGCTGAGCAACCTGCACAAAGTAGCCCTGCTGCCACAGCGCCTTCTAACGAGCCTAAAACGTACGCAGTAACTTTTTCCCCTGACTCCGTTTACCTGGGTAAAAATAAAGAAGTACTCGTTCGTGTAACCAATGCTAAAGCAGTTGAGTTAGCAGATGCCGATGGAAAAGTAACAGGCACTGAAATTACTTATGAATTTGAAGTAACCAACAAAAACCAGGTGGGAGGTAGCAGCATTTTCGTTAATCCGGCAAATTTCCGTCTGCAGCTGGATAATGGCAACAACATTACCCATGACAACTATAATTCAGTGAACGTGGATGCGGAGTCCACCAAATCGTCCACCGACAATAAATTCAAATTACCGGCTGGTACCAAACCTAAATCATTGAGCCTTTTCTATGATGAAACAAGGGTATCAGTAGGCGTGGAGATGAAATAACAACATAGTGTATCAAAATTATCAGCGCAAAGCTCCGGTCAGACAGCCGGAGCTTTCCTGTATCGGCCCGGTTCAAAAGTAAGCCCGCCCATCATCTTTTTTTCTTCCACATTGGGAAGGTTTTCAAATCGTTCCCTGATCCTGTTTGCAGGTTCTTCATCATATGCCATGAGGAAAAATTTAGTGTATAATATACTTATAATCCATAAAGTATAGAAACGAATATGTTTCTTGTCGTGTGTTACAAAGCAGCATTAACCGTTACTTTGCAGTAGGCCCCCAAAATTAATCCCAATCGTCATGGCGCGGAGCAAATTCCCCTATATTTTTTATCGTAAACGTCTAAGGGATTTTCCCCTGCTTTCCCATTTTATTCCACGGGGAAAGAAGGTAATTGCTCATAGTGGCCATCGGCATCTGGTAGATGGCGAGCTGCAACATATCGCGCATGCAGTAGAGGAAAAATTGCAGGACATAACAAAAGGTAACTATAAGGACTTTATTTTGGTTTCAGGGATAGCCGATGGTGCGGATAGCCTTGTGGTGACAACAGCCCTGGAAATGGGCCTTAAAGTGCTTTTATTGTTATTGCCGGAAGATGGTGATGCCGGAAGAGTGAAAACATTGGCAGACAGGTTCGGTACAGCATTCATCGCTACTGTATCTCTCAGTCCCTACATAACGGAGGCAAGAAACAGGAAAGCTGCCGGTAGCGGGATGCAAAAGATAGCGGGAGGAGATAATATTCCCTATCAGATCCTGGCAGGGAGCCTCGTCAATATTGCAGAACACCTGATCGTGTTATGGGACGGTGTGGATACGGGAAAAGAAGGCGGTACGGCAGATGTGGTGAATATGGCCATGGAAGCAGCAGGGAAACGTTGTAAATCAGGCAACCTGTACCAGCTGATCGTTTCCCGGGCAGAAAATGACGCGCCGCTTTGCGGCGCTGCTTTACAGCGGCAACGTTATTTCCCGCCCCCCGACAAGATGGAATGGGCAGCAACCTGTTTCCCGCAATTCACCTATAAAAGCCGGATACCCTGGTGGAAGCGGAATGTGGTCTATAATGAGAACTTCTGGCGCTTTGTATTACCGCTCTTTTTTGTACTGCTGACAGTCTCTTTCGGTACCTGGGGCTTTATCTTACGCGAAGAAGCCGGATATGTTCCTGATTATCCGGGATACCGCCACGCTTTCTTCAGTGCTGTCAACCTGCTGACCTTTAACTCTTCTGCTGATGATACCGACAAGTCAGAAAAGGTGGTTGTCATACTGGACATCGCGCGCTTCAGCGGTTTGTTTTTCTTTATTAATGCATTTGTCGTTGCTTTTCTACTGGCGATTGGCAGCAATAATAAAAACCTGCTTCGCTTCTTTTTCTGGCATTGGTTTTCGAGAGACAGGATCTGTATGATCAGCGGATTAAACAGTATTACCTACCTGCTGGCCATCACGCTAAAAAAGGAACATCAGAATGTGATGATCATTGATAAAGCGCCTGATCCCAACCTGAAAACGGAGGCGGCGAAACGCGGCATCAGGGTGGTGAGTGGAAGTCCTCAGTCTTCTACCTTTTTAAGACGGAACCGGGCTGTCAATGCACATACTATATACCTGCTGGAAGAGTCTGATGCTGATAATATCCGGACATTGCAGGAGTTAGATCTTATGTGGGCAAAGCAATCCAGGAGAAAGCACTGTTATGTTCATCTGAAAGATGACCGGGCAGCTGAATTTGTAGGAAAGCTGAATCCATTGTCAGGCCGCGTAGTAGTGCGGCGACTGAATTTCCACGAAATCATCAGCAGGAAATTACTGATCCGTTATCCCATTTACAGGGAAAGCCAGGACGCGTGGAAGCCAACCGAAATACTTTTATTTGGCTTCGGCGATATGGGCAGGCAGCTGCTGGTCACGTTATTGCATACTATTCAGCTGAATAATAATCATCATGTCAATATCACGGTGTTTGCACAGAGCGCTACCGAGGCAGAAGCCGCATTCTACCAACAGTATCCCTGTCTGTGGTATAATCCGCACGAAAACCTGTTATATGAAGCACCCTACACCCGTGAGATCAGGAAGGAGATCTTTCCCAAAGGCAGGATTACTTTTAGGGAATTGCCTGTTGCTGATGCCGCCTATTATAATGATGAAGTAATGCGAAGGGCATTGCATGAAGAAAATCTTATTACAGCATACTTCTGCCTGGAAGATGCCCTGCAGGGCGCTGCCTATCTGCATGGTTTCCTGGGTAAGATAGCCCTGCGGCATTTTAACCTGCAGATCTTTTGTTATTGTAACCTGGCTGATGAAAGTGAGTTTGAGAATATCTCTCACATGCTGAACAGGCAATTGCCTTATACACCGGTGATCTTCTTCGGACAGCTGGTGGATGAATGCAGGGCGTTAGCCAAAGGGAATGCCGCTATTGACGATCTCCCTGCACTCATCAATCTGTGGTATGCCAATATGAAAGACAAAACATACTGGAGGAACCATCCTGTCGACATTATGCGACTGGCAAGACAGGAATGGGAGACTTTGTCTTATACGTATAAGGAAAGCAATCGCCGGGCGGCGGATCATATCTGGGTGAAACTGCGCTATACTTCATACTCGCTGCAGAAAATAAAACAGGCGTTAACGGCTAATGATACCTCGGAAATACTATTTGAATATTTCAGTATGGAAGCCAATCCAGCCTGCAGGGGACTGTTTGAATTACTGTCAAAGACGGAACAGCACCGCTGGTGTGCGGAGAAACTACTGAATGGGTTTCTTCCCTTACAGGACTATGATCCGGATATAGAAGATGTAGAAACACGGATAGCACGGTGGAATAGTGAACGTGGATATAAGACGCGTTACCAGTCACAGAAACTGCATATCGACCTGGTACCTTACGATAAACTATCAGACGCAGAGAAAAGCAAGGACCGCTCACAGATAAACGGTATTCCTTATTTCATACATGTACTGGCACAAAATAACATCTTATAAACGCAGGTATATGAAACCATATGTTGTTATATTTTCCTCATCCGGCAGTCTTCCTGTGGCAGAGGGCATCCACGCGCATCTTGAGAACGACTTTATAATCCATCTCTGGAAAGGAGACTTTTTCGGAGATAATCATACTACACCTTTGTGGACATTCTTCAAAAAGCTGTTTCATTATGACTATGCGATCATTGTATTGTCTAACGACAATATGGTGTCGTATGTTACTAAGGATGGTGCAAAGATCAACGGCCCCAAAGACAATGTGATCTTTGAACTGGGCGCTACTATGGCCAAACTGGGGCCACAGAAAACGATCATCTTATTGCCCGATGAACCACAGGTAAAGTTGCCTACTTACTTTGATGATGTAAAGCCATTGGTATTTACTTATCACAACCAGGAAACCTATACAGATCAGGAAAGAATGGATGCCACTGCATCTGCGGCAGAAGGGATCAGGAATATCCTGAACAATGTTACTTTCGATTCCTTCCACTCGGAATTGCCGGCACAGGGGCTGGCGCATGCTTATCTCAATAATTTCCTGCTGTCTCTATGGAAGGTAAAACAGCCGCAGGAGCTGCAGATTAACGGTAAGACACTGTTATGGCGTCCTGAGAATGGTATCACTGTCACCGTTATCATGCCTGATAAGATCATGGGCAGACAGGATGCGGACGCTTTCCTGACATCCCAACCGGGGTGTTATAAAACAAGCTTTGCGGCGGACGATGGGCGGAATATAGGTATCTATGTTTTGCCACGGGCGGATGAGCAGGCGCCGTTGCACATCCTCGATATTCCTACCACCCTGCTGACTGCTCAGAATATCATCGGGCTGATTGAGCGTTTCTGGCGCGAAAAAGACAATGAAAAGGTACTGGAAACAGATAATGACTTCATTGATTCGCTGAGATCCAAAGAGATTGTCAACTTCCGCCGCACGCTGGACCATGAACTGGCGCTGAAGGCGGAGAAGACATACATTATATCTGCTGATGAGGTACCGGCACACGTCGACAAACTCAGTGCTGGCATACTGTAACCTACAACTGTTGGCGACACGATGTGTTGCCGCTAATCTTTTAACAGGGGTCTTTTATCACGCATTCTGCTGAGCTGCCTATTGCAGGAATACCTTCTTTCTCCATCTGGCGGTCGCCCCATTGCCGCAGGTGATTGATAAAAGGGATCAGTTCCCGGCTGCTAGGCGTGAGCGTATATTCCACGCGGGGCGGCATGGTATGATATACCTCTCTATGTACCAGTCCATCTTCTTCGAGCTCCCGCAGCGTCTGGGTCAGCATCTTTGTTGTAATATCAATAATGCTTCTGCGCAGTTCCCCGTAGCGTAATACCTTATGCACGTGCAGATACCACAGGATGCGGCCTTTATATTTTCCCCCGATCCTCCGGAAAGCAAAATCTACCGCGCAAATGGGTGTGTCAATATTTTTCTTCGCCATTCCTTTACTTTTTTGTCATTGAAAATCAACTATAGATACTTTTTGGTATCCAGGATACTTAAAAGTACATACTTGTTTCAAAGATACGCCCCAGATAAATTTGATGTAAATATAGAATGATGGAAAGAAGAGCTTTATTAAAGAAGATGGCCATAATCGGCTTTGGATCTGCTTTGCCGCTACATACCCTGTTTGCCGGAAAATCCTTCGCCGGTGCGGAGCGTCCTTATCACCGGTTCCGGCTGGGCGACCTGGAACTGACAGTAGTAACAGACGGGCATATCATGATGAGCCCTGTGCAACAGCATTTCGCCCAGGATGCGCCGGCAGCTGACGTGAATAAATTACTGGAAGACAATTTCCGGTCAACAAACGCTGTAGATCTGGGTATGAATATACTGATCATAAAAAAGGGAAAAGATATTATCCTGATTGATACGGGCGCGGGTTACGGTTTCGGACCTGATTCCGGCTGGCTGCCCGCTTCACTGAAAGATGCAGGTATTCATGTGAATGACGTTACACAGATTGTTATTACACATGCACACCCTGATCATATCGGCGGACTGTTTACCCGTGATAATAAACTGGTCTTCCCAAATGCGCAGGTGTATATTGCCGCAATAGAGCACCAGTTCTGGATGTCTGCAGATAAGTCGGATTTCTCAAAAAGCAGGTTCAGTGATAAGGAGCTGCTGGCCAAGATACTGGTATCGACAAAGCAAACACTGGCGGCATTGAAAGACCGCCTGCATCTATTTGATCATAAGGAAGAACTGTTCGGCTGTATACGCCTGCAGCTGGCTGCGGGGCATACGCCGGGACATACACTTGTGAAGATATTCTCCGGGCAGGAAGAGATGGTACACATCGCCGACCTGCTGCATTCGGATGTGCTCCTGTTTCCTCATCCGGAATGGGGCTTTGACGGAGACACTGATTTTGATATGGCCGCAATTACAAGAAGAAAGGTAATGGAAGCATTGGCGCTTGAACGGACGGCGGTGTTTTCTTATCATCTGCCATGGCCGGGTATTGGACATATCCGGAAGAAAGCGGGTGCTTATGAGTGGGTAGCTGAGACGTATGCGTTCCCCGCATAATATGCCATAAATCAGCTGCTGAGGAATGATCGGCAGCTGATTTATTTTCTAATCCGCTGTATCAGCGAAAGGCAATATCTTCCACTGCTTTCCGGAGCTCCGATTCGGTAAATGTTTTGAGTTTATGCTGGGTGGCCAATGTGTTGGGGGTTCCCCTGGCCCAGAGCTTGAGCCGGGAATCATTCATGCTGAGTACGATGTCTGTATTGGCGGGATTAAAAGACCAGGATGTGTAATTTACATATCCACCAAAGCGGTCCAGCGGTCTTCCGTCTTTGTCATATACTGTCAGGACGCCCGTTTCTCCCGTAATGATATAATCTCCTTTTTCGGATAATACGATCTTTTTGCTGTAGAATATATTCCGGACAATCCTTCTGGGAGCATTAGGTGCCTTGTACGTATACAATACCGGAGTGGATACAAGGACGGGGCTGTTGACCTGCCTGCTGATCTGCTGTTGCTGAAAATCTTGTTGTACAACGGATGGGTGAGCCAGATAATAAATAGTGTTCAGGTCAGCTGCAAAACTAACCAAGGAGATTTTCTCAAATTCTTTTTCTAATGGGATGGAGTGCGTCTCCGATACAATTTTGTTGCCGGTGCTTTTCGCAATAGTGATGTCATAACCATTGTTGTTATTTTTGTCCAGAAGAACGAAGCCATTGCCACCTTTTTCCAGGATGGCATCGGGTTTTCGGTAGGTTTTAATAGATCTTCCGTTTGTCAGATCATAGGTCTCTATTCCTATCTGTCTTTTCAGATAAAGTATTGTATCATTGGAACACACATCAATAATATCATCTGTATTATTTTTGGATGGAATATAGATAATGGGAGACGTACCGACGGCTCTTTTAATCTGGATCTCATTGGGTGTCAGTACGATGATCTTTCCCCTGGCTGTATAGGTCGCTTTTACAAGATTGTCAATTCTTTCGGAAGATTCCAGCTGCCCATTCGTATTATATCTGTAGATATTGTTCTTAGTTGTGACCAGCATACTGTTGTCAACCGGGCTGAATTCTGCCGACAGTATTTTTGCACGCGCCCGCACCGGTATTTCTTCGTGCGTAGTAAGATCGAGAATGGTCATGTTTTTTTCATCCTGCAGCAGTGCCACTGCATAGTTGCCATCATCAGAGAAGAATGCAGAAGATACGCTGTCGAGAATGAATGATTCATAGAAAGTGGATTGCTTATTCAACGTATCTTTGATATAGTCTCTGAGCTGCCGATTGGAGCTATCATGCCTTAAACTTTCCAGCGCCAGCTGGTAGGCAAGTGCAGGGTCCGAACGCTGTAGCGTCCGTGATTTTGCAAAGAAGGAAGCGATTGTTTTGGCGTTTTTGATTTCCTCGTCTTTGCGTTTTATAATGTCCAGTTGTTGCTTTAGTGAATCTGATTTATTCTGAAGGAATAGCGAATATGTATTTACAGAATCACGTGACTGTATCAGCGCTGCTTTCTGCTCCAGCAGTACTTTCTTTTGTTTTTCCAGTTCTTTCCTTGTTCTCCTTTCTTTTTTGGCAGCATCGTTAGCCAGGATACTGGACTCCAAAGCCTCTATTGCTTTCCGTTGGTTAACAGCGGATTGTTTTCTTACTATGTCATACAAGCTGTCCCGTGTCTTTGTCGAAAGACTGTCCTTATGTCTCAGTAGTTTAACGCTGTCAATATATTCGAGCGATTGTTTCAGGTTATGATTGGCTTCCTTATACTGGCTAAAGGCATAGAATGCAGCTATAGACAGCAGGAATAATCCCAGTAAGGTAAACCAGGTCCTTTCCTTCTGCAGGCGGGTTTTAGCTTTCGCTTCTTCCAGTTTTTCCTTTAAAGCTTCTTCCTTCTCTTCATTCAGTCTGGCGATGTATACCTGTTTATTCAATCTTTCTTCCAACAGTTCCTTCTCTTTCTTTTCATAAGCGATCACCTTATCCCTTTCCTCAATTAGCTCCTGCTGCCGCCTGTTCTTTCTGTCTTCCAGCTCACGGCGGCGTTGCTCGCTTCTTTTTACAAAGCTGGTTTCAGCCTGGTTCAGCCAGTTGTCGGACGATTTCAGGATGCTTAACAGTGTATCCAGCCGGGAATCATCATGCCATAAGCGTTTGGGGTTCTCTTTGAACTGCTTCACTGCTTCGGAAAGGTCCTGTTGGAGATACAGGATATTCTTGCCATATTGCTTTATCCAATCGCCTATGAGGTTCCATGAACGGATCAGGGAATCGTGTGCAGGTTCGTAGTATACCTGACCGCTTTCATTTGGGCCAGATACGATCAGGCGACTGCTGACAAGGTCATTCAACACTTTCTGTACGCGTTCATTTTCTGCAGGACTTTCATATATCAGTTCTTCTGCCAGGATCCTTTTTGAAGCCTTTTCATTGATGCTCAGAGATACCATGCGCAGCATCACGTTCTTGATGGTACGCTGGGTATCTGCATCGGAACTGGTATACAGTTTGGACGCCCGCAGTCTTAAGCCATCCACCACACCGCCGATGGCGTTGTAGTGGTCTTCGGTAAGATAGCCATCATTGGCGCCGCTCTTTTCATATTCGATATACATCTGTTCCAGGGCATAGGAGAGGAGCGGCAGTGTACCATTGGACTGCATCACATCACGCACGATATTTTCTACGAGGTATACCGGTTTGTATTCCAGTCCGGCGAGGTAAGCCGGTTCTGTAATGATCTCCCGGACAGCGCTTTCCATCAGATCAGGTACGGTCTTTTTCGATTCCCGCCAGTTGGTGAGCGCCCGTTCGAATTCATACTCATAGTCTGAGCGTACACTCAATATGATTTTGAGGTTGCGGCTGGCTGCGTGAGTATCTTCCACCAGTTCATTCAGTATTTTGATAAAGTCCTCGCTTTCGCGGGTAGATGCCTGTGTGCTGAGTTCTTCGAACTGGTCTATGTACAGCAGGAATTTGTCTCCATTCAGTACATGTGTTTTTTTGATGATCTCTTTTCCGAACAGCATGGGATGAGCGCCGGGTTCTCCCTGTAGCACCTGGTATCCTTCCTGTTTCATGGCCGGAATAATACCGGCTTTGATAATGGAGGATTTGCCTGATCCGGAGGGGCCTACGATCACCAGCAATCTTTTATCTTCAAAGAAGGCCAGTAGTTCCCGCAATATCATACTCCTGCCGAAAAAGATGCTGGAATCTTTCTCTTCATAGGAGGGGAGTCCCTTAAAAGGATTACCCTGTACCGTGGGATGCCGGTTACGGCCACGGGAGGCCGCTGTTCTCTTTTGTATGATCAGTGGTACGAGGCTGTCATGAACGAGGAAGTATACTTCGTTATCGCCTTCCCTGCTACATTTCACGAGCCGGCCCTTGCTCAGGCCATTCAGCCATGACCTGGCAATCTGTGGATCAATATCCTGCAATTCCCCGAGGCGTAGGGGCTGTTTGGTCTGCGACTTTGAAACAAAATGCTGCAGGAGATACCATACCCCGCCCGCCTTTCCTTTTGAGACCTTTTCCACGACAGCATTCAGGTAACGGGCCAGCATATTTCTGCCTTCTCCGATCTCCCGGAGAATGCTCTGGGTGAAAGCAATGTCTTCATCCGTTTCTGCTTTCTCTGCGGCTTTTTCCCATGCCCAGAAGAGATATACCTGCAGGTTGGCCAGGTCTACCCGGCCTTCCGTAGCGCAGTCGGATGCGATCCTGGCAGCACAGCCAAGATGGTCGCCATCGGGTGTCCGGATGTTGAATTTATCCAGCAGTCTGGCGATAGAGTCAGTAGCATCCGCAATGCTCATGGGCTCAATTTTCACAGAGGCCTTAAAGACAGGGACACCGGAATCCTGCAATATTTTCAGATGTCCGTGGTATTCCTCCCGGAGCACCAGGATGATCTTACATTGTATGTCGTTGTTGAGAATATCCTTTATTGTGCTTATAAAGCCCTGAATTTCCTCGTTTGTTCCGAAGATGAATAATTCCTCCAATTGATCGAAAACGAGGAAGATGGGCTTAAAATGCCGTAAATAAATCTTCCGGATCAATTCGGGAATGCTGGCCGCTTGTCCGGTATTGGTTTCACGCGCTTCCTGTTGCAGGGTACTGACCAGGCTTTCTGCTATGTTATTCTTCCTCAGTATCCAGATGGCATGCCAGTCCGTCCTTTTGAACTTGTTGGCCAGTCCGCACTGAATAAGGCTGGTTTTACCCACACCCGATATCCCGTAGATCAGTATGAGACTGGCTGCAAATGATAGGTTATACAGGTTATCTATCTCGGCCGTACGGCCACCCCAGATGTCTTTATCTTCTTTTGTATAAGACTCCAGCAGTTTGAAGGGATTTTCCATCGACGTGCTCATGATTCGCTGTTTATAGGGGTTGAACTGGATACAACAGCCGGGGTAGCGGCAATTTTAGACCTGTAATACAGGAATTCTGCATGCAGTTGCAACAGCCTGTTTGTGATCCTGTTCTTCTCCCGGTCAGTTTTGCTGGTCATTTCCTCGATGAAACGAATCGTTATTTTGGTGATCGTAGTGGCGCCCAGCTCTATCTCATTCGTTTCCGGCAGGATGTGGATCTGTCGTTCATTGCTGGTCAGACTTTTGTACACAATACCCTCACCTTCCGTATAGTTGTAGAAATAGAGGTCTACGCCATCAAATTCGCACAGTACATTTTTATCGATCAGGAAAGGAGAGAGGGACAGGTATTCAAACATCCTGTAGATCTCTTTCACCAGTATAACGGAATAAGACTCGGCATATTCCGGCAGGGACTGCAGCTCCAGTACTTCCATCCTGTCGGAGATGCGTTGTTCCAGCAGCAGGTATTTATGGAAATAGGTTTTGTTCAACAGATTCCTCTTTCGGATGGCTTCCACGTTTTTGATCACCACCATTTTGTACTGCAGGATGAAGAACAGTTCTTTCAGCAGATCGATCAGGCCCTGTTCAATGAGCTTGCAATGATGGATATAGGCCGCAGCGGTATTCAGGGTAGGCAACTTCGCCTTGATACCCTTGATGAGCATGTGCGAGCTAAAGAAGTTATTCTCGTAGGTATTGACGTTTTTAACGTTCAGGTATTCCTTTACGAAAGCATCAATTCCCTTTTCATTCTCCAGGTTCTTTTTTAATACCTGTCCGATCACTTCAATGAATGAGGTATAATCGAAATCGTCTACATTTTCTTTTGTCAGTCTGAAATAGCTCAGGATGATCTCCTTTTGTATCGGGTTCAGCTCCATGGTCTTCCCGATCTTCTCTTTCAGGCCATATATTTCGAGCAGGTCGGAGAGGATGGTGGATGCGGCCAGTTTCACCAGTATTTCATAGAAGTTGATCTGCAGTTCCAGGAATTCATTGTAGTCTTCTTCCGTCAGCAGGTTTTCTTTACTAAAAGAATACATCCTTTGCAGCAGCTTACCCAGGGGAAGGGGGAAGGTATTAATGAGTTTATCTGCAATATCACTGAGGCTCTGCGGATCTTTTATATAGGCCGTATACAGGTCGTCGATCTCTTTCAGCTGATTATTCCGCCGGTTAAACTTGTCATTGATGTTTTCGACTTCGATCAATACTTCCTTGGCGGAGAGATCATTCTTTTCATACAGCGATTCTATAAGCTGGTTCTTTTCCTTTGTCAGACCGGCGTATATGCGGCTGGCATTGGAGGCCAGCGCCCGTATCAGTTCATCGTTAGGTGCATACTTCTCTTTATCGTCATATTTCTCATTCAGGTATTGGGTGACAGACCATTCATCGTTCATCGCTTCCTTGTAGTAAATGCCCCAGGGGAACTGGTCGCTTTTATCATCGTCTGGTTCGTCGTCCATTACCGCAGCCCGTTTGGTGCCTATGTAACGGTTAGTGCCTTTAGGGAACAATGCAAAATGTTCGCCCGAGAGGACGAAGGTTTTGGCGAAATCAAATGCTTTTCCAATTTGCCATGATTTGGTCAGGGCGGTATAGAAATAAATCGAGAAATCAGCGGCTACCTTGTCGTATACCGGACGGTGGGTACCGATCACGATAGGCACACCCTTGTTCGGATGGGCGGCATCAGGGGTATGCAGTACGTCTATGATCTCTTTGGACGCGCAGGCGTTGAGAAAGACCAGTTTCAGGTTCGGGGCGAGGTTTAATAGTTCTGCGAGTCCCTCTTTCCTGAATAGTCCGTCCTTTTCGAAGAAGAGCGCGAGGCTGTTCCCGTGTCCTGAGAAGTGCAGGATTTCAATTTCGGGACCGTGGTCGGCGAAAAAGCGGAACATGTTATCTTTTGTGGCGCTGATCAGGATTTCCGGACTCAGGTGTTTTTTGATATTTCCGAAATTAGTGTTGATCTCTTTAATTTCCTGTTCGACAAATTGTAAGGGTCCCTCCTTCATATCATTGGCATATGCCAACAGTGCTAATCTGGACATCTTGTGTTGTGTTTAACCGGGGTTGTGTGGATTTATCTGGGGTATGTTTCTGCTTTCTATCTTGGGGTATATGATTCTTACTTACCTTTTCAGTTCTACATTTCAGTCAATTATAACTTGTTAGTTATTTTTAATATGCTGGTATTAAGTTAAGGAAAATAATCACGATGAAAAAATAATAATATGAGGGGGATGTGTCGTTGCCTGGGGGAAGGTACGCTTTATACCGGACGTATACCGGACGTATACCGGACGTATACCGGACGTATGGGTGGACCTGAACGCATTGTTACCCGGGGTTGAAAACCCCGCGCTACAAACAAGGGGACTCCTAAAGGAGTCCTATTATGGTTTGTTAATGGCGTTTTGAGGAGGGGTGGAGCTTCGGTAGAGATTCGCTCCGACTATGGTGGACCTCTCTATCTATAGGCTCTCTGGTCCTACGTTACAGGCACTATTGTATAGCCGTGGCTATAGGAAGTGCCTATAATGCTATAGTAATGAGCCTATAGGATATAGCCTCCACCGGATCTGATAGGGTACTTCACCCTATCTGGAACATATTTATAGGATGAACGGCTTTGATTCCCATTAAATTCTCACTATATTGTCCGATAACTCAGCCAGTTACGGAAAACCAGTGTAAATACTATCAGTGTTTGGATAATATTATGCTATAAGGAGGGTATATTTCCACGTTACAGGTACTTAAACTTTTCATGTGCAATTTGATCTAGTAAACCAATAAAACAGGATGATGTTAAAAAGAATCGCTTCTATCTTACTTCTTTCGTTAGGGGTTAGCGGCGCCTATGCGCAGCAGGGAAACTATTCCTTAATACCCAAACCCACGTCTATGCAACCTGCGAATGGCAGGTTCGATCTCGGTCCGCAGACAGTTCTGGTAGCGCAGAGTGATGCCGCCAGGAAAAACGCAGCATTGTTCAATGATTTCCTATGGAACCGTTATGGTATCCGTCTTACTGTAGCTCCTGATGCCAAAGGAAGGGCCATCGTACTGGAAGAACAGAACGATACCACAGAGGCATATAGCCTGACAGCTGGAATAGACAAGGTAACCATCAAAGGTGGCAATATCGGCTGCTTTTATGGCTTACAGTCGCTGCTGCAACTGATCAATGTGCAGAATGGCAGTCTGGGAATACCGGCGGTAGTGATTGCCGATAAACCTGAGTTCGGCTACCGCGGTGTAATGGTTGATGTGAGCAGGCATTTCTTCTCTCTCGATGAAATGAAAAAGATCGTAGATGTGATGGCCTATTTCAAATTCAACAGGCTGCACTGGCATCTCACCGACGATCAGGGATGGCGCCTCGAGATCAAAAAATATCCTAAACTCACACAGATATCCGCATGGCGTGATTCTACCATCCTGGGACAATATGGTGATTTCAAGCCATTTGTATACGATGGTGAAAAACACGGTGGCTATTACAGCCAGGAAGAAGCCCGTGAACTGGTAAAGTATGCCGCTGACCGTAAGATCACGATCCTGCCGGAAATTGAGCTGCCTGGTCATAGCACGGCTGTTCTGGCGGCTTATCCGCAGTTCGGTTGTAAAGACACCACGTACAACGTACCTGGTTACTGGGGCGTGCATTATGCTATCTTATGTCCGAAGGAAGAGACCTTTAAATTCCTGGAGGATGTACTGACAGAAGTAATGGCTATCTTCCCCAGCCAATATATCCATATCGGTGGAGATGAAGTACCAAAAGAGCACTGGCAGCAATCCAAATTCGCACAGGGTATCATCAGCAAACAGAAACTGAAAGACGAACATGAGCTGCAGAGTTATTTCATTTCCCGCATCGAAAAATTCCTGAACAAGAACGGCAGACGTCTTGTTGGTTGGGATGAGATCCTGGAAGGTGGTTTAGCGCCTAATGCTACTGTAATGAGCTGGAGAGGTGAAAAGGGCGGTATTGCTGCTGCAAGAATGGGGCATGATGTGATCATGACACCTAACAGTCACCTGTATATCGACCATTACCAGGCAAAGGATAAAACAACTGAGCCTACTGCTATCGGTGGTTTCCTGCCACTGGAAAGAGTATACAGCTACCATCCACGTCCTGATTCCCTGACTGCGGATCAGCAGAAATTGGTATTAGGTGTACAGGCGAACCTGTGGACAGAATATATCGGTACCAACAATAAACTGGAGTACATGTTGTTCCCACGGATACTGGCTTTATCTGAAATAGCCTGGACGCCAAGGGATAAACAGAACTACGATGAATTCTCCACCAGAAGACTGCCCGCACGTTTGCAGGAACTGGAAGAGATGCAATATTTCTTCCGTATTCCTGAAGCAAAAGTTGCATTCGCGACGAATGCTGCTGGCAGAAGGACGGCTGAGATCACGCCTTTCGTAGCGAACAGTTTAGTGTATTATACACTGGATGGTCATAAACCTGATCAGACAGGTAATCTGTATAACGGGCCTATTGCATTGCCTGTTCCGGGTGAAAAGCCAATGGTGTTGAATTATATTATCGTGACACCGGGAGGAAGAATAAGTAATATGTTCAGTGTTCCGTTGCAGGAAGGAAAATAGAGATTGTTTTAATTTGATAAGGGCAGGATGTTCTCAGTAATGGGGCATCCTGTTCGTTTATACGAAAACTTTGAATCTTATATTATAGCCTTATTTTCTGTAGATTTGTTAAAACAAAGTAAAGTAGGGATCTGCTTATCAAAACACTTTAGGATCAGACAATGAGTAGAATCAGAATAAAAAATTTTGGCCCTATTAAGGAAGGTTTGCTCGACAATGATGGCTGGATTGAAGTTAAAAAGGCGACTGTCTTTATAGGTAATCAGGGATCAGGTAAAAGTGCAGTTGCGAAACTGATATCGACTTTTACCTGGATAGAAAAGGCATTGGTGCGGGGTGATTATGATAAAAAGTGGTTTGAGCGTAAGAATAAACTCCAGAATCAGTACCTCAGGTACCATCGTCTGGAAAATTACTTACTGGATAATAAAACTGAAATAGAATACCGGGGAGATGCCTATTCTATAAGATATGCTGATGGCTCTTTAAATATCGAAGAGATATCAGGGTCTTCTTATTCGCTTCCCCAGATAATGTATGTGCCTGCGGAGAGAAACTTTATTGCCTATGTTAAAACTGCGAGGGAATTAAAGCTTTCGTCAGATTCTCTCAAAGAATTCCTTACCGAATTTGAGAATGCGAAAGATGCGATGAAGGGACATGTAAAATTACCCATCAATAATTCCGACATTGAGTATGATAAATTAAATGATACATTGAATCTTAGAGGCGATGGATATAAAACTAAGTTAACCGATGCTTCCAGCGGTTTCCAGTCATTGGTGCCTTTGTTCCTTGTATCAGATTACCTGGCAGTTTCCGTGAAGAAGCAAAGTGATGATAATAAAGAGCCCATGAGTAGTGATGAATTGCAAAGATTCAAGAAAGGGATAGTAGACATTTGGGCAAATGCATCACTTACAGATGAACAGCGGAGGATTGCGCTTTCTGCTCTTTCCTCAAAATTTAATAAAACCGCTTTTGTAAATATAGTAGAAGAGCCGGAGCAAAATCTTTTCCCGTCTTCACAATGGCAAACGCTTCAATGTTTGCTTGAGTTTAATAACATGAGTGATGGGAACAAATTGATAATGACTACACACAGCCCATACATTATTAACTTTTTAAGTATAGCTATACAAGCTGATTATTTGAAGGATAAAATCATTGAAGCAGGGAAACAATCTGAATTGTTACCCCAACTTGAGAAAGTCATTTCAGGCAAATCGCTGATCTCCTCAGCGTCGGTGATCGTATATCAGCTAAATGAGCTGGACGGAACTATTAAGAAACTATCTGCTGCCGAAGGCATTCCAACAGATAAAAACTATCTGAATGATATGTTGAGGGAGGGAAATAATCTTTTCGATACATTACTGGAAATAGAAGAAGAAATATAAGTATGAATTTTTTTGATACTGTCTGCCAGGAACCACCGTTCCGGCATAAATTATTTGGAATATGTGATGATCAGGATGGAGGCAAAGCATTTACTGATACAGTAAATCTGTCGGAATGGATTGCCACAGTTAAAAATGATGATCAAAAGCAATTAGTATTCACTGCTATCGACAAATGTGTCATAAAGGATCATGAAGAAAATGATAGAGGCCGTTGTGATGGAATGTTAACGTCAGACAATAGTTTGTACCTCATCGAACTTAAAGATGCCACTTCCCACTGGCAAAAAGGGGCTGTAGACCAGCTGGCGTCAACAATTGAATTTCTGAAAGCGCATCACGATATAAGCAGCTTTAAACATAAAAAGGCTTTTGCCTGCAATAAAAGGCGCCCACGCTTCCAGGAAATAGATAATGAACTTAATCTTAGGTTTTACCGGAAATATGGTTTCAGAGTAGATGTCCAGGCGGAAATTATTATCGCTAAATAGAAAAGAAGGAACTGAGCAGTAGGCACACGGGCCCGACAAAAAAATCCCCCAAAACTTCCATTTCTTCAAAATTCTATATAGATTTATACTGTGAACCTAGTGTTACTGTGTTAAAATACTAATTACCCCGAATTACATTTTCGCGTTTGACCCCAAAAATCAATCGCTCAATCTATATTTACCGAACCAGTGAGGCTGCATTAATTGTCTGATAAATTTAATGTATGGCTGCATTACCCCAAATACTGGCAGGCCCCATCCTGCGAAGAGTAGAACCTCGTTTGGTGACTATCTGGATGGCGTTTTCCGAGCCACAGCATATAGAGTTGCATTTATGGTCTGAAATCATCAAGACGCAGAAGACGAGTACTGTATATGAACCGGAGATCCCACCGGATTATACGGCTACGACAGATACGCAACGCATCGGTACCCATTTCCACATTGCCTTTATTACATTGAACATTGAGGCACCTAAGTTACCGTTGGTGCCGAACCAGGTGTATTGCTATAACGTCCGCTTTACAGATACTAATTCGAGTACCCTGCGCGACCTGAAGTCGGAAGGATTGTTTGCTGACCAGACGAACCCGGTCACATCGCGCTTCTCCAATATGGCTATCGGGTTTAAGGAAGGGCAGTTGCCTTCTTTCTCATTAACGCCCACTAACCTGGAGGATCTGATCATCATGCACGGCTCCTGCAGAAAGATGCATGGTATCGGGAAAGACGGACTGGCGGCGATGGACTTTCTCATAGGCAGTTATATTAATGAGCCGAATAAGCGTCCTCACCAGCTATTTCTGACGGGCGATCAGATCTATGCAGATGATGTACCCATGATGGTACTGCCCTGGTTATCCCGGCAGGGGAAGGCCTTGTTTGGGGATGATTTTGACGAAAAGATCACCGTTAGTAATACAAAGACGGCCAGCGCTACACTGACCAATTTCCCTCCCAATCTGCGGCGTACCCTCATGAAGGAATCCGCAAAGTTCAGCAGTGATGATGACGACAGCCACCTGATTGCCTTTCATGAGTTCGTGGCCATGTACCTGTTCTCTTTCAGTAACCATCTGTGGCCGACGGAACTGGCTAATATAAAGGAAGACATCAGCGAAGGGGCTATGGATACCATCTTTGCTGATCTCATGACCATGATAGACGATAGCGCTGCTGACATGCGTGACTTCCTGATGAACGCTGAAGAAAAAGAGATGTTCAATCACACCTCCAATGAGAAGCGGGATAGGTGGGAGAAACAGATGAAGAGGATGTTTAAGAAAGAGCTGAAGAACGTGATAGAGTTCAGGGACAACCTGCCGCGTATAGCGAGGATACTCGCTAATGTGCCGGTGTATATGATACTGGATGATCATGAAATTACGGACGACTGGTACATGACCCGCGACTGGCGTGACCAGGTGCTGAGCCATCCTTTGGGCGTGAATATTATCAGGAACGGGCTGATGGCCTATATACTGTTCCAGGGCTGGGGTAATGATCCGAAGAGCTTTGAATCAGGTGATAAAGCCACTTTACTGACGCAGATAAAACAGGTAGCTGCCCCCGGCAATACAGAAGGTCCTTCGCTGAGCGTGGCCAATGCTATTGATGCCCTGCTGGGTTTTGATGGCAATGTACCAAAGATAAAACTGCACTTTAATGTGCCTACAGGACCTACCACCACGTATGTACTTGATACACGCACAAGGAGAGTGTATGAAACAAGACATGGTAGTCCCGGATTAATGTCGCCGGATGCCTTGCTGGAACAATTACCTACTACACCGCTGCCGCTGGGTGCGGAAGTGGTATTCATTGTATCGCCTGCACCGGTATTAGGACTGGCCGTATTTGAAGAGCTGATACAGCCTCTCATGAGTTCCATTAAAAGTAATGTATATGCTGATACGGAAGCCTGGGCATTGAACTTTGCCGTCTTTGAAAGTTTCCTTGCCACCATACAGAAATTGAAAAAGGTGGTGATCCTTTCCGGGGATGTACATTTCGGATTGAGCACTGTGATGGACTATTTCAAGGGCGCGGATAAGACAAGGATCGTACAGCTGGTATCCAGTGCGCTGAAGAATGAATCGGATACGCTCGGCAATCAACACATCCTTATCAGCGGAAGGTTACAGCAGTTGCAGTCAGCGGCGTATTTCCCTTCTGAAAGACTGGGCTGGTTGAACAAGGTGGTGAACGTGAATGGCAGTATCTCTCCCAGGAATGAAATGCGCCGGCATAAGAACCCGGTAGTACTTTCTCCGCAAGGCTGGTTCCCTGGGGCGACTGTGACGCCGGCGGCTGACTGGTCCTGGCGACTGAATATCCTGAGAGATGAAAGGCCCGATACTGATACCGTGGGTGCAAGACCAGAAAAGATCCGTATTGATACGATCACGCCGGATATCAATCTCGCTTCCGCTCCTTCTGTCAAAGACGGTTATGAAAAAGTAGTAGCAAGGCATCAGAAAGCCTTTGAAGATAATATCGCAAGGAGAGTGGTTTGGTCATCCAATATAGGTTTTGTAAAGATTAAAAAGGATGCCGGTAAGCTGTCTGTTGAACACCAGTTCTGGTACCGTTTGCCCGACGATGATCTGTATGAGGAGCCTGCCTGTTACACAATGCATACTACTTCTCTGGAACCAACTTCAGATACACCCCCACAACTTAGCTGACCATGGCTGATAATAAAAATCTGCTGCAACAATATGTGAAGATTGCCCGGGACATACTCAATCCTTTTGTGGATATGCTCGGCGGTACGCTGGAAGACAGGAAAGAAGGGCTGGCCTCTCTTGGCCTGGACCCTTCCTTTGCCAATTCATCTCCTGCCGTTCCAACGGCAAGCCTGAATAGTATCAACCAGTATGTAGAGAAGTCGGCCGATGAGGTAGATGAAATAGCCTTCTTCGCTGTGCTGGAAGACCTGATACAGATATCGGCAGTCATCAAAGAGTTCTTCGAGGCAGCTTCCGCCGGCAATCCTAATCTGACTGCCAGCGAGCTTACCACCTCGTATATGAACCTGCTGACCCTGAACTATTTCCGTTTAAGGGCGCCCATGTTCTTTAAGGTGATGTCCATTATTGAGAGTGTGGATCAGCAGTCTGTCAGATCGGGAGGTATCCTTAACCTCTTTGGCGCCATCGGTAAGTTCTTCGAGAATGTAGGTGAAGGCTTTAAACTGGAAAATGAAGATCATGCCCGTAACCTGTCTGACACGATGCTGTTTGTAGGTGGTGTAGGACTTACCTTACTGAACAAGTTATTCTTCCATTTTAGTATTCCTTTAAGCGTAGATGCTGCTTACGGTTATGATACCTATCCCGCATCGACCAGTCCTAATGCAGACATGCTTTCTCAACGGACACTCAGTTTCTCTATCAAACATGAAGCTGATACCGTTGAAAGTAAGCTGACCAATACATTGGTATTAGTGCCATTGAGTCAGCAGGGAAAAGCCGCTGTAATGGATATTACCGGGGAGATAAAGATAGAACTGGACCTCGGCAATCACTGGAAGTTCACTTTTGATACGGGCGGATTGGGTATCATATTCCGCGTGGGCGAAGGGGCTGATGCTTCCCTTGCCACCAATCCTTTTGTGGAGATGATACTGGAGAACAACACGGATGAAGTGACGAAGGGAACGCTCTTCGCTAATCCCGTGATGAAGTTTGGTTATGGCAGAATTAAGACAAGTATCCGGTTCTCTAAAGATGATATTGAATTCAAATTTAAGCCAACAATAGCCTTTGAATTCGGCAGAGGCACAAAGACAAGTTTCCCCTTCACACTGATCCCTAAAAAAGGACTAGACCAGAAGATTGATATAGCGATCGGGATCAGCCAGAAGAAAGGCTTCTTCCTGGATGGCGGGGCTAACGGATTGACCATTGCATTGCCGGTATATGCCACATTAGGCCCCGTTAGTTTTGATGTGATCACACTGGCCTACTCCTCCGACGAGGCTACCCAGGAAAAACAGATAGAGGTATCTGTCAGTTTCAAGCTGAAGATCGGTAGCGTGATTGCTGCTACAGTGTCCCGTACCGGTGTACTGGCCAAATTAAATAAGAACCCTGCAGGTGAAGGCGCTATTGCAGGTTATGATATTGACTTCTCCTTCAAACCGCCTAATGGTATTGGTATAGCGGTGGATGCCGGTGTGGTAACAGGTGGTGGTTTCCTCTATTTCGATTCCAAGGCAGGGGAATATTTTGGCGCGTTGGAACTCTCGTTCAAGAACCTGTTCACCTTCAAAGCGATTGGCATCATCAATACCAAAATGCCCGATGGCAGTGATGGATATTCGCTGTTGATAATAGTAACGGCTTCCGGTTTCAGCTTCCAGTTGGGATTCGGATTTACACTGAATGGACTGGGTGGCTTACTTGGGCTGAATCGTACTATCAAGGTAGATGTGCTGGTAGATGGTTTGAAGACCAATACACTGAAGAGCATTCTCTTCCCGGAAGATGTGGTGGCCAATATCAATCGTATTATCAGTGACCTGAAACAGGTCTTCCCGATACAACAGGACCATTTTGTAGTAGGACTGATGGCTAAGATAGGGTGGGGCACTCCGACACTGGTAACGCTGGACCTGGGTGTGATCGTTGATTTCCCTGATCCGAGAGTAGTGATACTTGGCGTGCTGAAAGCCGTCCTGCCGAAAGAAGAGGCACCAGTACTGAAATTGCAGATCAATTTTGTCGGTATCATTGATATTCCGAACAGCTTTATTTTCTTTCGTGCAGACCTGTACGATTCAAGACTGCTGGTATTTACGCTGACCGGTAGCCTGGCATTGCTGGTAGCATGGGGAGACAATGCCACCTTTGCTTTAAGTGTGGGTGGATTCCATCCCGACTTCCATGATATTCCTTCCATTCCGCAGTTGCCAAACGGGTTCAAGAACCTCGATCGCCTGGGCATCAGCCTGTTGTCGGGAGAGAATCCGCGTATTACCATCCAGTGTTATTTTGCTGTCACTTCCAACACGGTGCAGTTCGGCGCTAAAGCTGAACTGTACGCTGAAGCGGCAGGTTTTAATGTGTATGGTTATCTCGGATTTGATGTGCTGTTCCAGTTCGAGCCATTTCATTTCGTGGCGAAACTGTATGCAGGACTCGCGCTCCGACATGGAACATCCGTTATTAAGGGTATTACCCTGTCCGGCGAACTGAGTGGTCCTAAGCCATGGGACGTAAAAGGAGAGGCCAGTTTCAGTATCCTTTTCTTCGATGTCAGCATTGGGTTCCATGTTACCTGGGGCGATGATCCGGATGCGGTGGCTAAGATAACAGAAGACCTGCAGCAACTGATGATCGACGAGATCAATAACAACCAGAACTGGCAGGCGGTTATCCCGGATAACAATAAGCTGCACGTAAGTGTAAAAGACCTGAAACTGATACAACCGGAAGACAACCCTTCTCCGAATATCGTCATTCACCCGCTGGGCGTACTCACCTTTAGTGAAAGGGTATTGCCGATGGAAGTGACTATACAGAAATTCGGCACCAGGGTGCCAAAAGATGTAGATCTGTTTAAGATCAATGGTGTGAAGACCGGTACCACCAATTTGACTTATGCGTCAGCTACGGAAAGATTTGCACCGGCCAATTTCTTCAATCTCAAGGATAATGAAAAGCTTTCCCGCCGTTCGTTTGAAACAAATGTAAGCGGTTGTAAGGTGACTGCCAGTGCTGACCTGAGCATTGCTCCTGCGGTTAACAAGAGTGTTGATTATGAGCTGAGCTATCTCCGGAAGAAGCGGTTCAGTTTGTTCTTTGCGGGTATCTATAAATATTCGAAGTCGCTCTTCAGAAGCAATCTGAAAGGCAGTGCAGTGGCTGCATCCAAAATGTCTTATGCTACCAATCGCCAGTCGGTGAATGCGCCGGATGCAGTGGCTGTGCAGAAGGATCAATATGTAGTAGCCAACGTTAGCGATATGAAGATGCATAGTGCAGGTATGGTAGCCAACAGTTATGCGGAAGCCGTTGAAATGTACAATACACTTACTGCAAAGCAACCCGCGCTGAAGAACAAAGTGCAGATCTTATCTCAGTATGAAATAAATAACAATTAACCATGAGTGTAGAAATCGCCAGATACCAGTTCCATGCATGGTCAAGAAGAGGTATTTCCGCCAATATTATCGAGCATGATGATCTTGGCGCAGGAGCTGCTGCTGTAAAGGAGCGTGCAGAAATTCCCATTTCGGTCACACTCAATACGACGGATGTTCCCAAGAACTTTTCCCTGATAGGGCCGGGCGATATTATCGGTATTAAAGAAGATATGATCGTTCGTACGGAGCCCTTGAGCTGGATCACCAATTTCGAGCCCAACTACCTTGCGTTCATAGAATTTTATGATGAAGATTTTGCCTGGCGGTATACGCCGGCGTCTCCGTCGGGTAATAAGCTCAGGCCCTGGCTGTTACTGTTGGTAGTGAAAGAAACTGAATTTGAGCGGACGAAAAGAAAGCTGCCATTGACGTCTGTTAATATCAACGCTAAGGAGGCGTTCCCGCCTTTCAAAGATACCTGGTTGTGGGCGCATGTGCATAGCGATGCAGATATACCAGACAGTGAGCTGTCTGATTATGAAGAGTTCCTGTTATCACTGAATAAGACAGTGAATAATGATCCAGACCAGTTGTACTGTCGTTTAATGAGTCCGCGGAAGCTGGAAGCCAACACAAAATACTATGCATTCCTGGTGCCTGCGTTTGAAACAGGGAGACTGGCAGGACTTGAGCTACCTACTGCAAATGTAGTAGCGCAGTTGCCTTCCTGGGATGATAACGGTGCAAAAGGAGAGATGCCTGTTTATTATGAATGGTTTTTCCAGACGGGTACCAATGCTGATTTCGAGTCGCTGGTAAAGCTGCTGGAACCCAGGGCCATGGACCCCAGGGTGGGCATTCGGGACATGGATGCTTCCAGGCCGGGTTTTGTAAGGGCTGATGATAATACAACAGAAATTCCCGGTACCCAGCCACCTATGCTGGGACTGGAAGGGGCAATTAAATCACCCACTACAGTGTCAACTGTTTTTCCGAATCCGCCGGACAGTGAGTTCCAGAAGGAGCTGCAGAAAATAGTGAACCTGCCGGCCATACAGGCTGCCGATCTCACGCAGGACCCTGTCGTGTCTGTACCCTTATATGGCGGCAAGCATGCAAAGAAATCAGCAACAGATGTAGTGCTGCTGGATATTACCAAAAAGACCTGGGTCAATGAGCTGAACAGGGATCCGCGTACACGTGTGCCTGCAGGCTTTGGGACGGCAGTGATCCAGAAGAACCAGGAAACCTATATGCAAAAAGCATGGCTGCAGGTGGCCGGGATCATTGAGGCCAACCGGAATATTAAGAACAGCCAATTCCTCATGTATGTTACTTTCCAGTTTACACAGAAGACATTCTCAAAGCTGCCCGACAATGTGCTGGTGGCTTTGACGAAACCTGTGCATACGCGCGTGATGGGGAGTCCTACTACTATTTATCAGCAGATCACTGACAGTATATTACCTACTACAGTATTCTCAGGTGCGTTCAGAAGATTGGTACGGCCTAACGGCAAGCTGGCAAAAAGACTGGGTGCAAATGGTCCGCTGGTATACAATGATCTTGTTACAAAGATAAACGACGGCACCTTAACGGCTGCTCCGCCTAAAACAATACCGGCAGGACTGCCCAATACAAAGGATTTCTCCAGTAAGATCTTCCCCTACCAGCTGAGCCATCTGATGTTATGGCTGCTGAAGAATAGTCTGCTGGCATTTATCATACTCGTAGTACTGCTGCTGTTATTAATGTTTATTACAGGCGCCTACGCCACCTTTGCTGTATTGATAGTCGCAGTTGTGGCAGCCTATGTTGCATTGAGCCGTTTCCTGAAAGGCAGAAAGGATGACGAGGCAGCAGCGGAAGCACTGGATGATCCTTTCAAGGCGGCAGACGAGTTAAAAGATATACCCGCAAAGCCCGATTTTACGCTGCTATTAAGTGATGAAACAGTTACACCAGCGCCTACGCCAACAACTCCCGGTGCTGACAGTGTAGAGGCACAAAACTTCAGGGTAGCTATGAAGGACTTCCTGGGAAGAATGGTGTTGCAGGCGGTTGATCCTGTACGTACATCGGTCGACCTGGGGAATGCCAACACGAAACTGCGGGATGCTATTAATCCTTACAAGGCCTATCCACAGCGGCTTAACAGGTTGGTGAAATTCCCATCTTATATAAAGCTGGATGCGCCGGAAAAGATCTTTCCTGCAATGGCTTACCCCGATTTTGAAGACCCGATGTATAAAGGGCTGTGTGATATTTCGAATGAGCTGCTGCTGCCTAACCTGAAGCTCATACCAGAGAATACTATTTCATTGCTGAAAACAAATCAGCCATTTATAGAATCCTACATGGTTGGACTGAACCATGAAATGGGCCGTGAGTTATTATGGCGGGAATATCCTACGGATGAACGCCCAAGCAGTTTCAGACAGTTCTGGGATGTAAAAGGTGTGATCCGTCCAAAAGAGAATAAATCCGAAGCTGAACTGAGAGAAGCATACAAGGATATCAAACCTATTCATACATGGCCTGTCAGCAGTACATTGGGGCGTCATAATAACCGCGATGCAGAAGGAGATGCAGAGCAGTTAGTGCTGGTGATACGCGGAGAATTGTTAAAGCGTTACCCTAACACCCTGATCTTTGCGCAGAAGGCACTTGCGGGGGCGACACCTGATGATGATCCGGTGATAGACCTAGACCTTTCCGATACGGAGTTTGAAACACAACTCAAGTTCCCCTTATATAAAGCCGAGATAGCGCCGGATATTAAATTCTTCGGATTCGATCTTACCATAGAACAGGCGAGAGGTACTGAGCTGACTCCGGGTTTCACTGACCACCTGGGATGGTTTTTCATCATACAGGAAATACCGGGAATGCCGAGGTTTGGTATGGACGTTTCCTTTGACCAGGGAAGTGATGGTTTATCGTGGGATGATCTGGCCTGGACAAACTTTGATCCTGGTATGAAGTTCATTACAGCAGGTACAAAACCCACTATTCCCCTTCCTCCATCGGAGTTTAACAAATGGGGAACGGATGCGGCGAATATGGCATTTATCCTGTTCCAGAAACCGAGCATGGTGGCCGTACACGCAACGGAAATGCTGGAGAAAGTTGATGCATAAAAATACCATTCACACCAAATAATAAAGCATTATGCCCACATTGAACGAACAACAGGAACTGATTACAGCCTTGCGCCTGCAACGCGAACAAAGTTCCGGTGACTTATACAGGGCGCAGATCAATCTGCATGCTACCAATACCCTGCTGGGACGGGTTAGTAAAAAAGAAACCTCCCTGCCGCCTGATGTGCAGCAGATCGCTGCCCTGCGGGAACAGATCGCCAAACTACAGGCAGATATCAGGGCTATCAATGCGGCATTGAATGAAACCGACAGTTATGGGGTGAAGGTGAAACAACAGGAGCAGTACATTGATTTCCTGCAGAAGAAAAAGGAAGTGACAACTGCACGTATACAGGAAGATCAGCAGCGGTTGCAGGAGGAAGAAAGCAATGAAACACCTGATAAAAAGATTATTGCAGCACTTATACAGGAGATAGCGCAGCTGGAAAAACTGTTGCCTGAGCTGGATCAGAACCTTGCCACCGCACAGCATGATCTTGCGCAGCTGAAGCAGCAACAACAGCAGGCAATGGAGCAACAGCAACAGCTGTTATCTTCAAAGAAAGGTCTCCAGATTAAACTGGCTAGCCTGGAAGCTGATCTGGCAGGTCTCCTGCAACAGGGTAATGGTGAGAATATGGACGAAGTATTGCAGACACTGAAGCAACAACAGGAGGCATATGTACAGGCTAAACAACAGCATTATAAAAACGACATCGCATTGTCGGATGCCATTGCAGGGATCTATGTTGACCCACATCCGCGTAATGGTGTGCAACAACTGAATGACAATATTCCTTTCCTGTTCATGCCCGTAAGGATAGAAACCCGGTTTATCACTTCCGGTAATCTTTCAGAACTGTGGTTACGAATATACCCCGACGATATCGCTGTACATACACATGAAAAACTGCTGACCAGTCAGGAATTGAAAGATGGCATCACCTACTGGAAGGCATTGTTTGACGCAGAGAAAAAGGGCGGTGCGGAAAAAGAAGACAAAAAGAAGGCAGCCTGGAATGTATTGGCAACGACATTCAGTCCTCAGCGTGCTGCATGGGTAGCCTTGCAGACAAAACCTACCAACTGGGATAATCTTCCGAATATAGAAAGTGTTGATGGGCTGACATTCCCTTCTCCCGAACTGACAAAGCCCGATACCTGGAGCCGCGCACCCAGGGTGAATGTTTTGCCTGACAGGTTTGTAGTGACCTTATATGAAGGCAATGTAGTGACGAAGGAAGTAGTAGGGAATATTATACCGGATGAATTATTTGTAGGGCCGGACCCGATGGATGCAGATGCCGGTTTTGTTACGAAAGATGATAAGCTGGTGTTCGGTGAAAGTTATGACTGGACATCTGACTTTGATAAGGCTATACTGAATGGGATGGGTTTCAGGATCCCCCTGAACGCAACACAAGCAGCCAATGGATTTGACAAGATACTCGTATTGGGAGTAAATCTTTCCGCCAGTGAATCGGCTGCACAGCAGATGGTGGAGGAACTGATAGATAATCATCATTATTCCCCGAAGGGATTCAGCCTGATACCACAGGGCAGTGCTACCAACAATATGGATGATAATGGTTCCGGTTATACCAGGAATGATGATTTTAGTAATGCCAGTTATGTAATAGAGGCGCAGGCGCCATTATTCACTGATGCAGATGATTGTGATGGGAAGAACCTCGCTAATGCGCTGGGTATTGAGTATGCATCCTTACAGAATATAGCGCATAGCAATGGAAAAGACCTGGAGGAAGCCATAGCGATGAACACAGCGCTCTTTCCTTCTACCTTGGGTTATTACTTCGATACCATGATTAACCCCGTGTTGAGTGAAGCGCAACAGGATAAGCTCCGCAGTTTCTTTGTGCGGCATGTAACAGGTCGTGGGCCCTTACCTGCTATCCGTGTGGGCAACCAGCCCTACGGCGTGCTGCTAACCAGCAATTTCGAGGAATGGAAGTGGAACAGCACATTGCCCGTGCCGGGTATCGCATTGCCGGATAACAGATTCCTGAATGGATTATATGTGGTGCTGAAAGCCTATTCGGAGATATGGAAAGAGATCCTTGGCAAACTTTCTTACGTAGGCAAACCGGGGCTTGATCCGTCTGCCACATTGATGGATATTATCGGTTTGCAGCCTAACAGTGCGTCTGTTTTCCAGCGCATCGGGTATTCCACAGATTACCTGCGGAATTTGGACAGCTTCAAACATGGCGGCAAATATTATAAGGACCTGCAGCAAAGCATGACATCCAAGACAGATGCGCTGAGCTTCCTGCAACAATTGGGTTATACGGCTGATGAAGGTGGTGTGTTAAAAGTACCGCAGTTGTTACGACTGGTCTACCAGCATTATCATACTACGTTGGATGCTGCTAATCTTATCGATAATGTTCCACTGTCAGAAAAGGACGGGATCACTTACTATAATGAAGCAGCTAAGAAGAATTACCTCAACTGGCTGGCAGAGATCACAGACCTGGACACGCTTGAAAAACAGGACTTTGGTGCAGGGAAGCCAATCCCTGCAGCACTGTTGTACATGCAATTACGCAGAAGTCTGTCATTGCAGTTGCACAAGGCATCTATACTATGGTTTAAGAAAAATGATTTCCCGCTTGACTTCATGTTGCAGCCTGCCAATTTCCATAATATCCGTCCCGGTGGTGATCTGAGTAAATGGGAGATGATGCGCGCACCAGTTTCGAAAGCAGCGCCTGAGCATCCGCAAAGTAACAGTACTATCGGCGCGTATTTATTAGGGCTTGGCAGAGATGAGGATGAAGCAGCCTTTCTGACTGCCATGAGAAAGGCCATTGGTTCGTTAGCTGACCTGCCCACGGCAAGACTGGAACGTTGTTTCATAGAACACCTGGATACCTGTAATTATCGCCTGGATGCATGGCAAACCGGTATGTTCAATGTGCGGTTGTCACAACAGCGGCGATTGCAGACTGCGGAGCGTCAGAAAGGTATTTATCTCGGGTCGTATGGGTGGGTGGAACATGTACGCCCCTCCGGTAAACGTCGGGTAGTCACTGATCCCGTACCTGAAAAACTGAAGCCAGCTAACCGGCCTTTGTACGAGTATACCGATAATGGGGGCTTTGTGCATGCGCCTTCTCTGAATCACGCTTCTGCCGCAGCGGTGTTACGCAGTGCCTATATGAGTCATGCTACACCTGAGAATCCGGATATCATGGCAGTGAATCTTTCTTCCGAAAGAGTGCGCAGGGCCATGTTCATACTGGATGGTATGCGTAATGGTCAGACCCTGGAAGCACTGCTGGGATATCAGTTTGAAAGAGGACTGCATGACCGTGGTTCTGCGGATGATAGTCTGAAGAAACTGAACGCATATATCTACGACTATCGCGCGGCTTTCCCGCTATTGCAGCATGTAGTGCAACAGGTAGGAACAGGAACTGTGCAGGAAAGTATTCCTGCCAATAACGTAGTGAATGGTGTAACACTGGCTGAAAAGACCGGGGGATTTCCTTTTGGCGCAACAGGTGCTGTGCTATCGGCATCAGCAGGAGAGATAGACGCGATCATAGCAGAGAAAGATAAACTGGCGGATACCCTGGATGCTGTAAAAGACCTTTTATCCGCAGAAAGTGTGTACCAGCTGGTGCAGGGTAATTTTGAACGTTGTGGTGCCTTGCTCAATGCGGTGAAGGATGCCGTTATTCCAGCTGAACTGAATGTCGTTGAAACGCCGAGAGGTAGTAAGTTTACCTTCACCAACAGGGTGATGATACAGTTTGGGAATGTAGATGCGGCTGATCCTGCCAGTAATCCATGGCCTGCGGTGGATATGACGGTAAGGGCAAAGATGGAAGCCGGTCTGAATAAGTGGCTCGGAAAGGTAATAGGAGATCCGGCGAAGATAATATACAACGTAGCCTATCTGGACGCCCTGAACCTGCCCCTGGGGCAGGAAACATGGACGCTGGATAAACTGGGTATTCAGCCGGTTGATCTGCTTTATATCACGGGAGCTGAGCTGAATACAGGGGCGGCGGATAAAACCTCCGTCTCTGAGTTGGAAAGCCGTATTGCCTGGCAGTATAGAAAAGCGCATGGACTGGAAGACAGTACGGCTATCAGCATTGCCTTTACGCAGCCTGATAATGTGACGGGCACGCAGACATTGGCCAGCCTCCTGCCTTTGCTGGGCAGCCTGCGGGCTGTTATTACAGACTCCCGTGCTGTGGACGCGGCGGACTATGATCCTGATTCAAAGAAAAGTCTGGCCGATAAATCGAATCCGGGGGCGCTGGACGACGCTGAACTGCTGGCAAGGGTACAGAGTGCCCGGACAGCTTTTCAGGTCAATATCGGGGCTATAAATGGCCTTTCTGTTCATGCAGAGATCCCAGACCCGGATGCCAATAACCTACTGACGGTATACAATACACTGGAAACTGCTTTTAATGCCTTAGACAAGGCGAAACTGACTTTTGACGATATCTCCTTTACACTGGGTAACGTGGAGGCGGAAAAGTTGCAGGAAACGCTGATGGCCGTATCGCAGTTTGGTGTTCCTGATGCTTTTCCCAAGCCCGCTTGGGTACTGACTACCGAAAGCAAGGCGCTACTATTGGAACAGGCGAAGGGTATTCAACGGAAAATAACAGTCACATATAAGGCTTCCGGGGATATTGTTACCGCTGCCGCCAGTCTGACGGTGATTGCGGAAAAAGTAAAAGAGTACAGGCGGGCTGGTAAACTGCTGTTGCAGGAGGCATTCAATATCCTGCCGCTGTTTAGCTACAATAACGAAGCAGACATCCTGCTGTCACACAATGACAGCACCCAGCTACTAAGTTATGCTGCCACTAAACTGAATACAGACTACATCGTGGAAGAATGGATGCAGCAGGCAGCGCATGTGCGGCCCCGTTTGCAACGCTGGGAGCAGGTGCGTTCACTGTATGAGCTGGATCATGCAGGAGAGGACCTGCAGGTGGAGGCTGTTCAGCTGCCTTATAGAGTGAAGGATTCCTGGCTGGCGGTAGCGTTTCCGGAAACAGATCCAGTTACCAGTCAGCCGTTCAATATTGTGCATGATACCTTGTCCATTGTCGTACATGGAGACGCATTTACGCCTGCCGGCCGGCAATCCGGTCTGCTGATAGACGACTGGACAGAGGCTATTCCAACAACAGAGGAGACTACGGGTATTTCATTCAACTATAACCAGCCCAATGCCATGCCGCCACAAGCACTTTTGCTGGCGATCACCCCGCAGGTGAAAGGTCATTGGACATGGGATGACCTGATCGGCATCCTGAACGATACCCTGTCAAGGGCCAAATTAAGAGCCGTAGAGCCACGATTGCTGGATGAGGTGAGTCATCCAGCCGTTAGTGTATTACGCCCGGCTATTGTGGCTGATTTTACGCAATATGACCTGAACGTGTCACTGGATTACAGATTGAACCTGGTACTGCTGGCAGAAGCACTACCGATAACGTCTGTATCACTAAAATAGGTTTACTATTTCAAAAAATGATATATGCCTGAAGCAGCACGATCATATACTGAACTCTTACTTGTATCATACCGGATACCTTCTATCACAGCTTATAACAGGCTGGAAAATTCTCCGCGTACCGCCAACTTTGACAGGAGCCTGAAAGCGGAAGTACGAGACCCTTTATGGATGCTGACCCGTCAATGGCAGTTCGGAGAATTTGAAGGAGAAGATGCCGCTTCCCCGGTTACGGCGCAGATCCTGGGTATGCATACCACTATGGACAGGGTGAGCTTTCCGAAAGGAGATGCATTCCCGTTTAAGCAGGACATACCACTGGAAACACATGTGGAAAGAGAAGTGATCCGTCCTGACCTGTCGGTATCGGTGCAGATGGGCAGATATTTCCTGAAACTGATGAAGAAGCATTCCCTGGAAGGGAAGCTGCCGGATTTTATAACAAGGTACCCGCTCATTTATGCAATAGATCCGCATGATAAGGATGCCGTCGTATTGTATAGTGCTGTGAAGCATAAAATGTTTGACGGCTATAGATTGTACCAGGATATAGCGATATCCCACGTTTTTAACACATGGGTAGATACTGCTTTCCCCGCAGATGCAGGTACTTTCAAAAGCCTGGCACCTTTGTTCGCCGCATGGCATGAGCGGAATTACAGTCAGCCGGCAAATGCAGACGATACTGCCTGGCTGCCTTCTCAGCTGGAATACCAGTTCAGTATATCATCTCCACAGAACCAGCAGGTAACACTGGTGGCAGATCAGTATTATGAAGGACACCTCGACTGGTATTCCTTTGACATGGACCCACGTAAGCAGGTACCCTTACCAGGAGAGGAGGGGGAACAGGCCGGACCTGTCGAAAACTTCGTTTCATTCCTTCCATCGCCTATTGCCTTTAAGGGGATGCCGCATCCGCGCTTCTGGCAGATGGAAGAAAACCAGACCGATTTCGGTAAGATCGATACCTCTGTTACCGGTATGCTGCACCTCATGCTGGCAGAGTTCGGACTGATCTATTCGAACGACTGGTTTATGCTGCCTTATCCACTTGCCGTCAACACCCTCTGTGAAATAAAGGGTATCGTCATCACAGATGTATTCGGACAGGAAATTTTAATCAGACCTGCCGGCAAAGGACCAGAAACGAACTGGCATCGCTGGGCCATGTTCCATCACTCCTCAAAGACAGCTTCTACCAATAATACGAACTTCTTCTACCTGACACCAGCCATCACCAAAGCACTGGAATGTCCGCCGCTGGAAGAAGTGAACTTCCTCCGGGATGAAATGGCCAATATGGTGTGGGCGGTTGAAAACATTGTACCCTCTCATACAGGAAAGGGAATAAGAGGAGACGAAATGGCAAGGGTCGATACGCCGCCGTCTGATTTTGTACCGGTTGGTAATGCCGTCATCCGGTATGTGTTAGGTACAACAGTACCCGGCAACTGGACACCTTTTATACCTGTACATGTTGAGAACAGTGATACAGAGATCCGGTTCCAACGCGCACGCATGCCGGGAGCAAAACCTGCTTATGGGATGTTGCTCAAAGAGCAGCCCGCGCCTTATTTTATCAATGAAGAAGAGATCCCACGTGCGGGAGTGATTGTAAGCATCTCCTACCAGCGTACGAGATGGTTGAATGGGGAACCGCTGTTGTGGCGGGGAAGGTTTAAACAGGCAGGTAAAGGAGAGGGGTGGAGTAATCTGAAGTTTGATCAGATCGAAGATATACCGTAGGTCATGTTCACGGTAATAGGACTCCGGAGGAGTCCTGCCGTTGCGAATGATTACGTTATGCTATCCTGGTTTATGACGTTCCCGGGGTTGAAACCCCGCGCTACAAACAATGGGACTCCTAACGTTCCCGGGGTTGAAACCCCGCGCTACAAACAATGGGACTCCTAACGGAGTCCTGCCGTTGCGAATGATCTTTATATGAGTTTGCATATAACCAGGATGTAACTAGCATATGACTAGCATATTCTTACGTTCTTCCTCCGTTTTTAAACGGAGGAAGATGCTAGTCATATGCAACTCATATGCAACTCATATGCAAGTTTGAGTAATCGCAATTGAACAACAAAGAGAACAATACTTTCCTCATATGAGTAGAAAATATTGTATAAGAAAAGTTAATTTTCATCAGTAGAAATTACATTGCGTACTTCTACGCAATTTAAATTTACATCCTTTGAAAAGTTTTTTATTTCCGAATTATTACCTAGTTTTACGTCTCTATGGTAATCGTGTGTAAAGCGTTTGAAGAACTCCAATTTTAACTCAAAATTTCACTCAAAAAAGACAAATTTTTTTAATTAGTACCCCAAAAAAAATCAAAAAAACAAAGAAGATTCTTGACACTATTGATGCGCTGCAGTCGCCGCAACATGTGCATTATGGCCCATACACCCTCTGAAATCCGTAAGCAGAATGCTGCCACAACTGTATTTGGAAACGATCCACGTATTCCTCATCAACCGTATCGATGAAATAATATATCATTTATCATATCGAGTAACGCAGCCGATGGCAATAGCCACCGGACTAGCTTCCATGTCTTGATAGTAATAAAATCATAACCATGATTTTCACTGCTTTTAAATTATTAAAAGACCAGCTGGATAGTTATATACAGTCCTTTAATCCTATGGGAAACGACCCCGAAGGTCATGTGGTTCTGGATAATGTAGCTACCCTGGAAACACCAGACAGGCCACCCGGCGCAGAAGAACGGATCATCCTGAGCCTGGTGAATATTGAGGAAGAAGCAACCCTGAAGAACAGCACACATTTTTATCGGAATGCGCAGGGAGTTGCCTATCACAATCCTCCAATATATCTGAACCTGTACATGCTTGTGTCCGCGCATTACAAGAACTATGAAGATGCGCTGTCACGGCTTTCACAGGCTATACAGTTCTTTCAGAGTAAAACAAGTTTTAACCTGAAGAACTCCCCCAACGAAGCCCTGATCAACAGTGGTCAGGCACCCGACGATCTGCAGTTACACTTAGAATTGTTTTCCCTATCCTTTGAACAACTGAATCATCTGTGGGGCGCTCTTGGCGGCAAACAAATGCCCAGCGCACTATATAAAGTAAGACTGGTTAAGATCACAGAGAACAGGATTACAGGACTCGGTACTATTGTGGAGCAGATCCAATCCAAAGACAGTATTGCTTTTCCCAAATCATAATAATGGCTTTTCAGATTACATACAGGCGCCTGGCAGTGGTGAATATGTTGCACAGCTTCTACCTCGATAAAGAGGGAAGCACCTACTATAGCCTGTCCCAGGAAGACCAGGAATTCAGATTGGCCGATCTCCTTATGGATAACCGGTACAACCTGATGGACAACGTGAAGATCACACCAACGCCCGCTACCGAAAAATTGTTGAAAGGACAGCGGATCGTGTATCGTCAAACGTCCACCGGACTTGTATTAGGTATCGCATCTGCACCAGGCCCCAATGGGGCGTTAATTACAGCGGTGCCTGTCAGCGGTCAGTTGCGGTTACAGTTTGTGATCCGCCTGAAGAACGCTGCATTGTTATCCCGTAGTAACCTGCGTATCAACCCGGTATTTCCTGCATGTTACTATTTCACGAATGATGATACGACTACCGGTAAATCTTTTCCCTCATTATCCACTTCCGTAAAGGAGTTCACGGATGGCCGGTTGTATGAGATGGGAGAGATGGCGATTGTCAACGGCAACCTCTCACAGGCTATTGCCCGCACTGACAGCGCTGCTACCGGCTGGGTAACAACAGGTGATCATCATCTCATCAATGAGTATGATCGCATCCTGTTGCCACTGAAGTTCAGCTACACGTTCGACAAGCAGGGAATTACACAGGCCAGCTTCGTACTGCTGAAAGGAGCGGATGAAATCAAGACCCTGCCTTTTCAGAACGCAGATGGCCTGCGGGATGCAGCCCTCGATTTTACAGGTATACCAGACGGGATCTATACATTGAAGATCTCCGGCAGTAACAGCTATGAAAGAAGTTATACGGTATATCTGCATTCAACGCTTTACCAGCAAGATGCCTGGGGTGTGCTCGACCTGGTAATGCATACAAATGATGCTGCATTTGAACTGGTAGATGCCGATGGGGTACTCAAAACACCGTCTGCACCTGTCTTTGAACTGCGCTTCGCCAACAGGTCTACTTACTGGAAATACTACCTGCAGAAAGCAGATCCGCCGGGAGCTGATGTGAACTGGGAAGAAGTGCTTCCCGCGCCACCAGGCATCAAAAAAGTGATCATCAGTAAACAGCCGTTTCCGCTGATGCAGGCCTACCGCAAGGTAAGCTATGCTGCGGTCAGTCTTCCGAATCCTGACGGAGAGATGATCAGCCGCCAGGGTGACCTGATATGTTCCGAAATCTTACTTCCTAAAATGAAATTATAAATTGATCGATTATGGCAAACACATACTATACACCAGGCGTGTATATTGAAGAGATCTCCAAGTTCCCCCCATCCATCACCGCGGTGGAAACAGCTATTCCTGCGTTCATTGGCTTTACAGAGCAGGCTATTGTAGATGGTAAATCAGTAGTGGGTACACCTGTACGTATCAGCTCACTGCTGGAGTACGAAAATATCTATGGTGGCCCGCAGAAAGAAGTGAACCTGATCGTTACCATCACTACCAGTGATACATCAGGTACACGCTATACTGTAAGCTATGATACTGCTGATGGCAAAGGTCTGTCTAAACACATTATGTACTATGCACTGCAGCAGTTCTATGCAAATGGTGGTGGTCCATGCTACATTATCTCTGTAGGCGCTTACCAGACTTTAGGTACACCGATCACTGATTCGGAACCATTCCTGGATGCACTGACCGAACTGAGAAAACAGGATGAACCTACACTGATCGTTTTCCCTGAAGGACAGAACCTGCCACAGGATACTTACACAACCCTGCTGCAAGCTGCACTGACACAGTGCTTTGAGTTGAAAGACCGTTTTGTGATCATGGACCTGTTTGACAATGGTCTCACATTGAAAACAGAAGGACAGATCCTGGCGGCAGCAAATGCGTTCCGCGACGCTATCTCCCTGAGCTCACCTTACACCAGCTATGGTGCTGTATATTTCCCTAACATCCGCTCTACATTTGATTATGCGTATGATGAAACTACAGTGACTATCGTAGGTGGCAGTGCGCCTAATTTCGCCGGACTGAATAACCTGGAGAAAGCAAACGTTAAACTGGCTATTTCCAACTTCTCTATCATATTACCGCCATCTGCTTCCGTTGCCGGTGTATATGCCCGTGTAGACAATGCACGTGGTGTGTGGAAGGCGCCTGCTAACGAAGGATTGCTGGCAGTATCCGGTGTAACCTGCGATATCAGTGACCAGATCCAACGCAACCTGAACGTGGATGTAAATGCAGGGAAGTCTGTAAATGCGATCCGTTTCTTCCCCGGCAGAGGTATCAAGATATGGGGTGCACGTACGCTGGACGGTAACTCCAACGAATGGCGCTATGTATCTGTACGCCGCTATTTCAACATGGTGGAAGAGTCTACCAAAAAGGCGAGTGAAGGTTTCGTATTCGAACCGAACGATGCCAATACCTGGGTGAAGGTAAAAGCGATGATCGAAAACTTCCTCATCAATCAGTGGCGCTCCGGTGCACTGGCAGGCGCTAAACCTGAACATGCATTCTACGTGAAGATCGGTATCAATGAAACCATGACTGCATTTGATATCCTGGAAGGAAGAATGATCGTTGAAATTGGTCTGGCTGTAGTACGTCCGGCTGAATTCATCATCCTGAAATTCAGTCACAAAATGCAGGAATCTTAATCTGATTAAAGTGCCCCATTTGTAATCACTGTAAATCCCAGAAAATACACCATATATGAGCGACTTTAAACCTCCGGTAGAACAACAACAACCGGTAGTACAATGTGTACCACCATCCCCATCTCAGTTTGATCTGCTGATGCAGGAATACGGAGTTACCCTGAAAGAAGAACTGCAGCAACGTTCTGCCAACCTCGAAGCAGAAGTGATCCTCACCAATACTGCCAGCCAGGTAGTATGCGTTGAACGCAGGGTCAACGATAAATTAGCCCGTGCTGTAAAGGAGTATAACTTTCTCAGCAACTGTGTAACCGTATACACAGGACAGGACCTGGAAGGCCTTACTGCTACTGTAGCCATTGCACAGACAAAATATGCTTCTGTTAAAACTTCTTTTGATGCTGCCGTTATCGCTATCAAAGCTGCCAAGTCGAAGGTAGGGTTGGTAAATACACTGGCAGGCAAACTGAAAGATGCTGTGGCAGATTCCTGCAACTCTGAAGAGTTAAAGCTGATCCGCGAGAACCTTTCAAAAGGAGGCCCCAATAAAAAGAATATCGAAGACAGTGTACAGGAGTTTGTACAATACGCTGAGAAGATCGTAAACCAGGCGGATGACGTGGCACAGGCAGCTGTAAAAGTAGCCGGTATCAATGCCTTCGTTAATATCGATAACCTGTCTGCGCTGATCGCTACCGCTAAAACTGATGGTGGTAAACTGATCACAGACGTAGAGAACAACGTTAAAAATTCCCAGAAGAAATATGATGATTCCCGCAAACCACTGGGTGATGCACTCAAAGCGCTCAGCACTGCAAGTACTTCCAAGAATAAAGCCTGGGTACTGAAAGATGCTGACGTGGCAACCAGCAAGTTTGTAGAGGATAAAAACTGTAACGGCGGTGGCTGTCAGAAACTGGATGATATTTCAGAGGAAGCAGAGGGCGCATATGAAAACCCTAACTGCGGAACACCTGGCGAACCACAGGAAAACGAAGCATAATAACGCCCGTTTCACATTATTAAAACACCGTACACAATTTAATCATCATGGCTTCAAATAAAGATACCGTACAACAATACCTGGACCGCCTGAAGAAAGAGGTCACTGAGGCTGACCAGGAACTCGTAAATGCCCTCGCACAGGAGGCTTCCAAGAAGAGCGCCCTCGACAAAAAGAGCCGTTGGGCTGATGTGCTGAGAGACCTGCTGGCAACTATTACCGAAACAAACCGTCTCGGTATGATCTACCTGGGTACCCTGGAAAGGACCCGTAAGTACAATGAGAAATCCGGTAAGAATGCACGCCTGTGTATCGATGCTATCAAGATCCTGATCTGTGAAGCAAAGAAACTGCTGGATTGCACAGAAGTATTGAGAGGACAGATTAAAGTACTGACCGATCGTATCGATAACAAGATCCCTGATAGAGGTGCTAATTCTATCATGGCTAATCTGAACGCGTTGAAAACCGCTACAGAAGATGCACTGACAGCTATTAAGGATGCGATCAAGGCATTGCTGGGAACCTTTCATGAGGAAGAAGACCTCTGGGGATTGCTGGCCGGCGAAAAAGGCTTGCTGTTCCAGGTAGTTGGTTCCTATAAACTGATGACTGATGGCAAAAAGCCGGATCTGGAAGATTGTGCTTCCTGTCACCCGCAGAAAACACCGCTGTTCCCAATGGACGACGAGGCTTGCGACTTCTATACCAAAACGAAACATCAGTACGAGACAACACTCGACGAACTGAAAGATCTGCAGAAAGAAGTTGAAGTGGTTTCCTGCAAACGTGAATTTGCACAGGCCCGCAAGACAGCACTGGACAAAGCATATGCCGCCGCAGTAGCTGCAAAGGCATGTGATACCACACCGGCAGCTGCAAAAAAATAATCAAGATTTCAACATTCAATCATAACAGTACAAAAAAATTACAATGGCAAATTATCCATTACCCAAGTTTCACTTCCAGGTAGAATGGGGTGGTAAAAACATCGGTTTTACTGAAGTAACCGGTCTCACTGTTGAAACAGAAGCGATTGAATACCGCCATGGCGCCAGTCCTGAATACCATAAGACCAAACAACCAGGTCTGAAGAAATACAGCAATATCACGCTGAAACGCGGCACTTTCCAGTCAGACAACGAATACTTCGACTGGTGGGAAGAAACCGTATTCTTCCAGGAGCAGAACGGTAAATACCGCAGGAACATCACTATCAGCCTGCTGGACGAGACGCACAAACCGATCATCGTATGGAAGGTGAAGAATGCATGGCCTATCAAGGTACAGTCTGCAGATCTGAAAGCGGATGCCAACGAGATCGCTGTTGAAAGCGTAGAGCTGGTGCATGAAGGTCTGGTGATCGAAAATAAATAATAATGGCAACTGCTAATTATCCTCCTGTAGGGTTTCATTTTAAAGTAGAGTTCCTGTTCGACAAAAGGGTGGAGAACGACATCCTTTTCCAGTCAGTATCAGGACTCAACTTTCAGATGCAGACTGATACGCTGCGGGAGGGCGGGGAGAACCGCTTTGAGCACGTGATACCTATGCGCAACAAGTGTACAGACCTTGTACTGCGCCGCGGTATCTTCAAACCGGGAGAATCCACCGTTTCGCAGTGGTGTCTCGATGCTTTCAAAAACTTCAGCTTTTCGCCCATTGATCTCATTATTACGCTCCTGAATGAGCAGCATCAGCCGCTCATGACCTGGAAGGTGCACCGCGCCTGGCCCAAGAACTGGAAGGTAGCAGACTTCAATGCAGATAAAGGTGAGGTGGTCATTGAAACATTTGAACTGAATTACAACTATTTCAACGTGGAATAGTCATTTTAAAACCAGGCCCCATGCCAGTAGAGATAAGAGAAATGGTCATCAAGGTAGCTGTCGATGAAGCTGCCGGTAACAAAGGTAATACAGGCGGCAGCCAGGAACATCAGGAGGGATCTCCTGATGCGATTGTCCGTGCCTGCGTGGAAAAAGTGCTGGAAATCCTGAAAGATCAAAGAGAACGCTGATGGCAACGAATAAAGAAACCGCGAATGTAGAGAAGATCGTCATCCGGCCCTTCCTCAATCCGAAACAGGACAAGTCAGCCGGCGCCGATTTTACCATCCCCATTAACCCGGAAAGTTATGCGCAGTCCTACAAGGTAGAGGCGAAGCAGAAGTCGACCGGCGGTAACCAGGGGAGCGCTCCGGAATACAAGTTCACCGCACCCGAACAGCTCAAGCTGGACTTCACCCTGGACAATACAGGTACCATTGAAGGGAATATCCTGAACGGTACGGAAATAAAGGACCAGGTGGAACAACTGCTGAATGTTGTGTACAGGATGCAGGGCGAGGCGCACAAGCCGGCCATCCTGAAGATCCAGTGGGGTCTGTTCACCTTTGACTGTATCCTTGCTACCCTGGATATCAATTATGTGCTTTTTAAGCCCAATGGGGAGCCTTTAAGGGCGAAGGTGAGTGCTTCGTTCACTCAGTATGTAGAACCCAAAAAACGGGTCGCAAAAGAGGATAAACACTCACCGGACCTTTTCCGTAGTGTGCGGGTGGCTGACGGCGATACACTGCCGCTGCTTTCTTATAAAAACTACGGCGACCCTGCTCTCTATATGCAGGTAGCTTATTACAATGAACTGGTCAGCGTACGGAAACTGCGTACGGATGATGAACTGGCTTTCCCGCCGGTGAAAAACACCGGGACCCAAAAAACTTCCTGAACATGGCGAACGAAGAAAACATAGGCACAGACGAACGGATCATACCCAGTCCGGAGATCTACGACTATACCAGTATTGAAGTGCTGATCAACGGCAACAGGGTGAGCGATCCTGCTTATAACCTGCGTTCAGTGTCTGTAGTGAAGGAAGCGAACCAGATCCCATACGCCAGGCTCCAGTACCTGGACGGTGATACCTCACAGGAGAAATTTGCCGTGAGTGAAGCGGCTGATTTCATTCCCGGCAACAAGGTAGAGATACAGGTAGGACGTGACGGAAAGAACGTCAGCGTTTTCAAAGGCATCATTGTTAAACATGGCATCAAAGCCAGCGAGAACGGTAATGCCTCTCTATACCTCGATTGCAGGGATGAAACCGTATCGCTCACATTGGGCAGAAAGAATAAATACTTCAGGGACATGACCGACAGCGATGCCCTGCAGAAAGTGCTGGGCAGCAAGGCGGGTACACTGGCATCTACTTCCGTAACGCATAAGGAGCTGGTACAGTTCTATTGCACGGACTGGGACTTTACCCTGAGCCGTGCAGAAATGAACAGCTGTATCCTGCTGGTGCAGGACGGTAAGGTGAATATGGTGAAACCTGCGCTTGGTTCTCCTACCATTACACTGGTATATGGCGCTACTATCGAGGAATTCGATGCCGAAATAGACGCCCGTACCCAATGGCAGGAAGTAAGCGCCAGTTCCTGGAGCTACAAAGACCAGGCGGTGAAGGAAAACTCCACCTCAAGTGTGTCTTTCAAAGAAGCGGGCAATCTTTCGGGTAGCTCACTGGCAAAAGCAGTATCGCCAGCCAAGCTGGAACTGCGCCACAGCGGCCTGGTAAGTGAGCCTGAACTGAAAGCCTGGACTGAGTCAGTCCTGCTGAAAAGCAGGATGTCCAAGATCCGTGGGCGTGCTAAAATAAAAGGTTCGCCTGATACAAAACCCGGCGATACCATTGAGCTAAAAGGGCTTGGTAAACGCTTTGACGGCCAGGTATATGTGAGTGGCGTACGTCATGAATACGTAGATGGCATCTGGCAGACCAATTTACAGTTTGGGATCTCTCCTGAATGGTTCCATCATAAGCCTGAGCTGATAGAAACACCTGCCGCAGGTATGCTGCCTGCCGTGCAGGGGTTGCAGATAGGTGTGGTGGTGCAGCTGGAGAGTGATCCTGACGGCGAAGACCGCATCCTGGTAAAGATGCCGCTGACAGACAATAGCGACAAAGGCACCTGGGCCCGTGTAGCATCACTGGATGCGGGCAAGGAAAGGGGCTACTTCTTCCGCCCTGAAATAGGCGATGAAGTGATCGTTGGTTTCGTTAATGGTGATCCCCGTTTTGCGGTGGTGCTGGGAATGCTGCACAGCAGTAACAAACCGGCTCCTGTACAGGCGCAGGATACGAATCATATCAAAGGCCTGGTGACCCGCAGCAAGATGAAAACCATGTTTGATGATGAGAATAAGGTGATGAAGATGGAAACGCCTGCGGGCAATTTCATTGAGCTGAGTGAGAAAGACAAAGCGATCACCATCCAGGATCAGCATGGTAACATGATCAAGATGGAACAGGCAGGTATTACCATTAAGAGTCCCAAAGACATTAAGATGGAAGCCGGCGCGTCTTTCACGCTGAAAGCCGCCACAGACATAAAGATAGAAGGTACAACCATTTCCGGAAAAGCAAACACCACATTGGAACTGAACGGGCAGGCCAAAGCAAAGGTCGCATCTTCAGCCATGCTGGAACTAACAGGCGGAATGGTGAAGATTAACTAAAAAATTAAAGAAGTCAAAACAATGCCCCCGGCAGCAAGAATAACAGATATGCATGTTTGTCCCATGGTAACAGGCGTTGTGCCGCATGTAGGCGGTCCTGTTTCCGGTCCGGGCGTGCCTACGGTACTGATAGGCGGAATGCCGGCAGCAACGGTAGGAGACATGCTGGTGTGTACCGGTCCGCCGGACGTCATCGTAAAAGGCTCCGCCACGGTGATGATAGGAGGCAAGCCTGCCGCCCGTATGGGCGATACGACAGCCCATGGCGGCTCCATTGTATTAGGCTGTCCTACGGTGATGATAGGAGGTTAACATAGACGCTAAAAAGATTTGTATATGCTCGACGCAAAAGATTTTCTGGGCTGCGGCTGGTCTTTTCCCCCCACCTTCCGCAAAGACAATGACGACAAAGATTGTTACGCCTTAATGGCCGTAGGGCGGGAGGATATAGAACAAAGCCTTCATATTCTTTTGTCGACCAGCCTGGGCGAACGCGTGATGCTTCCCCAGTTTGGTTGCAACCTGGCAGATTACCAGTTTGAATCCATGAGCAATACACTGATCGGTTTCATTACAGACCTGGTAACAAATGCCATCCTATACTACGAAGCAAGAATAAAGGCCGATAAGATCACTGTATCGCAGTCTGACTCGTGGGACGCCATACAGGGATGTTTACGGATCAATATCGATTATACCATCAGGGCCACTAATTCCCGGTACAACTATGTATATGACTTCTATATACAGGAAGGCCGTTCAGAAGGAATAAATGCAGCCATAGCAATAAGATAATGAATGCTTCAGAAAACATATCGAATAACCTGGTACGCGATGGTGTAAGCCAGTTGCAGCGTAAAATGGAAGCGCTGTCAACTGATAAAGTGCAGATAGACGAACGTAGTACAGCCCAGTTACTGGGGTTCCTGTACCGCTATGCCAGGTACGTACTTTATTATGATGATACAGATCAGCCTTTCCGCAGGGCCGACACTACGCTGACGTCCCGCGGGGACTGGCAGGATTTCTTCCGCAGTAATCCGCCTTTCCAGTATGCTGCCATCCAGCAGTTTGATACTGCCGGTTTTGATGCGGCTTATCAGAAGGCAAGGACAGACCTGACGCAGCAATTGCCGGCAGATCAGTTCTGGTCCATGTTCTTCCGCATACTGGATATGGTGATGCAGCTGAATAGCTGGCATACACAGCTGGACAGCTCCACTGGGCTCAGTAGTGTACTGCGCGCCCTGGTACAGTCGGATTTCAGTAAGGCCTTATACCGCCTTATCGCCATAGCCAATACTATGGTAGATGCGGAAAATCCACTGCCGGAAGAAGCGGTGAACAACATTGCCATCCTGCGGCAGAACAGTGGCTGGGGACTCACAATGGATAAGCTGATCGCTAAAGATGCTTACCTGGTACGACTGAGCAGCTATCCCCGCCGTAAAAGAGCGAAAGTACTGACACAGCTGGATGAGCTGTTTGTCATTTTCTATAAAGGCATCCTGCAGGTACAGGATTTTGCTGTAAAAGATTTTGATGCGGTGTTGAACGGACAGCAGAAACATCAGCCACACGTAGGCTTGCTGTATGCGTTCCTGGAGCTCTTCGCACAGGTGAAAACGCAGATGAATACCATCGGCCGCCAGCACCTGAACTTCTTCTACGAAGAGGTACTGCGATTGAAAAAGAAACCGCTCACACCAGATCATGTACACATTGTAGCTGAACTGGCTAAACAATTGCCTGATTACCTGCTGAAGGAAGATACTGCATTGAAGGCCGGTAAAGATGCGACAGGTAAAGATGTCAGCTTCTTTACAGCCGATGATGTGGTGCTGAATAAAGCAAAGGTGAACCAACTACGTACGCTTTTCAAAGATGATAAAGCGAATGTGTATGTGGCGCCTGTTGCTGCAAGTGCTGATGGATTGGGAGAAGGTTTCCGTAATCCTGCTTACAACAGCTGGCCTTTGCTGGGTGCTGCTGAATATGTCAGCAAGAATAATCCGCAGGCAGGCGTAGCACATTTTCCTTTTGCCACTACCGGATTGTTACTTGCTTCACCAGTGCTGCTGCTGAAAGAAGGCACGCGCAATGTGACGGTAATTATTGAACTGTCATCATTGGGCGACAATGCCGCACAGCTGGCAGCGTTGCTGAATAAACCTTTCTACCTGCTGAATGAAGCGGTATTGAAAGCTATGCAGAAGAAGGCCATCGATAAAGGTAGTCTTGCTGCTATCCGCACCAAAATGAAAAATGCGGGTATCACGGAAATATGGCTGGAAGATGCAGTGGGTGAACACGATTTTGCCACCTATACGAATATTGGTCCGCAGCAATTGCAGGACGCGAAAGATATTGCACGCAGAAGACTGCTGCAGGTAGATTGTACTACGGAAGCAGGCTGGTATCCTGCACCGGCAATCACTACCACACTGGTAGATAACAACAAGCTGACCCTGAACTTTGTACTGGCTGCTGATGCACCGGCATTGATCGCTCCTGCACCTGATGTTATAAAAGCTACTTATCCTGTAAATGATCCGCTGCTGCGCATCCTCTTCAATCACAGCCTGCATTATTATCTCGCAGAGACGGCAATACCATGGTACGATATATTGAGTAACCTGGTTATTCAGAATACCACTGTCAATGTACATGTGACTAATGTGAAGAACCTGCTGATCGGTAATGATGAAGGACCGCTGGATCCGAACGGTAAGTTCCTTCCTTTCACCAGTATCCCTAAAGCAGGCAGTAACTTCTACATAGGTAGTGATGAGGTGTTCAGGAAACGGGTGACAGATATGAAGCTGCACATGGAGTGGGAGGGATATCCTGACGACTTTGAAAAACATTATGCCGCTTATAATCTGCCGGGTATCGACAATACTTATTTTAAGGCAGATCTGGAACGCCTGGATAATGGAGAGTGGAAAGGCATTACCGGAGGAACTGGTACACTGTTGTTCGACCAGGATGGCGGGCATCATGTACAACGGGTGAGGGAGATCGATATACCTGAGACGGAAAAGATACCACTGCTGACGCAGCAGGCGCCATTGCTCCCTTTTAGCAATGCGGCACTGTATGGATTCCTGCGCCTGAAACTGGTGAATAATTTCAAGCATGATGAGTATCCGGGTATCCTGGGTTCACAGTTGCTGAAAGTAGGTAACCTGCGACTGGATGATATAAAGGCAAAGGCAAGCGGTCTTTTAGCTTCGGCTACCGGTACGCATACGGATACAGGTACTGCGCTTGGCAAGGCAAACCTCATTACAAAAGATTCTTCCGATGGGGATTTTGATTTGCTAAGAGGTGCTGCTGGCAGTGCAGATAGCAGCGCTAATGATACTAAATCGCTTGCGGATGGCATGAACACTTTTGTGGGTAATAATGTCGGTTCTTTAATAGCGCTTCCGCTGCCGCCATATACGCCTACTATTAAAGGCTTCTACCTGAATTATGATGCCACTGCAACCGGTGCTGATGTTACTCTGTTGCATCAGTATCCTTATGAAGAAGGTAACTACAAGACTTTATCTTCCGGTGCTACCACGAATTTCATGCCTGTGTATGATGACGAGGGTACGCTCTATATAGGACTGGAACAGGCAGTGCCTGGTACTAACGTAGCGTTGTTGTTCCAGCTGGCTGAATTCACTGCAAATCCTGATATCCGCAGGGCCGACATACAATGGCATTATATGTCGGGCAATGAATGGCAACCACTGGAGAAAAATACACAGATCCTTAGTGATACAACTAAAGAGATGCTGGTGTCAGGCATTGTTACCCTTGCATTGCCATGGGATGCAGATACTACGCATACCGTGTTGCCATCCGGCCTGCATTGGTTACGTATTACCACACACCAGTATTCAGCTGCAGTATGCGAAGGTGTTGCTGTGATGGCGCAGGCTGCAGTAGCAGTATTCCGCAGCCAGGAGAATGATCCTGCACGTGTGAATACGGCATTGGCCGCATCGACCATCAGCGGGCTGGTAGTACCTGATGCGATGATCACGAAGATCACACAGCCCTATCCATCTTTTGGTGGCAGGAAAGAAGAAACGGCCGACGAGTTTTATATCCGCGTCAGCGAACGTTTACGCCACAAAGGAAGGGCCATCAATGTTTTCGATTATGAGCGCATCATACTGGATGCTTTCCCTGAGATCTCCAAGATCAAATGTATTCCGCACAGTAAGATGTGCCGCGATGCGCAGGGCAACATCACACAGCTGCAGTCGCCCGGCTGGGTGACGCTGGCGGTGATCCCGCAGATAGATAATTACCCTGCAGATGAACGGTTCAGTCCTAAGGTGAGCCGTATCATCCTGGAAAGGGTTAGTGACTACCTGCGCACGCGTACTTCTGTATTCGCAAAGGTGCAGGTCATCAATCCGGTATATCAGCCTATCAGCTTCAAGGGCAATATCCGCCTGAGGGCCGGCAGGGATGCGAACTTCTATCAGAAAAAACTGATCAGCGAAGTACAAGCCTACCTGTCGCCATGGATCAACAGCGGCGCACAGAACATCATATTCGGTGGTACACTGATGATGTCGTCCGTATTACAGTTCATCGAAAATCGTGAGTACGTAGACTACGTTACCGACTTCACGATGTTCGTGAAAAGCGGCGGCGTAGACGGCCCGGCGGTAAAGGCTGTCACAGCAGACACGCCATGGTCTGTACTGATAGGCGGCGAACAAACTTATACAATCATTACTAACGATACCTGCAACGGCAATAGTCAGCAAGCTGTATTCAGGATCAAATAAATTATTCATAAAAAATTAAAAGATACCCCCATGTCTATAACAACCAGAGCAGCGCTGAAAGCACAATTTAAGACCGGCGCTATACCTACCTCGCAGGATTTCTTTAACCTGATAGACTCTACGCTGGTAAGAAGAGATGATGCTTTTTTCGGAAAATGGGCGGCTGGGATCTGCTATTACGAAGGCGATGTAGTGATCTACAACAATGCGTTGTATACCTGTACGCCTGCGGGCGATAAGCCATGCGGCTGTGACGGAAGTACCGGTGATAATACAAAAGCTGATAAAAGCAAAGGACACTGCTCCACAGATAATCCGGAAATAGATTGTACCAACTGGAAAATGCTGGACATCGATGCTTCCGATGAAGATTGGGAGATCATCCGCAACGAGGATAAAGTGCCCATTATCATGTATGCCAAAGTGTTTGGTAAGATAGGCATGGGCACTGAAGATCCTAAGGCAAGAGTGCACATCCATGTGGATGAGTTGAAAGCGGATTTCCTCTTCAGCCCTGATAATGCACAGTCGCCCGAATTCGTGATCCAGCATACTGCTGGTGACAGTACACAATCATTGTCAGAAAAACTGGCAGATGACAAAGCAGTCTTTACGACTAATACTGAAGGATTCCTCTTCACCTCTGTAGTGCCGCCACCGGTACCTTCAGATGGAGAAGAGAATGTACCTAAAGAGGTAACGTCTGCAAAGCCGGTGTTTATCACTACGCCTGATGCCGGCGCTGCTGTAGGTATTGGCACTACTGCTCCTGAAGCGGGTGTTGATATCTATAATCAGGGGTCTTCCCGTCTGTTACTGAATCCTGTACAGGCAGTAGTGCCACAGGCAGTCTGGATCCACAAAGCAGAATATAATTATCAGAATTACCTGAATGTGACGCTGGATGAGCGTGTATCCAGTTTCACCACTAATGCACAGGATGGTTTTTATTTCCGCAAGGGATTGGATGAAGGCAAAAACTATCTGAAGAATATTGCCAAACCGGCATGCGAAACACTGGTGTCCATCAAACAGGATGGCCGTGTGGGCATCGGAACAGAAACGCCTGTTACGAATGTGGAGATCACCAAAGCAAATAGTGCCGGTGCTTTCCTGATGTGCCTCGATAATACTAATCCGGGTTTCAGTATCATCAATAACCGCCCTAATAATGAAAAGCGGAACTACCTGCTGCTGGGTGCAGACAATGACTGGGGTGCATTCCTCACAGATGCTTCAAAAGGCTTTGTGTTCAAGAAAGGTGGTGAGTATGGTAACGGTAATGAACTGGAAATAAACCAGGGCGATGACCTGGTAACGATCTCCGCAGAAGGTAAGACCATCATTGGTGGTCTGACTCCAACTGGCTTTGACCTGAATGTAAAGGGCAAGGCACGTGCCTTCGGTCTCTATCTGGATACGGATGTACGTAAGGTGAGCAATCCGGTGAAACTGGGTAACGTGATCGACAAGGTGAAGAAACTGAACCCTGTTACGTTCACTTTCAATCAGAAGGCCAACTGTCCTTCGACAGAAGCGCAGATCGGCTTCCTGCCACACCAGGTGGAAGAGTTCTTCCCGGAACTGGTGAATACGGACGGCGACGGTACGCAGACACTGGCTTATGCCAATATGGTAGCTGTGCTGACGAAAGCCATACAGGAACAGCAGGAGACGATCGCTGCACTGCAGAAACGCCTGGATGCCCTGGAAGGTAAATAACAGCCTGATCACCGATACATTATACCCGGTTGATACCGGGCCTACAAACACGCAGTCCGCCGCGGTGGGCTGATAAGCACTATCTTAAAATGCCTGATCTCAAATATATAACTACAGATAAAGACAGCGGGTTCCCGGAGTACCTGGACTTTGCCACGCTGCGCAAACTGGGCATTCAGCATGTTGCGGATCTTTCAGGCAAGATATGGACAGACCACAACCTGCACGATCCCGGCATCACGATGCTGGAGGCCCTGTGTTACGTGTTGACGGACCTGGACTATCGCACCAAACTTTCTTTTAAAGACCTTGTTGCTGCTTCTGCAGGCACAGGGGAGGATAACTTTTATACCGCTGCACAGATCCTGGGTAATAATCCCCTGACCATTGCAGACATCCGCCGCATGCTCATTGATATCAAAGGTGTGCGCAATGCCTGGCTGTCGCCGATCAATGAAACGGAAACAGAAGAGGCTTATTCCCTGACATACGACTGTACGAACGGCAACCTTGACAATACCCGCTTGTCGGAAGGACTTTCATCTGTACCCCTGAAAGGGCTGTATCGTGTATACATTGAACCCGATGATGTGTATGCTGCTGCTTATGAAAAGGATGCCTGCGGCAATGATGTATTCCCGATGGATGCGGTATTGTCGGAAATTGATACCCGCCTGCATGCACATCGTAATCTCTGCGAAGACTTCCCCGATGTTATAGTGCTGGAGAAAGAGCCGATCAGTCTTTGCCTGCATATTGAACTGGCAGCGAATTATGATCCGGATGATGTACTGTTGAATATTTACAGCAGCATCCAGGATTTCCTTTCGCCCGCTCCTGTTTTTTACAACCTGCAACAGTTGCTGGATAAGGGTAGAAGCATGGAGGAAATCTTCGAAGGCCGCCCTTACGATTTTGTGAAAGATGAACCTTTACAACAGAATGGTTTCATTGACGTGCAGGAACTGGAAAACCTGCAGATGCTGACAGAGCTGCGTGCGTCAGACCTCTACCGCATTATCATGAATGTGCCTGGTGTGGCTGGTGTAACCCGCCTGCTGATGAGCAGTGCTGATGAAGACGGGTACGCAATGACGGATGCAGCCGGTAATCCCATCAAACAGGAAGGAGAAGAGTGGTGCCTGCACCTGAAAAAGGACCATCGTCCTGTATTATCCCCGGAGACTTCCAATGTGATCTTCTTCCGCAATAAACTACCGTTTAATGCGAATACGGAGGTAGTGAACCAACGGTATAAGAAAGGTATTTCTGACTATAATAAATTCCCCAAACAAAGGGAATTGCTGGACACGGTGGTGCCTAAAGGTCGTCAGCTGGACCTTGCGCAATATACTTCTGTTCAGTATGAATTTCCGAAGGTGTACCTGGTGGGTAAGAATGAGGTACCGGGCGATGCGACTGCCGCCAGAAAGGCGCAGGCATTACAGCTGCAGGCTTACCTCTTGTTCTTCGACAGGTTACTTGCTGACTATTTCTCCCAGCTATCCAGTATACGGAAACTGTTCTCCATGCGCCCGACACCTGAAGGCGGAGAACATACTTATTTCCCTGCTGATATCAGCAATATTCCGCAGTTACCATCCCTGCTGCGTTATAAGAAACAATTACCACAGAATACGCAAGGCACTTCCTATAATGGTATGGAGCTGGCGTATGAACCGGATGCCACTGGTACAGGCCGCAAGATATACAGCTCGATGTATTTGCGTGATGAAACGATCCGTCGTATCATCAGTGAGTGTACCAACAATAATGTGGTACGCATGATCCAGCAAAGGGAAGACGATGGTAACTGGTACTTCCAGCTGACAGATACTGCCAACAACGTGTTGCTGGAAAGTGCTGTTTTCTTCAGTACGAAAATAGCAGCAGAGCAGGCAGCGCTGGATGTTGTATTCCTGGCTACCTTATCCGGCAGTTACAGTCGTAATAACAACCGCCGCGACGATATTTACAGCTTCGACCTGGTGTACAGCGATGCGGGCGATACAGAGATGCTCACCGCATTATACGAAACCTCAGATCAGTATTTCGAAAGGAAAGAAAGATTCCTGAATCATCTGCTGGCAAGGTTCTCTGAAGATTTCACAGATTATGCACTGATGATGTATAATCTGAGTGGTAAGAAGAATGACCCTGCACGCAATATTGCAGACAAGGCCGCCTTCCTGTCTGCTTACCCTGAGACCAGCGCTAACCGCGCCCTCGCCTTTGATTACAAACATCCTGCTACTGGCTTCCCGGTATGTGGCCTGGAAAAAAGAGTGGCAGGACTGATGGGTATACGGCAGGCTCCTGCTGCTTCACTGAATAACTTCGATCTTGTCAATGCTGAAAAGCAGACAGGTTTCGTTTGCTCGATACCTGGTCAGAATACACCATTGTTTGTAAGTGACAGCCTGCATAGCAAAGAAAATATTGAGAGCGTTTTCAAACAGTTCCTGGAGCTGGGTAAAGAGAAGGCGAATTACAGGCCTTACGGATGCCCGGGAGAAGGCGTGTTCGGTTTCTATATACAATCTCCGCTGACGGCGGATGAGTGGATCGCCGCGAAGTATTCTTTTGAATATACGACCGAAGAAGAAAGAGATGCGGTGATGGAATGGTTCGTGCAATTCTTCAACGATAATGGGCAGTACAAGGTGTATCCGCAAACACAGGAAGGCTACCATTTCCTGTTTCCTGACGATTACGGTAAGACACTGCTGAAAAGCAAACAAGGTTTTGAAACAAAAGAGATAGCTCTTTCACATGGATATGACTGTCTGGAGATATTACAGGATGACAATGCCTGGGAAGTAGAACCAGAGATGGCGGCGGGTAATTACAGGATCGTCATTGTGCAGAACAATGTACAGATCGCGTATCATCCGCAGGCATATGGTACGGAGGAAGCAGCGCAACAGAAAAAGAAAGAGCTGCAGGAGTACTTCCGTAAACATTACCTGGTATACCAGCGCGATGCGTCAGAATTGTACAACTGGCAGATGACCTATGAGGGACAACCTGCATGGCAGGGCATGATTCCTTTTAAAGATAAAGTGCAACTGCCTGTGGCTTTTGTGCAGTTTGTAGAACTGGCTGCCAATGTAGATAACTACCTTATAGTACACAAGGGAGGCGGCCGCTTTGACCTGGAGGTTGTCCGTAAGGAGTCCGGTAATGAAGAGGGCACGCAGGGCATTACCGTGATGTCTGTGCACATGTCTGATTTCCCTACGGGAGATGCTGCACGGCTGGCACGGGATAAATATGTGAATCTGTTCAGCCGTCTGTGGCTGACGATAAGCAGCGCAGTAACTACTGTATCTGCGGCCATCTATCATTTTAAAGACCTTGAATGTCAGGCAGGACTGCCTGAGATCCTGCTGAGCACAGCCCGCCCAATTCCTGACGGAGCAGCAGTAGCACAGGCGACCCGTAACGTCATCCGTCATGCCAGTGATCCGCAGCGGGTAACTATTTATACATTAGATAATTGCCGGTATGTGGTGCAGGTGCATGATGACGCCGGACAATTACTCGCAGAAAGTCCTGAAACAAGCGATCATGCTACTGCCACGAATCTGCTGGAAAGAATATTGATAAAAGCGGCACAGGATTCACTTTGGGTGGAGAAAGGCGAAGCAGTAAATGCTTACGGATTCCTTTGGGAAGACGAAAAGAGCAGCACGCCCCTGTTGCAGAGCATTCCTGTATGGGATAGCCGGGAGGCTGCTGCAACTGCTTTCCTTGGTTGGGTACTGACTGCAAAAGCAGAAGATGTACAGGCAGATCAGTGGCCGGGAAGCGGATATGGTTATCTCGCTTTTACGAAAGACGGAGCGCCTTTTGCCAAGCAGGGAAAATGGTATGCTTCAGCAGAAGAAAGAGATGCTGTATTGCTGTTGCTGCATCAGCAAGTGACTGCTTTACAGGAAAGCGCCGGATGGTCTGCTGTGACCCTGTATCGTTATTATTTTAAGATCAGCGATAGTGAAGGTCTGTTGTTACAGGAACCTCATTTTTACAACAGTTATGACGAGGTACGTACTGCTTTTTATGACACGGTGAAGTTTGGAAAGCAGCGGTTATACTATCTGAAGACGTGCATTAGTAACTGTACTTACAGTTTTAAGATCATTAGTGACAAAAAGGACGTACTGGCGGTACATCCATTCGAATATACCACTACGGAGGCCAGGGATGCGGCAATAGAGCGTACGCTCCGCTTCCTGCAGGATCATGGCCAGACAGTGACCGACGTGAAACTTACAGGTGCCTGGCGTTATAGCTGGCAGTGGTTGTCCTGCTGTTGCTGGCATCCTGAAACTGCATTGGAAGGTCTGGATGAGAAACCGGAGAAAGAAGATGCAGAGAAGGCATTGGAATATATACTCGACAAACTGGCGCCTACTGCAGCTAATTATAAAGTAATCAAGGAAGAGGGCGGCTATCGTGTATATCTCATGGAAGGAGAGGACAGGATAGCGGTACATCCTCACCTGTATGACAGCGAGCGTGAGGGTGAAGAAGCCATTAAAAGGCTTGCTGCATGGGCAGGATTCAGACTTGACCTGTTGAAGCCGGATGTATATGCGAAGGAGAAAGACATTCGTACAGGCTTATATCAAAGCGGTAGTAAAAACACCGTGATCGGCTATCGCCTCTGGGACCGTGATTACCGTATGGCGCGTTATGTTCCACAGTTTGAATCCGAAGCAGAAAGAGAGCAGGCAGTCGTTGCGTTGCTGCAACGCTATCATCGTAAACTGCCGGGATACACTGTACTGGAAAAGGGCACCTCTGTAGTGACGGGAGAGAACGGCCGGTATTACTATCAGTTACGTCGTAATGATTTCCTGCTCTGGCAGAGTGTGACTGCGTATGCTACCCCGGATGCAGCAGCGGCTGCATTCCAGACTGAGTGCTGGGGGCTGCTGCAACGTACGCTGTCGGTCGAAAACTACAGTGCCTGGACAGCGACAACGGAAGATCTTTATCTGAATGATGATAAGGGCCAGCCATTAGCTGTCGCGAAGATCACGCCGGGTAGTTATGATGCCTATATGGCTGCTATCCAGGCAAGGCAGAAATTTGCCCGCAGACATGCTATATACCGAAAAGACGATGGAAGCTTTGCATTCCATATCTACAATACAAAAACGAATAGCTACGAGTGGGAAAGCATGCACACGTATCCAGATCCGGATGCTGCAATGACCGATCTGCTGGAATTCCTGCAATTGCTGTTGTTCCGCGGCAACTATTGTCTGGATAATGAGACGGTAGGTTGTAATTATTCCATCAACCTGGGTAAAGTACTACTGGACATTCAGCATGTGACCAAAAAGTGCGTGGGTGAAAAAGAAGATGTAAGCGAACAGGATGCATGGGACAGATTACAGACATTCCTCGACAATCTTGATGCTGACAATAAGAACTTCTTTCCTTATACTGACTATGCTGGCGGCTGCCGTTATGCTTTCCGCATGGTAGATGACAGTGTGTACCGTGTGGCACAACATGCAGGCTGGTACCAGGGGATGGAAAGAAGAGAAGACGCGCGTCTGGAGCTGCAGGCAGATATCTACTGTAAGAGAAAGCTCTATGGCTGGTTTGTGAACCCGGATGAAAAAGGCAATATAGATCCACGTATCCTGGATTGGTATTTTGATCAACCTGAAAAGATCAATTACTCCCAGTTGTGGATGAGCTATAATAATATTCCTTCTTTTACACAACTCTGGAGATCTGCCAATGAAGGAGGAGAGGGCGACGAGCAGACATCTGCTATCAAGCTGTATTACTACCAGTTATTTGGTAAGGATGATAAAGTGATGTGGCAGACGGTCACCCGTTATAATTCTTCTGCACTGGCGGAAAAGGCAGAACGGTATTTCTATGTGTACCTGCTGGAAATGGCAAGGTCAGAAGCCTCTTACTATTACGAGCAGATGCCGGGTTGTGAGAACGCCTATACGCTTTACCTGAAGGATATGGACGGAAAGATCATCGCCATCGCGCCGGAGGTGATCTGCGGGGAAGATATAGAGAATGACCGCGCTACCCGTGTGTTTAACGCCATGATGTTTCCTGTAGTGGAAAACGGCAAAGGATACGCATTTGAGATCAACAATATAGAACAGCTGCTGGTGGGCAATAAGATCAGTTATGACTATACCACGATATGGGAGTCAGTACACGTCTATGATACGCCTGAAGAAGCAAAAGCAAGGCTGGGAGACGCCAATGGCCTGCTGACAGATCTGCGCAACTATCAACGTGGGGATGAAGATGCCTGCGGTCCTTTTGGCATTACACTGGTGAATCCTGAGGGCATACAGGCGGAACATCCGCTTTCCTATACAAACATTTCTGCCCGTAACGCAGCTATGGAACATGTAGAGACAGTGATCAGCGCTGAAGGCCTGCATCTGCTGGAACATATCCTGATGCGTCCCCGCGGACAGCAGCAGTCGTATGAGGCATTACAACTGCAGGTAAACTGGTCACAACCGGAGCAATTCTCATACGTGCTGCGTATTATCAGTGAATCTGTGTTTGCCAATGCAGCTGCCTATATGGATGCATTGAAGCAGGCTGCTAACAATGATAAGGTGTTTGTTGACAGGCAGGTTTCCACGATGACCATTTCCTGGTACAGGAATGATGAGAAGATAGCGGCAGCTGCCCTGGAAGCAACGGATGAGGTGATCAAACTGCTGAGCGACCTGACTTTTGTACGGAATGAAATGAAGTCATTGCTGAGTAGTGTAAAGGTAGACAGTGTCAGTACAGTGGTGATCCCGATTGTGTGCAAAACAGAAGATGCGATTCTGCCGGTGTGTAATGATGTGTGTCTCTGCTGTGATGATGAGGAGGAAATAGACGAGGAGAATGCAGCCTTTTGTGACCGTACTTTCCTGGCAGATCCTTACTCTTTCTGGTCTACCGTTGTATTACCCGCCTGGCCGCAGCGTTTCCGCCTGGCCCGCTTCAGACAATTCTTTGAAGATACACTGCGCAGGGAGGCGCCGTCGCATATACGGCTGAATATTGTCTGGATAAGCCCACAACAGATGCTGCAATTTGAGAAGGCCTGGAAACAATGGCTGGGCGCATTATCCAGGGAAGAGAGCTGTGATTATGACGATAGTCTGCAGGCTTTGAATCAAATATTAAGAGAACTAAAAAATGTATATCCGGCTGCATACCTGTATGATGATGAGGGTGGGGATGATAAGCCATTGATCATATTGGATGAGGCAATGCTTGGATAATATTTAATAAATAAATTCTTCAGAAATGATAATAAATATTTCTACCCCTTACCCGGTTTTTAAAAAGGGGCAGCAGTTGAAGAGTAGCAGCCTGACTGGTATTGTCAATTTTTCAGGGCAGGAAGACCAGGATACCCGCACCTACCTGGAGGGATCAGGCATCTTTTATGGTCTTGATGTAGTGGTGGATGCAGCCGCTGGTACTGTCAGGCTGAAACCTGGTACAGCGGTAACTTCAGACGGTCAGCTCTTTTCATTGGAAGATGAGATCATTTATAAAGGTATCAGCAAAACGCCGGAGGGTAAAAACTTCGATGTACCGCTGCTGGACCGTACCGCCACAGTGATGGTGCTCAGCAATGCGGAGGAGAACCATAATGAGCTTATCTATCGCTTGTCCGGTATTAATCCGGATAATCCGAAGGGAGACGAAGATACCACGCCATACCTGATCGTACTTATTGTGCGCAGCGACGAATCAACAGAGGATAGTTGTCTGTATGGCTTTGAGAACAGTGAAAGTAAAAAAACACTGGAAGTAGAAGCGGCATTGATCCCTAAAAGCTTTTTTACGCAGACAGAACTGGATGCCTGGTTTATTAATGATGCTACAGATGCAGGAGAGAATGATCCGATCATCAACCGTTTTGGTTATACGCCAAGTGAGGGAGGGGCACATATCTCTTTTGAGCACTTTACCAGCTGGTCTGCTGTCAGTACCGGATTTGATGAAGTTTGTGCAGCAGCAGAACCATTGATCGGAACGGCCTTTAAATCGGTGTATGAACTGGTGAAGGAGAAACTGGGACTGGACCCGGCTAATCCATTCAATACCCTGGCAGACGACCTGGGAAAGCTGCGCACTGCGGTTAAGAGCAGCGGCGGTAAAAAGTTCCCATGGCTGTATGATTATTACCGCGACCTGGTGGCTACTTATGAAGAGTTTGTAGCTACAGACCTGTTCAGCTACCTGTCCCTGATGCCGAAAAAGAGCCGCTTCCGGGGGTATATTGCCCTGCATAGTATCCGGACAATGTCCCTCTCAGGACAGGAGGCCATCAACTACCGTATGGGGCTTTACAGGCCTCCTTTTGCAGACCTGAGCATCGATTCACTGGAGAAACCCCAGGTGTTGCTGGCGCGTCTGAAATACCTGGCAGACGTAACACATACACGTTTTAACGATGCTAATTTTCCTTCTTCCGTCGTAGGTTTTACACCGGATGCTGGTATCAATAAAGTATTGTCAGAAAGGGCGATTCCTTTCTATTATAAGAATCCAACAGAATTGTCAGCCAGCTGGAATGCAGCAGCGACCCGCAATCGCCGGACCTTCAACATTCCGGGTATTACGGACGAGAAAGACAGGAAGTTCCTGCTGGCGAATATGGATGGCTATGACTTCTTCCGCATCAAAGGGCATACGGGTCAGACGGTACAGGCAACGCAGGACGCCATTGCTGACCTGCGCAGAGATCTTCACCTGCCTTTTGATATAAAGGTGGTATACCTGGGGGAAGATGAAGATATGGACCAGCTGATCCGTGAAAGATCAGCGGAATTCAGCGATCTGACCGTTATGCTGGAAAAGATTGTGAATGACATCCGTTGTGCACGTACCTGTTCTGATAATTTTGAAGAGGTCATCTTCGGGCGTGAGTTCGACCGGAATGATATCGGCGATATGTTTGAAGCGCTGGTCACCCTGTTTGGCAAACCACCTATCGCAGATCTCGACAAGAAACTTACTGAGATCTGCAGCAGGGAAGGCGCCTGTAACGATAAGGATAAAACATGCTGCCGGGCGCATTTAACGTCTCTTTACGCCGTATGTGTAGAGTATGTTCGCCGTAAGGGAGAACTGACAGGCAGCCTCTTATTTCACCGTTTTGCAGAAGAGCATCCGGGGCTTGAACACAATGGAGGCGTACCTAAAGGTGGTACCCTGGTATTGGTATGTGCAAAGACCAATATAGCTTCCCTTTCGGAAGAGGATAAGTCGACGCTGGTGAACCTGATGCTCAGTAGTAAGGACGAAGAGAAAGCAGCTGCTATGAGCCTGGCGAAAGAACTGGAGGGATATGAAGTAGTGGCAGATTTCTGCCTGCCTTATATCTGCTGTTCCGGCAAGCCTGCTATCAACCTTATATTGCAGGAGTCGCCGCCGGTAGCCCGCTTCAGTATTATTAAACAGGAAGATACTTCGGAAGGTGAAGCAGTCGCGATATCGCTGAAGAACCAGTCCTTGAGGGCAGATGCTTATCATTGGGAACTGTTCGATTATAAAGGAACATTCATCACTGACAAGGATACGACCAATCTCAGCGAGGTGGTGGAATTTGAATTAGAGCGGAAGCGCGGTGTAGTGTTTACTGTTATATTAACAGCTTCCCGTGAAGGTATGGAAAGCCAGTTCTCGAAAGAGATCACTATCTGTCCGCTGGGTGATGTGAAACTGACCAGCAATGGCAAAGTTACTGTTGACTGGGATATCTCCAGCACAGATGAAATCGGCGTGGAAGCCACTCCTTACGGTGGCGCCTTTAGCCTCATTCTACAACAGAACGACAACCAGGAACCTATTGATCCTTTAAATTTTGATGTCACCTGGAAAGAAGATAAAAAACATGCAACACTGAAGTTGGAGGATCCGCAGGTAGGTATTTACTTTTTAGACTACACATTTGAAGATGTTCAGGATTGCAAGGATTCATCCGCAAGGCTTACTATCAGTGCTTTCCTGCCCGCATCTAAAACTCCGGCAGCAGATACAGATACGACCGCAGATCCGAACGCAAATGCGAGATCCATTGTCAGTAACGATGGCGCTGCGTTCAATAAGCGCTTCCTGGGATATCGTGATGATGTAAACAAGATGGCGAAAGAGGATGAGACGCTGAAGGAAGACAGTCGCTGGACGGATACTAAATCCTTCCTGCTGGCAAGTGGTGCGCCTGAGGTACTGCATGTGGGTTATGAAAAGCTGCAGACAACCTTACAGACAGGTTTCACCAAGCTGAAAGCAGCACAGAAAACGCAGGTAATCAAACTGCTTGTTTATGCAACTGCTTATTATGTAGACAGGCTGATAGCGGAGTCGCCCGAAAAAGTACCTGCAATAGCCAGGAAACTGGTGAAGACAGCTGCAGAATCTATTACTACGCAGCGGGATGGCCTGGCACAGTGGCAGCAGGTATGGAATACTACTGGTATTGTTACGGCAGAGAATGAAAAAACAGTCAACACGTATAAAGGATTGATCGCTTAATGGAACAGCAACATGCCATCGGAAAACTCTTGCTGGAAGTGCAGCTGCCTTCCAGGGAGGAAGCCTTTGCATTGCAGGGAAGATTGAGCACAGGTGTCACGACGGAGTTAGAGCCAATGTTGTCAGCACTGCTGGACAGCTGGGCCGATCCGGATACTTTATTACAGATAGACAAACTGGAAATAGACCTGGGTTCCTGTGACCTGGAAACATTACGGACCTCACTCCCGGAGATGATCATCGGTCATCTCCGGAAGCATTACCATGGCATGCAGGCACAGCTGGCGGTGGAAGCCGGCATGCAAAGAATACCCCTGATACAGGGATACTATGAAAGCTGGTTGTATTTCCTGGAGAGAGGCATCCTGCCATCTTCCGCCGTGAAATGGCAGCAGCCGCAATGGGAAGCGGGTGTACTGGCCGCGTTATCTTCCGAGACATATGCTTTACAGCAGTGTAAGGTATTGTTTATGGAACATCCGTATGCGATCAGGCGACTGGTATTACAATTCTCACCCGCCTTTGTACAGAACTGGATACTGGCATATAGTGCAGATGCTTACCGGCAGGTGTTACAGGTCATCAATGAATGGGAAACGTTTATTTATCATCCGCAGTTGCGGGAAGCAGCGAGTGTGTTAGCGACTGCACAGCAATCACTCATCCCGGTATTGCCTGCGAGGACAAGCTATCATGATGATGTGTTCATCTGGCTGATCCGGGAGATCATTGTACCGGGGCGAACATTGAACAATACCGCATTGTTGCAGCAACTCATGCATCAATTGGTGGGTAAAGCACAAGATACCGTAGCACCCCGTTTGTTGTATGTCATGCAGACAATAACAACAGCCGCGGTGAAAGCGCCTGTTTTATTGCAACAGACAGCCGCTGCACTTGCTATGCAATATGTACCTGAGATCACTACCCTACAAAAGAGCCTGCTTACTGCACAGCAGGAAGCAACGCGACATAAACAGGGAGAAAAGCGGGACAGAGAGGACGGTGCACAACAGCGCAAGGATAATCCAGGAAAGGACGTACCTGAACAGCAAGAGCAAGCTGCTGCGAGGCAACGCCGCGAACAGGAACGCGCCGATGAAAAGACCCGTCGTGAACGGACGGAGGAAGAAGTGAAACAGGATAAAACATCCTCAGAAAAGAAAAAAGAAAAAACAACAGAAGAAGAAAGGGCACGAAAAGCAGCGGCGGAAAGCGAAGAAGATGCCACAGTGCAAGAGAACGTAAATAACGATGCAGAACATCCCGCAGGAAAGAAGCGTTCTTCTTCGGCTACAGACGAGGAAACTGCATCGCCGGAACCACTGGCAGAAGGAGCTGTTTATTACATCAATAATGCGGGGCTGATATTACTGCATCCTTATCTGTCTTTCTTTTTTGATGCGCTGGCGCTCAGAGAAGGACAGCAGTTCAAAGATGAAGCTGCAACACACAGGGCAGTACAGTTGCTGGGATACCTGGCTTATGGAGAAGAAGACATTCCGGAGTGGGACCTGGTGTTACCTAAAATACTCTGTGGTATCCAGCCGGCAGAACCGGTAAGACGTTTTATTCCGCTGACAGATGTGGAGAAGACGGAAGCCAATGAATTGTTAGCCGCAGTGATCTCTCACTGGAACGCATTGGGTAATACGTCGCCCGATGGTTTGCGCGGCAACTTCCTGTTGAGGGAAGGAAAGCTGGAATGGAAGGAGGAAGAGTGGCAGTTATATGTGACACAGCAGGCGTATGATATGTTGTTAAACCAATTGCCATGGGGCTTTAGTGTAGTAGGATTATCGTGGATGCCATGGCTGATAAAAACGGTCTGGACCTAAACAATGATAAAAGCAACCGATAATAAAAGCACAAGTAGCAAGGCAAAGCAACCTGCCGGCAATTCTTTCTTCGGAAAGGAGGAGGGAGGTGGTGCTTTTTTCGGAGAAAAAGAAACGGCGAAAGAACCCTTTTTCGTTCAACGGAAACTGACGATTGGAAAACCCGACGACCACTATGAAAAACAGGCAGACCAGGTAGCAGATAAAGTAGTGCAGCGTATGAGTGCGCCTGCCCCTGTGCAGGCCAAAGCAGCAGTTCCGGCTCCTGTCAGTACGGTGCCTTCCGGACATACCCCTGCATCTGCTGCACAACCTGATACCCTGCAAATGAAAGAGCAGGAAGGAAAAGAGGAAGAGATATCCGGAGAAGATAAGAAGGTGCAACGTAAGCCTATCTTCGACAGCATGGGCGACCCACCGGATGACATCCAGAAAAAAGGAAACGGCAGTGATGCTGCTGATACTACCAACAGCGCGCTACAAGACCGTTTACAGAAAACGAAAGGCTCCGGTAATCCATTGCCTGCCGATACCAAAACGGCAATGGAATCGTCTATAGGCGCCGACTTCAGTAATGTTCGTATACATACAGGGTCCGAAGCAGCGGAGATGAGCAACGATCTGCAGGCGCAGGCGTTCACACATGGCAACGACATCTATTTCAACGATAATAAATTTGATGCCACCAGTAGTACCGGCAGGCACCTGCTGGCACATGAACTGACACATACGGTACAGCAGGGCGCTGCTGTGCAGAAGAAAGCAGATCCCGCAGCTGTACCAGCGCATGTACCTGCTGTGCAGAAAAAGGAAGACAGTAATGCTGCTAATTCATCCGCAGAGAAAAAAGAAGAAATACCTGGTGTACAAGCCAAAGTTGAAGATACGATACAACGTGCGGGTGGTAAGCCTGCAGCTGGAGCAGCCCCTGGTGCAGCGCCGGGTGAGGTGGTGAATATATCTTCCGGCAGGTTCAATCCTTCCGCCAGTCTCGCCGAAGCAATCAAAGGCGCTGGCCGTAAAGGACTGGATGTGAACATCAATGCCGGTAAAGTGGCTGGCGCCGGTGTAATCAAAGTGAGAGAGAAAGATGGTGTGATGGAAAGTTTAAAGAATGCGTACCTGCCATTGAACATGCCGATGTTCAGTGCTGCCAGTCCAATGCTGGCCGTACGGCTGGCCAACGGAGAGGTAAGCGGTTTTGCTACGATCGGGCAAAGCGATGCACCGGAAGCTATTCCGCAATGGCTGCGTAAGAACGGTAAAGCCATCGGCTGGCTGACAGGTATAGATGTAGAAAATGTACTGTCGAAATCAACCAATACATTTGAAAATGGAGCCTTCACCTTTACACTGAATGGGGTGAAAGTGAAGGTAGGTGGCTTCGCAGAAGCGACCATGGACCTGGGCTTTGTGAACATGCAGCCTTCGGCACATGTAACAGCAGAAATGGACATCCATGGTGTGGCGAAAGGTAACCTGGACATTACCCTGGCAGAAGATAAACTGTCGGGAGAAGGTGCATTTGGAGTGAGCTTCAAAGGCTTCTCTGGTGAGATAGCTGCGAAGTTCAAGGAAGGTGTACTGGATGTGAAGGGAATGGTAAGCTATTCGGGCGACAGGTTGAGTGGTTCGCTGATGCTGGTAATGACAGACAAGAAAACGGCGGACAATTTTGCGGTAGCACAACTGGGTGGTGCCAAGGCAGAGGAAGCTGCACCACCGGCAGAAGTACCGGCAGCAGAAGGGAAAGGTCCGCGTGGTATGGCTGGTATGGGTACGCTGACCTTCAACATGACGGAATGGTTTGCAGGTAGCGTGAATGTGATCGTGGATGGAAAAGGTTTTGTGACCGTGGTCGGCAAGATCGCTCCGCCAAAAGAGATCATCCTTTTCCAGCAGAAAGACTACAGTAAAGAATTATTCAAGCTGGAAGCCCGTGCGGCTTATGGTATACCCGTGCTAGGTAACGTATTTGTCTTCGCCAATATGGCGCTGATCGCGATGGCGAAGGTGGGTCCGGCGAAGATCTATAACATCGAGGTAGAGGGCACTTATTCCAATAACCCTGATGTAGCGAAAAATATATCTCTGTCCGGTTCTCTGAACATGTCAGCATATGCTGGTCTGCGCCTGCGTGCAGAAGGTGGCGCTGGTATAGAGCTGGCAGGACATGATCTGAAAGTAGGTGTGGGCATCAATGCCGACGCCGGTGTGAAAGGTTATGTAGATGCAAGGCCGACGATTGGTTATCGTGATCCGGGAGAGTTCTTCTTCAAGGGGCATATGGAAATAGCGGCGCAACCATTCCTGGGTTTGAGTGGCGATCTGTTTGTAGAACTGGATAGTCCGTGGTGGTCGCCGTTACCAGATAAGAAATGGACCTGGCCGATAGGCGCCCTTGAATATCCGTTGCCGGGCGAATTTGGTATAGGAGCAGATATGGAATATGTGTTAGGTTCCGGTAAGGTGCCTGAAGTAAGCTTTGGCGAAGCGAAATTCGATGGTACGAAGTTCATGACCGACCTGGTGGATGATCATGTACCACCGAAGAGCGGCGCGGGAGATAAGGAAAAACAAGGCAAGTTCGTAGATGGCGGAGCTGCCGGTGCAGGTCCGGCCAAAGGAACACCGCCGCCTGCCGGCGCTCCGGGTAAACCTGCCGCTGGCGGTACACCGGGTAAAGGTGGTGCACCAGCTGCAGGTGGCGCTCCGGGAGCTGCCGGAGGAAAGGGCAAAGACAAAGAAAAGGGGAAAGAAGATCCTAATGTACTGAAGAACTTTGCCGCTGCTATGCAGAAGGTGAAAGCACTGGAAGGTAGTAAACCGATGACCCGTGATGAGATCACCCATGCTGTTGAGAATATTAAGAAACAACATAGTACACCGGGCATTACTGTAGCACCGAAAGGCACCGACCATTGGGTAGTGACAGGTACTATTAAAGATAAGCCGAATAAGCAGTCGGTGCAGGTGAAGGCGGATATGAAACCGGGAGACGACAAGGAGAAGAAGGGCGACGAAAAAGATAAAGCGAAGCAACTGAGTCTTGGCTTACAGGCGATAGATACAGAGGATGCTAAATACCTTACCAATAAGCAGATCCTGAAAGAGGAAGCAGAAAAGGTAGCTGCAACCGTGAAGTCGCAGCATAAGGTGTTTAAATCCATTACCGTGATAGACGGTGGGGATAGTTGGGATTATGAGTATGTGCAGGCAAAGAAGAAGACAGGGCCTAAGAAGGAGGAGCTGACAATCGCTACAGGATTGAAAGCGGCGAAAGCAAACTTCAAGGGAGACAAATTGAAGTTTAAATCGTGGGACCTAAGGGATTTCCTGGTGGACAAGAAAGTGGATCAGGCACTTGCATTGAAGTGGATCAAAATCTGGAAAGACAATGGAACGATCTTCCTGCACTCTTCAACAGCCGGAGAAGGTGATAAATACCAGGAACATTCCTTTGAAGACGTCTTCCCAAAGAATGACAGGGAGGTAAACAGGGATAAGAGGGAAGCATATGGCTATAGAAACCTGAGCAAATATGATGACAGGATGACAGCTGTTTTGCAGAAAAGCATCATAAAGAAGAAGGAATACAACTGGTTCCCAGGCCAGGAAAACAATGTGAGTTTCCTGAGGTCCGATAAGGCGTTTTATACGTGCGCGAGATCTGGTAAAGTGGTAGCTTTTGCCGATATTGTGCTTGGACACCGACCTAATATGGGAGCATCCAATCACTGGAACCAATATGGTCATAAACAGGAGAAAAGCAAGAATATGGAGTGGAATGCCAGGGCATCCAGTTATCACGGAATTGAAGACCCGGTAGAATCGTCCAAGAGTGCCAGTGAGTCGCCGTTGTATAAAGAGCCAATTCCTCGTGTGAGCCATCGGATGTGGTGGGATACCAAGTATTCTGGTTATTATCTTAAATAATAAATGCTATGGAAAAATTGATCAGATCTTATGAGCAAACATACGGTAAGCCCGACACTTTAATAGCGTTGGAGGCAGAACAGGGTGATGCCAGTTTTCATGTTGCCGTAAAAAATCCTATGCCTGATCAGGAGATGCCGGAGAGTACCATTACTTCCCTGGGTTTGTCAGGCTTGTCTGACCATGATGTTGAGTTGAATATCGATGTGAACGGTAAACAGTCAAAGAAGGTAATTGAAGCAACAGGTGCATTCTTTTATAAATTTCACCAGGAACTGATAACGGCAGACGAGATCGTCCCGGGTAGTATTTACAGAAATGCTGAAGTGCCGGAATTTGACGGAATGAAGGCTGCGATCATCATCAATAAAGGGTACCTGGAGCCAGAGTGGCTGGACCATGAGAAAGAGACAGGAAAGGTAATGACCATTGTGCCTTTATTTGATGAAGAAGCAGACGAATTGGAGCGTTTGCCCATACAGGTAAGGGAATTGTTTGTACGCAGGTCTCAGTTGCCTGTTGCTGATCCTAAACGGAAAAAAGATTCGGTTGTTCGTCTGGCTGTAAAGCGTGTGTGGCAGAATATTACTGAATGGTATAAAGCACACAAAGAGAAACAAACTGCGACGCTGACTACTGCCTTAAAAGGAAAGAAGACGGATGATCCCGCAGCAGCACTGGAAAAAGAACTCGGGATTAAGTTGCCGGAAGACTTCAGGCATTCGTTCGATCTTATACATGAAAGGATCGTGGTGGGCGAGTATACCCTGTATGATGAGAAAAGCATGGTGAAGACAGCCCGTGACATGAACGGACTGAATGCGGAGGGCGCCTTTAAAAAAGCACAGAAAAAAGTCACGAAGGATACACGTATACAACAGGTATGGTGGCATGAACAATGGATACCGGTGGCGGTGAATAGTTATAATGACCGTATCTGTATCGACATGGCGCCAGGCCCGGCCGGTATTCCCGGACAGGTGATCATGCACTACAATGATGTAGGTCCTGATCCATCCGGATTTGAATGTTTTTTCCAGTGGCTGGAAGACTTTTATAATGAGCTGAGAAGTGAGCTGTTTGAAGTAAATGAGCATGGAGAAATATTGAAGAAATAGATACATTAACAGTCACTGATCGCTTTTACTACCCCAAATACTATGTTAATTATTTCCATTGCGATTCAAAAAGGTGGATCCGGTAAAACTACTACCGCCCTGAACCTGGCAGCAGCCCTGCAAAGGATGGGGAAGGACGTACTCCTGGTAGATCTTGACCCACAGGCTAATCTTACCCAATCCATGGGTATTGCTGACGATACAACGTTGAGTATCTATGAGCTGCTTAAACAGGCAGCCTCCGGAGAACTGGCAGATACGCAGCAGGCCATTGTGGATACAGGTGTATTGCCATTGATACCCGCCAACCTCGAACTGGCCAGTGCTGAACTGGAACTGGTAAGTATATATGGGAGAGAGCAGCTGTTAAACCAGGTATTAGGCCAATTGGGCAATACATATGATATTGCTATTATTGATTGTCCGCCGGCAGTTGGCATGTTAACCGTCAACGCCCTTACTGCCAGCGATTATGTACTGATGCCCCTGCAGGCAGAATTCCTGCCCTTTAAAGGTGTACAGCGTTTTATGAAGAACGTGCAGCTGATTAAAAAACAACTCAACAAAAAGCTGGAAATACTGGGGCTCGTGCTGACAAAGTTTGATGAGCATAAAAGTATGCACAAGCAGATACGTACGCAGTTGCAGGAGCTGTATCCTGATAAGGTACTGGCTTCCGGCATCCGCAGCAATATATCCCTTGCCAAGGCACAGGAGCAGGCCAAGGATATCTTTTCGTTTGATAATACGGCCAATGGTGCAAAAGATTACTATGCACTGGCCACAGAAATAGCAGAACGCCTTAACGGCGGCGGAGCAGCAGCTCCGCTGCATTTAAATCGATAGATATGAAAATGAATAGTCGTCGCTATCGGAGACATCGTAACCCCGAGAAAACAGATCAAAAGGAAGGGCCTTTTTTCAGCCCTGCCTCAACATCCATACAAACAAAAGAAGATGCTTTCTTTCAGCCTAAACTGTCTGTCGGCGAGCCGGGAGACCAGTATGAGAAGGAAGCGGACGCTGTTGCCAGTAAAGTGGTGAATAAACAGCCTGCCCAGGGTACAGCTGTACAACGGAAAGAAATATCCGCAGTACAGGCTATGCCTGAAAAGAAAGAAGAAGAGAAAAAGGTGCAGAAGAAAGGCATGAATGATAAGAAGGAAGAAGAGAAGCCCGTACAGAAGAAGGACGATAAGGGGAAGGAGGAAGAAAAATTACAGAAGAAAGCAGCGCCCGATAAAAAGGAAGAGGAGAAGGTGGTGCAAAAGAAAGGCGATAAAGGTAAAGAAGAAGAAAAACTGCAGAAGAAGGGAGCACCCGAAAAAAAGGAAGAAGAGAAGATGGTGCAGAAGAAAGAAGAGCCTGAGAAAAAGCCCGCTGCAGATGAAGTGCTGAAAGAAGAGAAGGAAGAGGGAAAGAAAGGAGGGGCGCCTTCCCTGATGGCGAAAGAGAATAACTCTGGCGGCGCACGTGAGGGCAGCGATCAACTGGCGCAACAGCTGAAAGATCAGCGGGGAGATGGTGCACCACTTTCCCGTGAGGTACGTAATGAGATGAGTGAGTCTATTGGTGCTGATTTTAGTAATGTGCGTATCCATACCGGAGAGAAGGCAGCAACACTGAGTAATGAATTGGGTGCACAGGCGTTCACACATGGCAATGACGTCTATTTCAACAGTGGTAAATATGATACGGATTCGTCCGCAGGGAAACACCTGCTGGCGCATGAACTGACGCATGTGGTACAACAGGGAGCAGCACCTGCTATGGAAGGTAAAACATCCGGCGCCGCAGCATCACATACTACGCCGGGTGTGCAACGCGAGATCTCCACGCCATTACCGGATGGCGTGAAGCCTGATGAGAAATCGGAGGTGGCCAATTTCCCCGTTGGCAGTTTTAAGGTGGAGATAAGACCGGACAGGAAAGCGAAGGAAGAAGATAATATTGCTGCCGACCATGCATTTACCAGTGGCAGTATCGATGCGCACGTTTCCTATGAGCGCAATAAAAACAATAAGATATCAAAGGTGACCATTTCAAAGACCCTGATCATTCAGACTATTTATGGTGCTGATGCGACATCTAAAGGTGACTCCGGTTATGGCCGCGGGCATATCAAATCTGATACAGATAAGGGAAATAAGTCGCTGGGCTTCCATGAAGGGAATCATGGTATTGATTTCATGGAGTATATAAAGGCACATCCATTCCCGGAAATAGTCATCAGAAAGCCCGTCACTGACGCAGAGTTTGCGACACTCAAGGCCGAATGGGATGCAAAGCATCAGGCATATGTGGATGATATGCTGGCGACCAGCAAGAAGAATACAGATGATGTGAAAGATCCTCCTGCTCCGGCGAAGCCCTGATAGTATGTTTATAAACTGTTACCCATATATGATGATGTTATATGCATCGTATAAATGATATAGTTGGTATAAACTGTCCGACCCCAATGCAATGATAAAAGCCACCGATACCAAAAGTACGGCCAGTAAAACTAAGCCGCAACCATCCTCAGATAAATCTTTCTTTGGGAAAGACGGGGAGAGGAATGCCTTTTTCGGAGAGAAGGAAATGGGGAAAGCGCCATTTTTTGTGCAACGGAAACTGACGGTGGGTCAGCCTGACGACCACTATGAAAAGCAGGCAGACCAGGTGGCGGATAAAGTTGTGCGGGGTATGAACCAGCCGGCTGTTCAGGCGAAGGCTGCTGCACCCGCGGTGAGTACCCTGCATACCAGTCATGCGCCTGCGGCACAGCCGGGCGTACTGCGGATGAAAGAACAGGATGGAAAGGAGGAGTTGGGAGGAGATGAAAAGAAGTTACAACGTAAGCCTGTATTTGATAGCATGGCAGACGGTGATGATCCCATACAGCGGAAGGAGAATGGGGCTGCTGATGCAAAGAGCGGCAGTCATGCGGGAATGGAACAACGGCTGCAAAATTCGAAAGGTAGCGGATCACCGTTACCAGCAGATACACGTACGGCGATGGAGTCGGCGATGGGGGCCGACTTTAGCGGTGTGCGGGTGCACACGGGGAAAGAAGCTGCGTCGTTGAGTAATGATCTGGAGGCACAGGCCTTCACTCATGGTAATGATATTTATTTCAATGAAGGTAAGTTTGACGCCACCAGCAGCAGCGGCAGGCATTTGCTGGCACATGAGCTGACCCATACTGTACAACAGGGGGCAGCGGTGCAGAAGAAGGAGATGCCGGCATCTGAGCGCACGGCTACACCACCTGTGCAAGGTGCGCCTGCAGCTGCACCCGCGGCAACAGCTCCGAAAGGTGTTGCCGTTGCCGGAGAGGTTGTGGACGTGTCGTCTGGTACATTCAATCCTTCCGCATCTTTAAAGGAGGCTATTGCAGGGGCAAAAGATAAAGGTGTGGATGTGAATATCACCGCGGGTAAGATAGCAGGTGCAGGTGTTATAAAAGTGAGAGAGAAAGACGGTGTACTGGAAAGCCTGAAGAATACTTTTCTACCATTGAACATGCCGATGTTCAGCACTGCTGATCCGATGCTCGCCGTGCGTATTGCTAACGGCCAGGTGAGCGGTTTTGCTACTATCGGAAGGAGCAATGCGCCAGAAGCTATTCCACAATGGCTGCGTAAGAATGGAAAAGCCCTTGGCTGGCTGACAGGCATAGATGTAGAAAATGTACTGTCAAAGGCTACCAATACATTTGAAAACGGCGCCTTCACCTTTACGCTCAATGGTATCAAGGTGAAGGTAGGCGGTTTTGCGAATGCGACGATGGACCTGGGCTTTGCGAACATGCAACCTACGGCGCATGTAGTGGCAGATATGAATATTAAAGGAATGGCCCAGGGTAACCTGGACATTACGCTATTGGACGGTAAGATGTCAGGAGAAGGTAGTTTTGGTGTGACTATGGGTGCCGGCGCTTTCTCTGGGAATATAGATGCGAAGTTCATAGACGGCGTACTCGATGTGAAAGGCACAGTAGGTTACCAGGGCGATAAGTTAAGCGGTTCGGTGACCCTGGTGATGACCGACAAGGAAACGGCCGACAACTTCGCAGTAACCGCATTAGGAGGTGTAAAAGCAGAAGATGCCGCGCTGCCTCCGGGAGTACCGGCAGCAACAGGTAAAGGTCCGCGTGGTATAGCTGGTATGGGGAATCTTACTTTCCGCATGACAGATTGGTTTGCAGGTACGGTAGATGTGATTGTAGATGGTAAAGGTTTTGTGACAGTAGTGGGTAAGATCGCTCCTCCGAAAGAAATCCTCTTGTTTGACCAGAAAGATTATCCGAAGGAATTATTCAAGCTGGAAGCACGTGCGGCGTATGGTGTGCCGGTATTGGGTAATGTGTTCGTCTTCGCGAATGTAGGATTAAGCGCCCTGGCGAAAGTAGGGCCGGCGAAGATCCACAAGATAGAGGTAAAAGGCACTTATTCGAATAATCCTGATGTAGCAAAGGATATCACATTGTCCGGTTCCCTGAATATGTCTGCTTATGCAGGCTTACGGCTGCGTGCAGAAGGGGGCGCCGGACTGGAAGTAGCGGATCATGATGTGAAGATTGGTGTAGGCCTGAATGCAGATGCCGGCGTGAAAGGGTATGTAGATGCAAGACCGACCATTGGTTACCGTGATCCGGGAGAGTTCTTCTTTAAAGGCCATATGGAAATAGCGGCGCAGCCGTTCCTGGGATTGAGCGGAGACCTGTTTGTGGAGCTGGATAGCCCGTGGTGGTCGCCGTTGCCGGATAAGAAATGGACCTGGCCGATCGGTTCACTTGAATATCCATTGCCGGGAGAATTTGGTATAGGAGCCGATATAGAACATGTACTGGGATCGCACAAAGTACCAGATATTAAGTTTAGTGAAGCGAAGTTTGATGGCGCTAAATTCATGACAGACCTGGTGAATGACCATGTACCACAAAAGAGTGGTACGGGAGAAAAGGAAAAGCCGGGTACGTTTGTAGACGGAGGCGCTGGTGCTGTTGCACCAGCTGCGGGAACTGCTCCTCCTGCTACAGGCGATAAGTCAGCAGCAGGCGCACCACCAGCAGCAGGCGCTGCGCCTGCCGCCGGAAAAGGTGGCGGCGGTAAGGAAGATGCAGGTAAAGAAAAGCCTGATGAGCTGAAGAACTTTGCCGGTGCGATGCAAAAGCTGAAGGAATTGGAGGCGCATAAGCCGATGACCAAAGCTGAGATCACACTGGCAGTAGAGGATATCAAGAAGCAGTTCAGTACACCGGGCATCAGCTTTGCGGCGCAGGGCAATGATCTGTGGATTGTGAGTGGTGCTATCCAGGGTAAGCCCAATAAGCAGTCTGTGAAAGTGAAGGCAGATATGGCGCCGGGTGAAGAGAAGGAGAAAAAAGAGACGGATAAAGAGAAACAACAAAAACTGAATGCAGGATTGCAGGCATTTGAAAATGTAGAGAAGGATTATCTGACTAACGACAGGATCACACATGAAGAGGCGCAAAAGGTGGCCGCGACCGTAAAAGAGAGCCATAGTGACGTGTTTAAATCGATCACTGTTATTGATGGAGGTGAAACATGGGATTATAACTATATACAGACCAGTAAGAAAGGTGGCCATCGAAAAGACAAAGGAGAGGATGATGGTTATGGTGATGATGAACGGTCGGATAAGAAGAAACGTAACGCCGGAAGACGCCAGCATGTGGATCAGGCGGCAGAAGTAGAACAGGCAGTTGGGTACCAGAATGTTAATAAGCTAGTGCCTACCGTAGCACAAGTGCTGGCGCGGATCGCGGGATCGCGGACCTTTACAGAAAGGTTTGGGACTGTAGTCAGTTTTTCATTCAGAGACAGGCCGACGCCAGCTACGCCTGATCATTATGACAGCCACCTGGGACCCTGGAAAGATCAGATGCGCTATTACGGTACGGTTTGGAATACTGATGGCAAAGTCATCGACATTTCAATTAACTGGAACCATGTGACAGGTGAGATTGGGGATATTCATAAATCCAGCGAAAAGTAATAAAGTAAACAAATACCGTCAACGAAAATAAGCAGTTGAAATAGTATCGAAATGATGATTGACAACACCAAGAATGCAGCAGCCTTACAGGAATACCTTTCCTGGCTGCAAACCGAAATGCGGAAGCGCTTAACCCAGTATTTTGGCGCTGAACCCGGCACTACACCTATGATACCAGATGAAAGTATTCAGCCAGGCAGTTCCTGGCCTGATGCTCCATTGACAAAATTCATCCATGACAACGAGTTGGATAAAGATGCGCAGTTACTGCTTATCATGGCTTTAGCCCCCCATATCAATGCCGTGTTCTTTGAAACGCTTATTCATGAACACCTGGTAGATAAAGGAGATTTCCCCCTGATAGGTTGTGTGAAGGGTACACAGTTCCGTGGATTATTACCTACCGGCGATACCTTTTTGTTCCTGCTGGCAGGTACAGACTTATCTACACGCATCAGCAAAATGCAATTGCTGAGTGAAACCCATCTCTTTGCTAAACGGCAGGTATTGTGGGTGGAAAAGCCGGAAGAAGGAGAACCGGCGATGAGTGGGAAGCTGGTAATGTCGCAGGAGTACATTGACCTGTTCCTGACCGGCACCCATGCGAAACCCCGCTTCGGGAATGATTTCCCGGCAGAAAGCATCACCACTCCTCTGGACTGGCCCGACCTGGTATTGAATGCGCAGACTATGGAACAGCTACATGAACTGAAGAAATGGCTGCGCCTGAAAGATAAACTACGCGCTACGAATAAACGCCTGAAGCCCGGCTACCGCGCATTGTTTTATGGTCCGCCGGGAACAGGTAAGACCTTATCAGCCTGTCTGCTGGGTAAACGTGATCCTGCAGAAGACCCGGATAACATGCAGGAAGACTTTGATGTGTTCCGCATTGACCTGTCGCTGGTAGTATCCAAGTTCATCGGGGAGACGGAGAAAAACCTGTCCCATTTATTTGATAAGGCAGAACATAAGAACTGGATACTTTTCTTCGATGAGGCGGACGCTTTATTCGGAAAGCGTACCAATATCAGGGATGCGCACGATAAATATGCCAACCAGGAGATTGCTTACCTGCTGCAACGTATAGAAAACTATAATGGCCTGGTGATACTGGCATCTAACTTTAAGAACAATATTGACCCCGCCTTCTCAAGGCGTTTTCAGTCTATTATACAATTCCCGATGCCTAACCAGGCAGAACGTCTGCAACTCTGGAAAATGATCCTGCCGGATAATATGATGGAGAAAGAGGGCATACTGGAAAAGGTCTCGGCTACGCATGAGATCTCCGGTGCATCTATCATCAATGTGGCACAGTATTGTTTCCTGAAGAATATGCAGCCGGATGGAAGTATCTCGCCGGTATCTGCTGTTGACCTGGAAGAAGGGCTGATAAGGGAATTTAACAAGGAAGGCAAGATCTATAAGTAATCAGATGATGCATCCGGGGAATGCTTGAATAGCCTTAGCGCTTCATTATAAAATGAGGGAGTTTTTGATTAAATTGACTGCGCTTATTCTCTGGATTTATCAGCTAAAATCTTATATATGAGGCGTTTCCTTCTGCTAATGGTGTCATGTTGTTCATTGGTGTCAGCTACTGTAAATGCACAAACGAAACATCTTCCCCGTATCGCTATTGCCGGTCTGGCGATAGAGTCCAGTACCTTTTCTCCTGCATTAACAAAAGAGGAGGCGTTCCATGCGAGGTATGGGGCGGATGTATTCAATGCTTATCCCTTTTTTGGTGTGGACTCTCCTTTACGTTACCGGGCGGTATGGATACCTGCCCTGATCGGCAAATCTTTACCGGGAGGAGCGGTTACCCGAGAGGCATACGAATCACTGGTGAGACAAACGCTGGATTCATTGAAGAAGAATGCCCCGTATGATGGCCTGTTCTTCGATATTCATGGGGCTATGAGTGTGGTAGGGCTGGATGATCCGGAAGGAGATTTTATTACACGTATCCGGAAAGTGATCGGTAACAAAACAATTATCTCTACCTCTATGGACCTGCATGGCAACGTATCCTGGCGACTGGCAGAGAATACTGACCTGATCACCTGTTACAGGATGGCGCCGCATGAAGATGCTATGGAAACCAAACAGCGGGCAGTGCAGCACCTGCTGCAAAGGATAGAGAGCGGTAAGGGAAAGCCTGCATTTAAAGCCTGGATACCTATTCCTGTGTTGTTGCCGGGAGAAAAGACAAGTACGCGTATAGAGCCTGCAAAGACTGTTTATAAGGCTGTCGCACCTGCGGCTGCACAACCAGGTATCATTGACGCCGCCATCTGGGTGGGATATGCCTGGGCAGATGAGCCGCGTAACCATGCAGTGGTAATGGTGACCGGCGATGATAAACAGAAAGTAACGCATACGGCTGAACAGCTGGCCAAAAGCTTCTGGGATGCCCGTTTCGGTTATACCTTCGTTGCACCTACTGACAATCTGCAGGGCGCGCTGGACAAGGCGATTGCCAGTGCCAAACATCCTTTCTTTATCAGTGATTCCGGCGATAATCCTACTGCCGGTGGTGCTGGTGATGTAACCTGGACTTTAACGGAGATCCTGAAACGAAAGGAATTCCAGTCGGAGAATGGTCCTTCATTGATCTATGCCTCTATTCCCGGTCCTGAGCTGGTGAAAAAGGCGATGGAAGCAGGTGTAGGTGGTCGCGTAGATGCTTATGCCGGTGCTGCCGTGGATGCGCGTTATGCGCCGCCGGTAAGACTGGCTGGTACCGTGGAAGCTATTGAAAAAGGCGATAAGGATGCAGAAGTGGAGGTGGTGGTGAAAGTAGGGAGTGTGCACGTGATTGTTACGCAGAAGCGGAAACCTTATCACAAAGAAAATGACTTTACCAGGTTGGGGTTGAATCCGCGGAAATCAGATATTGTTGTTGTGAAGATCGGGTATCTGGAGCCGGAATTGTATAATATGAGGGCTGATTGGATACTGGCGTTAACACCGGGTGGGGTGGATCAGGACCTGGAACGGCTGCCATATAAGAGAATTCAACGCCCGATGTTTCCGCTGGACAAGAGTATGAAAGAGCCGGATCTTTCGGCGAAGTTGGTGCCTTCGTCAGATAGGCTGAGGGCTTCTTTACACGCTAAGTAGCGCCGGTTTCAGTATGGGATGTCGGTCGGCGCCTCTCTGGAAGGCTATTTAGCGTTGTCAAGCGGGTTGGGGTTGGATATCTATTGGGCAGCATCGGTCGTGTCACCGGAGAGCCGAAGGCCCGCCATTCTCATCTGAAACCGGGTGCTACTTCCGCTGTCGCTGTTGGGGGGTAGGCGGTTTCTTTATTAGTGTTTCTTTGTCTTTTTTTTAGTGTTTTTATGATTTATGCAGGCTTGTGAGGAGGAAATTTAGACGTTCCTTTTGTGGGCCACGCTTTAGGGAGAGGACCTTCGCTTCCGATTCCTTATTTGAAATGTAGGTAATGAGGAAGGCAATCTTATTTAAGAGTGCTTCCACTGTTACATAATCGCCCATATTGAGTCTGATATCGGCTTCTTCAAATAAGAGGTCCGTTAGTACATCTAGTGTGGAATAATGGACGTCCTGTTCCTTAATAAATGCTTCCAGTTCGGCGGTACTCAGGCTGTCGAAGAAGTCTTTCGTGCTGAATTTGGTGGCGGTAAATACCGTATTAATTTCCTGCAGGGCTCTTGCCGGCTCGCTTCTCTTAGCACTTATAACAGCCCTTAAGACCCTGCCTAATTCTTCAATCATCTCCAGGAAATAATCCTTTGGCATAATAACATACTTTATTCTACTGTAAATGTATCGCTTTTCCAGACAGCGTTTTTTATGAAGGCTTTCATGGCAGTGTATGTCACCTTTAATAATTCCCTGTATGTTCCTACGGCTTTTACACCAAACAGAGATGGTGTGAATGACAAGTTTGTTGTAAAGTCGAGAGGAGTGGCAGTATACAATATCCAGATCTTTAACCGCTGGGGACAACTGGTATTTTCGTCCAATAATGCGTCTGTACACTGGGACGGTAAGTTTAAAGGCGAGCTGCAACCAGCAGGATCGTACGTTCATATTGTTACCTATTGTTTCTTTGGACAGGAGAAGGAAAAACTGATGCAGAAAGGAGCCTTTACCCTGATAAGATAATGTGTTATATGTGAACCGGCCATTTTTATGTTTTTAAGCATAGAAATGGCCGGTTTTGTGTTTTATTTCACCGCTGCCAGGTTATCTGCCTGATTTGCATCCGGCAGATAGCAATAGGGGTCAACAGCGACCGTTTTAGGCGGTTTGCTGACGGTAATATTCAGATGGGTCATGGCGCCGGAAAAATGGTGTTTTTCACTGTATATAGGCGTGCTGTGACCATCAAGCTCGCCGGAGGGGACATCAAAGACAGCGATATCTATGTTTTCATCAGGGAACAATGAACGATTATTGTTCCGGTCTGTTTTGTTTATATGCACATTTAGCAGCAGTTTGTATTGTCCGTTTGGTTGCCGTTTACAAGACAATACTTCCACTTTCAATGCATAGACAATGACCTGTTCAAGCCAATCTTTAATAAGCCTTATTTCACTTTCAGACGCATCCTGACATAATTCATTCACCAGGTCATCTGCGCTGGCTTTTACTCCCGGGTAAGCATGTTTGTCCATCAACCGGTGAAGGGCTTTATTCATCCTTTCTTCTCCTACTATTTCTTTTACGCCATACATAGCCAGGCTGCCTTTCTGATAGTGCACAAAAGGCTGCCTGCTGGTCCTGGCTAATGGCAGTTCCTGCTCGTCTGTGTTGCTGAGTGAAAAGTATAGCCGGTTATCGGCCCCCAGGTAATCCCGCATAAACATCTTGCCGAAAGCGTGCTCTATGAGCATGGCTTCTGTGTATTGTGCGAGCGTCTCGGTAAGCAATGCAGCTCCGGGCTGAAATACAGGAGAGAGTTTGTTGGCCCACCATTGATGTGCCACTTCATGGGCAATGATACCATAGGCATGGTTAACCTTATTGCTATCACTGAAATCGCCCAGGAAATTGATATTTTCAGCGCTGAACACTACTCCCGGGTAAGCTGTTGCCGCGCCTTTGTATTCCGGCAGCTCAACAAGCAACAGCTGCGTATGCGGATATGGACCAAAGTGCTGCGAGCAGTAGTCTATGGCATCTTTCATAGCCCGCATCATAACAGGGAGATTGGCCGTTTGTCCGGGGTGAAAGAGAATGCTGAAATCCACACCTTTATAGCTTTCTTTTTTTATGGCATACCTGGCGCTGCTGAGGGCAAACATGTAATTGACAGGTGCACTTGTTTTATAGTGGAAATACTGACGGTTATTGGCTGCCCAGGTCTTTTGCAGCACGCCGGCGGTAACGACGTATTGCCCGCGGGTAGTGGAAACAGTTGTTTCGAAATCAATAAGATGATAGGTACTGTCAGGAGGGGAGGGTTGCGCTTGTTCGGGTAGTCCTTTTGCTCTCCGGGTGGCGTTGTCACTAATTTCAAACCGGTCGTTATACCCGAGGAAGGGAAGGTATTTTTCCAGCTCAATATAAGTGCCGTTAGTGACCACTGTATGCTCGCTATTGAATGGGGTAAAACCTGAACGGATCACTTCCATAGCAAATTGCAGGGTGGTTGTTGCATCTGGCAATAGGGGTGTTTTCAGTTCATACCAGTATTGATGGAATATTTTATCGTGCGTTGTATGGGCAACGCCTGGTAAATAAATGCTACAGAAGGTCACCTCCGGATCTACGCCGACCCAGATCTTTGAAATAGAAACAGAGGAAACATTCCGGAGTTTGAAGCTGCCTTTTACCGTATATTTCCCTTCTTCCGGATATAGGTCTATGTTTGTTTTTACAGCGGTGATGACCGGTTGGGGAAGATCAGCCAATGGTCTGTACCCTTGTTCATAACGTGCCAGCCATTCCAGTTGCGCTTTATTGTTCTTATATCCACCTTCAATATTGGCTTTATAGTAGATAAAGGCACCTGTGAACAGGAAGATGATTAGGGGAACCAGCCATACCAGCTTACACTTCATTTGTCGCCATCTGTTGTTGATATACCGGCTCCTTTGCCAGAGGCTGACAGTCATCAGTGAAAGCAGGGCTGCCAAAGCTGACCAGTACAACATGTACCAGTTAAAAGCATGGGCATAATGGCCGACACCACTCATCGCAGAATAATTCATGCGTGGTGTCTGCGCATAACGGAACAGATAGTGTTCTATTCCAAACTGGCGACCAAATATGATAATGGCTGCTGCCAATAAATTCAGCAACATTCCCAGGTATTTGTTAGGTGTTAATGTCTGAATAAAGAGTGTGAGGATGGTAAACAGGAACAAGGGGAATCCGCTGTAGTAGTATAGCGAGATGTACATTGGTAGGTCAATCTGCCAGTAGCCTTTACAGATCTGCATCACCAATCCAATGGTAATATTGGCAGTGATCAGTATTGCTATCAGTATTCCCAGCGTACTGCATTTCGCCGCCCAGATGGTCATATTGGAAACAGGCGTGCTATATAGCAATGACTGCGTATTGGTACTCCGTTCGCGGCTTGACAGTTCAGCGGTATAGAAAATGATCAGCAACATGGCAGGACGGACCGGCAGCAGTGTATCCACAATGATATTGGTAGCAGGATAGAGTTGAATACCATAGACACCATTCAACAGTGAGTCTTTTAATTCGACGGAGAAAATGAAGATCCACATGGCCACCATTAGTAGGAATGGGATATGTTTAAATACGGATACGGCTTCCAGTCTGAACTGAGCGCAGAAGCTGTTCCAGACATAGGAAAGACCTTCCGGGTGTACCTGCCGTTGCCGGTAGGAGATGGCAGACACCTTTTTTTCCTCTGTTCCGGAACGGATGGCCTTTGCCGGGAGCTGTAGGCGGAATACAAAGGATCTGTAGGTAACAGTCAGCAACAAACAGGAACATGCTGTCCATAGCAGGCGGTTTAGCAGTAATGGGCCGTCAAATGGAAATAGCCGTTGATTACATTGTGTTGTTGACCAGGAACGGGTGTCTCCGAAGAAGATGGATAATCCAAAGGGATCGCTTAATAATGGTAGCAGGCCGGGCGTACTTGTTTTCAGCGCTGAAGTAGCAAAAAAAGGAGAGTTGCCAAGGATGGCGCTGACCATATAGAGGATGTATAATAATACGCCGCTGGCGTAAGTAGCACGAACATCCCTGGTTAATGCTGCTGTGCAAAAGATAACACTGCAAACGAACAGGATATTGGGTATCCCGAAGATAAGCAATGGTTGAATAAAGTAAGCGGGATCAAAGGCACCCAGGCGTGAACTGTCGGCAAATAAAGCGCCCACTAACATTCCCATAATGGAAGCGCAGAGTATAAGTAATACCGTGAACACCAATCCCAGAAACCGGACGGTGAAATAGGGAAAGCGTTTTACTGCTGTTGTGAACAACACTGCATCCATTCCATAGGTAGTATCCCGTAACACGACATTCGCACAAAATAATGTGCTGACGAAAATGGAGAAAAGAGAGAGAATACTGATGATATATGTGATGACATAAGGGGCATTGGCGTGTACATCACTGCCGCCAAAATTGCCATGTACTCCTAATAATCCCAATATAAAAAACAGCAGGACAGCTATCCGAAAGGTCAGCTGCCGGAAATGGTAGCGAATTTCAAATCCAAACAGGGTACTTAACATACAGCACCCTCCTTCCCGGAGCGTTGTGCTCCAAATAATGCAGAGAAATAGACATCTTCCAGACCGGGATGAAAGGGCTCAAATCCCTGATCCGGACATTCACCGGCAAGTACGTGTAATTGTATGCTACCTGCTATTCTGCGGGTGGAAATAATATTGAAGTGTGTCTGGTAGTGCCGGAGTGCATCTTTAGTGACCGTTTTTCGCCAGATCCGTCCTGCGAGGTTATCTGTCAATGCCGCAGGCTTTCCCTGTAAAATGAGCCTCCCGTGAGCCAATACGGCCATCTCCGGACAAAGGTCATGTACATCTTCCACAATATGTGTGGAGAGCAGTACGACTACTTGTTCCCCGATCTCACTGAGCAGGTCATGGAAACGGTTCCGCTCCTGCGGATCCAGGCCGGCGGTAGGTTCATCTACAATGATCAGCTGAGGCGCGCCTAATAACGCCTGTGCAATACCAAACCTTTGCCGCATACCCCCTGATAAAGTACTGACCGCCTGTTTTCTGACTGCATAGAGGTTTGTCTGATGTAAGAGTGCGAGTACCTGTTCTTTCCTTTCTGCTTTATGTAGCAGTCCTTTCATCACGGCAAAGTGGTCCAGTAATGCCATCGCTGATATTTTAGGATAAACGCCGAAATCCTGTGGAAGATATCCCAGCTGGCTTCGTAGTACCTGGGGATGCTGATGTATATCGCTGCCGTCGAATAATATCTGCCCGCTGTCGGGTAACTGCAAGGTAGCCAGTGTGCGCATTAAAGATGATTTACCGGCGCCATTAGGCCCTAACAGTCCAAACATACCATTGGAGATAGCCAGTGAGATGTCGTCCAGCGCTTTGACATTATTGCCGTAACTTTTAGTGAGATGTTTTATCTGTAGTCTGTGCATAGTGGGTGAATATGCCTGCAAGCTAGGTTTGATGGATTGCCTGATCAACTATAGATGAGGAACGCACAGCAAAAGATGATAAACGACTATTATTCGATTATATCGGTTATTGACGACGTACATCACGAAAAACAATGCTTTCGTCATTAATATTTGTGTGGATGCGTGAATAAGTGTTTTTTTATCTGTTGTAGTAATATGAATGAATTAACGAAAAGACAAGCGTGGCTGGTCGGGCATCTGGATGTCTGGCTCTTTGGTGGGATGCTGATATGGATCAGCATACTGGAGTTGCGCCCGGAAAACTGGAAGGCGTTTCTTATGCACGTTGGGATATCAGCCATCATACAAATACCTGCTTTTGTGTTCTCCTGGAACAGGATGCGATGGCTGCAACAGCTGACCAGCAGGCGATATCTGTTGTACTGGCTGTTCAGTTATGGTGTTTGCCTGCCACTTATCACTGCTTTGTGTATTGTATTTAAGCCAGGTGATCGTTCGGTAGGTTCTTTGGTCACAGTCGCTATTTGCTGTATCTCACTTGAATTGATATTGTCAGCATTGGTGTACTACCAGCAGCGGGGCCGCCATGTGGGATGGGTGAATAAGATCAGTCTTGATAAAGCAGTGCTGGTCAGCCTGCTGCTTATTGCTATTACGCTTTCGGTTATGGCGGTATCCAGCATGGATAATCCACGTTATCATACAAAAGAGCAGTTACTGATCGGTTATGAGTTTGACGGATATAAGATCCTTACAAGGCCGGGACTCTTTTTAGGTTTTATTGCACAGTTCATGTTCATGTATTTGTGTGCTTACCTGTTGTATTATATCAACAGCCGTTTCCTGGTGGCGAAGGTGCTGAAGCAAAAAGGGATGGTTATCTACATAATGAGTGTGTTTGCCCTGATGGCTTTTCTTTATCCGGTATTGTCGCAACTATTGGCTGTATTGCCCATCAATAAGTTGCTGGGAGGGATCTTTTCAGAAAACCCGTTTTTACTGGAGAATGCTTTTGGGGGATTGGCAGTTATATTTTTAACCTTACCTATTGTACTGGCGCTGCAATGGGCAAAACAGAACAACCGTATTGTATCGCTGGAAAAGGAGAAGACCCGCGCAGAGCTTGATCTTTTGAAGCAGCAGCTGGACCCTCATTTCTTCTTCAATACATTGAATAACCTGTATGCACTGAGCCTGCAACAATCAAAACAAACGCCGGAAAGCATCCTGCAATTGTCAGAGCTGATGCGGTATGTAATCTATAAAGGGAATGAGGCGACAGTGCCCATCCGGGAGGAAATAAAGTATATAGCCGACTATATGCAGCTACAGCGTATCCGCTCGAAAATACCGCTGGACTTGCAGTTTATTCAGCATATCAGTGATGAGTCCCAACCGGTCGCTCCTATGCTGCTGATCGTTTTTATTGAGAACGCTTTTAAGCATGGTATAGAACCGTCGGATGGTCCGGCATTGTTGCACCTGCAGCTTACCTGTACTGACCGGCAATTGTATTTCAGCTGTGAGAACTCCTTCGAAGGCGGTATTACAAGTGCTACCGGTATAGGACTGGACAACCTGCAGAAACGGCTGGCGCTGTTGTATCCTGGCCGGCATGTCCTGAAAACCGCTGTAAAAAATTATACATTTAAGGCTGAAATGCAACTGGACTTCTCATGAGCTTGCGATGTTTAATAGTGGACGATGAGCCACTGGCACATGATATCATTCTGCGATATATGGAGGATGTTCCCTTTCTGGAGAACTGCGGACAATGCTACAGGGCTACAGAAGTGCCTGATTTCCTTAACAGGCAGGCTATTGATCTGATCTTCCTGGATGTACGCATGCCTAAGCTGAATGGGTTGGATTTCCTGCGAACATTACAGCAGCGTCCACTTGTGATCATTACTTCTGCTTATGAAGAACATGCGCTTGAAAGTTTTGATCTGGATGTATGTGATTACCTGCTCAAGCCTTTCCGCTTTGAGCGCTTCCTGAAGGCCGTTAACCGGGCATTGGCAGATCACACATTAAGGCAGCAGGCTTCCTCAACGGTACCGGTAGTACTGCCAGTTGCTACAGCCGTTCCGGAGAGGATCTACATTAAATCTGATAAGAAACAGATCCTGCTGAATCCCGATGATGTATATTACCTGGAGAGCCTGGGTAACTATGTCAAGGTATGGGATGAACAGCGTTTCCTGCTTACACAGCGAACCCTGAGCAGCTTTGAAAGCCAGCTGCCTGCAGATACCTTCATCCGTATCCATAAATCTTATATCCTCAATAAGAAATTTGTGCGCTATATTGAGGGAAATATCATTAGCCTGAAGAATGGGAAACAGCTACCACTGGGAAAGAATTATAAACATGTGGTGAAGCAGTTACTGAACGGGCTGGGAACCTGAATATTAATCATGCAAATGACGGTGCTTAAAACAGTTGGGCTTTTATCGGTTCAGCAACGGAAACTTTTACTGGCTTACAGCAGGAATAAACAATGTTTTTATTTACCCGGTGGGAAGGTGGATGCAGGAGAATCTGAACGCCAGGCATTATGCCGGGAGATAGCGGAAGAACTGAACGTCAGCATAACCGAACAGGAACTGGTGTATTACACACATGTTACGGCGCCTTGCCTTCGGTGAGAATGAAGGCATTATCATGGAGCAGGACTGCTACTGGTTGCACCGTGATATCGTACCTGAACCGGCAGCAGAAATAGGGGAAGTACGTTTCTTCTCGGTAGCTGATTATTCCAGGCAGGAGGCACAGGCCCCCGGTGTGATCGCCATCCTGCATAAATTGCAGCAGGAAGGTTTCATAGACTAGTTTGCAGGGAACATTTACAAATCTTATAAGTTATGAATTACAGACCATTTAAAGACGTGCAGGTAGCGGAAGTAGGGCTCGGTACCTGGCAACTGGGAAGTGCAGACTGGGGAAATATTGATGAGGAAGAAGCAATAAAGATACTGAAGGCGTATACGGATGCCGGTGGCAATTTTATAGATACTGCGGATGTATATGGGATGGGTGTAAGCGAAACTATTATTGGTAAATTCCTGCAATCAGCTGACAAAGAGCTCTTCGTTGCCACTAAGCTGGGACGAAGGGGAGATGTACCTAATGGCTGGCCACAGAACTTTACTTATGATGCGATGAAGCGCCATGCAGAGGAATCTTTGCAACACCTGGGGCTTTCTCAACTGTTCCTCGAGCAATTGCATTGTATCCCAACGGAGGAGATGCGTTCAGGGAAGGTGTTTGACAACTTGCGGAAATTACAGCAGGAGGGACTGATCCGTTATTTCGGCGCCAGTGTGGAAACTTCGGAAGAAGCGATGATCTGCCTGGAACAGGAAGGATTGGCGTCTTTACAGATCATTTTTAACCTGTTCAGGCAGCATGTGGCGGATGAGGTTTTTGCGAAAGCAAAAGAAAAGGGTGTCGCGCTGATCATACGTGTGCCACTGGCAAGTGGCTTGCTGAGCGGGAAGTTTAAAGAAGATACCGTCTTTGAAGAGAATGATCACCGTAACTACAATGCAAATGGTGAGGCTTTTAATACAGGAGAAACCTTTTCTGGTATTGAATTCAGGGAAGGAGTGAAACTGGCCGGCAGTATCAGGGCGCTATTGCCTGATGAGCACATGGCAGCGTGGGCCATCCGTTGGATACTGGACCATCCTGAAGTAACAACTGTTATTCCAGGCGCATCAAAGATCAGTCAGGTGAATAGTAATGTAGCGGCTTCCGGGTTGCAGCCGTTGTCAGCTGCTGCTCATGCACAGTTGAGAAAGCTGTATGATGAAGAGATTCATAGCAGGATACGGGGACATTATTAACTATCTCATCACTACCTGGTTGTCGTTTTTACGCTTATCTTTACCCTGTACTATTGCTATTGTCATGAGATATAAAACACCTGTGCTAAAGAAAGATCAACCGGACGATTCCTATAAATTCAGGGCATTACCGATACCGACTGGTGCTTATCCATACCGTTTATCTATACAGCGTGTCATTCCGGACATCAGTAACGATAAAATGACCTTTCACCTGGTAGGGGATACAGGCAGCCTGCGCAGCCCTGATTTCCAGGAAAAAGTAGTGGGACAGATGGTCAGGCAGTATCAGCATACCGGTGACCAGCCACAGTTTCTTTATCATCTCGGAGATGTGGTGTACAACCATGGAGAAGCCTCACAGTACCAGCGGCAGTTCTTTGACCCTTATGAACATTATCCCGCACCTATCTTTGCCATAGCAGGCAATCATGACAGCGATGTTAATCCCGATGCAGCGCCCTATAACAGCCTGGATGCCTTCATGACTGTATTTTGTGATACAAGTCCGCATACCGTGGCATTCAGTGGTGGCTCGGAAAGGAAAAGTATGGTGCAGCCCAATGTATATTGGACACTGAATACGCCGCTTGCCAATATCATCGGTATGCACAGTAATGTGCCTAAATTCGGGATCGTTACAGAAGAGCAAAGGAACTGGCTGAAGGAAGAGTTGAAAGCTGCTGACCAGGAACGGCCAGGGAAGGCATTGATACTCTGTATACATCATGCGCCTTATTCTTCAGATATCAACCATGGGTCCAGTATCCCGATGATCACGCTGCTGGAGTCGGTGTTTGAGGAAACGGGTATCAGGCCGGACATCGTTTTCAGCGGCCACGTACACAATTATCAGCGTTTTAAGAGGAGCTACCCAAGCGGAAGACCAGTGTGTTTTATCGTTGCCGGCGGCGGCGGATATGATGAGTTGCATGCGATAGCCTCTCTGGAAGACAAGCGTTTTACCAACGAAAACCCGCTGTTTGATGATGTGGAACTGGAAAGTTATTGCGATGATAAACATGGATTCCTGAAGATCACATTGGAGAGAACTGAGAAGGGATTGCTCCTGACGGGTAATTATTATCCGGTGCCGGACAGCAATACGTCAGGGAATGATGTTATTGCTTCACCGGAAGATACTTTTACAATTGAAATAGGTAAGTAAAGTAGTTGTTATAAAAAGTAAGGGCTGTCCGCTTTAGTTGGAAGCCCTCGTTTATTGTCACTTAACTCAGGAAAAAGGCCAGTAACGATGGCGTCACTTTATCCACCGGGTGGGGCGTGCCTGGTAATACCGCCATCTTTGCATCAGGCAGGGCTTTGTAGGTAGCGATCGTTTCTTCGAGCGTTACCATTTTATCTCTGTCGCCGAGCATAATAAGAGAGGCTGTCTTTATGTCTTTATAATCGTCCGGTTTCAGTGGGTTGTCCTTACCCATTTCCGTTAGCATATCAGCCGTACGTTGCAATACTTCTTTCCAGTCGTTGGGGGCATGCATATCGGCCAGGATGGCTGCAAAATCGGGCACTTTCGCGGTAATAGCCGCGGTATCCAGCATTTTGATCTCTCTGGCGGCGGTTACCTCATCCCAGTGGAATTTGGTACCGAGGGTAATGATCCTGGCTATCTGTTGCGGATGATATTTCGCCAGGTACATGGCTACATAACCTCCCATGCTATAACCAAAGATGGTCAGCTGCTGCAGGTGATGCACCTGTATGTATTCCAGCGCAGCCTCCGCAAAGAGTTTAATGGAAAATGGGGCTTCCGGCAGTTCCTTTCCCCCATGACCAGGAAAATCAAAAAGATGCACTTCGTACTGTGCTGACAGTTGTGCCGCTATTGCCCTTAACTGACGGGATGCACCAATGGCGCCGTGGAGTATTAACAAGGATGGTTTCATGTAATGAAGTTAATAGATTTTGTTCTAACTGCTTCAAAAACAACCGAAAAGGTGTTTTCGCACTTCAGGCAATATGTTAAGATTAATATAAAAGAAATTTATATATTTGTTGCTATTAATTATTAAACCTATATACCTAAAATCCCCTACACATGGAACAACAGTACAGCCCTTCGGGCACTGTAATTAAAAGCCCCGCATTGACATTTCACGGTGACGGAGGTACTTATTTTGGCATTCTTATTTTAAACTGGCTACTGACAACCGTAACACTTGGCTTGTATTATCCCTGGGCAAAAGCGAAGAAATTACAATATCTCTATTCATCCACAGAACTGGATGGTTCCCGCCTTGCCTGGAATGGTACGGGTAAAGAGATGTTCAAAGGATTTCTGAAAGCTATGGGGCTTTTCATTGCGGTGATCATTCTTGTGCAGGTATTTGCTTACCTCAAGCTGCCTATCGTAGGCGTGCTGTTTTACCTGGCTTTCCTGGCCTTTGTTGTGCCAGCGGCGATCCACGGTGCAAACCGTTACCACTGGTCCAGAACATCCTGGAGAGGCATCCGTTTTGGTTACCGTGGCGACAGGAAAACATTTATGAAGTTGTTTCTGAAAGAGATAGGACTGACGATCGTTACTTTTGGTATCTATGGCGCCTGGGCTGCAATCAATATCCGTAATTATCTGCTGAGCAACATCCGTTTCGGCAGCGGCGAATTCCGTTATAATGGTAATGGCAGTGATTTCTTCTTTATGAACCTGAAAGGGTATTTCCTGTCTATCATCACATTCGGTATCTATTCCTTCTGGTGGCAGGCTGACATCTTCCGTTATTATGTTGATAATCTGCGCCTCGTGCAGGGTGATAAGACTTTCACATTCCGTTCTACAGCTTCGGGTGGAAATTTCGCCGGACTGATGATCGTCAATTTCATCCTTCTTATTTTTACATTCGGTATTGCTTTTGCCTGGGTACAGACACGTACAGTGGAATTCCTGTTATCAAATGTTGAAATAGTAGGAGATATCGAGCTGTCGGAACTGGCGCAGACAGAAGAAGAATACAGAAATGCAACAGGCGAGGATCTCGTGGATATGTTTGATCTGAGTATTATCTAATAACAATATGTACAAGGGACTGTATTACAATCACCAGGTAGCAAAGGCCATTCCTGTCAATGTGCAGGTATTCGAAGCGAGTCTGTTGCTGGACTATACTCTGGAGGGCATGCCTCCTGAGCAACTGCGATGGTTCTTTAGCGAGATATCTGTACAGGTAAGCGACCGCAATTTTATCCGTATTATGTATACTGGAGAAGGCGGTGGTACCCTGGAGGTGAATGACCCGGTTTTTGTAAAAGAGTTCCTTAAAAATTATAAACACATACGCGGTGCCGGTTTGCAAGACCTGGCACTGCGTGGTGGTTATAAAGTAGGCCTGATTGCCCTGGCAGTACTCATCGGTATTGTGCTGGCAACCCATTTCTTTATACTGCCCTGGGTTGCCGACAAGGTGGTTGATCAGCTACCCCGGTCTTTTGATAAACAGATCGGTATTGCTGCCCGTAACAGTATGCAGGAGAAGATTGACACAGCAGGTAGTGCGCTGCTGACACAGTTTGCTGCACAAATGAAGTGGGATACGTCTGATTCTCTTGTATTCACGCTGGTGCCCAGTGATATTGAGAATGCCTATGCGCTTCCAGGTGGTTATGTGATGGTATATACGGGCTTATTGAAGAAACTACATACAAAAGAGGAACTGGCAGCATTGTTATCCCATGAGGTGGCGCATGTTACCCGCCGTCACTCAGTTCGTAAATTATGCCGGGATATGAGCACCAGCCTGCTGGTGTCGGTACTGATCAGTGACGTTGGTGGGATAGCAGGTACGTTATACGCTAATGCAAGTGCTGTTTATAGTCTTACCTATTCCCGTAAGTATGAGGAACAGGCGGATATCACTGGTCTGGAAACCATGCGCCGGAACCAGATAGATCAGCAGGGAATGGTGAAGCTGATGCAGGAATTGAAGAAACTGGACCACCAGTTAAAGATACCTGAGTTTATCAGCACGCACCCGCTGACTGAAAATCGTATCAGCTACGTACAGCAGGATATTAAAGCCCATCCTGCCAGCGCGAGGAATAATGAAAAGATGGAGGAGATATTCAGGCAGTTACATCAGCGGTACCATGAGTGATCCGCGGGTATACTCCTTACTCAAATCCTTCGTTTGCCTCTATAGCAGAACGATTGCCAACATATGCTTTCCCCCAGTTATTTAATGACTCGAATACCGGCTCAAGTTGTGTACCCAGTTCCGTCAATGTATATTCCACACGAGGTGGGATCTCCGGATAGCTCGTCCTCGTAACAATACCGTCGTTTTCCAGCTCCCGCAGCTGTGCAGCAAGCGTTTTTTCGGATATATCCAGCAATGATTTGTGTATGCTGGAGAACCTGACGTTGCCACCGTTCCTTAGCGCTTTATAGATCTTCAGCTTCCATTTCCCGCCTATTATTGACAATGCAGCTTCCAATGCACAATCTGCATTGGGATTGGAATTGCAGTCTAATGTCATTTTTCTGTTATAAGCCATAAAACCGTTTTTTAAAAAAGCCCCAAAGCAGGTAAAACCAACCCTGATCCCACTTACTTACCCTGGTGTAAGCTCTTTATAGAAACCTGATTGGTGCTTTCCTTTGCACAAAATTAGTGAGTTTATGAATAGGAACATTTTGATCACCGGAGGTACTTCCGGTATTGGAGAGGGAATAGCACGGCATTTCTATTCCATCGGATGGCAGGTTTTGGTAACAGGTAGAAATAAAGAGAAACTGGCTGCTTTGGCGAATGAGTTGCCGGGGCTGCATGCATTGGCATACGATACGCAGGTAGAAGGCGATGAGCAGCAACTACTGGAATTCATCCGCCTGAACTGGAGCGGTAGGCTGGACGTACTTATCAATAACGCGGGACATGTGGAACTGACCCCGCTGAAAGGTATCAATAGCAGGTCAATGGAAGCCATGTACCGGACGCATGTGATCGCTCCCACATTGCTCACTTCCGGTTGTCTCGATTTCCTGGCGGCTACCAAAGGGCATGTCATCAACATCAGCAGCAGTCATGGTATTAAGGTATATCCGGAGATCAGCGCTTATGCGGCCGCGAAAGCAGGTATCAATATGCTCACAAAAACCTGGGCGCTGGAACTGGCCCCGCTGGGAATCCGCGTAAATGCAGTGGCGCCCGGGCCTACGAATACACCTGTGCTGGCTAACGCAGGACTGCCATTGGAAATCATTCAGGCCATCCACGAAAATGAAAGGACCTCCATTCCGTTGCAAAGGAGAGGAGATGTAACAGATATCGTGGCGCATGTTGCTATGCTGGCGACGACGGATTCCACGTGGGTGACAGGTGTGATACTACCTGTTGACGGCGGACTTTCTATTTCCTGATTGTGATACTTGTTATAAAGTAAGGGCCCCTCTGGAATGAGGGGCCCTTACTTTTTTATCTGTAATATCCATGTCCGTGATAATGATGATAATGAGGACGGGAATGATAGTATCCAGGTCTGTCGCGGACAACCAGGCAGCTGCTCAATCCGGAAATAAGTATGGCTGTTATGGCGAAATATTTAAAAGCTTTCATGTTGTGAAGTTTATTAGCGTGATGAATGTTGAGTTAAGCGTCTGCAGTCCGTTTAAACTTCTTTTCAGCTTTAATAATGACAAAACTATGCCAGACCCTGTTATGAACTGTTATTTACTGTTAACGCCCGCAATGCGCTTTAAATCACCAAACCGGCTATCATATTTAATGATCTCTTGATTTAAATTTAACACCCGCAACTTTTGCCGATGTATACCTTTGCGGCGCACTTGTCACTTCCATCTTCCTATATGCGGCCAAGCTTTGCGTTACCATAATAATTTTAATATGATGTTCAAGAATGACAAAAAAAGAATGTTGCTGAAACAGGTTACCTGTACCGGATTGCTGGTGGCGATGGCCGGCTGTTTTACCAATGCTGCACTGGCACAGTCAACGCACGTTAGTCCGTGGGCGCCTACGGAGCTTAATAACATACCGCCGGTTGCCAGCCTGAAAGGTGGTATTTGGTTAAAAGGGGACCTGCATCTGCACTCCCGGCATAGTAAGGAATCTTCCAATAACCCTATTGCAAAGATCATCGCCTTTTCCAAAGCGGCAGGTGTTGATTATATCTGTATCACCGATCACGATAATCACGTGGATGGAGATGTGGCGCATAATACATGGGCGGATCCTGAATTCAAATCAGATTCGGTATTGTTGCTGTACGGTGCAGAGTGGACAACGACGCGCGGACATGGTAACGTATTTTCCGCTAAACCATACGATCATCAGCGTTTGTATGATGTGCGTGATCAGCGCGACATTGTGATAGGCGCCGTAAAGAAAGAATTAGGTGTTCATCTGTCAGCCAATCATCCCAGTGGTAAAGATCATTTCGGGTATTCCTATGATATGATCGAATCCATAGAAGTATGGAACTCCGCTATCTGGTCCAAGAATGAGAATGCGATCATGATCTGGGACGACATGCTTTCATCCGGCCGTAAACTAACCGGCAGGGGAGGAAGTGATGCGCATCATGGCACACCAGATACACCCGATAAAGCAACGAAGAACAGTGTACAGGCAACCGCCAACTATGTAGGCACACCTACCACCTGGGTATATGCTACCGCCAGAACTCCCCAGGCAGTTGTGGATGCATTGACGAACGGCAGGGTATCTGTGAGCGCAAATCCGTATGCTCCCCGTGTTGAATTCTATGCAGATCTCGATCAGGATGGTAAGATGGATATGATGATGGGAGATAATACCAAACCGACGGGAAAACCTGTTAAATTCCGCATACAGCTGACAGGAAATACCGTTCCAGGAGAGACTTATACAATCAGTGTCGTGAAGAATGGCAATAAATTCGATACCTTAAAAGTAACAGGTAAAACCCCGGTTGCCGAGTTTACCGATACGCCGGCTACCTTGGGCAGAACTTACTACCGTGTGACGGTGGAGGGACCAGGTACGCCTTACCCGCAGGTGCCTGAGTCTATGAAGCTGAGTGGAAATATGGTGGGGCTGTCTAATCCGATCTTCTTCAATTTTGATCCTAACTTCTAAGAATATTATCAGAAAGTAAAAAGCAGCCCGCCGGTAGGTGGACTGCTTTTTTACTTTATTGCTGAATTTTCTCGGGATCGTAACCGTTGGCCTTCATCTCACTGATGATCTTCTCCCCCAGTTTCTGTCCCCACTGGCGACCCAACTGCATGGATTCCTGCACGATCTGTGGAGTCACCTCAATCACTTTGCGACCTGCTGGTGTTTTGTAGAACGCGATTATCTGGTCAAGGTCTTCCTCCGTATAATACTTCGCATATACAGGCAGGGTAAGATTAATAAGATCATCCGCGTTGATGTTTGCTTTCATTTTATCCCAGAACTCGGCAGGTACGGTCGTGAACCTCTCCTGGAAATTAGTCAGCATTTGCTGCGCTACCTGTACGCCTAATTTACCGGAGCCTACCAGTTCCAGCATTTCCCTTATTTTCTTTTCCTTGGGCGTTGGCGTTGTCTGAGAAAATGCATTGTTAATAAAGGTCAGGCATATCAGAATAGCGAGAATTTTTTTCATGTTGATGTTTTTAAATGATATGAAATAGGTGGCGGAAAGGTAGAATAAAAAAGGAAAACAATCTGGTGTATTAAAGACGTATTGCCGTATGCTATTAATTATCAAGCCAATGCATTTGCAAGTACGGATTCGCGTTCCTGTTCCTGAAAAAAAGATAGATGTCTTATTGGTCGGCATACTAATTCGACATACCTTTATATTATTAAAAGACAATATTCACGGCCGGCAGAAAACCTATCAGAATAACCAATAAAAATCCATTACAATTTGCACATATTGAGTTCCATTACAACAAGCCTGTAGCTTGCAGCTCAGGATATTTAAGCTGATGCCATTTAATCATGTCTGACTGTTGACAGCACCTGATCTTTTCACGGTGCCGTACGGATATGCAATTTATTATGACTACAAGTATTTTGCCAATGGCATCGCTCCCTCATTGAAGATTTTATCCTTCATATAATCATTAAAAATCCAATTATGCAGAGAATTAAACAATTATTTCTTGCAGGGCTCCTAATGCTTTCGGGAGCCAGTTATGCCCAGGTATCATGCTATAATGTCGTTGGATATTATCCGTCATGGGTAGCTGGTGGTAACTATTACATCAACACGCCTTCAAAAGTGGATTACAGCAAGTATACCCATATTTGCTATGCGTTTGCCATTCCAGGCACTGATGGTAACATCGGCAGCGTGGACAACGGATCCGTATTGACTGACCTCGTAAACAGAGCACACGCGGCTAACGTAAAAGTATTGCTGTCAATCGGTGGCTGGTTGAGCTCTTCACCCAACAATACACCGTTTGAAACTATTGCAAACAGTAGTACTTCTATCAACAACCTGGCAAACGCCTGCGCTAACCTGATCACCAAGTATAACCTGGATGGTATTGACCTGGATTGGGAATACCCAACCACAAAGACCAAATGGAACAATGTGGCCACTGCACTCGGAACAAAGTTCCATAGCATGGGTAAGTTATTTACAGCAGCGGTATCAGAAACTGCTGACAATAACGGTGATCACTATGACAACGTTTCCATGCTCGACCTGGTGAATATCATGTGTTATGGTGACGACGCACTGGCGAGCCGCTCTATGTCCTACTGGACTTCCCGTGGTGTAGCACAGAGCAAAAGAATGCTGGGTGTACCATTTTACAGTGGCGATAATAATTCTGCTGAGCATATCAGGAAAGCCAACCTGGCGAAATCAACTGCAGGTGGTATCATGATCTGGGATATCGCCACAGAATATGGTGACATAAATGCTATTTACAGCACACTGGGTAATGTGTGTAACGGCAGCACGCCTGTACCTCAGAACCTGGCTTCTGGCAAACAGGTAACTGTATCTTCAACAGAAGTAAATTCAACACAGAACGTGCAGGCATCCAATGCTACCGACGGTAATTATGCTACCCGCTGGTCTTCTGCCTTCACTGATGACCAATGGTTATACGTTGATCTGGGCGCAAGCTATGATATCAACAGGGTGAAGATTACATGGGAAGCTGCTTATGGCACCGCTTACGATGTAGAGGTGTCAAACAACACCAGCGACTGGACAAAAGTAAAATCTGTTACGGGTAATACCACATTGGTAAATGATCTGACAGGTTTAACTGGCAATGGCCGTTACGTAAGGATCCATGGTCTGTCAAGAGCGACAACTTACGGTTACTCTATCTTCGAACTGGAAGTATACGGTGCTGCTGCACAGGCGCCTCATGGAGGAACTGCATGGGCTATCCCAGGAAGGATCGAAGCTGAAAACTATGATGATGGTGGCGAAGGAGTGGCTTATCACGACCTGACAGCTACTAACACACAGGGTCAGTACCGTACTACAGAAGGAGTGGATATTGAGACTGCTACTGAAAATGGATATGACGTAGGCGCTATCCAGGCGGGCGAGTGGCTCGAATATACAGTGAACATCGCGCAGGCAGGTACATATACCCTGCAGGCAAGAGTAGCTGCTACCGCTGCAGGAAAAACATTCCATATGGAACTGAACGGACAAAACATCTCCGGTACTATTACCGTTCCAAACACTGGTGGCTGGCAGACATGGGCTACCGTAAGTGTGACTACACCAGCACTGACTGCAGGCCAGAAAGTACTGCGTGTTGTATTTGATTCAAACGAATTTAACTTCAACTGGATCAACTTTGCACAGCAGGCTGCATCCAACAACCTGGCGCTCAATAAAAGAGTGTGGGCTTCTTCTATTGAAACAGCAGATTTCCCTGCGGCATATGCTGTTGACGGCAACGCTACCGCAACACGCTGGTCTTCCGGTTACACTGATAACGAATGGTTAGCAGTAGACCTGGGTACCGCGCAGAGCGTATCTAAAGTGGTGCTGAAATGGGAAACCGCATTCGCGACATCTTATGCTATCGAAACATCCAACGATACGATCAACTGGACTGTACAGAAGACGGTAACAACCGGTGCTGGCGGTACAGAAGAGCAGACTTTCGCTGCGGTTAATGCCCGTTATGTAAGGGTACATGGTCTGAAGAGATCTACCACATATGGCTTCTCTATCTGGGAATTTGAAGTGTATGGAGATGCACTGGCAGCAGGAAGGCTTGCAATGGCAACTCCTGTGAAAAGCGTTGAAAATACATTCTCTGTGAATGTATCACCAAACCCTGCTACCAACACCATGAATGTACAGCTGAAAGGTGCTACGCAGGCATCTCTGCTGAAAGTGTACAACATCAGCGGTAAAGAAGTTTACCAGACCAGGGTGAATGGCAACGTTAACCAGCTGCAGGTAGATATTTCTAACTGGCCTAAAGGAATTTATATCATTTCAATAGGTAACAGCCGTAAGAAAGTGGTTGTAGAATAAGTATAACGAAGAAATCCTTTTTTAAAGAGACCGTTTGCCATCAGCGAACGGTCTCTTTGTTTTTATGATGACAAGCTGTTTTACAGGTACTTCTTCACCACATGAAATCTTCTTAAAAGGAGGCTGATCATCCAGCTGAGGGCCAGCGCATTTAAAAATACGATCAGGAATTTTCCCCAAGCGGGCGTAGCAAGATCCAGCAGGAAGAGTTGTGTCCAGAGGACGAAGATGTAGTGAATTAAGTATATCAGGTAGGCATTGTCGGCCAATGAATCAATCCAGCGTTTCGATCTATTGGCCAGGGCCCTGAAGGTGGTAAGGAAAGCAATACAGCTCAGCGTACAGGAAAGCACATAGACGGTATAGTAGATCATCCAGGCTGTAAACTCAGGTAATGCGCCTTTTATCACCAGATGCTTTAATACCTCATACTGCCCGCTTACCGTCAGGATCAGATAGACGGCCAGCGCCAGTATTATCCATATCCGCCATCTGCTAACCAGTATGGAGTCCCTGGCGAAGATACCGTTGTGAAAATCAGCATTCCCGACAATAGCGCCGGTCAAAAAATAGCCGAAGTACAACAGGATACGACTTAACTGAAAGTCAAATGGACCCCAGCCGGTCCACATACCGGCTCCGATATGATAGGCTACCGGTACATATAATATCCACGTCAGCACAGCCAGTAGGAGAAAACAAAGCACCGGGCGGTTGTCAAGGTGATTGATCAGGTTGCCTGTTCTGCTGAATATATGTTTAGCAGGCATGTATATCAGCGCAAACAGCAGATTGAAAGCAAACAGTACCCAGATGAACCAAGGCGGGCCGACAGGCCATTTTTCGACGGTAAAGAAGTCAGTGATATATGCTTTGAGATGACCATCATTATGAGCAATATAGAAAGAAGGAAAGTGAGCGATCAGGTTTGACAGTGTTCCGATGAAAATAAAGGGGATGAACAGCCGAAGGCATCTATCTCTGATAAAAGCCATCATGCCCTTTTTAGCGATGCTTTTTGTAAGGAATAATCCTCCGATAAAAAACATGAGCGACATGAAGAATATGTCGTTGAAATTCTCGAATATATCCAGCCCTATCCATCTTTTGTTATCCACGATAGGGTGGGTGGAGTTGATATACGCTTCTTTGTCGAAATGTGCGAATGTGGTATAGGCGAGTGAGGAATGATGAGCCACCACCAGTACAGTGATCGTAGCCCGCAGATAATCTACCCAAGTGTCCCGCTGAACGTTTTTTATCATTTTTAGTACGACCGTAAGATATTTATGATGATAAGTTGAATACAGACAAAATCGGTCCTATAATAAGGTCGCGACAGGCGTCTGAAAGTTGCACGAAACCGGTGTTCTGAACAGATTTTTCTTAATTTGCCGGTATTTACCAGAAAACATGTTTATGAAACACTACACCTACTGATACAACTGGATTGACGAAGAAAGGAATTGCATATGTATTATTAACTATTCATGGAACAGGACATTATCCCATGAATGAAAAGCCTTCGGCGTTCAATACGCTGCTGACGCAGGCCATCGAAAAAATAGCGGCCACCTCCCATTAGCCATAAAACACAAAAAGACTACATTACGTAGTCTTTTTGCTTACATCTGGTTGACCCTCTGCCTTAAACCTTAAGATCAACAAAACAGGCAGAAGTTTCTTCTATTAACGATTGTATCAGTGTAGTAGCTTTTGTATGCTTCAGTATGGGGGCTATCTGGCCTCCCCAGAAGTAAACCATGTCCCATTTCTGCTGTTGAACAGCAGCACTTCTCAGTGATGATATAAACGCAGATTGTAATGGAAAGGGCAGCACCCTATTTTCATTTCCGGTTTCTCTTGTGATCCTGTTGGCCAGTCCCCGGCCCAGCCTGCCGGTGAAAGCCTTTGAGAGTGTTGTATATTTCGCAGCGTCGGAGAATAACATCTGTTTGTGAATCGGGAGCGCGTTGGATTCGTCGCAGGCCAGGAATGCAGTTCCTACCTGTGCCCCGCTGGCGCCCAGCGTCAATGCTGCAGCGATACCCTTACCATTCGCAATGCCACCGGCAGCTATAACAGGTGTTTTAACTTTCTCCCTGATCAGTTGAAGTAATACAAAAGTACCGGTGAAAGAAGATGCTGCCGTACCCAGGAATGAGGGCCGGTGTCCGCCTGCTTCGAAACCGGACGCGATAATCAGGTCTACGCCGGCATTTTCAAGTGCGATAGCTTCGTCCAGTGTAGTAGCTGCACCTGCCGTAATGATGCCCTTCCTACGACATTGTTCCAGCACATCGGCTGATGGTATGCCAAACACAAAGCTGAAAACTTTCGGACGGATATCGAGGAGCACTTCCACCTGGTTTTCAAACCTGCTTTTAAAGGATGCGGGCTTCTCAGGCATAGGCACATTTGCTTCGTCAAAGTAGGGCTTGAAATGTGTTTTTACCTCCTCATATACGTCTTCTGTCACTGTGCCATTGATGGCGTCAGTATCTGACACCCACAGGTTGATATTGTAAGGTTTGTTTGTAGCCGCCTTGATCTCCCGGTTTGTTTCGATGATTTCATCCGGTGTGAGGGTATAAGCCCCATAGCCTCCCAGACCTCCCGCATTTGATACCGCCGCCACCAGTTCAGCAGATGAAAGACGGCCTCCAAAGGGACCCTGAAAGATGGGGTAGTTAATACCCAGCATCTCCGTTACTTTTGTATTGTACCACATGATTAAAAGTTATTCCTGAACGTCGCTGATCATTTTATTGACGATGAGCCATTTGCCATCTATCTTATGGAAAGATAAAAACTCGTGATAATTAAAGTCATACATTTTTACCTTCACCTCGGCTACCGCGATAGAGTTGACGGCCCTGACGGATACAATTTCCCCTTTGAATGGTTTCCCTGAATCTTTTGGGCTCTGGCGGTGTGCTACACCATCGAGATATTGCTCCAGCGTTTTGGCATAAGGCTGCCCTTTTACATCCCCGAAAAGCAAGGTGCCAGGGTGATACACCGGCTTCAACAACTCCAGGTTACCCTCATAAATGCCTTTGAAATAATAGCTTTCCAGTGTTTCGGAAATAGCTGCTATATCAGCTTTTTGCGTATCCATATGATCAGTCTTTTGAGCTTTTATGGCCAGCGGAATGCAGGCCATAAAAGCGAGTATTGACAATAATTTTTTCATATCAATTTACATGATGTCCGGCACCTGCGCCACCGTCTACATTGATGATCGTGCCGGTGATGAAGTTACTTTTTGCTACCGTATAAACCATTTCAGCAACATCTTCCACTTCGCCGATGCGGTTCAGTAAATGAAGACCGGCGGTTTTATCAGCATCATCTCCATGCATAGGCGTTCGGATCGTACCTGGTGCGATGGTATTCACCCGGATATTATCTTTACCGAATTCAGCTGCCAGCTGCAACGTCAATGAGTGAATGGCTCCTTTACTGGACATGGGTGCGGTGATCGGTACGCCACCTAATGCATGATGAACTAAGGGAGTACCTATGTTGATCACCACGCCACCGTGCTGTTTCAACATCTGAGGGATCACTGCCTGAGTGGTGAAATAGGTACCTTTCAGGTTAGTGTTCAGAAAGCGGTCCAGATAAGCTTCGTCCACTTCAAGGAATGGCCTGGTTTCAAATATACCGGCGTTGTTTACCAGTACATCCGCAGCACCGAATTTTTCAACTGCTGTGGCAACCAGCTTTTCACCGGTCTTTTTATCACTCACGTTGCCGGCAACCATAGCGAGGTTGCTGCCTCCGCCGAGCTCTTTGAATGCTGCTTCCAGCTTATCTGCTGTATTGGAATTGATGACTACATTATCTCCTCTCTGGAGGAAGTACTTTGCTATTTCTTTACCGATACCGGAAGACGCTCCGGTAACGATCACTGTTTGCGTTTTCATTGTTCTTATTTTTTATCTGCTGTGATTCCTTTTTCGCGGAGAACAGATACCTGTTCGCCTCCGAATCCCCAGTCGTCAAGGTTCACCTCCTGTATGACAACATGTGTCAGCTGGGGATCCTTATTGAGTACATCGGTGATCAGGTCTGTTACACCCTTGATCAATTGTTGTTTCTGCTCACGGGTAACTCCCTCGCGGGTGAGTTCAATCTTTACGTAAGGCATATTCGTAAATTTTTAGGGGTGAAGTGTTATATCAGGCAGCTTTTGCTGTGATAGTTACATCGAGATCAAAGTCGTTGTAGATGAGTGTATCTCCGAGGTCTTTGAAGAAGTTGCCGGAGCGGAACTTAATACCATATTTGGTACGGTCAATGACCAGTTTACCGGAGGCAGTTACTGTATCGCCATTGCTGGCGTTGATAGTGATATCAAAAGCAACGGGATGAGTGATACCTTTGATGGTAAGGTCGCCCTGAACGTGATTGGCTGATACACTGGTGATCTGCAGGGTCGCTTCAGGATATTTGTCGATAGAGAAGAAATCGTCTGAAGCCAGGTGGCCGGCGAATTGTGCATTTGTAGCAGGATCTGCGACATCCAGGATCTTTATGGAGGTGGTATCTATAACGAAGTTGCCACCAGACAATTTACCATCAGTGAAGATCAGGGTACCGTCTTTGATACCGATAGTGCCATTATGTGCGCCGGTTACTTTACGGCCGGTCCAGTCTATATTACTTTGTGCGTTTACGATCTGAAATTTTTTCGTTTCCATTTTGTGTATGTTTAATTGTTTACGTTTGATTTGACAACACAAAGAAAGAAAGGAATTTCAAGGTGGTTACGTGACGTACATCACATTCATTAATTATGTGACATACATCACATCGCAGGGAGGGTTAACGACCGTTATAAAGCCTGCTTAATGTTTCCCTGGTAATGCCCAGGTAAGCGGCTATCAGGTGTTTCGGTACCAGGTTATATAATTCGGGGTAGAGGGTCAACAACTCTTCATAACGTTTTTTGGCGTCGTTATTCATAAAAGAAAGGAGCCTTTTCTGTGAAGCTACATAACCCCTGTTTGTTCGCCAGCGAAAGAAATGTTCTACCTGGTGTATTTCAGCGCAGAGCTTTTCGCGGTCTGCACTTTTCAGACAAAGGACTTCAGCATCCGTAATGCAATCTACATTGATAGTAGCCCGGGAATGACTGTAAAGCGCATTATAGTCAGACGTCCACCATGTAGACATCGCAAATTGCAGGATGTACATCTTAATGTCGTCATTGATAAAGAATGCCTTCAAACAGCCGGAAACGACAAAATATTCGCAGTCTACCTCATCTCCCTCACTAATGATCGTCTGCCCCTTTTTGAAGGACAGGAGAGTAAAATGTGAAAAGAAGTAATCAAACTGCTCGTCAGTCAGCGTTGCGGTTTTAGAAATGTGCTGTTTTAATAATTCCTGGCCATTCATGTTTTAAAGGTAGGAAACTGTTGTGATAATTTAAATGGGGTGCTTTGTTATGGTTAAGTGAATGGTTATCAGTATATTGCTATTGGTTGGAAGGAAAGCATTCCGCAGTGTTTTTCCCTCTGGAGGCTTGATAAGTTGCCGGGGTTCCCTAAATATTGCATACCCCTGCAATTATTTGATTGTAAGGTCATTATTGAGGTTCCGTTCAAATTAGAGATGTGCCGCTTAAACTCCTATATTTTCGCTTATACCTGTATATTACCGTTCATCAATTCCGATAACCATTCTACAATCCAGTTTACCGCTCATATTGGTAGTTGTCAAGGAAATGTTAAGAGCGCCATATCTTTGAGTCATCAAATCAAAACGGAGTCAATCTCCAAAGAACATGACAAACAGTTTTTCGGGTAAGATGATAGCTCGCCTTCATTGAAGAGCTATAACCACCGGAAATTCCCACCCTGTAAAGAAAATCTACAGTACAGAATTTAACGGAGTTGCGAAGCGGCTCAGCAGGTACAAAACCTGGGTTTTATTCATTCGTACAAATTTCCAGACTACAATGTAAAACTTCCAGTCGTTGGCTATACAGGCTGCCATTGCAGGCACTCTTATACGTCATCACCAACAGCAGGCTACGTGTCAGTAATACTGGCGTCATAGCTATCTGCCCCCGTATGTCAGGCATTGTCTGCCTCCTTTTCCCCCTGATAAGGCTTTAGGAAAAAAACGCGATGAAAAGTCGTGCTGGCGGAGCTATGCCCATTACTCAGTGATTTATTCACCCTTATAAAACACAATGTTATGCCTTCACTAGGTAAAAAAATCTTATCAGCCTTCATAGAAATGGAGGATAAGACAAAAAAAGAGGAGGATGCTACAACGCACCCTGTGCAAGCATCTCCGCCGCCTCCGCGTGGTACGGAAACACGTGCTGCTACGGATACGGATCACAAATTCAGCGACTACTTCAACAAGTTGTTTGCTGATGCAAACCTTCCCGGTCCGGACTACTATGAGTTCGCAAAAATGACGGAAGCGATGCATGTCATCAAAGACGAGAGTGCCCGCTTCGTCGCTGCCTTCGCCGGTTTGCAGGCGCAGGGACTGGACAAACAAAAACTCCTGTCCTCCGCGCAGGAATACCTGAAGATACTGGATGCAGATGCTGCAGCCTTTCATAACACGGTAGACCAGGCCTTGCTTGACAAGGTGCAGAACAAGAAAAAGGAAGTGGAGCAGGTGCAGGAACACATACAAAAACTGTCGCAGGAAATACAACACCTGCAGCAACAGATTGGTGTGCTCACACAGGAAATCGCGGAGAACGAAGCAAAGATCGAAAACAGCACCAGCGGTTACGAAGCTGCCATGACAGGCAACAGGAACAAGCTGCTGCAGGACATAGAAAAAATAAAGCAACACATACTTTAAAACATACGACATGAATGAAGTAATGAATAAGGCTGTAAAAACAAACTGGTTTTCCGAGCCTAAAAATGTAGCCACCACAGTAGTGGGTATCTCGCTCTTCGTGGGGCTGGGCTATACATTTGCCACCTATGTATTACCATGGCTGGTGACAGTAACCTGGAACCTGGTCAACCTGGTGATCGGTGGTGTCGTACTCGGTTTCCTGCTGATGCTGTTCACCAACAAAAAGTTCTGGCGCGCACTGAAATACTTCTCAGAATTCATCGCGAACTACACGGTTGGTCTGGCCATAGAACTGAATCCATTTGCGATTCTGCAGGCTAAGATCGATCAGGGTTATGAGGACAGGAATACCCTGTTCAAACAAAGCGCGAAACTGAAAGGTAAGCAGAGCGAATTGCTGGACAAGCTGAAAGAAAAGGAGAAGGAATTACAGCTGAACATCCAGAAGGTAAAGATCCTGCAAAGCGAAAACAAGAACAACAGGCAGATAGACCTGTATGCTAACAACGTGATCCGCTGCAGGGAGTACATAGATAATGTAACGCCCATCGTGGGTGACCTGAACAAGCTGGTTTCCTTTGCAGATGCTGCATACGAGGAAAGTGGTATCATGCTGGAAGACGCGAAGCTTGACCTGGAAGCTAAAAAGGATCTGTATTACTCTGTCACTACCGGATTGTCGGCTGTGAGCAGTGCAATGAAAGCATTCAAGGGCGACGATGGTCTGAACCAGGATGCCGAGAAGGCGCTGGCCATACTGAAAGTACGTATCGGGGAGAAGATCGGCCATATCAAATCGGCCATCGATGTGACCTCCCGTTTTATGGACGATAAGGTACTGGAAGATAAGGCCAAGTCAGCACAGGCAATAGAGCTGATCAACAGTTTCGATGTGCATTCCGATTTCAACTATACGCAGTCTGCGCTGAACAGAAACAGCGACAGCGGAAGATTGAAAGGTGTGCAGACACCAGACAGGCACAGAGGCTTACTGGACTAACATTTATCACAAACAATTTTTAACAAGACTAAACACAGTATAAAATGGCAATCAAATTAAAACCCGCAGGAAAACTTTTCATTATAGCTGCCGTAGTAGCAGCCGGCATTATAGGCGTAAGATGGTATCAGGGCCGCCCGAAACAAGTGGGCGAGTCGCTGGAAGTAGGTAAGGTAGTATTACCTGACGCACCTGACGCCTCTTTAAGCGGTAATGCTGTAAAGGTGCCTTTACCCGGCAGTGAACCTGCAGGAAATGGTGGCACACAGATCACCTGGTTACGTATGGCCTGGAACAGCCAGTTCTCAGGGATGTATGCCAACGGTGGTGTACGTACTACCAAAGGATCCCTGTTCGACAATGCAAAACTGGACATCACCTATGTACGGCAGGATGACTGTAACAAGCAGATGGCCGACCTGGTAAAGTTTGCCCAGGAATATAAAAAGGATGCCAACACCCCAGGTGTGCTCATCACCTTCATGGGCGACGGTATGCCTGCTTTTATGACTGCATTGTCGAAAGAGCTGGACCCACTTGGACCTGAATATCAGCCCGTGATCATCCCTGTTACACACGGTAAGTCATATGGTGAAGACCAGGTAATGGGCCCGCAGCAATGGAAGGCTGATCCTAAAACCGCTATCGGTAAATGCGTGGCAGGTGTATTGCGTGACGGTGACATCAATATTCTGTTGAAATGGGCAGGGGATAATGGTCTGAAGGTAAACCCTGACGAAACCACCTACGATGCTACTGCTATCAACATTATTGCGGCCAACGACTTCCTGGATGCACCTAACAAGTACATCACCGGTTATACCGAAAGCCGTAAGGTAGTGGTGAATGGTAAAACGACCGGTAAAGACACTACTGTAGGTGTGGATGCGGTGGCCACCTGGACGCCCGGAGACGTAAACGTATCAACGAAGAAAGGTGGACTGGTAACGATCGCCAGCACCAAACAGTACGCTTCGCAGATGCCTAACCAGACTATCGCGATCAGGAAATGGGCAAACGATCACAGGACCGATATCGAGAATATGATCATTGCCCTGGCACAGGCGGGCGACCAGGTACGTTCTTTCAACGATGCCAAAGCCTTTGCGGCTAAAGTAAGCGCTGAGGTGTATAACGAACAGGACGCTAACTACTGGCTGAAATATTACAATGGTGTGGAAGAAAAGGATATCCAGGGACTGAAGGTAACATTGGGTGGATCAGCAGTATTTAACCTGCAGGACATGGCGAATACCTTCGGATTGGGTGAAGACAAGATTGACAGGTATAAGGCCGTGTACAACACTTTCGGTAGCCTGATGGTGAAAATGTATCCAGCCCTGATGCCATCATATATGCCTTATGAGAAAGCGGTAGACAAATCATTCCTGTTCTCGGTGTTGTCAAATCACCCGGAATTGCTGGAAGGTAAGGCCATTGAAACGAAGTATGCTTCGGAGATTACGTCAGAAGTGTCTTCAAAGTCCTATAGCATCGAGTTTGAGACCGGTTCCGCTGTGATCAAACCTACGTCACTGAAAATGCTGAACGAGATCTTTGAATCTGCAGTAGTAGCAGAAGGACTGAAGGTAGGTGTATACGGACATACTGACAACGTTGGTGCTGATGATATCAACGTGCCATTGTCAGAGAAGCGTGCAGCTGCTGTAAAAGATTACCTGGTGAAGAAGGGGCTTTCTGTGAACCGTGTAGAGGCAAAAGGTTTTGGTGCATCCAAACCGGTAGCTGATAACGACACAGAGGCTGGCAGACGTCAAAACAGAAGGGTGGAAATCGTCTTAGGCCAGTAACAATTAGCCCGGATAGCCGTCTGGCAAAAGGCCGGCGGCTATCTTTTTTCTCTTTTTAAAATACGATCCGCATGAAGAAATTATTTCAACCCTTCGCCATCATTAGCAAGCAGACATTCCTGATCCTGGTATTGTCGCAATTGATATTGGCCCTGACGCTGTGGCACGTAACATCTGATGGGCTGATGCCACAGCCTGGCAAAGTAGTGGCAGCCCTGGCACACTTATCTACCACCAAAACGCTGATAGATAATGTGCTGGTCAGTTTCTTACTGACGATGAAGGCCATGCTGTATTCTATTGCTATCACGTTGGTCTTTGCTTATTTGTCTGTATTGCCGTTTTTTAAAGGTATCGCACAGTTTATTGTGAAATGCCGGTACCTCACCCTGGCAGGGCTCATTTTTGTATTTACCCTGCTGACGCAAAACGGTAGCGCACTCAAACTATGGCTGCTGATATTCGGTATCGTTCCCTTCTTTGTGACTTCCTTCCTGTCGATCATCGTGCATATTCCTCAGCAGGAGTATGATCTGTGTAAGACGCTGGGGTATAACCGCTGGCGAACCCTATACGAGGTGATCGTCATCGGTAAGGCCGACAAGGTACTGGAGATACTGCAGCACAACTTTGCCATCTCATGGCTGATGATCACAATGGTAGAGGGACTTAGTATGAGTGAAGGTGGGATAGGGGCCTTACTGATCAAATACAATAAGTATAACGATTTGACCAATGTACTGGCATTACAGCTGCTGATATTCCTGCTGGGATTGTTCTTCGATTATATGCTGGCAACCATCCGTAGCTGGCTATTTCCTTACACAAGATCACAGAAAACAACATGATGACATATACTAAAGAAGAGGTACTGCTGGAGGTGGAACATGTCGACCTGAATTACGGTGAACGCTCCATCTTAAGGGATGTCAATTTTACCATCCGGAATATTGTACGCCCGGGTATGAGCCAGGGACAGGTAGTGTCTTTACTAGGCCGAAGCGGTATTGGTAAAACACAGTTATTCCGCTTGTTGGCGGGCTTACAGCAGCCATCTTCAGGAAGCATTACCATATTTGGTAACAAGGAGGTGGAAGCGGGGGATATGGGCGTTGTATTCCAGCATTATTACCTGTTTGAATGGAAGACCATTTACCAGTCATTGATGATGGCCTGCAGGCAAAACCCTGCCTTAAAGGGCAATGAAAAAGATGCTATTGCCAAATGGGCTACTGCATTTGAAGTAACAGACATTCTGCATAAATACCCACAGCAATTGTCTGGCGGTCAGCGTCAGCGTGCCAGTATTATGCAGCAACTACTAAAAGGATCGGCCTTTCTCCTGTTTGATGAACCCTTTTCAGGACTTGATATCTGCGTGTTGGATAAAGTGGTGGATATGTTATTGCAGGTATCAGTCTCTGACGAATTGAAAACCCTGGTAATCGTGTCGCACGATATTGAAACGAGTGTAGCTATTTCTGATACAGTATTTATCCTTGGAAAGGAGGAGGGGCAACCCGGCGCTACTGTCAAACAGGAAATAGACCTCGTGGAAAGAGGTCTGGCATGGCAAAAAGACGTACGGCGTGAAAAGGCCTTCGCTGATACGTTAGATGAAATAAAGGCCAGTTTATAATGTAATAACGGGTCAGCTCCTGTTATCCCTTACCTGAAATACCTGCGCAAAAAGCGCATTTGTTAACCCGCCACGAACGGCCGTCTCATTTGGGGCGGCCTTCTTTTTTTGTGTTATTTTATCAGAGGCGTTTTCGCAGCATACTTAAAAAAACGGGTGTGATACCCAGATAAGAAGCGATATGTTTTTGTGCGATTCTTTGTTCGAGACCAGGATAACGTTTTTGAAACTGAAAGTATCGCTCCTCTGCGGATTGGGAAATGAGGGCGGTCATCCGGCGTTGGTACAATACCAATCCATTCGCAAAGAAAATACGGAAGAAGCGTTCAAATTTTGGCACTTTCTCATACAGTAATTCCACACTTTCGTTACTAAGAAAGAGCACTTCTGTATCTTCTAATGCATCTATTGTATAAAAAGCCGGTCCGCCGGTGTAAAAACTGGATAAGTCGACCGACCACCAGCCTTCCGGGGCAAAGGTGACGATATGTTGCTGGCCTTTATCATCTGTATTGTACATACGCAGGCACCCTTTTTCAACAAAGTATATGTATCTGCTGATGTCTCCGGTTTGCAGGAGAACCGTGTTTTTCTTCACCTTTTTAGATAGTAGCAGGGACTGAACGTATTCAATTTCTGAGGCATCCAGGGAAATGTGTCTTTCGAAATTTTTCAGAATTGATTCGTTCATTTTCAGCTGTTTATTAAAAAAGATACCTCCACTGGCTGTGATCTCCCGGGAGGGAATGATCACAAGGCCACTTTATTGGTGGCGATCAGCCGCCAGTCTTCCAGCGCGGCCAGCCTGTGCGGCTCGGCATCTTCAAGATACGCAATGCTATCTACAATATCGCGGAATGTGGAGAAATCAGGATATTCAACCAGCGCAACATCATCCCACTGTTCTGTATCCGGTGCCACAAGGTTTATACCTACACTACCGAGGAATAATAACCTGACGCCGCGCTCGTCGGCTAGCCGCCTGAATTCCCTGACATATCGCTGCATATAGACCTCGCGGCCGGAGCAGGGTGAGGGACCTGCAGCATTGTTATAATCTGCATATTCCTTATAGCGCAACAGATTTAACATATATACTGGTCCATCCGGTGCCAATGTACCTGTCGTCTGTAATGCTGATTTGTTGATCTCAGTTGTTTTCATGCCTTGGCTACTATTTATTGGTGAATGATGGAACGTAGGGGGCCCGCCTGCATTCTTTTATGTTTGTAGCAAAGTAACAGGATTAGAATAAGACTAAAATTAAAGTAGTTTTATAAAAGGGCCGTCTCAGGTTATCCTGACAGGTGGAATAGCCGTTTCCGTTTTAATGTGATCATTATCGAACATGCGTAGTCAGGAACCCGGATCGTTGAATATTTTGATATGGGTGATCTAACGCTTATATTTCATCACAGTTAAGTTAACCGAAAAGTATGAATAAAAGATCATTCATCATATTACTCGTCTTTATCGGATCATTCATAGAAAATGCCCGTGCCCAGTCTTCGGGTAGCATGATAGCTTTAAAACGGGTGGTTGGAAAAGGAGACTGGACGCCAAGCCTGAACCCGACAAATCTTTATGGACCTGAGAGCATCAATTTTGACGCTGCAAAGACATTCAAGGGCATACCCGCAGGTTTAACCCAGACAATGATCAAAGAGTTAGACTTTCAACCTCCGCAGGGAATGTATGAATTATACAAACGCCTGGACGGAAAGATGCCGCCAGACATGCTTGTAAAGGAGCTTAACAGACAACATACGGATACATTGTCTCTGAGTAGTCTGCCGATAAAACATACAGTACACATCCTTTCTGGCATTACCGCTGACGGCAGGCGGGTGCTTATAACAGATGCAAATAATAACCTTGATTTTAGCGATGACAAGCAGCTAACATATGACACAGCTGCATCAGGTCTGAGTGTAAAAGCGGCAGAGGCGCTTGTACCGGGACAGGATGTTGACTACCAGTTTGCATACAATGGAAAAGTATATAACAGGAAGATAAACCTTCAGATATCTCCCTATCAAACTGCATTTCGATATAGCAATCCGGCGGAGCAGCAACATTACGCGGTCGCTTTTGTGAACGAATACAGCCGAGGTATAGCGAAGCTTGGGGGAAAAGAATATAAGATTGTTTGTATGGCTGCTTACCATCCGCCGTTTTTCTATGATTCGCTCAATACAAACATTTTTATTCGCGAGCGTTCAGACAGTGCTGCCGTAACTTCTTACAACCTGGGAGATACGCTGCTTGTGCAGCATAATAAATATATTTTCGCTGCTGTTGATCCTGTTGGTCGCCAGATAGTGCTAAAACATGCAGGAAAAGGAAAATCTGTTACAGGAAGTGAAACTGGCCAGATAGCTTATCCCATTAGCCGTCCGGCAATGAACGGGCAATTGTTTGAACTCAATACGCTGCGCGGCAAATATGTATTATTTGATTTCTGGGGATCCTGGTGTAATCCCTGTATAAGCGCTATACCCGATCTGGTTGCCCTTGATCGGAAATATAAGCATATCCTTTCCATTGTCAGTATTGCTTACGACGAGAAGAAGAACCTTCCTGTACTTGATAAACTCATTAAGGAAAACGGAATGCAATGGATACATCTGTTTGAAGACAATAAAGACAAAAGCAGTTCTTCTATTGTAAACAGGTTCAAAGTAGCGGCATTTCCGACACAGATCCTGATTGATCCGGAGGGGAAGATTATTTTACGTATAGTGGGTGTAGGAAAGAGTAGGCTTATAGAAGACCAGCTGGAAACAGTTTCCAAAAATACACATGACGGTCGCTGAGCATAGCCATACTTTAACTGTAGATGATAATCATCCATGAGAGCTACTATCGCTGTTCTGAATAATATTACCTTTTAGGAGATACATACGAACAAGTTTGGAGCTCGATCCATCAACTTTGGATATCCGGAATATATTTCCATGTTCCAACTTATATTCCACTTATCACCTTAGCTTTATATCGGAATGGAAGATTAATAGAACGGACATTGCTAATAGCTTGATCGCCCTTTGATCGGTCGCGAACGATCAACCTGCGACCAACCTACGACCAACCTACGACCAACCTGCGAACAACCTCTAATTTAACCTATGATTTAACCTATGATTTAAAGCTCCGACGGTTAAGGAGCATCCTATTACTCACTTTTAAATACATTATAGCCTCAATCACGAAAGATCACTAACAAATAGTAAACTTCGTGTTGCAGAAGGCCCTATCAATACGGACGGACTTAGCCCTTCTGTATCTTTACAAAGTAATTAGAGGAGAGATAAATAGACAGTATAGTAATAGTATCTATTTGGGCGGCGTTTTGGGATAAAAGAGATCCCGAAAGATTCTCTATATATCGTTTTGCTTGCAGTCCTGGAAAAGCGAATGCCATCCCGTATTCTTAGGATGGCATTCGCTTTTTATTTCTAGTAAAATGATTTATTCTGTCACGCTCTGCGTACCCACTTGCATCGCCTGTGCTCCCATTACATCGGCTTCGTGCTCCAGTCCCGGATCATCATTCACAGGAGTACCTGTTTTCATCTGCGTCGTGGCCTCTACACGTCCCTGTTTCTGTTGGGCTACATGCCATGCCTCATGAGGTAAATGTTTTTCCTGTCCGGGGGCTATGTGAATATCGGTTCCCTGGGCATATGCCAGCGCATTCAATTGTGCCGGCTGGGAGGAGTTGTAATGTACCTTCACGTCGTTCATGCTCATGCCGGAAAGCTGCTCTACACCTGATTTTAACTGATCAGGCATGCCAGTATTATTCTGTTTCAGCTGTGCAGTGAATTTCCCCATTACCGGTGGTTCTTCTTCTGGCAAAGTCGCTTTCTGCAGCACAAACTGTGCGGGCATTTCTTCTTCCAAATCTCCCTGTAGCTGCGTTACAAAACGGCCCTGCAATAATTCATCTTCCTGGGCTTGAACAGGAGCGTCACTACTTTTCTTTTGAAAAGGTTTTACGGCTTTGAACTGTAGGCCTTTTGAAGAGGTGTTTTCTGCAGCAGAACGACGGGTAGCTTGTTCTCTCTGGAGGGTATGATAAGATTGGGACATAAGCAATAGAGAATTACAGCTGAAATTTAAGAAATATCCTGATTTATTTTAGCGTTAATTTGGATAAGATTTTAATTGGTTGATATTCAGTAAATAAGGGGCTGATAAGGATTGTTGCAGCGCCAATTGCCGGCCGGAATGTAAGTTCGTGTCACCTGTTGCTTTTATCCAGACAAAAGCTGGTTATCGCAGGAGGCTGCACACCTCTCTTGCTAATTCTTTTAACCAATTGGGATATCTGGACTTTATTAGTTACAGTATTTCTCATAATTGTTATATTTGATCATATTATTTTTTAAGAGTTTTATAAAATATGAAAAGTTATAGACTGCAGTTTTCCATTCTCTCCCTCATATTACTGATTGTTGTCTGTGCTTTGTCGTGTGGCGGTGCTGGTGATGCGGTAAAATCTACTGACCAATCAAACATACAAGGTGTATGGTTGGCGCAATCAGAAAGCCAAAACGGCATCAAAAAAGATGTGGCCTACCGATATGTCTTCAAAGGAAATAAACTTACCTTTACAGACGAGACGGGAAAGGAGATGAATTATTCGTTTAAGTTGGACACCATTAGCAACCTGAAGTTGATTATTATTCAACCAGTGGATATGGTTACCGATACGACGTCTGTCAGCGTTGCTTATGAGTTGAAAGGAGATTCGCTGAAGATTGTAGTCGCCCCTCCAAATATGCGTCCAACAGAAATATCAGACAAAAACAATCAAGAGTTGATTATCTGCAAGCGAAAGGGTTTATGAAACACCTAATCATAATGCTTGTAGAAAGGGAGGATTCGTCAAATTAATATTGCCAATAACAACTAAGCTTCGTCAGGTGCGAAGCTTAGTTGTTATTGGCAGTCTTTTGCAGGGATACTTCTAAGCTATTGCGAAGTTGTATTCTAATACTTTGCAAGGAGCCACTAGATGCTCTACAAGATAAAGTCATAGACATTATTAGCTTTATTGATAGTCAAGGATTTACCAGTGTGCTAGGTAACGCGGAAAGTGCTATACTTTCTCATTACTCCTACTCAAAAGGATTTAAAAGCACAATCCTTCACACTATATTTCAGAGCACAAACTACCTATTGGTGGTGATAAGAAAGTGGAGCTGCATCATTTACTATATCATTTGCCCAAATAGGTTCCATAAAGATCTTGTCTAGCTGAACAGGAGTCGCAAAGTATCTATCCATCAGAAATTTTGAGTTTATTGTTAAGCAGCCAAAATGAGCTATACATTTTGATAACAATCAAACATGCTGGCTCCGAAGTGGCCCGTTACCCAGCAGAAATCGACAGTCAATCCAAATCTTCTTAAATCACCTTTTTAGACTCACACATTCAAAGGAGCTGTCGGGCGGCACTCTTGTTTTCATTTCTTAAGTTTTTAATAATCAGAACTATTTGGTTCGAGAATATTCCGCTACTGGGCACTTGGCCTGTAAGTATTCGGCTTACAGGCCATTTCCATCTTTCACTCATTTTAGCGCAAGTTGGCCCCATCTGGAGTTGATTTGAATACATCATAGAACTCCAACAGCGGCCAAAGAAATATCAGATACATTTCTACACAGTAGTAGCTCTTCCTTCACAAGGCCGATAAGCAGATCAGCTTATGCATCAAAAAATACAAAGTAGTTGGTATTTCCTGGGAAATCGCATTGTTATAATTTCATAAACTAAACATAAGGACATATGTCTTACCCCATCCCCACGCACATGAAGAACACCTTCAAGAAGGAAGGTCTGTATAAACACCTGGTAAAACACCTAGGAAAGAACTACAAAAAATGGAAATCTAAATACGCCAATATAGTAGGTGTAAACATCACCAGAAAAACGAGAGATCAAAAGCAATTAAATAGATATGCAGTGGTGTTTCATGTGACAGAAAAAAAGGAAGTTTCTTCTCCTGAATTCATACCTCCTTATTTAACCGTTACTTATAAAGGTGAGAAGTTGAAAATCCCAACGGATGTCGTTGAAACTGGAGAAAATGAACTCACATATATTTTTCCAGGGCAAAATGGTTTTGAATTTGATCTATCGAAATTCGCCGGATCATTAGGCCCCATCGTCACAAAAGACAGACGACCATATGTACTTAGCAACATGCACGTACTGGGGTTTGATGAATTACGAAAGGGCTTCAGGCATATAGAGAGGGAGATCCATCCAGGTGACCCGGTCGATATAAATTGCGAAGTGAACAATGCCATTCGCCCCGTAGGCATATTACAAAACGGAATAGTCAACGCCCAGATAGATGCAGCCGTCGCATTTATTCCGCCACATTTACAACAATTTATACAACCCATGCATGATGTGTTTAATGTAGATGACCCTATTGTATTACCTAATGAAGTGATTAAAAATCCCTTCCCCGTTCATATGATCGGCAATGTATCAGGTAGAAGGAGAAGCTTTGTTACTTCTGCTATAGGCATCGCTACATTTAACTACCCCTTCGGCGCGCAAACGCTCTTCAATCTAATACAACTTTCACCATGTATCAATGCTCCCGGTGATTCAGGCTGCCCTGTATATGAACCGACCAGCAGAAGGATCCTGGGAATCGTACTTGGAAGAGATATCAAACAACAATTCACTTATGTAATTCCTTACCAAACCATCAGAATAGCTTTACAAATCGACTAAACTCATTTTAAATGAAACAACTTATTCTGCTACTTATATGCATCACGTTATTTAGGTTTACCGCAAATTCCCAGACGATTTCATATAGAAACCCTCAGGACGTAGATCCCAAACCAACAGATATAAAAGATGCTGATATAAAAGGCAAAACTGTCACTATTAACCGGTCTGCTGCCTTAATGATTCGGGTCAATAATAATAAAGATTTTAAAACCAAAGCGAATGATTCAAATGGGAAGGACATCCCCCTGGACCCTGTTCCTGTTTTTCTAAAATCAGGAACTGCTCAGCTATCATTCATACCAGGGTCGGCTAATATAGCAGGCTCTTTTAAAGTAGGTAGCCCAACTGATGGCAGCCAGCTTCTAAAGGTAAACGTAACTGTTACCACCAAGGGTTTCTACACTGCCACTACTGATATAAAAAATGGGATACAGTTTTATGCTACAGGTTTTCTGGAAGAAGGTCCACAGGTAGTAACATTGAAAGCCCTTGGTACGCCTACGAAGGCAGGTACAGCGTCTTTCAATATACTATGCGGAGGGCTTACAACTCCCACAACTATAAGCATAGCAGCAGGTACAGCCCTCACAACAGCTACTGTCAGCATTGATAAAACAGGATCAAATTGCACGGAATTTACCATGGAAGGTGCCTTGCAAGTGGGTAAAGAACTAAATTCAGCGAATAAACTCCTTCTTAAAATTAAACCATCTGCAAAAGGATATTATATCATTTCAACGTCACTCAAAAATGGATACTTTTTTAGTGGCGTTTTTAATATAACCACTACCAGCGTACAGGAAATAGTACTGACAGGAATGGGAACGCCACAAACCGCAGGTACGAATACGCTAACCATCACCGATGGAACAAACACGTGTTCTACTGACGTAAAGGTAGAGCAGCAGGCCAAAGATGCCACCGATTTTGGCATCGTTAACGAAGTGACAAAAATTGAATTAACAGATCCCGACAACTCAGATAAATATAATATCGCCATCAATGAAAAAAAATCATCCGGTGATAGCGATGATGATGATGACAATGACAACTTGCTTGCAGGTGGTTCTTCTGCCTACGAAGAGGCTATTTTCAATACTTTCGGAAAGGAGAATATCATCTTGACACCTTACGGCATCATGCTGAACACAAAAATAAAGGACAATAGCCAATACATTTACGGAGGCCCCAATTACGTACATATATTTCTGGATGAGATGGGAAACTCGTTAATCACCGGAATTCCACAAGGCATGCCGGAAGTACAATACGTAGTACATGTAATATACCTGGAAAAAACAAGTGATGGGAAAACTGTATCTTATGGTATTAAAACAACAAAAGCATCTTTCACAGGTACTAACCGCATTGAAAATACCAGAACTACAGTCAACGGAGAACTTACCGGCAAAGGTGAAAATAAACCTTCCTTAAAAGAATATACCCTTGTCATCAGAACAGCCGATTCAGATATCGACTTTGAAGTATATAGATTTTTAGATCGTAAACAACAGAAAGGAGATTTAAACTATACCATTCCAATGACGAGGTCATTCACAGCCAATATAAGTGTTGGTCTCTTAAACACATGGCTTACTGATCCAACCTATAGTATCCTACCCGATCCCAGCAATACGTCCTTAAACGTTGCAGAACAAGAAGAAGCACACAATCGTGGATACGGGACCGTATTTGCTACACTTTATACATCCCCAATCACTTTGATAAAATACTATGTAAACAGGTCTCAGATTAAAAAGGGTCGAAAGAAATTATCCGACATTAACAATCCTGTTACCAATGCACAGCTTCACTCCAAAAACTATCTTTATATGCGCCCTATATGGGAACGTATATACCCAACAGTAGGAGTGGGTATTAGTGATAAAGTATTCCAAAACCTGTTTTTCGGCCTTAATTGGGAATTTTCAAGAGGATGCAGTTTCTTCGCTGGCGGTCATTTCGGAAAGGTCAATACATTTGATACTTCGAATGGGTTCAAATTTGAAAAAACAAACATTACCCAGGAAGATTTTAACCTGCGCACAAATATTGATTGGAAGGTTGGTTGGGCAATTGGAGCCTCTATTGATTTTTCGATTATTGGGAATCTGTTTAAATAAAAGGAATCTAAAATTGATATAATTTGGTTCGAAAACCGTACTGCTGATTTAAGGGATATTTTCAACGTCAATTTATTTGAAGGCAGCAAAGGAATAACTGTAGACGGAGTAAGTTATACTGTAAGAATATCCGGGCATAATATTGATACATTAATAAGTCTCAGTAACCCTGATACTGATTCCTGGAAAAAATGGGAAGCAGAGATATGGGCGCTTGGTAGGGGTATGGCGGCAGCATCTGAAAACAAAGAGATGATTGATTTATTTCAATAAACCAATCTAATTTCCTATATAACAACTTCATAATCAATAATGTTTGATTTTGAAATCTACCGCTACCGGGGCACTAAAAATGGGAAATCCGCTCTCAGAGCGGCTTTCCCATTTTTAGTGTTTATATTATATTCCATAGCTACTTCATATTCATACTTACTTAGACGTAGGCCGGATCAAGACCAAAAATAGCTTAGGCCCTGGTCTCTTTATGGAAGTTGGCGGCTGATCATCCTAAAAGTCAAATATCCCTTTGTCTTCACCGAGCCAAAGGAAAAATCTAGACAGATTGGTGGAGTGATCTGTCGAACACTAATCACGCGGGCTGATTTTGCACTACTGACCACTTTGTTCAGCTATTCTTTTTTTGAGATCGCTCTAGCCGGCCTGATCTTCTTGCCCGTGCTTGTATAGTTAAAGTAATCAACTATATAAATTTCATCGGGCACTTTGATGCCGGATAAGACCAGTCGGAGGCTTTCCCGTACTAGCTTTTCATCGAATGAAGTACCTGGCTTTATTTTTATAAATGCCACAATTATTTCTCCTTTTACCACATCCTTTTCACCGGCAACATAGGCATCTTCAATGCAGGCGATTTGCAGCAATTGTCGTTCAATTTCTATGGGATAAATATTAGTACCCATTTTTATGATCATGTCATCTTTACGGCTACACCATATAATACCTCCATTACCATCTTCTACTACCAGGTCACCGGTAGCTAACCAGCCCGATCCGGAACTTGCGTTGGCCAATGGAGATTGTATCAGCAATTCTTTCCCGCCACCAAGTAGGGATTGTATCTGATACTTCACACCTTTTAATGGAGTTCCTAATGTACATGAATCGAGGCTTAGTTGTGTATAATCGGCAATAAAACAAGTGCTGGCCTCAGTACTACCATACAGACTAAAAATATTAGTGGTCAACCCGGCTAGCTTGTTTAAAATGGTTTTATTCAACGCGGCACCACTACTGATGATAGAGATCACGGCGTGCTTTTCAAGTTCCAGTTGTTGCGCCACTTTATATAGGACTGTTGGCACTCCCACCAGTAAATCCACCTTCTGTTGCGATAAGAAGCCGGCAACTGTGATTATATTTTTGGCACCAGATACTACTGCCTTCTTTCCCAATATCAGCGTAAACAATAAAGCAGTATACCCAAATCCGCTGGAAACAGGAATGGCAATATAGGCAGCATTCCTTTTATCGATAGCCGTGCGTTGCACAAGGTCAGCAAAAGACTGCACCCAATAAAACTCCCCGGTTTTCTTTTCTATCAATTTTATATCGCCAGTAGTACCTGAGGTAGGAAAAATCACGCGGGCATGATTTTTTGAGTAATACTGTTTTTTTCCCCCTCCGTTTATATGCGTTAGTAAGTCGTCTATATCAATAGCATTTTCAATAGACGACCCGGATGCAAAAATCGTACAGGCACCGGCCTGCTTGTCTATTATTTTAAAAATATCGCCGGGTAGCAATTTGTCATTTACTAGCGCTAGTTTTAGACCAAGGTTTTGAATGGCATACAGGACGAGTATATGATTTATCGAGTTATTACAAATCAACACCGCAGTATTGTTCAACTCATTTTGTATTTTTCGCTGGATTACAAAGGTAAGCCGCAGTACTTTTTCGTAGAGTTGTTTAAAGCTTAACTGGGTATTTTCATCTGCCATCGCTGTCTCAGAACCATAATAATCGGCAGCAAACTTCAGCAGGAAACATAAATTATTGCCATGCTTTTTCTTTGCTCTGTACAGTAGCAACAAAGAATAAGGGGTGAGACACCGAAGCCGTAACAACTGAAAGATGGTCCGCATAGCTATTTATTTTTTTTTAAATAACACACCTGCATCCGGTACCATAGATTCGGAAACAACGAACACCACAATAATACAAAACCTGTCCACCAGGGCCTGTACTTCCTTTTGCCAAGCACGATACAATTCAAAATTATGTTCGCCGCTTTTGCTTTGCTCATGGCCATCCTGCCATGATTCTTTTCGTTCACCATACTCATACGGGTGCGCACCAATGGTAAGTACACACTACTTACAGTAACATTTCTGATCTTCAATTCCGGCTCCATACAGCGCAACCACTGATCAAAAGCTGCTTTCGATGATTGATAGGCTGACCAACCTGATGTTGACGGCAGCAATACATTGAGAGCAGATACATTTATAATATGACCTCTGTTTTTAATAAGAACAGGTAATAACCCCAATAACAATTGTACAGGTCCTGTATAATTGGTTGCACTACACCGTTGTGTATCCTGGTAACGGTCCAGTGATTGGTCTAGACCGCGATGGATTGATTTTCCGGCATTGTTGATAAACAGGTCAACTTCAACATTTCTTCTTTTTAACTCCTGCAGCAAACTATCAATCGCCCTTTCCTCCCGCAGATCGGAGGGAACAATGAAGACCGTAGCCCGTTTGCCCTGCAACGACTGTTGTAATTCTTCCAATTTCTCCCTTGTCCTTGCTACCAATATCAATTTTACCTGATATTCGGCAAGGAGAGTTGCGACCAAGGCTCCAATACCAAAGCTGGCCCCCGTCAGCAGGATAGTTTTACCGGACAATTTTCTTGACAGCCTTATTTTTACGGGTTTGGCAACTGGAAACAAGCATTGCTCCCAGAAACTTTGTTGGTTATTATCCTCATAGTCGGTGAGTGTAACGTGGCTCATAGGCAGTCGGGCATGTTCTAAAGCTTTATTTTGCTGACAACAAGTTAGATTAACAATGTCGGCATCGGAATATGAAGTTATCAATCTTTCTGTTAAGTAACAAATCATCGAAATATACGTCAGTAACATCTGATTAAGTGACTTATCACTTACGTAGGGGAGGACTTCCCATTAAGCGCTGCCTCTAAAACAGCTCTATTGTTTTCGCCCCATTGCTCCAAATCTTGTATTATCGGCAACAGACTAAATCCCAGAGGTGTTAGTTGATATTCAACTTTAGGAATTTTAGTGTCGAAAGAAAATTTATCTACAAATCCATATTTTACCAATTCATCCAATTGTTTGTTCATTACTCGTCTGTCCACCGCTATTTTCTTCTGCAATGCTCCTGGTCTTTTTACCTGCTCTGAAATATAATAGATAAGCATCAGTTTCCACTTGCCATCTAAGAGTTCCTTAAATATGTGCAGGCCACAGTCAATTCTAATAGGGAGTTTTTTTTGTACATCGCTTGGTCAATCAATTGTCATAGCAAGTACGCACAAAGTTGTGCGTACTTGCTATAAGGTAAGTAATGAAATAATTTTGTGTCAAATTATAAATAGACAATGATCAAATTTACGTTTTTAGTACAAAAACTACCCGGTATGAGCCTTGAAGAATTTGTGGATTATCACAAAAATCGGCACGCTCCTTTATTCTGTTCCATCCCTGAGACAGAACTTTACGTTAGAAAATATGTAGTTAACCACCCTATAGTAGCTGAAGGTTTTCCTAAGCCCTTATACGATGCTGTAGTAGAAATCTCGTTTGACTCGTTTGAGGATTTCAACACCTTCTTCAATTCAGAGAATTATTTAACAAAGGTTCATCCCGATGAGCCCAAATTTTTTGATACTGCAAACTATATTGCAATGGCAACCAATGAAACAATCATTAAAGCTGGTGCATAATTAATAACCGTATCAATAACACACATCTAACTAATGGGTTAGATGTGCGTTATTGATTTACAGGATGACGAATTAGATTAGAGAAGAATTGGCTCAGAAATCGGGACTAAGGGAATAAATCGGTTGGTTTTTATTTGACTTCCAAACTAAACTGGGTATACTCTCCCTTGGCGTTTTTCTTCACGATCGTATGCATGCCTTTATACAGCAACAAAGGACGTACATGTTCATTATCGACATAAACCACGTCAGTAGCTATGGCATTTTGGTGCTCCTTCTTCAGTTCTCCGGGGTTATAAGCACTGAATACACAACCACAATCTTTCAGTAGTGCTGGTTTCAACCAGGTAACTACCCTCTTTTCTACGTCTTTAAACAGGAAGCCGGGGCGTCCGAGGGAGTCCTTAAAGCTGGCATTGAAAATGGTATAGTCTACCGGATAGCTGTTCCCATAGTAATTCCAGGCCTTTTTAGTTGTTTTATCAACCAGCACAAAGGCCTCAGCCCTACGGATCGTATCGTTGGTCAGTGTATCAATAACAATTTGTTTTTCATTTAACTCAGTCTGATCAATGGTAAGGATATCTTCATAATTAAGGAGCTGGCGTAACTGGCTGCCCATCATCGGGCCCGACTCATTGATATGAGCATAGCCCGCATGAATGATAAACCTGGATTTTGGATTGGCACGGATAATAGCAAGAATATTTTTCGCCTGTTGCTCCTCCCTTACTGATGTAAATACATTTTGTATGACTTCCCCCTTCTCATTTTTTATAAAAGACACAGAATCCCTGGGATGATAATTAATATATTTCATCGAACCATTTTTGTCAAGCACGACACTATCATCCCATGTAGGCTGTGACGCATACTCATAGGCCCTGACTTTATAACCCTTCTTTGCCGCATACCTGATCAGCGAGGCATAAGTCGGTTCATTCAGAAGGTGGCCTTCGCCTTTTACAGGATAAGCTCTTTTATCCAACTGGTTGTTGGGCCAGATACCTTCCGCAAGGAAAACATTATAGCCCTGCTGATATAAGGCGCTTAAAATCGATTTAGTAAAAAGTCTATGCTGCGGGCGGAAATGTGCTTCATTAATCAATATGATTCGATGTTTCGCAGCTTCTCTGAGAATAAGTTCGCGGGCATCAAGTACATGCTTATTATTGAGCGTAATTCGAACAGGCGTCTTTGGTGTAGAGATCGAATCTTCATATAGCATACTTTCATGGTAATATCCCGCAACTGACAACATTAACAGATTCGTTGCCGCAGCGGCAGGCATCCCGTTGTTCCTCGCGATAATGGAGTCTGCAAAATCATACGCGGGATTGCCAGATTCATGCTGATCTGCCGATAATGAAATGATAAGACAAAGAAGAGGAATGATAACGACTTTCATAGATGTGATTTATATTTGAAACGTGAACTGATATATCTGGCCTGGTTGTTTTTTATAATTACAGTACCAACGATTTTCCGATTCTGGTAATAATGCCATCATCAACACAGACGAGAAAATCCCGTGATCCTGAGATCCGTTTACGATCAGGATAATAAGGAAATAGTCGCTATGAGTTGCATGAAATGGGGGTGTTAGTCGATAATCGTGAGTAATCTTGTAAATTAACGGACCGACTATTGAAATAGTATATTTTCGGTAATACTTTTTATATATACAAAAGGAAAGCCGGTTAAACTTTCTTCTTTTCGTGGCAAATATGTACTTCTTGACTTTTGGGCATCCTGGTGTGGACCTTGCCGTGCTGAAAATCCTAATCTTATTAAGATGTATAATAAATTTAAAGACCACAACTTCACCATTATAGGTATATCACTTGATAGACAAGAAAATAAAGCACAATGGTTAGCTGCAGTCAAAAAGGATGGGTTGCCATGGCTTCAGCTTTCTGATCTTAAATTTTGGGATAATTCGGCCGCTAAATTATACGGCGTTCGTGCAATTCCACAGAACTTTCTGATTGATCCTGACGGGAATATTATCGGCAAAACCTTATTTGGAAAAGGTCTTGAGGCTAAACTGACCGAAATACTTACTCAGGGAGCTGAAAGTAATTGATTTGCATAATTAAACAAAGTTTAAAGAGCGACCTGATATCCTCAAAACTGGCCGGGATTAGTTGAATGAGATGAGGCTCAAAAACCAACCGTTACTGGGCACCACAGAGGAAAGCTCCGAATTTTCGGAGCTTTCGTCATTTTTAGGACTTTCCAAATCTTTGCCCGGTCTGCATCCAGTACTATTTCCCTCACAGTATTGCAGTTTGAGCCACCCAGTCAATTAAATTGAGCTACTAAGGAAATCTGAGGAGCGCTTAAAAGCCAATCTTTGTGTCATCAAATTTATGAGGAACAATATGGCAACAATACAAAAGACAAGGCTGAGTGACAGCGGACCATCGGTATCAAAACTTGGACCGGGCCGTATGCGCATGGCACGGCGATTTTTACGGCAGCGACCACAATGCGCCAGGCGCCATTGCTGGCAGCACCTGTCTGCAACGATAAGTGCATTCGACTCTCAACAGCTTTTTATTTATTTTTAGTAAATGAAGCCGAACGCCGAACTCATTCCGGATACTGTCTTTTACGCTTTCCATGCTGCCGTGGAAAAGGATTATGCGGTGTATATAGAACATACCATGCTAACATTCCAGATTTCTGGAGAATTTACCCTGGAAACTTCCAGCGAAAGAACCTCCATGCGGCCGAACGAAATATTGCTGCTTCGCAAAAATCAAGTGGGAGAGGTTACTAAAAAACCCTTAGACAGCAAGGGCTATCAAACAGTGGTTGTTTTTCTCCGCGATGAACTGTTGCGGCAGATTGCACTGGAAGAGCAGATAGAAATAAAGGAGAAGTACATGGGTAAGCGAAACATTCTAATTCCACCAAATGATTTCCTGCAAGGTTATTTCCAATCAGTGATACCTTACATACGCAATCCGATAGGCAATACAGGAAGAATCATGGGCGCATTGAAAGTAAAAGAAGCAGTGAGGTTGTTGCTACATACCCAGCCCGGGCTCAGCAACTATTTATTCGACTTTTCAGAGCCCTATAAGATAGACCTGGAAAAATTCATGCTTAACAATTTTTATTTTAATGTACCGGTTGAGAAGTTTGCACAATTGACGGGTAGAAGCCTCGCTTCATTTAAGCGTGATTTTAAAAGTACTTTTGGCACCTCTCCACGTCAGTGGTTACAGGAAAAGCGACTCACAGAGGCCCGGCATCTTATAGAGAAAAAGAAGAAAAAACCGTCCGCCATCTACCTTGAATTAGGATTTGAAAGTCTTGCACATTTTTCCCGTTCCTTTAAAGAAAAGTTTGGTAAAGCGCCCTCCGATTATTTTTAAAATCAAACTATTTATCTGCACGAAACCACCGGCCAGCAATGGCCGCGCAAATATTATCTACATGATCTATAAAAAAATTCGCGCCGGCATCATCGGCTTGAATGTTGATGGACAATGGGCTTCCAAATCCCATCTACCAGCTTTAAGGTATTTACACAACGAGTATGAGCTCAGGGGTATAGCTAACTCCAGTTATGAAAGCGCCCAAAAAGCAGCCACGGCATTAAACATTCCCATTGCCTTCCCTAATGCAATGGAATTGATCTGGTCACACGAAATTGATTTGGTGATTATAACAGTGAAAGTACCTTTTCATTTTGAACTGGTAAAAGCAGCCTTGGAAGCTGGTAAGCATATTTACTGTGAACATCCGCTGGCGGGTGATCTTAATGAAACGAAGGCGCTGGCGGCACTGGCATCACGTAGTAAAGCAATTGCCGCTGTAGGCACACAAATGCCCTTTGCACCAGAGGTTATTTTCCTGGAACGGCTTGTTAAAGAGCAGTATATTGGTGAGGTGCTTTCTACTACATTGATTGGTTCCGGTATGCAGTGGGGTAGAGAGTCAGTGTCCGGTCTGTATTACATGTACGATGCAGCCATGGGCGCTACCATGTTGCATATCCCCCTAGCTCATACGCTGGCAGGCTTTCAGAAAGTATTGGGGGGCATAGATTCGTTAAAAGCGACAATGACCAGCAATTATAAAACAGTTACACTCGGGGATACTAATGAAACCAAAACCAAAACGGCAGCCGACCAGATTATGATCATTGGCGAACTGAAAAATGGTGGTGCTTTCTCTGTCCATTACCGCGGTGGCGTATCAAAGGGAACGAATTTCCTTTGGGAAATAAATGGAACAACAGGCGACATTCAGGTAACCGGTAACTTAGGTCATGGTCAGTTGGCACAGTTGACAATCATGGGCGCTAAAGGTGATGAAAAAGCACTTTCCCGGTTGGAGCCGCCTCAGGAATTATATTCAGATCTTCCAGATGCGCCATTTGCAAGAAATGTAGCTAATATATACAAGAACCTGGCGAATGATATCCGAAACGGTACGCGTACAACGCCTTCCTTTGACGATGCAGTGGCGTTAGCTATGTTATTAAATACTATCGAAGCTTCTGCAGCACATAAGTAGTAAACGCAAATCCAGGATACTTCATAAAGCGAGAGATGCCGTCTCAAAAGTAAGACGGCATCTTCGTTTGGCCTGTGGGATCAGCACTTTTTTGAGCTGGGATGAATGGACAAATTTCACTTCGTTTTATGAGGAATAAATATCAACGCAGTTTTAGAAGGTTGTCATATATGAAGAACAGAGCGGAGGAGTTTCACTTCGTTCCTTTTTGGAGTTAATGAATGACTTTCTGGGAACAGCTTCGATCAATAATCTTAAATTTCAAATACTGTTTATAAATCGTCAATAAGGGTTGTGCCAGCTAATTAGTGTATTTCCATTTCATGGCTCTATATTCAACAGGTGTTTTCCCTGTTTTTTGTTTAAACAACCGCGTAAAATGCTGTTGGTATTTAAAACCCAATTGAAAAGCTATATCACTAATAGATTTATTGTTGTCGAATATCATGAGCTTTGCGGCATCAATCACTCTGGATTGGATATAGTCTAACGCTGTATTGCCCGTTTCTTTTTTTATGAGATCTCCGAAATAATTGGCCGATAGGTGCAATTGCTCCGCGCACCAGGCCACGGTTGGTACACCCAAAGTCTGACATTTATCGGACTGAAAATAGTCATTAAGAAGGTTTTCAAACCGCATCAGAATATCTTTGTTAACATGGCTACGGGTGATAAACTGACGGTCGTAAAAGCGCATACAATAATTCAGTAACAATTCTATGTTCGATACAATCAGTATTTTACTATGCTTATCTATGTTCTGATTTATTTCATAAGCAATCTTTCCAAAACAGTCATTAATAATGGCCCTTTCCTTTTTGGATAAGTGAAGTGCCTCATTCACTTCATACGAAAAAAAGGTATAGTTCTTCATTTTTCTTCCGAGATCAGTGCCTGCTATCAGATCGGGGTGAAATACAAGCGCCTTTCCAGATGGCTTGATCGCCTTACCCTTGCTGTCAATCCCATAAATCTGCCCGGGCGATATAAATACCAAGGTCCCATCTTCATAGTCATAGGACTGGCAGCCATATTTCATGTCACCGCATTTGATGTACTTCAAGAAAATGGCGTAAATACCCATGTATCTTCTGAAATAATGATAGGTGGGCATTTCGTCAAAATCTACAACGCTGACAAGAGGATGTAGTGTATCAATTCCCAGTGTCTGATTGTATTGTTTAACGGTATCTATTCTTTCCACCTGTTCCATATCTGTATCGCAATTCATACAAATTTAGCAAACCTTGACATGTGTTGGAGCTATCGAAGCAGATTCAGTGAAAGTGGTAAATAAATCTGTGTTTTGTATAAAGAGGGTCCAAGGAACATGGGGTAATTTTGTAGTATGAAGGTTTGGATTTTATCATTTGTTTTAATCTTAAATACAATAGATATGAGCGCACAGGATGAAAGCAAAGCACAGCCTTTGAATCTGCGTCAGCATAACCTTGCCGCTATTTCAGCATTGACGGCAACCGGAGATACGGAAAGACTGAAAGTACAGCTTGACTCCGGACTGGACGCGGGCCTCACCATAAACGAGATAAAGGAAGCATTGGTGCAGTTATATGCCTATTGTGGTTTCCCGAGAAGCCTTAATGGCATCAGTTGTTTCATGCAGGTGTTGGAAGAAAGGAAAAAGAAAGGTATTACAGATGTGGCAGGTAGAGAAGCAACACCTCTAAAAGACAGCTCGGACGCTTATGAGCGTGGAAGAAAAGCACTTGAAACCCTGACTCAGGTACCGCAGTTGAAACCGGCACCAGGTTTCGGTGAGTTTGCGCCTCGCATTGATGCTTTCCTGAAAGAGCACCTCTTTGCCGACATCTTTGACAGCGATGTACTGGATTACACACAAAGGGAATTGGTAACAATTTCTGCGTTGGCAGCTATGCCGGGAACGGAGGGACAATTGCAGGCGCATATCGGGATGGGTATGAATACGGGAATTTCAGCTGAACAGGTGAAATCAGTGTTCGACATTATTGAAGAGCTGGTAAGCCGCGAACAAGCCGAAATATCAAGAGCAGTTTTCTCGAAAATGAAGAAGTAAAAAAACAACAAGCACCTATATGTCTAAATACGATTATCAATACAGTATTTTCATTAAGCATTGCTTGCGGGCTGTACTGGGTATAACAATACTTTTTTTTTGTATGAATAACACAGCTTATGCACAACAACAGGGAAAAATGGTACGCATTTCAGAAATCGAGATACAGCCCCAGCATCTGGAGGAATATAAACTAATACTAAAGCATGAAGCGGAGGCATCTGTAAGGCTTGAAAAAGGAGTCATTGCCATCTTTCCCATGTTCCAGAAGGAGAATCCAACACAAGTGAGGATATTAGAAGTGTACAGCGATCAGCAAGCCTATCAGTCTCATTTGAAAACTGAGCATTTTTTAAGGTACAAAACAACTACCCTCCATATGGTCAAATCATTAAAGCTTGTGGATATGGAAGCACTGGATCTGAAAACAGCAACGCAGATTTTCATAAAATTAAGAAAGTAAGTAGCATGGACAACCGACAATTTTCAAGGAATTTGTCAGCATTTTGGTAGCCATTCTGGGCACCACTATTTCACCATATCTGTTTTTCTGGCAAGCCACGATGGAAGCTGAAGATGTTAAACATAAAAAGAGAAGACTGGTTGTAGATAGAAGGGTGATAACCGATGTGGCAGTAGATGTCAATTTTGGGATGTTCTTTTCGAATGTGGTCATGTTTTTTATTATTCTTACCACCGGTACAGTACTGTTTAAGGCCGGCGTTCATAAAATTTATACTATCAGTTTTTTGCCTAACGATTCTTGGTCGGGCGATAGTGAGACTACATGTAAAATACATTGAACTTATGTCCATCAGGATCTGCAAACACGAAGCCGTAATATCCCTTTCCAAACTCCTCCGGCTTTGAAATGATTGTTCCTCCCGCTTGTTGCACTTCTTTTTCCCAATTATTTACCTCTTCCTTGCTGTCTGCAGAAACGGTGAATATAATTTCATTCCCTCCTTTTGTATCAATTATTTGTCCCTTCATGCCCTGTTCAAGTACCTCTTTCAAAAAGAAATGGATGATAAAGTTTTCGTCACCGAAGAAGAAGCTGGTCAGTTGCTCCGACGCGCCGTTGTGTTTGAATCCAAGTTGTGTGTAGAATTTAGTGGTTCGGTCTAAATCCTGAACACTGAAATTAGCCCAGATCTTTTTTGTTTTCATAAACTAAAGTTTTTATGGTTGCAGCCGGGAATATTCTTCGTCAGGATTAATTGTGATAATGCTTGTGCTACGTTTACGAACGTAGCACAAGCATTATCACAATTAATTAGTATAAGATTTCGGAATACAGATGCTCTGCATCCGGCCAATTAACTTTTAGGGAAACCCGGATCTGCTTTCACTTCCTTGATTTGCAGCGTATGCCGCCCATTATGAGCTGCTATGAACAGTATCATCTGATAGGAGTCCAGGCTGCCAAACGGCATGGTAAGCACGTGGTCGCGCAGATCATCGGAGGTTGACTTAACATAGCTGGTGAGTTTTTCGCGGCTGCTTTTCAGACTTGCCAGTGCTTCACTCATGGATTTGAAAGGTGAGTTCTCTGGTTTCAGGTTGTCGGATGTTTGTCTTTTCGTTGAGCGGTCTTCTACACCCTTTACAATTTGTTCATCGGTCATTTTTATTTCGGAACGTTTCTCGGGATTGGCAGTTTGCTTGATGCCGGCATCTGTTGCTTGCCATAACATTTGTTCGGTAGTGGCAATATGAATCACGCATTCTTCCACACTCCAACGGTCGGGTGCAGGTTTATATTTCAATTGCGCTTCACTAAGCCCTTTCACTTCCTGCAAGAGATCATTCTCGGTGCTCTTTAATAAATCTATAGCATCCTTTCTTTCCTTTTTAGTAAGTGGATTGTTCGGGGCTACAAAGGCAAACGCAGCCATGATAACTGCAAAAAAAACTATCTTTTTCATACATGAGTGATTGGTGGTGAATATTGATGGCAAAGTTATGGTCTTAATAATATTTCAGATAGGGCGAAAGAGACAAAAACAGGGGCAAATCGGACAAAATAGGTAGACCAAGATAATGCGGCTACGGGCTGGATGGTGGAAGACCTATTGAAGGGAAGAATGGCTCCCTTATAACTGGGGAGCACTGGGTTGATCTTTCTTGGAGGGCGTTTTGCTTTTCTGCCAGTAACGGATAATGATGAGCAACGAATCCCGCCATTCCTCATAGGTTGCTTCCTTAATAAAAAAGCCATGCGCTTTTAATTCGTATGCCCTTTGTACCTGGACTTCCGACGGGGTAACTGACCAAAAAATGAATGGAACGCTGTGGAACTTTTTATTTGGCGTCGAAAGTAACTGCTCCCGCAATTCAAATCCATTCATTCCTGGAAGGTTTGCATCAGAAATGATAATAAAAGGTGCTTCCTTCGCTTGGTCAAGGCACGCGAGTAAGTCTTCAGACTTTGTAAACAACACCAACTCAGTTTTAAAATCGAGCTCATTAAGAATCTCCTGTATCAATTCGTGATCCTCTCTGTCCTCAGTCACGATCCAAATAGGTCCTTCCTGCATAGTTTTCTTTAGATAGTTTCCTGTATATAGGCAATTTACATGCCAGCACCTGGCATGCCACTTGGTATAAATTGATATGGCTCAGGGAAAAAATACATCTAACCGACAGCTACTGGTCAAGGCAAAAGACGCCGAATCTCAGGGTGATGCGGAGGGGGCTATAATGCTGTATCAACAAGCTGTGAAGAACAATCCACGAGAAGAGCAGGCCTGGCAACGCCTGATGGTACTATACCGAAAGAAAAAGGATTATGAAGGCGAGCTGAAGGTTATTAATCTGGCTTTTAAAACGTATGAAACGCATACATTGAAGACGCAGCAGGAATGGCTGCGGCAAAACAAGAAAGTGGCCACACTGTTTAAGTCGCTGGCAAAGAGTCTGGGATTAATGAACAGTAAGGATGTTATGGTAAATGACGATCCCGTTCTTGATAAATGGAGGCATCGTAAAGAATGGGTAACGGCGAGGTTAAAAAAGCGACCAAAGAAATAGTATTTTCACCGATGTAATAGGGGCAATATGATAACATGACGAAAGGGGAGTACATAAAGAAGCAAATGTTTTGGGGCTAAATATTCTTTAGTATATTTATTATCGTATAAAATATCACTCTGGTATTCAATATTATAGCTTTTTTATCGTACAACACACTTCAAATATGAAAAAAGTAACTGGCCTTGGCGGCATATTTTTTAAATGCGATAACCCCAAAGGTATGAACGAATGGTACGCCAAAAACCTTGGATTGGCTACCAGCGAATACGGTACAACGTTTGAATGGCGGGATGCTGATAACCCATCTCAAAAAGGGTCGACAACCTGGAGTACGTTTCCACAGGATACCAAATACTTCAATCCCTCAGCCAAATCATTTATGATTAATTACCGGGTCGAAAATATTGTAGCTCTGGTAGAAGAGTTTAGAAAGAACAATGTAACTGTCGTTGACGAGATTGCGGAATATGACTATGGCAAATTCGTCCATATACTGGATCCTGAAGGAAACATTATTGAGCTTTGGGAACCCAAAAATGAAGTAGATCAGGATAAGGAGGTGGAATAAGATATTTCTTCAATATCATCGCTTATCCCTGGTTCACGAACATAACATGGACCGGGGATAAGCGATAGTAATAATGACTATAGTAGCAGGCTATTCTATTTTGACATTAAGTATAAAAGTGGCCTGCACTTTTTTCGTTGGCTCATATTCATAGACCAGTGCCTGCCGGATGGTATATTTGTCGCCAACAACGCTGTGGCCGGGATACTGACCTATTGAGAAAACAAAAGAAGATGCATCATATTCAGAGAATAAGCGGGCATTGGTTCCCCAGCTGGTGACATTTCCCTGTGCATTAAACCAATGTCCATAGCCATTCGCCGTTGTGGTGGCATTAAGTGACCCATTACTTTCAACAGCATAGAATTTAATTGAACTGCCCATCAGTTGGGTTATTCTGGGAGGTTGCAATACAAAAGCGGTAGCCAACTTTGTCAGATCGATAGATACTGATTTTCCTGAGTAAGCGGTCATATCGAGGGGAAAACTGACATTATAAGTAAAACTAGTGTCCCTCGGTGTTGCATTTTCACCCGGATTGATATAACCTAATACATTTGTACGATTGAATTTTACCTTATATGGCCATTGTTCATCGTCGCTCTCATTATCGTCCCATGGATTTGGGGAATAGATGGTAGGAGCACCTGTTACAACAAACCACAGTTTACTGCAGCCTGCCGGTACGGTGAACAATGCGGTACCAGCAGTTCCTTTGGACATGTTGCTATAAACTCTTGTGCCATTTTCCAGCAAAGCAACATAACCATAACGCCATCCGGCCCGGCCGGCATCTACCTGATTGTAGCCCGCTGCATTGGGAAGTCCTGTAAATGCAGCCGATATTTCTGTACCTCCGGCAGGAACATTTAACGGAATAACATTATAACCGGTTGTTCCGGGGCAATGGTCATAAGCAACCTGGAAACTACCGTCTGACAGCTGATTCATGTTATAGGTATGTTTGCCGATATAATCTTTCCCATTCTGCCTGAGGGCATCCATATCAAAAGTCGTCAATCTGCTAGCAGCATCATAGATCTCATCATTGAACTGTTCAGTTGTTATGCCGTTGAGTCGCATATATGCCTGCACAGGGTCTTCCGGTTGTCTCGCTCCACGCCAGAGCTTACCGATCATATCGATGCCATGTTTATAGGTCCAATAATAGTGTATGAAATAATTGGCATAACGGGGTAATTCATGAATAATATGACGATGATAGTTTTTTACATACTCGCCGAAATAATAGGAGGTAAATGCTTCTTTTGGATAGCTCTGAAAAGACTGCCATTGTGCTGTTTGCTCCCAGAACCCATTACCGCCATTGCCACCAAAGCCATAGCGGAAACCAGCGCCGTTTTTTATATCGCAGAAGACCTGGTACTGGAAGCTGTGCCCGATCTCATGGGCAATAGTAGATCCTACAGGTTGACATGTATTCGGACTCACCCAAAGTGCCCCGATAATATCATCATAACCGGAACCGGTAGCCAGCCATTCGTCCTGGTAGTACAGGAAGATCATTAGTTTATATTTGTCCAGGTTCGACTTCCCCGTGCCTACCTCTGCAAACTTAAGCTCTGTCACATTATGTTCATAGAACGACTCGGCTTTAGCCAGCAGATCATCAATATTAACACGATATGCACTGGGGATACTTTGAGATCCTGGGTCATAGTGCTGGTATTTTTTATCCCAGAATACGATAAAATGCGTTGATTGCCGGCTACGTTTGTAGCTCCAGGTACTAGTGCTGTCATTGTAGTCCATGTTGCCAAATTCATTCGGCTTGTATATAGACAGCGCCGCCAGCTCTGACTTCTTAGGCGTGCTGGCATCTTTAGCCGGGAGATCTTTTTTGCATGAAGTACAGAACAAAATGAGGCAGGATAGTACAGCAAACAAATTGTTACAGCCGAAACGGAAGCCTCTTCGGTTGAAAAAAACAAGGTTAATTTTCATGGCATCAGATTGATAAGGGTTATATATTTTGTAGAATAGTGAATAATACCGCCCGATGGTTTCAGAATGACAAAAGGGTTTCATTGTTGGTTAGATATCCAGTCAGAAGTAGCTACAGGTCAGTGCTAGTTAAATGTCAGATCAACACTTTATTAGTGTGAAATTAAGGAAATATAGATATATCCATCAGCCATTATTTTAACGCTTAACAGCTATATCTTAACACTTTTTATCCATGTCGATGCTGGTTCTTTGCGGGAGTATGTCATAGCTTTTCCTGACCGCACAACCAGACAATCCGTTTGAGGTAGCTTTGATACCATTTTGCCGCTTTGATACCGCTTTGATACCGCTAATCCTACCTTGATCCTACGTTCATGAACGTAAGATAAAGGTAGGATTAGCGGTATCAAAGCGGTATCAAAGCGGAGAAATAACACAACAAAACCAGGGTTCTGTTCCGATAGAGATATAGCAGAGGTTCGCTCGAGGTAGCCTCATCCTCCCTTAATCCTCCGTTTCGGAACGGAAGATTAAGGGAGGATGAGGCTACCTCGAGCGAACCTCTAGTACATCTCAACTAAATCTTAACGTGAACGAGCATGGATTTTCCTGTATCCTGTCTTTTATGCCAATTTTACATTTTAATATGCTGTAAATCAATTTATCACAGTTGGCTGTTGAAGAGAAAAAAATGCGTATTTTCCGCATGCTTTTTCTGTTTAGCTTTGTGATGTTGTCAGAAAATACAGATCGATAGGCAAGCATAATCGTCATTTGTGTTTATCTGTCATTCTTTGGAAAATCCGCGTCATTGACGCGTCTACATAAATATATATTTTCTTAAACTTAGCAAGCATACAGCCATGTCAATGTGGGAAATAGAAGGTCTGATAGAATACAGCATTCATCTGGTCGACAAAACAGAAGGAACAAACGAAGAAAAAATGAAGATCATCGGCAATCTGTATGCAATACAGCAGCAATTTGATTGTTCGTTCACTAATTTCAGGGTAATGCCCGTTTTGCTGAAAACTGGGTACACTAAGACCATCGACTATACGGAGCATCCGGATTACAAGGGGAATGAATCCTTTTTCGAAGAATTGCTGGAAAAAGATGACATTGAATACATCTACCGGGATTTGAAAGAAGAATGGAGCGAAGAGAACAAGATGGTAGCCTACCTGGAGACGGACACGCGCAAGATCTATATTGACTATGGTTCCCCGTTGAGAGAAAAAGAAGGCGCCCTGGAAATAATGAACGTGTATGACCTGGGATTATACGTCATCCGGGAAGCAGATAAGCAGCAGGATAAGGAATTAGTATATAGCTGGACTGCTTTTCTCCTTAAAATGGGGCCTTACTGGTTAGATAAGAATACGTCTGTAGAAGAGTTGATCAACAGCCATTTTGGAGAGATCAGAAGGATCTGGTCATCGTATGATTATTCAGACTATGAACCCATCAGTGAATCTTTAACGATACTTGTCAATCCCTCAGAAGAGGAAGCTGAATATAGGGACTGGCTTATTAGCATGGGAGGGCTGAGTGGCAATCTGTTAAAATGGTTTCTCAGCCCTCCTCATGGCTGATCATCGTCTTAATAGGATCTTCCTTGATTGTTTGCCATCAGAGATGATATAGACGCCGTTGGCAAGCGTGGATGGAAGTGTAATTTCCAGCTTGTTTAGACCATCTGTAACGCCGTATTTTTGGCTGAAGAGAATACGACCGCTAAGATCAGATATAGAGATGCGTTTTTCTCTTTCACCTGTGGTGGTAACCTCCATCAGCATTTTTCCTGTAGTCGGTACAGGGTATAGTTTAACAGGTTGAATAAGCCCATTTTTAGTTGTGAGGGCTTGTTTACGGGTTGTTGTAGCACCGGGCACATTTATTCTCAGCTTATAGCACTTATCGGATGATGTTCCACCTGTGTAAGGATCTATCTCTACGATATAATACTCACCTCCTCCATTGAACACTTCTACAGATCCATAGTCTTCATTATATTCTACATGGTCGAAACCGACTCCGGCAAGGTAAAGGTCTGTCAGGCTCACGCGGCAATTAGGCCAGAGGCCATCTACTCTTACTTCAAAGTAATAGGTTCCTGAAGGGACGAAAAACATATAGAAGTCCTGATCCTGTAGTTTTGAAATATAGTCGGTATTCAGTGATATTTCAGGTGCTTCCAGATCGTTATTATTAGGCTCGTACCAATCTGCACATTCCTGTGATGGTTGTGTGTTGACTGTCAGCTGATAACATTCGGGATTGATAGCGAATCCCTGACTACTGGTTTCCAGGTAGTAGGTGCCAGCAGATAATCCGTACTGGAAGATATGTTTAGTTTTATTGGTGGCATCATACACACCTGAACGGAGAAGTATACCATTAGCATTTTTAAGGTCGAACTGAAAATATTCTGAAACAACATTAGTCATATACGCACTGATGGTAGACGGCGTGTCGACCGTAAATTTGAAGAAATCTCTGTCAGCGTAATCTGAGATCCGGCCTGCAACTGTTTGTCCGATTACAATAGTCTTTGCAGAATCCAACACATCGTTGTACTCAAAAGTATCCGGGCAGAGTGGGGGAGTTGCCAGTCCAACATTAAGTGTGTAACAGCTTTCGGATGGTTCCCCGTAAGCGCCTACAAAGATATAACATTTTCCTCCGATGGTGTTGAAATTGAGAACGACGTCAACGCCTGGATCAAGCGCCCAGTCATATTCTCCTGTATCGTAGTTGTAAATCCCCAGATAGGTGTTGGCAGCTGGATTATGCTGGGTGATGTGTATCTGCGAATTAGCGGGGGCATTGATCTGATAGGTATCATTATCGCCCGAAGGAAATATCGCGCCCTGAATATCGGTATTCGTCGGTATCAGTGCGGCTGTTTCGTCCGTATTGTTGGGCTCATAGGCAGATACACAGGGCAATGTGGTATCTGACATGTTGGATGCCGCCCTTAAAGAAGTACATGCAAGTACAACGGCTAACAAATTGAGTAAGATTTTTTTCATAAAAGATGGTTTGGAATGTTGATAGAATGTATGTGTCAGGTTGAATGTTTTTCCGCAACAAACTTGAATGGATATGTGATGTTAAATTAGCGATTGTCGCTGTAATAGTATTGCAGTGGTATTTTAAATGCCACGTTCGACTGTGCTGAATGAACGTGCAAGGGAGTTATGCGGTGAGTATGTAAGGTTTTATGATTTGAAACGCATGAAGAAACTGAACAAGACTTACCTGATGGGGCCAAATCCAGATGTAGGACAGTTCTTTACAGATAATCAAAATGAAGTGCGGCCTATTCCAACAACGTTCCTGAATACGCTGGAATCGGGAGAAAGCTATTATCAGAATAGAGGCTATTGAGAATAAATGAATCATTAAAAGGCCTGGCAATTTAGCCGGGCCTTTCATTTTAGAAGTAGCGTACAGGCTATTACGATAGTATAAAGATGCTCGTCTGATTTTGTGAGAAATGAATTTTTATACTTTTTTGTTTTGTATTTGTAGAAGATTTAAGTTTGTGGACGCTGTCATTGATAAGCTTCCAAAGAGGTGTATTGTTTGTTAATTTTTAACCAATCCAAAACAATTTAGTTTTATGGCAGAAATTACAACGGGGGTTAACTCTTTTCCGACGAAGGGATGGAAAAATTCTCCATTATATCGCTTTTGGCATCATTCTGTGCTTATTCCTTTGCAACAAGAATTAATGGGTAGTAAAATGAAGAATGCAGATACCTACAATTCTAAAGTCGATGAACTTATTGAACAATCGAAGCATATGCTGGCCCTTGAAGAGGGATGGGATGAAGAAGATGCGTTGCCTATAGGTAAAGCAGTCTGGGAGAATGCAACTTCTTTTTTGCGGGCATATGCCGGATATATTCATCAGCATTATGAGATTCCGCTGGAACTTCCCGATATAAATCCATTACGGGACGGTTCCATTGATCTGGAATGGAGAACTTCCAGGGGAAGATTGCTGATTAACTTTAATAAGGAAAATCCCCGGGAAGCGTCATTCTATGGTGACAGATACGGCGATGAAGATTGTATTAAAGGAAATGTCGACATTAAGGGAATAAGAGAGCATTTAGCTATCTGGATGAAAAACTGTTTGTAACCGCCGCCTCCTCCATTACCGCACGATGCTGCGCGCCCCATTCCTCTAACTGCTGCCATATAGGAGCCAGTTTTCGCGCGCTTTCTGACAAAGTATACTCCACTTTAGGAGGTATTTCCGCATACACGGTCCTGATCACCAGACCGCTTTTCTCCAACTCCTGCAGGTGTAGCGTAAGCATACGATCTGAAATGCCGGGGATATGGTCTTTCAGTTCGTTGAACCGGAGCGTTCTTTTCTCGAGTTTATAAAGAATAACCAGTTTCCACCTGCCCCCCAGAACATCTATTGCATATACAGCTCCGCAAAAATCAACCAGGGTTTTAAGATTCTGTGCATTAGTGGATGTCGGTTTACGTTTGCCCATTACTTACAATTTTGTGTGATACATACAATCAGCCGAGCTGTTACAGCGTAATTGGCCGCAATTTACCTTTGCTCCGTTAATTAAAAAAACAACATAAAATTATGAAAATACTAATTGTGTTGGCCCATCCGGAAATGCAGAGTATGAATGGCGCCATGTTTAAACAGGCTATTAAAACGCTGGAAGAAGAAGGACATGAAGTAAAAGTATCAGATCTCTACAGAGAGGAATTCAATCCGGTGTCAGGGCGAAATAATTTCAAAACCACCTATGATGCAGCTTTCTTTAAACAACAGTTGGAAGAACTACATGCGACGAAAGTCGCCGGTTTTGCCGACGACATTGAAACAGAACAGCAAAAGGTAGAATGGTGTGATCTGATGATCTGGCAGTTCCCGCTGTGGTGGTTTACTGTGCCGGGTATTCTCAAAGGTTGGGTGGACCGTGTTTTTGCAATGGGCCGTTTTTATGGTAATGACAATATTTATGAAGCAGGGATGTTTAAAGGTAAAAAGGCCATCCTGTCCCTTACTGCCGGCGCTGTTGAAAGTGCTTACCTGAAAGATGGGCTCCATGGAGATCTGTATGGTGTACTTAGACCTCTCCACCGGGGTATACTGCAGTTTACGGGTTTTGAGGTACTTCGTCCACAGGTAGTATATGCTCCCGTTCGTCAAACAGCGGTACAAAGGGAGCAGGAACTGGCGCAATGGGGCGAAAGGCTGAAGCACATTTTTACGGAACAAGCTATGCCGATTGACACGTATTAATCTACAGATTTAAGTAATGCGGGCTGCCTGGCTTGCATTACTTTTCAGTTTTTTGATATATTTAATAACAGGGTCGCCCGGGGGCCGATTTTGCAGAAAATAACGGCATTTTTACTGGTTTAAGTAGTGTGCCAGAAGGGTCTTAATTATATATAGTTTTTATTGCATGTGGCCATGGTCGTGGAGACGACTTTAAAATATGCTTAAAATTTGTGTTAAACTGCTGTTCCTCCTTTTCCCGCTCTCAAACTTTTCCTAGCTTTGGTGCCCAAATGAGAGTAGCTGTATTTTTTCTATGTCTGTGCCTGGCTTTGTCAAAGGGGATCAATAATCCCCTGGCGCGTACGTATTATCTTGGGGTTGGCTACGCCCTTGCTACAGAAGAGGAAGAAAAACACCGCGAATTCCTGACCAGTGGGAGCCATTGGAACTGCTCTGTTATTAAAGATACCCGTCCTGTTTCCGAAGATGAATACTTTATAGGTGAGGATGTAGAAGACGAGGACCCGAATAATTTCGCGTATAAATATAAACTACTGACCAGAGGCCGGTCAGCATATACCCCTTTATCTGATTTAAGATATCACTGCAAATATTTAAAATCTCCTACAATATTATCAGATCAGGCATCATATAAATATCTCCTTCAAGGTGTATTAAGGATCTGATCAGGGAATATACATCAGCCAACGCGTAGGCGTGTTTATGCATGCCGACCGGATGTATATTTATCCTGGCTTCTCTTTGCATGACATTACTATCGCCGGCTGAACTAATCTCTCTCGCAATTTTTGCTTTCAGGCAACCTATCGTTTATTAACTAATATCATGAAGAAAATCGTCATGTTCACAGCTTTGTGTGCTATGCTATGGCATACCAGCTGTAAGCCACACAAAGAAGAAAAAGAAGAAGCGAACAAATACACTGTTACCAGCCCAGTTGTAATGGATACTTCTTTCACCAAGGAATATGTTTCCCAGATACGCTCTATCAGAAACATTGAGATCAGGGCTCAGGAAAAGGGGTACCTCGAAAATATATATGTTGATGAGGGCCAGTTTGTTAAAGCCGGACAGGTGCTGTTCAGGATCATGCCCAAGATATATGAGGCAGAGTTGCTGAAGGCTGAAGCGGAAGCTAAAGCTGCAGAGATTGAGCTGCAGAACGCCAAAACCCTCGCTGACAAAAACATCGTTTCAAAAAATGAACAGGCGATGGCACAGGCTAAGCTCGATCAGGCAAAAGCTGAAATCGCACTCGCCAAACTGCACCTGTCATTTACTGAGATCAGGGCGCCATTTGCCGGTACTATCGACCGTATTCCTAAAAAACTGGGAAGCCTTATTGATGAAGGAGAACTGCTGACCAGCCTCTCCGACAACAGCGAGATGTTCGCTTATTTCAACGTATCTGAGCCTGAGTACCTGGAGTACCAGACCAACGCTAAGAGCCGTGGAGATAACAAAGTGAACCTGCTGCTGGCCAACAACCGTCCGCTGCCTTACAAAGGTGAAGTAGAGGTGATTGAAAGCGAATTCGATAATGAGACCGGAAATATCGCCTTCAGGGCTAAATTCCCGAATCCGGACAAGCTTTTAAGACACGGCGAAACAGGTAAGGTGATGATGAGCATGCCGCTTAAAGACGCGCTGGTTATTCCGCAGAAAGCCACTTACGAGATTCAGGATAAGAAATATGTTTTTATCGTTGACAAGAACAATGTACTGAAGTCAAAAAATATTACCGTAAGAGGTGAAATGCCTGACCTGTATGTAGTTGAAAGTGGTGTATCTGAGGGAGACCGTATACTGCTCGAAGGTATTCAGAAAGTAAAAGATGATGATAAGATCACCTATGAATACCTGGCACCGCAAGAGGTTATTTCCCACCTGCGACTTAAAGCAGAATAGTAGTTCAATGACTAATAGCGAAGACCATGTTTAATAAGTTTATCCAGAGACCCGTTCTCTCAATAGTTATATCACTTATCATCGTATTTCTGGGGGCGATTGCCATTACCCAGTTGCCGGTGACGCAATTCCCATCCATTTCACCTCCTAAGGTGAACGTTACTGCGGAATATCCCGGTGCGAATGGTGAATTGATGGTGAAATCAGTGCTCATTCCCCTGGAAAGGGCTATCAACGGTGTTCCGGGAATGAAATACATGACCTCCGATGCGGGTAACGATGGTGAGGCTACCCTACAGGTAGTATTTAACCTCGGAACTGACCCGAACCAGGCGTCATTGAACGTACAGAACCGTGTGGCATCAGTAGTGAATAAATTGCCGCCATTGGTAGTGCGCGAGGGTGTGAAAGTAACCCGCGTGGAATCCAGCATGCTGATGTACGTAAACCTTTACAGTGAAGATCCAAATGCTGACCAGAAATTCCTTTTCAACTTCGCCGACATTAACATCCTGCCTGAACTAAAAAGGGTAGATGGTGTCGGATTCGCTGATATCCTTGGTAACAGGGAATATGCTATGCGTATCTGGCTGAAGCCTGACCGTATGCTGGCATACAAGATCTCTGCAGACGAAGTAATGAAAGCACTGGACGAACAAAGTCTGGAAGCTTCTCCTGGTAAAACAGGTGAGAGCTCCGGTAAAAGATCCCAGTCGTTCGAATATGTATTGAAATATTCCGGAAGGTTCAGTAATAAATCACAGTATGAAAATGTCATCCTGCGATCCAATCCCAATGGGGAGATACTGCGTCTGAAAGACGTAGCTGACGTGGAGTTCGGCAGCTCGATGTATGATATCTACTCCAACCTGAATGGTAAGCCTTCCGCGGCGCTTGTATTGAAACAGTCATATGGAAGTAATGCGAGCCAGGTTATCAAAGATGTAAAGGAAAAGCTGAAGGAGATCAAAGCGAATTCTTTCCCTAAAGGGATGAATTATGAGATCAGCTACGACGTATCCAAATTCCTGGATGCTTCTATTGAGAAAGTGGTACACACACTGGTAGAAGCCTTTATCCTGGTAGGTATCGTGGTATTCCTGTTCCTGGGCGACTGGCGTTCTACGCTGATCCCGGCAATGGCGGTACCTGTATCCCTGATCGGTACGTTTGTGTTCATGCAGTTCTTCGGTATTACGCTGAACCTCATCACCCTGTTTGCCCTGGTATTGGCAATCGGTGTGGTGGTGGATGATGCCATCGTAGTAATTGAGGCCGTCCATGCGAAGATGGAAAAAGAACATCTGTCGCCGTTGAAGGCTACTAAAAAAGCCATGCATGAGATCGCGGGAGCGATTATCGCCATCACCTTCCTGATGTCTGCGGTATTCGTACCGGTAGCGTTCATGTCTGGTCCGGTGGGTATATTCTATCGTCAGTTCTCCATCACCATGGCAACTGCGATCGTACTTTCCGGTATTGTGGCGTTAACGCTGACGCCTGCACTTTGTGCGATGATCCTGAAAAATAATCATGGAAAACATAAGAAGAAATCACTGGTAGATAAATTCCTGGATAGCTTTAACAGAGGCTTCGACAAGATGTCTGCGAAGTATATGAAGGTATTGCGCAGCATCGTGAACAGGAGAGTGGTGACCTTTGGTTTGCTGGCTGTTTTTTGTGTCTGCACATATTATCTGAATGGTACTGTACCATCGGGTTTCATTCCGAATGAGGACCAGGGTATGTTATATGCCATTATCCAGACGCCTCCAGGTTCATCACTGGAAAGAACAAACGAGGTAGCGGAAAGACTGCAGAAGATCTGTGAAGAGATCGACGGTGTACAATCCGTTTCTGCGCTGGCCGGTTATGAGATCCTGACAGAAGGAACCGGTTCCAACTCTGGTACCTGTCTGATCAACCTGAAGAACTGGGAAGAGCGTAAACACTCTGTACTGGAGATCATGGAGGAATTGGAAGAGAAAACCAAAGACATCGCAGGCGCGAATATTGAATTCTTCCAGCCGCCAGCTGTACCTGGTTATGGTGCTGCCGGTGGTTTCGAGTTGCGTTTGCTGGATAGAGGCGGATCAGGTGACTATAAGAAAATGGAAGAGGTAAGTAATGAGTTCGTAAAAGAACTGAGTAAACGCAAGGAGCTGTCGTCTGTGTTCAGCTTCTACAGCGCCAGCTTCCCACAGTACATGATGCGCATTGATAATGACATCGCGCAGCAGAAAGGTGTGTCAATTGATAACGCGATGAACACACTTTCTACGATGATCGGAAGTAACTATGAGATCAGCTTTATCAAATTCGACCGTCCATATAAGGTGATCATACAGGCTGCTCCTCAATACAGGGCTTTGCCTGAAGACATCCTGAAACTGTATGTGAAGAATGACCGTGATGAGATGGTACCATTCTCCGCTTTCATGAAGATGGAAAAGGTGTATGGTCTGTCGGAGATCACCCGGTATAACATGTACAACTCATCGCAGATCAGTGGTTCTGCCGCTCCCGGTTACAGTAGTGGTCAGGCCATCCAGGTCATTGATGAAGTGGCGAAGAAAACTTTACCGAGAGGATTTGGTATTGACTGGGCCGGTATTTCGAAAGATGAGGTGGCTCAGGGTAACCAGGCTATTTACATCTTCCTGATCTGTCTTGGTTTCGTGTACCTGATCCTTGCTGCACAGTATGAGAGCTTCATCCTGCCATTGTCAGTGATCTTGTCATTACCTGCAGGTATCTGTGGTGCCTTCTTCCTGCTGAAAGTACTGGGCCTGGAAAATAACATCTATGCCCAGGTAGCAATGGTAATGCTGATTGGTTTGCTGGGTAAGAACGCGGTGTTGATCGTGGAGTTTGCCGTGCAGAAGCACCGCTCAGGATCATCTGTGCTGGCAGCTGCTATGGAAGGTTCCAAGGTAAGGTTCCGTCCTATCCTGATGACTTCCTTCGCGTTTATAGCGGGTCTGATCCCACTGGTACTGGCTTCAGGACCGGGTAAGATCGGTAACCGCACTATCGGTACTGCCGCCTGCGGTGGTATGCTTTTCGGAACCATCTTCGGTGTGTTGATCATACCCGGATTGTACTACATATTCGGCAAGATCGCAGAAAGACGCATGCTTGTTAAAGAAGAAGAAGAGAATCCTTTAACCGAAGAAATTGAAGACAATGTATATGTATAAATTGAGGATGAACAGATGGGCTGGTGCGTTGGGCGCATGCCTGGTAGTGGCAGCCTGTAAGGTCCCGAAGATTGTTGCACCGCCTGACACAAAGCCGGTGCCTGCGACATACGACAATAGCCAGGATACAACCAATACATCCGCCGTACAATGGCGTGAATTCTTTAAAGATAAAGACCTGGTAAACCTGATCGATACAGCGCTGAAAAATAACCAGGAGCTGGCGATCACTTTACAGGAAATTGAGATCGCGAGAAATGATATCAGGTCCCGTCAGGCGCTGTTACTGCCCTCAGTAGGTGTGAGGGCAGGAGCAGGCGTCGAAAAGGTAGGCAGATATACCAGTCAGGGTGCAGGTGATGCCTCTACGGAGATTGAACCCGGAAAAGAGATGCCGGACCCGCTGGGTGATTTCACTATCGGTGCTTATGCCAACTGGGAAGTGGACATCTGGAACAAACTGCACAATTCTAAAAAAGCGGCGGTTACCAGGTTCCTGGCTACAGTAGAAGGCAGAAATTTCGTACTGACTAACCTGATAGCAGAAATAGCTAATTCTTATTACGAATTGATCGCTTTCGACAACCAGCTCGTGATTGTACGGCAGAACATCGACCTGCAGAAGAACGCGCTGGAGATTGTGAAAGTACAGAAAGAGGCTTCCAGGGTAACAGAACTGGCCGTGAAGAAATTCGAGGCGGAAGTACTGAAGTCCCGGAGCCTGGAGTACGACATTCTGCAGAACATTAAGGAGACGGAGAACAGGATCAACTTCCTGTTGGGTCGTTATCCGCAGGAAATACCCAGGAATAAGGAGAACATCCTGACCATCATGCCAGCTATGATCAGCACCGGTATTCCGTCTCAGTTACTGGCTAATCGTCCTGATATCAAACAGGCGGAGCTCGAACTGACAGCTGCAAAACTGGACGTAAAGGTGGCACGTGCAGAGTTTTATCCTTCATTGGGTATCTCAGCAGGTGTTGGATTTCAGGCATTTAAGCCATCATATCTGTTCAAGCTTCCGGAGTCATTATTGTATTCCGCAGCCGCAGATCTGGCAGCGCCGCTTATTAACAAAAATGCGATCAGGGCAGAGTTTAACAGTGCCAACGCACGGCAGTTACAGGCCCTGTACAACTATGAACGTACCATCCTGAATGCGTTCCTGGAAGTATCTACGCAGATGTCCAATATCAACAACCTGAAGAAAAGCTATGAGCTGAAATCACAACAGGTGGATGCACTGACCAAGTCTATTGATATCTCCAATGATCTGTTCAAATCCGCCAGGGCTGATTATTTAGAAGTATTGATGACACAGCGTGATGCATTGGATTCAAAGCTCGAACTGGTTGAAACCCAGAAAGAACAGCTGAATGCAGTGGTAAATATTTACAGGAACCTTGGAGGTGGCTGGAAATAAGAACCTTATCATCTAAATAAACAAACGGAGCCGGCAGACAACTGACCGGCTCTTTTTGTTTTATATAGCTTCCCCGGGTGATAGCCCAAAACGACATGTCCCAAAAACACCCTACGCAACACATTTTTAAAATAAACATAACCTGGAGTTAACAACAAATTCCGGAAAGCGCCTTATCATTGCAGCCGATTTCATAAGACACTATAGCCTATGGGGGACTTTTACGCACAACCAATATTGTTTCGTTCTGTCTGTTTTATTTTCGCTGACTTTGCTTTAAAGCCCATATATTGCATGGATAGCCTCCAGACGAACTAATACTGCGTATAACCATTAGCTAGGATCACACTACATTCAGCGTGGCAACCAACAAGCCATGATCAGGTACTTCTTTTTACATTCAAGCATAATAGTAGATTGCCAATGAACAATCAGTTTCTTTTAATTGTAGCAGTATGGCTTTCAGCCGCAAGCCCTTCCGTGGCTAATACGGTAAGCCATCTTAACTATGATCGGGTAATCCGCCAGGAGCCCATCAAAGGAGTGGTAGTCGGCACAGACGGCACCCCTATACCAGGCGCTTCTGTGAAATCCCTTTCCTCTAAAAAGGTGACAACCACTAACGACCGCGGAGAATTCTCCCTGCAGGCAGCCGAAGGCGAGAAATTAGTTATCTCCTCTATCGGTTTCACACAGCAGGAAGTAGCAGCCAGCGGCTCATTTATGCGTATCACACTGGCCGCCAGCAGCAGCCAGCTCGGTGAAGTGGTAGTAGTTGGTTATGGTAGCCAGACCAAAGCCGACGTTACAGGTGCATTGACTCAGCTGAAAGCTGATAACATAAAGCAGGGTGTCAACGTTTCTGTTGATAACATGCTCCAGGGTAAAGTATCCGGTGTGCGCATCGCTCAGTCAAGCGGTGAACCCGGCGCCGGCGTGGACGTATTCATCCGTGGTGTCGGTTCTATCCGTAGCGGTAGTACGCCACTCTTCGTTGTTGACGGAGTGCCGTTAAGTAACGATAACGTGAGCGCAGGTGGCCCTAACTTCGGTCTGGGTAGCTCTGAACCTAAAAATCCGCTGAACTTCCTGAACACCAGCGATATCGAAACCATCACCATCCTGAAAGACGCTTCCGCAGCGGCTATCTATGGTGCAAGAGGTTCTAACGGTGTTGTACTGATCACCACTAAACGTGGTAGTAAAGGTGCTCCTACCTTAACTTATGATACCTATATCGGTACTTCTTCTGTTATCAGAAAGCTTGACGTGCTTAAAGCGGATGAATACCGTAAGGCTATTAAAGACCCATCCTACGACCACGGTGGTAACACCGACTGGCAGGATGTGATCTACCGTAACGCATTCGTACAGAACCACAACCTGTCTTTTGCTAAAACTTCCAATACCGGTAGCTTCCTCGCATCAGTGTCTCACATGGACCAGGATGGTATCGTAGAAACCAGCACTTTCAAAAGAACGACTGCAAGACTAAACGCTGAAGAAGGCTTCTTCGATGACAAACGTCTGACTGTTAAGATGAACCTGACAGCGAGCAACATCGATGAAACCGGTATCCCTAACGGTAATACCGCAGGTTCCGATGGTCAGCTGATCATTCACGCATTGATGGCGAACCCTACACGTTCAGTGTTCGATTCTACCGGCAAATACACCAACTTCAACATGAACGCCCACTACAATCCGGCCTACCTGTTGAGTATTTATAAAGATAAGACCAATACCTTCCGTGTACTGGGTAACGTTGAAGCGGCATTCAGAATCTTAAAAGGCCTGAACTACCGTATCAACTATGGTATCGACAAGTCTACCTCTGAGCGTAACTCTACCATCTATCCGAACATCACGGACAGAACACCACTGGGTGCTTATGTACAGAACAACCTGTCATCACTCACTACACTGCTGGACCAGTACCTGACATACAACCGTTCCATCAACAAACACCAGTTTGAATTAATGGGTGGTTTCTCTTACCAGAAATTCCAGTTCGCAGGAACTGCCTTTGGTACACAGGGTATCTCCAAGCAGGGTGAAGGTGTAGATCCTGAGTACAACCCAGGCTATTCCGGTACACCAACTGCTCCAAGCGGTTATGCACAGGAAAACGAACTGCAGTCTTTCTTCGGCCGTGTGAACTATAACTACGATAATAAGTACCTGGTAACAGCGTCCTTACGTGCGGATGGTTCTACCCGTTTCGGTGAAGATAAAAAATATGGTTACTTCCCATCATTTGCATTGGGCTGGACCCTTTCCCGTGAAGGCTTCCTGAAAGACATCAGCGCTATCCAGGACCTGAAACTCCGCGCCAGCTGGGGTCAGACCGGTAACCAGGAAGTGACTAACAAGATCACCCAGGCGAGTTACGCACTGTCACCATCTGCAGGTTATTACCTGTATGACGACCATACCGTTGTAAACGGTGTACTTGTAAACCGTACCGCTAACCCGGGCTTGAAATGGGAGATGGTAGAACAGTACAACATCGGTGTTGACTTTGATCTTTGGAAAGGTAGGTTATACGGTTCATTGGAATATTATAACAAGACCACTAAAGATCCTATCCTGAATATTCCTTCTGGTCCGCTGAGTCCTACCACTACTATCTGGAAGAACGTAGACGCGCAGATCGTGAACAAAGGTTTCGAATTCATGTTGGGAACCACGCTGATCCGCACAAAGGATTTCAGCTGGTCACTGGACGTAAATGGATCCACACTGTCTAACAAGATCAAAGACCTGCCTGTCTCTGAATTATACTCAGGTAGTATCTCCGGTCCGGGTCTTTCCGGTGTGAATGCCAACATCTATAAGAATGGCTATGAAGCAGGATCTTTCTTCATGCTGAAACACCTGGGCTACGATAAAGATGGTAAAGACATCTTTGAAGATATAACCCACGATGGTGTAATCAACTCCAGCGACAGGCAGATCTTCCAGGGTGCTATTCCTAACTTCAACTTTGGTATCAACAGCCAGCTGCGTTACAAGGCATTTGACCTCGGCTTCTCCTTTATCGGACAAACCGGCGGATACCTGGTGAACAACACTGCACTGGACCTGAATATCAATAGCCTTGTATCTGACCGTAACGTACTGACAAAGTATTACGAAGACGGTGCAAACACTGCCAACCAGGTACAGTTATCTTCCTTATACCTGGAGAAATCTGACTTCATCCGTCTGAGCAACCTGCGCCTGGGTTATACATTGACGCTGGCTAAAGAAGCATGGCTGAGATCATTGAACATATATGTAAGCGCTCAGAACCTGATGACCATCACCGGTTACTCCGGTTATGATCCACTGGTGAATACTACCAAGATCGTTGGTGGAAACCAGTCCCTGGGTGTTGACTATGCTACCTATCCGGCAGCAAAAACATTCCTGTTGGGTGCAACCGTTAAATTTTAGAGATTATGAGAAAGAAATTACAACTGCATAAATTAGCTTGTATAGCACTCACCATAACCATGGTGGGATGTACCGACCTGAAGGAACAAGTGATCGACGAGGTATTAGGATCTAACAATTCAAATCCTGAAAACGCGCTGGCGGCAGCATATGGACAAATGGGCGATGCTACCTTTGTAGATCATACCAACGTGTTCGGGTTATCAGAATATTCAACCGATGAGGCCATGCTGCCTACCCGTGGTAGCGATTGGGGGGATAATGGTGTTTACCGTGCTATTCACGAGTTTACCTGGGGGCCTGATAACTCTCTGGTGACTAATACCTGGAACAACCTGAACGCAGGTATTACAAAATCGCTGACTGCCATCAGCACTATCAACAACAAAGCCGATTTTACCAACAAGAAGCTGTTCCTTGCCGAGGCAAGAGCCCTGCTGGTATTTTATACCTACCATACACTGGATCTTTATGGACAGGCTCCATACAGAGATCCATATAACGCAAATGCACAGGTGGAGGTAAGAAAGGCAGCTACCGCCATCGACGATCTGATCAAAGAAATGGAAACCATCCTGCCCGACCTGGCCAACCTGAAAGAACAGAATACAAACAACGGACGTTTCACCAAACAGGCTGCTTATGGTGTGTTGGCTGACATGTATATGAACCGCGCCGTATTCAAAGACCGTTATGCTACCGGTGGCTTCAACTTCAAGGAAGCAGCGGTTGACAACAATGGTACTGATATGGACAAGGTGATCTACTATACATCGCAGATCATCAACAATTCACAGTTTCAGCTTGAAAGTAACTATTTCAAAAACTTTGACATAGACAACAACGGTAGGCCCGAACTGGTTTTCGTAGTATCTCAGAATATCAATAACCTGCGTGGCAGCGATAACGACTTCGCATACATGCCGATGGAAAGGAACCAGAAACCCTCACCCAATAATAGAGGTACCAATGCCGTTTGTACCACACCTCAGTTCTACCACACCTGGGATAATAATCATGCGGATCCAAGGTTCTCCAGACATTATCAATATAGCGACGGAACATGGTTTATGAACGATGGTAGCGACACAAGCGTACCTGCATCCAGCAAAGTGGCAAACAGTGGCGGTCTGCCCTGGTTCCACTTCAACCGTGGTATGCAGGTAGGTCAGCAATATGGACCCAAAATATCAGGTACCGGTTTCGAAATGAGCCCTGCTAATCGTATTAAAGTATTTAAGCTCTTCTGCGAAAAGAATACGACATTACCAGCTGACTTTACACCGGAGCTCGATTTTAGTGACCCTGTACAGTCTGTATTCACACAAGCACAGATCAACCGTGGCGTGCGTATATTCAAATTTGAGTTCGATCCTGAAAAGGATAATGCTACCAGCAACGTAGATATTCCACTGGTTCGTCTGGGTGGTATGTACTGTCTGCGCGCAGAGGCTTATTTCCGTAACGGTCAGACAGATCTGGCACTGGCAGATATCAACAAATTACGTACTACCAGAACCCGTGAATCGCTGTATGCCAATGCTCCTGGTGTGGCATTGACTGCCCTGACTGAACAAGCGCTGTACAATGAGCTAGGTTTTGAGATGTATTGGGAAATGCAGAGAAGGAAACAGGCTATCCGCTTTGGTAAATTCGAAGCTGCTGATCCTGGTTCCGCTAAACCTGAATCTAAGCCTTTCCGCAGGATCTATCCAATTCCACAGTCAACTATGGATGCGACGAAGATCTACCAGCAGAATGACAAATATTAATGAGGGCTGACTGAAAGTTAGTTCAACATAAAAGTAAATGGCTCGCCTTGGTGAGCCATTTACTTTTTAGACATTCTGGCAAGTATCTTTTTGGCCCTTGAGATAAATGCCGCGGTCTCATTAGGCATAGCATCTTCAATAATCATTTTAAGCTCTCCCTTGATATCCGGGTAGATATTCGAAAGATTCTCCAGTACTGTCAACGAGAATGCCTTTACAGCCGGTTTCTCTGTAGGACTGCTGATGTAGTTGAAGCAATGGTTCATCACCACGCCGTGATATTTTTCGGGAATAGGCACTGTCTGTAAGGCCCTGATCGTATTTCTTTTTGCTGCCGATCCTACTGCAGGGTTATCCAGGTTATCCAGCAGGACAGGTAAGTGCTTCTTAGCAAGCTCCGGATGATCCTGCAATACATAACTCAGGGGCCATGCGGCCCTTTGTACCACACGATATTCCTCATTGATGAACAGATCTACCAGTTGGGCAAACCGTTCCGCAGAATCACCGATCCAGTGTACGATCCGCATACAATTTTCTTTGGTATGCTCTTTCAGTAGTTCATCACGTAACTTCATATGTTATTGTTGTCGGGACTAAAGTGGACCGGAAGTTAATCATTTATGGAATGAACAACAATAAAGGAGTATGAACGTCCGGATAGATCAGGGAGGGGTACTATGATTAAAATTATCTACTGAAAAAATTTGACTGTTAAAGAATTAAAGGTCAAATTTACAATTGATAGGCCGGCAGGTCTTTATGTTACCTTGTTTGATGGCCTTACTATTACATTCCCGCGGGTTTAAATACCTGGAAAATTAAACGTTATGAAGTTCAGAAAGACAGATTCCCGAAACATCACGAGGCCGTTTCTATTAGGTGTTTTAAGCATTTTGACTGCATTTTCCTGTCTGGGGCAGGAAGTATCAGGTCCTGGCCTGAAAGATTATTACCGTTCATTTTTTCCCATTGGCGTTTCCGTTTCTCCCCGTGTATTGAAAGGAGAGGAAGCACAGCTGATCATCAGTCAGTTTAACAGCGTCACACCTGAGAATGACATGAAAATGGGAAACATCCATCCACGGGAGAATGAATACAATTTTGGGCGGCCTGATTCCATTGTTGCCTTTGCGCTCCGGAATAAAATGAAGATCAGGGGACATACACTTTGCTGGCATAACCAGGTGCCGGCATGGATCTTCAAAGATGAAAAAGGCGATACAGTATCCAAGGAGATATTATTACGACGTTTAAAGGACCATATCACGACAGTAGTAACCAGATACAAGGGAAAAGTATATGCCTGGGATGTCGTGAATGAGGTTATCAGCGACAAAAAGGAGGAGTTTTACCGCAATTCCGCCTGGCTGCGGATATGTGGCCCGGAATTCATAGAAAAGGCCTTTCAGTGGGCACATGAAGCGGATCCGCAGGCAGTACTGTTTTATAATGACTACAATGAGATCAATCCGGTAAAGAGAGCCAAAATTATCCAGATGGTAAAAGACCTGCGCGCGAAAGGCGTACCTGTTCAGGCGATAGGTTTACAGGCGCACTGGGCTTTCAATGAACCAACCGAAGATCAGCTGGAAAAAACCTTCGCTGACTTTGCTGCACTGAAGATCCCGCTACAGGTAACAGAACTGGACATTTCTGTGTATCCAAAAGAGCATGAAGCCAGGGCGAGAAGTGCCAGCGATGCAGATACCAGCTATAACAGGGAAAAGGAAAACAGTCAGGCGGAACAATATCGCCGATGCTTTGCCATATTCCGTAAGTATAAAAATGCTCTGACCGGCGTGACTTTTTGGAATCTATCTGACAGGCATAGCTGGCTGGATAATTTCCCGGTACAGGGCAGGAAGGATTATCCCCTGTTGTTTGACAGGAACCTTCAACCTAAAAAAGCCTTTAAGGAAGTGGTCAGCTTCTAAAAACAAATAAGACCCGCAAGTGCGGGCCTTATTCATAGGGTTTTGCTTATAGGATAGGTGATTGAACTGATGCCGGGGAATGGCGAACAGCACCCGGGAATGAATAAGGTAGGGTCTTACCCGGCCGGAAGTGCATTCCGGACCGGATAACAGACCGCTCATTGTTCAATGGTTGGTTTATAAGACAATCTACTGTAGTAACTTCTTCAAAGTAGTCTCCAGGGCTTCTCCCCTCAGGTACTTTGCGACGATCCTTCCATCAGGATCGATCAAAAAATTCATAGGTATAGCGTTCACTTCATATAATTTTGCCGCTTCGTTTTCCCAGGCTTTCAGATCTGACACCTGTGTCCATGGTAAACCGTCTTTTTCAATGGCCTCCAGCCACTTTTCTCTGTCGCCCGGTTTATCCAGGGAAACGCCCAGTACCGTGAAACCTTTATCTTTATAAGTGTTATAAGCTTTTACCACATTCGGGTTCTCTCTTCTGCAAGGTCCACACCAGGAAGCCCAGAAATCAAGCAGCACATATTTCCCTTTGAAATCAGACAGCTTCACGGGTTTACCATTTACGTCAGTCTGAGTGAAATCAGGTGCAGGAGCGCCCTCCTGTGTTTTCTTTACCTTCAGTATTTTAGCCAGCAATTCCTCGCCCAGGTCTGATTTACGGATCTTTTCATCCAGCTCGTTGAAGTTCTTCTCTGCTGCTACCGCATCAAATTCAGGTGGTATGGTTGAGTTAAAAGCAACCAATGCCATGTAGTGTGTCGGATTGGCCTTTACATACTTCATTTTCACTGCAAGGATCTCTTGTTGTACGGCATTCGCTCTTTCATCAAGACTGGCCAGGTAAGCGGAGTCCTTTTTCTTTTCTTCCGGCTGGCTCTTATACTCTTCGTTGAGCACCGTGTATTTATCATAATACGGTTTCAATATTGCCGTCACTTTCGCATTGTCATCATTGGCAGGAGAGCCTTTGATCACCGCATTGTGAATAGAGTCTTTGGCAGTGAGCGTAATAGTTCTGTCTTCAATGAAGAAAGCAAGGACATCGTCCTTAGGGCGCATAACAGGGTTCTGTGGCTCATCATCATGTTTAACGAGGATATGCGCTTCTTTAGGTGCGCCTACCATTCCACGGAAGGTAAACTGACCGTTATGGATGATGGCTGAATCCATGAACCGCTCGCCTTTTACTCTGTAAGCGAGATATGCTTTAGCTGGCGGATTCAGTTTGCCCACGCTTCCTTTTATTGTATAAGATTGCTGTGCGTATGACGACAAGGGTGCGCCCAGAACAGCCAGCATCAGTATTTTATGTATGTTCATGTTTTCTTGTTTTTCTATTTACGCACTTTTTTATTCGCTTCAGCTGCGGGTTTTAATTGTTGGGTATAGAGCGCAGGCTGTTCCAGCAGTCGTACTGCTTCGCGGAAGCTTGCGTTGTCGCTGTTAAGCACCCGCATGTAATAGTCGTTTCCGGCAAACAGTTGGGTAGCTATCTGTGCTTTCATCTCCAGCGACAACAAGCTGATAGCCCGGTCTTTATTGCCTGTGTGCATCGGCAGTCCTGCTTTTTCAGCATTTGTTACTACCTGTTGTAGCAGACTGGCAGGAACGGTGTATTCTTTGTTAAAGGCATTAAAGTCAGGATAGGTGGCCATCAGTTTCGCACGGTTGCTATCCAGGTAGTCAAAAGTAGGTTTGGTGATCAATCCGAATTGGGAGATGTACTGTAACCAGCTGTTATATTCTACCGTATCTATCGGGATGTAACGGTCGGGCATAATACCGCCACCGCCATATACCGTGCGTTTGTTAACGAGCGTCGTGTATTTCAGAGAATCGGGGAAGTGGATCACATTGGCATCAAGGAGCTCGCCACTGGCCAGACGGGTCTGTGCATTATCGTCGTACTTGTCGCCATGATAAGGCTTTTGTATAGAACGTCCGGAGGGCGTATAATAGCGGGCGCCTGTCAGTTCCAGTATAGAGCCATCAAACAGGGGAACCGGCCGTTGCATCAGTCCCTTGCCGAAACTTCTTCTACCAACGATCACAGCGCGGTCCCAGTCCTGCAATGCACCTGTCAGTATTTCACTGGCAGAAGCGGTAGACTGGTCGATCAGCACTACCAGTTTCCCTTCGGGGAAACTACCGAAGCCGCCGGCATAGTAATAGTCTTTACCCTTATCTCTGGGTACGCTGTAAAACACCAGCTGATCTTTCTGGAGGAATTCGTCAGCTACGCCGATGGCTGCTTCTACATAACCGCCACCATTACCCTGCAGGTCGAGAATAAGGCTCTGCATGCCCTGATCTTTCAGTGTCTTGATAGCTTTATCCATTTCAGTCCTGGTGGTCCCATTAAAGATGCGGAGGGAAATGTAGCCCACTTTATTATTGACCATATAAGCCGTGCTTACTGATTTATCAGCTACCACATCACGTATTATTTCTTTTGTCAGCGTGCTGCCCGTCGATTTGCGAAGTACCACAAGAGAGAGGGGAGAGCCCTTCTGCCCGCGGATGCTTTTCATAATATCATAGCTGGTTACACCGGCTACCGGTTTACCATCAATAGATAAGATCCTGTCACCCGACATCAGGCCCGCTTTCTCTGCCGGTCCGTCGTTTATTACCTGCGTAATATATACGCTGTCTTTTTCCGTAATAAACTGTATACCTATACCGGCAAAGTTGCCTTTCATCGACTCACGCATCTGCAAAGCGTCATCTTTCGCGTAGTAGCGGGAGTGTGGGTCCAGTTCCCGCAGCATTCCGGCGATGGCGGCATTAACAAGACTTTCGTCTGTTAAGGAATCAACATAGTTTTCCTGAATGCCTTTAAGTGCCTGCCAGAGTTTTTCCTTGGGATTGACCTGTGCTTTAAGCTGGAATGAAAGGCCTATAAATGCCATCGTAATGATGGAGTATCTTTTCAGCAACATGATTATTTCTCTGATTTTAAAAGTTCAATCGCATAGGACAGTTCGTCAGCCAGTTTGCTGGGACTACCAGAGTACCCTTCAGACGTATACCGCATGATGCCATCTTTCAGAATAACCTTTCTGGGGATGGCAGAAGATTGGAAATAGGGTACGAATGTCTTAAACACCGCATCCTGTCCACCTGTCTCTTTATTGATACCATCGTGCAGTAAGTGAAAGCGAAAGCCCTGTTGTTTAACATAGCCGGTTGATTTTTGCTTATAGTCGCCGGTCTGCATGGTACCTACCATATACACTTCTACCTGCGGATCATTGGCATATTTATCAACCACCAGCTGCATGCCTGGGAAGGCGCTGATACAAGGTTTGCACCAGGTGGCCCAGAAGTCAAGCACAACGATCTTGTTGCCCCATTCGCTGGACCTCACCAGTTTGCCATCCGCATCTTCCAGTGCAAAGGGAACGTACTCCACATTAGTGAGGTGTTCTTTCACATGGGTCTTCAGCTCTTCCTGCTCTTTGTCTGAGCGCAATGAAGCGAGATAGGTCTCATATGCTGCCGCGTCCTTGTTTTTGAAGAGATAGATCTCTTTCAGTTTGTCCAGCATTTTAGGTGTCATGGTATTTGCGCTGACACATTTTTCCAGGAATGGCTGAACGGCTGCCTGATCGCCTGTTTGCAGCAGGATATTCATATGCTTTTCATTGAGATCGGCAGTGCCATAGGCGCCTTTGGCAGAGAAGTGGTTAAAGTATTCCTTTGCCTCCGCATATTTTTTCATGTCATACAGCAGGGAAATATGCGTACCTAGCTGGTTGTCCAGTTGCTCAGAAGCGTTGGCTGCCGCCTGCTCTTTGTTGAATACACCTTCTTCTATGTAAGAGCCATCATTCACTTTCGCGATCAGTTCCTTCACCAGGGAGGTAGACACCTGGTACAGGGTATCCTGGCCAAGTGTATGGAAGGTATAGGCCCTCATAATATTCCAGCGGTATATTTCATTCTCCGCCTTATAATCCAGCGGCGTACAGAAGGTGATCAGTTCTTTGAACTGTTTGGTTTCAAAGTAGGCTGTTCCTACCATACGGTGAATGCTGTAATAAATGAATCCCTGCTGATTGGGGTGAGCGCGCCATTCATCGTATGGGAAAGCTTTGAAGAAGTTGTTGGCGATCGTGATGACTTCGTCATTGCTTTTGGCCTTATTGAATTGCTGAAAAGCACTCATCCGTGCAAAAGAACCTTTTGGATACTTGCTGATCAACAGCTGTTCCAGTTCTGTTGCCCGTTTCAGGTCCTTCACTTCAAACTGGTAGTAGTGCTGAATGCTTTCCAGTTGCTGTGATGTCAGGTCTGTTCTTTTGATCAATTCCTTTGGGTCAGCATTTTTGTATTGCTCGTTTTTCTGGGCGAATACTGTAATAACGCCAAGTAGAAGGGAGCAGCCGATTAAACTTATTCTTCTCATATCTTTTACGGTTGATGTTTATCGTGCGTTCTGTGTGATCTCAGGATTCTGTTCTATGTTTTTCGGAGGAATGGGATACACATAGCGGTCGCCCGGTACCAGTGTATAAGTAGTTCCTTTGAAGGTCCTGCTTTCAGTTTCCGCCAGTGCAGGTTCTACGCTCAGCCTGCGCTGATCGAACCAACGCAGCCCGGTGCCAAACAGTTCTCTTCTTCTTTCGTCGAGAACGATATGCAGGGCTTCATCAGCAGTAGTAGCTGATAATGCTACATATGTAGAGGGACTGAAGCGTTTTTGCCTGAGGGTATTTACCAGCGCTATCGCTTCATCTTTCTGTCCGTTTCTTGCCAGTCCTTCTGCCTGTATCAGCATCATTTCCGGTACGGCCACGCCTACGCTTACATTGTCGCCCGCGAAGAGCATATCGCGATAGGACCCCCTTCCTGTGAAAGAGGGGAAAAAAGAGCTACCGTTGCGTGTAAATAATTTATATCGCAGATCATCCGTAGAAAACCTGTTTATTAACTCGTCGCTAAGCGGAAGGTTAAGATAACCCGGTTTTGCCGCCTGTTTTGACAGGATGACCTCCGGATTCAGTAATCGTCGTGGATAGGCGGAACCACCTGCTGTATAGTTATTCAGGTCCAGCAGGGTATGCTGGTAACTCAGTGCTTTTGCGGCATTGTCCGCAGCTTCTGCGTAACGTTGCATGTAGAGATAAGTCCTTGACAGCATGGCATAAACAGCCGCTTTCGCTGGATGCAGATTATTACTGGGCTGATCCGGCAATACGGGCAGTGCCTGTGTCAGGTCAAGCAGGATCTGATCGTATACCTGTTGAACGGATGCGCGCGTGAGGTTAGCGAAAAGATCAGGGGTAAGTAACAACGGCACGCCCGGATCTTTGGATGCATTGGCCGTGTTATATACACGTGCATAGAGATTGATGAGCGTCAGATAGGCAGTGGCTCTTTGTACCTGTGCCTCAGCATATGCTTTTTGTTTCTCTGCTGTTGTACCGTTTTCGCTCTCCATTACATTTGCTGTGATCTGGTTGCAGGTGTAGATCTGCTTATACAGCTGATCCCATCCTGCATCGCCCTGATCGGAGGTATAGTAGTCTGCCGCCCATGTATATATGTTGTCCAATCCATTCATCAGTTGCCCCTGTAGGCTAGTATTGGCATCAAGATTAATATCATCGCTGGATACCATTGTCAGGCTGGCCGACTGTTCAAACAGGCTCACATTATTCAGTAGTCGCTGAAAGTCAGCAGTGTATTTAAATTCACGTTGGTTGGGTTGTTCTATCTCAACATATTTGCGGCAGGATGTAGTTATCCCGGCGATTACCAACAGTGTTATATAGAGATGTTTGATTGTCATTTTGGTCGATTTTTCTGGTGTTAGAAAGAAGCATTCAGGCTCATGAAATAACTGGTAGCGGGAGGCAGGTTATTGTAGTTGGTACCGTTGATGTAACTCGGATCTACACCTGCTTTGTTCTTCTTCCAGATGATACCCAGGTTTCTGGCCGACATGCTTAATCCGAGCGACTTCACTGCCATTCTTGACAATAGCTGTGAGGGTACCTGGTATCCCAGTGAGATCTGCTGAAGACGTATATGACTAGCACTTTCTACGAGCAGATTCGAACTCTTGTAACGGTTACTGCTGTTCGTAGTTACATTAGGCAGTCCCGGTACGTTCGTGAATGCCTCATCGCCTGGTTTCCGCCAGCGTAGTGCCAGGTCGCGTTGTGTACCGATAAGGCCCAGGTAATTGCTGGTAGCATAATCAGGATAATTCTCGATAGAAAGACGGCGGAATACATGTCCCATTTCATAGTTGATACGTACGCCGATAGAGAATGATCTATAGGTGAAATCGTTGAAGAATCCACCAAAGTAAGGTGGTGTGGTACGGCCCATGTAGACTAAGTCCTGCGCAGTTATCTGATTATTTCCCATATCAGCGGTGATGATCTTACCTTCTTTATTATATACCTGGGACCTTCCCTTATTGTCCAGACCTGCCCAGCGGTATGCATACATATAGTCGGTAGGCATGCCTACAATGGGCGAACTGCTGTTGACAGCCATACTGCTGGTAGGCGGATTAAAACGTGAATCTGTTACCTCGTTGGTATTGTATGCAAAATTGAAAGTGGAAGCCCAGCTAAAGTGCTTGCTGCGGATGATCTCTCCCCTGATGCCCAGTTCATAGCCATGTCCTTTCATGCTGGCAGCATTATACTGCAGGCTGGTCCATCCATAGGTGCTATTGATAGGGAATGTCCACAGAATGTCGCTGGTCTTCTTCCTGTAAGCATCTGCGCTTACAAACAGGCGGTTATGAAAGAATCCGAGATCTACGCCCAGGTTCCATGTTTTTGTCAGTTCCCAGCTCACTTTATCGTTGGCCGGAGAGAGGACGTCTCCATATGGCTCACGTGTAACGGGATCGAGACCTCTCAGGTTCAATATCGCGGCATTAGTTGCGCTGGTGGGTATTGAACCACCAGTACCATAGGTGAGGCGCAGGTTTAATTTATTCAGCCAGGTAACATCTTTCATGAAATCTTCTGCAGTAACATCCCATTTCAGGCCGGCAGACCACAGTGGTCTTGCACGTTTCCCGCGGGAAGCACCTGCCAGCGAGAAGTCATCAAAGCGTACACTGGCTGAAGCAATATAGCGGTTGTTCAGCATCGAAAATGCTGCGTTACCATAATAGGACAAAAAGCGATTGATGGATTTCGTGATGGAGCCATCAGAGAAGCCCAGCATAGAAGTCCAGCCCTGTACTGTCTGATAGGAGGCATTGGGGTCCCAGGAGGAGGATGAGTAAGTATCCTCGTCAAAACCGTAGCGCGTTTGCTGGTAACGGGTGCCCTGATCTTCGCGGATCTCAGCGCCAGCTAATGCATTGAGGTTGTATTTATCACTCCAGGATTTGTTGACATTCAGCTGACCGCGTAATCCGTAATTGAAGGAAGTACGATTACTGTTGATCATCTTTCCACCAAAAGGAATACCATATACCAGACGGCCATTAGAGCCAATGGTGGTGGCTCCATTGATAAGCGTCCGGGTATCATAACTGTTCAGCTCCTGGAGGTTGATATCCTCGCCGATATTACGTTGTAAAATACCGGAAACGCTTGCATTGGCCCATTTGGTGATTTTCGTATTGATATCTGCCGTAAAGCGGAAGTGGTTTTCTTTTGTATTGATGTTGCCATAGTTCAGCTCCTGGAGCGGGCTATATGTCCATGGCAGGTAGCCTTTACTTAGGAAGTCGGCGGCCACTTCATCCCGGAAGTCGATAGACCGTGCAATAGGATGACCGGTAGCGTCCTGCAGCATTTCATAAGGGCGTAGTCCCAGTCTGCTGTTGCTAATGGCATTAACGGCAGCGGTATTGGACACACTGGAGCTATAGCTGTAGTTGATACCGGTGTTGATGGTCACTTTATTGTTAAAGAGATCATTGCTCATGTTAGCCGTCACAAAGTAACTTTCGCCTTTGTTGCTTTTGAACACGGGTACATCTTTGGTATAATTGGTAGAGATATAATAGGTGCTGTTTTGTCCGCCGCCGGAGAAGGACAGGTTATACTGTTGTGAAGTAGCGTGTTGCATAAGCAGATCGCGGATCTGTTTGCGGTTGTCCAGTTTTCCCAGTGCAGCGAGGGCAGAGTCTCGCTGTTGAGCAGTAGCGGTTCCACGGTCCACCTTGAACATCCATTCCAGTGATTCGCTGACAGGCTTGTTCTGGTTGAAGGTCATCCAGCTATTATCCCAGATAAGCGGGTCTGTGAAGTAGCCCAGATCTTTCATCTCCTTTTCAAGCTCGATATATTGCGGAGTGGTCATCCGGTTCAGATTATCCAGGTTGGCAGGGGCGGATGTACTAAGGTTAGTGTTGAAGTTTAGCTGAGAGGAATTCTTCCTGCCTTTCTTTGTCGTGATGACGATCACACCATTAGCGGCTTTAGCACCCCATATGGACGTAGCAGCGGCGTCTTTTAGTATGGTGATTGATTCGATATCCTCGGGGTTATAACGGCTCAATATGGCCCCGCCGGTTGTATTGCTATTGAGTCTGGTAGTAAGGTTCTGTTCTACTGCCGGGAAACCGTCTATTACGATGAGCGGCGTGCTGCCGGTAGTAGCACTTAATGTGTTGATGCCGCGGATACTGATCGTGTTAGTTCTCGGATCAAAACGGGCGCCAGGCACGAGGCCTTGCAGGCGTTCCATCAGATCTACAGAAGGAACACTTTTAATATCTTTCTGGGTGATCTGACCAAATGAACCGGTAGCCCGTTCTTTTGGCAGGGTCTGGTAACCGGTGGAAACAACATTCACTTCCCGCAGCTGATGCAGGTCAGACTGCATTTGTACATTGATAACAGCTTTATCGCCAATGTTTATCTTCATGGGTACCATACCAATGAAGGTAAAGACGAGGGCTTCCGTTTTCTCTGTCAGCCTGATGGTATAGCGGCCGTCACTGCTGGAGCTTACGCCCATTCTCACGCCAAGACCTTCCGGGATGACAGTCACGCCTGTCAGCGGATGTCCTTCACTATCGGTGACCGTACCTGTGATCGTCTGCACATACTCCGGCGGCGGAAGACGAAATGTATTGTCTTCTGCCGGTGCATCGCTGGTTTGAGGTCTCCTGTTATCTTTAATGATAGTATAGTAGTTTTCCTGTACATATAGGAAAAGGAATCCTTTGTTGTAGAGCAGTTCTTTAAGTACACTTTCTACTGGTGCGGACTTGGTAAGAGGGCGTTTGAAATTGACATATACATTGTCCAGTAAATGCTCTTCATAAGAAAATTTTGTTCCGTACACAGCTCTTACTTCATCAAGCGCAGCTTTCAATTTTACCTGCTGTTGGGCAAATAAGGTCTGTGTCAGTGTTACACAGAGGAAACACATGACAACTAACATTCTCCTGTTCATGTTACTAATTTTGGCTGATAATTAAATGATTCCCTTTTTGATTGATTTTAAGATTAAACACCTTTTTTAACACAAAAAGAATGTCTTCGGCATTCGTTGCCGGTATTGTCCCTGTAAGCCTTCTCTGCGCCAGTTGTGGCGTTTGTAATGTGATTTCATATCCATAGGTATCTTCCAATACGTTCAGGATCTCCTGGAGAGTATACCCATCCAGGTCCATTTCATTGTTTGTCCATGCTTTGTTTATCTGCGGCTTTCTCTCCAGATCTTTCAGTTGCTGTTTGCTGCTGTCGTATACAAATGCGTCTCCTGGTTTAAGTACCCTGACAAATGCGCCTTTGCCTGTCTTTTCTATTCTGATCCTGCCTTCCAGGAGTGAGATCTCTGTTGTGTTGCGGCGGTTCTTTACATTAAACCGGGTGCCGAGTACAGTCAGTTCAAGATCGCTGACGTGTACATGGAATGAATCTGACTCCTGAAGACGGTTCTTTATTGCTACATGTTTTACCTCAAAGAATGCCTCGCCGTGCAGCCATATTTCCCTTGGCTTATCTGATTTCCAGGTACGGGAGTAGGAAATGAGTGAATTGCCATTTAAGGTAACGACCGATTCATCTGGTAATATGATCTGTTCATGTTTGCCAAAATCCGTCCGGTATGATCTTTCGCCCTGCGCTGCCCATTCTCTGATGGCTATAAATAACAGGATGGTTGCTGCAATGGACCCTGCCCATCTGGCGGCGATTTTCAGCGGCCTGTAATACCGCTGCTGTTGATGTTCGTATGCTGATATTTCTGTGCTGACCCTTGACCACAGCTGCGACTGGTCTGTAGCCGGATGATATGCCGGCTGTTTATTTATTAATAGTACCCAGATACGTGCTTCTTCCATGACAGTCACTTTCTCCGGATACTGTTTAGCTACGAGATCCCAGTAGGCAGCAGAAGCCTCATCTCCGTTCAGGACGTGACGAATGAACTGTTCATCGCTGAAGAAGTTGGTAGTGGTATATTGACTATAATCCTGCTGATGTTCCATAGCTGTAATTAAATACACCGCTTATTAACTTTTTATCCCGTTTGCCGGCTAAAAAGTCAATAATTTTATTTTTAAGGCATTAAAATGAATAATTTCTAAAAACGACTACCATTCATACTGCTACATTAGATCTTTTTTAATGACAATAAGATGGACAGGAGGAGGAGATCAGTCCTGGAGAGATGGTTTCTGAGCGTATCGATCGCTTTATAGACAAGTTTATAAGTACTGGAAACGGAGAGTTGCATTAGTTCGGCTATCTCCTCATATTCCATTTCCTCGTAATAACGTAAGTGGATAATTTCCCTTTGCCGTGGCGACATCTTTTCCAATGCCGTGGCGAGGTTCTTACGTATTTTCTCCAGCCGTTCACGACTGATCAGCGTTTGGTCATAGCCCAGTTCCTGGCTCCAGTCAAGTCCCTGTTCCAGTACTGTAAAATTATATTTGCGCTGTTGAACATCAAGTTTACGAAGCAATACCCGGCGGAAAGCCTTATATAAATAATTCTTAACTGATTCCGTTTCTTTTATGTTGTTCCTGTTCTTCCAGAGCTTAATAAACAGATCCTGTAATGCATCTTCAATAAGATGGTCATCCTGTGAAAACTTATGACCATAATTAAAAAGGGGGGTATAGTACTCGTCAAATATCACTTTCAGGGAAGATTCATCTCCGTAACGGAAAGCATTCCATATGACATTGTCCTCCCTCATTAATTTTGGCTGATCTGTTTTGTTTACTGCGAATGTGGTAAAAATGTTTTACATTTCAAATATCCATCCACCAGGGCACGGAACTTTCAGCCCTTTATACAGCAAAATATTTCCGGAAATAGTGATACTCAGAGAATTAATGTCATTTTTACAATTGATTGGCTTGTGACCAGGGGATTGTTATCAGGTGGGAGAGAGGGGAAATGATTTACTGCCGGGCCATAGTATGTACATCCCGGCAGTAAACACAATTATTTAGCTGTTGCATTCATTTTCTGGTCATATTCTTTTTGCAGATCTTCCAGGTTTTGATCATATCCTTTTCTGTCCAGGAAGGCCGCCGGGTTATAGGCGTCGTCTGGCTGATGTTTTTTATGAAGGTCAAACTGGCTGGCATGTGATGCTACCCATAGGTCGAAGCTGAGGCTTTTCATGGCCTTCAGGGTATATGCATAGTCGCTGGCTATTGTTGGATAAGCCGGTATATCAACAAAGCTGCTATCTGTAATAATGGTCGGCATATTTGCGATCAGGACCTTATAGGAACGCTGATCATCCTTTACATCAAAAAGAAAGCTACAGGAGCCTTTTGTGTGCCCGGGATGATGCAGCATGGTAATCTGCATATCACCCAGTTTGATCACATCCTTATCATGTAGGATACGGTCTATTTTCACTGGCTGGAAAAGCATGGTATCATGGCCGCCCATAGCATAATCAGACCTGCCTCCATCCCTGACCACGGCCGAGTCGCCGGCATCTACCATAAATTTGGCGCCTGTCATCTTTTTGATGGCAGCCATGGCGCCCATATGATCGAAGTGGGCTTGGGAGGTGAGGAGTATCTTCGTGTCTGACAGTTTAAAACCCAATGCTTCAATATTAGCCTTGATCATTGGGGCAGAAGCTGCAAGACCGGTATTGATAAGTATATTCCCTTTGGGCGTAGTAATGAGATAACTACAGAGGTCATATGTTCCTACATAATACAGGTTTCCGGCTATCCTGAATGGCTGGTATGCGGCAGACCATTCGGGTTTGTTGAGATTGGGTTCATGTACCTGCTGGGCATTGGCCATCAGCGTGGAAAATGAAAGGGCGGTGGCGAGGAGGGTGTTTTTCAGTGAGATCTTTGGCATTTGATAGAATTGTAGGCAGCAAAGATATTTCATCCATTAATAAGGCGGAGTTTTTTATCTTGCTATCGTTTTACAACTATCTCAAAACCTTATATGAAATTGTTATCCTGCCTTCTCTTTATTTTCCCTGTATTCCTGTATGCCCAACCGCGCAATGACTGGAGCGCATTTTCCAGGGTCATAAAAGCTACTGATATCGCGGGTAAAAAATTCAAACTGGAAGCCGCTGTCAAAGTACAGCTTATAGACTCAACAGCAGAAGCGGAATTATGGGCTCGTGTTGATAAAACGAATAAGAAAATGGGCTTTTTCTACAACATGACTGATAAGCCCATTCGCTCCAACAACTGGGCGGTGTATACTATAAATGGCAAAATTGATAAAGATGCTGCTTACCTGGTGATTGGTGGCCTCTTTTCACGGCGTGGTATTTTTTATTTTGATCATTTCCGCTTATGGGTAGAGAGGGCTAAAAATCAATTTGAAGAAATACCCCTTCCTAACGGTGATTTTGAAGAGGACTCCTTGCAAAACTGGAGCTTTTTTAAGAATCCAGGCTTTAAGATGGCCCAGACAAATGATACAGCTTTTCATGGCAATAAGTCTATTAAAGTAGATGGCTCCGCATTTAAAGCAAGGCCCACATTTGGTACAAACGACAGCGTCGGCCAATATGCACTGGTAAACGGCATAACAATTTATTATGAGTTGTACGGAGAGGGGGAACCGCTGCTCTTACTGCACGGGAATTCAGCGTCGATCAATTCGTTTAAATTACAGATACCGGAGCTTTCTAAGAAATACAAAGTAATTGCTGTAGATACACGTGGACAAGGGAAATCAGGTGATGATGGCAAAACATACACTTACGATCTGTTTGCAGCCGATATGAACGCATTGCTGGATTATCTGCATATCGACAGTGCAAATATCGTTGGCTGGAGTGATGGAGGGAATACAGGCCTGATCATGGCAATGAAGTATCCTGCCAAAGTAAAGAAGCTGGCGACAATGGGCGCCAATGTTTTTATAGATAAAACAGTTGTCGTGAAATTGGTGTTCAAAGTGATAGACCAGCAGTTGAAGGAATTAAAGAATGATACTACCGCATGGGCAAAGAACAGGATACGGCTGATCAATATGCTGTTAACTGAACCCAGGTATTCTTTTGATGATTTAAAGACTATTCATTGTCCGGTACTGGTAATGGCTGGTGAGAATGACCTCATAAAGCCAGGACATACCAGACAGATCGCGGAACATATAACTGGAAGTACACTACTGATTGCACCTAAGGAAACGCACGATTATCCGACGGAGAATGCGGCATCCTTCAATAAGGCGGTACTTGACTTTTTTGGAAGGCCATAGGAGGGGCTGGCAGGCGTCTTTTATTTACCATTAATTAGTAGCTTTACTTCAAAGTAGATGCAGCGATGAGGGAAGCCAGCGGGAATGTATACTCATTGTTGATAAACAGCATTAAAGGTGAGAACGATAAAATTTCATAAAACAGAGTGTGGCGTCGATTTTTTACTGAATGTACTGACCGACGGAAGGCTAAAGGACAGCTACCTTAATTCCGATGTTTATAATGCCGACTTTTTCGAAATCCTGTTCTTTAAGAAGGCGAAGGGTACATTAATACTAAACCAGCAGAAGATCAATATTACAGACAATTCTATTGTCTTTATTTCTCCTTTTCAGAAGCGGCAATGGATGTTGCCACCAGACAACCTGGATTTTACCGCTCTCATTTTCCAGGAAGATTTTCTGAATGATTTTTTCGCTGATAAATTATTTACCTATCGCTTATTATATTTTTATCAATTGGAATATGCCCTCAATATTATCGTAACTGAGGAGGAGATGCAAAAGGCCTGTGAGATATTAAGGGAGATCAAGTCAGAACTGGTTGAAACAAAAACGGATAGTGTTCATATTATACGTTCCTTGCTGTATTATCTGTTGCAGAAGCTAAACAGGAAATATGCCAATAAACATAACCTGTCACTTGATAAGCCGGAGAATAACTATGCTTACCAGTTCAAAAAGATGCTGGAGATTCATATTAAGGAGAAACAGCGGATCAACGGTTATACAGACATGTTGGGCATCAGCAGAATATCACTCAATAAAGCTGTCAAAGCACAATTTAACGTGACAGCAACTGATCTGTTAAAACAGCGCCTGCTTTTCGAAATAAAGAACTACCTTATTCATTCCGGGCTCACAGTGGCCCAGATAGCTTATGAACTGAATTTTCCCGAACCCAATCACCTCATGCGTTTCTTCAAGACACAAACAGGGCTTACCACTACTGAATTTCTGACGAACCATGCCGGTTATCAAAATGGTATCATTTCCTAGGGTTTTGATAGAGATAGCATTTTGTTGTTTACCTAGCTTTGTGGAATAATAAAAAGAATTAATCATGGCTATAAACGCAAGTATTCAATTAATAAGAAACGCAGCATTGGTTATCAATTATGCAGGTAAGAAAATATTGGTAGACCCGATGCTGGGGCCTAAAGATGCATATGACTCCTTTACCGGAGCAGCAAGGAACCCGATGGTCGATTTGCCATTGCCTGTTGAAGACATTACTAAAGATATCGACCTGGTGCTGGTAACCCATACTCATCGTGACCACTTTGATCCTTATGCCAGTGAGGCTTTGGATAAGTCTGTCAAACTGATCAATCAGCCAGCTGATGACGCGTACTTCAAAAATGAAAAGTTTATCAATGCAGAAACTGTAGAGGATAGCACCGCTTGGAATGGTATAACTATTTACAGAACCGGTGGAGAACATGGAAGTGGTGAAGTCCTGAAACTAATGGGTACTGTTTCTGGTTTTGTATTGAAAGCAGCAGGACAACCTACTATATATATAGTGGGTGATAGCATCTGGATGCCCTTGGTAGCGGAGAGTATCGAGAGATTTAAACCTGATTATATTGTAATCAACTCAGGAGGTGCAATATGGCCAGGATATGAGGCAACACCAATCCTGATGGAGGAAAACCAGACAATACAATTGATAAAGGAAAGCGGCAACGCAAAGATTATTGCCGTTCACATGGAGGCTTTAGATCATTGCCATACCACAAGAGCTTCTCTCCGGCAGAAAGCCAACGAATTTAATGTCGGAGCCGATAAACTGATCATTCCGGCAAATGGTGAAACGGTTGTACTATAGAAAACTGCTGATAGATTTGATGTGTATAGGAGGCACATCAAATCTATTACAACAGGGTAGCTGCGTGTATATAGATTGCCATTCATAACAAATTAGGTTCTCGCGTCAGGATAAGTTGGTGGTTCTTGTTCTAAGATATACATAGTCTCTCTAATGGTGCTTAAAATACGTCCACCGGATAAATAAAAGCAGCGGAAGGTTTCATACGTTTGGGTTATATTAACTTATCAATACTGTCCCTTATGTTAAAAAACTATACCAGGCTAGCCTGGCGGAATTTCCGCAAATATCCATTGTTCTCATTTATCAATGTAGCAGGATTGGCTATTGGGCTGACCTGTGTGTTACTGGTGGTGTTGTTTGTGAAAAATGAGCTGAGCTTCGATTCCTTTCACGAAAAGGGATCGAAGCTGTATAGTATTACCACTACCATCACTGATAGAAATGGCGTAACAACAACCGGCAGTGGATCTGGACAGGTGCAAGGCCCTGCCTTTAAAGAGGCGATCCCTGAAATAGTGGATTATGTGCGTTTCTGGAATGTAGGAGGCTTTAATATTATCGGGGATGAAAAGGCCTTCCAGGTGCAGGGGCTATTTGCGGATAGTAGCTTCTTTAAGCTATTTTCATTTCCTTTGTTGTATGGTAATCCTGCTTCTGCATTGACAGACCCTCATTCCATTGTATTGTCAGAACAGACCGCCCTGAAATATTTCGGAAGAACGGATGTAGTAGGGGAAACTTTAAAAATAGAGGAACAGGGGATGCAGACACTTACCGTAACGGCAGTGGCGAAAAACATACCTTCAAATTCTTCCATTCGTTTTGAGGTGGTACTGCCTTTCAGGTTTTTGGAAAAATTCTTTAAAGATGGCAGTTGGTTGAATCAATACCTCAGCACCTTTGTCTTACTGCATCCAAAGGCAGATGCAAAGAAGGTAGCGCAGAAGTTTGCAGGTATATTCCAGGCTAAAGCAGCAGGTGAACTAAAGGAGGCCGGACGGCGGGAGGATATTTCCACAAAAATTTCGTTTGGTCTGGAAGTATTTACTGATATGCATCTTAACGAGGGTGCAGTGCAAAGCGAAGCTGGTATATATGATGGAAGTCTGCATACTACCCTGTACCTATTAGCTGGTATAGCCGCATTTATTTTGCTGATGGCTTGTATCAATTTTGTGAACCTGACTATCGCGCATTCCCTGCAAAGAGCCAAGGAAATTGGTATCAGAAAGGTGAACGGTAGTAATAGGTGGCAGATCATCAGCCAGTTTCTGATAGAAGCAGCTCTATTATGTATAGCGGCTTTTCTGCTCGCAATTGTATGCAGTAAATTGTTGTTGCCGGCAGTCAATTCATTCACCGGCCGTCATATTGAATTGCACCTTATAAAGGACGCGAAGATATGGATGGTGGAACTCGGTATTCTTGCAATAAGCGTTATCATGACGGGATTATACCCGGCCTTCGTTCTGTCAGGGTTTAATGCAGTAGCAGTACTGTATGGTAAGCAAAAAACACGTGCAGGAAGAGGATGGTTAGGCAAAGGCCTGGTGGTTTTCCAGTTCACACTGGCTATTGGTTTTGTTACAGGTTCTCTGATATATTATCTGCAGATGACTTTTATTGGGAATAAGGCACTGGGTTATAATCCCTCAGGTATCATCGACATTAAACTTCCGCCACAGCGTAATCCTGATCAATTGGTACCGCTTTTCCGTACAGCACTGACAGCATTGCCTTCTGTGGTACAGGTAGCAGGCTTCAATTCATGGGGAGATAATAACGTGGTAAAAGTAAATGACAGGACCATCTTCAGCCATAAGGTAAGGGGAGATGAGTTTTATCTGCCTGATTTAGGGATCTCACTACAGCAGGGAAGGAATTTCTCTCCTGCATTTGGTGCAGATTCTTCACGGTCGGTTATCGTCAACGAAACATTTGTGAAACAGACAGGATGGAAGAATCCTCTTGGGCAACAAGTGAAACTGATCGGCGAATGGGGTGGTGATATGAATATGACAGTCGTGGGCGTTATGAAAGATTACCACTATAATTCGCTGAAAGAAAAGATTGGTCCTGCCGTACTGGTGATGAAGAATTATGAACATTTGCTCGTTAAAACCAAACAGGGTAGGGGTGCCGAGGCATTGGCGGCTATAGAAGGGATATATAAAAAGTACCTGCCGGATAGTCCTTTTCAGTTTAGTTTTATAGATGACGATATCGCTCGTCAGTATCGGGACGATAAGCATTGGCAGCAGATCATTGCATATGTTACAATATTGTCTGTTTTCATCTGTTGTCTGGGATTGTTTGGCTTGTCTTATTTAGCCGCCCGTCAGCGTACGAAGGAAATAGGCATACGTAAGGTGTTGGGAGCCGGAGTGGCTGGTATTGCAGGTTTATTGTCCAAAGATTTCCTGCAGCTTGTAATCATTGCTTTTCTGATCGCTTCACCGCTAAGCTTCTTTGTAATGAATCACTGGCTGGACGGCTTTGCTTACCGTATTGACGTCAGCTGGTGGATCTTCCTGGTAGCGGGAGCTATCGCAACATGTATCGCAATGGTCACTATCAGTTTCCAGACGATAAGAGCAGCAATGGCAAATCCTGTACAGTCTTTGCGGAGTGAATAAAGCTCAAAATCTACCTGTTTACAGGTATCTGAAATAGCCGGAATATATATTACTTTTGGCCAATTGTAGGTGAACGATTAACATAAGAAACATGAAGCCAATTGGTAGTATACATTCCGGTATTATAGGCCTCTTTTCTGCTGTCATCCTTCTTGTTACAGGTAACTGCAGCCAGGCGCAGTCAGTAATAACTCCTGGTCAGAACGTGCTCGATAAAAAATGGATCAAAAGCGGTACCTATGAAATGAGCTGTTTTGTTAACTCAGGAGGCAGCGGATTGCATCAAAACAACAACGGTGTACGACGACGAAGGGCACTTCGAGTTTACCAGCCTGATGCCCGGAGATTATTTACTGTATACTGAGTTTGTATACGTGTATAAGGGCACCAGAACGGAAGTAGTCGGCTATACGGATACTTATATCAACGGCATATTCCAGGGCACAAGTGCCAATACAAAATCTTATGATGTTGCAGTCAACGTCGGAGCAACCATTAAGAAGGTAGTCACGATTAAATCTGACGGCGATAAAATAGAGGTAAAACTAAAGCAGATATAGCACAGGGGAAATATCATTGCCTGTGTCCTTTTTCCGGTACAGGCGCATGGTCATAGCTCAACACATTTTTCATCTTCCATACGCCATTGTTTAAGAGCCAGAGGTGTGTAAACTTCGCTATTCCATCTGCCTGTGCCGGTTTGCCGGCCTCCAGAATATAAAATATATGTTCACCTGAAAGTATGGCCCCATATATCGCGCCAGCCTTTTTCATGGGAAACACCTTAAAGCTCCCTGAAACTGCTTCTCTTTTTAGATGGACAGTACTATTGCTACATAGGTTCACACTGAATGTATGTACCAGGGCAGACAGGCCAATGGTAGGGCCGCCATTGTCATGATAGAACTCCACATCTTCTGTAAAGAAGGATCCCATTTTTACGGTGTCACATTTGTTGAAAGCGTCCCAGAAAAGACTATCCTGACGTACAATGGTAGCGGATAGTTCCTGGTTAGTTTGTGCAAAAGACAGCTGGCAGATGGCGATGAACAGCAATGTCAGGTATGTTTTCATTGTTTGGGATTTATATTGGTATATTGATAATGGGATTGTGGTATTGATTAAAGATAATAAAGGCTGAGAATAAAAATAGAAGAAATCGGGAAGGAACCGGTTTAATCGATAAATGCTAAAGATATCTTATGTATCTTTCGCCGATTAACAGTAAACAATAACCCTAATGACCAACTCAGAGAAGATCCAACAGTTCAGGCAACTCTATACTGCTACTAATGCATTGTACACCAATCTCGAAGAAGACCTTTCACAGATACATAACGAGCGGGATGTAGATCAGATCGTCTCCAACATAGATAAGATGATCTCCCTGTTGCCCATCAGCTTCCCCAAGGGGGGAATGCAATCTACCAGTGCCTCCGTTTTGCTCATCAATCCTGACGATCCTGCAGATGTACCAGCTGAAAAAGTAGTAAAGAAAAACGGAATGACCTCGTATATATTGCCGGAAGATACTATAGTAGTGTATGAAAACACGCTGCTGATTGTGCTGGAAGACAGGAAGTTCCGGACCTGGAACTATGCTACAATATTAGGTAACAGCGGGAAATACAAGTCGTTGATGTTGGCCCAGGCGAAAAAATGTATGACGCTTTTTCCCGATAAAGGGCATTGGCAATCATGGGAGGAAGACATGATGGTATTATATGCTAATCAGATAGGTTGGTATGCTTTTGAAGAAGAAGAGGATGTTACACTGCTGGAGGAAGCATTGCAAACATTAGAGCGTGGCTACAGGCTTTCAAACAGGGACGCGAATAAATATATAAAGGACGCTAAGGTGCGCTTACTCCTGAAGCTGAACCGGCCGGATGAGGCTTATGCTATCGTGTCTGAAGTGCTGTCAGGAGACCCAGCCTATGCCGATTTTCAGGACTTGAAAAAGGATAAAGAATATATACGCTGGAATAAAGCGGAAACACAACGGAAAAAGGAAGCGCATAAGGCCTATCTCCAATCTGTGAAAGATGAGAAAGCAAGGGTGACAGATCAGTTCATCTATCCTGATCATCCATTGGTTAAGCAACATGCGGCTATACTAAATACAATCAAACAACGGATGGCGGAGATCCGGTTGGAAACGATTTATCATAAGCAACAAGAGAATGAAACGGTCACGGAAGACTTTGAGTTGCGTAAATGGTCATTGGACGAGTTGGACGCATTTGAAGTCACAAATGGCTTCGTCTTGCCCGGTGAGTATAAAGTATATCTCATGGAGATTGGCAGCGGTGGCGATGTCTATTTCCAGATGGATGAAGTGCCGGGGATTGATGCCTACGATGATGAAGTGATTGATCAGATAAAAAGACCTTTCCCTATAACGTCGGCTAAGATCCATGATGTAGGGGATGGTGTCATGGCCTGGGTATACCCTGACGATGAGGAATGGGAAGACACTTTTGACGGTAATATGGAAGCGCTTTTCGGACTGCCGGATAATGCGGAAATAACAGATGGTTGCCTGCCTATTGGCTACTCCTGGGGACAGAATGAATTATTCCTCATAGCGAACGGTGAGTTTGAAGGAGAGGTATGGTCGGATACATTACAATATGGCGCAGAAGCCAGAGGCTGTTTTGGGGCAGCTTCTGAGAAGCGGTTGAAGTTCCTGGAATTTATAGCCGGGAGTGTACACGCTACGTTGGTAGGCTATGATGAGGCTCCGAAGGATGGAGATTGGCTTTAGATTATAGACCAAAACCGTCTCATGAAAGTCATGAGACGGTTTTTTCTTGTTTATCAACATCAGTCTCAGAGAGACCTCATTATATCTTTTAAATGATCACTGTACTATCCCGGCCAACAGGTGGAAGCCAGAATTTCAGTTCCTTCATACGGAGGTTATCACTCATGTAGTCTCTCATCCATTCCCTGTCCCTGGTCAGTCCCGTAAAATCGGAGGCCTGGTTAAATAAAGAGTAGCGCCAACGATAGTGATCATAGACAGCCATGATATTTACCGCATATTGAGTTGCCAATGATGCATCCTGAATGACAAGGAGGTTTTCATCGTTTGTCCTGCTGGCCTTTGGCCCGAAGTTATGAGAGCCGGTTATAACGTATGGCTTTTCACCGAAAGGATCAATCACCAATACTTTGCTGTGGATGGTAACCAATCCGGCACTGATTTCTTTATACCAGAAAGAAAAGGCTTCCGACACGTTTTTCGGCAAAATGGCATCCCAGTCAGTCTCAACTTTCTGTCCTTTATGAAAGAATATAAGTGGGTTGCCACTTGATGCTCCGGGATCCTGATTGATGATGCCATGTATGAAGAGAGATTTCTTCCTGCTTTGCAGGTCCTGTATGTAGTTAAAGAAGGTATTGTTTGGCCCGGGATTAAACATGAGAAATAGGATGCTGTGTTTAGCGTCCTCCATAATACTCTCAACATCTTCCAGGTCTTTAAAATCAGAGGTAGGAGAGAACCAGACTCTCGAATCATCATTTCCAAAGGGTCTGGCCGAACTATTGTGTTCGTACAATGCGTCACCGTATTCATTTTTATCTTCCTCAACATCTCTTTTTAAAGCCGTCCATTCATCCAGGTAAATTTGTGCCAGTGCAGGATCCTCGATGAGGATTCCATTGTTTACCTGGGCAAACATGCCTCCGGGAGTGATATTGGTGCTTCCGCTCCATACCTTCAGGGGATGTCCGTTTTTACTGATAACAATGAATTTATTGTGAGCAAAATGTTTTTGTGTGACATCAACTATACGATCGTAGACATCTACATGGTGTTGTTTAATGAGCGCTCTTGAATCAGCATTTTTGTCCTCTCCTTTCTTTTTGGCAGCTCCATTGGCCAGAATGATGTGTGCACGATTCCCTATCTGACACAGCTTATCCAGGAAATCCTGTTGGTGTAACTCATAGAATGCAGCATTAATAGTCAACGTATTGTCGACGATTACCTGGTCGAGTAGCCCGAACAGGCGGTTATCCAGAAAGCCACCGAGAAAATCTCTGATCCTGTTATTCTTACCCTCAATAATTGCTTTTAACGTTTTGCCTGGCAGTTCATCGGCAAAAATCTCCCTCATCCGGGAAAAGAATTGTGAAGACACTACACCACGATTAAAGTAAGCATGATATCGGGATGCATTACCCTGTAAGTCAACACCGGTATCTGCATGTATGTAAGGAGTCCACTCGGATGCATTCCTGCGGTCTTTTTTCAGTCTGGTGCCATCATATAAAATCGGCACGATGCTGTATCGCGCTTTATCTCCATGGCTGATAGAGAAATCTGTCCATGTAAAACGTTGGATCGGCCATTCGGTACTGGGCCTTTGTTCCCCATTTTTGAATGGTTCTCCTGCAAATCCCACTCTGTTGGGCAATGCGTCTGCCTCTGCTTCTGTCTCATCATTTAGTTGACGGTATACTGCAAAACCAACGCAATCCTTAATAGGCCTTGAATAGTGCCAGGCAATGATCACCTGGTCATTATTCGCATAGGCTTTTACTTCAGGTTTAGGAACCTGAACGCTGGCCTCTGGCCCAAGGTCCGGTACGAGACTGATTTTCTTTGACATGACAGATAGTTAAGGTTAAGACTTAGAACAAGAGATTAAGAGAGATTTGTATAATGTAAGCTACAAAAGAGCGACTTTCCTCACAATACCAACTACTTTGTATTTTTTTTACTGCTGAGGATGAAAATAGATACACTATTCACTTTTTTTGTATCTTCGGCGGCGTTGAACACTAAATAGCCAAACTCAAAACTCAAAGTAACCCCGGGCCTCACCTTCCCCTTTAGTTACGATGTCTCTTAACCCAAAACCCAAATGAACAACACAATGAAGCATCTCTTGAAGGCATTCCTATGCACCCTCGTATGCAGTTTTATGCTCTTTTCCTGTCAGAAAGATCAGGTACAAAAGCAGTCCCCTAATGAGATCACTAAAGACGTGATCGCTCAGATCAAATCTATGGGCTTTAATACACAGGAAATAAGAAGAGTGGACGACGGTTACGTGGTGGAAGGCGATATCTTCCTGTCAGACAAATCGCTGAAAGAAAAAGCGAATCCACACAAACTGGTGATCGCCAAAGCGGAACAATATCAGACCTGGAATATCATTGCCACTTCCGGTCATCGTGTGATCACTGTTTCTGTTACTAATCTGCCTGCTGCCTATACTGCCGCAGCAGATGAAGCCATTGCCCGTTACAACGCAATGGGCCTCCGTATTTCCTTTCAGCGTGTAGCCAGCGGCGGAGAGATCGACATCATCAATGCTGCCCTCGGTACAGGTGTACTGGGACAGTCAGCCGGTTTCCCGGATGCTTATGGCAATCCGCCAAGCCCTATCAAGCTGAACGCCGCCTATATCGGCAATACGCCTAACCAGGGATGGATGGCTACGATCATCGCACATGAAATAGGTCACACTATCGGTTACCGTCACACGGACTATTTCAACCGTGCCTATAGCTGCGGTTCCGGTGGCAATGAAGGCGATGCCGGCGTAGGTGCTGACCATATACCTGGTACGCCGACAGCAGGCGATCCTAACAGCTGGATGCTGGCCTGTATCGGTACTGGCGTAAGCCGTCCTTTCAATGCCAACGACCAGGTGGCCCTCAATTACCTGTATGGTAACATCACTGGCAGCAACCCGATTGCTGACGGTAACTACAGGATCGTAAGTGAAGCCAGTGGCAAAGTAGTGGACGTAGACGCTAACTTTATTAACGACAATGGTACCAAAGTACAGCAATGGAGCTGGCTGGATGGTGCTAACCAGAAATGGTCCTTCACTTACCTGGGCAATGGTTACTACCGTATCACCAGTTTAGCCAGTGGCAAAGTACTGGATGCTGATGCGAATATTATTGCCCGCAATGGCGCTAAGATACAGCAGTGGGACTGGCTCGGTGGCGACAACCAGCAATGGGTGTTACAACCACAGGGCAACGGTACCTTCGCGATCATTAACAAACGTAGCGCAAAGGTGCTGGACGTAGACGCCAACAATATCGGTAGCGATGGCTCTATTATGCAACAGTGGGCCTGGCTGAACGGCAATAACCAACGCTGGTATATTCAGGCGCTCTAAGCTCAATGATGTAATTTATTAGCGGGAGTGAGGCCCGCTTTTTGCCAGTCGTTTATACCATACCATCAAAAAAATACCGGCGCAAGATCATCCATCTCACGCCGGCCCCAGATAGCTAGTCGAGTCTACATCTCTGTGATATACTGAACACCCAGATTTAAAGACCTCAGCCTTACAAGTGGTAATGGCTGCTGGGTAAGGTTAGAGAAAATCGTCAGGTCGAACCAGAACGCCGCATTGGTAGTTGCTGGTTGCTGGCTCTTATACCACACTCCGATACTGCCCGCCCAATCTGCAATCATATCTGCGAGTTTTTTGTCGCCGGTAGTAGCACCAGGTTTTACCTGGATACTTTGTATCGGCTGCATGATCACCGGCAGGCCTATATTCGCCGTGCTGGCATTCAGCTGGTAGGTATACTGACAACTCATCAGGAAGCTGACGGTATCCTGGGAGTTTTCCTGCAGCAACGCATCGAACAGGTTGGTGAGCTGTGTGGTAAGTGATGCATAATTATGTTGTCCGGACGGGGCATTGATCGTTGATATATCTACCGGTGTATCGGTGTCAGTAGTAGGGTGGTAGGGGTTGGAGAACGCTACCGTACCCGTTGTATATATGAACGGTTCACTGCTCACCTTACCAGGCACCAGTTCTACATTCCGCCGGATGAATGCGGTAGTTGCAGCATCTTGTCGCGCAAGAATATTCATCGTCGGAATGATCACCGTTCTGTCCTGTATTACCTGTCCTGTGGCGGCAGGTAATGGTTGTCCGTCTTTTGTATAATAGTAACAGTAATCACCTGTACAAACATCTGTATATGCCTGGCGTTCGTAGCCCTTGATGTCCACAAGCGGCTGCCCGATGCCTTCCGGCGGCAGGCCATGTACCGATACAATAAGCGCCTGTACATCATCTATCGTCGCCGATCCCTCCTGTATATAGAAGGTATAAGGCAATACATCCGTACTGGTATAGCGCATATTGCCTGGTGGCATTGCCAGCATACTGCCTTTGGAGGCATCAACTATGTGCGATACCAGCGCTGCATAGGAAGCAAGCGCAGTAGACACTGTATTCAACAGCGGATCGTCATCGGCGGTGCCTGCCGTTACCTGTGTAAGTTGTTTTTCCAACACAGTATATACTGACGGTGAGACCGTGATAAACTCTGCCAGCTGCGGGAAGGCATCCTCAATGCCCAACAGCATTGCATCAGGTTTGTCTGCTACATTGAAATTGATGGTAAAGTCCAGCTGATCCTGCGGATAATGTATCGCCAAAGCATACGCAATATTATAGTTCCAGTTCAGCAACTGACTGATGTTGGACGCATCCGGTGGAACGCTGGCTTCTCCTGACTGATTAACCATGGATGGCGCTACCGGGAATTCGCGTATTGGCATCGGTACCTGCATCTTACCCAGATCGCTGGTCAGCGGACTGTCATTGATGGATAGTGGTGTGACAAAGCTTAGCCATGTAGAGGCCTCATATCCTTCAATGTTTGGTAAAGTACTGATCTGATGTTCGATGGAACTGCCTGCAAAGCTGAGGTCAAGATCTACATAAGGTAATAGTTCATTACTACTGCCTCTCACAATCTGCGGTGATGAGATCAGGAACGGCAATGTAGCCGAGTTGCTTGTTGCCAGGGCCAGCTTGGTAGAAGTCAGCGTAATAGAGTCACTGTTATTCCCTTCATTGATCTCTGTTTGCACGACCTTGGTAAGCGGCGGCATTACAATATTGCCGGTCATATCCTTAAAGCCAGCGTTTATTGTTACCTGTGTGCTGCCAGGATTGACTTGTCCACTCAGCTGAAGTTTCACCCTCCTGTTATTGCGGGTATCTATGCCGGAGCTGTTCACCGTCAATCCATCACTTAGCGTAAAGTTACTGCTGGTATTGGCAGCTGTCTGGTCTGGCGGATTGGTGAATGCCAGGTATACGATAGTTTTGTCTGCCGTATCTGCCATGGCGCCTTCAAACTTGAAGTTCCTGTTGATACTGCCGTAAAGACGTGGTGCTATATCTGCGGTAGCATCCGCACTTACTGTTGCATGGAACTGGAGGGCTGCCTGTGTTGTATAGGCATTGCCCAATTTCACCAGCAGCGACTGTTTAAATGCTTCTTTTACAGCATCGGCGTTCGCAGTTTCATCTTTGAAAACCGGTATCATCCACTCCTTCACAATATCCGCCAGTGCTTCTTTATTGGCCAGCAGATCTTCCAGGTAAGTTGTCTGCTTTTTGTTGTCTACCAGCTGAATGGCTGCGGTAAATTCGGGCGACAATACATTATCTATGCTGCTGAAGAACTGATTACCCCACTGGTCCATATCAATACCGGTAAAATCAACATAAGAGGACGGCGTATTGAAATCTATACCTGTTTTTTCAGAATAGTTATAGATAGGCACCTGTTGACGTGATTCCAGCTTATTCGATATCGGTCGTGGTGCGAACATATCCGGGTCAGCAGGATCATTGATGTTGTATGCTATTGGTGACAGGTTGTTTTTATCCAGCCCCAGTCTTACTGCCCATGTTTCTTTATTGTTACCTGCATCTTCACGGTCAGTACCTGTTGCAATACGCAGTGCGTATTTACCGGCCTGCAATAGTGCCGCTTCAAACCGTGCTGCAAAGGTATTGAGGCTATGTGTAGTACCTCCTGATGTATCAGCGAGCGGTGCTACTTCCGTTACCGCCTGCAATATGCCTCCTGTAGTTTCAAGATCACCTGCTGCCGCATTCCTGCTACGGGTTATCGTGAAGCTGAGATCAAGGCGGAAGATCTGTTCCGGGTTCAGATTGGTAGTATCTATAGCAAAGGTCAGCAGGTGTGTTGCAGCAGGTGCTTGTACCGCTGTGAGGCCCTGCGACCTGTTTTCCAGGAACAGATAGATAGAAGAGATCCAGACATTCACCAGGCCTGACACCTGGGCCGTAGTAAGCGTATAGCCTTGCTGCAGCAGTGTGGTATTTACCGTATAAGCAATGCCATTAGGATCTGTCAACTGGTACCATAACTGCTCATATACAGCCATGTCTTTCTTCGCCTGTTCAATGATCGTTGAGGTAGCTTCCTGCGGAACATCCGGATAGCTGAACTGTGCAATGCCTGTATACGTCTGCGTGTTGTCGGCATTGCTGATATTGTTGATGCTTAATGTCACCAACAGATTTTCAGGTACATTATCCACCTGTATTGTTACTGTCTGTTTATCTGCCCCCAGGGAGATACCCTTGATGTTGATACCGGGGTCCAGGCTGTAGTTGGCCGGGTTGATAGCAGATGTTGCATCCAATGGCTCGGTAAACCATCCTGTGATGCTGGTAGCACCCGCAGCCCTGGCCCACATGAGGCCCTGGTAATAGCTGTCGCCGAATGAGAGGTTCAACTGCAGCTGTGGTTGTTGGGCATTGTCTGCATTCACTTCCCAGGATGCTGCAACGGAAGGCCACTGGTTCAGTCCTATGATGGCATCGGTATAGCCGGTAAGCATTGGCGGCATATTCAGCTGACTATTACCAGATGGCTGAGATAGTGTCGTAATGATACGGTTACCATAGAGATCCTGCCATGCATAGTCTATCTGCAGCAGACCTCCCAGACCGCGATATGGGCTGTTAGCCTGATCGGGCATTGCGCCGGCTGTCAATACAACATTCTTCGCGAAACGGCTGTATGGGATGGATTGTGTATAGCTCCAGGTATCGCCTTCGGCCAATGCTTTCGGATAACTCATCTTGTCGTTGGTATCCTGATCTTCTGTTTCTCCCGATGGTGTAGCAGGGAGTCCCAGGTTACTGGTGGCGAAGTAATTATTCTCCGCCACCTGGTAAGATAACATGTTGTAGGTATTAAGCAGGAAGAGCATACCATAATCCTGGTCGGTAGGATTATCAGGTACAGCTGCAGGTACCGGACGTTCTGCTGCAATGCCGGCCACTCCCGGTGCTACAGTAGATGTACGGATATCTGGTCCTCCTTTAATGATGATCTGCTGATTGTCGGCAAAGATGCCTGCTACTTCCTGGTTCTTGCCTCCTAATGCTGCCAGTTCTTCTCCATAGTAAGAAGCAATACTCTCAAACGTATTTCCTCCGTTACTGGTGCCTACAGTTATTGTAAGTATCGGCAGATAAAGCGCTGTGTACAACGGTAATACATCAGGCCAGCTTGTCTGTAAAGGATTTGCCGCTTTAATAGCGTCAGCCGTTGTGCCAAAATAGGTAGCGATCGCATTCAGGTTACCACCCGGAGCGCGTCCTTCAGGTCTTACTTCATACACACCTTCATCTATCCGCAAAGCCTTTCCTGCTCTTAATGCGAGGGTTTGATTGTCTGTAACGATGTCGGCTACATTACCATAATATTTGTATGCCAGGTCGGATAATGTCTGTGTACTGTCTGAAGGCAGATTACGCTGGTACGGATTGGCTTCTGCAAACAATACAGCATGTGATGTATCGATCGCTTCACCGGTAGCCAGCACGTTCATATAGTTGGTGACATTATTCTGTAATGCCGCATCCGCAGGCGCTGTATATAACACCAGCAATGAAATGGTAGCCTCATTATTATCGTTGAATATCCTGTCAGGCAGACCGCTGTTGCTACCGGAATTATAGTAATACAGGTAGTAGCCACCACCTCTTGTGATGCTTGCCTGCCAGAGCAAACGGATGAAGTCTGTCGGTTCATTCAGCAATACCATTGACTCCTGTTGTGCTGCCAACAGGGAGATAGTACCAAGGCTGGTATCAGGACGGGTTTCTGTAGATAGGTTCACCTGTGCAATACCCATCGTCAGACTGTTGAGCGCATCTGTCTGGATACCTTGTGTGGTAGTACCGTTGGCATCAACACTATAGGCAACTGTCAATGTACTGATCAACCCATTGTTATTGCCTACACCGCTGACCATTTTTTCCAGCACTTCTACATTGCTGCCATCAGCGCCCATGATCTCATAAGTGGTCAATGTATTCGGACTGTCAGTAACTACCGGTACTTTCTTAATGGTAAAGGAAACCAGTGATCCATAACCATAGTAAGTAACAGGGGTATTGACCATAGTACGACTGGCTTCATCATACCGTCCTATCTGCATTTTTACCCTTGGATTCACCATGCGTGTCTGTGGATCAGGTAGTTGCAGTAGTGTGTCCGGTAATTGCCACAAGCTCAGTGCAGGTACACCTCCGGCGTTTCCTCCGTAAGGCATGGTAAAGGCCGACGCACTGTTCCAGCTGATCTGTGCCGTGAACGGATAGGCAGCTGCTTTTGTGATAAAGGCATCCTGCGCACCTAATGAAGAAAGCACTATATCCAGAACATTGCTGGTAGCATATCCCTTCACAGCACTGATCTGCTGAGCAGCGTAGGAACCCGGCACCAGTGGCAATACCATCTGATCCGGATTATCGCCGGAGAATGATAGCCAGCTCAGTGCTGCTGTTTTGGATAGTTGGATATCGAAATTGTCAGTGTCGAGATTGGGTAGCTGGAATTGTTGTCCTGTCAGGGAATACAGACCTGCATAAGCAGGCAATGACAACACGCCTCCATTATCTGTCACCCACATACCCGGATAGTTTGGCGTAATACCATTTGTCGGAAGCCGTAGTCCTGCCATATAGTAGCGGGAAGTCATACCTGACAGATGTTGCAGACCGTTTGTAGCCTGTATTTCGTTGATCAGCTCACCCACCTGGAATTGCTGCAGGTTGGCGATATTGATATAGCCGGTCACCGTTTTATCAAAGAGGTCTGTGATGGTACCGTTTTCCGCAGGAGCTGCCAGTTGTTGTTGCGTCAGATTGTATTTGGACGCAATCTTGTTCAGTGTGTCATCGGCTGCTGTTGTACTATTGAATGAAGGAATAGCCAATGTGGCAACAGGCAGCAATAAGCCTGCAAGGTTTGTGATATTACCATTGTTAATCAGGTCGCCTACCGATACACCTATGGCCTGCGCTACATCATTCAATGATTGTCCTGCCAATGTTTTATAAGGCGCTTTCTCCGGGTAACTGATTGTCACACCCGCCGACAATGTATTGGCCGTAGCCTGATTCATAGTCGCCAGTTCCTTACCAGTAAAGCCATTGTAGAATATAGCTTGCGCGGCGATACTGTCGAATGTGTCTGTTGCCTGTACAATATAGGAGCTGCCGGTTATACGCAGTGTTTTACCTGCGTTCAGCGGTGCTGAAACGTTGTCTGTAAACAGGGCTTCAACTGTATAGAGGTCTGTACCTGCTTTTTGATTGACCCAGTTAACAATATCATTGACTGTCTGATTATCCTGCAGATAGTATTTGAAGTCTTTGAGTGACTCTCTTGCTGATTGCAGCATCTGCCGGCATATCAGCAGGAAGTAATCGCTGTAGATGAAGCTGGCCATAGATAGACCTCCTGCATCATCCATGATAAGCGCTTTCAGGTTACCTGCGTTCTCTTCTTTTTCTACCTGTACTGCCAGTTCGTTAAAGTATTGCCTGAGGTATTCGGTATAAGAAGTGGAGGTACTGTTATACGCGCCAAAGTCATAGGAAATGCCTTTATAGTCTGTACCATAATCCGGCAGTGTCAGCAACATTTCCGGCGGAACAGGAAAATAAGTGGCATCTGTTTCTCCGGCATCAGGTGCATTCACAGTAAGTGTAAACTGGTTAGCCATAAATGCACTTACTTCTTCCGGAGTGATCGGTGTCGGATTGGCGGTATCACTCAGGTAGTCAAGCAACGCTGCAAGTTGCAGGTCTGTTACAATGGCGGCATCCACCTGTTCACTGGTGACTGGTCCTGATTGTATAGCGGCGATCGCCCAGCGGAATACCTGCTTGCCTAACAACTCAAACGAGGTATCGTTGCCTGCACCATAGGCCTTCAGTTTACCGTTTTCCTTATCATCCTGTGGTGGCGGTACCGACTGAATAAAGAGCATGGCAATATAACATGCCAGTTGCTGAGATACCGTGTTGGCGTTATCTCCTGCCATGGTAAGGCCAAGTCCTGCATATGCGGTCAGCGGAGCGGGAACTGCTGCCTTTTGTAAGTTGGACCAGACAGGGTTGAGTGCATCTCGTACGGCCATCAATTCTTTTTGGTCGTAATATAGTCTTCTGCTTCTTCTTTGCAAAACAGTAACGCCGGCATTCAGCAGCTGCAGCTGTTCTGTGGTGGTCCACGGTGCTGTACCGCCAATAGCCTTGATGGTAACACTTTCCTGTATCCTTGCTGAGAAGCTGAAGCTGACCTTTATCTTGAAAAGCCCCAGGTTGATGGTGATACGGAGCGACACACTTACGGATGCGGTCAGGGATAGCTCTATCGGCTCATATGGCGCAAAGGTGATCTGCACCAGCAGGCTGATAGCGATGTCCACATCTGCCTTCACAATAGCGAAATCTACCGAGCCATACAGCTTACCCATGATACCTACTGTACCGCGGAACCAGAAGTAATAAGACGTTTCCAGCTGTGTGTTGTTACCACTGCCATCGGTGATCTGGTAAGGATTCCATTTGGCTAGTATACCTTCGAGTATAGCCACGGCAGTAAGACTGAATCCTGCCTTGAGTATACCTGCATCGAAGGAATAGCCAAAGCCAAACTGTATACCGAAGCCAAATACCAACACCGGGTTAAAGGTACCATTGGTGGCAGCAGGCACCCTGTTGGTAGTCGCGCTGGATAACTTACCGAAATAAACGCCGGCGGATCCCATTACCGGGATAGGTATGCCTACAGGTGTCCAGATAAGCGTCTGGAAGGTAAAGGAGCGGGAGAAATCTTCCTTCCAGGGGAAGCCGATATCTACCTGGAAGTCGCCATTTGTAAATACTGCAATACCAAATACAGGCAGCGTAATATTAAACTGTCCCATATTGATCTTGCGCATCACATCTGGCAATACAATCTCTGCCTGATACACACCTACACTATCACTGATCTTTTTATACATGATCTGGAAGTCTAACCCCTTGAAGATCTTCGCGGGCTCACCTTCCAGTGCAAGACGTAATGCATATAGGTTAGGATCGTTAAATATGATCTGCATGGTAATAAAGTACTGGGTAGCTTCGGCTGTTGCTACTGCCAGTGCCACTGCATTGGGTTTATCTCCACCCAGCTGCAGCAGGCCAAAATCCATGCCGGTGAGCCAGGAGCTGTTGGCATCAAAATGTATATCAGGTATCTTCCCGGGATCGGTCTCCGGTAATGCAGTCATACAGGCAATAGCTGCCTGTACATTATCTGCTGTTTTAAAACAGTCGAGTGTTACATGTTGCCCTAATGCGAGCATCCGTAGGTCCAGGTATTTGTTGCCCTGTCCGGGAGGTGCCGGAGTGGTTTCAGGTTTGGCTGCATTCCAGCTGGGGATGTCTCCTCCCCATGCAGCCGTTGCGTCGAGGGTAACGATCACGCCGTTATTGTTGTCATCGGGGTCTTTACTGTTGTAGGAAACCCTGATGCCTTTGATGGTAACGAAGCCCAGATTGATTGGGCCAATGTTAACGGCAAAGCTGACTTTGTTGGCAGTAAAGTCGTATATCAGTGAAAGATTGTTAAGTGGAATGCTGTTCAGCACATTCCACGGTGAAGCTAGTCCAAAAGCGGAGCCGGTAGCCCAGGAAACCATTGTTTCCACCAGGCTTCCTATAGTAGTGGTGTCTTTGAATTTTAATGTGGCAATCTGGTGAGGTTTTCCATCGACGGTCTTTGTTTCTACCTCGCCGGTAAGTATACCCCAGGTAATACCGTAAGCCTGGTAGTCGGGATTAAAATTATAAAAGGCAGTGATATTGATCTTATTCCAGGTGAGATCTGCTGAGATAGCGCCGTAGTTGCCTACGGTTGCATCATCTGTTTTCTTTCCATATCCTATCTGTGCCTTGCCCTCAGCCGTCAGGCCAAGGAATTCGATGTTCCATTTGCCGGCTGTTTTTGCAGCAAATTCCCAATAGGAGGTGGCTGTGTTGATCGTGAATGAAAGCCCGTCAATACCGTAGTTATACTGTTCCGGAGGCGCCCAGCTACCGCCGATGTAATACGTCAGCATATCTCCGATCTTTACCGCACCGGAGGTCTGTTTGCTGGCAAATGTCCAGCCTTTGTTTGTGGCATAGAGACCACTCAGCTCCATCACGATCTTTGCCGAGTCAGGCAATACGGTGATCTGACCACCCAGGAATACCGTGTTGGTGGAGTTATTACTCTTAACATTGAAGCTGAGATTATTAATGCTGAATATCCCCGCTATATTCAATGGTTTGTCAGGTTCCAGCAGGGCATCTATCTCGTAATATTTCTGAGAAGGAGCATAATTGTAATTGAACTCCGTAACTGAAGTGGCCAGGTTTAATTCGCCGCCAAACAATGCCAGCAGGTCACTAAGTTGGATTGTACCATCGGTAAGACCGCCGTACATGGAGAAATCAGGATATCCGCCCACCATGGTAATGGTGCCATTGCCAATGACAAATGACCCTGTAGCCAGGAAGTTTGTAGTACGATTATTGACATCGGCCACATTATAAATGCTGACATCAATAGTAGGTGAAATGGTGAACAGCGGATTTTGTGAAATGGTCCATGGGCTGTTCGTCGTCATTTCAAACGACATATAATCGAAGCTGAGCGTGCTGGAGTTATACATCAGCTGTACCTCCTTCAGGCCGAAACCGGCCAGCTGATTGAGTGGTATTGGTAATGACTGCACGAGGTTAACACCTCCCGCAGCCTGGTAGATGCTTGCAATACCGGGATAGTTTCCGGCAAAAGCTGCAGAAAGCATCCAGGTCCTATCTCCTACAGGGTATTCTATCTGCAGACCGATGCTCGTACCATTACTGTCTATGGTACCCAATATACCTCCCTGTACGGGGAAACCACCCTCGTTTACTTTCATCGTAAAGCCAGGGTTTTTGAACAGTATCCAGGGTATATTGTCGATGGTCCATACCTGGTCTGCCGCCGCTGTCACCTGGGTGATCACCGGCCCGGATTCCGCTGTATAAACCAGTGTTATGTTCATTTTTATATCCAGGAATGATATGGTAGTGGCGCCCGAAACTGTCACTTTGGTAATAGTACCTTCACCATTCTTTTCTGCAACGATATTTTCTTTTGGCACTGTAATGGAAAATATATTGCCGGTCACCTTGGCAAAGAAGTTGCTGAAATAAGTTTTAGGAAGGGCGTTCAGCAGGTTGATACTACCGTCAGACCATGCAGTAATCAGCTGATCATATACTTCCTGTAGCGTAAGTGTGTCTGGTTCCCCTTCTGCAACATCCGGTCCCTCAGCATAGTCGCCTCCATTATTTCCTGATGAGGTGAAACGCTCGCTGAGCCGGTCACTACGATGCCGTAGGGTGAGTGAATCTGATGCTCTTTTCGCAACACCCAGTTGATCTGTGTAGTAGGCTTTTGTTTCGCTGCCGGATGCCACAGAATTTAATCCCACTAGTCCCATCATCAGTTTGTCGTGTATATCTTCCTGGTAGTAAACACCCAGGGCGATGAAGTAGCGATAGAGGTCTTTAGATGAATCGATCGATGCGAGGGTAGAAGATGTTATAATGTCAAGCTGTTGCAGATAAACAGGAGGGAGAGCGGGCGCTTTCTTTCTCAGGTACGTATCAAAGGAAAGATCTCTCAATGCGGTTACCCACTTTTTGCAGTTTTGTGCAATACTGTCGTAATTGCTGGCTGCGAGTGTAGATGGATAATTGGTGGCGTCATTGATGCCTTTCTTTGGAACCTGCATAAATGGCCTGCCCAGGCTGATCACCAGGCTGGAGGTTCCCTGTCCTTCAAATATACCGGGCAGGGTAGCATTTCCATAGAAATAATTATATACATCCTGCGGTACGGAACCGATGGAGATCACGATGATCTGTTTGTTATCTGCACTGGATAGCGCGCTGGTGATCGCCGCGGATATATCAACATAATGTCCATCGTCATAACCTTTCAGCAGGGTGAGCTTGTACGCATTGTCAATAGCAGGCGTCACATACTCCGTTAATTTGTTAATTAACGCATTCAGGTTGGCCGGAGCATATGCCGCAAACATATCGACGTCGATATATGTGGCTGATATCGCTTTTTTAAGGCTGGTCAGGGCTTTGATGCTATTATTGATATCGTCTTTCAGTGCGTCCAGGTACTGGAAGATGTCAGCTCTTGCAGGATCGCTGAAATGCAGCAGGACCAGTGGTTTGTTGACCGACTGTATCACCTTGAGCGCCGATAATACCAGGTTCAGGCTCATCTCACCAGCATCTTCCTTAAACTGGTGCAGCCCGTAAACCGGCCATAGGCTCATGGCAGATGATGCGCCCCAATAATTGTCGTAGACTGCCTTCACGTTTTTAGTACGTGTTGCCAGATCAGTATTGAAAGTCTGTGCTGTGTACCATGTCCATACGCCTGGTGTTACACTGGCAACAGAGTCCTTCGTGAATTTATACGCAAGACTGTTGAACTGTAGGGACTCTCTTGAGAGATTAAATTTATCTGCACTGTCGCCCGTCTGTACCGCGCTGGTGACGTTATAATTATTAAGCATTTCCCAGAGATAGGGCTCCAGTCTTAAGAAGTATTCAACTTTCAGCTGCGCTGCAAAATTAGTGGCCATCGTGTCGGCACCTCCGGTAAAGCCGAACCTGATGGGCGACGGTTCAACAGTGACAGGGAAAGGCTTGAACGTAATGTCCTGGCAGGTACCGTAAGTGATCTTTATTTCATTAATGTTGTCAGGGTTCAGATCAGGCAAGAGGATAGCCAGTTTCTTTGCAGTATCGGATCCACCGGCATAGTATACGACGATGCTTCCCGCGTATTCCGTTGCATTAATGATACGCTTCATGATGTTGACCGTTGTAGCCTGGTGCCCGAAGTTGAGCGAACCATCCACATAAAAGCGCAATGCCGGTTCTTCCTTAATAACATTGAGAATGTCTGCAATTGCACTATCGGTATGATCATCCCGTACATCTATAGCCTGGGTGAAAATGGCTACTAATTCCTGAAATGAGCCCATTGTATGAATTATTAGAAGTGAGCGTTTTTTATTGCCTGCTATTATACTGTTGCGGATGCTGTTTTTTTCTTATACATGGCATACCATCCAAGTCCACTCGCTTTGCCGCCGGAGTTGGGATTACCAAACAGGTAGAACAGTGTGGAACCATTTGGTGGTACTTTCAGCATGCCCAAAAACTGCAATGCTATTTCTGTAAACATGAGTAGGAAGGAGGTCTTTGACGTATCATAAGCAAGCCGTATCTGTCCTATTGATAGTTTCATCACACTCTGTAAACTGATAAGCTTTCCTCCGCCACCTGCGCCCGGTAGTGATAAGCCGACAGATGCTTTATAGGTATCGCCCTGACTGTTGGGCGACCACGCTATCAGCAGGTAGGAATCGAGGCTGATCTTACCGGCAAGTTCTCCCGGTGTTCCCATATTTAATTTGAAGCGCAGGGCATACCAGCTGTCAGCGCTAACATCATTCAGTGCCAGGTCGGGTATTACGGGCAGATAGCCTTTATCAGATAAAGTAGTAAGCGGTGCTGCAATGACCAACCCCTGGAGGTCCAGTGCAAAGTTGAGATAGATGCTACCGTCCCTGGGTGTACTATGACTGGTATCAAAGCTGATCTGCGTAGCATCCAGTGCCATTGCTTTTGACATAGGATCAGATGCCGGGAAGTCCATGGATATGCCGAGATTATTGAACTTAAGCCCCATGTTGGGTTTGTCTTCAATAGTCCTCGGATTATCAGGATCATCAGCAAGTTTATTACCGAAGGAGAAAATATCAAATAACGGGGTCGTCTCATCGCCGACAACATAATAGTCAATAAAACCACTCATGCCAAACCAGGACTGTATATTCCCGTTCTTATCTGTGTTGAGTGTGCTGAGCAGGACGTTTGAGATCTGTATTTTCTGAATAATATTATTATCGAAGTAGAAGGTATTATCGCCCTGACTGGAAAGGTTATACAAGGTCTGGTCGTCTGTTATCTGCAGACTTCCTTTCAGTAATATATTGTGATAGACATTGTCGGCAACACCCATACCAGTTACAGGCATCTGCAGTAATTCAGTAACGGTGAGCTGGGCAAGGCTTTCGAAGCGCTGTACGGAGGTGTTCTCAAACAGTACTTTCAGGGAGAGCAGCCGGAAGTCGTAAGTAGTAGCGGTGACAGGTGCAATAGTAGTGTCGGAACCATCGTCTGTAAAATCAGGATCGACATAATAGATCAGGCCAAATATGGTGCTGGGTTGATCCAGCGCGGCATTGGCGCCGCTTTTCTTTACGGGGCTTATCTCTACTGCCAGGTGATGTGCATTAAATGCAGCAGGATCTGTTACACCCGCCATGATGCCGGCCAGATTCTTCGGAAGCTTGCTGATGTCCATACGTAAGAACAGGATACCAGTCCAGTTTTCGTCCTGTGCAATGGTATTGAACTTCGCAAAGTATTCATTGTCGCCTTGCGCGAGGGCCTGTTTAAAGTAGTTCTGCAGCCATTGTGAAAGTATCACCAGCTGATCATTGTCGGGTGGTGATATGGTGCCGTCATCACTGGTATTGGTAGGTGAGGCAAACAGGTCTTTCTGCGTCCACTTGGAAGGATTGGCGAGTAGACTATTCGTGGTGACAACGGGATCGTACAGCTTCCCCTTTTTGGCTTTGATGATCATGACGTTCCGGTAGTCATTGTATTTATTCTGTTGGCCTACATTAGCGGTCATCTCCCAGCTGCCGATCCCCATTTTGTTTGAGAAGGATGCCTCGTCAGGATCAGTGCCATTCAGCTGTCCGAGATATTCCGCATTGGCCACTACAAGCATCAGGTCGCCTGTTTGCAGTGCTTCTACCAGTTCTTCCTTCGGCTTCACGAACTGGAGGAAATAGTCTGTGCCGTTATCCTGGTTCTGTCCCAACAGCACCTCGTTCCACTGTATTTGCTTGTCTAAGGTAGTGATCGTTGCCAGTAGGCCGGATGGTGTTGTAGATGTTTGCTGCGATCCACCCTCCAGCATTCTGGCGCCAGATAATAGAGAGTTGGAAGTAGAGCGCTTCCCTACGTTTTTTCTTCGTGTGGGACTTAATACCTGTTCTTCAAAGGTGACGATCTGCTGCTGTGAAAAAGAGTTGATGCCATCACCGGCTGTTATGCCATAATAAGGCACAATAGGGAAGGTAACAACATCATTTGTCTCATAGGTAAAGCCGGGAACAGTATGACCAAACAGGTCGATATATTTTGGTGTAATGATGCCATCGCTGCCGAATAATGCAGACCCTTTGGGTTGTGCGATGTAGTAAATAGTATTGCCTTCACCGGCAACGAGTGTTGCCCATGCAGAAGAATAGGTATTGTCAAGCAGTGGCGCGTTAGGGTCTTGTGGTGTTTTTACCGGCGATGCTGTTTCAAACGGGAACTTAGGTGCATAAGCAGGCTGATTGGAAAGGAAGCGGAATTTGTCGCCATTGGTAGTGCTTGTTTTCGGCGTAACGCTGAAGAATTCGGTGCCCTGGAGGCCGCCTATCAGGTATTGGGGACCTCCTGTGGCAGCAGGTATCTGTATGGTGAAGTCTCCTTCCGGAGTAACTAAAAATCTTTGCGTAGCAGGTGAGGTATATTCGCCGCTGGCAAATACAAGCCTCGCGGGTAATGTATCAGGACCTGATATCTCTGGCAGCAGGTCGACAGCAGCACCAAATACTGTTCTGAAGAAAGAGGCCAGTATGGTAGGTGAATCATCTGTCGTGTTGGTACCGGCGAAGTTAAACCAGGTACGTCTGCTGGCGTAGCTACCACTGATGGTACAAGCGCCGGTATTACATGGGTCGTACGCTGTGTTATATACATCGGAAGGATCTATGCTGGTATTAAATCCGATGAAATCTCCCGCTCCTGTTGTTATATCCGCCAGTGGCAGCCATTCGGAGATAGCCGTGCGGTTGGGTTGCTGTATGGGATATAATGACTGGAAGCCCCATTGAAAGTTATTGTATAACGACAATCGCTGTATGCTGATGAAAAACTGGATAGTACCTCTGAGTGATCCGGTGAATGCGATGGTACCTGTATTCGGTTTGCGGGTTTGTGGGGTAGACGGACCAGAGAAGCCGATCGTGTAATTGTATAAGGAGCCGTCGAGCAGCAGGGTCGTGTCGTCCTGCCAGCTGAGAGCCATACCGCTGGCTACGGTAAGTGAGAGACTGGTCGTAAGCGGCGCCAGTAGTCCGCTGTTGATGGCAGTACCATCGATACTGATGCCCATCAGGGGAGCTGTATCAGCGTTGATGTTGGCATTATCCTGCAGCCAGATAAAAGCGCGGGTGGCACCAGACCTGTTCAATACACCGTATATACTGTTGGCGAATGCCTGGGCATTATCTATGTTAATAACAGGGGCTAACGCTGCAAACACGAAAGTTCCCGAATAGGTAGTACTGGCCAGTGCTTCCTTCAATCCAATTGAATCAACGCCGGTCGTGACGCCGGGTGGTAATACAAATGCAATGAAACCAACATCGCCTGTATTCATTTCTGCGATGTATAACTGGTCGATAAATTGTTTATTGAAGAAAGCCATGACGTGGGAATTTCATGTAATGAAGGATATGTGACAGGGTATAGAACATCCTCCGGGCACAAGGCCCGTAACCTATCTGCCTTTCAGGCACATAACACTATCATGCTGCTGAGGAAGCAGCACATAGCAACATCATACCAGCGCTGTTATAAGGGCATACCGGTATTATAAACCCGGTCCCGCACTGCCAGTGCAGCACGGGTCCGGGATCAGTAAGACATTAATTGGTAAAGCTTGCAGAGCAGGCCAGTGTGCGCTGTGTGCTGCCACCAGCTGACTTGTATCCGCTCATGAAAATACCGATAGTGTAGGTAAGGCCTCTTCCGATGCTTACATTATTGAATGCAGCTCTGCCAGAGGAGAAATCCAGTGAGATCGGAATGAATGACTGAGGCGCAACGGTGTAGAAAGAAGGGTTTGCACCTCTCCACAATCCTGCCCAGGCGCCATTAGTGAGTGGCAGAATGCCATCTGGCAGATCGAACTGGAAAGAGACAGAGGTAGTACCAATATTGATACCGGAGATGGAAGGTGTAAAGATGTTGCCTGTACCACCTTCTGAAGCTTTAGGAATATATGCGGTAGCGCATACATTACCATACTTCTGGATGTTGCCGCCGCCTGTAAGAATAGGGCCTGCTGAATACCCGATAATATAGTCGTTGTTGTTTACATTAAGACCGGTAAAGGCTGCACTACCGGAAGGGGTGTTGGTCTGTATATAAAAGATGGGCTGGAGGGGCTCCGTATTCCAGGGAACGGAGTTAGGATTCTGCCAGATAGCAAGGAAGTTGCCATAAGTGCTCGGCTGATTACCGGGCATGGTGTCATAATCTACGTCAATCTCATCCGCAGAGACATTGGAGATGGTAAGTTTTGTAGTTTGTGCGTTCTCGGTTGGAACAGCTACAAGAACTTTCTGCGCCGCTAGATTTTGTGTTTCCATGTGTAGAAGGTGTTTTGGTTATTAAAAGAAGAAGGTGACCTTATATTCCTGTGGTGGAATCAGATGTGTTGAAGTTGAGTATGGCTGCTGCCATCGTACGATCTTTGCCCATAAAGTAGATCAGCGTATAGTTTGTATCGGTTTGGAGTGGTACGTCCATATTTACAGTGCCTTCGCTCGCATCACTGTTGATCATTGCGGTGGCCAGGGGGGTGGGGGCGTTGTAAGGGGAAGCATATCCTTTCCATAGCCCGATCCAGTTGTTGTATTGTTGCGGCAGGTAACCTGCGAGTGTCTGATAATGGATAGAAATACCGTTCGGTCCCAGGTAATTCAGGCTGATGCTGACCTGTGTCGGTGCCGCAAGGAGACCACCAGCGGATATGAGGCTGCTGCAACAGATGTCGGTTATGTCAGGTCCTACGGCATATCCTACTATATAGGCGTTTCTGCTGATGGTGAGTCCTTCAATTGTAACAGAGCCCTGTTGTGAGTTGTGTGTTATCGGCACCTTTGCTACAGGAGGGGCCGTCCAGGGGATCACGGAATTTTCCCACATAGCTACAAAATTTTTATACGTCTCCGGCTGATTGCCCGGGAGGCCCGAATAACTTACTGTTACGCTTTCTCCATCTACAAAAGTTACCGCCACATAGCAGAGATCAAGGTTTGTTGAATCCATTCCGACTGCAAACCGTTGATCGGCAGGCGACGTTTGTTCAAGAAGTCCGGTATCCTCGCGTACTTTATCGTTTTTCATAGTTATATGATTATGGTGTGAATAATATAGGAAAACTACGCTGAGGGGCCTCGTTGGCCCGATTGCCTTTGTTTTTTATAGTTATTTGTTCTGGTAGCCTTTTTAATCTTTGCTGTGGTCTGATATAATAGGGCCTGTGACTATACTGTTCTGTTCTTATGTTAGGGTTTAACCTGTGCTTTTGTTTAGCAGGACCTGACAAGTGCCAGCTATGTAACTATCCTAACAAGGAAATAAGCGGATAGTTCTGATTTTTATACAAATAAGTATCATTACCTAAAAGCGTTCCTCCTTGATCCGTCTGGTGTGTTTCCCCGAAGACGGGACGTATTGATGTGAATGCCTTTGCATTTGTGGCCAGGGCGACATGATAGCTTGCTTCATTAGTTTATTCTATTATATTTGCACTACTGTCGAAGTACATAATATGCCATATAAAGGAGAAACCTCTTGCCTGATTTGATATAGATAACATAAAACAGTTGAACCAATGAAAACCAGTTTATTCCTGCCCGTGTTCGCACTTGGGCTATTACTTGCCGTAGCATGTAAAAAAGACAAATCGGCAACCTACACTGCTCCACTGCCACTGAAAGATCATGACACCGCGTTCGTACATCCCGGACTGTTACACACAGATGCTGACTTTGCCCGTATGAAGACAAAAGTGGCGGCCGGTGCTGAACCCTGGCTGTCCGGATGGAACAGGCTGACTACCAATGGTCATGCTTCCCTTACGTATACGTCCAATCCCGTTTCGATCGTCTACCGGGGATACGATGGCGTAAATGCAGAGAATTATTCAAATCTGTTTAATGATATTGCCGCAGCCTATGCAGATGCACTTCGCTGGAAAGTTTCCGGAGATGAAGCATACGCAAAGAAAGCCATTGCCATCATGAATGCATGGTCATCTACTATGAAAAGGATCAGTGGCACGAATGATTCTGTACTTTGTGCAGGATTACAGGGCTATCAGTTTGCCAATGCAGGTGAGATCATGAGAAGCTATAAAGGGTGGGCAGCTTCAGATTTTGCCAGATTTCAGCATATGATGCTTGATATCTTCTATCCGATCAATCATGCCTTCCTGACAAGAAGGGAAAGATGCATGGGCCATTTTTATGCCAACTGGGACCTTTGCAATATGTGTTCGGTGACGGCCATCGGCGTGCTCTGCGACGACCGTAGTATCTACAACGAGGGTATACAGTATTTCAAGTATGGTGCGGGTAACGGCAATATCAAAAATGCTGTTTATTATATTCACGATAATGGATTAGGGCAATGGCAGGAAAGTGGCCGTGACCAAGGACATACCGTGTTGGGTATAGGGTTGATGGGAGCCTTCTGTGAAATGACCTGGAACCAGGGTGACGATATGTACGGCTATGACGATAACCGTTTCCTGAAAGGAGCTGAATATGTGGCGAAGTACAATCTAATGGAAGATGTGCCTTATACCGCTTATACGAACTGTCTGGGTGTTAATCAGACGGTGATCGGCGATGGTTCAAGAGGTAACATCCGGCCTGTATGGGAACTGGTATATAATCACTACGTTAAGCGTAAAGGCCTTTCCGCGCCTTATACAGCACGTTTCGCTGCTCAGGTGAGACCTGAAGGCGGTGGTGGTAGTTATGGTAACACCAGCGGAGGATTTGACCAACTGGGTTACGGAACATTAACCTGTACAATAGGGAATTAATAATTGACCGGCAACGCATCATTCTTTTTCAGGAACGCCTTTGCGGCAGTCAGCTCCGGCCGGTTCGCCCAGGGCGTATTACATGAGTTGAGCAGTTGCTGATAATAAGTGCCGGCCTTTGCCCTGTTGCCTGATCTTTCAGCGGCAAGGCCGGCACTATATAACGCATTGAACCGCTTTGGATGATCGCGCAGGTTGACTTCATAAGCCTCCAGTGCTTCCACAGGCCTGTTCATTGCCAGCAGCAGATCGCCCAACAGCTCAGTGGCAGGAACTACTTCACCCGGAGTAACCGGCGGTTTAGGAGTGGTTTCTTCGATGGTAATAGCTTCATTCATCGATTTCAGCGCCTCCTCGTTTTTTCCCTCTTTAAACACTATCCAGGCCCTTGCTGCTTTCACCTGTACCAGTACCTGGTTGGCTTTATAAACGTCTTGCTTTAGGACAAGTGTATCATATAACTGATTCAGTATACGAAACTCAGCATGCGCAACATCCATTTGATTGAGGTGTATTGCGCTAAGTGATCTTGTGAATTGAATGATCGCCTTTTCCCAGGGATATTTCTCCCACACAACACCGGCAATTGCCTGCGGTTGAAGATTCACAGCTTCAGACCACATCCGGTTTTCAAGCAGATAACGGGAAGGGATAGCTGCAAAAGAATAGACCACTTTGGGACTTACAGGATATACCTCCCGGATAGTTTTTAGATAATCCCATTGTTCTTTAGCGTGTTTGTTATCGCCCTTTTGCAGATAGGAGTAAACGAGATAGTCCATAGCATGCAATTCCTCATCCCAGTGCCCCTTTATTCCGGCGCCTTCCGCGTAACACTTTGCTGCGGATACTGCCACCGTGTTGGAACGTATACTTTCATCCCATAGGCCCAGTCGCACAAAAATATGAGAAGGCATATGCTGCGCATGGGCTGATGACGGTGCAACAGTTGCATACTTCTTTGCTGCCGGTAGCGCCATAGCCGCCAGGGTAGGATAATCGTAGCTGTGGATGATATAATGGACCACACCCGGGTGATTAGGCTGGCTAACCCACAGCGAATCCAGTATATGACCGGCTTTTTTCTGTTTCGTGTAATTTTTGTCGGCAGAATCGGCAGCGCCATGCCATTGGCAGCGACAAAAGATACACGGCCAGTCAAAGCCCCGGGAATTGCGAAGAAAGGCCGCTCTGCGACGGAGATCCTGCGGGTAGTCGGCCAGAAAGAGGGGCTAACTGCACATTTTCATCAGGAAGTAGCCTGCAAACAGATTATTCCAGGGGAACTAATCAAGATACCGGAAGAGCCGCCTCCACTAAACGTCTTTTTTCAATATAATTGTGATCAGTTTCTCGTCTGAACACTCAATAACAAAAACCACCATGAAAAAGCACAAAGTAATGCTTGCAGCAGTCGTAATGACCTTCGCATCTGCTACCGTTTTCGCACAGATCAAGGAAAACAGCTATGCCATTGTCAATGTCGTAACCGGCAAAGTGCTGAGGATAAAAGATGCTAATGGGCAGGATGGCACACCGATCGTTTCCTATTCCCCTGTCAACTGGAAATGTGTAACCTGGGATTTTCAGGAGACAAAAGATGGGGCTTACCGCTTGAAGAATTTATTTTCTGAGAAAACACTGGGACCGTCACCTGATGGAAAGACACTGGAAGAACAGAGTGTTGCCAATGGTTCAGAGGAGCAGTTGTATGAGTTTATTCCCGCGGGCAATAATACTTTTTTTATTAAACAAAGGAAGAAAGGATTGTTTGTGACTCCTGCAGATGAAAATGGAACGATTGATGAACCTGTAGTGTTGCAGGCGAGGAAGAATGGTGATATTCAGAAGTGGAAGTTAAGGGAGCAGCATCCAACGATGTAGTTGTCGGGATGAACAGGCATTTATTACTTCAAGAGATATAGTGGTGAGTTGCTGATACCAGAGAAGTGAGTAGGAAATAAATCTATTATTAGGGATTTTCATCTTTTTTGCTTAGTATTAGTTTAAGTACCTGATGCTCTCAGAACACGACCTATGCTAATACCCAATCCCATGACCTATTATAACCCGTCGCAACGTATTACCCTACTGGACACTATACGTGGAATAGCCCTTCTGGGAATATTACTCATGAATATCCAGGTTTATACACTGTTTGACTTTCTGACCCCTGTACAGGTGAGGGCACTGCATTGGGATAACTCATCTACGCTTGTCCCCACACAGTTTTTACTTGACATCTTTATAAGAGGACAATTTTATAGTATCTATAGTTTTCTTTTCGGTCTTGGATGTTACCTCATGCTGGAAAAGAATACACGTCTTGGGCTGAATGGCCGCAGGTTGTATCTGCGCCGCTTAATGGTGATGCTTGTCTTTAGTGCTATCCATTGCGCGTTGTGGTTTGGTGATGTATTGCACATGTACGCGATATTAGGTGTTCCGCTTATCTTTTTCTATGACAGGAAAGTATCTGTTATCATTAAATGGGCAGCGGGTATTTTTTTGTTTGGCATATTGTTGGACGTATGCACTACTATTTTCTTTCCACGGGTACTTCCCTCCTCGGTTCAGGGGGTATTCAGCCAGGACAGGCTGCATATTATCAATACATTTCAACATGGAACGTTCAGGGAAATTATGGATACACAATATGGCCTACTGATGAAACGTTTGACTGCAACAGTGCGCAATAACCTGAACGCTTATCAGCATACATTTGTGCTGTTCCTGCTGGGACTGATAGCCGGTAAAACACGTTTCTTCCACCGTATAACCGAATTGCGGCCGGCTATTAAACGAACTGTCCTGATCTTACTCCCTTTTGCGTTGGCAACAAAAGTAATTGCCAGCCTCTCTTCTCTCGATGTACATTTCTTCTCGCCAGAAAAATCTGTATACGAGCAACTATTGACGAACATCATGCGCTTTACCGGTATGCTGCTGACAACATTGGTTTATGTTGGCGGGCTCACATTGCTGCTACATAACAACCACTCACGTTTATCAGGCTGGATCGGCAATGCCGGACGTCTGGGACTGACCAATTACCTTGCCCAAACAGTTATCTGTATGTTGTTGTTTTATCCTTTTGGATTGGGACTTACAGGTAAGCTTACATTGTATCAATCGCTGCTGCTTGCCCTAATGATCTATATAGTGCAGGTCATCTACAGTAATATCTGGCTGAGGTATTATAGTATGGGACCACTGGAAGCAGTATGGCGAAGATTCACTTACGGAAGGCAGGGCGGCATTAACAAAAGCGTTTAATTAAGCCAGGAGTAATATGTGAATTTGCCAGCTGATTTTTAATAAGAAGAAATCACAGAGTATTATTATTTTTGGTATGTCTATCGTAGCAATATTGATTGTGTAATATGTTCACTCAACTGCCTGCCGATGAACTCACCAGAGACTTGCGAACCTTTCTTTAAATACATGCGAAAGTATGTGGACCTCGATCCCGATACGATGGATGTAATAGCAGCCCATTCAGGCGAGCTTACCATTCCTCCCAAACATATTATCCTGCATGAAGGTAGCCCGTCTGATAAAGTTCATTTTATTGTTTCCGGTACTGCAAGATCTTATTATACTGATTTTTCAGGCAAAACGGTGACATGGTCTTTCCACTTTAATAATGAGGCAAGCAATAGCAGAAACCTGTTTGCCGTCGACTATCGTGCTTTCTTAAACAATCAACCATCTTCCGTCACCATAGAGACGCTTAGTGAAGTGAATGCAATAACTTTTTCCAAAGCACAGGTAACGTACTTAATAGAGAAATCGCTTATATACGAAAGATGGATGCGGAAGCTGAACGAAAATGCATTTATGCAGATGTATGATAGAGCATTCACATTGCTTACGATGGCAGCCACAGAAAGATATAATAAGCTGGTGAACGAAGAGCCGCACCTTCTTCAGATGTTTTCAAACTACTACGTCGCTTCCTACCTTGGCATAGCGCCACAATCCTTAAGCAGGATAAGAAGTCAGCATTAATATTTCCTCCCTTATTTATTCACAAATGTGAATGTTATTGCTATTTAAAGTCATGAAATTTGATAGCAAAACAGAAAGGAGTATGAAAAAAGTAATAATTGTAGAGCATGTAAGTATTGAAGTAGAAAGCAACTTTTATGACTTCACCTTTCATCTCGAAAAAGCTTTGGGCATTTTGATGCCTTCGGCTTTACAGTCATTGGGAGCAGTTCCTGCATCCATGGTTTACTATTTAACCACCACCAATAATGAAAGTGGCCTGATGTTATTTAACATGCTTTCCCAGGAGGATCTGGTGAAAAAAGAGCACGGGCGAAAGATCAGGCAGTACCAGATCGGGAATCCGCAAATAATGTACAGGATGGTGGAGAACCATGCAGGAACAGGACTCTATATGCCTATTCATCTGTTGGTTTATGAATCATCTGATGGAAAGGTGATAGTCGAATATGATCTGCCGTCTTCTTTATGTGCCCAGTTTAATAATGCAAGGATACTTTCCGATTCAATTATGCTGGAAAACAATCTTATTAAAATGATTCAGACTGCGGATGGCAGAGGTCGTGGAAAATCAATATCAGATAACTAATGAGTAGTAAAAACAGGCGAAATGAAGTATCAAGAAAGAACAACCAGTGAGGAATTCAATGAAGATGATTACCGTCCGGTGCAGGCTGAAGAAATGAATAATGCACCAAAGCGCGTGCCTTGTACAGGTAAAAGGAGTTTCCTGGTGCTCAGTCACAATAAATACCTCACAGTTCCCACTGAAAGGATAGCTTTTTTCTATGTTAAGTTCGAGGGAACACTTATGGTCACTGTATGTGGGAAGGAATATTCAGTCAATTATTCCCTGGAGCAGATACAGCAGCTTTTATCAGACCGGCAGTTTTTCAGGTTAAACAGGCAATACCTGATCAACTTCGATGCCATTAAAGAGGTGGAACGCTATTTTGCCCGGAAGTTGCTGGTAATACCTACTTTACTTTTTCCGGGAAAGATGATTGTATCAAGGCAGAGAGGAAAGGATTTCCTGGATTGGCTGGAGAACAGGTGAGGCCGAAGAGTCAGATTAAATAAACAAAAATGGGATGTGCGCGTATGTCACATCCCATTTTTGTCGTGGCTTGCAGCACCTTATAATCAGCGAAGTGATTTAAACGATGCACGCAGTTCTTCCGTAAAGAGTTTGGGTTGTTCCCATGCAGCAAAGTGACCGCCTACATTCAGCTTGTTATAATGGATCAGTTTTGGATATGCCATTTCTGCCCAGTTTTTTGGTACGGCATAGATCTCATCAGGGAAGGCGCTTACTGCTACCGGAATGGCAACATGACGGGGATCAAAGAAGCCTCCCTTTGCAGTCTGGAATGTTTCCCAATAAAGGCGGGCGGAAGAGATACCGGTATTGGTCAGCCAATATAACGTGATGTTGTCCAGAATATCATCCTTTGTAAGGCCTTCTGACTGTCCGTTAAAGACGCGTGCAATGAGTTTATAACTACTTGCATCATGGTCCAGTATCCAGCCTGCAAGACCGATAGGAGAGTCCGAAATGCCATAGAGTGTCTGCGGACGAAGACCCATCTCCTGGGCATAAGCCAGTCCTTTCTTATAGAAAAAGTCCAGCTGCTGGTATGCATTCTTTTCGTCGGCTGAAAGACCAGCAGGCATATTGCCGGATGCCAGTGCCTTGGTGATTTCTGCAGGAACAGTGGCTGCCATATTCGTATGAATAGCCAGCAATTCCGGAGGTGCTATTAATGCCATTATTTCGGAAATGGCATTACCCCAGTCGCCACCTTGTGCAACATATTTTTTATAGCCAAGACGGTTCATCAATTCTATCCATGCCTTTGCGACATGCACAGGATCCCAGCCGGTAGTAGTTGGTTTACCTGAGAAGCCATAGCCGGGAATCGAAGGTATTACTACATCAAAAGCGTCTTCAGCCTTTCCGCCATAAGCAGTAGGATCGGTGAGAGGGCCAATGATCTTTAACTGTTCGATGATGGAGCCGGGCCAGCCATGGGTGATGATAACAGGCAAGGCATTTTTATGTTTGGAACGAACATGGATGAAATGGATATCAACGCCATCGATATTTGTCACAAATTGTGGTAAAGCGTTCAGTTTTTGCTCGATTTTTCGCCAGTCATAATCTGTTGCCCAGTATTGAGCAAGGGCTTTCATTGTAGCAAGCTGTACACCCTGGGAGTCATCGTTGACGATCTCCTTATCCGGCCATTGAGTAGCCTGTATCCGGTGTTTAAGATCTGTTAATTTTTCTTCCGGTATATGGACCTGGAAAGGGCGGATGCTTTTGTCTGATGTAGTCCCGGTTTGACCATGGCTGAATGTACTTTGCGTCAACAGCCCAACCGCGACCAATGCAACTTTAAATATGCTAACCTTTTTCATAAATTCAGTTTTTTATGTTTTGGAATACGGGTGTAAAATTATCCCGGTCAGCAGCGATTGGCAATGGTGAAGTTGGCCAGGTAGACTAAGTTATTCCCGAAGTGGCCAAATTTGAGTGTGAAGGTTATAACAACGAGATCAGTGACAATGTTCTCTGGCGCTTATGAATGTTATTTTTATATTGGCTTTTGTTTCAATGCATCCTCCACATCCGAAGGATATACCGCATCCAGCATTTCGCAATAAACATCAGACATATGAAATCCCTCTTTATATAAACGGGCGGCGTTCCCGAATTGCTGTTTCGCTAATTGCTGTTTCCCAAGAGCACGGTAAGCAATACCTTTATAATAGCTGGTTTCTACATAGTTCCTGCATACCTTCTCCTGCTGCTTAAGATCTGATAAAGCACCAGTATAGTCCTGCTGCCGTATTTTTAATACCGCCCTATGTAAAAAGTCAAACAATCCTATAAAATCCTTCCCTTTAGTATAAAAAATGCTATCAATACCCCTGGAGAAATAAAGAGCCGCATTGGAGTAATTCCCTAACTCCCTCTCGCATAAAGCCATAACAACATTTAAACTGTAAGTACCGTCCCCGGTATGTTTGGAGGCAAAGTGGGTCAGACTGTCGAATCGTTTCAGGTCTTCAAGAGCGCCCTCATAATCTCTCAGGAATTTAAATCTGCACCAGCCTCTTATATCTAATGTCCTGCCAGGCTGGAGGGCCACTGCCTTGTCCATATACCTGCGCCAGGTCACGAAATCACCTCGTTTCAGATAAGGAACACTTATTTCCCGCCAGGCATCTGCCATGTCTGGGCATAAGCGGATGGCGCTATCAAGGCATTCCTGGCTTCTGCGGGAGCCCTGTGGAAAGGAGCTGGAAAGGTTGCGTAACTTACAGGCAAGGTTACAGAGAGAATCCGTATAGATATCGCAATTCTCCTGGCCATTGGCGATGAAGCTAATTATACAGAGAAATAGGAGCAGGTATGTCTTCTTCATGGACTAATACTTATTATTTTACCGTTCCTGATACGGAAAGTGATGTATTGATAGCTGTCATATATCTTCTCCTTATAAGCCGCCGCTTGCCATCCGCTGAGTTGTTTTACCAGCTTAAGTAATTGCTGAGATAAGGCTTCTTTGAAATGAATAGGCTGATAATTACTATCCATCTCTAAAAGCCGGAAGCGGCCGGTGTCACCATTACAATTAATAATGAACCTGATGGTCAGAAATCCGTTCTGGTCCTGAAAACTATCCTGTGTGCTGAAATTATCCAGCAGATATTTTATGATCTCCTTTTTATGATCCTTATAGTAGGATGTAGTATTGTAGTACTGTAGCACCTGTTTAGGATGGCATACTACAAATCCCGGATCATCCTGCAGGCTATCAAAGGGGATATCACCCACATTTTCAGGGAACCTTTGTTGCTGCGCAAAGGCAGGCATGAAAAAGCTCAAAAGAACAAAGGATAGCATGATGCTTCTCAGTTGATACATAAGGGTATAGGTAAAAGGGGCCTTTTTGACTACTGATCGGCTTCGCCATAATAGGCGGAGACAGCATCAAAGGCAATCTGTAAAGAATTATTTGCTGCTTCAAGTAACGCTGGGGCAAGTTCGGACGTGTCTTCGGTTAATTTGAAAGATACTTCCTGCCCTTTGAATACCAGGTGTGCCATCACTACGCCACTGCCCCAGAAGAAGTCGTAAATCAGGGCGACACCTTCTCCATCAGCGTCCATGTAAGGAGCAATACTTCTTAACCAGGTTAACATGGCTAAGCTTTCCTCATAGTTTTCACTGAAGAATACAACACAGAAAGTCCATTCAGTATCCCCATCGTCCATTTGCTCATCTTTCCCGATTCTGCATTCATTGGCTGTTGTTGCCAGGACGTCGCGGTTGGTGTCTTGTTGATAAAAATAGATCTTCGACAGTGGTTCCTTACCATACATGTCGCGGCTCTCCCACCATGTGGTCCAATCCTGATCAACAGCTGCTTCTACTGGTTTAGCCTGAAGGAACCGTTCAAGGTTGTCTTTTGGTATTTTGATGTTTACGTATAAGGAATTGAGTTGTGACATGATAGCTTGGTATTACGATATGTTTATGATGGCATATTTGGTGACAGTTAACAATGCAGGGACAACAACACGGGCATTTCTTTGATAGGGCGCACGCATGTAAATACTGTATTAAACCGGGGCAAATATAAAGCAAAAGGGTTCAATTATGAACCCTTTTAAAGTAAATACTAACCATCCAATCGATATTACCGCTTATTACAGTCAAACTGCCCTCTTAACTCCTTCATTTTGGTCCAGACTGCACTAGTCAAAGGTTGTGGTGAAAGCTGATGGAGAACGATCGTATTAGCCATTCCCGGGCATTTGATAACGTGTACGACACAGTTGAGTACCATAGGTTTTTTAGCCATATAATCCAGCATACTGACGGTTCCTGAATAGGTGGCCTCGTCGCTGCCCTGTGGTTTGCCTAGTTTCGTTACCTGGGTCTTCGTTTTGGTTACCATAGCCGCAGGTATGTTGCGCTTTTCAATGTTCCTGCCTATCAGGCCATCATAGTAGGCGTTTAGATTTTTGTTGATGACATCAGCACTGATCTTCTGCGCTCCATCTAAATACCATAAAAAGGAATAGGACCAGTATTCCTCGCTATTTGCTTCGCCCCAACCCTTTGTAAAACGGATGTCCTCTACACCTTTGTAAGGAATAGTGGGTGCAAACTCAATGGGTATGGGAAAACGTTCAATACCCCATCCTTCAACAGGTAAGTAATACGGCGCTTTCCATGTTTCAGGATTGAAAGTAGCATGATCTTGTCCGAAGGAATGAAGGGCCCAAAGGCATAACAGTAAAAGGAGCGTCTTTTTCATAGTCATTGGATTTATACCGGGGTAATATATACCCAGGTGCCTATACGCATCAATGATTATGCCTGTCTTAAAGCATCTTACTGGTCCGAATATGGGAAGTATAATGGCGACAAAACCGTTCAGGAGTGAACGGTTTCTGTCCGGATTCGTACATTGATCATTTTACCACGGTAGCTTCCAGCTCAATTTTTAATGTTTCAAAGAGGCTTTTTACTTCTAATAAAGTAACGGCCTGCTTAACGCCATGTTTAGCTATCCAATCCTGAAGGATGGGGAAATTAGGCCAGAGCTCTGCTGTTGAAGTCGTATAGATATTGAGCCGCACAATATTTTTACATTCGTACCCGGCTTCTCCGATCAATTGTTCCAGGTTCTGTATAGCCTGCATTAGCTGGGATTCCATATCCGCATTGCTTGATGTGCCATCAGCATCTATAGCTGCCTGACCAGAACAATATAGCGTGCCTTCTACGTGTTTTACTTCTACAGCCTGCGAATAACTACGTGCATCCTGCCATTTCCAGGGATTGATGTTTCTTATTTCCATGTTCTTCGGTTTTGAGTCAGCACCAATGCGGGTACTGTGTTTAGAATTGACATGTCAAAATTCCGAATACACAGGGACTTGATTTTTGACAAACCGCACGATTAAAAAGTGATGTTTGTCACATCAGGAAGATAATCTGCTGAGCGTCTCGCGGGAAACACCCAGGTAGGCAGCAAGGAGGCCTTTAGGTACACGTTGAACAAGTGAGGGGGATTGTTGAAGGAGTTGTTCATAACGCTCTTTCGCGTTAGATGTTATTAGTGATATGATACGGCGCTGTGCACCCAGAAAACCAAAATTTGATTTTTCAAGGAAGAAACGTTCCATCTTCTGAAGCGTATTGCGCAGTCTTTGGTAGTCTTCGAATGTAAGGCAGAAAACCTCGGTATCTTCAAGGCACTCCAGAGACATGGTAGCTTTAGTCTGCGTGTAAAACGCATAGAAATCGCTTTCCCACCAGTCTTCCATCGCAAAGGATACAATGTGTTGCTTTTCTGTAGTATCAGTATATACAAGCTTTAAAAGCCCGGTAACTATAAAATAGGAATACTTTACTGCATCGCCTTCCTGGATAAGGAACTGATGTTTCTTAAACTTCTTATAAGTGAAATGAGTCAGTACAAGCGCAAACTCATCATCACTGAGGGGAATTATCTTTTCTATATGTTCTCTGAGTTTTTCCTGCATAAATACACAACGTCTGATGTTGGCGTAATACCAGTTAGTTATAGCGGCAAGGTAAGAAGAAAGACGCTTATGAGGAGCTGATGCACCTAACCTATTGGAAATATTCGGGTAAATTTGGTATTTTAGTGCTTACAATCATAAATACCCTAATATGTCTCTGCTCAAACCTATGTCTATCTTTCTTTTCTTGATTGTTTGTATGACGGCTTCTGCTCAAACGCAGCAGAATACAACAGACACGTCCTATACTCAAAAAGACACTGCCTATTGGGTTTACAATTTCCGGCAGTTCAGAGACGCTGTTTATCAGGGTAATAAAGCAAAGGCAAGAGTCTTTGTGGACTTGCCAATTTCAGAGGAGAGCAATCACATATGGATTCTTGCATATGGCGGTGAGAGCGTAGGGGGTAAGGCAAAACCTTTTACGGAAGCCGATTTCTATAAATATTTCAACAAAATATTTGATAAGGCGTTCATTAAATGTCTGTTGAAAATTAAGACAGAAGAACTGTATAAGACAGGTGACTGTACGACCATTGGATTCGTAGATAGTCTCGCATCGAAAAGTTATGGGATGAGTGCAAGATGGGACAAAGAGAGCAACACTTTGACGTTAAATCTGGGTTCAAGAACTATTTTCAAAGAAGGAGAAGAAGAGTGGGTGGGTGAATTCGCCGTTATCTACATTTTCGAAATCACAAAGAAAGGTCATATTAGATTTAAATCAGTAGGTCTTGCAGGATAGCTGCACAAATATTTGCATTTCGTAAAAAAAAAGCGGTCCATTGCTGAACCGCTTTTCTCCCATCCATCCGTTTTATATATTATCGCTGTAACACTACTTTCCTGGACGTAGTGCCGTTGGAAATAATATAGATGCCATTCTGCAATGAAGATGGCAATACTATTTCAAGGCGGTTATAGCCAGATACGATCCGGAATTGTTTGGTAAAGACTACTTTACCGTTTAAGTCTGTTACAGTGATATACTGCAGTTTGTTGCTGGAGCTATTCAGTTCTGTATATACCTTACCGGTAGAAGGCACCGGATATACATTCAGCTCACGGTCGATCGTTTTCCCGTTCTTACTTATTTCTGCAGTTTTCGGTGTACTGCTGATATTTGCAGTCAGCTTATAGCACACGCCGGTGCTGAATGCGCCGTTATAACCAACTACACGTATGTAGTAAGTACCTACGGCGCCATTGTTATACACGATCCTTTCGCTGGAAGTGCTGCCATTTTCAGAACTACCCAGCAGTGTGCCTGTAGAGTCATACAGGTACAGATCATAGTCTCCTGGCAGGTTGCTGAGTAGTATCTCGATGTGCGGTTGTGTACTGCTGTTATTGAACTTGAACCAGTCAACGTCCGTAGAAGATGCAATCTGTGAGTTGATCTCGGTGTTTACACTGATAGCAGCAGCAGTAGCCCTTGTTGCATTTGGTTCGAAAGAGTTGGTACATGCAACGGAAGGTGTTGCATTCACCAGCAGCTGATAACATTTGCTGGCATTAAACGCACCGCTGTATCCATATACATATATGTAGTAGGTACCGGCAGCAGCGTTGTTATAAGTAATAGTCTCAGCGGTAGTGCCACCATTCTGCGATATGGCCAGCTGACTGCCCGTAGAAGACAATAATCTCACGTCATAATCTGCAGGTAAGTTGGATAGGTTGACAGTGATGGTATTGGTACCTGTAGTGGTAATACGGTAGTAATCCACATCGCTGGCAGATGCTATCAGGGCCGGGAATGCAGCACCCGTGGAAATAGTTGCTGCCGTGGCCAGTGTATTATTACTTTCCAGCTGGTCGGTACATCCTCCTATAATGATTGTATAGCTATGGAACCTGTAACATATACTGTCATACACAGCGCCATTATGACCATATATCTGGAAGTAGTATGTGCCAGGGCCTACTATGGAATAGAGGGAATCCGGAGTGGTGCCGGTGTTCTGTGAACTGGCCAGCTGACTACCCGTAGCAGACAGCAGCCGGATATCGAAATTAGCACCCAGGTTATCCAGGAAGCCTCCCAGGTAAGAGCTGTCTGTCACTACTACCTTAAAGTAATCTGTATCAGATGGGGTATTGATGGTACCCCTGATATCGGTGTCAATCACAATAGGATAGGCTGTCGCCAATGTATTATTTGGCTCGTATACATCAGGACAGGATACACTGGTGGTATCGCCGCAAGGGTAGTTGGAACCTGCTAGTTGTAGTATACCGGTATTGTCGGGATCCAGCCAGGGTTTTAACTGGTGCAGCACATCAGTACCGTTGGAGGTCCAGCTGTAAGACATCTTACCATATTCATCATTCTTGTTAGCCGTAGATGCTGTACAGCTGGAAGGTCCACCGGATAGCTGTCCTACTATCTGCCCGGTGTTGTTGAACAATGGTGAACCGGAAGAGCCGCCTTCTGTTACGCTCCAGTTAGTTTGCGTCTGCGCCCATACTGCTTTCCAGTGAGTATAGGGAGGACCTGTTGTATTGAAGTTGTCGTTTGTAAGCGGAGTGGTATAAGTAGAGATCTTTTTGATATCGCCTGCCGGATGATGAATGGTCACACCACTGGGACTGGCCACATCATTGGCATTCCAGCCTGCGTAGTACACATTGTAGGAAGCGGGAACAGCCGAATTGAATTGCAGCAGCTGGAAGTCGGAGCCATCCGCTTCTCCGCTATCGCCTGACCTGGCGCGCTGTACACAACCGGTAATAGTGTTGCTTACAGGCTCATTGGCAGGGTTAGCACAGGAAGGCGCCTCATAGTTGAAATAAAATATCCACTGGTTAAAATCTGAAACAGAAGCATTAGAACCGCAGTGGTTGGCAGTCAGAAAATAAGGCTTACAATCGCTACGCGCATTGTTTACCAGTGCACCTGTACACAGGTAGGCGGCGTTCCCCAGTCTCAGTAAGATCCTGGCTACCGCACGTTTCTGGTTCTGCCAGTTAGCACCTTCAGGACAATTTACATTCACATTACAGCTGCCAGCATCACCAAAATCTTTCTGCTGATTATTCCTTGCCTCCGGGATCCTTTCACTGTAAATGTTGTTCACGCCACTGATCGTAAAATGACCTTTACCTCTTACTGATCCTGGCTCATAATACTCAATGATACAGGCATTTCCTTTGAGGATTTCAGTAGCAAACAGGCCGCCCTGCTGGTTATTGGCACTGGTATAACTACCGATCAGTTGTGAGTGGTCTTCGTTATACACAAACAAGGTAGCACCTTCGGGCAAATGAAAATTGTTATAATACAGGGAAGTAGCCAATGCGCCCTGTACATCGATCTTCAGTCGCCATATACGGTCGCCGTTGGATAAGGTGGTCCAGGCGCCTGTATTATTCAAAGAGTAATCTGTAGGGAATATGATACCTACGCGCAGTGGTAATCCCTGTTTTTCGCGTTGTTCATCTTCTTTTCTGAGATTAGCCTGGGATACTGAAGGGATAGTTTGGGTTGTAATCTGTGCTGCCAGATTTGCTGAATAACTATAAGGTTTTCCGCCCCGGCTTACCTGGGCGTTGGATATATGGCATGCAAGCAGCAGCCATAACAGTAAGAATAACGGTTTTCTCATAATGAGATGTTTTAGGGTTTAAAAGAGAACGCATATATTTTCCTGGGATGGATGGGTAACATAGGGTTTGTTAATACAGTGTCTTAGGTGGTATGCTATGCTAAATTAAGGGGTCACACTGCTGCGGTATATCATGTCCATTTATACGAAAGAGGATGCCTCAATTCTTGTTGAAACATCCTCTTTATCTTTGTAAGCTATATGGTTAGAAAGGCGCCTCCATTATTGTTGAGACATCTTCCATTCTTTCAGTTAATAATTTGTTGCGCTCTGATAGGCTGCCTCTTCTCTAGCCCTTATCGCTTTCTTTGCCCTCAGATAAGCCCGCGCTTCCGACAGATAGCCCAGCAATGCAAGTACAGCTATAGCAAACCAGCCGATAGCCCAATATAAGTTTGAATTGGATGCCGCTTTTTCGGTGATCCTTTTAATGTCTTCCTCCGGTTCAAAGGAACTGTAAGAAGGATCCGATTTTGCATAGTATAAAGGCATCTCTGCAGACGTAGGAGGGTTTGACAGAACCCTTGTTCCATTGTATGGTCCGCCGCCATTTACTTCGTAGGTATATGTTACCTCGTAATGTTTTACCGGTATGCCCATGATCTTCATCGATACCTCTTTGTAAGTGGGATCTACCTTTGCAACGGCAACTGTATTATCAGTCATCATGGCTTTCAATACCGGGATGTATTTGGTTTCGTTTTGCTTTTCCCTGTGACTGGAAAAGCATCCGTTGGCAATGACCATCATTATGAGGATACCGATTATCGGACCAATTTTTATTGGATTTTTCAGTGTAGGTTCTTGCTGGCTCATAGGTTGGGAGTAATTTGGGTGCAAGATACGATAAACATATTATATAAATAATATGTATGTTGCCCGGTTTGCTTGAGTACTAAAGAAAGGGGCGCCTCAATTACCTGAGACACCCCCTTTCTTGTTCTTTATAAGCTGAAAAACAGCGTTAATTTATCCGCACAAGACTTCGGCGAACTTTTTGGTAGTATAAGCCTTAATGAGCTTATAAGACACTTTTACGGCATCTGCTGACTTTTCACCGGCAGGGGCAATATGCTTGTCTTCCATGAAACGCAATACCTGGTTATCTTTTACATAGGTGCGATACTCGCTCTTTGTTTCCGGACCATCAGCAGGACCACCGACCAATGACTCGTAACAGAAAATGAATTTGCCTGACTGGAAATAGAACTCACGACTCCAGGAACCGTCGCCAATACTCCCTGACTCTACGATCTTTACGATCTCCTTTTTCTCGTTAAAGAAATATCTGACCACTCCATCCTCCACACAACCGTCAGACTCGTATTTAAATACTTCGGTGGTGAGCGGGGCGGTGTTTATGTTTTTGTACGCTGTTCTGATAGTAGTGATAGCGGCTGAGGTATCCATAGTGGGTTGTACAGTTCCCTTTGATGCATAGGTGTTTGCAGCGGTTATACAAACAACTATCGAAAGGATCAACTGAAGACGGATAAATACATTCATTATGGTTAAGAATTGTTAGAACATGAAAATATGCAATAAAACTGAAATATAGAAATTGCCACAGCTATTATAATATCAACAATTCCCTTACCGGATGCTGGCCTGTTGTTTGGGTCTTCTTCTAAACCAATGCCGTTTCCACATCCAGAAGCCACTGAGTACCACGACAGGCAGGAAAACAAAACGAACTGCGTTTGCCGCCGCTGGCAGGGTGGCTACCGGCCCGTAGATATACCCGAGGATAGGTATGCTCAGCAGAATATGTAACCAGCGGATGATCTTTCTTTCTGTAGATGCTTTCATGTAGATACGCATTTGATGCAGTACAAAGCTATCCACCGGCAGTAAAGGGGAAATGGGACTGTAGATTTAAGCCGGAAATGTGTAGACGAAAAGGAAGAGAATGCTGAAAAGCGGGGTGAAGTTTACGTATTATAAGACGAATAATCCGGAGTTGTTTTGGGCTAAACCATAATGTGAGAAGGAATGATCTGGTACCTTTCGCGTAAATTTCTATTTTTGCCCCGTTAAATGAGGGCAGGTCTTCCTGCATAACCTCACATTGATCAAAAACTTGTTATCTGAATGAAAGAACAAATAATTACGCTGATTGAGCAATTAAGAGAGAATGCACTCACCTTCAAAGAGGTGATTGAATTTATAGAAACCCACTATCAGCAACAGCCAGCGGCTTTTAAAAACGGAGAAGCATATAACGAGGCGACGCAGAATCAGGGCAGCGCAAAGGTGTTTTCCTTCGCTCAACTAAATAACCTGAGCAAAGAAGATACACTCTATTTGTTTGCGGAACACTATCAGTCAGTACTGAATACGCCGGATGCAGCTGACCACCAGAATATCAGGCAGTTTATGAAGCATGGCTGGCCTGGAATAGTTTTCGAAGGACAGGCATTACTAGCGAAATAGTTTTATAAAGTGTATCGAAAGAGGCTATAGATCATGCATTTATAGCCTCTTTCGATTTATACGGCACCCATCCTCATTTTGGCTACGTAATCCCCCAATCAGGCTACGGGTACCTACAGGCAGTTGCTGACCTTTGTATCATTATTTCAATCATCAGAAAAAATTGAAAACGAAATGAAAAAGGTACTCATTACAGGCGCTAATAAAAGTATTGGGCTTGAAACCGCACGACAGCTACTCCAAAAGGGATATTATGTTTATTTGGGCAGCCGCGATGTTGAGAATGGTCAGCAGGCAGTGGAGCAACTAAAAGCAGAAGGACTACATGCGGTGGAAGTCATTGCGCTGGATGTAAGCAGCCAGGATTCTGTAAACGCTGCACGGGCTGAAATAGGCAGGAAAACTGCTGTGCTGGACGCCCTGGTCAATAATGCCGGTATCAATGGTGGATTACCACAAACAGCGCTTGGTTCGGATATTGCTGTTATGAATGAGGTATTTAATGTTAATCTGTACGGTGTTGTGAGGGTTACCCAGGCCTTTATAGACTTGTTGAGAGCGGCTACGCAACCGCGTATTGTGAATGTATCATCAAGCGGCTGTTCGCTTACCCTGAACAGTGATCCCAGCTGGAAATATTACCATCATAAGGGTGCCATTTACCTGCCATCAAAAGCGGCACTGAATATGTATACGATTGTATTGGCTTATGAACTGCGTGATACACCATTTAAAGTGAATGCAGTGGACCCGGGATTCACGGCTACAGATTTCAATCAGCATCGTGGGACCGGAAGTGTTGAGGAAGCTGGAACGCGAATAGCAAAATATGTGCTGATAGGTGATGACGGACCAACAGGGAAATATGTAAGTGAAGAAAACAACCCTGAAACCGGAGATATCCCATGGTAAACAAATATTATAACCGGCAATAATGTTATTTGCCGGTTGTAATTTCAGTAATTTTTCAGTATGAAAAAGAACGAAACAGATCATTATACATTAGATTCCATCTCCGATGCGCACCGGGCATTAGGCTTACCTAAGCCATTGCATCCGTTAATAAGTTTAATAGACAATGATAAGAATAAAGTCGAGAGCAGTAAATTGCCCGGTTCCCATGTGTTGAATTTCTATAAGATATCTTATCGAACTCATTTAGGTGGAAAGTTAAAATATGGGCAGGGGTATTATGATTTCGACGAAGGTGGACTGTTATTCGCTTCTCCCAACCAGGTAATTGGCAGAGGTGATGAAACGCAGGAGCTTTCGGGATATACCTTACTCATCCACCCTGATTTCTTTCTCGGCTATCCAATAGCGAAGAAGATCAGACAATATGGCTTCTTTTCATATACGGCTAATGAAGCTTTACACTTGTCAGATAAAGAAAAGACGTCCATTGTTTCCATCTTTAGCATCATGGAGGAAGAATTGAACAGCAGAATAGACGATTTCAGCCAGGATGTAATGATTGCGCAGATTGAGTTACTACTGACCTACGCACAGCGGTTTTATAAGCGCCAGTTCATTACCCGTAAAGCAGTCAGCAATGATGTATTACAGCGGATGGAAGAGATACTGGATGATTATTTTAATGACCAGATCTCGTTAAGACAAGGCATTCCGACAGTACAATACCTCTCAGAACGCTTAAACTTCTCTCCCGGTTATTTAAGCGATATGTTACGGTCACTTACCGGTCAGAATGCACAGCAGCATATACATCAAAAACTCATTGAAAAAGCGAAGGAGAAATTATCTACCACCAGCTTATCTGTAAGTGAAGTTGCCTATGAGCTGGGCTTTGAACATCCGCAATCGTTCAGTAAGCTGTTCAGGAATAAGACAAATCTTTCGCCGGTGGCATTCAGGAAATCTTTTAATTGATAAAAGCCAATACAATACAATACAATCAGTGTAATGTATAAATCTTGCCATCATATGTAAAAGCCGATGATCCCGAACAGGCCGAACTTTATGTCATAAAAATATTCTTTATGACAACAGATCAGAAATCAAAAATCGTACTGGTGACCGGTGGGAGCAGAGGTATAGGAAAGAGCATAGCGCTGAATGCAGCCAAGCGTGGAATAGGAGTGATCCTTACTTATAACGGCAACCCGGAAAAGGGAATGGCAGTAGCTGATGAGATCAATGCAAATGGCGGCAAAGCCGTTGCCTTAAAATGGGATGCTGCTGACGTCTCATCATTTGACAGTTTCGCTGACCAGGTACAGCAGATTCTTAAAAGAGAATGGAACCGGACCCACTTCGACTACCTGGTAAATAATGCAGGAATAGCGCAAAGAATGCTGATCAAAGATACCACCGAAGCCATCTTTGACGAGCTTGTAAATGTTAACTTTAAAAGCGTATTCTTCCTGACACAAAAGCTGCTTCCGTTAGTAGCGGATGGCGGACATATTATTAATGTCTCATCCGGCCTTGCCCGGTTCGCATTCCCCGGAGTAGCTGTCTATGGCGCTATCAAAGCAGGAATAGAGGCGTTGACAAGATACTTCGCGAAAGAGTATGCCGATAGAAGGATCCGTGTTAACACTGTTGCACCAGGAGCCATTGATACCGAATTCGGTGGAGGAAAAGGAGATGAGGCCCATCGCCAGCAAATAGCTAGTATGATAGCATTGGGCCGTCTTGGCGATGCTGATGATATTGGACTTTTTGTTGCGTCACTCCTTTCGGAAGATAGCCGCTTTGTGAATGCACAACGTATCGAAGTAGGCGGTGGTATCTTTATCTGATAGATTGGATTACCTTTGTAAACCGGCTACAGCTATAAAAAATATATCTAATGAGATATGTAGATATTCACTCAATTTCAGAACTGCATGAGTTCTTTCATTATGAAAAACCCGTGCATCCTTTGATAAGCATTGTTGATCTTGCTAAGGTAGATCGCTCCCACCGCGTGCCCGGGGACGTATACAGGTTGAATCTTTATGGCGTTTCCTGCAAGAAAATAAAGGGGCAATTTGGGTATGGTCGTACTACCTATGATTTTTCTGAAGGTTCGCTGATGTTTACGGGGCCCTACCAGGTTTTATCGCCCGACCCGGACATAAAGGTAATAGAGGGCTGGGGGATATATATCCATCCTGATTTCCTGAATATAAATATCAGGGGGCGTAAGCTGAGCGAGTTGTCTTTCTTTGGATATGAGGCCAATGAGGCATTGCATATCTCAGAAGCAGAGAAGGTGATCCTCGAAGAGTGTATCAAAAATATCCAGCGGGAAATTGGGATGAATCTCGATAAACATTCCAGTAATCTTATTTTGAGTAATCTAGAGTTGTTCTTCGCTTATTGCGTACGTTTCTATGATCGTCAGTTTTTGACAAGAGAGAAATCAAGCAACGATATCGTGCAGAAATTCGACAGGCTGTTGTCGGATTATTTCAACCAGGAGTCACTTAATGGAACAGGCTTGCCGGAAGTAAAATATTTTGCGTCACAGTTGAACCTGTCCACCAATTATCTCGCCGATCTGCTGAACAAATACACCGGTAAATCGACGCAGGAACATATCTACTTCAAGTTGATTGACAAAGCCAAATCATTATTGTGGAGTACGGAGAAGGCAATTAGTGAAATTGCATATGATCTTGGCTTTGAACACCCTTCGCATTTTACCAAGTTGTTTAAAAAGAAAACAGGAGTATCTCCGAAGGATTTCAGAAATCAGCATTGAGTGCCATGTAATATGTGGCAATAAAGAGCTTCAGGCCAGCAAGCCTGAAGCTTTCTTATTTTCTGTCATTGCCGTTACCTGGGTTCCGGTAATCTCTCCAGCCGCATTTCCAGTGTGTCAGTACCCATATATCCTATGAATGAATAATCGCCTCTTTTATCTGTCTTCTTCAGACTACCGGAGAAGGGCATGTTGAATGCCGCCGGATAACGCCACTGTACATGAAGACTATCTGTTTCAGGGGCGTAGCTGTATGTACCGATATACCTATTGTTATAGTTGTTAAATTCAAGCACAAAGTCATCCTGCCAATCCATATATACGGAGGTGAGCACACTGTCTTTTGTACTATGCGCCACTACCGGTCTGCCATTCACCGTCAGGTGACTGACCATATACTTGCCGGTAAATTGTGGATGCTTGTCTGGATAGTTGTAAGTCGCCAGCAGGACCAATGGTATCAGTATCACCGCTGCACGTAACAGGTACATAGTGGGTCTGTTAAAAGTTGTCGCGGCAGCAGGCAGTGTCCGGAAGAAGAAATGCACCAGGGAAGTCCGGTATTGCATCAAAAGATATATCACTCCCGACATTAGAATGATAGCATGTAGTAATACGCCAACGGGTAGATGATAAAAGAAATCTATGAATATAATATTCAGTAAAATGGGAATCATACAGATCAATCCCAGCAGGCGGGTTCGTGGCCATAATAGCAGGTAGGCGCTTACCATCTGAGAAATGGCAATGGTGACTGTAAAAGGGTAGGAACGCCTGAAATAAGCCCATGTAAGTGTTTCTCCATCCAGGCTGTTAAAAGGAAGGTCCAGTATGCCAAGGGGCACTACCATTTGCAGGTGGAAGATCTTTTGCCAGCCGAATGAGGCGAGATCAAATGCGAGGGTATAGGCTATCAGGGATTGAAGGCAAAGGAGCCTGGCGGGGGAATTTCCCTTTCCACGTTTTTCCTGCCAATGCCAGACAAATGGATATACCCAAAAGACCAACAGGCATAACAGGGAAAGTCCCCAGACGCCGGTGACGGGCATCAAAGTGATAAAATAACGGGCCATCACCCGCCGCAGCACGGCAGCGATAATGAGTCCGGCCAACAGACAAACGAGCAATTTCCGGGAGAATTTTACATGTTCCATAGCTACCAGGTTTTTCTGCAATAGTAGCCATGGATCATTGTTTTAATGCCCCGTTGTATCCATCCGTACCAGTAGTTCCCGGTATTCACCAGGCGACATCCCCGTGATTTTCTTAAAAGTGGTGTTAAAGGTAGTTTTGGAATTAAACCCGGCCTCAAAGGCAATACCCAGCATGCTCAGGTGCCGGTGCTTTTCTGATACCATCAGCTCCTTTACCCGTTCTACCCGGTGGTGGTTGATATATTGGTAAAAGTTCTGTCCATATCCTTTATTAAGCAGGTAGGAAAGCTCATGAACCGAAATATCCATTTTTCCGGCCAGCTGGGGCAGATTAAGATCGCTGTCGGTAAATAACTGCTCCTGTTCCATCAAATGGTCCAGATGAGCTTTTAAGCGCTGAATGCCATCATCTGTTACGCGTGGAGGAGGGCTCTTTTTTTCTATAACTTCCTGGAGGGCGGATTTCTCTGCTGCTGCGTAGGGGAAAATTTCCCGCTGCCGTAATGAAAAGAAGGCAATCACATATATAGCTAATAAATAGCCCACGCCAGTAAAGCGTTCCAACTCAGCGTTTATCTGGAAAACCTGGTTATACCAGAGTAACATGAGTGCAGCGATACCCAGCAGCATATATTGCAGCCATTTCAGATCTATCCTTTGGACCTCCGCATTCACTTCCCGGATCGAACGGCTGTGCCTGCGTAGCAGATAGAAAGACAATAGCCAGTAAACAAGCAGCTGTAACTTAACGCTGATACCAACCAGCACACCTAAAAACCGGGGTAAATGGGGGCCTCCGAAGAACAATAGGGGCAAAAACATTACTGCTGGCAAAAAATGCAGGTAATCTTCCCGTTTCCAGTCGCGCCGGGCGGAGGTAAAATACAGTACAGCAAGATATAATGAGGGCGCCATCAGCAGCCGGATGGATTCCGACAAGGGCACGAGAAAGGGATAACGTATGGCCAGTCCTGTACTCTCCGCAATAAATGCCAGTACAGCACTACCGGTGCAGCAGAAAAAGCCACCCAGCCAGGCATTGGCAACAGGATTCGCCCTTGGCGTATTACTGAGATGTGCGAGGGCCAGCAGGAACATCCCTCCGCAGGTAAGATAATAGCTTGTCATGCAAAGGAGATGTATGAAATGGAGAATTCCATAAACTTCCTTTATATTTCTTTCGGTGCTTTAATCGCTGAGAAATAGAGACAAGGCAGTCATTTTGAATGGCTGCCTTGCCTCTAAGAGGTTACTATTTAGTCTTCTCCGGGATGAGAACCGGGCTTCCTGTAGATCCTACAAAGAAAACCACCAGTTTAGCATTCTCGGTTGTGCTGAGATTCCTGGTCTGATTGTGCAATCCGCCTGGTTCTTCCCAGAAAACATCTCCTTGTTTATAGACATGTTTCACTCCTTCAAAAGTAGATTCTATGGAGCCTTCCAGTACATAGCCAACAGTTGCCATCGGATGTCTGTGCGCATGAGATACTTCGCCTGGCGCAAATGTCACCAATACGACCTGTGCTTCATCTTTTTTCAGATCGGCAGGGAGCTGTTTTGTGAAGAGCACTTTAGGTGGATATTTTGTTACTTCCTTTCCATGTTCCTGGTGTTGCGCTTTTGTACTGAATGTGAATGCAGTGAGTAACACTGTAAGACTTAAGACAAACTTTTTCATAATAATGAGTTTAATAAATGATAGCCTTTCGAGGGCCGGGTTGTTGTGCTATCGATGATCATCAGCAAAACAAGTGGGTCATTAGTACCGCACTGAATATTCTGCTACGTTGGGGTCAAAACATGTGCCTGAGAAAAAGAAGTACTTTATGTGTAGCACAGGAAAGATGTTGCCCCTCTGAAAATAGCTACAGCAAACTGTTTGAAGAAGTGAAGACAGAATGGTGTGATGCTGTGAAATGCTTACTATGCCTGCCGATGCAACGGAATTCGTCACTGTATATCGTTAAATCACGCGCCTTTTCACTGATATTCGCCAGCCCATCGCGCACAGTCTTTTTAAAAGGCGCAATTACCCCAAAATAAGGGTTTACTCCTTTGAGGTCGTAATTACCCCTTTATTATGTCTTATGTAGCCGCCATCCCAATTGAATCTTCTCCGCATCTTTGTTGTGTCGGAATCAATGGTAAACAACCAGTATAAAACTAAGTGGAGCAGCGACCACTTAAAAAACGGGCGGAACCGAAAAGCCAGATGAGTAGGACCAAAAATAGATCTTATGTCAAACAATGCTGTTTCGCTGCACAGAGTGCTTAAAACATCTCCTGAAAAAGTATACCGCGCATTTACTGAAGCCGCTGCGATTGCTTCCTGGTTACCTCCTTATGGATTTGTTTGTACCGTTCAGGAAATGAATGTATCCGTAGGGGGTACTCATAAAATGTCATTCCAGAACTTTACAACCGGTAACAGCCATTCATTCGGCGGGACATACCTGGAACTTAAACCTAATGAGTTTTTGAAATACACAGATCAATTTGATGATTCCAACCTGCCAGGAGAAATGACCACTTCTGTATCACTCCGGAAAACGATCGCGGGTACAGAAATAAAAATTACGCAGGAAGGCATTCCCGCTGCTATACCTGCCGAAATGTGCTATCTGGGCTGGCAGGAATCCCTCGAAAAGCTGGCTAAGTTAGTAGAGCCTGAGATCCCGGTATGATGCGGGAACTATATATCAGGAACAACTAGGTCCACTTAATCATATTTGCAACAGCCCTCTGGTCAGACCAGGGGGCTTTTTATTGCCCATCAGGCTGTTCTGTACAGTCTGTTGAAGGGGTCTTAATTCGCTCCGTTCGTTCTTGCAATTCAAATACAAACCATCATCAACCCATATATAACCCATATATAACCCATATCTCTTAAATATGGGTTATATATGGGTCATATATGGCTTATATATGGGTTATATATGGGTTATCTCAGGGAATACACTGGGATAGCAGTTTTACAAGGATTGTGTAAAAACATGATTGTGTACTGATATTGCTAACAGTTTATTTTATAGTAGGAGAATCTTTTATATCATAGATATATGTATTTTTCATCATGTCTTTTTTAGGGATATAGGGCGTATTTTGGACTATGCCCGAACGAAAGAAAAGGCCCCCACGGGAGCGGAGGCCATAGGTTTTTTTATCTTTTGGCGTCATGTGCCTCGTCTTATTTATCACTTGATAACTCTGCAACAGGTCGTATTAACTGTGGACTATTCGTTCTTAGCTGCAGATTGAAGATCAGAAAACTGATCAGCGCCAATACCGATACGCCCACACCACCATATAAAAAAACACTACCGAAACCTTGTTCCAGCGCTTTACCAAAAAATGCCTGTTGATGCGTTCCCGTTAATGTTGCTATGTTGACTGTCTGTTCCTCTTTCAGACTGCCGGCTACGAGCTGTTTGGATAGCTCAAATAGTTTGTCTGAACCGGCCAATGGAAGCGCATCACTCAGATAAGAAAAAGTGCCCTGTACTAACAGGAAACCCATCAGCGCAATGTTGATCGCCAGCGTGATCAACCGGCAGCTTACATCGATCCCGGAAGCCATACCTGCACGGTTACCCGGAACAGCCCCTGTGGCGGTATTGGTGACAGGTGTATTGACCATTCCCAGGCCACTGCCAGCCAGTACACAACCTGATAAAAGCGTTATCCATGTACTGCCGCTGGCATACATGGTAAAGAAACCGGTGCCGATCAGTAATAGGCCTGCCGGAATAACACGTCCGGCACCGTAGCGTTGCATGAGGCGCTCACCTACAGGTGGAAACAACAGGGTAGGCAGTGTATAAGCCAACAGGCACAAGCCGGTGGTGAGTGTATCACAACGCAGTGCTACCTGGAAATACAGGGGAAGAAATACCATTAAGGGCCAGAAGGAGAAGTTCATGCCGATACATCCCATCATGGCTCCGGTAAACCGTCGTATCCGGAACACTTTAAAGTCGATCATGGGATAAGGCTGACGGAGCTCCGCCAATACAAACCCGATGATCAACACCACGGCGGCAAGGAGCACCAGCAATGAGGATGTACTGGTGAATCCGTTTTCCGGTCCCTGTGTGATATAGTAAGTGAGCGCGAACACTGCTGCCGATAGTAGTACGATCCCTATCAGATCCAGCTTACCGGCATTAGGATCCCTCGATTCTGCTATAGCGGGGATGGTCAATAAAATCGTCCCCAGTGCCAGTGCTCCATGGATCAGGAATACCCATCTCCAGTTGATCGTTTCGCTGATGATGCTGCCGATGATCGGCCCGAAGCCCAATCCGATACCCGCAATGATTCCCCAGGCTGCAAATGCTTTACTTCGCTGCGGCCCTTGTGGATACTGGTGGGAAAGCAGCGCGATAGTACAAATGAACATAGCGCCGCCGGTCATCCCCTGGAAGAAACGGCTTGCTATCAGCAGTTCCGTTGTGCCGGCAATACCACAAACGATAGAAGTAATGCCAAAACCAATCACGTTAATGATAAAGACCCGTTTACGTCCAAAGCGGTCTGCCAGTGTACCCGTGCCCATCAGCACCATCGTACAGGCAATCGTATAGGCATTCATGATCCACTGCAACTGGCTGAAATTACTGCCCAGTGTTTTTTCGAGCGTAGGAAGAATAACCGGCACACTGGTGATCTCTAATCCGAACATCAGCGCTGCCAGGCAAATAGCGATCAGTGCCCGCGGATTTGTCGGGAGTCCTTTCGTTTGATCAGTCATATCATCTTTTTAAGACCGCTAAAGTATACCGGTACTTATCAAAAAATCAGTACAACTTTTATAAAAACAGGTACTTTTATGCTATGGTAAGGTTAACGATGCACACACCACTTGAGGTGGTCCGTCAAAAAATGGAAGCGGTATCCCCGGTAGATTTTCAGAACAATTTCTTCCAGATCTGTATTGTGGTAAGCGGTCAGGGGCACCTGGGACTAGATTCGCACCGCACGGCATTCAAGCCGGGTAGCGTGATACTGCTTACCCCGGATGATGTACATCATTTTGAGCTTGAACAACCCACGGAATTCCTGATGGTGCGTTTTAGCAGTAGTTACATCAGGGCATTCGAATGGGGAAAGATGAACCAGATGGAATGCATTCTGTATTACGCCCGTCACTTTACCGGGTGCATCATGAGAACACCTGACGACAATGTACTTGTCCAATCCATTGCTACGTCACTGTTGCATACACTGGAACATCCCGATCTTTACCAGCAGGATATTATCAAACACTTCGTTAACGCCCTGATCGTTATTGCTGCCCGTAATATTGAAAAAGCGGGGCCACCGGCAGCTTCAGAAAATACCGATAAAAAATTGCTGGAGATTATTCATTACATCGAGGAGCATATCTTCGATCCTGCCAGGTTAAAGGCTGCCGCGATCGGGAAGGCATTTGGTGTTTCGACCAGTTATATTGGTCAGTACTTCCAGCGTTGTTCGGGAGAGACGCTGCAGCATTTTATTACGCAGTATAAATTACGGCTGATTGAACACCGGTTAAAGTTCAGTGATATGCGTGTGAATGAAATTGCGGTTGAGTTTGGGTTTACGGATGAAAGTCACCTGAATAAGTATTTTAAAAAGCAGAAAGGGGTAGCGCTGACGAAGTTCCGGAAGCAATATGTATCAGGGAAAACGAGTAGTAATGCTCTAGCTAAGCATCCTTCATGAGGCGCCTTAAGCCAGCCATTCCGTAGGCGCCTTACCGAATTTCTTCTTAAAAGTGTGCGAGAAATGGGAGAGGCTTTCAAAGCCCAGATCAAGATAAATGGCAGATGGTTTTTTGTTCTTTTTTTCTATGAGATGGCGGGCTTCCGCCAGTCTCCTTTCCAATAGCCATTGCCGGGGCGCCATGCCGAATATTTTCTGGAAATCACGTTTGAACCCTGCAAGGCTTCTTCCGGTGAGTTGTGCAAATTTTTCAACAGGAATATTGTAATGAAAGTTGCTGAGCATGAATTTCTCCAGATCAATCTTATAAGGTTCTGAAAAATCGAATAGGAATTTAGTGAGTTCGGGCATGGTATTCAGGAGGAGATATACCGCCTCTTTTACTTTTAGCATACCTACTTCTTTCGTTACCTTGTCTTCCGGATGCCGGACATAGGGTAGCAGGGATTGAAAGAAAGCTAACAGGAAATCGTTTCCGGGAACGAGAATGATGGGAGAACCTGTGTATTTTTCTCCGGTCTCTATCTGCTCTTCCAGCGCGATCTTTCTGAGTAAGTTTTCTTCCAGGCGAATGACAATGGTTTGATAATCCTCACCCTCTAAAGGAGTCTTGGTGATCTCTCCCAATAGATTTTTTTGTATCAGCAGCATCTGGCCGCGTTCCATTGAGACCTTCTGGTTAGCAGTTTCCATTGTAAAACGGCCTGAGACCTGCAACACCAAAGTATTATGCTCAAGGAAGGCTACTTTTTCCTTTCTCTTCGTTGCGAGATAAGAATAGAAGATGACACCGGGGAGTATTTCAGTTGGATTTGTCATTGTGCAAAGATATAAAAGAGGCGGCGCTTATTGGTAACCTGCTATCGCTGCAGATATGTACCACCCAGTATTGCGCCTGGCGCAAAATGTGTGTTCAGGGCATTCAGCTCCTCAGGCGTGAACGCAATACCCATGGCCTGTATATTTTCTGGCAACCGTGACCGGCGGCTCATGCTTACCAATGGCATGATATGATCCCCCTGTGCATTCACCCAGGCGATAGCCAATTGTGTAGGTGTGCATCCTTTCTCCTTTGCCATTTGCTTTAATACTTCGACCTTTTCCAGGTTCTTTACCAGGTTATCTCCCTGGAAACGTGGAAAGTGATTTTGATAGGCATTAGCCGGAAGAGGAGCCTTCATATCGCCGGTGAGCAGGCCTTCGGCCGTATTGGCAAATGCTACAACACCTATACCCAGTTCTTTAGCCGCAGGAAGCAGGTCGCTTTCTATCTGGCGATCTGCCAATGAATAGCCTATTTCCAATGCTGTTACCGGGTGAATGCTATGCACCTTGCGCAGTTGATCTGCCGTTATTTCAGAAACGCCCAGATGGCGCACCTTGCCTTCTTTGATCAGGTCGGCAATAGTACCAATGATATCTTCTACCGGAACGCTATTGTCAAGTCTGCAGGGTTGATAAAGATCGATCGTATCTATACCCAGACGTACGAGAGAATAGTTGATGAAGTTCTTAATAGCTATCGGGCGCAGGTCCAGACCAAGCCATTGGCTGCCATAGAAGATCGCGCCAAATTTGACACTAATGAAGGCCTGGTCCCTTCTGCCTTTGATGGCTCTACCGACGAGCATTTCATTGTGGCCTGCGCCGTAGAAATCTCCTGTATTCAGGAAGTTTATACCGCGGTCCAATGCCTCCTGAATAGTGGCAATACTTTCATTTTCGTCATTTGCCACGCTTCCCCACACAGGCGACATCCGCATACAGCCTAATCCGATTTTAGATACGAGTGGTCCGTTTGTGCCCAGGCTCATCTTTGTTATTGTTGTCATCGCTGCTAGTTTGTTGATTAATGATACAAAATTGAGGTTTTGTAGCGGATGGACGCTTTCTTTAATGGCTCAATTTACTTGTCTGGACGGCTCAGGGTGCATTAGTCTCAAACAGCCCTTAGGAATGACTTTCTTTGAGGCACAGTAGTATTGGGTTGTGCTGATTCATTAAAACGAACCTGCCAGTTTATCCTGCAATAGCTTTATTTCTTTGGCAAGCGTCTGCTTTTCTACACTGGATTTACACAATGCTATCGCCATATTGTAGTGGCTGATGGCGACAGTTATATTCGTCCCAGCGTACAAATACCCAAGGAGAGAATGATAAAAGCTATTATGCTGCAACTCCAGTTGTTCCACTTCCTGGATAGCTTTGTCATGGCCCCGGATCTGGGCTACCACGAAAGCCCGGTTGAGCGCCACCATCGGTGAATGATCAATCAGCAGCAACTGGTCGTATAGGGAAAGGATATGTTGCCACTTATTAGTATCGGTTGGCGTAACATGCCAGTAAGCAATGGCTGCTTCGAGATGATATTTTGAAAGTTGGTTTCCCTGGCAGGCTGTTATCAGGAAATGATTCCCTTTATCAATAAGTGCCTGATCCCAGCGTGTTCTGTCCTGGTGCTCAAAGAGGATCGCTTCACCATGATCATCCACTCTTGCATCAAGGCGGGAGCTTTGAAAATAAAGTAGTGCAAGTAATGCATTGACCTGTGGTGTATTAGTAAGCGGATGTGCTGCCAGTAGAACAGTCAGCCGTATCGCTTCTGAACACAAGTCTTTACGGATGGCCTGATCACCCGTACGGGAAAAATAGCCTTCATTAAAGAGCAGATAGATGGTCTTTAAAACAGTGTCCAACCTGGATTGTATCGCTGTTTCAGTAAGCGTCGGGATCTGAAATTGATGATTGCGGAGTGTGGTCCTTGCCCTGTGTAAGCGTTTTTTGATTGTCTCTGTATTGGTGAGGAACGTGCCGGCAATTTCTTCAACACTAAAACCGCAGAGTATCTGAAGGGCAAGACAGACCTGCGACTGCGGCGCGTTGTCGGGATGGCAAATTGCAAAGATCATCGCCAGCTGACTATCTGCAATTAATCCATCAGTGAATTCAATGGCTGCTTCTGTTTGAGGGCTTGCACTTTCCAGCATACCTTTTACCTTACTATCGACAATAGCTTTATGCCTGAAATAATCCTTCGTTTGATTTTTCGCTACTGTATATAACCAGGCTGTTGGATTGGGCGGTACTCCTTTACTGCTCCATACCTCCGCAGCTTTGAGAAAAGTCTCACTGGCAATATCTTCTGCAATCTCGATGTGGTCAAGACCATAGGAATGGCAGAGTACAGCAACGATTTTGCTGTACTCTGTCCGGAATAAATGGGGCAGGAGTTCCATTATAAAGCATTAATTTCCCGTACCTCTACGGTGCCTCCCACCTTGAAAATCGGACATCCTTTGGAGAGTGCGGCTGCCTCTTCCATAGAAGTTGCCTTTATGATGGAATAGCCCATAATGGACTCCTTGATTTCAGCGAACGGCCCGTCTGTAACAATGTCCTCGTTTTTCAGGACTGTTGCCTGCGGCATCAGCCTGTTGCCGCGGTCAGTCAACTTATTTTGTGCAGCAATGCCGGCAATCCAGTCCATCCAGCCCTGGGTACGAACCTGCATTTCTTCTGGTGATGCGTTAGCAACGACGCCATAATCTGCCCTGTAAATCAGTAAGAAGTCTTTCATGTGTTAATGTTTTTATACCTGAATAACGATTCAACATCTCAGATGGGGACATTTTTATGCAGTGATTTTATCAAAGATGCAAAATTTCTTCTTACAGCGTCTAACAACTAACACTTAACTGAAATATTTCATTCCTTCTTTAACTAATTCCTTTCTCGGTAACCCTATTTGTCCAATAGTATAGGCCTGATGGTGGTTAGTAGATGCCCATTTTCCGGACCGCATTTAATTATTCGGTCTTACAACCTGGTAGTGAATAATAACAACCCCTGATTTCAATGGTGTGGCCTTGATAAATTTCAAAGGCTGTTTGTTTTCCAGTTTTATCCGGTCGAACAGGCGTGATTGCCCATGTCCTGCAATAGCCGGCTGAATAGGGAAATGATATTCATCCACCAATTGTAAGCTGGTCAAAGCACTTACTATACCAGGGCTTCCGATGGTGAGCAGATCTTTTCGGTCTGCATGCCGAAAATTGTCAATCTTTTCGCTGTCGAGTGTTTCAATACTGGAATTATGCCAGGTTGTTTGTTGCAGGGTGTCGGAGAATGCGATTTTATTGATCTCATGGAGCGCCTTTGCCATTTTCACCTGTGAGTCTGGCTGGCCTTCCTTTTCGAGTATGGGAGGCCAGATGCCCTGGAATAGTTCAAAGGTGTTTTTACCAAAGGCGAGGGTTTCTGTGTTCTTTAGCAGGCCATGTACATACTCATGGAACTCGGCATCTGCGATTACATAATGGCTGTCCACAAAGCCGTCGGCAGTGGTGTTGATCAGGCAGGTTATCTTTCCCATTTGTTTGTCTTTTAGAAGATGATAGATGTGTATTTGCTGCAAAGGTATTGTCGGGTAAGGGTGGTAAAGGGGTGTATATATAGCAACTTAAGGGGTTGTTTGTGCAAATGAGTGGGTGTATCTTCGATACATGAAACAAATCAGTTTTTTGCTGACCGGAGGAAAGCTGAAGCCAACTTCATTGTTTGGTGCTATCGAGGTTTTTGAAAAAGCCAACCAGTTTTTACATAAGAAGGGAGAGGCGCCTTATTACGAGATCCAATTGGTGGGAGATGAATTCGGACAACCGATGCTGAATTCTTTTTTTTCGCTTAACTCGTTAAAAAGTGTCAGCGAGGTTGAAAAAACAGATTGTATTATTATCCCGGCATTTGAACCAGAGGAAAATGCGGCAGGGAAATACGCCAATGCCCTGGCATGGGTGGTTGATCAATATAAGTGTGGCGCAGAGGTAGCCAGCCTTTGTACCGGCGCCTTTCTGCTTGCATCAAGCGGGTTGCTGGACGATAAAATCTGTTCGACGCATTGGAAAGCGGAGGCGGCTTTTAAGCGTATGTTCCCAAATCTGAAACTGGCAACTGATAAGATTATTACAGATCATAAAGGGATCTATACTGCTGGTGGTGGGATGTCAGCCTTTAACTTATGGCTGTACCTCGTTGAAAAATACAATGGACGTGAAACTGCGCTTTATTGCTCGAAGGTATTACAGCTTGATATCGAGAGACAGTCGCAGGCGCCGTTTAGCATCTTTAACGGGCTTAAAAGCCATACGGATGATACGATCAGACATATTCAGGAATTTATAGAATCGAATATAGAAGAGAAAATAACAGTAGACCTGCTTGCTGCCCAATGTCATATGGACCGGGTAAACTTTTCAAGGAGGTTCAAAAAGGCTACCCAGATACCTCCGGTTGATTATATTCAGCAGGTAAAGATAGAAGCGGCAAAAAGGGAACTGGAGGCCGGTCGTAAAAATATAAATCAGGTAATGTATTCGGTAGGCTATGTTGACATAAAAGCTTTCCGGACGGTCTTTAAAAAGGTGGCAGGCTTAAGTCCGACGGAATACAAAGCCCGCTTCAGTCATTGATAACAGGGTATCCTACTTCAAACCCTGCAAAAAAGCGTTCAGGTCCTGCTCTTTTTCCAGACCTAGTTTTTGTTTGATCCTATAACGGCTCATTCTGACACTTTTAGCCTCAACATGCATCAGCTGTGCAATCTGTCGTGTATCCATCTGAAGATAGAGGTAAGCGCATAGCTTCAGGTCAAGCAAGGTAAGTTTTCGCTGTGCCTTCTCGTTCAGTAATTGAAAAAAGTCGGCATGTACTTGTTGGATCTGTAGTTTGGCTTGTTCAAAGTCATCATCCAGGACCATTTCTTCCTTCAATACCTTTTGCATGTTCACTTCATCTCCTCCGGCCAGCTTATCCTTCAGATTGTACAACATCTGATTCTTATGTTCCAGTTGCAATACATTGGCCATTACTTCTTTTTTCAGCTGTTGCTGTTGTATCTCCATCAATTGCTGCTCTGCCCTTAGTCTGGCCTGTTCTTCTTTCTCCAGCTTCAACTGCAGTTTGGAATCCTGTTTTTCCAGTTCCAGTTGTTTTTCACGCTGTAAGGAATAGCGTAATCTGAAATGATAAGAGCGGAAGAGGAACAGGAGAAATAATACGGAGACAATGGCAATACAGGTGTATAAGAAGTTTCTTTGCTGCTGGCTTTTCTCACGCTCTTTCAGGAAGCGTACTTCGTTATTGGCCTTTTCTGTTTGATATTCTATTTCAAGCTTTTGAGCCTTTGATGCTTTTTGCTGGTCAAAGCTTTTGCTGCTGTATTCATTTACGAGCTGCTGGAATTTGAGGGCATTCTGATAATCTTTTCGGCTCTCATAGAAATCAGCCAATCCTTTTGTCACATTGATCATCGTATAATAGTAGGGAGGCTGTTGCGTCAGCATCACATGATAGGCTTCCAGCAGATAGCGCTCCACATCTTCATTCCTGTCGTCTCGTTTGGCATATTCGCTCAAGATGCCCAGGCTGCTGGCTATTACCTCCTGGCTATTGGGAGCATCTTTCAGTACTGTTCGAGCCTTGTTTGCATAGTGGATGCCTTGTGTCTGTGCATGGTTATCCGTAGGGGAAAAGAATCTTTGGTAATAACTGGCGATATTGATGCAGCTTATTGCATAAGCATAATTGTTTAGTTGTCCGGGGTAACGGCTATAGAGCTGCTCAGATTGATCCAGGTAATAAAAGATGCTGTCAAGCGCTGCCTGCTGATGATTCTCTTCGTATTTATATTCATGAGCTGTTGACATCGCATTGTAGCAATTGCTCAGGAGGGTATAATCAGTAGTTTTTAAGGCATTCTCCAGCGCCAGGCTGGCATATTGATACACTTTTGCCCCATTGTTCCAGTTCGCATTAATGGCATACAGCTGATAATAGATCTTGGCAGCGATATAAGGGTCCTGGTTCCTGTCCATTGCCGCCAGGGCCATCTGGCAGTATTTCATCACGGCATCCGGATGTTCAAGTGTTTTAAACAGCAGTGCCTGTCCATAATAAGCATAGGCCATGGAGATAGGGGTATTGGCCTTCTTTGCTGTTGAGAGTAGCGTATCACTCAATTGTCTTATCTGGGCCAGTTCCTGGGCACCGATCCTGCTATTTAAAAGTAGCAGATAAGCTTTAGAGGCATCGGTCAGGTTATTTGCACGTAAGGCAATCGTTATACTTTCCCGGGCGGTAGCCATCGCCTTTGTATATTCTTTATTGACCCGGTAAAACTCTCCCAGCTGATTTAATAACATTACTTTATCATGCTCGCTGGTATGGGGGAGGGCAATGGCTGATTGTAGACTATCGGACAACCTGGTTTGGGCAAAACCACCTAAGCCGGTCAGACAAATAAATAGCAACAATAAGGATTTCATGTTGGCAAATTACTATAAATCAATAAGACCGGTGTGAAAACCATTGAGAATACCATCTCTTGTAGTATGTGTAATTATGTGAATAGTAGGGAATTATATGACCTGTAGTCGTTTTGTAGACGCGCTTTAGCCAGCAGTAGATACTCCGTAGGTAGCTGATATTTGCTTTGGGGGAAATGCCAGCTCACCTTTGTACCATGAAAAAACCTGACTTCGGTCTTTCTTTCTGGTCCCTTTATACACTCGGGTTTACCGTTGCATTGCCGACCTTCCTGTACTACAATGAGGGGTGGGGTGAACCACAGGAGAGTGCCGGTATCGCCTTTCTATACCTGGGCCTTGGAGCCCTCAGCTGGCTGGTGGCGATCGGATTATATAGCCGTTTCTTCATCAAAGTAGTGTTTACGGATAAACTGCGTTTGGAGCGGACTGCCAGGGAAGGAACTACCATTATGGCAAAAATCATCCGAAAGGTACAGACAGGCGTTATCCGTGATGCTGTCACGCTCGAACTCAGGTTGGCATTCAGCAATCTTGCCGGAACGCATGTGGAGTTAGCCTACGAATTGAACGACGCCAGACCCTTTGAAAAACGTTTCGAAGAGGGCAATACGATCGAAATGAGCGCCGGTATCAATGGGAGGGAGGCGTTATTTGTTCCGAAATCGCTGGACGTGTCACGTAATAAAGGCATGGTATTACTCTATTCGGTTATTTTCCTCCTTCTGCTTGCGGCAGCTATCGTTTACCCTATCATTTCTTATAGATTGGAAAGTCAGGGATCTGGCTGGCGGTTTCTCAGATTGTCGCATCCCTGGATTTCAGTGCCGCTGATAAACATTGGCGTTGGCATATTCATCATGTTGCTGATGGGCTTTATCGGAAAAGCATCAGGCGCTCCGGAGCAACCGCTTCACATGGTCATGTATGGTATTAAGACTACAGCTACCGTTCTGAACTTCAAGCAGACGGGCACATACATTAATGAGCAGCCACAGGTGCAATTTGATATTGAATATACAGACCCGCAAAATAACAGGCGTAAAGCTGTTTACAAGAAAATAGTTTCACTACTTGAGATTCATAAACTTGATTGCGGGCCTAAAGAGATCATGTTTTTACCCGATAAACCGGAGAGAATAGTATTTTATGAAGACCTCACATTATAAGATATCTACCATTCTGCTGACCTTCTTTTTGATGGCATCCTGTAAGGAATTCAGAAGAAGTATTGATGAAACGCTGCATCCGGTCGCTCAAAAGAAACAAGCACCGGCTGTTGGTAATACGTCTTCTTCATCCACTACCTTTTCCTCTTCCACTGTAATTTCATCCACTTCGGAGGAGGTTTCCAGCAGCATTTTTGAAAGCGCTGCAACGCTTGACAGTATTCAACAGGCACTATATAATATGCCTCATCTTAAAGGGAAGAAACTGTTTTTCATGGCGGGCTTTTATTTTTATGATTATCAGGGAGGCATGATATCTGTAGACCTGCAGGATCCCGACAACCCCGGTAATGTGGATACTTATGCCTACAGTCATGGGGCATGGGAAATACAAAAGCCAGTGAAGATGGCGGGTATGCAGCATTTTCCTCTTGAGATGCTGCTGATGCCTTTGGATGAAGTGAAGTTCAGCACTGCAAAAAAGGTATATGATATTGCTGTGGAAAAGTCAAAAACAATTGAAGGGGCTGAGCCGATACAATTCGTCTACTTTAGCCAGATCAAGGCGGTGCATGTAAAGGAATGGTATATCATGATACGGGCAGCCAGGCGTGATTACCGGATTACGTTCGATGTAAATGGGACTTTCCGGGGGATGCATTGGTGACTGTATTTGACGAGCATCACATATCCTGCAGTACGCACCAGCAGTTATCAAAGTTCTATAGTTGTACGCCCAACACCCAAAAGAACGTTCGTCACTGGACATGAATTGTCTCAAAACCGGACATATTTGTGCAATGTGAATTATTAACCACTTAACTATCATTATTTTGTAATCAGGCATTTTCTTAGCTTGCAGTACAGTGGAATATTTATCTGCACTGGTTAGCAGCTTTATTCAGTGTTTCACTAATTCAGCTTTAGTGAGTCCTGTACGGAGTTGAAAATGAAATAACATGTTAAGAAACTATTTGAGTATTGCCTGGCGCAATCTATGGAAGCACCGGTTGTTTTCGCTGATCAACCTGATAGGGCTCGGGCTGGCGATGGCTATGTGCCTGCTGATCATTATACAGGTCCAGAGTAGTTTTGAGAAAGATACTTTTCACCCTTATCCTGACCGTACCTACCGCATTCTTACAGATGTTACCAATAAAGATGGTAAAACATTTCCGCTTGCTATGACACCCTTACCGCTGGGGCCTAAATTGTTACAGGAGCAAAGTGGTATTGAGCAGATGGCACAGGTGATCCGTGGCTTTGGCGGTAGCTTTAGTAACCGGATAAAGTCGTTATCAGCCTGGGGACACTATGTAAGTCCCGGCTATTTTCAGCTCTTTGCCTTTCCGTTGGAGAAAGGGAAGCCTGCGATAGTGCCTTATACGGTGGTACTCTCTCACGAGACAGCAGAGAAGTTCTTTGGTAATGTTGATCCTATAGGTAAAGTCCTTGAGAATAAAGAGATGGGCGCTTTCACCGTTACAGGTGTATTTGCACCGCTGGGGGCAAAGCAGACCCACCTGGAGGCGGATCTGGTAGTATCCATTGCTACTTATCCATCGCTTAATCCTACGGTTAACCAGAATGACTGGCTTAATTATAATGCATGCACTTATGTGCTGTTGCAAAAAGGCGTTTCATCTGCCCGGTTGGACGGTATGCTGGCGCAGGTAGTAGCAGATAATAAAAAGCATGTGGACCTCACTGGTATTAAAGAGCTGGGTTTCCGCAGGCAGCTTGTCAGCAGGATCTCACCGGACTTTCAGGGGCTGTTGAATAATCCGGGCGTAGAGCCCTGGTTTAAGGTACTGGTAAATATCATCATGATGCTGGTCATAATATCGCTGGCGATATTTAATTACACCAACCTGACGCTTACCCGTTCGCTGAGCAGGGCCCGGGAGATAGGGGTTCGTAAAGTTGCTGGTGCTGCTCGGTGGCAGCTGGTGTTGCAGTTGCTGATGGAGAGTGTGCTATTGGCTTTCTGTGCATTGATAATAGGCTTTTTAGGGCTACAATTCATGAAATCGTTTATTTATGCCCGTTGGTTGACGTGGGACGTGCAACACCCGCTTGTGTTATGGCTGGCGTTCATGGGTTTTGCCCTTTTTACCGGCATTGCAGCTGGTATAGCCCCAGCGCGGATCCTGTCATATGGCAAACCGGTTGTGATGCTGAAGGGAGCGGTGGAAACAGTAGGTTCCCGGAAAATAGGTTTTCGCAAGGTGCTGATCGTGGTCCAGTTTGTCGTATCGCTGGTGTTTATGGTGTTCAGTGCTGTGATGTATAGTCAGTTCCGTTATATGGCAACGGACAATGACAACTTTAACCGGAAGAACATTCTTAATATCCCGTTGGCAGATCATAATACTTACCGTCTGCTCAGCAATGAGATGTCCAAGTTATCTGGGGTTAATAGTGTGGGTGCTGCTTCAGCTCCCTTTAATGAGTCGGCGGCACCGGCAACGATCACCCGGAATAGCCGTATCAAAGATGGGATGGAGCCCTTGCAGGCGTATAAATATGCGGTAGATGCAGCCTTCATCCGTAATATGCAGCTCAGGTTTGTAGCGGGTAATAATTTACCGGAGAGCAGTTCCGACAGCCTTAAAGGTCACTTTGTGGTGATCAATGAAAAGGCAGTACAGTCATTGGGCCTCACAGACGCCCGAAGTAGTATCGGGCAGACCATCGTTCTGGATAGCAGTGAAATGATAATAGCCGGAGTGGTAAAGAACTTCAATTTCATGCGATATGAGATGCCTGTCACACCTTTAGTATTACAATATGACCCCTATGCCTTTAAAACACTTTCATTGTCAGTCCAGGATGGCGTTAAACAAGAACCGCTTGTAGCATCCCTTCAGGGGCTCTGGAAGCGACTGTATCCTTATGAACCGTTTTTATACAGCTGGTATGAGCAACAGATGTATGATGATTACATGGAAAATGAGGACTTGAAATTGTTTGGTGTTATTATCCTGATCGTGTTTGTTATAGCGTCTCTTGGTATGCTGGGAATAGTGACGTATAATATGGAGAAACGGGTGAAGGAAGTCGGCATTCGCAAGGTAATGGGAGCAGGAGTGGGGCAGATGATGCGTCTTTTATCCTGGAGTTTTGTAAAGCTGATCCTCATAGCGGCGCTTGTTGGTCTGCCGTTGGGAGGCTTCCTGGGATCGTTGTTCCTGAATATTTTCACTTACCGGGCTACGCCGGGTATCTGGATTTATGTGGTATGTCTGGGTAGCCTTTCATTAGTTGGTATACTCACCATAGGTATACAAACGTATCGCACAGCGATGTTAAATCCGGCCATTACACTCCGGCAGGAATGATCTGAGAAATATAATCATCTGGATAGTAATGGCCGGTTGGCTATTATTACCAGTTCAGTATTACCAGTGCCACTGCCTGACGCTGTAAAGGAAAGACCAGCTGAAGCTCGCCAGCATTAGTTGTCTTTTGCTGCTGTTGCACACATTGTAACTTGCCGGCTTTCTCCAGTGTTGCAATCTGTTCTTTTGTTGGATGCTGTGGTGAGCCCATCTTTTTCCATACTTCATAGGAATTGCTATGGTCACTGTCAATAAGGTAGGTTTTCGCTGTTACCTTTTTTGCCGGAATACCTTTAAAGGTTAATGTCACCGGCTCAGCAGCACCCTTTTTATCTTCATCATGGTAATTCCACACCATTACTGCCGCAGATGTCGCAGCTTTGGTGGCAAGGGCGCCGATTTCGGTCTGCGTACCTTTGATACTGGAATCCACGACTGTCTGCAGTGAATACATGCGGTTGGCGGAAACTGTTACCCTGTCGCCACTCATCATACCAAACATCCTGAAAACGTTTAATACAGGCTTATCCACGCCATTGGTGGCCAGATCTCTGAAGCCATAGAACCAGGGCTGGTCTTCAAATTCGAATGACCATGATACCGCACCAAGGAAGTTAATCTTATACTGATCTGCCAGCAGATATTCGCGTGCAAAGGAAGCCGCTGTATAACTTGAATATAAGGTCCCATTCCGGTAAGCATTCTCCGGATTAGTAGCCATACCGCAGGCAGCGCAGCCTTCGGGATCTGATTCACCTATGATTAACGGCAGCTTGCTGGTTTGCGGATATGAGGCGGCGATACGGAACCCTGCCGAAATATCACGCAGTTGAGGTGACATGTTCATTCTGACCATACCGTCTACCAACCTGGGACTTCCTTTAGCGTGAAACAGCAATGCGTCTAAGGGCGCACCTGTTTTGCCGGTAGCGTAGTTGGTACCTGAAATGCAGTGCTCAATAAATTTAGTGGTCCATTCTGTAGCGGTTTTGCTGCTGGTACCGGCCACATTGATACCACCTATTCTGGCGGTAGGCAGGGCCTTTTTTATACCATCGGCGGCGTAGTCGTATAGTTTGAAGAACTCCTCCTGAGTACCCTTCCAATAGTACCCGTTGGGCTCATTCCATACTTCCCAATACCAGCTTTCCACTTCCTTTTTTCCATAACGTTCCACGGAGTGCTTCGCCCATTGATAGACGAGCTCACGCCATTTGTCGTAGTCTTTAGGTGGATATGCCCAGCCGGTGATGATATCGGTGTAAGGATCGCCGGGCTTCCAGTAGTGCCGGTAAGGCTCAGGATGTGTAGACAGCGCCTGGGGCATAAAGCCGATTTGCGCCAGGGGTTTCATACCCCGGTTGATATAAGTGTCAAAGATACTATCGATGATAGCCCAGTTGTACACCGGCTTGCCATCAGCATCCTCAGTATAGACGTTGGTGGAGCCCCATTTTAGGGCAGCCTTACCATCTCCTGTTACCAACAGGCTGTGCGTTCTGACATATACCGGGACCGGGCTGAGTTGGGCTATTTCGCTTAGCAACTTCTTTCCGTCCTTCATGTAGGTATAGTTAGGCTCATCGTAGCCAAACCAGGCCCATACGGGTTTCATCGGTCCGACGACCTGTTCCAGGTTTATATCAATAAACGCAGGGTCATTGTTTTTTGAAGACGGAGGGATGGATTGCGCTAGTGAGGCGCTGTATAGAAGTATACAGAGATTGATCAGCAAAATATTTTTCATAACGGAGTAATTGGCCAGTTAAATTTAAACATAAATTAATTGAATGTCTAGAAAACACTTAATTATGTTCGGGGGGATGCGTTGGTGATATATCTATCAGGTTTCCCCGTACGAGTAGTTTACACTACGGCAGGAATGATTTAGTATATTTGCACAGTATTGGGCAGTAAAAGTACTGCTCGTACGTTTTAACATACACCGCCAACATTCACCAAATGACGTCCAGGAACGATTTTATTAAAAGCGAAGAGCTCAAAATGACATGGTGGGAGAAGTTGACCATGAACTTTCCGGGAATTAGATCAACCAAGTCCATTGCCGGGGCCTTGAAAAGCAAGCGATGGGGTAAAGAGAAAATCATCAGGCCCTCACGTTCTCTTCAAGTTTTCAGCATAGCTTTGGTGCTTTTGCCGGCCTATGTATGGATGTGGATTTTAAAGCTTTTGTTAGAATATACATTTCCATTTTTGGTCTTTCTCTTCGGCTTTTTCATGATGTCCTTCATAATTTATTTGATACTTAGAAATTCATTTTTTAATAAGAGATATATTTACACGATAAGAGTTAATCGCGACGCTATTAGCATTCGCAAGAATAAATTTTACTGGAGAGATATTGTTGAGACCTGTATTATGTATAAATATGAAGGGCGCACCATGAATAAATATTTGCTCATTTTCAGAAAGGACGAAATAGTGGAGAAGTTTGATCTATACAAGTTTAGCATTTCAGACAAGAAGCTTTCGGAAATAATTGAGTACTATAAGGCAAATAATTGAGATCCCCTTTATGATATCCCTATAAATGCAATATAAATGTTAGATCAGGATTTTTATCAGTTTTTAGAGTATGAAATCTGCAAGGTGTTTCAGCATTCAAACAATGAAGAAATAAGTGGCTTTTGGTGTGATGGTGTTTTGCCGTTTGCGACCGGGTATAACTATTCTCAAAAATCTATACATGATAGTAGGAAGATCACTTTGAAAGCATTTATAGGTAAAGATGGACAATCAGAATATGAACTGGTTTTGAAGCTCGGAAACAAGGCGCTTAGCAGGCACGCAAGGAATCTGGATATTAAAGAGTGCATTCCGGACCCGGAGAAACCAGATTGGTTCGACATTGACACTGAAGAAAAAAGAATTGAAATACAACTTGATTGAAAACTATATTACATGCCCAAAGCTATAAATGATATCATCACACCACGTTTGATACTGCGATTACTCGGAGAGGAAGTCTCCAGTGCTTGTCTTAACAATGATTTTGAAACAGCTCAACATCTACTGCATGCTACTATCCCGGAGGAATTCTTTGGCGAACTTAGTGTGCTGCAAAGAGACCGTCGCTTGTTACAGGAAGACCCTGAATATAAGCCCTGGGCATCCAGAGGGATCATACTAAAAGGCGAAATGAAAATGATTGGCTTGATACGTTTTCACAGCAGTCCGTGTTTCAATGCAGACACACCGTATAGGGAAGGAGCAGTAGAACTTGGATATAGGATCTTATCGGATTATAGAAGAAAGGGATATGCGCGAGAAGCTGTCTTTGCCATTACTAACTGGGCTGAGGAGGTTTTCTCTGTACGGCGTTTTATCGCGTCTATTTCACCGGAGAATTTACCTTCTTTAGCGCTTGCCCAATCTTTTGGCTTTGTTAAAGTAGATGAGGTGATGGATGAAGTAGATGGACTGGAACACGTTTACATGCTGGAACGAATACCAGCGGAGTAGCGTTAAAAAGGAGCGGGGCAGCCTACTTCGCGAAGTAAGGTCCCTTCTTTGGACATATATGCAGCTATTTCTTCATGCTTTAAAAAAGCAAATATAATTGTATGTTTGGAGCCCTGAATGATAGCTTTACCTGATAAGTTATATTAATTTTAAGGGGGCTAAAAATAGAATCAGCAAAGGTTTGAGGGTAAGTCACGGGTGATGTGCAGTTACCGTTCATACAGAAAATTTTTGCAGTATCGAATTTTAGTTTTTACATTTGCCCCCATATTTTACAGTTACCCTTAAAAATACTAATGACCCCGTTATGTTACACCCCAAAGTAACACTTCGACATAATTGTACACTGTTGTTGTTCCTGCAGCCTCTCATTACGGATCCGGAGCGTATCCCTGTTCCAAAAAACAAGCTCCTGTCGGAAATGTATTAAAGCAATAGCTGGACATCATATACATATTTTAATCCCAAATCAAAATGAAGCATTTTCTATTCATTACAGCATTCGTATGCACTGCAGCGATCAGTAACCTATATGCTCAAACTGACGCTTTAAAAATTCTGCCCAATGGAAATGTCGGTGTCGGTACCGATGCGCCCACAGAAAAATTACAGGTAGATGGAAATGTAAAAGCCAACGGCAGATTCGTTGATAAAACCGGCGTGGTAATGCCTATAGGTACCGTTCTCCCTTATGCAGGGACTACTCCTCCTCCTGGATGGCTGCTCTGCGACGGAACGGCTTATTCTATCAGTGGAGATCAGAAAGATCTGTTCGCGGCTATAGGTTACACGCATGGTTCTGATGGAACTACCGCCAAATTCAGGGTGCCTGATCTTCGTGGCGTCTTTGTTATGGGCGCCGTTCCAACGCTTTCGTATGAATCAGTTGGTACTCGGGGCGAAGCCGATCAGCACGGGCATTACGTGGACTTTCCTGCAAGAACCTTGTATACCAACTTTGCTGGTAGTCACCGCCATTCTTTCCCAAGTAACTGGTATAAGAGAAATATGGATGACGGAAACTATAGTGGCATAGATACAGGTGGTAGCGACGTTTCGCAACAAACCACGCAAGATGCGGGTAACCACCAGCATTCAATAGCTGATTACGGACAAAGACTTTATACCAATTATACAAACGATAGAAACCGCCCCAAATGGATAGCGCTCAACTACATCATTAAATACTAAACAACCGGTAACACCGGTATCACTACAAATACATATTAACCTCAAAACGTAAACACAATGACAATTACAGAAATTAAGAACCTTTCCAGCAACATCCCTGCCATCACAGATGCTACTGAACTCGCCAAATTTGACAGTACCAGCACTTTTGCCGAAAAAATCACAGCGGAAAATGTAACAGCAAATACATGGAAAGACTTTGCTACTGCCAATGACGATATTCAGGTAACCTGGGCCAATGGCGCCACAGTGGTCTACCGTGCAGTAGGGGGGACATTTGCACTGAGTGGTACTACAGTTACAATCAGTGGTCTTGCCAACGCTTCAAAATATAGCGTAGGCATCAACGGTCAGCTCACCATTGGACCGGAAGGAAACGATGCTGCTGCAGCGATCGTGAATATCAGAATGGGGAATCTGGTTACCAAACAAAACCCGAAGGGTGACTGGATCATTGACTTCAGCGACAAAACAGATGAAGCAGGGGGAAGCGAAATCAACCTCAAAGTACTCATCGACTGGATCAAGAGAAACACCGGAGATAATGCTGTAGCGCAATTGCCAGCAATAACAGGTGAAGACGGTACTGCTAAGAATCCGGAAGACTTTATCATCCTGTTCAAAGACTTCTACTATAATATCACGCAGAAAACTTTCGATTTCTGGGTGACATCAAAAGAAGGACAGACCATCAAGTTTGGTAGCTTTACTATTAAGAAAGTAGGCTTCAGAGTTACCAATATAGCGACTAACCCAACCCTGTATGAAGCCCCCAAGAGCTAAGTAGCTCGCGCGTTACAATGTATAAACACTAATGTTACCACTCCTGCAGAATAATTGACCTGTTGGGAAAATTATTCCTTAACTGGTAGTAATAATCATGGCAGAATCATCCCATTTTTTGCTGGATATATCAGGCTCAACCCGCATTGGCAATACCAATGCGGTTGAGTTTGATATTTCAATGGGCCTTCGGTTAAATGGCACTGATAAATCAGTTTATGCCACTTTAAAGACAGAAGACCCGAGAGGTGTCAGTTTACCTGCATTGCTCAAGGCACTTGCTCCCGGTGATAAAACAGAGATCCCCGGTTTCCTTAATCAGCTTCCCGCTATACGGGCGCTATCTGTTAGTTATGGTACAGGGGAACACTCCAGTGAGTTCAGTATTACATTCGAAACACGGCTTACCATTAATGGTAAAGATATTGACGCTACCCTGCAAGCCGCTTATAAGAAAATTGAAGGAGCTGACAGCGCATTTACATTTGGCGGTGTGCTCCGTATAGGCAATCACCGGTTCGGCCTGAGCTATCAGAAAACAGAAGATAACTGGTACATGTACGCGGCTTACCTGCATTCGGGCATTACGACCATCAACCTGAGAGATATAGCCGGCAGCGTTTTCAGTAATCCCAACGCTATCCCTGATGCCACGCTGACACTGAATGATTTTAAAGCCTTTTTACTATATAGGAAAGCTGTTGATGGTAATACAGCCTTGCTTGTAGGTCTTGGTGCTGGTCTTCACCTCAACCTCGAAGATCTGCCACTTGCAGGATCATTGTTTGCCAAAGACGATGCTTTCGCTTTTCAGGAAGTACTTGCCTTGTATGCAAGCGGTACCTTTACTCAGTCAGAATTGCAGCGTTATGCAGGCATGCCTGCCGTGAGTATTACTGCTGGCTTCAACGTCTCAGCACAATTGCTGATCAATGGTCATGAAGAATATTATGTATTGAACGATGGTCCAGGTAAAACTTATTTGCCACCAGGTGAAGGAAATAACACCGGCGATACAGCTGAAGTAAGCACGCTTCCAGGAGAAGTAGCATCCAAAGCAAAATGGACCAGGGTTGATAAGCAAATAGGGCCTGTAAACCTGCAGCGGATCGGCTTCACGTATAATGAAGGCAGGGTAGTGCTGTTGCTTGATGCTTCTATGCAGATGGCAGGTATCGGCATGCAGATGATAAGTCTGGGACTGGGCTTTAAACTGGAATGGAAGTTCCCGCCTGCACTGCCTGAGTTTTATATAGATGGCATCGGATTGTCTTATACCAAAGATCCTATCCGCATCAGCGGCATGTTCCTGAGAGCGACGCCTATAGAAGGCGTAGAGCAATATTCCTACTATGGATCAGCGCAGCTTTCATTGGCAAAGTTCAGCGTTAGTGGTATTGGCGCCTACAGTAAACTGATAGAACCCAAACCTGATGGGGCTGTTTCTTTATTTATCTATGCCATGTACGCCGGGGCAATCGGTGGACCTGCGTTCTTTTTCGTAACAGGTATAGCCGCAGGTTTTGGTTACAACCGGCGGGTAAAAGTGCCAGCCATCAGGGAAGTGAATACCTTTCCATTGGTAGCAATGGCACTTAATCCCAATCCGGCCAAAACACTGAATGATATATTGGCGGAACTGGTGAGCAAACAATGGATACCCGCATCGCCCGGTGATTACTGGCTTGCAGTAGGTATTAAGTTTACTTCCTTCAAGCTCATAGAATCATTCGTACTCGTTATGGCGCAATTCGGTACGCGAACTGAATTTGCCATTCTCGGTTTGTCTATCCTGGCCTGGCCATCAAAAGACAAAGCCATTGCTTATGTAGAACTTGCCGTAAGAGCCAGCTTTGGTCCTGATAGTGACGTGATTGCGGTTGAAGCGATGCTTACGTCCAATTCATATGTACTTGACAAAAACTGTAAGCTTACAGGCGGCTTTGCGTTCTACGCCTGGGTAAAAGGACCACATGCAGGAGATTTTGTCATCACACTGGGTGGATATCATCCTAAGTTCAACAAGCCATCCCATTATCCGGATGTAGACCGGCTGGGACTTAACTGGAGGATATCCAATGAACTGCAAATCAAAGGCGGACTCTATTATGCCTTAACACCCAACGCTATCATGGCAGGTGGCAGACTGGAAGTAACTTTCAGCCTCAGTTTCCTGACAGCCAGTGTTACACTATGGGCAGACATGCTTATTGCCTGGGCGCCTTTTCAATATGCTATTGATATGGGTATCAGGGTGAAGATAGATGCCTATATAGATATGGGGCTTTTTACGGTACACTTTAAACTTGAAATGGGCGCCGAACTGCATATCTGGGGACCGCCCTTTGCGGGTGAAGCCTTTGTGGACTGGAGTGTCTTTTCATTTACCATACCTTTTGGCAGTGCAGCTAAAAAGAAACCCGAAAAGCTGGACTGGCCGGCATTCAAACAACAATTCATACCTACCAATACCAACAAAAGAATTACGCCGGAGATCATCATCAGTGCAGGTATTATCAATGAATATACTATACACACAGGCACAGGTGAGATCAAATACCTGCTTGTAAATCCGCATCAGCTGAAGATAAATGTTGATGTGCCTGTACCGGTAACCACTGTTAGAGTGCCTGATCAATCAGGAGCCTTGACTGAAATTGCAGCTGACTCCAACATGCAGACCGACAATGGGCTGTTAAAATATGCTGACCGTAACCGAACCCTCGGTATTCGTCCTATGCAGGAGACTACACTGGCATCAACGCTTAGCGTGAAGGTAATGATGAATGGTCAGTCGCTGAGCGGCAACTTTGCGCCCCAATATTCCACCTATACTGCAGGTGTGCCCGGATCATTGTGGAGCCACGATCAGGGAAGCGGTAACAATAACAACCCGGAAGAGGTAAAGATATTAGCAAATGCGTTGAAAGGCGTGGCTATTGCCGCGAAAGAAGCACCCGCACCAATAGATCCTCCGGGATTTGATCTCAACGGAAAATTCAGGACTGTTGATGAATCATTACAGTGGAGTTATATAGCCGCATTGACTGGCCCTGATAATACCGCCTATAGTGATCCCATCAAAACGATCATGAACAATAAACTGGATGATGCAGCAATAGCTGCCACACGGCAGGCTATTATCGCTGCTGCGCTGCAGGCACAAGAGGCAACAGGAGCAACTGTAACAACAGGCAGGCTGCATGGATGGGTAGCAGCATTGAGCGCTGAACCAGTGATCGTACAGGTAGGCGGCTTACCCCAATATAAAAACGAAACAGGTAAAAATTCATAGCGGACAATGGCAACTGATCAGAAAATATTACAAGCCCCCGAACAACTTACATTTCTACATGAATGTCTGCCACAGTTGGTTGCCGGGGAATATACGGTAAGCGCTGATCTGTCAGTAGATGTGGCAAAAGCCAGCAGCGCGGATTTTGAAACCGCTGTCAAAAAAGTATGGGTGGGCGCACCGCGCTTTATGCTGGAGGAGGCCAACATCTATACCGTTTATCCTCCAAAGGATATGACGGGGCATTTTGAGACTACATTACCGCAGATCGTATTCAACCGGCGTACCCTGCCCTGGGAGCGTACCATTGACGGGGAATTACACACTAATACCACCTTTCAACTCAATAACCCTGTGCGTCACGCCCCCTGGATGGCACTACTCTTATTCAGCGAAGACGAGATGAAGGGACAGGGCAAAGCAGAAGACGCCATCATTCCCGGAAAGAAAAGCCTGAAGGATCCCGGAACAAATGTATTTGTACCTGAGATATCAACGGATATCGCGAGCGGACAAAATCCCAAACTGGCGCCCTGGGAAGACATTAATACCCCATATGATGTAATAGATGTTCCGTTGTCACTATTTAAGCAGGTAGCTCCTGTCAGAGATAATCTGCCATACCTGGCGCATGTGAGAAAAGTAAAGGTGGATGAAAGCAAAGAACGCGCAGCTATATCGGATGACGGATACTTTTCCACTCTCATCGGCAACAGGCTTCCGGTAAGAGCCGCCGACCAATCCACGGCCATCAGGAATACTGTATTTCTCGTATCACTGGAAGGCTATCATAGATACTATACAGTCGATCAGTATATTGAAAACAAAGGGAAAAATAAGGTACGGCTTGTGGTGCTGCAATCATGGAGTTTTACTGTAGCTGCCGGGCAGAATTTCCTTGAGTTATGCGAAGGACTACATGTAAGTCCCTTCAAAATAAATTATCCTGCACGGCCTGATGATGCACTTAAAAGATCGTATGACTACGGATATGCGTTATTGCCTCATACGACCCGCAATGGCGCACAAACTTATTCCTGGTACCGTGGGCCTTTCAACCCGAACTTCCTGCCGGCAAATCCTAAAACGAAGATCTATAGATCGGCAGATGAAGCGTTGCGTTTTGATCATCTCACGGGACTGGTGGATATATCATATGCTGCTGCATGGCAACTCGGACGCCTGCTGGCATTGAAAGATAAAACCTTCAATACTGCTCTGTACCAGTGGAAGTTGCAGGGCAAAAGAAAGGTAGTCAGCACTGCTGCACTGCAGCAACTGTCTGATCTGCTTCCCGAGCCATTCAGTAGTGCAATGACGGCAACAACATCGCTGGAGGATATGATGAAAAATTTCCTGGCCAGCCGGTATAATACAGGCAACCAGTTTGATCAAACACCTGTGCCCTTTTCTAATACACCGGATGAGATCCGGCAACAGCTGAACAACATCGTCAGCAGCGGGGGAGCGGTACACGAGATACCACAGACCATCACTGACTGGCTGGGTAAGCTCTTTCTGCTGGAAGGCGTGCCGCTCAATTACCTCATTCCACATGAACATTACCTTATCAGCCGTGAGAGCGGGACAATTACGAATGAAGCTGTAGGTACTTTCTATATAGACTATGACTGGATAGAAGCCCTGCTTGGCGGCGCTTTGAGCATTGTAGCAACAGAAGACTCCAGGGCCCTGCTCAACATGCTCAAGGACGGACGCTTCCTGCCTGATAACATCATGATCAATAAGGCGAATGCCTCCTTTATACCTGGTGCTGAAGGGGAGGCCGTACCATTACCCAAAACGATCAACGGGCATATCACTGGTTTCTTTCTGCGCTCACAACTGGTATCGGGCTGGAAAGGCATTAGAGTATTTGCTAAAGATGAAACAGGCAACTGGATGCAACATCCGCTGAAGATAGAACGCCTGTCAGACGATATACAGCTTTGTGTGTTTGCCGGCAAAGTGCAGCAGATAGTATTTATACAACCTCCGGAAGGCATACACTTTGGTATTGACAGCAGTGATGGTACATTCCGGAAAATGCTGAGAGACAAGGCGGGTAACGTCGGACAAACAAGTGTTATGCTGTCAGTCAACAACCGCGTACTGGATCTGAAAAAGGCTGCAGACAGCATCATCGCAAAAGGTACATCTGCACTGACTTCCGCAGAACTGGCCTTTCAGATGCTGGAGAGCCCTGTCATGTACACCCTTGATATTTTTGATAACTGGAACGAAACATCGTTCACCAATTAAACCTGGTTTGTCATGAGTGAGAAAATATTAGTGCCGGTAAAAATAGAAGCACTTATAGTAGATAAAAACACCGCCAGAGATACCGCCTACAACTGGAAGAACTTTTATATAGATTATGAGGGTCTGTTTACCCGTCTGGGTACCTTTCTGGAACCTGGTGATCTGAAAGAGCTCAGACAGGGAGGCTTTTGTGAAAAGGGTATTCACCTGCACTGGGCATTACCCGCCGCCCTTACCAACGGGATACAGAAGGAAAATAAAGCCCTGTTTCCTGCTGTTCCTAACAGATGGCTGGTGATCAGAACGCATCTTGTAAACAACCAGCCCGTCATCAAAAAATGGTTACTGGAAAGCGATTATATCGGCAATTATGTGTCAGATAAAAGTCCCTGGGCAGTACAAAATCCCGACGGGAGTTTCTCCACTTCGCATAATATCGGCAAAGCAACCGTGCTGGATAGCTGGACAGTAGAACAACCCCGCAGCGTTACTCCTTTAACAGCCATGGCGCCGGGGAACGCCAGTTTTGCCGGTATTTATCAGTATTGCCGTAATGTATTTGGTATGTGGGATGACCTGTCTGGGATGGATACTACTGCCGCTTCTTTTTCTTACCTGGTAACAGGCTGGTATTCGGATCCGGCTATTGAGCCCCTGACAAACAGTGATGCCCTCATTATCAACAATATTAAAAGCAAGTGGGAGTTATCTGGTAACGCAGCTGCGAACTTTCCCGACTCCATCATGTGTCATGGTTTCATACATAGTGTGAACTGGGACCCTGCACAAACTTACGGACTGCCCATCAGCAGTGCAGTTGTGAACACCGGCGTAGGAATGACAGCCATCGAAGCTAAAAGTGCGCAGTTGTCCAGGCAAACAGGAGCTGCAGAAAAACTACTTAGCGGCTATTTCTATGATATCCTTAAAGATACTGTAGATGCGACGGAGATGGATGGCCAGATAGACAGCCATGCATATACTGCTTATGATGGTGGTACATTATGGGAGATCAAACCAGTAGAAAGAGAAACTGGTCCCAATGAAGGAAAAGAAGCGGTACAAGCTGTCTTCCCTGACCCGGATACCAATCCTGGTCTTTCGGAAGCATTTAAAAAGCTCAATACGGAACAACAAGTGACAGACAGGCTTGTGCAAAAGAAGCAATCGCTGATGCTTGAATTCAGGGCCTTGACCGATAAGATGATCATGGCTGATGCTGACGGCGACCAGGTATTACTGACAGCATTAACTACGAAGCGCGGTCTGCTGAAAAACGATATAGATGTCATTACTGCTAACATTGCTCAGCATGTGGCTGCTGTGACTACACAGGAGACACTCATTCACCAGATGCCTGCCTTCAGTGGCGTTGCAGGCAAAGCACCGCTGTTTGAACTATTGAAAAAGAAGATGGCGCGTTACTGGCAGCCAAACGATCCTGGTGTATTGTTTTCCGGTCCCGGCGTTACCGGATCATCCAAATATAAAAATCCAGGTAAAGGTGATAAGCTGCCATGTCGTATAGCATCTGAGCTCATAGCAGGCATGGTATTGAACGATAGCGCCAGTGGGGATGGCCGCACAATTTTACCGGGCAGCATACCGTTGGCGCTCAAAGAACTGGGCTCGCTCAAAAACAATATTACGCTCATCAGCCAGCTCTATTATGAGGCTATTCTCTTGGATCCCTCGTGGACGACGGTATGGGCGCAACAATATTATAAGGATAATCCGGGTAATAATGTCAATATCCAGGTGCTGGCAGCCTATCTGAAAAATATGTTGCTGCTGACAGCAGGAGCGCCGACTGATAAGTTTAAGGCTGTAATACTTCGTGATGGCACACAGATAAGGCCCGCCAGCTGGAGCCTTGATTCGCTTTCCCAACTGTTACTGACATGGGGAGCCCAGCGCTGGCAGCATCCCTGGACGCCTTTATACCTGATATGGTATGCGAAGTTCATTCCTTCTTACGCGCTTGAAAACGGACAATGGCAATTCAAACAGCAGGACTGGCAATGGGAGAATAAGCAATACAAATACAAGGGCGGCACTCCTGATACGACAAAAGCGATCGAATACGCAGGGAAAGTATTGCTCACTGACATGGTGAATGACCTGTTGCAGCAAAGGTTGCCTGAGAATATAAATGCAGGACAGCATCTCTCGCAGGCACTTGCTTCATTTTCAGATTCGTTGCTGATGCGCCGTCAGACCATACATATACCACTGCTCAGGAACCCTGCCGACACCGATTGGGTCATTATGCCGGATAACAGTCTGGATGATTATATTTCGAGGGAGGCTTACTTCTTCCCCGATGTGTATGCAAAATCGGGACAGGCGCCTAACTTTTTCCCCCTCCGGGCAGGGCATCTGCGGTTTACACGTTTATGGATGGTCGATGCTTTCGGGCAGGTAAAAAAGATCATTGATACAGATAACAGCGGCAATATTATTCAGAAAGGTCGTTTGCACATTGCGGAGAATCTGAACCAGTTAAACAATGGTGTTCAGGTAACACTCCCTCCACGTGTTATACAGCCTGCGCGACTCTTGTTCAGATGGTGTACAGCCCGTCCGGGACCATTGGAAGAAAGCAGCAGTGATCCTGCTACTAATCCGGTTTGCGGATGGTTATTACCCGATTACCTGGATCAGTCGCTGGATATTTATGCCGCCAACGGTATGAGATGCGGTGCATTGAAAATGACAAGCATTAATGGTAGGCTGGAGTTGCAATGGAGCAATCCTCCGGGAGCTCCCGATGATCGGACGCCGGAAACAGCTATCAGCAATCGCTACCTGCTGGATTTTGTAAAGGGGCTGCTCGGCTTTCGGGACAATAATGGTCAGTCTGGGGGAGGCGCAGCATTGCAGTCGCTTTTTGAGCTTTGCAACCGCACTGCTCTTTTCCTTTCCACCTCTGGCGGACAGCAAGCGCCTGGCATTGCGGGCTTAATGGGACAGCCGGTTGCCCTGGTAAGAGCATCCCTGCAACTGGAACTACAGGGACTGCCTGCCCAGCCGCAGCACTATGAGCATAGTATTACCGATGCTACCAAAACACAGCCACCCGGCCTGGCAAACCTGCAGTTTCCAATAGCCTTAGGCGATAGCCGTAACAACAAAGATGGATTGATAGGCTATTTCAAAGACACGGGAAAAGGCTTCGGGGAAATGCATCTCCCTTATGGAATCCCCAAACCTGGCGGCGCATATTTCACCAGCGATGATATACGGTTGTCGTTTAATGCAGGTGAGCAAGGGCAGGGTATTACGCTACTGATGGATCCGAGAGGAGGGGTGCAGGCCAATGCGGGGATACTGCCCGCTAAATTCATTGATCTGCCGGCAGGTTACACCGAGGGGCTGAAGCACATGGAACTGGACATGCTTATCGCACCGTTCTTAGGTGCGCCAACGGAACCCTTTATACCACTTGGTGCAGAACCTGATCGCCGGTGGGTATTAAAACAGCAAACAACAACAGGCGGGTGGCAGGAAACAAATATGGACAATCAAACACAACTACAAACCGGCTCTCTTAACGGACAGTGTATTCAGGAAGGCTTTCTGGCACTGTCGCCTGCAACTGATAATCAATAAACAATTAATCCCAATAACATTATGCCCCAATTCAGTTTAGTAATACTTGACAATACGATATCGAACACCAATGCAGATGTAAGCTTTGCCGTTACATGTGATGATCCACCCAGTAATGCGTTGATTAAGCATATTGATCTGGAAATACCGATGCTGGCTGAGGTTGTGGAATGGAGCGGTGTGAAACCGGCCATTACAACGCCTTTAAACTCAAACGGGTTTCACAGCACTGTTGGACCTATGGGTGGATTATCTGTTGGCCAGATCAGGTTTAGTTTTGATGTGCCAACGAAACTTGCGGATTATAATAACCGGATCGAGTTCTGCATCAATGATCTATACGCGAAAGAAGGTCAGGAATTTCCGCCTTCTGCGGACATCGCCTTTAAATTTAAAAACCTGGGTAATCAGCTGATTTCAGGTACTTACATTCCCAATACTATATTGGTGGCCGCTAAAAAGCCTGTTATTAACAGTTTTCGGATCAATCCTTCTATTATCAGGCCAGCTAATGACATCACCATTACCTATCAGACGACCGATGCCAGTACCTGTGAACTGAAAGACAGCCTGGGAAAAACCATGGACTTCCGAACCGTTACAGATCCGGCAACACCTTTCAATTGCAGTATGAACTTTGGTCTGGGCAGTGCGGGATCATCCCCTTGTCCACCATTTTATTTGCACGCCAGAAATGGCGCCATGGAAGCGCTTGAGAATACAGTCGCTAATGTTATTACAACCAGCACTCCCCAATGGCAGGTGCTGGACAATTTCAGCTGCGAGGTAAGAAAAGAGATAGACGGTAATGTAATCTACGTCATAGAGCAATATACCTTGCTCGACCTTGTATTAAATGAATATGACGATATGATGTGGGCGATTATGCAGAAAAAGACAGATCCTGCTGCGCCACCCTCCATCTGGAACTCGCGTGATGGTCTGAGTTGGAAGCCTCATACTATCATGGTAAACGACGGTGATGTTATGGTACCTGCGATGCTGACCATTCCTTCTGAACTCGCCTATTGTCCCTGCCTGCATTTCGGAAATAATGAGCTGTACTTTGTAGGTGGTAGTAAAGCAGATATCAGTGTATGTAAAAATACGATCTCGAAAATCGATCTCGATACCGGATTCCGCGAAGACTTACCACCTGCAGCGATGAAGCCACGTTGTATGCATGCATGTGTTTTATTTCCTGATGTAAATGGGAATGATAACATATGGGTCATCGGTGGGGCAGATAAAAATGGTAATGGGCTAAATGATGTATGGCGGTTTGATGGCAGCAATTGGATAGCTGTACCTACAGATCCTGCATTCCCTAAACGTTGCCAGTTTGCCGTTACTGTGCAGACAGACATTAACAAAAACAAAAGTATCTGGATCGGCGGAGGCGCTGCCCGGTATAACGGCAGTACGCTCAATGATGTGTGGATATACAGAACGTCTTCCGGCTGGAAGAAAGCCAGAAATGAATGGGGTACAGGAGATTTTATTTACGATGAACAATGGATAGCAGGCGCCTCCATCTGTTATTTACGGACAAATAAAAATAGCAATATTGACCCCAGTGGTTCCTATCGTTACATTATATCGAGCGACATTAGTGTGAATAGCAGCACGGGTAAGAGGGAATTAAAGTCCGGATGGATACAGGGAGTCGATATAGGGAATAATTATTACAAGTGGACCGATATCAAGAACGTTGACAAGCCAGAGTTTCCATCCATATTTGAGAGCGTCCGCAGTTTTGCCACAGCCACCATTGGATTTAATGGATGTGTATGGACGGTTATCGTCGCCTATATATCAAAAGGTAATATTGCTGTATCCAAACTTTACTATTCATGCCCGGAACCTTGAGATCTGTAAATACAGACAAACTTTGCTACTACAAAAAACATGTAAAAATGAAAATAAATTTTATACACTTTAGGCATATTTTGTCTGCCAGCATACAGGTCAGTGTGATGATAGTGATTATGCTGCTGACCTCTTTAGGTAGTGCTGCGCAGTACTATAACGATACCAGAACCGTAGTCATTCTTCCCAACAGGGCAGAAACACAGCGCCCAGTACAATCCTCAGTTAGCCAGGATACCTGGAATTTCTGTAGTGATGATAATTTCGTTTATATCTCTTCCTCCACCACTGGCCGTAAGGTCAACCATGATTATTGCACTTATCTGCAATTTAGCCTGGCAACGATACCAGAGGGTGCGATCATTGATACGGTGGATCTGATGATCTATCTGAAAAATGTAAAAAATACTTCCTCTGTTTTTGAGCAGGGAGTGAACCTGTATGAACTCAGTACAGCGAGAAGTAATCTGGTGATCAACATTACGGATTCATCCAGCACTGCATTGAGTCTTGTGTCAAAGAGCAACATAGACCAGGCGATACACCTGCGACCTGACATTACCGATGGTGCTAACTGGGTGCCAGCGCGGAAAGGAAATTTCTATTGTGTCCTTGCCGCGGAGGAAGCCGAAACATATCGTTACTATACAGCGCGATCAAACGACATGGCTAAACAACCGAAGCTGGTTATTTCCTATCACATGCCATTCGAGCAGGTAAGGAGAAAAAGCTGGCCGCAATACAAATATGATGCACAACACACGGGCATGCTAGGATGGCAGTCCAACAGTACGGCCACCGGATTTAAATTAAGCAATGCATATAGCCCCGTAGGTGCTAATTACATTAAATCCGATCCCCTGCTGAATGATGATAAACTTGTAATGGCCTATCAGACATCAACATCTGAGATGTACAGAATGCTGAGTTTATCCCGGCGGGGTAGTACCTGGGCAGATAGTTATACAGACGCCTTTGGATTGGTTAAATATGGGCCGATCGGAGACCGGAAAGGCAATGTCTATTCCATGATGGGTAATACAGCCGGAGCCCTGTATGTGTTTGCTCCGGATAGCTGGCAGGTTATCTACGACAAACAACTTGAAAATAGCGCACAGGCTACAGCGATACCTGTTATTGGTTTCGACGGAAGTATTTACATATCAACAAACAAAGGGATCTATGCCTACACGCCCCAGCCGGAATGTAAACTGAAATGGATATATACATCAGGTGCCAATGTGTTTGGAACAGTGGCACTGAATGAGGCAGAACAGATTGTGTATGTATATGACGGGAATAGCGGGAATGTGACTGCATTGAACAGCATTGATGGTATAAAGAAATGGGATAAAAACATTGGAAGCACTTTTATCGCTGACGTTCCTGTTCCTTCGGTAAAGAATGACATACTTTGTGTTACTAACAATCAGAGAAAGGGGAACAGATTTTATATCCTGGATGCCAACACCGGAAAGGGCATCGATTCCATCATAACCGGGGAGGATCTTGTAATTTCACAACCTGTAATAGGAACTAACAAGGTCTTTGTTATTAATAACGGAGCGTTGGAATCCTATGCTTTGTCTGACGGTACTAAACAGTCTGCAGCAGGCATCGCAGGACTCAATCCGGCCAGTGCATTGGTGATGGATGGGAATGATAATGTGTATGTATTAAATACAGAGCAGGGCAAGCAATCCCTGACGATGGTAGCACCCGGGGCAACCAGTTTTCCTTCACTACCGATTAGCGATGCCAATGGTTATCTCGCTGGTAACCGGCTAATCATAGTACCTGATGGCAGTTTGTTTACAGGTAATGACAATCACCTGTATGGTATTCTTCCAAGTGGGTTAAGCGTCAAAGACGACATTACCATTCCATTCAACAATGCCAGCGAGTTCAAAAGCGAGTACCTCTACAGGTCAGAAGGGATGGTCCGGGTGGCAGGAAAGGCGCTTACAGGTACTCAGAATATCGTGATCCATGGGGGAAGAGGAATTGGCTTTCAACCCGGCTTTAATGTAAAAAAAGGGGCAACGCTTAGTTGTAAATCAGGGTTGTAGGGAGTGAACAGAAGGACTTGATCAGGTGCTGCGCCTGGTATCTCCTTTGGCAGGTCTTTTTGAGCTGAAAAAGTTGTCGCACCTTGTTGTACCTGATAATTTCGCTGTATAGACAATTTAATGGGACCGTTTCCGGAATACTGGGTTAATGGAATACTTGTTAATATTATTTGATTATTAGTTAAAATGAGCCTATAGAAACACACGGACTCTTCATAGTTTCATGAGTCTGTAAATAATCAGATATATAAGAGTATTGATGAAAATTTATGCGAATATGAAAATGTACCAGGTATTCTTGCGGGCCGTCCTGTTTGTCACTGTTTTGATCCAGGGTGTTTACACGGCTGAGGCACAAAGCGGCGACCAGATATTGGATGGCATCGGGGAAACAGGAATGATTGCCCGCTATGTGTTTAACGGAGATGTGAAGGACTGGTCCCGGAATAATTTGCACGCTACAATACGGGGTGCCGGCGTCAAATTTGTCAATGACGATCGGTTTGGAAAGGTGTTGTCGCTCCCCGGAGATAACAAGTCCTATCTTACGATTCCGGGCGAAGCCCTGACAGATTTAGAATCGCTCAGTATATCAGGATGGATATACCTGCGTTCAAAACAGGCTGGCCAGCGTTTTTTTGATTTCGGAAAAGATAGGGCCGTCCATTTTTTTAGCGCCCCTGTCGGCACAGATGGTCAGGAAGGCTGTCAGGCGTTGATAGCAGCGGAAAAAGGTAGTCGGAAGGGAGTGGTTTCTCCGGCTTTGGCAACGAATAAATGGGTTCATCTGACGATAGTGATAGATATTCCTTCAAAATCTATGACGACCTATGTTGATAGTAAGCCTGTTGGCGAGGCGAAAGATATTCCCCTGGAGCTAACAGAGATATTCGGTCAGCAACCAGGAAAAGACCTGCTTTATATCGGAAAATCGTTATTGCCGGGAAATCCTGGTCTCAATGCCATGATACATGATTTTCGTATTTACCGAATTCCCCTGAGTGGCAAACAGGTAGCCGGCATCTATAACAATGGGCTGAAGGGCAAAGGTCTCAATGAGGGTGTAGTCAATACAACCGGGAGCCACGCTGAGGATGATCTTCCCCGTTTTTCTCCAACTGAGGTACAGCTTTATGATACTTATTTAGTACAGGTAGCTGATGTGCAAGTGGAAACTGAAGTAGGAAATTTGCCACGATTACCGGCTTATGTAGAGGGCAGCTATAAGGATGAAATGAAGGGTAAAGGTCCCAGAGTGCGTGTGTTGTGGCCAGCAGCTATCGACAATAGCGCTGTGCTTAATCCCGGAAGCTATACCATTACGGGACGTGTTGCAGGGACGAATTTTCAACCAAAGGCATTTGTCACGGTAAAAGCATCCGGGAAATCAGCTTCACCAGATTTAAAGCTGGCGGTGTTTGATTTGGGAAAGGTTGCTTTGAAGAATGATGCACATGGGCATGAAACCCAGTTTGTCGAAAACCGCGATAAGTTCATCAGCACATTAGCTAAAACTGATCCTAATTCCTTCCTTTATATGTTCCGCCATGCATTTGGGCAAAAACAACCAGCGGGCGCAAAGCCTTTGGGTGTCTGGGACACAAAGGATACCAAATTAAGAGGCCATGCTACAGGCCATTACCTTACAGCAATTGCACAGGCCTATGCGGGCACAGGATATGATAAGGCACTTCAGGCCAATTTCGCTGGAAAGATGGAGTACATGGTAAATACGCTCTATGAGTTGTCCCAATTATCCGGAAAGGCGAAAGCAGCAGGTGGTCCACATGTGTCCGATCCTGCAGCGGTACCATATGGTCCCGGGAAATCAGCTTATGATTCAGATCTTAGTGATGCGGGCATTCGTACGGATTATTGGAACTGGGGAGTAGGATTCATCAGTGCGTATCCTCCGGATCAGTTTATCATGTTGGAAAACGGCGCCAAATACGGAGGACAGAAGAACCAGGTTTGGGCACCATATTATACGCTGCATAAAATTCTGGCTGGCTTAATGGATGTATATGAAGCGAGTGGTAATAAAAAAGCACTGGCAATAGCCGATGGCATGGGGGATTGGGTATATGCCCGCCTGAGCAAATTACCAACGGATACGCTTATAAAGATGTGGAATACATACATTGCCGGTGAGTTTGGAGGCATGAATGAGGCAATGGCCCGTCTGTACCGTCTTACCGGTAAGCAGAACCATCTGAGAACAGCGCAGTTGTTTGATAATATCAGGGTTTTCTTTGGCGATACGGCCCATTCGCATGGGCTGGCAAAGAACGTAGATCTTTTCCGTGGATTGCATGCCAATCAGCATATCCCTCAGATTATAGGGAGTATCGAAATGTATCGTGTCTCTAATAATCCGGAGTACTACAAAGTAGCCGATAATTTCTGGTATAAGATCGTCAATGATTATATGTACAGCATTGGTGGCGTTGCAGGTGCACGTAATCCCAATAACGCGGAATGTTTTATCAGTCAGCCGGGAACATTGTATGAAAACGGCTTCGCTGCCGGAGGCCAAAATGAAACCTGCGCGACATACAATATGCTGAAATTGACCAGCGACCTGTTCCTCTTCGATCAGCGGGCGGAGTTAATGGACTATTACGAGCGTGCGTTGTATAACGATATCCTGGCTTCTGTAGCAGAGCATACTCCTGCCAATACCTATCACATACCGCTCAGACCAGGGTCTATCAAACAATTTGGCAATGCGGATATGACAGGCTTCACCTGTTGTAATGGTACCGCATTAGAAAGTAGTACCAAGCTACAGAACTCAATCTACTTTAAAAGCAAGGATGACAAGGCCCTTTATGTTAATCTATACATACCCTCAATACTGGAATGGACAGAACGACAGGTAAGAGTAGAGCAGACGACAGATTTTCCAAATGAGGACAATACCCGCCTTACTATTAAGGGTGGTGGAGAATTTGATATTAATGTACGTGTACCGGGTTGGGCTACCAAAGGATTTTTTGTGAAGATCAATGGTAAAGAACAAGACCTTTCCGCTAGTCCCGGTACTTATCTGACAATAGGCCGTCAATGGAAAGATGGTGATGTGATAGAATTGAAAATGCCTTTCCAGTTCCACCTGGAGCCAGTGATGGATCAACAGAATATAGCCAGTCTTTTTTACGGACCAATATTACTGGCAGCGCAGGAGCCAGCAGCAAGAAAGGAGTGGCGTAAAGTAACACTGGATGCTGAAGACATCAGCAGGTCAATTAAAGGTGATCCTCAGCAGTTGCAGTTCACGATTGATGATGTGGTGTTTAAGCCATTTTATAAGACTTACGGGCGTCATTCTGTTTATCTGGATGTGAAGCTGAAATAGGACTGAAGTTAAAATATTTGATGGGGTTGTTGCTTTAGGAGGCGACAACCCTATTGCGTTATTAGTGATTTTCCTGTGAAAAGGTGTTGGCACTAGATCAGATATTGTCTACCTTGCCAAATCTGTAGCAAAATTGTTTGTTCCGGAGTGGCGGATAATGAGACAGGTATTAGCTCAACAGAGCGAACCATACTCTGACAGAACCATTAAAGTAATGAATATAAATTGTTTGAATAATGAAACATCCGGTAATGAATGAATTTTATGGCGCATGTGCTATGAGAACAAACCTTTCTTTAGAGGAGTTAGCCGTAATAATTGCGGATCAGCTATTTGGAGGCAGGCGTTTGGGAGGAAGGGAAAAATCGATTTACGAAGAAATCCCTGCCGTATTTATCAATGATCCGATATTGGGTTTGCTGGTGGTATTAAGTGAAGGAAAGAATGACGGTAGAAATGGAAATTGGTTTGTTTTGCATGTTAGCCCCTGGGGAGATTTAGACAGATATTGTTATCGTAATCGTATATTCGAAAAACGGATAATCCTGGATGGCTATCTTTATCATTTACTAAAATTCGGATTGCAGCGTTATCCTCAGGTAGAGATATTGGAACCAGAGAGCAGAGAAGACACGAAATACTTGTTTCGATTGGCGGAACGTGTTGTTCATCGTATTGAAAGCCAGCTGAATGAAAATAAGGAACTGACCGGCTTGATGTCATTTCAGGAGTCGGTAATAAGGGGCAGTTCTCTAATGATTGTTTTTTCAAACGTAAAATGCAAAATCGTTTGCTCACTCAGCATGCATCCGCTGGATATGCCATGGGCTTTTCAGGTTGAAGTAGTTTTCGAACATGGCCCCAGGGTTGAATTGCATAAATGGAAGGCAGAAAAGACTGGGCATTTAGAGGTACCCTATGAGGTAGCTCCCCTGGTATTTGACGATCCCGAGGGTAGGGGAGGTCCCGTGGGCAGAATCATAGCGAATGATATAATAGCTTTTTTTAAGGAAATTAAATCTACAGGTCATTAATTAAATAATGTATAGCTAATTCAGAACGAGTTAATATCATCCAATGCTACAATATGCATTCCTGCCAGAAAGACTTTTGGCGCTTTGGCTATTTTCTGGGCAAGCGTAGCGGTTGCCAATGGCCGGAATTTTCTGAGAATTCCTAAACGATTCAGAAAAGCTAACAAGCCGGCTGAGATGCGTTCCCCAATTCTATCTGTATCCTTACGTAACAGTAACCCGGGCTTGAAAATAATGTACTGCCCAAAAGTGAGTTGTGTTATACTGTCTTCCAGTTTTCCCTTTGTCCAGGAGTAGAACACTTTGCTTCTGGACGATGCGCCATAAGCGGACAATAACACTACACCAGGTACACCATTTCTTCTGGCAATTTTAGCAAACGCCAAAGGTATCTCATAATCGATATGCCATTGTTTTTCCTTGGATCCTGCGGCTTTCAGCGTGGTGCCAAGGCAGGAGAACAATATATCGCCCTGAATATGGCCGGCTACCTCTTCGAGCCTGTCAAAATCAGTCAGAACTTCAATTAACCTGGGATGAACAATACCGGTAGAACGGCGCACAAATATGACAACCTCGGAATAGTCTGCATCTTGCAGCAGCACATTTACAAGGTCTTTTCCGGTAGCGCCGGTGGCGCCAATAATCAATGCTTTCATCCCTTATAATTTATAGCTGGTTACAGCTGACTGACCAGCTTTCAGCCAAGTTACATATTTATTTGTCGTATAGCCACGGATTATTTGAAGCGTCTGCCTGATTGCTCCACTTTTTTCTGCGTTTTCAGCAGCATACATCAGCGGCTTTTTAGAAAATCTCCATCAATAATGAGCAGTTTAACACCGTTTTCAGATATTGAGCGGTGGGAGCTCAGTTCATCAGAAACTACATATGTCATTCCTTCCGTCAGATGAAAATTGCCGCCATTTTTAAGTTCGCTAACAAATGCGCCCTCAAGACAATGAACTATGTGGCCTTTTTCACACCAGTGATCAGCCAGATAACCTTCGGAATATTCTACGAGACGAATTCTTAATCCATTAAACTCTATTGTTTGCCAATATGCGGTACCGGTCTCGCCCGCATGTACTGTTTTTTCAATACTGGTCCAGTCTATTGTCTGAAATGGTATGTTGGTCATGTAAATGGTATTTCGCTAAAGTTAGTTATTAATAACAAAAAGATGATAGTCCGCAACGTCGGCTGTCACCTGCAAAAAAAAAGAACCTCGTAAATCTTACGATCTACGAGGTTTTAACTTAGTCATAATTTATTACTTCCTGTTTAAACAGCATTGTTTATCAAATCTATCAAACTAGATTATTGCTGATTGCAGTGGGGACAAGTGGTTTGCTCCAGAGACGTCAGACAAACATCTCCTTTAGGTTTTGGTTGACTGAGATTGGCAATTTTGATTTTCACTAACTGGAGTTTTTTGGGAGTTGTTTTCTTTTTCATGGTGATAATGTTTAAGAAATAGTCCTCTCCTGTCTTTAGCCTGGGAGCAATGCCATGGAGTGGTTGTTCAGCATATAATCGAAGTGCTGAAATATTTCAGCGTATTTGTTATAAGTGATATGCAAGGTGAAGAGGCCAATACCAAGGGGGGCAGCAAATAGCTCTTATCCTTTATTGGGTTAAGCATTTAGGTGATTAACAAGAATAGTCGTTGTTACTAATTTAGCGAAAATTTTCCAATGTTGAAGCGTTTCCTGAGGGAATAAGGGAAAAATTGCAAATGTTGTAATGGCGATTACCTGATCTGATAGTAGCGGGTATTTTGTTTGGACTGTTTCCAATCTGATTAACATCTATTTACGTACCTACAAGCAAAATAAGCAGATGAAATATCAAATTCATGCGCTTCTCATTGCGTTATTATTTCCCGCCTGTAATCGTTTGAGTCCCAAAATCGTTGAGGCTGGATATATCGATAGCTTAATAAATAATCGTACCGTTGCGCTACAGACAAAGAATAATGAAAGTGACCTTTTATTCTGGAAAAACAGGATTGATCCCGATCGGCCAGGACAGGTAAATGAAGCAAAATATGCGTCTGCTCTTGTTACCAGGTTTCGCGAATTTGGAGATATTAATGATGTAAAAGAAGCGGAATCAGTGCTAAGAAGCATTAACAAAACATATAACTCCACGTTAGCTTCCCCATTTATTGCATTGACCTCATCAGCCCTTTTACAACACCGGTTTATGGAGGCTGATACCTTACTGCAGAAAGCAAAAAATATAGGTATTAATGGTTTTACCTCCTGTACACTTTCTTTTGATATAAATTTTGAATTGGGTAGATACAGTATTGCGGAGTATTATCTAAAGCAACTAAAAGGATGGAATGATTATAGTTATTATTTCAGGCTTTCAAAATATGATCATGTAAATGGGGAGATTGACAGCGCTATTAAGGATATGCTACATGCTGCCAGCCTGGCTAAGGAATCTGCCTACCTGCGGGGTATTGCGTTATCGAATGCAGGTGACTTATATATTCATGCGGGGGATTTGAGAAAAGCCGTTGAGTTATATAAACAATGTATCGGCTTAAATCCTGCAGATTTCCACAGCATAACAAGGTTGGGCTGGGTTGCGCTGGTACACGATAGAAACGATACATTGTCAGAAAGAATATTCAAGTTTGTTCAGGCAAAAAACAAACTACCGGACCCTCTGTTTAAACTATACCAGATGGCGCAAAGCAGAGGAGATAAAATGCTGGAAAAAAGATATGCTAATGAATTCGTGGCGAAAGCGACAGATACCCGATATGGGAAAATGTATACGAAATATTTAATTGAAATTTACACAGGTATTTTGGATGAACCAGCTAAGGCTGAAGGCCTCGCAAGAGAGGAATTAAATAACCGGGCTACTCCCCAGACTTATGCATGGTATGCTTATAGTCTCTTTGAAAATAATAAAAAAGAAGATGCTTATAAAGTATTTCAACAACATATTTCCGGAGGAGCACTGGAAGGGCTCGAACTTTATTATATGGGCAAAATGATGGAGGGCCTCGGTAAAGGATATAATGCCCGTGAATTTTTCAAAGCTGCTGACAAGAATAAATATGACCTGAGTCCGGATATGGCAGAAAACCTCAAAAAAAGCTTAAAGGAATAATCGCTGTACGGTCCAGTAGCCGGCAATTATGATGATAACTATGGATAAAGAGGGGACAATGAGTCTGGGATAATAGGGCTTATTACCCAACCATTTGACTAATAAAAAGTATGCCGTCAGAATAATAGTTAATTGCCCTAATTCAATTCCTGCATTAAACATAATCAGGGAAATTAAATAAGCATCTCTGGGTAAACCTAACTGTTCCAAGGCGCCGGCAAATCCCATCCCATGTATAAGGCCGAATAAGAAAACCACGCCGATGCGCGATGTTTTTAATCGTCCGGATAAAATATTTTCCAGTGCCACATACATAATGGATAATGCAATGACAGGTTCTACAATCCTTTCAGGAGGTGTAATTACATGATATATTGTAAGTCCGAGAGTAACGGAATGGGCTAGGGTAAAAGCAGTAGCCTGCCATAAAACTGGCTTTAACCGTGGACTTAACAGCAGCAAACAGAGTACAAACAAAATATGATCAAACCCAAGAGGAAGTATATGTTGATAGCCTAGTTGAAGATAAACAAGCCCTACGGCTGTTTTTGACATCTTTTCCAGCTCACCTACTACTACATGTGCGTAAAGCTTTGTGCTTATTCCTGATATTAATAGCAGCATACAGCCGCTCTTGCTGTAATGCAGTAGTGATTTGATAAAGCGACATTTCATAAATGTATGGTATAACAGATGTATACAGTAAAAACAAAAGCCGGAAATAAACTCCGGCTTTATCAATAAGTGAACATTTATCAAATATTACCAGGGAGCAGCCTCATAAGGGAATGAAGCTAAGAACGCTTTATCATTGCTATCGACGTGGTCTGAAGTCAATGCGGGATTTGATGTACCTGTTGGTCCGCCGAAAATCAAAATCAAACTGACATCTATCACATCGTCCGCTAATGCCCTACCTGTTAATACATTTGTTCCGTCGTAATAAGTAGTTTTTTTGGTAGTTGAAACATCTAATACATCGGTTGCCAAAACACCTGTAAATGCTGCTGCGTTGAGGCCTAATAGATTGGTAGTAAAGGCACCTCCGTTATAGGCCTGTAACTTTGTCTCGAATTTAGCCTGGTAGGCCGCGGCCATTACTGATGGTATTGTTACGTTAAAGTTGTCTTTATCTGCAGTTGATACAAAAACGGTGGCTATTCCAGGACGTCCTACCTGATCACCAGCCACTGAAAATACTGCACCGGTGTTAGGATCTGACGGATTTGTATTTCCATCATAACTACTGCTACATGCGGCAAGTGTAAACGTAAGTGTACAAAATCCGATGATATATAAACACTTTTTCATGATAGTAATTTCTTTTATGATGAATTAAGCTTTTTGTTTTGTTTGTAACCAGACACCAAGTTTACCAGTACTGTTTAATAGTGACTTGGGCACTTCTACTACAACACTCATTACATTAGTACCCTTGAAGGTGTCGGTTCCCGGATTTACAAAACCTGTAGCTGTGCCACCGGTAATTTTGTGGAATTGGTCGAGGTCAAAAAAGAAAGGATCATCTCTAGGGCCTGCAAATGCACTGATCCCGTTAGAAGATGCTATAATTGGGGCTGTTGCCGTATAAGGAGTCACTTGCACGACTACAGAAGCAACACCAACTACGGTACTTGTTAAGCCTGTAGTGGCTGGTTTAACCGGACCATAGATATACATTTTGCCGCCTTTGTATACGCATTGAATAACGAGGTCTTCTATATTGTCGCCGGTATTGTCAATCTTAAATTCGATCATTGTGTTCTCGTCAAATGCTGCGGTTTGTGTAGTTGCAGGACTCATCAATCCCTGCACATTCCCAACAAAAACAAGGTTGTCGGTATTGGCGCCCTGGAATACATATAAGTCTGTTATATCAGTACTTTTATTTTTCACTGCAGGCGCGTCTGCATGATCTGATGCCCATAAAATTCCGGCACCAAGAATTAAGGCCATTGAAGCAATGGCAACAATAAGATTTGCTTTTTTCATTTGGAAAGTTTTAGGGCATGTTACTAATTTTCCTGGGGCAGAATATATACTTGCTTTAAAGAGATACGCTAGAAAAACAATTATGGATTGCGAATCTATTATTTATCTGGAGGGGACACAGCAGATACGAGTACTTGAAATGAGGTTTTCAACCGCGTACATCAATGGCCTTTTAAAGAACCTCTGTCAACAATAGGCAGTTTGACACCATTTTCGGATAGTGACTGATGAGCGTTCAATTCACCGGATGTATGATTTTTTCAGGTATTTCTTTTACATACCTGGGTGTGTCGTTCTACGGAATCCTTTATGAGCATTCGATTGCTTTTCATGTATTAATAATATTGATTATCAATCAAATGGAGGGTTAATTTTATTATTTAATTCATAAAAATCCTTATCTTAGAATTAGAGAATATACCCCATACCCCCACTTTTCAGACGTTGCTCTTGTCTTTATTTATTATTTAAAAATTTAGAAACAATTTTTATGAGAAAGATTTCCCTTTTCGTATCGATTGCTTTTTTGGTATCCTGCACCTCCGGCTCCAACAAAACAACAACGGAAGCTGTAAAGACATCCGATTACGATTCGACCAGACATGAAAGCCTGACGTATCCTTACATGGCAAGTTATTCTTCGGATTTTGAGATTGGCGATGCAAAAAACGCACAGACATTGCTCGAGCTGTATCAAAACTGGGACAACAACACCGTTGAGAATTCAAAAAATTCTTTCGCAGACGCTGACACCATGTTTTTTGCTGATGGCAACATGTTTATGGGCAGCAGGGACTCGCTTATTGCTGTTGCTAAAAGAATGAGAGGACAGATGGGCAAGGTCGTTGATTCTATTCATGCCTGGGTGCCTCTCAGAAGCAAGGATAGAGATGAACAATGGGTAGTGATATGGACCCGGGAGTATTCAACAGGTGCCAATGGAAAAATGACACCTAAGGAATTGCAGGAAACATGGCGATTTAATAAGGATGGGAAAATTAATCTGATGTACCAATACGCGCAACTCCCTCCTAAGATGCCGCCAGCATCAATGAAAAAATAAATAGTTTCAATACTAGTAAAGCACTGGGCTAGCGCGACGTTTTCCTAAAAAAGGAAAAGGGACAAACCTTTAGAAACGTTTGTCCCTTTTGCTGATCCACTGCTCACCACTCGAACCAGTTTTTGATAGACTAAAGCAATTGCTTTATTTTACTTAATCTGTAAGTCATTTCTTTTCTAATGCCTTTATCCCAACGGATAACAAGAGCGCCCACATCTTACCCGCAAATGTGGTCCTGAAATTTTGAGAGCAATTCATAAATCTCTCTTTTAGCTTAACTACTCAAACATATGCACCAGCATTGTAATCCCAGTAAATCAGTAGTAAAAAGAAATGTAAATGTTTGTAAATTTTGCTTTTGCACTACTTGACTGGGGGCTTACTCATCGTTCCGAAATGGCAGGAATAAATGGTCAGGATAATAAGTACTACGGAATAATTTCCTTAAGCTGTATCTGTTGCCCGGATGCCAGGCAATTAAGTTCCCCTCTTCGCCTCCAGAAGTAAATGGCAAAGATGACAGAAGTAACTGAAAGTACAATACCGAATTCTCCTATATACCGGGGTGATAACTTATTTTGCGCTGTAATAGGCGTGAAGAAACCCTGAATAAATAGATTATGGCTTGCATGCAGGATTACCCCGGTCCAAAGACTTTTAAATTTCATATAATACCAGGTATCGATAAAACAAGCACTGACAATAGAAACACTAAAACAGATCAAACCGAACCAGATAGACGTTCCGTTATTATAATCACTAAATATGATCAATGGAAAATGCCATATCGCCCAGATTGCACCCGTTGTAAGGCTCACCCCAGTAAAACTCATTTTTTTGCTTAATTCAGGCAACAAAAAGCCCCGCCATCCGATTTCCTCGCCAAGTGCCGTAGATATACTTGCAAACATACCTATTACTCCGTAGAGAGCTAGAAACAATACCATCACAAGAAAATCCGGAAGTCCTGTCCAGCCCATTTCATGTGCAATCCCACTTATAAAAGTCTTATTATAAAATCCGCCCCAACCGAATGACCAGATGACCAGATAAACAATCAGAGAATATAAAAATGGAATAAAATAGCAGGCCAAAAATTGCTTTACCGTCAACCATTTCCAGGCTAAATCAGAAATTTTACGTTTCAGCAAAATGCACGAAACCACGGTCGCCAGGGCTGGAGCCCACATAATCCCATAACCCAATAGCCTTCCTGCAATAGGTCCCTTGTCAGTCGCGTGAACGGTCATAATCCATATAACCGTACTAAAAACCAAGGTCAATAAGAGATAGAGCAAAACCGGATATTTATTAAATTTCATTAGATAAGTTGTATTAGAATTTAATTCTGTTTTTTCGTTTACGCTAGTGATTAATTATGTTAGGAAGATTTATTTTGATGGGAAATATTAAAGGCATGATCCTATATTCCAAAACAATTAAAAACTGGATGGGAAGGTACAGGTTTGGATATAATCAGGCTTTACAAATCGGTTCAATTGTTTGTCAATTTGGATCAGCATTAACAAACAAAAACATTCTTATTAGATAATAGTAGTTTTTTATAATCCTTTATTTACAAGCCTGGAAAACAAGCGTTCGCTGATGTATGGAAAATATTCTCATTGACATAGCGCTTTCTGTACAAATCGATGCAGACTTTTACCTAGAGATGATATAGTAATAAAAATTACTATATTGTAACAATGTTAGCATTTATTTTATTCATAGGAAGATCAGGGTATGTGGTATATCCACATAAGGATTCAGCATTTAATGAGAAGTCCGGTGCTGTTTTCGGTGCAGCTATAGCACTTTTTTTGATCATTACGAAGCTTTTAGACCGATCAGCGAAGAAAAATAACAGAAAGTAGTGAAGAAGATTTGGTTTAAGTTACCTACCTCTTACATTGAATTAATGAAGTTGCATAATGGCGGAGTCCCTAAAAACAAACACAAATATCCCAAGGATAATTGAGGAACACCGGCTCGATGGCCAATGTTCGGGATCGGTTATCTTTTTATTTATTATAACAAGTAAAAGATGAATACCGTCTATTCAAGGCAATATTTTTTATTAAAGGCATGGTCGGGTATAAGACGCTTGCATAGCCTGCTGCTATCCGGCATTATTATTCAGCAGGTAATTTCTCTGTATTGTCCAATATTAACTATTACATATGAATTTTGCTTCTTATCGTAATGCCCGGTTAAGTGAAACACGCCGAATCATTTTGGCGCTTATGAAAGGAAAAATTGGTTCCCGATAGTAAGCCATGAATGATCTGTTAAGTTATTTATAGCAATTGGAATGCAATTCCTGGTTGTTATTTACCGGCAGACAATATTTTTTTAATAATCAAAGCAATCTTTTCAGCCATTAAGGGCGGTACCGCATTGCCAATCTGTTTAAAGGCGGGAGTTCTGCTAATGCCTTCTTTTACTCCCTCAAAGAAATAGTCATCTGGAAACGACTGTAGCCTGGCAGCTTCCCGTACCGTGAGGGAGCGGTTCTGTTCGATATCGGGATGAATATAATAATGTCCGTCTTTGGCAATATGCGCTACCACAGTTTGCGAAAAAGGCTCATCGTCTGCTACCACCTTAAACCTGTCAAAGAATGAACTACGGTTCTGGTGGGTTTTCAACCGTTCCGGCAGGTCATTGTAGTTCAAACGTGTCCCTTCCTTATTCCATTTTTCCACAGCTATACGGTATATTTCCTTGTCCTGTTTCGTATGGGGCCGGGAAATGTGATGCGTCACGATTTCTATGCCATTACGTATGGCGTTATCCGTGAGATAGTTACTTGGTTTGGTCCGGTATTTCAAATACCTTTCCGTAGCTTCTCCTGCTTGTATTCTGGGAAGATCACTTAGTACGGCTTTTACCTTATATTGCGAAGGGGTTCTTACAGCTTCGAGGTCAGGAATATTGAACCCCAGCTGTTGTTGCCAGCCAATGATAATGATACGTTTCCGGTTCTGCAGTACTCCGAAGTCGTTCGCCTCCACATTGAATATTTTCATGTCATATCCCTTCTTCAGGAAGAGTTTTTTCATGTTATGCAGGTAAATGCCATTGCCGGCAGACCGAAGGCCAAGTACATTTTCGAATACAAACAGTTTGGGCTGATATTTTTCGAGGTACTTTGCGTAGTGTACGTATAAATAGTTCCGGTGGTCGCCCTTCATCCCGTTTTCTGAACGGGCGCGTCCGGCAACAGAATAGGCCTGACAGGGTGGTCCCCCGATTATCAGGTCCACTTTGTTCCCCTTTAACTGTTCCTCAATCGCCTTGTGGATAAGCGGGTTATAGTCAGCGCCAATAGGCAGGTTAATAATTGATCTTTCAAACCTGTCAGGCAGGCAACTGTATAACTGCTCCCTTGTAATGTCTCCTTTCAGGTAAGAAATATAGGTAGCGTAACGGCCCTCGGATTTCAGGTAATGATAGGCGGTCCGGGTTTTCAGTGTAAGACATGCCGCTTCGTCTATTTCAACGTGCGCTATTGGTTCAAAGCCAGCCCTTATAAATCCTTCAGACAGGCCACCTGCGCCCGCAAATAAATCAATGAATCTGAAACTCATCAGGTTTTAAATTCTTTCAATAGTTTTTTTAATGTATTATCAATTGTGCCTGGCTTCAGAGAGCATTCCCATAACACGATCACTTTCCAGCCCTCCTGTTGCAGCCTGGTGATGCTTTCTGCATCTTTTTTTTTATTACCGGTGATTTTGGCCAACCACCATTCGGTTCTCGTTTTAGGAATCACATAATAACGGCAACCTTCATGTCCGTGCCAGAAACAACCGTTTATAAAAAGTACTGTTTTGTATTTTGGAAGCACCAGATCGGGCTTGCCGGCCATCTTTTTGTCGTGCAGCCTGTACCGGAGCCCATGTGAGAAGAGAAACTTTCTGACCAGCATTTCGGGCTTGGTGTTCTTGCCCTTTATGCGGCTCATGTTAAAGCTTCTGGTCTCTTTTGAATGTACGTCAGTCATAAGTTATAATTGGCGCCCCTCTCTGTAAGCTCCGCTGATCTTAACTATTGTTTTGCCGGCATCCAACAGAATTTTCCCGTACTTATCCGGAACGTAGGGGTAGCCATGTACGGTGTTGGGTAAGTTGCTTTTACAATATACAACATAAAAGGATGCATTCTGCTGCCGGATGCTCATAGTTAAGGATCAGTTATTCATGTTTTCATGCTGAAAATCATTACTTTACATAAAAAAAATGCAAAACAAAAGTAGAGAATTTTCACGACTTTATAAAAAATATGCAATACCCGGGGCCCTCATTTCTGTAATTCGGAGGAAATTCCGATATTTAATCCTGAATTTAGTGAATCAGCGTACCCGATAATGCAAAGAGATTCTGTAGTTTTATCCCCTCCGCCGGTTGTTTTTATAAAATCAATTTCCGAACAAGGCTATACCCTTTCCACGGCTATGTCAGACCTTGTTGACAATTCTATTGCCGCGGGCGCAACCCGTGTGGAGATATTAATGGAGACAAATAAGCCGGCCCTCATAATGTACGTGGCGGATAACGGAAACGGGATGTCCCCGCGCGATTTAACGCTGAATATGCGCTTCCCCAGTGCCGATATGGAGGATGTACGCTCCTCCCGTGACATGGGTCGGTTTGGACTTGGTTTGAAAACAGCATCATTTTCCCAGTCCAGAAAATTTACCGTTATCTCCCGGACAGCAGGCAGCTACTATGAAGGACGTTGCTGGGACGTTGAATATTTAAAAAAAACAGGCGACTGGACACTGGTTATTGAGCCCGCAGATATTGTAGAAAAACATATAACTGATTTTTCTGCCGCTAGTATGAATTTTCATTCAGCCGATCCCGGCTTTTCTCCCAATACCCTGATTGTCTGGGAGGAGTTATATAAACTTAGAAAATTTACAAAAAACACTGAGCTGAACGCGGAACTGGAGGAGTTAAGAAATCACCTTGGATTGGTGTTTCACCGATTTATTCAGAACGGGGAACTTGAAATACGTCTGAACAATCTTCTGATTGAGCCGTTTGATCCATTTCCCGTTAACAATCCCGGAATTCAGACGATAGCAGAAGCGTTCTGGAAAACGGGAGACAATTACATTAAATTTCAGGGGATAATTCTTCCGAAAATTTCTGAAAAGGAATCAGCAGAAAATGGGTCAGCATGGGCCATGCCCAACCGTACCCTGGAAGAACTGCAAGGCATCTATGTTTACAGAAACAGAAGACTTATTAACTACGGTGGATGGCTGAGAACAGTTAGCAAAGCCTCTAATCTACAGTTCGGCCGTATAAGAATAGATATTTCCAATCTTAATGACGGAGATTTTCAGCTGAATGTGGCGAAATCTTCTATAAAGATTCCCTTTTCACTGAAAAGAGCAATGGCTGATATGATTTCCAGTGTCACAACCCAGGCCGTTAAAGAATACCGCGACCGGATTGCCTCAGCTGTTATTCGCCAGAACGCTTTGTCAAAAGGTGTAACACTTATATCAAAGCAGATTGGTGCCGAAGGGCCAATGTTAAAGATCGATCCCGACTTTGAGATACTCAGACAACTAAAAGTCCAGCTTAGTCCGGTGAACGCAGGCAAATTGGATATTCTGATGCATTTAATTGAACGAAAGCTCAATCAAATATGGCAGGGGGAAACCGGCAGTATGGAATTTGAACAAACTATAGACGAGGCTGAAAAACAAAGAATAATTAAAATAAGAAAATATTATGAAGAAGCCGGCTATTCATGGGAGGAAATCAGGCAACTGCTGATTGAAAGTTTTGGCAGGCAGCAGGAAACAATTTCATTCATTGAATCTCTGAAAAAATAATATATGTCCTGGGAGTTCTTATCTGATCATATCAGAAACAAAGTAGAAAAAACAAAGAAGCAGCAGGGATTTATTACGGCATCGCAACTGGAAGGTTCCATCAATGACACTTTTCACAAATTGCAGTTTTCCGAGGGATTTGAAGACTACTTCGAAGGAACTGATACAGGCGTAAGAAACGAATGGCTGGCAAAAATAAAACTTCGCATCAAATCCGTTGTTGCCACCACTATTGACCCTGACAATGTGATAGACGGGGGAATTGGTTACGATAGGTGGATTGAGAAACGGGGCGCCCCCATACAATGGAACTATTTTGAAAGGTACATCCAATACCTGAAAAAAATAGGGCGTCCGACTGATGTGATCAGAAGCACGGAACATAGCACACGGGAAATAATTGAAAGGCTGGGGGATCCGCTGGAGCACATAGAACCGCTTCAGAAAGGATTGGTACTCGGTTCTGTCCAGTCCGGGAAGACTACGAACTTTAATGGTGTTATCAACCGTGCAATAGATGTAGGTTATGATCTGATTATTGTCTTTTCCGGCATTATGGAGGATTTAAGGTTTCAAACGCAGAAAAGGATTAATAATGAGGTTATAGGAATCGGGGAACAAGGCAACCAGATCAATCAGGTAATTGGGGTGGGCCATATTCACACCTTCGGAGGGAATGGCATTAGCCAGATCAACTCCATCACATCCACTTCAACGGATTTCCGGAAGTCGCTGGTTGATGCTAATTTCAATTTCAGTAATCAGAAGATTCTGGTATGTAAGAAGAATGTTGGTGTGCTTACTAATATGATTTACTGGCTCAGATCATCAATGCCGGAGGGTAAAAAGCGACTCCCAAAACGGCTGCTGGTGGTTGATGATGAGGCCGATAATGCATCACTGAACAATCTTGGCCATAAGGGGGCTATTTATGCCAGCAAGGTAAACGGGCATATGCGCGCCCTGCTCAATTTGTTTGAAAGGCGTTCTTATCTCGGATATACCGCTACACCGTTTGCAAATATACTCCAGGATCAGCATGGGGAGCTGGGGAATGATGATGCCTGGAAAATCAGCTTCCGGTACAACGGGCAAATTCAGGACATGCTCTGTAGCCTGTCACCAGGACTTTTCCCTGACAAATTCATTTATAAACTGTCTGCCCCGTCTTCGTATCTCGGGCCGAAAAGATTTTTTTCAACCGGTCGGGAAACTGAAGGAGACAAAAAAATTCCGCTTATAGAAACAATTCCTGTCGAAGAGGAAGATGAGGAAGTTGTGTTTGATGAAAATGATAACACACTAAGGAAATCACTGATCGATGCAATTGACTGTTTTGTCCTGTCCATAGCCCTGCGCGATTCGCGTAATCAGATACTGGAAACACTTCCAGGTTATACGAAACATCATACAATGCTCATCCATATTTCACGGCTCATCGGAGATCAGATTGCTGTATCAAAAAAGGTTGCGGAATATATAGGACAGCTCCAGAGTAGAATTGCCGATGACAGTATGAGCGATACGCAGGGAGTGTATGAAAAGATGAAACGGCAGTGGAACCGCTTTTTTGCCTACAAGGTCGAAAACATCACCAGCTACCTTCCGGACGGCTATAATACCGATGGTCTTGTTCCCAAATCCTGGGAGGAAATTTCAACGTATCTGCCAACTGCAGTGCAGAATATAAATGTAAAGGCCATTAACTCGGGTACGGGTGATAAGCTGGAGTATACCGATGTTTCTTCCCGGAAATATATTGCAATAGGTGGTAACAGGCTATCCAGAGGATTCACTCTTGAGGGACTGACAATTAATTATTTCTGCAGGGATACTAATTATTACGATACGCTACTGCAAATGGGCAGGTGGTTCGGTTACAGGCCGGGTTATATAGACGCCTGCCGGCTCTTTATCGATTTTGATACGGAAGAAAAATACAATTTTATTACTACAGCGCTGACAGAACTGGAGGAACAGATTGAAAACATGGAATTGCAGAAGAAAAAACCGAAAGATTTTGAAATACGGATCAGGAAGCATCCGGATGTATTAAAGATTACACGACCTGCAATTTTAAAAAGCGCGAAAGAACTGAGATATTCCTTTCAGGATACAGTGCAGCAGACCACTATCTTCCGGATTCAAAAGGATGCAGTAGAAAAATCATGGCAGGCTTTCAGACAGTTATTTGATGAACTGCCCTTCACAGAGGTCAATAGCGGATTTTATACCCTCGATGGCGGAAAACGAGAACTTCAACTTTTTCTGGATTTGCCAGGAACTTACGCAGCAGAACAACTTGAGAAGCGACTCCTGACCGACTATATTGATAAATGCATCGCGGGTGGAAAACTTACCAACTGGAAAATTGGTGTTAAACGAGGTGGAGGCGGCCGGGATCTGAAGGATCGAAACCTGCAACTAAAGCTAACCCAAAGAAGAGCGCCCCGAAAAGAAGATGAGCCGGTCTATTATAATGAATTGAGTCAGCATCTCTGTTTCACGGCATCAGGCAAATCGATGAATATAATAACATCGGGAATGGATGAAGCACTCGGATTGCCTGAGGAGCTGAAGCAGAAAGCTATTGATGAGTTCAGACAGAAGAAAAGTAAAAAATTTACGGATGCTCCACACTCCCTTACTGAGGAGCAGGCTGATGAAAAATCCCGGAAAACGACAATACCGGGATGGATTTTCAGAAAAGTCAGACCGGAAATTGAGGGACTTCTCTTAATCTACCTTATGGACCTTGAGGATGTTTTCAATACTCCGGAGCTGAAAGTAGTGGCTAAAAAGAATGAAATAAACACAGATTTTCCTCTTATCGGCTATGCCCTCAGCTTTCCTGAAATAAAAGATGACCCCGGAGGTATCTATATGTCTAATGAAATCACCAGCGCTGCAGAGAATGAGTTACCTAACGAAGATACAGAGGAGCCGGAAGACTTTAATAATAGCGAACATAGTGAGATTAAATAATGAAACTAAATTGGGATATATTACTAAAAGATGAGGGACTGTTTCCCCGGACGCTTTTTTTTGAGGTACCCAACACGGAAAGGTTCCGGTATGGCATCAATGAACGGCTTCAGTACTGCCTTTTCTTCTGGTTCCCCTCCGGCCCGGATACAAGACCTATAGATCCGGTGATCATGGCCAACCTGTCACTGGTAGAAGAAATTGTGGAAGGACGCCCCACATTGATTTTGACTTTGCTGAATGACGGTCTAAAGTCCTTGTTTACAGACCTGATTCTGAGTCTCGTTGACCAGACTATATATCAGCCATCGCAAATTTCAAAAGCCCGGTTCGTTACGCTGGCCAATGAGTGGTTTGAACTGTTTGACCCGCTTTCCTCATCCATGAACCGCCAGGAACTGCAGGGAATTGTTGCGGAGTTGTATTTTCTGAAATTTCTTCTGGAGAATTCGTGGGCACCTTACAACGATTTACTATCTGCGTGGAAGGGCCCCTATGGAAAGGGACACGACTTTGAATTGGGCAATAATCTTTTTGAGGTCAAAAGCAGAGTAGAAAACAGACCCTTTGTTCATATATCCAGCGAGTTTCAGCTCGATTTTCTTTCCGGCCAGCAGCTTATTCTTGCCGTCTATGCATTCAGTCCTGACAACGGACAGGGAATCACAGCCGATCAGCTGATTCAGGAAATAGCAACTATACTGCGTTCCCGGACCGGCACAAACATGCATTTATACTGGAGGGCGCTCACCCGGCTCGGGCTCGGTAATTCGCCCGCTATAGAATATACCGCCCCATATGCTTTCTATAATGTGGGGCTCAGTTTTTATGACTGCAGCAAAGCAAATTTCCCCTCGCTGCGAAGCACTATGTTACCGGATGACATCCGCAATGTTAAATACGATCTGAATCTGACACAAGACCTGAACAATCACGTTATTACCGATATTATCCCTTTCATATGACGCTCAATGAACTAATATCATTTTCCGGTACTTTAATCAGCAATATTACATCTGAAGATAATAATATTAACCGGAAGGCACTCCTCGACTATGTATTACCAGCTTTAAGTCAATCCAGACTGACCGATTCAGATGAAATGTCTGAGTCTTTTTTTCAGCGGGAAAAGGAAAAGGTAGAGATAGACGGATATATGATAAATGAAACACAGGAACGATTGCAGCTGTTTTTATCAGATCTGGTTCTTCCCGAAGGAGATTTGCTTATAGCCAGAAAAGAGTACTACACATCTCTGTTTGCCAAAGCCAGTAATTTCTTTATAAAGGCCGTAAAGCATCAATTTGAAAATGTGCAGTCAAGCGATCCCGCAGCCGTAATAATCAAGTCGCTTGAAACGCCGGAATTTCAGGACCAGATAGATGTGGTGGAAATATTCTTAATTTCCAACACTATTTCTGTAGAGAGGCGCGGCAACCTGTCACTAAGAAACGTTAGCTTCCCGGATGAAACAATACAAGTCAGCTACACCCTGAAAAAAGAAAAAAAATCAAAAAGCTTTAAGCTGAAGTATCAGCTGATTAACCTGAACAGGATTTATAGCTACGAGATGGCTAAGGGAAACCCGGAGCCTATCGTTATTAATTTTGACCCGGGGCTGCCAGCCCTGAGGGCCACGAATAATACTAATGTCTTTGAGTCTTATCTGGCAGTTATTCCGGCAACCTTGCTCGTTAAGTTCTATCATGACTACAGTTCCCGCTTACTTGAAAGAAATGTACGTTCGTTCCTTCAGTTTAAAGGTGTTAACAAACAAATCAAGGAGACAATAGCGCTTGAGCCGGAGAAGTTCATAGCATTTAATAACGGCCTGACCATAACGGCCACTGACGTCACATTGGATAAAGTTAATGGACTTGTATCCATTAAATCCCTGACAGATTTTCAGATCGTAAACGGTGGGCAAACCACTGCATCCATATATTTTACAAGTAAGGAGGGGAAAGATGTTTCCAAAGTTATGGTTACAGCCAAGATAAATATTGTTAAGTCGGATGAAGATGAAGTAATGGATGATGTTATTTCCAAAATATCTAAATTCTCCAATTCCCAGAACAGGGTATCCACTGTTGATCTTAATTCAAGAAGCGTTCATCTGGTCAAAATAAAGAACCTTTCTGAAAGTATTACAGACCCGGCCGGCAACAAATGGTTCTTTGAAAGAATAAGAGGAGAGTTCAATACCTTGCTGAAAATCAATCACAAACGGAGAAGTGAGATAGAAAAAAGCTATCCCAAGCAAAAAAGACTGAGTAAGGAACAGGTTGCAAAGTACTACGTAGCGTGGGGCGTAACACCTTATCTGGTTAGAAAAGGCGGTGAAAAGGTGTTCAGAGACTTTATGACTTTTATTCAGCAGGACGAAAAGGAGAAGCCCCGTACACCGGACAGCCTTGGTCGGCCTTTTTATGAAGATCTGATAGCCAAGGCCATCATGTTTAAGGAATTTGAGCAGATTTATGGCTCAGGCCCTAATGCTGTAGGGCAAATCAGGTCATCGGTAGTACCGTATGCGCTGTCTTTGCTATACGTATTGACAAGCAGTAATGGCACCAATATGTTTGATCTTGGAACGATCTGGCACAATCAGAAGCTACCGGACGATCTCAGAAAATTTTCGAAAACGCTTTTGAAATTAACTCATGAATGGTGTAAAGAATATAGCAAAAGCGATGATGTTGGTGAATATGCCAAAAAGGAAGAGCTGTGGAATACTATTCTGAACAGTACTGAGTTCACAGCTTTTTCAAAGGAACCCGCAACAATAAAACAACTGGAGAAATATAAACTGACAGCGAAGGATTATAAAAAAAGGTATATGGTAGACACAACCTCCGGCATTTTCTCCGCATCATGATTAGACACTATTCTGACTGACCTGAAGCTTTAGTCCAGCTTTAAAATTCAACCTGGACTAAAGCTTGAAATATGTTCATCAGGCAGCCACGCTAATACAATGTTCGTGGAAGCATGGTATGTTTAAATTAGCCAGGCAACTTAACAAGCAAAATATTCAAGTGTATTTTGTTATAGATTTCAGCCAGATATAGATTTGCCTGAAAAACAATTTACATTATGTCGATTTCCCCCACGATGCCTGTAAAGCATCGCAGGTCTATGAATGAAAAGAAGACGTTGCTCAGGGAATGGGAGCAAAGTAATCTCACGATAAAGGCGTTCTGTCCGGAAAAGCAAATCCCGTTATCTGACTTCAGAACATGGATAAAACAGTTTGACATGGGGCAAAAGCGTCCTGCCAGGAGAAAGATAGCCAACCAGTTCATCTCAATTATTCCCAATCCGGCGATGGATATGAGTGTACCCTTTGTCGAGAATCTGTTACCTGACAATAGCCGTCTGGTCATTCACCACCCGTAACTGCCGCATTTCTGAAAGAATTGCTCACATTGATAAGAAATGATGCACTTAATCCGGATTGCAGGTACTTCCTTTATAGGGTACCATTCAATATCAATAAGAGTTTCTACAGTCTTGCTGCAATTGTCAAAGAACAGATGCAAATGGACCCATTGTCAAAAGATGTGTCTATCTTCCTTAATAATAGATGTATCCAGATCAAGGTTTTGGTTTGGCAGGGGGACAAGTTTGCTATTTTTCGCAAGACCGGAGGCAGGTACTTTCGAACTGCCCGTTTTCTTCATGATCAAAGACATAGTAATTGCCTATAATCAGTTAATATTGATCCTACAATATGTAAGTCTGAGTAAAGTCCAATATAGAAAGCGCTACCGCAAAGAAGATATGTTTCATTAACATCCTGATGACATCTAATTGCAGTTAGATTGTTATTATTGCAACGATGAACGCCCTAATAGAGAATAACGACTACAAACCTGTATAAGGTACGGGAAAGAAATCGGGGTTATACAAAAGGAACTCGACTAAACGCTCGACTAAAAAAGAAAAACCCGCGATTATCGCAGGTTTTGTCTATTTAGTGTGATCCCGCTGGGACTCGAACCCAGGACCCATACATTAAAAGTGTATTGCTCTACCAACTGAGCTACGGAATCATTCTAACGGGGTGCAAACCTAAACAAATATTCCTAAACTCCAAAATAAAAAAAGCCGCCTCGTGATTGAGGCGGCTTTCTATACGTTAAAACACTATTACATCTTCACAAATTTCTTCACCACAGGCTTACCTGCATTGGTAAATTTCAGTACATAAACACCTGGTGTCAGTTTGCTTACATCCAGAATACCATTCACAGCCTTAATAGTAACAGTCTGTGAAGTGGTGGCATTGGTGATGGTAAACAGTCCGTCGTTCTTCACGTTACCTACAGTCAGGAGGTCAGTTACCGGGTTAGGGTACACTCTGATCACGGGCTCGGAAACAGCTGGTTTGCTGATCGCCAGGGTCTGTGCAGGTACGCTGAATTCGAACCAGTTCAGGTTAAAGTCAGCATGAGAAGCGTACACGCGGAGTGTTTGTCTACCTGCAGTGAGCGTAACGGTAGCGGTCTTGGTTACCCATGACTGCCATCCACCGGTGGCTTCTACATCAACGGTTGTCAGTACGTTCGTACCAGACTGTAATTGCAGCTGACCACCACCCGGAGCGCTGGCTACGCGGAAGGCTACGTTATAGGTACCGGCCGAAGCAACATTTACGTTGTAGTCCATCCAGTCGCCGGTTCCAACCCAGCCGATATTCTGGCCACCGCCAACGTCAGCACAACCTTCTGTACCGATGCCGTCCATAGCATCGAAATCTTCCGCCTCGATACGGCCAGGGATGTTCTTTTGAACAGGAGCAGCAGATACATTAATGGCAACAGGAGTAGAAGTAGTTGTCATCTGGTTGTTGTCTGTAGCTTTGGCAGTGATGCTGTAAGCACCGGTAGGTACACCTGTCCACAGGAATTGATATGGGCTGGTTGTGTCTTCACCGATCTTGGTTGCACCCTGGAAGAACTCCACTTTCTTCACCGTACCATCTGTATCAGCAGCGTCAGCTTTGAGCAGGATGTCTGAATTGCTTAAGAATATGTCGCCGTTGGCAGGAGCAGTGATGTTCACAGTCGGCGCATCGCCGATAGCCAGGGCAAAAGTGAAGTAGTTTACGTTGAAGTCGTTTGCTTCAAGTACGATACGTACTACATGGTTACCGGCTGGTAATGCAGTAGTGGTAGTAGCAGAAACGGTCTGCCATGCCTGGAAACCACCAGTAGCAGGTACGGTAACAGGACCAGTGATGTTCTGTCCGTCCAGTTCTACATGGAGGGTTTTGGCTGTACCTGGATTGGCAACACGTGCCGCAAAGGTATATTTACCTGGGACAGTGACATTAACAGAGTATTCCAGCCATTCGCCGTTGTTCACGTAGCCGATGTTATAACCACCTTCTGAGCAGTTTTCCAGGTCTACCCCTTCATTGGTACGGTATTGATTACCCTGATTGGCAGCACTTTCATCGTGATAGGCGATACCTTCACCACCGGAATCGAAGTCTTCGATCTCGATCTTGCCAGGTATAGCGCGTGGAGCAGTACCGGCAGGGAAAGGATTCTGACGGGAACCAGTTGCTTTATAGGTAACGGCATAGGTTGTATTAACCGCCGGAACACGGATAGACTGTAAAGTATCTCCGCCATGCGCCCACGATACAAATGTATAGGTTGTGTCGCCCAGCACCTGAGGTGAGATAGCCTGCAGCGTGGTGAGTGCGTTTACTACCATTGTCTTGGTGAATGGAGTAGCGGCTTCTTTACCTAATACTACCTGAAGACCCGGAACATTGGAGTTTACAGTTACCTGTACCTTGTTAGGGAAGATATCTACAGAATCAACACCTGTACGGCCATTGGAATCTGTAACGGTCAGGAGCAGGCGGAACCAGATATTCGGAGAAGATTCGCCAAGATTATCTGCGGTGAAAGAACCTGACTTGATACCTGCAGGCAGGGTAGGACCAGGATGCCAATGCTCACTTGTCTCTGTATCCTTATGGAAGAAACGGAGCTCCCAGCGGTATGCTGATGCTGGCAATGTACCATCTTCAGTGTCCGTAGCGGTACCAGAGAAGTTCACTACAGTACCTACGCTCCATTTTACATCACCGGTTGGTGCGCTGATGTGCGGAACTGGTCTTGCATTGAAAGGCAGTACGGTCAGCTTGGCCGCAGTACTGATCGCTGTGTCAATGTGATTGATCACCACACAACGGTAGAGGCCAGAATCCGCGCGGATGGTTTGTGCAATAGAGAAAGTGCTCGATGTTGCACCCGAGATGTTCACCCCGTTTTTCTGCCACTGGAACGACATCGGAATACCACCTGAAGCGCTCACCGAAAACTGTACAGGATCTCCTGCAGTCACTGTTGCACTTACCGGCTGGTTTACGATAGTCGGGGCCTGGTTATTATTGTATTCAACTCTCCATAGGCTACCATTTGTACCATATTGTATATAATAAATGTTGCCGTCCAGGCCAACACTTGTTCCTAAAATACGTCCGAAACCTTTCGAAGCAAACTCAGTATACTGAGATGCCGGTGTCAGGTTGTTAACATCCACGAATCTGTACCAATCCCTGCACCAGTCGGTGAAGAAGAACTTGTTACGGTATTCTGGTGGATAGTTGGTAGCTGGCGGATTAAAGAACACGCCGGATGTAATGGCGCATCCTCCCTTGTCATCACTATGGTCGTAATAATATACACCCGTGATAGTACCTGCAGCCTGTTGAGGACCGGATTTACCATCCTGGCTCCAACCATAGTTATAACCCTTGCTGGCATCAGGAGTGGTGACGTCGTTGATCTCTTCATAATCGCCACCTACGTCTACTACAAAGATCTTCTGAGATACAGGGTCGAGGGCCATTTTCCATGGATTTCTCAGACCGCGTGCCCAGATGCTTCTTTGCTGGCGACTAGCACCAGCTACATCGTAATAAGGATTGCCAGGCGCCGGCTGACCGTCTTCTGTCAGACGCAGGATCTTGCCGCGGTAAGTATCCAGCTTGGGAGATTCAACGGAAGAGTTACTTTCTCCAACAGCAACATAGAGCAGACCCTGACGGAACAGCAGCGCACCGCCATTGTGTGCACCGTTGATAATCGGATCAAGTTCCAGTATCCGGTTAACAGACGTTACCTGGTTGGTAGTGGTGATGGTGACTGCATCAATGTAATGACGTGTCATTTCCGGGTTCGTGTAGAAAATGTAAAACTTACCATTGGTGGCAAACTGCGGGTGTAGGGTGATGCCTAATAATCCCTGTTCGGCATCAGTAACGGTTTGCACAGAATGTACGGTAGTGACGGTTCCGTTCAGGAACACTTTCACATTACCTCCGCGTTCTGCGATAAAAATTCTGCCATCCGGAGCATGGGCCAGAGCAGTAGCTTCATTGATAACGTCGCCGGTTAACTTTTTCTGGACAAACCCAGTTGGCAACTGGCTGTAAGCGCTGTTTGCGCCCGCCAGGAACATACCGATTCCACAGCATGCTGTTAGCAGATGCTTATGAAACCTAAGCAGCAGGTTTTTCTTCATTGTGTTTAAATGGTTTTTTGTGAACTAGAATTATGATTATTGACGGTTTAGAATATGGTTTAGGGAGTGATAAATAAAATACAGAATAAGGTTATTTTTTTGACAACGAAATTTACAACATAAGTTTGATACTTACATTATCGATGAATGAACTTTTGAAGTTATACTAATGCAAGTAGACCAGTTTAGTATACTATCTCAAAAAATAGTTGATACGTTTACCTAACGGTGATAGGCAAACGTATCAACTACTTAACTGATTGTAGATTATTGTTTAATGAATTTCAACAACAAGGTCTTATGATCTTTGTTCATCAGCTGCATGAAGTATACACCCGCCGGTAAACGACTTACATCGAAAGTATATGTGCCAGAGATTTTACCTTCCTGTGATAATTGTGAAGACATTGAACGCCCGTTCAAATCAACTACGCTTATCTGTTTCACACCTTCGCTACTGAACAGTTGTACCCTGTCATTCACAACAGGATTCGGATATAGATTCGCCTTCCATGTGCGCTGCGTTTTTTCTACCGGATTTGAACTGCCTAACAAAGCTGCACCAGTATATAATGATCCATATGCTTCCAGCTCGAAAATGGAATAACCATAAGCTGTGGTTCTGGCGGTGCCATATATCCGGAGATAACGCCCATGCCCTGTAAGACCGGTATAATCGTTGACTGGCACATTGTTGTTGGTAACTGTGCGAAGCGGCGACCAGTTGACAGTGTCATTCGATACCTGTACAACATAATCTTTCCCTGCGGCCGTTTCCCAGGTGATCTTCACCCGGTTGATGTTATAATCCGCTCCCAGGTCCACACGTATCCATTGCGGGTCGCTAAAGGCGCTGGACCAGCGGGTACCGATGTTACCATCCACCGCATTCTGCCCCCCGAAAACGGCATTCTCATAAGAAGAAATGACCGCCGGTTTATTCAGTGCCAGGTTTGTTTGCGTTGCGACAGTATCCGGTGTAACATAATATACATTATCGATGTAGAAACTCGCAGCAGCTGCAGGTGCGTCTCCCGAGAACGTAAAGGCCTGCGTAATGGTGGCAAGGTTGACATTTGTCAGTGAGCTGACGGGAATCGTTACCTCGTGCCACTGACCGTCCCTGATCAGTCCCAGCTTCTGCTCACCGGCGGCAAATTGAATGGCCTGTTCTCCGGTTTGCGAAATGACGCTGAAACGGAAAGAACCCTGATAGCTGGTTTTGAAGTGGAACTTCAGGAAACCATTACTGAAATGTGACAGGTCGCGTACATCATTTGCTACGCCTAAACCAAACCAGTTATTGGCTGCTGCTGTAAAGGCCATTACCTGCGTCCCTTCATAAGGCGCTGCGCCGCTAATGGTGGTCAGGTTATTCCATACATAGAGGTTGGCATCCAGACCATAAGTCAGCTTGTCTGTAATGGAAGTATTTTCACTGTAGATACCATACCGGTTGGAAAGGATCTTATTATCCTGCACGGTAATAGTTACAGGGGCGGAGGTGGTGCTTAGCTTACCGTTGTCAGTGGCCCTGGCCGTGATGGTATAAGTACCCTGTGGTACATTCTCCCAGGTAAAATTATAAGGCGGCTGCGAAAGGGTAGCCAGTAATGTGGGGCCATTAAAGAACTCAACCTTGTAGATCAAACCATTGTCAGATACATTGGTATTGATCACCACTTTAGCCGGCTTTCTGTATGGTGTGCTGGCTGTAGGAGAAGTGATGCTGATCTGCGGTGCCGTATTACCCGGTGCGGCTACCAGTACGGTAACAGGTTTGGAGGTAGTGGTCTTGTTCTGATTGTCTGTCGCTTTTGCAATCAGTTTTGCGATGGTTTGGGTAGACGTCTGCCAGGTATAATTGAAGGGCGCAGCTGTTACGGTTCCCAGGTAGTTGGCCCCATTGAAGAAGTCTACTTTGCTGATAGTGCCATTCGGGTCGCTTGCACTGATCTGAATAGAGATAGACGCCGGCGTGGTGTATACCGTTTCCTCGGCAATATTGGTGATAGCGACTTTGGGCGCCGGGTTGTCAGACACACCGCCGGTGTAGTAGATGTTATCAAAATAGAAGTCTGCCGCTGCAGCCGGTGCATCGCCGGAGAACATGAACAGCTGTGTGACCTGCAGGAGATCCAGCGTACCAAACTCGCTGACAGGAATGGTCACTTCATGCCATTGACCGTCCCTCACCAGTCCATGTTCATTAGTGCCGGTGAAATTCACCCAGCCTTCCACGCCGTCTGCTACGATGCCTACTTTGAAAGGGGCTGTGGAGGTGGTCTTCATATGAAATTTAAGGCTGCCGTTGGCATAGTTGCTCATATTCTTACTATCATTGGCTACGCCCAATCCGTACCAGGTACCTGCGTTGGCGTGGAATGCCCATACATTGCTGCCTTCAAATGGTGTAGGCGCCGGTGCGATGTTGGTGATGTTGTTCCAGAGATAGAGATTGGCGTCCTGTCCGAAGGTCACCTTGTCACCAACCGGTGTATTCTCGGTAAAGATGCCGTAATTACCTTCCGGCGCATTATTGGAGCCGAGAATAAGCTCTTCTCCCTGTGTAATGTCCTGGTACAGTTTAATGTAGTCAACCTCCATACGGCCGGGTAGGGGCGCGGTTATTCCTGCTGAGGAAGTAATGCCGGGATAGTTACCACCTACCGCCAGGTTGAGGATGATATAGAAGGGATTACGGAAGGCATCAAAGCCATTTGTTCCGCTGATGTCTATCCTGTAGTATGGACTGTTATCCAGGAAGATGGTCAGGAAATGCGGATCCCATTCCAGTTTGTAAAGGTGATAGGCATCATTCAGTGAAGTGCTCTGCAGAATGCTATCCTTGGCATAGGTAGCATGCCCGGTGTAGCCTCCCGGGTTTTCAGTCCACCAGTGGGTAGCTGCGCTGACGGTCCTGTTGGCCCGGCCTTCAGCAATGGCGCCGGCAAATCCCATCTCAAGAATGTCTACCTCTCCGTTGTGCGGCCAGGTACCGCCTGTGGCACCCAGCAACCAGAATGCAGGCCAGAGACCATTGGCTACGTTAGGTACTTTGATCCTGGCTTCGAGTGAGCCATAACGGAAAGATACACGTCCTGCGGTCTTGATACGCCCTGAGGTAAAAGGCTTGCCGCCCATGGTTTCCCGCCGGGCTTCAATGATGAGCGTACCATTTTCAATTCTTACATTTTCAGTGCGGTTGGTGTAGTATTCCAACTCGGCATTCCCCCAGCCGCAATTTCCTTTGTTACAGCCATCTCCCGTTTCGTAGGTCCATGTCTGCGGATTGAGCGTGGTGGTGTTGAAGTTTTCCTCCCAGACAAGTTGTCGCTGGGCCTGGGACGCAAAGGGTAACAGTGAAAGACAGAGCACAGCTGCAAGTAATGGGCTCTTTTTCACCGTGGGTGTTGGGTAATTTGGGTTCTTCATACGAGGAAATTTAAGTTAACGTGAACGTGGTAAATAGAATATCAATTTAATAATTGCGGGGGAGAACCGGTAGGCATATCGCGAAATCTTTTACCCTGAAAGTCACTGCGCTGTGGGTTACATTAAAAAAAACGGCACCCCTATGAGCGCCGGTTACTGATACTTACTACTTAAGAAAAACGTGCGATAGACATCGCACGTTCCATGTTTACACCTAATAGAGCTCATATGCTCTTTACCACATATTTGCCCGAGAAATAATCACTTTTTAGGGTACAACCCGTTATCCAGTCGTTCATAAAGGTCCTGGAGATGATTGCGGGTCGTACTATCTGCCATCTGTGGCATAGCTGTTTTTATAGCGTTCAATAGTTCTTTTGCATGTGCCCTGATCAGTGGTGTAACGTCGCTGTCCTTACTGAGTCTTGCAGTTGGCGCCAGCACCGCCAGCAGGCTTTCTACATATACGCGCTGCAGGCCCCGGCGATAGGCATCTGTTGCTTTATGCGCCGTTAATTCAGAGAATACACCTGCTTTCAGATCGTGCAGGAGCTGCGCCGCTGTATAAGCCTTCGATGCATCAAATGCCTCCTGCATATTTAGCCTGTCTATCATATCGGGAGCCAGCAGCTGCATTAACACCTTTTTCTGTATAGCAGTTACCGCAGAAAAATCTGTAGCTGTCAGGGAAGCAAGCTGTTTGTCATCCAGCCAGGAAGGCGTGGTAAAAAGCTGCTCGTTTAGGAAGGCTACTGCCCGCTGTTGTTTGCTTTTTGAAGGAAATTCATATACAGGACCTGCCTGTTCCACTGTCTTGTGAGTGGTGAGTATACCACCTACCTGCGATGCCACATGCCCCATGTAGAGATCGAACTGTTTTACGATCTCCAGGTACATCTCACCTGCCTTCGAATAATCTTCATTGGGCTGGCGCGTCCATTCCATCAGGTGTTTCTCTATTCGCTTCAGATTGGCAATACCATAACCGCTGGCCTTCATCGCATCGTCACCCAGGTCTTCCCGCTGGTTCCTTGGGTCATATTGTGTCTTTGCGTCATTAGGCACCCGCTCAATACCGAAGAAGTATTGTTTCCCTGATGCGAGTTTTTCCATCACCCTTTTGTTCAGCACAGGTGTTTCTGCTGCTGCACTGCTGGCGCCAGGCACCAGTTTGTATCCCCATTCAATTGCCCATTTATCATAGTCGCCGATACGGGGGAAGATGCCTTTTGCACCGATGTTATCTTCTGGTTGCGCCACATAGTTGAAACGTGCATAGTCCATAATAGAAGGCGTATGCCCATTTGCTTCCACCCACTGTTTGCTGCGAAGGCTGTCTACAGGTACAGTAGACGAAGCACCCCAGTTATGGCGTAAGCCTAGCGTATGCCCTACTTCATGAGAAGAAACAAAGCGGATCAGCTCTCCCATGAGCGAATCAGGTAGCTGCGGCGCCTGTGCCCTTTTATCAATAGCGCCTGCCTGTACGAAGTACCATTTGTATAATACATCCATGACATTGTGATACCAGCTGATGTGCGTCTCCAGGATCTCGCCTGTACGTGGATCCTTAATGCTCGGTCCCATCGCATTGGCGATGTTGGACGGCTTGTATACCAGCACAGAATGACGGGCATCCTCAATACTCCAGGTACTATCGTCGGTAGGTGCCTCTTTCGCCATGATCGCATTCTTAAACCCTGCTGTTTCAAACGCCGCCTGCCAGTCGTTGATACCAGCCATGAGGTAAGGCACCCACTTCTTCGGCGTCAATGGATCGATGTAAATAACGATCGGGTGTTTAGGTGTTACCAGCTCCCCACGTTTATATTTTTCAAGATCTTCCTCCCTGGGTTCCAGCCGCCATTTCCAGATCATGCTTTCATTCCTGATGCCCTGGGAATTAGCGTCGAAGTTGATGTATTCATCTGCAAAGAATCCTACCCTCGGATCAAAGAAGCGGGGCTGCATAGGTATGGCCGGCAGCAATACAATAGAGCTGTTCAGCTCAAAGCTGTACGTCCTGGTTTCGCCATTAGGGAAAGGCCGGGAATTGTACGTGCGCACTGTCTTTACTTCCACATTCATCGGATAGGAACGGATATCTTCTATGTAAGATCTGTCTGGCGCCATCATTGCAAGGCCCATCAGATTTTTGAGTGCCGGGTCAAAGAAGAGGATAGAGTTGTCAGAATTTACATAATCCGTTACCTCTATTACGCTACTCTTTGCACTGTCGTTGATGGCCTTGATGCCAAAAACGGCTTGTATAGACTGCTGGTTATTGTTCAGCAGGGAACGATATAACCCGTTGGCCGAACTATCTGCGGAGCGTTCTTTATAAGAGATCGTCTTCAGCATGATCTTATTACCATTCCCCTTCTCAAAGCGGATCACTTTTTCCCCGATCTGATCGCCGGAATAAGTACCCAGAAAGAAGCGGAATTCAGAAGATCCTTTGGCGATCCTGCCCACTACCAGCATATCTCTGCCGAGTAGTGAATCTGGTATCTCGAAGAGATATTTGTCATTTGACTTATGTACTTTAAACAGTCCGCTGGTGGTAATGGTACCAGGTGGAACGACTTCTTTATACGGCTTCAGCGCGTCTGGTTTTGCCGGTATGGCTAATTTGGCCAAAGCCGCAGCTACACTGTCCTTTTTTATGGTGGTAGTGTCTTTCCCTTTCTGTTGTTTCTGTGCAGCTGCGGGTAATGCGATGGCCACGGTGCATAGCATTCCAAGCACGATGCTTGCGGTTGCAGATTTCATCGGTAATAGTGTGTTTTAAATGATAAGCATGGCTTTCCTGGTTGGATATGGCAAGGTTATGACAAAGGTGGTGTCTCTTAATTGCTATAACCCGGATTCTGTTTGATATTGGCGTTAAGCTGTGTCTCCGCATACGGTATCGGCAATACCTTGTGTTTGGGATCCCATACACCACCTTTCTGCGGAGCAAGTACGGTCATTAGCTCATCTATCTTGTCTGTACGTACCAGGTCGAACCAGCGGTGTCCCCATTCGGTGAACAGCTCTATCCGGCGTTCCTGTGCAATAGCTGACAACATCCCATCTTTATCTGTAGCCGTGGTACCTGGTAGTAAGGCCTTGGCGCGAATGGCATCCAGGTCTGCCTGTGCACTGCCGGCACCTGTAATATTCCCCTGTTGTGCTCTTGCTTCAGCACGTATCAGGTATTGCTCCGACAGGCGTAACACCATCAGCGATTCAGGTGTACCGCTCGGGTTTTTCTGATACTTAAAAGGATAGTAATAAGTAGTGCCATTGGCTACGAAGGTGCCCACCCATTTATCGCGACGGGCGTCACCTTGTTCAAAACTGTTCACCAGAGAAGTACTGAGTGCGCCTGGTGTAATAGGTGTTACTCCCGGTGGATTGGTAAATGGAATGAATGCTTGCGCATCATAGGTCGCATAGTTAATGGGATCAACTGTCAGCAGATACCAGATAGCTTCTTTGGAAGTGGTGGTGAGTGTTTTATTAAGGTCCTGCTCCAGTTGATAAACGCCATTGCTGATCACGGCAGTGGCTTGTGCTTCTGCATTAGCCCAGTCTTTCCGGTAAAGATAAACGCGTGCCAATAGTGCCGTTGCGGCCAGTTTATTGGGACGTGCCCTCTCAGTGGTGCCGGGAGTGATACCTTTAAAGTAGGCTTCTCCCATTAGTGATTGTGCATCTTTCAGGTCGGCAATGATCTGTGCATATACCTGTTCTTTGGGTGTACGCGACAGTGTATTATTTACCCTGTAATCGGTAGTTAGTGCCAGCGGTACATCTCCGTAAATATTCACGGCATAGAAATAAATAAGCGCACGCAGGAATTTGGCTTCTCCGAGTAATTGCTGTTTAACAGGCTCTGAAAGTCCTTTGGATGCTGTAACGCCCTCTATAGTTACATTACAGGTATACAAACGCTGATAGAATTCGCTCCAGAAATAATCGCCGCCCACATTGTAGGTGTTGGTATAAAACTCCTGCAGCGTGGTGCCCATGATGGCGGGCAGGTAGTTCGTTATCTCGTCGGCCGCCATTCCTTCCAGCATACTGATACCATTGATGCCGCTCACAAATCCACGATTGCTGATCATGGTACTGTATAAACCTGTTATGACAGAAGTGGCAGATGCATTTCCTGCAAAGGCTTCCTGGCTGATGATCCTTGATGCGGGTGGATCGATTTCCACGGCCTTATTACAGCTGGTACCAAGTGCCAGCAGCATAAGACCAGTATACAGGGAACGAAATGATTTATATGGTAATGTCATGGTTAGTCTTTTTATAAGTTCACTTTAATACCTCCAGTAAATGTCTTCATCGGTGACAGATTCAGCCCTCCGGATTCCGGATCGAAATCACGGAATTCCTTTTTGGTGAAAGTCAGCAGATTCTGACCCTGTGCAAACAAGGCTACCTGTTGCAGATGGATCTTCTGCAGCCATTTTGAAGGCAGCTGGTAAGAGAAGGAGACATTCTTCAGACGAAGAAAAGCAGCATCAGAATAAGCCAGTGTACTGCTCCTGGCGTATAATGCCCAGGGCAGGTAACCGAAAATGTTTTGACTGTACTTCGGAATATCTTTCACATCCCCAGGTTTCTGCCAGCGGTCCAGCGCAACATCCACTAACTGATTGCCCATGAAACCGGGAGGGAAAATGCCATTCAGCAAAGGATTTTTAACAACATGCTGTTCAAACTGAAACAGCAGGTCGAGTGACCAGTTCTTATAACGGAGCGAGTTCTGGAAACCTCCGAAATATTTCACTGTCGGATCAATAAAGGCGATTTTCTGGTCGGGTGCTGCCACACTTTTGTCTTTACTATCGATGAACCGATAAGTACCCGTCTGCGGATCTACGCCTGCATACTGGTATACTCTCGTAATACCAAGCGGTTTGCCGATGATGAAGTTCGGATCATCAGGGCTTAATCCCGGATATTTTGTGAGCTTATTGCGCGGTAATGATATGTTCAGGAAACTGGTCCATTCAAAGTTTTTATCCTTGATATTCGTGGTACGCAGCTCAAATTCCCATCCGGTGTTTTGTACTACGGCCGGCAGGTTGCGTTGAATAGAGCTAAAGCCGGTTACAGCCGATAACTGATAGGCTAACAACTGATTATTACTGCGGTTTGTATAGTAGGAAGCGGTGACCAGTATCCTGTCGTGAAGGAAACCGAGATCAATAGCCCCTTCTATTTTACGGGTAGCTTCCCATGCCAGATCCGGGTTGAATAATGCCTGTGGTTGTAACCCTTTATCACCCTGATAACTAAAGCCTAAAGACTTGTAGAGATCAAGGAAGGCGTAATCTCCTATGTTGTCATTTCCGGTGGTACCATAACTTCCTCTCAGTTTACCAAAACTCATGAAAGGCAGCAGCTCCTTGACTGCCTTTTCTTCTGTGAAGATCCATCCACCACCTGCTGACCAGAAGAAGTGGAACCTGCTGTCAGGACCAAAGCGACTGGAACCATCATAGCGTCCGTTTAAATTAAGGAAGTATTTATTGGCGAAGTTGTATTTGATCCTGCCGAAAGTAGCCGTGTATTTATTTTCATTGTTGCCGAAATCTTCTACAGTAATGGTAGCTGCTGCCTGTGGATTTCGGAGTAATGCGTCGCTGGCGTAACCTACACCGCTCTGTGTCAGGTTCTCATTCTGCTCGTGCCGGAAGGTCGCTCCCAGTAAGGTTTCAAAGTTGCCTTTGCCAAGACCGAAGTTATATGTGACCTGTGGTTCTACGTTCCAGCTGCCGTAATTGGCGTTCCGGTATCTGGCTGTTGCCTGCCTTCCTGCTGACTTGTAAGGATTGGAAATGGAAAGGGGATTGCCTACATATTCATTCTGTGCTACATTCTCATAACCTGCCGCTACTTTTACATTCATTCCTTTGATGATCTTGTATCCGATGGTCACATTGCCGTTCAGGTGATTGGAACGTCCCAGGTAAGGTTGTAAAAGGGCTGCATACGGATTGTCGAAAGTGCCGTTCTCCCAGTTAAGTGTTCCATCCGGATTATAGATTTTCGGCGCATCGGGTGCAAGCAATCTGATGTTGAATGTGGGATCAACAGGGGTAATGTTGTTGGTGTTGGATACATAGATACCTCCGGCATTGATACTTAATTTCCTGTCGTTGCTGGTACCGCTAATACTGAAATGTGCAGACCCTTTTTTCAAAGCGCCATCTGTGGGCATGATCGGCGTTTCCCGGTGATAACCACCACCTACGAGGTATTGGACATTGTCTGTTCCTCCTGTTATTGTTCCCTGTACATCGGACGTATGCGCATTGCCTCCCAGTATTAGTTTCTGCCAGTTTGTGTACCGGGTAGTATCCCATGTGCCATTCACGTCGTAATCAAGGAAGCCGGGCTTTGCGTTGTCATTCGCGAATGCTTCATGACGCATCTGCAGGTATTGCTGCAGGTTCATATATTCCGGCATGCGGGTGATCTTACTGATACCGGTGTAGGCTGTCAGGTTCACCTGGGTACGTCCTGGTTTTCCTTTTTTGGTAGTGATCAGAATGACACCATTTGCGCCGCGGGAGCCATAAATGGAAGTAGCGTCTGCATCTTTCAGTACATCAATACTTTCAATATCTGCAGGATTCACCAGGTCAAGCAGGTTGCCCTGTGCCAGTGCGCTGTTCACGGAACCGGAAGTACCGCCCTTGAATGGCACGCCGTCAATAATATACAGGATGTCATTGCCGGATGCAATGGAATTACGGCCGCGCAATTGCACCGTCACCGCGCCTCCGGGCATACCCGTCGTCTGGTTGATCACCAGGCCCGATACTCTTCCTGACAATGCCAGCAGCGGATTGCTTACCGGGTTCTTAGCAATATCAGCGGCAGTCACTGTTGCTACGTTACCGGTATTAAAACGCTTTGTGGTGGTACCATATGCGATCACCTGTACCTGGTCCAGCTCATTGGTGGATGGCTTCAGATAAATGAATGTCGGGGTTTTAAGACTTACCGTAGCTGTTTTTACGATGTACCCTGTATAGGAGATGGTCAGTTCTGCATTCTCTGCACCATCCTCCACCTTCAGTTCAAAATACCCGCTGGCGTCAGTCATTGTTCCCTTGCGGGAGCCTTTGAGCATCACCGTTGCTCCAGGCAGTCTTGTTCCTGAGGGATCGACCACCCAGCCCTTCACAATCTTTGGCGGATCGGCGGCGGTGACAGTTACCGGGAGATATGATTTGGGGTCCCTGGTAATGACGATCACATTATTGAGAATGGAGTAGACAAGCCCTTGTCTGGCCAGTAAGGCGGGTAGAAATTCGCTGATCTCCTGATCCTTTACATTAATATCTATGGGATGCGTATTTGCCAGGAGAGTAGGACTGGCAAGGAATTCGCGCCCAGTCTGTTCACTGATGGCCTTAAAGATATCTGTCAACGCCGCCTTTTTTTTGCTTATCGTTACCTTCTGCGCATAGGTGGATCCACTTACGTGAAGCACCGCAACAAGGATAAGCGGGATGATTAATTTCATAATCATGACAATTTTTGAAAAAGGAATTGGCATACCTTTGCCAGGTACAATATTTTTCATACTTGTACATTTAGGGATTTACTGATTAAATGACGTAAGTGACATTAATGAAGTAGTCCTTATAGCAGGACCTCAAGTGCAATTGAGGCCCTGCCTTTTGATCAGGACTTACGTTCAGCTGTTCTTGCTCTGTGCTGATCTGTTGGTTGTTTTCCTGTTTTACTACATACGCTGATTGGTTGTTGATGTTAGATATTTGGTTGAGGTGTCAGAAAATGCTTAACCTGTTTTTATTTGTCTTGTTCCCCCATAATTATTTTTTAGGTCCTGGTATTACACTGATATGATCTCCTTCAATCCTGAAATGTACTTCTCCTGTCGCTTCCAGTGTTTCCAGTAATGCGCTGGCAGTTACCTTACGGGATAAGATGCCCTGTAACTCTATATTGTCAACGTTCCCTTCATAACGTATATCCACGTCGTACCACCTGGCTACCTGGCGCATAATGTTCTTAATACCAGTGCGGTTGAAACGGAACTGCCCGTTCTTCCAGGCCAGTACTTCAGACAGGTCTGGTCTGGACGTTCTGAATGTCTGTTCTTCCGGTGCCAGGCTGGCCTGTATGCCGGGTGTCAGTACCGTTGTTGCATCGCCTGCCTCCACCTTTACCGATCCGCTTACCAACGTTGTACGGATGGCATTTTCGTCAGCATAAGCCATGATGTTGAAACCTGTGCCCAATACATGTACATCAAGTCTGCCCGCTTCCACGGTAAAGGGTTTGGCGGCGTCCGGGGCCACTTCGAAATATCCTTCTCCTGTCATTTCCACCCTTCTTTCAGACCCGGTGAATGCCGTAGGATAACGTATGGATGAGGCTGAGTTTAACCAGACCGTTGATCCATCCGGTAATGTCAGTTGGAACTGTCCACCCCGTGGAGTGGACAGTGTGTGGTATTGTACATTGTTCCCTGTCCTCATGTAAGCAATAGCGCCGCTATCTGCTTTAATGATTGTAATACCACCTGGCACGGCAATGTTGCCGTTGGCCTGCTTATCCAATATGATCTGCTGGCCGTTTGCCAGCGTAAGAATTGCTTTGTTGCTACCCGGTTCCAGTACGGTACGTGTTACCATGACTGCCGGTTTGGACTGCTGTTGACGTATTAGCCATATGGCACTGCCTCCCAGCACCAGTAAGGAAGCCGCTGCGGCCCACCAGTAATTACGTTTCCTGATCCTCCTGATAATGGTTTCCTGCCTGTTACTTTCTTCCATGGCACTTACTTCTGCCTGGTAGTAGGCGGTCAGCCGGCTATATATATTATTGACAATCTCTTTATTATCATAGACGGGTTCCTGTACTTCCATGAGTACTGCTTCATGCGCACTTGCCAGCTGTTGCAGTTCCGCTTCGCTTGCTTCCCGGAGGAACCAATGCCGGAATCGGGCTGTCTCCTCCTCAGTAGCTGTCTCTCCCTCCGCCAGTTTTGTAATGTGTAATATGGCTTCAGCTATATTCATATATGACATATACGTATAAAGACGGTCGATGAATAAGAATTTTCACCGGGACAGCATGAAATTTTAAAAAAAGTTTCTCAGGGCTGGAAAAAGAGTATGAGAAGAAGGAGGGTAAAACTAATGCCATTCTTCGCCAGGTAGTCTTTGAGGTAGGTAGTAGCCTGTTGTAATGATTTATGCACGCCGCCTACAGACATGCCCAGCATATCTGCAATTTCCTGTATCGTCATTTCATCTCTTGTACGTAACAGAAAGATCTGGCGTTGCTTTTCGGGGAGTGTGTCCAGGGCCGCCCGGGCGAGGGATTCGTATTGGTCGGTGATCAGTTTGTCGTCGGCACCATAATGCGGTTGTACATAGTCCTTGCTGTATCCTGCCTGTTTCTCTATCAGCGCCTGCTGAGACCTCAGGAAGTCATTGAGGGCATTCCTGGCCATGATGAATACATAGTTCTTAAAGGAACGTACTGTTACAAGCAGTTCTCTCTTCTTCCAGACCTTCAGGAACACTTCCTGGCCTATTTCTTCTACATCATGTTTATCTGCCAGGTACACCTGCAGATAATGTAATATTAGCGGGGAATATGCCTCGTAAAGGCGCGTGAAGGCCTGCCAGTCACCAGCTGCAACATTTTGGAGTAAATTTCTTTCCTCTTCTTCTGCTATCCGTATATGAACAATAGACTCTGACAATGACAATTGTGGTAAAGGCGTAAAGCACAAATATAACCGTTTCCCACTGGTTTTCATACCGGTTTCTACGGGGTATTGGTAACGGCTATCAGGAAATCATACAAACTGGTATCTGCCGGCAGCTCCAGTTTCTTCCGCAGCCGGTACCTGCTGGTTTCTACGCCTCTGACAGAAATACCCAGGGACTGGGCTATTTCTTTTGTCGTCAGGTTGATACGTAGGTAAGCACATAATTTGAGATCGGTGGTGCTCAGGTCAGGATATTTGCGCTTCAGCGTGAACAGGAAATTGTTATGTACCTCATCGAAATGCCGGGAGAACTGCTCCCAGTCCTCGTCATTGTTTTCTGCCTCTTCAAACAGGCGCAGTACCTTTTTGAATATATTATCAGGGGGATCTATCTTCTTTATCGCCGTCAGCAGTTCCTCCTTGATATTCGATAATACTTTACCCCTGTGCAGGAGATACATGGTGGCAGTAGCCAGCTCTTTATTCTTAAAACGAACCTCTGTAGTGAGCTTCTCATTCTGAAGACTGATCAGCTCTTTCTCCCGCTGTTCTTTTTCAAATTTATGCCGCAATATCAGCTGTTCCTGTTTTTGCTGGTAACGGCGTTGCTGTCTTATGAATTTTCTTTTCTGGGAGATATAAGCGCCTAATAGTATCGCTAATCCAAGCAGGACATACCCGCTTCTGGCGAGGGGTGTCTGATACCAGGCCGGTAATATACGGAACGAATACACGGCAGCCTTCGACACATTGCCCAGGTTGTCTTTCGCTTTTACTAAAAAGGTATAGTGACCATAAGGCAGGTTGGTATAGTCTTTTTCGGTTTTAACAGACCACTCACTCCACTGCTGATCAAAACCAGTCAACTTATAACTGTATTCAATGGTATTACCCTGGCTGTATACCGGCGATGCATATTCAAAATGAAAACCGGAAAAGGCATTAGGCATTGCTTTGAAAGAATGTTTTCCCAGGGGATGATATCCGCCAAATAACAGGCTGTCTGTCTTTCCATGGGCGCTCACCTGACTGATGAGCACCAGCGGTTGCTCCCTTGCTTGCCGGTAATGTTTATAGTTGATATGGAACATGCCCTTTTCTGCTCCTACAAAAATATTCTCATCATTATAAGGATACAGGAATTCAAAACCATTGACGATCTGTCCTTTCAGTTCCGGGAAATGTACGATGCTATACGCATGCTCCGGCACTGGTTTATGGAAGTCTATCACACCGGGCATCTTATCAGAGACAAACCAGACGTTGCCGGCAGCATCTTCCGACAGGTATTGCAGACTGGCGTCCTTCAGGATGGGAGACAGCCAGCGGGAGGGTACAAACCGGTCCGTGGCCGCATCATATTCATATGCACCTGCCTGCGTGGCCACGATCATCCTGCCCTTGATCCTGAACACAAAATTGTTGTAGTCTGCCGGTAAGCCGTTCTTCCGGGTGTATAATGTATACCGCAACATCGTGTCCCTGTCGAGGTACATGCGGAATACGCCCCGGTAAGGATGGGATGCCCAGATGATGCTGTCGTCTTCCACCGTCAGGAAGCGCAGGGACTCAAATAATCCCTTTACTGGTCGTCCGGCTGACAAGCCACTTCCTTCCTTACGCATTACTTGTAATCCGTTATAACAACCTGCTACCAGGTAAGACGACAAGGGCTGAAATAACCAGCACCCCGTACATTTGGACAAAGGAACGGCTGTCCCGCCTTTGATCTCAAAAGCCCCTTCATGGTGTCCCATCAGCAGGTGCTGCTCTACCTGCGCAATGCTCCATACCTGCCCGGCAGTATTGTTTACCTGCCGGAAATGGCTTTCCAGGAAACTAAGGTCCCGCTGTTCACCCAGCGGCGTACTGAATACACCATCCGACGTACCGATATACAATTGTTTGTCGAAGACGGTAGCTCCATAAGTAGTGAGATAACGTTTATTATCCGGCAGGATCTGTTTGATGGCGGTATTATATCGTACCATGTCAATGCCGTTGTCCAGTGCCAGCCAGATATTCTTTCCGGGGTCGGTAAAGATCTTCAGCACACTATTGTGTTGCAACCCTTCATTGACGGTAAATCGCTGGATAACAGCGCCTGTTTCCCGGTGTATAATATAACAGCCGCCATAGGAGGTCCCAATCAGCAGCTGCTTGTCTCCCCAGGGTCTTACGCAGTAGATCTGGTTTTGGACGAAAATAGGGGTGGCATTACTTGTAAAAGGGAAGAGGCGTCCCTGGTGTAGTTTGAAAATGCCATTTTTTAAAGTGCAGACCAATAGGGTGTCATTGTCATTCCCTTTGGCCGTTCCTATGATCTCCCTGATCAGTAAGTGCCTGTCGGCAACTTCCTTACAGACCGGCTCCCAGGTATTGTCTTTGAACTGCATCAGCCCCTTGCTCGCATCCTGGGCATATAATCTGTTGTTGGCGCGGCATAGCATCTGCCATTGCATGGTGCCAGGATATATATGCAAATTGTGATGATCATAATAAAATATCTTGGTGGAGCCCCTGAAAAAGACGCCGCCATTATAGAAGACGATATCCCAGATATCCGCAAACTGATCCTTCCGGTCCCTGACGGCCGGTTTGAGGGATGTATAACGTAATACGCCATCCGCATCTGCCAGGTAGTACCCGAAATCGTCCTGTGCACCTACATAGATGCGCCCATCTTTATCCACTTTCACAGAACGCAGCCGGGTATGATTGGGAACTGGCAGCAATTTCCAGGAATGACCATTAAAGGTCATCAGCCCTTCATTATTGGCAAAATAAAGAATGCCATTCCTGTCGATATCCAGGTCCCATGTTTGCCCGCTTCCCGGGTATTGCTGCCGGGTGTAGTTGACAATAGGTGGTAAGCCGATGATCTGTTGTGCCAGGTTATCACTTGTCCATAGGATAGACAGTACAAGCAAAATGAGCTTGTTCATTTTCCATAACGTTTTACTAAAAATATGAATATTATGGTTTGAAGTAGTGCTGACGTAAATAATGTTTATTGATAATCAATCGGCTGTCTTTGTCTTGTAGTAGATTAGACGTACCCCTGAAACGAGGCTGCATGAAAATTACCCTCATCTTTGCCCTGATCTTAAAATAACCTGTTTCCGCGTTATCACATTTTCCTGTCTACGGATGATTTGGGATTGTCACCCATTCCGGTAGCAAGAATGCAGTATGCGGGAACAATGAAAACCGGAATTTTTAAAAACTATGAAAAAACAAACCTTCTCCGGGCTCCTGAGCCTCCTGTTGCTGGCCACCGCCGTAACATCCTGTACGAAAGAAAACCAGGCAGGGCAAACGCCAAAACTCTCTGCCAGCGACAAAGCCGTAGGTGCTGCTGCCGCTGCTAAGTCGTATGACCTGGTATGGTCTGACGAATTTGATGGTACCAGCCTGAATACTTCCAAATGGGGGTATGAAAATGGTAACCTGGGCGTAAACAACGAAAAACAGTTTTACCAGACCCAGAACGTTGCCGTTACCGGCGGTAACCTGGTGATCACTGCCCGTAAAGAAACGGTACAGGGACAGCCTTATACTTCCGGCCGTATCAATAGTAACGGTAAGTTCTCTACACAATATGGCCGTATCGAGGCCCGTATCAAGCTGCCAGGTGTACAGGGCTTATGGCCTGCCTTCTGGATGCTGGGTAACAGTATCAATACCGGCGCTGGCTGGCCTGGTTGTGGTGAGATCGACATCATGGAACAGGTAAACACCAGCAACACCATCCTGGGTACTATCCACTGGTGGAATACTGCCTATACTTACTATAGCGGTAATACCACTACGACTGCGACTGACTTCCATGTGTACGCTATAGAATGGGATGCTTCTTCTATCCACTGGTATGTGGACAATACTGAATATCATATCGCCAACATCCAGAACAACATCAACGGTACAGAGGAATTCCATGCACCGTTCTTCATCCTTCTGAACGTTGCCGTAGGTGGTAACCTGCCTGGCAATAACATCAACGATGGCGCGCTGCCTGCTTCCATGCTGGTAGATTATGTAAGAGTATATAACATTACCCAGAATCCTGGTGGTGGTGGTGCGCCGATCGGCACTACGATCTCTATCAGGGGTAACAACGGTTCTTTCGTGAGTGGCGAGAACGGTCAGCAGGCAATGAACTGTAATCGTCCTACCGCTCAGGGTTGGGAGCAATTCACCATTGTTGATGCAGGTGGTGGTAAAGTAGCCCTTCAGAGCATGGGTAAATATGTTTCTTCTGAAAACGGTACGCAGGCAATAACCTGTAGCCGTACTACCATCCAGGACTGGGAGAAATTCGACTGGATCGATAACGGCGACGGTACCTTCTCTCTGCGCGGCAACAACGGCGCTTACGTTTCTTCTGAGAACGGTGCACAGGCAATGACCTGTAACCGCACTACTGCTCAGGGTTGGGAGAAATTCACCTACTAATCGCACTTTCGCAGGCTTGACGCTATATACTGGCTCATAGCCCCTCCATTACATGCACTATCCTATGGCAATTGCTGTAGGATAGTGTCGTTTTAGAGATGTCCGTATATGCTAATGAACAATCTTCACCCGGATCGCTTTTAACCCCGATACCCCCTGCAGATCCTCGATATCAAACTGTTCAATATCGGCTTCCAGGATCATTTGCGATTGCAGGGTGTTAATATACTGCAGGTATTCCTGCTCTTCCAGACGATTCGAAAACACGATCGTGATCTTCCCCGACTGGGTGATACGCTCGGAAGTATCCTTGATAAAGGCCTTGTCTATCCGCTTTTTCACGATCTCAAACCGCGCATTATAACTCCCGTCCACATCAAAGCGTTTCTCGTCCATGCGGAACCGGATAGCGATAGTGGCATTGTATACCAGGATAAGCGTGGTAACATCCACGGGATAGGGGAGTTCCGCCTTCAGACGATGATGTGCTATTTCCATCTCACAGAGCGTCTTTAACTGCCATAAACGGAGGTCGTACAGCCTTTGAAGACTGAACTGCAATTTGGGAGAGATAGAGGCGCCTATATACAGGTTGTGTTCTATACCGTCGGTTTTGAAGCGCTCATAATAGTGAGGGTATAATACCTGGGCAATGGTCTGATTCCGGTCAATAACATCAGATAACCTATTATTGATAGTGGAGATGGTTGTCTCATACTTCCGCCGCTGCAAATGGAATGCGCCTTTTTCCTTGTCAGTTTCAGCGAAGTAAGCCTGTACCCGGGGATCAGTGGCATAACGTTGTAAAAGCGGATGTACTTCATTCGCCAGGTAAGCCGTGATATATTGCTCCGTACCTGCCCTTAATGGGAAAGTAAGTTCGACCAGGTAGTCCCGAAGCTGCTCCTGTACCTCCCGGAAGGCGTTGATCTGTGGGGATGGATCACTTGTCCCTGACTTGCCGTAAGCGGCTTCCTCGGCCATCACATAGTCAGGATTAATCAGCTGCTTTATTAAAGGACACAGGGTCTTTATCTGCAGTTGCAGGTCCTGCTGCACGCTGGCATTCCTTACCTCTGAAGAGCCTTTGATATCTATCTGTCCATACAGCGGATATACGTCCGGAAATACGATCTCCCGCAATTCATAATCTCTCCCTGTTTCCCGGTGAGCGATCAGCGTTTGTGCTTCTTCCCTGAACTTCCAGTATACACTGCTGTGAATGGCCGTATATTTTTCCTGGATAACGGCCTGCAATTCGTTCTGCATTTCCACCAACAGCCTCTCCATCGTATCGGTGAGGTAGGGCATGACCACTTCCAGCTTATTTGCATTGATACTGTTCAGTTCTTTGGTGCGCAGGGAAAGCAATTCCAATACTCCCAGGAGTTGCCCGTTCTTGACCACCGGCGCCAGTATAAAGCTTTTGATCCCCTGTCGGTGAAAGTAATTACCCAGCATGTTTTCCGGATCGGATGCCACAAATTCGTCCACATCTGAAATAGCAAAGTATTGCTTCCTTCTTATCAGGCAATTGTAAGAGCTGGAACATAACAGCATCTGGGCTTCCTTATGGCTCTGTCCCTGCACAATAAAACTGGTCATATACTGGCTGAAAGGTTCGCTGGCAGTGAACTGGTCTTCCTCCTGGTTATAGAGCGTAAAGCCAACCTTTATATCGGGTATGCGGTAAATGGACCGGAAGATGGATTGCATGTTCTCTTCAAAGCCTGCGGCATTCAATCCCAGTAATCTCTCCTTGAAGATGGACACAGCATTCTCTACCGTGGCATCGTACAGGGTCATAATGGAAAAACCTCTCAGCGTCCAGCTTTCCTTCGGGAACTTTGATTTCCAGAGGTCCAGGTTATCATAGCTGTTCAGTAAAAGGTCAATGTCATCAGCCGTTAGTGTAACCGCCCTTTCTGTAGGCAGGATATCCAGGTAGTCTGCATTGTATAATATCCTGTAGTGTTTAATGACGCCATCCGCCGTAGGAATATCATAAAACAAAGGTCTGCTGAAGTCCAGCGTCGTACCATAGAATTCATTCAGTATCAGACAGCAGCTGAGTACATAGAACTGATGTGCATCGAAATCCCTGATATTGAATGAGAAGTCTGGTCCTGCGGCTTTGAGTATATTTTTAAAACGTGCTGTATGATTGAAGATGAGATCTGTATAGGGAAGATTGATCGCTTTGATTTCATTCATGGTCAGTTCCTGCGGAAAGTAATTGGTCAGCAGGCGATGAATGAGGTCCTCGTTCTTTTCTATCTGTTCATACGTGGTCAGTCCTTCTACCAGTTCAGGGCATTGCGCCACTTCGGCCAGTAAGGCTTTGGCCTGGATGGTTGATTCTCCCACCGACCCCGCTGCCTGTTTTTCCAGTTCCTCAATAATATGGAAAAAACTCAGCTGTATCTGGAATGGACTGTCTGGAAAGGAATGCCGCTTCATGTTGTTATCTTGATCTTACCAGCATAAAATTAGTCATAATTTGCCTGCTTTCGGGCAAACACGCAGGAAACGTTGGTCCGGCCATATAAAGAGGACATTGAGACGAACTTTTTTTACAATGCATGAACGAATGCAGATAATTAATTCGACCTTGCAGGTCATTAAAACCTCACCGCAAAAATTTCCAATCCAATGACCCGGCGCATCCTTTTCCTCATTGCCTTCCTGAGTGCTTTCAGCAGTTCATTTGCACAACAGAAAAACCTTTCCCGCAAACTTGACTCCCTGCTCACGGCCAACACTAAAACGCCTTTTAATGGTGTGGTCGTCGTCAGCCGGGGAGGGAAGACGCTCTATAGTAAGGCCGCAGGTTATGCCAGCTTTGAAAACAAACAACCTGTTAACTGGGATAGCGAATTTATCATCGGCTCTATCAGTAAACAGATCACAGCCGTGATTGTGCTGCAGGAGATGGAAAAAGGACATCTGCAGCTGAATGATCCCATTCACAAATACCTGCCCGATCTGCCGGAAAAATGGGCGGATACAGTGACTATTCATCACCTGTTAACACATACTCATGGTATTACGGCACTTGATAAGCCGCTTGCTTTCACACCCGGCTCCCGTTTTGCGTATGGTTTCATCAGTTATGATCTGTTATCGCAGATAGTGGAGAAAACATCCGACCGGACTTTCCCTGATCTTTGTATGGCCTTGTTTAAACAATGTGGTATGCAGCATAGCTTCCATCCACGGACAAAGCAATACAAAGACCTGGCGCAGGGATATACGCTCGATAAAGAAGGACAGCCACAAAAAGAAGAAAGCATACTGGACGTTTTTGCTGCCGCTGGCGGATTGATTTCTTCCGGAGATGATCTGGTGAGATGGAATAACAGCCTACATGGTGGCAAGCTGTTGTCTGACAAGACTTATCGCCTGATGATCGCTCCGAAGGAAAACGCCTTCAGAGAGCATCTCACATTTGGAACGATAGACTATGGTTATGGTATCACTACTCCGCGGCACACTACTGTACCCGAACTGGCCATGACAGGTGTAGCGCCTGGCTTCATTTCTATGGATGTTTATTTCCCCGGTTCAAAGACCAGCGTGATCGTACTGGAAAACATCGCCAGGAATATGACCAATCTTAAGCAAAGTTTTTATTATCATGAGCAGGTGCTGGAGATTGTGAAAGCAATACAATAGCGGCAACGACTACTTTTTTATTTTGAGTAAACGAAATTACACAACGAAGTACTAAATTCGTGGCTGATTATAAGACTATGCATTTATATCTGTTTGATAAATCCGTTTATAGTAAGCGCAGACAAAAGCTGGCAGCGCAGGTTGGTAAAGGAATCATCCTGTTGATGGGGAATGAAGACAGCAGCATGAACTATGCGGACAATACCTATCCTTTCCGTCAGGACAGTACGTTCATCTATTATGCAGGTATCGATATTCCCGGACTGGCAGTAGTACTGGATACCGAAACAGGAGAGGAGACACTCTTCGGAAGAGAAGCAGGGATTGATGATATTATCTGGACAGGCGCATTACCTTCCCTGCAGGACTTAGCGACTGAAGTTAACATTGCGAAAACCCGTCCTTATGCGCAGCTCGCAGATGTATTGAAAAGTGCACAGACTTCCGGCCGTCGTATACATATCCTGCCGCCTTACCGTCCTGAGAACAAGATCCGGCTGTCAGAATGGTTGCAGCAACCTATCGGTGGCCTGCAGGAATATGCATCCCTGGAATTGATTAAAGCTGTGATTGCGCAGCGGGCCATCAAAGATGAACATGAAGTAGCAGAACTGGAGAAAGCTGTTTCTATCAGTGCTGACATGCACCTGGCAGCTATACAGTATACAAAGCCGGGCATGATGGAATACGAGATCGCTGCCAAAGTAGAAGAAGCAGCACTCGCAGGCGGCGGACGTTTATCATATCCTACCATCCTGACCATCAACGGACAGATCCTGCATAATCACTTCCATGGCAACCGGGTGGCGGAAGGTCATATGATACTCTGCGATGCCGGTGCGGAAAACGTGATGCATTATGCCGGTGACCTGACCAGGACTTTCCCCGTTGGGAAGCAGTTCACTACCCGTCAGCGGGAAGTATACCAGGTGGTACTGGATTCGCTCGATCATGCAGTAAGCCTGCTGAAACCGGGTATTCAATATAAGGAAGTACATACGCAGGCCAGCATAAAACTGGTAGAAGGATTGAAAACACTGGGCCTTATGAAAGGTGATCCTGCAGAAGCAGTGGCAGCCGGTGCACATACCCTGTTCTTCCAGTGTGGTCTTGGTCATATGATGGGACTGGATGTACACGATATGGAAGACCTGGGAGAGCAATATGTAGGCTATACCGATAATTTGAAAAAGAGCACGGAATTTGGCTGGAAGTCTCTTCGCCTGGGACGTGAGCTGCAACCCGGATTTGTACTGACTGTGGAACCCGGTGTGTATGTTATTCCTGAACTGATCGATCGTTGGGTAGCTGAAGATAAACTTAGTAACTTTATAGATTATAAGACGGTAGCATCTTACCGCGACTTCGGCGGTATCCGTATTGAAGATAACTATCTCATCACTGCGGATGGTAACAGAAAGCTGGGTAAAGACCTATCGAAAACAATTGCCGAAATAGAGGCATTACGACAATAACTAACCCATTCATTTAAATAGCAGAGGCGTCTCCTGTAAAGGAGGCGCCTCTTGCGTTAATAGCTTATCTGTACACCACCGGACGTGTTGTCGCTGCCGCAGGACTAAGGCAGGCCAGAATGATCAGGATAAGTGTCACTATGCCAGCAATGGTACGGATGATATTCAGGTTGTTCCAGGGTACTTCAAATCTTGCCCGCTGGGCAGCCAGCTCCTGTACAGAGGCAGATGATAAGTTAAAGGCATCCAGCATATCATTCAGCGGTACATTACCGAACATAGTCACCCCGAAGGTTCCTGCCAGGTACACAACAGATGCCAGCAGCAATAGCCAGAAACGGGCATTCAGTTCAGGGCTATAGTGCAGCCATGTGCTCAATGGCAATAACAGGGCGGTGCCTATGAAGCTCATAAAAAATACGGGGTTCAGGATAGCCCTGTTGATCTGTTGCATGGTTTCAAGATAAGTACTGTCAGATACCCGGGCCAGTCCCGGTACTACAGAACAGGACCATGCATAGAATAGGCCGCTGATCAGCGCTGTGGTGATAGCTGTGATGATCAGCATGATGTGGGAGATAGTAGGCATGTTTGTCGTTTTTACAGGTGTCATATTGCAGGTTTTCTAAGTGTTTTGATGTAAGCAGAGAGTTCATTTATCTGATCGGGTGTCAGCTTCTTTTTAAAGGGCGGCATGACCCTTTTACCATTCATTATCTGTAAAGTGATGGCCGTGTCAGGGAGCAGGCTTTTTTGCAGGTTCCTGGCCCCGAACATACCCCGGGTGCCGTCTGCCCCATGGCAGCGGACACAATGATGCTCGTAGAGGGCTTGTCCGTCTCCCGCATGCCTGGTGCTAAAGCCGGTGGCGAACAGGAAAAGAAGTAGTGGCAATAAAATAATACGCATGGTCCGTTTCATCTTTTTTTATCAAAATTAGATGAGCGGGGAAAGGAAAAATAGAACAAATCCGTCAGTATATAAAAAAGCAGTCCCGCATAAACAGGACTGCTGTAATAAAACTTTCAATATGTGCTATGGTAAAAAGCGTGATTATTTTACATCGATCTGTGGATCAAACCAGAAGTAATCATATAGCACCTGGTTTTCGCCGGTATCGTCCAGTGTATACAGGGCAAATTTCAAACCGAGTTGTTCTTTACCCTGGCTGGCCACCTTACTATCATATGAGAAGAAGGTTACCGGTTGCACTGTTGGCGGCAGGCCATCCTGACTGGCAGGGTTAGGCAGCACGGCACCGGTCCTGGTTTCCATTGTTGCATGGAAGACATTAAATACGTTGATGCCATTCAGTGATGATACATCATAGAGAATAACGGCAGACTGTGAATTACCGGAAACAGTCATCGCGTGGAAAGAAACCCAGTCGCCCACATTTGCCTTGAACTCGAGATTAGCAGGGTCATTATTAATATTTCCTACATAGTTCTCGATATTACACAACATGGTAATGCCTTCGTGGTGGTTAAGGCCTGTGGGATTGTCCTTACGGGCATTAGGGTTCTTTGGGTAAACTGCAGTAATAGCGTCGCTATCAACAATCACCATTATGTTGACGATGGTACCTGCTGTAGACTTTTCTAATTTTCTCACTTTTGGGCTGGGCGCTTGCGCTGTGCTTGACATAACATATGGTTTAAAATATTACCTACTCTGTTCTGGCTTTTCGGTATCCGCCATAGAAGTACTTATATGTATAAGTGATACATACCGGGTAAAAGAAAACTGATCATCCGCCAACGGGGAAGCAGTCATAAAAAGACATGAAAAGAGATCACCCTGCTGCAGGGTTTAATGGTGACCTGTAGTGAATATGTCCTGGTTATTTAGTGGTTTATACTATGTTGTGATGCATGGATGTTTTTCATGGTTGTTTTGGTAAATAAGGTTTTGGAGGTCTATGTATTCGGCTACTTGAGTTAGTAAGTTTTTTACACTGTTAAATAACAGTGCTTGTTTTCGTTTTGTTCGATGATAAAAAAGAATTTATGAAAAAGAGGTATAGGGAAATATACTTATTTGTTTTTATTCCCTGCTCGGGGTGACTTCATAAAGCCTGCTGGCAATCTCCTGTTCCAGGGCCATAGACAGCTCTGTTGCAACCTCACCAATGGGCGCATATCGCAATGTGTCTTCGTCCCAGGCAAAGATGAAGGTCTCGCTGCCATTAAAACTTACATTATAACGCAGTTCATCATTAAATGAAAAAGGTTCCGCTTTCACCATGTATGGCACTCCGTCAACCAATAAGTTGAATGATAATTTCTTCATAGTTATCCTTTTCGGGAATTGCCACAATAATCAGACCTTACTAACGATCCCTTCCATTGATTTGAAAATTATTACTGTGACAAGTATCGACATATTTCCACACTCTGACTGCAAAAGGAGACAGTGCAATAAAAATGGCGGTATAAACAGTTCACTCCGAAAACGAGTAGTTTTCTTCTATTGCATTAATAATAATGGTGTTATGAAGACTTGCGGTACGAAAATTGTATGATGCAAGGCAACCTGAAATACCAGCTAAGACCCGTATTAAAACCATATGTCACAAAGAGAGTCAGTAGCACTTACTGTTATTTCCAGGGGAAAACATATCGAATTGTAAAACCTTCTTACCTCTATTTTATTGGAAACAATTAAACCAATTAACTCATGAAAAAATCCTTTTTTCAGTTATGTGCAGCTGTTACCCTGGTTGCTGTACTATTCTCTGCATGTTCGAAACAAAGCTCCAATGAAAATGTAGCACCGCCAGCGAAAGATGGTAAAGCCACCGTCGATTACCGGATCCAGGCAATCAATCCTACAGGCTCAGTAGCAGCAGATGCCGCAGGAAAAGAACGGCTGGGCAGAATTATGAACGATCCGTCTGTGGCGTCTTTTCCATCCCTTCGGTTTGATTTTACCTGGGATAGTATTAAGATCAGATTCAGGGAACTGAAATTCGAAGCTAAAAACGGTCCGGATGAAATTAACCTGAGTATTAAAAGCGACAGGTTTATCGACATCCTCGACAGCACTGAACTGGGTAGCCTTATGTTGCCTTTGGGTAACTTCCAGAAGGTGAAATTGTATGTACGTGTGCAGGGAGATTCAGTTAAACCTGCCTTCCTGATGAACGGAAGGATCACATGGCGCGGAACAGATATTCCTGTTATCGTGAAGGTAACCGGAAAGGTTGAGCTGACCGCTACAGGCAAAGATGTATCAATCGGTACTGATGGTATTACCTTCGATGGTAAGCTGAAACTGGACCTGAACCTTGTAATGACCAAACTGCAGATCGGCGACTTTACAGGCTCCTTCACCGGTGGAAAGCTCGTGCTCAATATCGATGCTGATCTCGATTCCAACAACAAGCTGAAGTCAGCACTTGAAACAAGTATGTCAGTGGAACATACGCCACGTTAAGATAAGTCATGTTAGTAATAATATAAACCATGTGGTAAAAGGGGAAGGCCGTCTCGCTTTGCGGGGCGGCCTTTTAAAATAAATTTGTCAGGTAAGACTATTTAGTCTATTTTAGACAGTGTAAATTAACGTAAATGAAGAAGTCAGAAAGGACGAGGCAGTTTATTATTGAACAGGCGGCGGATTTATTTAATGAGAAAGGGATTGCAGGCACCTCCATTGATGAGATCCTGCAGGCGGCGAAAGTAGCAAAAGGATGTCTGTATGGACATTTCCAGAGCAAAGATGAATTAGCTTCTGCCAGTGCAGAATATCTGCTCGACAAAGTGACTACTCACAGAAATCGTTTAATGCAGGAACAGCAAACATCCATCGGGAAGCTGACTGTTTTTGCGGAAATAAATGCGAATCCACTGAATGGTTTTATACACGGTGGATGCCCGATCCTGAACTTTGCCGTAGACACGGATGATACTAATCCTGCTATTAAGGAAAAGGTGCGGTCCGTAGTCAACCAGACGCTCAAAATGCTGACCGGTATCGTAAAAGAAGGCGTGAAGGCAGGAGAACTTTCTCCGTCAATCAATGCAGATGAGATGGCGGTAAAGATGTTCTCAACAGTAGAAGGGGCCATCATGATGTCCCGTGTAACGGGTAGTCCGTTACCAATGAAAACAGCAGTGAAAGCTATGAAAAAAGAACTGGCATCGTACAGTCTTGTCTAAAACGTACTCACGCAATTAACGTAAACAGCCTTGGGAATGGCTGTTTTTTTTCTTTTATACAAGAGACTAAATAGTCTATTTCAGGTGACGTGCATGCACGGTCATGCGGTTGGTCTTACGCCTTAGGCGCCTGGGACCAGGGGAATGCTTTGCTTTTTTACAACAAAATATACCGGGTTAGCCGGGAAATAAACCGATAATAATAATTGTTATGGGAGTAAAAGAAAGAAGGCTTCGTCTGAAAGAAGAAAGCCGCACTAATATTCTGGATGCTGCATTGAGCATTGCTAAAGCACGTGGCTGGCAAGCCGTAAGCATGCGCAAAATAGCCGACATGATCAAGCATACACCGCCGGTGATCTATGACTATTTTCTGAACAAAGAGGCTATCCTGATGGACCTGGCCAGAATGGGGTTTGCTCAACTGAGCGGGAACATTCACAGGGCACAACTGGAACATGATTTGCCGGAGAAACAGCTGGAAAGCATGTGGACGGCATACTGGGACTATGCATTCGCAGAAAAGGAACTGTATCAGTTGATGTTTGGAATAAACACCCAGGGTTGCTGCGATAACAGTAATATGCCCGAAGTAGAAGCGCTTGCTGCATTGTTTGGAAATGTGATCAGGCAAGTCCTGCCCACAGAGCAACAATCCGACGAACATGTGTCTGTCATATACTACTTCATGTGGTCGGCGGTACATGGTCTGATATCCATTAACGTGGTATATAAACATAACAGGGACGATTTTAATCAACAGGTGTTACTGAATGCTGTCAGAAATGTAACCGCTTTTTTGCTCATTAACCCTTATGAATAGGCTCATGTACCCATTCTTCCATATCACTATACCGTCATTTCCATATCATTTCACCGTCATTTCTATATCGAATCGATATAGAAATGTCGGTAAAGTGATATGGAAATGACGGTATAGCGATATGGAGATATAGGAACTTCATCGAACTCACAAGGGATACAGGTCGAAAAAAGATGGAAAATCTGTCATATTCCGGCGGGGAAAATGCCGGTATCATGCCGCGGAGATACAGAAATCAGCAGTAGCTTCGGCAAAATTTGACTAATTTGCCAGTTCAGCCTATCTAAACAACTTTAGCATGGATCGCGTCGATATCAAAAGATTAGCGGAAAAACTGAATTTATCCACCTCTACAGTTTCCCGGGCGTTCAGAGGCAACAGTGACATTAATCCCGAGACGAAGGCCAGGATCCTTTCCATGGCGAAAGAGTTCAATTATCAGCCTAACCACCACGCCAGTAACCTGCGGGAGAAGAAGAGCAAGACCATTGCTATCATCGTTCCCGAACTGGCCAATAACTTCTTTTCCCAGGCCATCCACGGCATAGAACGCGTGGCGCGGGAGAAGGGCTATCATACGCTGATCTATGTGACCGACGATGAGTACCAGAAAGAAGTGACCTTCATCGATAAGCTCTATAATGGCCGTGTAGACGGTATCATCATGTCGGCATCAGGCGAGGCGGATGACCACCAGTACCTCAACCGGCTTGATAATAAACATATCCCTCTGGTATTCTTCGATAGGGTGTACGATGATATCGATGTACCCAAAGTCACTACAGACGACTATGACAGTAGCTTTGCTGCTACCCGTCACCTGATAGAAATGGGCTGTAAGGAGATCGCTTTTCTTGTGATCAATAAAAGCCTGTCTATCGGTAATGTCCGTATGCAGGGCTATCGCGATGCCCTGAAAGATGCGGGGATCGAATATGATACACAACTGGTGATAGATTGCACCAACGACTATGACCAGAACTTTGAGATCCTGTCCAAAGTCTTGCCGGAGCGACGCCCCGACGGCTTACTGGCATCTGTAGAGCGTCTGGCTATCTCCAGCTATTACGTATGCCATCATTTGGGAATCCAGATCCCGGAAGAGATCAAGATCGTCAGCTTCTCCAGCCTGGAAATTGCCTCCCTGCTGAATCCTGCCCTGTCTACCATTACCCAGCCGGCATATGACCTGGGAACGAACGCCGCGCAGTTGCTTTTTAAAGCCCTGGAAAGTGATACCCCCATCAATGACCATGTCGTTTTAAGTTCAAAACTCATCCCCAGAACATCCTCCACCGGGGTAAAAACAATACCCGAGAGCGAGGCTGAATAGAAAGAAAGAAAATGAAAGCGGTATCCTTTGCCTTCTCTTATAGTGATTTTTCTTTAATAGACTGTTTATCAACTGTTTAATGCTGATTTAACTTATCTTGTCAGACATTCCCGTTATCATTTTTTAACTTTTTTTTAAAAAAAGTGTTTCGAAATGTTACAGTATTCACGAAATACTCTACTTTAGCAAAAGTGTTCCACGTTCCGGGAACGTTCCCGGAAATGAAAATCAAAAGCAAAATGAATCCTACGTAGAGAAAAATGACAGCATTTAACAGTCCGGGTCACGGCATCCGGGAGGTCGGGAAAAAGGGGTAGCATCCCTCCGGATCATCCGGGAGAAAAATCACTGGTCCACGGAACGTAACTAACTTAACTATTGAACTTCCGGAATAGATTCCGGATCTCTTACAGCCGGTACAACATCAGTCTCCGGTTCCATCAGAACGACAAAAAATTCATAGTCGTCGCATCCAACTGGATTCGACAGGGGGAGACTTTTGCTCAAAGGGTCTTACGGTGAACTATTGTGAAACAAATTTCTTATCAACTAATCAATCGATCAATGAAAAGAACACGCTTTGCCAGTTTTGCATTTCTGCTGTGCTTTGTGTTGATGTCCTTTTTTACCTATGCACAATCGGGCAGTATCAGCGGAAAAGTGACAGACGAAACAGGGCAGCCTATTCCCGGCGCCACCGTCTTCATTAAAGGCACCAGCAAAAATGCTACGGCTGATGCCCAGGGAAACTTCACCATTACTGGTGTTACACCCGGCAATATGGTCGTGGTAGCACGTATCATGGGTTATGAAACGTTTGAACTGCCAGTTAATGCTGGCAACAATACAGCACCGCTTACTTTCCAGTTAAAGGCGGATACCAAGGGGCTGAATGAAATAGTAGTGGTGGGTTATGGTACACAGAAAAAGAGTGACCTGACAGGTTCCATTGCGGTTGTTTCTACCAAAGATTTCAACAAAGGGCCATTATCATCTCCTGAACAGCTGATTACCGGTAAGGTGCCTGGTGTGCAGATCACCTCCAACGGTGGCGCTCCCGGTGCTGGTAGTACCATCCGCGTACGTGGTGGTGCTTCCCTCAATGCGACCAACGATCCGCTGATCATTGTGGATGGTGTGCCCCTGGATAATAATAACGTGAGCGGACAGTCCAATGGCTTAAGCCTTATCAATCCGAATGATATTGAGTCATTCAACGTACTGAAAGACGCTTCTGCCACCGCTATCTATGGTTCCCGTGCCTCTAATGGTGTGATCATCATCACGACCAAGAAAGGTCGCCTGGGCGATAAACTCCATGTGTCTTTCAGCTCTACCAACGCGGTGGCCAAAGTAACCAGCTATTCACCGGTATTGACGGCCAGTGAGTTTACCGATGTGGTAAAGGCAAACGGTACCGCAGCACAGATCGCGCTGTTAGGAAAAGCCAATACCGATTGGCAGAAACAGATCTATCAGTCTGCACTCAGCTCTGATAATAACCTGGCCCTGAGCGGCTCCTGGAAGAAACTGCCTTACCGTATATCAGTTGGTTACCTGAACCAGGACGGTATCCTGAAAAATTCCAACCTGGAAAGAAAGTCTGCCAGCATCAACCTGTCACCCAGTTTATTTGATGATCATCTGAAGATAAATATGAACGTAAAAGGCTCTCTCGCTGATAACCGTTTTGCAGACCAGACTGCTATCAACGCGGCCATAGCGTTCGATCCTACGCAGCCTGTACGCACCGGTGGTAAAGACTTTGGTGGTTACTACGAATGGCTGTATAACGGCAAGCTGTATGACTTGGCCACAAAAAATCCCCTCGCTAACCTTGAACAGAAAGTAGATAAATCCGAAGTAAAAAGAAGTATCGGTAATATCCAGTTTGACTATAAGTTCCACTTCCTGCCTGAACTGCGTGCTAACCTGAACCTGGGTTACGACTACCAGAAAGGAGAGGGCAATACCAATATTCCTAAGTATGCTGCATTAGCCTACTACAATGGCAAGGGCGGTTCTTACAAGCATTATTCACAGGAGATGAAGAACAAACTGCTCGACTTCTACCTGAACTATGCCAAAGACCTGAAGGGCATCAAAAGCCGTATAGATGTAATGGCCGGTTATTCTTACCAGGATTTCATCATTGCCACACCTGGTTATCCTGTAAAGGATGAAGCAGGCGATACTACCACTGCTGCTGGTAACTACAGTGAAGCACAGCATACACTGGTATCTTTCTTTGGTCGTTTGAATTATACTTTCAATGACAAATACCTGCTCACCTTCACGATGCGTCGCGATGGTACTTCCCGTTTCCGTGAGCACTGGGGTAACTTCCCTTCTGTAGCTTTTGCATGGAAACTGAAAGAGGAAGCTTTCCTGAAGAATTCCAGCGTACTGTCTGACCTGAAACTGAGACTGGGTTATGGTAAGACCGGTCAGGAAAACATTGGTATGGGTAAGGAATATGCGGCATTGTCCCGTTATACTTATGGTGACGCGAATTCCTCTTATCAATTAGGTGATGCTTTCTACAAGACATTGCGTGCTGCTGGTTATGACCAGAATATCAAATGGGAACAGACTGCCACTTACAACGTAGCGCTGGATTATGGTTTCCTGAATAACAGGATCTCTGGTAGTGTAGACTTCTACTATAAAAAGACCACTGACCTGCTGGCTGATGTGACCACACCTGCCGGTACGAACCTGACCAATACCCTGTATACCAACATCGGTAGCCTCGAGAACAGGGGCGTGGAATTCATCATCAACGCCACGCCGGTAGAGACCAAAGACTTCCGCTGGAATGCAGGTTTCAACATCACTTACAACAAGAACAAAATACTTTCCCTCTCCAAAGCAAAGGCAGATACTTCGGTAGGTATTGCTACGGGTGGTATCAGCGGTGGTACGGGAAACACGATACAGATCAACTCTGTAGGACACCAGATCAATTCTTTCTATGTATATAAACAGGTGTACGACAAGAACGGCAAGCCGATAGAAGGTGTATATGAAGATACCAATGGTGATGGTGCCATCACTTCTGATGATAAATACCGTTACAAATCTTCTAATCCGCTTGTATACCTGAGCTTCAATTCACAGTTCAATTACAGGAAATGGAACCTGGGTTTCAGCATGCGTAGTAACCTCGGTAACTATATCTACAATAACCAGGCTTCCAATAACGGGTCTTACAAGACTTTCCAGAACAGTAACTACCTGGCTAACCTGTCCAGAAGTGTGTTGTCAACAAAGTTTGCAACCACCCAGTACTGGTCTGACTACTACGTGGAAAATGGTTCATTCCTCCGCATGGATTACATCAATCTCGGTTATGATTTCGGTCGCCTGATGCATGACAAAGTGGGATTACGCCTGAACTTCAACGTACAGAACGTATTTGTGATCACGAAGTATAGCGGCCAGGATCCGGAAGTGTTCAGTGGTATAGATGATAAGTTCTATCCCCGTCCGCGTGTGTATTCTTTAGGTGTTAACCTTGATTTTTAATTAACAAACAGGAAACGTTATGACCAAGAAATTCATCTATCAGATAGTACTGGCCGGCGCAATGGCATGGGGACTGGCTTCCTGTACCAAGGACCTGGACCGTACACCCATTACAGAAGCTACTTCTGCCAGTATATATAAAGACTTTACCAATTACAAGGCCATCCTTGCCAAATTGTATGGTGGCTTCTCTGTGACCGGACAGGTAGGGCCTACCGGTAGTGCTGATATCAGTGGTATTGATGAAGGTACTTCCAGCTACATCCGTGGTTATTTCCAGATGCAGGAACTACCGACTGATGAAGCTGTGATCGGCTGGAATGATGGTACCGTGCAGGATTTCCATAAGATGACCTGGACAGCAGACGATAACTTCATCAATGCGATGTTCTCCCGTCTGTTCTACCAGATAGCGCAGTGTAATGAGTTCATCAGGCAGACTGCTGATGCTAACCTGAGCAGCAATGGTATTGCAGAAAAAGACCAGGAGACAGCAAGGACTTTCCGCGCAGAAGCCCGCTTCCTGCGTGCCTTGACTTACTATCATGCCCTGGACCTGTTTGGCAGTGTACCATTTGTGACTGACAGTAACCAGGTGGCGTACTATTATCCAAACCAGATCTCCCGTGCAGACCTGTTTGCCTATGTTGAACGCGAGCTGAAAGATATAGAAGCGCAGATGGTGGACGCGCATACCAATGAATATGGCCGTGCAGATAAAGCCTGTGTATGGGCATTGCTGGCGAAGTTATACCTGAATGCTACAGTATATACCGGTACCGACCGTTATACAGATGCGATCACCTACAGCAGTAAAGTGATCACTTCAGGATATACGCTGGCCACCAGTTATGCAAATATGTTCAAGGCGGATAACAACGCAACGTCTAAGTCTGAATTCCTGCTCACCGCCAACTTCGACGGTACACGTACACAGACGTATGGTGGTACTACGTACCTGGTGCATGCTGCAGTGGGCGGTAGTATGAATGCGGCAGATTTCGGTGTGAACAGTGGCTGGGGTGGTTTACGAACCACCAGCGCTTTCGTGAGCCTGTTTTCAGATATCACCGGCGCCACTGATAAACGTGCTATGTTCTATACAGATGGTCAGAACAAGACCATTGCCGACCTGGCTACATTTACCGATGGTTATGCTATTACCAAATGGTCCAATAAAACATCCAAAGGTGCGGATGGTTCCAATTCTACTTTCGTAGATACCGACTTCCCTTTAATGCGTCTGGCTGAAATGTACCTGACCTATGCAGAAGCGGTATTGCGTGGTGGCAGCGGTGGCAGTACCACTACTGCACTGGCCTATATCAATGCATTGCGTGAAAGGGCCTATGGCAGTACTACCGGCAACATCACCGCAGGTGAATTGAACCTGAAGTTCATCCTGGAAGAAAGAGGTCGTGAACTGTACTGGGAAGGACATCGCAGAACAGACCTGATCCGTTATGGCCTGTTCACCGGCAGCACTTATGTATGGCCGTTCAAAGGTGGCGTAGCAGCAGGTACTTCCGTGGCGGATTTCCGCACCATATACCCGCTACCTACCAGTGCACTGGTGGCTAATCCTAACCTGAAACAGAACGGGAACTATTAATCGCAAACAGCATCTAACAATATCAAAATACTTGCATCATGAATGCCTGGTTGAATAAAATAATAGCGGGAAGTATTTGTGTGGTGGGATTATTCTCCTGTAAAAAACAGGACAGCTTTACGCAGGTGAAGACCGGCACTAAACCTGCCTTCTCTGCTACCGCTACAGACTTCACTTTTTCAGAAGCTACCGCAGGAGATGATGCGGTAACTTATTCCTGGACAGCCTCCGGCGACTGGGGATACAGGGCCGTAGTCAACTATACCTTACAGATCGATGAGAAAGGCAATGGCTTCAGAAAGCCGACAGAAGCCTTCAGTGCCAATAACAGCCTGAGTAAAAAATTCACGGTGGCCGCGTTGAACCAGATCATCAACAATATGGGACTGGCAGCAGGACGTCAGCATGAACTGGTGGTTCGTGTAAAGGCTGCTGTGGACACCGTAGGTGATCAGGTGTATTCTGACAGTGTACTGCTGACAGTTACACCGTACTACGTACCAAAAGTATACCCTTATGTATATGTGCCCGGTGGCTATGAAGGATGGTCTTTTGATGATCCACGCCTGGGCGCATTGGCCTCTGTGAACAGCGACAAAGTATATGAAGGTTACCTCTATTTTCCTGATGCCAATACCGAGTTTAAAGTAGCAGCCGCAAAAAGCTGGGACGTTAACTATGGCGACGCTGGTGGTGGCTCGCTGGTAGCTAATGGCGGAAACATTAAAGCGGCGGAAGCAGGTTATTACCGGTTCACCGTTAATCTGAACACCCTGACCTGGTCGCTGACCAATACCGCCTGGAGTCTCACGGGCAGTGCTGCCGGAGGCGCAGACAAGGCGATGACCTTTAATGCGGCTACTAAGAAGTGGAGTATTACAACCGCCCTACAGGCAGGTAGCTTTTACTTCAGGGCGAACAACGCCAACACGATCGCTTTAAGTGATGATGATAATAATGGAGTGCTGACAGCAGGTAGTGCAGGTGCTATCAGTATTGAGACCGCCGGAACGTATACCATTACAATGGACCTCAACAATCCAGGCAACTACATTTATACACTAGCTCAATAGTAAGGATTGATTGCATGATATATGCAGCCCGGTCGCTTGCTCCGGGCTGCACTATTTAAAACAAGAGAAGACCTAAAGCGCATGTTACAGACGAGAAGAATGTTATTAACCGCCATCCTGCTGCTGACTGCTATGTATACCGCTATGGCGCAGATGCCTAAGCTGGAAAGGATAGAACCCGCCTTCTGGTGGACAGGGATGCAGGAGCCAATGGTGCAGCTGATCGTACACGGAGATAAGATCGCGGCACGTGAAGTATCCCTCAGTTATCCCGGTGTGACATTGCAGGAGGTACACAAGGTAGAGAACCCGAATTATCTCTTCGTGGATATCAATATCGCTGCTGCCGCAAATCCGGGAACGATCCCAATTGTGTTCAGACAGAAAGGGCAAAAGGATATCGTCTACCAATATGAACTGAGGAAAAGAGAGAACAGCAGCAAAGCGCAAGGGGTGAATAGCAGTGACCTGGTGTACCTGATCATGCCCGACCGTTTTGCCAATGGGGATAAAAGCAATGATGTCATCAAAGGTATGCAGGAAACCTCACTGAACAGGGATTCCATGTATAAACGCCATGGCGGCGATATACAAGGTATCATTGATCACCTGGGATACCTGCAGGACATGGGTGTGACCGCATTGTGGATGACGCCTCTTGTGACGAATGATCAGCCTTCTGCTTCTTATCATGGTTACGCTGCTACAGAGAATTACCGTATAGACCCGCGCTTTGGTTCCAACGAAATGTACAGACGACTGGCCGATAGTCTGCATAAACGGGGTATGAAACTGATACAGGACCTCGTGCATAATCATATCGGTAGTCAGCACTGGACGATGAAAGACCTGCCTATGAGCAATTGGGTACATCAGTGGCCGGCATTCACCCGCTCCAACTTTCGGGCTGCCCCGCTGATGGACCCTTACAGTGCAGCTGCCGACAGGAAACTAATGACAGACGGCTGGTTTGATGTGCATATGCCTGATATGGACCAGTCCAACCCTTACGTGCGCAGGTACTTTACGCAAAGTCATCTCTGGTGGATAGAATATGCCGGCGTAGATGCCTTCCGCCTGGATACCTACCCTTATAACGACGCAGATTTTATGGCTGAATGGGGAAAGGCCATTAAAGCCGCTTATCCGGGCTTTACCTTCTTTGGTGAGGTATGGGTACGCAGCGGTCCTGAACAGGTCTTTTTTAGCCAGGGGAATACCGTAAACAGGGGCTTCGATTCACAGCTGCCTGGTACGACAGATTTCCAGAGTCTCTGGGCTATTGCTGCTGCACTTAATGAAAAGCCGGGATGGGATGATGGAGTGGTGAAACTCTACTCCACGCTGGTACAGGATTATCAATACCAGGACCCTATGCGTAATGTGGTATTCCTGGATAATCATGACCTGAGCCGTTTCTACTCTGTCGTGAATGGTAACAAGAACAAATACAAAGCTGCCTTAGCCTGGTTGCTCAGCACCCGTGGCATTCCTCAATTGTACTACGGCGCTGAGATAGGCATGAAGAACTTCAGCAATCCCGATGGCCTGGTACGTGAAGATTTCAAGGGAGGATGGGCCGGTGATACACTGAACAAATTCACCGCTGCCGGTCGCAATGCAGAAGAGAATGAATTGCATGATTATATCAGCAAACTGGCCAACTACCGGAAGAATAACCCGGTATTACAAACAGGAAAACTGATGCAGTTCATCCCGCAGGATAATGTCTACACCTACTTCCGCTACAACGCAGAGAAGACCGTGATGATTGTCATGAACCCGAATGAAAAGGAGATGGCAATGTTAACAGCGCGGTTCACAGAAAGGACTACCGGCTTTTCCAAAGCGAGAGATGTGATCTCGGGAAATAGTGTTCCCCTGGCCGACAGCCTCCGCATTCCTGCAGAGAGCACATTGGTGATGGAGCTGGAACGATAACATTCACAAACGATTTACCTGAATATATGCAAGGAATAGCAGCATGCATTTTTGATCTCGATGGCGTAATAGTAGATACAGCTGTTTACCATTTTAAAGCCTGGAAAAGACTGGCCAATGAACTGGGATTCAATTTTACGGAAGCACAGAACGAAAAGCTGAAAGGCGTGAGCCGTGTCCGTTCCCTGGAACTGATCCTCGGATGGGGTGGTATTGAGAAGTCGGCCGAAGAACAGCAGGAACTGGCTACCCGTAAGAATGAATGGTACGTGGATATGATCCATCATATGACACCGGAGGAGATCCTGCCGGGTGCAAAGGAACTGCTGGATAGTTTGCGGGCTGCCGGTATAAAGACCGCCCTGGGATCAGCCAGTAAAAATGCGGGTGTGATACTGGACAAGGTGGGTATCCTGCCTTTGTTTGACGCTGTGATAGATGGCAATATGGTATCGGCCTCCAAGCCCGATCCTGAAGTATTTCTCAAAGGTGCAGAAGCCCTGGGCGTAGCACCGGCACAATGCATTGTTTTTGAGGATGCTATTGCTGGTGTGCAAGCTGGTAAAGCCGGAGGAATGAAAGTGGTGGGCATAGGAGAGCAAAGCGTATTGGGTGAGGCTGATCTGGTAGTTGGCGGGCTGCAGGAGATCAATATTCAAACACTGACCAATTTATTCAACTCAAAATAAACAATGCCAATTGCGCGCGCAAAACGGCGCCTTAGTTAAGAGTCATGAAGCAGTACATAAAAGTAGACGGGTGGAACATTATCGAGGAAGGTTTTGTACCACATTATAACAGGATTTCTGAAAGCATTTTCAGTCTGGGTAACGGACGTATGGGACAGCGTGCCAATTTTGAAGAGTCCTATTCAGGCGAGACATTACAGGGTAATTATGTAGCCGGCGTATACTATCCCGATAAGACCCGCGTGGGCTGGTGGAAGAATGGCTACCCGGAATACTTCGCCAAAGTATTGAATGCCGCCAACTGGATCGGTATTGATATCCGCATCGACAATGAAGTGCTGGACCTGCATAAAGCGCAGGTCAGCGATTTCCGTCGTGTACTGAATATGCAGGAAGGTTATCTGCAACGTTCATTTACGGCTACCATCTCAGATGGTAAACAGGTACGCGTAGTGGCTACCCGATTCTGCAGTATTGTGGATGATGAAACAGGGGCTATCCGTTACAGCATTACACCACTGAACTTTGACGGTACACTGCAGGTCACTGCTTATATCGATGGCGATGTAAAGAACCAGGATGCCAACTACGATGAGAAGTTCTGGGATGAGGTAGATGCCAATATAGAAGGTAATAGTGCTTACCTGGTACTGAAGACAAAAAAGACCGGTTTCCAGGTATGTACAGGTATGCAGTTCTATATTCACCAGGATGGTCAGCCATTACAGCTGAGCATCACACCTGTTGAGAAGGAAAAATATGTAGGAGGGACTGCCACCGTTTTTATCTCCCGCCAAAAAGAAACCGTTATCTACAAATACGCCGCTAACCTTTCTTCGGAAAATCATTCCCTGGCAGCACTGGCTAACAACTGCGAAGCGACCGTTAATAAAGTGGCCGCGAAAGGCTTCGATATCATGCTGGCAGAACAGACTGCTGCCTGGGAGTTGAAGTGGAAGGAAAGCGATATCGTTATAGAAGGAGATCCTGCTGCACAACAGGGTATCCGCTTCAATATCTTCCAGCTGAACCAGACCTATACAGGTGAAGACGCTCGTCTGAATATCGGGCCTAAAGGTTTTACCGGTGAAAAATATGGCGGTTCTACCTATTGGGATACGGAAGCTTATTGTATTCCCTTCTACCTGGCTACTGCCGATCAGCAGGTGGCCCGCAATCTTCTCATCTATCGTCATAAACAACTGGGAAAAGCCATAGAGAATGCCGCTAAACTTGGCTTCAACAACGGAGCTGCCTTGTATCCCATGGTGACGATGAACGGAGAAGAATGTCACAACGAATGGGAGATCACCTTTGAAGAAATTCACCGGAATGCTGCCATCGCTTTTGCCATTTTCAACTACATTCGCTATACGGGTGACGAAGCTTACCTGGCGGAGTATGGACTGGAAGTATTGATGGGTATAGCGCGCTTCTGGGCACAGCGGGTGAACTGGAGCGACGCCCGTAAGCAGTACGTGATGCTGGGCGTAACAGGACCAAACGAATATGAGAACAACGTCAACAATAACTGGTACACCAGCACTATGGCTACCTGGTGCCTCCAATATGCGATAGAGGCCTTGCAACAGGTGAGAAACACTGCTCCGGACAGATATGCCGCTATCCTGCAACAGACAGCTTTTGACGCAGGAAAGGAAACAGAAAAATGGCAGCATATCATCGACAACATGTACTACCCGGTAGATGAACAACGCGGTATTTTCTTACAACAGGATGGCTACCTGGACAAAGAACAGATCCTCGTAAAAGACCTGGACCCTGCACAAAGACCACTGAACCAGAAATGGAGCTGGGACCGTATCCTGCGTTCCTGTTATATCAAACAGGCGGATGTGTTACAGGGATTGTACTTCCTGGAAGACAGATATGATATGGATACGCTGCGCCGCAACTTTGATTTCTATGAACCAAGAACAGTGCATGAGAGTTCCTTATCGCCCTGCGTACACGCTATACTCGCGGCCAAACTCGGCGATGAGCAACGTGCGCATGAGTTCTACCTGCGTACTTCCCGCCTGGACCTGGATGACTATAACAACGATACAGAAGACGGTCTGCACATTACCTCCATGGCAGGTACCTGGATGAGCGTAGTAGAAGGATTTGCGGGCATGCGTGTAAGAGATGGACAGTTACAGTTCACACCATTCCTGCCGGGTAAGTGGCAGTCTTTCGCATTCAATATCCGTTTCAGAGGTCGTGTGCTGAAAATAAAAGTAAGCAAACAGGGTGTACACATTGAGAACGGATCTGTGGAAGATATTACAGTGCTTGTCTACGGAGAGCCGGTACATGTACCAGCAGGTAAAATGGTGACAACAAACCAAGGAAATTTAGTCAATTAAAAATATTTATCCCATGAAAGGAATGGTTAAGCCGCGGTTGTCCGCTGCGCGCATATGGAATATGAGCATGGGCTTTTTCGGTATCCAGTTTGGCTTTGCATTGCAGAATGGGAATGCTTCCCGTATCCTGCAGACCTATGGAGCAGAAGTAGAACACCTGTCATTATTCTGGCTGGCGGCGCCACTCACAGGTATGATCGTACAACCGATCATTGGTCATTACAGTGACCGTACCTGGAACAGGTTGGGGCGCCGTCGTCCCTATTTCCTGGTAGGCGCTATTGCTACTGCGCTGGCCCTGATACTGCTACCGAATTCCTCCCTGCTGGCATATGTGTTGCCGCCGGTATTGATCGGGGCAGGTATGCTGACACTGATGGATGCCTCCATCAACGTAGCCATGGAACCCTTCAGGGCATTGGTGGCAGACAATCTACCGGACGAACAACGCAGCCAGGGATTTTCCGCCCAGACCTTCCTGATAGGAGCGGGGGCGGTGTTGGGATCTTCCCTTCCTTATCTGCTGGCAGAGTATGCAGGCGTGTCAAAGACCGCCGCTCCGGGCGTTGTGCCGGATAATGTGATCTATTCCTTTTATGTGGGTGCGATGGTATTACTGGCTACCATTCTTTGGTCCATCATTACTTCGAAAGAATATTCCCCCGAGGAGTTTAGGCAATTCAACCCTGAGCATACGGCAGAAGCACCTACAGGAGGGATCAGGACCATCGGGAGAGATTTCTCCAATATGCCTGCTGCTATGAAACAACTGGGCCTGGTACAGTTCTGTTCCTGGTTCGCATTGTTTTCTATGTGGGTATTTACTACGCCGGCAGTGGCGCAGCATATCTATAAGGTACAGGCAGGCGATACTTCTTCAGCACTCTTCGCTGACGCAGGGAATAAGGTAGGTTTCCTGTTCAGTATCTACAGTGCAGTATCTGCTGTGTATGCATTGGTATTGCCGGTGATAGCGCGTAAAACATCCCGCAAGGCAGCGCATGCTATTTCGCTGACAGCGGGCGGGTTATCGCTGATCTCTTTCTATTTCATCCAGGATCAAAACATGCTGATATGGCCTATGATTGGCATAGGTATGGCCTGGGGAAGTATTCTGTCAACGCCCTATGCGATCCTCTCAGGGGTGATACCTTCTCATAAAACAGGCGTATACATGGGTATCTTCAACTTCTTCGTCACCTTCCCGCAGATCGTGAATGGCATCTTCGGAGGTCTGATCGTAAAACACCTGTTTCACAATGAAGCGATCTTCGCCCTGGTAATGGGCGGCGTGTTTATGATCATTGCAGCAGTGGCAGTGTTGTATGTAAAGGACAGGGAAAAAAAGACGGCAGAAGTATTGGTGCCAACCTATGGGGTTGCGTGAGATTATATTGCATAGCTGAAGTCCCGTTACAAGCAGGAACGTTGGTGTAACGGGGCTTCAGATCATGCTATTTATTCTTCTTTTTAGCGATGTCCGGGTTCTTCTCCAGCAGTTGTTCCAGTTTGCTTAAACGCTCTTTCCAGAAATCATCAAAGAAGTTAATCCACTCTTTTAACTCATCAAACCCTTCCTGGCGGAGTATACAATACCGTTCCCGGCCTTTCTCTTCAAAGGTGATGAACCCAGCCTGATGTAGTACCTTGATATGTTTTGAAATAGCAGGGCGGCTGATGTCAAATTGCTCCGCAATAGCATTGATGGATTTTTTATCGCCGGCCAGCATAAGCAATATCTCACGCCGGCTTGGGTCTGCGATAGCCTGAAAGCTATCGAACTGGAGTGCTGTCATCGGTAAAGTTTGTAAGTGCTTGCTGGAAACGTTTGGCCACTTTGTTCTTCCATCCCATCTCCATAATAAAGCTGCTGATATAATTCTTCATTCCTTTAAAGCCTGTCTGCTCCAGGTGTAATTCAGTACCACCGTCTTTGGGCACCAGTATCCAGTTCACTACTGTATCAAGATTATAAACGCCTTCACCGGGGCCACCCTTGAAGGAGTAAGAGAGCTTCTGCAAAGGAATGACCTCCAATACCTCAAAGTACATCTTACCATCCCAATCCATCTTCGGACGGGGTTTCGTCACTTCCATCCATTTAAAGCCCACTTCCGCCCTAAAACCGCTGGAGGCAAGATTCCATTGTTTGAGGATCTCCGGATTGGTCAGGCATTCCCAGATCGTTTCTACAGGGTGTGGATAGAACCACTTGAGTTTGATGTCTCTTTTCATATATGTAACTTTGAAGTTACACAAATGTATATGTAACTTTTGAGTTACGCAAGAGGAATAGGCATAAAAAAAGACAGCCTGGATAATCGATTGATTACAAATACGAATTGCCCAACCCGGTATTACCAGGTCGGGCAATCTGCTTATATATAATGCTGCCGGGCTTTAACACAAGTGCGGCAGCATCATATATGGTTTTTCGTTAGGGTAAAGGAGCCGTTGCTGTGGTGGTATAAACTACAGGCCATACATTTGGTGCAGGTACACTTACACCTTTGCTTGCGCCCATTACCTGTGCATCAGCACCGAAGTAATACATAGGCCAGCCTTTGTAGGTAATTTGTTTTTTGCCCTGTACAGTGATGATCGCAAAGTCTGCTTTAGTAAATCCTGTTGGCACATTCTTTACTTCTGATACTTCATAAATAGGCCAGATCGCATTGTGAGTAGGATCTGTATTGGTGAAGTTATTCGTACCTGCTTTGTCGTTGGCAAATTTGTACAAAGTGTGACCGCGGTCGTCTGTCAGGTATTTGGAAGCACCTGTACCTGCAGCAATAGCGCCGGTAGCGTCAAGTACATAATCTTTAGCATCGTTGCCATGTAACTGGAAGTTAGCCACCATTACAGTATAGTCAGGTTTAGCTACAAACCAGATCTTACCAACGTTATCACCTTTCACATCACCTGCCGCAGCATCGCTGGCATAGTAATATAAAGGCCATCCTTTATAAGCAGTCTGTTTGCTGCCATCAGGACGTGTAACAGTGGTGAAATCAGCTTTGTTCAGTGATGTATCTATGGTCAGTTTATCAGCGTCTACATAGAATACAGGCCATGCTGCTACACAACCATCTTTACAGGTAGGTACACCCTGTGCGTCATTAGAGAAGAAGTACAGTGTTTTGCCGGTGCTGTCTGTTAATACTTTACCGAAAGTTGCGTTGGTAGTTACTTGTACGGTCTTCTTAGGAGCTGGAGGAGGTGTACTGCCGCCATCGTTGTCGTCTTTTGAACATGATGTTATCACGGAGGCAACGAATAACATTGCCACTGCAGATTTTAATAAATGCATGGTGTTTGAAATTTTTAAATAAGCAAATTGAGCACTTGTGTCAACTCCTTAATACGAGACTAAAATTCGAAAGGTTGCCTTGAGGGGTGAAAATTTTTTTATTTCGGCTGATGGAAGGATTGCTTATGAGATAAAAGACTGGTTTTCGTTTGCTTACAAAAATGGAGCAGTTGCGGCAGGGGGCTTCAGATGAACGATAGATAGTACCCTCCCTGAATAGGGAAGGAACTACGTATGTACGAACAGTTTATATAGCACTGTTCCCGGAATGATATAATTACCTTTTCATTTGCCTCCGCTGAACTGAGGTGGCAGTAAACTGATCTGTTTCCATAAAGCGTCAGCTATCTCCTTATTCTCTTCGTTCAGGTTTTCTGTTTCGTATTGAGGCTGATCGCTGTCGTCGTTCTTTATGATCTCAAATTGTCTGGGAAACGATACATTGGAATGTATGTTCGGCGCAATATGATAGATCGTGGCATGTGCCCGCCTTTCAAATGAAATATCATACAGCTGGTGCTGGTCATTGTGCGCAATTGTTATCTGCCGGGTCATCATAAAATACTGTTTTAAATAAGGGTACAATAACCAGGCCATTGGCACAGTAAAAAAGGATACTCCGGGTCTCTTGATAGCAATGATAGGAAGAGACCCGGAGTTAATATTATTGTTTGTATGCTTTATCGAGGAACAGGTACCTGTCTGCGTGTTTTTCCTGCTGCAGGGAAGAGCGCAGGTCAATATTCATATACCGGGATCTGGTCGTTGCATCTGCTTCCCATTTGGGGAGCCCGTTGCCATTCGGGTTACCGGTTTTAATGAAATTCGCAAAGTAATTCAGCATGGTGTTGGATACCAGGTAGTCTTCTTTGGTCCAGGCATACACCTCATTAAGCCGCAGGTTGCCAAGGGCATATTCAATCTCTGCTGCATGAGGCGCTCCTTTAAATATTTCTGCCGGTTTAGATTTAGCTGGCTGTGAGGCGCTGGTTTTTATCACACCACCGGCCAGTCCGGGTTGTGCATTACCCATTTTGGGTGTCATTGGTGGACGGCTGTGGGAGAAGACGTAACGATACACCGGCTGCTGACTGGTACTTAGTTGCAGTGCAGCCCATTTCCAGGTACTGTATACAATGAAACGGTCGCTGGCCAGGTCAGTGGCAGAAGCAATGACTTCTTCTCTGGTATTACCCGGGTACAGGCGGAGCACTTCTTCCGCGTCTTGTGGATATAATTCTTTGATCTTTTTGGTATAGTTCTCAGAAGTAGGATCATCTTTCCAGAGTAATGCCCTGTAGGGAATTTCTGCGGAGTTCCAGCCTACCAGCAGTGGTACCTGTGCCTGTTCGCCTGCTGCAAAGATCTCTGCCGGCTTTTTAGGCAGTACATAACCGTCTATATTGGTCGTTAATGGCGGCATACCGGGGCCGGAAGCTCTTTTCAATAAGTCTTCTGCCGGAATAGCCCTCAGGGCTTCCAGGGAGCTGGCGCCCAAGGCATTGGCGAATGCAAGGCCGTTCTTTTCAGCATCTTCTTTACTGGCAGGTGGCATGGTCGGGAAGATCATAGCGCCACTTTCTCCGATAGCACCATTGATCATGTCTTTGGACAGGGGAGATGCCATCAGGGCAGATACAGAAATGGAACCCGCTGATTCTCCGGCAATAGTGATCCTGTCAGGATCTCCACCGAAGGCGGCAATATTCTTTTTTACCCAGGCCAGTGCAGCCTGCTGGTCCAGCAATGTGTAGTTGCCGGAGGCATGGTAAGGCGCTTCTTTTGACAACTCCGGATGGGCCAGCAACCCGAATACGCCCAGGCGGTAATTCACTGTCAGCGAGACAATCCCTTTGCGGGCCATACTCTCGCCATCGTAGCGGCCTTCTGAACCGTCTCCTGCTACCATTCCACCTCCATAGAAATAGACCAGTACCGGCCGCTTGCTTTTGGAAGGTTGGGCTGGCGCCCAGATATTCAGGTATAAGCAGTCCTCACTCATACCGTTAGAACGGAAATTCATGTCTCCAAATACGTTCCCCTGCATCGCCCTGGGGCCAAAACGATCCGCTTTCAGGATAGTATCCCAGGCCTGCAGCGGTTGAGGGGCTTTCCACCGTAGCGGCCCTACAGGCGGTTGTGCATAGGGAATACCCCTATATACATAGATGCCGCCGGGAGTAGTGGAAGTGCCTTGTATACGGCCACTTTTTGTGTTGATAATAGGGTTCGGGGCACTGGTCCGGGACTGAGCATTGCCCGGTAGCCAGGCCAGCTGGCTGAACAGGATGAGTGACAAACAGTATAATTTCATAACATGCGTATTGATGTAAATGTGATGTGCTGAAGGTACTACAACGAAAATTATCAACCAATTGGCTTGGAAATATTAAATATAACCTATACCTTTTTGGCTTGTTTTAGTAAATACCTATCCATGCTAGTAAACAGACGTACCGCGTTAAAACAGGTCTTAGTAGTATCCGCAGGTCTGGCATTGTTGCCTTCCTGTTTGCGGAAACCGTCTCCCGCTTCTATCTCATTGAAAAATATAGCAGTAGATGCTGAAGGAGAAAATATGCTGGCTGCGCTGGCAGATACATTGATCCCTGCTACCGCCACACCAGGTGCAAAGGACGTGAAGGCACATTTATTTGCCCTTACTATGGTTGACGACTGTATGAAAAAAGAAGATCAGCAGAAATTCCTTACCGGCATGAAAGCATTTTCCGACCTGTGTCAGAAAAAGAACGGTCATTCTTTTGAAAAGAGCAATCCCGCAGAAAGAGCAACGCTCCTGAAAGAACTGGAAGCTGCCGATGCCAGCAAAGATGATGCAGCTGCATTTTATCGCACAATGAAAGATCTTACCATCTACGGATATACGACTTCCGAATATTATCTCACTAAAGTACAGGTGTACGAGCTGGTACCCGGACGTTTCCACGGAAGCGTACCTGTGAAACCAGCCAGCAAAAGGACTGCTTAATTTATAAATCAGTATGGCGAATATTAATAAGGGGGCTCAGGACCACACATTCGATGCAATTGTGATCGGATCTGGTATCAGTGGCGGATGGGCTGCAAAAGAATTCACTGAGAAGGGACTAAAGACACTGGTACTCGAAAGAGGCCGCGACGTAAAACATCTGAAAGATTATCCGACTACCAATAAATATCCCTGGGAATTTCCTCACCGGGGACAAGTACCGCAAGCTATCCAGGAAGAAGCACCTGTCGTAAGCCGTTGTTATGCCTTTAAGGAAGATGCGATGCACTTCTTTGTAAAGGATAAGGAACATCCTTACGAACAGGATAAACCATTCGACTGGATCCGTGGATACCAGGTGGGCGGTAAATCCCTCCTCTGGGCAAGACAGACCCAACGCTGGAGCGACTTCGACTTTGAAGGTCCTGCACGGGATGGCTTTGCAGTAGACTGGCCGATCCGCTATGCTGACATTGCGCCATGGTACAGCTATGTAGAGAAATTTGTGGGTATCTCCGGAAATAAAGACGGTATCGCCAACCTCCCGGATGGTGAATTTCTGCCACCCCTGGAGATGACAGCCGTTGAAGAATATTTCAAGGGTTTTGTAGCAAAGAACTACAAAGACCGCCATGTCATATATGGCCGTTGCGCTCATCTCACGGAGCCACAGCCCATTCATATCCAGCAGGGTAGGGTACAATGCCAGAAGAGAAACCTCTGTCAGCGTGGATGTCCATTCGGCGGTTATTTCAGCAGCAACGCATCTACACTGCCATGGGCGGAAAAGACAGGTAACCTCACATTACGCCCGTTCTCAGTGGTAGAATCCATCATTTACGACGAACAGAAAGGTAAGGCTACCGGTGTACGCGTAGTAGACACGCAGACCAAAGAGACGACCGAATATTTTGCAAAAGTTATCTTTGTTAACGCTGCTGCCATCAATACAAACCTGATCCTCCTGAACTCCACTTCCAACCGTTTCCCTAATGGATTAGGAAACGACAGTGGCGTGCTGGGTAAATACTTTGCTTTCCATAACTACCGTGGCCGCATCTCCGCCGACTACGACGGCATGCTGGATAAGACCACCGAAGGACGTAGCCCTACCAGCGCTTACATCCCAAGGTTCCGCAACGTAGCTAAACAGGAAACAAACTTTCTGCGTGGTTATGCTGCTGGTTTCAGCACCGGTAGACGTACCTGGAATAGCCACGATGGTTTCGGTCAGACGCTGAAAGATCATCTCTTCAACCAGGAGATGGGTAACTGGTGGGTGGGGTCTCACATGATGGGAGAAACCATTCCTAAAGAGATCAGCCAGCTTACACTCGATAAAACGAAGAAAGACGAATGGGGCGTGCCTGTCGTACATGTGAACCTCGGTTATGATGACAACGATGAGAAGATGCTCAAAGACTTCTATGAGCAGATGACCGAAATGTACACCAAAGCGGGTTTCACCAATATACGCACCGAAGACTCTAAACAGGCGCCTGGTCTGGATATCCACGAAATGGGTGGTGCACGTATGGGTAAAGATCCTAAAACATCTATCCTCAATAAATGGAACCAGATGCATGCTGTGAACAACGTATTCGTGACGGATGGTGCATGTATGACTTCTACTTCCACACAGAACCCATCGCTGACTTATATGGCGTTAACTGCCAGAGCAGTGGATTACGCGGTGTCGCAGTTGAAGAAAGGAGAGATATAAGAACATATTTGTGAAATATAAAGCCTTCCTGTTGATTGCAGGAAGGCTTTTTTATATTGCAGGATTTTGTTGTTAACGTAAACGGATATTCCATATATTAATCTCTTAGATACGCATCAAAGCTATCCTCTGAAAAATAAATGTTATTGTGAAGATAGACTGTATCTGTTCTTATTTTCCTCGTGATCAGCTTAGGTATTGGTTTCTTATAACTTAAACGGTATCTATAGTATGATACCCATTTTTTCTCTGTTCCCTGACGTTGCCATCCCACTACGTCAACGTTATAAGTACCGATTGCCCTTGTTCGTTTAAAGTGGTAAAAAAGCGTATCTCCCACTAATTGCAGTTCTTCCCGTTTTTTGGTCACTTCCTCATTAAAGTAAATGGACGGAGTCATTAATCCTGGCGTTGCAAGGGCTATGTGCAACTCTTTTGAGTATTTCTTGTGCCAGTTGCTACCATATCTGGCTACCAGTGGGCGTGCCGCTATTTCGTTATCACGTGTAAGACTGTCTATCTCCGCCTTAGTAACAATGCATCCCATCACATTGTCTTCATAAAATCCCCATTTGCTGTTGACACTGTCTATTATTCCCAATGCTTTAAAATACGGAAGTCCCCATGTATTAAAACGTATCAACGTATCTGACGCATTGGTATTGTGTGTGAAGGTATTGGGAGTCCGGCAATTACAAAAAAACAGTACTCCGGCAAATAGCAGGATATATCTCATAGATCGTCTTTGGCTGAACGAAAATATCGAATATTCTGTAGGAGCCAAAATGCCTGTGTTTTGACTATATTTAGTGAATAATAACAGCACTTTCATGAAACGTTATTACATCTTACTGCTCTTATGTTTTTTATGCCTGCAACTGCATGCACAGGAAGTGAAGTACGTATACAGGGATGCGAAGGACAGCACGCATAATTTTTACGTAAAACTGATACCCTCAAGCCCCATAAAAGGATTATTGGTTTTAAACAACCAGGCCCTTTCAAATGCGGGCAATGAATACGCGCTGGAACATGGTGTGCTGGTAGTCAGCATTGTACCACGGTATGACAATGGCTTCAGGGAAAACATGGTAGGAGATACTGTACTTCATTACATGGATACCTTGATAAATGAAGTATTGTCAGCCCATAAGATCCCGGCAGATAAAGTGATCATAGGTGGTTTGTCGGCTGCAGGTACAGGGGCCGTTCGTTACGCACAGTATTGTGCAGCAGGTAAGTCAGTCTATCATATCAAAATAGCAGGTGTATTTGCTGCAGATCCTCCGCTGGATTATGAACGGATGTGGTATCTCGCTATCCATACCATCGAAAGAAAATTTCATCAGGGCGCTGTGGCGGAAGCACAGGGGCTGAAAGATATGTTTATCAGCAAAATGGGTGGCCCTCCTGGACAATATCTGACTGCTTACCAGCAGTTGTCTCCCTATTCTCACACAGCAGCAAATGGCGGCAATGCAGGCTTGCTAAACCATGCACATGTAAGACTTTATACCGAGCCGGATGTCAACTGGTGGATCGAAAACAGGCGAAAAGATTACTATGACATGAATGCACTTGACCTGGCAGGATTGGTAAACCAACTGAAACTAAACGGCAATGACGACGCCACGCTTATCACCACAGAGAATAAAGGATATAACGGTACAGACAGGCATCCTCATGCATGGAGTATTATTGATCAGAAAGGCCTGATAGACTGGTGCCTGGAAGTATTCAACTCAAAAAAGTAACAGTATACTGCTGCCGATCAGGATTCCCGTCATTACAATAAACAGCTGTTGCCGTGCCCTCCATCCGGTGATGGTAACCGGGAAGAAATACATCCCGATATATCTGGCGGCAAATAATGATAATGGTATCACACCTGCACACAACAGGGATATGTACAGCAATTTCGCACTTGCTACAGATAAACCAATACCCGTACCTAATGCAATATAGGCCGCAAGGCAGAAAGGACATTTGGGAACAAGCGCCAGCAGAAAGGCGGGGAGTACGGGTTTAATAAAGCGTGCTGTCCTCCTGAAAATGCCTTCGGATTTGCTGGCAGGAACGGTTGTTACTGACGCTTCTTTACCGCGCATTCCCTCTTCCGCAGGTGCGGACAATTGTGCAGGAACATTGCAGGGAACCGACTTTTCAGCATGTCCCCCGCAACAATTAAATGTACGCATGATATCAACTGTTAGTGGCAGCAATTACTTGCTTCCGGAGCCTTGGTTTCATATTTATCATGGTGTTTTACCCAATTCATCGCATTGTCTTCATTACGTCCCTTTGGCGTCATTTCCAGTAAATTGTAGGTGGTGAGCATGATATCTACTCCTCTGGCAAAAGATGAATAGGTATGAAAGATATCTCCGTTATCGTCTTTATAGAAGACGCTGACACCGGGTAATTCCTGCTCTGTTACGGGAATCTTGTCGTAATTATAAATCATCTCATTTTTGGCGATGTCTTCTTCGGTAGCAGAAACGTGGAAGTCATAGTTGAAGTCGTTTTTGTTGGAAGACACCCATTTGAAGCCCCATCCCATCCTTTTCTGAAAAGGAATGATATCGCTCATAGGAGCGCGAGACACCGCCACATAAGAAACATCGTGGTTCAACAGGTGGACCAGCGCCCCATCTACATGATCGGCCATGAATGAACAGCCGGGGCAACCTTCTTTCCAGCCTGGTCCTAGCATGAAGTGTTGTACGATCAGCTGGCTGCGGCCGTCAAAGAGATCGGCTAAGGTATATGTTCTGTCTGCTCCTTCAAAAACGTAGTCCTTTTCGATTTTTACCCAAGGGAGTTGTTGGCGCAGGTGAGTCAGTTCATCTTTCAGGTGGGTCAGCTCCTTTTCTTTCTGCATTAGTTTTTTACGGGCCTCTGTCCATTCCTGTTCGGACACTACCGGGTGGTCAAGTGTAGCGGCTTGATCAGCAATATATTCTTTCATGTCTTTGAGGTTTAGTGTACTACAAATGTCCGATTGTCCCCGCAGAAAATGGCTGGTCATTATTGCCATATTAAGGGGGGAATTGAGACAATTTGAGATACGTGTAAACCCTATATCAACTCGAATGCTTTAGCCGGATATTCCTCTCCATTGATGATGACGGACAGCTGGTGTTTACCGGGATAAAATACCCGGGTAGTAATGAGCCGGAAGGATTGTTTCCGGAGAATCTTTACCTGTTCGCCAGGGGCATAGGTCTTCTCACTGATCTTAAACACTTTTTTGGATAGGGTGCCGTTCGCCTTCAGGTAGTGTACCCCATATTCCAGCCTGATCGTTTGTGGTTGTGCATCCTTGTTTTTGATGGCGAAGGAGAATTCCAGGCTGTCACCGGTGCGGACCTTTGGTGTCAGTATTTTAAAGTCGCTGAAAGCAACATGTGTGCTGTCCAATCCGTAATGCTGCAACATCTCCTTACTGCCCTGTTTCAGTAAGGTGCGGCTGCCATGTTTGATAATAGCGTCCGTTTCTTTGCTGATGCCCTTCCATTTTGTCGCAATGGCGATCACGATAGCCGGATTATCCTTGGCGATGTCATTGAGATTGTTCGCCACACTACGTCTTACCGACTCGGAAGGGTCTTGTTTCAGGTTTTCCAGGATGGGCAGTATGGGGGTAGGGTCTTTTTTCAGGAAAGGGATAGCCATTGCCCAGGGCAAACGGGGACGGCTGCCTTCGCTGGCCAGGCGCCTTACCTTCTCACTTTCATGTAAGGACCAGGCCAGCATCTGCTGCATCATCGTGTCGCCGTATTTGAGGATAAAAGGGCGTACGGCAAATTCACAGGTGATGAACTGGGTTACGAATTCCAGTGCCCTGATAGAAGTGTCATAGTGTTCCAGCCCATAAGTAGCTAGGTAGTCAGGGAAGAAGATAAACTCCAGGGCTTCCCTGAAGCCGGCCTTTCTGAGGCTGTTAATGGTCTTTTCGATCAGGGGAATGGCCTGGGTATAACTGGCAGGCATAAATTCGTGCAAAACGGCTGTCGTGTGCTTCATCCGCTCTTTCAGTTCCTTTTCTTCAAAGCCGTCCTGGTATATCCTTTCAATGAACCGCTTTTTGTTGAATGAGGGTACTGTTTTGACAAGTACGTCGGAAAAACTGTTATAAAAGGCAGGGGAATAAATGTCTTTCAGTAAGCTACTCATAGTAAGGTATTTTACAGGAGCTGCAAAAGTAAGTATTGTCTTCCGAAGGCGGGTAGGGATTAATTTATCCGTATCCCCCGGTAATAGTGTAACTTTGTACTTTGTTTCGCTGAAATGTGTAATTATGAAAATAAGTAATCCGGATATTATCCGCCTTGCAGAGATCAAATCCTATTTCCTTGACCCGCCTTACACCTTCAGGATATATAGTTACGCGAAGCCACAGGTAGATGAAGCCATAAACATCCTGAGAAAATATAGTTTCATATCGCCTTCGTTGATGAGCCAGATGGAAGATCTCAGGCAGTTATTTGAGCAATCTGAAAATGATGCTGGCGCAACACGCGAAAATATGCGATCTTTCGCCATCTTGCTGAACCGTATTAACCGGTAAGCAGGGAGCCTTTATAAAATATAGAAACCACGTAACGTATGAATGGAAAACGCTTTTTCATTGCCATTGCCATGGCATGCGGATTGGCCTGTAAGCAGCAGCGGCCACCGCAGGTTAAAGAACGCTCCCCCAGGCAGGAATTCCCCGGATTGTTTGAAGCCGTCCAATCCGCCCACATCTTTCCCGACAGCAAAACTTTCGCAGACTGCAGACCCCAGGCAGCGCCTGCAATGGTGCTTCAGTTTTATGCAAAAGAACAGGAGGCAGAAGGGTTTAGTCTGGCCGCTTTCATTCATAAATATTTCCTGGTACCCGCAGCCGCTACTACCCATTACATCACCGATACCAGTCAGGACGTTGTCGCACATATTGAATCACTCTGGAAAGTCTTAAAACGGGAGCCTGACAGTGCCAATACATGGGGTTCCCTTATCAGCCTGCCTGCTCCCTATGTTGTTCCGGGGGGCCGTTTCCGTGAGGTGTATTACTGGGATAGCTATTTCACCATGCTGGGACTGAAAGAAAGCGGCCGTATAGACCTGATAGAGAGTATGGTAAAGAACTTTGCCTTCCTGATACGCACCTATGGTTTTATCCCTAATGGCAACCGCACCTATTACCTCACACGCTCACAACCACCTTATTTCGCCCTGATGCTGCAACTGCTGATCTCCGCAAAGGAGGATCGCAAACAGGAGATACTAACCACATACCTCGATGCCCTGGAAAAGGAACATCATTTCTGGATGAAGAAGCCGATAGAAGGACAGAGCGAAGAACACCTGGTAGCATTGTCTGACGGGGCCGTCCTCAATCGCTATTACGACAGGGGCAACTGGCCCCGGGAAGAAGCCTGGACGGAAGACATCAAAACGGCCAAAAGCGCCCGCCGGCAACCGGTCGAAAAGGTTTACCAGGAACTGCGTACCGGTGCAGAATCTGGCTGGGACTTCAGCAGCCGCTGGCTGGCAGACGGGAAATCACTGTCTTCTATCCACGTTACGGATATTATCCCTGTAGACCTTAACTGCCTCTTATACAACCTGGAAATGACCCTCGGAGATGCTTACAGCATGAAGGGCAATACCGCCATGGCCCTGCAATACGAAGCTGCCGCCGCTACCCGCCGGGATGCTATCCTGCGCTATTGCTGGGACCCGAAGACCGGCTTTTTCAGGGATTACGACTTTAAAAAAGGCACCAGAACGCCTGTACTGAACCTGGGTGGTATGTATCCGCTGTTTTTCGGGATTGCCCGCCAGGGACAGGCAGATAGTGCTGCCATCGTGATACAGCGACAGTTCCTGTATCCCGGCGGACTGGTATCCACGCCAATCGAAACAGGAGAACAATGGGATGCTCCCAATGGTTGGGCGCCCCTGCACTGGATGACGATCTCCGGCCTGCTCACCTATAAGAACGACTCCCTTGCATCTGAGATAGCCGGCCGCTGGGCAAACCAGAACATCCGGGTGTTTAAACAAACAGGTAAGCTGCTGGAGAAGTATAACGTGAAAGACACCTCGCTGCAGGGAGGAGGAGGAGAATACCCTAATCAGGACGGCTTCGGATGGACGAACGGGGTGCTCCTGAAAATATTGCACCTGCAACAGGAAGGGGTATTGAATAATGTAAAAAATATTAATACCTTATAGCATGCTTAAATCATCCCAACGCCTGTTATCTATTGATGCCTTTCGCGCCCTTACCATGCTGACCATGATCTTTGTAAATGACGTCAGTGGTGTGAAAAATATCCCTGCCTGGATTGAACACGTACAAGCCCAGGAAGATGGGCTAGGATTTGCAGATACGGTCTTTCCTGCCTTTCTATTTATCGTCGGCCTGTCCATTCCCTTTGCCATCGGAAAACGCATTAGTCAGCAGAAATCCTTCATCAGTACAGAAACGCATATCCTGGTCCGCTCCCTGGCGTTGATCGTCATGGGCTTTTTCCATGTCAACCTGGAAAATTACAGTCAGGCGGCATATTTACCTTACCCGATATGGGAACTGCTGATCACCATCGGATTCTTCCTGATATGGCTGGATTATCCGCAGGAAATGGAAAAGAAAAAAAGATATACACTGGTGGGCGCCGGTATTGTCTTACTGCTTGTTATGGCGGCGCTATATAAAGGAGGTCCGGCAGATGCGCCACACTGGATGCGGCCTTCCTGGTGGGGTATACTGGGCATTATCGGGTGGGCATACCTGGTCTGTGCCAGCTTGTACCTGATAGTGAAAGGTAACTTTGGAGCTATAACCGCCATTTTAGGCGTTTTTCTGCTGATAAACATATTGACTCACGCCGGCCTGTTGCACTTCGAGATTCCGGTTATAGACAATGCTTCTTCCGTATCCCTGATCATGGCAGGAGCGGTGATCTCTTCATTGTATACACTGCTGGACAAAAAAAGGAAGTTAAGCTCCCTCTGGGCCGTATTTATAGGCCTGGGAGTGCTGGCGATAGTGGCTGGTTTTATACTACGCCCCTATACCGCCGGTATTTCCAAGATCCGGGCTACCCCGGCCTGGGTGTTGATCTGCTCAGGCATCAGCATACTGCTATTTACCGCAATGATCTGGCTGGTAGACGTAAAAGGTAAGATGGATTGGTTCAAATGGATCCGTCCGGCTGGTACGAGTACATTAACCTGTTACCTGATCCCGTATTTGCTTTACGCAGTGCTGGCGTTGGTTGGATTCAGCTACCCAACTGCATTAAGTGAAGGGATAGGAGGGATACTCCGCTCTATTGCGATCGGCTTCCTGGTCATTCTACTGGTAGGTTGGATGGAAAAGAAACGGATCAGACTGAAGATTTAACCGCTGCCGCCATTTCAGCTTGCTTTACCTCCGGCTGAGGTGGGATCGGTTTAATGATCATACGCAGGGCCTGGTCTCTTGTAAAATAGGCCACGGTCCAGTTGTACATGGTTTTCAGCTTGTTGCGGTAGTTGATGAGTGCCATCACGTGAATGAACAACCACATGAACCAGGCAATAAAGCCATTGAAGTGCAGTTTTGGCTTAGGAACGTCAGCTACAGCATTATTACGACCGATAATAGCCATAGTGCCTTTATCTATATAACTGAAAGGCTTCAGCGGCTTGTTATCCGCCATTGCGGAGAAGTTCTTGGCCAGGAGCTTACCCTGTTGTAATGCAACCTGTGCCAGCTGGGGATGTCCGTCCGGGAAATTCTTATCAGTGGTCTGTAAACAGGTATCGCCGATAGCAAAGATATCGTCCACACCGATCACCCTGTTGTAAGCATCTGTCATCATTCTCCTGCCTGCGCCGGTACTGGCCACGGGAATGCCGTCCATCAGCCGTGCGGTTACACCGGCTGCCCAGATGAGGGTTTTAGTCTGAATAGTATCGCCGTTGTTCAGGATCACCTGATCGTCCACGAAGTCTTTTACCCTTGTTTTCAGCTTGATCTTCACGCCTAGCCTGCGTAAGGCATTATAGGTGTGCCGTTGCGACTTTTTAGTCATCGGTTCAAGCAGGCTTTCTCCACCGCTCACCAGGTAGATCTCCCCGCCATGTCCATGTAGTTCCGGATAGTCTTTTCTGACCACATACTGACGTAATTCCGCCAGCATGCCGGATACTTCCACACCGGTAGGACCACCACCTGCAATGACAATAGTGGTCAGTTTCTTCCGCTCCGCAGGGTCCTGGGTGATACAGGCTATTTCCAGCCTTTTTAGAAGCGTATTCCGCATCTCCAGTGCATCATTCACATTCTTCATTGGAATAGCGTACTTCTTTATGTTTTCATTGCCGAAATAGTTGGTTTCAGTACCTGTGGCAAAAACGAGGTAATCGTATTCTATTTCGCCTTCATTCAGGTAACAGATATGTGCTTCCGGGTCTACCCGTTGGAACTCTCCCATATGGAAGCGGAGATTGGGCTTATCCCGGAATAATTTACGAAAAGGGTAACAGATGCTTGATGTCTCCAGGTATCCCGTCGCCAGCTGATAGATGAGTGGGGGGAAGAAGTTATAGTTGTTCTTATCTACCAATGTAATCTGGTAACGCTTGTCGTGCTGCAATCGTTGGGCCAGATTAATGCCTGCAAATCCACCGCCGATGATTACTACCTTAATTGCTTGTTCTTTTGTTTCTGAGCTTTCCATTGTAAACTTATTTCCTGGTGTGTAAAATCTGGTGTGTAAAGATAGTCAATCCGGCTTACATGATATAATCATCCCTACCACACAGGATCTTGGCGGCATTATCCTGCAAGATTTTCTATATTTTGCGGCACTATGAACGGAATTACTTTTATACCGGATTTCGTACGGGATGCTGAGCGCTTATTTAGTTCATTGAGGGATAATGTTTTATGGGATGAAAGAATGCTTGCCCGTAAAACCGCGAGTTTTGGCGTTGCCTACAATTATTCACAGATGAGCTATCCTTTTCAGGCCTTTCCCCCTGAACTGGAAGCTATTGTTACCCGGATAAGCACTACGCTGGGTTTTACCCCCAATAACTGCCTTATAAACTACTACCTGGACGGGAAATCTAAGATGGGTTTTCATGCAGATCAGACAGATATCCTTGAACAAGGAACAGGTATTGCCATTGTTTCTGTTGGAGAAACAAGAACACTCCGGTTCAAAAACATCAAAGAGCCCGTTGAGACGATTGACTTTCCGTTGCCTGCAGGTTCCCTGATCTACATGACACAGGCTGTTCAGGATGAATGGCTACATGCAATTCCCGCGTCAGATACGAACAATGGAAGAATGAGCCTTACTTTTCGTGCAATTAAATAATAATCATTATACCATGTTTATGAAGAAACTGTTAAGCTTTTTAGTACTGATCCTGATCGTTTGTATTTCTGCTGTTCACGCACAAAGATATCAGGACGATATCAACACTATCCAGAAGTGGGATAAGATGTATGCGCCTCCGGCGAACCCGATACTGTTCACCGGAAGTTCCTCTATCCGTAAATGGGATGACCTTGAGAGGACCTTCAGCAGTTATGTTGTCATGAACAGGGGAGTAGGTGGTGCTGTAACGAATGATATCATCTATTACGCTGATCAGATCATCTTTCCTTATCACCCACGTCAGATAGTGCTTTATGTTGGGGAGAATGACCTGACAGAAAAAGGCATAACAGCAGATAGCATCTTTAACAGGTTTAAAAACCTGTATGCGACTATCAGAAGCAAACTACCCAATACTCCCATTGTATATATTTCCATCAAACCGAGCCCAAGCAGGGTGCAGTTCCTGCCCATCGCTAAACAGGCGAATAGCCTCATCCGCAGTTATATTGCAAAGCTGTCTCACATCACTTTTGTAGATGTATTTCAACTGATGCTCGATAAGAACGGTCAACCCAGAAAAGAGCTATTTGTGGAAGATATGCTGCATATGAATGCACAGGGTTACGCTATCTGGAGAAAAGCTGTAAGTCCGCTGCTGTTGCATAGATAAAGGGCAAATATCCTCGAAATGAATCCGGATGGCAGTGGTATGCGGGTCTATGCATCCGGATTGAGAAATCCGGTAGGTATGGGTTGGGCGCCGGGTACCAATACCCTCTGGGTCGTGGTCAATGAACGTGATGAACTGGGAAATGACCTGGTGCCGGATTATCTGACAGGTGTCAAAGAAGGCGCTTTTTATGGATGGCCATACAGCTATTGGGGCCAGCACAGAGACCCCAGGGTCCCCAATGCACCGGAGGGATTGGTAGAAAAGACCATCGTGCCTGATTACTCCCTGAAATCCCATACCGCCTCTTTAGGACTGGCCTTTTACACTAAGAACAGTTTCCCGCAGAAATATAGGAATGGGGCGTTTATTACCCAGCATGGTTCCTGGAACCGCAAGCCCTTATCAGGTTACAAAGTGTTATTCGTACCCTTTAAAGATGGCAAACCTGCCGGAGAGGCGGAAGATTTCCTCACAGGCTTTATGAAAGACAGTATAGCAGGAGAGGTGCGCGGAAGACCTGTAGGTATCATTGTTTCCAATACTGGTGCTTTATACATCACAGACGATAAAACGAATCGTATCTGGAAGGTTAGCTATAGTGCCCGCACCCTCAATGACAATGCCCCAAGGCCCAATAAATAATAATGAATAACACAATGCTACCTAAACAACCGCCGCCGAATTTCTTTGCGCCCCAAAAGGCGATAATTGCTCTGAAGAATTTATTCATGGTTGATAATTTAACGGAGTAAGATAATCAGGCCTGATGAAATATGGCATCAGGCTATCACATCTCAGAATGCTTCGTACAAATGCAGCCGTTCTCTCAGCGACACTATTTCCATTTGCATATGCCTGATCTTATCCAGCAGGTGTTTGATGACTTCAATACCGGCTGTATTGATCCCCATCTCACTGTACCAGCGGGTATACAGCTCCAGGTCCTGCAGCTGTTCCTCGGAAATGAAACGGTCGCCTTCTACAACGGTAATGGCTATCAGTCCTTCATCTGCCAGTGAGTTAATAAAGTCAGTTTCAATTTCGTGTATACTGCAATATTGGGTAACGGCTATCAGTGCTGTTTGCATAACGGATAGTTTAATGTGATGATGCGGCCAGTTGCCTGAATAGTTCTTTCTGTGCCTCTGTCAGATTGGTCGGAAGCAATATGGAATATGTGATGATGAGGTCTCCGAATACATTCTCCTGCTTATATACAGGAAATCCCTTGCCTTTCAGCCGGGCCTTGGTGCCATTCTGTGTTTCGGGCTTCACCTTCAGTTTCAGTTTTCCGCTCAGCGTATCGATGGTGACATCTCCTCCGAGTATGGCGGTATAAAGCTCCAGGTCCACATTCATGTAGAGATCATTGTCGACCCTTTTAAAGACGGGATCTTCAGCTATCACAAAAGTAATATAGAGGTCTCCGTTGGGTCCTCCGTTGCCTCCGGGAGCGCCATGTCCTTTCAGCTTGATGACCTGTCCGTTGGCAATACCTGCCGGTATGGTGATCCTCAGTTGTTTGTCATTGACGCTGAGCGTGTGCTGGTGAGTAATATAAGCATCCCGCAGACTGATATGTAATTCCGCATTATAATCCTGCCCGCGGAACTTACGCTTGCTGCCACCGGTACGGCTGCCGAAGAGGGACTCGAAGAAGTCTGAGAACTGTCCCTCGGAAAAGTCTCCGAAGTCCTGTCCACCGAAACCGCCATATCCCTGTTGACCACCAAACTCGCCGCTGCCCTGTTGCTGTCGGGCCTTCTCATACTGGTCTGCATGCTGCCAATGCTCTCCGTAGGCATCATATTTTTTACGATTCTCGGGGTCGCTCAATACCTCATTCGCCTCGTTGATCTGCTGAAACTTCATCTGCGCCTCCTTATCGTTTGGGTTCAGGTCGGGATGGTGTTTCCTGGCAAGCTTCCTGTATGCTTTCTTTATGTCGTCCTGGGAGGCTTTTTTATCTACTCCAAGCACCTTGTAATAATCTATAAAAGCCATATGTATAGTGTATATGTGGCTAACAGCACAAAATCTTTGCCATCTCTCATTATAATAATTTATTTATATTTGGTACTTAAACCCTTATCCCTTGGACACACAACAACCACTTGCCGGGAGTGCTACCGGTACCTTTCTGGCTACAGAGCCATCTAAAGCGAAGATCAAAACACAAAGCATCAGGTTACTTGCATCAGGTTTGATGGGACAATTATCATCTAAAGAACCACTGGTTTCATTACGTAAGTCCGGTGATTTTCAGAATTGTTATGATGTAAACCTCCATATGTACCTGCCAGACCATGCCAGGAATGTACACCTGGACGAGAACATTTCTGACTGCGGTACTATCGAGATCTGGAATGGCCCTATTGAAGTCAGAGATGTCAATATTCTCTATGACAATCCGGCAGGTCATCCTGAAATTTATGCATATTCATTATGGGAGATCAAATTCCGTTACTGCGTGGAAGGTCGTGAAATGCCGGCTATCCGTGTACGTTATGTTATTGGTGATCCTGAAACAACTAACGGCACTGTTACCAGCGTTGAGAAGACCTGATCCCCATGTTAAGACTCCTGTGTTACCAGCTGCTTATTTTATTGTTATGCTGTAGTACCCTCACCCGGGTGTCTGCACAGAAAATTAATCTGCCTGCCGCAATCCGGCAGCTGATCACACAGCAATGTAATGTGTGTAATCAGCTGCCGCCAGGGCAGGATAGTATGGTGTCCCGCTATTTTCATCAGTGCCATGCTGCGCTCGATAGTGGCAACCTGGATGATGGATTTAAATATGCGTCCACCATCACCGCTATCACTGATAGCAATTCTCTCGCTCCGCGCACACTCACCGTAAGGTTCCTGAAGGCCAAAATCCTCTACTATAAGGACTTTTATAAAGAAGCGCTGTCGGAATACCTGAAACTGACAGCCGTTCCTGCGCTGGATATCAATATTCAGGCAAACATCTATCCCAATATAGGGGAGATCTACCTGGAACAGCGACAGTTCAATCAGTCGCTCGAATATTTCAATCTTATACAACGACGTTTCTTCCATCTTTATGAACCAGTGGTGGCCAGAAAGATCCTGAATAATACAGGCGTATGCCTGCTCCACCTGACACGGTTCGAGGAAGCAGAAGATAACTTCGAAAAGAGTATAGCCATTGCCGAGAAACTGAAGGACACAACGGCGCTGGTGAACTCATTCCTGAATACGGCGCTGCTGTACGATCAGCAGGTCCGTCAGAAGGAAGCGTGGCGTTACCTGCAACGTGCGCTTGCACTGGCTAAAAAGGCCAGCGATCTGAAGATCCGCAGTAAGGTATATCTCAACTTCGCCATTGTAGAAGAGCGTACAGGGCATTTTGAGGCCGCACTGGGCTACAGAAAGGAATATGAACAGCTGGAAGCACAGATCGCCAACCGCGATAAAATATGGGAACTGGCAGAACAGGAAAAGAAGATCGCTATACAACAGCAGGAATATAAGTTACAGATACTGCGGCAGGAAAATAAACTCCGCGAAGCAGAACTGACAAGAAGAAGATGGCAGCGGAACACCTTTTTTGTCCTCTCATTGTTCTTCCTGTCCTGTGCTGGCCTGATCTTCTATGCTTACCGGCAAACGAGTAAACGAAACCGCATTATTGCCGAACAGAATGACAAACTGGAACTGCTCAATGAAACGAAAGACCAGTTGTTCTCTATTGTAGCACACGACCTGCGTTCTCCTGTAAATCATCTCAAGATCAATCTGTCCTATCTGAAAGATACACTTTCCCGTAACAAGATCAGGGAAGCTACGGCATTGTCAGAGAATATTGAAAAGATCTCCGACAATACCTATGCACTGTTAAACAACCTGCTGTACTGGTCATTGGGCCAGACCGGCCAGTTAAGCCTGCAGCGGGAGCTGCATGATGCAAACAGGATCATCGCACAGGTAGCCTACGATTTCAACGCAGGCGCGGCCCTGAAAAGGATCAGTATCATCAATGAAGTACCGGAAGGAATGACCTTTTATGCTGACCTGAACACGGCTAAGATCATCTTCAGAAATATTATAGATAACGCAATCAAATACACGCATGCCAGCGGTACCATCACTATTTCCGCAGAAACCGTCGGGAACAGCTGCGAAGTAACCGTGCAGGATACGGGTATCGGAATGGACGAAAAGATCATACAGGCTATTTACAAACGGGATACAAAACGTATACAACAAGATACCGCGGGCAGCAAGAGTACCGGACTCGGATTATGGCTGGTAAAGGCCATGACGGAAAAGAACGGTGGTGCATTACGCATCACCGGCAGCGTGGGCGCCGGCACTCGTATTGTAGTCTGCTTGCCTGCCAATGAACATTATGAAGGAACTGAAAGTACTCATCCTGGAAGATAGTCCGGCCGAAGCGGACTTCCTGGAGAGTTTTTTACGTAAACTGGGCTGTACTGACATAAGGATCACCACCATGCTCAAAGACGCGGTGGCTGCTTATGATGAAGAGCTTCCTGACATCTGCCTGATTGACATTTACCTGGGTGATAAACCGGATGGGATCCTCTTTGCCGAAACGATCAACGAACATAGGGCGCAAAAGCGTCCCTTTATTTTCCTGACCAGCGCAAACGATAATACCACCTTCCGGCTGGCAAAATTCACATCGCCTTACAATTACCTGCTCAAGCCTTATAACCCGCTGGAGTTGCAATATGCCATAGAACTGGCCCTTTCAAAGTTTAAACAGGAATCTGCGGCTCCCCCAGCACAGGCATTGCCCCCTGCTTCGGATACCCTGTTCATCAAAAAAGGTAACCTCCTGCAGAGGATCGCCATTGATGATATCCGGTATATAGAAGTGGACGGAAAGTATAGTAAGGTGGTGTGTCATACGGAGAAATTCGTGATCCAGCAGTCGCTCAAGGATTTACAGATCCAGCTGCCGGCACTTCAGTTCTGCCGTGTACACAGAAACTATATTGTGAACGTGAAAGAAGTCATGAAGATCAACGTTATCAATAACGAGATCTTCTTCAGAGATGGGGAAACCCTCTTTTTCAGCCGCCGTTATATCGACGAATTCCTGCAGGCCTTTAAGATCTTCAAATAAAAGAGAAAGGAATGCCTGGGGCTGGCATTCCTTCTCATGACCATAACCATATCCTGGCTTAAAGAGGAGGCCCTAAGATCATAATTATCCCTGCTCGTTTTAGCCGAAATGTCATAAGAAGGCATATGAAGGGAATAAGTGGTATATTTTGGGGCATAGAATAAAAGGTTAATTTTGATGTTGGCGCTAATTGTATTGTATAGCTATGGATTTGACTCTTGACTCAACTTATCAGGCTGCCGTTAAGGTAGCCGACCAGATAGAAACTCATTTCTCCAAACACCTGGCCATTGCTGCTGTGAGTGGGGAAGAAGACCTTGCCACCGTTCCTGAAGCCAGATTTATTGAGAAAATGCTTGACGTGGCCTTCTGGGCCAGCCTGCGCAGGGAAGAAGGGAACCCTACCCGTATCTCCCTGGCATTCCTGAATCCTTGTCAGGCGGGGAAACCATTGAAATTTGCACAAAAGCTTCCATTTGACGTCCGTGTACTTACTAAACTGGCTCCTGGTGTAGAACGGGCCGGCGTACATGTGGGTATCTGGTATGAAGGCGACCGCTTATATATATGGGGTACCACCCTTAAACTGCCTAATTTCTGTTTCGTACTGGACGTCTCCGAACCGGGCTTGCTGGTGGTTAAACACCGCCGTAGCGTCGGACTGGGAAAATTTGCCAACGTAGCGGTGCTGAAAGGCGATCAGGTAAAGATCGTGGATGAATCCTGCGGATTACTGCCAGATAGTCCTGATATTCTGACCTCCCTGTTGGGACTGACCTCTTCTGCCGTATGGAATGACCCGGTCAATGTCCTGATCCAGATCGCCGTATCTATGCGGGCGCATAAACGGGGAGGTATCCTGCTGATGGTACCGGCAGATAGCGAAAAGTGGAAAGAATCGATCGTACATCCTTTAACATATCCCGTTTCTCCTGCTTTTACGGGTGTGGCGGACCTCCTCAACCAGGACGGAACCAAAGTGACCGAAATATACTGGCAGAACGCTATGCGCCGGGAAGTAGACAATATCACCGGCCTGACTGCCGTAGATGGTGCTACCCTCATCAATGACCGCCATGAGCTGATCACCTTTGGGGCGAAGATCACCCGGGCGCCCTGGTCTTCCAGGGGGGTAGACAGGGTGGTGATGATAGAACCCGTAATCGGGGGCACGCCCGAATTAATGCATCCATCCGCAATAGGAGGTACCCGGCACCTTTCTGCCGCACAATTTGTTCATGATCAAAGAGATGCGATTGCATTGGTCGCCTCCCAGGATGGTTATTTTACCGTTTTCTCCTGGTCAGAACAGGTCCAGCTGGTACAAGCTCACAGAATAGATACGTTATTGTTGTAAGCCGGTTATCTTATAATACCTCTATAAAAAATATGCTTCCCAGGTCCACCTATGCGGCATAGATGCGTCGTGTATACGGCATGTATACGCCCTGTTTAAAGCGTACTTTGGGTGGGTAACAAAACACCAATGGACTCCGTAGGAGTCCTGTTGTTTGTAGCCCGGGGTGATAACCCCGGGGCCACATGACGTTGTCATTCCCCCGAACCCAACACCGTTTCACGGAAATATCCCCAGAATTCCTCCAGGTCAGGCGTCGTTTTACCAGGCACCACTATCGAACAGACATGCGTGCCGGCATAGCAGGAAATCGCCCTGTATTGAATAAGATGTTTGAAATGGCTGGTATACAAATCCCCTTCCTTCACCAGCGACTGGATCTCCAACAGCTTGAGATCCATAGTCAATCCGGTCCGGAGTACCTTCGACAACGCTTCTTTCATCGTCCATACCATCGTGCAGGCAATATCTTCTGGTAACGGTACCGTCTTCATAAGCGCTAGCTCCCCTGGAGTCAGCTGCTCCTTAATAGCCTCCGTATTAGCCTTATCTGTCCGTTCCAGGTCGAGTCCTAGTGGATGTACTTCCGGGTAGGAAAGAGCGATGCCTAAGCCTTCGCAATGGGTAATACTGACCTGCAGGTTCCGGGTAACGGCATACTTCACCACCGGGAACTGAAAGATGCCGGCTTCAATGGCGATCTTACCCAGATCTTCAAAGACGGATAATGCACCGATCGCTTTCTTGGCAGAGATCCTTCCTAGAAGATAGCTCTCCCGGCGCTTATCAAATTTTAATGTTTCATAATAAGATCGTTCTTCGGGATGTAGGAGGTGGATATGTTGGGTAAGCTGCCTCAAAGAGGCATGCAGGATACAGAATGCGGCAGCGTGCATGCTGTTCTCCCGCTTTAACGTGAATTTACCTTGATGGATCAACATCATTTGCTTACCTGGTTTTCGATCTGTCAGGAAGGTACATTGGTTTTTTGAATTATACGTTTTGAAAATTCGAAAAATGCTTCTAAAAATATGATACTCATCATGTTTCTTTTGGTGTTTCGGTAAAAAATCTTACATTTAGTTATACAACGGTTTCAACCATTAGCCGTTTGCTCTTGTTATCAGGTCTTGATAAAATAATGTGTTTGCATTGTTTTTCCTTTCATCCAACGGGAACGCTGATACCCTTATACTAAGAATAACTATTGACACGGATAACGATTATCCCTTTTGAATTGCATTGTCTCACTGCTTTAATTTTTTCTTTATGGTAAGGTCCATATTGCTGATCGATGACGACGCCGATGAAATAGAAATTTTGAATGAGGCGGTAGAGATGGCGGGAAGTAATAGTACCTGTGACTGGGCGGAAGGGGCCGAGATGGCCTATGGTATATTGCGGGTTGCCAGGCCCGATCTTATTTTGCTTGACTACAATATGCCGGGACCTAATGGCCTGGCTTGTCTGGAAGAGATCAAAAAAAAGAAGGAAATATGCCATATCCCGGTCATTATGTATTCTACCTGCATAGATTACGGTCTTCAGCAAGAAGCGATGAACAGGGGGGCTTTCTGTTGCCTGCAGAAACCTACCTCCGTATTTGACCTCGTAAAAGAACTGCAGAATCTTTTTACACAAGTATAAATAATCCCCATATGCAAATAATATAATGCCAGCCTTATAAAACACAACATCCATAAGCCTGCTTAGAGACCTGTGTATATCCACCGCTTTGTGCATAAATATTCCCAGCCATTCTCGACAAGAGGCTTTTCATCCACGGTTTTCTCTTGTGTTTACAGCGTAGCGGGAAATGATGCAACTGTCCGGATCTCCATGGGCAGGCACCTTCCCCGTATCCTGAAAATAGACGGGACTAAACATGCAAGTGACAGACTGAGCGCCTGGCATGGCAGATTATTTGTGATAATTCAGTAAACAGATAGCATATGTTTACGTTGTTGATTACGCTATTTTTTGTTGTTGTCATCGCTGTGGCATATCTGGTCTTCCAGGCCGGACCTAAAACGAGAGATGAGGGCAATAAAAACTAAAAAGCATTTGATATGGAAAAAGCATTCACACGTATAAAAAGCAGCGAGGAAAAACGGGATATACAGGATAATCCGCAGGACGAAAGGAAAATGCAGCGGGAAGAAACTGAAATACAGCTCCCTGATGTATCAGATATCCCCGGACAGGAACATATACATGTACCGCCCCTTGGTGAACTGGCAGATACCACTATATCATCCGATGATGAAGAAGGGAAAGGCCTCCTGGATGATGAGGAGGATATAGACGATGAATCTGATGTTACGGATGAGGAACGACAGGATCTGGAAGACAGTGCCAATATCACACCGGGAGAAGAAGATGCCGACAGCCTGAGACGAGCCTCATTAGATAGTACGGATGACGATGGTGATCCATTGAATGAAGGTTCTTTTGGTGAAGAAACATCCGCTGCTGATCTTGATATACCTGGTGCAGAACTGGATGACGAAAATGAAGACATTGGCGCAGAAGATGAGGAAAATAATAACTACAGCAGGGGTAGTGACAGTAATGATAATATGACAGAAGGAACTCCCTGATAATCTCAATAATTTCAGTAGATAAAAGGCCGTTCTGTTGATACGGAATGGCCTTTTTATCTTATCTGCTGATTTTTATTTCTTCATTTTATCCTGATAAGCATGATCCCATTCGAGCAATGCCTCTTCTATTGAATTGCCGCTTCCAAATACTGCCGTGTCTCCATCACAGCCCAGGATACAATGATACATATCTCCGTCTCTGAATACATTCGGGCGGAAATTTTTTACTGACTCGGGAATACCTTCCCTTGTATAGTCAAGATGTACGGTTTCTTTTTCCAGTGACAATCTTTCCATAACACGTTTTTTGAAGAAGGCGGCAAAGATTATTCCATATCCGGACTAGATGCCGATAGTTCTGCAGGCATCATAAAATTTCCGCAACACAGCATTTGTGAAATGCAATCTGACCGTCAATACATCATTGTGAGGGGCAGTGACGCGTTCATGTTTTACGCATTTATCCCTGTAATAAATCGTATAATGGGCAAATAACTCATGAATGTGCTGTTCGGGTACAGGAGAAGCATAGCCGGTAATAGCAATCCCCCAGTCTGCTGAAAAAAGAGATACTACCTGTGCCGCCATCTGATCAGCCACTTTTTCAGATACACAATTACAATTAGCGCCATGAATAGGATCTATCAGCAGATGCCTTGATTTCTGTCCGATATTATAAGCAGTAACACCGCCCTGGAAGATCTGCGTAGCGCCATCCGCAAGAGAAAAGGCTACCTGTAACTGACCGGCGGTTACGCTTTCCGCTACAGCCAGTGTTTCGCCCTTATGCCTCAGTGTATCAGAGATCTTATTTATGATGTCAAGATCATAACCATAATTAATCATACGCTATCAATTCATTATGTTCATCATTAAATTAAACTAAAATAAGAATCAAATATTCCTGACATATCTATTCTTACAATTAGCGTTGTCAGGTGCAGTTTGTCTGTGAGTGGTATCGTGTTGTTCATACACTCACGACAAGGCAATACCTTCCAGGTCAGTATCCGCCGGACCAGTCACAACCCTGCCGTCATAATTATACCGGGTACCATGGCAAGGGCAGTCCAGACTTCTCTGCCTGATTCCATTTTACATCGCACTACAGTCGGAGCTCGCGAAAGACAGGCAGCGGGTTCAGATGGAGATCTCTGGCCTTAAAACAATCCTCCATCACTTTCGAAGTACCCTTCTCAAAGTTCACAGTTCTCACAGTGAACCGGCAGATCAGGATTACAGAAATAACAATGTCCGCAGGCAATAGGAAACGGCACCACACGATCGCCGCGTTTCAGCTTTGATAGACCAGGGCCTTTTTCTTCAACAATTCCCATGAACTCATGACCCATTACCTGGTCTTTCAATTGTAGAAAGAACCCGTCATAAATATGCAGGTCGGAGCCGCAGATAGCGGTAGATGTGACTTTTACAATGATGTCTTCAGATTGCTCTATACGCGGATCCTCGACATTATCCACACGAATGTCTCCGATTTTATGGAAAACAGCTGCCTTCATGAAAGTAAGTTTAGTAGTAAGGGAATGTGTGGAAAATCATGCCATGGCCATTTTCGGCCCACTACTATATATGCATATTCTTTGAAACGTGAATAGGTTACATTAAGTGTAGAACTCTTGCGTCAATTGTACCATGTAGCTGTTGCACTGTGGTTTCGATAGCAATTTCTTCTTTGAGTTTCAGCAGCGTTCGCCGGGGAAGCGCTGCTATACAGCACTTACACAGAATTAACGATAGTAGAAAATAATTGTCTAAAAATCAATTATTTCCAGCATCACATCTTTGGTTTGTTTATTGATCCTGCTTCTGAACAACTATAGAGAGTAAGAGGTGAATCATTAAGACACATAGGGAAGGTCATAAGCGAATATTGTTACACAGTCAATCCTATTTAATGACATATATGACGACTACGCAGCAAAAGCCCAGGCTGAAGATTTTTACTTGGCATATCCATGGAAGCTACCTGTATTACCTGTCACAAGGCAATTATGACATCTATATCCCTGTCAACGAGCAACGTACTCCCGGGTACTATGGCAGAGGAAAGACATTTCCATTCGGTGATAATGTGCATGAGATCCCGATAAGAATGGTGAAAGATATTGACTTTGATGTCATCCTTTATCAGTCTACAAAAGATTACCTGGTGGATCAATATGATATACTATCTCCCGCGCAGCGCAGGTTACCCCGGGTATACCTGGAGCATAACACACCAGCCAAGAATCCTGTTACCACAAGACACGTCGTGAACGACCGCCGCATTTGCCTGGTACATGTGACGCACTACAACCGGCTGATGTGGGACAATAACCGTACACCGGCCACCGTGATCGAACATGGCGTAACGGCCCCCGATGTGCCGTATACAGGAGAATTGGCAAAGGGATTGGTGACCATTAATCATTTGCCGCAAAGGGGCAGAGGACTGGGCTGGGATATTTTTCAGCATGTCCGTAATATACTGCCCGTTGACCTCGTAGGCATGGGCAACGGAGAAGATGGTCTCGGAGAAGTATTACATCCGCAGCTGCCATTGTTCAGAAGTAAGTACAGATTCTATTTCCATCCCGTAAGACATACCAGTCTGGCACTGGCAGTTTGTGAGGCGATGATGCAGGGAATGCCTGTTGTGGGCCTTGCCACTACCGAGCTGGTAACGGTGATTGAAAATGGAAAGAATGGATTCATTCATACAGATATTAATTACCTGATCAAAAAGATGAAGCTGTTGCTGAACGAGCCGGAGCTGGCCGCGCAAATGGGAGAAGCCGCAAAGGCCACCGCCATGAAGCGGTTCAATATAGAGCGTTTCACGGCAGACTGGGAAAGGTTATTTCAGACAGTCTGCAGTGGGAACATGAATGAGATTATTTATACCGACCAACTATTTGGAAAGCAGGCGATAGAATCTGATCACAGCACTATTGCCAGCGGTAACTGATCTTAAAAATAAGTATATGGGAAAGAGAATAGCGTTCATTAGTGAACATGCTTCACCATTGGCCGCTTTGGGAGGTGCAGATGCCGGCGGCCAGAATGTATATGTAGGAGAAGTGGCTAAGCAGCTGGCCACGATGGATTACCAGATAGACATCTTTACAAGACGGGAGGATAAGGAACTGCCGGAAGTAGTATCCTTCGGCGATAAGATAAGGATCATACATGTGAATGCCGGGCCCGCAGAAGATATTCCGAAGGAGACGCTGCTGCAATACATGCCAGCTTTTAAAGCAGATATGCTGCGGTTCATGCAGGAAGAACAGATAACCTACGAACTGATACATGCCAACTTCTTTATGTCTGCATGGGTGGCGATGGCGCTGAAGAGAGAACTGGGTATACCTTTCGTGGTTACTTTTCATGCATTAGGGCACATCCGCCGTATTCACCAGGGAGACAACGACCAGTTCCCGAAAGAGCGCCTCGCTATAGAGGAGGAAGCTGTAAGAGAAGCACGTGTGATCGTTGCCGAATGTCCGCAGGATAGGGAAGACCTCATGACCTATTACCATGCACCCGCAGAAAAGATCACCGTCATCCCCTGTGGCGTGAATGTAGAAGAGCTTTATCCGGTGAATAAATCCGTTGCCCGTTCTTTATTGGGAATACCTTATGATGAAAAGGTGCTGTTGCAACTGGGGCGTATGGTACCCAGGAAAGGCGTGGACAATGTGATCATGGCATTGGCAAAGGCAAGATGCAGAAGTTCAAACGTAAGACTACTTATAGTAGGAGGTGATGTGGATACTGCAAAGGAACTGACACGTCTGAAACAACTGGCCAGTGATTTGAAAATCAGTGATAAGGTATATTTCCTTGGACAGAAATCCCGGCAGGAATTGAAGTACTACTATACTGCCGCAGATATCTTCATTACAACGCCATGGTATGAGCCTTTTGGTATCACACCGCTGGAAGCCATGGCATGTGGTACGCCCGTGATCGGCAGCAAGGTAGGAGGAATAAAATACAGCGTGGCAGACGGGCACAGTGGCGCGCTGGTACCACCCAAAGACCCGGAAGCGCTGGCACGCAAGATCACCACGCTGCTTCAATCACCGGCTATCTTAAGAGAAATGGGAAATAACGCACTCAGAAGGGTGAATAAACTGTTCACCTGGGAACTGGTGGCCAGGGATATGCAGGCGGTATATGAAGGAATTATCGGGAATAATGATATATCATATCCCAGGAACTTTAGAACAGAAGAAGAAAGTGTCTCCATATGAGAAAAGCGGTATTTATCGACAAGGATGGTACATTGATCAGTAACGTGCCCTACAATGCAGATCCTGACAAAATAGTACTGGAATATGGCGCTCTGGAAGGTTTGCGCCTGCTGCAGGAGAAAGGTTATGCGCTGATCGTTGTTTCCAACCAGGCAGGTATTGCGCATGGATATTTCAGAGAAGAGGATATGCTGCCTGTTATTGCCAGGGTACGGGAACTACTGCAGGAAGGAGGAATAACATTAGATGGGTTTTATTACTGCCCTCATCATCCCGCAGGAAAAATAACACCCTACGCCCTCAGATGCGATTGCCGGAAACCATTGCCCGGTATGCTGCTGCAGGCAGCTGAGGAAATGGATATATTCCTTCCCGGATCATGGATGATAGGAGATATATTGAACGATGTGGAAGCAGGTAATCGTGCCGGTTGCCGGTCGGTACTGCTGAACAACGGGAATGAGACGGTATGGGAAACGAATGACTATAATAAACCTGCACATATAGCAAATGACATGCTGGAGGCTGCCCGGCTTATTGTGAAACACGCTACAGCAAAATTCGAAACATGGAACTTATATATCAAACGTTGATCAAAGCTTTTATGCAGCCTGCTGTATTGGTACTGGGCGACCTGATGATCGATACTTATCTGAGAGGCGCCAGCACCCGTTTATCGCCGGAAGCACCCGTGCCTGTAGTGGATATCAGTTCACATACATCAGTGCTCGGGGGAGGAGCGAATACAGCGGCAAACCTGCGCCATCTGGGAGCATCAGTTACCTTCGTCAGTCTTGTAGGAAACGACTATGGCGCAGAACTGGCCGGTGAGCTGTTGCAAAAAGAAGGTATCCGGGATGAGGTGATCCGCTGTGACACACGGACCACGATGATTAAAACACGCGTGATTGCCGGACAACAGTTATTGACCCGCTATGATGAAGGAACAGAGGTACCGCTTGACAGTGCCTGTGAAGCACAGCTGATAGCCGTACTGGAAAGGGAGTTCCCTTTGCATGATGCTATTGTGATCGCTGACTATAATAAGGGATTACTCACGCCCGGTATTATTGCCGCATTGGAACGGTTAAATCAACAGCATCCGAAGTTCGTTGCTGTAGATGCCAGGAAGCTGCAACAGTATAAAGGCTTACAACCAGCATTGGCAAAGCCTAATTTCAGGGAGATGATGGCCATGCTGGAGTTGCCTGAGCAACCATGTTCCAAGGCACAGCAACTGGAAGAAATGGGTGAGGCCATATATGCGGTGACAGGAGCTGCTGTTACAGCAGTGACCCTGGATGAGGAAGGAGCCCTTATCTTCCTGGAAGATAAACTGCTTTGTCATACAGCAGCGCGTGCAGTCAGCAATCCGAATGTATCAGGTGCAGGAGATACATATGTCAGCGCCTTTACACTGGCTAGTCTTGCAGGCGCCAATGCACCGACTGCCGCTGAAATAGCAGGAGCGGCTGCAACTGTAGCTATCCGGAAGAATAATACTGCACACTGTAAACAATCAGAGTTAATGGCGTATTTCTCCATGAAGGATAAATACATCCGGGATGTGGAAGAACTGGAGGCACTTTGCGAGATGTATAAGTCACAAGGGAAGAAGATCGTGTTTACTAACGGCTGTTTTGATATCCTGCACAGTGGGCATGTCAGTTATCTGGAGAGGGCAGCCTCGCTGGGAGATATCCTTATTGTAGGAGTCAATACCGACGAAAGTATTAAACGGTTAAAGGGACCAGAGAGACCCATTAATCATCTGAACGACCGTGTGCAGGTGCTGGCCGGCCTCGGTGCGGTGGCGCATGTAATTGCATTCGGGAGCGGGCAGGATGATACACCGGAATCATTGATCCGTATCATCAGGCCAGCCATCTTTGCCAAAGGCGGTGATTATAGCAGGGAATCTCTGCCGGAAGCAACAGCGGTAGAGGAGTTTGGAGGTGAAGTGGTGTTACTGCCACTCGTACCGGACCGTTCTACCACACTTATCATCAAACGAATTTATACGACACCTGCTCTAAAAGTAGCGGAAGGATAATGGAAAATGAATGGAAGAAATGTCGTCGTATACTTTGTATACGGCCGGATAATATAGGAGACCTGTTGATGAGCACACCTGCTATCAGGGCACTGAAGCAATCATTCAACTGTCATATTACAGTTCTCGTCTCCTCTCTGGGTGCAGCAGCAGTGCCGGAAATACCGGAAATAGATGAAGCAATTGTATTTGACGTACCCTGGGTACAGACTACAGGAGTGCCTGATCCGGCCCAATTCTATCGGCTTGTAAAGAAACTGAGGGAAGGTAGGTTTGATGCCGCCGTTATCTTCACCGTATATAGCCAGAACCCGATGCCGTCCATTATGCTGGCATATCTGGCAGAAATCCCGCTCAGATTGGCTTACTGTCGCGAGAATCCATACCAGTTACTGACGCATTGGGTACCTGACGAAGAGCCGTATACCTGCATCAGGCACCAGGTAACGCGCGATCTTGAACTGGTGGCTCGGATAGGGGCTGCCACGGAAGATCAGCACCTGAGTATCCAGGCAAAGGAAATACTATGGCCGGCAGTATGTGAAAAATTATTGCTGCTGGGACTTGATCCACGGAAGCCGTGGATAGTCCTGCATCCTGAAGTCTCAGAACAGAAACGCAGGTATCCGGTGAGGGATTGGATAACTGCAGGACGAAAAATAAAAGCCGCTACTAATTGCCAGATACTGATAACAGGGAAGAACAATGCAGAAGAGGCAGGTGAAATGGCTGCAGGAATAGGCAACCGTGCCTTTGCTGCAGCAGGACTATTTGACCTGGCAGAGTTGACCATACTGATAAAACATGCGCCCTTATTACTGTCTGTCAATACTGGTACTGTACATATAGCGGCAGCAGTACATACTCCTGTACTGGTATTATATGCATTGACCAACCCCCAGCATACACCCTGGCGTGTTACCAATAAGGTACTTTACTTCGACGTGCCGGCGCCTCTGCAGAGTAAGAACGAAGTAGTGAAATATGTATACCGCTCTTTCTCTGCAGAGAAACTGCCGTTAGCTACGCCAGATAAAATTGCAAAGATGACCCAGGCCATGTTAGCACTCACTGCTGCCTCTTCAGGTAGCTTCGAGGAGCCGCATGCCCTTTCTTAACACGATCTCATAATCCGGCTCAGTCGTCCAGTCTATTGTATAATGCAATTGTTTATTTAATGGCGCCCAACGGACGGGTTCCCCATCCATGCTGATAATGACGCTGGGTGTTTCAAAGGCAGCCGCCATATGAGATACCCCGGTACAATTGGACAAAAGTGCACGTGCATTTTTAATGAGCACTCCCAGGCTACCTAGTGTAGTGAGTCCGGCAGTATTGATGGATTTATGCTTCATCAGTCCCGCTACAGCCTCAGTAAGAGGACGTTCGTCCCCAGTACCTGTCAGTACTATTTTCCATCCCTTCTCTGCAAATTCATCAGCCATAGCAGCAAACATATGTGGAGGCCATTGACGCCAGCTACCTCTTGAGCCTGGATGTACACACAGGTATTCCTGTGCTTCCAGCGGAAGGTCCAACCGATTAAAGTCCCCCATGTCTTTTGCGGTAATGGGAAACTCCAGGTAAGTGCCCTGCCTGGGAATATCAAGGTATTCCATCAATAGCAGGTGGCGTTCTATTTCTGACACATCCTCAGGATATTCGAGGAAAAGGCCGGCATCCGGGCAACCGTCTTCCTGTCGCCAGTAACCGGCCGTATATCGTCCACCCATTAACGCGATCATAGGGTTAACAATAGCACCGTTACCCTGCATCTGCAATACCAGGTCGAACCGTTGTTCCTGCATGGCTGTCAGGAACAACGGGAACTGTTCAGGCACTACGGGCTGTTCTGGTAATCCGGGATAACCCGGAAAATGTACAAAGGCGTCCAGGTATTTGGAGAACCTTTCTACAAAGGAAGCTGCCCAGGGTAATCCCAGTAATGTAATGTGTGCTTCGGGAAATGCCGTGCGTAAGGCACGTAATGCCGGCACTGTACATAACATGTCTCCTAATTGTAATGCGCGGAATACCGCAATCTTATGAATTGATTCAGGCATCATTTTACAGATAAAGTACTTTATAGCGCCATGCTCCGTAAAGGCTCCAATATGTAGCCGCAAATGGAATGGCAGCAGATGTAACGATCATTTCAAGAATATGTGACGCAGTATGCGAAGTGTGTTTTAATCGCTTGCCTGCAAAGAGACCAATCATCAATAACCATGCACCAAATAATACAATTGATGCGGTGTATGCCCCATAGAGTACCAGAATGCCACCCAGCAGAAAACAACAGATCATCAGGTAGTAGTTCCATGCGGGTCTGCGCTGGATCCTCTCCCTATACATTTTGGGGAATTTTTTATATAGTAATGCATTGAAAATATTCTTCCGCTGTTCGCGTATACTTACTCCCCAGTGGGCCTTACGTGCAGGGTGCAGTACAATGGCGTTTGTAAGATGATAAATGGGAATATTCTGCTGTAATAGTCTGAATTCAAGATCACTGTCTTCCCGCCAGGCTGTCTCAAAAGATTCGTCAAAGCCGTTCACCATCTCCAATGCCTGGCGTGTACAGGCGCAATTTGCCGTTACAAAGTCTGCTTTCTCCAGTTGCGCTGTATTCCATTCATAGTCAGTAGGACGTCCTTTTAACGGGACGACCACACGTCCGGTATATACGACGGCAGGTTCTCCCTTCCAGGTCTGCCAGATGTTTTGTAGCCAGTAAGGATCAGGAATAGTATCATCGTCAGTAAAAGCTATAATAGGTGCATCTGACGCACGCCATCCGGCGTTCCTTGCTGCAGCGGGACCTTTTTTAACAGGCATCATCAGATATTTTACATCTATCAGCCCCGCATATTTCCAGCTGCAGGCTAGTTGCCGGGTATATTTATCCGGACCATCGCTGACGACAATTACATCAAAATCGCTTTTGTCAAATTCCTGATCCTCTAATGCCCTCAGGCAACGGGACAGTAATTCAGGGCGTTTGTAGGTGGGTACCACCACAGTGATTTTCTTCTCCATTGACGGGTTATTTTTTAATGAGAAAACAATGCTCTTATACGGAGGATATCTATCAGGTGTTTTATCTGCTTCTTCTTCGGGTCACAGGATAAACTGTTGGCTGCAACACATGCTGCTGAGTCGGGGAGGCAGCATTACAATCAGGTTTGTGCATAAGAAACGGTTTTTCAGTATGGTGAATTCAGCAATAAGGGCAACAAGCGATCGTCTCGCTTATTGCCCCGTTTGTCATAGTATTACGAACCACCCTGTAACACTACTTATTCGTATCCTTTTGAGGATCCCATTGAACTTTGTCTGCGTCTTCTTCTAAAAGGTTATTTTCTTCCAGATCTTCTTCGTCCAGCTCGGGAGTATCATCCAGTTCCTCTTCTTCATCGCCGGCCAGATCAGCGTCCTTATCTACATCATTTACTTCGTCATTTTCCTGATCCTCTGCCAGCCGGGCATTCAATGGTCCTTTTTCATCGGCCGGTCTTTGTTTGATGTTTGTCTTTTGCATACAGATCTGTTTAGTGAAGTGAAAAATTCTAATCAAGGGTACTTCTGAATGTCTTCAAAGATTACGCCATGACGGCCTGCCAGCAAGAATATATTGCCAGCTCCGGTAAGAGGGAAAGCTTGTCCACACAGGTATGTAAAAAGAGAAACAGTTAAAGTAGAGCGTTTAGAGTAAGCGTTGTATGGCATGTTTATAGCCGAAGATAACAGACGACCATCTGGAGATTTTGTTTACCATTAAAACGTTTGAACATGTCCCGAAGTACGGAGGTCAATGCCGTCGCGGCACCAGGTGAAGCCCACAGTGGAGTACTTATAATGAAGACAGTGGCAATGGTTTTATCAGATAAGGGTGAAGTGGGCCGGCGAAAGCCGGCCCTTCTTGTTAGCCCCGGTTCGCACTACTGAAATAAACAGTAAAGCAGCTGTAGCAGGAATAGGCCACCTGGAACAAGATTAGTCCCCAGGACAGGCTATAGGCTGAGCGGGGATGTACCCCCGGATTAATTCGGAAGCCTCAAACGGATATTTCATACTGCCCCGTTCTTCATGTCAGGAAAATAACGTACACTTGTTGCAACATGTAGTTTGACTTTGAATGTTCGGGTGCTTAAAATCAATCAGTTAATAAATGCCGGAGGCTGACGTCATTATTGTAGGAGGGGGATTGGCCGGGTTATGCGGCGCCTTGCACCTGCTACGTGCAGGGTTACGGGTTATTGTTATTGAAAAAAATCCGTTTCCAAGACATAAGGTGTGCGGTGAATATATCTCCAACGAGGTGTTGCCTTACCTGCAATGGTTGGGAGCAGATCCAGAGGTACTCCGGCCAGCCAGGATCAATCGGGTGAAGATTTCGGCAATTTCTGGCAAAAGCGTAGAAGCAGCGCTGCCTTTGGGTGGCTTCGGCATCAGCCGTTATGCGCTGGACCAGTTCCTGATGCAGCAGATGGTGGCCGCCGGGGGAATATTGGAAGAAGATACAGTGAACAATATCTCCTTCAAAAATGATCAGTTTACCGTTAGTACAGCCTCGGGGCGGGAGCTTGCCGCACGCTTTGTCATAGGTGCTTATGGAAAAAGGGCCGCCCTGGACCAGCAGCTTGCACGCGATTTTTCTACTACGAAGTCTCCCTGGCTGGCAGTTAAAAGTCACTATGAAGGTGATTTCCCCGACGGCCTGGTTGCGCTGCATAATTTTATGGGTGGGTATTGTGGTGTCTCCAAAGTGGAGAATAATATCATCAATATCTGCTACCTCGTCAGTTATGATACCTTCAGGCGATTTAAAAATATAGCAGTACATCAGCAGGAAGTGCTCTGCCGTAATCCGCATCTGAAAGAAGTGCTGGAACACAGCAGGCCGCTGTTTGAGCGGCCGCTGACCATCAGCCAGGTGTCTTTTGCGGAAAAGCAGAAAGTGGATGGTCATATCCTGATGACAGGCGACACAGCCGGCCTTATACATCCACTTTGTGGAAACGGCATGGCAATGGCTATTCATAGTGCAAAGATCGCTGCAGAACATGTAATGGCTTTCTTATCAGGTCGTCTCTCTTCCCGGCAGGAATTGGAAATGAGTTATACCAGGAGCTGGAAGAAAGAATTTAATAAACGGATACAGGCAGGCAAGTTACTGTCTGCTGTTTTCCGGAAACAGGAGCTGGCAGCAGGTGTTATGAATAGCCTGATGCTTTTTCCGGGGCTGCTGCCTGTCATTGTCCGGCAGACACATGGAAAACCTTTTAAAACGTAAACTACGTATGTTCGTTAATACCAGTCAGAGAACCCTCGCGTCCGAGATCATGGATGACTTTCAAATGGAGGGAGAGACGCTCAGGAATACGCTGGACCAGATCGCGCGTATTAATCAGCTGTTGGGAGGAAATAGCATCACGCTGGAAGGGGTTAGTATGCTAATGGAGGATGTAGCGCCAGGGAAGGAAGTGACGATAGCCGATATCGGTTGTGGAAATGGCGACATGCTGCGTGCAGTGGCCAGAATAGCTGGTAAAAAAGGCTGGCGGGTAAAGCTCGTAGGTATCGATGCAAATGAGTATACAGTGAATTATGCGAGCACTTTATCTGCACAATATCCGGAAATCACTTACTATTGTATGGATATTCTGGGAGAGAAATTCAGGGAATTGCAATACGATATCGTATTATGTACACTTACATTACACCACTTTGAAGACCGGCAGATCATGAAACTCATGTCACTCTTCCGCAGAAATGCGACAATTGGTATTGTCGTTAATGACCTGCACAGAAGCGCACTGGCATACCGTTTATTCCAGCTTTTCAGCAGGCTGATGGCAATGGGAGGGATGGCAAAGGAAGATGGGCTGATATCCATCCTGCGGGGATTTAAAAGAAAAGAAATACAGGAACTGTCACGTAAATTAAATTTCAAGCAATATACACTCAGATGGAAATGGGCTTTCCGTTATCAGTGGATAATTACTAATGTATGAGCGTTAAAATAACAGCAGTATCGAAAGCCTTACCTCCTTATACCAGAAGCACGGAAGAGATCATGCCCTTTCTTGATATCTGGTTGTCCGGCCAGGAGGACCGCTTTGCCAGAAAAGTCAAAAAGATCTTTGAGAATGCAGCTGTTGACAGGCGCTATTCCATTATGAGCCCTGAGGAAGTGTTTACCAATACTTCCTTTGAAGAAAAGAACGACATTTATGTAAGAGAAGTGATTAAGCTGGGTAGCCAATGTCTGGTGAACGCATTGGAAAAGGCAGGTCTTGAAGCAGATGCCCTGGATTACATTATTACCGTCAGTTGTACCGGCATCATGATCCCCTCACTGGACGCATACCTGATCAATCTCTTGCAGCTACGCCAGGATATCATACGTTTGCCGGTAACAGAAATGGGATGTGCAGCAGGAATCTCCGGAATGATCTACGCTAAAAGGTTCCTGGAAGCCAATCCGGGTAAAAGGGCGGCGGTGATAGCCATAGAATCGCCTACCGCTACATTCCAGCTGGATGACTATTCTATGCCCAATATCGTAAGCGCAGCCATTTTCGGAGATGGCGCCGCCTGTGCGATCCTTTCTTCCCATGAAGATGACAGCGGTCCGCAGCTGCTGGGAGACGGGATGTACCACTTCTATGAAGCCGAACATTTAATGGGTTTTAAGCTCACTAATACCGGTTTACAGATGGTCCTGGATGTAGAGGTGCCCAATACGATTGCAGCCCATTTTCCGGCTATTATACACCCTTTCCTGGATAGTTATGGGTACCGTATAGAAGACATTGAGCATCTGATATTCCATCCCGGAGGAAAGAAGATCATTCAAACCGTGGAAGAGTTGTTTGGCGCCATGGGGAAGAACATCGATGATACGAAAGAAGTACTGCGTTTATACGGCAATATGTCCAGCGCTACCGTACTGTATGTATTGGAGCGTTTTATGGACAGAGGAGTGCCGGCAGGAGAGAAGGGACTGATGCTGAGCTTTGGACCCGGCTTTTCCGCACAGCGAATATTGTTACAATGGTAAAGGAATTTGCATCACATCATTACTGGGCGGTGATACTCGGTGGTAGCAGTGGTTTAGGTCTTGCAGCAGCCCGGAAACTCGCCCTGCACGGCATGAACATTTGCATCATTCACCGGGATACCCGGGTGGACATGGAGCGTATCAACAACGATGTTGACACCATCAGAGACTCCGGAGTACAAGTGCTCGCATTTAATACAGATGCCGTTAATGCCGTTAAGCGCGGGGAAGTGTTAACGGCGTTAAAGTCGGCCATGGGTGAAAAGGGCCGCGTCAGAGCGCTCGTACATAGTATTGCCAAAGGCAACCTCAAAGCGATGAACAGTGACAACGCAAGGCTGAGTACCGACGACTTTCGCATTACCCTTGACAACATGGCCATCAGCCTGTACGACTGGACACAGGAGCTGGTACAGCAACAGCTCTTCGCATCTGATGCCAGGGTACTCTCTTTTACCAGCGAAGGTAGCAGCAAGGCATGGAAACACTATGGCGCCGTAGCAGCCGCCAAAGCCGCACTGGAATCGATCAGCCGTCAAATAGCCCTGGAATTTGCCCCGCTGGGCATCAGGGCTAACTGTATACAGGCCGGCGTGACGGAAACCCGTTCTATGCAGCTCATCCCCGGCAGTGAAGATATTCTTACATATACAAAACAGCGTAACCCCTTTCATCGTCTCACTACACCTGAAGATGTAGCCAATGCCGTTTATCTTTTATGCAAAGATGAAGCTGCATGGATCAATGGGACCGTGATTCCGGTGAATGGAGGTGAACATATCAGTCAGGCATGACAACACAAGCAATTCTGCAGAAACTACCCTTCGCGCCCCCCTTTCTCTTTGTAGATGGATTGGACTATATTGACAGTGAGAAAGTACAGGGATATTTTACCTTCCGGGAAGACATGGACTGTTATAAAGGTCATTTCAAAGGATATCCTGTTACGCCAGGTGTACTGCTAACGGAAGTGATGGCACAGACAGGACTGGTCTGCCTGGGCATTTATCTGTTGGGCGATGAAGTATTGGCGGAAAATATGACCTTCGGACTGACATCCACAGAAATAGCATTCCTGCGGCCCGTATTCCCGGGAGAAAAAGTAACCGTTTATGCAGAAAAGGTATATTTCCGTTTCGGAAAATTAAAGTGCAGGGTCACCCTGAAAAACGAAGCACAGCAGGATGTGTGCAGTGGCACAATTGCCGGAATGATCATTAGCAAACCACATGAATAAAAGAGTTGTTGTGACAGGCCTGGGAGTAGCAGCTCCAAATGGCGTTGGCATCCCCGCTTTTACAGAGGCGATTAAAGCAGGTATCTCCGGTATCCGGCATGACCCGGAGCTGGCAGCATTACAGTTCTCCTGTCAGATAGCAGGGAGACCAGACGTGCCTGAAATATTGCAGTTACAATACCTGGATGCCCTCGAACTGAGGAATTTCAATAGCAACGGTATCCTTTACGGGCTCATTGCAGGCATAGACGCATGGAAGGATGCACAACTCCCTGTGGGGGCCGAACTGGCGCCTGACTGGGATAGCGGTACCATCTTCGGTGCCGGGTCTGCAGGCGTGGATAAATTAAGGGAAGCGATCTATAAAGTGGATGCTTTGCAGGTGCGCCGGCTGGGTAGTACTGTAGTGCCGCAAACGATGGCCAGCGGTATCAGCGCCTGGCTGGGTGGGAAACTGGCCCTTGCCAACCAGGTAAGTACCAATTCATCTGCCTGCGCTACAGGAGCAGAAAGTGTGTTGATGGCTTATGAACGTATCCGTAACGGACATGCCAAACGTATGCTGGCAGGTAGTACCAGTGATGCGGGGCCTTATATATGGGGCGGTTTCGATGCACTAAAGGTCTGCACTTTTAAGCACAACGATCATCCTGCTGCAGGTTCCCGCCCTATGAGCGCTTCCGCCAGCGGCTTTGTGCCCGGCAGTGGCGCAGGGGCATTGGTGCTGGAATCGTTGGACAGTGCACTGGAACGTAAGGCACCCATTTATGCAGAAGTACTGGGCGGACATATTAACGCCGGTGCACAAAGAGGCGATGGGTCTATGACAGCACCCAACAGTATAGCCGTACAACGCTGTATCCGGGAGGCTATTAAGGCGGCCGGCGTAGAGCCGGAGGAGATAGATGCCATTAACGGACACCTGACAGCTACCGGAAAGGATGCACTGGAAGTTGAGAATTGGAGCACCGCATTGGGAAGAAGAGGAAAGGACTTCCCTTATATCAATGCCCTGAAATGTATGATCGGTCATTGTCTCAGTGCTTCGGGCAGTATAGAGCTGGTGGCTGCCATATTACAACTGAACGAAGGTTTCCTGTTCCCTAATATCAACTGTGAAGATCTGCATCCCGATATAACCGCTATCATAGATCCCGAAAAAATACCTCAGCAGTTGGTTTATAAAGAATTAAATTTGATCGCGAAAGCGAGTTTTGGCTTTGGTGACGTAAATGCCTGCGTGATATTAAAGAAGTATAAATAAAACCAATGGATAAAGAAACGCTGATAACACAATTAAGGGAGATCGTAAAACCCTATGCGAAGAATGAGGAAGCGTTGTTGAACATTAACGAAAATACAGATTTCGTCAATGATCTTAAGATCAACTCCGCCAACCTCGTGGACGTGATCCTGGATGTAGAAGAACAATTCAATATTGTGATCGACAATGAATCGATGGAGCGCATGTTGAATGTAAAATCAGCCATAGAGATCATAGAGGCCAAATTAGGCGCGCAATGATCGGCAACGATATCATAGATCTCAATCTCGCATGCCAGGAGAGTAACTGGCAGAGAAAAGGATACCTCAGCAAGATCTTTACAGCTACCGAGCAGGAGATGATTTGTCACGCATCGATACCATCAGACATGGTATGGCTGCTCTGGAGCTGTAAAGAAGCTGCGTACAAGATTGTTAACCGCGTTACGAACATCAGAACATATAACCCCGCAAAGTTTAGCTGTACATTGTCAGACAATAAAGAAGGCGCCGCCTGTGGCAATGTATCATATGAGGCCTGTACCTATTCCTTTATCAGCCGTCGCAATGACAATTGTATTCACACCGTAGCGGTCTCTCATGACATCTTCCTCGATCACCTCGATATCTATACAGGAAGCAGTTTACCCGTACATCTGTTCTCTGATAAAAGCCTGATAAAAAACCAGGATGGCGTACCCTATCTCTTGAATCGTTGCACTTATTCCCCTGTACCTGTTTCTATTAGTCATCATGGTAACTATGTAGGTTGGGTACAAAAGAAAGCAATCTTAACGTGCGCGGAGAACGCTACGTACAGACCCTGAAATACGACCGTGAAGGGAACCGTATCATTGATAAGAATCCACGTCATCCCACTGAGTAGGATCATATCGCTTACGTACATCTTCGAGTACATTTCTTGCATCTGCCAGGTTCGCTTTTACTACCGGAAGTGTTTTCTCTGCATAATTTCGTAAGGAAGTGTTCTTCATAGTAGCGGCGGCATTATCCAGTCTTTCCATTATTTTCTGCTGTTCACTGACCATCTTTTTGATAAAGGCCCTGTCAAAGGATTTACCCTCTTTGCCGGTCACTTTATCCACCTCTTCCTGGTCTGATTTAGAAAGACGGGAGGGTAGGGTAACGCCGGCGGAATAACAGGCTGTCTGAAGATCTTTGTTTGCCATTGTATGTGTATCTGCTATCTTCTGTGCAAATTCCTTCAACCGGCTGTAATTAGCATATTTAAGTGCTGCATTCGCCAGTGCTATTTCTTTCATATTACTGCTGGCAGCACTCGTAGCAAAATCAACAGCCGCATTACTGACATTGTTCATGCTTTCTGCCATCGCTTTAGTGCTGTCTTTGCTAGCCTCCTTGCTGCTTTTTACGTTGTTATTATTCTTACAGCCATAGATGAGTATGGCTGATATGATCAGGATGAAGTGTATGCTTTTCATATCAGATGATTTATGCTAAATGAGCCGCAAAAAAAATACCACCGGCCCGATGCTGGCATAGTTTTATTGCTTTAACAGTGTAATGAATCATATTGTATCACCTAAAAACATGTATTATGGATTCTATACTCAACCAGGGCCATGAAGAAGGACCAGTTGCAAAAGCAATAGAAAAGCAAACGGCAAAATTACCATCAGACACCTTTTTGTGGGCAGCCGTAGGAGCGATGGGACTTTCACTGGCTTTGCAATGCCTGAGACAGAAACATATCAGTTTGTTCATCGGGCAATGGGCTGCTCCCTTCCTGCTGATGGGCATATACAACAAAATCGTTAAGGTGGAAGGACATGATTAACAGCCGGGGAGAAAAGAAATGTCTGAATATCGGGACTTTACACCAGGTATTCAGACATTTTCTTTTATACTTTTATTTTAAATAGAGGGCGAAGTACTAAGATTACTGATATCGTTAAGCGAAAGAAGGGAAGGAAGTTCTTTCATGGCGTAAAAAACGGCAGCGCCTTCTTTTCTCAGCTCCTCACCGTTGAAAGGTTTTGCATATCCAAATACCCGGAAGCCTCCTCTATGTGCGGCAATAACTCCCGCTTTACTATCTTCGATCACAACGCATTCAGCAGGAGAAAAGCCCATTACTTCCGCGGCATGAAGAAAAATACCAGGGTCAGGTTTCCAGCTGTTGATCTCGTAACCACTGAACATCCTGTTACCCTTTTCAAAATAGGAGATCAATCCTGTAACGGTCAGGTTCAGTTTCATTTTTTCTATCGGCCCACTGGACGCTACACAAAACGGAATATCCAGGATATCGAGAACTTCTTTAATACCATTTACCGGGCGCATCTCCGTTTTAAAGATCTCATAGGAGCGGGCACGGAATGCCTGTTCAAAGTCTTCCGGAAAAGGGCTGCTGGCCTTCTGTTGCAGCATCCTGATACCTTCTTTTAGACGGATGCCGCTAAATTCCTCCACAGCCTCCTGAAGATCCATGGTAACGCCATAATGGGATGCCATATCAAGCAATACTTTTACACCTAATACCTCACTGTCTACTAATACACCATCACAATCAAATATGATACATCCAGGCTTTTTCATACCTATGCTTTTATGCTTTCTTTTAATGTAGTTGTTTGTGCTGTTTCCTTTATCTGTAAGATCAAAACAGTGATCAGCAGACCGAACATTGCCATCAATGCAAATGCCCAGCGTAATCCCGCAGCTTCTGCTATAAAGCCTATTAATGGTGGTACTATCAGGAAACCCATATATCCCACGGTAGACACTGCCGCTATCGCCGGTCCGCTATTCATGCTGGTTGTCTGTGTCGCCATGCGCAGTACCAGCGGCACCACACAGGATACACCGAATCCGATCATCAGGAAACCGATGCTGGTGGATATTGTATAAGGCATGAGGGCTGATACAATAAACCCGCAAAGGACCAGTATGCCGCTATACCTGATCATCGTTGCCACGCCCAGTCTGTTCACCAGACTGTCGCCGGTAAACCGACCGGTAGTCATTGCGATCATATAGATAACATATCCTGCCGCAATCAGTTTTTCAGGTGGATGTACTGCCTCCTGAAAATAGATATTGCTCCAGTCGTACATCGTCCCCTCACAAGCCATTACGGCAAATGATATTAACCCATATTTCATTAAATGGTTGTCGGGCCATATAAAGCGTTTTGTATTAGCGTCCGGAGATGGTGGCATATGAGGACTGTCGCGAAAGGCAAGGAATGCCATAATGGTCATGGCCAGAGATACAAAAAGAAAGTGCCGGGAAGGCGCCATCCTGAAATCCACCATAATCGCTCCGAGTGCTGCCGCTGCGAAACCAGCCATGCTCCATACACCATGAAAAGTAGTGATTATTGAGCGTTTATACAATGCCTGGACGGCAACAGATTGTGCATTGACAGAAATATTCATCAGGTTCCGGGAAGAACCAAAGCAGAAAAGTACCAGCCCCAGTTGCCAGGGGAGGCTGACAACCCCAATAAGTGCCAGCATCAGGTTGAATACCAATACTCCTATCATCATGATATTACGACTGCTGTATCGCTGTAACAGGTATCCGGTAACGGGCAGAGTGAGTACCAGTCCGGTTGGTAAAGCCAGTAGAAAGAAGCCCAGCTCGGCCTTATTTAAGGCCAGCCGGCGCTGGATATCCGGAATCCTGGATGCCCAGCTGGAAAAACTAAAGCCGGAGATAAAAAAGAATACTGCTGTTGCTATACGCGCAGATCTGGGAGTGCTCATAAGACAACAAAGCTAAAAATAATTAGGAATTGGGTGTGAAGAATCAGAAAGAAGGATGCTTCCTGATGCTATGCCCAATTCCTAATTTTTTAATCAGTATTGTTAAACAGTATAAGCGCTTAATACACCTGCTCTACCCGTCCTACACGGCCATCGGCTGCAATACCTTCCACCACAATACGGAAATGTTTGGAGAAGTCATTGTTGTAAAAATGGATGGTAGTAGCATGGGTGATGGAATCTACCGAGATATAAGGGCTCCAGAAGAGCGTAAGGCGTTTGTCAGGCAAAGCATGTACCTCTTTCTTTACAGCATAATCAGGAGAATAGAACTCTTTCACAAGGCTATATCCCGCTTTCTTCATACGCTCAAAGCCACGGATCGTTTCATCACCTTTGTTATCGCCTCCTTTTTTGGTGTATACCGCAATTGCACCACCAGCACCTCCGCCGAAGCCTCCCATAAATGGAGGGCGGAATACTTTCACCAGGGCGATATCATTGATGTTGACATTCGCCAGCATGCTGACATCCACCGGCATCTCATTCAGGTACAGGGATGGTTTGGCCCCACGCCATGACATGCTTGGATTATTGATATCTCCGGCAATGTTCAAGCCAGCCACTTTAGACTGCAGGTACTGGAACACATTCGTTTGATAAGGTGTTTCTTTCGTCAGATCAAAGGTGTAACCATCGCCTGAAGAGAACAGACCAGAAGTGTAACGCTGCTCTGTGGTCTGCTGTGGCGTGACCTTTTTATCGCGGATGTTCACCTCTTTCAGGTAAACGGTCTTGTTGCTCATAGAGCGGTTCACCTTATTGCTCTCACTGGCCGTATTCAGGAACCGGCTCATTGCGGCCAGGTCCAGGCCTTCCGGTACCCGCATAGGGTAGGGTAAAGTAACCTGGGGGGATTTATCAAAGAAGTGTGGCTCAAAAGTAACCTGTACATCCTTCCACCTTTTTTGTTTGTCATTTCCCTGGAAGAATACCAATACGGTATCCATGAACTGGAGATTGGGCACTTCAAATTCACCTTTGTCATTGGTAGGGGCAGAGGCGAAAGAGGTGCTGCTATCCAACGGTTGTTTGAAGATGAAATCCACTTTACCACCCACCAGCGGATAACGGCCGGTATTGGTCACTGCGGTTCCTTTGAGCGACATACCCTGTTCATAAGGGAATTTGATCTTCGGCATGTCGTTGTTGAGGATCTTCTGCCAGTTGAACCTTCTCCATCCGTTTGTCAACATCACCAGGTCGAGCGCCTGCAGTCTTTCCTTAGTAGTGTCCTGGAAATACCAGGCAGGATTATAAATATATCCTTTTAGGTCGGAGGTGAGCAGCATATTGGAAATAATGTTGTGCTCATCCGGATCTTTGAGCACCTGGTCAGCATCGGTGATAGAGATGGACATGCTGGTCTGCACACTGTCAGGTGCAAACAGCTCGATAGAGCTTTTACCTCTCGGATCCTTGCTGAGCTCTGCATTCATGAAGCTGAGGTCGATCTGGTCATTCTTCCTGATAAACGCGAGTCTTTCGGAAAGCGGCTGCCCTTTGTCGCTGAACAGGGTTACCTGCACAATACCGGAGGGAAGAGACTGTGTGGGAATAAACCCGCTGATCCTGCCTTCTCCTGCATCCAGTACGGCCTTATATATCATCTGGTTCTGCACCTGGGCTATCACCATCATACGATAGTAGGCGGAATCGTCAGGATTGGCAAGGCTTGCCTGGTAGAAGATACGGCTGCCCCTGTTATAGAGTTTAAGCACAGCACCTTCAGACTGTACTGCGGGGAGTGCTATTTCTTTTTGTTGTCCGGTAGCTATTCTTACAATTGCCTTATAGTTTTCTCCGGCGGCTGGCGTCAGTTCAAAGGAGCCCATACCATCATGCACGGTCTTGATCTCCGCAACGGTCTGTTTTTTACTGTTTTGCACTGTACCTGCAATAGCGATAGGATAACCGTTCTGGTCTATGGCCTTAAAGGCGATCTGACCAGCGGCATTTTGCAGCATATTGCCACCCTCTGGAAAGAACTGCACTGCAAAGTCACGTGATATGGCAGTGTCCCTTGAAGGGAGGGCATTCTTTTTGGCTGGGTCGAAGATCTCTATATTCTTATAGAACAGGAATTCCGGGTCATAATTAAGCATCCAGGCGGTATAAGCCCTTACCTGGTACTGGCCGGTTTTCAGCGTTTCCGGTAGTTCGAAATCCCCCGCTGCGGCAGCACCGGCCGCAGGCAGGCGTTTTTTCATGACAACGTTGCCATCTTTATCCAACAGCTCTACATATAAGTTAGAGGCAGTCAGAGAAGGCTGGTTCTGTATCATGATATATGCCTTGAACCAGATAGTTTCACCAGAGGCATAGAAGTCTTTGTCAAAGTGCAGGTATACCTTTTCCTGCGGATAACGTTTGTTGAAAAGAGCCAGGGCGTTTGTAATCTTATCCTGCCAGTCGTCGGCTGGCACAAGGGAGAACGCTGTAAGTATGCCTGCTGAGAAGACAGGGATGAGCCATTTCAGACGGGAATACTTTTTTAGAGATGAAAATTCCATGCGGGACGATTTATGTAATACTTATCTAATTTACTATCAAAAAATACGTGCTTTGCTTATTATTGCGGTTGAAAGTAAGCTTTTAAGCAAAATTTAAGACAACCGCCCATCAATTTACTATGTTCGGCTCAATTGACCAATTCGTTGCAAGATATATACAGCTTACCCCGGAGGAAGTGGAGATCTTCCATTCACTCCTGCAATTCAGGAAAGTAAAGAAGAAGAACTTTCTCCTGAAAGAGGGAGAAATATGTGATTATGAAGCATATATACTTAAAGGTTGTGTGCGTACCTTCTATGTGGACAAGCAGGGGGTGGAAACAAATCTGACCTTTGCTGTGGAGGATTGGTGGGTAGCAGATATTGCCAGTTTTTCAGAGCAGCAGCCTTCCCGGCAGAATATCGAAACGCTGGAGGACTGCGAGTTACTGACGATTTCTTACGAAGACAAGAATACTTTATACCAGAAGGTCCCCAAGTTCGAAAAGGTCTTCCGCATGTTGCTACAGCGTACCGCCGGGGTATTGCAGCAACGGATATATGCCTCTATTTCACAGACGGCTGAAGAGCGCTATCTGGCTTTTTTAGAGAAATATCCGGCTATTGTACAGCGCATCCCGCAGCATCATATAGCCAGGTATATAGGGGTATCTCCTGAATTCCTGAGTAAGGTAAGGAGTACTATGTACAGAAAGCATTGAGCATAGCGACCACCGAAAAGCCTTGTATTGACGAAGAAGCGACAAAGAAGAGGTGAACTTGATCTACAGGTTGGTATTGCTTGTAACACAAAGGCTTCGGGATAGTGAGTAAAATTTATTTACTTACGAATCCCAAAGCCATGTTAGAGAAGTCTATTAAAGTTACCACATTTAGTGGACAAAAGCTATGCGTAAGACCTGACATTCCTATAAATAGCCGGACAGGAAGTGTCTACAGCGGATAGGGTAATATTACTTACGAAACACCAGCTCATTGGCCAGGTTGATCTCGTCCTGACTGATGGTATGGCCCATATTGTTGTAGACATTCACCTTAATTTCAGCTCCCATTTCTTTCAGTATCTTTTCGCTCGCCCTGACGCGTTCCACCGGTACATGCGGATCAGGATTGCTGGTGCCGATGAATACCGGGGTATTCCCGAAATTGCCTGTATAGTTCTCCGGATAGATCTTGTCGCCGATCAGACCTCCGGTAAAGGCCACCACTCCGCCATAGGTATCCGCGTTGCGGGTGACGAATTCCAGTGTAAGACAGGCGCCTTGTGAAAATCCCAGGAAATAAATATTCTCGCGGGAGATTCCGTCAGCTATCACATCGGCAGTTATTTCTTTCAGCACAGCCAGGGCAGACGATAGCCACGGCTCATTCTGCGCAGGGGGCATCAGAAAAGAGTAGGGGTACCAGGTACCTCCGGTAGCCTGTGGGGCTATCAGTGCATAATCTCTGACCTCCAGGTAGTTGGAGAGAGTGAGGATATCTTCCGCACTCCCTCCGCGTCCATGGATCATAATCAGCGCCTTCTTTGCTTCTGTCGTCTTTTTCCCTGCTGTTATTATCTTCTTGCTATGCATAAATTGTATTTGTGATTATTGCTCTCCTTCCTGCTTCAGCCAGACGTCGGCAAACTCCTCCGGATGTCGCTTAAACTGTGCATGCACATAAGCACACAACGGTTTTATCTTCAGCTGATGTTCCCGGGCGTAAGCTACCATACCATTCAGGAGTACCCTTGCAAGGCCTTTGCCTTCAAATTTGGGATCTATCTCTGTATGATAGACTGTTAGTACATTATCAGCAATGCTGATGATCATTTCACCGGTCTGTTCTCCTTCGTGCATCAGGTAGAAAGCACCGTGGTTCTTGGCATTGAGCCTGATTACTACTTCGTCCATTGTGTAGGTTGCTATTTGAGTGCAGGTAATACTTTTTCGATGTCTGCGCGCATAGATTCATACTGTACCGGTAGTTTAAGATGTTGTCCCAGCTGGTCCAGCGGTTCATCTACCGTAAAGCCGGGATTGTTGGTAGCGAGTTCAAACAGCACGCCACCTGGCTCCCGGAAATAAAGGGAGAAGAAGTAGTCACGATTGATCTTCTGGGTAATATTCAGTCCTTTCTTTACCACTTTGTCTCTGAATTTCATGAGGATCTCATCGTTTTCTACACGGAAAGCCACGTGATGGTTAGTACCTCCACCGCCTCTGCCGGCCGGTTCTTTAGACTCTACCAGATCTACAATATTCGCTTCAGGAATGGCGTCGGTAACAAAGCGGTGACGGTTACCATCCTGTTCCAGGAATTTATAACCAAGTACTTCTGTCAGGATGCTGGCAGTAGGACCGATGCTTCTCAGGGTCAGCACAATACTGTGGAACCCTTTGGTAGCGTGGGCTGCTTTCACTTCAGCCGTTTCCCATGCCTGGCGGTTGTCAGCCGTTTTAGATACGATGAGGTTCAGTTTCAGGCCATCCGGATCTTCGAAAGGAAGATACTGCTCACCAAACCTTTCGGCTATAGGACCATGTGTTACGTTATGCGTTTTAAAACGTTCTACCCAGAAATCCAGGCTGCCTGCAGGTACGGAATAACCGATCTCTGTAGCCATACCTGTTCCTGTCTGACCGCGGCCTATGCCTTCCCATGGGAAGAAGGTCAGAATGGAGCCCGGCGTACCATGTTCATCTCCAAAGTAGAAGTGATAAGTACCCGGATCGTCGAAGTTCACCGTCTTCTTCACGAAGCGAAGACCTAAGGTTTCTGTATAAAACTGAAGGTTTCTTTTAGCATTGTCTGCAATGGCCGTAATGTGATGAAGGCCTAAGATTCTATCTTCCATAAAATAGTTTTTAATGTTTAGTAAGCTAATGTGCCAAAGCGGCCATTCTTATAATCCTCTATAGCCTGGTCTACTTCCGCCATGGTGTTCATAACGAAATTGTCTTTGGCTGCTACCGGTTCGTCAATGACTTCAGCTGAGAGGAAAAGCACCTGGCTGTCTTCATTGGCAGCTACTGAGAAAGTAGTGCCTTCTCTTTTGAAGACGATCAGGGAATGTTCGGGCACTGGTGTGATATCATCGATAGTCACCCTGCCATGTGCAACATATAGTAAGGTCCAGTAGTCTGCTGTTACGTTGAACTCCACTTCCTTACCACCTGCAATTTCACCTACTGCGGAAATCACAGGGGTAAAAGAAATGTTTACCGGTCCTGTTTTACCGTCGAATTGTCCGCTTAGGAGGCGGAGGTTGACACCGTCCTGTTCAAGTATGCTGGGCATCTCCTCGTTCCGTACGAACTGGTAACGGGGATCATCCCATTTATGGGCCGCAGGTACGTTTACCCATAACTGTAATATCTCTGATACGCCGCCATTTTTATGCATCTGGGCTGAAGGTCCCTCACTGTGGAGGATCGCTTTTCCTGCAAACATCCATTGTGCATCACCTGCATTCAGTAACTGATCGTTGCCGGCAGTGTCTTTATGATGCGCCTGTCCTTGTAACTGGAAGGTAACGGGAGCAAAACCTCTGTGCGGATGGGGATGTATCCTATCATCCGATCCCGCCGGTACGATATCAGGTCCTCCATGATGCAGGACGATGAACGGATTGGCGAAACGGAAGTCCGCATGTGGCAAAGGCTGTAATACCGTTTGGGTAGGAGTGATATTTTTTGCTCTTCCCGCAAGGATGTGTGCAATGTTTTTTTTCATACCAGGTGTTTTGTAGTGCCAGATTGTTATCTATTCTCCAGGGCGTATAATATTTCATTTTTCAGTAGGCCACTGCCTCCACCATAATGCCTTTTGACAATAATGGCTGGCGAACGCTGTTTGAACCAGGAAGTCAATGCTGTTTCTTCTTCAGGACTAATGCCGGCGCAGAGCAGCACAATATCAAACGCTTCTTTTTCAAAAGCTGACTTAGCAGCTTCGTCTGTCGTAACGGTCACACCTGTCCAGTTGTCGGGAGCATTGAGTAGTCGATGCATCACCGTCATGATCTCAGCATTTCTTCCTACAGCGAGTATATGCAGTTGCATTGGTTCCATATAGTGTGGTTTAGTCCAGTTGAGTAGCAATCGCAGATATCGGATTGCGGCTTCTGGGAGTTAATTCCCTTGTTTTGTAAGGTTCATCCAGTTTTTCCGCGCTGTCTACATAGCCCAGTGCCAGCATGGACACCGCTTCTTCATTAGCTGACAGCCCCAGTAATTCAGCAGCATGTTGTTTATTGAAGCCCGCCATCACATGTCCGTATACATCCATATTTAAAGCCTGTAACAGCATGAAAGAGGTGGCCATGCCCACGTCGTGCATGTAATAATGATTTTTCTGCTGGGTGTCAGGCAGTTCACGGATGCCTATAGAGGCTACCAGTGCAGCAGCATTTTTCGCCCAGGGTACATTACCAGGAGCCAGCGTTGAAAGCAGCTTATCAAAACCCGGCGTACCACGTAAAGCATATATAAAGCGCCAGGGCTGTGAATTGTTTGCGCTGGGCGCCCATGATCCCGCTTCGAGGATGGTCTCAACTGTTGCCGTATTCAGATCCTTGGCGGAAAATGAGCGTGGGCTCCACCTGTTCCTGATCAGATCCAGTACTTCATTCTGTGTGTTGGCAATCTTAATAGGAGACATATAATTTGATTTATATTGAATGTTTAAGTTAAGCAAAGGTATATGTAACAACGCATGCTTTTTCAGCAATGAGTTGTCAAAATCAACTGAATAATGGTACATCTATCACCAGTAAGCGGGCATCTTCTTCCTGCGATACGATAGTGAAATGACTTGCATCCTCTACGCCGTAGCCGTCGCTGTTATCCAGTTCCTGCCCGTTGATGATGAATTTTCCTTTGATCACAAAGAAGTACACGCCGTTTCCCTGTTTTTTGACATCATAAGAAGTCTCACTGCCTTTGTCAAACCGGCCCATGTGAAACCAGGCGTCCTGGTACAACCAGGTACCTTCACCATTGGGATCCGGGGAGATCAGCTGTTGCAGATGGTTAGGCTTGCTCTCAATATCCACTGTTACCTGATCATATCTGGGAGTCACATTCAACTGGTTAGGAAATAACCAGATCTGCAGGAAATGAGCAGGTATATCGGTATTAGCATTGTACTCACTGTGAAAAACGCCGGTTCCTGTACTCATTACCTGTATCTCGCCTGCTTTGGTGAGTACGGTGTTGCCCAGGTTGTCCTTGTGTTCCAGGGCGCCTTTCAGGGGAATACTGATAATTTCCATATTATCATGAGGATGAGCGTCAAAACCTCTTCCACCAGCTACTATATCATCATTCAATACCCGTAGGGCACCAAACCGCATCCTTTCAGGATTGTAGTAGTTGGCAAAACTGAAAGTATGATGGCTGTTTAACCATCCGTGGTCTGCATGTCCACGTGTTGCTGCCTTATGTAATACTGTTTTTGCCATGATCAGTGTATTTATATGTTGCAACAAATATACGCCGGAAAAGGGGAGGAATCCATTAACCTACCTTAAGAAAGGGCAGCAGGAAGGAAAAAATAGTATACCTATCAGTGTAATAAATTAGCGAAATATGTAGTAATTTACTTTTAGGTAAAAAAAAATGTTTTAAAAATCACTTTAAAGTGATTTTATATTGTTAACTTCGTAAAAGTTCTTCTTTAAGTGAAATCAAAATTGGTTTGCCTGAATAATCTCTCAGGTAAGAAGGCTTCGGTCTATAGTATTATTACTGACGAAAGTCAGTATGCTTTTTTGGACCGGTTTATAATGGAATACGAAAAAGAGTTCTTTCAGGATCTGCTAAGTATGATGGGGCGGCTCAAGAGTATCGGGAATGTAACAGGGGCTGTCAGTACTTATTTTAAATTGGATGAAGGACTGGAATGGGATGACCAGGTCTGTGCCCTTTATGATATTCCCGATAAGCATCTGCGCCTGTACTGCATACGTCTAAGTGAGCAGATAGTGATCGTGGGTGGCGGAGGTCCAAAAAATGTCCGCGCCTGGCAGGATGATCCCAAACTGGCCCGGGAAGTCAATGAGATGATGCATTATTCCAAAATAATCCGCACCCGGCTAAAGGATAATACCTTAAGGATATCCCTCAACCGGCTAAAACTGGAAGGAGATTTATTACTCATACGTTAAAAAAGAATGATGGAAAACTTTGATGCAACCAACACAAACTACACCAGCGATCTGGTAAATAATTTACTGAGTCACATCAGCCCCGCTGAGCAAGACCAGACAGACCACAAAATGAAAATGGCCGCAAAGATTCATGCAGCCCTCAAAGCCAAAGGCTGGAAGAGCCTTGATCTCGCCCGGGAGCTCCACTTGAAAAGCCCCTCCCTGGTATCTAAATGGCTAAGTGGTACCCACAATTTTACCATGGATACATTAGTAGATATCCAGCGGGTACTGGGCATTAGGCTGCTGGATGCCGACCTGGCAATAGCGCCGCCACCGCTGAACGTCAATGTTACCGTTCCGGTAGTTCCTTCGTCCTTAAAAGACGTCATCCAGGGGCCACTATACAAGATAGCCAGTCAAAGCGGTGGTTTAACAGGCTCCCCTGTAAACGCCTGAACACACGCGATTTTTTCTCTACTATAATCAGCACAAATTGGAAACCTCCCCTAATTTACATGGCATTGAACTGCTTTCCTTTTCCCTTTCGCCGGAGCCTTTCGCTGGCAGCAAGGAGAAACAGGTGAGTTATGAGTTTAATGTACAACAGGAACAAAAGACAAACCCTGACAAACAACTGGTTGTTGTATTCACGACCGTAACCGTCATGCCATCCGGCAGTACCCTTCCCCTTGCTACTGCAACAGTAGCATGTGGTTTTGGTATTCCTGCATCTGAAGGAACACTGACGAGACAGACAAGCGGAGAATACCTCATATCGGCCGACATCGGGCAGGCTGTTTCCAGGGCAGCTACCGGTATCACCCGCGGTATCCTTTACAGCCAGCTGAGAGGTTCTTTCCTGCAGGACTGCATCCTTCCTTTGCTACCGGGAGAATGATTTTCCCTGATCATAAACACCTTTCCTTATAACTTCCATCATTGCTCACCCTTCCCGGGTGTTCTACCTTTGAAACATCTTGTCATTCCTGCAACTAATAATTCACCTGTTTGTTTTACAAAAAGGGGAATACATGGGAAAGATGACTGGTGTATCAATAACTCATTAAAACGCAACAAGATGGAAATATATATCAGTGAAGAAGATATTTTGCGTAACATCCAGAACAAGTTTCATGAGGTATATCCTTACCTGAAACTGGAATGTTATCTCTGTCCCCATGAACCGGGAGAAGGCTCCGCCAATAATAAAAAGATCCCTGGTAATACTCCCATCGAGGATATCCGGTTGATCCACAGCTTTGGCTGGGTAGATATCAGTGAGCACCGCACCGTGGCAGAAGTAGAAAAAGATTTTTATCGGGATATGGGCCTGGCCATACAGATATTCAGACGCTCCAGAACCGGCTGGTTGCAAACCACGCGTACAGATGATCTGTCGCTGGGAGAACAGAACAATATCGGAAAGGAAAGCTTTATTGCAGGAACAGAGAAAGAAGCGCCTGTTCAGTCGGCTGACTGAAGAGATAGCCGCAGGTTTGTTACCCAGTAATTTATTCCACACTGCTGTACCAGCATATGTACAAATATGCCGGTCGACTTCGCCTCGTCCTATAGAATGGCATACATGGCTTGTTGTTTGATTTTAAAAGTTATTCTTTCAAGCTTAAAATTTATGTTATGGGACAGAATAAACCAAAGATGACAAAAGAAGACCTTACTGGTAAAGCTGAACAATCAGAAGCAGCTGAATCTTCTGCATCATCTATCGAGCAGACCGAACGGGAACGTGATAACAAAGGTGCAAAAGAAGTAACTCCCGACGTAAGCAAACAAAGGGATGAACTGAAAGAAGCGCCGGAAAGTCTTAAAAATTCCCGTTGACATTAAATTGAAATGTATGCCAGTAATTAACGTAAACAACCGTAACCAATATGCACTGATTACCGGCGCCACAAGTGGTTTCGGGTATGAGTTGGCAAAATTGTTTGCAAAGGACGGCTTTAGCCTGGTGCTTGTTGCCAGATCCAAAGAAAGATTGCAGGAAGTGACGGATGAATTGAAGCAGCAATATAATATTGAGGTAACACCTTTTTCATGTGATCTCTTTCAGCCGGCTGCAGCAAAGGAAATATATGATGAAGTACAGGCCAGGGGCATTGTTGTGAATTACCTGGTGAATGACGCCGGACAGGGAGAATGGGGCCGTTTCGTAGATGTTGATCTGCAGCGTAATCTTGACATTATTCAGCTGAATGTTTGTTCACTGGTGGCATTGACTAAATACTTTCTTACTGATATGGTGACAAGAGGCGAAGGACATATACTACAATTGGGATCAGAAGCTGGTAAAGCCCCCATGCCATTATTGTCAGTGTATGCCGCCACAAAAGCCTTTGTACTGTCATTCAGCGCTGCTGTCAGTAATGAGCTGGTAGGCACCGGCGTAAATATTACAGTGTTAGTGCCGGGAGCATCTGATACAGACTTTTTCCATAAGGCTAATATGGAAAATACGAAGACGTATCGGGAAGAGTCATTGCAAACCCCCGAGGAAGTAGCCCAGGACGGTTATGAAGCACTCATGAGTGGAGAAAGTCGTGTAATATCCGGCGGCAAAACAAAGATGCATGTTTATATGGCAAATTTGCGGAGTGATGAAACAAATGCCGTCAACATGCGTAAACTGATGGAACCGTCGGAGAAAGAAGATGGGAGAACGGCTTCCAGCCATAGTGCTTCCCGCAAGGAACGTGAATCTATCGGCCGGGAGTCTGGAGATTTGAAAGAGAGATAGGCAATAAGCCTATCCCTCTTTTCTATTAGTGGTTGTTCAGGATAGAATGCATGAAATTTTTATTAAATCTCATGAATCATCCATGAAACGTTTTCGCAGTATGGGTAATTTAACAATTATTAACAAGCGCCTCTTTAACGTAAACGGCCGACCAGATAAACTTCCTGAAATAGAACGTCTCAAAAAGCTGCTCATAATGATGTGCTTTGAATAAAGGTTCAATATCCGCCAATGCACTCGCTTCCACATGACTTACTATCCGGAAGAACATGTACATACTCTGGAGTAATATCCGCTGCCACAGCGGCGCCACTTTTTGATAGTGAAAATCAGTGAACAGCCATCTGCCGCCTGGCCTGAGCATGTTATGAAGATGAAGGAAAACAGGCTTTATCCTTTCCTGGGAGAAGTTATCAAACAGAAACGGTGTCATGATGACATCGAAGGTAAGAGAAATATCCCCGTTGAAATCTTCCACTGCCATATTAATAAACGTTACGGCATGTTTGTATTGTTGCTGCTTTGCGAGTGCAATCATATTTGCCGAGATCTCCACATAATAAATATGTAAATCGGGGGGACATATTTTTGCCATCTCTTCCAGTATCCAGCCAGTGCCTCCTCCTGCGATCAGCACTGTACTGTGAGGCTCAATATAAGGCAGCAGGGCTGTTTGTGCATCCCGTTGTGCTGTACGAAATATTATACGGCTGAGGAAGTCGTAGTATCTGGCAATATTATCGTAGTTGTTCTTCATTCACCGGCAGGTATGGGCTGTAAATTAGCCGAAAAGGGCCAGGGAGCCAAATGCTTCCCCAGCCCTGGTATACTTGACAAAGCGAGAACATCCTAATGATCTGCAAGTACCACCTGTACTTTAGTACCTTTCTTCTTCCGTGATGCCATCAGTAATAAGGGCAGTGAAAAAAGGAATACCAGCCCTATTAACAGGTAAGCATCATCGAAGCTCAGCATCGAAGTTTGTTTGGTAATACCGGCATCTATGAGCCGCAATGCCTTGGCCTTGGCGTCCGCCAGGCCCGCGCCCTTTGATATAAAGAATTGTGTATAGTCAGCCAGTCGTTTCACCGCCACCGGATTGTCGGCGGTAATATTGGCCACGAGGTCCGACCGGTGTACCGCGTTACGATTGGCCAGGTACGTGTTTACCATTGCCAGGCCGAAAGAACCGCCCAGCTGCCGCATCATATTATTCAGGGCTGCTCCCTGTGCAAAGTCGACCGGAGCAAGGGACGATACTGCTAATACCGACAATGGCACAGTGGTCATCGCCAGTCCAACCCCTCTCCAGATCAGCGTAGTTGTCAGACTTTGGGCACTGACGTCCAGGTTATAACCGGACATCTGCCAGCTAAAAACGACAAACATCAGCATGCCGGTGGTGATCATAATGAGAGGAGAGACGCCCCTTTGTAACAGCCTGGCCGAGATGATCAGTCCCCCGATGGCGAGTATAGCGCCCGGCAGCAATAGCAGGCCTGTTTGTGTTGGTGTAAAATTTAGTAGTCTTTGCGCAAATACAGGCGTCAGGAATACAGAGCTAAACAGGCCTACACCCGATACAAAAGTCAGTATGGCCGCCAGACTCAGGTTCCTGCTTTTAAGTACCCGCAGGTTAACGACCGGCGTCGGCGTAGTCAGCTCCCACCATATAAATAGCAATAGTCCAAAGAAAGCCGTAACACTCAGGAAAATGATATATCCTGCTTCAAACCAATCGTCCGTCTCACCCCGTTCCAACACCGTCTGCAGAGAGCCGACACCAATAGCGAGCAAGATAATACCTGCCCAGTCAATTTTACCTGCTGTTCCTTTCACTTCCGGTTCTTTCAATAATGCATAACAGATGGCTGCAGCAACAATACCAATAGGAACGTTGATAAAGAATATCCATGGCCAGTCGTAGAACTCCGTGATATAACCACCGAGGGTAGGGCCGATAGTAGGACCAACGAATACGCCGACACCAAACAATGCGCTGGCCACATTCTGTTTTTCCTTAGGAAAAAGTTCAAACACAATCACCTGCGAAACGGATAACAGGGCGCCTCCACCCATACCCTGTAAGAAGCGGAAGATAATTAGCACCCAGATATTGGATGCCTGCCCGCACATGAATGAAAAGAAGGTGAAAGCAATGATGGACCCAATATAGTAATTACGCCGGCCAAGTTTATTCGAAAGGAAACTGGTGATAGGAATGATGATCACATTGGCAATAGCATATGCCGTGATCACCCAGGAAGTGTCTTCCAGTGTAGCACCCAGGTTACCGCTCATATGCGATAATGCTACGTTGACGATGGATGTGTCTATCAGCTCCATTACCGCAGCAGCAATAACGGTGATCAGCAGTATAGTCCTTTTCATGTGAGAGAATTATATGGAGACAGTTATTATACCAGTCGGTATAATAACTGTCAAAAAAAAGCAGGATTTACCTTCCGGCGTTCATTACTTTGAAAGCCTCAGCAGGAGAGGAAAGGAACAATTTATAAAGATCAGCAGTGTTGCCTACATGTATTTCATAATGATCTGTAGCCAGCGCTTCGAGCAAGGCCTCTGCTACTGCAGCCGGAGGTATACCATTCTCGCCACCGATCTCTTTGGAGAATTCTGTGTTCACCAATGGAGGCATCAGTTCAAACACTTTCACACTGGTGTCAGATAGTGTATGTCTCAATACCTGGGTATAAGAATGCAGCGCCGCTTTACTGGCAGCATAACCCGGCAGTCTCACACCTGGAACGATCGCCACGACAGAAGATACGTTTACAATGGCTGCTTCTGCCTGTTTTTCCAGCAATGGCAGTAACAGTTCATTCAGCCTTATTACAGAAAGGAAATTGGTATGTATTTCATGAGATGCCTTATCATAAGCATTTACGCCGGCTTCCAGCGTGTATACTTCCGCTGCTGCTGCATTGTTGATCACAATATTCAAGGCTGGAAATTCCGCTTTGAGCTTTTTCACCAGTGCAAATACATCCTCTTCTTTTGATACGTCAGACACAATGGGTGTTACGTTTTTCAGCTGTGCTGCTGCTTTTTCCAGGGTGCCCGCATTTCTGCCGGTAATGATGACATGATTACCTTTTTCAGATAATAATTTGGCTGTCTGAAAGCCAATGCCTGCTCCGCCGCCTGTTATGAGGACAGTGTTGTTATTCGTTTTCATGATGTTTTGTTTACGCTTTGAAAAATTATACCGATTGGTATATTTATAGTTAAAAAAATAGTCAGAGTGATTCAATATATTTTCTGGTCGACTCCATGACACGCTTGCCGTATTCCAGCTTGCCGGTTGTCCTGGCCACAAATATAGCTCCCTGGATCATAGAGATGAGCGTGAGCGCAGCCTGTTCTGCATCCGTATCCGGAGAGATCTCTTTATTCCTGATGCCTTCTTCTATCATGCTGATAGTTCTTTCCTTCCAGCGTTCAATGGCATCCGCTACCCTTGCTCTCAGCGCAGGATGTGTATCATCTGCTTCAGGGCCGGTATTCAGCAACGGACAGCCACCCTCCGGGTAAGCCAGGGGACGTTCTTTTCCAAACAGCCTGGTACGCACCATCAGCTTTTCCTTGATAGTTTCGACTTTTTCCTCTTCAGCATAGATAAATGACCTCATCTTACGGAGGTTGTAGTCAAATGAAGCCAGGGCCACCTCATCTTTATTGGCGAAATTGCCATAAATACTACCCTTCGTAAGACCCGTCGCCTCCGTCATGTCAGAAAGAGAAGTACCGGCAAATCCCTTCTTATTAAAGATAGGAGCCGTTTTCTCTACGATGAACTCTTTCGTTTTTTCTGCCTTACTCATATCACTTTCATTAAGACGATGTAAAAATATACCAATCGGTATTATTTGCCAAATAAATCTTTTCCTGCTGATGGGTAGATAACTTTCAGGATACATAACGGATAACCTCAGGTTATCGGATATTACCAATGATGATTTCCTTTGACAGGAGATATAGCGCAACTTTGTGCCATCAAAAGATCAAGCATATGAATACAATAGTGCACAATGAAAAGACGATTGAGGAAGGCATCGTGAAAAAGCATTTCCTGGACAGAAGCATCACTACCCGCGAAGTGATATTTGTGTTGGCGCTGACCGCCTGTCTGACACCCTGGGTAACTCCACCTGTAGCCCTGGTAACAGGCTTGATCATCGCACAGTTTATAGGGCATCCCTTCCTTCATCTTAATCATAAAGCCACACATATATTATTGCAGATCTCTGTCGTAGGACTGGGTTTCGGTATGAACATCCATAGCGCTGTAAAAGCCGGCAGCGAAGGATTTTTATTTACCATAGCCTCTATTACCGGTACCCTGGTAATAGGCTATATAGCGGGGAAGCTATTAAAGATTGATACCAAAACATCACATCTCATCTCCTGTGGTACCGCCATCTGTGGAGGAAGCGCTATCGCAGCTATTTCCCCCGTTATCAGAGCGGAAGAAAAACAATTGTCAGTTGCCCTGGGCACGGTTTTCATCCTGAACTCAGCAGCACTCTTCCTGTTCCCCTTTATTGGTCATCTCCTGCATATGACACAGACGCAGTTCGGGTTGTGGAGCGCTATTGCTATTCACGACACCAGTTCTGTTGTAGGAGCCGCCAGCAAATATGGTCCTGAAGCACTCGAAATAGCCACCACCGTTAAACTTGCCCGTGCACTCTGGATCATACCAGTAGTACTGTTGACCGCCTTCTGTTTCAAAACAGGCAAACAGAAAATGAAAATACCATACTTCATAGGCTTGTTCATCCTGGCCATGATCATACATACTTATATACCAATGCAGCCTGTCAGTGAGACGATCGTACACGTAGCAAAGACCGGTCTCACTGTTACCCTGTTCCTGATCGGTGCAGGATTATCCGGTGCTGTACTGAAAGGCGTAGGTGTAAGACCATTGATACAAGGTGTGCTTTTATGGGTGATCATTTCCGGTGCTGCCCTGTGGGCCGTGCTACAATTGGCGAAATAAGCAGAAAGGCCATAGATACCTGTCAGACAGCTACATCTATGCGCCTTTCCTTCCGACTGACAACAGTGTTGCAATCTTTCATTACAAATAAATCTGATGATTGACCTATATTTGACCCGGCATTATGAAAGTATTTACATTGATCATATCGATCTATGTGCTGCTGATGGCAGTCATTCCCTGTTGCAATTTTGATAATTGCGAAGGCGACAGGCATGATGCGCCACAAGGTATATGTTCTCCTTTCTTCAATTGCCATAACTGCTCTGTTCCCGTAGTATTGGAAAAGACAGTACAGATAGAACCCGTTACGAACATTATTTATACCCCTTATACTGAATACCGGATCCTCTCTCTTCCCGGTTATACAGCGAAATGCTGGAACCCTCCCAGGGCATAATACGTCCATATTATTCCCTTATTCATCATTATAAACTACATCCATGCTCGATAAGATCATCGGTTTTTCCGTGCGGAATAAACTGATCATTATACTCTTTATCGTCGGGCTGATCGCGTGGGGCATTTACGCCATCACGAGGTTGCCTATAGACGCATTACCCGACATCACCAACAACCAGGTGCAGATCATCACCACTGCACCTTCACAGGCAGCACAGGACATAGAACGGCTTGTCACTTTCCCGGTGGAACAATCCGTTGCGTCCATTCCTGGTATTACTGAAGTACGTTCCTTTTCCCGGTTTGGCCTGAGTGTAGTAACCGTCGTTTTCCAGGAAAATATAGATGTCTACTGGGCCCGGCAACAAGTCAGCGAACGGCTGGGGACTGTAAGGGAACAGATCCCTGCTGGTGTGGGAGATCCGGAACTGGCGCCTGTTACCACCGGACTCGGAGAGATATACCAGTATGTCGTTCATACAAAGCCAGGCTATGAAAAAAGATACAATGCCATGGAGCTGCGCAGTATACAGGACTGGATTATCCGCAGGCAATTACTGGGCGTGCCCGGTGTGGCGGATGTGAGCAGCTTTGGTGGTTATCTCAAACAATACGAGATCGCCCTTGACCCTGAAAAGCTGCGTAGTATGGACCTCAGTATTACTGATGTATTCAATGCGCTGGCAAAGAACAACCAGAATACCGGTGGCGCCTACATTGATAAAAGACCCAATGCCTGGTTCATCCGCAGCGAAGGATTGATAAGCAGCCTGGAAGATATCAACAATGTAGTGGTAAAAACACATAGTAGTGGTATTCCCGTGCTGATCGAAAACGTAGGAAAAGTAGGCTATGGCCACGCTATCCGTTACGGTGCCATGACGCGTAATGTGGAAGGCGAAAGGGTAGGCGCCATCGTACTGATGCTGAAAGGCGCTAACTCCTCTGCCGTGATCAGGAACGTAAAGGAAAGGATCAGACAGATAGAAAAGACCCTGCCGGAAGGAGTGCTGATAGAACCTTTCCTTGACAGAACAAAGCTGGTGAACAATGCCGTAGAGACCGTGGTGCGTAACCTGGCTGAAGGCGCACTTATCGTCATCTTTGTGCTGGTACTACTGTTGGGTAACCTCAGGGCCGGCCTGATCGTGGCATCCGTTATTCCGCTTGCCATGTTGTTTGCCATCTGTATGATGCAGCTCTTCAATGTCTCCGGTAACCTGATGAGCCTTGGAGCGATCGACTTTGGCCTGATCGTAGATGGTGCAGTGATCATCGTGGAGGCGACTATGCATCACTTAGGACTACGAAAAACAGGTGTTGCATTTACACAGGCGGAAATGGATGATGAAGTCTATACCGCCGCAAGTCGTATCAGAACCTCTGCTGCTTTTGGAGAGATCATCATATTGATCGTTTATCTGCCTATTCTGGCACTTTCCGGTGTGGAAGGGAAGATGTTCCGCCCAATGGCGCAGACGGTCTCATTTGCCATCTTAGGCGCCTTTATTCTCTCATTGACCTATGTGCCGATGGCGAGTGCATTGTTCCTGAGTAAAAAGGCTGTACATAAACGCACCTTGTCAGACAGGATCATGGATTATCTTCATCGTATTTATGCCAGGGTGTTAACATCCGTGCTACGCTTTAAACGTGCGGTCATTGTTGTATCTATCCTGTTATTCGGCGCGAGTCTCCTGTTGTTCACCCGGTTGGGAGCGGAATTTATTCCGTCCCTGGATGAAGGCGATTTTGCTGTGGAAACAAGATTACTGACCGGCAGCAGCCTGTATGAAACAATAGACGTTGCGGGGAAGGCCGCCGATATACTGTTGAAACAATTCCCTGATGAGGTAAAGGAAGTAGTGGGGAAGGTCGGTAGTAGTGAGATCCCTACAGACCCTATGCCGGTAGAAGCCTGTGACCTGATCGTTACCCTGAAAGACCGCTCTGAATGGACAAAGGCAGACAACAGGGATGAACTGGCAGATAAAATGACGGAAGCACTGGAGGCGATCCCCGGCGTGAGTTTTGGCTTCCAGCAACCGATACAGATGCGTTTCAATGAACTGATGACCGGCGCCCGGCAGGATGTGGTCGTAAAGATATACGGTGAAGACCTGGACAGGCTGGCCGCCTATGCCCAGAAGGTGGGTAGTGTGGTGAGTGGTATACGCGGTGCGACAGATCTTTATGTGGAACAATCTTCCGGTCTTCCGCAGATCGTGGTGCAATATCACCGTGACCAGATTGCGAGGTTCGGTCTGAATATAGAAGACATCAATACTGTCATCAATACCGCCTTCGCTGGTCAGCGTGCAGGCGTTGTCTATGAAGGAGAGAAAAGATATGACCTGGTGGTCAGACTGGATAAACAAAGCCGGGCAGGCCTGGAAGATGTATCAGCATTGTATGTCACCGCTCCCAATGGCAACCAGGTACCTTTGAACCAGGTTGCAGATGTCAGCCTGAAAGTAGGACCTAACCAGATCCAGCGCGATGATGCCAAACGGCGTATCACTGTTGGATTTAACGTGCGGGGAAGAGATGTGGAGAGCATCGTGAATGAGTTACAACAGAAGGTAGCACAGAAAGTTAAGATGTCTTCCGGCTACTACGTAACATACGGTGGCTCATTTGAAAACCTGCAACAGGCGCGGTCTCGCCTCAAGATAGCAGTACCGGTAGCACTACTGCTGATATTCATTCTACTATATTTCTCCTTTGGTTCTGTAAAGCAGGGCTTACTTATTTACACAGCAATTCCCTTATCTGCAGTTGGTGGCATTGTGGCTTTATGGTTACGGGGAATGGCTTTCAGCATTTCAGCCGCTGTCGGTTTTATCGCGCTCTTCGGTGTGGCGGTGCTAAATGGCATTGTACTCATTGCTGAATTCAACCGCCTTCGTAAAGAGGGCCTTACTGACCTGCGCGAGATCGTCATGCAGGGTACCGGTACCCGCTTGCGCCCTGTGATCATGACAGCTACGGTGGCTTCCCTTGGTTTCCTGCCGATGGCTTTGTCGCACGGAAGTGGTGCTGAAGTACAGAAGCCACTGGCCACAGTGGTTATCGGCGGACTGATAACCGCGACCCTGCTTACCTTGTTTGTGCTGCCCTGCCTTTACATCTTATCCGAAAAAATAAAAAGCACCGGAAACATGCATAAAACAGTCACGATCCTGTTGCTGCTGGCAGGTGCTCCCCTGCTCACGCATGCACAACAGCCACTTACACTCGATGGGCTCATACAGCTGACACTACAGCAGAATAAAGAACTACAGGCAGCAGGAGCTGGTGTAGACTATTATAAACAGCTGAAGCGAACTGCCGGAGAATTGCCCAAAACAGACATTGGTCTGCTGTATGGGCAATACAATAGCTATGTCAAAAGCGATAATAATATCACCGTTACCCAAAAGATCCCATTCCCTTCTGTATTCGGTGCAAAGGCCTCCTTGTACGATGCACAGCTGCAAGGTAGTAAACTGCAGCAGGCTGTAACCAAACATGAACTGGTATTCCAGGTAAAGCAGGTCTGGTACCAGTTGCAATACTTGTATGCATACCAGCAGATGTTGGTGCAGAAGGATAGCATCTATCAACATTTTGTAAAAGCGGCAGACCTGAAGTTCAAAACAGGTGAAACAGGACTATTAGAGAAAACCTCCGCAGAAACGAGACTGGCCGAGATACAGCATCTCAACAGGCAAAGTCTCGCTGAAGAACAGGTGCTGCTGTCGGGATTACAAGGCTTATCCGGCAGCACTACTCCGCTGCTTATTGCCAAAGAAACATTGACGCCTTTACCGGCAGGTACTATCAGCGATTCTGCGCAGCTACAGCACTATCCCGCATTACAGTGGCAACAGCAACAGGTGGTCATCCAGGAAAAGGAAAAAAAGCTGGAAGCGAATGCGCTGTTGCCAGACCTGTCAATCGGTTATTTTAACCAGTCGCTGATAGGTACTTCGCTCAATAGTGCGGGTACTTCCATTGCCAAAGGGGGCGACCGTTTCCAGGGATGGCATGCGGGTGTTTCTATTCCTTTATGGCTGGGTCCTTTCCGCGCAAGAGTGAAAGCGGCGGAGCAGCGCAGGATACAGGCCGACTTCAACTACCAGCAGTCGAACGTTGAACTGAAAAGCCGGTGGCAGCAGGCAGTGGCACAGTTCTCCCGTTATAAGAGCAGCCTGGATTATTACCAGGAAACGGCCATGCCCAATGCGATGCTCATAGAAAAACAAGCATTGCTGGGATATGAAAAAGGAGATGTAGGATATACTACTTATCTCTTAAGTCTGCAGGAAGTATTTAACATCCGTGAAGCTTACCTGCAAACGATCCGTGACTATAACAATGCAGTATTGTCCTTACAAATGCTGAACGTACAACAATAATCAACAGACATCATGAAGTATCTCATATATAGTGCCCTGATCATCTCCTTAGCCGCCTGTGGTAGTAAAACAGAAAAAGTGGAACAGGAAGAACAACATGCTGCCGCAGAAGGAATGATAGCGGAATTAACATCTGCACAGTATACCACCGTTGGCGTGAAAACAGGCAAGATCGAACCTAAACAGATCAGCAGTAATATCCGCGCCAACGGCAAATTGGATGTGCCGCCGCAAAGTATGGTCACCATCTCCGCACCATTCGGTGCTTTTGTAAAGAATACAGAATTATTACAAGGCTCCCTGATCCATAAGGGACAGGTAGTCGTTTCCCTGCAACATCCGGATCTTATTCAGTTGCAGCAGGACTACCTGGAAAATAAAGGACAGCAGGAATACCTGCTGGCAGAATATCAGCGGCAGGAAGTACTGGCGAAAGAGAACGTCAATGCGCAGAAAGTGTTCCAGCAGGCGAAAGCGAACTATCTCTCCAACGCCGCCCGCATCAAGGGATTACAGGAGAAGCTGAAATTGCTCAATATTGACCTGGCCAATCTGGATGGCGGAAATATCCAGAATACAATTCAGTTGTATAGTCCCATTACAGGGTATGTGACTGCCGTGAATACCAATATTGGCGCTTATGTGAATCCGGCCGACAAACTCTTTGAGATTGTCAATACAGAACACCTGCATGCGGAACTGACCATCTTTGAAAAGGATATTCCCAAGCTAAAACTGGAACAACGTGTCCGTTTCACGCTGGCGAATGAGACCACACAACGTAGTGCCCGGGTGCATCTCATAGGTCGCGAGATCAGCGATGAACGTACTGTGCAGGTACACTGTCACCTGGACAAAGAAGACCGGGAACTGCTGCCTGGCATGTACCTCACTGCCTGGATCGAGACAGGTAATGCCATGGTAAATGCCTTGCCTGATGAAGCGATAATCCAGTTTGAAGGCAAGCCTTGTATCTTTATCGCAAAAGGCCGTGAGGCAGGAGTGGAAGGAAATTATCTGTTTGAGATGCTGACCATTGAAAAAGGCAATAGCGAATTAGGTTATACCGAAGTGATCATGCCACCTGGCTTTGATATCAAAGGGGCAGAGGTGGTTGTAAAAGGCGCCTATGCATTATTCTCCAAATTAAAGAACACAGGAGAAGAAGAGGAGCACTAGTACTGACTAATGGGAACGGGCTTCTGACAGCGCCTCCTGTAGCACCCTGTCTTCATGATGCAGATATTCTTCTGCAGAAGGCTGTACCTGCAGATGAGGAATGATCCCATGTCCGGGATATTTTGCGGGAATCACATCCATGACATATTTGGTAGTAGGTATCCAGACAGTGACTTTACTGGATGGTAATTCGACCTGTATCAATTGTCCGGAGTGATTCCCTTCATACGCTCCACCAGTTTCCTCTCCGATGAAAGTGGCCCTGTGATTACTGTAAGCAACAGCGCAGAATTCTGCCGCGGCAGAGAAAGTATTACCTCCGGTCAATATCCAGACAGCCCCGCTGTAGGGTATTGCAGCAGGTTTTTGTTTGCCCAGTCCTGGTTTACCTGACAGTTTCTTTTGGTCCTTCTCGAGGTAGCTGTAATAAGAGAATGCCTGTTTGGTGAGATAGGAGTACAATAGCACACCGTATGCATCTCTTCCGCCACCATTCTCACGCAGGTCGATAATGAGTTGCTGCGCCCGGTCCTGTTTTATTCTCCGGAAAGTCTTTCCAAGAAATGCAGTATAGTCAAGCTTTGCCTGTTGCAGATCAGTTGCGGCGAAGGTCCCGATACTAAGTATGCAGATGTTGTCTTCCGTAAATGTGGCGGATAACAAAGGCTTTTCTTCCTCAGTGATCTTTAGTGTATTGATGGCTTTTTCTTCGATGGCAGGCAGTGCGACAGTTGAATAATCCCCGGAGGGAGAAACGTATTCTACGGTAAATCCTGCGGAATTGCCATAGGCGAGATAATAATAGAAATAGAAGATCTGGTTAAGCACCAGCGCTTTTTTAGTCGTGTTGTAGCCGTCTGACATCAGGTAGTCGTACATCTTTTGTCGCATAGCATCAGCAGGATGAGAGTTGATACTGATCAGGCGACTGCCGGCAGGTATCTTGTTATCAATACTGTTGACAATGAAGATGCTGTCTCCTTTAAAATACGTGATCAGTGGCAGATAGCTGTTTTCGGTATGAATGACCTGAGAAAAGTGCGGTGACGCACCTGTGGACAAATGACCATCCTTTACAGCGCTTAATAATACTTTGACGATACCGTAGAATAGCCTGTCGTCCGTGTCATCGTTCAGCTGCTGATAGCAGCTGTCAAACAATTGTTCCAACCGCGTTTCAGACGTATAGGCATATAAGTCTGGATGGATGGTTTCCAGCTTATTTTTCAGCAGCTGCAGGTCAGCCTTCAGCGCATTACCACGTTGTGCTGATACGACATGTGCACAGCAGATGAGAATGACGGCTGGCAATAGTTTGATGAACCGGGTAAACATGCACCCAATTTAATGCATATTATTGTAAGTGGATGAATTGCTTATATCTCGCCACTTCCTTATCCAGTTTAGCCTGCTCCGTTTTATTGAGTGGCGTAAATGTCTGTAAGTCCATCACTACCTCTTTCTTTTTGATCGTACGTCTCCATACGCCGGCAATCTGTCCCTTGATGAGTATGATATTGTTGAAGAGGGGATTGCCTTCCCTGCTTAGATGATCATCGTTCTGCCCGTCGTAAATGATGTCTCTGTCTTTATAAGCGACAAGGTATTCATCGTAGTTTGGTATTAACAGGATCTGATTATCAGTGGTTTTAATGTCTGGTGCATTGGCCGGTCCCCAGTATTCCAGTTCGGAAACGGTTTCTTTATTCAGTCGATCTTTTACCAGGTTGAGTCCCAGTCTTGCCTGGGTAATAGGCAATCCGCTCCAGCCTGTGAAATCTTTAAGGGTAGCGGGTCCGTGGCTGTTAAAATAACGGAGCGCCAGCGTAGCGAGGGATTCTTCTTTCGTGAACGGTTTGGCTACGGGTACACGTTCTTCAAACAGGGCATAGGTGATCTGTTTATCCCGTTTGCCACCATTACAGATGACCATATCCAGTTCAGCTTTTATAAGGAGGAAATTCATCCGGAGATCATTGGTCGGGATCTTCGCTTTTTCCAGTATGTCTGCCAGCTCCGGCCGGGTTAGTTGTTTGCCGTCTCTCAGGGCTTTTTCAAGCACTTTATGGCTTTTCCGGAAGACGGTACTGTCGAGTTCCAGTTTCCGGTTATAAGTGCCCATGGACTGTTCTATACAGGGGCCTGATAGCGTCATCATCCAGCGTACATCTTCCGGATGTACAAGATGCCAGGTAGGGCGTAGTATGTGGGTACGGACCAATTCTCCTTTAGTGATAGCCGCTTCTATCTGTTCGCTGGTAGCCGCAGGAAGCCGCATACCTACTGCCCATTTGGACATTTCATAATCCTGTGCCTGTATGGCCCCGCACCAGTGTACGAGTTCCGGTGCGGAACCAAAGGCAGGACGTATCAATTGCTGGTTGGCCAGTCTTTGCTGCAGGAGGTTTTTTGCTGTCATTCGTAGTGCTGTTTATGTTAACAGTACAAAGGAAAGATACGAAGATGACAACAGTATGTCAGCAGTTTCCGTCAGGACCACAAGTTTGTCCTTCTATGATATCCAGTCCGGCAGGTTGCGTTTGTTTCCACTCGCCGACAGATTTCTGCAACACTTCCAGGAAGGTTTCAGCTGCCTGGGCGCCGGAAACACCATATTTACGGTCGAAAACAAAGAAAGGGACACCTCTGATACCCAGGGTTTCTGCTTCCGCAATGTCTTTGCGGACGTCGCCGGCATATGCCTGCCCGTTAACCAGTTCCTGTAAAACACTTTCTTCCAGGCCGATTTCTTTACCAAGGGCTTCCAGGGTAGCTGGATCGCTAAAATCCTTTCCTTCCGTAAAATAGGCCCTGAAAAGACGTTCTTCAGCAGCATCACCCAACTGGTGCTTTTTAGCGAGCTGGATCAGGCGGTGCGCATCAAAAGAGTTGGCCACTACGGCCTGTTCCAGGTTATAGGCCAATCCCAGGGTGCTGGCCAGGGCCGTCACCTGGTTATTCATTTGTTCCGCCTGTTCGTAAGGAATGCCCTTCCTCTTTGACAGGTAGGTATACAGATTATCTCCATGGCCGGACTCTATGGTCGGGTCCAGCTGAAAACTATGCCATTCTATCTCCACAGCGCTGGCATCCGGGAATTGGGCCATAGCAGCCTCAAATCTCCGCTTACCGATATAACACCATGGGCACATAATATCCGACCAGATCTCTACCTTCATCTTAGTATTACTCATAATAGTGTTCATTTTGATTTGTAAAGTTCCGAAAGATGCTTTACTTTCGAAAGTGGTATCCCAAAGGAAAGTAGTTTCTTTGGGGAAAGTAAGTGAACTATGAGCAAGAAACCAGGAACATCTGAAAAATCAGAAGTATGTACGGAACACCTCCGTGCCATTCATGACACACTGGACGTGCTGAATGGGAAGTGGAAGATCTCCATTATCGGCTCTCTGCGTTTTGGCAAGAAGCGGTTTATGGAATTACAGCGGGAAGTGGAAGGAGTAGGCTCCAAAATGCTTTCCAAGGAATTGCGGGAGCTGGAAATGAACGAGCTGGTGAAAAGGACTGTTTACGATACCAAACCGGTAACCGTCGAATATGAGTTAACACCCTATGGCAAGACGCTGGAAACCATTATCGACGAAATGGCCAACTGGGGACGTTCACACCGTAAAAGGATCATGCATCCCGTAAATCAGTTAGACCTACAGGATGCAATAAGCCATCTTTAACCTGTTATATCAATGCTGGGACTACTTTTTTGACAAAACGTTCGAAATAAGCCCTGTCCAGTTCTTCTCTATGATCCGGATGGGCGATCTCGATCAGCGCTTTGGCGCGTTGTTTCAGGCTTTTCCCGAACAGGTCGGTCATACCGTATTCTGTGATCACCCAATGCACATGGCCTCTTGTCGTTACGACGCCGGCACCTTCTTTCAGGAAAGGTACGATGCGGGAAATGCCTTTATTGGTAACAGAAGGCATGGCAATGATCGGTTTGCCGCCCTCTGACAGGGATGCTCCTCTGATGAAGTCCATTTGCCCGCCGATACCGGAATACTGGTACGTACCAATAGAATCCGCACATACCTGGCCGGTCAGGTCTATCTCAATCGCACTGTTGATAGCAGTTACCTTCGGATTCTGCCTGATGATAGCAGTGTCATTCACATAACTGATGTCCATTACACGCAGTGCCGGATTATCATTCACAAAATCATACAACTTGCGGGTGCCCGCCATGAAGGCTGTTACCGATTTGCCCGTATTCAGCTTCTTCAGGCTGTTATTGATCACTCCTTTTTCAATCAGCGGTATCACTCCGTCAGACAGCATTTCCGTATGTAAACCAAGATTTTTATGGTTGGTGAGATTCTTCAGCACCTGGTCCGGAATACCACCAATACCCAGTTGCAGGGTAGCGCCATCTTCTACCAGCTGTGCGATGTTACGGCCTATTTGCTCGGTAATTGCACTTGATTGCAGTGAATAATCGATCTCAGGAAGGGTCGCCTTCTGCCATACCGCAGCATGGAATTTAGACATATGTACAAACCCCTGTCCGTGTGTACGTGGCATCAGCGGATTGACCTGCGCGATCACATATTTAGCGGTATCTACCGCTGCACGGGCAACATCAACGGAAGTACCAAGGGAGCAGTAGCCGTGATCATCAGGCGGAGAGACTGTTACGATGGCCACATCCAGCGGCAGGATATTCCTTTTGAACAACTGTGGGATCTGGCTGAGGAAAACAGGCACATAATCGCCGTCATCACTGTTCACCACGGATCGGTTAGCCGCAGAAACGAACAATGAATTGATAAAAAAGCTTTCCCGGTATAAGGGATTATCGAAATCGACATCTCCCAATGTGGTAATACTTACCAGCTCCACGTTTTGCAATTCAGCATGCCTGTTCTGTAATGCCCTGAGCACATGCACCGGGGTAGCTGCGCTACCATGTATGAACACCCGGTTACCGGATTGAACACATTTTACCGCTTCTGCAGCAGTGATATATGGCATATTAATCATAGTATAATGTTTAATTGACACTACAAAATTATCCGCTCCGGCGGAATTGAAATATGACAATCGTTAGCTGAAAGGATGATATATGTTAGAAAGAGAGCTGTCCCTGTACGTATTCTACTTTGGGAACCGGTGGCTGATAGTGATTACTGATGTGATAAACAGCTGTTTCCACATCGCGTGAAGCGACGATGACCTGTGTGCGTCCTGCATGTGGACGGAAGAGTTCGAGTACCATCTCCGGGTTATTATTATCCCTGGAAAGGTGGGATAACAGGAGGTGGCTCATATAAGGGGGCTTATGTGCTTTGAATAATTCCAGTGCCTGTGTATTGGACAGATGACCTTTCCCTCCGCGGATACGTTTTTTCAGATAGAAGGGATACCTGCCTTTTTCCAGCATCTGTTCATCATAATTGGCTTCCAGGAAAGCGGCGTGACATTGCTGGAAGTGCCGGATCAGGTGATCACAAGGGGCACCAATATCTGTAAATACGCCGATCCTGATTTCCTGGCTGCTGATCATAAAGCTGCGAGGCTCTATAGCGTCATGAAATTTCGGGAATGCAGTAACGCTGAGATCTCCAATTGATATCGGCGCATATTCGTCAAATCTCCGTACATGAAGCGCGTCGAGTTGCAGGTTACCATGAAGCATGGTGTTTTCCGTAATGTATACCGGCAGACTGTATTTCCTTGACAAAACTTCCAGTCCCCGGATATGATCGGAATGCTCATGTGAGATGAAGATCGCTTTGACACAGTCCATACGCAATCCCAGGCGTTTCATCCGCCTTTCTGTTTCCCTGCACGATATACCTGCATCTATCAGGACAGCTTCCTTTGCATTCCCGATATAATAACAGTTTCCGTTGCTGCCCGAGTTGAGTGACGTAATTTGCAGTGACATAGCACTGCAATATTAGCTAAAAAATTTAGTCATTTAACAATCCATTCATGAATGCCCGAAGCATTTTCTGCAGGTAACTGTACTTCCAGCTTTAGGGCTGTTGTTTTCACGGGCTCAAAACGCACACTGTCGTATTTATCTTTCGTAACCGTATAGGGCGTGACGTTCTTCACCGGGATCCATTGGTCGCCCTGTTTATACAGGATACGCCAGGAAGCAGGTATACGGCAATCCCCGAATGGACCATCGTCATACCAGTACACCTGTGACGCTGATACGGTATATTCCTGGTCAAAATCATACTGCACCCATTCCTGCGTATTATGTTTCGGCCACCAATGGAGGTACATAGAATTATTATCATGTGAATCCAATGGTTCATACTGATCATTCAGGGCGAGGTACATCCGTTTATTCGCCACGGAGGCGCTTACCTTACTTTTTGATGCGATGGTCGGTGCTGGCTTAGGCCGCGCAGCGGATGCTTCATAAGGTATCCAGACTGTCATTTCTGAAGGACCACGGTTGGCCCAGGAATAGTAGGGGATGGCAGTCACTGTCTGTGTTGAACTAACCAGCTGGGCGGAGTTCAGTTGTCTGCTGGTGGAGGTTCCCTGCATTTCCAGGACGGTCACGCCATTGAGCAGACCTGGTTTATATACAGCATTCACTGCTGCATTTTTATCCACTACAATGTTTTGTACGGTAGCGTCTTTATTGTCCGGGCCTTCCAGGCAGTACATCAGCGGACCACGTTCCAGGGCAAAGCGGTTGGTATCGCTTTTTACAGCGTTATTCGCCAGCACTTTTTGTACCTGCATAGGGAATTCCAGGCTGATATTATCACCTGCTTTCCAGGTACGTTGTATAACAGCATAGCCCTTTACCATCGTATATTTCACGGATTTGCCATTCAGCAGGATATCGATCTTCCGGGCAATGCTATCCGTATCAAAATAAAGGTCACCTGGTACAGGTTTTCCTTCAGCCCATTCCGGGATACGGACATGCAGTGCAAAAGCTTCAGTATGGATTGGTTTAACGGTAATATTAACCTTCCCATCCCAGGGATAGTTTGTCTGCTGGGTGATGCTGACTTTTCCTGCGGGCAGCTGAATGTCGGCTGTATTTCCCACGAACAGGTTCACGTACAGATCGTTTTTGTTCTGTGCATAAATATATCCCGGCATGGAGGGCAGAAAGCGCGTCATATTAGAGATACAACAGGCGCATCCGAACCAGGCGCTGCGCTGGTGTTGTCCCATAGAGGCCAGGGGATTAGGGTAGAAGAACCTGTCCCCGCTGAGGGATACCCCTGACAATAATCCGTTATACAAGGTACGTTCCAGGATGTCTATATATTTCGCATCGCCATGCAGGAGGAACATCCTGCTGTTCCAGTATACATTCGCAATAGCCGCGCAGGTCTCCGCATAGGCCGACATGTTCGGTAGCTCATAAGGTTTGCCAAAAGCCTCGCCATTGCCGGTAGCGCCAATCCCTCCGGTGATATACAGTTTCTTTTCCACCACATCATGCCAGATATCATCTATCGCGTGCAGGTATTGTTCGTCCCCAGTCAGGGCGGCTACATCCGCCATACCGGTGTACATATAGGTGGCGCGTACAGCATGGCCTACGGCTTCATGCTGGTCCACCACTTTCTTATAAGACTGATTATATTCTCCGCTGTACTTTTTGCCTGGCCCGCGCACATCGAGGAAGAACTTCGCGAGGTCCAGGTAGGATTTATTACCGGTAACCCGGTACATCTTTGTCAGTCCTGTTTCTACTATCTGGTGACCGGGAAAGCGTTCTTCTTTTCCGAAACCGAATGTTTTTACCAGCAGGTCAGCATTTTTTATAGCGATATCCAGCAGGTTCCTTTTGCCGGTAGCCTGGTAATGGGCGACTGCTGCTTCAAACAGGTGGCCGGAGTTATATAGTTCATGGCTGAGGTCTTCCTCTTCCTCCCATCTCTTTGTGCCTATCCATGGATGTGGTTTTGGCGCATTCATGGTCCGGAAAGTATACAGGTAGCCATCTTTTTCCTGGGCTGCGCCGATAATGGCGATCAGGGTATCCAGGTAGCGTTCCAGTTCCGGGTTTTTCTTCATTTGCAGGCCATAGGAGGCGCCTTCTATTACTTTGTAAAGGTCTGTGTCGTCGAAGGTATATTCCGTCATTGTATCGGCCGGCAGCACGTGTGCCGCCCGTTTGAAATTGTCGATCCTGCCGGTACGCTTGCATTGTTCCAACGTATAGGGTATTGTGACATCGGCATTAACCCTTATTTTTGGCGCCCAGAAGTTATCGGTCACATACACCTGGGTAAAAGCGACAGGCTGTATGGGATAGTCTTTCTTTAACTGGGCCTGTGCCAATATGCTGAAACCAGCGAGTGGTGCAAAAACGAAAGCAAATAATTTCATACAATGAAGACGATTTTGGCAATGGCTAAAATTATTGATAGTTATGTGAGCATGATGGAAATATATTAATCAGAATTGGCCAGATTTTATCTGAAATAAATCAACAATGAGTAACAGCGGTCACCGTTATTTTATCATCAATAAGCCATACAACATGGTTTCCCAGTTTATCAGCCCCGACAAGGTCAGGCTGCTGGGGGACCTTGACTTTGACTTTCCCGAAGGTACGCATGCCGTGGGAAGGCTGGACAATCATTCCGAAGGATTGCTCCTCCTCACTACCAACAAAAGAGTAACCCGCCTGTTATTTGAAAGTGAGCAGCCGCATAAAAGGACTTACCTGGTCATGGTGAAGAACATCGTGAGCCAGGAAACAGTAGAACAATTACAGCGGGGCGTGACCATCCGCATCAAGGGTGGTGTAGACTGGGTGACGACTCCCTGTCAGGTGGAGATCGTGGAAAAGCCGGCTTATATCAAACAAAGGGAACACCATCCGCTGAAAGAATTTCTCCCGCATTCCTGGCTGCTGATCACACTCACCGAGGGCAAATATCATCAGGTACGTAAGATGACATCAGCCATCAGGCATCATTGCGACCGCCTGATACGTGTATCTATAGAAGACATAGAGCTGGGCGACCTGCCACCGGGAGGCGTAAGGGAAATGGAAGAGACGGAGTTTTTCCGCCTGCTGAAGATCGAAAACTGGCAGCCGGAGACATCAATATTACCGCAGTAATGAGCAATATGGCATCAGTTTACTGTTGAGATTCTTGCTATTTTGCTGGCTTCCTTTATCATGCTTAAAGAATCTATTATGTTCAAACCATTCAGGCTTACAGGCGTCGTGGTACTTTGCACACTATTGGGTGCATCCGTTGTACAGGCGCAGGAAGCAGACCCTGCACGTTATGCGTTGGTTCCCTATCCACAGGAACTGGTGCCCAGACAGGGGGATTTCGTCATCACTGCAAACACCAAACTGGTACTATCCGCCAACAAAACATTTTTCAGTAATGAAGCCGCACAATTGCAGGCGCTGGTAAAACAGGGATTGGGAAAGACATTGCCTGTTGCTGCCAAAGCAGGTACCGGTGCGATAGTCCTGAAGCAAAATGATCAGCTGACAGGTGAAGAGGATTATACCCTGGATGTTACGCCGCAGCAACTGGTGATCTCCGCAAAGACACCTACCGGTATGTTCCGTGCCGTGCAGACCGTCCGCCAGCTGATGCCGGCTATCATTGAAGGCGTTAAAGCCGGTAAACTGGCTAAGATCACTGTGCCGGCGGTACAGATCACCGATCATCCTACCTATGCCTGGCGTGGCATGCACCTGGATGTATCCAGGCACTTCTTCTCCGTTGATTATCTGAAGAAGTTCATCGACCTGCTGGCATTGTACAAAATGAACAAGTTCCACCTGCACCTGACAGACGATCAGGGCTGGCGTATTGAGATCAAAAAATATCCGCTGCTGACAGAACAGGGTGCCTGGCGTGAATTCAACAACCAGGACTCCGTATGTATGCAGAAGGCGAAATCCAATCCGGATATGGAGATCGACAAATCCCATATCATCCAAAAGAATGGTAAGACCCTCTATGGCGGTTTTTATACACAGGCACAAATGAAAGACGTGATTGCCTATGCGGCAGCCCGTCACATCGACATCATACCAGAGATAGACATGCCGGGTCATATGATGGCAGCTATCAAGTCTTATCCTTTCCTGAGCTGTACGGGTGGTTCTACCTGGGGCCCGTTGTTTACCACACCGATCTGCCCATGTAACGAATCTACCTTTGAATTCGCAGAGAATGTATACTCCGAGATCTTCGCGCTCTTCCCTTCAGAATATGTTCACTTAGGAGCTGATGAAGTAGAAAAAAGCACCTGGGCGAAATCGCCCGCCTGCGAAGCGGTGATGAAGGCCAATAACCTGTCGACCGTCGAAGAGCTGCAGAGCTACTTCGTAAAGAGAATGGAGAAGTTCTTCAATTCCAAAGGCAAAAAACTGATTGGCTGGGACGAAATCCTGGAAGGTGGTATCAGCCCTACAGCGGTGCTGATGTACTGGCGTAGCTGGGTACCTGATGCGCCGGTGAAAGCGGCGAAGAATGGCAATACCGTGATCATGACACCGGGTAATCCGCTCTACTTCGATGGCATCCCAGACCGTAATTCCGTTTCTAATGTGTATCACTTCGATCCGATCCCTAAAGGGCTGACGCCGGAAGAGGCGAAGGTGATTATTGGTGCACAGGCAAACATCTGGACAGAATGGATCCCTTCCGAAAAACGTGCTGATTTTATGTTCATGCCACGTATGACAGCGCTGGCGGAAGTACTGTGGACACACCGTCAGGATTACGATAGCTACCTGAAAAGATTAAACAGCCAGTATAAAAGACTCGACCGCCTGAAAGTGCATTACCGTATGCCTGATCTGGACGGTTTCACTGACGACAACGTACTGGTAGGCAAGACCGTGTTAAAGCTGGAAAAACCAGCACCGGATATCACCATCCGCTACACTACTGATGGTACCGCACCGACGGTGAAATCTCCTGCATTGCCGGAGGCTTATATCATTCCTGGTCCTGGTACGATCAAACTGGCGTCTTTCAGTCCGGCAGGTAGTATGAGCGATATTTATACACTCAACTATCGTCAGCAGTCATTCTTCCCACCAGTGAGTGTAAGTGGCTTACAGCCTGGTCTGCAGCTGCAGTATTTCAATGGCTCTTACAAGAGTGCCACTAAACTGCCGGCAACAGCGGACAGCCTTGTAGTTGTCCCTAACGCGATTATCCCTGAAGGTATGGGCAAGGGTGGTAAAGCCTTTGGCGCCAGACTAACCGGTTATATAGAGGTGCCGGAAACGGCTATATACAGTTTCTTCCTCACAGCAGATGATGGCGCTAACCTCCTCATAGAAGGAGATAAGGTCGTTGATAATGACGGCTGGCATGCGCCGGTGCAGAAGAGCGGGCAGGTAGCGCTGCAGAAAGGATTACATCCATTCGAACTGCAGTTTGTTGAAGGTGGCGGCGGTTATACGCTGAAACTGGAATACCGGGTGAATGGAGGTAAGATCCAGCAGGTTCCGGATGCCTGGTTCCAACGGAAATAAGCACATGCATTGTAAAAAGAATAGACCGTCTCATTGCAAAATGAGGCGGTTTTTTTATTGTGTATAAATTCAAGATGTCAAAGAACGTACATAGTTATCTGGACGCGTTTAGTAACGCGGATTATTCGAAATAATGCTAAACTAGCTCAGGAAGATTGGCAGGAATGATTATGATTACATTACAAAGCTAAGTAGAAAATGCATGCGGGAAATACGGATTTTATCTTCTCTTATTTCTTAGTAAGATATTGGTTTTCATATATTTGAGTGTGATTTGTATTGAGTGTGCGAAATAAGAAGAATCTATCTTTTCTTTGGGTAATACAAGCTTGACCTTCGGTAGAGATTCGCTCGAGGTAGCCTCATCCTCCCTTAATCTTCCGTTCCGGAACGGAAGATTAAGGGAGGATGAGGCTATCTCAAGCGAATCTCTACTATATCTCTATCGGAACAACGCCCTGGTTTTGGTGTGTTATTTCTCCGCTTTAATACCGCTTTAATACCGCTAATCCTCCCTTAATCCTACGTTCATGAACGTAAGATGAAGGGAGGATTAGCGGTATTAATGCGGTATCAAGACGGCAAAAAGACACAAAAAAACGGCCTGCTTATGCAAGGCCGTTTTTTTATTATAGGAAGATATCCTAAGAAATTAGAATCCGTATCTCACCCCGATCTGTACCTGGAAAGGATTACCGCTTAAGCTGGAAACCCCTGCATTGGTATTAACCTGGTAGTTATAGGTAGTCGTAGTCGGATCGAAACCCTTGATGGTGTACAAACTAGTAGTACCCACATTGTGATTCACACCCCATGACTTATTCAATGAGTTCGCAACGTTGAACATATCTGCAGATATTTCCACGAACTGTTTCTTAAACGTCTTCACTTTCTTGCTCACCCTAATATCAAACACACCATAGAATGGATTTTCACCACCATTTCTTTCCGCTATTTTTCCAAAGCTTTTGGTGACATACTCCTTGGTGCTTTTTTCTACTTTCGGGTTATTTAATAGAGCATTGATACCATCTTTCAGGTATTGAGGCGTGCTGGCGGACTTAGGATCATATATGTAGGCCAGGTCATTGCTTGCAACGAAGTCGCCATTCACGTTACCATTCACGGTCAGTGAATAACGGGTGCCGCCGATACCGGAGAAACGAACACCTACACTGATACCCCAGAACGTAGGTGCAGTACCATAAACCACTACTTTGTTCCTGAACTGGTTGTCAGAGTATGACATCTTACTCAGGTCACGTGGATCATCTTTGATGTACTGTACCAGTGTTGCTGTATTGGCTACGTTACCGTTATAGGAGGTATTATCTTTACTGTTGTTCCATGTATAAGAGAAAGCAATTTCGCCATCTCTGAAATAACGGTATGCACCATCCAATACGAAGGCCATCTGGTTCACTTTTCCTGTGCTTTGTAATTCGAGCACACGTCCAACTTCGGTGGTCTTACGGCTCTTGGTCCAGTCGGCAGCACCATTGGAAGTGGTGATAGTATTTGCAGGAACGTATACACCGCGATTATCTTCCTGCGCAATGCGGAAATAAGGCTGATCCACCATGTTACGGTCAACATAAGTATAGTTGTGGCGTCCCAGTGTCAGATAGCCGTTAACGCTCACCCGGAAGTTCTCTGTAAAGAAGTGGGAATAAGATGCATTGGCTTTGTAAACGGTAGGTACTTTGGCGTCCTTTCCATTCATGTTAATAGTAGCCAGCTTTGGAATATTCGGATTGTTTATCAGGTCCATACCAGGAGCTGTAGCAGGATTTTTCCTGTAAGAAACGAAATCAGGTGTAGGTACCAGGCTGCCGGTCAGATCTACGCCAACAATATGAGAGCCGTCGAACAGCATATTGTTGATCATAGAATACGGGTTGAGTGCAGATCCCAGGATACCGGCGCCAATGCGGATGATGTCACGCTTGTTCTGTCCGATGTCCCATGTTGCCTGTACGCGTGGCTGTACCTGCAATGTTCTGAGTTTGTTGGAGGTGTTCAGTCCAAGTGTTCTGTCTACTGTTGCATTGTAATTCGCTCTGTCGAGGTAAGCGGTGTAGTCTACACGTACACCTGCGGTAACATCGAGTCCCGGTGCTACGGGTGTTTGCACCTGTGCGTATACATTAGGCGCGAGTATATTGAATTTGATGTTGTGGTCATCAGTTAAATATACATCGCGTGCATAGCGGTAAGGAGTCAGGTTGTCGAAGTTAGTCAAACCAGTGAAATAAAAACGCCCGTTCGTCTCACTACCATAGATAGAGTTCTGGTTGGTGAATGTTAGTCCACCACCGATGGTAACGTGTGATTTTCCAACATTCCAGTAAACGTTATCGATCAGTTGTACCAGGTTATTGTTGAAGTAATCGCCGCCATAACGTTGTCCTCCCAATTGGATGGCAGTGCTGAGTGTAGAACCTTCAGTGGTAGAAGATAACACGCTCTGTACGATCGCTCTTGGAATGTTATCAGCCGGCAGCTGTGAGTTGGCAAACATTTTATTATACTCCCAGTAGTGCTGCAGTTTTAATTCGTTTGTTAAACTGGAGCTGATAGAAGTACGCAAAGACGCCATGAGGCTGTTGTTAAGGCTTTTACGGGTGCTGTATACTTCATAAAGATTGATCGAAGTATTATCGCCGTCTGACTGGTTATCCATATCATAGATAAAGTTATCTCTGATGGTCAGCAGGTTTTTGGCGTTCAGCTGCCAGTCTATTCTTCCAAAGAGGGCATGTGTATTTTTCTTTTTGTCGAACTGACCGAACTGCGGCGTGTTTGCTACGCCGTATTTGTTGCGCGCGATAGTCAGGAATTGATCGAGTGTTGCCTGCGTGACATTGTATCTCTTTTCGTCATCGGGCGACTGAATATAGGCGATGCTCAACGGACGGGAATCTTCCTGGTGATCCCAGGCAAAGAAGAAATGTGCTTTGTCTTTGATGATTGGTCCGCCGATAGAGAAACCGTATTGATAAGTAGAAAATGGCTGGTTACGTTTCTGTCCGTTGAGACCGTACTTGCTGGATAGCCAGTCGGTTCTCAGGAACGTAAAGGCGCTACCAGACAGTGTATTGGTACCAGATTTGGTTACGGTACTAACGGTACCACCACCTGCATTACCATAGGTAACATCATATTGGTTGGTTACTACCTGGAATTCCCTTACAGCTTCCATTGAAATGGAATAGGCGCCGGTTGGTTGTCCGCCGGAAATAGTACCTCTTGCCGCCATACCATCAATAGTAAAGTTAGTAGCAGAAGCCAGCTGTCCGGAGAGGTTGGAGCCACTGCTTAATGGAGAGAGGTCCATCAATGAAGTAAAGTTACGTCCGTTCACTGGTAGTTTCGCGATATCCTTTGCCGTTACAGCGGTAGCGGCGCCGATATTTTCCACCTTGTTTTTGTTAGAACCTGCTGTAACAACAACAGCCTGTAGCTCTGTTGTTTTTTCCACCATTTTAAAAGTTACCGCCAACAGGTCGCCCTGGTTTAAGGAATACCCTGTCTGCTTTTGCGATACCATTCCCATGGCTTCAACAGTAACGGAGTAAGGTGTACCTAAGGGAAGTTCTTTCAATAGGAATTCTCCCTTGTCATTAGAAACAGCCCTGGTCTGAAAACCGGTTGATTCATTCTTCACCAGGATCATTGCGCCTGGTAAGGGAGTACCATCAGCTCCCTGTACTTTACCGGAAATACCGGCGAGGTTGGCCTGTGCAAACGAGAAGATAGATGTTAAGCACAGCATAAAGGTGACGAATATCCACTTTGGATAATTTGACATTTGAATGGATTTGCGTGAGAAATGTAAAGGTGCAAAGGTGGTGAGCGAATATTAAGAGAGTTTTAGCGGAGTATTAAATTTGAGTAAAGGAAATACTGTTTAAATGAGTAGGAGTGCAGGCGAAAGCAACAAAGAACCGGGTATTGCCGACACCGCGGCAAATGGCCGGTTGAAGGATGATAAGTTGATACCGTGTTCCGTTATGGCCCTGGAGAGTTATATAATATATGTGAATAATAATTTGAATACGTAGTTAAATAGTATATTTTTGCACCTTCAATATTTAAACCTATACTAAACTATCACCCTTGAATGTTCGTAAGCTGCTGCTCATGCTGTTATGCATGGGTATACCAATTTTGGTCTTTTCCCAAACAGATTCAACAAAAAAGAAAGTTCCGTTATTTAAGAAGCCAATAAATACAACCCGGCTGGAACTCACTTACCGGGCGGTGGAATATCACAGTGCACGTTATGGCACAACTGTCGCATATATACCTGGCGTCATAATTAATGATGCACGCCCGGTGAGGATTGACCGTCATGGTAACATACTGCGGAGGTATTATACTAAAGCGCCGTTGGCCAATGAGCAGCTTGACCTGATGAATCAACAACGTAGGCGTGGCACTTACCAGATGGTGCTGGGACTCGTCGGTGTCGTCTCTGGCTATGGAGTTGATAAAGCCGTTGACGTAACAATCAAAAAAGGAGCCTGGCAATTAACTAGCCCTGAAAAGTATTGTTCTAAATATAGGGTTACTTGAAAGCAGTATTAAAAATGCAATAATCCAGACAGGGAGTGACCTGGATTATTTTTCCATTAGCTAAAGAAGAGGTTAAAAACTAATATATTGTGACTGGTTATTAAAGTTTTTGAATGTGAGCCCAGTCAAGCAGAGACATCCATTGAGTGGACCATATCAATAAGAATAATATTCTAAATAGGAATAGATAAAGTATGAAACTCATTGGTAGTAAAACGGAACAAGATATTAGGATTCAACTTATACAATCGAATCGTTGGCTATTAAATTCCGAAAACAGATTGAATAAAGTATTAAAAAGCGTTTATCCAGAGATGAGAACAGCATATACCCTCAACTGGATACCAGAGCAAGGAGAGAATGTATATACGATACTAATTAACGATAGTATTATTGCGACGATTGAACTGGATAAATATAGTGATAGGTCTATAGTGGAAACAACAACTGTTCCTCTGTATTTACATGGTCGTAGCAAACGGCATCAGATCCAATTGGCTGTGGCTCTTGACTTAGTTAAAGAAGATATGCAGAAGTACTAGTGCTTGCACTGATCAGAAAGTAATCCCTCTTTCAAATGAATTCAAAAGGAAACTGTGAAGAAGCAGAACGAAAAATAGTCATTAGTTAGAATGAAATATTTAATAGCATTTTCCGTGTTTATAGCCATCCCTGGATGTAGTTTGTTTTTTCCAAGTAATGCAATCTACTTTGATGTCAAAGAACAAGCCATCAAATCCTGTAATTCCAACGGAATACGAAATCTATCCATAGAACTAGATTCTTCTGAAACAGAATATTCGATAAAGTGGAGCGATAAAGACAAAGATGCTCCTACAGTTATTAACCTTTCCTCTATAGATAATAATTATTATATCTCTAAGGGGTATCGGGAGACGATAGACAATAAGAAGTTTAAACTGGCACCTCTGTCTAAATATACAATTGAAAGAGCACAAGGCGACGCAGGAGGTTATCGGATTAGTGTCTGGACCGATGAATATGGCAAAGTAGTGAAAGCCGATCCAGCATCGTGTCCTGATTAGCAATGGCCAGGTTGCATCTCAACAAACCAAATATTTCCCTAGCTTTGCCCCCTAAACACTCACATGAAAGATTACAAAAAGCACTTCATTATCCCGGCACCACCGGAAGACTTATACAAAGCACTCACCAACGCCGCTACCATCCAGCTCTGGAGTGGCGAGCCCGCCGAGATGTCCACGGAACCGGGTACTGAATTCGCCCTCTGGGAAGAAAGTATCGTCGGTATGAACCTGGAATTCGAAGAAGACAAAAAGATCGTCCAGGAATGGTACTTCGGCGAGCAGGAAGATGCGTCTATTGTCACTATCATCCTGCACCCGAATAAAAAAGGTACCGATGTAGAATTAAGACATACGAACATCCCTGACGAAGCATACGACGACATCGTAGAAGGATGGAATAACGCTTACTTCGGCGCTTTGATTGATTTTTACGCAGAATAGCCATGAAAGCCGCCACGATCAATGAATTAAAGAAGGAGTTACAGGAAGTCCCACCAGCTCAGCTGGTGGAATTATGCCTGCGTCTGGCGAAGTTCAAGAAGGAAAACAAGGAATTGTTGAATTACCTGTTATTCGAGTCACACGATCTCCAGGCATACATTGAAGCAGTAAAAGAAGAGATGGACGAAGCATTCGCAGAATCTCCCCGTCAGAATATATACTTCGTCAAAAAACATCTCCGGAAGATACTCCGTGCTACGAACAAGCATATCAAATACACCGGCTCTAAACAGGCCGAGGTAGAATTATTACTCTATTACTGTACCAAGATAAAAAAAGCAGGTATTAAAGTAGGGGAGAGCGTTGCGCTGACCAAACTTTATCTACAGCAGGTGAAAAAGATTGAGAAGTCTATTTCACTACAGCACGAGGACCTACAGTATGACTATAAACGACAGCTGGAGCAGCTGTAGTTTAATCCGCTTCTTCAGCCATATCCTGTTCAGTTAATTTACTGAAACCAGCATATTCAGCAGCAGCCTCCGGACATAACACCGCACCCAGGGAAGCAACTACTTTTTTCGCCAGCAGATCGATGTCTGCAGTACTGGTAGTCAGGAAGGAGGGGGTATGTTCCCTCATCTGTTTCAGCAGGTTATTCTTGTGTTGTATAGAGATACCGGCAAGTTCTTTCAATCTTTCAGCGGTCGTATTATACAATTCTTCGTAGTAAAAAAGGATATTCATACAAGCTATCATTTGAACAACAAATGTATGCCTTAGGCTATAATGAAAGCTATATAGAAATCTTATGATCCATAAGATTTAGTTATAGATGGATTTTGCTAATTTGATAAACCGCTTATTCAGTTCACTGGTTTCCCCTTTCCGTTGAATAAAGTAAAAACTACGCTCAATACGGAGTCCTTCAAAGTTGAGGACGGCAAGCTCACCAAGCTGCAGCTCTTTCACGATGGACCGGGTAGAGAGGAATCCCACGCAACCGGATTCTACCAGAAAGTTCTTCAGCGCTTCTGTTCCCCCCAGACGGGCATTGATTTTCAGATCGTCCAGGTTAATCTTACTTTTCTTCAACCCCTGTTTAATAGCCTCCAGGGTACCACTGCCGCGCTCGCGTATCGCCAGGGGCATATTCAGGATCTCCCGGAGCGGATATTCTTTTTTCTTTACCAGCGGATTGTTATGGCTGCAAACAGCGACGATCTGGTCTTTCAGGAAGGGCAGGTAAGTTACATTGCTCAGTTTGCCCTTTTCTTCCGTCACGCCGATATTTATTTCTTTGTTGATCAGTGCATCCAGCACGATCTCACTGTTCCTGTTCAGCAGGGCGATCTCTACCCGGGGATATTCCTGGTTAAAGGCAGACATCACCCGGGGAAGGATATACAGCGCAGCCGTCGTACTGGCGCCAAGGTTGAGCACCCCGCTGGCCTGTAACTTGTCCTTCATCACGGAGATATCAAATTCCGTCTCCTCCTGTATCATCTTCACCGTTAGCAGCCTCTTATACAGCAATTGGCCCGCTTCTGTCAGCTCTATATGCAACCCCTTCCGCTCAAACAATTTCGTCTGATACTGCTCCTCCAGGCTCTTGATATGGCCGCTCACCGCAGGTTGGGAGATGAACAATACCTCGCTGGCTTTGGAAAAACTTTTCTCCCGGGCTACTTCCATAAATACCAGATGTCGGGTCGATAACATAACGGTCGTATTTGCAGCCAAGGTATTCAAAATAGCGAACTGCGCCAACAGCTAACATCCTTTAAAAAATTATTTACTGCAATATCAATTACTTATGCTTTTGTTTAAACTGAAACTTTCAGAATATTTTGAAAGTTCGAATATTAATACATAGGTTTGTATCACAAAAGCAACCTTCTGCCAGTCACCTAAAATGTACCCGGTATGAACACACTCGCTTACATCATTTATCTCTTTATCACATACCTGATAACTGTGCGCGTGGGCTTTATTTTTTACCGTAACGGACGACTATTCATCCTCGGTCTGCTAAAGAACGACGTGTCCCTGACCGACGCCATCAACCGCATATTACTCGTCGGTTACTACCTGGTAAACCTGGGCTATGCAGCACTGATGATCAGTACCTGGGATACGATCATCACCTGGACAGAGCTGTTATCATCCATAACAGTCATGACCGGCAAAATAGTGCTTACACTAGCCATCATGCACTATTTCAACATGCTCGTAATTTATCTCATCAGTAAACGAAATAAATCAATTCTTCACGCTTAAAACACTGTTGTATGGAATCGTCTTTGAATTTCATTGCTTACCTGATCTATCTACCTATAGTGATCGTGCTCACATGGTATGTCGCACACACACTGTTTAAAAATAGCAAGGTATTTATGCTGGATATATTCCATGGCAAAACCGATATCGCTACCGCCACCAATAAGCTATTTGAAACAGGCTTCTACCTGCTCAACCTGGGGTTCGCTTTCTGGGTAATGGAAATATCATCCAGCATCGGCAATCAGCGCAGTTTGCTGGAAGTCCTGAGTGCCAAAATCGGCGGCTTCTGCATTTACCTCGGAGTAATGCTGTTCTTTAATCTTTACCTCTTCTTCCGCGGAAGAAGAAAGGCAAGGGCAAAAAGTTTAACACTTGCTCCTGTTCCAACAATCGAAGGATAAACAATGGGGCTGTCCCATATCCCTATACCGGTCTTCTCTATTGTTTACACCTCCAGCTCCAGGTGCTATGGTAAAAGGCCAGGCACCTTCAGCATATATCGATACATACACAGAAACGCCCGCTCCGTTCCCGAAGCAGGCGTTCCTTTTTTTAGTAATGACGATCTTACTGTATCAGCAATTTCTTCGTGATCACTTTTTCTCCCGACACATATTTCACCACATATACTCCTTTCGGTAACTGCGGAAGATTCAGCCGTACTTCCGCTTGCGCTTTCGCAGTATACACCTGCTTGCCATTCAAGTCATACACAAACACATAACCCTTACCACTATGATTGGAGATCATAATCTTTGCCTGTCCATCAGTTGCCGGATTAGGCAGGATAAGGATTTCAGGCGCTTTCTCCGCTACAACATCATCATGTGTAACTGCCATCGCACCAACTGCCGCTGCATTAGCCAGTATCACAGTACCATAACCTGATGTATTCTCATAGTTGTACAGGTTGCCAAACCATACCGCCTGACCATCACGCGATCCTCCATTATCATCATCATCATAACCCGCATCAAAACCAAACGATACACCCGCTGCTGGCGTAATACCCAACTGCGACCATGGAATGCTGATCTCTACAGTATAACCTCCGCTGATAGCTGCATACGCATGTTGTACACCCGTTACTGCCACCTTACTAAACAGCGCACTGCTATTATATGCCTTGATGAACTGATTATCCTTTCCATCAAACACACTCAGCTTGTTATTATTTGCATCGATGAATATCTCCACGGCATCATTGTCCCACGGATCGGGTGAATCTGAATATAATGACCCATCCAGCACCTTCACACCAATGTAGAGATTATTAGCATCCCAGAGTACACCAAAAGTAGCCGTATTGTTAGGAGAGCCGGTTGTCACCTTACTGATCGTCTGTGATAAATTCCAGCTGCTTTCACTCAGACTACCATTCACCGTAATCGTACCAGACGCCGGACGTGCCTGTATCGTTCCCGGCTGATTAGGATCAGTAACAGTACCCACTGTAACCTGCACCTGGTCACTAGCCGTCAGACTACCATCGCTGACTGTCAACTGGAATACATACGTGCCGCCATTGGTCAATCCTGAAACAACCGGATTAGCAATCGCAGCATTGCTGAACGTTACCGCCGGACCGCTCACTTTTGTCCAGCTATAAGTAACTGTATTACCTTCCGGATCAGATCCTGTACCCTGTAAAGTCACCGTGGTCGTATTAGCCGCCAGTGTAACATCTGCACCTGCATTCGCTACAGGCGGCTGATTAGGTGTGCCGCTGCACGTTGTCAGGTAAACAGTACCAAATACAGACGGATTAGAAAACGCTGTCGTATTCGTTGCAAAAGATGCAATCTGTGCATCACGGGTACCATTGTTATCGTCATCGTCTATCTGCACATCCAATCCCAATGGTTTACCCAGTGAAGGAGTAGTACCAATAGTTGTCCATGGAATAGCCACTTCGAGATTATAACCTGTCGCCGTAGCATACTGGTTATAGCTGATGCCAGTCATCCTGGTCACAGAATTACCTCCCGTATGCACCGTATTATCATTCCAGCGGAAACCCAGCTGAAAATCATTCGCACCGTCATAAGTAGCTCCTTTGTTATTATCACCGTCGATAAATATCTCCACTACATCATCTTCCCACCAGCTGGCACCGGAATCAGAGATTCTCGTAGCATCATTCACTTCTACCAACAGGTAAAGATTATTATTGTCATACAGTGCTCTCCATTTGCCTGCATAATCTGACGGAAGACTACCCAACACAACATTGCTGATATTCCGCACAGGAGCAATCGCCCAGGCGCCATCAATTGTAGCATCGATCACAGGAGGAGTGCCCGACACTTGCGCTATCACCGGCGATACACAAGGCGGATTATCATTATCTGCAATAGTGATCACTGCTACAGTATCACCACCCAGATTATAAGAAGCGTCTTTCTGCAAGGTTAAACGCAGTGTCTCCGGACCTTCAAACACAGCATCATTCACGGGTGTAATATTGATCACAGCAGAAGGCTGCGCCGGTGTTAATGTAATAGTACCACTCAACGCAGGACTAGCCGTATAATCGCTGGCGCTGGCTGTACCGGCAACAGTATACTTCACATTGATACTCTGCGACAGAGAAGAGGTGCTGACAGTAAACCTGCCCGCTGTACCATTCTCAGAAGCATTAGGGATCGTTGCAACTACATTTACGCCCGGTAGAATGCTCACCTTCCTGGTAGCTGTAAAATTACCACTGCCCGTAGTCACGGTAATATTAGCTGTACCAAATCCCAGTGCCGTCACTTTACCCGTTGCATCCACTGTTGCTACCGATGTATTGGAACTACTCCAGGTCACATTCTTATTAGTCGCATCTACTGGTATAATATCCGCTGTCAGCTGCAAGGTCTGTCCTTCAGTAAGCGTTGTATCATTTGCAGGCTTTATCGCAACACCTGATACCGGAATATTGATGTTCTGAATGATCAGCTGGAAATTGGTATTACGGTTGATATACGCACCTGACTCCGCATTGGTAACAGTCAGATTGTTGAACGTAGCCGTCTGCGAGCCCGCCTGCACATACAATCCGAAACCACCATAGACATCTGCCGGTACATCACGTACAACAGGATCTAACCCGGTACCATCAATAGTTGTATTGTTGAACACCAGGTGATGCAGGTTATTCCCATATATCTGTATGCCATCCCGCTGAGAACGCAGAATAGTATTATTGTCAAACTGCATGTTGAAGATGCCACTGCCACCAGCATAAAACTCAATAGCCCCTCGCTTCTGATTCCACAGGTCATAACTGGTACCACAACCTGTCATCGTGTTTTCATACACCTTGATCACATCGCCGGGATACTCAAACGTAAACCCAGGGAAATCATTGGTAAAACGGATGGCAGAACCACCCACACCATCTTTGATGTAGTTATGATGGATCTCATGCCCAGTACCACCAAAGAGCGCGATACTCCCTGCACGCCAGTTGTTCTCGATAGTATTATATCGGAAGATGTTATTGCGACAGGTCTCATTGTTGCCCGCCGCATTAGCAGGCCATACCGCAAGACCATCATCGCCGTTATTCCGCACACTACATTGCTCTACTACAGAATTCGAAGTACCCTGACAGAAGTTCACCCCATCCGCATAGTTATTCCTGATACGGCATTTTGAAATCACCAGGTCCCTGGTAATATCGATCGGATACGGAGGATCATAACCTGCTATCCAGAAGCCACACTCAAAGTGTTCTACCCAGATATCATGTATACGGGAACCAGTACCGTAGGTTCCCATAAACCCCTTATAGGTCTTATACATCTCACCTGGCAATCTTGGATTAGACTCATCATATTTCAGACGGTCGTTATTGATGGTGCTTAGCGTAAAATTGGAGATCTCCACATTGCTGGCACGCCCCATAAAACCGCCATAAAATTGCTTGTCAGTCGAGAAGTATACTTCCGTATACCAGATGCCAGCGCCCTGTATCTTCATGTTGCTGACATTCAGGGCCAGCTTGTCACTCAACATGAAACGACCAGCCGGAATATACACATGTTTACCCTGTGCTGAAGCAGCAGCAATACAGGCATTAAAGGCCGCAAAATCGTCTGTCTGATCATTGGCGACAGCGCCATAATCTGTCACTGAAAGAAAATTAGCTGGCTGAGTCAAGGCTCCAGGAACAGGTTCCAGTTCAACGAAGTCAACGCCGTAGTTAATGGCATCTCCATTGTCTTTGCGGATGCTGAGTTTATCACCCGCATTCAGCGGATTATCCAGCCGGAAATGCACTTCATCAAAGCGCATAAAGGTCTTGCCTCCGGGCGTCTGCACCGGATCTGCAGCCGGAAAATACTGGTACGCCCAGTAGGAGGAGAGGTTGATATTTCTCACCTTGGTTCCATTCACATACAGACCAAGCGTACCACTTCTCCCTGCACCGGTATTATCATCCGGCATGGTAAAACGAAGTGTCACACCCTGGGCTGCCTGTGTTAGTGTCCATTCAACGCTGGCATTGTTGCTGTTGAGGCTCACATACTTCTGGTCAGAAGCCTCCGAGGCAATGTCTGTCTGAATGAATTGAGGTGATTGCTGCAATGCTGCACCGCCATCGAGCGTGGCATTTTCTGCCTCATAGCGTGTGTAGGGCAACTGGTATGCACCGCGGGGCAATCCATCACTCTGCGCAAAGGACGCCATGCCGGGCAGCATGAGCAGCATGAAAAGTGTAAACCGGCACCATACGGAAATCTTCCTGAGGTGCTTAAACCGGGCAGGGTCAGCCTGCGTAATGGACGCGGAATACCGCGCTTTCGAGGGAACGGGTTTTCTCATTATGGTAGGTATTTAGAGACATGGAATTTTCGTGGAACGGCACAGTATCAGCAACGTGGAAATATTTTTTCATCCGTGGTATACCAAAGGAAGTGAAGTCAGCTCAAACGGGCAAGTAGTACGGAGAAAATATAGAAAATACGGCGCTTACAGCGGGCTGATTTACTTGTAATGGTTTCATTATTAATTCACTGTAGATATATGGTTGCCATCACTGATATAGGTTGTTTTGAGACGATTCCGCAGTCAGGAGACCGACATGTGAACACATTAAAACGGATTGGCCTGGATTACTTTGTTTACTTTAGCGGCAGCCTATGATTTGAAAACTGTACATCGGGTTTGAATGGTAGAACGTTCTACCTGGAACCTACCGCTACCTATAGACTTCCGCCTTTTTACAGACGCTTCTTTCTCAAATACCTGATACAAAACAATACCTCTCTTTTTGTCAGCACTCCTTTCTTTATAGGATTTATCCAACTCTGCACACCGGACAAAAGTGTTATCTTCTTCAGGCAAATCATCAGATAATTTATCTGGTAAATAACCCGCTTCCAACACAATCAATACAGCATCCACATCAAATCCCTCTTTCAGCAGCCTCATGGCCTTTCCAACCAGTTCCCGGTATTGTCTATACACCCGTCCATTCTCCGGGAGCTGCCTGTAAACAAGTGAAGCAATCACTGCCGCTTTTTTCAACCAACCCGCATATTCCATTGTTCTTGCAAATGCCGGATCACGCTTCACACGTTTCCCTGTAAGCGAACTTTTACTGCGGATAAAATATTCTCCATTCATGACATATATCGTCACATTATCTCTGGTGCCTACAAATGGAGGGGGACCTCCCACAAACTTTGCCATAAGATTCAGGTTTTAAAATAAAAAAATGACCTGTTACGAATGTACTATACTTCATGGATACGCCGTATTAACGTCCTATCAAAGCCGGGTTTAAAGCGTACTTCATTGCCGTATTTGCCGATTATGCCGGTTATGCCGCATCTTCATTGCAACATAAAAAGGGCGGACTGTCAACCAGTAACAGGAACAGCGAAAGTAGCAAGCGGTTTCAGATGGGAATGGCGGGCCTTCGGCTCTCCGGTGACACGACGGGTGCTGCCCAATAGATATCCATGCCCGATTCGCTTGACAACGCCCAATAGCATTCCAGAGAGGCGCCGACCGCCATCCCATACTGAAACCGAGGCTACTTAGCGGGAGAATTCATCAGCATCAGCATATTCGCAGCGCAAATAGGGGACATTACAGCCCCTGTTACGCTCAGTGTGACCATTCCAGCTACCCTGACAGGAGAATCTTTTTTTTACGCCCGTATAGGCGTTAAAACAGCAGGTGTATGAGAGCAGATATATACACAACCATTTAAAATTGAATAGATAGGAGTCATAATCACTCCAGTTAAGCCCGCCAGAACGTTTAAACTTTTTGGCAGGCTTTATAATATCCTGTAAACCAATTGAACAAAGCAAGTAGCATCTTTTCGTTTAAAATATTATTTTTATTCAAAATGTAGAAGAATGTCCCTGGAAATACTGAAGCAGAACCTACTATCCCGATGGAAACAGGCATTTCAAGAGTTTGATCGCTTACAGCAGTATAAAACCAACGTCACCTCCGAAAAATATATTCCGGGCTTTCGGTATCACCTTGAAGACTATGGTACGCCTGCCTTTCTGCAACCGGAGGAGAAATTGTTTCCTGTAGCTGCAGTCAGGGAGATCAACGACTATCATTTTTATGGCTTCTCTGCCGACGGATTACCCTGTTATACTTCCTATGGTCATGCTGTTACTAATGAATCCTGGCAGGGCTACTATTCCTATGGTAAAGAATGGATCGAATATGTAGAGTATAATACCGCGACTAAAATACCATCAGGCATCAAAAGGGTCCAGTATGATGAGAACGGACAGAAAGTGGCATATCAGTCTTTACGTGTCATTGGCAGGGGAGAAGGAGATGTTTACACCGATATGGATGAAGCAGAGAAAATAGCCAGTATCATTGATCAGGAGCATTCCCTTGTTTGCAGCATGGAGAAATATGAACTGTCTGCAGGACGTATTGAAAAAGGGCATTGCCTGAGTATCACACCCGGCACCGGTGAATCCGAATACGAAAATAGCTATAAATATAACAGCGACGGTATCCTGGAGGAGATTAGAACAGTCTATGCATCTGGTGTAAGTAGATTGTCTTATGTCCGGCCGGAAGAAAAATTGAACATCCAGACATTAATGGCTACCGTTGCAGAAAGTATGGCAATCGCCATCACAGATGCACTGGAGACGCATGAAGTGGAAACGCCTTTATCGCTGCTGGAAATGAGTTATCATTACGCGGATGTTTATATTCCTTCACTGTCACCCCGTTCAGTAGCCTTCACAAAAAAGATCTCCAAACAACATCCAGATGAAGATATTTTTGATCTCATCTTCCTGGCTACAGAACTTGATCATGCCTATCTCGAGATTGCATCTGAGAAATTTGAGCGGCCATTTACACAGTTGATGCAGGTCATTAGCAAAGAGGAAAAATGGGAAATGGGAAGTGTATTGCTGCGTAAAGTGGCACATATTCTCACCACAGAGAAATTGTTCGGCCGACTGCCTGTAGGAGAAGAATTTGCAGCATATGCTGTAGACTGGGGAATGGAAATGGAAGATTTTGAAGATGTGCTACGGGAATGTGGTGTAACCGGAAAAGTGATCAGTTCCTGGAAGGAGCGGGGTTGGTTGTGATAGCGCATTGTATGGAAGCATAATGCATGAAAACATAAAAAGAAAAAGGCTACAGCTACGGGAGAGCTGTAACCTTATTTTCTGAATAACCACTCTTCTGGGGGGATGTTTAATCAAAAAGTTTACAAAAACTGCAAAATGAAAAAAACTCATTTATATAGGTAAAGAAAAAAGCATAGCAGGATTGACCTCATTACAAGGAAATTCAACATAAATTCAAAATGTATTGCCTCAAAAAGATTGTCCCCCAAAAATGCTGTTCTACAAGCACAGATATAGAATAATTCTAATAATGTACTTACTTACGTACGAAGATGGCAGACGGATTTAGAAAGCCAAAGAAATGTTAAAAGTTTTTTCATCACTCGACATTTCTCATCCTATATTTGTGAGGAATCAGACTTTAAATCAATCAGTAATGGAATTTGCACAACCGGACAGGGAAATATTTAATCAGCTGGTAACAATGAAGATGCCATACGGTAAGTATAAGGATGTATTGCTGTGTGACTTGCCGGTTTCTTACCTGGAATGGTTTCAGCGTAAAGGGTTTCCACAAGGCAAACTGGGGATGTTGCTGGCTACGCTGTATGAAATAAAGTCGAACGGCCTTACGGGGCTGCTCACTCCCCTGAAAGGGAAATAGTGATTGTATGAGATCGTGGGTGACGAATCACTTCACTTCCCTGAACACCACAATACCATTATGGCCGCCAAACCCAAAGGTGTTGCTCATCGCTACGCTGATCTTCTTTTGTACGGCCTTACCCAATACAATCTGTAAACCTGCAGGAATAGCAGGATCTAGGTTCGTCGTATTGATAGTAGGAGGAACAATACCGTTGTTGATGCTCAATACCGAAGCAATCGCTTCAATGGCACCAGCAGCTCCCAGCAGATGACCTGTCATGGATTTGGTCGCACTGATAGACAAATGTTGCGGTGCTTCCCCAAACAATGCCCTGATAGCAGCCAGCTCACTCAGATCTCCTACCGGAGTAGAGGTAGCATGTGCATTCAGATAGTCCACGTCCTGCGGCGTAAGCTCAGCATCTTCCAGCGCACTTTTCATCGCTCTTAAAGCACCCAATCCCTCAGGATGTGTAGCCGTCATATGATAGGCATCAGCCGTCATAGCAGCGCCTACCACTTCGGCATAAATATGCGCGCCTCTGGCTACCGCATGTTCATATTCTTCCAGCACCAGTGCAGCTGCACCTTCACCCATCACAAAACCATCTCTTTCCGTATCAAATGGCCTGGATGCAGTAGCCGGATCATCATTCCTGGTCGACATCGCTTTCATGGCACAGAATCCGCCCACAGAAGCCTCCGTGATCGGTGCCTCAGAGCCTCCTGTAATGATCACTTTCGCCTTGCCCAGCCTGATGTAGTTCAATGCGTCCATAATAGCAGTATTCGAAGTCGAGCAGGCCGAAACAGTCGTATAATTGATACCCATCAGACCAAACCTGATAGAGATCATGCCTGACGCCATATTAGCGATGAGCTTAGGCACGAAGTAAGGATTGAAACGCGGTACATAATTACCCAGGGTATATTCCTTTACCTGTTCCTCAAAGGTCTGCATACCTCCCTGACCAGAACCCCAGATAACACCACTGTCAAACGGATCCATTTTAGAGAAATCCAGTCCTGAATCTGTCACCGCCTCTTGTGCAGCAATCAATGCATATTGTGTAAATGGGTCTGTCTTGCGTATATCATTCCGGTCCAGCAATTTCGCCGGATCATAGTCCTTTAGTTCACAGGCAAACTGCGTTCTGAAAGGGGCCGGATTGAACTTTGTAATACGCGCAGCTCCGCTCTTACCTGCTATCAGGTTGTTCCAGAAATCAGTCACATTATTACCAATAGGCGTCAGTGCGCCCAGACCGGTAATGACAGCTCTTTTTAATGTTTGCATGTACTTTATTTATTAGCTAGTTTATTTTATTATATTATAACTTATACCATTAAACGAATAGATGTTTATTTGATATTTGAACGCCCTAATTGAAAGCCCCTCCATCTCATTACCCTCTTTCATTTCGTTGGGAGTCCGAAGCAGCGGACGGTTTCAGTGGAGACCGCGGGCCTTCGGCTCTCCGGTGAAACGACAGATGCTGCTCAATCCATATCCCAAATCCTATTCGCTTGACAATGCCCAATCGTCTTCCAGAGAGGCGCCGACCGCGGTCCCATCTGAAACCGCAACGCGTATCTCGAGTCCCAACATCACTTCCCCGCACCTAAATCCCTCAACAACTGATGTGTGATCCTACCAAACACCTTACTCCCCATCACCCTGCTCAACAGCAGTGACGCCAGTAAATTACTTATCACCAACAACGCCCTATCTGACGCCTCCCCCTCAAAACGAAACAACCCCTTCTCACGTCCTCTTTCAAGACAGCCCGTAGTCCACTCCAGGATCGCCGCCGACAAACCACTGATCTTATCCTGCAATGGTTCCGGCAACGTATCATAATCCGGCGATAGTGACCCCATCAGGCATACCAGACCTTCCTTATGTTTCTTACTAAAAGTGTCAAATAAGAACTTCAGCTGCTTATCTTCCGGCTGCGCTGCCAACTTGCCAGTACCAGCCATAAAGTGTTGCATCTCAACATCTATGACCGCCATACCCAGATCTGTTTTCGTGGGAAAGTGATAATGAATAGCCGCATTTTTTATCTCCAGAGGATCAGATATGTCCTTGTAACTGAAGGCATTATACCCCCTGCTCTTGATCAGCTGGTCCGCCAGCGAAACTATTCTTTCTTTTGTGTCCTGCATCCTGTAAAATTACTTACTTGTAAGTAAGTATACAAATTATTTCCCCCTGGCATCCTTATTGAGTCATAAGCCATAAATTGCATATAACTATGGCTGCAACACACAATATAGAACTTATAAAGACACTGGAACAATTATTAACCGGCGGTCACGCGCACGCTACTTTTGATGACGCTGTAAAAGGGCTGCCTGCTGAACTGAGAGGAGTAGTACCCGAAGGTATGCCGTATAGCATATGGCAATTGGTAGATCATATCAGGATAACGCAATGGGATATATTGGAGTTCTCACGCAACCCAAAACATGAGTCGCCCTCATGGCCGGAAGGGTACTGGCCGAAAGAAACAGCGCCTGCCAGTGAAACGGCCTGGAAAAAGTGCCTGGCACAAATTAAAAGTGATCTGCAGGAATTTATTGATCTGCTGAAAGACCCGCATGCTGATCTGTATAAACCTTTCGCTCATGGCGACGGGCAACATCTGTTACGAGAAGCGCTGCTCATTGCAGATCATACCAGTTATCATACCGGCGAAATTATCGTGCTCAGAAGATTATTGGGCACCTGGAAGTCATAAAAAAAGAAGCTGCCCGCTGGTGTTTAACAGGGGCAGCCTCATATTTTCTCTGGCATTATATGCACAACCACATACAGTCCGCAAACCATCTGCGACTGTCAAAGAAATCGGCCACCGTTTCAAAGCCCGACTGCATCGCCATCTGCTCTGTTGATTCCAGATCATACTTCTGCGATATCTCCATATGAATGGGCTCATGTAGTCCGAAATGAATTGTCTGATCGCCGATCTTTACATCCTGCTCTTCCAGGCTGACAAGATAACTCTTACAAGCCCCTGTTCCAGGATCATAAGTAGGATAATGATCAAACTTACTGATATCAAAATTACCGCCCAGTTCCCGGTTGATGCGCTTCAGCAGATTGAGGTTAAAATCCCGCGTAAAACCAGCTGCATCATTATACGCATCCAGGATAATCTGCGGATGTTTCTTTAAATCAAAACCGATGATCACAAGATCTCCCGGCTGCAGGTAATTGCGCAACAGGCGGCAGAACTTTCTCGCTTCTACCGGCGTGAAATTGCCGATGTTACCACCCATACACAACACTACTTTCGTCTTCCGTGATAATGTGCCCGCTTGCTGCAACATGTCGAAGTACTCTCCATGTAATCCATGCATCTTCAGGTTGGGTAACTGCTGTGGTAATGACCGCTCCAGCTGGGCGATCACATTACCGGAAATGTCTACCGGGTAATACGTAAAATCCTGCCCTGTCTTCAGTAACTCCTTCAACAGGTGAATAGATTTTGTTGCGTCGCCCGCGCCCAGTTCCACCACATCGAAAAGCCTGGTGTGCGACAGGATCGCCTGACTGATCGCAGCCGACTGCTCCCGCAATATTTCCATTTCGCAATTGGTCAGATAATACTCATGGCAACGCATGATCTCCTGGAAAAGACGGTCACCTTCAGCATCGTAGAAATACTTGGAGTCCAGGTATTTGTTTTTTGCACTGAGTCCGCGGATCACATCCTGGGAGAAGATCTCCCGTTGGTCCTGTTTTAAAGGAACTAATACCGTATGCATTACAGAGGTGGCCATAATGTAATTATTAGTAGTGTAAAAATAAGTTTACTTTGCCAGTCTGATACCGGTAAACTGCCATCTCAATGATGGATGGAAGAAATTGCGGTAAGTAAGACGGCTATGATTAGGCGGTGTTACTTCAGAGCCTCCACGCAGCACCATCTGGCTGACCATGAATTTACCGTTGTATTCGCCAATCGCGCCCGGCGCTTTGGTAAAGCCCGGATAAGGAAGGTAGGCACTCTCTGTCCATTCCCAACGTTGTCCCCATGACAATTGCGGCGCAGCTGCTTCCCATTCAAATTCAGTAGGAAGACGCAGGCCTTTCCAGGAGGCATAAGCAGTCGCTTCGTAATAACTGATATGACACAACGGATCGTCATCCGCCACTGGCTGTTGCCCCTGCCAGGTGTATTGCATCCATTTGCCATCTACAAAGTGCCAGTATAATGGCGCTTTTACCTGCTCTCTCTTTACCCAGTCCCAGCCTTCCGCATGCCAGTGACGGAAATCGCTGTAACCGCCTGCTTCCATGAACTCCAGGTACTCCGCGTTGGTAACAAGCTGCGTACTGATCTGATAGTCCTGCAGATAAACCGTATGCCTGCCTAACTCATTATCAAAACAGAAGCCATCTCCTTTATAGCCGATCTCATACAGCCCTGCCGGCATTTGCAGGAAAGGCTGTTCCGTTACAGGCGTCGTAATGCTGGTAACTGCCGTATCGGAATATGCCGGCATCAGTGGATTGTGGCCGAGTATGTACTTAATATCCGTGTACAATAATTCCTGATGCTGCTCTTCATGGTTCAGTCCCAATACGATCAGTGAACGTATTTCATCGCTCAGTTCCGTATCCAGGAAAGCCTGCATGGCTTTGTCCACATGCTCACGGTAACGCATAACGTCTTCCACTGCAGGACGGCTTAAATTTCCCCTGTCAGTACGGATCACACGGGCGCCGACAGTTTCGTAATAACTGTTGAATACGAAATTATAATTAGGATCAAATTCTTTATAACCGGGAAAATGTGGTTTTAAAAGAAATGTTTCGAAGAACCAGGTGGTGTGCCCGAGATGCCATTTCGGCGGACTGACATCTACGACAGGCTGGACTACATAGTCTTCCGTTTTCAAAGGTGCGCAGATATGCATGGACCTTTTCCGCACCGTGTTAAAATCATTTTTCAATTGCATATACTGGTGGTTAGTGATGCAGTAAATATTCCTTTAAGTCTGATATAGAGGTAATATGCAGATCCGCAGCCTGTTGCCTGCGCATCATCAATGCATATGTATTATTGAACCCGATAGGAGGCAACCATTTGATATGGTACCGTTGCATAAACTCTCGTGAAACATAGTCATAGACTTTTTGATTGTCGCTGATCAATGTATCAACGACAGATTTGTCTGCCTGTAGGATGACGAGTAAACCGGTGCCGGAGTATTCCGGATAAAGATCTATCTGCCCATTGGTAAGCGCATCAAAGCATATCTTAGTACCTCCCAGCCCCGTTTTTGTAGTAGCTTCTAGTTCAGTATACCCGTTCACCAGTAACTTGTACATATTGGCAAGGATATAGCCATCCCCGAATATCTTGGCTCCAATGACAACCGTTCCCTTGGTGCCATGTTTCGCTACCTGCAATAATCCTTTAGCTTTTAAGAAATCACTGGCTACAGCCGCCGGGTCCTGCTTCAGATGATCGACCCTGTAGTTCAGCTCAGTCATTACACTATCATTAATTATACCAGATAGTTTATTTAGTGCAGGTGCCAGTTCCGGATACTTGTCGAGTGTTTCCTGCCGCACAATCGGAGCCGCATAATAAGGGGGGAAAATATGTTTGTCGTCGGTAAGTGCCTGAAGATCAAAAGCCCTCACCCTGCCATCCGTCGTACTGCCACTGATGACATCCAGGGTCTTCTCATAGGCAGCTTTGTACATGATCATGTCACTGATCACGACAGTCCGCATATGTAATCCATACACCTGTTTTAGTCCCAGATTGCCATCTTTCCGACCCATGAATTCAGGCGTGAATCCTGCTACCAGACTGCTTCCATAGGCTGCCGGCAACAGGTAGAAAGAGGACAGTATCACCAGTAAAAAGGGTAGGAAGTAGAGTGCCGTTTTGACCTTCTGTGCCCGCAGTTTCTGCAGACGGGCTACTGCCCAATCAAAGATGATGGCCAGTAATGCTGCCGGAATGGCACCCGCCAGTATCATATTGGTATTATTCAGCGCGATGCCGCCAAAAATAAATTCTCCTAATCCTCCTGCTGCTATATACGCTGCCAGGGTAGCTACACCCACATTAATAACAGTGGCTGTTCTGATACCTGCCAGTAATACCGGCATCGCCAGTGGCAGTTGTACCCTGTAAAGCAGCTGCCGTTTGCTCATGCCCATCCCCGTAGCCGCATCTATCACAACAGGATCGACCTGGAGAATACCGGTATAAGTATTCCTGATAATAGGCAACAAGGCATACAGGAATAAAGCCATAATAGCCGGCTTAGCCCCGATGCCCAGTAAGGGAATCATAAATCCCAGTAATGCAATGCTTGGAATGGTCTGTAATACACCGGCAATACCGAGTACAATACCTGCCAGCTTTTTGCGGCGGGTAATAAGAATACCCAGCGGTACACCTATCACCACTGCTATTAAAAGAGAAATAAAAGTAAGCCCGATATGTTGCAACGTTTGCTCCAGCAATTTGCCGGCCTGTTGTTGCACAAATTCAGGAAAGCCTGGTTGATCTTCCATGTCCGCTGACAGTTTGCTTGTATTGAGTAAAGGCGTGCATCAATTCGCTGGTGTCAATGCGAACGAGCTTATCATTGAATAAAATGTTGACAGGAGCAGACAGCGTAGTCAGCTGCTCCAGGGCGTCCCAGCAGGAATCCTCTCCCTTCAGAACAGGTGCATGATTCTCGCCAGGCACAGTATCGCTAAGCCAGGACCTGATATCTGTAAGCCGGAGTGCATTCAGCTCCAGCCAAAAACGTTGTTCCTGAAAAAAGTTGCTGACAAAATCATTCACCGGATTGAAAAGGAGTTCTGCAGGCGTACCGGTTTGTTGTATGGCGCCCTTATCCATCAGGCAGATACGATTGCCCAGTTCAAATGCTTCAGGTACATCATGTGTTACCATGATCACGGTTTTGTTATGGATCTCGTCCAGTGATCTGAATTCTTTCCTTACACTGGCCCGTGTTACCGGGTCGAGCGCTCCGAATGGCTCATCCATCAGCAATACCGCCGGATCTGCCGCCAGTGCTCTGGCTAGTCCAACCCTTTGTTGTTGTCCCCCGCTCAGTTGCTGGGGATACTCATCATAATGGTCCGCGACTGATAAACGTAGTTTTTCCATCAGAGAGCGTGTCCGCTCTTCTATACGTTTTTTATCCCATTTGAGTAAAGTGGGAACAATACCGATGTTTTCAGCTACGGTGTAGTGAGGAAACAGGCCGTTATCCTGTAGTACATACCCGATATTCCGTCGTAATGCCTCGGTTTGCTGTGTATTTACCGATTCTCCATTCACGAGGATCTGTCCACTGTCTGGCGCAATCAGCCGGTTGATCATGCGCAGTGTCGTAGTCTTTCCGCTACCGCTGGTGCCAAGCAATACCAGTGTTTCCCCCGTGTTCACTTCGAAGGAAACATCCCTGACAGCCGGTTTGCCGTTATGGAAAGATTTGTTGACATGTTCAAGTTTTATCATGGTTGGGATTCATTGAGGATTTTAATCCGCATATTGTTGCGGAGCTGGCTACTTATCCAGTGTCATAAATAAATTGTTGATAGATTCTGCATATAATGGATGCGCAAAGATCATTTCTTTTAACTGTGTGACAGTCAGGCCTCCCAGCATAGCCAACTGTAACGCCGACATCACTTCTCCGCCTTCCGGTCCCAAGATAGCAACTCCCAGCAATTTATCCGTATTTGAATCAATAACGGCTTTCATAAATCCCTGTGTATTGCCTGTTTCAATCGCTCTCGCTACCCTGGTCATATCAAGACAGGCAATCTTTACTTTATACCCGGCTGCTTTCGCTTCTTTTTCTGTCAATCCCACACGTCCCAGTTGAGGATCAGTGAACATACAATAGGGGATAGGCCTGTCTTTAATAGAAACGTTTTCCATATGGATCAGGTTCTTGTATATCACCAGGTGGTCATTGTAGGAAATATGCGTGAAGGCAGGGCCTCCTTTTACATCTCCCAGCGCATAGATACCAGGAACATTGGTTTCCAGTTTATCATTCACAGGTATGTATCCTTTTTCATCGAGCACAAGTCCTGTTTTTTCAGGCTGCAGTGACTTCGACTGAGGTGTACGTCCTGCCGCTACCAGCAGGTGAGAGCCGGTAATGGCATGCGTTTCTCCGTTGGCAGTAAGTTGTAATCTGATCACATCGCCGGTCTGTTCTATCTTCTGTACATTGGCGTTACTGTACATCATAACCCCGGAAGTTTCCATGACCTTCTTTACCGCAACAGCAACATCCTCATCTTCATGTTGCAGCAATTGTTTGTTCTTGTCAATGATCGTTACCTGGCAACCCAGTCGGCGGAACAACTGACCAAATTCCAGTCCTACATAGCCACTGCCCAGCACCATTAAATGTGAAGGCAGCTTGGTCAGGTCCATGATGGTCGTATTGGTAAGATAGTTGACGGTATCAAGACCGGGAACAGGAGGGATGCTGGGTAAGGTGCCGGTATTGATAAATATATGGTCGGCAGCAATCTCGTCCTGCCCGCCATCAGCGAGTTTTACAGCTAGTGTTTTATCACCGCTGAATACAGCCTCACCATAAATAATAGAAAGGCCCTGTATCTTTTCCATGCTTTTGGTAGTGCCTTCCCGGAAGGACCGCACCACTTTATTTTTCCGGGCAACAATCTTCTCCAGATCTACTTTAAAATCACTGACGGTAATGCCCCATTCCTGGCTGTTGGCAATGATATGAGCAGCAGCTGCACTGGCGATCATTGTTTTAGTGGGAGTACAGCCATCATTGATACAGGTACCACCGATCCATCTTTTCTCTACGATGGCAGTCTGCCAGCCGGCTTTGGCCAGCTTTTTTGCCAACGGAACACCACCCTGGCCGGAGCCAATGACAATTGCATCAAATTTTCTCATAACCAAGCGTTTACAGGTTTTCTATTTAACTACTTCCACTCCTTTCCAGAAAGCAATATAACCCCTGATATTCGCTGCCGCTTCCTTAGGATCAGGATAATACCAGGCAGCATCTCTGTTGACTTTGCCGTTAATGTTGACATCATAGTAAGAGGCTTCTCCTTTCCATGGGCAGAAAGTATGTGTCTTTGAGGGGCTCAGCAGGGCCGTTTTTACGGATGTTGGAGGAAAGTAATGATTATTCTCGACTACCACAGTACTGTCACTTTCCGCAATGACCTCATTCTGCCAGATTGCTTTCATCGTGTTGTCGTTTAAAGTGTTATTGTTGCAAGACCAAATATTATACCCGGGTAGGTATGTCGCGATAGCAGAAGATAGTACTTTTTTTTGAAATGAGATTTGTGTGAATCAGTTTCTTTTACTTACTTTGTATTTCAAAGTATATATTAAATCAGCAAACGGGCTACAGCCTGTTTTTTTATCCTTGTATTCTTTGTAATTCAAAGTACTTTATTTTATGAGTAGACAAACTATACCTTTGAAAATTATAAGAAAGCGTTTTAACGATGAGATCTATTGCACAGGGTTAATTCTCCTGGCAGTTACCTTGATCATGTTCCTCATTCCTGCATTGTCGCCGATAGAAGATGAGTTGACCTGGTTCTTTCTGAACCATGCCATTACGGTGGGCTATTTTCTGACCCTGTGGATCAGTGGACGCCTGCGGCGGGGCAGGGAAGGACTACATCCTTTTTTTCTTTTCCTGCTGATGTTCCTGGTCAGCGCATATGCCTTAAACCGTTTATTCCCAGTCTTTGAGGTATCGGCGCCCTGGTTCGCAGTAATGATCATCCTTTGTGCTGTCAACTATTTTGCTTTTGCCTTCATTCGTGTTGTGCCTGTTCCTGTACGTATAGTCATGTTCTTCCTGTTAGGATTGTCTCTCTGCTGTTTCCTGTACATGGCTATTTATGTTGCACCCTTTACTGCGCTTGGACTGCTGGCTTTCTTTTTCTTCGGAATTTCCCTGCATGCACTGGTACCGCTTTTATTCTTTTTATATACGATCCGCTTATTTCGCCGCAGTAATGCCCGAAGACGGCCATATAAACTGGCTTTCTGGTCAGGTATTGGTATAACGGTGCTGATCGTATTGGTATATACTATACTCTGGATGATGAACGTAGTTGAAATGGGGCGCGAATATCGTCGTTGGAGCGAGAAGGTCAGAGACACCTACTTACCTGCCTGGTTACACGTTGCGGCACACATTACCCCCAATCCCGTTACAGGAAAAGTCCTCAGGGCAGAAATGGTATACACTACGGCCGACGGATGGGAAAGACCTTTTTTCAATTTCGGTTCTTCACTCAATTGGAATGAGGCACGGAAACATGATCCGCTTGTCATGATCGCTTCAACATTGTGCGGCACTACTATGATGACCGATGAAGACCGTATCCATATACTAAAATTCCTGTACGATTCCCGCTATGAAGCAGAAGAGCGTTTATGGTCAGGAGATGATCTGACAACCACACATGTACAGACTTCCGCCCGTATCTGGCCGCGCTTAAGAATGGCGTATACTGAAAAAACGGTGAACGTAAAGAATAACCGCATCATAACGGAGAGAGGGCGATGGAGAAACAACCAGGAAGCGATTTACATCTTTCATCTCCCCGAAGGCGCTGTTGTGTCATCATTGTCCCTTTGGATCAATAACAAGGAAGAAAAAGGCCTGCTCACTACAAAAGCAAAAGCAGACAGTGCATATAAAACTATCGTAGGAGTGGAAAACCGCGACCCTTCCGTCGTACACTGGCAGGAAGGAAATACCGTGACCGTAAGGGTATTCCCAGTGCTTGATAATGAAGAACGACAGTTCAAACTGGGCATTACAGCGCCACTCTCTCTCGAACATGGAGCGCTGATTTACCGCAATATTTATTTCGATGGTCCCGTTACCAGCAGCACCGGCGAGGATGTGGAGATCTCATTTGAAACGCCGCCTGCAGATCTTCAGAAAGGAGGCATCTTCAGTAAAGAAAAAGATGGCAGGCTGACTGCTTCCGGCCCTTACAGTGCCGATTGGCAGTTGTCTTTTAAAGACGAAGGACTGGTACATCAGCTGTTCAGTGCTAATGGCAAAGTATTTTCAGTAACGCCATATAGAAAGGAATTGGCTACTGCGGATATCTCAGATGTTTACCTGGATGTCAATAGCGTCTGGAGCAAAAATGAATACAACACGGTACTCTCGCTGCTGGGGCACAAACGTGTCTGGGTATACATTGACGAAATGATGGAACAGGTAACGGAACAGAACAGATCTGAATTATTTAAACAAGCCGCTGCAAGCAGGTTTAGCTTGTTCCCATTCTTTAAAATATCTCAGCCTTCAACCGCGATTGTTATTAGCAAAGGAGTAGTGAACTCTCCTTCCGTGGACGATCTGGAAAACACCCGCTTCATGGATGCGTTGAAGGGATGGCTTGCAGGTGGTCAGCATGTAATGCTTTACAATCTGGGTGGTGAACTTTCGCCCTACCTGCGTACGCTAAAGGAATGCCGGACTTTCCGTTATGATCAGGGAGATATTGCTGCGCTGAAAGCGTTGCTGGACGCCCACCGTTTCCCTGCCAGTATTGAAAATGACCAGCGTATCGTGATCGAATCTGCCGGCATGACAATCAACGAAACTCCCGGCACAGAAGTATCTACCGCTCCTGATCACCTGCAACGCCTGTTTGCCTATAATCATATCATGCATGCGATGGGGCCACGCTTGCTGACCGGTGGTAACGAGAGTGATACGCTGGTGGCAGAAGCCGCGGAGTCTTACATCGTGACGCCATTATCTAGTCTGGTAGTATTGGAAAAGCAGGAAGACTACGATCGCTTCAATATAAAAGAAAGCAACAACAGCCTTAAAAATGCATCCCTCAAAAGTAAGGGCGCAGTGCCTGAACCACATGAATGGGCATTGATAGTGATCGGCCTGTTACTGATCGTGTACTTAAAATTCAGACCGGTGTTATTCAAACGTGTTGCAGCTATATGAACAAAGGAATCTTTTCAGTGATAGCGGGATTGTTACGTGCTGGCAGATGTTGGCCACTGATGGCTGTTGTATGCTATGGCCTTGTTTTATTCATTGGTCTGCATGATTACCTGGTATGGGATGCTACCAGAGTTATCCTGGGAATAGCAGCATTGTATTTCACCACATCATTTAAGACGAGCGAACGGGGAAGTACGCGTTACTTTTTCATGGCATTGGTGTTCCTGCTGTTGTATCTACTGGTGCCAGCCAAAACATTCCTGTGTATCTCCTGCTTGTGCGGCTGCCTGTTCATGATCGAAACATTTTACGGGCGTATGAACTTCCTGCCAGTGCTGGTATTAGTGATGATGTCTCCGTTGTTTGAATATGGCATGAACATATTCAGTTTTCCGATACGCCTGGCACTGACCGGTTGGGCCGGAAACATCATCCGGATAACGGGGCAGGAGGTAAATGTACAGGGAAATATGATCACCTGCAACGGTAACGAGTTTTCGGTAGATCCCGCGTGTATGGGTTTGCAGATGATGGTGACGGCATCTTTGTGTGGCATGACCCTCATTGGTTTTTATCAGCAACAATATAAAAAGGTGTTAAGCCTATGGTGGGTCTTATCAATACTGGCCATGATGATACTGATGAACATAGCCTCCAACCTTTTACGCATTATATTCCTTGTATGCCTCCACATTATGCCAGGCACAGTGATGCATGATGTAACCGGTATCATCTGCCTGGTGCTTTATGTGATCGTGCCGCTATTGTTCCTGACACAATGGATCGCCCGTAAATATGGCAAACCGATAGCGTTACACAGAAAACGTTATGTGCTTCGTTCAGCAGTAAAGTTATTCCTGCTTAATATGCTATTGCCTGCTGCGCTGCTGATCGTATTCCTCATCAATAAGCCAAGAGATGTGGATCAGCAGGTCCTGTCCAATATACCTGCTATGCCTGGGTATGCTGTGCAATCCCTGCCGGGAAATATCATCCGCTTAAAGAACGATACCTTACTGGTTTACATCAAACATATTCCGGCCAGTTATTACACAGAACACAACCCCATGATCTGCTGGAAAGGCAGCGGATATGAGTTTTATAAAGTGGAGGAGAAACTGGTAGAGGGACATACCATCTATACTGCCTTACTGCAACAGGAAAAAGACAGACTATATACAGCCTGGTGGTATGACAATGGGTTAGTATCAACAAGCAGCCAGTTACAATGGCGATGGGATGTGCTCCTGGGAGCGCATCCCTATTCCCTGGTCAATGTTACCGCCGGTTCGGAACGGGAGCTCCAACTGGCAGTGAATGAAATACTGAATAAACGTCGTTTGTCAGTGTATTTATAAGATGGACTTATTCTTTTGTGACAGACTGGCGAGGCGTTAACCATTCTCCCTCCTGGGAGCCCTGGTACCAATATTGTATAGTCACCCGGAAGCATAAAAATATTTCCGTAACCAAAAGGTTTCCTTTATATTTGTAACCGATCGGTTATATAATAACATGGTCCCCTAAAACATTCTAAATCATATATAATTATGAAAAGCGAACCATTTGTAATTGAACGGACTTATGATGCGCCGGTAAGAAAAGTCTGGGATGCCATTACCAATAAAGACCAGATGAAACAATGGTATTTTGACATTCCTGCATTCAAGCCAGAGGTAGGAGCTGAATTTCAGTTTACGGGCGGCGATCCCAAGGGACAGCAGTTCCTGCACCTTTGTAAGGTGACTGAAGTGGAAACAGACCGTAAACTTACTTATAGCTGGCGTTATGATGGATATGAGGGGAATTCGTTCGTAACCTTCGAGCTGTTTCCGGAAGGCGATAAAACACGCGTAAAACTAACGCATGCAGGTCTTGAAACTTTCCCACCTATTTCAAGCTTCGCGAAAGAAAATTTTGCTATGGGTTGGACAGAACTGATAGGTACTTCGCTGAAACAGTTTGTAGAGAAAGCATAAAAACTCATAATATAACTTTATGCGGGATACAGGTATGCCACACATACCCGTATCCCGCATTTTTATAATCCCTACAGCCCCGCATGCATTGCCGGGAACCCCAGACTTCATTTAAACAGTCCCTTCAATACCGCATCAATATACTTGCCAATGACCTGCCACGAAAGTGGGATCATATTTCGTTTACTCACATAGAGGGAAATTTAGTATCTTCATAGCTCTACATTAACAGGCTTTTACACCAGAACAGGAAAGAAGAGATCAGCATGTAATTTCATCCACAGTGAAAAGCTTAATGTTTGAATGCAATATTACAGGAGAAACTGAATAGACAGACTGAATTAGCGTCTCTTGTTTGCAATGTACAGGTAGCAACGATCTTAATCATTGATGATCAACAGCCATCCGTTGTCATTGCATCAGGTATTCCTATTACCCCAAAAGAAGCTACTTTCCACCTTACTTACGATCTCGTATCCCCTTCGGGAGATCTGCTGGGCACTTTATCATTGATGGATAAGGAGCCCCGGAGCCTTGACGTCCGGCAGCAAAAGATGATGAAGATCATTACCGGCGAAATCGTCGCCGAAATCATCGATCATAATCGTCAGGTAGCATTACAGAACAGCGAACGCGATTTCCGCGCCTTCTTCGAACTGGAAAAAGACCTCAAACGTACCCGGGAAATACTGGAACGTACCAGCCAGTTATCCCGTATAGGCGGCTGGGAAGCAGACCTTGTTTATAAGGACATGTTCTGGTCTGACGTAACTAAAGAGATTCATGAAGTACCGGCAGACTTTACGCCTACCTTAACTACCGCAGTCGGGTTTTATAAAGAAGGAGAGAGCCGCAGAAAGATCACCGCCGCTCTCAAAGAGATCATTGAAACAGGGCAACCCTGGGATCTCGAATTGCAGATCATTACCGCCAAAGGGAATGAACGATGGGTAAGAGCCATCGGTAATGCCGAATTTGAGAACGGGAAATGTAAACGACTATACGGTGCCTTCCAGGATATCTCCATCTCCAAAGAAACAGAACAGGAGCTGCTGTCTCAGCAAGCCAGCCTGGCGGCAGCCAAGCTACAGGCAGAGCAGGCCAATATGGCCAAGTCAGAATTCCTGGCCAACATGAGCCATGAGATCCGTACTCCGCTGAACGGGGTAATAGGCTTTACAGAACTGGTGCTGAAAACAGACCTTAATGAAACCCAGCATCAATACCTCTCTATCGTTAATCAGTCGGCTAATGCGCTCCTAAGCATCATCAATGACATCCTGGACTTTTCCAAGATAGAATCCGGCAAGCTGGAACTCGATATCGACAAATATGACCTTTATGAGTTCAGCAGCCAGGTGAGTGACATCGTGAGTTATCAGGCGCAGCACAAGGGACTGGAAATGCTGCTGAACGTTGCTACCAACCTGCCCCGCTTTGCCTGGTTTGATGAAGTACGCCTGAAGCAGATCCTGATCAACCTCCTCGGTAATGCCGTAAAGTTTACCAGCAATGGAGAGATCGAGTTAAAAGTAACCCCTCTTGAAATGCAACAGGACGGAAAGGCTAGGATCAGGTTTGAAGTCAGGGATACTGGTATCGGTATTAAACCGGAGAAACAATACAAGATCTTTGAAGCCTTCCGCCAGGAAGATGCTTCCACTACCAAAAAGTATGGTGGCACAGGCCTGGGACTTACCATCTCCAATAAACTACTGGCCCTGATGGGCAGCCACCTGCAAATAAAGAGTAATCTGAATGAAGGCAGTACCTTCTTCTTTGATATAGACCTGGCTACCGCCGAAGCGCCCGCCGACAGATGGGAAAGCCTGGAAAAGATCCGGCAGGTACTGATCGTGGATGATAATGATAACAACCGCACCATCCTCAAGGAAATGCTGTCGCTCAAAGATATCTCCTGTACAGAAGCCCGTAGCGGATTTGAAGCATTAGATACTTTAGCGAGGGGCGACCGCTATGATGTCATCCTCATGGACTACCATATGCCTTATATGGATGGACTCGAAACGGTAAAAAAGATCAGGCATCATTTCGGCAGACTACCAGGAGAACAGGGCGTGATCCTGCTGCACAGTTCTTCTGATGATGAACGGATCATCCGGGTCTGTGATCAGCTGGATATCGGCCTGCGGATGGTAAAGCCTATTAAGATCAATGAGCTGTATAACAGCCTTTCCTTGCTGATCAGGAAAGAAAAAAGAGCAAAGCGTCATAAACAGGAAAAAGAAGAGCAGTGGATAGGTGGAAAACTGAATATTCTTATTGTCGAGGATAATCCGGTGAACATGCTGCTAGCCACCACCATCGTGAAAAGGATCGCACATGATGCGCGTATCTATGAGGCGCAGGATGGTATAGAGGCCCTGCGGATCTGCCGCGGAAAGATGCCTGATCTGATACTGATGGATGTGCAGATGCCGGTGATGAACGGGTATGAGGCCACTAAAAAGATCCGCGAGATGACCGGTGGTCAGCGTATACCCATTATTGCATTGACAGCCGGTAATCTGAAAGGTGAAAGGGAAAAGTGCGTAGAGGCTGGCATGAACGACTTTATTGGTAAACCGTTGGTACAGCAAAAGCTGTTACAACTGTTCCGTAAATGGCTGACAGTCGTGATAGAAGAGGGGCCCGCCAACCTTATTACCGAACAGGAAGCAAAAGATACGCATTTTGATATGGGAACATTAGAAGCCTACCTGGTGGGAGAAGATAAATCAGTACTGAAACAATTGTTAAAGCTGACTATAGAGGAATTGAGATCATCCGTCACAGAACTGCAATCCGCAGCTGCAGCAGTGGACATCCGTAAGATCAACCGTGTCGGGCATAAGATACGGGGCACCTCACAGATCATTGGCCTCGCCAAACTGGCCCGGATAGCAGAACAGCTGGATACGCTGACGGTCAAACGTGAACCGGATTTCGGTTTCCTGATGGCATCTATGCAGGAAGAATCCCTGCTCGTCATGCGATTAATGGAGGAACAAATCGCGAAGATCGGGAATTAGGAACGTGTTGTCCTTCGTTCCTGATTCCCGGTCACTTTCAACTTAGTCTGCTGCATTCACAAACTGGTTAAACTTTTTGATGTATTCTTTCCGGAGTTTCTCGTCCGTATCTGTAAAGAAATAACCATGATAATCTCTGTCAAGCTGATAGTGTTTAGCGTCGGCCAGTTGTAATGTTCTGGAATCTACTACACCGATCAGTTTATCCTGGTGGAATACCAATACTGTACGATAGCCGGGAGATGGATCATCCGCTGCACTTTCGTAATTGTAATATTCTATGTAAGGTTTATTGATATCAAGTGCTTCCAGCTGGAACTGTTTGATGAAGGCCTGCATGTCAGCCAATGTTTTGCCGGTATGCTCCTGCAAATATCTGGCAAGGACATTTTCAATCACAGTACCTGTTTTTATTTTATTCTGCTGTACAGCAGCGTGAAATACGCCTGTATTCACGCCTTTGTCATTTTTGAATGTCATCTCGATCACCACATCTTCCAATACTTTCCCCACTGTTTTTCCATCTGCAATGATTGGAGAGCCCTTTTTCAACAGCTGCCCTTCCGTCTGCGTATCATTGAGTTCTGTAGTTACCAATGTCGACGCCCAGCCTTTTCTTGGGATGCCTGCTTCCAGTTGTACGTTGTCGTTTACCTGTACAATAGGACGGCCATTAGCAGAATCCAGGAGCGTGACGGTGCCCTGCGCCCTTTCTCTGATGATCTTTTCTGAGGTGGCTTCCGGCGCTTTCGATACTTCCGCCGCCGGTTCGTTGTTTTTCTCTACTGTCTGAACCGTGCTGTCGGCCTGTTGTTCCTGTGATTTGTTTTCCACGCAGCCTGCAAGGGTAAGCGCTAATAGGATGTATGAATAATTTTTCATGATCGTTAAAATTAGTGAATATAAACCATGTAGCATAATAGTGCGTCTTCTCATGATAGGTGGAATAGATAAATTCATTTTATCACGTAACTTTGCCTCTTCAATTTCTGATCAATGCATCTGTTTATAAAAAATATGGTTTGTAACCGCTGTATCCTTGTGGTACAGCAAGAGCTGGAGAAACTGGATATCCCTTACGCAAAAATCGATCTGGGAGATGTTGAACTGGAGAAAGCACCCGCTCCTGAAAAGCTGGAGGTCCTTGGAAAACAATTACATGCCCTGGGTTTTGAATTGCTGGACGATAAGAAAACCACACTGGTAGAGAAGCTGAAAACCACTGTCATCCGCCTGATTCACGGGAACGAGAATGAAACACTCAATACAAAGTTGTCTGTTTATTTGCAGGAGGCTTTACAGGTTGATTATCATTATCTTTCCACCCTTTTTTCATCTACTGAAGGTCTTACCATTGAAAAGTATGTGATCCTGCAACGCATTGAACGTGTGAAGGAACTGTTGCAGTATGATGAGATGAACCTCAGTGAAATAGCTGACAGCCTTGGCTACAGCAGTGTACAGCACCTATCGCAGCAGTTTAAGAAAGTCACAGGACTTACACCAACAGGCTACAGGCAATTAAAAGAGAACAACCGGAAACCGCTTGACAAAGTATGACGGTAATGCACGTTTCATAATTTTATACATATTCCCCATCATTGTATAACAACCCTTTTTCTGTTCGGTAGTAGCTTTGTGAAAAGATTGGACATGGCTACAACAACCGGACATATAATAAAAGAAACATTTCCTGTACTAGAGATGACCTGTGCATCCTGTGCTGTTAGCGTGGCCACCATGCTACAGTCTACGCCAGGAGTGGAAGAGGCATCCGTCAATTATGCAGATCAGACAGCCCGTGTAGCATACGACCGCGACAGTGTTACGCCAGTAGCATTACGGAATGTGATCCGCAGCATTGGTTATGACCTTGTAATAGATGAGCATAACCGTGAACAGGTACAGGAACAGGCGCAGCTGGATCATTACAGGGCTTTAAAGAAAAGAACAATTGCAGCACTGATATTATCGGCGCCTGTCGTTGTGATCGGTATGTTCCTGATGGATATACCCTATGCCAACTGGATCATGCTGGCATTATCTACGCCAGTTATTTTTTACCTCGGAAGACAATTCTTTATCAATGCCTGGAAACAGGCATCACACGGCAAAGCCAATATGGATACGCTCGTCGCGTTAAGTACAGGCATAGCCTGGATATTCAGCGTATTTAATACTTTATTTCCCGAATACTGGCATGCTCGTGGATTACATGCGCATGTATATTTTGAGGCGGCAGCAGTCGTCGTGGCTTTTATATCATTAGGCAGATTGCTGGAAGAGAAAGCCAAATCAAATACTTCGGCTGCGCTGAAGAAACTAATGGGCTTGCAGCCAGCTACTGCTATTGTAGTAGCGGCAGATGGTGTGCATACAAAAGAAGTGCCCCTCAGTGAAGTACAGGTGGGCGATATTATTGTAATAAAGCCAGGCGCCCGCATCCCGATAGATGGACGCGTAGAGAGTGGCTCGTCCTGGGTAGATGAAAGCATGATTACCGGGGAACCGGTACCAGTGCTGAAAGAAGCGGATGCTGCTGTATTTGCCGGTACTATCAATCAGAAGGGCAGTTTCCGTTCCCGTGCAGAAAAAGTGGGAGGAGACACTGTGCTGGCCCAGATCATCCGCATGGTGAAGGAAGCGCAGGGTAGTAAGGCTCCGGTACAACAATTGGTCGATAAGATCGCAGGCATATTTGTTCCTGTGGTGATAGGTATTTCTCTGCTCACATTCGCAGTATGGATGCTGATAGGAGGAGAGAATGCCTTCACACATGGTTTATTATCCGCAGTAACTGTACTCGTGATTGCCTGTCCCTGTGCGCTTGGATTGGCAACGCCAACTGCTATCATGGTGGGAGTCGGTAAGGGAGCGGAGAACAACATCCTGATCAGGGATGCGGAAAGCCTGGAACTGGCGCATAAGGTAAATGCCATCATCCTGGATAAAACAGGTACTATTACAGAAGGTAAGCCTGTTGTGACTGACAGCTATTTCGTGCCAGAAAATAAAGATGTAAAGGAACTGCAACGCATACTGCTGACGATGGAGATGCAATCGGAACATCCGCTGGCGGCAGCGATCATAAAGGAATTGCAGGCAAAAGGTGTCACACCGTTTGCCGCCGGACAACTGGAGAAGATTGAAAGTATTACTGGTAAAGGAATACAGGCTGTCTATAACAAAACGTTATACCTGGCAGGTAATACAAAATTGATGAAGGACAATGGCGTCAGGACTGAAGATACTGTATTGCGTAAGATCAACGAATGGGAGGCTGTCGCCAGGACGGTGATATCATTTGCCGCAGATGGCCGCCTGCTGGGAATTATTGCCATCGAAGATGAGATCAAACCGACATCTGCATCAGCGATCAGATCCCTGCAGAACAATGGAATAGCCGTGTATATGCTGACCGGCGATAATGAACATACTGCAGCCGCTGTAGCCAGACAGGTGGGTGTCCGTCATTACAAAGCGGGCGTGTTACCAGCTGAAAAGGCCGCTTTTGTAGAGGAGCTACAAAAGGAAGGCCGGGTAGTAGCAATGGTAGGAGACGGTATTAATGACAGCCATGCGCTCGCTCAGGCAGATGTCAGCATTGCTATGGGAAAAGGATCAGATATAGCGATGGACGTTGCTAAAATGACACTGATCACTTCAGATCTGAATGCAATACCTAAAGCCCTGCGCCTGTCACGCAAAACGGTTTACACAATAAGACAGAATCTTTTCTGGGCATTTATTTACAATGTAATCGGTATTCCGCTGGCAGCAGGCGTACTATTTCCGGTAAACGGGTTCTTATTGAATCCTATGATAGCCGGCGCCGCTATGGCATTGAGCTCCGTCTCTGTAGTCAGCAACAGCCTAAGATTAAAATGGTCAAAAATTTAATAATACACAAGTATGGAAACACAGCAATTTAAGACGAATATTAAGTGTGGTGGATGTATCGCCACTGTAACACCTTACCTGAACGAAGTAGCGGGCGAAAATGCCTGGAAAGTGGATACAGCTGCGCCGGAAAAGGTGCTGACAATATCCGCAGATAAGGTAGGTGCAGAAGAAATTATCCGTGCAGTAGAAAAGGCCGGTTATAAAGCGGAAAAGTTATAATCAGGGATAGTTTTTTAGTGTTTTACCGGGCTGGTTGTAACCAGCCCGTTTTTTGTGCAGGTTCTAACGCTGCAACTAGTTGCCGGTACACAAGCGGTATAATAATTGCATAGCAATGACGTTATTAAACCGGACAGTAAACCCAGGCATATGTCATATTTCACCTGGAAAGAATTTAAACAGCCTGCCAGCATAATATCAGGTTATTTTGTGCTGGCAGGCATTTTGACCCTGAGCAGCTGCAAAACAGAAAGCGGCTATGACCCAGCTCCGAGAGGGGGCGCTGAATACCGTTTCGAGGAAGGCTTGCGCAGGGAGAAGAAACCTCAATATCTTTTCGACAAAAAGACCCGTAAAGAAATGGCTAAGATGGGATATCCTACAGGAGAACCCAATGCAGCTCCTCCTGCACCCGGAGGAGGTGCTAAGATTGGCATGCCGGCTAAAACTGATGCCAAAAAGGTGGCACCAGTTGATAGTCTGCGTATGGATTCAGTTTACAAGGTCCGGCCACAATAACCCCGTTTGCTCCATTTGTTTGATTTAATGTGAATTACTTACATTTGTGGAAATTTTAAAATATCCTCTATGTTAAAGACCTTGTACACCGCTGGCCTGTTTATTGCCGCCACCTGCATGTTTGGCAATACGGCTAAAGCTCAATTAAAAGGATTCAGCATTGGTCCATATGTTGAAGTCGGTTCCCCGGTAGGAGACTTTAAGGACACTCATAACACTGGTTTTGGTGGCGGCCTGAATGCCGATATCAAGCTGATAGCAGGATTCGGCGTGACTGGTTCCGCAGGTTTCATGTATTTTCCGGGTAAGACCTATACCTACCTTGGTGGAGGTGGTACTGAGCTGACCGCAAAGGCACAATCGCTGAAGGCATTGCCGGTAAGGGTGGGGCTGAAGTACAAATTTGGTTTCCCTTTGCTGTATGTGAAAGCTGAAGGTGGTACTGCTACCTTCGTAGGCGGCGATGGAGACAACTACAAAGGTACTGCGGCTATTTTTGCTCCAGGTCTGGGTATTCGTTTCCTGGGACTGGATGTAGAAGCAAAATATGAAGTGTGGTTTAAGAACGACAACCGCGGCTTCTTTGGCCTGAAAGCTGGTTACAACTTCTAATCGATTATAATTTTTTTGTTATAGAAAGCCGTCTCGTTGCTGAGGCGGCTTTTTTGGTTTTTGTTAGTGCTAATATTCATTAGTTTACACATGAATAGGGTGCAGCTCCGATATGGCGCCGTACAAACGCCGTTATAATAAGGACTAAACAATGTTTCTCCTATGTCTATCTTACGTTCATTCTACGTCTTTGAACGTAGGATGAACGTAAGATGAACGTAAGATGAACCTAGGAGAAACGTTGTTTGTACGGTTCTTGTACCTTATTTGCACCTGATCAATACGAAGTTATATGCCTGATAGGACCAGCTTAATTGCTGGTGATAAAAGGGGCTTATAACGTGATTAAGCAATTTTCAGGTTTTCGTACACTTTTTTTAGAACCGCTTTGGAATCTTTCCTAAGATTGCGATAGTAGTGGTAAATAAAAAAGACCGCCTCATGTGTTGAGACGGCCTCTTTTAGTGTTAGACCTGTAATTACTTTTTGTTCACTTTCACCGCTTTTGGCTTCTGCGTTGCAGAAGTATCGGCTGGATTTTTTACAGTAGTATCTTTCCTGATTACTGCTGTACCGCTTTTTACGGCGGCAGTGTCAGCTACTGCGGTGGCAGTATCCAGTTTCGCTACGAAACTGGCGGTGTCCTTCATGGTAGCAGTGTCGGCTTTAGCAGCAGTCGTGTCTGCATATTTAAAAGCTACAGTGTCTGCTTTAAAAGCAAAGTTGGCTGTGTCTTTAAAGAATGCAGTGTCTTTTGCGTTGCTGAAGCTGGCAGTGTCTTTCGCGAAGGCAGCAGTGTCTCTTACAAAGGATGCTGTGTCAAATTTGAAGTTAGCAGTGTCTCTTGTAAAAGCAGCTGTGTCCAGTGAGAAGTTGGCAGTGTCTGCTTTGAAATTAGCCGTGTCCAGTGCGAAGTTGGCTGTATCCATTGCAAAGTTGGCCGTGTCTGGTGCATAATTTACTGTGTCTCTGATAAAACTTGCAGTGTCCAATGCAAAATTTGCGGTGTCCGCTTTAGTTGTCATTGCGTTTACTGCGTTTGTCTGTGTCAGTGCGAATGCTCCCAGGCCAGCCATGAGGCCAAATCTCAATAATTGCTTTTTCATGGTTTTTCAATTTTAAACTGGTTAAAAAATAAAAGATCTCAATAAAAGATGGTTGGTATCGATTAAGCTAAAACCTTGCGAGAATACTCTAAGGAAATGTTAAAACGATTTTAAATCTTATTAATTTATTGATTTTCATGATATTGTAAATTGTTTCTTATTTGAGTAGTTTTCGGGGAGTGATTAAACCTTACTGATAGGAGTAGGGCGGAAAAAATGGTAATCTGTAGACCGCAGGTAACATTTCCGGGTACACGCTTTCCCATTTTTCAACTGTCTCATGAATGCAATAATGAACGATGAAACAACACATGTTGACTGTACATGTTAAATGACAGGATAAAATGTTGTATCGTCATCCATGAGAATGTTTGTGTGTAAAAATTGCATTTGCGAGTTGTCAGTTTCATCAGATAATGATTTTTGAACACTTCTTACCGGCAAATAATTAAATGTCATTTTAACACAAAAAGTATCTGTAAATGTTTTGGATATTGATTTTTGAATGTATATTGTTGTGTCAATTCCCTTTATGAGAACAATAATTACGCTTATTACAGCAGGACTGCTGTCGCTGACGGGAGGCATATCTTCTGCGCAGACAATTACGTTGAAAGTGAACAAGCCACAGGCAGCTGTACAGCCTACTATGTGGGGGATCTTTTTTGAGGATATTAATTTTTCAGCTGACGGAGGAATCTATGCGGAACTCGTGAAGAACCGTTCTTTTGAGTTTACAGATCCACTAATGGGCTGGAAGGAGACCGGAAAAGAGGGCGCCGGCAGGATACTGATCGTTAACCAGGGTAGTGAACATGCTGCCAATCCACGGTATGCGCATGTAACAGTGCAGGCCGGCGATAGTATTTATGGCTTGTTTAATGAAGGGTTCCGGGGAATGGGTTTCAAAAAGGACCTGCGTTATAATTTTTCCTTCCGGGCTGGAAATACAACCGGCAATCCGGCGCTGAAACTAGTGTTGCTGGATGAGAAAGGAGAACATATTGGAGAGGTGGCTATTCCGCCGACCGGAAAGGAATGGAAGCAATATACGGCATCTGTAACTGCATCGCGTACGGTTGCCAAAGGCGGATTGCAATTGCAGTTTTCCGGTAATGGCAGCCTGGATATTGATATGATCTCTTTATTCCCTGAGGATACCTGGAAACAGCGCCCCGGCGGATTGCGGAGTGATCTTGTACAGAAGCTGGCAGATCTGCACCCCGGGTTCGTACGATTCCCCGGCGGATGTATTGTTGAAGGACGTGATCTGGCCAACCGCTATCAATGGAAAAAGACAGTGGGAAAAGTAGAAGACCGTACACTGATCGTCAACCGCTGGAATACTGAATTTGCTAACCGTGCGCCGGGTGATTACTTCCAGAGCTACGGTCTTGGCTTCTATGAGTATTTCCTGCTTTCAGAAGATATAGGCGCATCGCCATTGCCTATTCTTAATTGTGGTATGGCCTGCCAGTTTAATACAGGTGAGGTGGCGGCAGATGAAGACGTTGCTGTATACATACAGGATGCGCTGGATCTTATTGAATTTGCCAATGGTGGCACTGATACCAAATGGGGCCATTTAAGGGCAGAAATGGGGCATCCGAAGCCCTTTAATCTCCAGATGATGGGGGTAGGGAATGAGCAGTGGGACAGTCAGTATGTTGCCAGATATCAGCGTTTTGAGCAGGAGCTGAAAAGTAAACATCCGGAAATTAAACTGGTGTCCAGCGTTGGCCCTTTTTCCAGCGGAAAGCAGTTTGAATATTTGTGGTCTAAGTTACGGACATCAAAAGCAGACCTCGTAGATGAGCATTATTATATGCCGCCTGAATGGTTCCTGAAAAATACGACCCGTTATGATAAATATGACAGGAACGGGCCAAAGATATTCGCAGGTGAATATGCCGCTCATATAAGAGTGGCAAAGGAAAATGACAGTGAGCAGGGAGAAACACGTAATACATGGGAAAGTGCATTGGCAGAAGCAGCTTTTATGACCGGACTGGAAAGAAATGCAGATATAGTACAGATGTGCTCTTATGCGCCTCTGCTGGCCCATGTGGAGGCCTGGCAATGGCGCCCGGACCTGATATGGTTTGATAACCTGCGCTCAGTAGGCACGCCCAATTATTATGTGCAGTTGCTTTTCGCCAATAACAAAGGCACACATACGATCCCTGTCACGTTGAATGATCAGCCTTTAACAGGAAAAGATAGCATTTATGCCAGTGCAACGATCGATCAGCAGGCACATAAGATATTAGTGAAGATCGTGAACGCTTCTGGTAAGGCCATGAATTACAAACTGGCGCTGGATGGAGCTGTCACTACGAAGGATGCAACAACACAACAGGTGCTGACAGCGAAAAATAAGGGTGATTTCAATACGCTGGATAATCCATCTGTAGTGAAACCGGTAGAACTGCAATTGAAACCGGCGAAGAATAATGTGGATGTTGTAGTGAAGGCAAATTCTTTAAATGTGATCACGATACCTTACAGGTAAGGATATATTTTTTCAGTCAGGAAAACGCATGCATTTTTGTGCATGCGTTTTTTTTGTTGAAAGGAGTGAAAAAATTTGTGAACTAAAAAAAAAGTGTAAATTGGTGTTGTGAATGTTACTTGCTTGTTGATCTGACATCTCCCCTAAACGCCAGCACTGGCGGTCAATGTAAAAAATACTGTATTGAATCTTCTTTACGAAAGTAAGGCGGCTTCTCTAGTGTCATGACTTTATGCCTACGAAGAGTTAAGGAAAAAATGTTGGTTTTTTTTTGGATAGACACAACGTTATTTGTTAACTTTGAACTTAACTTAAAAGTGAAGTGTTATAGTGGTAAATTAAAACGGATAATGAGGATGAATAAGATTACATATTATTCATTCCATATTGAGGGAGACGATCTTTGTGAAGTGGAGAAGTTTGTAACCAGGTTCAATATCCCTGCCTATAAGGATGATTATGAAAACATCATGTCTGTAGTAAGATATATGGGAACATGTACGGGCGCAGAAGAACATTATTTCAGGCATGAAAGAGCCGCAGAAGCATTACCTCCGCCATACAGGTCCGGAAATGTGAGGCTTTATTGCAGCAGGGTCAGTCCCGATATTGTGATATTGGGAAATGGCTGTGTTAAGACAGCACAGAAAGTGCAGCAAAGTGAGGATTGCCTGTTTCATTTTGAGTTCATGAATGCACTAAGCAGGCAAATTACAGAAAGAATTGTGGAGGGAGACCTGAGAATGTTTAACAGGCAGCTTGAAGGAAATTTACACTTTAAAATAGGAGATTGTTATGAGTAAAATTTTTGAAGATGCGTTAAACGCATTACCGGCACATGCCATGGAAAGGGCAGCCATGAGTCTTGAAGTCGCAGATCGTATCCATGCTATCCTTGAGAAGAAAGGAATGAGCCATAGAGATCTGGCACAGGCGCTTGGTAAGTCAGAATCCGAGATCAGCAAGTGGATGCGCGGTACACACAACTTTACTTTCGATACGATCGCCAAGATCAATATGGCATTGGACGCAAAGTTAATTTACGTACCCAAAGAGCGGACGGTAAGGCAGGGAGACGGCCGTCTGGCGAAATCAGATGCTACAGTGATTCCAATAAAGCCGCTGAAGTCTGCTGGAGGATTATCTGATACTTCACAGCAATGGTCTTTATACAGGGAGGTTGGAAACAGAACGGTAACAGTGCCACTTACTTTAAACAGGAATTAGTAATCGTCAGATATGCCCAGATTCAACATCATAATTGAAACCCTTGAAATCAGAGAATATAAGGCTTATAATCCGCTGGAAGAAAAGAATACATACAGTGGGGAATTGAAACTGCTGGCGTCTATTAACGTGAATGCCAAACAGAAAAATATTGCTGTCGTGATAAAGGCAGAGGTATATGTGAAGGGGGCGGGGAATTCACGTATGGCACCTGTGGGTTACATCGAAACAGTGGCCGTATTTTCAGCAGTGAATGAATGGAAAAAAGTTAGGCTGGGTAAGAAGCAATCTGAAGTTGATGTTGATAAAGAACTGGAGGATTTTCTGATCGATGTTTCCTATAATAGTACAAGGGGCCTGTTATCTGAAAGAGGGAGAAATGATCTGATAGGAAAAGTGATACTGCCGATTATTGATCCGGCAGATATTAAAAGAGAGAAAGGGCAAAAAGGAGGGAAGAATTAAGCGCAGGAAGTCCGATGTAGTTAATTCCAATAAAGTATTGAATATCCAAAGCAGTCTTTTAGTTTTATATAATTATAGTTTGTAGCACCCGGAAGGTTTATTTAATTCCAGTTATTTATAATGCTTTTGCCTTTATATGCCCATATGTCTGGTCATCGGGCGGAGACGGTCGTTGATGGATTTTAAGGCATCTTTAATCCTGTTACGTCCGCTATGGCATACTTTTTAGTCTTTATCAGGGACCGGGTTACCATAAAAGCGAGTATATGGTCAGCAGATACATACATTGGGTTCTATTTTTGATATTCATGTTGAGGATAAATCCCTTACATGCACAGGATAGTACCACATTACCCGGGCAGTTGCCGTTGAAGTGGGACTTACAGGCCTGTCTCGACTATGCAAAGGCTAATAATATTACCCTCAACAGCTATCGGCTAAACCGCCTTAGTAGTGAACAGGACCTGCTGTTATCAAAATCGGCTGTACTACCTAACCTTTCCGCGAGTATTTCACCTTCTTTAACACATAGTAAAGAAATAGATACCGCTTCCGGCGATTTCCGGTCGCGCTTCAGGGTGTCGGGAAATACTTCGCTGAATTCTTCTGTAACCTTATATAATGGAGGTTACCTCAGAAATGATATCCAACAGAAGGACCTGCTGGTGAAGGTAGCGGGACTGGACCTGGCAACGGTGGAAAACGATATTACACTTCAGATCACACAGGCGTATCTGAACATTCTGCTGGCGAAAGAGAATATCGTATATGTAAAAGATGTAGTGGCTACATCAGCAGCCCAGGTACAGCAACAGCAGCATTTTTATGATGTAGGTTCAGTGGCATTGAAAGATCTTATACAAATAAAGGCGCAGCTGGCTAATGATAAGTATACACTGGTAACTGCGCAGAATACCCACCGGCAGAATGTGCTGGTATTAAAACAATTGTTGCAGTTGCCCACAGAAACGCCTTTCGAAATAGTAGAACCAGATACTTTAATGGGATATGCCCTGCTTACTCCATTGCTGGAAGCACAGAAAACGGCCCTGGCTATGCGCCCCGAAGTGAAAAGCAGTGAGCTGGGAGTACAGGTGGCGGAGCTGGACGTGAAGAAGGCAAGGGCCGGATATCTGCCTGCGCTGACGGCCGGTGCGGGAATCGGTACAAGTTACGCACAAGGGGACTATAATACCTTTCTGAAGCAGATGGACAATAACTTCTATCAACAGGTAGGGTTAACCTTATCTGTCCCCATCTTCAGCCGGAGGGCGAACCGCGTGAATGAGGAAAAGGCGAAGATCGGTGTCGGACAGGCGGAACTGACATTACAGAATACCCGCATTAATCTCTCGCAGGAGGTGGAAAGAGCATATATCAATGTGCTGAATGCCCAGGGTCAATATGATGCGGCAGTGGAGCAGCTTCGTTATACGCAGGAAAGTTACCGCATTGCAAATGAGCAGTTAAAGATCGGCGCAGCCAATACTGTTGAAGTATTACAGCAGAAGAACCTCTATGTACAGTCCATGCAGGCATACATCCAGGCAAAATACAGCGCGGCTTTATACGTAAGGATATATGACTTCTACAGGGGAGTACCTGTTAAATTATAGTATAAAATAACAACGGATGAACAGGAAGATTGTAATTACAATATTAGTGCTGGTAGCACTGGTGGCAGTCTGGTACTTCTTTTTCCGTAAGAAAGAGAATCCTGTAGTGATCAGCACACAGAAACCCGATTACGGGCATATTTCTACCAGTGTAACAGCTACGGGTACGGTACAACCCGTGGATACCGTGGCGGTAGGTACACAGGTCTCCGGAATACTGAAATACATTTACGCAGATTTCAATTCCAAAGTAAAAAAAGGTGAATTGCTGGCGGAGCTGGACAAGGTATTGCTGCAGGCAGAAGTAGACCGTAATAAAGGCTTGCTGGCGAATGCACAAAGTCAGCAGATATACCAGGAAGCCCAGTTTAAACGACAAGATCAACTTTATAAGGTCGGGGCTATCAGTCGTGCGGATTACGACAATACGAACTACCTGTATAAGGCGGCAGTCGCCAGTGTAGAAAGTGCGCAGGCATCTCTGAAGACAGCTCAGCGGAACCTGTTTTTTGCTGACATTTATTCCCCCATAGATGGTGTTGTACTGAACAGAAACGTGAGTGTGGGACAAACAGTGGCCGCCAGTTTTAATACGCCTACCTTTTTTGTATTGGCAAAGGACATTACTAAAATGCAGGTACAGGCAAACGTTGACGAAGCTGATATAGGGAATGTGAGGGATAGTCAGCGGGTATCATTTACGGTAGACGCCTACCTGGACCAGGAATTTGCCGGAAAGGTGCAGGAGATCCGGCTGAAGCCTTCAGTGTCAGCCAATGTGGTGACCTATACCACAATGATCAGTGCATCCAATGAAGACATGAAACTCAAACCGGGTATGACGGCAACCGTGACGATCTATACTGCCGAAAAGAACCATGCGATGCTCATTCCTGCAAAAGCACTGATGTTCAGACCTGATTCGGCATTGTCTAAAAAATTTACACTCATAGCTATAGCGCCGCCTGAATCGGAACGCCATAAACGGTCAATGCCTGTCACCGGTGGTAGCAGGGATACCACCAGGCGTGTAAACTCAGAAAAAGGGAAAATGGCAGAGGCATTAAACTACGTATGGTTGAAAAGAGGGGATACCCTGCTGCAGAAAAAAGTGGAGATCGGTTTGAATGATAATACCCGGGCAGAAGTGTTGTCAGGACTCTCTCCGGATGACGACGTAATAACGGGTATGCAGCAGGTAAGTGATAAGAAGGCTGCAGGTAGTGGTGGACAAGCCAGTCCTTTCATGCCGCAAAGAAGAAGACGATGAGCAAAAAGATCCTCGAAATACAAAACATCAAACGGGAATTCCGTATGGGCACGGAGACCGTACGGGCACTAAAGGGTGTTTCCTTTGACGTGTTTGCGGGTGAGTTTGTGACCATTATGGGGAGTAGTGGCTCAGGTAAAACTACCCTGCTGAATATACTGGGGTGCCTGGATAAGCCTACGGATGGGACCTACCTGCTGGACGGGTTTAATATAGGGCAGTTGTCACGTAATGAACTGGCACGTTTACGCAACAGGAAGATCGGGTTTGTATTCCAGGCCTATAACCTGTTACCCCGTACTTCAGCACTGGAAAATGTGGAGCTCCCATTACTATATAACATGGAGATCAGTCACGAGCAACGCAGGAAGAAAGCGATACACTCTCTGGAAGCAGTGAAGCTGGGAGAAAGGCTGGGCCATACACCCAACCAGTTGTCGGGAGGTCAGCAGCAACGTGTGGCCATTGCCCGGGCCCTGGTTAATGAGCCGGTAATGATACTGGCAGATGAAGCGACAGGTAACCTGGATACACGTACCTCCTACGAGATCATGGCGTTGATGCAGGAGTTGAACAGGGAACAGGGAAAGACAATCGTATTCGTTACTCATGAACCGGATATAGCTGCCTTCAGCAGCCGTACGGTAATGTTGCGCGACGGGAAGGTGGTAAAGGATACCGTCAATGAAAATGTACGTTCCGCCAAAGAAGAGTTGGCAACATTGCCACCAGCAGATGATTACTGATTATGAATATACTCAACCTCATAAGGATTGCGTTGAAAGCCTTACAGCGGAATAAACTGAGGGCTTTTCTCACCATGCTGGGCATCATCATCGGGGTAGCGGCGGTAATTGCCATGGTGGCCATCGGACAAGGCTCCAAGGAGAGCATCCAGTCGCAGCTGTCGAGCATGGGTTCCAATATGATCACTATCCTGCCCGCCAGTAACGTAACCGGTGGCGCCAGGCTGGAAGGGGCCAGCGTGCAGACATTGACCATCGAAGATGTAAAGGCGATACAGAAACAGGCGTTGAACATCAGTGCTATTTCACCGGCGGCTACTTCCAGCGGACAGTCCATCAACGGGGCATTCAACTGGCCCACCAGTATACAGGGGGTGAGTCCTGCTTACCTGGATATCCGTAAGTGGACCCTGCAGGATGGAGTGCCGTTTACAGACGAAGATGTAAGGGCTTCGGCCAAGGTCTGCCTGTTGGGGCAGACTGTTGTCAGTAATCTCTTTCCCAATGGAGAGAGTCCTGTGGGGAAGATCATCCGCTTTAATAATATTCCTTTCCAGGTGATAGGTGTGCTGGCTGCAAAAGGGCAGAGTTCCTTCGGCCAGGATCAGGACGATGTGATCCTGGCGCCTTATACTACGGTGCAGAAGCGTATACTGGCTACTATTTATTTCCGTACGCTCTATGTGTCTGCGGTAAGCGAAGCCGCTACAGACGCAGCTACGAAAGAAATCGAAACCATTCTGCGGAAAGCCCACCGCCTGAGGGATGCTGATGAAAATGATTTCCAGGTCAGGACAATGGCAGAACTGATCAATACTTTGAGCTCCACCAGTAACCTGCTGACGATACTATTGACGGCTATTGCGGGTATTTCTCTCATTATCGGAGGGATTGGCATCATGAATATCATGTATGTATCTGTTACAGAGCGTACAAGGGAAATCGGACTGCGTATGTCCATTGGTGCGAGGGGGATAGACATACTGATGCAGTTCCTGATAGAAGCGATTATGATCAGTATCACCGGCGGGTTGATAGGCGTGGTGTTAGGAATTACCTCAGCCCAGCTTATCACCTATTTCCTGAACTGGCCGACATTGGTGTCGGAGTCTTCTATTGTATTGTCTTTTATGGTATGTGCACTGACAGGCGTTTTCTTCGGATATTATCCGGCGCAAAAGGCGTCCAGGCTGGATCCTATAGAAGCGTTGCGATATGAATAAAAGCATTCTTCTCCGGATAGTTGCATGACTCTGATGGGATGCCCGATATAAGGTTCATCTGCGAACTGTCGTTGCTGCTTCCCCATGGGCCTGACGGGCAAATGCCTCGATATCAGCTAGTATATCCATTAAGAAACAAGCATTTTTCTACAAGCATCAGCGCATTGTTTACATATCTCCGCACATTCCTGGCAGTGTTTGTTGCTGTGTTTACCACATTCAGCAGCACATGCTTCGCACATGTCGGTACAAACGGAACAGAGCTGTACCGCATAACTGCTTCCCAGGCTCATTAATTGGGCAGCAGCATAACAGGCGGCTGCACATTCCATATCCAATCTGATACAGCGGGCCATCATGGTAACATCCTTCTCCTGTGTGCAGGCGCTGGCACAGTGGTTACAAACAGCGGCGCAACGTAAACAATTGTCGATACAATCCTTGTAAAAATGATAACCGTTCATGTGTTTAAGTATTGGTGGTTGAATGATGAAGCGTTTTCAGATACATTGCACCAAATACCGTACAAATTTGAACAGGCATACTCAGCAAATATTGTAGAAGAATCGCTAATTTGCGCAAATGAAACGTACATTCCTTTTCCATTGTTTGATCTTCATCTGCTTCTCTGCCTTTGCACAGCGGCATGCATTGGTCTTTCAGACGGACTTCGGACTAAAAGATGGAGCCGTAGCTGAGATGAAAGGCGTAGTTTATAGCCTGTCTCCCGATATACCGATGTTCGATCTGACACATGAAATACCGGCATATAATATTTGGGAGGCCGCTTATCGCCTGCAGCAGACTGCTCCATACTGGCCTGCAGGTACCGTATTCGTATCTGTAGTGGATCCGGGCGTGGGTTCTGCCCGCAAATCAGTAGTGCTGAAAACAAAGACGGGGCATTACTTTGTAACGCCCGATAATGGCACACTTACCCTTGTAGCCAGGCAAATGGGCATAGCAGAGGTCAGGGAGATTGATGAAGCGGTGAACCGTAGAAAGAATTCCGGTGCATCGTATACATTCCATGGCAGAGATGTTTATGCTTATACCGCCGGTAAGCTGGCCGCCGGAAAGATCACCTTCCAGCAGGTGGGGCCTAAATTGGCTGAATCTGTAGTAACTATTGCTTTTCAATCGCCGGTATTTGCCAATGACACCGTAAAGGGAAACGTCCCCGTACTGGATGTACAATATGGTAATATCTGGACGAATATTGATCAGCAGACTTTCAGCAAGCTGCAAGTGCAGCCGGGCGATGTGCTGAAGGTAAGTATCTATAAGGGAAATGAACTGGTATACAGTGGCGGTGTACCATTTGCTAACACGTTTGCCGCTGTTCCTGAAGGGAAGGAGCTGGCATATCTGAATAGTCTGCTAAATTTATCATTTGCAGTAAATATGGGCGACTTCTCTGCTGCTCATCATGTGAAAAGCGGGCCGGAATGGAGTGTAACAGTCAGCAAATAGTGCTGATTTTTATCTAATTTCGATGTTTACATTTTTTAATCTTACTTTTTTTTGATGTCACAACCGGATAGTAACAACAGGATGTTTCATCTGGCGGCAGACTATATTAATCATACCAACCGCCATATCTTCCTGACCGGTAAAGCCGGTACCGGGAAAACCACTTTCCTGAAATATATCAGACAGCATACCAGCAAGAATACAGTTGTGGTAGCGCCTACAGGTGTTGCTGCCATCAATGCGGGCGGAGTGACGATGCACTCTTTCTTCCAGCTGCCTTTTGGTCCTTATGTACCATCAGGTGCGCATCTTTTCGGTGTAAATAACGGGGTAACAGATGCACATGCGCTGTTCCGGAATATCCGCTTCAACCATGATAAAAAAGAGCTGCTGCGTGAGATGGAGCTGCTGATCATCGATGAGGTAAGTATGGTACGCGCAGATACTCTGGATGCGATCGACGCAATTCTCCGGCACTTCCGTAACCAGCCTTTATTGCCTTTTGGTGGTGTACAGGTATTATACATTGGAGATCTTTTCCAGTTGCCGCCAGTTATGCCGGATGAACAATGGCAGTTGCTGAAAGGCTGTTATGAAAGCGTATTCTTTTTTCATGCGAGAGTGATGCAACAGGCGCCGCCCTTGTTCATAGAGTTGAATAAGATCTACAGGCAGAATGAAGCGACATTCATTAACCTGCTGAATGGTGTGCGCAACAGTACATTGGACTGGGATGACCTGGAAGCCTTGAATCAGCGTTATTTACCGCATTTCACCGGCGATGGAGATCAGTATATCGTGCTCACTACTCATAATCGCCGGGCCGATGAGATAAATAATGCGCGTCTGGCTGCTATGCCGGGTGGTATTCATACATTCACGGGAGAGATCAAAGGAGACTTTAGTGACAAGGCGCTCCCGACGGATATGGACCTGCGTATTAAACAGGGGGCGCAGGTGATGTTCATCAAAAATGATGTGGCGGAGCCACGACGCTATTTCAATGGAAAGCTGGCTACCGTTAAAGAGGTCCTGCCTGATGATAAGATCGTTGTAGTACTTGCCAACAGCGAGGAAACACTGGTGCTGGAAAAAGAAACCTGGCGTAATATCCGCTACTCCTGGAACAAGACGGAAGGAACGGTAGATGAGGAAGAATTAGGTAGTTTCACGCAATACCCGATCCGCCTGGCATGGGCCATTACTATACACAAAAGCCAGGGACTTACTTTTGAAAAGGCGATTATTGATGCAGGAAATGCATTTGCACCGGGTCAGGTATATGTAGCATTAAGCCGTTGTACTTCCCTGGAGGGATTGGTATTACACTCACGGATCCATCCGGGAGCGATCCGCACAGATGAACAGGTGCTGGAGTTCTCCTCGCGCTTTCATAAAGAAGACGAACTGGAAATGTTGCTGGAAGGAGAGAAGATGGTTTTCTGGGCTGAACAGTTGTTGAAGCTCTTCAGTGCGGAAAAGATCCTTGCAGAGTTACAGTTACATGCTGCCTGGTTGCGCGATAAAAAGATGGTTGGGATGGAAAGCGCGGTGACGCTGAGTCGTAATTTACAACAACGGGCGGCCCAGCTGCACGAAGTGGGATTGAAATTCAGGCACCAGCTGGATCCTTTGCTGAAGGAAGTATTGCAAACGGGTAATGTCATTACTTTAAGCGAACGTGTGGGTAAGGCAGTCGCCTATTTTACCAACGAGATATATGAATCTTTCATACAGCCGGTTCGCCGGGAAAGAGATATCGTAAAAGATATTCCCAAGATAAAGAAATACGTACTACAGCTGTCCGGACTGGAGCATTTTCTGTGGGGCCGCTTACAGCTCTTCGCAGACGCCAGCTATGGCAATGTGAAGTTTAATGAGGGATTGCCGGACTATGAAACCTTACGCCGGCCGCCGGAAGAGGAGAAAACAAAGGAAAAACCTGCGAAGAAGACCCGTGAGGCGGGGGATAGCCGAAGAGGAACACTGGAACTATTCCTCACTGGTAAAACGCTGCAAGAGATCGCGACGGAGCGAGGACTGGCGGTGAGTACTGTAGAAAGTCACCTGGCAGATTGTGTAGCGAACGATGAATTGCAGCTCAATCGCTTTATGGATGAGAAAAAGATCGCGCTCATATTGCCGGTGGTGAAAGAGCTGGGAAGTACTGCTTCGGCGCCGATAAAGGCCAGATTGGGAGAGACAGCCACCTGGGCAGAGATCCGGGCGGTACAGGCTTATTACCGGAAAACGATGGAGTAAGAAGGGGAAGATAATAGCGTAAGAAAACGCTGAATGCTGATTGTTTCGTAATTCTTTTGTAATTTTGGAATGAACATTCTAAAAAGGATTACCCAATGGCCGACAGGAAATTAAGACTCAGCGTATTAGATCAATCCCCCATCCGTAGAGGAAGCAATGCCGTGGAGGCATTACAGGAGAGCGTTAAGCTGGCACAGCTGGCCGATCGCCTCGGCTTCACCCGTTACTGGCTTTCAGAACATCATAATACCCGCTCACTTGCGGGAGCATCACCTGAAATATTGATTGCAAGGCTGGCAGCAGCTACTAAGCATATACGCCTGGGATCAGGCGGCGTAATGTTGCCTAATCATAGCACGCTGAAGGTAGCGGAGAATTTCCGTCTGCTGGAGGCGCTGTATCCCGGACGTATTGACCTGGGTATAGGCCGGGCACCGGGAGGTGATCGTTTAACCGCTCATGTGCTGAACCCTTCCAATACCTTCGAACCAAGAGACTTTGTACAGCAGATCAATGATCTGGAAGGTTATCTGTCCGACTCACGGGAGGCAGGCACTATACATGAGAAAGTAATAGCCATACCTAAAATAGATACGGCACCTGAACTATGGATGCTGACTTCCAGTGGAGAAAGTGGTCTGCTGGCAGCGCGTCAGGGCTGGGCCTTATCTTTCGCACATTTCATTTACCATGTGGGTGGACCGCAGGCGATAAAAACCTATCGTGAGCGATTCAAGCCTTCCCGCTTCCTGAACGAACCTGCCGCTAGCGTCGGGATCTTCGTTTTCTGTGCAGACACGCAGGAAAAGGCGGATGAATTACAGGCAATGATGGATTACCGCCTGTTAAGTTTTGAGAAGGGCAGGTTTGATGAATTTCCTTCCTACGAAGAAGTGCGGGATTACGAGTACACAGACATGGAATGGCAACGTGTAATGGCGAACAGAGGACGTATGATTGCCGGTACTCCTGACCAGGTAAAACAACGTATGTTGAAACTGGCCGACGAATATGATGTGGATGAGATAGTTGCCGCTACGATGGCGGAGCATGTGGAAGACCGTTTCCGGTCATATGAATTGCTGGCTGAGATTTTTGATCTCGAACCTCGTAATGTCTCCTAAGTGATTGATTAACATTTTACTGTAAAAGGTACCTGCCATTCGGCTATGAAGACATCAGAATGTTGTGATATCGTATAAATTATTGATTAGTATCCTATTGATGAATGCAGTCTTAGAGAAAACGATGATTGGTATCACAAGGTTCTGAAAAGTTGTCTACCAGGAAATTACAACAGACGCCATGTCTTGAGATGGGATATAAGTGAATGATTACTATGACACTATGTGGTGTCATCTATCAAGAAATATCACAACATCCGTGTATTATTAACATAAGAACCAGGCAAAAACGGTGCATTGCCGTTACAGTTATCTTAGCGCATACACTTGATTATATTTTTTTATATTTTTGCTGGAAATAACTGATCCTATCCTATGAGAAAATACTTCCTGCTGATAGCAGTCGTTGCACTGGCTTATACTGCCTGTACCAAAGAGGCGGGTATTGGTGGTGGAACAAACAATCCTGGTGATACCACTAAAACACCTGGATCCGGATCCGGCAACAAAACAGATAGCGTCGTTACATTTACAGATGTGAAATTTTCCTTAACACCGGCAAATGAAAGCTATGGCCGCGTTTTTTCCTCTTTTAAGGGAAAGGTATACGTGGATAGTGATATTCCTGATTCCGTTGGTAAATATATAGACGTGGCCTTCAATAACTTTGGTGCCTTCTCTATGTTCTTTACCAGTCCTAATGATGAGAGCTTTGATCTGAAGATCCCTGGTACCCTGACAACACTCGTACGTAACAAGGTGCCTGCTGATACCTTCAAGGTGGCTGCTTTCGATACTATCGCGCATGCCTCTACTCTTAAAAAGCTGACCATCGCTACAGATAATGAAAGTTTTGCTTCAGCTGACATGCCGCTGTTAGTATTCTTCCAGAATGGTTTCGCCAAGAAGGGGATTATCAAGGTGAAGGCGATAACAACAGATTATATCGTTGCTGACGTGAAAGTAATGTACTGATATTAAGATATTTATGCAGAGAGAATAAGGCTGTTCGCTGTTGGCGGATGGCCTTTTCTTCATTTTAGCCCCAATAGGAATGTGTAGGACAGTTGCCCCGCTGCCTTTATTTAAATTTGAAAGAATCCACGATTGAATACACAATTCCACAATTATGCAAGCTATTTTAGGTGTCTTTTTTCATTTCATTGGAGGCTTTGCTTCCGGCAGTTTTTATATCCCTTTTAAAAAAGTAAAGAGTTGGGCCTGGGAAAGTTACTGGATAGTAGGCGGTTTCTTTTCCTGGTTAATAGTGCCCTTCCTGGCAGCCTGGATCACCGTACCTGATTTCCTGAGCATCATTAGTAAAACGGATAGTTCTACTCTCTTCTGGACTTATTTTATGGGTGTATTATGGGGCGTAGGCGGCCTTACTTTCGGGCTGGCCATGCGCTACCTGGGCATGTCTCTGGGTATGTCTGTCGCACTGGGATATACTTCCGCCTTCGGCTCGCTTATTCCTCCTATCTATAGGGACCTGTTCACTTCCGATACAACACATACGTTCTCCGCCATGCTAAAGAGCCCCGGGGGATTGTTAGTCCTGGGTGGTGTTGTAGTCTGCCTGCTGGGTATTGCCATTTGCGGTGCTGCAGGGGTGATGAAGGAACGTGAATTATCAGAAGATCAGAAGAAACAAAGTATACAGGAATTCGACCTTAAAAAAGGATTGGTGGTAGCAACGGTTTCCGGTATACTGAGCGCCTGTTTCAATTTCGGCATAGAGGCCGGGAAGCCTATGGCTGCTATCGCCATAGAGCAGGGCAGTAATCCGCTGTTTCAGAACAACGTGATATTTGTTGTATTACTCTGGGGCGGACTTACCACCAACCTGATCTGGTGCCTGCTGCTGAATATCAGGAACAAAACATTCGGCGATTATGTCAATAAAGAAACACCTCTGGCGGGCAATTACTTCTTTGCCGCGTTGGCAGGTACTACCTGGTTCTTCCAGTTCTTTTTTTATGGTATGGGCGAGAGTAAACTGGGCAACGGGGCCAGTTCCTGGATATTACACATGGCGTTCATTATCATGATCTCAAGCTTGTGGGGTATTACACTGAGAGAGTGGAAAGGTGTGAGCCGTAAGACATTCGCAACGATTATACTGGGTGTGCTGACAATTATGGGGTCAGTAATGCTGGTAGGATATGGCAACTCCATTTAGAGGTGTGTTGCTGTGCTGTAACAATGTAAAAATTTAAAAAAGAATATATGTCGGTTTCTTCCTTAACAAATTTCAAACATGTAAGTTATCTCTGGGACGAGCAGAAAGCTGCTGCTTTGGCGGGTGATGAGGTAGCATTGCTGATCTATCGTTCTAACCTGCTGGGGGCTGATCTCCGGCTGACCAATTATGGCGGCGGTAATACCTCCTGTAAGGTGATGGCGAAAGATCCGCTGACGGGTAAACAAACGGAAGTAATGTGGGTAAAAGGTTCAGGGGGTGATCTGGGTACACTGAAACGTAGCGGTCTGGCAGCGCTATATGTAGAGCGACTGCACAGCCTGGAGAATATCTACAAGGGTATTGAACAGGAAGACGAAATGGTGGAGCTTTTCAATCACTGTATCTTCGATCTCAGTTCCAAAGCGCCTTCTATTGATACACCATTGCATGGTTTCCTGCCGTTCAAACATATTGACCATTTACATCCCGATGCCGCTATTGCTATTGCTGCGGCGAAAGATGGTGAGCGTATTACAAAAGAACTTTTCGGAGGTACTATTGGTTGGGTGCCCTGGCAGCGTCCAGGCTTTGACCTGGGCTTACAGCTGAGACAGTGTCTGCGCGATAATCCAGGTATCAGGGGGATTATGCTGGGATCTCATGGTCTGTTTACCTGGGGTGATACCGCATATGAAAGTTATATGAATACGCTGGAAGTCATTGAGCGTTGTGCTGCCTATCTTGAAGAGCATTACGGTAAGAAAGGACCGGTTTTCGGTGGCGTACGTATGACTTCCCCTGCTCCTGAAATAAGGAGAAAACAGGCGGCTGCCCTGGCGCCTGTACTACGTGGATTATGTTCTGCACATACCCGTATGGTGGGTCATTTTACAGATGATCCCCGGGTACTTGAGTTCATTAACTCCAAAGACCTTGACAGGCTGGCACCACTGGGTACCAGTTGCCCGGATCACTTCCTGCGTACGAAGATCAGTCCCCTGGTTTTACCACTCGATCCTCAGGCTTCGCTGGATGATGCAGCAGCGGTAAAGCAACAACTGGCGCCTTTGTTTGCTGCTTACAGGCGGATGTATACCGACTACTACAATACTTGTCGTCATCCGAACAGTCCTGCATTACGTGATCCTAATCCGGTGGTGATCCTGTATCCAGGTGTTGGTATGTTCACTTTCTCGAAAGATAAACAGACTGCAAGGGTAGCGGCAGAGTTTTATACCAATGCGATCAATGTCATGAAAGGCGCTGAGGCCATTTCTGAATATACCGCTTTGCCACGCCAGGAGGCTTTTGACATAGAATACTGGCTGCTGGAAGAGGCGAAACTACAGCGTATGCCTAAGCCGAAAGCGCTGTCTGGTCGTATTGCGCTGATCACGGGAAGTGCCGGTGGCATTGGAAAAGCGATCGCCAGGAAATTTGCTGATGAAGGTGCTTGTGTGGTGATCAATGACAACGATGCGAACCGACTGCAAGCTGCAAAGGATGAATTCTCCAAACAATATGGACAGGATGTTTTCGCAACAGCCATCCTCGATGTTACAAAAGGTAGTGATATAAAAGAGGCATATGACATCGCCAGCCTGGCATTCGGCGGTGTGGATATGGTGGTTAACTGTGCAGGCTTGTCTATCTCCAAGCCACTGGAAGCGCATACAGAGAAAGACTGGGACCTGCTGTATGATGTATTGGTGAAAGGCCAGTTCCTGGTTACCCAGCAGGGTGTGGAAGTGATGCGCAAGCAGGACCTGGGAGGTGATGTGATCAATATCGTGAGTAAGAATGCGTTGATGAGTGGGCCGAATAATGCCGGTTATGGCTCGGCGAAGGCAGCACAATTGCACCTGAGTCGCCTGAATGCGGCAGAACTGGGTACAGATGGTATCCGGGTAAATGTCGTGAACCCGGATGCTGTGATCGCAGACAGTAAGATATGGGAAGGCGATTGGGCTGCGGGGCGTGCCAAGGCTTATGGTGTTTCGGTAGAGGAGTTGCCTGCTTATTATGCAAAACGTACCTTACTGAACCAGGTGATCCTTCCGGAAGATATCGCCAATGCATGTTTCGCTGTTACAGGCGGCCTGCTGAGTAAGTCGACCGGTAACGTGATCAACGTTGATGGTGGTGTTGCTGCGGCTTTTGTAAGATAAGTACATTCATCAGTTGAACGCTGGCGGTAATTTGAATAGCTGGCGTGATGTTGTCCTGACTTTTATAGATAAATTCTTTCATCAGTTAAATACCAGTTACATTGAGTCAACACATGCTCCTGACTCCGGTCAGGCCGGCATGTGTTGATAATGTGTGGAGGTGTATACCAGCAACGAAAAACTTTTCATAATTTACTAAAGACCCAATTTTCCCGTTATGAATATTGAGAAATTCCAGATAGCTGATTTCAATGATGCTCACCGGCAGGCGCACGAGCGTAGCTTTGAATATATAGCAGGGACTATCCCGCATGTAGCGGATATCCTGCAGCAATTACAGGGCTTCCAGGTGGCAATTCCCAGCTGGGCTTTAGGGACAGGTGGTACCCGCTTTGGCCGTTTTTCCGGAGGAGGGGAGCCCCGCAACCTGGAAGAAAAGATCACTGATATAGGTCTACTGCATGCCCTGAATAGAAGCAGCGGTGCTATCTCCCTGCATATCCCCTGGGATATTCCTGAGAATGCAGCTAACATAAAAGCGCTGGCAGCACAACATGACATCCGTTTTGATGCTGTTAATTCCAATACTTTCCAGGACCAGCCGGGTCAGGAACTGAGTTACAAGTTTGGCTCCCTGCATCACACGGATAAAGGTGTCAGGAAACTGGCTGTAGAGCACAATATGGAGGTGATTAAATATGGTGTGGAACTGGGTTCCAATGCCTTGAGCCTCTGGCTGGCAGACGGTTCCTGTTTTCCTGGTCAGCTGAACTTCAGAGGTGCTTTCAAACGTACGCTGGATAGTCTGCAGGAAATATATGCCGCTCTCCCTGATGCCTGGAAATTGTACATTGAGTACAAGGCATATGAACCTAATTTCTATTCCACTACGATAGGCGATTGGGGACAGTCATTGCTCTTCGCTAATAAGCTGGGTGCAAAAGCGTATACGCTGGTTGACCTGGGGCATCATCTGCCTAATGCCAACATCGAGCAGATAGTGGCATTGCTGTTAATGGAGGGAAAGCTGGCAGGGTTTCATTTCAATGATTCCAAGTATGGGGATGATGACCTTACCGTAGGCAGTATCAATCCTTATCAGCTCTTCCTCATTTTTAATGAACTGGTAGAAGGTATGGATGCACGCGGTATGAATCATGCCAGTGATCTGGGCTGGATGATAGATGCCTCTCATAATGTAAAGGACCCGCTGGAAGACCTGTTGCAATCAGTAGAAGCGATCATGATCGCTTATGCGCAGGCTTTGCTGGTAGATACCAAGGCATTGCAGGCGGCTCAGCAGAACAATGATGCGGTGGCTGCACAGGAAATACTGCAATATGCTTACCGCACGGATGTCCGTCCGCTGGTGGCACAGGCGCGTCTGCAGGCAGGAGGTGTGTTACAGCCGGTTGCTTTCTACAGGCAATTCAAGGTAAGAGAACAGCTGATAAAAGAAAGAGGTCTGAAAACCGTAGCGACGGGATTGTAATTTCTAATTCTCCGGGGGATGCGCTGTATTGCAATACTCGACATTGGTAAGACAAACAAGAAGATATTCCTGATCGACGAGCACTACCGGATCGTATGGGAAAGAGGCGCCTGTTTCGATGAAACGGTTGATGAAGATGGGGATGCGTGTGAAAATATAGCACAGCTGACAAACTGGGTGAAGAACAGTCTTCGGGAGCTGCTACAGTTGCCTGACTATACTATTGTAGCGTTTAACTGCAGTACCTACGGCGCCAGCCTTGTTTACCTGGATGAACAGGGACAGGTGCTGACGCCTTTGTATAACTATCTGAAACCGTATCCGGCCGGTATGGAGGAGGCGCTTCACGAGGCCTCCGGCGGAGGGGAAAAACTATGTGCAGATACGGCTTCCCCGGCACTGGGCAGCCTGAACGCAGGCCTGCAGTTCTACCGGCTAAAACAATTGCAGCGGGCTATCTTCGACAGGGTGAAATATGCCCTGCATTTACCCCAGTATATCAGTTTCCTGGTAACAGGGCAGCCGCTGTCTGATATTACCAGCATTGGCTGTCATACGATGTTGTGGGACTTTACGAAACAGGGATACCACGACTGGGTGTTGAGAGAAGGACTGGCAGAAAAGCTGCCTCCCGTATTCCCGTGCGATCATGTGTTGCCTGCCACTATCGACGGTTATAACTGCATTGCGGGCGTTGGCCTGCATGACAGCTCCGCCGCATTGATCCCTTACCTTACGAGTTTCTCCGAACCCTTTGCGCTTATTTCCACAGGTACCTGGTGCATTACCCTTAATCCGTTTAATAGCAGTCCTTTAACGGCGCAGGAACTGGCGTCTGACTGCCTTTGCTACCTGACCTATGAAAACCGACCTGTGAAGGCCGCAAGGCTCTTTGCAGGCAATGAGCACGAGCAGCAGGTGAAAAGGCTGGCAGAATATTATCAAACACCGGTAAATTACTACCAGCAAGTAGCCTTCGACCCCGCTATATTTGCCAGGTTGCTCGCGGTATCTCCGCAACAGGAACGGCCGGTATCCGGTACAGGCTTGTTGCAGGCCTCCCGCTTTGCGGAAAGATCATTGAACGACTTTACCAGCTATGAAGTTGCCTATCACCGCTTACTGATGGACATCATGGAACAACAGCAGTTCTCTTCCTCGCTGGTAATAGACAGAACACCGGTAAAACGTATTTTTGTGGATGGTGGATTCAGCAGGAATAGCATATACATGCATCTGTTGGCAGCAGCTTTCCCGCAGATGGAGATCTACGCTGCCTCAGTAGCACAGGCTACGGCTATAGGAGCCGCCCTTGCTATTCATCGCCACTGGAATACACAGCCTTTACCGGCCGATCTTGTAGAGATGAGACATTATAGCCACGGCTCGATTTATATTTGAAAAAGATGAAAGTAGGACTCTTCATTCCCTGTTACATAGACCAGTTTTATCCGCAGGTAGGTATCGCCACGTTATCGTTGTTGGAAAAACTGGGTTGTGACGTGGTATATCCACCGGGACAAACCTGTTGCGGACAACCCATGGCAAACTCCGGCTTCGAACACCTGACCCACGGTTGCAATGAACTTTTCGTAGATCATTTTAAGGATGTAGACTATATCGTAGGACCTTCAGGTAGTTGTGTGCTGCATATCAAAGACCATCTGCATGTAGATGGGAAAGAGCAGGTCGCTACCCATATCCGTCAGCATATATACGAGCTGGCGGAATTCCTGACAGATATATTGAAGGTAGATCATCTGAAAGCAAAATTCCCACATAAAGTAGGGATACATCAGAGCTGCCATGGACAGCGTGGATTGGGCCTTGCTCAAATGAGTGAACTGGTGGCGGCTCCGTTCTCCAAACCTCAGCAGCTATTACAGATGGTGGAAGGACTGGAGCTGATAGAACTGAAGCGGACAGACGAATGCTGTGGATTCGGAGGAACCTTCTGTGTTTTTGAAGAAGCAGTGTCTGTTAAAATGGGGAAGGACCGTATTGCTGATCACGTTAATAACGGTGCGGAATATATTACCGGGAATGATGTGAGCTGTCTCATGCACCTGGAAGGTATTTTACGCAGACAGAAAAGCAATGTGAAGGTGCTGCATATTGCAGAGATACTCAATTCAATTTAAGAAAGGCTTGGCAAAACGTCGATAGGCCCCGGCTGTAGCTGGGGATGATAACCACGAACAGCTGAATACCGGTTTCAATTTGTAAGGTATGGAACATCAACATAAAGAACACTCATTGCTTGCGGAAGAATTTAACGCCAATGAGCCCCGTGTGAACTGGCATGACGAAACCCTCTGGTGGGTGCGTCAGAAGAGGGATAAAATGGCCTGGAGTATTCCGGAGTGGGAAGACCTGAGAGAAGCTGCTTCCCGCATTAAACATAACGTGTTGGGCAACCTGCACGATTACCTGCTTGCATTCGAAAAGAATGCACAGGCCAATGGTGCGGTGGTGCATTGGGCAGCTGATGCCGCTGAACATAATAAGATCGTGCTGCAACTGTTACAGGAGCAGGGCGTAAAACGCATGGTGAAGAGTAAGTCCATGCTCACAGAGGAATGCCACCTGAATCCATACCTGGCTGAACATGGCATTGAAGTGATTGATACCGACCTGGGTGAGCGTATTGTACAGTTGGCGAAAGAACCGCCAAGCCACATCGTATTGCCTTGTATCCATAAAAAGAAAGAGGAGATAGGTGAACTGTTCCATGAGCACCTGGGTACACCTGCAGGTAATGCTGATCCTAAATTCCTGACGGCCGCTGCCCGTCAGCACCTGAGAGCGGAATTTATCCAGTCAAGGGTGGCTATTACCGGCGTGAACTTCGCCGTAGCAGAAACCGGGGAGATGGTGGTTTGTACAAATGAAGGGAACGCGGATATGGGCGCTCACCTGGCAGATGTACATATTGCCTGTATGGGCATTGAGAAGATCATTCCTCAGCGGAAACACCTTGGTGTCTTCCTGCGTTTACTGGCCAGAAGTGCTACCGGTCAGCCTATTACTACCTACAGCAGCCATTTCCGTGCGCCTAAAAAAGGACAACAGTTACACATCGTGCTGGTGGATAATGGTCGTAGTCGTCAGTTAGGACGTGAGGATTTCCGCAATTCACTAAAGTGTATCCGTTGCGGGGCTTGTATGAATACTTGTCCTGTATATCGTCGTAGCGGCGGACATAGTTATCATAATGCTATTGCCGGACCGATAGGCGCTATATTGGCGCCTAACCTGGATATGAAGGAATATGCGGACCTGCCGTTCGCGTCCACCTTGTGTGGTTCCTGTTCCAATGTCTGCCCGGTGAAGATCGACATTCACCAGCAGTTGTATCAATGGCGGCAGGTAATCACGAAAGAAGGATACGCCAAGAAAACAAAAGCTGCCGGTATGCATGCGATGAACATGGTATTATCTAAGCCCGGCTTATATAAAACTGCCGGAGGTGTGGGACGTTGGGTGATGAGAACATTCCCGGCTGTTGTCAACAATGGCCTGAACCCATGGTACAAGCAACGCGAGATGCCGGAAGCTCCAAAGGAATCATTTGCAGACTGGTATAAGAAAAACAGAAAGCAATAGTTACGAGCTGTGTGTTTGTAGCGTGGGGTAATAACCCCGGATGCAAGCAACAACACCGATGTTTATAACAACAATATCAGCATTCAGCAACATGGGCAACCATGTTGTTTCAACAATATCAAAACAACGCATATGTCCCGCGAAAGCATTCTCGCCGCCATAAAAAAGAATCAACCGGAACAGCAGGCATTACCTGATCTGGACGCTTTCAGACGTACAGGTCCCGGTGATCCGGCTGCTTTCAGAAAAGTAATAGAAACACTCGGCGGACAGGTTTTCGAAATCAGTTCATATGCTGAAATACAAGCCCTCATTGCGGAACATCAGCCTGATGCACGGAAGATCATTTCCCTGCAGGAACAATACCTGCCCGGTGCAATCACCGAATGGGAAGCCGGAGATGGCGGTCGTCAGTTTGAGAATGTAGACCTGGCTATCATCCCCGGACAGTTTGGTGTAGCGGAGAACGGCGCTATCTGGATCACTGATGTTGAAATAAAGGAAAGAGTACTGCCTTTCATCACCCAGCACCTCGCCATCGTTGTGGCCTCACAGGATATTGTGCCGACTATGCATGATGCTTATGCGGAGCGCATTGCCCATCCGGGAGGTGGATTTGGTGTTTTCATTGCTGGTCCTTCCAAGACGGCAGACATCGAGCAGTCATTGGTATTAGGCGCTCATGGTGCTAAAAGCCTGACAGTTTTCCTCTATACTCCGAAGCCCTAAATTTATGTTCCCGTTATGAAGATCGCTTTTAAAATGCGCCTGAAACCAGGCAGCAAAGAAGAATACTGTAAACGCCATGATGAAATCTGGCCAGAGCTGAAACAGTTGTTGAAGGATAATGGTGTAAGTGACTATACCATCTTCCTGGATGAGGAAACGAATATCCTGTTTGCTGTTCAGCAACAGGCAGGAGAACAGTCATCTCAGGATTTAGGGAAAACACAGATTGTACAACGCTGGTGGGCCTATATGGCTGATATCATGGACACCAATGAAGATCGTTCTCCTGTAACCATACCGCTTACGAAGGTCTTCCATATGGATTAGCGTGTTCACTTTTTCTCCAGTATAAATTCAATATCATCGATCACATCTCCTTCCTTCCTGCTGCTGATGTGAAGGTTATATGCGGGTTGCAGTGTTTTTAGTTTTAGTTTCTTCAGCTGTGCCGCATCGGGTTGGATAATATAATCGCCCGGAGGAAGGCCCATATAGTTAAAATACCCGTCGGATTCTGTGAGGAGGCATTTTAGTATTGTACCATCTGATTTGTAAATGCAGATCTTAATACCGGCCTGTTCCTTCCGCAGGGTATCTTCTTTCAGATATACAACGCCCGATACTTCACCCATCACCGTAACAGGAACATCAATTCGACGCAGCTGGTTGGGTTCAATGATCACGCGGATAGCAGGCTTTCTGATCTTCCAGGAAACACTCTCAAAACCAGTTGGTTCCAGTTCGAACAGGTAGGAGGCATATGGTTCCATATCAAGGATGGCGATGCTCGTATCCCGTAGACTACGGATCATTCTTCCTTCACTATGTTTCAGTTGCAATCCGTCTACACGGGGTTCCCCTGCATCATAACGTTCATTGTTGTTGATGTCGAGGAATGGTACAAATACAACGCCTCCGGAGCCAACACTGCTGCGATTGTTGACGCTGGCATAGTCTGCCTTTCCATCATAGATGATACTGCCGCGGGCAGATTCTACGAGCGTGGTGAGATTGTTGTTCTTCCATACGGAGAAGCCGATCTGTGCAAATGAAAAGTCATACCGTAGTCCGATGCCATAGTTCGTAATGTTATTCCGGTAATTCTTCTCATATGAAATATTCAGGTAACCATTTTTGAACAGGTACTTGGCAGCCTCACAACGCACAGCCATAAAGCGGTTGCTGTTGTATTCATACTGGGCCTGCGGCGTCAGCATAATATTACCTGGTATACGGAATGTCAGCGCCAGATTGCTGTAAACGAAGGGACTTTCATCTTTTATGAAAATTGAATAAGTCGAAAGGCTGGCGCCCACTTTGTAGAGGGCGCCTGATATGAGCCATTCTGTGGTTGTATAGTAGGAGCCGGGTAATATGATCTGATCAGCTGTGAATCTTGTGAACAGGGAAAAATTCTTCGCATTGAACGGTTTAGAGATAATCGCTTTACGCTCTTCCAGCCAGTTATAGATAATCGCTTTCTGATTCCTTTTGTACCTTGTATAATTGAGTTCTGCCTGCAGATTTGTACGTGAGCGGTAACTGAGTATGCCCCTTGCCCTGACACCATATGTATACTCCCCGGAGAATAACAGGCTTGATGCAAGACGCATGGAAGCCGTCACGAATGGCAAGGTATTGGCAGACCGGATGGAAGAAAGATATTCCAGGCCTCCACCAACAGTAAGTATGCCTGAGACGCCATAGTTGACTTGTACCTTTCCCAGTTTACTATGTACGCTATCTTCAGCCACACCTGCGCTGGCGGTGTATTCAAATTCACCCGCAGGCAGGAAGTTGAAAGGAATATTGATATTCTCTTCCTGGAAACGTTCTTCCCCCCAGGGACCATAGAACCGCAGTCTGAGCTGGGTATTGCCATACACCAGGGGTACCTGGAACGTATAAAAACCCGCAGCATCCGCTACTGTATAATCCACCAGTGCATTGTTGATATAGAGTTCCACCGTCCAGCCAGGGTCTGTGAAATTGCTTAGTGTATAAGTGCCATAAGAGCGGCGATAGGTGGTGGGTGTATTGGTGACCTGTACGCCTACTATAGGCGCGAACAGCGAGGCAATCGTAGGCGTAAATATCTTTCCCATGATGATCTGCCGTAACCAGGGCCTGTCATTGTTCACGAAGCGTAAACGGTAATATTGTTGTCGCTGGTCAAAAGGGCGGACGATACTACTATCAGGATGCGTGGCCGCCAGTTGCTGCTGTGCGAAGTTGTTATAGTTCAGGGACACGGTGGCCTCTCCACCCGCCAGTGTACCGCCCATTGTAAGATTGAACCAGGTATCGTTGACGTTCTGCAGGCGCTGGGTAGATACTACTGACCAATTGGCCATTCCGAATTTAAAGAGCTGTTTACTTCTTCCAATGGTAGTATCTGCTTCCACATTTCCTTTCAGTTTGTTAAGGTTCTGATACATTGTTTGTTGCCGCATTTCCCTGATAGCGGGTAGCTCTGCCCTGGATACCAGATTCACGGACAGGCTGCGGAAGTTGAACTGGCAACTCAGATCAAATACCTTGTTGAAATAGTCTGTACGCAGGTATAAGCCTGTTTCCATCTTCACAAGATCTTCCGGCCCCAGGTTAAATACCTTGTCGCGGAAGCGTATCCTGTTATTCTTTTTGTCGATCAGGAAAACAGCATCCTGGCTGATATAGAAGCCGGAAACGGTATCCATGCTTTCAGACAGGGTGTTCCTTATCTTCAGGAAGTTAAATACATCTGTGATGGATAGATAAGCTGTCTGGTCTTTCACCACTGCGGGTATCTCTGTGCCACCCACACCCTGCAGGATGACCATGATAGAGGTCTCATCAAATTTCGGCTCTTCATCATTGTCGCCATCCTTATCTCCATCTTTTGCAAAGACAGGGTTCACGCAACAGGCCAGGAGCAAGATGCACATCGCCTTGCAGCAATGCCGGAGGAAAGGAGTGATATGTATGATAGTGCCTGTCATTAATTGTTATTCCTGGATAAAGGTGACTGAGAATAGACCACTGTAATTCCCCGCAGGATTTGCCAGCGGCACTCCCACAGTGAGCGTACCGCCTATGCGCACCAGTGTTCTGGCCGGAGAGGTGGCAGTAGTAACAAAGGGACTTCCTGTACTTGATGAACCAATGTGCAGTGACAGTGTACCGCCGTTACTGCCGGTCAGTGTTACGTCGGGGCCGTTCAGAATTTGTACCAGGGTACCTGGATTCGCATCTATTTCGAAAATTGCCGGAGAGAAAGGAAAGCCAAGGTTGGCCTGCACAATGCTGCCGGTAACAGAACGCGAGCCATCGGGAAAAACAGTTACCGTGCCCCCGGTTGCTCCCTGGAAGAATGCGCCAAAGATGAGTCCCTGTGCGGGATTCACGAACACTGATATAGGCTTTGGCGGAGGTTCCTGCGCCTTCACGGATGATGTGATGGTGAGCAGGAAGACCAGCAGGCCTGTACAAAGGAGGTAATATTTTGCTAGCACCGATCGCATGTAATGATCATTGATTGCTTATAAACACTTTCTTCGATATCCGCTCTTTGTCAGATTGGAAGGTGACGAGGTAGACTCCACTGCTGTAGCGTGAGCCCAGCAGGTAGCGTCCATTGCCTTTAAATGCTTTCCGGAATAAGATCTGACCTGCCATATTGCTGACGGCAATGGTGCATTTCTCACCGGGTACTTTATCAAACTGTCCGTACAGGTTATTGCCTGTATAGAATGCATGATAGAATGCTGTATTGCCTGGAACCACACCCTCGTCGGTTTTGAATACCAGGAAGAATCTTTTATCATAGACGCCTTTCCGTAACAGCAGGCGGTAAGGTGTAGTCTTATGCAGATCATGGGTGATATCTGCTTCCTTATCATAGAGATAAAAATGCCAGCCTGCAGGCATGCGCTCAATAAGCGGCATCGTGAAGCTGATATATCCTTCCTGTTCTGTGGTCAGTCCCAATGGAATGGTTTCCGTACTGTCTATATTCTCCGGCCAGGCGGCGATAGATTGTCGTTGACCACCTGCCAGCACATACAGGCTTGGAATTGTCGGATCTGTATTCATGAGTTTGAGCGCATCCGTTTCTATCTCGAAATCCCTGGAAGCAGTATTGCTGAAGTAGATAACAGCGGCATCTGCATGATAACCTTCGTCAGTGAACCCGGCGCTCAGGCGTAATAAGGGTTCTGTCAGAGGTCTTTCCCTATGGAAGTTGGGTGTCAGGTTATTGACCCTCGCCGTATTGTTGACGGTGAGGGAACCAGATACCGGGAAGCTGCCATTGGTGACGTGTACAAAGAAACCCTGCATGGCAGGTACAATGTTGGTAGCAATGCCATCGCTGGATACGCCATTGATGTAAGAGCTATAAGTGCCTGTATATTGATTGGTCGTACCAGCGTTGAAGTAATAGATGGCATTATCGACGTTATTGCGTGTCCATCCTCCGCTGGCATCCCAGTCGACCGGTGATGGATAAGGATTGCCTACCAGGTTAAAGCCGAGTGTATACGGCCGGTTATTGTTTGTCAGGGTAGGAGAGACGATGGTGCCGTTATTGACAACCCCTGTCATATCTATCGTTACAGGGGAAGTAGAAGTGCCCAGGTTTCCGGCATAACCTGCCATTGGCGTGAGCACTCCTGTAGTTGTGGTATACGCAGTCCATCCTGAGGAGGTGCGGTTCTCTACATATTGGTAGAAGGTCGGGAAGGTGGCGTTGAGATTGATTTCGTTCGAAAACTCATTTACTGTTGCTGACTGGAACGGAGAACTGAAATAGACATAACCAAAGCTTGTAGGCCGGTAACGCTGTACGGTCACATTGCCGGTGACACTACCACTGCCGCTACCATCGATCAACGCGGTACGTGTTGCCGTGGAAAGCAGGGTGAGGTTGCTGCCTGTGGCAAATGTGCCTGTTGTAGCTTTCAGTACGCCAGACACCTTTAATGTACCGGACAATGTTACACCGCTGGCATTATTGGTCGTGAGGTTCAGTATGGTATTGGTAGCGAAGGTATTTGCAGGGATGGTTTGCGCCGCACTACCATCCATTTCTACCGTACCATTGGTAGCCGTGAAAGTACCGCTGTTGCTGACAGTACCATAGATCTGTAATGTTCCTGCGCTTACCGTAACAGATGCTCCCGTTTGTATGGTGATATTGGCGGTAGTAGCAGTACCTGTGCCGACAGTCGGGTAATTGGTAAGGCCAGTTGGTATGATCACATTCATGGTGTTGGTAGGCAGCGCGTTGATAGACCAGTTGCCGGTCACAAACCAGTTGGTGCTTATTGTGCCGGTCCAGGTATTGTTGGACACCAGTTCACCTGCTATCAGGGCAAGGCTCATATTGGTCAGGCCAGTGGTTTGTATAGAGGTGGACAGGGGACTGGCAGTGGTAGGCGTTGCCCAGATGCTGCCATCATAACTTGCCACCTTGAAATTGGCCGTATTGGCCCCCGCATCTACATCTGCCGCGTTCCAGTTGAGCGTAACGGAAGCCGTCGTGAAGACAGTACCTGTATTGGTAAATGACCAGTAGCGGTTCACACTTTTGGCGGAACTGATCGCTGAGCTGTTGATGTTCGGATGATCGCCGGCAGTAGTGCTGGTCAGCAGATTGCCGGTTGTGGTAACGCTCGGCATAGTAACGGTAACGGGTGTATAATATTGGTTGTCGCCTACTTCAAAAGTTCTTGTCACATTACTGCCGGTAGGCAGTGCTTTCTGTAGTCTTCCGGATACCCATCCCGTGCTCTGGGAAGCGCCGGTAACAGTACCTGTTGATGGTTGAATAACGGCGAATGTAGCCCCGGTGCTTATTTTATTCAGTACAAAGTTCAACACACCACTTACGGTAATATTGGAACCAAGAGAAACAATGCCGGCGGTCTTGTTCACCGTCAGGTTATTAAAGGTCCCGGTGGAATTGATGGTTTGCGTACCCGTGCCGTTAAAATAAACGGTAGCGCCGGTGTTCGTATAGGTACCGCTGGACATGGTCCAGTTACCGCCGATAGTGTCTGTAAAACTGCCCTGTATATAGGTGCCGTTAGTCAATGTAAAGTCGTTCAGTATTTTCACTACTGCGGACGCTGTTTTGCTACCCGCGGCAGATATAATCAGGTTGCCGTATGGTGTGGCAGAAGAGACGGCCTGTGTGCTTCCTGCGTATTCAACATTACTTAAGGTGTCCAGTGCATAAGCCGTGAACGTGGGCAATGTCTGTGTGCCGCCAAGGATGAGTTTTGCATTATTCGCAATAGTCAGGGAACTGGTTGCGGAAGGTGTGATCGCAATACCTGCTGCATCAAATATACCGCTGGTAATGGTGATATCATCCACAGCAGTGATCGGCTTGCCCAGTGTAGTGGTCACACCTGCATTTTTCTGATTGGTTACCTGGGAGAGTGCGAATGAAGATGCAGAACTTGTAATGAGTGAAGGCAGGCTGCCAGTCATGATCAGTGTACCGATGGTGCCATCATAGGTGCCATTGTTGGTGAAGTTATGACTGACATTATAGTCAGATAGAGAAGCCACCGTACCCGTGATGGTCAGGTCATAGAAAGTTGTAGCCGGGTTACCGATGAGTGTTCCATCAGCTGTTGTCATGTTGAAGGTGGACGTACCTCCGTTTAATGTACCGTTACTTTCGATGTTTTTCGCTGCGGTATAGGTAAAACTACCTGCGTTGAATATTGCACTGTTTGTGATGGCAAAGTCACCATTCACGGTCCAGCTGGAGGATGGTGTAACGCCAACAGTATTACTGATGATAACGTTGTTCAGCGCAGTAGGGGTACCGGTTACGGTCATTGCAGCACTACCACCGAAGGTCACGGTACCTGTGCTGGTAAAGCCGGTGCCGGTGAGCTGGATGGTCTGTGCCGCTGTAGGTGTGAAGTTCATGCTGCCACTGCTGGTCACCGTACCATTGTTGGTAAAAGATCCGAATATAGTGTGGGTAGATATACCACCATTGAAAGTAGCGCCGCTGCTGATATTGAATGCAATAAGTACTCTCCATCCCACACTGGCGGTAACACCTCCTGTATTGTTGATGTTGAGGGTAGCATAAGTGGGGGTACTGGTCGAATTCAGCACGGGGGGGACGGTGCCGTTGAAATTAATAACACCGCTTGAATTGGAGACTACGGCATTTATGAAGCGGATGGTCTGCACTGCTGTACCGCTAAAGGTGGTAACACCGTTACTGATCAGAGAGCCATTGTTGGTAAGATCACCATTTAATGTGGCATTACCACTGCCGCCGTCGTAGGAGCCGCTGCTGGTAACGGTGAGCAGGCCATTATAAATAATATCGCTGCCACTCACGGCATAGCTGCCATATACGGTGAGTCTGTTAAAGGTAGTATTGCCGGTGATAGTTTTACTGGTTCCATTCAGTGTTACCGTACTGCTGCTGGGAGTGTACGTACCGCTGTTATTCCAGTTGCCGTAAAGATTGACGGTAAAGGTAGCGCCATCGAAGGTAGCGCCGCTGCCGATGGTGAGATCTCCGTTTACAGTACAGGTAGCAGCCAGTGTTTTTGTACTGCCGTTGCTGCAGGTAAGGTTGCCGTAAGCGACACCTGCCACTGTCTGCGCGACGGTGCCGTTGTAGTTGACGGTGCTGCTACTGCTGAGGGTATAGGTGGAAAATAGGGAAGGGAAGTTACTTGCTCCCCCCACCAGTAAGGTGGCGCTGTTAGAGATCGTCAGCGTACCGCCAGTAGAAGATCTGCTTGCGCTGAAAGTAGAGAGATCTGCTGTGCCATTGGTGATTGTAAGGTTGCCATTGACAGGACAGTTACCACTAAGTGTGGCCGTACCTGCTGTTTTGTTAACTACCAGGTTATTGAAGGTAGTAGCCGAAATGCTCTGGGCGCCGGTGCCATTCAGTGTAACTGTTCCACCAGAGGCGTTAAACGTACCGCTGTTGCTCCAGTTGCCACCAGCAGTCAGTGTGATGACATCGCTGTTTAAAATGGCGCCGGAAGATATACTGACGTTACCACTTACAGTCATGCCAGCAGTCAGTGAAAACGTTCCTGCGCTAACACTCAGGTTGCCGGCTACAGTGCCTGCACTGCTCAGGGATGCGATGCCGGCTGACTTATTTACCTGGAGATGATTATACGCCAGTCCGGCTATTGTTTGTGTACCTGTGCCATTGTAAACGACCGTGCTGCTGCCGGCTGTGAAGGTTCCACTGGTGTAAGTATAGTTGCTGCCTATATTGAGCGTGCCTGCCCCGCTTAACGTAACATTAGCGCCTCCTGATTCAATCAGGGAGCCGCCTACAGTAACGGTACCTGCGCCTGCAGTCAGATTGATAGCATGGCCGCTGGTGCCATCACTCAGTACCAGGTCGCCATTTACGGTTAGTGTCTGAGTGCCTGTAGTAATGGTATGTGTTGCATTGGCAGACCAGGAACCGCTGATATTACCCTGCGTAGTCAGGCTGCCACCTGTTGTAAGGGTCAGGGTGGCCGCCTGTGTGCTGCCGAATCGTATGGCCTTTACAGAGGCGGTATTATTGATCGTAGGCTGATTGGTAAATGCGGCGGTGGCAATTTCTACGATATCATTAACGCCAGGAGGGAGGGACGGTGTGCCCTGTACAGATGTCCAGTTGCCCGCGGTAAACCAGTCACTGCTGACAGATCCATTCCAGCGCACAACGTTGGAATTGTCCGATATGCTCCATCGTCCATTGAGGGCTACTTGTCCGCCTAATTCCACATAATTGGAAGTAGTGCTGTTGGATGTTTTTCCTGAAGCCCCCCAGGTGGTGCCACCATTGAACCACAGCCCCATGGTAGACTCATTGTTACCATTCAATTCCGCATCCTCATAATGCAGTCGTAGCGCCATAAGTCCTAAAGACGTTACGTCACTGACTGTATACACCCGGTTGATCGCACTACCCTGAGGAAAATCGGAGACCGGCGCCACCGCAACCGAAACAGTAATAGAAGTGGTTAGTGGCACCGCCACTGAAAAAGTTATTGAGTTGTTGGGACTTTCGAATGTATAGGCAACACCCAGGGAGAAAGATTGAGATCTACGGATATTGCCTAGTATAACACCATTCCCGGATCTGTCTACCGTCATTGTCAGGGTATTGCTACCGGTACTCATGGTGCCGCTGGTCATATTAATGGTGGCCACCTGTACGTCATTGTTGATGTCGACGTGTGTTGTTGTTGTTGTCTTATTCAGCGTAAGGATATTGAAGGTGGTAGCGCCGGTAATGGTGGAGGCATTGGCGCCTGTAAATGATACCGTACTGCTGCCGGCTGTGAAAGTACCATTGTTGACAAAATCATTCTGCACCTGGTGAGTGAAGGATCCTGCAGCAAAGGTAGTGCTACCGGAGAGGGTGAAATAGTTAGTGGTAATAGCACCTGCGGCCGTTTTTGTACCGCCGCCGGATAATACCAGCCTGTCATAGGTCAGGGCATTGATCGTCTGTGCGCCTGTACCATTGAAGTTAACGGTATTAGGTGGTGTGGAAGTAACATTCAGTGTACCGGCGGTGACGGTGAATGTACCGGCTATACCCAATACCGAGTTGGCCGACAATTGCAGGGATGTTCCATTCAGTGTAACATTGAAGAGATTAGCCGTTCCGTTTAAGGTACTGGTGCCCGTAAAGGTAACAGTACCGGCGGTGGCTGTAAGAGATCCGCTGACGTCAAGAGATGTATTGATCGCAGAGAAAGACACGGCTGTACTGACGGTGCCGGAGATAATCAGTGTACCGAAACTGATAGTGCCTGCGCCCGAAATGGTCTTGGATGTTCCCTGCATGTAAACGGTACCGCCGAGACCATTAAAAGTGCCGGTCACATTAAGATTGTCCGTTACTACGATGCTGGTGCTGACGCTGACACTACCGGAAACGGAAAGATTGTCAAAGGTGATGCTCGCGCCGGTAATGGTTTTGGATGTACCTGTCATTGTCAATGTACCGCCTGTCAGATGGGTGAAGGTACCTGGTCCGGAAGTGGAGAGGTTACCCGACACGCTTAACGCACTGGTAGCGGCAGCTGTGATATTGGTAGCCAGTAATCCTATGTTATTGAAATTGTGGGTACCGGTACCACTGATAGATGAACCGGGACCTCCGAAGTTAACGGTGCTGGTAGAGCCGGTGAAGGTGCCATTGTTCACCCAGTTACCATCTACCTCATGCGTAAAACTGCCACCATTGAACGTAGTAGATGCGCCGATATTCACGCCGCCGCTGATCATTATATTGGAAGCTGCCGTATAACTTACACCGGTGCCTGCTCCCACCGTACTGGTGAGGGTGCCTGCCACCGTGAAGGCAGTAGCGGGCATGGTCTTTACGACGGACCCGCTGGAGCTGGACAGGGTAAGATTGCCATACGTCTCTGACGATACCGTTTGGGCAAGACCGTTATATTCTACGGTACTTGTCAGGGAAAGGGAATGTGTGGCATAGTTGGCAGGGATGGTATTCGTTCCGCCTATTTTCATGGTAGCGCCATTCGCTACAGTGAGGGTGCCACCAGCTACTGTTGTACCCCGGTTGGCCGTAAAAGTGGACAGATCCAGTGTACCCGCCACTACGTTAATACGGCCTGCTGCACTTGTACTGGAGTTTAATGCAGCGAGGTTGCCTGCCAATGTTTTCACCAATGCCCCGCTGATCCTGAGTGTGGAATAACTAAGGTCATTACGGACAGTTTGATTGATAAGCGTTGCACTGTAATCGACCGTACTACCTGCGGTGAGTGTAATTGTACCTGATATGGTATAGTTGCCAGCAAAAGTGCTGGCATTTACGCGCAGTATACCGGTGGAGCTGACCGAAGTGGTACCGCCCCCTGATACAATCGGAGTAGTGCTTTCTGAAGGTATAAAAGTGCCGGTTACGGTAAAGATACCTGCTACGGAAAAGTTGGTGTTCTGGGTCACTGTGGCGCCGGAAGAGATAGTGATGCGTCTGAAAGCGGTGGCAGCAGTACCTCCGATTGTCTGGGTGGTACCCCCCATGATGACTTTCGAGTTATTGCTGGTAAACGTATAAGTGCCGTTATTCACCCAGTCGCCTTTTACTGTAACAGTAACGCCCTTGTGTGAAATCGTGCAGCCGCTGTTGATGGTGAGCGTACCGGATACCGTCAGGCCTTTTGAAATGGTCAATACGGGGTTCTTGGCGCTTGTTACCAGCGTCAGGGAATTACAGCTGGCGGTGGCGCTGATGGTGGGTTGAAAGGCGCCTGTGAAAGACGCATCCCCGATCACCGCATTAACTGTAGCTGTTGGAATACCTGCGGTCCAGTTAGCCGCATTATTCCATGCCGTGCTGACAGCTCCCGTCCAGCTTGTCTGTGCCCACAGGGAAACAGGCAGGCCTGACAATAAGATAAGGAGTGTAAAACAAACACGTATAAATTGTCTATCGATATTCATGGTTTGAATATTATCTGACGGCATATGCTATTGTATGCCGGATAAACACCCGCGACTGATCAATGTAGTTGCAGTTCTGTTTCAGCTAATGGATCGGACACTGTTCCTTTTGATTGCGCAGTATATGTGATCCTTAGTTTGCCGTGGTGATAGTTAATGCCAGGTTTCTTTTCGAGTTCCATATCGAATTGCCTGTATGGATTCGGCGTATAAACGGCGAGTCCTCTTACAGTAGCTACAGTAGTTACTTTTCCTTTTTCAGAAACATAATCAATGTTGATATCGCCATATGATGAATGATTACCTGTGCGGCGCAATATCATCTTCAGACGGGGCGGCGCATTTTCTTTTGTTTCAAGTGAAATATCTGTCAGGCTTACATTTAACGCCGGTGGGCCTACCCTGATGATCACAGGAATGCTGATACCAAAGACAGCTATCAGCTTTACAGAGATCGTCGAGGTGTCCTTGTTACGGGGCACTTCTCCCTGGGTATTGACATCGGGTACGGCCCTGAAATAAATATGTGAGCGGTATTCTCCGTCCTGTAGCTGTCCTGTTTTTGTGAGCTGTACTTTCACCAGCTGTGCCTCGCCGGGAGCAAGGGTCACGTTTCTGGGAAAGAGACGGAGGAATTTGCTTGCAAACAATTGTCCGGAATCCGGTTCACTGATCCTTTCGAAAGTGCCATTGCTGTTCATGCGGATTTCGATAAGGGAGATCAGGTACCGGGCTGTATCAATGCCGGTATTAGCCAGATTGAGTTCCTGTACTTTCTTTTGTCCCTCGAAAACAACCCTCATGGGTGTGATCAGGAGATTGCCCTGTGCGGTTGATAGGAGGGGCGATAAAATGGTAACAAATATCAGATAATAGATATGGCGCATAAACAGCGTTAATAGTCAGGCCAATAAACACCCACCCGGCCGTGTACAGCACACTTACCGGGAGGGCCTTCTGGAAGATGAGCGCTAAGATCAGTTATAATTAACCGTTACGTCAAAGGGAGTGCCTGATACGTAGGTACCGGCAGGTTGTCCTGCACTTACATTCAGTGTAGCACCAATATTCAGTACTTCTGAGCCTCCTGTGAGGGTACCACTGGTGCCGGAAGGGCTGCTGGTGAAGGTGGTCACTGTCATGGTGTTGGAACCACTGGTAATGGTCAATGCGGTAGACGGCAGTGTAATGTTGTACGTATAACCGGAAGTACCGCTTACTGTAAACTTTGCGGCAGCTACTGTTCCCGCTGTATTAGGCAATGTTACGCCGCCGGTAGCTGAGCGAACGCCGGCAGGTGTCAGCACCACTGTTCCCGCAGTGGTAGATTGCACGGCCACATTCCCGAAGTTCATGTCAATGTTTTTCACGATACTGATGGGGGTCACGATGGTGGCAGTAGCTGTAGCGGAAGCCGTTTCCTGCGCCCTTGTGGTAGTTGCCAGGCATGTCAATGTCAATGAGGCAACAAAAAAAATGAATGTTCTTTTCATATTGTTTTTTTTAGATTGTCAGGGTAAAAGAGTTACAGACCGGGGAATGCACCGGAGATCAGGTCAGGTTGGAAAATGTGTCTGTGCGTGGTGTGCACAGTATACTTATTGCATTCTTCTTAAAAGGTATATTTCATTCCGTTAACGGGCTCCATCATGTTCTGCTTCTTGTTGTTTATTTCATAAGAGAACGGTCTCCCGGATTGTTTCTTTAGGGATAAATAGGTACATTTTTTCGGGTAAGCTGATTATGCTGTTGATGACAGCAATAACCCCATCCATGTACGCTTTATCATTAATGTTGAATCGTTATTTGTGGGAACCGTATTATGGAATTAAATATTCATATGCGGAGAATATGTTAAAGCGCGCTCCATACGGCTATAGTACTGCAAGCCTGGTTGTCAGAAATGCTGCTATAGCACCCGGCGTAACTTCTGCCCGGCAATAAATATTTAGACATACCTTCACTGTGCATGATATTGATTCATGGACATGGTAAATAAATTATGGGTTGAAAACACTCGAACAATAAGAATCAGTTTCTACATAGCAACAATTTGGTTATTGAGTGATAAAGGTGTATTCCGTACTAACGTTAATTATTGTAGCAAATCCAAAAAGAAATATTGTGGTTAATTGGGGATCGTAAATAGCTATTTGATAGCGAAGGTAATATATTTTGATAATCTGAAGAAAAATAGAACTTAAAAAGTCAGCAGTTTTTCCCAGTTTCTGTCCAGGTATGCTGCAATGCCCTTTCCCGGGTTATAGGGGGCATAAATGCGCTTGAAATCGGTTCCGGCTATACTGTAGGACTGATTCCCTATATAACCCCTGCGCGCCATGTATAATAATGCAATCGAAGGCGAACGTGACCAGCCCTGGTTACAATGTACCAGTACCTGCCTGTCAGTTATATTTCTTTCAATAAAGGTCATGGCCTCCCGCATAATAGGGTCAGTAAAATGCGGCGCCAGTTCATTGTCCATATCCACCATATTCAGGTACAGGTGATTGTTCGCTTCCTGTACCAGGTAGTGGGGATGGTCAGAGGGTAAATTTCCTTTATAGCCGAGGGCGTTCCTGTGACAGGGTTCTTTGCATGCGTGGATAACTGCCAGATCCGGTGTTTGCGATATACAATCCGCCGTGTTACCAACAAAGAGATTAGCATGAATCCGGATCATGTTTTTTTCGTAAATTAATGTATAACAATTCAAATGGCAAGACAAAAAGGGATCCTCCCATTGTCCGGGAAATTGGGAGATAAGATCTATTACTTCCGGAGAGATAAGAACGGCAAGGTAAATTACTTCGTCCGACAGGCCCCTGACGAAGTAAAACAAACCGTGGCCACTAAAAGGGCTGCGTCAGATTTTGGTACAGCCAGCCGCTGTGCGAAAGTGATGCGTCATGCATTAAAGGAGTATACGCAGTCGTACGATAGTGGTGCACTGATCAACAGTCTGAATAAAGTAATGGGCGCAGTGGTACGCGCCGACAACAGCCATCAGCCCGGAAATCGCCGGATCCTGGCGCAGCATATGCATTTGCTGGAAGGCTTTAGCTTCAATCATGCAACAAATATTGAGAGGCTGCTGGGCGCAATGCCGGTTATAGCAAGGGAAGATAATTGCGTTACTGTTTCCTTACCTGAAATCATCTTCAGTAGGCGTAGAGCCTTCAACGGCATTACGCATCTGAGCATAAGGGCTATTGCCTTATCCGTTGATTTTACCAGGCATCGCTGTCAGCAGATGGCCAGTGAAGCGGTCATCATTCCCCGTGATGAAAGACGTGGATTAAGCTTTACATTAAATACCGGCAGTGGGGATATTACCTGTATCCTGTTGCAGGTGCAGGCGTATTATGAAGTAAATGGTGCGTTGCATTTGTCCCGGAACAGTGAATGTACTGCTTTGGACATTGTCAGTGTGGCGTTGCCGGTGAGGCCTGTTAAAAAGAAAAAGCGCGAAAAGAAATTATATAACAACCTGTCTGCTTTCTGGAGCATTCCTGTGGTGCAGATTGTTCCCCAACGCAGAAGGGGGCATCTGGCGATAGCTGACCTGCCCCCGGGGTTGCGAACCCCGCGCATTGCGGTTCCCGGGGTTGAAACCCCGCGCATTGCGGCCCCCGGGGTTGAAACCCCGCGCATTGCGGTCCCCGGGGTTGAAACCCCGCGCTACAAACAAGGGGACTCCTAGCGGAGTCCTATTGTCGCGAGTGATTACGTGTTGTTCCCCGGGGTTACGAACCCCGCGCTACAAACAAAGGGACTCTAAAGGAGTTCTACAGGTGGCTCTGGGGCGGCTTTGGGACGGCTTTGCCATGGTTTTGAGGTGGACCTGAAATAGGCAGGGTTTATCTTGGCTTCCTGAACAGGCCAAGCGTCAGCCGGAAAGGTTTGGTGAAGTAATAAAGGAAGAACCAGGGTAATCGGAGACTCATAATATCTTCTCCGTTAGGTCTGAGCAGGAAGCCGATGTACCGCATGAAAACAGCATATTTCGCTTTCAGGCTGGTCATGAAGGAAAGGCGGATGAGTGCCAGTTGGAGGAATTTGTTCTCCGTTTGCCGGGGCTCGTGTAATAAGCGGTTCATCAGCAGCTGACAGGTCTTGTCGGGTACAGCACCATTTGCAATGGCGGGAACACCCAGCAGGCCGGATGCGAGCTGCATCCACAGGTCTTCAAATCCCTGCAGCTCCGGTGGCACTTTATGGGGACCGTGACGGTACAGTAAAGCCATATCCAGTAAAGAGCGCAGATGCGGATAGAAATCGCTCGCCCCGTTGTTTACCAGCATCAGCCGGTAATAATCTTCATGTGTAAAAGGTACACCTGTTAAATAATCACTACCCAGCAGTTGATCAAACTGATACTGGGCAGAAGTCAGGGTTTCCGGAGGCCGGTAATGAAACTCAAAACTCAGCCATTTGCCGCGGCTGCAAGGTTTACCGAAAACCACTTCTTTTATGTGGTCTTTAAAATGATCGGGATAATTGCTGAAATATTCTTCCTGGTGCATCTCATATCCTTCCGTCTGCATGACAGACACGACCGTTGATACCTGGTCTTCCGGGATGATAATGTCCATGTCGGTAAACTCCCGCATGGCAATGTCGCCATACACCAGCTGTGCAAAGTCCATCCCTTTGTAGAACCGTGCGGTGACGCCGTGTTGTTGTAGGCGGTCGACAATGTATTCCGTTATCATTTTCCTGTCAAAGGCGAACACAGAAAATTCTCTGCAATAAGCTTTAAACGGCTTCAGGGCATCGGGCGGTACGATGGCCCTTAGTTTATTTAATACATAATAAACCACAGGTCGTATCCGGTGCCGTGCACATAACTTATATACTGTTTGCCAGTCGATGGTATGGCCGGATATAAAAGTACAGAGCGTAGAAATGGAACTGGTTTGCAGGTATACCCGGCAACATAGCAATAGAATAGTAACCTCGGGTTGGCGCATAATATTACTGGATGATCAACATTTGATGCTGCATCATTTTCTCAAGAAAAAGAAGCGTTTCCCGTTCGCATAGCTGCATGCTGACAGCATATTCTGCTGTCAATGCGTGTACCACTTCATGAACAGGCACAGGCTGCTCCAGTTTTTCCCAAATGGCGCTGCCTATGGCATTAAGACCGATGTACTGACCATTGTGAATATCCATTAGTACCACTTCTTCTCCGATATGACTGATCAGGAAATTACGCTCGTTCCTGCGAACGATAGTCTCTCTGCATAGGGAAGTCTGTACGCTTTCTGACATATGTTTAAACATTAGTGATTACTTGAGTGTATAGTAATTGTAACATTATTAAACGTCAAATAGTTCGCTATCCATGCATAAATATTGGGGCTTCGGCCTGCATATTATTTCCGGAATGGAATTCCCTGAGTTGTTACCGTTCGAGTTTAAGCATGCTGATGTAAGTATTACCCTTGGTGAAGTACCCGATATCAATGTTGATATAGCCTTCGACATCGGCCATATTTCTTACCAGCTGAATGACCATGAGCTGGTCTTCTCTGTACAGGATGTTGCGAGCTATTATGTTGCCGATGGCAACCGGATCATTGTTCATCCTCATCCGGCCAATACGGAAGAGCGGGCGGTCCGCCTGTTTGTACTCGGTGCTGCAATAGCCGGCATCCTGCAGCAAAGAAGGCAGGTACCGCTGCATACATCGGCTGTTGTAGTGAATGACAGGCTGACGCTCATTGCCGGACAATCGGGCGCTGGTAAGTCTACGACGCTCGCAGGACTGAAACAGCGGCAATACAGGATCTTCAGCGATGATATTACGGTGCTGAAAGAACTGCCGGATGACGACCGTATCAGTGGGGTTGCTTCTTACCCGATGATCAAATTGTGGGAACACTCCCTGCAAACCTTGCAGCTGAACGATCGTTCTTTTCCTGTGATGCCGGGTTTTGAGAAGTACGGTTTTTTCTTTCATGGCGCTTTTGATACACGGCAGTATCCTATTGAGCGGATCATTCTGCTGGAAACAGGGGAAACCGATACGATCCGTCATAAACAGTTAAGGGGCAGTGTAGCCTTTGCAGGTGTGGTACAACACGTCTATAAAGCATCTTTCTTCAGGCAGCCCGCCATGCGGGCCCTTTGTTTCGATGTGATCAGTAAAATGGTAAAATGTGCAGAAGTATACCAGGTAACACGTCCTGCCCAGTGTGCGCCTGATTCATTGTTGGATGTAGTAACATCAATATTCTAATGAAAAGGAAAATTTCAGCGCTGCTGCTCTTTATACAGGCGTGGATATGCATTGCTGTTGCCCGCTGTATGCTTGTCTTTATGCCTTTCAGAAAAATAGCGCCCTTGCTGGGTAAAAGTGTGGACGAAGCAGATACCTTCAAGATGAGGCCTTCACCTCGTCCGGAACGGATCCGGGCGGCCATCAGAAGAGCTGCGGCATATTCACCCTGGAGGGCAAAGTGTTTTGAACAGGCGCTGGCCGGTAAGATCATGCTCACTTATAAACATATGTCCGGTATTGTTTTCTTTGGTATCAATAAGGTGGGTGATGACCTGCAGGCCCATGCCTGGCTGGAAAGTGAAGGCGTGATCATTACCGGTGGTAAAGAGGCCGACCAATTCATTGTTATAGCAAGATTTAAAAGTTAACCTGATGAGCGCCATATTCGGTATAATTAATAAGACAGGGCAGCCGGTGGATCCTGCAACTATAGCACGGATCAGTCATGCCATGGAGCACCGGGCGATAGATGGGCTGCATACATGGTGTGAAAATAATATACTCATAGGGCAGTGTACCCTGCGGCTGTTGACGACAGACATCAGCACGATGCCATTAGTGAGTGGAGATATTGTTATTGCTGCGGATATCCAGCTTGACAACAGGCCATACCTGTTGCAGCAGACCGGTACACGGGAAGAGGTGACGGACGAACTGTTATTACTACACGCTTATCGCAGGTGGGGGACGCATTGTGTACAGCACCTGGAAGGTGAGTTCGCATTTTGTATATGGAATAAACAACAACGTCAGCTACTGATGGCCACAGATCAGATGGGATGCAGGGCATTATATTATTACGACTCGCCGGAACTGTTCATTTTCAGTTCCGAACAGAAAGGCATCCTGGCTGTCAAGCCTGGCCCGCATGTATTTAACGAGGCCAGCCTGATCGAATATTATTTCCGCCAGTCAGATCCGGCAGGTACTTATACGAAAGGCGTGTATGCGTTATGTGCCGGTAATATGCTTACGCTGGATAACAATATTGTCAATATTAAAAAGTATTGGACGCCGGCTCCCGGCAAATATCATTTTAAGCGGTTCAATGAATGGACGGAATGCCTTAAGGAACTGCTGAAGGTAGCCGTCAGGAACAGGATCCGGACAGACAGGCCGGTGGGCATTACGTTGAGCGGCGGACTGGATTCTTCTTCTGTGGCATGTATACTGGCCCCGCTGCTGGCTGAGATGAACCAACCGTTGTATGCTTTCTCATCCGTGCTACAGAATGATGCGGAAGGGGAAGATGAGCGAAAATATATTGATATTATCGGAAGGGCCTGTCCTAATATCGTACAGACATATATACACGCAGCAGGCAGCGGGCCATTCCAGGATACACTGCATGCATTTGAAAAAGATGAAGTGTTTCCCAATGTATTTTATTATATGGATCATGCTATCCTGGAGGCGGCCCGGCATAAAGATATCGGAGTGCTCTTTACCGGGTATGGGGGAGATCATTGGGTATCCTGGAAGGGTAATCCTGTTATCTATAACCTGATCAGGAAGGGGGCCTTCGGCAGTGCATGGCGTTTATTAAAGACCTTCTCAAAGCGGGAAGGGAAGCCACTGTGGCCTATCCTGAAAAGGGAATATATCAGGCATACCTCCTGGTATAAAAAAAGGCATCAGTCTGAAATCAGTTATATAGGTCTTGGTTTGCAGGATGATTTTTACGGCAAGTACCGCGATACGCTTGTTTTCGGATCGATACAGAATATCACTGCTTCCATGCTTAAAAATATCAGCAGCGGACGTACGGGACTGTTTCCCTCTATGCTGGCTAATCGCAATGAGGCCTATGGTATGCGTTCAGCCGTTCCCTTACTGAGTAAGAATGTGCTGGAATTTATGATGGACGTACCCCATCAATTGTTTGTGCATGGAGGTTATAAGCGTAGCCTGCTGCGGCATGCCATGCAGGGTGTGTTGCCACCAGCCATACAGTGGAGAACGGACAAGGGAATGTATTCACCTGATTTTTTCAGTCGCCTTGAAAACAATAAGCAACATATAAGGGCCTTTCTTGCATCGGATGATTATGATGCCGGCTTCAGATATTATCTTTCCCGTGATAGTCTGCAGACCTGCGTTAGTAGAGACGAACTGGCTATGATCAGAATAACACAGGGTGTGATCAGTAGCATGGTAGTAGCCGCCTTACAAAAAAAGGGATATGTTTTTGATAATAATTTTTCTTAACTTACAGTTACTCATATATTAAACTGAAAACTGTAGCTCTGAAAACTCAAAATTCCAAACTCAAAATTCCAAACTCCAAACACAAATATCCAGTCATGAAAAACGAGCAAATGCAATCCAAGCCCCAATGGGAAACTCCAGGTATGACAATCCTTGCAGTGAATGAAGTTACTTTAGGCGGTGGCGCTGCAGGTACAGATTTTGGTTCTGAAATCAGCGCACCCTGATCAGGCTCCCAGTCTGGCGCCATGATTTAAGCCGTATATGCTTGTATGATAGGATGGTAAATAACCGTCGTGCATATATAGCATATTGGACTTAATACTCTTGCCGCCGGCACAGGCAATGTACAACCCATCTCCCCGGACCATCATGGTGCCTGGTGGATGGGCTGTCTGCAATTCTGTGACCATACCGTCCATCAGTTTTACCTCCTGTCCCTGAAAGACAGTGAGGGCGCCTTTATTCCAGGGATTACAGGCCCTGATAAGGTTACATATTTCTACCGCATCCATTTTATCCCAGTCTATCAGTACATCTTTCAGTTGTGGCCGTTTATGATAGGCTGCAGCAATGCCTGTTGTCGCTACTTCAGGATATGGCGCCTGCTGTCGCACGGCGTTTAAGATCATCGCCACTCCTTCCACACATAGCTGACTGCATAGCTGTTGTACCATGCCATAATGGTACTGCGGAAGATTCGCAATACTTCTTGTCCATACCACTTTTCCTGCATCGAAGCGGGGCGAGAGTTCGTGAATGGTGAAACCCAGTGTAGGCTGTCCCGTTTTCAGCTGCCAGAACGCAGGTGATGGTCCGCGGAAGGAGGGAAGTGGGCCGGGATGAATATTAAAAGCCGGTATACCATTGAAGCGGGGTACATCCAGCAGATGCCGGTACCCGTATACAAATACCGTTGCTGGTTTTACATTGTCGAGCCATTGATATACCTCGTCCGGCTGGTGTACTTCCTGCGTGAAATGTAGTCTGGTAGCCTGTATAAAACCTGTTACTTTCTGGTTGGCGATCATATCCTCTGAAGGGGCATAAAAGATACACACCTGCAAACCCTGGTTTGCAAGTGTGTATGCCATTGGAATAAACTGATCGCTGTTGGAGATAATTCCTATACGCATATTGTTTATTCAAAAAGAAGAAGGATAGATACCTTCTGTAGCGATGATATAATTGATGACCACATAGGGCATCTGGTTATCGTGTGGTTGTGTGCCTCCGGAAGGATTGATCGTACCGGGGTCCAGTAAGGCGTTGGGCGTGGTAGTACCGCCTGCGGGTAATGGCAGGGTCGTATATAGGTTCACGTCCGGATATGCCGTAGGCCCTGTGTTGTTATTACCATTGGTAACGCCGAGGAGGTTATTGGTAGGATCGCCGGTAGTAGCAGTGGTGGTGGTCGCTACCAGGTTGTGGGTATGCGAGGGGATATTGGTTTGCAGCAGTGTTACATTCGGCGTACCTGCGGCTTGTCCCAGCATATAGGTTTGCGACCCTCCGGAAGGAGATATCTGTCCTGTACCTACTGCAATTCTTTGTCGCAGGTCGGGCAATCCAAACGTCGTTTGTCCGTCGCCGCCATATTGTGTACCCAGCAATGTAAACAGGGCTTCATACTGACTGATTGCCAGCAGGGCGCCATTGCAGAGCCTCCATCCAACAGGTGCGAAGTTGCCGGCAAATATCCTGATCTCGCCTAAGTAATTATCCATATAAAATCTTTAGAGGTGTTAAATATTGTTTAGGATCTTGACGGGTAGATGCCCTGTGTGGCAATGCAGAAGTTCATTGCGAGGTAAGGCATCCTGTTGGTGTGAGGCTGGCTGCCGCCTGTTGGGGTAATGGAGGGAGCCATGTTCACCAATGGGCCGCCGGCCGGCGCAAACAGGTTGACAGTGCCTGTGTTTTGTCCCGGTTGAGACGGACTGGTGGGCGTATTTGGATTGGCGAAATAATTGGTATTAGGGCTACCTGTGTCGTAAGAGGTATTTGCACTTACCAGGTGCGTATGTGCAGGCAGATTGGGGGTCGTCAGTGTAACCGTTTCAGTACCGGCAGCCTGGCCGATCTGGTAGCTGGAACCGCTTTTGCTGGTGCCTGTACCTACGATCGTTCTACCGTTCAGGTTGGGCAGCATGAAGGTAGTGGTGCCATTACCACCGTAGTAGACTCCCAGCAGGGAGAACAATGCCTGGTTCTGCGCGATAGGCAGTGTTTGTCCACTGCAGACAACCCATCCCCTGGGGATCTGTGTATAAGGGAATAACCGGATCTCTCCGAGATAGTTTTCCATAATGATTTGGAATAAGATAAGGTGAAAAAATGAGATTTGACAATCAGGGTCTTTGAGGGAAGACACCTTCTGAACAGACACAATAGGTCATTGACAGATAAGGGTCCATGTTCGCGTGTGGTGTGCTGCTCCCGGTCACCCCTATTGTCTGCGGGTTCATGGTGATATTCCCTTTGTTATTGGAATAGACCACGATGCCTTTAGCGGCGATAATAGAATAACCGTTTGTCAGGTATGCATTACTGCCGGGCTGTGAAATAGCGGCGGCTGTTTGCGGCTGACTGGTACGGACCACCGCTTGCACATTGTGCATGTGTGCTGGCATGGTGTTCGTTGTTAATGTGACGGTTTCCGAACCGCCGGTAGTACCGGGTGTATTATAACCTGGTTGTCCAAGGTTAATACCCAGTGCTGCTACGCCCCGCAGGTCGGGGACCGCAAAGTTAGTAGTGCCGTTGCCACCGTACTGGATGCCCAGTATGGCAAATAAGGCGGAATTGCTCTGAATGGGATAGATCGCACCGTTACAGGGCAGCCATCCCCGGGGGGTAAAATTGAAAGCAAAGGCTCTGATTTCGCCGATATAACCATCTGCCATAAGTGTGAATTTTGGGTGAAATAATAAACATTACGAAATGAAAATAAGGAAGAGGAAAGAGGAGTGGTATAAAAAGTCTTTCATGAATCTGGCGTTATTCAGGGGAACATTCTTTTATTCAGTGAGTGGAATATGCATTACATGACTCGTATTACCTAAATTAGGAAGGGTTAGGGTAAAATAAAAATGTAAGGAAAAATAAAAGTCTTTTTATTGTCCTGTAAATTTGGTAATATATGATAAATAGGTATGAACAGACTATGCAAAAAGCTGAACTACCTGTTTGACTACAATAAGGTCAATGAATTCATCTTCCATCTGAACAGCTTAGGCGTCAGTACGGAAAAGGAGGGACGTAGTCTTTATATTGTCTGAGCTGTTTTCGTACTCATTCCTCACCGGGATGATCCTGGAAGTCTACAAAATCCTCAATAGCTCCTTTGGTTTCTTCATCCAGCAAAGGATGTTTTAATAAAGCATGCATTTTTTCGGTCAGTGCCTTGTGCTCAAGATAACGTTGATCGGCATTGGTGAGCCGGTTCAGCATCCATACCGTCAGTGGTGTAGGCTTTCTGTCCAGCGATGCAAACAGGTAGTCATGGTAAATATCATGAAAGCCTTCCAGTGTATGCGCCAGGGGGCCGGGAGAGCCGTAGTCAAGGTGTGGGTATTTTTCAATGAGCCGGAAGATAGGTTCTATTGCTTTTTCCCTATCGGGATGATGTTTCAGGTCCTCCATCAGGTCGTAGAAATAGGAGATGTTCTCATCGTCGGAGCGCCCATTGGGGATGAAGGAGGAAAGCGCGTGGATAATCTCGTCGGTAGTCATCATGGAATGAAAGCGTTTAAACGTGAATATATGAGGTACCCCGGATATGTCCCCCGGAGATACAAACATGCAGTCCGCCCGGGCGGGCTGAGAGCCTAAAAGTAATACAGTTCGCTGAAGGCACCTTTCAGCGGTTGTACCGATAGGAGGCCGTCGCTAACAGACAGCATAAAGCGTTCCGGAAATTATAATGTGATCACTTTATCTCCTTTTACAAAGCGGGTATCTTTCACGGCTCCCGGACCTTGGAAGCGGTATTGTACGCCCACGATATCCGAGGGCTCATATTCACCCGCAAAGGCAGTGGCTTCCTCTCCATCCACGAGTATCCGGATATGCTTGTCTTTTGCTTCCACTTTTAATTGCACCCACTGGCTCATATCCCGGCCGAACTTTGAGAGGTCGGTATTGTTGCTTTGCATAGTTTTTCCGCCGGCATAGAGGTTGAGGTCTCCGACGCAACCCTTTGCACATAGTGGGATAATAAATACATCATTCTTACACAGGAGCAGGATCTGTACCCGCTGGCAAGCAGCAGAGCCCTGGTTAAAGTTGCTCTTTACGGTTGTTTCAAAACTGAAATTGTCAGTCCGCAGGTCGCCCATGTCCTGTACATTATAGAATCGCAGACTTGGGATAGTGGGCTGTAAGGAGATGTTATAAGCTTCCATGGTGGCTTTGTCCACTTCTGCGGTATGTCCTTTCAGGAATTCTTTCTGGTTGAAATATACCGGTACCTCACCCTGGTCTATCGCTGCCAGCCAGCCGTTGGAACTGATCATGAGGTCATGTTCCTTCACAATATGTTTGCCTACGATCAGCTTTGCCCGGAAATAGCCGGGATGGTAGTAGATGGAAGAGTACTCCCGTTTATCCTTTGGAACGGCGAATTTCCGGCTGATATCCCACGACTGGGATATGAATACGGAATCATCCCCGGCAGCCCTGGCGTCGTATTTAAAGATCACGGAATTGGGTACCCCCGCCATAACGGTTTTATTACTGCTGAACTGATAAGCCGCAGGGTCCATAGAGGCCTGTTTTGACCGTCCGTTGGATAACAATGTTACATAGAGAATGATGGCTAATGATAAAAGACCCAATGCCCAATAAGGCCATCTGCGGGAGCGGGACTTTTGGGCGCTTCCTGTGACCTGTTGTGCAGAAAGAGACCCGGTTGGGGGGATGCCTGTAACGGTCATATTACCGTATTCACCAGCTTTTAATGCACCGGTCAGCAAGTGTTCGTGTTCCTGCGGAGCCGTGCCATTGACGCTGTTGATACTGGTCGTATCGGTGGTTGGATCTGTGGTGGCAATCGGGCTGGCACTCCCGCCAGATAGTTTCCGCCTGAACGTTCCCCAGTCTTCGTACCCGGCGTATTGCGCCAATGTATTCAAGGTAGTGATAGCAGGGGTATTGGTGTAAGACAATTTCCCCCAAAGTCTTTTTAATGTTGTAACGCTTAGTACAACACCGGTAGCTTCCTGGATGGCCTCACTTAGTTTTTCAAAATCATAGCTGCTCCATTCGCTGTTGGCGCCTCGGTCAAACCGTATCTCCACCAGCTTCAGGCATCGCTGTATGTAATCTGTTTCTAAATTGTTTTCCATTTGAAAATGAGTTTGTTATGTTCCTGCACAGACTTGCACAAACTTGAACTCCCGTTGAATTGCCATCAAGTTACTTATTATTCAGTTTTGCCCCATTATCATTTGAAAACTTAAAACAACAGACCATGTACAAGACATTCAGCATCCTTTCCCTGTTTCTGTTTTCCCTGCACGTTATGGCACAGCAGAAAGACGGAAAACGTCCCGGCAAATCCCTGTCAACACCCGCCACTATCAATGTAGCGATGACTGCAGATAATTGGGATATCGCCCCCACGGTAGCGGAACTCACCACCTGGCGCTCCGTTCCGGCTTTGAAATGCCTGGGGGGAAAAGGATCCGCAGTACTGAAGGATGTCGACTTCACAGACGGTACCATCGAATATGATATGGAGCCTGTAGAGAATGGCTTTGCTACCATTTTCTTCAGACAGGCTTCTTCCGAGGAAAGGGAGTGTTTTTATTTCCGCACCTATGTTGCCGGTAATGCTTCCGCTATAGACGCCATTCAATATGCTCCCTACTTTGGCGGCGTCAACATGTGGGATATGCTTCCCTGCTACCAGGCAAATGCGGATTTCAAGCGTGAGAAATGGAATCATGTTAAACTGGTCATCTCCGGTAAACAAATGTGGGTATATGTGAATGATATGTCCCGCCCGGCATTGAAAGTACCCCGCCTGGAAGGTAATACGGAACATGGCCGCATCTCTTTCGAAGGAAAAGGTGCTATCTTTTCCAACCTGGTGATCAAACCCGGACAGACAGAAGGGCTTTCTCCACTGGAAGGTCCGGACCCTACCGACAATGATCCCCGCTACCTCCGGGAATGGCAGGTGAGCCAACCTATTGAAACGAAAGATGTCGACTTCAGTAATAGTTTTATGCCTGGTAAAGAGGCGACCTGGGAAACTATCTGGGCGGAAAGAAGAGGATTGGTTGATCTGACAAGGAAATTCGGACCCAGCAAGGAACGCCGTATCATATGGCTGAAAGCTAATATTCACACCGTAAAAGAGCAGTCCCGTAAAATGAACCTGGGCTTCAGTGATGAAGTATGGGTGTTCATCAACGGAAAATATGTGTATGTAGATAAGAACCTTTACGGTCAGCCATTGTCGAAGTTCCCCGATGGCCGTTGCTCTATTGAGAATACGTCGTTTAATGTTCCGTTGAAAGAAGGAGATAATGAATTGCTGATAGGTGTGGCGAATAGCTTCTATGGTTGGGGGATTGTGGCGAGGTTGGATGAATATTGATGCATCCCGCGTTCGTTATGATTCCCGGGGGGTACACCCGCGTTCGTTATGATTCCCGGGGTTACACCCCGCGTTCATTATGATTCCCGGGGGTTACACCCTTATCCCCGGGGTTACACCCTTATCCCCGGGGTTACACCCCGCGCTACAAACAATGGGACTCCTAGCGGAGTCCTATTGTGTTTTGTTAATGATGTTTTGTTAATGGTGTTTGTTATTATTAATGCAGCGAACGATATCGTTGTATTTGTCGCCTATGGCGGAGGATATGTACAATAGCATGTTCCATCATCTGCTCGATGTCATATGACTGGCCCCAGCGGGCGGCAATCTTTTTGTCCTGTTCTAACTGTTCCAGATCGCTGTCTTTGATATCCCTGAATACTGTTTCTGTAAACTGGAAGGCTTCCGTCAGCTCCCTGATATATTCCTTTACGGTAGTATAGTACTTTGGCGCCGGCCGCACCATCTGGTAGCCGTAATAGTGCATAATGTAAATGGCATAGCTATAAGCCGAACTAACTACATGCGATAATATCGTTTGTACTGAACGGCAGTTTTCATCGCTGGTCACTGGATCTACAACAGTGACCAGCTCCTTATCTGACATATCTGCAATAACGCTTTGTAGTTCGATGATCGCTTTTTCATATTCATCCAGCAATGCACCTTTTGCTCCTTGTCTGTATACTTTAACCATATTAGCAATTATATATTAATAAAATTATGTTATAATCTTGAAATTCACTTATAATTGAGTACTTTCATGTTTTTTCTGCCTACTTCTGACACACTATAATTAATGCAAATGCAAAACTTCGTAGCACTTCCAACAGAAGGATCCGAGGCACAGAAAGTACTTGAGGAGCTCTTAGATCAACCAGACCAGCTGCTCTTATTAATACTGGGGGACGATGATGTAGCAGATGAAGCCACGGATACCGCCAATTTTATCCGTTCACGCATAGGGAAGAACGGTATCAGTATGTTTGAGGCCGTGGTATTTGTAAAAGTAACTGCCCCGATGACTATTCTGCCGCTGCTGAAAACACTGAAGATCCATGAGCGCGTGAATCTTGCGGATTATAATGATTTTGTACTCCTTTCTATCTCTCCGTTTAAGAATGTTATTTCTGAAGGTGTTACCAAAGCCCGTTTTATGAAGGGCAGAGGTAGTATGAATACTGCTGTGATGATGGCCTTCGCCAATGGATGATCACTCCCTTTTTACCTTAATGCGAATATAATATGCGACTTTTTATATTGCCATGTGCTATCCTGTTCCTGTTGTGTACTGTGCGTCCCGTGTTTTCCCAATCTATTATTAAGGTTAGGGAAATTGATCAGAACAATAAACCATACGACGATAAAAATAATGCCGACATCAATAGCCGGCTGACCGTGCTTTTTGATCGTGCAACTTTCATCAGGAAGGTCAATAGCGCCGGTATTGGCAATCCATTACCGCCTGATGCCGTGAGCCTGCTCAATACCCTTTACGATGCTACGCAGAAGGTGGAAGGATGGTCAAAGGGAATGGAAGACGCGGTGAAGAACTATGTGCGGGGAGATAAAGCCAGTCTGAATACTTTCCTGCAACGGACTTCTGCCATCACTGCGGAGATTGTAGCCATCTTTGACCGGGATCAGCAAACGCGTGATTACTACGAAAGCTTTTTTAATGTCAACGAAGATTTTACGGAGGAAAAGATGTGGAGCGGTATCCTCTTTGCGATCAATAAAAGGATGGCTGATCTGGAAGAGCAGTTGTCCAAAACTCCGGTCTACAACGACGTCCGCATTCAGATAGGAGGATGGCTGATGCACAATAACCAACCGTCACCCTTGCACTTCAACGGTCTTGATGAAAACCCATTAGGAGACTATTATGAAGTAGAGCGCTGGAAGTTTACGCTCACAGATGCACAGTTGGCACAACTGGAAGACATCCAGAAATGGGTGAAAAGCAGTCAGCAGCGGGAACTGAATGTCAATGAAATACTCCGTGGTGAATATGTAAGGCAGTTCACTGATATCTTACAGCAAAGACTGAAGACCGATTTCGAAGACTTCAGGAAAGAAGGAGAGAAGGTATTGACTACCTTACAGGACCAGCAGATTGTTACAGATGTAAAACAAATACTGGCGCAGGGCGATCTGATAAAGACACAGCTAACGGAGAAAGTAAATTATTATCAGTCGCTTTTGAATAATACGGTGCCGGGAAACAGCATTGCTTTTATATCAAAGTTGCAGAACGACGTGAATGCGATCAATGGCGAGTTCAATAAAATGAAAGGACTGCTCACCGATTTCCAGTCTCATATTCCCGCTGCCACTGCTGAAGTCAGGACACAATGTGCGAACCTTGTGACGATGGCCAGCGGTAAGATCACAGCACTGGCCAATCTGCTGATACCTGATGAGATATTACGTTTCGGTCAGGCACAAAGACGCCTGGAGGGACTGGCGTTAAGCTTCTCAGATAAAGTATATTCGCTGGCATTAGGAGATATCCCTAGTGAAGCAACGACTGACCTTTTATATTCCGGTTTCCGCCAGGAAGGCGACAGGGTAGTGATCAAAATGGTGGTGACCAATACCAGCACCAAAAAGAGTCTGCTGGAAGAATCGCACAGTGTGACATTATACCGTATCCTGCCTCACTTACAAGCTACTGTAGGCGTTATATTTGCGCATCCGCTCACCCCTACCAAGATAGAGAAGGATGTACAGATGGCGCCCTATTATAACGTGCTGTTCAAAGGCATTTTTGGTATGAGCCAGAAATGGAAAAGGAATTCCTCCCTGCCTAATAATCTGCTGGACCTGAATTTCGGTCTGCATGTTTCTTCACCTGACTTCGATAAGGATGATGTGCCGGAATTAGGACTTGGCGTAGTGGCGTCTGCATTGAAAGACTATCTGCAGGTAGGATGGGCATATAATCTTTTCCAGGGAGCTAACTATGTGTTCATCGGTTTCAGGTTGCCGATACCGACCATGAACCTCGGAGGAGGTAATAACAGCAGTGTCCCTGTGAAGTAGCTTTCAGCACCCAGGGGATGGGAAACGGCGCTTCGGCAACAACAGCAACACTGCTGCAGGTTTGATCAATGGTAATACTTAGGTTCTGAAGATCATTCGCAGGAACTGGTCCCTGGTAATGTAAGCAACGATCCAGCTATACATGGTCCGTATCTTATTGTTGTAATTCACCAGCGATGCTACGTGAATGAACAGCCATACGATCAGGGCCGGAAAACCGTTTACATGTACCCTATGTTTAAAGAGATCTACCACGGCATTGTGCCTGCCTACTATCGCCATTTCTCCGCGGTCAAAGTATTTGAACGGCTTTGACTTTTTCCCTTTTGCATAGGAAAGGAAATTCTTAGCCAGGGTACGACCCTGTTGTATCGCCACCTGCGCTACCTGCGGATGTCCTTTAGGGTAAGCAGGATCTGTGGTCTGTATACTGATATCGCCGATAGCATAGATGTTGTCTACGCCTTCCACCTTGTTGAAGTGGTCTGTCTTCATTCTGCCACCAGGGCCAAGGCTGGTGGCGGGCATACCTTCGAATGTATTGGCAGTGACACCAGCTGTCCATATTAAAGTACCTGCTTCGATCACTTCTCCATCAGAAAAGGTCACCTTTTGATCTGCATAGTCGGTCACCTTTGTATGTAATTTGATACGTACGCCTAATTTGTCCAGCGCCTTATACGTGCCTTTATGGGTCTTCTCGCTCATAGGCTGCAGGAGGTTATGCTCTCCATTCACGATATAAATATCGCCGTCTGCATGCGCTAATTCGGGATAATCCCTCGTCATGATATACTTCCGCATCTCCGCCAGCATACCGGCTACTTCCACACCGGTAGGACCGCCGCCGGCTACCACAATGGTTAACAGTCTTGTACGTTCCGCGGGGTCGGTCGTCGCAGCTGCTTCTTCCATGGTCTTCAGCAGTGTATTCCGCATGATCAATGCATCGTTAACGCCTTTCAGTGAAATCGCATTCCGCTTTATATTCTCCAGGCCAAAGAAATTCGTTTGGGCACCTGCTGCGAATACCAGATGATCATATGACAAGATGCTGTCATCATCCAGGTAGAGGCGCTGTGCTGCAGGATCTACTTTTGTCACTCCCCCCATACGGAAGTTGATCTTTTTATCCCGGAATAGCTTTCTGAACGGATAGCTGATACTGGAAGGCTCCAGGAAGCTGGTGGCTACCTGGTATAATAGCGGCGTGAAATAGTTATAGTTGTTCCTGTCTACCAATGTAACATCATAGTAGTCGTTCCTGTATAACTGCTGGATAAAGTTCAACCCAGCAAATCCCCCACCGACGATGATGATTTTCTTATCGGTACCATTTGTGGTCATATGTATTGGATTAGATGTCATGACGTGCGCATTCTTCGGAAACAGGAGAAGGCAAGCCTTGTGCCATGTATAAGCGGTTGATAAACATTTGATTAATAGCGAGCGGGATTTATCTGCTCGCTATATATCGCTTTTCAACCCGTGAAATGGCGTCATGCAGTGATGTCGGAACTTGGCATGACTAATGTGGGTATTAGATCTCTTCTCTCACCAATAAATGCAATCTTATGGCTAAAGCGGGCCCCATTCTTATTTTAGAGGACGATCACGACGACCGGGAGATCTACGGTCAAATAATGGCTTCACTGGGGGTTAAAAATGAAATTAAGTTCTTTGAAGGAGGGGATGACCTGCTTCGTTATTTACAGGTAACGCCTGACAGGCCGTTTATTATTCTGTCTGATATCAATGTTCCCCGCATGAGTGGTATTGAATTGATGCGGCAGATAGACGCAGATGAGTTCCTGAGAAAAAAGAGTATTCCCTTTGTGTTCCTTACCACTGTCGAATCAAAAGAAGTGGTTGATGAAGCATACGAATTAGCTATACAAGGTTACTTCGTTAAAAAGGATCTGTTGGAAGATATTGAAAAACAGGTGAGGCAGATACTGGATTACTGGAGGGATTGTAAACATCCGAATGCGTGATGGGCGGGGGAAGGAATTCCGTTTCCCGGGGTGAAAACCCGCGTTTATTATAATCCCGGGGTGAAACCCCGTGTTCATTATAATCCCCGGGGTTTCACCCCGGGCTACAAACAAGGGGACTCCTAGCGGAGTCCTATTGTGTTTTGTTAATTGTGTTTGATATAAACATCTGGTTCCCCG
>NZ_PYGK01000002.1:0-331314 GCF_003014595.1 Chitinophaga ginsengisoli | reverse complement strand
TTAATTGTGTTTGATATAAACATCTGGTTCCCCGGAGTTTCACCCCGGGCTACAAACAAGGGGACTCCTAGCGGAGTCCTATTGTGTTTTGTTAATCATGCAATTACTTCAGATTTACTTCAGGATCATCACGCTGTAAGTAGTTCCGATACACTATGGGTATTTCTTACAACATCCTTTACCCATTTTTTTTCATAGTAAGGTCTGGCGTCTTTTATTCTTGCTGCTGATGTTCAATATGATAACTATAACGGGTGTACATCTTCCATGCAAAGAAAAGTTAAGATTTGATATTTCATATAAATCGGTTCTAAATTTGCGTTAAAGGACTGTCAGGATTATAGATATTATCCGGACAATGATTGCTAAAAAATGGGGAGGATGCCCGGTATAGAGCCCTCAAAAGGTCAAAGAGAAACTGCCTATGTATGACGCTGCTAATTCTATGAAGAGACCCGCAGGACTTGCCCACCACGAAATGAAAGATACAACTGTGGTCAGGCGCCGCAATCTGCTTTATGAGTTGTTATTTGTTCTTGTGTATTTGGTAAGCCTGTTGCCTGCAGGTATGTTGAAAATTTTACAGAAATTACTGTATTGGTCACTGTACAAAGTGACACGGTACCGCTATGACGTAGTGGTGCAGAATCTTTCCCGTTCTTTTCCCAGGCGGAGTTACAGGCAGATACAGGCCATTACAAGACTCTTTTACAGGCACTTAGGTGAACTGTTGATAGAGACACTGCAGTTGTTGTCCATATCAGAAGAAGCGCATCGCAAACAGGTCAATATTCATAATCCGGAAGTGTTGGAACATTGTCACCAGGAGGGACGGAACATCATTATTGTGTTGGGACACTATGGCAATTGGGAGTGCCTGAATATTTTGCCAAAATATCTTTCGTTCGACGTATATGCGGTGTATAAGCCGGAACCCAGCCAATTCATCAACAAGCTCTTATACCGTATCCGTTCAAGGTTTGGTATCAAGTTGCTGGCTATCAATGAGACGGCGCGTTTCATGCTGTCACACCGCGATCACCCCAATGCTTATATTTTCATTGCAGACCAATCGCCGTCTGTAAGGCCAAAGTATGAAACAGACTTTCTGCATCAGCTGACAGGGTTATTTACCGGCGCAGAGCAGCTGGCTAAGTCGCTGGATGCTGTGGTTATTTATGCCTCAGTAAGGAAACGTACAACCGGAAGGGGATGGGATGTTTACTTCTCCCTCATCACGGAAGATCCTGCGGATGTGGAGTCATATGAGATCACCAGGACCTTTGCCTGGTATCTCGAACACGATATCATGCATGCGCCGGAATACTGGCTATGGACGCATAAGCAGTGGGAGCGGAGGGAATCCTAGCCGCCCACCACTTCCACTTTACTCTTCCCATTCGCCAGTCTGATCACCTTGATCTGCGTAGGTATGCGCTCTGTCATTTCCTGTACGTGAGAGATCACGCCTACTTTACGTCCCTGGTTGTGCAGGCGTTCCAGGGCATCTACTGCTACGTTGAGGGTATCAGGATCGAGTGCGCCAAAACCTTCATCAATAAAGAGTGATTCTACTTTCATCTTGCTGGATGACAGTGATGCCAGGCCCAATGCAAGCGCGAGGGATACCAGGAAGGACTCTCCTCCGGAGAGAGAGAATACGGTCCGCAGTTCGTTGCCCATGTCTTTATCTAACACCTGTAATCCAAGGTTACCGGGGATTCTCAGCAGTTTATAACGACTGGTCAGCATCTGCAGATGCATATTGGCATATCCCAGCAGCATGTCCAGCGTGTATTCCTGCGCGATCTGCCTGAACTTTTTACCGTCTGCTGATCCGATCAGTTCATTCAGCTTGCTCCAGTTTTCATGTATGGCAGTTTTGGCAGTGATCGCCGCCTGCAGGCCACCGATCTTTGATTTGTTTTCTGCATCCTGCCGCAGTTGGTATTCAATGTTATTTTTGTCGTTAGTGATTTCTCTCAGTAGTTTACGTGTATCGTCTGAAAGTGTTGTTATTGCTTCCAGTGAGCGATCGCTCATACGTTTGTTGGTGTGATTGGTTACCTGCAGGGTCCTTTCATCAAGAGTGGCCTTGCTGGCAGTAACCGCCTGCCGGATAGCCTGGATGTCTTTCCTTTCCTTATCTATCCAGGTGGTGGAGTAGCTGAGGAGTTGTGTCAGTTCCTCTTCAGAAAGCGCCATGTCATGTTCTGAGGCATAGGTTGCGATCCATGCGGCAATCTCCTGTTGCTGTTTTTCGATATTACTTTTAAGTGAGGTGATATCTTTCTCCGTCTGTGTTTTAGTGGTAGTATAGGTAAGCAACTCGTCTTTCAGGGCCGTTACGGTTTCATGTGCTGTTTGCCGTACAGTGGTAGCTGTGTGGCTGGCCTGTCTGAGCCTGGTTTCAAAGACGTTGACATCATCACCGTTCAGCAGTGTTTTCCTTTCGTTGGCGAGTGTCTGTAACTGGTCGGTAAGGCTAGTTTGGGCATTGATCTTATTTGTGACGTCTGCAGCAATAGCCGGCGCCTGTCTGCGCATTTCGCCCAAGGCGGATTGTAGTACTTTGAGTTGCTGGTTATTATCGGTAATAGCCTGCACATTTTCTTTCCAGCGTTTAGCGAAGGAGCGGATGCTGTCATCAAATCCCTGTGGGTCCTTTTTCCAGTTATCTATCCATACAGGATTATTGAAGTAAGGCGCCAGCAGTTCTGTCATTACCTGTAAGTCCTGTGTAATGTTATCCAGCTGTTGTTGGATCTGCACCTGCGCCTCCTGTTTGCTGGTCTTTTCCCACTGTTTATCTTTCAGCTGCTCGCTGGTAGTCGACAGGTTACTGTTCAATGTATCCAGTTGCAGTTTTACCTGATCTGCTTCCCGCTTTTTTTCTTCATAAGATGCTAGTTGTGTATTGTTCTCGCGTTGTGCGGATAATAACTGTTGTACCTGTGCATCCAGCCATGCGGCCCGTTCTGTGGCGGGTACTGTGGCGCTTGTTGCAGCGAGCTGAAATGACAGCCATTGCTGTTCTTGGGCGCTTATCTGTTGTGCTCTGTCTGCCAGGGCCTTTTCATGTGTAGCGGTTTCCTGTTGTAACCTGTTGATCAACTGCGTCAGGCTGCTGATCTCACCGGAAAGGGTGTTATATGCACTGTTAGCTGCCAGGCTTTCTTCTTCCAGCCCTTTCAGGATGGTATGCGCAAGCGGATTTTCTGCAGCGAAGGGATGTTCCTTGCTGCCGCACACAGGGCAAGGTTCGCCGGGTATGAGTTGCGCACGCAGGGATTCCACATTCTCCGCCACCTGCAGTCTTGCCTGGTGAAAGAGTTTGTCTGCCAGTTCTTTCTTTGTCTGTGCTTCTTTCAGTTGTTCCTGCTTCTCCTGCAGTGTGCTGGTCTTTGTGGTCAGTTCCTGCCGGCAGGTATCATACTGCCGGGTGGTGTGTTCCTTTTCCCGCAGATTGGTAAAGAGCAGTGCCCAGTGTGCCCTGGCGGCATCAGCTTCACGGATGCTGGTGGCCAGACTGCTTTCTTTTGCTTTTATATCAGCAAAGGGGATAGCTGCCAGTGTCGTGTTCAGCTGCGTGTAAGCTGTGTGTAATGTCGTTCCTTGCTGCTGATATTTGGATACCTGCTCCTGCAGGCTAGTGATCGTTTTATCTGTTTCAGCAATGAATGCTGTGGTAGCCTGCTGATTTTCCAGCAGTCGTTGCTGCATGGGCAGCCATTTGGATGCATGGCCCAGCTGGGTAGTGATCTCAATAATATTCTCCGCAATATCCTGCCTGCTCACATGCTCTCTCTGCCAGTCTTCCAGTCTGGCGATACCTGCGTTGACCGTATCGATCTCCTGTTCCTTCTTTACCAGCGCTTCCAGGTGTGCGTTGTGTTGTTGTTGCGCGGCAGCTGTTTCCGCTTCTGCTGTTGTTACCTGTTTACCCTTTTCAATGATCAGGGTATCCAACGCCTTGGCCCTGTCAATATCGGGCTGATAACGCAGGGTTTCCTGCTGTCTGGCCGATAGCTCCAGGTTAGCAAGATCCAGCTGTTTAAGGGCTATCTGATGGCTTTCTGTGGTATGTTGTATATGGGAAGCCAGTTCCTGTAAGGCAGCAGATTTATCCGTCAGCTGAGCGGCCGATGCCTGTTTGGCTGTGATCAGTCCTCTTGCCGGCTGCACATTTTCTACCAGGGTAAAGGTGCGGATCCTTTCGCCTGCATTTTCCATGGCAGTCAATGCTTGCTGATAATGCTGTGCTGCCTGGTCCCTGTTTGCGGTCAGGACTGCGAGCGACTGGTGCCAGTTGATCTCGTTAGTCAGACCGGCAAGGATCTTTTCCTGCTCTTCTGTCTTTTGCAGCAAATCTTCGCGTTGAGCATTCAGTGCTTGTTGTTGTTCTTCCGTAAGACTGACAATGCCCGCTACCTGCTGTTTCAGGTTTTTGAGGTCCTGGTCAGCCTCTTTATATTTATCGAATACAGTCCGGGAAATTTCTGAATAGATATCAGTACCGGTCAGTTTCTCCAGCAGGGATGCCTTGGCATCCTTGTCTGCCTTCAAAAAGGCGGTGAATTCGCCCTGTGCCAGTAGCACGGAACGGGTGAACTGTTCGAAGTTCAGTCCTACCAGCCGTTCTATCTCTTTCAGCGTTTCTGTCTTTTTCCCGGGAACAGGGATATTGGTAGTAAGGTTGAAGAGGTCTACCGTGTCTGTCTGCAGGTTCCCGTCTATTTTATTGCGGGCCCTTTTGACGGACCAGGTAGCCTTATAGTTGTTACCATCGGTGCCGGCAAATTCCACTTCTGCAAATCCGTCTGCTGTACCGTCGCGCAGGATGCCTCTGATATCGCCCTGGTTCAGTTTATTGCCTGCCAGGTCCTGTATCTCGATACCGGTTTCTTTGGCCTGCTGGTAACGTGGGGTCTTGGCATAGAGCGCCAGGCATAGAGCGTCCAGCAAGGTGGATTTGCCTGCGCCTGTAGGCCCGGTAATCGCGAAGATACCCGCCTGACTAAGTGGTTCCTTGGTGAAATCTATTTCGTTGGTGTCTTCCAGTGAGGCCAGGTTCTTAAAACGAATGGCTAATATTCTCATGCGCTTACTGCTCTTTTGTGGTGATTTCCTGTAATACCTGGTTGAACAGGGTAACCAGTTCTTCCGGTGTCTCGCTGTTGTAACCGGTCCTGTAGATCTGCTTAAAAACGTCCAGCGGATTCAATTCGTGCAGCTGATTGGCGCTGATGCCGGTTTCTGCTTCATCGTCTGTTTCTCCCGACGGGTACCTCACGTCTATCCTGGCCAGCCGCGCATGCCTGCCGGCCAGCGCAGTCTCCACCTTATGACGCAGGGCCGGTTCAGGTCCTTCCAGCAATACCCGCACCTCCAGGTAGGGGGCGATATCGATATCTTCTCCCGCCTCTGGCAGTTGTGACAGCTGTTCCAATACTTCCGGCAGTGGCTGCGGTTTGGCTGGTACGCGGAGCAGCGCTGTGGTAACAGGTATTTCACACAGCTCAATATCGCCGATCTTACCTGCTGTAATATCGAAGGTGACTACCTGGTGCCGGTAATTCATTTCGGAGAATGACATCGGTAGTGGACTGCCACTATAGCGTATATTTTCTTTTCCGCCGATTTTCTGGGCCTTATGTATGTGTCCTAAAGCTGTATAGAGGATGTCTTCATGAAAGGCTTTTGCCGGTACAAATTCTATTCCTCCCATGATGACTCTTTCCGTCTTGTCGTGGTCCGACAGTTCGGCATCCAGTGTGTGCAGGTGCGCCATGGCGATGATACCCTGACCGTTCTGTTTTTTTGTCAGCGCATATTCGTAGGCTTCCTTATACAGGGCCGATACGCCATCTGCATACAGCGTAGCGCTTTCCGCTACTGCGGGATAGTCGCCCATGCGCAGGAAGGGGATGGCCAGGCACCAGAGAGCGGTATTTCCCTGTTTGTCTTTCACCGGGATGATCATCTTTTCATAATCGATGCTCCCATCTTCCCGGCGCTCTATCATGCCGACAATATGAATATTGGAGGATTCCAGCAGGGGCTTGGGCGCTTCCAGCCGGGCAGCGGAGTCATGATTACCTGCTGTGATGATGATCTGCAGGTCAGGTTGTGCCTTTACGGCTCTATTCAGAAAGGAGTAAAATAGTTTAATGGAACCCGCAGCAGGATTTGCTACGTCGAACACGTCACCACTGATGATCAACAGCTCAATGTCTTTTTCCTTAATGGTATCCACCAGCCAGTTCAGAAATTGCTGGTGCTCGTACGTTCTGTCATACTGATAAAAGGTTTGCCCGATATGCCAGTCCGCAGTATGCAATATTTTCATCAGATATTTTTTGCAAAGATAAAAGAGATTACGCAGCAGATCTGCGCTGCGTAATCTGACCTATCTGCAAAAATAGGCAATCGCGACACATTATGGCAAAGCGGTACGATGTCCGGTCATCAGAACTTATAACTATATCCTATGCGGATCACCTGTGTCTCATTGTAGTCAACACTGGTATACCGGAAATCCGTTCCTTTGATCTCCTTTTTTATCCGCAGTGTATTGGCAATATCTGTTGCATTCATGAAGATCTCGCCTTTACCCTGCTGAATGCCTTTTTTAATACCGGCGTCCACACCAAAACGGGCGAAGGTCTTTCCCTGTGGCACGAGATCTGGCGCCTGGTAAATAGCTGTCAGTTGCGCTTCTACCTGTCTGGGGAAATGGAACTGACCGTTCAGCTTGATGTTGCCGGAATAGAGATCCTGCCTGGAAGCACTGAACACATTCTCAACCGGGTATTTATTCACCACAGAGAAGGAGTCAATGATATTCCTGTAGCCGTTCAGATTCAGGTTGAACGTCGCCCAATTGGATACCTTCTGGGAGATGACCAGTTCAATACCGGTATTATAGCTCTTGCCGGCATTCTGGAAGATGTTATAGATCAGCGTGCTGCCTGGAACGGTACTGGCAATCCTGGTGATGGTGGCATTCATCCGTTTGTGATAAACGGATGAGAACAGGTAGCCGTTGTTCCAGCTGGTCTTATCGCCCAGTTCAAAGGTATTCGTGAATTGAGGACGCAGGGCAGGATTACCAACCTTGATGATCTCCGCATCATCATACTTCGGGAAAATGCGGATGTCACCTTCGTTAGGCCTGTCTACCCTGCGGTTGTAGAAAAATGACAACTTATTATTGCCAGACAGCTTGTAAGCCAGTCGTAGGTTTGGAAATGGCTGTGTATAATTGTATCCATCGCTTTTGTAAGTAGGATGAGTCGGATTGACCTGGTACGACAGGTCCACATATTCAATCCGCAGGCCGGCTTCTATCTCGACCTTGTTGCTCTCATATACGTAATTGCCATACAGCGCGGGAATTGTTTCCTTATACTTCGCCCAGCCGCCGGCACTCACGTCCAGTACGGAATGGAGGCCTGGTTTGAAGTCCATATTCACGGGAATATACCGGTACCGGAACTTCAGTCCGCCTTCAAAACGGCCATGTTTCAAAGGGTGTACATAGTCGATATTCAGGTCGGTGACATGTTCGTCAGACAGGACTCTGAATGAATCGAGGCCGGTATATTCAGGCATTATATTCGTAAAGAAGTATTTCTCATTTTCCCGGTGGAAAGTAGCATTCAGTCCTACGTTGAGCGTTCTGCCGGGTTCTTTGAAACTATGCTGCCAGTTGGCGGAGAAAGTAGCGGTCGTTTTCAACTCATCTTCCAGGAACTGCCATAGGCGTTGTCTTTCAGATAGGCTGCCATTGAAGAAAGGTTCATCACCCCTGTCAAGGATCTTTTCAGTGCCAAACAGGCCGGATACAGTAATGATATTGTCGCTGTTGACAGCCCAGTCCAGGCCTGTTTTTACTGTAGAAAAGTTGGTTGTCCTGTTCCTTTTGGTTTGTTGTTTTACTGTATCACCATTATTATAGAACCGGTCTACAAATTCGTTTTTATTCAGTGTTTTGGTATAAAGATCATCCGCCAGGAGGAACCAGTTAATTTTGTTCTTCCGGTAGTTCAATGACAGGGATGGGTTGATCTTGGGCGTACGCTCGTATTGAGGCCTGATGGTCGGGTAATTCTCCTTTTTTACCCATAGGGCACCTAAGCCGCCGCTAAGACCGATCTTACCATTAAATCCCTCTTTCTTTTCTTTCTTGTAGATGATATTGATAATACCGGCATTGCCATTGGCATCATATTTTGAAGATGGATTATTAATGATCTCTATCTTTTCGATGGCAGAAGCAGGGATGTTGTCCAGGCTTGTCTGACTTCCGAAGCCGGTCAGTGCGGTTTGCCTGCCATCTATCATGATCATCACTTTATTGCTACCTCTCAGCAATACCTGTCCATCCTGGGTAGTAACACCCGGAAGGTTTTTCATGGCTTCCAGTACAGAGCCTCCCGCCTGACTGATATTGGCAGCTACATTGAAGGTCTTTTTGTCCATTCTGACCTCTTCCTGTCTGCCGGTGACGGTCACTTCATTGAGTGATTTTGGATCCTGGGTCAGTGCAATATTTCCTATATCCTGGTACTTACTCAGTTGTCCTACATTGAACTGTTCAATCCTGGGCTGATAACCGATATAAGAGAACACCAACAGGTAATTACCACTGTTGATATCCGGCAAAGAGAAGCGGCCATCATCGCCGGTAATAGTACCCGCAATAAAGGCGCTATTCCGGGTTTTGAGTGTAACACTGACAAATGATAGCGGGTTTTTACCTGCAGCATCTTTTACGACACCTGTGACGATGACTTTAGGAGATTGTGCTTTTGCTACAGCGATTACAAACAATAACAGAATATGGAGGAACAATTTTCCTTTCATGCAGTAGGTTTATTTCCGCATAGTTACTACCTGATTCGAAAGGAAATCTAAAGTTAGAATTGTATGGAGAAGATATGGTACATATCATGAAAAGTATAATCCACCTTCCATCCATACCTGCTGCTGATCTGCTTCACCAGCGATAGTCCAAGGCCTGTACCACGTGTAATCGAAGAAGTGGTGGTACCAAAACGTTTGAATAACTGGTCGTTTTGTAAGGCTTCTGTGGCTGAATTGGCAACAGATAAATATTTATCACAGAGTGTAATAGCGATAGTACCCTTATTGACGGTGTACCTGATAGCGTTTGTTATCAGGTTATTGAGCAGGATCTCAATAAGAATTTTATTGCCTTCTATTGTTATTCCCGGTGGAATATCTCTTTTTAGTACCAGGTCTTTGTTTTCTGAGAAATGAGAGAAGGCGCTCAGTGTACTTTCCAGTAGTCCTGATAGGTCGATGAGCTCCCGGTCCATGAACTGGCTGTTCTCTATTTTAGTCAGCAGTAAGAGGTTCTTATTAATGCGGGCTACTCTTGACAATGCCTTATTAGCGTCTTCAATCAGCTCATACTGATCATCTGTCAGCAGTTTGCTTTGCAGTAAGAGGTCCAGTTTGGATTGTATAATGGCCAATGGCGTCTGCAGTTCATGTGAGGCATTGTCGGCAAATTCTTTCTGTTGCTTATACACAGCGATGTTACCGGCGATCAGTTTATTGAGGCTTTGGTTCAGTTCTGCAAATTCATTGATGTCTGTATCTTCAAAAACTACTGTTTGCTGTTGATCCAGGTTAAAGCTCTTGATCTTTGCCAGGCTGTTATAAAAAGGCTGCCATAAGCGTTTGGAGATCCGCCTGTTGATCAGCACAAAGCCGATTATCAGCATGAGGAAGAACAACATGGTGAGCATGGTGACAATCATGATGATCAGGTAGCGGTCTTCTCTTCCTGCTGCCGGTGTGAGTGCTATATGATGTTCATCCAGCTCGTGATGCCATAGTTTACTGAGGATGAAATAATAGACCGGGATACTGCATACGAGTACCAGTCCGGCGTAGATCATGAATCTTTTTAATGAAAGGTTCAGCAGTTTGCTCATATTTCCCATTTATAACCGGTACCGTACAATGTTTTCAGGTAGTTATCACAACCGGCTTCAGTCAGTTTCTTTTTCAGGTTCTTGATATGTACGTAGATGAAATCGTAGTTGTCGAACATGTCTGCTACATCTCCGGAAAGATGTTCCGCCAATGCGCTCTTGGAGATGACTTTATTTTTATTGCTGATGAAGTAAAGCAGCAGGTCAAATTCTTTCCGGGTCAGTGTAACGTTCTTCTCATTTACAGTGACGGTTTTGGCAAGCAGGTTAATCCTGAGTTCATTTTGTTCTATGATATTGACATTGCCAAATTGTTTGCGGCGGATAATAGAGTAAATGCGTGCGGCCAGTTCGGGCAGGTGGAAAGGTTTTGTCAGGTAATCGTCCGCGCCGATCTGTAATCCTTTTATTTTATCTTCCAGGGAATTCCTGGCAGAGATAATGATGACGCCGTCCTGTTTGTTCTGTTCTTTGATCTCTTCCAGTACCCTTAATCCGTCTCCGCCGGGTAACATCAGGTCAAGTAAGATGCAGTCGTAATCATGGATATTGATCTTATCGAGCGCCTGAGCAAAGGTAGTCGCATATTCGCAGAGATAATTCTCGTCTGAGAGGTAAGTGCCTATGCTTTTGGCCAGTGCCGTTTCGTCCTCTATTATTAAAATTTTCATCCGTTGAAAGTATTGATGCATTCTGAATAGAATCTGAAGAGGTATTCCTTCTTCAGATTCTATTCAGAATTTCTTCTAATTTACGACAGAATTGCTTATTAATTTTGCAGGTGGATTAAAACAGCAACCTATGGCCAAAGAGGAACAGAACAGGAAGTTCTCGGTTATTGTATTGATTGTAGCGCTACTTTTATTGCTATCTGCTCTTACCCGCATTATACTTCTTCTAGGGACACATGCTTCAGGTGTATCCGTAACACAATTTTCCGCCTCACTTTTTATTGGAATATTATATGATCTGTCGGTAGCTTCTTTTGTTATCATACCTTTCGTATTGCATGTATGGCTACAGAATAATTTCATTTACCGGAGAAGTGTATTCCCTTTTGTATGCCTTTTATTTGCTGGTGTGCTGGCCTTATTGCTGTTCACCAATATTATACCGAAGGATTATAACACCGATCTGTATAATATACTGATATACTATATAGCGGCGCGGTTTGCTATTTATGTCTTTCTATACCTGATGCCTTATTCCTTCCGTATACGCTGGCGTACAGGTGTCCTGTATGTGAGTACGGCCCTGGTCGTTTTCGTGCTGTTGTTCAACGCTGTAGCGGAATGGGCTTTCTGGCAGGAGTTTTCTACCCGGTATAATTTTATTGCGGTGGATTACCTGGTATATACTACGGAAGTACTGGGGAATATTACGGAATCATATCCTCTGGTGCCGATATTGAGTACTGCAGGTGTATTGACTATTGTTATTGTGTTCCTGCTGCGTAAGCCGATCAGGGCCAGTGTTGTCAGTCCGTTCCCTTTTGTAAAACGTTCTGCGGTAGCAATTAGCCTTTTACTGATGCCCTTGCTGGTATATTATGCCGTACAGGAGAAATGGCGGCATTTCAGCCGTAATGAATATGCTAATTCATTGGCGGGTAACGGCCTGTATGAATTTGCGGTGGCCTTTACGCAGAATGAACTCGACTTCTATAAGTTCTATCAGACGATACCAGATACTACTGCTTTCAGCTTATTGCGAAAACAACTGGCAACACCGAATAGTCATTTTGTAAGTAATGATCCTTACAGTATTGAAAGGGAGATTGCCTATCCGGGACCAGAGCGGAAACTGAACGTCGTGCTGATCAGTGTAGAAAGTCTGAGTGCCAGTTTCATGCATGCCTTTGGCGGTAATGAGAATATTACACCTTTCCTGGATTCCCTGGCGCAGCATAGCCTCTTGTTTACCAATCTCTATTCCTCAGGCACCAGAACAGTGCGCGGACTGGAAGCCCTTTCCCTGTCTATACCGCCTACACCGGGGCAGAGCATTGTGAAACGCCCCGACAACGGACACCTGTTCTCTTTAGGTAGCGTATTGCGTTCGCATGGATATACTACCCAATACATTTACGGCGGTTACAGTTATTTTGATAACATGAAGGAGTTCTTCAGTCATAATGGTTACAGCGTGATCGACAGATCTGCTATACCTGCCGACCAGGTGCATTATCAGAATATCTGGGGTGTGGCAGATGAAGACCTGTTTGATTTGTCCCTGCATGTACTTGACAAGGATAATCAAGCCGGGAAGCCATTTTTCGCGCATATCATGACAGTGAGTAACCACCGGCCATTTACCTATCCTGATGGCAGGATCGATATTCCTGCTGCCCGGCAGGTGAGGGAAGGAGCGGTGAAGTATACTGACTATGCTATCAATAAATTCCTGCGGGATGCACAGCATAAGCCCTGGTATGACAGTACTGTCTTTGTGATTGTAGCAGACCATTGTGCTGGTAGTGCGGGTAGTGTGGAACTGCCTGTCACGGGATATCATATTCCCATGCTGATCTATGCACCGAAGATCCTGCAGCCAAGGGAAGTAAATACGCTGACGGCACAGATCGATGTGGCGCCTACCATTCTCGGACTGATGAACCTGCATTACCGTTCCAAGTTCTTCGGACAGGATGTGCTGCATATGCCGGCTGAGAAGGAACGTGCTTTCATCAGTACTTACCAGGGGCTGGGATATCTGCGGAATGGTAAGCTGTTGGTACAGTCGCCCGTGAAGAATATACAGGAATACCTGCCTGATTTTAAGAATGGTAATGAGACCACCGTGCAGGTGGAGGGTGATCTGGCAAATGAAGCGATTGCCTATTATCAGAGTATTAGCTGGTTGCTGAAGCACCGCCGGCAAATGGAGTAATATCAGCGATAGGCTGGCAGACACCATTTATATATTTCGAACCAGGCAACACTGATAAAGCCGGTGATCAGGCAGATACTATATTCCGGGATATTTAATGGGACGAGTCCGAACGCCTGCCTGATACCAGGTGCCAGCTGTATTACGACAAGGAATAGTACCGACAATCCTATAATGAGCGGTGTCAGCGGATTATGGTAACGGATTGTTTTAACGAAGGTTTCGGTAAAGGAGCGGTTGGCGAATGTCAGGAAAATGTTGCTGATGATCAGTGTCATAAAAACCATTGTGCGGGTTTTCTCCAGGCTATGCTCCTGCATGTAGATACGATATAATACCAATACTCCTGTTGTGATGATCATGCCCTGTATGATACTGATAAAAAGCTCTTTTTTGCTAAAAAGGCTACTGGTCGTTTGCCTCGGTGGCATTTGCATGATATTATCTTCCACGGGTTCTTTTTCATAAAATAAAGAACAGGTAGGGCCCATGATGAGTTCAAGGAAGATGACATGTATAGGCGTAAAGATATTTGGATACTGCCAGCCCAATAACAGGGGGATAGTAGCAACAAGTATAATGGGGATGTGGATGGAAATAATATAGCGTATGGCTTTCTTCAGGTTGCTGTAGATCCTGCGTCCCTGTTCGATAGCAACGGGAATCAATGCCAGATTATCGTCTGTAATGACAAGATCCGCCGCCTGTCTGGCTATTTCAGTTCCTTTTTTACCCATAGCAATGCCGATATGCGCCGCCTTTATCGCCGGACCATCATTCACGCCATCGCCTGTCATGGCAACGATACAATTGTTTGCCTTCAATGCTTCTATTACTTTCCGTTTTGCTTCAGGATACATCCGTATATACAGTGATTCCTCTTTTACTGTGCGTTGGAGTGTCTCGCCGTCCATCTGCATGATCTCATCTCCTGTAAGGCCCTGGTGATAGCCAGTAATACCAACTCTGGACGCAACGTATGCAGCGGTGCTAAGATGATCGCCTGTCAGCAGCATCACCCTGATGCCCGCCTTGTACAGCCGCGAAATCACATCTGCAGCGGAGGCCCTTGGCGGATCATATAATGCGAGCAGGCCTTCCAGGTGCCAGTCTGCGTCGTCCTGCACTGCGGGTAAAATACCATCTTTTATAACAGCGCTGGCCACGCCAAGTACGCGGTAGCCTTTTTTACCCATATCATTGATATAGGCCGTGATCTTCTCCCTGGTAGGCTGGTCTGCATGGCATACCTGCAGGATGCGTTCAACGGCTCCTTTTGATGCAGCCAGCATTGTTTCTCCCTGGGGATATACATGTGTCATCATAGGAGGTCTGCCCTCCAGCGGATATTCATGTATCATATCGGGAAGGATGATCTGCTGTTTGTTATCCGCCAGAAATGATTCCATGATTGCACATTCCATATTATCGAAAGGATGCCGTTCGCTGGCCAGTGCAGCAATATAAAGCAGGTGACTGTTGCCAGGAGTGTCTTTTTCTTCCAGGTGATGCAATTGGTCGTTTATATGGTCGTATAGCATCACTACCTTCATCCTGTTCTCGGTGAGCGTGCCTGTTTTATCGAGGCATAAGACATTTGCCGCGCCCAGGTTTTCCACGATCTGTGCCTGCCTGGGTATAATGCCCATGCGGCTCATATAATAGGCACCCAGCGCCATAAAAGAGGAGAACGACACGGGTATCTCTTCCGGGATGGCGGCCATCGCCAACGTAAGTCCCATCAGCAGGCTGGCTGTCCAGTCGCCGCTGCGGATAAAGTTGACGGTGAATACCACCGCAAAGCCAGCGACGCCGAAAAATGCGAGCTGTTTTACAAAGGTCTGCGTTTGTCGCTGGAGGGCGGTCTTCTCATCTGGTGTGGAGGCAATGGCTTTGCCGAGTTTTCCCAGGGTAGTATTATTGCCTGTATGGGTTACAACTGCTGTACATGCGCCGGAATTGATGGTGCTACCCTGATAAAGCGGTGTTTTGTCGCCTGCCTGTTTTTCAACGGGAAAAGATTCTCCGGTGATCACAGATTCATTGACGGTAAGATCATTGGCGCTGAGGATGATGGCATCTGCGGGAATCATATCTCCTTCATGCAGCAACAGAATATCGCCTGGTACAAGTTCTGTTGTTGCAATAGTAGTTTCCTTTCCATCTCTTATAACAGTGGCTAAAGGGGCTGTGTATTGTTTCAGCGCTTCCAGGGCATGCTCACTTTTCATCTCTTCGTAAACGGAAATAGCAGAGACCAGCAGAATCGCTGTCAGCATCATCATGCCTTCTGTTATACTGTTTAACAGGAAGTATAATCCTGCGGCAAATACCAATAGTAAGAACATCGGCTCTGTTACAACATTCTTCAGTATTACGGGCAAGCGTCTCCCGGGCAGCTGCGTGAAGATGTTTTTTCCAAAGCGTTGCTGCAGGGCGTTAATATCCGAGGTACGGAGCCCATTGGTTACAATAGTATCAGAGATGTGTTCATTCATTGGAATACGAGGTCATTCACCTAATAATAAGAATTTCTTAAACAGTATATTCCGTTTGGAACGATATTTTTCAACTGCGTACTTCGCTATATGTTCCAGTGCTTCTTCTTCGGAATCTGTAAATAGCATGTATTTCAGATCCTGGCTTTCGATCATTCGTTCTTCCAGCATTTTATGGAAAAGCGGCATTAGTGGTTCCCAATAGCTTTTACCCATCAGTATAACGGGGAAGTCAAGGATCTTCCTTGTCTGTATCAGGGTAAGCGCTTCAAAAAACTCGTCCATGGTGCCAATGCCACCGGGCATGATAACGAACGCATAGGAGTATTTAAACATCAGCACTTTCCGTACAAAGAAGTACTGGCAGCTGAAATACTTCTGCATGTAGGGATTAGGCTTTTGTTCCTTTGGCAGGAGGATATTGCAGCCTACGGAATATCCGTTGGCTTCATAAGCACCTTTATTGGCCGCTTCCATAATACCAGGGCCTCCACCTGTCATCACTGTAAAACCAAGGCTGGTAATTCCCGCACCCATTTTGTAGGCGGCGTCGTAATAGGGAGTACCCGGTTTTGTTCTGGCTGAACCAAATACACTCACACAGGGGCCTACGAAGTGAAGCATCCTGAAACCCCGGATAAATTCAATGATTATTTTCAATAGGAACCCCGATTCACGTAATCTCGACCTTGGCCCTTCAAGAAAGTATTTTTCTTCGTTGGCCGGAAAGCCGGATCGGGGCACGGTACCATTTTTCTGTTGAGGTTTATTTATTTGAGAGATATTCATGCCGTGTATGTTGAGTAAGTTGATATTTCCTGTTTTCGTGATATTTTATGTCTGTTACTTTCAGCCGGAACCACGTAAACCTGCCACTTTTGAGCAACCAGGTTACCTGGAGGCGATTCGGTATGCGTGTCCCCTCAAATGTCTGATATGCGCCTGGCTCTGTTTCCACCAACCAGTCTTCCAGTGTTGTTTTGCCTTTTGCCGAATAATACCTTTTGGCTTTAAGGCTGACAAAATCTCCTTCCTCATTGAAGTGGAAGAGGGCTGATGCCGAATTGCCTCCATAGGTGATAGTCGCCCTGGCTGTTAAATCATCAACTTCCTCCCATTTGATATAATGGCTTACGGCTGCATAAGGAAACCATACTATTTCTGCGAGGTATCTTATCATACTTCCCTGGTCAATTTCAGGCCCTGTAGCATTTACAATGGGCAGCACTGAAAGAAGGGAGATGAGCATATGCCCTTTACCGTTAATATAGCTGTCTTTACCTGCCAGGTGCAGTGCGGGAAACATTTTTACATCTGCGGTCCAGAGGAAACCGGGAACGGCGGAGCTGAACCATTGCTCTGCTTTTACAGGCATCCATTTGCTGTTATCGCCAGTTCTCATTGCTCCTTGCTGGTAGAGATGTACGGCTCCATTGAAAGCCTTGTTCAACACGCCGCTGCGTGTCAGCCATAACACCACGACAGGAGGGAGGTGCCGTATATCGTCCGTAATTAGTATATCGGGACGTCGGGAGTTACATTGCGTAAATAATTTCTCATAGTCTGTTTCCAGCCTGCCATAGAAACATGCGTGCCTGTAACGAAAAATGAAAGCAATAATAATGGCTACAGAAAGCCATATCCATCCTGATAACATGGCGATAATTTTTTAGAGGTGATCAGGTATAAGCACTGCTGCTCCCTTTATCAGTCCTTTACGCAGGTCTTCCAGTGCATCATTCGCTTCTGAAAGCTTGTATTGTTGTATGCTTGTTTTCACCTTCGCATCTGCAGCGACTTTTAATAAGAGATCGCCGTCTTCCCTTGTGAGGTTTGCAACAGATTTTATAGAGCGTTCTTCCCAGAGAAGATGGTAAGGAAAAGAAGGGATATCGCTCATGTGGATGCCTCCGCAAATGATCTGGCCTCCTTTATCGAGATGAGACAAGGCTGTGGGAATCAGTGAACCGACAGGCGCAAAAATGAGTGCTGCATCCAGCTTTACGGGAGGTGCCTCGTCGGAGCTGCCGGTCCAGACGGCGCCCAGTTCGATAGCGAACATTTGTGCGAGCGTATCCTCTTTTCGTGTAAAGGCGTAGATGGATTTATGTTTATATTTTGCGATCTGTGTCAGGATGTGTGCGGCTGCGCCAAAACCATATATGCCGATGTGTTGTGCATGCTGGCTGATCATCTGCCAGGAGCGGTATCCTATCAGTCCTGCACATAATAAAGGCGCTCCGGCCGCCGAAGCATAAGCAGGTGGAAGATGGAAACAGTACCGTGCACAGGCTGTTGTATATTCAGCATATCCTCCATTGATGGTATACCCGGTAAAAAGGGCCTGCTCGCAAAGATTTTCCTGATCATGCTGGCAGTATTTGCAGCCACCACAGGTATATCCGAGCCAGGGAACACCAACAATATCTCCCGGCCTGAACTGTTCTGTATGAGCACCGTTTTGTACTACCATGCCCACTATCTCATGCCCAGGAATTAATGGCAGTTTAGGGAAAGATAATTCCCCGTCCACGATGTGCAGGTCCGTTCTGCATACACCACATGCTATTACCCTGATCAATACCTCGCCGCGCGAGGGGATCGGTAAAGGTAGTTGCCGCAATTGCAACGGTGAACGGGGTGTTTCCAGTACCATGGCCTGCATGGTACCGGGTAATCCGTTAGTCATTGGACAATATTACTTTAAGTGATTTCTCCTTTTCAGCCTGTCCGAACGTTTCATATGCCTGCAGGATATCTGTCAGCCGGAACCGGTGTGTAATTAGCTTTAAGGGATCCAGTTTCTCAGACACCACTGTCTTCAGCAATAAAGGTGTTGTAACCGTATCTACCAGTCTTGTGGTAATCGTGATATTCTTTGCCCAGAGGCTTTCCAGGTGTAAGGTGGCCGGTTTTCCATGCACGCCTACATTGGCTACACAGCCGCCGGGACCGATAATAGTGGTGCAGAGCTCGAAAGTAGCAGGTATACCTACTGCTTCAATAGCCGTATCTACGCCACGGTTGCCTGTAATGGCCATGATCCTTTCTACGGTATTTTCCTTTGAGCTGTTAATAGTATGGGTAGCGCCAAATTGCTTTGATACTTCCAGCCGGTTGTCATCGAGGTCTATCATGATAATAGCCGCAGGTGAATAAAACTGTGCCGTCAATAAAGATGCCAGTCCGATAGGGCCGGAACCTACTATTGCCACCGTACTACCGGGCTGTACCCGGCCGTTCAGTACTCCACACTCGTAACCAGTGGGCAGTATATCACTAAGCATCACCAGCGCTTCCTCGTTGGCACCTGCCGGTATATGATAAAGACTTGTATCTGCGTAGGGGATTCTGACATATTCCGCCTGCGTACCGTCTATCAGGTGGCCTAATACCCATCCGCCGTTCTCGCAATGAGAATACATGCCTTTCCGGCAATAGTCGCATTTACCACAGGAGGTGATACAGGAGATCAATACATGATCGCCCTTTTTGAAGTTGGTGACGTTGCTGCCTGTTTCTTCTATTACACCTACGCCTTCGTGACCCAGTATGCGGCCGTCAGTAACTTCAGGTACATCGCCTTTCAGGATGTGAAGATCTGTGCCGCAGATGGTCGTTTTGAGTATCCTTACAATGGCATCAGTAGGCGCTGTGATTACTGGCTTGGGTTTTTCTTCAAATGCTTTCTGGCCAGGGCCGTGATATACGAGTGCTTTCATAGCTTTTTTTTTAGCCAAGTTAGTGAAGAAGATCCGGGGGGAGAATGACGGAAGATAATGTAAGTAATGATTGTCATCATTGTCCTGTCTGTCTAAAAATCGTCTCTTTGTATTGTTTATTAATTGCTCACCTCTAAACCACATATATATGTTGGGTACGCTTTCACAACAACAGATAGATGAACTACTGACCAGGAATGTGACAGGCAGGATCGGTTGCCATGACGGAGATCGTATCTATGTTGTTCCGGTGAGTTATGCATATAATGAGAAATACATTATTGCCCATTCCCGGGAAGGGTTGAAAACAGAGATGATGCGGAAGAATCCCCAGGTGTGTTTTGAAGTGGACGAGATACATGATCTCAGTAACTGGAAGTGTGTGATTGCACAGGGTACTTATGAAGAGATCACAGATGAAAGAGAGCGATATTATGCGATGAAATTCCTGGTAAGCCGTTTGAAGCATCTGAAGATAAGTGAGACAGCGAAGCTGCCTCATATGGCCCTTGAAGGGGACGTAGCGGAAGATGTTCCTGCGGAAATACGTCCAATAGTATACCGGATAAGATTAGGCAGTTTAAGCGGACGGTTTGAATCCATATAGTGTTTTTTCTATGTTTTATGTGTGTTAATGAATAAGGTCTGCTGAAGAGCAGACCTTGTCTTTTTGGTGTTAACGACTACATGTTATTACTGTTATCTATGAGCGATGAAGACTGGAAATTGATTCTCAGCTATCACATCGGAAGCGAAACTACGTTTGAATATCTGTGAGAAGCCTGAGCGGCCGAATGCGCCGCTTACAAGTATCGGGCTGTCCAGATCTCCGGACAAAGTCGAAAGCGCCCTTTGAATAATGAGTTGCCGTCAAATGATAATACTATTTTTCTCATAGTAATTGTGGTTTTAGATGATTACAGGGATGTATGAAAAAGGGGATCATGCGTGTTTTGCCTGACATGTTCTGATGCCAAGAAGTGTGTATAAGGGGCAGACTGCCACAAGGCTTGTCAATATGAATACAGCGGCAACGATCATCAAAACAATAGCGGCAGTACCGGTTATTATTTTATTATAAAAGAGGAAGATGGCCGTTAATGCAAGTATGACCCTGACTACCCGGTCAAACTGACCCATATTCTTTTTCATAACATAAAGTTTAAGTGTTGAACCAAAGTTAAGTCGCAGGAGGTTTGGGAACGGTGACCTCCATCATCACAAAGGGTGATTATAATATGCGAATGCGGTAATGCGCGTTATTGAAAAGGCAGGTTATTAGGGATAGCTTTGAAAAGATTATCTGACATCCCCCATTATAAAAACACCCGGTTATGAGAGGCAATATTTTCTCCGAAGCTTATATGCTGTCAAACATTAAATCATCTGAAAAATTAATAGCGCATGACAACCATTAATCCAGCAATATCATCACGCTCTAAATTAGATTTATCTGAGATCTATCATCATATGGCTGCCTGTTACAAGTATCAGGGCCGTACAACTATTTCCCGGGTGTATGAAAAAATGGCCATTGAAGTGAGTATGCTGAGAGATGATATCAGCCGTTATTTAGCCCGCGAAAGCGAAAACCTGCTTCATTTGCCGGCGGATATAAAGAAAGATCTGGCTGAATTAGCGGCTACCGGCACGTTGAGAAAATACATGCGCCTGATTCAGAAGGTCCCCCTTGCATTACTGGAAGTGCTGGATGTAAGCGGGTTCGGATCTGCCCTGGTTAGAAAGCTTCATGACGAGTTGGGCATCAATACTATTGAACAGCTGAAATCTCTCATTTTATCTGGCAATCTAAAAAGGGTACGTGGCATTAGTAATGCAAAGATAGATCATCTGAAACGCAGCCTGAAGCTCTATAAGTCTAAAGGTTCCCGCTTATTGCTATGGGACGCTATCCTGCAGGGAAATGAAATACTCCGTGTGGTACGACTGATCCCCGAAGTGGAAGAAGCATCTCTTTCAGGTAGCCTGCGAAGAGGTGGTGAAACGGTGGGAGATATAGATATGGTGGTGAATGTAGCTGAAGAGAACAGGGAACGCTTTTTAGAGCACTTTATGCAGATACCACAGGTGCAGGGCCTGGCAGCTGCCGGCAGGAAAAGGGTTTCCGCCGTATTGTACAATGAGGCACAGCTGGATATCAGATTTGCAGATGATAGCTCTTATGCGGCTACGCTTTTGTTTTATACAGGCGCTTTGGAACATGTGAGCCTTCTTGCCGAACGGGCACAAAAGAAAGGGTATGAACTGACAGCGGAAGGACTTTTTGATGCAGCAACCGGTACCAGGATAGTGACTAAGACAGAAGGCGAAATATACAGCCGGCTGGGGCTTTCTTATATTCCTCCGGAACTGCGGGAAGGCGGACGGGAGATATTCAGAGCTGCGCGTAATTTGTTGCCAGACCTCATCAATACCAATCAGATCAAGGGCGATATGAGGGTGCAGACTGCCTATGGGAAAGGGGAAGATGATATCCCCTGTATTGCCCATTATGCGCTGAACGCATTCCCTCACTATGAATATATCGTTATATCCGATCAGCTATCTGCTGAAAAGTACGCCGAACAGTTTGCGGAAATAGACCGTGTGAACAGGATGATTGGGTTCTCCTTCCTGAAGAAAGGAATTGTTGTTGACATTGAGGAAGACGGCAGTACTGCTATTCCTGATCATCTGCTGCAACAGGCCGACTGGGTAACGGCGGTTATTACAGGAACAGATGCAGCGCATTACAGGAACAAACTCATACAGGCCTGTGAACATCCATATATCAACTGCATTGCGAATCCAACAGGGAGGATCATTGGTCAGCCGGAACCAGATACCCTGGACTGGTCACAGATTTTTAAGAAAGCCTCCCAGACAGGTACAGCACTCGAGATGAATGCACAGCCCCAGCACCTGGATCTAACGGATCATCTTCTTAAGGGGGCAGCGGAAAAAGGGGTAAAGATTGTCATCAACAGTAGTGCCCAGTTATGCAGCCACTATGACTACATGCAGATGGGCATCATCATGGCCCGCCGTGGTTGGTGCAGCCGGGAGCACGTGTTGAATACCCAGCACTGGGATGGAGTGGAGTATTTCAAACAGTCGGCCGCGGTCAATGCCTGAGTAAAGCTACAATTATTCCAATTCGACTAATTATTCTACCATTTTGGCTACGTCTCACTGCTGTATCTCAGTCAATTTTGCATAACACAATCAAAGCAAGTTTATGCAAAGGACAATTTTTATAACCGGAGCTTCGTCCGGATTAGGTAAAGCAGCAGCAAAATTATTTCACGCACATGGCTGGAATGTAATTGCCACCATGCGCAATACAGACAAAGAAACGGAGCTTACTAAACTGCGAAATGTAACTGTGAGGGCGCTTGATGTATCGGAATCAAAACAAATTGAAGAAGTAGTTAAAAGTGTTTTATCTACTCACACTGTTGATGTAGTGTTGAATAATGCGGGTTATGGGCTGATAGGCCCTTTGGAAGCGTTCAGTGAAGAACAGATTAACCTGCAGATGCAAACTAATCTGTTTGGTGTCATAAATGTCACAAGAGCTTTCCTGCCATACTTTCGGGAAAGAAGATCCGGAACATTCATCAACATCACATCTATATTTGGTCTGTCAGGATATCCTACCTGCTCAATTTACAATGCAAGTAAGTTTGCCGTTGATGGGTTTTCGGAGGGCCTGGCCCTTGAACTGGCACAATTTGGCGTCAACGTAAAAATTGTAGCTCCGGGTGGTATACAGACTGATTTTGCCGGACGATCCCTCCAGGTCGGTGTGCATGATGCCTATCAGCAATTAGTGGCTAAAGTAAGCGAGGGATATAGCGAAGAGAAGATCGCCAATTATACCAAGGCTGAAGACATTGCTGGGATTATCTATGAAGCAGCAACCGATGGTAAAGAACGACTGAGATACATTGCCGGACAGGATGCAATTGCACTGTATAATAATCGTTTAGAGCGGACCCCTGAGGAACAGTTTCAGGAAATGCGTTTGGACTTCCTTTTTTAAAGGAAAGAAGATACTGGCTCTTTCTGGTTTGCCAGTAGGCGCCTTTTTTTCAGAATGATTATCTTTGCAAGAGATGAAGAAGAGACCTGTCGTTTTCCATTCACTGTCCGAGCTGCACAGAGCAATGGGGCAACCGGCGCCAAACCACCCATTGCTCAGTATCCTGGATTATGGTAAGGCTACGTTTGATCCCATCGATTTTGAGCAGGGAATTATATTGGATTTTTACAAAATCTCGTTTAAAACCCATTTCTCAGGTCAGTTGAGATATGGACAGGGATATTATGATTTTGAAGAAGCGGGAATGTCTTTTATAGCGCCGGGCCAGTTATTACGAATGCAGGACGAAGAAGCCAACTATACAGGAATGTCTCTGCATATTCATCCGGATTTCCTGCGTCCTTATTTGTTAGATTCGAAGATCAGACAATACGGTTTTTTCAGCTACTCAGCTGCAGAGGCTCTTTATCTATCCGACAAGGAAAAGGCGACGATTCTGAGTATTTATGAATTTATTCAGGATGAGCTCAACGAACGAATTGACAAATTCAGCCAGGATGTGATGATCTCGCAGATCGAATTGCTGCTGAACTATGCGAACCGATTTTATAACAGGCAATTTATCACCCGCAAAGACGTAAACAATGACTTGCTTAGTCAGTTGGAAAGAATACTGGATGGATATCTTAATGATAAGTCGTTAATGAAAGGACTACCCTCCGTTAATTCTTTAGCGGAGAATCTGAACGTGACGCCGCGGTACCTGAGCGATTTATTGAGAAATCTGATCGGTTTGAATACGCAACAATTCATTCATGAAAAAGTCATTCAAAAGGCAAAAGATCATCTGGCAAAAAATGAGCTGACAATATCAGAAATAGCGTATTGCCTGGGTTTCGAACATCCGCAATCTTTTAACAAATTTTTCAAGACTAAGACCTCTCTATCTCCATCAGCCTACAGGAAGGGTTTGGCGAGTTGACGAGAAACTTCTGCAGGTTAGTTGCCTTCCATAATTAAGAATTATCTACTTGTTGAACTTGATCCGATGCGCTGTCGTTAACACCCAAATGGCCAGGATGGTCTGCATTTCAACAGACCATCCTGGCCATTTGGGTGTTAGCGACTATGTATTTACTGTTACCTATGAGCAATAAAAACTGGTAACTGTTTTTCTGCTATCACATCGGAAGCGAAACTGCGTTTGAATATCTGTGAGAAGCCAGAGCGGCCGAACGCGCCAGTTACAAGTATCGGGTTGTCCAGATCCGCCATCCAGGTACCGATGTATTCGCGTGGATTGGCTTCCAGCTCAAAAAAGGTCAGATCGCTGAAATGCCGGGCTACCAGTTCCCTGATATAATCTTCGTCAGGGATGCCCCTTCCTTCCCTTTTGGCCGCATATACCAGTGTGGTACTGGCTTTGCATAGTTCAGGGAAAAGGTAGGCAAACTGCCTGATGGCGTAGACTGATGAACTACTACCGTCATAGGCGAGTACGACGCTTTCAGGGTAGTTGAATTCTTCAGGTGTTATGAGCACCGGACATTCTGCGTCATGTAATGTGTCCCGCAGATATTCATTAGGACTTTCCGTGCCCAGGTTTTCATAGAACTGTTGGCTGCCCAGTATCATAAGGTCCGCATAGCGGCTTTCCTTTTGCAGTTCAGGCAAAGCGAAGGATCCGAAATCTGTATGTACGCGGTACTCAATCTGATGCCCGACACAATCTTCCTTAAACTTTGCAATATTAGCAGCAACGATATCTGCATCATAGCTTTCAACAAGTGGTGTGTACACTGTACCGCCAGCCTCTGCATAAACCCAGGTAGTGGCGAAGTCTGCCTGGGGCAGGAAAACACCCGTGAGCAGGATAGGCTCGTCTTCGTTCATTCTCCGGGCAAAGTCGAATGCGCCTTTCGAATAATGATCACCGTCAAATGATAATAATATTTTTCTCATAGTAATTGTGGTTTTATATGATAATAGGGTTGCTGATCCAAAATTAAGTCGTAAAGGATCGGAGAACGGTGATTTGCATCATGGCAACAGGTGATTATAATATGTTCATGCGGTAATGGGCGTTATTGAACAGGCCAGGTATTAGGGATAGTTTTGAAACGGATTATCTGACATTCCCCACTTTAAAAACATCCGGTTATGAGAGGCAATATTTTTTCCCAGGCTTACTTGCTATCAAATCTTGTTGCAGTGCTCATCGTGTATATTAGTTTTATAAAGCCTGTTTTCGGCAGGATGTGCATGTCTTTGCTATTCATTGCTGCTGCTGTAGTAAATAGTGTTATATCTATTTCCCACCCCGAGATTTACAGAACGTATGCCAGTCTTGCTGCTTTACCTGCCTATGAACAATTCATTAACGGGTTCTTTGGCCGGCACGTTACCAGTTTAGTGCTTTTCATTGCCGTCGGGCAGTTCGGCATTGGACTGGCGTTGCTATGGAAAGGTCCGGTAGAAAAAATCGCCCTGACTTGTGCAATTATTTTCCTGGTGGCAATAGCGCCTCTCGGCGCAGGCTCTTCTTTTCCCTGTTCTTTGATACTAGCTATCGCATGTCTGCTCCTCCTGAGAGAAAAAAAGATTGCGCCCTGGCCATTGACCATCCTGCATATTAGATCATCTGAAAATTAGCTTTTATGGCTATCACTAGTCCTGTGTAAAGGCTGTATTAAATATATCTGATTATTACTCATTACTATAAACTGAAATTTCCATGAAAAAGATACTGTATGTAACAGATGTGGTAAAGCTTGACTTATCATCGCTTGATTTTGCCTGTTACCTGTGTGAACTCTCTCATTCAAAACTGACATGTATTTTCCTGGAGAACCTGGTTAGAGAAGCCAGGCCGGCAAAGATGTTAAAGGAGACTGCAATAGAAGGCGGTATTAATGTGCAGACAGAGAATGTTGAAGAGTTAAAGGAACAATGTCTTGCAGACAATATTCAACTGTTCAAAGACAGCTGTGAAAGAAGAGGAGTAACAGGCATCGTTCACCGTGATAGAGGAGTACCGCTGGATGATGTCGTTATTGAAAGCAGGTATGCCGATCTTCTACTGATAGATGCTTCGACCTCATTCTCTGCAGCAAAGGAAGACGTGCCGACACGCTTTGTGACAGATGTGCTGGCCGACGCGGAATGTCCTGTAGTTATCCTGCCGGAAAGTTTTGAAGGGTTGAACAAGATCGTTTTTACCTATGATGGGCGTGCGTCGTCTGTATTTGCCATTAAACAGTTCACCTACCTGTTTCCTGAATTAAAGGAGCACGCGGTAGTAGTGATCACCGTTATGGAGGATAGAGATAGACCTTCTCCGGAAGAGAGATACAAGCTGAAAGAGTGGTTGCATGATCACTATAGTGACGTGGATTTTATTATCATAGATGGGAGTGTGAAAACAGGTTTGCTGGACAGCCTGCTGTTGCGCAACAGAGACTTTATTGTTATGGGTGCCTATGGGAGGAATGCTTTTTCCACGCTGTTTACGCCCAGTCATGCTGCCCCGATATTAAAGTTGGTAGCTCAACCGGTGTTCATCGCTCATCACTAACCTTAACATTATTTATATGAAGAAGATCATTGCCGTATTTGACGGACTTAAGTTTTCTGAAAGCACTTTATCCTATACGATTACACTTGGAGAACAGAGCAAGTCCCATATCGTGGGTGTTTTCCTGAATAATATAGCCTATTACAGCCGTAATCCGTACAGGATATTAGCGGAGGCAGACAACAATGCTATTACACTTGAGGAGTTGCAAGAGGAAGATGCTGCAACGCGGGCCAAGGCAGTGGAGAGGTTCAGCGCTGCCTGTAGCGAGGCCGGCCTGAATTATAGTGTACATAAAAATAAGGACACAGCGCTGCTGGAATTGTTGCATGAAAGTACCTATGCTGATCTGGTGATTATTGATGCAAGCGAAACGTTTAACCGGTATACGGAAGATCTGCCCACCCGGTTCATCAGGGACTTTCTCGCCGAGGTTCAATGTCCTGTATTGCTTGCGCCAAAGTTTTACGTGCCCATCAGGAAATCCATCCTGTTGTATGATGGACAGCCATCATCGGTTTATGCTATCAAGATGTTCAGTTACCTGCTACCGGTATTGAATGCATTGTCTGCCGAGGTGATCACTGTGAAGGAGAGTGATGACGATCTTCATCTGCCTGATAACAGGTTAATGAAAGAGTTTATGAAGCGGCACCAGCCTAATGCTGTTTATACCGTTCTGAAAGGTGATCCTGAAGAGGAAATCCTCTCACGTCTGAGGAGCGAAGATGGCAAATCCATTATAGTGGTGGGTGCGTACAGGAGAGGTGTTGTGTCAAGATTCTTCAGGAACAGTATGGCAGATGTACTGATGCGGGAGATAAAATGGCCGTTGTTTATTGCTCACCAGTAAAAGCTGTGTTATGGAAGCGCTGGTAAAAAGTTTTTCTGAGATAAGTATGCAGGATGTTGCCACTGTAGGTGGTAAAAGTGCATCTATGGGCGAGATAATGAAACATCTCAGTCCGCAGGGTATTAATATACCTGATGGTTTTGCTACTACTGCTTTTTCCTACTGGACATTCCAGGACTTCAATAACCTATGGGAACCACTAGAGAAACTGATGGAGGGCCTGGACCGTCATCAGTTCAGTAACCTGAAAGAAACAGGCGCTGCCGCGAGGGCCTTGATCCTGAGAGCAGAGATGCCGGACTTTATAGCGAAGGCCATCAAAGATGAATATTCCAGGTTATGGAAAGCAGATCGGGGAACTGACTGCTGGCTATGATGATAAGAAGCGTTTCTTCATTGAGCGTCTTTCCCAGGGCATCGCCACCATTGCGATGTAAAGCTGATTATGGTTATTCCGGCGCTGGCAGCCTTTCAGGCTTCAACCATTGACAATTACTGATTGGATGATAGTGCTGTTGTGCAGTTTCAGCTCTATGGTTGCGATCAGCGTAATCAGGGCTAAAGTCTTTTGTAGCAGGTAATAGTCACTAATTAGACAATTCGGTGAGCTTCTTTGCATTTGTAATATAAATACAGCCTTCTCTTATATCAATCAGTTTTTCATCTCTGAAATCACCTACTGTACGGATCAGTGATTCTTTGGCAACACCAGCTATAGCAGCCAGGTTCTCGCGGCTGATGTCAATGCCAAATTCGGCTGAAGAAGAAGGATTATATTTTTTGCTGACTGTGATCAATGCTTCAGCTACTTTTTTCCGTAATGAATTATAAGCAATGCCCAGTAGTTGTGTTTCCCTTTCTGCAACATTGTTAGCAAGGAGAAGGATGAAACGCTGCATTACCTGTGTATTGATGCTTGTAAGGTCCTCAAAATCTTTTCGGGGTATGATAGCCAGCTCACTTTCTTCCATTGTTTCCGCGCTATCCTTATAGGTGCTACCTTCAAGTAATGCAGAGTATCCGAGGAAATCGCCTTCATTGTACAACCCCGTGATCAGCTCTTTACCATCCTCGTTCCTTTTATAGGTTTTTACCTTGCCCTTGATTATATAAAAAAGGCAGGAAGGGTGATTACCTTCCTGGTAGATGCTCTGTTTCTTTTTATACCTGTTAATGTTACGCCCTTCTTTCAGGCTGTTCATAGCCTGGTCGGTAGATACCATTTTAAGCAGGGAATCCACCCCGTTTAAACCGCTTAACATCACGTCTCTGATACTGGCGGCTTTCTTTAATCTTGACTCCACGGAGTTGAGTAATTCAGTAGGATTGAACGGCTTGGTGATATAATCATCCGCCCCCATATCCATACCCTTACGTATGTCTGCCCGTTCAGTTTTAGCAGTCAGAAAAATGAAGGGGATATGACGAACGTTGCTTTTTTTGTTCAGCATGTGTAATACGCCATAGCCGTCAAGTACCGGCATGGCCAGATCACATACGATCAGATCGGGGTGATGTTCTTCTGCCAGCTGAACGCCTACTTTGCCGTCGGGGGCAGTCAATACTTTGTAGTTGGCAAGTTCAAGTATTTCTGCGGTGTTTTCGCGAACATCAGCATTATCTTCTATAAGTAGTATTGTGAGCATAAAGACATGCTTTTTGCAGAAAAATGGGTTAGAGATAAAAGTATCAGGTAGTCGTCCATTCAAATTTAAGCATAAATCCCTTAAAAGGAGCAGGTATATGGCTATAAGATTTCCTATCCCTGGTAGTTGACAATAATCATCGGGTACCTTGAGTATCATCATTTTTCCCGGGTTATAGGAAGTGTAATTTAGCGGTGTTAACATTTATTGTCACATTAACTAAAACAAGGAGGTAATTATGTCCACAAGCTTATTAAAGGGAAGCACATTGCTGCCTACTTTTTTTGATGATATGTTCAAACCATGGAAAGATTTGTTTGAGGGTAACGGGGTCCGTACCTGGACGGCAACTGTTCCTGCGGTGAATATCAGTGAAGAAAAGGACGCATTCAAGCTTTCATTGGCTGCGCCTGGCATGAGCAAAGCTGATTTTAATGTAGATGTTGATGGTGATATGCTGACCATCAGCGCAGAGAAAGAGGAAAAAAAGGAAACTAAAGATGAAAAGATCAGCCGGGAAGAATATAACTACTCAAGTTTCTCGCGCAGTTTCCGTTTGCCTGAAGGCGTAAAGAAAGATGGTATTTCCGCCGTTTACCAGGATGGCGTACTCAAGTTAAGCCTTCCCAAAAAAGAAGAGAGCAAGAACGGAGGACAGGCCCAAAAGATTCAGATCAGTTAAGAAAGAAAATAGCACCGCCGGCCAGGGTTTCAATAAACTTTGGCCGGCGGTTTTTTATGCCAACAAAAAAAGATAGCGATTGGGGTCGCTATCTTCTTTTGTTGGCGTATCTCAAAGTGACAATCTCATGGATGAGTGATGAACAGTGGTCCTTTCATTATGCGGAGTATATTTTCAGCACTGCTGCTGTTGAAAAAGCGTGATAATCTGCTTCTTCCATAAGCCCCGAAAGTAGTGATGTGATCTTGTTTTTGATCCAGGTAAGCCTGCAGCACAGTATCCGCTTTGCCAGAGAATATTTTGTAGCTGACATTTTTGTTGTAGCTGTCCAGGTATTCTTTTAGCAGCTTTTCATGTGGAATGGTATCATGCCCTTTTTCGCATACGTAAACCACCGTAGCGTCTTTGGCTACCAGTTCGGGAAATATGCCAGCAAACGCTTTTATGGCGTACATGGAAGAGAAGGTACCATTATAGGTAAAAATGACGCCTTTCACTACGGACATATCTTCCGGTATTACCAATACAGGGCACTGCGCGTTTGACAGTACATTTTTGACAAATCCTGTTGGTTCGGTGTCAAAAAGGAAGGGAAAGGACAGTTCTTTTCCAAGCAGTACCAGGTCTGCAAAGCGGCTTTCCAGGATTACTTCTTCCGCAGCGAAGCCTTTATCGTTATGTACAGCACATGTAAGACCGCGTGTCAGGCATGCCTGACGCATGGATTCAGTATTTTCTTTGATAATCCTGCTTTTTTCTTCGGATGCTTTTATTACAACTTCATAGTACCGTCCTGGCACGCCCGCAGCGAAATCAGGCGCCATCAACGGCGTGATGCTATTGACCTCTTCCAGCATGACGATGGTAAGATTACCTTTTAGCATACCTGCCATATATTCTATGGCATCCAGTTGTTCTTCTTTATAATTAATGGCATCAATAACTGCAAGTATCTTTTTCATAGTTTTTGTTTTTCAGTGACGGGTTGATGTATCAAAGCTATCTCTTTACGTGCGCCATGCCTATGACATTGGTTGCTTTTGATATGAATATTGTTACCGGACCGAATGACCGTGGTCATGTCGATGTTGCTTGTGATAAATGTGACCATGACACTCCAATATATTCTTATACATTATGTCCATCTGACCAGGGGCATATCTATACGATGGTACAGGAAATGATTTTTGGGAAATACGCGGAATGTATAAGTATACTCTCCGCTGTGCAATAAAGGAATCTTTGCGGCATATATTATTTCGTTTGCCTGCTGCCTGCAGAGTTGTAATTCCTGGTAAGATCAGGGCCGATCATGATATAGTAATCTTTCAGTTTATCCTGTAACAATGCTGCTTTCGTACTTAGTACGGTATGGATACCGCCTACTTTATTACATACCTCCCAGCTTATTTCGAATATATAATCGGGAGACAAAAACTCATTGCCAGGGAGGGTCATATTTGTTGATTTACGGTGTTAATGGTTGCTGTCAGTTGCTGGGTCCTGAATCCGGATATGAGATGTTCCATCCTGATCAGTTCCGCGACACTCCAGGCCTGCGCGACCGCTCCTCCGGGTGTATGAGGGAAATCGCCGCTAAATAATTCAGGAATGTTATTGATACAATACTCGTCCAGTACATATTTAAAGCCATCATAGATCTTTTCCAGGAAGGGTAAAGCCACTGGACCTTCGGCTTTCAGCAGTGCCTCGGTAAAATGTCCCAACAACCAGGGCCATACTGTTCCCTGGTGATATGCCCTGTCACGGGAAGGCTGATCGCCCCCATATGCCGGCAGATATTGTGGGTCGAAAGGGGAAAGGGTTCTCAAACCTCTGGGCGTAAGAAGGTCGTCCTTTACTTTTCCCATAACAGCCCTCTGTTGTGTTGGCAGCAATGGTGAGGATGGCATTGATACCGCAAACAGCTGGTTAGGCCTGACGGACCAGTCGCGTGTTTCGCCATTTACATTGTCAGCCAGGTACTTTTTTTCATCGCTCCAGAAGCAGGCGGTAAAAGATTTTGCTATTTTTTCGGGGTATGTTTCCCAACTTTCGATGAAAGCCTGATCATTAGCCTCTGTAGCGGCATTAAGACAGAAGCATATCGCATTGTACCAAAGGGCATTTACATCTACAGCTTTTCCGGTACGGGGGGTAACAGGGCCTTCAGGTGCTATGGCGTCCATCCAGGTTAATGCCAGCCCTGGGCCTCCTGCATATATGAGCCCATCTTCATCCATATGTATATTGAACAAGGTGCCCTCTTTGTAGGCCGTCAGGATGCTTTTCAGTGTTTTGCCATATTCCTGCCAGATGTCTTTCCATGAATGTGTTTTCTCTGCGTATTGCTGTAAGGCCCATATCAACCACAATGAGGCATCCACAGTGTTATACTGTGCAGATGTACCGGTTCCTAAGTTCGCAAGCAGGCCGTTCTTTATATGTTTTAACTGGTACCTTATGATACTCTTGAAAAGGTGGATCTTTCCTGTCAGTAATGTCAGTCCCGGCAGGGAAATACAGGTATCCCGCCCCCAGCTGCCAAACCAGTAAAATCCGGCTTTGATCCGGTCGGGCAACAGGAACTGTCCTGCCGTTAACAAAAGATGGTCTTTCAGTGTCTCCGGTTTGCTGGCAGCTGTAGCGCCTTTAGTATACTTTTCCTCCAGGGTGCTGACATTAACGGGAGATAGTCCGCCATAGAAAATAACGGAATCACCAGGTATCATCTGCACTTCAAAATAACCGGGGGAATACAGGTCTTCCTGGTAGTCATAGCCCCGTTCTTTTTCCCAGCTGTATTCGATATTGTAATACCAGCATCCGTCAGGCTGGAATGCGCCTTTTTTGAGTTGCAGAAAAAGATCACTATACCCTGGGTAAAGATTAATACTGATACCTTCTTCCACCGTACGTATGGCCGTATTTGCAGCGGTATTGGCTCGTGTAAGCGAATGCATATTGCGGAATGCTACCAGCGGGCGCAGCTGCAATTTAATGGGCTTTATACCTGTCAGCAAAGAATACCTGACCATGATGCCTCCATGAGCATCCGGTACAATTTCTTTCAGCAGCAGATCTTCACCCACCTGGTACCACCATTGGGGTAGCGGATTAGCAGCAAAAGCCTGGATGTATTGCTGGGCAGAAGGCGTTTCTGCTCCGGTATAGCGGTGAAGTGAAAGCTGAATAGATTGATCGTCGCAAATACAGGTCTCTTCCAGGGATGATAGCAGTACATAGTTATCGTCACCCGGAAATGACTGCGGTGTTACCAGCAGACCATGATATTTACGGGTATGGCACCCGGATATTGTACTGGCACTCCAGCTGCCTGAAGGCCCGGCAACCAGGTATTCCCTGGCTGCCGAGAAGTTCAGGTCCTGCATGAGTGGACCATGAAAGCAGTTGTAGAGCATAGTAGCAGGAATTAATAAGGAGCAACAATCAGTTCATCTTTTACATCGACCACGCCGGGCGTTGCCCATACGGCTTTTTCGACTTCATTTCTTTCCCCCCATGAACGTACTTTCCCTTTGAGGATAATGTGATTGCCTTCAGTAATGATGTTGATAGCTGCTGCCTCTACATCTGCGCTACGTTCCAGGGCTTTTCTGATGGCATCTTTAACGATAGATTGGTTGGGTGTTGGTTTTAACCGGATCAGATTAGTTACGCCTTTAACACCCTGGAGGTCCTTTACCAGGTTTTCTGCGGCTTGTTTCTGGTATTGCCATTCCACTTCTCCGTCCAGCGTCAGCCAGCTGTCTTCCACTTTTATGGTCACGCTATCCTTAGGTACGACAGTACTCCATGAAAGTGCATTCAACCCCGCATGTGCGATGTCGATATCTGATTTGCCTTCTCCATTAAAGAAGTGCACGTCGATTTCCATGGCTACAGCCGTTACGTCTTTTACTCTTTTGGCTGCTTTTTCGGCCGCTAGTTTCTTTGTGTAACTGTTTACAACACCACTCAGCGTTACGACGCCGTCATTGACAGAAACGCCTATTTCGGCAGAATCCAGGGAAGGATCCCATAGTAGTTCGTCCAGAACGTCCTGTTGTAATTCAAAGTCTGTTTTCATAATCGAAGAATTGTTGAGTTAAAAAGATTGACTGTTACCGAAATTATTATATATCACAGACCTGTTCAATGATGGCGATTGTGCCGGAAGATGATGTTTATCCACCTGTTTCAATGATAGTCATCATTGATCGCTATTTATGGGTTTCGGAACTTCAGTGTTCAAATTACCTCTCATGAAAGCTACATTCAACCTGTTTACGCTTAAAGGCACCAAAATGGGTATACATTGGACCTTTATCCTGCTGATCAGCTGGATACTGATCGCTGATGGACTTACCGGTAAGACAGCGGTAGAATCCTTGTGGAAGATCATAGCTGTTATGGCGGCTTTCGCTTCTGTCGTACTACATGAATTAGGCCATATGTTTGCCGCCCGCTATTACGGCATACCTGTTAAAGAGATCCTGTTATTGCCTATCGGAGGCATGACACAGTTGAAACGTCAACCGGAAACACCGGGCCAGGAAATAATGATCAGCCTCAGCGGCCCGGCTGTCAATCTTATTATAGCCTTTGCCCTGATACCTTTTTTGTCAGGACATACTCCGTTATGGAGATCAGTACCTTTTTTCCTGAGCATTGACCGGCTTAACTTTATCTTCTTCTTACATGCTGTTAATGTACTGCTGGGAGTGATTAATCTTATTCCGGCATTTCCCATGGATGGAGGCAGGGTGCTGAGAGGAATGATGGAGTTGTTCACTACACCGTTGAAAGCAACCAATATTGCGGTATGGGTCAGCCGTTTGGTATCGTTGTTATTTTTGATCTCAGGCCTGATCAATGCGAATCTGCTGCTTGTTATTGCAGGAGTGGTGCTGATGTTGCAGGGAACTATGGAAAAGCACAATGCCCTTGTACGGGATGCGCTGAACAATGTAATGCTTAGAGATATCCTGGTAACAGATTATCGTACTATATCTTCTTCATTGACATTAAGAGATGCATTACCTTCTCTGACCGATTACCGCCAACCCTATTTTGTGATCACCTCAAATGAGGCCCCGGTTGGAGTTATTGACAGGGGCACGCTTATCCGGAACCTTGATAAAAAGCACATCGATCATCCTGTAAAAGACCTGATCACGGAAGAGCATCCTTCTTTTGATATCGCAATGCCGGCACTTAGCGCGTGGGAAAGTCTGCCTCCGGAAACGGATATGATCATTCCTGTGACCAGCAACGGGAACCTCGTTGGTGTTATCAGCCGGGATGCGATCATTGAATATCTCGCGATGCATAAGCATAGCATCGCTGTCGAGGAAGTATTCAGTTAATAGTATCGGATAAGTCGGCAGCGCTTTGGTGGAGATGGTTCAATAATGAAATAAACATGTTATTATGAGGTATCCGGTGCTGACAGGTTTTCTTTTTTTGTTAGTCGCATGCAATGGCAGGCAGCAGAAAGTCAAACCTGTGCTTGAAAAAATTACCGAATCTGTTTATGCTTCGGGTTTGATAAAAAGTAGTAATCAGTATGAGGTTTTCTCTGCTGTGAGCGGTATTGTGGAAAAGAAGATGGTGAAGGAAGGAGATGTGGTTAGTAAAAAAGATGCCATCTTGTATATTTCCGGCGTCAGACCGCAATTGCAGGCCGAGAATGCCCATATAGCGGCAGATAATGCGTCTCAGGCAGCTAATTTTCGAAAATTGGAGGAGCTCCGTTTAAGTATAAATGACGCAAAGATAAAAATGGATCAGGATGCCTTGCAGCTGCAACGCCAACAGCGTCTCTGGGCGCAGCAGATTGGTAGTCGTAGTGAATTGGAGCAACGGGAGCTCGCCTGGAAAACATCCTGTAACAACTATGAAACGGCCCGCTTGCGCTATGCAGAATTGCAACGTGACATCAGCTTTAACGAAAAACAGGCGTTAAAGAACCTTGAGATATCCAGGTCGCTGGCAAGCGACTATACAGTCAAAAGTGAGTATAGCGGCAAAGTGTACGATATGCTTATTGAAGAAGGAGAGATGGTGAACCTGCAACAGCCTGTTGCAGTAATTGGAGACGCCGCCTCTTTTTTACTGGAGCTGCAGGTTGATGAATATGATATCGTACGTATAAAGCCACAGCAGAGAGTAATCATATCAATGGATAGTTATAAGGGGCAGGTGTTCGATGCGATGGTCACAAAAGTCACCCCCTTTATGCATGAGAGATCGAAGACATTTACCGTTGAGGCCAGGTTCCTGAAGGCTCCTCCGGTCTTATATCCCAATCTGACCTGTGAAGCGAATATCATCGTCGCTGAGAAAGCACAGGCGCTAATTATTCCGCGTTCGTACCTGTTGAATGAAGGCTTTGTGCTATTAACCAATAACGAAAGGAAGAAGGTGTCAACTGGATTGATGGATTATGAAAAGGTAGAGATCATCTCGGGATTAACAGTGAATGATCTTATTATAAAACCAGCACCATGAAGCTGATTTTTAGCATAGCCCGGGCATTGTTACTGGCACGGTGGCGGCAAACACTTGTCGCGGCGATCGGTGTGGCGTTCAGCATTACGATGTTTGTGTCGCTGTTGGGTTTCATGAGTGGGCTTAATGAAATGATGGATGCGCTTTTCCTGAATCGCACGCCTCACATACGCCTGTATAATGAAATAAAGCCAGCGGCTGTTCAGCCGATACTTATGTCTCCGGTTTATCGTTCAGGCTATCATTTTATTCATTCAATAAAAGCTACCGGAAGCAGGCAGGGGATTTATAATGGCATGGCCATCCTGGATGCGTTGCGCAGGGATGACCGTGTGACTGGTATCTCCTCCAGAATAGTGATGCAGGCTTTTTTTAATGAAGGCACCGTTGATATTACTGCGACGGTTAATGGTATCGAGGAGCGTAAGGAAACTGCTCTTTTTCATTTTGAAGATTATATAGTAGCCGGGGATGCATTAATGCTGGAAAAAATGCCTAACAGTATTATTCTTGGTAAAGTCCTGGCTGAAGATCTGCTGGTCCATGTAGGAGAAACTGTGCAACTAACCACGGCTGAAGGCGAACGGTTTCCGCTGAAAGTTGTTGCTATATGGCAGTCGGGTATCCGGGATTTTGACAAGGTCCAGAGCTTTACATCGCTGGGCACGGCTCAGAAGCTACTTGGCAAAACAGCTAATTACATTACGGATATACAGCTTAAGATAAAAGATATCACGGCAGCACCGGCAATGGCCCGCGAATACAACCACCTTTTCAGGGTCAGCGCACAGGATGTTCAGACGCTCAATGCAGAATTTGAAACAGGAAGTTTTATCAGGTCGCTTATATCTTATGCCGTGGGCATCACGTTGCTTACAGTGTCGGGGTTTGGTATCTACAATATACTTAACATGCTGATATATGAGAAAATGGATACTATTGCCATATTGAAAGCCAGCGGCTTTGCAGGACGTGACGTAAGACGTATATTCATTTCCATTGCCATGAGCATAGGGATCGCCGGAGGTGTCACGGGATTGATGGCCGGATTTCTGTTTTCTCTGGGAATAGATCAATTGCCTTTCCGTACCACGTCTTTGCCCACGATCAAAACATATCCGGTAAGTTATGATCCGTTTATCTATTTCATTGGCGGGATTTTTTCACTCGCATCAACATACCTCGCGGGCTGGCAGCCATCGAGAAAAGCCAGCAGGATTGATCCAGTAGTCATCATCAGGGGAAAATAGCCATGGACGACATTATTCTTGAAGCACGCCATATCAATAAATACTTTCACGATCCGGTTGACGTGAAGGTGTTAAGCGATATTAATTTCAGCATCAATAAAGGCGAGTTTGTGACGGTGACCGGTAAGTCTGGTTGTGGTAAATCAACCATGTTATATATTCTGTCTACTATGGATACGGACTATGAAGGAGCGTTATTTATTGACCACGTACCAATGGCCAATAAACCGGAGCCGGAGCTTGCCAGGGTACGAAATGAGAAGATCGGCTTCGTTTTCCAATTTCATTATCTGCTTAGTGAATTCAGTGTGTTGCATAACGTCATGCTACCAGGGCTGAAACTTGCTAAATATCCTGCGCAGGAGATAGAAAAGCATGCAATGGAAAGGCTGAATATGCTGGATATCGGACGGCTGGCCTATAAAAAAGCAAACCAGTTGTCTGGTGGCGAAAAACAGCGTGTAGCGATAGCAAGAGCGCTGATCAATGATCCCTGTATCATTATGGCTGATGAGCCTACCGGTAACCTTGACAAGAAAAATAGTGAAATAGTATTTGACATCTTCAGGCAGCTTGCAGGTGAGCGCAAACAAACGCTGTTGATTGTAACTCATGACCAGGAGTTTGCCGCGCGTACTGACAGGATCATAAAAATGGAAGACGGTAGGATCATCAAGTGATTGGATGCCGAATGTCATAATGATGTAGTTACGTATACATAATAATAAGATTTACTGATACTGAATATAAACAGGACTCGGATACAATGCCAGTACTTCTTCTGGTCGCATTAGCCGTTTACCTGTTTTCGGGTCTACTTTATAAAACAGTTTGAAACCTGTATACTGTACGGGCTCCCGCGCAACAAATCCCGTGTAGCTATCTATCTTTTTAGCAGGTGAGCCAAAACCATCCATATTGATCACTACCTGTACTTCCGGTACTTTCTTAATATCCTTATAGTTGGTGAGCATCGCCTGTGTAAAGCGGTGTACCACCAGTATCTTGGGCGGCAGATTGTATCGCTTTACAATGTCTGACAAAAAGGTAATAGCATAGTTGATATCAGCCGCGTCAAAGGTACCGATGCTGGAACTGGGTACCTGCAAATGCTTCATCGAATATTCAGGATCTATCCCCAGGTGTACTTCCGGCAGGCGTAGATATGTTTCCAGGAGAGGCAGTTCATCCTGCAGGGTGCTTAGGCCTACCTGTACATCCAGGAATAGTAGCGTCTTTTGCTGGTGAGCCATAGTGAGCACTTTATCGATCTGCTCCTTTGGCATACGCAGGCGGTATTTACCGGAAGGCCCCGGATCTTCCTGGGCAGTAACAGCAATGTAATGCAGGGCGGGTAATACGGGGATCATTGTGTCGGCCTGCTGCCACCTGGCTGTTTCCTCCTTCAGCCTCGCCAGCATCTCTTCTTCGGGTATACCCAATACTCCCATTGCAGGTGTATAAAGGTTGCCGTAAAAGGCGAGGACCCTGTGATATGGAAGCAGTGCCCCTTCCGGAGGTACTGCTCCATATGCAGGCCACTTCTCCGATGGATTGTTATGTACAAGATGAAGAAGGTATTGCTGATAGCGTGCGCTATTATCCTTCTTTTCATCTGACAATACGGCTGCAGACCCTGTAGAAGCTTGTTCCAGGCTGTCTTGAGATGTTGTGCGACGATCCTCCGCCACTGGTCGGGTACAGGCAAATATCAAACCTGAAATGCACATGAACGCTGCTGACCTGTAGAACAGTGATAGCATACATAGTTGTTTTTCAGAAGTTAGGTGACAGCTTCACGTGGAAAAAAAGATACTATCCCGGCAATCTGATGACTCTATCATCACACAAAAGTAGTTGTAGCTGGCATATCGACCCGGTCCACGGAGCGTTGATACAACCATAACACTTATTGAAGCCTTAATGTTTGAATAATCCTTATAAACTGTTATCTGAACTTGTTATAGACATCATCATAGAGCCTGATATTCCCCTGTTGATCGGGCCAGGCTACTTCGTACAGTATGAATACCGGTGTTTTTTGCTGAAGGGGCATAACAACAGGCCCTTTCTGTGGGGCAGCAGCCACTTTGACCAGGCTGTCTATACGTTGCGCTTCTTCCGGTAGCAACAGCTTTGCCAGCGGAATAGCATCCTCCACCCGGATACAGCCATGACTGAAGTATCGTTTGTTGAACATAAAATAGCTTTTGCCCGGTGTATCGTGCAGGTAAGTACTGTATGGGTTAAAGAAATTCAGCTTGATGATGCCCAGCGAATTATCACAACCATTCATCTGCCGGAGGGTATAAGGGAAATTGGTGCTGCTAAGCGCTTGCCAGTTGATAGTGGAAGGATCCAGTATTCTCCCGGATTTGTCCAGTACCTGGTAGTTGCCGGCATCCAGGTATGCAACAGGATCACCTTTTATACCGGGCAATAATTCCCTGGTGGCAATTTTGTAAGGCACCGTCCAGTAAGGATACATGATAATCTCGTCTATCCTGCTGGTAAGAGGAGAAGTGGGCGTGTTTTCCTTTCCTACGATAGTGCGGGAATACAGGAGCAGACTATCCCCCTGATATAGGTAAAGGCCTGCTGCGGGGATGTTCACAACAAGCACGGACTGGTATTTGCGTACGCAGTTCAGCCAGCGGAAAGTATTCAACGCATGTTTTAGCTCCAGTAGTCTTTTTTCAAGCGGAATATTCAGCTCTTCCAGTACCCCGCGTCTCAATGCAGCATCTTCGAGGAATTCAAACAGGCCTTGCATGGCCCGGACCTTATTCCGCAAGGTATCTTCGGATATATTGTAGCAGATAGTATCCAAATAACCCAGTTGGTACAGTTTATCTATCAGGGGATGATTGGTGCTGTCTACGAGGTCGGAACTGACCTTTGCGGGATGGCTACTGTTATGTTGTAAACGCTGTGTATAGGAGGCAATCATGCTTTTGATAGCCCGGTATTCAGGGCCGGTAGGTTCCAGTCTGTTGAGCAGTTGTCCGAATGTATTGTCAGAAAGGGCATGGTGCAACAGGTTTGGGATGTCCAGGCAGTCCGGCGTATATTTTAATCCGTCATATCCTACTCTGGTTACTTTAGTACCATATGCCACATCCGTGAAGAATGCAAGGGCGGCTGCCGACAGTTGTTCATCTGCTTCTGCGGAGTCTATGGGCACAATACCGGCTTTCAATTGTTGTACCAGTGTGTAGGCATAATCGCGCTGATCAAGTCCCAGGAGTGCAGACTGTTCGAAATAGTTAAAAAGCAGCTGCCTGTTTGCAGCGCAACTGGTAGGTAGCCAGCACATTTGCTGGCTGGCGGCAACATCAAAATATTGTGCTAAGAACAGGATCAACAGGCAGGCTCTTTTCAGCATACGGCTTTTTACCATAAATGTACTATGGCAGAAAAGACAGGAAAATGATCATGGTTACCGACAGGACTGTTTATAGTCACTTACATATCACCGGTTGATCCACTTATATAAGCGGTATACGTCATCTTTTTTACATAGTTGTGTACCTGCGTTCATGGTGGCGGCGGTGCCACAGGCCACACCAAATCTCGCCACAGCCTGTATCGGTTCTCCTTTGTCCAACATCCAGGCCATACCACCAACCATACTGTCGCCCGCCCCCACGGTAGTATGTTTCTTTACCGTAGGCGCGCTGATCTGTTCGCTCAGGTCCTTGGTGATGAGCAATGCACCTGCAGGTCCCATGGATATCACCAGCACTTCACAATAACCTTTTTCAATGATCTTCCGGGCCTCTTCTGTGACACTGTCCAGTTCCAGGTATTCTTTGCCGGCCAGGCTGCATAGTTCCGACATATTGGGTTTCAGCAGGTAAATGCCCGTCCTGGCGGCATGCAGCAGTGGTTCACCGGATGTATCCACGATCAGCTTTGAACCTGTTCGTTTGCATAAATGTGCCAGGCGGCCAAAGAAATCATCTGGTACACCGGGAGGTAAACTGCCGCTGGCTACGATGATATCAGGGACGGGAAGTATGGCTTCAATGGCAGCGAAGCATCTTTCTACGTCTTCTTCATCCAGTGTAGGCCCAGGCATCACAAAGCGGAATTGCTGGTTATGACTGGTCTCTGTCACCGTGAGGTTCTCTCTTGTTTCTCCCTTTAATGGGACCACTATACTGTTAATACCTAATGTTATCAGCAGCTCCTGCAATCTTCTGCCGTTCGCACCTCCGGCGGGGTAAAATGCCACACTCTCTCCGCCCAGCTCTTTAATGGTTTTACTGGCATTGATGCCACCACCGCCGGCTTCTATGACCGGCTGTTCGCACCGTAGCTTTTTCTCTGCTAATAGCTTTTCTACCGTGGTACTTTTATCGAGTGCAGGGTTCATTGTTATTGTGAGTATCATGGGCACTGATTTTTCCATTCAAAGGTATTTCATTAAAAAATATGCCGGTATGATCATCGTCATCAGGTACGTATGATGCTCGTCTTTGAAAACTTAACAAAATGACTGATCCGTGAACGTTGCATATAAATAGTATAATTAGTATTATTACAAACGACATGTAAGGCTATGAGTACCTTGCGGATATTGTGATCATTCTCAACGGGAATTAATGTATGTCATCAGCAAACAAGACTTTCGGACTGGCCCAGAAAATATGGGACTACCTTTGTATGCACCAGGAGATCAAAGCATCGGATTGTATGTTGGTATTAGGGAGTCATGATACCAGTGTGGCGGAAAGAGCTGCGGATATTTTCCTGGAAGGATTGGCGCCCCTGATTGTATTCTCGGGTGGCTTCGGATATCTGACACAGGAGGCGTGGAAAGTAAGTGAAGCAGAAACATTTGCGGAACTGGCCATTAAAAGAGGTGTACCGGAATCGGCTATCCTCCTGGAAAACAAATCGACCAATACGGGTGAAAATGTTGTTTTCAGTATGCAATTACTGAAGGCGCGTGACATTCATCCGTCGAGTCTTATACTCGTACACAAACCTTACATGGAGCGGCGTACCTATGCCACTTTCAGGAATCATTTTAAAGAGGTACCCATATCAGTAACCTCTCCGCAGATATCCATGACCGACTATCTCTCCAGTGGCATTATACCCTACGAAACGTTTCTCGATACACTGGCGGGTGATTTATACAGAATAAAAACATACAGCAGCAAAGGGTTTCAGATACCGCAGGAAATACCGGAGGATGTATGGGCCGCCTATACTGAGCTTGTAGGTATGGGATTTGACAAGCGTATCAACTAGCTCTTATCTTCACCGTTTTTCCAGATATGCCCTGAAGGGGCTATTGGGCTTTCGTATGCCCCCAACCTTGAAAAATACCTTTCTTACCCAAATAAATACTCTTTCCGGGGGATGCTTTGCCGCAATTTTGAGGTGTCAAACAGAAACACTGAACGAATCAACGTAAAAGCAATGAAAGCGATTATTATCAATGAATTTGGCGGAACAGACAAATTGGAATATACCACGCTCCCCGAGCCGGTTATTAAGGAAGATGAAGTCCTGGTAAGGGTGCATGCGATTGCCATTAACCCGGTAGACGTAAAGACAAGACAGGGAAAGGGTATTGCCGGTCTTATTAAAAGCGGGATGCCTTTTATCTTAGGTTGGGATATTTCGGGTGTAGTTACGGCAGTAGGTAGCGAAGTAAAGGTGTTTGCCGCAGGAGATGAAGTATTTGGGATGGTTAACTTTCCGGGTCATGGCAGGGCATACGCGGAGTATGTAGCCACTCCGGCTGCTCATCTGGCTAAAAAGCCCGCCGGTATTACGCATCAGCAGGCCGCCGCCACGACATTAGCGGCATTGACGGCCTGGCAAGGTTTATTTCAGCAGGCAGGACTGAAGAAAGGACAGCGGATACTGGTACATGCAGCCGCAGGAGGCGTAGGCCATTTTGTGGTACAGCTGGCTAAACATGCAGGCGCCTATGTAATAGGTACTTCTTCCGCCGCCAACAAGGACTTTGTGTTGGGACTGGGGGCTGATGAACATGTAGATTACAGGAACCAGCTATTTGAAGATGAGGTAAAAGATGTTGACCTGGTATTTGACTGTGTCGGCGGTGAGCATGTCAGACGATCTATCGCAGTAGTAAGGCCTGGCGGAATGATCATCAGTATTCCCGGTAGTGTTCCGGAAGAGGTGGCAGCGGTAGCAAAGGAAAATGGTGTAAAGGCCTTTTTCTTCCTCGTTCAGTCCAGCGACGCTGACATGACTGCATTGGCGGATCTGCTTGAACAAGGTATCATCGTCCCATATGTAAACCATTTTGATTTCTCCCAGATGGATATGGCGCACCAGCAGCAGGCATCAGGTACTACCCGGGGAAGGATCGTGCTGACCATCCTTTGATAGATAGATAAAAACATCTGTTTTTGTATTACCTTGACAGCTGAATCAGGACTTTCAATGTAAATCAGCAGTATACATGCGGGTAGAAAATTCATCTCAGCCTTTTTTCATCACGAGAGAGGAATTACAGGAGTGGACTCAACGGCCACATAAGCATAATTTTTTCGAACTTGTTTATATTGAGAAAGGCAGCGGCAGGCAATGTATCAATCACAGTCTGATCGGGTATCAGCAGGATAATATCTTCCTGCTGCCACCCTATGATTGCCATTGGTTTGAGGTAGCGGAGCCTACCACTTTCATTTTTATCCGCTTCAACGGCCTGTTCTTTAAAAAGGACAGCACGCAGATGATGGATTATACAGAATGGTTTCAGAACCTGCATTATATATTGAGCAGCTATAACCGGCAGCCCGGAGACATCATACACAGCGATTCTGATAAGCAGATGCTCAGCCACCTGATAAAAGGTGTTTACGATGAGTATACGAATAGGCGGGAGCATGCCGATTCTATTATCCGCGGACATATGTTTGCCCTGCTGAATATTCTCCGGCGCAACTTTGAACAGACTTTCAGGAACGATCATCCGGCAACGGATAAACAGATCAGTGATATCCTGCAGTACATCCAGTTCAATTTATTTGACAATGAGAAACTGCGGATTGAAGCGATTGCAAACGAATTTCATCTATCGGTTACCTATGTAAGTGAATATTTCAAAAAGAAAACAGGAGAGACCTTAAAGGAATATGTGCTGAAGTCAAAAGTGAATGTAGCCCAGAGCCGCCTCCGCCATTCCGATCAGAGTGCAAAAGAGATTGCCTGGGAGTTAGGATTTACAGACGCCAGCCATATGGCCAAAGTGATCAAGAAATATAATGCCGCAGGAGAAAGTTGCGACACGATAGTAAATGCATAATGTCATCATGCGGTAACCACTACATTTGCCGGTTGCCGCATGATGTATCATCCCCATTTATGCGTGTTCCTTCGTTTTTTCGTCCAATCTGAAAGATACTTTACAAATCAGTCCATAGGTGGTTATTTTCCCATCCTTTACATGCACCTTGATATCCTTTACAAATACTGAGTCTATATTGTGTATAGTCTTAGATGCTTCTGCAACTGCATTTTGTATAGCGTCTTCAATACCCTTTTCGGAAGAAGAGATGAGCTCAATTACTTTTACGATAGCCATAACGAAGTTTTTATGGTGAAACAATACGATGCCGTCACAATTACCATACCTGCTTACACCGGGCGGAGCATAAGCAGAGACTGGCTAATATTTTTTAAACTGCTATATAAGTCATTTTAAAGATGGCTGTAGGTTCTATTGTTCTGTTCCGTGGCATGCATTTTGAGCCGGTTATAGAAAAAAGACCATGAAAAATTTCGTCAAATTATATTCGGGTCTTATCGTTATCTCCTTCCTCTTCAGCTGCAATAGCAGGACTCCCGATAGTGTAAAAAGCGCAAAAGAAGTAAATGCCAAAAGAATTGATTCGGAGAGCCGTCCGGATGATTCTTCGGCGATTGTCCTTACAAAGGATGATGCCGATTTCCTGGTGAATACCGCCAGTGGTGTAATGCTGGAATCCCAGATGGGAGAATTGGCCAGGGATAGATCCGGTAACAAGCGGGTAAAAGAATTGGGTGCCATGATCGCCCGGGATCATGAAGAGGCGCAGGCGAAGCTGAAAAAGCTGGCTGCTGCTAAAAATGTGACGCTGCCTGCTGATATATCCAATCATCAGCAAAAGCAGAAGGAAAGTCTCCTTAAAAAGGAGGGTATTGAGTTCGACAGGTCGTATGTAGATCTCACCGTGAACGACTACAACAAGGATATCCGGGATTTCGGAAAGGCTGCGAAATATGCTACGGATCCTGATGTGAAATCTTTTGCGAGTAATAGCTTACCGCTGTTGTATACGCATCTGGATTCTGCGAGGAGTTTGCAGAAGGTGATGAAAAGGGTGATAGATATTAGTACGCCGATACCGAAATAGGGGGGGATATAACCCGAAAATTTATGCTGACAGGTCCACCGTTATGCACATTTTCTGCGTAATGTATGTTCACGTTTGTGCCGTAATCAGTAACTATAATTAACAACCAGGTATTTAATGTATTTTGCCCCTATTTTACCTCCCATCATGAAATGGATCACCCGTGAACGACCGAAAATAGACCGCCTTGCCTGTCCCTGGCTTATCAGGAGATTCATCGACAAGGATGCAGAGATCATCTATGCTCCTTTCGACCAGGTAACAGAAAAGGCCAAACAACTGAACGCTATTCCTTTCGACGTACCAGGAGTAGAGTTTACCCATTACGGTAACCATTGTACATTCGACTACTTCGTACAGAAATATCAGATAGAAGACCCTGCCATACATACCCTCGCTATCATAGTGCGGGGTGCTGATACAGATCATCATGAATTAGCGGCTCAATCCTCGGGTTTGTGGGCTATTTCCGCAGGGCTTGCCTTTAACTATCCCAACGACCACGATCTGCTGGAAAAAGGTATGCTCATATATGACGGTTTGTACAGTTGGGCTAAACATCTGCAGAAAGAAAAACATACACAGCAGCCATTTGAAAACCTCTTGCTGAATGTGTTCAATACCTACCTGAAATCAAAGCCAGGTGCTAAGAAGATCCCTGCCTGGGCAAAAGAACTGAAGGAAATCATACAGGATCATATTGATACCAGCTTAAGTCTGAAAGAGATCTCAAAAGATCTGGAGATCAGTCCTTCTTATCTCTCCAGGGAGTTTTCGAAGTATTTTGAAGATCTGTCTTTTGGTGAGTATATCCGTAAACAGCGTATTGAGAAGGCCATTGCACTGATGCAGTCGTCCGGTTATTCCCTGACTGAGATCGCTTATCTGACAGGGTTTTCGGATCAGAGTCATTTTACGCGCATCTTCAAAAAACATACTGGTAAGAACCCATCAGATTACAGGAAAAAACCGGCTAAAAAGTAATTTCCATACAAACAGGTCATTTCTGTTCTATTTATTGCCTGTATCAGGTAGTAGCATTGCATTGCCTGAACCATACGATCGTCTGGCGTGGCGTATAAATGATATTTATGAATGAGAAGCAATCCTACACACTCGCAGGCCTGGTAAAGTATTTTTTAAAGTTAGGGGCCATCGGCTTTGGAGGTCCAGTAGCTTTGGTAGGGTATATGAACCGGGATCTGGTGGAGGAACGCCGGTGGATCATGGAAGAGGATTATAAAGAAGGACTGGCGCTGGCCCAGTTAGCGCCAGGTCCATTGGCAGCTCAGTTAGCCATTTATATCGGATATGTGGATTATAAGCTCCTGGGGGCCACACTGGTTGGTCTGGCCTTCGTACTGCCTTCGTTTTTGATGGTGGTAGCTCTGGGCATCGCTTATGTACAATTTGGCGGTCTACCCTGGATGCAGGCCCTGTTTTATGGTATAGGTGCTGCCGTAATAGGTATTATAGCTGTGAGCAGCTACAAACTCACAAAGAAGAGCCTGGGCAGGGATTGGCTGCTGTGGATCATTTTCGGGGTACTGATGGTAGCTACGTTCATCTATGAAAAGGAATTGCTCTGGCTGATCCTGCTGGGAGGTATTGCCGTCTGGATGTCGAGAACCCGTCCCCGCTTGCTCAATACAACACAGTCCATACTTTATTCTCCCGTACTCCTGCAGGTGACCGGTCAATTGTCTGCCGATGAGAAACTGGTGCAAACAGGATGGTTCTTCCTCAAAGCCGGGGCCTTTGTTTTTGGCAGCGGCCTGGCCATCGTTCCCTTTTTGTATGGTGGTGTCGTAAAAGAATATCAATGGCTGAGTGAGCAGCAGTTCCTGGATGCCGTGGCGGTGGCGATGATCACACCCGGACCGGTGGTGATCACTGTCGGTTTTATAGGGTACCTGGTGGCAGGATTGCCGGGCGCCTGTGTGGCTGCGCTGGCAACTTTTCTGCCCTGCTATCTGTTTACGATATTACCGGCGCCCTACTTTAAGAAATATGGGAAGCATGCTGCTATTAAGGCGTTTATTGACGGCGTAACAGCTGCGGCTACAGGCGCCATTGCAGGGGCAGTCTTAGTGCTTGCGAAACGCCAGTTTACTGATATTACCTCCGTCGTCATTGCGTTGGGAACAATACTGATCCTGCTTAATTTTAAAAAGATATCTGAACTGCTCATTATCGCACTGGCCGCTGCAGCCGGGTTACTGATAAAATTCATTCCTGATTTAATTAACGTTTAAAGAAAAGTAAAATGGATCGTAAGGATTTTCTTTCTGCAACTGGTATCCTCTCATTAACGGCATTACTGCCCGCCAATTCCGTATTAGCAGAAAACTACAGAAGCAACGGACTGGACAAGCTAACCGATGCAGCTGGCAATTTTCAACACCTGCCCTTACCGTACAACAAGAATTTTCTGGAGCCCTATATGGACGAAGAAACCGTCTATCTTCATCACACCTTTCACCATGGCGGCGCTGTAAAAGCAGCCAATGGTGATCTGCAGAAGATCAGGAAAGCCCTGGACGATAACAGTCTTGAAACAGTAGATTACTGGACGAAGAAATTATCTTACCATTTCTCTTCCCATGTGCTCCATACCATCTTCTGGACAAACCTGAGTAATAAGAAGACGGAACCGAAGGGCGAACTTTTAAAAAGGATTGAGAAGGATTTCGGCAGTTATGACAAGCTGAAGACCTACCTGGCTAAAACGTCCAAAGATGTTGATGGGAATGGCTGGGGAATCCTGGGGTATCAGCCTTATAGTGATAAACTCACTATTTTGCAATGTGAGAATCATGAGAAATTAACCCAATGGGGCGTTATACCATTATTGGTGATTGACGTATGGGAGCATGCCTACTACCTGAAGTATAAGAATAAAAGAACAGACTTCGTTGATAATATGCTGCAGATCATCAACTGGGATGATGTGGCAGACAGGTTGAATACTGCTATGAAATTGGTATAGTCATTTACCGTTATCTCTGTCCATATACCTTGTAAGGGATGCCTGGTCAATTTGTTGATGGACAGAGGTAACCCTTACAGGTATATTGGACAAAGAAATCCCTCGGAGAAAGCCTCCTGCAATTGAAAGAATGGCGGTCGTTAATTGCCGGCGGGCAATATTGTTGTTTATCTTACCATTGGAAGATACTTCTCCCGGTTCTCGATAATCAGCCAGATGTTGATTACAAATAATGCAAGTCCAATGGGTAATGCGGAAGGCGCCACTGTGATATTGGTTAAGATTATCCCCACCATTACCGGCAGAATAATAATAGCACCAAGCGCCCTGGTTTTAGGAATAATGACCAGTATGCCACCTACGATTTCTGCTAGTCCGATAAGCGGCATTAACCAGGTTATCTTCATAAAAGCGCCCATTACTTCCATCATCTTTTCAGGCATATCTTTCGGTGGCGGCATGTAATTGAGGAATTTGTTCAATCCTGCATTGATGAACATCAATCCGAAGAGGAGACTGACAACAAATAGAATTTTTTTCTTCATAGCGATCTTTTTTCCTGAATGTGTTTTTCTGTTTACGTGTTAGTTAAATTTAACTTATTTTTTTAATGTGGGCAACAATTCATCCAGTCCTTCCATCGCCATTGACAGGCCTTCCTTGAAGCCCATCTGTATAGTCGTTTCCAGCTGAGCCAGGTCTTCGTAGGAAATATGGATCTGTACCAGTGTGATCTGTCCCTTATCAGTAAAGGAGATCACCCATTTTGACTGTGGCATTTGTTTGTTTACGTTACCTTCCGCATCCGCAAAGGCATCAAGTCCGGTGAATGATTTTTTAGGACTGATTTGCTGATAGTTGGCCAGTGCCCAGTGTTCTTCGCCCTCTGGTCCGACCATAGCATAGTGCCAGTGTCCGCCTTCTCTGAAGTCCATGGTTTTGGTTCTTGCTTTCCATGGTTTTGGAGCCCACCACTGGTCGAGGATCTCGCTTTTGGTATAAGCATCCCATACCAGTGCGACTTCTGCATCAAATTCCCTTTTTACAGTGATGGTTTTGTTTTCCTTATCAACGGAAAAATCAAAGGCTAAGTTGACGTTCATTTTTTATCGTTTTTAAGCGTTAATAATATTTTATCAAGCTCGTTAAAGCGGCTTTCCCATATTTTTCTGAATTGGTCAAGCCATTTATCGATCTCTTTCATTTTGTCACCGTTTAACTGATAATAAATCTCCCTGCCGGTCTGCTCCTGTGTTACCAGCTGGCATTCTGCCAGTATGCGCAGGTGTTTGGATACCGCCTGGCGGGTAGTGTTAAAATGCTCTGCTATAGCATTGGGCGTCATCGCCTGTGATGCGATCAATAGTATGATAGCCCTTCTGGTCGGATCTGCGATGGCTTGAAAAACATCTCTTCTCATGGGTCGGGTTATTAGTTTTCGAAACCGTTCGGTTGCAAATATATGCAAATAATCGGTTGCAGATGATGAATGCTTATCTTTTTTTGAAACTTGAAAAGTTTGAGAAAACAGGAAGTTTCGGTAATGTATTGATTTATCATGAGTTATGAGAAGTGGAATCCGTAAAACCCGCAAGGAGTAATGCTATAATTTTGGGTTAAAAACTATGGTAAGAATAAATAATCCGTTATGGAAGGGCTGGAAGATAAGCCTGGGCCGTAACAACAAGCAATTTGTAATAAGAAATGTGGGGGGAACGAACTATCTGTGCAAATATCCTGATATGAGCAAGGTGATCCCATCTGATTCTCAATTGGAGTCTAATAATAGATTTGCTGATGCGGTTGAGTATGCGAAGAGCATTATAGCAGACCCTTTAAAGAAAGCAAATTACAAGGTAAGAAAAGGCAAGAGTGTTTATCATTCGGCTATTAAAGATTACCTGGAGCGTCATTAAAAATGCTCTACAAAGAATTTCTGAGGATCAGTTTAAATGGATTTTTCATCCGCTCCTGTTTCTTATTTGTAATCATTCTTGCGGCAGAAACGCCCATCTGCTCATGATCCGTAGAGATCACTGTTATTCCATCGAGCAGAATTTCTTTTAATAGTGTTTCATTATACGATACAATGCCTACATCTTTTCCAATGGTAAGCTGCTCATTCCTGCATATCTTCACAAGATTCACCAGATCTGTTTCCTCAATAATAATATAGGCCTGACCTTTACTTACCGGGGTATGCATTTCTATGCCTTCAATAACCGAGAAATTAAAATCCTGCATACGGCAGAAGTAGCGGAACCCTTTTTCAATCTCCATAGGGTAGGGGGTAATACCCGGATTTACGAATACAAGACTATCATACTTCTTTAATGCCGGTAGCGCTTCATGCAATGCCTCGTATATATCCTTTTCAAAATTCTGGTATACCGTACCATAGTTGCCTGTTAGTTCCTGCAGGTCTTTATCCAGCAGGATTAATTGTTCCGAAGGTATCTTTCGCAATATCTCCAGTACTTTTCCCGGTTGCTCGTAAAAATGTGGCATGATCACATAGTAATCATAATCTCCCAGATGATTATTGATCAGGTTTTCAAACAGCGGAACGCTATGGTGGTGAATATGAAGATCTACAAATACATTGTCTCCTAACGCCTTTACGAATGAGTTGTAGACCTGCTTTTTATAATTACTGATCTTGTTGAAGATTAATAATATGCGAAGAGGGATCACTACATCTGTCCGGTTGATGAAGTATCCTTTACCTTTTACTGAAATAATAACCTTTTTATCCCGCAGTTCTTTATAAGCCTTTTCCACTGTACCACGAGAAAGTAAATACTCTTCACTTAGTTCATTGATAGAAGGGATCTGTTGATCACGGGTCAGAATGCCATCGCGGACTGCTGCCATGATGGAATCTGCGATCTGTATATAAACGGGAATTTTGCTGCTGGTATCTATTTGCAAGCCTTTCATTGTGGTAAAATAACAAAGAAATCGGAATTGTGAAAGTAAGGAGCATCAGAAGTACAGCAAACTTGCATATGATCAGCATCTTCTTCCGTTCTTCCTCCGTTTTTTAACGGAAGAAGATGCTGATCATATGCAAGTCAAATGCCGGAAAGAGGAAATGCCAGAGCCTATGGACACGTTTTGGCGTCCTATGCACACGATTTTGCGTCCTGTGGACAAGGCTCCAAACAGGAAAAATAATCATAGTAACATTGTATCAGCAATCACCGCTAAACGGGGCTGCGTCTGAAACTGCAGAGGGACGCCTGCTGTTTCACCCGTTCGCAGTGATTGTGGGATAATCTGATTTTCTAACAAACTAAATTGAAATAATATGGCAATAAATAAAAACAACTTCTTCCTGGAAGGTATATCAGGAACTATCGCAAAGAGTATAACCCTGCGTCAGTATCGCGGCAAAACAATCGTCAGCGAAAAATCAAAGGGAAGTACTCTGCCGCCGACGGCTGAACAGATAGCAGTCAGAGAAAGGTTTGAGGACGCCGCTGATTTTGCAGTGGAAGTGCTGAATGATCCCATGAAAAAAGCAGCGTACAATGAAGCCGCTATCAAACTCGGAATGAGCGCTTATGCTTTGGCGTTAAAAGATGCGCATTCTTTCCCGGAAATACGGCGCATTGTCACAACGAAATATAAAGGTCTCGTCGGAGATACGATCACGATCAAGGCTAAAGACGTTTTCACACTCGATAACGTCAAGGTCGAGATCAGGTCTGCCGCCAATGCCTTGATCGAGGAAGGGGAGGCCTTAGTAGCAGGCGGTAACAGCAAATACTGGATCTTCACTGCTACTGTCGCGAATCCGGCTGTTGCGGGAACCCGTGTCAAGGTTATCGCCACAGACATGCCCGGCAATCAGACCATGCGTGAGTTTACCATTTCATAATCCTGTGTGACCAGGCGAAGGTATGCATTGGAGAATTTACATTCCGTAATCGTCGAAAGTGCTATGTGCCGGATGCCCCGTTCATCATTGGTTTTGATTTTACAGATGCCATCATTGAAACAAACAGCGTCCCGGTTTCTACCGGGGCGCATTTTCTGACACTAAATCCGCAATATTCATGTTAATAAATACATCTAACTTAAAACTGAATGGTAGGTCCCTGCCCAGTCTGATATTCGAGGGCGCATCCGGTAGTATCGGATATCTCACCTTCAGGCAATGGAACGGTAATACAATCGTCTACCAGAAAAAGAAGAAAGAATCGCCTGCAAAAAAAAGCAGAAGGCAGCCCAAAAACGACTTTAAATAACCAGACGGCAGAAGATTACTCGTATGAGTAGATGTGGTGGTAGACGCCTTCTTTGAAACAAAAGAATCCCTGGGAAATATCGGTGTCTGGCCTTACATCAGAAGAGATACCTGTTTTTAATGGCCGATCCCCTAAGCGCTTTATAATCATAGCTGTAAAAAAGACCAGTAACAAGGACTCCTAACCAGAAAATCTCTCGGGAGAAAAATGATTGACAGGATCAACTGATTTTGAACTTTATGCATATAAAGTAATTCTCAAAGTAAAAATTAAATTAATTCAATAATAATATTATTTGTATTTTTGTACGGTAGTTTGTGAACAAACTACTATCCCTTACCAGACTAATTAATTACCTATGAGTTACATTTTGTTACAGGGCTCATCTTCGAACGTGGAGCGTATTGAATTACATGATTGCCCTAAATGTAAACACGGTGTTCTTGAAGACAGGGTACCCCGTGGTTTCTTTGTTAAATATGTGTTAGGTGTATTCCCTATCCGCAGATATATCTGCTACTCCTGTCTGAAGAGAAGTTACGTATGGCATAAGCCACAAAAAAAGCAGGTGATGACAGAAGACGCGTTAACTGCTATCAGGTCAAAACCTGTGGCTATACCGGCACACTAACTGTGGAATAACGTTAAGACATATATTTTTTTGTAGTAAACTTTACCCGGTGCTTAAACGCTCCGGGTAATTTTTTTTTCAGATAGCCCCTGATGTTTATACAAACAATAATTTGAATTTGTTAATTTCTATATTCGTTAATCCCTTCTGTTTAAAGACAACGGATGAGCTAATACTTTTTTAAATCTCAAAACAAACGCTCTTCAATAGTTGTTATCAAACGTGGTCTTGAGAAAGAATTGGCATTGTTGCTTTTTGGTATAGTGTTTGTTTCAACTGTCTCACCGAATAACTTAAATAGCAAGCATTACTTTAAAGTCTGCTGGCAACATCTTTAGAGTGCAAAGTACATAACCAATTAGTCAACTTAACTTGCATGCCATGAATAACTCATTGCTCGTGTTATTACCATGTTCTTAATGTTAAGAACCTATGTACGGGTGGCATGCGCCGCCTGAACATGCTTTGTGCGTCGGATATATGTGATGTGTTGATACTGCCCGTTTAATGATACGTACTAATACGCAATATTAAAATAGACATATTTGTTACTTCCGGACGATTGAAAGACTGATAGATAAACAAAAGCCCTGCTGTAAGTTGTATAGAAGAATTGTATGAATCAATGTGTTTTTAATATTATGGAATATAAATATTAGTGATAAAAACATGTGGTCAAACTCATCTATTAACTGGACAAAATTTAACATTATGTATTTATTTTGCACACAGGTTAGAACTTAAAATACTGTAACACATACTGTTTATAAGAGATTCCGAGTTATTGAAAGAAAATACTGATACAGTTTTAACCTTATCTAATTAAACCGATGACTAAGAGATCATGGATTACCCCATCCTGGCTGATTTTGTTATTAGACCTCGGGTGTTCGATTGTTGCAATGAGCCTGTCTTTTTTACTCAGGCTTAACTTTAGCCTCGAAGACTTTGGTCGATACCCCATGCAGGATATTGTATTGGTTGTAGTGAGTGTGAATTTACTATTATCGTTGTTGTTTCGTACTTGCAGTGGCATTGTAAGGTATACGAGTATGGCTGATATTGGACGCATTTCATGCGTGGGCCTTGTCAGTGCCATCATCTATTATTACATCAATGTTGCTGCCTTTACATACACGGCAGAGAATATGATACCCTTATCCGTTATCACTATTAACTTCTTCATCAATACCTTCTTCCTGTTGTCTTACAGGCTCTTTGTAAAATGGGCTTTTCATTATTACAGTAGGTATGGCGTCATCAATAAAACCAAAGCTGTTATTTATAATGCTGGTCACTCCGGACTAATGGTACGGAAGGCCATCAGCGAAGATCAGACAGGCAATATCCGCATTACAGGATTCCTGGATGATAAACTAACCCGTGCGGGTAAACGTCTGGAGGGATTGCCCATCTTCGGCACTTCCAGAAGCGCGCTCGAAAGACTGATGAGACAAGAGAAAGTGAAGTTACTCATCGTTGCTGAAGAAGCGCCCGATGCACAGGTACTCAATGACCTTGTTGATAATTGCATTGCACTGAATATTAAAGTACAGAAAGTATTGCCTGTGAATAAATGGATCAACGCTGAATGGAGCCCTGCCAAACTGCAGGACATCCGGATCGAAGATCTGCTGGACAGATCAGTGATCAGTATCAGTAATGAACAGGTAAGCCGTGAGGCCAAAGGTAAAGCCATCCTCGTTACAGGTGCTGCCGGTTCTATCGGTAGTGAGCTGGTAAGACAGTTGGTGAAACTGGAGCCTGCCGTAATCGTGATGTGCGATAAAGCAGAATCGCCTTTGCATGAACTGGAACTTGAAATGGGAGAGCTGGCGCCAGGCGTACCCGTAGTGCCTTACATCGCTAATATCTGCGACCGCATCCGCATGCAGCAGTTATTTGAAGTATATGAGCCTTCCATGGTATATCATGCTGCCGCCTATAAACACGTGCCCATGATGGAAAAGAACCCCTCTGTGGCCGTGTTGAATAATGTAATGGGTACCAAGATGCTGGCAGAACTGGCAGTGGAATTTGGTGCGGAGAAATTTGTGATGGTCTCTACTGACAAAGCCGTGAACCCTACCAATATCATGGGCGCTTCCAAAAGAATAGCCGAGATATTTACACAGTCCTACAATAATCACGTTAACCGTCAGTATAAAAAGTCAGGCCCCGTATATGGTATGCCACCTACACGGTTTATTACTACAAGGTTTGGCAACGTATTAGGATCTAATGGATCTGTTATACCCCGATTTAAACAGCAATTAGAAAAGGGAGGACCGCTTACTGTTACACATCCGGAGATTACCCGTTACTTCATGACCATTCCTGAAGCTTGTCAGCTGGTGCTGGAAGCTGGAGCAATGGGACAAGGTGGCGAGATATTTGTGTTTGATATGGGGCAACCGGTGAAAATAGCTGATCTGGCCAATAAGATGATCCGCATGAGCGGAAGGGAGCCAGGTAAAGATGTGCAGGTGGTGTTTACAGGACTACGTCCGGGGGAAAAGCTGTATGAAGAGCTGTTGAACAATGCAGAAAATACACTTAGTACTTATCATGAAAAAATCATGATAGCCCGCGTTCGTGAATATGACTTCGTTGAAGTGAATGAGCATGTCGAAAAGTTGATCGCTTCTGCCCAGAAGCATTACATCACCCCTACAGTAGTTCTCATGAAACAACTGGTACCGGAATTTATCAGTAAGAATTCAGCATACGAACAACTGGACAAGGATAAAATAAAGCTATAGTACACAATCAATACATGATTATCCGCATATCTCATGGTATGCCGGTAGTAGACCTTTTTTAAACTGTTAATTTTATAATGACGATTATTTATCGCGTGAGTCGCACTACAAAACCTGGAGTTTACCTGCTTTTGCTCATGGCAGGAGTAATGTCTCTATATTTTTCATCGTGTTCTACACCCAAGAATATTGGTTATTTCAAAGATATTCCCGATTCAATAAGAAAGACGTCCATCGATCAGGCGACCTTTTATACGCCAACTATTCAGCCCGACGATATTTTACAGGTCAATATACAAACGCTCGATCCTTCTGCTACAACGTTGCTCAACCAGCAGAATACCACTACCTGGCCCGTGAATGGAAATCCTCTGGGAGCCGGCAATACGCCAACGTCTTCTCCAGCTTCGTCTATGAGCGGTTACCTGGTAGACAAAGACGGATACGTTATGCTGCCGCTGATAGGAAAGATATTCGTAAAGGGAAAGACCACAGACGCAGTACGCGACGAAGTCAGGACAAAAGCTGCTGAGTATTATAAAGATCCTGTCGTAAATGTCCGGTTCGTCAACTTTAAGATCACCGTACTGGGTGAGGTGGCAAAACCGGCTTCTTATATCATGCCCAATGAAAAGGTAAGTCTGCTCGATGCCCTGGGCATGGCAGGCGATCTTACCATTTATGGAAAGAGGGAAAATATCCTGCTCATCAGAGACGCAGGGAATAAGAAAGAGTTCGTACGTTTTAATATCAACGATAGCAAAACGTTCACTTCCCCCTATTTCTATTTACGCCAGGGAGATGTTGTATACGTAGAGCCTAACAAAGCGAAGATTGCATCCACAGATGTTGCAAAGACAAGGAATTTCACAATCGCCGTGTCGCTGTTATCTCTTTTAGTTGTCCTTGCAACCAAAATTAAATTTTAATTAATCCCATCATATGAGCGGTAGGAATCACATTAACGGTGCTGTAAATAATAAGATAGAAGCAGAGCTTTTGCCGGACAATACGCTTGACGTACAGAATATCCTGGAAAAGGTCCGCAATAAGTGGTATTGGTTTGTAATATGCCTGTTACTGACCGGTGCAATGGCATGGGCATACCTGAGATATTCAACGCCCAGGTATAATATTAATGCGAAGATCCTGGTGAAGGACGACAAGAAGGGCGGCGACATCCAGGGACAGGAAATACTGGACCAGCTGGAACTGTTCAGTACGAAAAGTAATGTCGACAATGAGGTAGAGATCCTGAAATCAAGATCTATCGTTGAAAAGGTAGTAAGGGATCTGAAACTGAATGTTACCTATATAGTAGAAGGTCACTTTAAAAAAGCGGAAGTCATCGATGTGCCTTTTACCGCTAACTGGATGTTCCTGAAAGATACCCTCAAGAATGTGAAGTATGTCCTGAAGCCGATCGATGAAAAGAAATTCGTGTTCAGGACCCGCGATGGAGAAAAGACGCTGAACTGGGGCGATACGGTCCACCTCCCTGAAGGGGTGTTATCCATCACCCGGAACAGGCAGATTGAACTCGTGGATGAAGAGTATATCATCAGCGTGACCTCATTTGATAATGCCGTAGCCTCCTTCCAGCAGAAGATCAACGTGGAAATACCCAATAAACAGGTAAGTGTGATCAATCTCGGTATAGAAGCCACTATACCCAGGAAGGGAGAGATCATCCTGAACAAGCTGATCGAAAAATACCTGCAGGCCAGCGTGGAAGACAAGAACAGGATCGTAGACAGTACCATCGCGTTTGTAGACAACCGCCTGGTGCTGGTCAGCAGTGAGCTGTCGGGCGTTGAAAAACAGATCCAGCAGTTCAAACAGGAAAACGACCTGGCCGATCTGCAGGAACAGGCGAAAGTACTGGTATCCGGTACGGAAGACCTTACTAAACAGCTCACCGAACAGGAGGTGAGACTGAGCATAGTAGAGTCTATCGAACAGTACATCAATGACCAGAACAATAATAAACGTATCGTACCCTCCGCACTGGTCGTACAGGACCCTACCTTCCTGGCCATTGTGGAGAAGTATAATGGGTTGCAGCTGGACAGGCAACGTAGCCTGATGACCACTACAGAGTCCAATCCTTTTATTAAGAACATGGACGAGCAACTGGCTTCCCTGAGGGCTGACCTGAGCTCCAATGTGGCTTCCCTGAAAAGTGGTATCGTGATCAGCATCAACCAGCTGAAGAACCGGATGGGAGGTATCAATAGCCAGATCAAACAGGTGCCGGGAAAAGAAAGGGTGTTTTTGGACTATTCCAGGCAGCAGGCTGTAAAACAGGAGTTATACCTGTTCCTGCTGAAGAAACGCGAAGAATCGGCCATTTCCAAGTCATCTAACCTGGCAATAGCAAGGATCATCGACCCGGCCAAGAGTGATTCCGCACCATTTGCCCCCAAGAGACCGGTGATCTACCTGTTTGCCCTGCTGGCAGGTGTGGCTATTCCTGCCATCGGATTGTATCTCAAGGAGCTCTTCAACCGCAGGGTAGGAAGCCGGGAAGATATTGTCAACAATACCCCAGTGCCTATCCTGGCAGAGGTAGGACACTCAGATCATAAAGAACTGGTAGTCGTATGTAAAGGGTCCGTTGCGCCAGTGGTGGAACAGTTCCGCGCTATCAGGACGAATCTGCAGTTTGTACTGGGCGATAAAGGGCAGGTCATCCTGCTGACTTCCAGTATGAGCGGCGAGGGAAAATCTTTTGTGGCAACCAACATCGCCTCTGTGCTGGCACTTTCCGGTAAGTCGGTCGTGCTTATGGAAATGGACCTGCGTAAGCCAAAGATCTCAGAGCAGCTGGGATTGGTGAACCAGATAGGTTTCAGTACCTACGTGATCGGAAAGACCAGTTTAGAGGAAATCATCAGGCCTTCCGGTTTTCATGAGAACTGTTACATCGTTTCTTCCGGTCCTATTCCTCCTAACCCGGCAGAATTGCTGCTGCTGCCTGCTACCGAGAGATTGTTCGGCGAGTTGAGACAACGTTTTGATTATATCATCATAGATACCGCACCTGTGGGCCTCGTAACGGATGCCCAGCTGCTGGGACGTTTTGCTGATGCAACGCTATACCTGGTAAGACAGGGATATACCTTCAAACAACAGCTGTTGCTCTCCAGGGACCTGCATCTCAATGGCAAACTGCCTAAGATCAATATCATCGTGAACGACGTGAAGATCGGCAGTGGTTATGGTTACGGCTACGGTTACGGATATGGCTATGGTTATGGCTATGGTTATTCAAATACACCCCGGTCTACCAATGGCCTGATATCTAAAGTAAAACGCTCGCTTGCTAAAAAATAAGCGTGTGCATCAACTGGATTTTTTCTAACTAATCTTTTTTAATCTGTTTTTTATGAACAATGTGGTCGAAGAAATAAATCAGCTACAGATAGCTGCAGAGACAGAAACCGAAATAGCACAACGCAGCATTGCCATAATAGGGTTAGGATACGTTGGACTGCCCCTGGCAATTGAGTTCGGGAAGCATTACAATGTAATGGGATTTGACATCAACCAGGAACGTATTGCAGAGTTGAGTGAAGGAAATGACCGTACGAAAGAGGCGGATATGGATGAGTTACTGGAAGCAATGCGCCTGAGGGAAAAAAGCGGGAAGTCCCGCAAAGGATTGGGCTTTTCTTTTAACAGGGAAGAGCTGAGGGAGTACAATACATTCATCGTTACCGTTCCCACGCCTATAGACCAGTTTAAGGCGCCCGATCTGAAACCACTGCTGAAGGCTTCAGAAATGATCGGTGCAGCCCTGAAGCCGGGCGATATCGTGATTTATGAGTCTACAGTATACCCCGGCTGTACAGAAGAAGATTGTGTGCCTGTACTGGAAAGAGTATCCGGCTTAAAGTTCAATAAAGATTTCTTCGTGGGATATTCTCCCGAAAGGATCAACCCCGGCGATAAAATCAATACCCTGACTAAGATAAAAAAGGTGACCAGCGGCTCTACGCCTGAGATTGCCACTGTTGTGGATGACCTGTACAGCTCCATCATTAAGGCTGGCACACATAAAGCGCCAAGCATCAAGGTGGCTGAAGCATCCAAGGCTATTGAGAACGCACAGCGCGATGTAAATATCTCATTTGTCAATGAACTGGCCCTCATCTTTGACAGGATTGGCATTGATACCAATGATGTCATTGAAGCGGCAGGCACCAAATGGAATTTCCTGAAGTATAAACCAGGATTGGTAGGTGGTCACTGTATTGGTGTGGATCCTTATTACCTGGCGCACAAAGCAGAGTCGTTGGGATATCATCCGCAGGTGATCCTGTCGGGAAGAAGGGTAAACGACATGATGGGACAGTTTGTAGCCAATAAGGTTGTGAAACTGATGATCGAAAAGGACCATAAGATCAAAGGCTCCAAAGCGCTGATACTGGGTATCACCTTTAAGGAGAATTGTCCTGATGTGAGGAATACAAGAGTAGTGGACATCTACCATGAACTGGAGCAGTTCGGGCTGGATGTTGACATATATGATCCATGGGCCAATGAGGAAGCGGTATATCACGAATACGGCGTGGATATCATCAAACAGTTGAGAAATTCTGTGGTGTATGATGCCATTATCGTAGCGGTAGCCCACCAGGAGTTCCTGGAGCTGGATTATCAGAAGATCATCAGGAATAACGGCGTCATTTTCGATACGAAAGCCTGTCTGAACAGGGATCTGGTGGATGCACGGTTGTAAAGCAAAGCATGTATGACGAAGAAAAAAGTTTTGGTTGTTTTTGGCACAAGACCCGAAGCCATAAAAATGGCCCCACTGGTAAAAAGACTGATGAGCCATCCGGAGGCATTTGAAGTGATCGTCTGTGTTACAGGCCAGCATCGTGAGATGCTGGACCAGGTGCTGCGCATATTTGATATCACGCCCGATTATGATCTGAATATCATGAAGCAGGGGCAGGACCTGACGGATGTGACCATCAGGGTACTGGAAGGCATGCGAGGTGTATTGAATGAGGTGAATCCCGACATGGTGCTGGTACACGGCGATACAACTACATCCACTGCCGCCGCACTGGCTGCCTTTTATAAGCAGATCCCCGTGGCACATGTGGAGGCTGGTCTGAGAACGCATAATATCTACAGTCCCTGGCCGGAAGAAATGAACCGGAACTTAACCGGGCGATTGGCTACCTGTCACTTCGCACCAACGGAGACCGCCCGGCAAAACCTCCTGAAAGAGGGCATACCGGAAGACAGGATATATGTAACTGGCAATACGGTGATCGATGCCCTGTACATGGTACTGAACAGGGTACAGACCGACGGTGTGCTGAAACAGGAAACAGAGTGTGAGCTGGCGAAGATGGGTATTTCTGCTGAGCTGATCAATGAATGGCAACAGAAAAATGGGGGTGCCGGCAGAAGAATGATCCTGATAACAGGACACCGCCGCGAGAATTTCGGAGATGGATTCCTGAATATCTGCAGCGCTATCAAAGAACTGGCACAAAAACATACGGATGTTGACTTTATCTATCCCGTACATCTCAATCCGAACGTACGGAAGCCGGTGGCCGACGTACTGATGAGTGAACGCTTACCCAATGTGTTTATCATTGAGCCGCTGGACTACCTGCCTTTTATCTACCTGATGAACCGCAGCTATCTTATTCTCACAGATAGCGGAGGCATCCAGGAAGAGGCGCCGGGACTGGGAAAACCGGTACTGGTGATGCGGTATACCACTGAACGTCCTGAAGCGGTGGCGGCAGGAACGGTCTCACTGGTAGGAACAGACAAGGCGAAGATATACAAGTACGTGGATAGTCTTCTGACCGACCGGCAGGCATACGAGAGTATGTCGAATGCCGTAAATCCCTATGGGGATGGCAAATCGTGTGAGAGGATAGTAGCGCATATAAATGAATTGCAGGCAATATGAACCGCAGCATATTAATATCGAGGGTTGCAGGTATTTTACCACAGAAGGCCACTGGTTTCATCAGGGGAAACCTGAACTCAGACTTGGCCAGGAAAGTGTCTTCAGGTATTATATGGAGTTTTATCGGAACGATCGGCTCAAGGTTACTGATATTCCTGACATATGTGGCCATCGCGAGGATATTGAAGAAACAGGGTTTTGGTGAGCTGGGTATGATCAGGTCTACGGTAGATATGTTCTCTACGTTCGCCGGACTGGGACTTGGTGTGACCGCCACGAAGTTTGTTTCTGAGTTCAGTATGAAAGATAAGATCAAGGCCGGACGTATTATCAGGATGTCTTATTTGATTTCCTGGGTGACCGGGATAGTGGTGGCTGGGCTGATCTTTATTTATGCGGAGCCATTAGCGGCTGTTTCTTTGAAATCAAGAGAACTGATCAGGGACTTGCAGTTTGGCGGACTGGCTATCCTGTTTTACTCCGTAAATGGGGTGCAGAATGGTATACTGCTGGGCCTGGAGAAGTTCAAAAGTATTTCACGTATCAACCTGATAGGAGGATTGGTCAATATTCCCGTTGCTATTTCACTCTCCCTGTTCTTTGGCGTGGCGGGTGCTGTTATTGCACTAGCCAGCAATGCCGTCGTGATCTGCGTTATTGGTTTCGTGGAGGTGAGAAAGGCGGCAGGGGCATATGGCATCAATGTCAATGAGAGAGGTTTTACAAAGGAGCTGAACGTGTTGTTCTCTTATAGTCTGCCCGCCGTGTTGAGTGGTGGGCTTGTACTGCCGGTGAACTGGTTTTGCAATGCATTCCTGGTAGAATTGCCGAATGGCTATCAGCAGCTGGGTATCTATAACGCGGCCCTGAATATCATGCTGGTAGTAACGGTGATCAATGGTATGATCGGGCAGGCATTTTTGCCTTATGTGGTCAAAAACCTGGAGAATACAAATAAGAAGTTTGAAATGGCCAACAATTACCTGCCATGGATTGTTGGCATTTTTATATCACTCCCTTTCATGTATGTGCCCGAATTGGGTAACCTGCTGTTTGGGCGTGATTACGCAGGAGACATGTTAAAGAGCTCCATCGTACTGGTGATGTTCACCACCGTCATCGTTGCACACCGTCAGGGTATAGCGCGGAACTTTACCGCGAGAGGATACATGTGGTGGAGCCTGATCACAAACGTGGTGTGGGGCGTAATGGCGTTGGTCAGCATGTATTTTTTAAAACCCTATGGCGCCATCGGACGTTCCGGTGCCTACGCTATTGCCTATTTTCTGAACACGCTCGTGTTCATCCCATTTTATACCTCAAGGAAATTGTGTGAAAAGGACTTTGTGTGGTCGTTCGAAAGTATATCAATATGGCTGCTGATACTGTTTTCAGCTGGGCTGATGATTTTTATGGAGATCGCAATCGCACTTAGGATATTTATATTACTGCTTGTTTTGGGAGCAATAGTTTTTTTACTGATCAGGACATTTAAACGGCTTACTGCTTAGTAATAAAAACACGTTATAAGAACTATTAGTATCGACGCCAATCAGAGAATCTATCAACCGAATGCTGAACGGAGAGACGTGTGTCTAATATACCTGTGCTCGAAGAAGGCCTGATTGGCTGGAAGGCCTTTATTAAACCTGTTTGTTAATGTATTGTACTATGGGAAAATCTGTAGTTGTAAAGGGTGCATATGGCGAAGCGAACTTTGGAGATGATGCTTTGATGTGTACTATTGAGAACTTTTTTTTAAGGAACAACCTGTGTGTGAACGTTGATTTTTGTGGCAGTTCAAGTGATTACTGCCAGCGGTTATTGAAGAAGTCTGGTTATGTGGATGTGAATGACAACAAAAAAACAGCCGCCGATGTATTGATTTACGGAGGAGGCACACAGTTCTTTTTATTCGACTCCAACAAGGGAGGGTTTTATCTGAAACTCTTCTGGAGGTTGTTGACCGACAACCCGGGATTACTGATGAAAAAGATCATAAGTAAATTTTCCCGGACACAGCCGGTGCCTGCAAAGAAATCAGTAGGCCTCGGACTGGGACTTGGTCCGTTCAACCCGGAGAATAACAGGATAGAGCAGGTGAAAACATTGGTGGGAGAAATGGACCTGTTATATGTAAGGGATGCTACCTCCCTGTCTTATTGCAAAGACTGGGGGTATCAGGATGTGAACGAGGGCGCGGATATATGTTATTCGAGCTTTCTGAATTACGACAAAGCTGTTCACCGTAATGGGACAGACAACTATACTGAGAAAAAGCGGAAGCAGATAGGAGTGATCGTAAGGGACTGGAGGTATGAAAACGGTGGGAATGACTACCAGGAAACATTGCTGAAGATGATCGAAGAACACAGGGATGCTGACTATGAATTCACGTTCATCATTTTTTCGACGCTCCGTGATGTGGCATGGCGGAAGATCATCATTGAAGGAGGTTACCCCTGCCTGGAATGGGATCCCTTCAAAAGTGGTATAGAACAGTTCATGGATACGCTGGATGGCTTTGACGGTTTCATTACTGCGCGTTATCATGGCGGCGTGATGGGGTCGGTGCTGAATAAACCTGTAGTATGTATCGCTATTGAACCGAAGCTGAGAATATTGTCGGAACAGGTCAGTGGTTTCAGGCTGTGGGACATGCCATTCAGGCCGGGCGATCTGAAACAGGCGATGAGGGTGTTTGAAGAAAGGGATTTTGATTGTTCTGATTCTGTGAAATCATTAAGGAGAAAAGCAGACGCGATGTTTGATTCTTTGCACCAATATTTAGTATCTGAGTTGCAAACATCTTTTAATGAAAAACCTGCAATGGTAAAATGATAAAACTAACCAATTATAGATGAAAGTTGAGACATCATACAAGCTGGCTGTTATAGTATGCAAGGCTAATCCGTCGTTTGTTCCTCCCGTACTGAATGTGGTGCTTGGGCTGTCAAAGCTGTACGAAAAAGTAAAGCTGATCTGTGGTGACATCAGTAAGGAGAGTGAGGCTTTTTTACTGGGAGAATGTAGGAACCTTTCCATAGAGAATCTCCAGCTGCAAAGCAGGGGGACGTCGAAGATCTTATCCGTTTATTACTTCCGGAAGAAGGTATTTCAGATCGTCGACGATACACCCCATGATCTTTTGTGGATCTCCACAGGAGATACGGCTGTCAGCCTGGGCAACAAACTCAAAGGGTACCAGTTTGTGATGTGCCTGCTGGAGCTATATGATGAAGTACCTGTCTATAACTTTTTACTGAAACGCCTGTCTAAGTATGCCGATAAGATCGTAACGGCAGAGTACAACAGGTCTGCCATCCTGCGGGTAAGATGGAAACTGAAGAATACGCCTTATGTATTACCTAATAAGCCCTACTTCAAGCCAGTGGAGGGAGCTAGTATCAATGGGTCTAATGGTCCGCTGGTACAGCAGGTAAAAGACGAGATCAGCAAGGGGAAGAAGGTGATTCTTTACCAGGGTATCATTACCCACTACCGCAGGCTGGATACCATCGCCAAAGCCACTTTTGAAGACGATTCGAAGTTCGTATTCCTGATAGTAGGGAAGGACTTTGACTATATAGATACCCTGAAGCGTATCAATCCGAATATTATCCATATTCCTTTCATCGATGCGCCCCTGCACCTGGAGATCACGAAGCTGGCAGATATCGGTATCGTGGTGTATGACTTTATTGACCTGAATAACATTTACTGCGCGCCGAATAAGATATGGGAGTACGCGATGTTTTCGAAACCTATGTTGTGTAATGATATACCGGGGTTAAAGTATACGGTGGAACATTACAGGGCTGGGCTTTGTACAGATTTCAATAGTGTTGACGATGTGAAGGATACCATGGGAAAGATATTCTCTGATTACGGTGAGTATGCTTCGAACGCCACCACATTCTATAACAGCGTAGACCTGGATTCTATTATTAAAAACATTGTAAGATGAGCCTGAACCCTGGCAGATTGTTTATGATCAACAAGATGGTCCGTGCCTTACCCGGTACGCGGATGTTTGGACTGAAAAGAAAGCTGCTGGCATTTGCCGGCGCCAGGCTGGGTGCGAATGTAAGGATCATGGGGCTGAAAGTAATGGGCCCGTTTGATCTGCAGGTAGGTGACAACACATTCATTGGTGAAGATACTTTCCTGGTGGGTGCTATTGATAGTCGTATTAAGATCGGAAGGGATTGTGATATTTCTTCCAGGGTGACGATCGTTACAGGAACGCATGAACTAAACCCCGAAGGAGAAAAAATGGCAGGTGAAGGTTTTGGTAAGGACATCGTGATCGGAAACGGGGTATGGATAGGCATTGGTTCTATCATACTGGGAGGTGTGACCATTGGCAACCGGGCCATCATCGGCGCGGGATCGGTGGTGACAAAAGACGTTCCCGACTATTGTGTGGTAGCAGGTAATCCTGCAAAGATTATTAAGAAATATGACAACGTATTGAAGATATGGGAAAAAGCATGAGTATAAGGAACTTTGTGAAGAACGGGATCAATGTTGTTTTTATCGTATTCATCATCCTGAACTTTGCATTAAAGTATGCCCATCTCAATTTTCTGAATGGGGATATCCTTTTGGTACCTGTGATAGCCGGATTGGTGCTGTTCCTCTTCTTTCTGAAAAGAGAGAAGTTGTTCTCGCTGTTCATCCAGTTCAGATTATTTACTGCGTTGACATTGTTGCTGATCGTTTATTATATTTTCCTGGATCCCCTGAAAGACGAATCGCTGGTATACCTGGTGTCCAAGACACTATTATTCCTCATGTTTGCACTGTTTATGGCGCTGAATACAGATGAATATAAGATGAAGTGTTTAAAGGGATTGACGATATTGATCATCATGGGCCTGGTTTATGGATCTTTTTCACAGACAGTGGATTCAGAGACTTTTAGGCTGAGCTTTGGTTTTACGAATGCAAATAGTGCAGGTACGCTTGCAGCTATTGCGTTTGGAATTATCATTCAGAATAAATTCTTCAAAAAGATCATTGCCATTCCGGTGATGATCTACCTGACTTATGTCATTTTGATGACCGGGTCAAGGGCCGCACTTGTTGTTTATGTCATAGCGTGGTTCTTTTCCGATCTGAGAAAGGTACCAACATATAAATATATTCTACTGGCAATACCGTTGCTGATGTTGTTACCCTATTTCATTTCCTATTTTGGCAATTTGGATTCCAACAATTCGATCACCAGGTTGATGGCAGGCATCAGCGGGAAGGAAAGCATGTTCCGTAATAGGGAATATGCATTTGGATGGGGAATGAAAACCTTCCTGGATCAACTGATGAGAGGACATGGTCTGGCCAGGTATGGTTGGACGGACCCCCGGTTCAGTGGCAATAATATCACCAGTAATCCGCATAATGGTTACCTCGGGCTGGGTATTATGATGGGGGCCTTATTCGCTGCTATTTTTATCATCATACTGTTGTGGTACTGCGTGAGGTATGCATGGGACTTCTTTAAAAACAAGAAGGAATATATGCGTACCTACCTGTTTATCATGATCAGCATTTTGATAACGGCGTTTGTAGAGTCTTACCTGATCGGGATCAACGAATTGATGACAAGCCTGTTTTGGTGTTGTGTAGCCAATATTCAGTTTGATTACTACATAAAATCACGTATTGAATTGCATACCGGACAAAATAGTTATGCGCATGTCTACGAATAGAAAGTTTGTTTTCTGGCAGAATATGGTGAGTGTACACCAGTCATGCTTCCTGCATTGTCTTTCACTGAAAGAGAATGTAGAAGTAGTACTTGTGACGGTAGTGGAGATAGAAGAGAAACGGAAAAAGATGGGCTGGACCATCCCCGATATGGGCCGTGTGAAACTGATAGTGTCGCCGGAACAGGCAGTGATCAATGATATTGTAGCAGCATCAGACGAAAATACTTATCATATTTTCAGTGGTTTCGACAGTGAACCGCTTTTCCGGAATGCCTTTGCTTACCTGACAAGTCACCGGCATAACCTGGGTATTATGGCGGAGCCATACAGCTGGCTGGGACTGAAAGGAAAGGTGAGGTATCTGCGTAGTATCTATCACCGGATGCGGTATGGAAAGATGTTTGACTTTATTCTGGCCATAGGTAGTAAAGGAATGGAAGTGTATAGCAAGGCGGGATATAAAAAGGGCAAGCTTTTCGAATGGGGATATTTTGTCCAGGCAACCCCACCAGTTACGGCAGATGAGTATGGGGCTTTCCGGGTGATGTATGCAGGGGGACTGGTGCCCAACAAGGGCGTGCACACCCTTATCAGGGCCTGGTCAGGCATAAAGAGCGGAGCCGGGGAGTTGAACATCATAGGGGATGGCCCGGAGGCGCCCATGTTAAAGGACCTGGCGACTGAGCTGTCCTTATCGAATGTGAATTTTTCAGGTTTCCAGGATAATGTGACCGTCAGAAAATTAATGGGACAGCACGACCTGTTTGTGCTGCCCAGTATACTGAAAGAGGGCTGGGGTGCAGTGATCAATGAGGCGTTGCAACAGGGCACGCCTGTGATCTGTACAGATCATTGTGGAGCTTCTGTATTACTGGGAGATCACAATTTCAGTACGGTGATCAGGGCAGGAGATATTGATCGCCTGTCGGAAGAGATGCATAAGCGGATGAGGGCAGGAAAGGTATCTGCAGGTGCGCGGGAGAAGATCAGGAGCTGGTCTGAATGCCTCTCAGGCGAGCATGCAGCAGATTATTTCCTGGATATCATGCATTGTGTATACGAGGAAGGGGCAGCTCCACTGGCGCCCTGGAGAAAAGGAAAAAAGAGGGGAACACTTGTTGACGGTTAAAAATAAAAGAGACAAATGATATTACTGGACGCGGTGTTTATTAATAATAGCGGGGGGAAGGTCTTACTGGATTATCTCGTAGCGGAGATCAGCAGTGCTGGGCTCGACTGTTTTTATCTGTTCGATGTCAGGGTCCGGGGTGATTACGGGTTTATAGCAGATGACCGTAAGACTTTTATGAAAGGCTCACTGATAGAAAGGCACCGGTTTTACAAACAACGTGGTAAGCAATTCGATAAGGTACTTTGCTTTGGTAACCTGCCGCCAACTGTAAGATTAAGAGCGAAGGTGTACACTTATTTCCATAATGTTTCGCTTTTGAGTTATCCGGCTACTTATGGTTTCAAAGAGAAAACACTGAAAAAGATCAAAGGAAAACTGATCACTTTCTTAAGTGGGAATACAGACTATTTCATCGTTCAGACGAATGACGTGAAAGCCCTGTTACTGCAACGCGGCATAAAGGCCGCCAAAGTGATCGTGGCGCCATTCTATTACGTGGCGCAGTCAGATGGCAACGGCAGCAGAAAGGAGTCTTTTGTATTTATCAGCAATGGAAACACCCACAAGAATCATAAGAACCTGCTGCAGGCCTGGCGTATGCTGGCCGAGAAAAGGATGTTCCCTGAATTGCATTTAACGGTAACAGGTAATTACAGTGAGTTGGTCAATACCATCGAGGAGTACAGGAATGAGGGATTGAAAGTGGTCAACCATGGCTTTGTAAATGCCTATGATCTGTATAGCCAGCATAAGTACCTGGTGTATCCATCGCTTTGCGAAAGCTTTGGATTAGGGTTGATAGAAGCTGTGAAATGTGGTTGTGATGTTGTGGCATCTGATTTGCCGTACGTGTTTGAAGTAGTTAATCCGACCCTGGTATTTGATCCCATGGAGCCACGTTCAATAGCAGATAGCATAGAACAGATACTGAAAGGCGATCGTCTTAAATCAACAACACTCGTAGTAGAAAATAAGATCAAAGAAATTATAGACTATTTAAAATAGCATATGAAACAACTGATTCAATCCTTCAAGACAGGTGATACCATCCTGGAAGAAGTGCCTGCACCGCAGGTGGCGAAAGGACAGGTACTGATAAGGACAACAAGAAGTCTTGTTTCACTTGGTACGGAAAGGATGCTGGTAGAATTTGGCAAGGCAAATCTTGTGCAGAAAGCCAGGCAACAACCTGATAAGGTAAAGCAGGTGCTGGACAAGATCAAAACAGAAGGGCTGATGCCGACGCTGGAAGCGGTATTTAACAAACTGGCGCAGCCACTTCCGCTGGGATATTGTAATGTGGGAAAGGTGATAGCGGTAGGCGAGGGTGTCAGCGAATTTAAAGTGGGCGACAGGGTGGCGTCTAATGGTCCGCATGCGGAGATAGTATGTGTGCCACAGAACCTGGTAGCGGCGATACCTGCAAATGTATCCGACGACGAGGCGGCATTTACAGTGATCGGCTCTATCGGTCTGCAGGGGATCCGGTTGTGTAATCCCACATTGGGAGAGACCATCGTGGTGACGGGATTAGGCCTGATAGGGATGATTACGGCAGAATTGCTGCTAGCCAATGGCTGCCGGGTAATAGGGATTGACCTGGATGCAGAGAAGATCGCATTGGCGAGGAAGAAGGGCATCATTGGTATCAATCCGGCGGAAGGTGCAGACGTAGTTAAATCTGTGCTGGATGAAACGCAGGGACGCGGTGCGGACGGTGTGATCATCACTGCCTCCGCCAAAACAGATGAGATCATTTCCCAGGCGGCCAGAATGAGTCGCAAACGCGGAAGGATCATATTGGTAGGTGTAATAGGATTGAACATCAGCCGGGCTGAATTTTATGAAAAAGAACTGACGTTCCAGGTATCCTGCTCCTATGGACCGGGACGGTATGATGAAGAATATGAACAGCGGGGGGTAGATTATCCGTTGCCTTTTGTTAGGTGGACGGAGAAGAGAAACTTTGAAGCCATTTTACAGGCGGTTTCTTCCCGTAGACTGGACGTGGCTTCATTGATCTCTGAAAGAGTACCGTTGGACGAATATGACCGCGTATATGGCAGTATCGGCAGGAGCCGCTCTATTGCCTCTATTCTTGTGTATAAAGAAGATGCAGCGTTGCAGCATACAGTACATGTGGTACCGGCTACTTCTTTCGTGGGGAAGAAAGGTGTATGGGGCATTATCGGTGCAGGCAATTTTACAAAGATGACTATGCTGCCGGCGCTGGAGAAGGCCAAAGCAAATATCAAGTATATCGCCAGTGCGGGCGGTATTACCGGTACAGCGCTGGCTAAGAAATATAAGATAGCACTCAGCACAACGGATTACCAGGAGATATTGAGAGACCGCGAAACGGATGGCGTGATGATCACCACACGTCATAACACACATGCAGGCATGGTGCTGAAGGCCCTGGCAGCGGGCAAACATGTATTTGTAGAAAAACCACTGGCATTGAATGAAGATGAACTGGAGCAGATCATTGATGCCTACGACGGCTCCGTGACGCTGACAGTAGGGTTTAACCGCCGGTTTTCTCCCCATGTGCAGAAGGTGAAACAACTGGTGGGAAATACCCCTATGAATGTTATCGCTACCATGAATGCAGGCGCTGTTCCCCCAAATGTATGGGTGCACGATATGAAGGTAGGAGGCGGCCGTATTATAGGAGAGGCTTGCCATTTTATTGATCTCATTACCTATCTGACAGGCAGTAAGGTAACAGCAGTCTGTATGAATGCAATGGGTGTTAATCCGGCGGAGAATACGGACAACGGCTCCATACTCCTGCAGTATGAGAACGGGTCCACGGGTGTGATCAACTATTTTTCAAACGGATCAAAGGCTTATCAAAAGGAAAGGGTCGAAGTTTACTCACAGGATAGAACAGCTGTCATCGATAACTATAAACAAACCACCGGCTACGGCTTCAAGGGATTTTCAAAACTGAAGACAACGTTGGACAAAGGACATAAAGCGCAGTTCCAGGCTTTGATCAGTAGCATTAAAAATGGCGGAGCGCCGCTGATCCCGTTTGATGAGATCATCAATACCACAAGGGCCAGTTTCGCTGCTATTAAAAGCCTGCAGCAGAGCAGCTGGGTGAGACTGGATACCGTTCAGGTAGCGGCAGCGCCGGTTGTTGCAGAACCAATGGAAGCGCTTCAATAAACAGTACGTTGTTCATCTATTATTAAAAATCACTGAATGAAAATAACGCTTATTGCCGGAGCCAGGCCTAACTTTATGAAGATCGCCCCCATTATTGCTGCTATCAGAAACAAGCAGCAACAGGGATATGAGATCAATTACCGGCTGGTACATACAGGTCAGCATTATGATAAGAACATGAGTCAGTCTTTTTTTGAGCAGCTCAATATACCGGAACCACACGCGAACCTGGAAGCTGGCGGCGGTTCCCAGGCAGAGCAAACGGCCAATATCATGGTGCGTTTTGAAAAAGAGCTGATGGAACACCGGGCCGACCTGGTACTGGTGGTGGGCGATGTAACCTCTACACTGGCCTGTTCTATCGTAGCCAAAAAACTGATGGTAAAAGTAGCCCACGTGGAAGCAGGCATCCGGTCAGGGGATATTACCATGCCGGAAGAGATCAACCGTATGGTGACAGACTCGATCACTGACTATTTCTTCACTACATCGGATATAGCAAACGCCAATCTGCGCAAAGAGGGCAAGGAAGGAGAGCAGATCATTTTCGTAGGCAATACAATGATCGACACCCTGCTGAAACAGCGTAGCCGTTTTACAGCGCCTGCCATCTTCGAAACGGCCGGATTGAAACCGCAGGGTTACCTGGTGATGACGCTGCACCGTCCTGCGAACGTGGACGTGCAGGAAAACCTTTCGCTACTGATCAGTGAGATTATGAACAACAGCAACGGACTGCCTGTCATCTTCCCGGTGCATCCCCGTACAGCGAAGAACCTGGAGAGCAGCCGGCTGTCATATCCCAATCTACACCTGGTAGAACCATTAGGATACCTGGAGTTTAATTATTTGGTGGAGAATGCGAAAGCTGTTATTACAGATTCCGGTGGTATTACAGAAGAGACAACCGTGATGGGGGTGCCCTGCATGACGCTGAGAGACAGCACGGAGCGTCCGGAAACCTGCACATTGGGTACAAATGAATTGCTGGGTACAGATCCCCATGCTATAAAACCTGCGATGGAAAGATTATTCAGGGGTGAGTGGAAAAAGGGCAGTATCCCGCCTTTATGGGACGGGCATGCCGCTGAGAGGATCATTGAAAGCCTGATGGAAATATTTGCAGTTAAAGAAAAATATAGTCCTGCAGTATGAGTAGTTGGAAGACCTTACAGAAAGGTATGAAGGTGGTGCATAACATGGGCTGGAGATATATTGCTTTCCGGTCTGTGTATGAACTCAACAGGCGTACAGGAAGGCTTAAAAAGCGTTTTCCCGGCACGCCGGCTAAGGTGAGGTACCTGTCGCTGGACAGCTGGAAGAACCAGTCTGTAAAGTTCTTTTTCGGCAGCAGGGAAGAGCTGACCATTCCCCGTAATCCGGAGGCAGGTCTTGCTACCCGTTATAAGGAGATAAAGGCCGGTAAACTGTTGTTCTTCAACGGGAAGATGATAGACCTGGGTATTGACAGTGACTGGATGAGAAATCCTGATAGTGGTTTCGTGTATGAACGGGATAAACACTGGACGGAGATAGAAGATTATTCCAAGAAAGCCGGCGATATCAAGTTTGTATGGGAGAGGGCGAGGTTTGCCTACCTGTATGACGTCATTCGCTATGATTATCATTTTAAGGAGGATTGCGCCGCTTTTGTGCTGAGCAATATCCTTTCCTGGATAAAGGGCAATAAGGTGAATTGCGGGCCTCATTACAAGTGTAGTCAGGAGATAAGTCTGCGGGTGCTGAACTGGACCTTTGCATTGTACTATTACCGCAATTCGGCCCACCTCACTGAACAGGTGTTTGAAGAGATCCAGCATGCTATTTACTGGCAGCTGCATCATGTGTATGAGAACATCCACTTCTCCCGGATTGCTGTGAGAAACAACCACGCGATCACGGAAACGCTGGCCCTCTACCTGGGCGGCCTGTTATATCCTGCATTTCCGAATGCGGCTATGTGGAAGGAAAAGGGCCGGAAATGGCTGATACAGGAGGTGGAATACCAGATCTATCCTGATGGCAGTTATCTGCAGTTCTCCATGAATTATCACAGGGTGGTAGTACAGCTGTTAACCTGGGGCATCCGCCTCGGTGAATTGAATGGAGAAAGCTTTCCAGCTGTAGTTACAGAGCGGGCGGAGAAATCAGTGCAGTTCCTGCGTTCCTGTATGAACGACAGCAATGGTTGGCTGCCCAACTACGGGGCCAATGACGGCGCGCTGTTCTTCCGGTTGAATAACCAGCAGTACCGCGATTACCGGCCGCAGCTACAGGCACTGGCAGTGGTGCTGGACACTGATGCAGCACTCCCGGGGATTTACGAAGATGTATACTGGTATGGTAAAATACCTGCGGAAACAGAAGTAGCTCCGAAGGAGCTGAATGGGTTGTTCAGTTATCCGGATGGTGGTTTTTACCTGTGCCGGGAGCAGGATACCCTCACGTTCCTGCGTTGCGGTGATCACCGTGACAGACCATCTCAGGCTGACAATCTTCACCTTGACATCTGGTATAAAGGAGAGAATATCCTGATGGATGCCGGCAGTTATAAGTATAACACCAACGATCAGACCTTGCGGTATTTCATGGGTACGGCTTCCCATAACACGGTGATGCTGGATGATTATGACCAGATGGAGAAAGGTCCGCGGTTTATCTGGTATAACTGGACGCAAAGTAAAAATGCGTCGCTGTATGAAACAACGGATGAGTATATATGGGAAGGGATCATCTCAGCTTTTCAGCATGCAGGACCGGACATTACTCACAGGCGTGTAGTGAAGAAGAAAAAAGGCGAGCCTTTCTGGCGGGTGGAAGACTATATCATGAACAAGCCGCCGTTGTTGAGAATGCGTCAGCTATGGCATACTACATTGCCCAAAGCGATAACCTGGAAAGCCAGGGACCTGCAGGGAAATGTACTGAAGGCAGAGGAAAGGACCGGGGCTTATTCTTCGCTGTATGGCGTAAGGGAAGAGAGCCGGGAGTTCATATTTACCACAGACCAGTATGCAATCATCACAGAGATAAGTTTAAATAGATAGTTATGAAGATCTTACTGATTCACCAGTATTTTTTAGAAGAAGATGATCCCGGAGGCTCCAGGTGGAATGAAATAACAAAGACATGGTCTGATCAGGGCCATCGTGTAACCGTGCTGGCAGGGATGATGCACGCCAACGGTTCGGAGAAACGTGCGGAGTACAAGAAGAAATATTTCGTAAAGAAACAGCAGGGAGATGTAACCGTGTGGAGGTGTCATGTATCGGAGTCTTACAACCGCAACTTCCTGGGGCGTTTATGGGGATATTTCTGCTTTATGTTCTCTTCTTTATGGGCAGGACTGTTTAAGGTAAAAGGCGATTTTGATGTAGCGATCGTTACCTCACCACCTTTATTTGTAGGCTTCTCTGGGTATGTGCTGTCCCGGGCGAAGCGTGTGCCTTTCCTGTTTGAAGTGAGGGACTTATGGCCGGAATCGGCTATTGATTCAGGTGTGCTTAAAAATAAAATGATCATAAAGTTGGCTTGTTGGTTTGAGGCTTTCATTTACCGGAAGGCATCTCTCATCAATGTACTGACACCGGCATTTTACAATACTTTAAGGGATAAAAAGAACGTACCGGAAGAGAAGCTGATCTTCATTCCCAATGCGGCAGACTTTACCTTGTCAGACAACCTGCTGAATACCTTCGACAGGGATGCATTCCGGGAGGAGCACCGCCTGAACGGTCATTTTGTGATCACTTATGTAGGCGCTCACGGCGTAGCCAATGACCTGGAACAGGTATTGAAAGCAGGTAAGCAACTGGAAGATACGCCTGTACTGTTCCTGCTGATCGGCCAGGGAATGGACAAAAAGCGCCTGCAACAGGTAGCGGAGGAAATGAAGGTGACAAATGTACGTTTCCTCGATCCGGTGCCTAAACGGGAGGTGTTTAAATACATACTGGCGTCTGAAATGGGCGCTTCCGTGTTAAAGAAAGCAGATACTTTCAAAACAGTTTACTCCAATAAGACGTTTGATTATATGGCCTGTAAAAAGCCTATCCTGATGGCTATTGATGGCGTATCCCGGGAGCTGGTGGAAACAGCGGAGGCAGGCGCTTATGTGGAGCCTGAGAATATTGCTGAGTACAACCGTATCATCCGGGAATACCTGTTACAGCCAGACAGGATCGTGAAAGAGGGAGAGAATGGTTTTGCTTATGCGAAGCAGAATTTTGACAGGCAGGTACTGGCATTACGATATATAGATTTCATACAACAGAAAATAATAAAAACCAGTAGACTGAGCAATGCAGTTGTATAGTAAGATCATTAAGCCATTACTGGACAGCACGATAGCGCTTGTAGGGCTGATAGTGCTCTCACCCTTGCTGGTGGTGCTTACTATATTCCTCTATTGGGCCAATGATGGAAAGCCTTTCTTTCTGCAACCCCGGCCCGGCAGGAATGGAAAGGTATTCAGAGTGGTCAAGTTTAAAACAATGAATGATAAACGGGCGGCTGACGGACAACTGCTGCCTGATGAGGCAAGGCTGACCCCGGTAGGAAAGTTTATCAGAAAGACCTCCCTGGATGAACTGCCACAGTTACTGAATGTTTTAAAAGGGGATATGAGCCTGGTAGGCCCCCGCCCCTTATTAGTAGAATATCTGCCATTGTACAATGACCTGCAATGGAAAAGGCATAACGTAAAACCGGGTATTACGGGTTGGGCGCAGGTGAATGGCAGAAATGCCGTGAGCTGGTCTGAGCGGTTTGCATATGATGCCTACTATGTAGATAATATCAGCTTTGCGCTGGATGTGAAGATCCTGCGGATGACGGTGCTGAAGGTAATACAATCCGAAGGTATCAGTTCTGCGTCATCAGTTTCTATGGAGAAATTTACCGGGAATGATCCCCGGTGAGTCAATACAAAAACTTTAAACATTACACGTGAATACAAAAATCTGGCTTTCATCTCCCCATATGGGCAACAAGGAACTTGAATATGTACAGGAGGCTTTTAAAACTAACTGGATTGCGCCTTTAGGACCTCATGTGGACGGTTTTGAGCATGACCTGGCCACTTATACCGGAGCAGGTCATGTGGCCGCATTATCCTCCGGAACGGCGGCTTTACACCTGGCACTTATTTTACTGGGCGTTGGAAAAGATGACGAGGTGATCTGCCAGAGTCTGACATTCGCTGCCTCTGCCAATCCGATTGTTTATCAGGGTGCGGTACCGGTGTTTGTAGACAGTGAGGAAGACACCTGGGGGATGGACCCGGAGTTGCTGGAAGAAGCCATTAAGGACAGGATAGCGCATGGCAAAAAGCCCAAAGCGGTCATTCCGGTGCATTTATACGGAATGCCCGTAAAAATGGATGAAATAATGGCTATTGCGGCCGCATATGATATTCCCGTGGTGGAAGATGCTGCGGAAGCATTGGGCTCCACTTTCCGGGGTAAAGCCTGTGGTACCTTCGGTCAACTGGGCATACTCAGTTTTAACGGCAATAAGATCATTACCACCAGTGGCGGCGGAGCCTTAACAGGGAATGATGAAGCACTGATTAAAAAAGCACGTTTCCTGGCTACACAGGCCAAGGATCCTGCACCACATTATCAGCATAGCCAGATAGGGTATAATTACCGCATGAGCAATGTATGCGCAGGCATAGGAAGAGGGCAGATGGAAGTACTGAACGAGCGGGTGGCGCAGAGACGGGCTAACCATGAATATTACTTAAATCAGCTGGGCGATTTTCCGGGCATTACTTTTGTTATAGAACCGGAGGGATTTTATTCCAACAGGTGGCTGACTACAATATTGGTCAATCCCGCAGAAAGTAACGGCGTTACCCGGGAAGACCTGAGACTTGCATTAGAGAAGGAAAATATAGAATCAAGGCCTTTATGGAAACCGATGCATCTGCAACCGGTGTTTGAAGCCGCTCCTGCTTATGAGAATGGTACCTCGGAAAGATTGTTTGATCAGGGGCTTTGTTTGCCCAGCGGATCAAACCTCACTCAAAATGACCTCGATAGGGTTATCAATATATTCAACGAAGTAATGCAGCCGCAGAAGGTGTAGGGAAAGGATACAACAGAATAAAGATGTGGTTGCGTGATAAAAAAACGTGAACATGAAAAAGACATTTTTATTACTGGCAGTATTATCAGGCGCTTTTATCAGCAGCGCACAGGCCATCGTCCTTGTGAAAAACAATGTGGCCGTAGCAGGGATCGTTATCGCGAAAGACGCGAGTGACCAGGTACAGTTTGCCGCGAAGATGTTACAGCAATACCTGCAAAAGAGTACCGGCGCTACGCTGCCTATCCGGAACGCGGCGCAGGGGACATCTAACCTGTATGTGGGTAAAGGCGCTTATAGAGGTATAGACAACGGAAACCTGGATGAAGATGGATTCATCCTGCAGTCGGTCGATGGGAATAATTTTGTTATTCTCGGTGGCAGCGACTGGGGGACGGAATTCGGGGTATATGATTTCCTGGAGAGATTTGTAGGGGTGCGATGGCTGATACCTACCGACGTGGGAACAGTGGTTCCTAAACTGAGCACACTACAGGTCCCTACTGTTAAGATTGTCGACAATCCCGCGTATCTGTCACGCGCAATATCTCCTATCTGGATAGACAAAAATACCATTCCGATGAATCAATGGGGGCGGTTCAACAGGCTAAGAAGCCGGGTAGACGCTTCTCATAACCTGAGGAACCTGTTTCCACCGGAGAAGTTTGCCAGGTCTAATCCTGAGTTTTATCCGGAGGTAAAGGGAAAGAAGATCCTGCCTCAGACTAATAACGATCAGGGCTGGCAGCCTGACTTTACGGCGAATGGCATCGCCGATGCCGCATCGAAAGAGATTGTCAGCTGGTTCGGTCAGCATAAAGATGCAACGAATTACTCCCTTGGTATTAATGACTCCCAGAACTTTAATGAATCAGGTAATAATGCCCGGAGTTTAAGTGTGAAGAACGCAGTAGGATTTTCCAATTTTTCCGATCAGTATTATGCCTGGGCCAATGATGTGGTAAATAAGGTGAGGAAGGTGTATCCGGGAAAGAAATATCCTGTGCTTGCCTATACTTCCGTAGCTGAACCTCCTTCAGATAATAAGGTCGATAAAGATATCATTCCTTTCATTGCTTTTGAACGACTACGCTGGGGCGCCAGTTCCGTTAAAAAGACAGATCAGGACCTGACAGAACGTTGGGCGCAGGCGGCATCGTCATTGGGCTGGTATGATTATGTGTATGGTTTTATGTATTTATTGCCGAGAGTCTGGTTTCATTCTATGCAGGAATACCTTGCATGGGGGTACGCACATAAAGTGAGGTATTATTATGGTGAGCTGTACCCCAACTGGGGCGAAGGACCTAAACCCTGGGTGATGGCTAAATTGTTATGGAACCCCAACCAGGATGTGGACGCGCTGCTGGATGACTGGTATAGGAATGCGGCCGGCAAACAGGGTGGGCCTAAACTGAAGGCTTATTATGCAATTTGGGAGAAGTTCTGGTCGCAGGATATATTCGCTAACGGCGCCAATGCAGGTGTGCACGCTAAAATAGTATTTTTTGATCCGTCTTATTTACTGCAGGTACCGGATGATTATCTGACCCAATCTGATAAACTACTGGCAGATGCAGCTAAACTGGCCGAGACAGATCAGCAAAGACAATTGGTGGCCAGGCTGACGCAGATGTGGACTATTTACAGAGACTCCGTAGTTGCCTATAAGAAGTATAAACAGGGCGGCAAAAACTCTCCGGAGGGACAAGAGAGACTAAGATTACTACAATCTTTAAAGAGCGACCTCCTCTATTCGCTGCCAGCTAATTCTATTCTTTCAAGAGCCACAGTGGCTGGGAATGACTGGTAGTCCCACAAAACAATTGAAATTCCATTGTTCATGTATTGTAAAATTTAAAAATATTAATGCTACCAGTAAGGGTTATATAATAACTTTTGTATATTTGATTCCGACTATTATTCCAGACTAATTTATCATCATACTACGTATAAGTAGTACGACACCTATCCTATGAACCTATGAAAATCATTGTCCGTCTGCCCCGGCAATGGAAGATTGTGAGCGCATGCCACTCATTCTTTGTTGGAGGAAACAGATTAACCTATGCCGGCCTGAAATTTATCTCTTGCTTATTTATTGCCGGTATGTCAGCCCACTATGTAATAGCGCAGGATATACCATTGGTCAATCCTTCACTGGAAGATAAGCCCAAGGATAATAAAGCGCCTGCAGGCTGGGTCATTGCGGCACAGACGCCCGACGTGCAACCGGGCATGTATAGGGTAAATGTGCCACCTACAGATGGTAAATCTTATGTAGGATTACACAGCGGACCCGGATACCTGGAAGGCATTGCGCAGGAACTGATAATGCCTATGCGGGGAGGACGATCCTATAATATGTCCTTCGACCTGGCTTATTACGCTGCTTATGTTTACAAGGGATGTTATGGCAACGTATCTGTGTACGGAGGAAATACGCCGGGAGATACGGCTGAGCTGTTGTGGAATTCCCGTGACTTCTATCATACCAGCTGGCAGCGTTACTCCGCTAATCTGAATCCTTCTGCTGATTACAAATATCTGTCGGTGTATGCTACTGTATCATCCACTGCATGCGATAGTAAATACGGGGTAGTGGCGCTGATAGACAATTTATCTCCACAGCTGAGAGAAATGCCTGAGATCAGTATTGCGGCAACAAATACCTGTAAGGGGGGAAATACAGGAAATATATCCGTGAAAGTAATAGCCGGAACAGGCCCTTTTACCTATGAGTGGCAGCCGGGAGGGCAAACGGGCAGTCGCCTGTCAAATCTTGCCGCTGGGGAGTATAAAGTGACGGTAACGGCAAAAACCGGTTTGAAGATCTCGGGGAAAGTGCAGATAGTGGAATCCGATCTGTCAAGTTCTTTTACCGTGACGGACGCTTTATGCAATGGAGATGATCAGCACAGTTTACAGATCAATACAACCGGCGGACAGCCACCATACCGTTACTATTTGAACAATGCTGTTCATGGTGTCGGCACACCCGACTTCGATCATTTACCAGCCGGTAATTATACGATGAAAGTGGAAGATGAGAATGGCTGTTACAACAGGCTGGATGGTATCCGTATTACTGATCCGCCTGCACTTTTTCTGCAGGATGTTTCGGTAAAGAATACCAGCTGCAGTAGTGTACATAATGGCCGGATCATCCTGACACCTGCAGGTGGTACACCTCCTTACAGGTATAGTATTCCCGAGAAGCATATCACACAATCTGACAGCACATTGCAACAGCTGGAGGCCGGCTGGTACCGTTATACTGTATCAGATAGTCATGGTTGTATAGTAGAAGGGCAGGCCGGTATTGAGATGGAAACGCGGGATTGTGCGGTGTATATACCAACGGCTTTCAGTCCGAACAGAGATGGGATGAATGATGTGTTCAAGGTGAAAGTAAATGATGCGGTGACAGCATTCAGGCTGGCTGTTTACGGGCGATGGGGGAATCTCGTATTCGAAACGAATGATCCGGAGATAGGCTGGGATGGCGCACAGAAAGGGATGTATTTACCGGCAGGCAGTTATGTATGGGCGTTGACGTATACCGATAGTAAAGGTCAACCGATGAAACAACAGGGATCCCTGGTGCTGATCAGGTAGACTTATGAGGTTGAAGTGCTGGAGCCGGAAAAAATTTTCCGGCTCAGAAATTTATCGTAGTTTGAAGACGGAATGCAATTTTTCTAAGAGAGTAAGGAATACATCCTGATAAGTGAACAACACACGCGAGGACTGTCATAATATGTCTTTTTACCCCGTATAAACTCCATAACAGCACCAATCCCATGAGTCTTCTTAACACGTTGAAATTTCTGGCCAATCATCCTTTAAGTACGGATCGTAAGCTCCAGACCATTTGCCGATTTATTGGCTGGCAGATTTCCTCCAGGCTGACGCCGTATCCTGTCATTTATCCGTTTACTGTAAAATCGAAATTGATTGTACAAAAGGGTATGTCCGGGGCCACGGGCAATTTATATTGTGGTCTGCATGAATTCCAGGACATGAGCTTTTTACTCCATCTGTTAAGGGCAGGAGATCTTTTTGTAGACGTGGGCGCCAATGTAGGAGGATATACCGTATTGGCTTCCGCTCATGTAGAAGCAGAAACGATCGCTATTGAACCTGCTCCGGGCACCTATGCGAAGTTGCTGGCGAATATCCGCATCAATGATATGAGCGACAGGGTCCATGCTTTAAACATCGCTTTAGGGTCGGCTGCAGGAGTAGTGAATTTCACCACTTCCCTGGATACGACCAATCATGTAGTGGTGGGAGAAGAGGCGGCAGATACGGTAGAGATCAGTATAGATACGCTTGATAATGTACTGGAACATCAATCTCCTATACTCCTGAAAATTGACGTGGAAGGCTTCGAGACGGAGGTGTTGAAAGGCGCAAAACAGACCTTGCAGAATGAAAGCCTGAAAGGTATTATCATTGAATTAAATGGACTGAGCGAGCGGTATGGCGTGGAAAATAAGAAGAATCATGAGGCGTTGCTGGGATATGGCTTCCACCCTTATACGTACGATCCGTTTAAGAAAGCACTTAGTAAATGTGACACCTTTGGTGATTTCAATACCATCTACATCAGGGATACAGCATTTGTAACAGATAGATTACAAACGGCCGATAAGGTATATCTCCGGAATCAGGCCATCTGAGATGTTGTTGGCAGATAGCACTAAAGCCCGTCAGGTATGATCTGACGGGCTTTATATTGCATACCGGATATTATTTTTTCCTGGCGATAGTTACCCAGCCTGCACCGGTAGTAACTACTTCAATGTTTTTAATATTACAGCTGGCATGCAGGTCCCGTATACTTTTTTCAGTGTAGTGATAAACAGAGCAGGTATAACGATACCGGCGCAGCGCCATTCTGAGACCGTTCTTTGGCCAGGACACTACAAATGCCTTATTGGTAACGGCATCCATCCTTTTGATAAATGAACGGGCATCCTGAATATAATCCAATACGCCTGCCGCTACTGATACATCAAAGGTCTGCTTGTCGAGGTCATGCTTCATGAAATCCCCTTCGATAAATTTGCAGCGATTGGAAACGCCTTCTGCAGCCGCATATTTTCTTGCATATTCATTCATTGATTCTGCAAAATCAATTCCCAGCAGGAAGGAAGCATCTGAGTTCTTCAACCAGGTAACACTATTCACTCCCGGTCCTGAACCTATATCTAATACAGTGGGTCGATTGTATTCCTGTATTGTTTTCAGTGCAACAGCCGTACGTGTGTAGACTGCCTGCCTGAATATCTTGTCGAAGAGGGAAGGCTTTTTGTAATAATTGGCAAATAAATCACTGCGGACATCCCAGTACTGTTGGGCTGTGTGTACGTGTTTTGACATGCTCAGCTTTTTTTAAACAGGTAATGAAATTATAACTTTGAAGTAAAGCGTTTATTTTGGGCCGGATGGAACTTCTGAACAGGTTCCAGCGCATATTTGTAAGAAATGTTTTGGTTTTGGAGTAACTGGTGCCTGCCGGGTAATTTTCCCTGCAGTTTATATGCCGCGTGTCGAATTCGTAGGGGTGCAGATATAACATGACATTTTGCTGTCTGTCATTCAGTTCCCTGAAAACGCGATCCAGATAGAACTTGGGAAAGAGCCTCATATACCCGCCACCGGCCACCGGGATCTTCTTCCGGTTCCAGTCTATCACCGTCAACGGCAGTTCTACGAGTGATCTTCCATTCGGTAAATGATACAGTTGATCGTTTGTATCGAAATTGGCGATGCCATACCGTTTTAATTTAATGGGGAAGATACTGCTGTCATAGATGAGGCCCAGCTCAGACAGTATTTCCAGCACATACAGGTTACTTTCATCAATAGAAAAATAGGGCGCCCTGTAACCATATACAGGTGCTCCTATAATGTCAGTTATCAGTTTGTAAGAGTCCGACAGGTCTCTGTATGCATCCGCTTTATTGAGACTGCGCATGTTGATGTGATGCTGACCGTGCATTGCAATTTCATGTCCCTGGCTGGCGATCTTTTTCACCAGGTCAGGGCGGTATTGCGCAAGCATACCGAGGATGAAGAAAGTAGCTTTTTGGTTTGTCTGGGATAAAGTGTCAAGAATAATGTTTGTTTGTCTGTCAATCGTTTTAAGCGGTCGTGTGACCAGCGAGCAATGATCTCTGCATAATAATTGTCCAAAGTCCTCCCAATCGATGGACAGCGTAAACGTGGGAATACGGCTGTTTTTCATAATATTTTGAGGTTGTGTGGAATGGTGAATACTACGTGCTATTCAGGATACGGTAAATAATGATCTGATCGTCCTTGGTTTAATGTCTGGTGTTACAATAAGGTCTTGATAAAAACGCAATTAGGTTGAATACCTGCAAAGGAAATTTTTTTTTCTTAGAAATCAGTTAACACCATGTTAATGAGTAATAGAGAAAAGTGGCGTTGTGGGGAGATGGTTTTGTGGTGGAAGTAGGTAATCGGGGTGGGATCTGGAAGGGGCATGTTCAGCGATAAGGGACGGATACAACGCTATCGATGGGTTGTTGCCCACACACGAGTGCAGGTAACAACCCATAAAAACAACAAGGAACCCTCGTATTAATAAATTAATAAGATAAGGGGCTGACAATTATTTCACGTGCTGATTCATTTCTTTCGCCAGTTCGAACATAGAGATCTGGCTCTTGCCGTTAAAAACCTTTTTCAGTTTTTCGTCAGCATTGATCATGCGTTTGTTCTGCGCATCCTGCAGATTATGTTCCTTGATATAATCCCAGATTTTTTTAGTCATTTCAGTTCTGGGCAGCGGATCATTACCAATTACAGCTGCTAATTCCGGGCTGGGCGTCAAAGGTGCTTTGAGGCCTTTACTGCCGGCTTCTTTGGCTGGTTTTTTAGCCGCAGATTCCTTAGCCGGAGCTGCTTTTGTTGTGTTTTTCGCTGCTGGTTTTGCTGTTGTTTGTTTTGAAGTAGGCATTTGTAAACCTTTTTTATGATTGTAATAAACTAGGCAACCCCAAATACTATGCCCCAATTGATAATCTGCCATATATCTATCTGATGATGGCTGAAAGCGGCGTATCTCGTCATATGATACGGCTATAGCATTATTGGGCCGGATGTGTTATTTTGTAAGGATCACAATCATCACAATAACCATGTTTCAACGTATTTGTAGGAAGATCCTCCTCTTCATTCCCATTATGGCAGGCCTGTGTTCCTTATTGGCCATGCAACCTGTTAAACCCCGTTTCCGCGTGCTGGTGCTGGCGGAGAATGGCGGGCATCATATCGCTTATTCTAAAGCCGCCAGGGTGTGGCTGGACAAGCTGGCAGCCGACAGTAGTTTTGCCATTGATTACATCAATAACACCGATAGGATAGATAGTGTTTTCCTGGCGCAATACCAATTGTTCATCCAGCTGGATTATCCTCCTTATGCCTGGAAACCGGCGGCAGTGAATGCCTTTGAGCAGTATATATCTGAAGGGAAGGGCGGATGGATAGGGTTTCATCACGCTACCTTACTGGGAGAGTTTGATGGATATGGTTTATGGCCCTGGTTTTATGAGTTCATGGGAAAGATCCGCTTCAAAGATTATATCGCCGATTTTGCAGCAGGTGATGTACATGTGGAAGACGCCGCGCATCCGGTATTGAAAGGTGTACCCGCCGTATTCAATGTAAAAACGGAAGAGTGGTATACCTACGACAGGAGTCCGCGTTCTTCCGTGCATGTACTGGCCAGTGTGGACGAAAACTCCTATCAACCTGCCTCGGAAAAGAAAATGGGCGATCATCCGGTAATATGGACAAATACCGCTTATAAGGCCCGTAACGTTTATATCTTCATGGGCCATTCGCCTGACCTGTTTGAGAACAATGCCTACCTTACTTTGTTCCGTAATGCTATTTTCTGGGCTGCCGGGAAGCCATAAAGCTGCCTGGAAGTGCTTATTCATCGCTGAAAAAGACAGGGGAAAAAGACAACAGTGCCGCAGTTTAGCGGATATGTAACATTTTATAAGCCCGGAAATGTCCTTTATTCTGTCAGCGTATTGTCAGTTTTTACGTTTTTCCGGATATTATTTACGGAAAAACGATGATTCCTTAATGTTCAAAAATCAAACTAAGAATGTATTGACGATAGCGGGAATCGCTGGCCGCAGAAAATGCAATAAGTGAAAATATGCTGTGAATGTGGCAAAAAAGCACCATGCATGTTTACGCAGCCTTTTGCCGGGGATTTCCGCTATCCAACAAACGTGTCACCTCGTATTACGAAGATGCTGCAGGAATAAATTTTCGTTAACCAAGGATTAACAACTTTCTAATTAACAAAGTCTTAATATTGCATTAACAATCCTTGTGAGGGTAGCCCCAGTTACCAGATACCAAATAGGATTCGATAACTGGGGTTAACAAACAATGGATGAAAGACCGGCTTTCCATTCATGGTTGGCCGTTTTTTTTTGTTATTATCCCGGGGTTGTACCCGGGAGCTACAAACAAGGCAACCCCGACGGACGGGGTTGATCTACGCGAGCTTTCTTGATATTTCCTCTGCATAAAAAAGAGCGTTCAACTGAACGCTCTTTTATTTTTAAAACAATGCCATAGCAAACCACCAATCAACCCCTTCAGGGGGGCGCCTTGTTTGTGGCGCGGGGTGTAACCTCAGGGGAATAATATGCCCCCGGAAACCAACGGAATCACGTGTTTATACCCCCGGGTTCGCGACCCCGGGAATTATGTATATCATATACCCACTGAAATGTTACCGGGCAATTGTTCCCCCGTAACCAATCGCAAATTTAACAAGGGCGTTGGGACCTGAGAGCTGTAATTTCTTGGTGATGTTATGCCTGTGATTATCGACTGTCCGGACGCTGATGCATTTAAAGGAAGCGATGTCCCTGCTGCTCATACCGCGGGCTATCATATCCAGTATCTTGGCTTCAGTCTTGCTCAACCGCTCGTTGATCACAGTGCCTCTGCCATCAGCATGAACAGGCGGCAGGATCACCTCTTTGACAGGACCGATGGTTTCCCTGATATGATGGTATCTCGCCAGGCGGGACTGGATACTTTTCAGTAATTCTTCGCCGTTGAATGGATATACCAGGTAATCATCCGCACCGAGGTTCATGCCCTTTCTGACATTGGGAGTGACATTGAGCCGGTTGAAAAGAATAAAAGGCAGATGTTTCAGACTGGGATCATCTCTGAGGGTAATCAAAAACTGATAACCGGAGGTATCGGTTACCAATACATCACACAGGATTAGATCTGGTCGCTGTTTGTTGGTCAGTTGGACGCCTTCTGCAACGGTATTGGCCGTTATCACTTCATAAATTGGCATTAGCTGCTGACGGAATTTGCGCAATGTAGATGCATCTCCTGTTACTAACAGGATTTTCGATGGGGTAGCCTCGTTTGCGCCGGAGGCTGCTGGGTAAGGTGTATTCATGGTACATGGTTTATCCCCGTTAAAACAGCTTTAAAACCATTCTGCGGGAATGCTTTATTAGGTTAATGACTCGTCTTCTAATGGTTTAAAAAATTGAATTGGCTAACTCTTTAAGCCGTGTATGATAAGGTCGAATAGTAATAATAACAATCTAATAAGGCTTTAGAAAAAAGATATGGGATTTTTTAGCCTTTTGATAAAAGCAGCTGTTATAAGTAAAGTTAATTAAATCTTTTTACAACTAATTGATTTAGTATATAAAAAAGGGCAATACCACCCAGATATTGCCCTTTTTTATTTTGTGATAACTGCAGCCGTATTACAGTCTTGCATCAACGAGATCCCGATCTATACAGGCTTTTGTATCGAAAATAACCGCGTTGTTACGGGCATGTTTTTTAAAATCAAATTCCAGGAATTCACGGTGTGCCACTGCTATGACTATACCATCAAACACCTCATTTCCATGCAGCTGCGTCGTGATCTGCACGCCATATTCCCGCTTTACTTCGGCTGCATCGGCCCAGGGATCGTATACAGTAATGTCCAGTCCGTATTGTTTCAATTCATGATAGATATCTACCACACGGGTATTACGTACGTCAGGGCAGTTCTCCTTAAAGGTGATGCCCATGATCAGGGCTTTGGCGCCTTTGATCTTGTGGTCTTTTTCGATCATCAGTTTGACGATCTTATTGGCGACGAAATAGCCCATCTGGTCATTGACCCTTCTGCCCGACAGGATCACCTGCGGATGATAGCCCAATGACTCTGCTTTATGCGCCAGGTAGTAAGGATCTACGCCGATGCAATGGCCGCCTACCAGGCCTGGTTTATATCGAAGGAAGTTCCATTTGGTGGCCGCTGCTTCTATTACATCATTGGTATCAATACCGATGCGGTCAAAGATGAGCGCCAGTTCATTCACAAAGGAGATATTGATATCGCGTTGTGCGTTCTCAATGGCTTTGGATGCTTCTGCTACTTTGATGCTGGGTGCCTTGTGTGTCCCTGCGGTGATGATAGCCGCATATAACTCATCAATACGGGTGGCGATCTCCGGTGTGGAGCCGCTGGTCACCTTTTTGATCTTCGTCAGCGTATTGACCTTATCACCCGGATTAATTCGTTCGGGGGAATAGCCTACGAAAAAATCCTTGTTATAACGGAGCCCAGACGACCTTTCCAGCACGGGTACACAGTCTTCTTCTGTACAACCCGGGTAAACGGTGGATTCATAGATCACAATATCTCCCGGCTTGAGTATGCTGCCCAGCATAGCAGAGGCATCCAATAGGAAGGTCAGGTCGGGCGACTTAAATTCGTCAATAGGAGTGGGAACAGTCACGATGAAGACCTGGTGGGCCTTCAGGTCATTTTTATTGGAAGAGAAGCGCAGTCCGGTAGTAGCGTTCGCTTGTGCTCCTTGTTGGATGACGGCTTTCAGGTCTGCTATATTGGCTTCGCGGGTTTTATCCTGGCCATTGCTGAGTTCCTGTACACGGCCTTCATTGATATCAAATCCCAGCACCTCGTATTGTTTGGCAAACTCGATGGCCAGCGGCAGGCCAACGTAGCCAAGACCAATAACTGCTATCATGTAGAGTAGATTATTTTATAGCCTGAGAGGTAGCGGTGAGTGTATTATTTTTAAACGGATAGGTTTCCAGCAATTTCACCAGCTTTTTGTCTTTGGCGATGGCTTTGATTGCCTGCAGATGTTTCTCGTGGTGCAGATCTGTTCCGATGAAATCTACCATCTGATTTTCGATCATCCACTCAGCTGCTTTCTGGATATGTTTACCATAGTAGCCAGCCAGCGACAAAAGATTAACCTGCAGGTAACAGCCTCTTTGTTTGAAGGTCATGTACTCATCCGTTTGCTGGTGATAATAGTTATACCGCTCCGGATGGGCCAGTATAGGGCGATAACCCTGTGCTGCCAGTTCAAAGAGCCATTGGTGTAATTGCGGCGGTGCACTCATGAAAGAGATCTCTACCAGCACCAGTTCCCCGTTGAGGGTCAGCAGGCGGGAAGATTTCATGAGATCCTCGAAATATTCATCCATATAATACTCTGCAGCATGACTATAGCTGACAGGGCTGCCTTTGGCTTTCAATGCCTCCTTTACTTCGCGAAAAGGGGCGCTGAGGGTTTCTGCGGAATTTGGATAGCGGTCAATAATGATATGTGGCGTGGTGATGACTTTTTTAATACCCAGTTCATGCAATGCATCAATGAACTGGACAGCCGTTTCCACATCCTGCACACCATCGTCTACACCCGGTACCAGGTGTGAGTGCAGATCCGTTTCTATTCCTGCGAGGAATGGAACAGGTGTATTGTTGCTATCGTTTTTTTTACGGAAAAAGAACATAAAAAGTGGATCTGGTCTGTGATTTTACACTTCAAAGTTGAGGGATGCTATTATCTCTTCCAGGAAGATCTGGTCAGTTTCATCAAAATGATCCGGAAGTTCGCTGTCTACATCCAGCACACCAATTACCAGGCCATTACGGATGATAGGCACCACGATCTCAGATTTTGAGAGGCTGCTGCAGGCAATGTGACCAGGGAACGCTTCCACATCGGGTACAACAAGGGTTTTGGCTTCCGCCCAGCTGGTGCCGCATACACCTCGTCCTTTTTTGATGCGTGTACAGGCTACGGGACCCTGGAAGGGGCCTAATACCAGTTCATCACCTTTTACAAGATAGAATCCTACCCAGAACCAGCCGAACTGCTCTTTCAATGCGGCAGCCGTATTGGCGAGATTCGCCACCAGGTCAGGTTCACCATCTATCAATGCGTTTATCTGCGGAATAATAGACTTATATTCTGCTGTTTTGTCTCCTTTTATTATGCTCAGATCTTCTGCCATAGATGCAAATATAATGAAACTTGAAAAGGTGCTGTGCAAAAGGGCCGCAGCTCAAAGATAAAATGAACAAACGCAAAAGATAAAATGAACAAATAATTGCGTAATTTGAAGTTGTAAGTTTTAACCCGCCGCTGCCGTCAGCAATATCCCTATTGAAAATCCAGCAACCAAAATTTAAGCGTCACCTTAAAAGACACCTGTTATGATGAGCATCCACTCCCCGCCGGGCAACGGTACGTTGCTGCTATAAGTGTACTTATGCCAGCCGGAATTCGTTTACATAGATTATGAACCATATATTTGTCATTGTATGAAAGCACAGGTTATATTGGTGAATGAGCTGGATCAGGAAACAGGATTGATGGAGAAGATGGAGGCACACGAGAAAGGATTGTTACACAGGGCTTTTTCCGTGTTTATTATGAATGATCAGGGTGACATGCTGTTACAACAGCGTGCACTTGATAAGTATCATTCCGGCGGCTTATGGACGAACGCCTGCTGTAGTCACCCGCTACCGGGTGAAGCTGTGGAAGCGGCGGCTCACCGGCGTCTTTCAGAAGAAATGGGATTTGACTGTCCCTTACGCGAACTATTCCAATTTACTTACCGCACAGAATTTGACAATGGTCTTATTGAACATGAATACGACCATGTATGGACAGGCACGTACAATGGTGCTATCCAACCCGATCCCGGGGAAGTGCAGGCATATCATTATTTACCCGTAAACGAAATATTCCGGTTGTTGGCAGAGGTACCGGAGCAGTTCACCAGCTGGTTCAGGCTGGCTTTCCCACGAGTTATTGATCAATTAAGGGTCTGAAAGGCCCATTCACCTCTTAACCATTTTTTACTATGCCAACGATCACCTTGCCACGGATAGCCTATCCGTTTCCCTCTTCTATTAACCAATTTGTAACAGCAGCCCACGAACAGAACCGCCAATGGGTACAATCCTTCGGATTCGTTACTACTCCCGAAGCCTTAGCCCGGTTCGACAGATCAAGATTCGCATGGCTTGCCGCCCGCGCCTTTCCGAATGCCGACTTTCATGAACTGTGTATCATTGCCAACTTTAATACCTGGCTATTCATGTTGGACGATCAATGCGATGAAGCACAATTGGGCAAAAAAGCCCTTTCTCTGGAACAGGTCACAGACGGCTTTATGGACATTCTGAAACATAATACACCTATCGATTCTATTTTAGGCAGGAGTTTCACCGACATATGGGATCGTATGCAGGCCATTGGAGACACTGCATGGCAGGCAAGATTTATCCGTAGTATGGAGGAATACTTTACTTCCTGCCACTGGGAAGCAGGCAACAGAGCGGCTGGTGTTACGCCTACCGTTGCGGAATACGTTACCATGCGCCCTTATACCGGAGCATTGTTCGCCGATGTGGAAGCGATAGAGATCATCGAAAAAGTTTATCTGCCCGCTCACATCCTGCAACATTTTATTGTACAACGTCTCGTACTGGCCTGTAACAACATTGTATGCTGGGCCAACGACATCTTCTCCTGTGCGAAAGAAGCCCGTCAGGGAGATGTACACAATCTTGTATTAGTGCTGCAACATGAACGGAATATCCCCTTACAGGATGCCGTTAATGAAACCCTGCGGATGCACAATGAAGAAGTAAAACTGTTTACCGCCCTGGAGAAATTGCTGCCTTCCTTTGGCGCTGACCTGGACAAGGAACTGGAAAGATTCCTGTCTGTACTGCGCTCCTGGATCACAGCAAATTATGACTGGAGCTTCCTTGATACCGGCAGGTATCAGGTGAGAGAAGTGGAAGTGCTGGTCGGGAAATAGATGGACAAGCCCGGGGACTACTACCCCCGGGTTTTCTTTAACCTCTTTTCCAGCAGTTTCCCTAACCACCAGAAGGACAAGGCCAGAATCGTGAAGAATACACCTTTATGCGTACGGTCCCAGAGGTATTCAAAATAACGTGTATACAGGTCCAGTAGTAAAAACAACACGGCCATATCCCTCAGCATGGCATCATGCTTTTTAATTCCCCAGATCAACACGAGCACACACAATACCGTAAACGCTGCTACCCACCAGAGCAATTGCACCTGTCTTACATGTTGCCATTCATCCCAGGTGGCGGAATTACCGAAAATAGAGATCATCCAGCCGGCAAGGAGCAGTAACAACCAGCTGCCCGCCCAGGTAATATCTCCTACCTGTTTGTATAAACGATTATGACGGAGCAGCAGGTGAACGCAGGTCATGATAATTGCCAGTAAGATCATCCGGAAGGGGAGATTCATGCCCAGGAAAAAGGAGTCGCCGGAGATATAGTAGGTCAGTTTTACATAAGCCGGTATCAGGCAGAGGAGCGTGGCCGTCCAGAGCAGGCGCGAGGACAATAAGATTCCCAGGATGCCATAGGTGGCGGTGGCCAGTAGCCAGAATACGCCGTAGTTGCCATTAAGATACAGGAGTGTCTTTCCCAGGTATACCACGCTGACGCCGACACTCAGTATCGGCAGCAGCCAGAATAGCTCCCGGTTAAGGGAATAGTCAGGATGCCTGTGCTGGCGCCGGTAACCATGAAAACAGAGGAATACGGTCAGCGCCGCGAAAAGTGTAGAAATAATGCCATCTGTGAGGGAGAATTTAAGACGTAACACCTCAATCCATTTTTCATCCAGCACCAGTGACCCGAAGGCCATCAGGGCACAGGAGATAGCTGCGATGAAGATATACAGCGTCACTACCTGCCAGTCGCCCTCCCTGATCCGCCAGGTTTCTTTCAGCCGGCCAGCCTGTTCCGGCGTGATCAGCGATTCGGATTCCCATTGACGGATAGCCTTCTGTAAAAGGTACGCTTCCTTTTTATCTACTTCTAACATACGGGTAAATATATATAAAAATCGTCCACCGGCTATGGGGCCATGTTATCAATTATATGAGCGGACTATTTGAAATAATGCTTATTTGAGTATCTTGCTCCGTTTTTTATACTATCTAACTTAATGCCACGGTCTGCAGGCTTTATCTGCGGACATTAACTTCCAGATATGAATCAATTGACTGATACACACCACTTAAGGTACTGGGACTACCTGGTATTCCTCGTTTATTTCGTTATTGTGGCCGGGTATGGTTACTACATCTATCAGCGCAAGCGGGCAAAAACGACCAGCACCAAGGACTTTTTCCTGGCGGAGGGCTCTCTTACCTGGTGGGCGATAGGGGCCTCCCTGATCGCATCCAATATTTCGGCGGAACACTTTATAGGGCAGTCAGGTTCCGGCTTTGCCCTCGGACTGGCCATCTCTACTTATGAATGGATGGCGGCCGCTACGCTCATTATTGTGGCCGTGTTTTTTATACCGGTGTACCTCAAGAATAAGATCTACACTATGCCCCAGTTCCTGCTGGAGCGTTATAATTCTACGGTGAGTACCATCATGGCCATTTTCTGGTTGCTGGTATATGTGTTTGTAAACCTGACATCCATTATTTACCTGGGCGCCCTGGCCATAACAGCTATTTCCGGTATCCCATTCGTCTGGTGTATTGTCGGCCTGTCTGTTTTTGCCGTGATCGTGACCCTGGGAGGGATGAAGGTGATCGGTTATACGGACGTGATACAGGTGTTCGTGTTGATCATCGGCGGACTGGCCACTACCTATCTCGCTTTACGTATGGTGTCCACTCATTTCGGATATGGCGAAAATATTCTGAAAGGGTTATCGCTGGTACGTGAAAAGGCTGATTCCCATTTCCACATGATCTTCTCGAAAGAACATAATTATTATAAGGACCTGCCAGGCCTGTCTGTACTGATAGGCGGGATGTGGATCAATAACCTGAACTACTGGGGATGTAACCAATACATCATCCAGCGTGCCCTGGGTGCTGACCTCAAAACGGCGCGCAGTGGTATCCTGTTTGCCGCATTCCTGAAACTGCTCATTCCCGTGATAGCTGTATTGCCGGGTATTACCGCTTATGTGCTTTTCCAGGAGGGCGTGTTCAATGAGGAACTTCGCAACGCAGCAGGTGTGATTAAACCGGATCAGGCCTATCCGACCCTGATGAACCTTCTGCCGGAAGGGCTGAAAGGGCTGGCCTTTGCCGCATTGACGGCAGCGATCGTGGCATCACTGGCGGGTAAAGCAAACAGTATCTCTACTATTTTCTCGCTGGATATTTATCATCGTTATTTCAACAAAGAGGCTTCTGAGAAGCAACTGGTAAAAGTAGGCCGTATCACAGTGATCGTGGCCATGATAATAGCCAGCCTGGTGGCGCCGGCTTTAACCACGCTGGATCAGGCGTACCAATTCATACAGGATTACGTTGGCTTCATTTCTCCGGGTGTACTGGCTATTTTCCTGCTGGGCTTCTTCTGGAAACGGACTACTTCGAAAGCTGCCCTGGCAGCAGCAGTGCTGACCATACCATTGTCGACGGTACTGAAATTCATACCTTTATGGATGGACCTGTCTCCCTTATATAACTGGGGACTGGCGGTGCCTAATGATAAAGGGGTATATGAAATTCCGTTCCTCGACCGTATGACCATGGTGTTTGTAGTGCTTGTGTTACTGATGATCATCATCACATTGGCGGATAGCAGGAGCAAGTCGCAGAAACGTGTAATAGAGATTGATAAATCTTTGTTCAAGAGCTCTCCGGGCTTCATTGTAGGAAGCGTGATCATTATGGGCGTACTGGCGGCGTTGTATACTGTATTCTGGTAGTCGGTAAAGAGACCATATCTACATAAAAAAGGCGTCCTGATATCGTTATCAGGACGCCTTTTTTATGTAGTTGATAGCAGGATCTTCGTTTATATAAACAGTTTAGTACCCCGGGCTACAAACAATGGGACTCCATAGGAGTCCTATTGTGGTTTGTTAATACCGTTTTGATGAGGGGCCGGCTTCGCTTGGGATTCGGTGCGACTATAGTGGAGGCTATATCCTATAGGCTCTCTAGTCCTACATTACAGGCACTATTCTATAGCGATCGCTATAGGAAGTGCCTATAATGCTATAGTAATGGGCCTATAGGATATAGCCTCTGCGGAATCTCCACCGAATAGATACCGAATACATACGCTCCTGGCGATGTATCCCCGGGGAACACAACAACCCTCCATTTACCCCATATTTTCCACATATATTATTTGCGGAAATCGATTGAAATCTGTAAATTGGTAGTGCAGACTAGCTATTATTCTCCAACATTCAATCCACGAATTATGAACTCGAATGAATTTTCCGGTGAACAATTAAATCCATTGCAAAGCATAGAACAATGGGAAGACGATGTGGTATTACGCTATCCCGAACCTGGGGTTCCGGAAACAGCCAAATCCAAAGAGGAATACAGGAATTATGATAATCCGGGAAGGGACACCGTGCGTGAGTTCTACCGCTTGAATCATAAATACCAGACCTACGATTTTGTGCAGGAGAAGAAAAAAGAGTTCCTGGCTTTCAGCAGAAAGGAAATGCCGGTTTGGGGTGCCATGGAGTTCCTCAATACCCTTGTGGACGATTCTGATCCGGACATTGAGCTGGACCAGTTACAACACCTGCTGCAGACAGCAGAAGCGATCAGAGCCGACGGTCATCCTGACTGGTTTGTACTGACCGGCTTCATTCATGACATGGGCAAGGTGCTTTGCCTGTTTGGTGAACCACAATGGGCTGTAGTGGGAGATACCTTCCCCGTAGGCTGCCAGCACTCCGATAAAATAGTATATCCTGAATTCTTTGCCGACAATCCTGATGCAAAGGATGAACGTTATAATACCAAATACGGTGTATATAGTCCTAACTGTGGACTGAATCAGGTGGACATGTCATGGGGCCATGACGAATATCTTTACCAGATGGTGAAAGATCATATGCCTGAACCGGCATTATACATGATCCGCTATCACTCTTTTTATGCACAGCATCGCGAAGACGCTTATGCGCATCTGATGAATGAGCACGATTATGAAATGTTTGAATGGGTAAAGAAATTCAATCCGTACGATCTCTATTCAAAAAGTCCAAAACCTCCGGTTATAAGCGAATTAAAGCCATACTATGAGGATCTTATAGCAAAATATTTACCTGCTACAATCAGGTTGTAATTTGCCATTTGTGTTTAAAAACGGAAAGGCAGACCTGTAATGGGTCTGCCTTTTATATTATAGATAAGATCTTGTGTTATACTAATGCATCATACAGGATCTCTACCGGATGCATGGATTTACGGCCTGTACCGTCTTTTACCTGGTGCCTGCAACTGGTGCCGGGAGCCGCGATGATCGTTTCTTCAGCGGCGTTGCGTACTGCAGGGAATAACACCAGCTCACCGATCTGCATGGAGAGATCATAGTGCTCTTTCTCATAGCCAAAAGAACCCGCCATACCACAACAACCGGAAGGGATGATCTCCACGGAATAGTTGGCAGGTAATGACAGGATATTTTTGCTGTGCAGTGGCGTAGACAAGGCTTTCTGCTGACAGTGACCATGTAGTTTGACCTGCCTTTTCTCACTGGTAAAGAGCGTAGCAGGGATATTGCCGGCAGCAGCTTCTTTACTCAGGAATTCATCTATCAGGAATACATTCGATGAAAGCTTCTTTGCCTTTTCTCTCAGCTCTTCCCTTACCAGGTCTGGATATTCGTCCCTGAAACTGAGAATGGCGGATGGTTCTACACCCAGTAAAGGCACCTCCTTATTAATGATCTCACTGAAGATGCGTACGTTTTCTTCTGCAAAGTTGCGGGCCTTGCGCAGTAATCCTTTTGACATCCAGGCGCGGGCACTTTCAGGATGTTCGATCATCTGTACATCATATCCAAGGCGGTGCAACAGTTTAACTGCCTTGATACCTATATGCGTATCATTGAAGTTGGTAAACTCGTCACAGAAGAGGTATACCTTTTTCTTAACGGAGGATTGTGCTGTCTTTTCACGGGGCCACTGTTTTTTGAACCAGCTTCTGAGTGTAGTGGACTGCAGCTCCGGCAGGGAACGTTTCTGTGCAAAGCCGGAAGTCTTCTTAATCAGGTTGCCGGTAAGCGGTGTATTCACCATCCAGTTATAAATACCCGGTACGATAGTAGCCAGGCCATTCAGGCGGGTGAAATTGCTGATCAGTTTAGCCCTGAACGGAACACCATTGGCATCGTAATAATGCTGGAGGAATTCCATTTTCAGCTTGGCCATGTCTACGTTGGAAGGACATTCTGATTTACAGCCTTTACAAGCCAGGCAGAGGTCCAGCACCTCGTAGATCTCTTTATGATCGAAACGGTTCTCTTTATTGGAATGCGTCAGGAACTCACGGAGGATGTTCGCCCTGGCGCGGGTAGTATCTTTTTCGTTACGGGTAGCCATATAGCTTGGACACATGGTACCACCGCTCTTTTCGGTCTTACGGCAGTCGCCGGAGCCATTACACTGCTCCGCATGCTGGAGGATAGTCTGTTCCGGGAAGTGGAATACGGTGTTCAGCTGGGGTGCTTTCTGTCCGGGCGTATAACGTAGCATGCTGTTCATACTGGGCGTATCAACGATCTTATTCGGATTGAAGATATTTTCCGGGTCCCAGGTATATTTCAGGTCACGTAAAAGGGTATAGTTTTTCTCCCCGATCATCTGGCGGATGAATTCACCACGCAGACGGCCATCGCCATGTTCTCCACTGAGGGAGCCTTTATATTTCTTTACCAGGGTGGCTATTTCTTCTGCGATCTTCCTGAACAGGAGATTTCCTTCTGCTGTTTTCAGGTTGATGATGGGACGAAGGTGGATCTCACCACTACCGGCATGTGCATAGTGGACAGCGGTGAGGCCATATTGTTTAAGGATATCGTTGAAATCGCGGATATAAGCCGGAAGATCATCAATATCGATAGCGGTGTCCTCGATCACGGGAACCGCTTTTTCGTCGCCCGGCAGGTTACTCAGCAGTCCCAGACCGGCTTTACGCAGTGTCCAGATCTTCTTGGTATCGTCGCCAAATAACACAGGGAAGTGGTAACCCAGTCCGGCGGCCTGTAGCTCTGCGATGAGACGGTTGGCCACCTCCGTGATGGCATCCCGGGTATCCCGGCAGAACTCTACTACGAGGATGGCACCAGGATCACCCTGAACAAAGAAGCGGTTCTTGCTTTGTTCAATATTGTCTTTGGTACATTCCAGGATGTAGTGGTCAATCAGTTCGCTGGCGCTGGGTTTATATTGCATAGCAATAATATTGGCGCGCAGGGACTCGTCGATGTTATTGAAGTGTATGCAGAGCAGCCCGGTTTCTTTGGGCGGCAGTGGAGATACATTTAGTTTGATCTCAGTCAGGAAGGCCAGGGTACCTTCAGAGCCTGCGATCAGTTTACAGAAGTTGAACGCTTCCTGACCGGCAGTGAAGGGCGCTGTTTCCAGCAAGAGGTCGATGGCATACCCTGTATTACGGCGGGTAATGCTGGGTTTGGGAAATTCCCTACGGATCTCTTCCTGGTTGTTATGGTTGCCCAGCATAGTGCGGATCTGACGGTATACAGCTGTTTCCAGGCTGTTGTCATTCTTCTCACAGCGGGCATGGAACTCGTCGGATGAAATGGAATTGAAAACCACATCTGATCCGTCGCTAAGGATGGCCTTTACTTCCAGCAGGTGTTCACGGGTGCTGCCGTATACTACGGAGTTGGAGCCACAGGAGTTATTACCGACCATTCCTCCAATCATCGCCCTGTTGGCGGTAGAGGTTTCTGGTCCGAAGTAGAAGCCATAGGGCTTGAGGAACATGTTCAGTTCGTCGCGGATGACGCCTGGCTGTACCCTTACCCAATGTTCTTCCGTATTGATTTCCAGTATCTTAGTGAAAGTTCTTGAAACATCTACTATAATCCCGTTTCCGACTACCTGTCCTGCGAGGGAAGTACCGGCAGTACGGGGGATGAGTGAGGTTTTATTGGCGCGGGCGAAGGCGATCAATGTTTTTATATCCTGTTCATTGGCCGGAATTGCCACGGCCAGTGGCATTTCACGGTAGGCTGATGCATCGGTGGCGTATAGGGTACGCATGGTGTCATCGTCATATAGTGTACCCGTCAGATCACGGGCCAATCCCCTAAGCTGTTCTCGCATATTATTAAACTTCCCTTTTCAGAGAGTAAAATTAATATTTAGAAAGTTGGGACACAACTACAATTCCAATTAAGTTCCATTTGACGCCGCATACCGGCTGCATCAGAACAAAGTATTCTGCTGGGCGATGAATGTGGGCTTCTGTAACTGGATGCCGCAGACCTCTTTGAACTTGTCCACCAGGTAGACGGTCAGTTCGGGGGAATAAGCCTCATCATGCATGTGCATGAAGAAATACAGCTCTTTCAGGCCATGTTGCAGCCAGTAGTGCATACGGTTCACCCAGTCGTCGATACGGACATAATCGGTAGGATGGAGGCTGTTGCCGACAAAACGGATAAAGGCCTTGGAGATAGGCATATACATGTGCGCGCAATCCCGCCGGCCTGAGGTATCTGTAATAACAGCGCCTACATTAAGTTTATGAAGGGTGCTGAATAGCTCCTCCCTGGTGGTGGCATCGCTGAACCAGTCAGGGTGACGCACTTCCAGGAAGAACTGGAGGTCTTTGGGCAGGCTTTCGAGGTAGCGGAAGAGGTTATCCTTTCTTTTAGGGGAGTATTTGTCGCTGACCTGCAGGAAGATGGGCCCCAGGTGGTCACCGAAGGCGAGCACACCTTCCAGGAAGGAAGTAGTCTGGAGGCTGGCATCTATCAGGTTGCTGTAATGGCTGATGGACTGTGGTACCTTGGGGCAGAATTTGAAGTCCTTTCCCTGCGCACGCACATCCCATTTTTCGATGGCTTCAGGGCCATATATCTTGTAATGGGTGGCATTCAGTTCGATGCTGTTGTAGTGATGCACATATTCATCCAGGAAATTGGCTTCTTTGGTGCCTTTGGGATAGATCTTCCCGATCCATTCCTTACGGCCCCATTTGGCGCAGCCCAGGTAGATCTTTGGTTGCTTAAGCGGTTTCCCTTTTAAGACCGTTTTATTAAAAGCCGGTTCAGCCGGCAGTGTAAAATCTATTTCGTCCAGCAACGCCGGATCAACACGACCAAAATCCATAGTGAAGTGAATCTTTCTCCGAAGGTAATGCATTATGCTTTTATACGGACTATTCCGCATTCCGGGGCCAGCCCGCCCCAGATGAGGGAATAATGGGACAAATAGACAGGAGACTAACTGTAACGGGCCGATTAAAAAAAACGCTTGTTTAAATTTGATGTTATATAAAGAGATTGCTTTAAATTACACTGCACTTCAGGATTGAGATCAGCAGCGTATTGCAGGATGGGCGCACTCAAATAAAGTTTGGATAATCCTTTGTAATATGCTTTTTCCAAGGTAATTTAAAAGAAACAGATATAATCGTTTAGCATGGAGATTTTACACGTTAGCGCGGAGTGTTACCCGGTAGCCAAAGTAGGAGGGCTGGCGGATGTAGTTGGGGCCTTACCCAAGTACCAGTTCCAGGCAGGGCATATAGCCAAGGTGGTGATGCCGGCCTACAATACAAGGTTTTTTCATACACACGAATTTGAGCTTGTACACCAGGGTGGTTGCTGGTTAGGACACAATTGGTATCACTTCAATGTGTGGAGGGAGGTGACCAACCTGCTTGGCTTTGACCTGTATATGGTCGATATCCCGGGACTGCTGGACACCGAAAGGGTATACGGCTATTACAACGATACAGAACGCTTTATGGCCTTCCAGGTAGCTGTACTGGATTGGCTCAATGAATGGCAGCATCAGCCGGACGTTGTGCACGTGCACGACCATCACACCGGCTTGATCCCGTTCCTGATGACCCATGCTTACAAATATGAGCGTTTAAGAAATATTGCCACTGTTTTAACGATACATAATGCCCAATACCAGGGTCAGTTTGGCTGGGACAGATTGTACCAGTTGCCGGGCTTTGATCTCTGGAATGCCGGATTGCTCGGTTGGGATGGTGCCATCAATCCACTTGCCGCAGCTATTAAATGCGCCTGGCGTTTCACAACGGTATCACCCAGTTACCTCGAAGAATTATACAACGGCGCCAACGGTTTAGAGAATCTACTGAACTATGAAAGGGGTAAAGCTGTTGGTATATTGAACGGCATAGATACCGTAGTATGGGATCCTGCTACAGATCCTATGCTACCGGTCGACTACGATAAGGATACATTTATAGAAGGAAAGCGCGACATAAAGCTACAATTATGTGAGCAGTTTAACCTCGATCCGGAACTCCCGCTGATATCCTTTATTGGCCGTCTCGTAGGGGAGAAAGGAGCAGACCTGCTGCCAGACATCATTGGCAGGTCCATCTATGAGCAGAAACAACAAGTGAATTTTCTATTGTTGGGAAGTGGAGATCCACATGTGGAATGGTCATTGCAACAGACAAGAATATACACTGAAGCTAATTTTAATGTGCAGTTTGGATATGACGAAGCGCTGTCGCACAGAATTTACGCAGGCAGCGACTTTTTGCTGATGCCAAGCCGGGTGGAACCATGCGGATTGAACCAGATGTACGCTTTGCGTTATGGTACAGTTCCCATTGTTCGTAGTGTAGGAGGATTAAAAGATACAGTAACTGACTTCGGTGAACCCAATGGATTTGGCATCCGTTTTATACATGCAGCAGCATGGGATGCCTGTCTTGCCGTAAGCCGTGCTGTGGCGTTATACAAGGATACTGAAAAATTGCACGTTATCTGTAAAACCATTATGCAGCTCGACCACTCATGGGATAGTGCTGCAGCAGAATATCTGCAATTGTACAGCTCAATAGTAACACACTGATTAGCATTCCAAACACTGAATTAAAGAATCGAAATATATGTCTAACGCAGTTATCTCCCTTATCTTAGGTGGCGGATCCGGCACCCGCCTGTACCCCCTTACTCGTAAGCGCTCCAAACCCGCCGTGCCGGTAGCCGGTAAGTACCGCCTCGTGGATATTCCCATTTCGAATTGCCTGAACGCGGATATGAACCGTATTTTTGTGCTCACTCAGTTCAACTCTGCGTCGCTGAATAAGCACATCAAAAATACCTACCATTTCAGCCACTTCAGTAAGGCGTTCGTAGACATCCTGGCGGCAGAGCAAACACCAGACAATCCGACCTGGTACCAGGGTACCGCTGATGCTGTGCGTCAGTGCCTCCATCATATCGACAACTATGAATTTGAATATGTGCTCATCCTTTCGGGCGACCAGCTCTACCAGATGGACTTCCGCGAAATGCTGCAGCACCATATAGAAAGTCAGGCAGAGGTGTCTATTGCCACCATCCCCGTGAATGCAAAGGACGCTTCCGACTTCGGCATCCTGAAAACGGACGACAAAGCCCTGATCACATCTTTCACAGAAAAGCCCAAACAGGACGTACTGGCTCCCTGGGCCTCTCCCGTAAGCGAAGAGATGCAGCAGGAAGGCAGGATCTACCTGGCCAGCATGGGTATATACATCTTCAGCCGGCAGACGCTGTATGACCTGCTGAATGGTCAGGAGGCGGCTACCGACTTCGGTAAGGAGCTGATCCCTTACGCCATCAATGCCGACATGAAAGTAGTGAGCTATCAGTATACCGGTTACTGGACCGATATCGGTAACATCAGTTCCTTCTGGGAGGCTAACCTCGGTTTGACGGATGAGATACCGAAGTTTAACCTCTTCGATGAGTCTCAGATCATCTATTCCCGTTCCCGTATGCTGCCACCTGCAAAGATCTCCGGTACGCTGAAGAATACTGTTATCTCAGATGGTAGTATTATTCTTGACAGCCACCTGGAACGTTGTGTGGTGGGTATCAGAACGCGTATCGGGCGGAACTCTGTTATTACTAACAGTTACGTGATGGGAAGCGACTTCTACCAGACGCTGGAAGACCTGGAGAAAGCACAATCCAAAGGACATCCGCCCATGGGGATCGGAGATAACTGCCGGATCAATAATGCGATCATCGATAAGAACTGTAGTATCGGGAATAATGTACTGATCAATGTGAGTGGGAATGTGTTGCCGGATGGTGATCATGAACTATACGCCGTGAAGGATGGTATTGTGGTGATCAAGAACGGGATGGTATTGCCGGATGGGTTTGTGATCTAGATAACAATGTCTATCAATAAAAGAGCCCCAAAAGTGAGATGCTTTTGGGGCTCTTTAGTTATACGCTAAGTAGCGCCGGTTTCAGTATGGGATGCCGGTCGGCGCCTCTCTGGAATGCTATGGGGCGTTATCAATCGTACCGGATTTTGAATATGGATTAGGCAGCATCTGTCGTGTCACCGGAGAGCCGAAGGCCCGGCATCTCCATCTGAAACCGGGTGCTACTTTCGCTGTCCCAACTGGTGGTTACGCCTCTACCTGTTTTCATAACACTGTTACGTCTTTTCTTCCGCTCCTTCTATATTTTAACCATTTGTAATTCGTAATTGATGATTCGTAATTCATTCCCTACCTTCGTGCATCAAAAGAATCAGCGCTTAGCGTATGGAGCAACCTGTAAGTCATATCCCGTATGGTAAAACCGGGTATTTCAATCAATTGGTAATAGATTTTCTGGCCGAGCATCCTAATCTCCGACCTTTTTATAAATACTCTCCAGTACAACCTGATTTTGAGGCAGTTATACAAGACAAAAAGCTCTTCCCACAACAGCGGGATGTGCTGGTAGCTGCCCTGCAGGAACAGTACGAAGGGCTGGACATCACTGAGAGTGTCCGCAACAATATTAACAGCCTGCTGGATCAGCAGACCTTCACCATCACCACCGCACACCAGCCGAACATCTTCACCGGTTATTTATACTTCGTTTACAAAATATTGCAAACCATTAAGTTAGCTGACAAGCTCAGGCAGCAATATCCGCAGTATAATTTCGTGCCTGTTTACTACATGGGCAGTGAAGATGCTGACCTGGATGAACTGGGACACGTATACATCGACGGTAAAACCATCACCTGGCCAACGGAACAGCAAGGAGCCGTGGGACGTATGCAACCGGAAGGTTTTGAAGAGCTGATCGAAAAGGTGAAAGCTGCAGTAGGCTATGGGACATATTCCGAAGAACTGATTGAGCTGTTAAAGAAGGCCTACCTGGGACATGCAAATATCCAGGATGCCACGCTTTACCTGGTCAATGAACTGTTCGGTCGTTATGGACTGGTGGTACTGGTACCGGATAATCCGAAGCTGAAAAAACTGTTTGTACCTGTGATGCGGGACGAGCTGTTTAACCAGCATTCCTACCGGATCGTCAACGAAACAATTGAAGCACTTTCCCAACATCATAAAGTACAGGCCAATCCAAGAGAGATCAACCTGTTTTACCTGACGGAAACATCCCGTGAAAGGATTGTACAGGTGGGAGACGTCTGGAAGGTATTACACCTGCCGGTGGAATTTACGGCCGCCAGTCTGGAGAAAGAGCTGGAGGAACATCCTGAACGATTCAGTCCCAATGTGATTTTGCGTGGTATGCTGCAGGAAACCATCCTGCCGAATATCGCGTTCATTGGTGGTGGCGGGGAAATTGCCTACTGGCTGGAACTGCAGGAGTTATTTGCCTATTACAGGGTGCCATACCCTGCGTTGATATTGCGTAATTCCTTCCTGCTTACAGATGGTTTTTCACAGGAACGCCTGCGGAAGCTCGGACTGCGCATCACTGATCTTTTTGAAGATACTGAGGAGCTGGTAAACCGCTTTGTGCAGGAACACACCAATGCATCACTGGTATTAAAAGATGAGTATGCGGCCGTAGAGAAACTGTTTGATGATCTGGTAATGAAAGCCAGGGAAATTGACGTAACGCTGGAAGCATCTGTAGCCTCAGAGCGTACCCGGGCCGTAAAATCTATTGGAAAGCTGGAGCACAAGTTCCTGCGGGCTGAAAAGAAGAAATTCGGCTGGCAAACGGAACAGATCCGCAACCTCAAGGCAAGATTGTTCCCTGCAAATTCTTTACAGGAAAGAAAGGAGAACTTTATGCCCTGGTATGTGCATCAGGGACCGGCATTCTTTGATGTAGTGCTCGAACATATTGATCCGCTGAGCGATCAGTTCGGGATTATTTATCAGCAATAGTCTTATCGATCGTCTTCTTCATATCTTTTAGCAAGGAGAACATAGCGTGCAGCTGGTCGCGAACCATCTTCGTTTCCAGCATTTCCTCACGCACCGGAGTTTTTCCTTTGCCCTGGTTGATCTCTTCCTGCCTCCGCTGGTAAAGGTTTTCCAGTTCCACTTCCAATGTCTCAAAAGCTTCAATATTGGCAGGCAGGGGCGCGTGTTTATAGGCAGGATCTTCCAGCAGTTTGCTGATACAGTCAAAATGCTGGCACATGTACTGATTGATCAGTTTATATTCCGGTTTGGGAAAATGCACGCCATGTAGCAGGCCATAGTTCGCCAGTGCCGCAATATGCGACATAATGGAGTGGCTCAGTACCACGAAATGATAGACCTCCGAGCCGTGTATCTGTTTGCTTTTAGGCTCAGACAACATCCGCTGAAAGGCCGACATCAGGTTGGCCGCACTTACATTGGTATCCTTTCTTGCCAGTTTATAATCATTCATTACAAATTCCTTCCCTGTATACAGGCGCATTACCTGGTCAAAATAACGGGCATTGTCCTGCGCCATCTTTGTCATATAATTTGGCAGGTGATGATGCTCCCAGCTGGGCCACAACAGGAAGCTGGCCAGGAAAGCGATACTAACACCTATAAAAGTGTCGAGTACGCGCAGTTCTGCGTTCTGCAGGTGGGCAGGATGCAGGAAGTGCAAGAGGAAAATAACAAAGGGAGTGGTGAAGAATACACTGAGTGTATACTGCTGCGTCATAAAACTATAGGCGCCCAGGATACAGATCAACATCAGTATAAAGATCAGCGTAGCGTTGTCTGTCAGGAACAATACGCCTGCAGCGAATAAGGCCCCGGTAATGGTGCCGATAATACGCTGAAAGCTCCGGGTTTTACTGATGCCAAAGCCGGGCTTCAGGATGACGACGATAGTCAGTAATACCCAATACACCCTATCCAGGTGGAACACCTGTCCCAGCAGGTAACCGGTTACAGCGGCAATACTCACACGCAGGGCATGCCGGAAAATGTGCGACTGGAAGGTCAGGTTGTTCATCAGGGTTTCCAGGTCATAGCGGTTGCGGGTAGTGAAACTGGACAGCTGTATACGTGGATCAATGATCTCATCTTTTACCCTTTCCAGCCGGGTGAGCCGGTGCAGGTTGTAAATACGCTGTGTCATATCCTGGATATTATGCAGGATATTGGTCAGGGCAATGAGCCGGGTACGTTCCTGGAACGTAGGCATAGTTCTGCGGATTTCCGCAATGGCATGCTGTACTTTCTCTATTTCATACCGGAGGTTAGCCTTGGGCAGGGAACGTTGTCCGGCTGCGACGGCCGTCCCGATCAGATGTAATTCAGATACAAATTGCAGGATCAGGGCATGGAATTTCTCCAGGATATCCATTTCTCCAAAATCTTTATGCAGGGCCTCATAATTGGTCTGGGAAGCCATGATCTGTTCCTGGAGGTCTACAATATCCAGGAAAATGAGCACCATGCTTTTATTGATACTGGTAGAACCCTGTTGTGAAGACCGGCGTTTGAGCAGCAGTTCACGGACTGCCTCCTGTTTTTCGCTCACCACCACCTGTTGGGCCAGTACTGATTTATAGATCTCATCCAGGTTTTTATCTGCTCCTTTATCGTAGAATGCTGCCCTTTCTTCCAGGTAGCGGGCTGTCTCCATGATACATTCCGACAGCATCTGTTGTACGTTCAGGTAAGGGCGGATCTGCCAGAGTAGCAGGGCGAGGAACCCATACCAGACGCTCCCCGCTAAAATAAGCACGCAATGGACCATTGCCTGAGCGGGGGCGACAGCCGGTTCTCCCAATATGGACACCATAACGAGTAAACAGGCAATACCGATATTACCTCCGCGGTTGCCGTATACCAGCAGCATGCCGTTGGCAAAACAGCAGGCCAGGATCCAGCCTGTCATCAGCAGAGGATAAGGCGCAATCAGGCTGGTGCCGACGGCCGTGAAGAAGATGAAAGCAATGGCGGTCAGGATACCATTCCGTTTATGAAGCGCAGTACCGGGAACGTCTGACAGCGCAGTAGCCAGTGCGCCAAGGGAGATCTCAATGCCCATGGGCAGGTCGCCCATCAGGGAAAACACCACGGAGGGCACTACCACACTAATGGTAGTACGTAATCCGGTGCTGAAATGATAACTGTAAATGAAATTCCTGACTTCCTGGACCCAATGCCGCATCTGAAAAATTTAATATATACAAAGTTATTTAAATCGCTGATAAGCAAAAAGAATGCTAGTCTATGCGCACGGCAGTCTTCTGTTCACGGTACGTCGGTTAAATATAATGCTGCAGCAGCCACTGATCAACTATTTCAATGCAATTTATACACAACTGTGTATAATTAAATTCTAACCGGGACATGGTTGTCTGATAAATTACTGTTTTCTTTGGAAAATTAAAGGTAAGAGGGTCGGATTAAGATACTGATTATCAGAAAAAGGAGATAAATAGTCTGGTAAAAATGCATTATTATAGTATGATTAGGTAAATCCTGGTCATAAATCAGAGAAATCATAGTTATCTTTGACGGCTTAAAAAAACAAAGCAAAGCAATTGTGCGTTTAAAGACATTAGAAATCAAAGGCTTCAAAAGTTTTGCTGACAAAACCGTATTACACTTCGATGAGGGGGTAACCGGGGTCATTGGCCCCAACGGATGTGGCAAAAGTAATATCATTGACTCTATCCGCTGGGTGATCGGGGAGCATAAGATCAGTAACCTGCGTTCGGAAAATCAGTCAGGGCTGGTGTTCAATGGCTCCAAAACACGCTCTGCCAGCGGTATGGCCGAAGTGAGCCTCACGTTCGAGAACACCCGCAATGTATTGCCAACCGAATTCACTACCGTTACCATTACCCGCAAGTTTTATAAGAACGGCGATAGCGAATACCGTCTGAACGATGTGGCCTGCCGACTGAAAGATATCCATAACCTGTTTATGGATACTGGTGTGAGTACTGACTCCTATGCCATCATTGAGCTGGGTATGGTGGACGATATCATCAAAGATAAAGAGAACAGCCGCCGCCGTATGCTGGAACAGGCTGCCGGTATCTCCATCTATAAAACGCGTAAAAAGGAAGCCAAATCCAAGCTGGATGCTACGGAAGGTGACCTGAACCGTATTGAGGACCTGCTGTTTGAGATCAATAACAACTTAAAGACCGTTGAAGCCCAGGCGCGTAAGGCCGAGCGCTTTTACGAGATTAAAAAAGAATATCGCGAGATCAGTATAGAGCTGGCGAAAGCTGCCCTGGAAGGATTTAATGTCACTTTTAAAGAGCTGACAGATGAACAACAGGCGGAAAGTGATAAGAAAATGGCCCTGGAAACGGAGATCTCCTCCGCAGAGGCCAGTGTGGAAGAAGATAAACTGCATTTCGTAGCCAAGGAAAGAGAGCTACAGGTACTGCAGAAATCTTTCAATGAACTGGTATCTACCATCCGTACCAAAGAGAACGATAAGAACCTGGCCAGCCAGCAGCTCACTTACCTGAAAGAGCGGGAACGCAATATCAGCCAGTTCCTCAGTAATGCTGAGGGACAGTTGCAGGGCCTGACAGATTCCATCGCTTTTACCGAGACACAGGTGGAAGAAGAACAGGAAGCATTTGAGAGCTTACAGGACCAGCTGGAAGGATTGCAGGAGATGATGGATGAGAAGAAGGAAGCTTTCAACCAGAAAAAACTGTCGCTCGAAACCCTGCGCCGCGATCAGCAACAATGGCAACGGCAGCAGTTCGAAGCGGAAAAGAAAGTGGCGGTAGCCGATACTTCCGTACAGAACCTGCAACGCAGCATACAGCAGTTACAGGATGAAAAAGCCGGTCGTCAGCTGCAGATCACACAACTGGAAGAAGAGAAAGTCGGTCTGCAGGAAACGCTGCAGGACCAGAAGGCAGACCTGGAAGATATGATCGCTTTCCAGGAAGAGACCAAAGGAAAGATCCTGGCCACCCAGGGCGAAATAGAAGGTCTGCGCGATAAGCTGGTAGATGAGAACCGTGCGCTGGACCAGAAGAAGAATGAGTATGACCTGTTGAAATCCCTCGTAGACAGCCTGGAAGGTTATCCTGAAAGTATCAAGTTCCTCAAAAAGAATACAGCGTGGAATAATAGTGCGCCTATCCTGAGTGATATTTTCTTCTGTAAGGAAGAATACCGCACCTGTGTAGAGAATCTGCTTGAACCTTATCTTAACTACTATGTTGTAAATAATGCAGCAGAGGCAGTGCAGGCCATCCGTTTACTGGATGATAACAAGAAAGGTAAAGCAAACTTTTTTATATTGGACCAGTTCCACCAACAGGGTGGAAGCCTGTTCACCCCTCCAGGCGCAATTCCCGCCCTGCAGGTGGTAGAGCTGGATGAGCGTTACAAAGGACTGGGTAACTATCTGCTGGGCAAAGTATTTATCACCGACGATATCAGCAACCTGGAATTCAGTCAGCTGGCAGACCAGGATATCCTGGTGATAGAGAAGAGCGGCAGAATGAACCGGGGCAGGTATAGTTTCAGTGGTGGTTCCGTAGGACTGTTCGAAGGAAAGAAACTGGGACGAGCCAAGAACCTGGAAAAGCTGGATGAAGAGATCAAGGCGCTGGAGGAAGTTGTGGCTAACCTGCGTCAGCAGATCCAGGATAAACACAACCAGGTATTAGGATTCAACAGCCAGTTGAATGAGAATAATATCAATGCTGCCCGCGAGAAGATCAACCAGTTGAATAACCAGGTGTTTGGATTGCAGAACCGTATTGAGAACTTCCGTCACCTGGTAGAATCAAGTGACAAGCGCCTGCTGGAAATGCAGGATTCCCTGGCAGCTAACCAGGAAAGCATTTCCGGGGTGAAGGAAGAACTGGAAGACCTGAATGATAAGGTGCATGCATTGCATGATAACATTGTAGCGGCAGAAAGAGCAGCTACAGAGGCAGAGCAACAGTTCAACCAGGCCAATGTACAGTTCAACAACCAGAACCTGCAGCATACACGCCAGCAGAGTAAGGTGCAGGCCCTGAAACAGGAACTGGAATTCAAACGCAAGCAATTATCAGATCTGCATGTGCAGATCACCAGCAATAAAACACAGCTGGAAGATGCAGTGGCTAATATCGCTGCTGCGGAAGACAAGCTGGGAGCAGCAGAAGACGGATTAGTAGACCTGTTCCGCCGTAAAGAAGAAGAAGAGAAAGAGCTGAACGAAAAGGACCAGGAATATTACAACTTCCGTAATGGGCTGCAGGAAAAAGAAAGCAGCCTGCGTGCACGCCAGCGTGCCAGGGAACAGCTGGAACAGGCGCTGACGGTGATCAAGGATAAGGTGAACGAACTGAAATTACAGCTGGCCTCTATGAAAGAAAGGCTGAGCGTAGAGTTCAAGGTGAACCTGGACGAGATCATTGACGAACAGCGTAGTTCCACATTGCCAGTGGATGAATTGCAGGGAAGTGCCGAGCGACTGAAGAAGCGCCTTGAAAATATGGGGGAGATCAACCCTACTGCTATCGAGGCCTACCAGGAAATGAGGAAACGTTATGAGTTTATCCTGGAGCAGAAGAATGACCTGGTGACCGCCAAGGAATCGCTGATGGCAACGATACAGGAAGTGGAAGCAACGGCTAACCAAAAATTCCTGGATACCTTCAACCAGGTGAAGGAAAACTTCGTACGTGTATTTAAGGCATTGTTCACTGAAGAAGATCAGTGTGATATGATACTGAACGATCCTGAAAACCTGGCAGATACAGGTATTGAGATTATTGCCAAACCAAAGGGTAAGCGTCCGGCAGCTATTACACAGCTGAGTGGTGGAGAAAAGACACTGACAGCAACAGCATTGCTGTTTGCCATTTACCTTATCAAACCAGCGCCATTCTGTATCCTCGATGAGGTAGATGCGCCGCTGGATGACGCCAACGTAGGTAAATTCACCAATATGATCCGTAAGTTCTCAGACAATTCGCAGTTCATTATTGTTACGCATAACAAGCAGACAATGGCTGCTGTGGATGTGATCTACGGGGTTACCATGCAGGAGCCGGGTGTGAGTAAACTGGTACCGGTGGATTTCAGGAGTCTGAACTAAGTTAATCGTCAATAAAGCAAACCAAAAAAACTACATATCATGGGCACATGGGGTACCAGAAACTTCGAAAATGATGGCTCGCAAGACTGGGTATTTGAAATGATGGACAACAAAGATGGCGGCATGGTTGCCGACACATTGCAGTTCACACTTAACAAGGATGGCGTACTGGATACATCCGAATGCGAAGACGCCTTGGCAGCTGCAGAAGTAGTGGCTGCATTGAGCGGTAAAGCAAGCGAAGATTTCCCGGAAGATCCGCTGGATAACCTGGATTCACTGCAACTGCTGGCTACACCCGCTCTGCGTAAACTGGCTGCTAGTGTTGTTGAAAAGATCAGGACTGCATCTGAAATGAAAGAGGCAAGGACTGAAGAAGGACAACTGGAAAGCTGGGACGCCGTACTGGCCGATCTGATAAAGAGATTAGGTTTCTGATTGATACTATAAAAGAGCTCCGCCTTATCATCATACCCGGCATGGGAGGATGATAAGGCGGATTTTGTTAGTATTAGTTTGTACTTACTTAAATCAGTATCCCCGCAATGGTAGCTGATAAATAAGATGCCAGCGTTCCGCAGAAAAGTGCTTTTAATCCCAGGCTGGCCAGATCACTACGTCTTTCCGGCGCAAGCACACCGATACCACCTATCTGCATACCCACACTACTGAAGTTAGCAAAGCCACAGATCGCGATACTCACGATCAGTAATCCCTTTTCCGTTAACACAGGTACTGTCTTATCGGTGAGGTTCTTGAAGGCGATAAATTCGTTGATACTGAGCTTTTGTCCCAGCAGGGTAGCCACGCTGTTGACATCCTGCTCAGGTACGCCCATTGCCCAGGCAACAGGGTAGAAGAGCTTTCCGAAGATCCAGTTTAAGCTCAGTGCAAAGTCAAGGTGCAACAGCTGTCCGATCTTTAGTAATCCCCAGTCAAGGAACGCTATCAGGGCCACAAATCCGATGATCATAGCGATCACGTTCATGGCTATTTTAAAGCCGTCGCCCGCACCATGGGTGATGGCATCTATCACATTTACATACTGGCTTTTTACTTCCAGTTTTACCTTTCCCATGGTCTGAGATTCTTCTGTTTCCGGAAAAACGATCTTGGAGATTACCAGCGCGCCCGGCGCTGCCATCAGGCTGGCCGTGATCAGCATGGGAGCGATGTCCATACCGGCTGCTTTACCCATATTGGAATATACCACCAGGATACCCCCGGCAATACAGGCAAGGCTTCCGCTCATAGACGCCAGCAGTTCACTTTTCGTCATATAGGGTAGATAGGGACGGATCATTACCTGCGCCTCGATCTGACCAACAAAGGCACTGGCTACGTTACTCAATGCTTCTGCACCGCTCACGCGCATAATGAAATTCATCGCCCTGGCTATCACCGCTACAATGCGCTGCATAATGCCAAAGTGATACAGGATGGCTACGAGTGAACACACGAGTATGATCGCTGCCGTGATATTAAATGCAAATACAAATCCACCGGTGAGATAATTACCTATGGTGCCCGGTGTCTTTTCCACTGCAATACCACCGTACACAAATGCTGCACCCTGACGGGCAAAATCCTCCAGTTTGCCCATCGCCTTACCAATACCCTGGAAGAACCGGAAAACAAACCCTACCTTGAAAATGAGTAATGCGATTAATATCTGCAGGCCCATTCCGCTGACTACCAGGCGGATGTTGATCTTTTTTCTATTGTTGGAAACCAGGTATGCCAGTCCCAGGATAAGGATAATCCCGAAGATTCCTTGGAAACGTCCCATAAGCGCGTTAAAATGGTATAAATAACGAAGATAATTCCAAATTCCTAATTTAATTTATATTTTGGGTCTAACAATCGATTTATAAGAATGCGTTACAGGTTTTATCTTTTAGGGATCGGCTTTCTGCTGGCGGCATGTAACAATGGCGACAACACGAAATCATCAAAGGCATCAGACTCACTGGCTATCCGGGAGAAATACGCTGTTTCTCCTGTGCTGGATGCAAAGACAGCTATTTCACATATGGAAGTGGAGAAAGGCCTGGAAGTGCAGCTCGTGGCCGCGGAGCCTTTAGTAACGGTACCGGTTGCCATGACTTTTGATGAAAAAGGACGTATGTGGGTAGTAGAGATGACTGGGTATATGCCTGATACCGTTGGTACAGGAGAAGACGTCCCTAACGGAAAGATCGTGATCCTCGAAGATACCGACCATGACGGGGTAGCAGATAAACGGGAAGTATTCCTGGACTCGCTGGTACTGCCAAGAGCCATCAGTCTTGTGGAGAACGGCATCCTGATTGCAGAACCACCTAAACTGTGGTTTGTGGAGATCAATAATGACAAGCCCGGCAAACGTACGCTGGTAGACGATAAATATACTGAAGGCGGTAATGTGGAGCACCAGCCCAACGGATTGCTCAGAGCCATGGATAACTGGATCTACAACGCCAAATCAGATAAGCGCTACCGTAAGGTAGGCGGAAAATGGCTGAAAGAAGAAACCCATTTCCGCGGTCAGTGGGGTATTACGCAAGATAACTACGGCCGCCTCTTTTATAATAACAACTCCGAAAATGTGCTGGGAGATTACTTCCCCGCGGGACTGGGCGCTCACAATCAGCAACAGAAAAATGTATCCGGTTACGATGAGAAGATCGTTCCTGATACGCGGGTATATCCTTCCCGGGCGACTACTGGTGTGAACAGGGGATACATGAAAAACGTGCTGGACGATAGCCTCCGCTTGCGGAATATGACGGCAGCGTGTGGGCCGCTGGTATACAGAGGTGGGTTGCTGGGCAAGCCATATGATAACAACATTTTCGTAGCAGAACCTTCCGGCAACCTGATTAAAAGGAACCTGGTAAAAGACAGCGGTTATATTGTAAAAGGAAAGCAGGCTTATGCCGGCCATGAATTCCTTGCCAGCACTGATGAACGTTTCAGGCCGGTCAGCCTGTATGATGGTCCAGATGGCGCCATGTATATCGTTGATATGTATCGGGGCATCATCCAGCATAAAACCTACCTGACGCCTTATCTTAAAAGTGAGATCAGAAGCCGTCAATTGACCAATCCGCTGAACTGCGGGCGCATCTATCGTGTAGTGCCTGCTGGTCAAAAGCCGGTGCCGGTATTGATAGAGAATGAGCCAAATAAATTACTGGCCTTACTCGATCATCCGAATGGCTGGGTAAGGGATAAGGCACAACAAATGATCATCGATCATCACTATACATCACTGGCGCCGGCATTGAAAGAACGCCTGCAGCGGAAAGACAGCCTGAATGGACAGATACATGCATTATGGACGCTGGAAGGCCTGGGTGCATTACAACTGGCGGATGTGATGGTGTTGCTTCATCAGTCAAATCCTTATGCGCAGGTGCAGGGATTGGCCGCTTTACCTGCCGTGCTCACCCCAGCTAATGGTGCAGAAGTACTGAAGGAACTGGCGGCAATGGAGAAGAATGTTTTCCTGGCGCCATATGTGGCTTTACTGTTGCCAGCTTTTCCGCCACAGTTACAAAAAGAAGTGGATATGCTGCAAACGCAGCTGATGGAAAGATATGCGAATGATCCGTATGTAGCCGATGCTATCATCAGCCGGATGGCTGGTAAGGAAACAGCGTTATTACAACAGCTTACTGCCTGGAACGCTGACAGTACCCTGGTGCTGCATAAACACCTGAAAACCGTTTTAAAAGATATTGAGAACCGTAAGAAAGCCAGCGTGAATGAAAGTCTGCAGAAGACTTATCCAAGAGGCACCGTGTTGTTTAAAACAGTTTGTCAAACCTGTCATGGGGCGGACGGGGACGGTATACAATCCTTAGCGCCACCGCTGAATCAGTCGGAGGTTGTTACAGGAGATAAACATCGCCTCGCATCCATTGTACTGTTCGGATTAACCGGTCCTGTGACGGTAGCCGGCAAACAATACAAAGCACCTGAAATAAGCGGTGATATGCCAGGAATAGGCAGCAATGATGAGTTCTCAGACAAGGACATTGCTGAAGTGCTTAGTTTCATTCGTGGCGCCTGGAGCAATCATGCATCCAAAGTAACGGAGAAAGATATCCAGGACGTCAGAAAACAATATAAGGGGCGGCAGAAGTCATTTACTATGGAAGAGTTGAAATGACGGCAGAAAAGTGTCTTCAATGTTCATCGCTTACAGCAATATATTCAAAGTATGCAGTTTGTTATAAAGTGTCTTACGGTCAATGTTCATTAGCCTGGCCGCCTGTGATTTATTAAAGCGGACCTGCTGCAGTACGTCCAGTATCTTTTGATATTCCGCCTGCCGGGTTACATTCTTCAGGTTGGCCTCACCAGCAATTACCGGCACTGCCAGTTCCCTGGGAGCAGGATGTAATTCCTCCGGGAGGTGCTCACTGGTGATGGGATCTTTATCACTGGATAAGAGACAGATACGCCGCATCACGTTTTTAAGTTCACGGATATTACCCGGCCAGGAATAATTGGAAAAGGCAGCCAGTATGTCATCGGATAAAGGACCACATTCCCGTCCCAGCTCATCTTCAACTACCTGTTTAAACGTAGTTACAAACAGTGGAAGATCTTCTTTGCGTTCACGTAAAGGTGGTACGTTGATGGTAAATTCATTCAGCCGGTAATAGAGATCATCTCTGAATCTGCCTTGCAGAACGGCGCGCTGCAGGTCTTCGTTAGACGCTACGATAATGCGGATGTCTACATGTATTTCTTTTGTGCTGCCTACCGGACGGATCACTCTTTCCTGTATCGTGCGTAATAAAGCGGTTTGCACTTCATAAGAAAGGTTCCCTATTTCATCAAGGAATAAAGTACCGCCATGCGCTTCCTGGAAGGCGCCTACTTTTGACTGTATAGCGCCAGTAAAGGCTCCTTTTTCATGACCGAACAGCTCACTGCTGGCCAGCTCGGGAGACAGGCTACCACAGTCGATCGCTACCAGCGGTTTATCCTTCCGCTTACTCTGACTATGTATGAGATGCGCCACAGATTCTTTGCCGGTACCGGTTTCTCCCAGAATGATAACGCTGTAATCGGTAGGTGCGATCAGTTTGATCTGTGTATGGAGTTCCTTGGAGGTATTGCCCATGCCATATACAAACTGGCTGAGCTGCCCTCTCCGGGATACATATGTAGAAACAGGATTGACTGTCAGTGGATTGACTGGAGGTAGTTGCTCTTTTGCAAGCACTGCCTGATGAAGCAGCGCCTTCTGCACCAGCAGAATAGCCTGTGCTGCATTTAATGGTTTAACAACATAGTCGTGGATACCCTGTTTGATCAGTTGAATCGCTACCCGTACATCCGGATAACCTGTCATCACTATGATGCTTGTGGCCGGGCTCATTTCCCTGATCCTGAGCGACAGGATACTCCCATCAATTTCTTTATCTTTCAAACGGTAATCGCAGAAGATGACATCATAGCTATTCTCTTTTAACATTTTGAGGGCTATGCTGCCAGAAACGCTATGGTCTACCTTATATCCTTCTTTAGTAAGGATGGTGGTTAGCAAGGTGCAGATATGGATCTCGTCGTCGACAATCAGGATAGTTTTCACATGTTAAGATTAAGAGGTGAATAATAGTAGTTTCCTAATGACACGAACACTATGACTTGTTACGATTGTTGGCAGGCAGGGGATAAATAGAAAAAGAAGTATTGGTATATTTTCAGACTGCAAAAGGAGAAGATAATTTATTTTCCTATATGCAGATATTTGCAAGCATTTAATGCTATGTCTGGCATAAAGGTATCGAAATAATACATTCAAGCAAAAAATAAAGACCGTTTCATAATGAATGAGACGGTCTTTATTTTTATAGTAATACTATTATCTTACCTGATTTCCTTATAACCAATTTTATCGCCATATGCGATATGATACTTATCGCAGAATCCTGCATTCACTTCCAGCACATACTGCGCTTTTTTGAAGGAAGGCAGGCTCTCTTCGGAGAGGGGAGTGGTATACTTCTGCACGGATACTATTTCATTTTTGTCGTCGATATAAATGATGTCAAGAGAGATGTAAGTGTTCTTCATCCAGAAGGATTGTTCCTCTGCATGAGGAAAGATAAACAACATTCCCTGGGTATCTGTCATGGATTTGCGGTCCATCAGGCCCTGTGCTCTTTCCTGGTCATTGGTAGCCAGTTCAATATCGATCTGGCGGAGCGTATCATTGTTTACCTTGCTGAGAAAATAAAGAACACCTTCCTTTTTAAACTGCGGCCCCGGATCGGCAGCGGTACTGATGGTGGTAGTTGTTTCAGACGATTGCAGGTTGCTGACCTGGCTACGGTTGTTATGACAACCGGCAACATACAGACCAACATACAGACATAGTCCTGCATTGAATAACCACCATCGGGTAGCTGACATAAACATGTTTTTAACGGGCCATCAATTCTTCCTCTGAGAATACAACATCAGTATAATCTTTGATCTCATTATAAACAGTATCCCTTTCCACCGGTCTTCTGCCTGCCTGTTTGATAAGCATGGCCAGCTGGGCGGTGTTCATGGATGGGGTCTGTTCTTCTGAACCTGCCATGGAGTAAATCTTGGTGGTATCATCAATGGTACCGTCCAGGTCATTTACGCCGAAGGAAAGTGTCAGTTGTGCTGTATTTCTACCCAGCATCGGCCAATAGGCTTTCAGATGGGGGAAGTTGTCCATGTAAAGGCGGGCAATGGCATAGAGTCTCAGGTCTTCCACAACAGAAGTCTCCGGTATATGCGCCATCTCATTATCCTTGTTGCGGAACTTCAGTGGGATGAAGGTATTGAAGCCTTTGGTTTCGTCCTGGAGACTACGCAGGCGTTCCATATGATCAACACGGTGCCAGAACTGTTCCAGGTGGCCGTACAGCATGGTCGCATTGGTATGCATACCCAGCAGGTGTGCCGTTTTGTGAATATGTAACCAGCCGTCTGCATCTACTTTATCATGGCAGATCTGTGCACGGATATCAGGATGGAATATTTCCGCACCACCGCCCGGCATGGACTGTAAACCAGCATCATGCAGGATGCGCATACCTTCTTCTACGGACACTTTTGCTTTGCGGAACATATAGTCCAGCTCTACGGCAGTGAAACCTTTGAGGTGAAGGTCAGGTCTATGCGCCCTGATTTTTTGCAGCAGCTCCACAAAGAAATCCAGGTTCATTTTAGGATGCACGCCGCCTACGATATGTACTTCGGTAACTGGTTGGCCATCATACTTTTTGACGATGTCCAGCATCTGTTCGATGCTTAATTCCCAACCTTCTTCACGGTTTTTATATAAACGCGAGTAAGAGCAGAATTTGCAGGTAAAAACGCAAACGTTGGTGGGCTCTATATGGAAATTACGATTGAAGTAAGTCTTGTCGCCATGCATACGCACTCTTACCGCATTGGCCAGGGCGCCCAGGTATGCCAGGTCTCCTTTTTCAAATAAAAGCAGTCCCTCTTCAGGCGTCAGCCTTTCTGCGGACAATACCTTTTCTCCAATGGTTTTCAACCCTTTGTCCAATCTTATATCTTGCAGTAATGTCTCTACGGCAGGATGATCATTTCTGGTCGTCATCTCACTTAATTCACTTTAGTTATCTTAATAGTCTTGACGTTATTCCTGTATATTAATTTTACAAAATAAATACCATTTGGCTCATTTACCAAATCAAAGATAAAACGGTTGCTATTATTGATAGCTGTGCCGGGTTGTTTGGTGACCAGCTGCCCTAAAGTGTTATAGATCGCAATGTAATCCAGATTGTTAGGTGCTTCCAGGAAGGTAATGAACAATTGATTCACTACAGGCACCGGTCCTACTACGATACCTTTTTCCTTCAGGTATGGCAAGGTATTCTTCGTAACGATATTGATATTATCGAGGTAAATGTTGTTTTCCGCATTACTGATATTCCTGAATACCACCCTGAACTGACCTTTTTTGATAATCGGGGTCAGGTTTACAGAATCCCTGCGCCATTCAGAAGCCATGGGAACAAACTCGGTAGTCACCGGTTGTTTGCGGGTCACGAAGCCCGCACCGCCTTTTTTATAGAGACTGTCAAGCGTCTTACCGCAGTCGGAAGTGGTAAAGATCTGCAGGCTGTCCCACACAGCATTCGAACTATTGACGCTGGAGAATGCAGCTGCCGCTACATCGAAGAACAAGAACACAGAATCGTGACCTGCCGGATTGAAAGTAGGGCTTAGGATGTCGTCAATAGCGTCGTTGGTATTGTAAGCCAGGTTATGCATCACGATAGACTTCGTGCCTGAACTGGCTGCGTCTGATGTGAGCTCCCAGGTATAACTGTTGTCATAATTCTTTATTTCCCAGCCTGTTGGAGGGAAGGTGTTACCCTCAAAGCCTTCCACATATGGAAAGTTGGCATCCCGGTAGTATTGGAAGGTGGTCCAGCCGGTATCATTAGTCGGATCATCGTCGGCAATACCGTTAGGAGAGAGGGTATAAGCTTTCAGAATGTGTGCGCCCTCTTCTGTAGTATTGGAATCCAGCTGTACGGTAGTTGTTTTCAGTGCCGTCAGGCTGCCGGTCCAGTTATAGGTTTTCAGCGAGCCATCGTCAACCAGATAATTGATCTTCACAGAAGTAAGGGTATTCTTACCCTGGTTTTTCAATATTACAGACGGGGCGATACTGTTTTCACAGATCTGTCCGAAAGGTGAAGTAACACTTAGTATCTGCGCATCGTTGTCCAGGAGGTTCAGCGGTACGCAGCCGTTGGAAGAAAGGAGGGAAGCCCTGTCTTCATTCAGCGACAGGCGCATTCTGTCCACCTGATCGGAGGTAAAGAGCAGCATACATGCATCATCTGAATAATCCATGAAATTATTGAACATGATGCCGGGTGAATCTACAGAGCAGGCGTCTGTAACCGGGAACTTCGGACAGTTGTAGGTATAGTTGCCCTGTAAAGGCGTATCGTCAATACCATCGTCTGCCGCACAGCCGGATTCATCGCCCCAGATGTGACGGAGGGAGAAATAGTGGCCTACTTCATGAACGGTAGTACGGCCCACATTGAACGGCGCCACAGCACTGCCGGTCGTACCGAAACCGGTGTAAGTGATCACAACGCCCTGTTCACGGGCAGCATATCCTTCGGGAAAGGTGGCAATACCCAGGTAGTTGTCAGATAGGTTACAGACCCATATATTGAGATAATTACTGCTATTCCATGCGTCAGCGCCGCCAGAGGAAACATGTTTTACTGCCGAAGCGGAATTCGATACACTGAAAGAAGTCCGGGTGGTGGTTACTCTCTCGATCCCATTAGTGGGATTATCATCTGGTGTACGTTGTGCCAGGCAGAATTGTATTTGCGCGTCGCCAAGGCGTCCTTTCCAGGCATCAGGAATGCTGGGAATATCCGGCGCACTGGCGCTATAATCGCGATTGAGCGCATCTATCTGAGATTGCACCTGTTCGTCTGTTACCAGGCTGGGATTTTTCAGCACAATATGTACTACTACGGGAATAGTGACAGTAGGATAGACGGTTTTCATTTGCGCCCTTGATTGTTTTATTGAGCGGGTCATTTCCTGGAGGCGTGCTTCTTTTCTTTCACGGATCTTCTGGAATGCCGGGTTGGACGCAATAAGTTGCTGCATAGCTTCCTCGGTACCACATTTACGTTGGGCAAAGGCTGGTATTACATAGAGGCATGCAAGGATAATAAGGGTAAAATTGCGCAATGTTCTAGTTTGAATGTTAAAATATACGGTTTGTCCCGCTATTTTTCCTGGAAAAGTTACAACCTTATAGCTATAAGGCAGATAGTGAATCTGCGAAAAGCGATATTCTTCGGTTAAATTATGATTCTTTCATATTATAATCATTTCGTAAATTGCCGCTTGTTTTTGGGACAATGCTATAAGTAACGCATTTTGTGAAAATTTGTTATAAACGTAGTCAGCCCTACCCTTTATATAGGTTTATCCAATTTATCTATGAGAGCATTCTTACTGTCAGGCAGTATTAATATTTTAATTATTTCATTGTTGAGTATACCGGTATTGGCCCAGCAGGCCAGTTTTACAGCCCCGGACACGGTTTGTGTTAATGAACAGGTAAATCTGACAAATACTTCCACCGGCGGAAGTTCCTACTATTGGAACTTTTGTGCAGGTAACCTATTCCAGGACCCTCAGGGTGTTAATCTGGGGAATCCTGGTAACGTTTTTAATATTCCAACATTCTTGGATATGGCCCAGGAAGGGAACGACTACTATGTCTTCGTTACCAATAACAGCCAGTCCATTGTACGTATGTACTTTGGGAATAGTCTTCTAAATACACCGGTTGTTACCAACCTGGGTAACGTTGGCGGGAATCTCCCACCACAGACGGAGGGCTTACAGATCATACAGGATGCTGATGGTTGGCATATTATTGTTGTTGGTGGTGGACTGGTTAGCAGTCCGGGGATCGCGAAGCTGGACTTCGGTTCAAGCCTGAATAACACGCCCACCTGTACGAACTGGGGGAATATTGGTACGCTTGCCTTTCCGGTGGATCTGTACATGTTCCAGGATGGAGGTACCTGGCACGGTCTGACGATCAATGCTGATAATAGCACTGTCACACGTTTTGATTTTGGTTCTTCCTTTAATAGCCCACCTGCAGGAACTAACCTCGGCAACCTGGGTAACCTGGATTTTCCGACCGGTATTTATACCGTGAATTATAACGGTAACTGGTATGTATTTATCACCAATGGTAACAACAATACTATTACGCGCCTTGATTTTGGTAATTCGTTGCTGAATACACCGGTGGCGACAAATATGGGCAATCCCAGCGGCTTGCTGAATGCTCCCCGTGATATCTATATCGTAAATGATTGTGGCGGTGTCTTCGGTCTTGTCGCTAATGGCGGGAGTAACGACATCCTGAAGCTGGAGTTTGAAGGCGGCAGTATTACAGGCAACATTACAGCTACATCTTATGGTAATGTCGGAAATCTAAGTTATCCGCATTCATTGTCTACCGTTTTCAGGATCAAAGATGATCTGTATACTTTTGTGGCCAGCGCCCCGAGTAATTCTGTTTCCAGACTGAAATTCAGTACCTGTAACAATAGTACTGTACCCTCATCCACGCTGATTAATCCACCGTCATTTGCCTATAATCAACCAGGTATTTATACTGTCAATATGATTATGGACGAAGGCCTTCCCAGTCAACAAACCACCTGCAGAAACATTGTTGTAGTAGCGCCTCGTACGGTAGATCTGGGACCGGATGTGACCTCCTGTAACGGGGCGCCGGTATTACTGAATGCCGGTACCGGGTTCAGTTCCTACAAGTGGTCTGACAACAGTACGGGCAGTACCCTTATGGTAAATGCAAGCGGTACCTATAGTGTGATAGTAACAAATGGGGGCAGCTGTACGACTACGGATAATGTTGTCGTGAATATAAGTCCCGTATTGGATGCCACGTTCAATACCACCATGATCGATTGCCGGAATAGCACAGGTAGCATTGTGGTAAATCCCAGTGGTGGTACGGCTCCATTCACGTACGCGCTGAATGGGATCAGTAAAGGATCGCAGAACAGTTTTACCCAACTTATCGCAGGTACATATACCATCGATATAAAAGATAATCTGGGTTGTACAATCAGCAAACAGGTAACCATTACTGCGGCGCCGCCTCCTGTGGTGGACCTCGGATTGGATGTGACTACCTGTAATGGCACGCCGGTATTACTGGATGCGGGCACCGGGTTCAGTTCCTATCAATGGTCTGATAACAGCACGGGTAGTAGTCTTGTTGTAACTACCAGTGGTACTTACAGTGTGGTAGTAACAGACGCTAACGGTTGTACGGCTACAGACGATGTTGTCGTTAATATCAGTCCTTTATTGGACGCGACGTTCGATATAAGGTTGATCGATTGCCGGAATGCAACAGGTAGTATTGTGGTGAATCCCAGTGGAGGTACGGCTCCATTCACATATGTACTGAATGGCACAGACAGAGGAACACAGAACAATTTTACCCAATTGTTAGCGGGGACATATAATATCGATATAAAAGATAACCTGGGTTGTACCATTACGAGGCAGGCAACTATCAGCATAGATCGGACCAACATGATCGATTTTTCCGTGGCTATTCAGTCGCCCAGTTGTGATGGAGTTGCGGATGGGACGATAAGTATGACGGTGATATCAGGACAGCCTCCTTTTGAATTTGCTATCGATAATCAGCCATACCAGACAGCCACCACCTTTAATAATCTGGATGCAGGCACTTACAAAGTTTATGGTCGTAACGGCTATTGCCAGGATAGCACCACGGTAACATTAACGGCTCCCACAGCTATCAATTTAGCCATTACTCCAATCGATGAAATCTGTACCAGAGGAAATGGAGAGTTGACAATAAGCGCTAATGGAGGAGCTGTTCCATATAACTACGAAGTCAATGGTGTACCGACATCATCTACACATCTGACAGGGCTTTCAGCAGGCAATTATGGTGTAAAGGTGACTGACGCCAACGGATGTGTGGCCAGCAGCAATGCGGAAGTGAATGATATTGATATACCAGCAGTCACTATAACAAACAGCGATACGACTATCAGGCTGGGTGATTACGTACAGTTGCACGCTATTAATGCGCCGGATTATGCCTGGACGCCTGTAGAAGGATTAAGTTGTGTGGATTGTGCGTCGCCTGTTGTTCAGCCTATGCAGCGGACCACATATATAGTAACTACCGTCACGGGGCTCAACTGTATAAAAGAAGACCGCGTAACAGTCTACGTGGATACCCGGCGGTTCCTGTATGTTCCGACTGCCTTTACGCCTAACAAGGATGGCGTGAATGATGTATTTCGCGTAAAAGGAGGAGGCGTAGCTATTTTTAAAATGTCTGTGTATAATCGCTGGGGAGAATTAATCTTTACTTCAACTGATTTTAATAAAGGTTGGAATGGAACTTTCGGAAATGAGTTGCTGCCAAATGGTGCTTATGTATATATGATTGAATATGCGTATTATGGATCGGAAAAGAAGATATACTTGCAGAGAGGATCAGTAATGTTGATCAGGTAAGCGGCATCTGGGAGCATAAACCATGTGTATATAGATGGGGTTATGTCCTTCCCCAATAACAAAGCCGGCCCGTCTGAGACGAGCCGGCTTCTTTTTATAGTGTTAACCTATTAGAGGTTAGCCTGAATTTTCTTTTCCAGAATTGCTCTCGGTGCAGCACCTACCTGTTTGTCAACTACCTGACCATCTTTAATGAACAGGATAGCCGGAATGCTGGTAATACCGTAGTTGATTGACAACTGTGGGTTCTGATCTACGTTCACTTTACCTACGTTAACCTTGCCCGCATAGTCTTTAGAGAGCTCTTCGATAACCGGACCGATAGCGCGACAAGGACCACACCACTCTGCCCAGAAATCAATCACACTCAATTTATCGGAGCTCAATACTTCCGTCTGGAAGTTCGAATCTGTGAATTCTAATGCCATGATATTTAAAGTTTATGAAATTATTATAAATCAAAGTTCCTGAATAAATTTATAAATGCAAATATATACATTCAATTTTCGAACCGGATGCAAGTTACTGCTTTTTTGACAGCCGGTATGTTTTGTTTAAAAGGCGCCGTTTGACCATGCAAATTAGATCATTTTAGTACCCTTACTTATTGATTGTATCTATATACACATCGACATCAGGCTGTTTGGACAAGAAGTGCGCCAGTTCATCGTTCATCTCAATATGTTTATTGAAAGTGTGCAGCTTGACCTGCATTTGATCATCACGATCAATGAGTTGCAGGAAGAGCTCACTGGCGCCGGGATATTTGGCAATATTGTCTACCAGGAAGTCTACCAGCTCCCGGGTGATGAATTTAGGCATCGTTACCAGCGTCACCTTCTTCGTATGCGTCTTTTTCACCTCCTGTAAGAGCTGTATACCACTCACCTTAAACTCATATTCGGCATCATTGAAACGCTTGGCCTTAAAACCGCCATTAATAAAGAGACATAACCCCGTTTTAAGGTAAGGCGCGAAACGGATGAAGTCCTCACTCCACAAGGCGAATTCGAATTTGCCCGAGTAATCTTCAATAGTCATTATGCCAAACTGGCGGTTATTTCTGGATATTCTTTCCTGCGCTCCCGTCACATAGACAGCCAGTCTGAAGTTACGTTCACGGCCTGCACGTGCATTGCCGGGTGTGGTCAGATCTGCTTGATATTCAACTAGTTCCTGTACCGTATTCATATTGTAATACCGGCTTTCAAAACGGTAATCATCCAGCGGGTGTCCGGAGATGTAGATACCAGTTACCTCCCGTTCGTTGTTCAGTTTGAGGATCAACGGCCATGCATCGCAAGGCGGGATTTTAGGCGGTTCGATATCAGGCATTGATTCTTCGCCAAACAGGCTACCCATGGCGGTAGCTACCCCGGCAGATACCTGCTGGCCGAATTTCACGATCTTATCCAGGCCGGTAGTGGTATCATTTTCAGGTTTATGGAAGTACTGGGCACGGTGCAGCTCCGGGAAACAGTCAAAGGCGCCTGACATGGCCAGGGCCTCAAGGGATTTCTTATTCACTGCACGCTGGTTCACACGCCTGATCATCTCAAAGATGTTTTTGTATGGCCCTTCTTTTCTCCTTTCTTCCAGGATGTTTTCCACTGCCGCTTCACCCACACCTTTCAGACCGGCCAGGCCGAAGCGGATCTGGCCCTGTTTGTTCACCGCGAAACCTTTGAAAGACTCGTTTACATCCGGCGGCAATACGTCTATTCCCATACGTTTCGCCTCTTCCATGAAGAAGGTGATCTTTTCAATGTTGCTGGCGTTGTTCAGTACGGCCGCCATATATTCCGCAGGATAGTGTGCCTTCAGATAAGCAGTCTGATACGCCACGAAAGCGTAACAGGTGGAGTGGGATTTGTTGAACGCGTAGGATGCGAATGCCTCCCAGTCTGTCCATACTTTATCGCAGACTTTCAGGTCATGCCCGTTGGCGGCACAACCTTCCATGAATTGTTTCTTCATTTTGTCCAGTACTGCCTTCTGCTTCTTACCCATGGCTTTACGGAGTACGTCCGCATCTCCCTTGGAGAAGTTGGCGAGCTTCTGGCTCAGTAACATTACCTGCTCCTGGTATACTGTAATACCATAGGTATCGTTCAGATATTCCTCCATTTCCGCCAGGTCGTATACTGTTTCTTCCAGTCCGTGTTTACGGCGGATGAACAGTGGAATGTACTCCAGCGGTCCCGGACGGTACAGGGCGTTCATGGCAATAAGGTCATCAAAACGGTCAGGTTTTAGTTCGCGGAGGTATTTCTGCATACCGGCAGACTCAAACTGGAACGTGGCGTTGGTTTCCCCTTTCTGGTACAGTTCATATGTTTTGGCGTCGTCCAGCGGAATATCATCGATGCTGATATCTATCCCGTGATTGGTTTTGATCAGTTCCAGGGCGCCTTTGATGATGGTGAGGGTCTTCAGACCCAGGAAATCCATCTTGATTACACCGGCACTTTCAATGATACTACCTTCAAACTGGGTAACCAGCAGGTCGGAGTCTTTGGCAGTAGATACCGGGATCAGGTCATACAGGTCTTTCGGGGCAATGATGATACCTGCTGCGTGGATACCCGTGTTACGTACGGACCCTTCCAATACGCAGGCCTCTCTCAGTACTTCCCCCTGCAGGTCCTGTCCTTTGATCAGTTCACGCAGTCGCTTTACGTTTTCCAGGTCTTCAGGGCCCAGGCCTTCTTTTTCGGCCAGGCTCTTTTCTCCTTCGTCGATAGGTGCATTGAAGATACGGTCCAGCTGGATACCTGGCTTATCAGGCACCATTTTGGCCAGCATGTTGGATTCCACCAGTGGCAGGTCCATCACACGGGCCACGTCCTTGATACTCATCTTGGCGGCCATGGTACCGTAGGTAATGATCTGTGCTACCTGGTTCTTACCATATTTCTGCACCACATAGTCAATTACTTTCTGCCGGCCTTCATCATCGAAGTCCGTATCAATATCGGGCATGCTCTTACGTTCCGGATTCAGGAAACGCTCAAACAGGAGGTTATACTTGATCGGGTCAATATTGGTGATACCTATACAGTAAGCTACGGCAGAACCGGCCGCAGATCCACGGCCCGGGCCGATGAATACCCCCAGGTCGCGTCCGGCCTTGATAAAGTCAGACACAATAAGGAAGTAACCCGCAAATCCCATGTTCTCAATTACCTGCAGTTCGAAGTTCAGACGCTCTTCTACCTCTGCGGTAACCTCCGTATACTTTTTATGGGCGCCTTCCATGGTCAGGTGACGCAGGTACTGGTCCTGTGTCAGGAAGGGAGGCGGAATAGGGAAGTTGGGCAGAAGGATGTCCCGCTTGAGGTCCAGCAGTTCTACTTTATCCACGATCTCATTGGTGTTGTCTATCGCCTGTGGCAGATCGTGGAAGAGTGCGCTCATCTCTTCCGTAGTCTTGAAATAGAACTGGTCATTATAGAAAGCGAAACGTCTGTTCTTCATGGACACATCATCATCAGAGAAATCCTTCATGGTAGGAGTGCTCTTTTTCTCGCCTGTGTTGATACAGAGCAGGATGTCATGCGCGTTGGCGTCTGCCTGGTCCACATAGTGGGAGTCGTTGGACGCAATGATCTTTACATTATGCTTGGCGGCAAACTTGATCAGCGATTCATTCACCTTCTCCTGTTCAGGAATACCATGACGTTGTAATTCAACGTAGTAGTCCTCGCCGAAGATGTCCAGCCACCATTTGAATTCCTCTTCACCCGCTTCTTCTCCTTTTTTCAGGATAGCCCTGGGCACAGAAGCACCCAGACAGCAGGTAGTGGCAATAAGGCCTTTATGATACTGGAGGATCAATTCTTTATCAATACGGGGATATTTACCATATAAGCCTTCCATGTATCCCAGCGAGCACAATTTGATGAGGTTACGATAACCTTCGTCATTTTTAGCCAGCAGCACCTGGTGATTACGGATATCTTTTTCCTCACGGGTAAAGGCACGTTTAAAGCGATTTTCCACCACGTAGAACTCGCAACCAACGATGGGTTTTACCTTGAGCCTTTTATCCTTCGGATCTTCAGGATTCAGCTTGTTGTTATAAGCTTCCGCCACAAACTGGAATACGCCGAACATGTTACCATGGTCCGTGATGGCCAGGGCCGGCTGATTGCTGGCCATAGCTTTCTTGTACAATGACTTGATGTCTGCTGCACCATCCAGCAGAGAATACTGTGTATGAACGTGTAAGTGGGAAAAGATCATTTGGCAAAATTCCGACTCTTCTGCCAGAATATGAATAAAAGGTTATGAAAATTTATGCACACTACTCAATTCAATATTGAGTACATTCTATATATTTGTTATATGAAAAAGATATTTTCCCTTCTATCCCTATGTGTTGTTGCCCTCATGGCCCTCACATCTTCATCATGCGAAAAGAACGATACACCCGATCCCGTTGATACAATTGTATTAAGCGAGAAAGGAAAGATACTCACAGATACGATCTGGAGGTACTATGAGTATTACAAGAATTTCCAGACCTCCGGGTCCACACTGGTTTGGAAAAGCAACCGTTCTGTAAACACATTGGACCTTCGCCTGAACAAGGTAAAGTTCAATAAAGATGGTTCCTACTGGGAAATCACCGAGAAAGGAGATTCACTGAAAGGCTCCTGGCATTTCACTAACAATGAAACGCAGATCGTGGTGAACAGCACCACTACTTTTACATCTGACATCCGTGTACTGACTGCTAACCAGTTCGAATGGGAAGTGGTGGGCGGTACCACTTATGGTGTAATGATGAAACGTTTCCCTGAGTCAGACAAAACGAAGACCGTCGCTCAGTTGCTGACCGGCAAGAAATGGAAGTATGAAACATATTTCTACAACTTCCCGCTGGCATCCGCTGACCTGGTATGGCGTATTGGCAAACCCAATAATACGTTTACTGCGCTGGACCAGCTGACAGTTGAATACAAGGCTGACGGAACTACCGTTGAGACTTATAAAGATGGTTCAATTGTACATGGTACATGGCGTCTGAACAGCGATGCTACGCATCTTATTGTAACACCCAATGGCGGTTTGGACTTCGAGTGTGTGATCAAAGTGCTGAATGCAACCCGCTTTGAATGGAATCGTATTGACCAGAGCTATTACTATTATGGTGAGCAGATCGTGGTTGACTCCACCGGAGGCAGCGCTGCCCGTCGTTAATAAAGCAGACGATTAAACACAATGGCCTGGCTGAAAGATATACCGTCTTCCGGCCAGGCCATCGTCATTATTGGATCTTCGTTTGTCGGTTGTTGTTAGTACCTTTTTGCATTTCATTTGCTGTGTAGAATTTATACCACCCGCATTTTAAAGTGATATCTCCTTAGTAATCAGGATTACTGAACATGTTAAAAACATTTATTATAAATATTATTAGTAAATTAGCCCCGATTTAACCAACGGGCGCTTATGATCGGCAAAAAAAGTATTTTAGGGATAATGGCTATGGTTTGCGTGTTGGGACTGGCTGCCTGCTCCTCCTCAAAACAGGGAACAACGAAAAGAACCAGCAGTAGTAGTCGTGGCGGTGTAGAATTCCTGGATGGTTTATCCATCAACGGAAATAATTATACAGCCAGAAGTAAAAGCACGCTGAAATTCACTGCTTCAAGTCCGCTGATAGAAAATGCCCCGCTCTGGCAGTTCAAATATGCCGAATTGCTGGATGTTCGTGTAGAAACGGTCCTGAATACCAATCTGTTCGCATTTATTGAAGAATGGTGGGGCACACCCTATGTATACGGTGGCAAGACCAGGGATGGCGTAGATTGTTCAGGCTTTACCAATAACTTACTGGTAGCGGTTTTCCGGCTGAACAGCTCAGGTAGCTCCGCTCAATTATATGAAAAGGCCCGAAAATTGAGTAAATCAGAAATGAGGGAAGGAGACCTGGTTTTTTTCAAAACTAATGGAAAATCAATCTCTCATGTGGGTGTATACCTGAATAATAATAAATTTGTGCACGCTTCAACGAGTCTTGGAGTGACAATCAGTGATCTGAACGAGACTTATTGGGCAAGATATTATGCCGGGAGTGGCAGAATAGAGTAAACCGGAAAAAGAGAAAAGATTCATGAGTAGTAGTCCTGCAGTTTCAATATGTATACCGGCATACAAGCAACCCGAGATGCTAAAACGCTGTCTGGACAGTATCCGGCAGCAGACATTTACCGATATAGAAGTGATCGTAACCGATGATAGTCCGGGCGATGAAGTAGCACGCCTGGTGGACAGTTACAAAGATATCCTTCCCATCCGTTATAAACATAACGTCCCTTCTCTGGGCACGCCTGAAAACTGGAATGAGGCCATCCGCCAGGCAACAGGAAAGTACATTAAACTCATTCATCATGACGACTGGCTGGCAACGCCCAATGCATTGCAGAAACTGCACGATGCACTGGAGGCTGCCCCAGGAAGTGACTTTGCATACGCAAGGGCATTATTGGTGTATGATGACGGGAAAGAATGGCTGCTTCCCATGAAGATCGAAAACCTTGACCGTGTGCGCCGGGAACCGGAATATGTGATGGTCGTAAAACCGATCTCCACACCCAGTGTGACCCTGTTCAGAAATAAATTCATGTACGATAACCGGATGAAATGGCTGGTGGATATTGATGGTTATATTCATGAACTGTATCGTAATCCCGCCATCGTATGTGTGAATGAACCGCTCGTGAAGGTGGGGATTCATGCTTACCAGGTGACGCAGGAATGTGAAGACAATAAGGAAGTGGATGTAAAAGAACACATCCAGTTACTCGATAAGCTGCGTCCCGGAACATTGAGAAAGTGGTTATATTATGACTACTTCTGGCGATTGTTACGCAGATACGGCATTCGTAGTAGTGAAGAGCTGACCGCGCTGGCAAAGGGTTTTCCGGTACATCGGGAGCTTTACCGTATGGCTGCCTTCCAGTCAAAATTGCCCGCTTCTTTATGGACGAAAGGCATTATTTCAAAAACTGGCATGTTTCTTTGTTATCTGACATCACTTTTAAATAAATAATCTGATCCGTAATGTTGAATGAGCTGATCTCTGTCGTAATTCCGTGTTATAATGATGGTGCCTATCTGCATGAAGCGATTGCTTCTATCCGCAGGCAGGATTATCCCAATTATGAGATCATCGTTGTGAATGATGGTTCTACTGATGCTGCTACCTTAAAAGTACTGGATGAAGTAGTCGCCCCGGATGTGCAGGTACTGCATAAAGAGAACGGCAGAATGGCCTCAGCAAGGAACTACGGTATCAAACATGCAAAGGGCAGGATCATTGCCGCGCTGGATTCAGATGACTATTTTGGCGATACCTTTTTTAAGAAAGCGATGGCCATACTGGATGCCAATAAAGAAATAGGGGTTGTGACCTCTTATATCCAGTTGTTTGGCGCCGAAAGATTAGTATCCAAACCACGGGGCGGTACCGACGTTAATTTCCTGTTCGGCAATCAATGCCCCGCCTGCGCGATATACAGAAGAGAATGCTGGGAAGACATCGGTGGCTTTGATGAAGCCATGAAACTTGGATACGAGGATTGGGAGTTTTATATCCGTGTGACCCGCCAGGGATGGAAGATAGAAGTGATACCTGAAAGATTGCTGTTCTATAGGCAAACAAAGAAATCAACGTACCGTAACGATACCCGCCCGAATGTAGTGGAACTAGTAGACTACATTGTCAACAAACACCAGGACTGGTACCTTGATATGATCAAACAGCTGATTGTACGAAAGGAGATATTATACACTGAAAGCAGGATCTCTTATCAGAACATTTTTAAGATGTTGAAGAACAGGTTGCTCGGAAAGTATAAATAGTTATCGTCTGCCTATCTTACTGACAACAAGGGAAATGCCCTTTTTATACAGGATGGTGATATCTTCAGAAAGGTTCAGCCTGATCACCACAAATCCGTAGATGGCCGCAAATACTATTGTCCGCGCTATCATATTCAGGAGTGGTACAGAGATATTGATTAGGCGGCTGACAATAAAGTACAACGATAGCGTCAGTATAATTGAATACAGCGTCTGTTTTGTAAACGGCTGCATATTATAGTTTTTCCAGAGGAAGATGTAGCGGATACCATTGTAGATAGTGAGGGATATCAGCTGTGCCACACCAGCTCCCATAATGCCATACGTTTTTACAAAGTAATAGTTCAGTGGCAATGTTAAGGCCAGTAGAATAAGGTGCGACTGTAATTCAAAACGCCAGCGCGGAGATGTCGAGATCACCTGTGAGTTTAAACCCGTACCCAGTTCGATGATCTTCGTAATACCTAATATCAGTACCAGTTGTTTTCCCTCATGATAGATTGCCGGCAATTGCAGGAACTCAAAGGCATCATCCAGGTTCAGCCAGATAATAGAGAATATAAAGGAAGAAAAGATCAGCAGATTAATGGAGGATTTCGTGTAGACGTTGGCAATGTTTGCCATATCATTGTCCTTCCAGGATTGGGCGATGATCGGTACTCCTATACTGATCATACTTCTTTGTGGTACATCTATGATGGTACAGATATAAGTGGCCAGCGTAAATACGGCAGCAAATTCCAGTCCTTTGAAACTTGAGATCAGGATGGAATCAATGGTCAGGCTGATGATAGTGATCACATTGCTGGCAAAGATGAATGCGGTGAAACGCAACATCTGTTTGCCAAGGTCTTTGGTCACCTGGCTGGGAAGCCTGCCCAGCGGCAATTGTTTCTTATACCAGAAGTAAAGAAACAATCCGAAGAAGGTTACGGCATATGTGAATCCGAAGAAATTCATGAAGGTATGGAAGCGGATCAGACCAAAGATGAAGGCCAGCACCAGAATAGTGTGAAACACGCGGAATACGACCTCTTTCATGAAGTTGGAAAGAATGGTCTTATGCTGATTCCATGCATGCACTTCCATGATCTGAAAGCCCAGGAAGAAAAATACAAGCGGATAACTGATATAAAAATACTCCACCAGCAAAGGCGATTTGCCGGAAAACTTGCGGATAATCAGGGGTTCCAGGAAATACGAACCTGCAAATACGATCAGCAGTCCTATGCCACCCAATGCAAATGCCAGGGTAAGCAGGTCCATTTTTTTTTGCGGGAGCGCCTTATAGTAGGGATAGTACCGGGCTACCAGGGTGGGAATACCCAGACAGGCAACGCTGGTCATCAGGGTAGAGATCTCGAAAAGGGTACGGGTAAGGCCGTTTTCTGCGGGCGCGAAGTATTTTGTCATCAGGTAGATATTTATCGCACCTAGCATGAATCCAAAATATGTATAAATCGAAGAAACGAGGCTCTTAGTCCTTACAACACCCATATATTCCTAGTCTGTTTGGCCACTAAGATATTTATATTTTTAGATTAAGGACAGCTTTCATATAATATTGCCGCATATTTTTTATCTTGGCGGTTTACTATATTTCCGCCCTGCATATGGATTTGTCTGTCATCATCGTGAATTATAAGAGCAGCCGTCTCATAATGGATTGTATCAGCACTATTGTGGCAGAGACAACCGCTATCAGCTATGAGGTGATTGTAGTGGACAATGCTTCAGGTGACAACAGCGAGCAACTGATCACATATGCATTCCCCTTCGTACAGTTCCTGCAAATGGGCTACAATGCAGGCTTCTCCCGGGCCAACAATATGGGTTTACGTGCCGCGAAAGGCGATTACCTGTTACTGCTGAATCCTGATACACTGATCCTCGATCATGCGTTGGACTGTTGCGTGCAGCGCTTTGCCAAAAGCGACCTCGTTGCCTGTGGGGTGCAACAACTGAATGCAGACCGTAGTCTGCAGATCTCCGGCAACTATTTCATGAAAGGAGGATTGAATCACCTGCTACCACTGCCTTACTGGGGAAAGGTGATCCGCTGGATAGGCTATCAGCTGAAAACCAAAGTGCCTAACGTGCAGGAAGCCAGTACCGAACATCATGTAGACTGGATCAGTGGTGCTTATCTGATGGTGAAACGTTCTTCTCTCGAAAAAGCAGGTTATATGGACGAAGATTTCTTCCTGTATGCGGAAGAGGTGGAGTGGTGCAGCCGGCTGCGTAAACTGGGGCCGCTGGCTATTTTCGGAGATATCAATATCATACATCTGCAAGGGGAAACTACCGGTGATGCATTTGATTCAGATGAAAAAGGATACTACGGATTGTATGACAGGAAAGGATTGCAGCTGATGCTGTCAAACCATGTAAGGGTACGTAAGCAGTTTGGTGTGATGTGGTATTTTATCCTGTTACTCAATTATACATTTGCGGTACCGGTGTTTTTTATTGGCAGTATATTGGAGAATTTGTTCAAAGGACGTAATCCTTTTAAGTACATGCCGCAGGTATGGGGATTGACGAAGAATGTCTTCCGTCTGTGGGTGATGACGCCGACAATTGTTCGCAATAAACCGCATTTCTACAAGGTGTTGTGATGTAATACGCCCGCATCCTCCCTCCGGGCGCAGAACCCCGAATGTTTATGCCTCCTGTTGGTGTACCGGCTCCCAGTATCCTTTCAATACGTCAATCCGGAACTGTATCACCGGCCATGATTTTGCTGGTTTTCCCTGCAATAAGTAGTATCCGCCTATCACAACGGAAGCACCCAGCTTAAACAGGTATTCCAGGCTTTTCTTGTGAACAGCCATATTTCCTTTCACCACCATCCGTACTTTCTCTCCGCGGCCAATACCGGACGCAACGCGGTACATATATTCGGATGTCAGTTTTTTTACTTCCACGACATGATGTACGATCACTGAAGGATCGTAGTAAATGACTCCGCCTCTTTCTATCAGCTTGTAAAAGAATTCCTTTCCTTCACCACCTACGCGCAGAGTACCTTTCACTCCCGGCAGACTGGTATTAAAACCGCCTACGGCAAAGAAATCATCACGACGTACTATCATATTGGATTCCAATGGATAGCGGCCGTTATCAAAAGGTTTCGCAACAGGGCTGTAGTCAAAGTTTCCTACCAGAGAGGACACATAGTGGGACATCCATTTCGGTTCCGATGGGATATAGCGGGGAATAATACGGCCTCCCAGGCCTGTAGCATCCGGATGTTGTTCGAAGAAAGTGATGATATGCTGGAGATATCCCGGCATCGCGACAGCATCATCATCCATACAGCAGATCAGTGCTCCACGGGACTTTTCTGCACCGGTATTGCGCGCATAGGATGCACCCTGGCGGGTTTCCAGGTAATATGACAACTGCATATCAGGATGTTCAGCAATGTATGCTTTTACTTTCTCAGCGGTATTATCTTTACTGTTATTATCTACCACGATCACCTCATAGCGTTGTTTATCAATATCCTGTTTATACAGACTATCGATGGCCTCAATGATATAGGCTTCTCTGTTATACGAACATATGACTATTGATATTGCTATTTGCATGAATTAGTTTCCTTTTTTATGTATTTCCTCACAGGGAAAGCAAAATAACTGTAATTTATCCGAAATTTCAATAATGGGGCGGTTACGATTCTTTTTAAAGGTGGCATTTATCTGTAACATTTGTTTTCTGTTGGCAGAAGCCTCTTATTATATTGACTACAAGGGACATTTTTCGGAGCTGCTGAAATATATCCTGCTGATGGGAATTGTCGTCTCTTTTCCGCTGAACCTGCTGGTATTGATCGTGTCTGCTATTATGTTGTACAGGCGTAAGATAGCCTGGCCGGACCTTCCTCCCTATGTATTTATTGTGAATGTTTTAATTTTGATCCTGCAATTTTTTTTCTTATTCTAATGATACACAACATCCTAAAAGACAGACCAACTAAGCTTTTCATCTTCTTTTGCAGCTTTTTCGTTGCCAATGCGCTGATCGCAGAATGTATCGGCGGGAAGATCTTTTCCCTGGAGAAACTGTTCGGTTTACCCGTACATACCTTCACGGTATTTGGTCAAAGCGGACTATCCTTCAACCTTACCTGTGGCGTATTATTATGGCCGCTGGAGTTTGTCATGACTGACATTGTCAATGAGTATTACGGGCCTAAAGCAGTAAAACGGATCTCCTACATCGCCGTAGCGTTGATCAGTTATGCGTTCATCATGTTTTACGTATCCCTGTCGGTACCACCGGCTGATTTCTGGATCGGTTCGAATGCAGACAAAGGCATTCCCAATATGCAGCTGGCTTTCGGCGGTATTTTTGGTCAGGGAATGTGGATCATCATTGGCAGTATCACGGCATTCCTGGTAAGCCAGTTGATAGACGTCGCAGTATTCCATCGCATCAAACGTGCTACCGGTGAAAAACATGTATGGCTGAGGGCGACAGGATCAACCGTGATATCCCAGCTGATAGATAGTTTCATCGTACTGTTTATTGCCTTTAAGCTGGGGAATAACTGGAGCTGGCAGCTGGTACTGGCTGTGTGTGTGGTGAACTACATTTACAAATTCACCGTTGCCATATTACTGACGCCTGTGATTTACTTCATAGAAGGACGTATAGAAAATTATCTGGGTAAGGAAACGACTACCCGCATGAAAGAAGCCGCTATGGGCAAGGCAGCGGAATAACGTTGCAGGCTTAGTAGCGCACTTTCACAAGATCAGCAACTACTTTATCAATGGGAAGGGTGACTGCCTCGGCGGAAAACTCTTCCCAGTTGATCCATCTGGCACCTTCCACATCACGTTTATCTTCAGGAATAACGAAGTCAAAAGGTTCGCTTAGTAGGGGGAAATTGAATGCCGACAAGGGTTTTACGAGGTAGTAGATAGAGATGATCTGGGAATTATCTCCAAAAGCAGAGAGCTGGAAGAAATCAGTCGTATAGATGTGTTCTATGACTTCCACGTCAAGTCCCAGTTCCTCCTGAAATTCACGCACCACACATTGCAGGGTGCCTTCTCCGAATTCCAGTCCGCCTCCGGGGAATTTGGTATAATATCCGCCACGGATATATTCATCAGTAACGAGCACCTGTTTCTGCTCATTCATCATTATTCCGTATACGCGAACATTAAACATTGTTTAGAACCATTTCTTCTTCATGAAATACCAGCTCATGATCACGGAGATCACGATGGACAGGATGACCGGAATATAGAAAGCGTGTGTCGAATGGGCAAACGGGATCTCTACGTTCATACCGTATATACTGGCTACCAATACGGGGAAGGTCAGAACGATGGTAATGGACGTCAGGCGTTTCATGACCAGGTTCAGGTTATTGGAGATGATGCTGGCAAAGGCATCCATTGAGCTGCTGAGGATGTTGGTATAGACGTTGGCCATTTCCAGCGCCTGTGAGGTATCTACGATCAGGTCATGCAGGAATTCCTTCTCGTCTTCATTCAATCCCAGGAAGTTGGTGCGTTCAATCTTCATCAGCAGCAGTTCATTACTGCGAAGGGCGGTGAGAAAATACACCAGGCTTTTCTGGATCCGCATGATGTAGAGTAACTCTTCGTTACGGTTACTGTCATACAGTTTCTGCTCCAGGATATTCCTGCGCTGATTGATCTCTTTCAGGTAATCCAGGAAGTTCATGGTTACCTTTTCGAAGATCTTCAGCACCATCATATTCCTTTTTTCAGGATGACGGTTATGGAAGGTATTCAGGAAGCGGTTGATAGCGGCATTATCGAATGAATTGACAGTCAGGATCTGATTGTGCGTGAGGATGATAACGATCGGGATGGTAATGTAATAGGCATCACTTTCGTTGATGGAATTATTTTCCGTGGGCGTCTTGATGACGATCAGCTTTACGTTATCCTCCAGTTCATAACGGGACTTCTCATCGATATCGAGGGAGTCGGTGAGGAAGTCGAGAGGAATATCCAGTTCTTCTGACAGTTGTTCGAATTCAGATTGTTTCAGGGGAGGGGTAATATTCACCCATGCCCCATTCTCAGGACTTGATATTTCTACCGTACGCGCGTCTATATTTTTGAAATACTGGATCATCCGGCCGCAAAGGTAGATTAATTAAAGTTATGGCAGTGTGATATTTCCCTCGAAGACAAGGGTGGCTGGTCCGCATAGCCAGATGTTATTGTAGGACCTTTCACCGGTTTTGGTAAAACGTACTTCCAGGTTTCCACCCAATGTCTGCACGGGTATAACATATTCTTTCTGTTCCGGGCCTGCAGTCATCAGCGCTGCAGCAGTGACGCCAGTACCGCAGGAGTAGGTCTCATCTTCCACGCCACGCTCATAGGTACGAACGAAGATGCCCTGTTCCAGGGGCTGAACAAAATTAACATTAGTGCCTTCTTTGGAAAAGCGGTCGTTATAGCGAATGCCCCTTCCCTCGGTATATACGTCTACCGCCTGTACGTCGTCTACGAATTTAACGAAGTGCGGAGAGCCGGTATTGAGATAAGAATAGAGAGACCCTATTTCCACGCCATTCACGTCCTGCATTTTCAAGTTCACCCAGCTATCTCCTTTAAGGGTAGCTTCATGGGGACCGTCTACAGCCAGGAAGCTGAGTTTTTCGTTTTTGAGCCCCATCTGACGGGCGAAAGCTACTAAGCAGCGGCCACCATTCCCACACATGCTGCTCTCGCGGCCGTCGGCGTTATAGTACTTCATTCCGAAATCGTAGCCCTCCTGGGTATTGAGCAGCATCAGGCCATCTGCGCCGACACCGAAACGGCGGTCGCACAGAAATTTTACCTGCTCTTCCGTCAGAAAGTTATACTCGCCTTTCCGGTTGTCCATGATCACAAAGTCATTGCCGGTTCCCTGGTATTTGTAGAAATGAATTGCTGACATAATGCGCAAAAGTAAGTCTTTTAAGCGATAGTCAATAGTCCGTACACAACAGGCCCGGAGCTGCTGTACCCGGGCCTGTTGCTTGACATGGTCAACTGTTAATGGCTGACGAAGTCAAATTTATGGACAGTTGATAATCAGATCTTTTCTATGATGGCTAAAGACTGTTTGATGAGGTTCTCTACGACCAGTGCACCGTCTTTGGTGAATTCCTGCCTGATGCGGTTGGCCACAATAGCGCTGATAGACAGGCAATCATGCCCCAGTACGCGGCCAAGGCCATAAATACCGGCGGTCTCCATCTCGAAGTTTGAAATGTAATGATCGCCCTGGCGGAAGGCGGTCAGCTGCTCCAGTAACTGAGGATGGGAGAGCGGTCCTCTCAACGCGCGTCCCTGAGGCGCATAGAATCCCGGGCAGGTGATGGTAATACCGCTGATGTATCCCTCGGTAAAGCGTGTTGCGAGGTCATTAGCGGCACTTAACAGGTATGGGTTGGCGCTGCCCGGACGGAGGTGTACCTGCTGACGGAAAGCCTCCAAAAGGTCTTTTTCGGCGGCAGTATTCTCGAATTCATACCAGGGGAGGAGATTGTCCAGTCCTACACCATGAGAAGAAACCACGAAGCTGTCTACTGGTACATTCTCCTGCAGTGCGCCGGAAGTGCCTAATCTGATAATTTGCAGCCGGGTGAGGGACGGTTTTACGGTCCGGGTATTGAAATCAATATTTGCCAGGGCATCCAGTTCATTCAACACGATGTCGATATTGTCTGTTCCGATACCGGTAGAGACAACAGTGAGTCTTTTTTGTCCGATATATCCGGTGTGGGTGACAAATTCCCTGTGCTGATGTTTGCTTTCTGTACGATCGAAATGTTTGCTAACTTCGGGTACGCGATCAGGATCTCCTACGGTGATAATAGTCGTGGCAAGCTCTTCTGGCCTGACATCCAGATGATATACGGCTCCCCGGCTATTTAATATCAGTTCAGATTCTGCAATACGTTTATTCATGGTTATCTGATAAAATTGTGAAATAGATTTGGCAAATATCTAAAATTTACTACTTTTGCAATCCCATCAAACGGATGGGCGCACAAAAATAAGGTTTCGTGGCCGAGTGGCTAGGCTGAGCTCTGCAAAAGCTCCTACAGCGGTTCGAATCCGCTCGAAACCTCGAAAAGGACTACAGAAATGTAGTCCTTTTTTGTTTTACAGGCAGCGGAAAATGAAATTTGAGCAGGTGAAAAGGAATTAAGTTTTACAACAACGTTTCTCCTGATATCTTTTCGACGTGGAGTGAATTGAGCCTATTTGTTATATTTACTCAATAAAACCATAAAAGCCAATGGCTGAAGCTCCAGAGATACGGGTAATAGTTAAGGATTTTCGGGCCGTCGCAAGTGCAGATATACTTATAAATGGTATAACGGTTGTTGCCGGTGAGAACGGTTCCGGCAAAAGTTCAATCTCCAAGTTATTATATTACTTGTATAAAACCGTTGCCGATTATGATGCTGTTATTAAACGTTCTCTTCGAGGAAGCTTAAATAAATTCTTCACTTTTATCGAAATTATCAATCAGGATCTGAGAGGTGTAGCTCCCCAGCAGGTTGTTGATTTTGTGCGTAGTCAGCTGAAGGAATTGAACGAGGAAATGGATAAGGAGGATTTTGAATTAAATCCGGTGAAGTTTATGGCTTTACTCGAGCATGTTCAGGCCGCACTATACGAGAATATCAATCAACAAAATATAGAGCCCCGAAAAGAGCAACGGATTAAGCGAATATTGCGTGACATATTGGATACTAGGGAAGAAGCCGATGAGCCGCTTGCAGACTCCTTTAAAAAGCTGAAACAGTTGATATCAAGAAACTTTGCTGATGCAGTTAGGATGATTGGATTAAGGCCGACATTCGTTTTCGAGTCGGAACTTCAGAAATTATTTACTGTAAACGATTTACCCAAAGTATTCCAGGTTGAAGAATATGGTAGCCCAATTGTCTCTTTGGATAGTGATACACTTGCTATTCCATATAATATTAAGAATGCTATTTATATTGATAGCCCTATGATGTTTCATGCAGGCATGAGTAATAATGGCTATTGGGAAGATTTGTATGAATTATTAGGAAAGAAAGGAGACAATGTTTACCGCATCACAGAAATCATAAGTAAAGAGATCATACAGGGCGATATAGAAGTAGAAGAAGTTTATTTCACAAAAGATTTTAAGTTTAAACGAAATGACGGGAAGGTTTTTAATTTGATGGATGTCGCTACAGGAATCAAGTCCTTTTCAATTATCTTACAATTGTTGAAAAATGGCTCAATCACTGATAAAACATTGTTGATCATTGATGAACCAGAATCAAATCTTCATCCGCAATGGATTATTGAATATGCCAGGATCATTGTATTGTTGAACAAAGAACTTGGTGTTAAGTTCTTCCTGGCAACCCATAATCCGGATATGGTCAGTGCCATCCGTTATATTTCTGAAAAGCAAGGGACTCTTGACAAAGTGAATTTTTATTTAGCGGAGAAAGCAGAGGAAAAATTCAAGTATAACTATACCTATCTAAACAAAGAAATAGATCCAATTTTTGCATCATTCAACATTGCACTGGACCGCATAAATCAGTACGGCATCTAATGAAATACGCCAAAAGAGCTACAGAAGAATTCGCTAAATTGATCGATAAAGAAGAATGTCTTGAATTAATGGATACGCTTATCATTAAAGAAGGATATACTGAGACTACGACAACATTTAATGGAGATGACATTGTGCTCAATATGGACTGTGTGGAAGCTGGACTCGCTGCAAATGATGGCCGGCTTCTTAATAAGTCAATGGACGCTGCCTTTATTATTGAGGACCTTGCTGGCGCTAGTCAGGAAATAGTGTTTGCGGAATTCAAGCTACGATTTACTGGTATGAGAAACTTACGACCAGAAGATCTGACTGATAAAATATCAGGATCTACTTCAGCTTTGGGTAACCCACCTAATATTCATGGAAATCACTACTTCGTTTTCCATTCAAAACATAAAGAAGAAGCCCGACGCAAAATGTACCGCTTAGCCCCCCGGTTTCCACCATCGCATATCGCGATGAATATGGAAGATCTGAAACAGGCATTTTTTGAATAGATCTGTGGATGTTGTACGCGATCCTAATAATGCGCTGACCTTGAAATAATACCCGTAGTTGTGTCGCTGAAAATGTAGTGGTGAATGGAGTGAACAATGTGAAGAGAGGAGTTGAGGAATGAACAAAATGAACTGAAATATCCCGGAAGGGGAGTTGTACATTTGTTGCTGTAATAAAATATACAGTATGATGCACATTGTGAAAAACCACACCCAGCCTATTGCGCAGCCAATGGCCTTCAATACAAATGGTGAATCAGGTTTAGTTAACACCGACCCTCAGAAGGGTAAACATGGAGTAACCCAAGTTGTTAAATTAAACAAAAACCAATCAACTATGTTATCGTATTCTCCCAACACGATTATCGCAGGGCAGAGAACTTATTTGCTTCATTCTCCGCTGTCTTCTACACTGCGCCATGAAGATAGCTACTTTATGATCGAGAACGAGCTATTAGGGATAGTCGCTACCGGTAGAACTGAAGCCGAAGCTGAGCAAGATTTTGCGCAGGAGTTTGACTTTATTTACCAGCGGTATAATGAACTATCGGATAGTCAGATGTCCGAGAGAATTAAGCGGATCAAAACAGTATTAAATACTATTATTAAAGAAGTAAATTTTTAATGATGGCGGTATTACAATCACAAAAAACGATAAGAAACCTGCTCAGTAAGGGGTTTGTAAAGGCAGGAGGAGACCACCAGTATCTTGAATTCTGGCATAATGGGAAATATGTCCTGCAAACTTATTGTAGTCATAATGATCAGGATATAAATGACTACTTAATAGCTAAAATGAAAAAACAGTGCCATCTCGGGAAAGATGACTTTCTCGATTTGGCGAACTGTCCTTTGTCAGAAGAAGGGTATGTAAGAAAGCTGATCGATAGCGATACTTTGACGAAAGCTGACCTGCAAATAGCTGATGTCAATCAGCAGAATAGGCAAGAGTGCTGATTGGTAATGGTATTTGAACCAAGACGGCACTGATGGTAACCATGCCAATATGATAATACCAGACAAATTGTTTAACCCCCTTTTGAATTTTCTCCCAACATTTCCTCTGTCTAAAAACGAATATGTCCATCTCAAAGCTGAATGGATTTGAGTAGCTCGTATTTGTTTGGCAGCTGTTTGACACTATGCCCCCGCCTTGCTGGAACCCTGGCGATGCTGATCACCTTATGTACTGTAGGTTTCCAGGCCGTGAAGACGGCTGTTGCTAATCCGATTAACAGCCGGAAGGCGGAGTGAGCGCTGCGTCCTTTTTTGTCCTAACTTCCGTGAATGGCAACAGTATCACTCTCCAGTGCATCCGGTAAATGGATCATGGTATCAACGATCATGGCTTCGGCGATGGCCTTTATCGATGGCACGGCCCTGAATGTGGTCCTGCCCGCTATCCAGAAAAGTATGCATGCCTCCGGTACAGACCTGTTCTGGATGTTGAACGCTTACCTGTTAATGCTGGCGTCGCTGATGCTAATCGGCGGTTCACTGGGAGATAAGTTGGGGCGTAAGAGGATCTTCATTACCGGTATTCTCATTTTCATTATTGGTTCTACTGCCTGTGGAATGGCCGGCAATGTGACGTTACTGATCATCTTCAGAGTATTACAGGGCATCGGCGGAGCATTGATGATACCCGGTAGTCTGTCACTCATTTCTTCCTCCATCAATGAAGACCAACGCGGTAAAGCCATCGGCACCTGGTCTGCCTTCACAACCGTCGTCACCATCGGCGGACCAGTACTCGGCGGTGCACTCGCTGATGCCGGCTATTGGCGGTATATCTTTTTCATTAACGTGCCCATAGGCATTGTGGCAGTACTCATCCTCTGGAAGAAAGTAAAGGAAAGTGTTGCAGACGATGATGATAAGACACTGGACTTTCCCGGCGCTGCGGCCATCGCCCTCGGACTGGCGGCCGTTACTTTTGGTTTCCTGCGCATACCCGAGATTGGATTTAATAACTGGGAGGTACCTGTTTCATTAGGTGCAGGCTTACTGCTGCTGACCGCTTTCATCGTCATTGAGCAGAAAAGCAGACATCCGATGATGCCCCTGTCGCTATTCAGGAACATGACATTCTCCGGAGCGAACCTATTGACACTCTTTCTCTACGCCGGATTGGGAGCTGGTATGTTGTTCCTGTCCCTCAACCTGGTACAGGCGCAGGGATATGACCAGTTGCAATCCGGGTTGACCTTCCTGCCGTTTACCATCCTGATGGTCTTCGTGGCCCGCTTTGCCGGAACGCTGGCAGATAAATATGGTCCCAAACTGTTACTGACCATTGGCCCCGCCGTTGCCGGAACAGGTTTGCTGATGTTGTCTTTCGTCGGACAAACACCCGGACCATCCGCCTATTTCAGTACTTTCTTTCCCGGTATTGTTGTATTAGGGCTGGGGATGTCTTTTACCGTAGCGCCACTGACGGCAACCGTGATGGGTGCTGTCAGTGATCAGCACTCCGGAACAGCCTCCGGTATTAATAATGCCTTATCGCGTATTGCAGGTGTATTTGCGAATGCCATACTGGGCGCATTGGCTGTCCTGTTTTTCTCCGGCTCACTGAAACAGGAGTTGTCCGCATTGCCACTGAATGAGACCAGTAAGCAGGCCGTCATGCAGCAGACAGGCGAACTGGGAAATGCAAAAGCCCCTTCATCATTGAATGAAGCAGATAAAGAAAAAGTAACCCGCCTATATCATAGCAGCTTCGTAGCTGCCTATCAGAAAATTATGCGTATAGCCGGATGTCTGGGAATCCTCGGTGCATTGATGTCCGTGGTCTTTATCCGGAATAGTGCTGTCAGAGCGGCGCCGGTACCGGTGCCGGAATAGGGTGGGCGTTGCGTACGTGGCGGGGATGGGCGTCGTTCCCCGGGGTTGAAAACCCAGGCGACACACGTTCCCCGGGGTTGAAAACCCCGTGCTACGCACGTTCCCGGGGTTTTCAACCCCGGGCTACAAACAAGGGGACTCCTACGGAGTCCTATTGTGTTTTGTTAATGCCGTTTGTTATAAACATGAAGCCTGTGGAAAAGAACCTGCAGGGAGAGAACAATGTTTCTATAATACATGTTTTGCATAAGGCGGACCTTACTACTGGTTAACTGCCTGTTTTTTCAAATAGAAATTTTTGTGTCTTCTTTGGTAGGAGTTAGTTTCATTTCGTATTTTTCGTGTTTCTTCTGAAGGTTATCAGGCACAAACATTGATGCTGAGGAGCTGGCAGGGACATGTTATCCAGATAACTTATCAATCCGACAAAACAACCGCATGGGCCTAAACAGATTTTTTACTACCCTGGCTATTCTGGCAATTTCCACGGCACAGGCACAAACGCCTGCAGGCGATAGCATTACCGTAGCTATTTCTCCCGCTTATGATAATGTAAGTGGTTTCCACCGTATGTTGTTTGGAGAGAGTTACCGTAAGCTATGGGCCGCTCCTGTAAAGATGAAGGTATTTTACCTGGAGAAAGAGAAGGGAGGATTGACCATAGAACAGCGAGGCGGCGGGCTGCAAACCAAGTCTTTACGGTTAAAAGACGCCAGTGGCCATGAATGGGTGCTGCGTACCATTCAGAAATATCCTGAAAGGGGATTGCCTAAAAATCTGAGGGCTACTATTACGAAAGATATTCTGCAGGACCAGGTGGTGACTGCGCATCCTTATTCCTCGCTGACCGTTCCGCCACTGGCGGAAGCCCTGGGCATACCTCATGCCAATCCACAGATCATATACATACCCGATGATCCTGCGCTGGGAGAATACCGGCAGGACTTTGCCAATGCCGTGTTCCTGTTTGAAGAACGAGAACCGGAAGATGCCAGTCGTACGGACAATACAGACAAAACACAGCGCAAGCTGGAAGAGGACAATGATGTGCATCTTAATCAACAGATCGTGCTGAGGGCAAGACTGCTGGATATGTTGCTGGGCGACTGGGACCGGCATGAGGATCAATGGCGCTGGGAGAGGGAAAAGAATAAGAAGAAAGTAACCTATACCCCGGTGCCTCGCGACAGGGACCAGGTATATTACAATACTACCGGCTTGTTTCCCTGGATCATCTCCCATCAATGGCTGAAATCCAAGTTCCAGGGGTATCACGACCATATCAGGGATATCAAGGGCTTTAACTTCAATGCCCGGTATTTTGACCGTTATTTCCTGAATGGGCTGAGTGAAGACGACTGGCGGGAACAGGTGCATTATATCCAGGCTACACTGACGGATAGTCTGATCCGCCAGTCGGTGATGCTGATGCCGGACACGATTTTCCGCTTGTCGGGAGAGCGGATCATCAGCGCTTTCATTGCCCGCAGGAATAAGCTGGAGAAAGAGGCGATCAGCTATTATAAGTTCCTGTCTATTTATGTGGATGTTCCGGCTTCTGATAAACAGGAGTTGCTGGATATTCAGCGACAGCCACACGGAAAGGTGGACGTGTCTATCTATAAGGTGAAGAAGGATGGTACGACGGATGATCTGCTGTATAAACGGGTATTCGATCCTGCGGTAACCAAAGAAGTACGGTTGTACGGTCTTGATGGGCGCGACGTGTTCAGGGTTACAGGCAATGAGGGCTCGCCTATCCGTATACGTATGATAGGAGGGAATGGTATAGATAGTTTCACTGTGGCGGATAATGTGCCACGTAAGGGAAGACTATATGTGTACGATCGTTCTGACGAAGAGAATAGTATACCACCGAAGGGAGACGCAAAGATCCGGACAGCTGCGGATACATCTGTGAATAGCTATGATAAACGCAGTTTCCTGTTTGACAGGTTGGGGCCTTTATTCTCCGTACAGTACAACCCCGATCAGGGCCTGATGCTCCGTGCCAATATGATGTACGAAAAGCAGGGCTTTCGTAAAAAGCCATACGCACAACAGCATCAGCTGATAGTGAGTTATGTGACCGGCAGACAGGCGTTCCTGTTGCAGTACCTGGCTGATTTTAAGCAGCTGATAGGGAAGAATGACCTGCGTATCAATGTTCTTTCCCGCGGACCGCACAACCTGAGTAACTTCTTCGGATTGGGGAATGAATCTATTTTCGTAAATGAAAATGATAAATTAATTACGTATTACCGTAATCGCTATGACCTGGTCAACGGAGATGTAAGGCTATACCGCAATATTGGTCATCATCTGACTGTCAGCGGAGGCATTGCCGGACAGTTCTATACCAGCCGGGAAGCGAACAATAGTCATAAGTTCCTGGGCGCCTACAATGCTACTTTCCCGGGTGAAAGGGTGTTTGACGACCGCTTTTACGCCGGTCTGGTGACCGCTATTGAGGCAGATACCCGCAATCCGGGTATGATGCCGCGCAAAGGGATCACCTGGCATACGGAGCTAACAGGTATGCAGCAAACGAACAGGGAAAATAAAAGGTACGGCAAACTCACGTCTGACTTCAGCTTTTATATTCCCCTGATTGGCGATTCCACGTTGGTAATGGCGAATCGTATTGCCGCGGGTACCACTTTCGGCGATCCTGCTTATTTCCAGATGATGTCCATAGGTGGTACACAGGTCCTTCGCGGCTTCCATACCAACCGTTTCGTCGGAAAGACTGCCGTCTATCACAACTTTGAACTACGCCTGAAATTATTTGACTTCACATCTTACCTTTTGCCGGGCAGTGTAGGCCTGATCGGATTTAATGATCTGGGCCGTGTCTGGATGCCTAATCAATCTTCCACCAGATGGCATGACGGTTATGGAGGTGGTATCTACATCATACCAGTAGAGCTGTTCCTGATACAGGCAGCGGTCGGCATCTCTGAAGAAGGAGCGCTGCCCTATATTACTGCCGGTTTCAGGTTCTAGCATTGTGGTGCTCTTATGCCAGCGCTTTTATTATCCTGTTATCAGGATCTTTCCACTACCTGCACGTTTTACCCGCTCGATCACGGCGTCGGAGATCAGTGTGCCCATTTCAATGCCGATGGATACTACCAGTGTTTCATCGGCAGACAACTTTTTTAAGGTCTCCGGCTGCAGCACGATCGTTTCTGCTTTATATGCCTGTGCTGCTAAACGCCAGGCCGTCGTAACAGGCTGATTGATCAACATGGGGCGGCTGGCTGCATAATCGCTGTCAGCACCGCCGTCCGAAAGAATACCAATGGACATTATAATCCTGTACATGGGATATTGCCATGGTAATGACAGGTTAATGCCCGGAGTCAGCTCGGGAAGTTGAACGGTAGCACTGGAGGTATTGCGGTCTATCGTACAGTAAACGGGAGGCTTTACGACATTGTTGAAGGGGTGCCGTTTGTTGAGATTAAACCCATCCAGCAAATGGCGGTATTCCGAAAACTCCAACCTTCTCATGCCCAGTTCCCTGGTCGTATCCATCTTCATAATAGACCTGCATAACGCATTCATCGGAGGTGTAAAATTATAATCTGCCAGATGCCGGATATGAAATATCGCCAGGCGAATGCCGCAGCCACCTCTTGCTGCGTCTCCAAATTCTTCATTGTTGAGGCGTGTCAGCGCAAATTTCGGCGACTTCTGGATCTGTTTCCTGGTGGCGCCTCCTTTAGTGCGTAAAATAACCTTGTCGGAGTCTCTCCGTTTGTAGAAGCTGAACGACCCTAAACCTCCGGAGATGTCCAACATCTTATTATTCATAATGGCCATAATAAGGGAATTAACTTTTTAAATGGTGTATAAATGGGGTATGGCTTGCGGTTCTCAGATTGAAGCTAACGTACTTTAAACATGCTGCTAATTTAAGTAAATATCTTCTGTAATTTATTTATAAACCATGGTCTAACCATATATAACCCATATATAATCCATATCTCTTAAATATGGGTTATATATGGGGCATATATGGCTTATATATGGGTTATATATGGGTTATCTCTCTGAATAGGCTATGATAGCAGCTTTGCTCAGACAGTATAAAATAGGCGTTATGTAAGCACTTGTTTAAGTGGTTATTAACGCATGGTATTTATAATGTATTTGTTAAATGAAGGCATAAAAAAAATCCCGTAAACCAGTCAACCTGGTTTACGGGATTTTGTGAAAAGAGGTGGTTACTTATGCCTCTCCGTCTGATCGCAGGAGAGAGAACATCAGCATATCATAATGTTTGTCGTCCCAGTAATGCCATTGTCTGAGGGTACCTTCCTGTTTGAAACCTATCCTGTTCAGCAATTCTATGGATAGATCATTGCCTTCCATGACTTCTACTTCAATACGGTTAATATCCAGCGCAAAGAAGCCGAAGCTGATAACGGCATACAGGGCTTCTGCAATGACATCCTTGTTGCAGTATGAATATTGCAGGTCGTACCCGATATTGGCCCGGTGTTTTTTGGTGAAGTGATTGAAACCCACGGTACCAATAATTTCGTTATTGTCGTTCTGTTGGATCCCCCATCTGATGGCGGATTTTGATTTGAAGCGTTCACGGAAGTAATCGATAAGACGTTGGCAGTCGTTTTCATCTTCCGGAGGCAGGAGGTTATAGTATTGACTCACCTGTTTGTCGCATAATATCTTAAACAGGTCATGGGCATGTTTTTCGGTGATCTGGACAAGTTCCAGGTGTGGAGTGCGTATGGTGGGGAACTTATCAAATACCGTCGTTTTATGATCAATAAGCGTGGACATGATAAAGCTGTTTGGGTGTAATGATGCTTGCTCATAATGAATTTAACAAAAAAAATGGATAAATTGAACTACCCTGATCCCATCTTATGACAGCAACATGGTTATTTCTTTGGGGATGTGTGTTTGGCACAGCATCCTGTTCAGTGCTGAAACGTTCCTGAAAAAGATTGCAGAGTGCTCAAAGAAGAATGGTTTCAATAGTCAATCTGCTACAGCTGCAGCAGGACATAATATGCTCCGGCAAAAATTGCGGCAAACAAGGTATTGAGGAAATTCACCACATCATTTCCGATATATTTATTGCGTTCCAGTGTTGCGCCGAGTACGGAATCAACCAGATTGCCCAGTATACCCGCCAACAAGACAATAATCCCCGTTTTATCAAAGCCGGCATATAACAGTGCAATCAGACCTGCACCGACAGCACCGATTAGTGTTCCTTCGAGGCTGACAACACCATCCAGACCTTTGGTGTCTCTTTTGAAACTCCAGATATTGTAGAAGTTGCGGCCGTATACCATACCCAGTTCGGACGACAAAGTATCAGCCAGCGCAGATGCCAGGCTGGCGGCAACCATTAGTTCGTATAAGGCTAGACGTGAAGGATCCAGACAGGCTATAAATGATGCAATGCCCGCTACACCACCATTGGCAAAGACCTGGCTGGCTTTCCGGCCTTCGGGATGGATGCCTTCGGCCGTTAGTCTGGCCTTCAGATCTTTCCGGTGAGAAGTGGCCCATACACCTAGTATAAAAAACAGGAGCAATGAAAGTAAACCGACCCAGCTTGTACCCAGGAAAGTAACAGCACCGATCAGACCTGCCAGCAGGGCGGCGGGTACGGTCAGCTTTTTTTCCCTGATACAGATGAACATAATGACGCTCAAGATCAGCAGAACGAGTAGCTCGATAGCGAAGGGAGGGAATATCATCATAGGGGCGTAAAACTAAATAAATATTTAATGCGGACACCTGTGTAGCTGCCTGATCTGGTAGAAGAATTTTCATAAAGCGTGAGATATTATTTTTTATCTCTCCTGTTTTTTATGAACTTTGTTACTATGAATAACTAACTGGTTTGGAATCGATTCCATCGTATCTGTAAGAGCACTGTAGCCAATTTAGACGTCCAGGATTCTCATTATAACATTTAGCTTCTCCCAAAAACATACTCCAATGGAATACTCAATAGCTTGAGTGGGCCTTTTTTTCGGTAACCCCACTACACGGACATGCAAATGAATAGTAACAGATGCAATAGCCTGGATTATATCGTATTGCTTACTTCCTAAAGTATATGACCATGAGACAACATCTAAAAGAGAGTGATCTATCTCTTACTACCTCTATTGATGTAACACAACAAAATCATTCCTATGGTTCTTTGATACAAAGGTTTTCGACTATCTTCTTATTGTTTTTATTACTGTCGCCGGTCAATATAATGGCGCAGTCCACCAAGACATTTACGGTCAATATGACTGGCGATGAAAGTGATCCTAATGCAGATAATATCGGCGATGACGGAAGGTGTGATGTAGACCCGATTACAATGGGCGATCAATGTACTTTTCGCGCCGCTATACAAAACCAGAATGGGAACCGTAACCTGGGACAAAACCGTATCACCTTTGATATTCCCAATGCACCAGGCACGGGTAGTATCATTATAAAAGTCGGAAGCACGGGGTTGGGCGCATTGCCGCCTATTCTTGGATCTGTATTTATTGACGGTATTAATAGCGATGGCAGGCGTATTGAACTGGACGGTAGCATGGCAGGAGGCGGTGCAATCGGTCTGCGTTTGCTTGGCGGTGGTTGTGAGATTTCTTTTTTTGTCATCAATAGTTTTTCTTCCCACGGCATGTTCATTTCGGGTACACCACCTCCCGGCGAAGGTGGGCATCGTATACAGAACAATTATATCGGTACCGACTTTACCGGTACTACCGCCAAGGGAAATGGCGGAGATGGGATATTCATCGACAATACGCCCGGCTGTATGATTGGTGGCACGGGTATTTTAAGAAATATTATATCGGGGAATGAAGGTCGCGGCATTAATATTCAGGGACTTGATCCCTCGCAGTTCGGGACCAATGGGGCGCAGAATAATCTGGCAATAGGTAATCTCATCGGACTGGATATATCGGGTGAGAATGCTTTACCGAATAAGGGGGATGCAGTGGTATTGAATAACGCCCCTAACAACACGATTGGTGGGTCGGACCCCAACCAGGGCAACAAGATGGCCGGTACCAATAACACTAACGGTGTAACCGTTACCGGTAGTTTGACGGAAGGAATTAAGATACTAGGTAATTTTATAGGTGAGAATAAGACGGGCGCCAAATTCAAAGTGGGTATTGCTGCCAGTGCCAAGCCTATTACTATCGAAGGAAATGTCATTACAGAAATTGTCGGAGTCGGTATTGATCTGTTTGTGACAGGAGACGGTAGCTATAATATCCGCAGAAATACCTTTGAAGGAAATATGTCTGTTGGCAGCAAGCTGCGGTTTGGTGAAGGAAAAAATGTACAGATGATGTACCAGAATAATCTGCACAGTGGTAACGGAATGGCACTGGATGTAGAAGAATCGCTCAGTGGGAAGATCGACTGGATTTTTGCAGGCGATACGCTAAAACTGGGACAGGCAGGGGCTAACTTTATATTTCATGCAGCGGGCAACAAAGATTTCAGCAACGGGATATATCAAGGAAATGCTGGTGTGGCTTTCAACTATGTAGCAGATCTTGCCCCGGGTTTACAAATGGCGCTGAGGGTGAAGGGCGATGCATATTCAGGCAATGCGGGCGGTGCAAGGACGGGAAAAGTAGTATTGAAGGCAGGAACGGAATTCAGTTATGCCCTGTTAGGTTCTTCGGCTGTCAATAACGGTAAGGATGGAGACCGGCTGGATGTATTCGCTGATGTGAATGCTATCGCAACGCTTACATCAATGGAGAATAGATTTGCCGTGAACGGTGGCGCTGGCCTTCGTTGGATCAGCGATGGGAAGAACCTTGTTACACTTAGAGCATTTATAGAGAAGGATATCTTTGATAAGAATGTGCTGACGGGTTTAGAAGTCACCAGTTTCCTGACAGAGAAGAGTATACTCAACAACACTGTTACCGACAATGGCGGACCGGGTATTTTACTGGACGGTACTACAATTGCGCATCTTGAGGGGAATACTATCTCCGGAAATGGTATCGGTATACTCGTGAATGATGCTGCCACCGCCAGTATGAACAACAATACTATTACCGCTAATGGAAAAGGAATTGCCTTTGGTGGAACGGGCGCCGGGAGTGATATGACAGCAAATGCTATCTTCAAAAATAATGGTATTGGCATTGATCTTGGTAATGACGGACCTACCGCTAATGATGTTGGCGACGCAGATACAGGACCGAATAATCTGCAGAACTTTCCTGTATTGACAGCCGTAAATAGTAGTGGTGGAAATACCAATATACAAGGTACACTGAATAGTACGCCGAATGCCACTTTCAGGCTGGATTTCTTCTCCAATGATGCTTGTAATCCATCAGGATTTGGCGAAGGGCAGGCGTTCCTGGATTCCTTTAAAGTAACTACTGATGCAAATGGTAACGCCACGTTCAATGCGCTCTTAACTGGCATAACATTACCAGCGGGTGCGGCCGTTACCAGTACGGCAACCGATCCTGCTCATAATACCAGTGAATTCAGTGCTTGTCTGCAAATGGGGAACGTCGAAACTGCAGATCTTGAGTTGACCAAAAAGGCTGATAAGACACAATATGTTGTGGGTGATCAGGTGACCTACACTATTCAGCTAACGAATAAGGGAACAGCCAATGCGCCTGATATCGTCGTGACAGACCTGCTGCCGGCGGGTATTACCTTTAAACAGGCCACAGCTTCTGTTGGTACTTACAGCAGTGCGACAGGTAAGTGGCAGGTGGCGCTGTTGAATAATGGGCAGCAGGCAACGCTGACCATCACCGGTACTGCTAATGCAGCCGGAACTATTACCAATATTGCTGAAGTAACGGCCAGCAAATTACCTGATCCGGATTCATCTCCTGGCAATGGCGTCAGTACAGAGGATGATCAGAGCAGTGTATCCATACAGGTGAGCCAACCGCAAGCAGATATTACACAACAATATCGGGCTCTCATGCAGCAGATCACTGCATTGGTGAATGCAGGAAAATTGACGCCAAGGGAAGGCCGGATACTGAATGGTATTGTAGATATTTCATTGCAGCTGGAAAACAGGGGACGGATACAACCTGCCATCTTTGTACTGAGGGTATTCATTGTGCTGGTAAGGAATGCGACACAAAGGACACGCCTGACGGATATTGACAGGAATGCCCTTATTAATGCTGCGCAGAAGATCATTAATCAGCTGAGGGCAATGCCGCTTCGTCAATCATCCGCATCGCAAGACAGCAGTGAAGAATGGAAGGATCTGGAAAGCCGTGCCCGCAAGGAATTAATGGGCGAGGCCTTTATCAGGACTTATCCTAATCCGTTCAACAGTTATGCCGTCATTTCATTTGATGTTGCTACTGAAAGCAGGGTACAGCTGAACGTTTATTCTGCGAATGGCGAAATCGTTGCGCGTCTTGTTGATCAGGTGATGCAACCAGGTGTACAGACGATTACCTGGCAAACGCCAGACCTGGCTGCAGGTGTTTATCTATTGCAATTGAAAGCGAATGATGTGATAACAACGTATAAAGTATTTCATGTGAAGGAATAAGTTGGTGGACTGTCTAAATCCACCCGCCAGAATGTCTAATCAGTACAGCCCCTATTGTGTAAATAGGGGCTACATTTGAATAACTTCAAAACATACAAGTATGAATAATCAGGATTTCACGACAACTATACTGGTGGATCAGTCAGCTCAACAAGCTTATCATGCAATTAATAACGTTCGCGGATGGTGGTCAGAGAACATCGATGGAAGCACAGATACACTCAATAGTGAGTTTGTATACAGCTTTAAGGATGTTCACCGTTGTCGCATAAAGGTCATTGAGCTTATTCCGGCACAGAAGGTAGTATGGCAGGTGCTGGATAATTATTTCAATTTTACGGAAGATAAGAGTGAATGGAACGGCACAAAGATCTTCTTTGAGATTGCCGACAAGGGAGGTAAAACAGAGATACGCTTTACGCATGAAGGATTGGTGCCTTCGTATGAATGTTACCAGATCTGTAATAGTTCATGGACTAAGTATATACAACAGAGTCTGATGAACCTGATAACGACAGGAAAGGGTGCGCCAAATCCGAAGGAAGTGGGAGCGGAGGCGTAAGCGTAAAGAGTCATTTTAAGGTTTTAACAGCAAAAGCTTTGTGTTGAACAAGGCTTTTGCTGTTATTGGTATATCGGATAGTCTGGTGATACCTACGGATAGGGGATGAACTCCATGTGAGGCAGTGTACATGAAGGGTTGGTCTGGGAAAGGGAATATGGGAGGGTGTTATTTTTGTCGGTGTATTGCTAAAAGGCTTTATCTTCTTATTTTTATTGCTTTTTACCAATGATCAGAAGAAGCCTATGAAATTGCAAATAAGTTGGTTGTTTACGGTTTTCATTGTTGGCGCGATGCTCGCAAATAGCGGATGTCATAGTAGCGCTGTTGAGGAAAAAGTAAAAGCGGCCGGGGACTCCATGAAAGATACGTTGAGAAAAGACTCGCTCACAGCGGGCGCGCAGGGTGATGATTTTGAGACGCCCGAACTGGATGATATTTACAATGAGTATACACGGTATGATGATACGCTGAATATAGATACTTCTTATAGTTATAAAGGAAAGCGAATCAGTATTAGATTCCGGCATTATTGTTTATATGATAGCTCTTTATCCATTCCGGATGCGTACACGGAAATATATGGTATTAAAGGTTTTGTATCTAATACTTATCAGTCGAAGTTGGAAGTTAGCGTAGATAATAATAAACGTATTGATACTATCATAACAAGGGAGGTTTTTAATGAAGATAAAGACGTTTTCCCGGCATTGAGAAATTATGGCGTATTGCGTTCTGGTTCGGTTAATTTTGCTAAGGATTCCTTTGAAGTAAGGTATAGTTTGTCAATTCCCCTTACGGATGTCGGTACAGCTGTTACCTTCAAGATACATTTATGAAAGGCTGATTTCATAAAGCCCGTTGACCCCAATAAGAAATACGGTAAAGAATAATGAAAATTCCTATACGCATATACGGTGCGCAGGCATTGTTTTTCTTTGTAACGAGATCATTTTAATGATGTTAATAATTTGTTATACAACGAAGGTGTTACGCAATTTGTCATGTTGTTTTCTGATCTTTGGCGCAGTTGAAATTTGATGTTGCCCAAAATTTTATTTCATAATCTATACTTTGTTCGAGCATATTCAGAATTCTCAATTTAGATCTTAGCCTATAAATATGAATAGTTGGATTGTTATAAGTCTTCTTATAATGAATCTGCATGATCCTGTTGGCTCCAATCGTATTGATACGACTGTTACAGTCCGGGATAGCAGTTCTATGAAAGCACCAGAATTACCTGCGAAATATCTATCTCAGGTAAAACAAAAATCAATGCATGTGGAAGAGCAGGTAAATAAACGTGCTGACAAGGCGTTGAGCCGTTTACTCAGGCAGGAAAAGAAAATGAAGGCCCGCCTGTGGAAAGTGGATTCTGTAGCTGCAGGTAATATTTTCTCGAAATCAATTGACAGTTTGGGTAGCCTGAAGGCAGGACTCAAAAATAAAGTGACAGGCAAGCTGCCTTTAGGGAATAGCTATCTGGATTCATTAGGTAGTTCCTTAAAGTTCCTGGAAGGGAAGGGGGAGCTGTTGGGAGCCTCCAAAGGAAAACTGGCAGGTGTTACCGGGAATATTGAATCGCTGCAGGGCAAATTGCAACAGGCGGAGCAGATCAAGGCGTATATCCGTGAGCATAAAAAACAGTTAAAGGAGCAGTTATCCCAATATGCCGGCTTTGCCAAAGATCTTCAGAAGATCAATAAAGAGGCCTATTACTATGGTCAGCAGATCAATGAGTACAAATCTGTACTGAAAGATAAAAAGAAAGCAGAGGCGAAGGCAATGGAGTTGCTGAAGAAAATGCCCGCCTACAATGATTTTCTCCGTAAAAACTCGCAGTTAGCCAGTCTGTTTAACCTGGGAGCCGCCGGGAACAATACCGCCCAGAGTCTGGAAGGATTGCAGACCCGTACGCAAGTGGAGCAGCTGATACAGCAAAGATTGGGTAATGATCCGGGCGCCAGACAGGCGGTAAGTCAGCAGATGGATCAGGCAAAGTCACAGTTAAATGAACTGAAGAACAAGTTCCCGGATCTGGACAATGCAGGGGATATGCCGGATTTTAAGCCCAATCCTATGAAGACAAAGAGTTTCCTTCAGCGATTGGAGTTCGGAGGAAATATTCAGTTCCAGAAGTCCAGCCGTTATTTTCCGACGACTACTGATATAGCCGGTCAGGTAGGGTATAAGTTCCATAAGAATGGAACAGCAGGTATAGGAGCGTCCTATAAGCTGGGCATGGGAACGGGCTGGAATAATATAGCTATCAGTCATCAGGGCATGGGATTACGGTCTTTCGTTGACTGGAAGTTGAAAGGGACGTTTTTTGTGAATGGTGGCTTTGAGCAGAATTATGTATCGACTATTACTCATTCGGACCAGTTAAAGGATTGGAAGGGCTGGCAGGGAAGTGCATTGCTGGGGATTAGTAAGAAATATAAGGTGAGCGCGAAAATGAAGGGGAATATTATGGTGTTGTACGATTTTTTGGCGAAGCGGAATATGCCGTCAACAAGTCCGATTAAATTAAGAATAGGATATAACTTTTAAATAAAAATAAAGATGAAGTTTTTTCTATTAACAGCTTTATGCGCGTTTACTGTTGGCATTTCACAAGGTCAGACATTGGAATCCGTTGTAACTGCTGGTAATTATACTACAAAAAATGTCTGGATTGGGATGGCGCCAGATGCTTCAGTAACGGAGAATGGCCTGAATTTATCTGGAAAACTGAAATTAATAAGCTACAGCACTGCCTATACGACGGGTACAGATGCCAATCAGCCGACGATATATAGAAGTGGTACAAGAGCAGGGGCATATCCTTTCAACAACTATGACAACCTGATATTTCAGGCGGGGATACAGAGCAGAGACATTCTATTTGTAACGGGAGCGACACCAAACCCCCAGATGATTGTAACCGGAACGGGTAACGTTGGTATCGGAACACTGACAACAGGAACAAATAAACTGGCTGTAGAAGGAACGATAGCTGCGAGGAGGGTTAAAGTTACGCAGGCAGCGACATGGCCGGACTTTGTGTTTGAACCGGAGTATAAGTTGCCGTCATTAGCGGAATTGGAGGCGTACATTAAGGCGAATAAGCATCTTCCCGAGGTGCCGTCGGCTGCAGAGGTGGCGAAGGATGGGCAGGATGTAGGTGAGATGAACAGGGTTTTGTTGCAGAAGATAGAGGAGTTGACGTTGCATTTGATAGAGCAGGAGAAACGGAACACAGTACAGGAAGAACGGATCAGATTAATGGCAGAGGAGATTGAAAAACTGAAATCCAAATAAGGCATGGTAACCAATGAATGCAATGTTGTATGGCTATACGATGTTATTAGTGCATTGCACTTGAGTTAAAGGAGGAATAGATACGTTTGGAATATAAATCTTACAAGTAGCTTCTAACTATATATCATGAAAGGAAGGCTTTTCGGACTTCAATGTTTTTGTTTTTTATTGTGTTTTGTTTTTAATACATCCGGACAGTCAACTATTGGTGATCCACAGTTTGATTATTCCCCGAAAACGCCAGCGGTGGCGTCGATGCAACAGGCGATTGATGTTCCGGTAAGTAATTTTACAGGTTCCGGTAGTTTTACAATTCCTTTGCACACAGCCCGTTCAAAGGATATAGTTGTGCCTATTTCGATAGTATATCAGGCAGGCGGTATAAAAGTAGAACAGGATGCGACAATGGTAGGCTTGGGATGGGATTTTAAAGCAGGAGGAATGATTTCCCGTACAGTCAGAGGAAATCCTGATGAGGGCTTGATTACCAAGGTATGGAAGGATACAATTGTTACGGTAGTGGGAACCAGACGCGATACAGCGATTCGCTATCACAGCAAGGTAGAAGAGTATGTAGACATGAGGGGAAAGCATGGTGGTTTTTATGTAGATAACGGCAATTCGCTTGATATCCCGGTTTTGTCTACTGTTATGCAGCAACATAATGACGCCATTAAAAATGGACAGGTACCTGCGTCTTCAGATATGGATTGGTCATTTTATGGACTAAATGATGCTTCCCCGGATCTATTTTATTATAATTGCGGGAACTACTCAGGGAAATTCATTTTTGGAAATAACAGAGTGCCAGTGCTTGTTCCCTATGATAAGGATATCAAAATTGTTCCTGTTTTTTCCCAACAGAATCAAAATGGGTGGACTAACTATTATTTTGATACCTGGTCTATCACTACTCCCGATGGGATCACCTATTATTTTGGGGAAACAGATAATTCAAAAAGTTATTCTACGTTTCAGGGGGGACGTCGTCCCAATGCGTGGGCACTGACCAAAATTGTTAACAATCTCACAAAAGACAGTGTCCTGTTTACCTATGATAAGGCGATTTCTAATCATATTGGTGCTGTTAATAAAGAGGAGTTCGTAACAAAGCAACAATTGGATTCCTGTAACTGGCCGTCTTTCACAAGAGCTGTCGAAATAAACGGGATGGAAGAATGTCAACTTGCTACTATTACCACCAGAAATGAACAATTGAATTTTTATTATTCTACCACTGACAGTAATTATTACCGCGAAGAATCCGTACAAACGCGTTTTAACCGACTCGATTCTTTTATAGTAAAGGATGCAAACAGTGCTGTACCATATAAAAAGATTCAGTTCACTTATGGGAGTTTTCTTTCCAAAAAAATGAAGTTGAGAGAAGTGCTGGTGATGAATTACCAGCGTACTCAAATTATGCCTTACACCTTCAACTACTATGATACGGCATTCAGAAAGGTGAGGGATAATTTGGATTCAGTACCGTTTTTTAGTTACTATTCTCAGGATTATTGGGGGTATTACAATGACGCGCGTAATGATCTGAAACAAACACTGTATATAAATGGGTGTAGCGGTGAAAGTATGGTGTCCCGGAAGGCCGCATGGCCGCAGATGCAAAGAGATGCATTGACAGAAATACTGTATCCTACAGGAGGGAAAGTAAGGCTTATTTATGAGCCACACAGTGCATCTGGTGGCAGACTAATGAATGGTTTAGTTGGAGACTATGAGACTTTTTTCTGCGATTCCCATCATAATTTCGCCATAACTGATACCATAGGTGGATTAAGAATAAAAAGAATTGAACAGATTGACCCTGTAAATAATGATACTCTGATTAAGACATTTAAGTATAATTTTTTTGGTTCTGTATTGTCTTCGGGGTTTTTAAACAGCACTCCGTCGATAGTGACTGATGTGAGTGATTTTCAGTATTGTGGTAATACGACAAATAGCCCCAAATATCTGGTCAGTGCGCAAAATCAACAATCTGGTGCCGGTGCAGGACCATTCATCTCTTACAAAAATGTTACTGTCGCTCAGGAGCGGCGCGGAGCACAAAACGGTTATACGCAATATGAATATTATGATGATACCAATACAGATTCGTTATTTTATTTTAATATATGTACCAATACAGATTATTGCTTTCGCGGTAGTTACGATGTGTTACAAAGCTGGCAGGCACGTAAACCGTATGAAAACTTGTTGGCAGGTTCTCCCAAAAGTATAAGAACTTATAATAGCGCGGGACAGCTATTAAAAGAAGAAAAGACCGAGTATGAAGCCGTCAGATATCCTGTTACAGCAAGGATAATTGAGTTCAGCAGTTTACTAAGTACTAAGATCTGTGATCGGCCGATGATTCCAATCGTTGATTATGGTAATCATCCCGGTTCTCATTACATGTATAAGCCAGATGATTCATATATGTTCTTTAGAACGTTTGCAATTGGCAAGATAGCGGTATTAACAAGAAAGAAAATCACAGATGTCTATGATGCCAATGGCACAAAAATGACAGATACAACGAGTCTGTACTATGAAAGCCCATATCATATTAGTCAGACCGCCTCAAAAAGTATTGCGAGTAATGGTGACTCTCTTCGTACTGAGACAATTTTCTCTATGGATCTGCCGGATATTAATGGAACGGATTCGTTGGGGTTGCAAATGCGAAATGCATATCTGAATATTCCTGTAGCATCTTTTATAAAAAGGAATAATCTGGTCTATGCCGGTGGATATGCTTTATACAGAAGAACATCACCGCAGGATACTAAAAGCATTCTAAAAAGGGAAGAGTTTAAACTAACCACAAATACAGGAGTTTTACCTTCAGCACTGAACCTTAGCAGTACTTATCCTAAAACACTAAATTTTCCGTCTACCCAGTTTCAGCGCCAGGTAGCTTTGAGTTATGATAATGATAACAACCCTATCCAGATAGTGTCGAAAGATCAAGATGTACGTGGGCTTGTATGGGGATATAATAATACACTTCTGATAGCTAATGCCGTAAATGCAGGTGCTGGAGAGATTGCGTTCACGGGATTTGAGGGTAGTGATAACGGCAACTGGGGGATTCCCTCTGCTACGAGAAGTAATCTGGCTTTTGCAGGTTCAAGATCATATATTTTAAACGCTGGAAATATCAGTTTTACCAGGATTGCAACCAACAGGAAAGTTATTGTTTCTTATTGGGCAATGGGAGGAACTACGCAGGTAAATGGATTAACAGTTGTAGGTGGACCGATTAGAAATGGCTGGACCTATTACGAGCATCTTCTGCCTGAAACAACAACTACTGTTACAGTAAGTGGTACTGCTACCATTGACGAACTTAGAATGTATCCCGCAGGAAGTCTCGTAACAACCTATAACTATGATCCTATACTCGGTCTGACGTCGGATGCTTCACCTGAAAACCGTACAACTTATTATGAATATGATACGCTTTATGGGCTCACAACTATCAGGGATGCTAACAAAAACGTTGTTAAGAAAACAGCGTATTACGCAGTTGGGTTTAATACGGCAGCCCCGGTATGGCGTTCCACAGGTCAGGCGAGATGTAAGCCATGTGCGATAAACGGTGCTTATACGACCGACACGCTACAGTTGTTATATGCGGACTATAACCAGAAAAGTGCTACATGGCAATCTCTTAAATGGGAGGATGTAGGGAAATCTACTTCCTGCGCTAGTGTAGCTGGATGGAATAACACTGCAACACCTGCACGTTGCCAGTTGACAACCGAAGGGCAACCAAATGGTAACCAGGAGCAGGAACAGATAGACGCAAATCCCTGCAGCCCAACATACAATACAAAGCGATGGGTGGTTGTTGGCGTGCCTAATTCCGCTTGTGTTGCTTGTATCGGTATTGACAAAAAGGTAATTGGCGGTGTTTGTCAGACTGGAAACAGGGTGAATACTTCTTCGCAGGCTGTTCTGCAGCCAGGTGGAGGGGTGTTGTATAAATGTACTTACCATTTTGAATGGAGTGATTGCAGTAAAAGTGTTGATTTTATCCAGGATAATGCAACACCATGTACACTTAATTTAAGTTGTAGCGATTGGTAGCCTTTAACTGAACTGACAATACGGTATCTGGGCGCAGATGTTTTGAAGCCGAGTGATTACTTGTATAAGGCTTCCTCTAAATAGTAGCAAACCTATGAAGTTTAAGAAAAACGTAATTTATACTATAATACTGAGTACTCTTCTTATTGTACCAGTTTTTTTGCCTGCCCAAAACAGACCTGGGGGAACACGCTCTACGGCAACGGCGGTAACAGTTCCGGCAGCATATAATACTACTTCGATCAACTATGTCAGAACCTGGGAGCCAGATAAGCCATTGACGGATACGGCAGCAGTTACATCGGCTAGCAGGTTGGTTAGGGAAGTGAAACAGACTACTCAATACATTGATGGTCTTGGCCGGCCAATACAGACGGTTTCTAAAGGAACGAGTAGTGGCGGAAAGGACCTGGTAGCGCCAGTGATATATGATAACTATGGAAGAGAACAATTCAAATATCTTCCCTATGTGCAGCAGTCAGGTAATGTCAGCGATGGAAAGTTTAAGACGGATCCCTTTAATTCTCAGAAGGCATTTTATCAGAATGGAGTACTTAATCCTGGCGTTATAGGTGAGAACATTTATTATGGTCAGCAGGAGTTTGAGCAGTCGCCACTTAACAGGCCGCTTAAATCCTATGCGCCAGGCAATAGCTGGGTTAATCATCCTGTAGAAAGCCGGTATCAGGTGAATTCCGTGGCTGATTCGGTGCGATTGTGGAATATCGGGACAGGGATACCTACCAGTGTAGGCAATTACGCAGCAGGACAGCTACAAGAGAATGTGACTATTGATGAACAAGGCAGCCAGGTGGTTGAGTATAAGGACAAGCAAGGTCAGGTGGTATTAAAAAAGGTACAGATTGCGGCCACTCCTGGTACAGGACATATAGGCTGGTTATGTACTTACTATGTGTATGATGATCTGGGAAGTCTGCGTTTCGTTATACCCCCACTGGCTGTAGATGCTATAAAAGGCTCCTGGACAATAAGTACAGCCATCGCTGATGAGTTGTGTTTTCAATATCAATACGATGGAAGGCAACGCCTGGTGGTAAAAAAGGTGCCTGGTGCTGGTAGGGTATTCATGGTGTACGATGTACGGGACAGGCTTGTATTTACACAAGACTCCGTTCAACGGACGAAATCGCCTATGGAATGGCTGGTGACTTTTTATGATGACCTAAATCGGCCAACTATGACGGCTATCTATAAGGGAACGTCTACCAGAGAAGCTTTACAGACGAGTATGAATGCTGCACCAGCGTCTCAATCCATCTCTTATGTGGCGCCTGTAACGGCGGATCTGGCTTTGTATAGTCACGATGGTAGTGCGTTATACACAGCTACCAACAGCATTGCTATATTGGAGGGATTTGACTCCAACACAGGCGGAGATACCGAAGCTAGAATTGATCCAGCTGCAGGAGGTGATACGACGATAATTACTGCGACGAATCCATTACCTAATATATCAGCATCTGCTTTAACGCCATTGACCTATACATTTTATGATAACTATAACTATTCTGGTAGGCTGGCTTTTGTTGGTACTGACACTGGAAAGTTATTGGCTGCGGATACCTTGTACCCCGAGAAACTACCAATAAGTACTATGACCACGGGCTTAGTGACAGGTACTAAAGTAAGGGTATTGGGAACTAATAACTGGCTGACAACAACTACGTATTACAATGACAAAGGCCGTGCAATTCAAGTAATAAGTGAGAATAACCTGGGAGGTAAGGATGTACTGACAACATTGTATAATTTTAAGGGAGCTGTTCTTGCTACATATCTTCGTCATCAAAATCCAAGAAGCATTACACTGCAAAGTACCTTGCTGACAAGTATGACATATGATCATGGTGGCCGATTGCTTACAGTGAAGAAGCAATTGAATGATGATGTAAGCCAGGAGAAATTGATATCAGCGAGCAGTTATGATGAATTGGGGCAATTGAAGTTAAAACGTTTGGGCGTAGCTTCTTCGGGAAGTGTGATTGACAGTTTAAATTACACTTATAATATCCGGGGCTGGCTACAGGGTATCAACAAGAACTTTGTAAACAGCGGTAGCAGTACGTCCAACTGGTTTGGCCAGGAGTTGAGCTATGACTATGGATTTGATTCCAGCCAATATAATGGTAATATCTCGGGCGTAAAATGGAAGACACGTGCAGATAGTGCGTGGGCGTACGGTTATGGCTATGATAAGGCTAATCGCCTGACAGGGGCTTACTTTACCCAGAAAAACGGCGGCAGTTGGGCACAGGATAAGAAAGATTTCACAGTTAGTAATCTGACTTATGATGCTAATGGCAATATCAAATCTATGTGGCAGAAGGGAATGATCGGAACAAAGATTGACACAATAGATCGTCTAAGCTATACCTACCTAGCTAATAGTAACAAATTAGCGGCGGTAGCTGATCCAAATCCTGCAAAGACTGCATCTGCCAAACTGGGGGATTTTATTGATGGGACGAATACCGGCAATGACTATTTCTATGATGGAAATGGCAATATGGTGGCTGACTCTAATAAACATATCAGTTCAATTGTATATAATCATCTGAACCTCCCTTCAGTGATCACTATCGCAGGTAAGGGCACAATTACTTATCTGTATGATGCTACCGGAAATAAACTGGCCAAGACTGTAGTAGACAATACCGGCAGCTCCTCTAAAACAACGGTGACTGACTATGCGGGCGCATTTGTCTATAAGCAGGATAGCCTGGAGTTGATAAGTCATGAAGAAGGCCGTATCCGCCCTGTTTATAAAAGTGGACAACCGGTGCAATATGCATTTGATTATTTCGAAAAAGATCACCTTGGGAACGTGAGGACGGTTTTGACGGACCAGGCAGACTTTACAATGTATGCCGCGACTATGGAAACGGAGGTAGCTGCCCAGGAAGTGGCATTGTTTAGTAATGTGGAGGAAACCCGTGCTGAAAAGCCGTCCGGTTATCCTGATGACCAAACTACAGAACAAAATAAGTTTGTAGCGAAGTTGAACGCGAAAGCAGGAGGAAAGAAGATTGGTCCTTCATTGGTGTTGCGTGTAATGGTCGGCGATACAGTTCAAATCAAGGCAAAGGCATTTTATAAGTCTCAGGGACCGAGTGATAATAACGGAAAGGCTCCAGTAGAAGATATGGTAGCAGGATTGGTGCAGGCATTTGGAGGGACTGAAGGTGAAAATGGATCGCATGCGTCCCAGGCGATTTCTAATAATACACCTTTTAATGCAGACTTTTATAACAATAATTATCAACGTTTAAGAGAGAAAAATAACGATAATGGGCAGTCAAATCGTCCGAAAGCATATTTAAACTTTGTTTTATTCGATGATAAATTTAAATTAGTGGAGGATAATAGTGGTGTAAGGCAGGTGAAAGAAAGCCCAGATGAACTGCAGGAATTAGAAGTAGAGAAAATGGCGGTTGAAATGAGTGGTTTCCTTTATGTTTATACGAGTAATGAAACTCAGCAGGATGTGTTCTTTGATAATGTTGCTTTGGTGGTGAATAGTGGGCCTTTGTTGGAGGAGACGCATTATTATCCGTATGGGTTGACAATGGCGGGAATTTCTACTGATGCTTTGAAAGGTTCGAATTATTCACAAAACCGAAAGGAGTTCAATGGTATTGAGCATACTACCGATTTGGATCTTAACCAATATGATGCGTTCTACAGGACGATGGATCCGCAGATTGGCCGCTGGACGCAGATTGATCCCATGCCAGACTATTCTCTCAGTCCATATACAGCAATGGGGAATAATCCAATTTTTAACAGTGATTTCCGTGGCGATACGATACGAGGATATTCTGAACGATCTGCGCAAAGGTTACTAGAGGGGATTCGCGGTTCTTTTGCGGGAAACGAAAAAGTACAGTCACTCTTTCAAATTGGAAAGGATGGCGTCACATTTAATAGCATTAGCATGGATGCTTTTATTGATGCATCGAGCGGACTAAATGAAGATCAATTGACCCTTGCAGGAGCTTATTTACTGGCAATATCACAAGATGCAACACATGTTGTGTCTGTCTTAAAATCAGGAGAAAATGCAGAGGCAGGAACGGAGAAACTACTGGAGGCGTCGGCAGATCTCTTAGATTTTAAAGATGGAGGTGGATTAAATAAGAGTTATGGTGAAAACAGTACTATCACAGGCATCGTTATGGACTCAAAAGTGGTCGGCGACATGGCATACGTACAAAAAGACGGAAAGTATGTAGAGAGAGGCCCGTCGTTTGGTGAGGCAATAGCACACGAACTACTTGGGCATGGTGTGGGATGGTCTCTGTCGAATCCTGTGTTTAACCAGGAAGATGCTATTCAAATGAGTAATGTTTATTTAAGATCGCAGGGGTTAGATGTTTACAGAAACGGAGGACAACATAACCGAGGCCGACTTATAGAACCCAGTGTCGCTAAGGATGTACCTCAGTATTATAAGGATACAAAAGAGGTATTGAAATTGATGAGATTATTAAAGTAATATATATACCATGCGCTATTTTGGTGTTTTAATACTATTGTTATCTCTGTGTAGAAATATTCAAGCACAGGCTACTTGGGAATGTAAATGCGACTACTATTCTTCATTTGATAAGAAATCCTATTTGTCAACTATAGACAGTATTGTCGGGAAAATTAAGCTAAATAAACATGAGGTCGTTCAAGTTATTGGTTATCGGGCTTTTGCGGCGGCTACATTTGCTGTTATCGTGAATAGAAATAATATTATGAAGGCATACTGTTATAATTTAAGAACCAAGAAATATAAAATTTTGACAGATAACCGTATAAATACGTGGCTGCAATGTTTAGTTAGAGATAGCTCTTTTATACACACAGCTAAATCGGATCCGTTGCGAATGCCCAGCCATGATTATGGCTTTTTTGTTTCATTTAAATATCCTTCAGTACAATTGAAAGAAATTTGCAATTCCGTAATATTAAGCAATCTCGAACGGCCATTTTCAACCTGCTTAAAAGAGTCCTTGGACTTTTTTGACGAATTGAGTAAGTGATTTATTTCCTTTTAATTGGTAAAATATAAGCATTGAAACGGCTGAGGATAGCACATTACAAACGGAAGATGGCAGAAGTGCTAATATGGGCTATTAAATTAAGATTTTCAACTTGCAAGTTGGCTGTTTTTCTGGGATTATCATTGACTAGTCTGAGCGTATATGCACAACAAGATAGTTTGTTTACTCATATTAATAATGAGACAGTTTCTTATCATATTAGTATAATAGGTGCAAAATTTAAAAATGGAAGAATGGAACCGACGCAGTATTTAGTACGGGTAGATAAATTGGCGAACGACTCTTCTCTTATTAAGAAGATGACACCTGAAAAGTGGATAAAGGCGCTTAATGATCCTGATACTGACTGGGCTGCTAATCTGCTATTATATGAGTTGTATAAAAAACGAGGCTTGTTTTTTTGAATTCAAAGAGGTCGGAATAGGTCGGAGAATTAAAGGCGGAAGATATCGCTTATTGGATCGATAAATTTAACAGCAAGTAGCAATTGGAATCTGAGTGAGAAATATATTTTAAGCCGAGGGATGTCTCAAAAATGTTTGAGGCATCCTTTTTATTTTAAGAAAGTCATTCCTCCCAAAATAAATTTGTCTACCTATCTATAAGTAGGTATCTTTGCCTCGTCAAAGCATAAACTTTACGATGAACACAGCACAAAACACCAGAGACAGAATAATAGAACTTGGCAGAGACTATATGCAAAGGATTGGCTATCATTCCTTTAACTATAAACAGATCGCTTTGGAGCTGAACATCAAAAACGCTTCTATTCACCATTATTTCCCGTCCAAGGAAGACCTCGGCTTGGCTGTAATAGAAAAAGACCGCCAGGACTTCATTTACCTCACCCAGAAGACGAAGAAGGCGAAGGCTATGGACAAGCTGCAGGCCCTGATCGCCAGTTATGAGTATTATTTCAGAGAGGGTAAGAAGCTTTGTGTGATCAGTACTTTCAGTAGTTCCTATAATGAGATCACAGAAAGAATGAAGCTGGCGGTGTCACAATATGCTGAGCTGGTAACAGTCTGGCTGGCGGCCACGCTGAAAGAAGGACTTGAATCAGGTGAGTTCTCGTTTAAAGAGTCAGTGGATGACCTGGCCAATGTTTGGATGGCCATGATGCCTGGCGCTTTGTTGGTAGGTCGTACAGGCGGAAAAGCAGCCTTCGACAAAACGATCAACTCACTGAGGCAAACAGTTAAATCCTCATAAAAGGATTTTTATTTGCCTGTAATACCTACCTGCATATAGGTAGTTGTGTAAGCCTTTTCAGAAAAGACTTTTTTAAAAACTATAACACCTACCTGTGTGTAGGTAGACATTTTAACAATAAAACCAATTATTCAAACCATCAATTATTAAACAATGAAACAGATCATTCTGACAGGAAGCGCCAGCGGATTCGGATTGAAAGCAGTGAAGACACTTGCACTACAGGGACACACAGTATACGCTACAATGCGTAATATTAAATGGTTATCCGGCGCTAACGCGGCAGTGGCACAGGAATTAAAGGATTGGGCTAAAGCGCACAACGTAAAGGTAGAGGTAGTGGAAATGGATGTAACAAGCACTGTATCCGTCAATGCCGCCGTTGCTGAAATAGCGAAGAAATCAGGTGGCAGGATTGATGTACTTATCAACAACGCGGGTGTCAGTTATTATGGATTTGGAGAAGCGCTGACCATTGAACAAACGGAGCAAATGTACCAGGTAAATACACTCGGGCCCGAACGTACGATGAAGGCAGTATTACCTTATATGCATGCGCAGAAAGAAGGACTTATCATTAACGTAACCAGCGTACAGAGCAGAAACCATATCCCAAGCCTGAGTACCTACAACGGTACGAAAGCAGCTTTGGACGCTGCTACTGTTGGGTATCACTATGAACTGAAGTCATCAGGTATCGACGTAGTAAATATCCAGCCAGGTGCTTTCCAAACCACCGATATCACGAACAAAAGAATAGTGGGAAAAAATGAAGAGGTAGAGGCGAAATATGGTGAAGACGCACTGAACTTCAAACGTGCATTACTACAATACTTCGTGCCCACTCCAGAAAGTGGCGACCCGCAGGAAGTAGCTGATGCGATGCTGAAACTGGTAGAACTGCCTAAAGGAGAAAGACCGCTTTGGACAATCGTTGGCGGCGGACCAATGACAGAAAAATTTGAGGCCATCAATCAGTCTACAAAAGATATAGTTGATTTTAACGTCAGCATTTTACCGCAACTCTTTCCGACGAAGTAAGCGGGTCCTAACTACTTCCCACCAGATAAGCAGGGATCTTTAGTATCAAAAAAGAAGCCCTTTCCCACCGGGAAAGGGCTTTTCTTATAATCAGATGATATGCTTATTCCTGAGGAAGTCCCAACGACTCCAGGTTCAGTAATGTTACAAACTCAGATCTGAAGTTTGCAGCTTTACCATTCTTCAATGCCTTGATCGCTTCGAGTTGCCTCGTCTTCTCATGTTGGTACAGTGGATGTCCTTGTACGTCTTCTTCAGATGGATACTCATCATTTCCATGCTCAACGCTATACTGTGTACTGATCAGTATATCCAGTGTATTCGAGATAATATCAGAAGTGTCCATTGCTGCGCCCAGCGGCTCTACTGCTAATCCGCAGATAGCCAGCCATACGCCGGTAGCGGCATTCTGCGCAGCAGAAGCTAAAGTAGTGCGCCAGGCAGATTCGAAGATATCCATGAAATTGTCGAGATCAGGGATCTGGCTTTTAGCAGCAGTTTCCAGCTGATCGACAGTCGTATCTTTCAATTGACCCGATACCAGTAACCAGGCTTTATCAAAAAGGTCTGAAGTAATAGTAACGTCTCCCTTAAATTCTTTAGTGTAAATATTCTTAAAGGTTAACCACAGGGTCTCAGCACCTGCCAGGCTAAACCTGGAAACGTCATTGGGATTTAGTTCGGAAAGGAGTTCTTCCAGATTTTCTATCATATGGTTGTATGCTACCGGTTTATCACTTTCCCTGGTTGAATGAAACCTACAATAGGAAAGACGGGTAACCGCTGCAAGATAGTATTTTTATACAAGCAGTTCCACTTCAAAAGGCGTACCTGGGTTCAGTATAAAGAATTGCTCCTGTCCCAGCATTTTTGAAATCATTTCAAAAGGTAGCTGTACAGCCAGCCGGCCTGTTGGTATTTCACTGATCCCACTTTTAGCGATCATATCCTGGTGACTAAATAACGGAATGAATTCACCCGTATCCCTGACATAGGTGGTAAAGCTCAAACGGTCTGCCGGCTTTTCGTATTCATGTGCAAGTGTGAAGACTTTCGACGCTTTGAGTGTATCAATCAACTCCTGTTTATATTTCGTTACATCGAACCACTGCTTCATGACCTTTTGCTGCAATAATGCGGAATTGTCTTTATGATAAAAAGGCGGATTGTGCTGACTGATGTATTCCAACATATCACTGCTGCGCGTAGGAGACGCATACTGGATCTCCGTATCGCTCATATGTGCAGATTTAATCATCCAGGTAGGGTCTGAGATGACCTCGGCTATTCCTTCATGATCTACCGCAAGAAAAAGTTGGTATTGTTTAACACTATTGTAGGCAAAACCAAAATAAGCAGCGGTCACTTCCGGTTGAGAACTGAAATAAGTTACCAGGTCATCTACAAAGTTGTCGCCGGTAGGCACTTGCCCAGGCCCAGGAGTAGTGGTGGATTTTTTGCTGAAGCGATCAAAAAGTTTCATAGGATCTAATACTGATTTAGAAATAGTTCGCTGGCATTATCAGACTGTCAGTCATAGGATCGAACACTGTCAGACAAATATAATATTTTTATATGCATTGTCAAATAGGGTTATTTCTCCCTGAATGCAGATGGATTCATTCTGTGATGACTTTTGAAGAATTTATTAAAATGACTGAGGTCGGTAAAGCCCAGTTCCTCACTGATCTCTTTTAAGGATAAAGAGCTGTACTTCAATCTGTTTTCAATAATATGCAGCTTGTATTGCTGGATATAATCGCGAAGCGAAACCTGCATCTGCTCTTTGAAGAAAGCGCCTAAATGTTTCCCGGAAAAACCGAATAACGCGGCCAGATGTTCCTGCCTGATATTCGCCGTATCATAAATATGCTGGTGGATATAATGCAGGATATGCGTGATTTTTTCCTGCTGCTTGACGGGTGCTTCTGCTGATTCATGCATATTACGCCTGATGATAGACATCACAGACTGCACGAGAAAGAAAATTGTCTCACTAGTTTCATTGGCGGTTTCTTGCCATTCACTTACCAGCAGACGAAGCAGGGAATCTATTTTGTCCGCATCCGCGGAAGATTTGAGAACAGGCAGCTGTTGCCGGCGACTACAGACCAGCAACTCATCCATATGCCGGTTCCAGTGATGTTCTGCGGGAAGATGTCCTACCTGCGTGATATAAGCGCTGGTGAACTTAATAAACGTGAAAGTAGTGGCTGTCCCGATTTCGAAACTGTGGTAATCCGCAGGATGAAGTAAGAACACCGCCCCGCTGCTGTAAGGATATTTCATACCCGACAGACAATGAAAGCCGCTGCCCTGGTGAATGAAGATCAGCTCAAAATGATTGTGGTTATGCAAAGGATGTGGCCACTCTGCACAGGTGAAATGGGAGACTTTTAAAAACTCATGTTGAACATACCGCTGCATACGACGCAAAATACAAATAATCCCTACCAATGTACAAATGCCAGACTAACGCATGAAGGTAATTTTGAGGCATAAAATCAACTGTATGAACGGACAACGAAAAGTAGCACTCATCGCAGGTGCACAAGGCGTAATTGGCAGGAACCTGGCAGCTCATCTGGCCACATTGGGCGACTGGGATATTATCGGATTATCAAGAAGAGGAGGAAAAACGGAAGGGGGCATACGACATATCGCGGTGGACCTGCAGAACAGGGAGGATACTTATAACAAGCTGCACTCTCTCACGGACATCACCCACATTTTCTATGCAGCGTATGTAGACGCACCCACCTGGGCGGAGCTGGTACCACCCAATCTGGCGATGCTGAAAAACCTGGTGGAAGTAGTAGAACCGGTAGCAACCGATCTGCAGCATATCAGCCTGATGCAGGGATATAAAGTGTATGGCGCCCACCTGGGACCTTTCAAAACTCCTGCCAGGGAATCGGACGCCGGACATATGCCTCCGGAATTCAATGTAGACCAGCAGGAATTCCTGGAACAGCAGCAGGTGGGTAAACAATGGACCTGGTCAGCATTACGTCCCTCCGTAGTGGGTGGATTCGCCCTGGGTAATCCTATGAACCTGGCCCTGGCCATTGCCATGTATGCGGTTATTTCAAAGGAGTTAGGCCTGCCGCTACGCTTCCCTGGTAAACCCGGGGCTTATGATAAATTAATAGAGATGACAGATGCCGGTCTCCTGGCAAAGGCAACTACCTGGGCTGCAACGACGGGAAAGGCGGCAAATGAGGCATTTAATATCGTCAATGGAGACTTATTCCGCTGGAATGAGATGTGGCCGGAAATAGCTTCTTATTTCGATTTACAGGTAGCACCGCCATTGCCGATGTCGCTGGAGGTGATCATGGCCGACAAAGCGCCTCTATGGGAGAAAATGAAGCAGAAATACGGGCTGGCGGATATCAGCTATGAGGAGTTGTCCTCCTGGCGCTTTGCCGACTTCGTATTCAGCTGGGATTATGATATGTTTGGAGACGGATCTAAGGCACGCAGGGCAGGCTTTCATGAATATGTGGAGACAAAGGAAATGTTCTTCCGGATCTTTGACGATTTCCGGAAGCGTGGTATCATACCGTAAATGTTTTTTTGTGATCTTTGCAGGAATGCAAGTCATCAATCTTCCTCAGGACCTGAATCCGGCACAATACCGTGAAGAGGATCACTTCCTCATCAGACCCTTTACTTCCCTTTGTAAGACGAAAAAGAACAGGGTCATCCTGCACAGGAATATGATCCACCTGTTGATTGAAGGACGTAAGACGGTTATCTACGGCGGACAATCCACCACTGTCAATGACGACGCTTTCCTGTTCCTGGCCGCAGGGAGCTGCCTGACCACCAGTGTATTGTCTGACAAAGGTGATTACCAGGCCATCCTGCTATATTTCAGCGATCATGCATTACAGGATTTCTACATGAAGTATGATCGCCTGGTACAACAGCACCGGCAAGGGAAAGCGTTACCCGAAGCGTCGTTCATCACTTTTGAGAAAGATGTATTCCTCCGTAACTATATTGAATCCCTGCGACTGATGTTGCAGATGGATCAGCCCTTGCCGCAGGAGGTCTGCCTGCTCAAGTTCGAAGAGCTATTGTTTTACCTGTTACAGACAACGCCGGATATCCTGCTGCAGTTTAAGGGCAACAGCGCCGGCAGTACACAGGATTTCGAGATCCGGAAGGCCGTGGAAGGTAATATCACCCGCCCGGTGACGGTAGAGGAACTGGCTTTTCTGTGCAGTATGAGCCTGTCTACTTTTAAACGCCGGTTTATGAAGATCTATGGTACATCTCCCCAGCGATGGATGCTGGAACAGAAAATGCAGGTGGCGGCAAGATTGCTGAGAGACAGGCAGACCAAACCAGGAGATGTGTACGATAAGGTAGGTTATGAAAGTCATTCCAGCTTCTCGAAATCATTCCGCCAGGTATTTGGTGTTACACCTTCGGCTTACCAGGAACAAAATATGAACGTCCAGGCACAAAGGCTGAACGCACAGGACTAACATACCCGTTCGCATACGATCTAATTTTGATGAAAATCATAGATCATGACAGCAACAATTGAACAGAACAAAGCCATCGTAAGACGTTTCAACAAAGAGATCATTGAAGAGGGTAATCCGCAGAGCTTCCAGGAAATAGTAGATCCTGCGTTTATCAATCATACTGCTGCGAAGGGGATGGATAAAGGGCCTGCAGGGTTGATACATACTTTTGAGAACATCCTGCGTCCTGCATTTTCAGATCTGAAAGTAACGATTTATGAACAGGTAGGAGAGGGTGATAAGGTCACAACACGAAAGACGATCAGCGGCATACATACAGGTACTTTTATGGGCGTAGCAGCTACACATCAGCCTGTAATTATTCATGTGATGGATATGGTGACGATAAAGAACGGAAAGTACTATGAACACTGGGGTGTAAACACGATGATGGCCCTCGCAGCAGAACTGAAAGCGGCACATACCGATAGTAAATAGGACTTAAAGTATTTCTTTCAACAGCTGTGCTTTTTGAGTAAAATTCCTTATATTTGTTTCCCCCCTAAAAAAAACAGGGAGGTGAGCAGTAAGGCTGAATTGAGTGAAGTTTTGAATGCTGACAATGAGTTAATTTTAAAATTATATCGTTTACAGTAAGTGTTCAGGAAAGGTACTATGTGAACTTACAAACATATTCCCTATCCGGAACCGGAAAAAGCCTTCTGATGCTCAGGAGGCTTTTGCGTTTTATATACTAAAAAGATGCGGTATGCTAGACATTGTAGAAGTAAAAAAGGATGATTTGAAATCGCTGGAGAAGGTTAAAGGACTCTTCCGCGAGTATGCCAACTGGTTAAGTGTGGACCTTAGTTTTCAACGGTTCGAAGAAGAACTAAGCAGTTTACCTTATCCCTACTATGTAGCACCTGAAGGTGCTTTATTTCTCGCTTTGGTAGACGGACAGCCGGCTGGTTGCGTAGGTGTACGGAGTTTTGAGAACTCGACCTGCGAAATGAAAAGGCTTTTTGTACGTGATGCCTTCAAAGGTCATGGCGTTGGCAGAGCGCTTGCCACAAGAGCCATAGAAGCCGGCAGGAAGCTGGGGTATAAACGTATGTTGCTTGATACCCTTGCTCATATGCGTCCGGCCATTGAATTATATACAAGCCTTGGATTCCACCCCATAGCAGCATATTACGACAATCCTATCAGTGATGCCGTATACCTGTCAATGATGCTGGAACAGGAAAATGAAAGCGCTGGTACGGCTATCTGAGTGCCGTCGTTTGACATTTTTTGTATCGCGGCTGATAGCAATAGATATTGATAAATTGTACTAAGGGATGAGTACAACATCCTGAGTATAATGTATGGCCGGAAACACATGGTCCTCCGGGAGCACCGGACCACAGACAATTCCACCCCCAACGGACTTGATCTACATGACTTTTCCCTCAGCCATTTGGCTTTATCATGAACCCGTCTGCATGGCTCCATAGAATTAATAAGAAGGTAATATATCCCGCATTTACATATTTATAACTTTGCCTGGTCCCATGATGTAAGGGATAGGTCATGAACCATACAATTGAAGTACAACGTCTCAGACAGGGTAATGAGAAGGCCTTTGTTGAAATGTACCATTATTTTAACGGGAAGGTCTTCAACTTTTTAGTGAAGAAAGTCCGGGATGCCGAAGCTGCCAAAGAGCTTACACAACAATGTTTTATTCGTATCTACCAATACCGCGAAAGCCTGTCAGACGAGCATCCGCTGGAAAAGCAGGTGTTTATTACTGCGAAGTCAGTCTTACTCAACCATCTCAGGATGGAAGACAGGAAGAAAGAGCGGGAACTGAAGTATACGCAGGAACAATTTCCCGAAGGGGCATCTGCAACTGCCATCGCAACAAACAGCTTCGAGACAAATGATTTCCTGGAAAAAGTAGTACTGCATTTATCTCCCATCCGCAAACAGGTGGTACTATTGAAACTACACCGGGGGCTGTCCAACAAAGAAATTGCGGAAGAACTGTCGATCTCCGTCAAGACAGTTGAAAATCACATCACAAAGGCACATCACCACCTGCGGGAGATCGCTGCCAGCCATTTCCTTTTATTATTACTGCTGCTTCGCCTGTAAGCAGTCATTGTTAAGAAATTGTTACCGGTAGGGGCATCAATACCTTCGCGGTGTACATATATACGATACACAAGAAAATAAGCGCAGTGCATGAGGCCTGATAAAGCATTGATAGAAAAATTTAATAACGGCGACTGTACACCGGAAGAGGTAAAGGTGGTAATGAACTGGCTGCTGGAAAATGAAGCGGATAACGAAGCGGAGGCAGAGTGGGAAAGGGTTTCCTGGAAAGGAACTTATCCTGAGGCGTATGACGAAGAAATGTTGTCTCACATCCAGGCAAATACTTTTGGAGAAAAGACCCTGATAAGAAGACTGCCCTGGCGTGGCCTTGCAGTTGCAGCAAGTGTATTACTGATAACAGGTCTGTTCCTCTGGCAGCACCTGTTGCCAGGGTCAGGCAGAAAAGCTACAGGCATTGCACTTCAACAGGAAGCGCATCAGCAGGATACCTCATGGCTGGTTTATAACGCAGTAACACAACCTGCTTATTTTAGACTGCCGGATGGTTCTGTAGCAAGACTGTTCCCGGGCACGGAGATCCGTTTCGATTCATCTGCCTACAATGTAAACAGCCGTACCATCTATCTGAAAGGAACAGCAGAATTTGATGTAGCGGCGGTTGCTGGAAAGCCATTCAGCGTCGCAGCAGGAGGATTTACCACTACGGCACTTGGTACCCGGTTTATGATGGCTGCCGGGAAAGGAAAACAACTGCTGGTGAGATTGTATTCAGGGAAAGTGGTGGTAAAGAAAACAGACAATCAGTTGTATGCTATGAACGACGTATACCTGGCGCCGGGTGATGAATGGCAGTATTACAGGGATACACATCAACATCTGCTAAGCCATGCATGGCAACAGCGTATCGCAACACAGAATGATATCAGGTTATCAACTATACAGGTGAATGACAACAATATTGTGTTCGAGAATACACCTTTAAAGGAGGTGTTTGATTTTCTGCAGGAGCAATATCATGTGACTATAAACTATCAGCAGAAAGATTTTAAAGACGTTTATTTCTCAGGAAAAATATTGCCGGGAGATTCCTTGAAGATGGTACTGGGCAACATTGCGAGGATCAATGAACTGACACTGACAGCCGACGAAGGAGTGTTCATCATCCGGTAATTTTCAAAACATTTATTCCAACAGTTCTTCACAGAAGAACAGCTATTATCTGCGTAGTAAACGTGCAGATACGGGGAAGCTATATCTGTAGTAAAATAATTAAATCTTAATCAAAAATGGGAAAAGCAAAAACGCTGTTCAGGGGTCTCTCATGCCTGCTGCTCATGATGCTTATGAAACAGGAGATCAGGGCGCAGGAGGGCAGCTCTGATGTACACGGGACTGTAGTCAGCACGAAAGGAACTGCATTGCCCGGCGTGACTGTCCAGGCAATCGAAAAGAGCGCCGGCACAAAGTTCAATACCCTTACTGATGCCAATGGTGACTTTGTATTCAAACGCTTTAAAGTAGGTAGTCAATATGATTTCCAATTCACCATGATGGGATATGAGAAAGGAGAATATCCCGGTTTTACGGTGAAGAATAATGGTAAAAATCTGCTGCTGATCCGTCTGAACGAGAAAAGCATCGGGCTGGGTGATGTTGTGGTAGTAGGCTATGGTACCCAGAAGAAAGTAAACCTCACCGGAGCAGTGAGCCAGGTAGGTAGCGAAGTGTTTGCTGACAGACCTGTAAGCAGTCCTGCGCAAGCGTTACAGGGTGCTGTACCTAACCTGAATATCAATTTTGGGGATGGGCATCCTGGTAGTACAGGTGCTTTCAATATACGCGGATATGCGTCTATTCAGAATACCACCGGTTCTCCGCTGATCCTGATAGATGGTGCTCCGGGTAATATTGATATGCTCAATCCGCAGGATATTGAAAGTCTCTCCGTATTGAAGGATGCGGCGTCTTCCGCGATCTATGGTTCCAGAGCAGCTTTCGGGGTCATCCTCATTACCACAAAGAAAGCAAAGAAAGGAAAGCTGAATGTAAACTACGGCGCCAGTTATGGTATACAAAGTATGACCACCCGTACTGATTTTATCACGGATGGTTTTACACAGGATTCCCTGGTGGATGCAGCGTTCTCCCGCAACGTAGGCAATAGCTACACAGGCTTTAATGCAGACGATTATGCTGAGCTGAAACGCAGGCAGACGGATAAGTCATTACCGTCTGTAGTATTGCAAAACCGTAACGGGCAACAGCAATATGTTTACTACGGCAGCACTGACTGGTGGCATTTCCTGTTCAGGAAAACGCAGCCTGGAATGGAACAGCATTTCAATATGACCGGTGGTAACGATAAGGTGGATTTTATGATGTCAGGACGATACTATCAGCAGAAAGGAATGTACCAGACCTATCTGCGACAGGATGTCTATAATGCGTATAACTTCCGTGCAAAGATCAATGCACATGTAACAGACTGGCTGACTATCTATAGTAATACCCAGTTCGGCGCCAACGACTATACCTGGCCGGGTTATGGGGCTAATCTGACAGGCCTGTACAATCATGCTATGGCGTCGTATGTTCCTAAGAATCCGGACGGTACTTTTGCTTTTCGCACCAACCTCAATAACTACGGCGCTTATGAGTATGCGGATCTGCAGCATAGAAAGTCGCACGGTGGTAATAAAAAGTATAACCTGACCAACATGGTGGGTTTTGAAACACATTTCCGCGGTGGATTATCGCTGGCCGGTAATTACACTTTTGAGCTGGCGCCATATTCCGATTATCAACGTAATACACTTATTCCCTGGTCAGTGAATCCGGGTATCATCAATACAGCCGGTTATGATCAGTATAATGAAAATACCTACCTGGATCAGCACCATTCGGTGAACCTGTATGGTACCTATGAGAAAAGTATCGGTAAGCATAATATGAAGGTGACCGCAGGTTACAACCAGGAGCTGCAGAAGTATAAGGCCAATATGGGGATGCGTACCAACCTGCTTTCGGAGGACCTGAACCAGATAGACCTGGGAACCGGCGCACAGCAGTCAGGTGGTAATGCCCGTGAATGGGCTTTGCTGGGATATTTCGCCCGCGTGAATTATGATTATAAAAGCAAATACCTGCTGGAAGTGAATGGCCGCTATGATGGCAGTTCCCGTTTTCCGAAAGAAGAGCGTTTCGGGTTCTTTCCTTCCGTTTCCGGTGGATGGAGAGTCAGTGAGGAGCCGTTTTTCGAACCAGCGAAAAATGTCCTGCCTGAGCTGAAACTGAGGGCATCTTATGGCTCACTGGGTAATCAGGATGTGGGCAGTGGTAACCTGTATCCTTACATCCCTGTGATGAGCAGTGGTTTGTCCAAATGGATTGTAGGCGGCAACCAGGCGCAGTATTTAAGTGCTCCTGATCCTATCACGCCTAATTTTACCTGGGAGAAATCAGCCTCCCTGGACGGTGGTATTGATGCAGGATTCTTCAGAAATAAATTGCAGATCAGCTATGACTGGTATCGTCGTACTACCCGGGATATGCTGATACCCGGTAAAACAATGCCCGGTGTATTTGGTGCGCCGTCACCTACACAGAATGCCGGTGACCTCGTAACAAAAGGTTTTGATCTCTCTGTGAGATGGCAGGATAATGGTAAACTGGCAGGCAAACCGTTTACATATAATATTGGTTTTGTCCTATCTGATTATAAAGCAAAGATCACCCGGTTTGATAACCCTAATAAATTACTTAGCAACTTCTATGAAGGCCAGGAACTGGGCGAAATGTGGGGATACAGTATAGATGGCTATTTCAAGTCTGAAGACGAAGCGAAGAACTGGACGGTGAACCAGGACTATGTAGACAGGGATCAGCGTGTGACCTCTCCTGGTGAATGGAGCAAACTGCATGCGGGTGATATGAAGTTCATCGACCTGAATGGAGATAAGGTGATCAACGACGGTAAGAATACTTTGTCTGAGCATGGCGATCTGCGTAAGATCGGTAACTCATTACCCCGTTATTCCTTCGGTATTACTGCTGGATTTAACTGGAATAATTTCGACCTGTCTGCCTTCTTCCAGGGTATTGGTAAACAGAACTGGTATCCTGATGTGGAAGCGGCCAAGTTCTGGGGTGTATACGGCAGACCTTATACCTCCTTCCTGCCGAAAGACTTTGTGAGCAAAGTATGGAGTCCTGAAAATCCTAATGCCTATTTCCCATTGCTGCGGGGATATGCCGCTTATCCGGGTGGAGAGCTGGCAGTGAAGAACGACAAGTATCTGCAGGACCTGGCTTATGTGCGCTTGAAGAACCTGACGATAGGTTATAACCTGCCTGCGTCCCTGGTGAAGCGCGTGAAGATGCAACGCCTGCGCGTATACTTTACCGGTCAGAACCTGTTCACGTTTACAAAGATGCACAACAAATATATAGATCCTGAGCAGGTAGGCCCTTACAGTAGTGATATCGGTGGAAGGAACTATCCATTCTTCAGACAATATACTTTCGGTTTTGACACCACTTTCTAAATGCTAAACTGTTTAATGCAATGAAAAGAATATTAGGGTTTGTAGCAGCTGGTCTGATAGTATTATCAGGGTGTTCAGATTTCCTGGACAGGGAGCCGCTTTCCCAGATCTCTCCTGTGAACGGGTTCAATTCGGAGAGCGAGTTGAGATTGTATGTGCGTTCTTTCTACGATAAGATGCTGCCTAATGCAGACAATGAAGACAATGGTTTTACAAGTTTATATACAGAGACTGCCAACAATATCGTGGTGAACAGCCTGTCGCCACAGATAGCAGGTAATCGTACTGTGCCTGTCGCTGGTGGTGGATGGGACTGGACAGATCTGCGCAATGTGAATTATTTCCTGCAGAACTATATGCGTGGTAATCTTGATACAACGATCACCTATAAGTATGTGGCTGTAGCAAAGTTCTTCCGTGCCTACTTTTATTTCAGTATGGTGGCGCGCTTTGGTGATGTGCCCTGGTATTCCAAACCTATTGAAGTCAATGATACTGCCAGTCTGAATAAGAAAAGAGATCCGCGTACACTGGTAATGGATTCTGTCGTGAATGATATTGATTTTGCTATCGCACACCTGGGCTCAGGAAAAGATGTAGCCGAAGTAACAAAGTGGACGGCGCTGGCTTTGAAGTCCCGTATCTGTTTATTTGAAGGCACCTTTAGAAAATATCATGATGAATTCGAACTGAAAGATGCTGACCGTTTCCTGCAAATGGCAGCAGATGCTGCGGGCGAAGTAATCAAAGGAGGAGCGTATACGATCTATAAAAGCTCGCCTGACAAAGCTTACAGAGACCTGTTCTCTTCACTGAGTGTTGTCCAGGACGAGATTATCCTGGCAAGGCAATATAGCGCCAATCTACAGATCTTCCATAATGTGAACTATTACACGACAGCACCCTCCTTCGGTAAACCGGGACTGGAGAAAAGCCTGGTGAACAGTTACCTGATGAAAGATGGCTCCCGGTTTACTGACAAGGCGGGATACGACAAGATGCAGTTCTTTGATGAGATGCAGAACAGGGATCCGCGGCTGGCACAGACGGTGCGTGCGCCGGGCTATAAACGCATTGATGGTAATACGGTGCTGCCGCCTTCTTATGCAGGTACGGTAACCGGTTATCAGCTCACGAAGTTTGTTACCGCCGCAGCGAATGATGCACTGGCTAAATCGCCCAATCCATTGCCTGTTTTCCGCTATGCGGAAGTATTGCTGAACTATGCAGAGGCTAAGGCAGAACTGGGTACTATTACACAGGCTGATCTTGATCAATCTGTCAAGCTGCTGAGAGACAGGGTAGGAATGCCGAATGTGGACCTGGCAGCTGTTAATGCTGCTCCTGACAATTACCTGGCGGCTCAGTACGGGCATGTAAGTGGTGCCAACAAGGGTATCCTGCTCGAAATACGAAGAGAGAGAAGGGTAGAACTGGTGATGGAAGGGTTTATGTGGAATGACCTGATGCGCTGGAAAGAAGGGCATCTGCTGGCAGTACAATTCAAGGGCGCCTATTTCCCCGGAGCAGGTAACTATGACCTGGATGGTGATGGCGCAGCAGATCTGGCTATTTATACGGCCACTCCGCCCGCTATTCCCAATATCCAGCTGCTGAAGCTCGGAACAGATGTCGTGCTGGAAAATGGTGCATCAGGCGGTAATATCATCATCAATGGTACTATTCCAAAAACATTCCGTGAAGACCGGGATTATTTGTTCCCTATACCGGCACAGGAGCTGTTGTTAAATCAGTCATTGAAACAGAATCCTAACTGGTAAAGTTATCCTGCAGTACTGCAAGACGAACATATTGTTAAATCTGTTGCAGGTGCAGGTATCCACAGGAATAATATATTATTTTAACCGGCGCTATCCGTACTTGCTTATTAGTACGGATAGTTTTTTATTGTCAACGAAAGAATGTTTATGCAAAGAAGATCCTTGTTCAAAAAGCTCGGTGGATTGCTGCTGGCTCCGGCTATTCCTTTTGGTACGATTGCAGCGGCTCCCCGCAATGACAAGCCTGTATTGCGGATTGCTCACCTTACCGATGTACATCTGTACGACAAGTCGGGTGCACCGGATCATTTCAGGAAATGCCTGCATCATGTACAATCGCAGGAACCTACCGTGGATATGATCCTGAATGGTGGAGATATTGTGTTTGATATGAACAAAGAGAATCTCTCCACTATTGATCAGCAATGGAAATTGTTACATTCCATTATGAAGAATGAATGTAGTCTGCCGGTATATTATACACTGGGTAATCATGATATCTGGTGGCATGAGAACAGCCGCGGACAAGCGGCTTATGGTAAGCAATATTCCATGGGACAGCTGCAGTTATCATTACCTTATTACAGCTTTGTGAAAGGCGGATGGAAGTTCATCGTGCTGGATAGCGTTCACCTGGATATTGACGATACCTGGTATATTGGCAAACTGGGAGATGAGCAGATGCATTGGCTGGAAGAGGAATTGAAGTCAACAGACTCCGGGATGCCGGTATGTGTGTTATCGCATATTCCTATCCTGACGGCCACCCTGATGGTAGAAGATAATGTGGTGAACCGCTGGCAGATGCTGGGAGGAGAGATGCATACTGATGTAGCAAAGATCATTCGCCTGTTCTATCAGCATCCGAATGTGAAGTTGTGTTTAAGCGGGCATATTCATCTGAAAGATAAAGTAGTGTATAACAATGTAACCTATCTGTGCAACGGCGCAGTGAGTGGAGCGTGGTGGAATGGCAACAACAGAGAGACTGCACCGGGTTACGGACTGATAGAATTGTTTGCCAACGGAGACTTTACAGAAAAGTATGTCAACTACCTGGTATAGTGAATACGGCTTGCTGCCAATGAAAGGAAGTGCTTATTGTTGCACAGAGGCGATCGTTAAAAAATCTTTCGGGCGTAATATTTGAGACGGTATATGCGTACTGACAAAACCATGTTCATCTCAAATAAGCAGCAAACTATGCAGACTTTACATAATGAATTCTTTACAGCAGCCCGTAACGGAGATATAGATTTTCTACGGGAGCATATCAATGAAATAGACGATCTCAATATTCGCGATGTCCGTGGATATACACCCCTGATCATTGCGACCTATAACGGCCAATACGATGCGGCCGGGATATTGCTGGAAGCAGGTGCAGATGTGAACGCTGCTGATTTGGGTGGTAATACATCCCTGATGGGTGTGAGTTTTAAAGGTTATCCTGAGATAGCGACACTATTGATCCGTTATGGTGCGGATCTAAACCTGCAGCACGGGAATGGTGGTACTGCCCTGATGTTTGCTGCCATGTTCGGACGTAATAACATGGTAAAACTGTTACTGGATCATGGTGCAGATAAGTACATCCGGGACAACCGGGGTTTAACTGCCATGGATCTGGCCGCCCAGCAGGGAAATGTGGAGGCGGTAGAAATGTTGGAGGCGGTTGATGCAAATACCTGAAGGGGCATCAATGGAGATAATATTATGCATTCATTGGAAGAAGGGATGTCCGGATTTTCTGAACATCCCTTTCTCTTTTATGCGCTAAGCTTTTGGAAGCTTGTAACCATTGTGATATTCTGCAGCCAGGAACTTATTGGCGGCCGCATCGTCGAACTGCTCTTTGGCGCCATTCCAGTTCAGTTTCCTGCCTGTTTTATAAGCGATATTCCCCAGCTGTGCGATAGTTGCCACATGTGCACCGGCCTGGATGGGTGTGTTCAGGTCTTCCAGTTTACGGGATTTGATCACGTCCAGGAAATTAACAGCGTGGTTGTCCAGTCCGTTGTCTACCGATTTGGTACGGGGTACCGCTTCCATTTTTCCTTTTTCAGGGATCACTTCCCAGCCGCCGCGGTCTAATACCAGCGTACCGTTGTTGCCAATGAACGCAATACCATGGTCACGGCCATAAGGACCGCCGTCAATGCCGATTGCGTGTTCCCATTGAATATTGAAACCGTCGAACTGGTATACTGTGGTGAGTGTATCTGGTGTTTCAGCTGCATCATCAGGATAGGCGAATTTGCCGCCTGCAGCCATGACAGACACCGGGTGCTGCGCTTTCATACCCAGCAGGGCATAATCCAGCAGGTGTACGCCCCAGTCGGTCATCAGGCCGCCTGCATAATCCCAGTACCAGCGGAAGTTGAAGTGAAAGCGGTTAGGATTGAAAGGGCGCTTTTCAGCAGGGCCCAGCCAGGAGGCATAGTCTACGCCTGCAGGCGGAGTGCCATCCGGTTGTTTGGGGATGGAATGCATCCAGCCCATATAGGCCCAGGCTTTTACCAGGCGCACCTGGCCCAGTTTGCCGGAATGTACGAAGGCAACCGCATCTTTGAAGTGCTGTTGGCTACGTTGCCACTGGCCTACCTGTACCACCCGTTTGGTACGTTCCTGGGCGGCTACCATGGCATTGATCTCTGCAATAGAGTTCCCGATGGGTTTCTCCACATAGACGTCTTTTCCTGCGGATACGGCGTCTGTCATCTGTAGACAGTGCCAGTGATCTGGTGTGCCGATGATCACGGCATCAATTGTTTTATCTTCCAGCAGCTTACGGTAGTCGCTATATGTCTTCACTTTCTGACCTTTCTGGGCCAGTTCCCCGGCTCTTTTATCGAGCACGTTCTTATCGACATCGCAGAGGGCTACGCATTGCGCATAAGGGTTTTTCAGGATGGCGGTAAGATCTGCCCATCCCATCCCGTTAATACCGATGGCGGCAACATTGATCTTGTCACTGGGGGCAACAGCGCGTAAAGAAGCGGGTAACGCGCTGACCAATCCGGCTCCTGCCATCAATGTGGAGGCAGAGCGGATAAAGTGTCTTCTTGAATTGTTCATAACTGTGAGTTAATAGAGTGTTTTTCAATGAGCGCGGAGCATAATAATGCAAAACGCGGAATACTGAAAGATATATACTTCAATTGTAAGATGCAACCCCCAATTTAAGCAGATAACTTCCGGTATTCCGCGTCGTTCTACGGAAAGTATGTTTAGAATTCGTCGTTCTCTTCTTCGGTGCCGGTGCCGAAGTTCATCATGGTGCCCAGCAGATCGCTGAAACGGGTCTCATTTTCCACTACTTTTTTACTGATCAGGGAGTAGGAGGCAAGACCGTGCAGCACAAATTCCATCAGCAGTAATTGCTCCTTGGCATTGGCATGCGGGAATTTGCCCTTTATAAGCTCTTTAAGGCCCTCAACTTTCAGCAGTGAGGTCTCGTATTGCTTATCGTTCACATCCTGTAATAACTGCACCGCATTGCCTTTATCGAACCATTGTATGACTGCCCTGTAGGGATTCTCTGCAGTAGCGGATTGTTTACGCTTCTTGAAGGAGTCCGGGTTAGGGAAGTATTGGGAGAAGACACTGCGGATAGATTTATCCAGCAGGTTAACGGCTACCTGTAAAGGTCCTTCCTGTTCGCCTTCATATACCAGTTCAATTTTACCGGTAATGGCGGGGATGATACTCTGCAGGTCAGCTATGCGGACGTGGGTACTTTTTTCCTTGTTGATGATCGCTCTGCGTTCACCTGCGCTCACTGCATTTTCATAAGCAGCGATGGTGAGACGGGCGGAAACACCGCTTTTCTTGTCTACATATTCACTGTTACGCGCTTCAAAAGCCACCTGTTCGATCAGGCGTTTGATCATATCGCTGATGTGTACATGCTGTTGTTCTTCATGTACGTTGGCCTCCTGTTCGGTGATGAGCAGGGAGTTTTCCACGTTCTTCGGGTAGTGGGTGATGATCTGGCTTTCGATACGGTCTTTCAGCGGTGTAACGATAGATCCACGGTTGGTATAGTCTTCCGGATTGGCAGTGAACACAAACAGGATATCCAGCGGCATACGCACTTTGAAACCACGGATCTGGATATCACCTTCCTGCAGTATGTTAAACAGGGATACCTGGATACGGGCTTGCAGGTCGGGCAATTCGTTGATCACGAAGATACCTCTGTTGGAGCGGGGAATGATACCGAAGTGGATCACTCTTTCGTCTGCGTAGTTCAGCTTCATATTTGCCGCTTTGATAGGATCGATATCGCCTACCAGGTCGGCAACAGAAACATCCGGCGTAGCCAGTTTCTCACTGTAGCGCTGTTCGCGGGAAACCCAGGAGATAGGCGTCGCGTCGCCCAGTTCAGCCACGATGTCGCGGGCGTAACGGGACAGCGGATCGAAGGGACTGTCGTTCACTTCGGAGCCTTCTACGATAGGAATATATTCGTCCAGCAGGGAGATCATCTGCCGGGCCATACGCGTTTTTGCCTGTCCGCGGAGACCGAGGAACAGGATATTATGACGGGAGAGCAGGGCTCTTTCTGTATCTGGAATAACGGTATCTTCATAGCCGATGATACCTGGGAATGCATTCTCTTTTTGCTGCAATTTGCGGATCAGGTTTTGTCTGATCTCTTCTTTAACAGATTTAGGTTTATATCCACTCTTCTTTAATTCACCTAACGTACTTATGTTAATATTCATGTTGTATTAATGGATTATCGATGATATGATGCGATGCTTTTAAAGCATTTTTCTTTTTCCATTCTCAAAGTCGAAGAACAGGAATTGTCCCAGTTTATCCAGACCGGAGAAGAAGGCTTTCCCGTTGTTGGTTTCCGTAAACTCTGTTACGAATTTTTGCAACCACGGGTCGGTAGCTACCATGAATGTAGTGATTGGAATCTTTAATTTCTTACACTGAGCAGCGAGATTAAGCGTCCGGTTGAGGATCTTACGATCCAGGCCGAAGCTGTTCTTATAGTACTCTTTCCCGTTCTTGAGGCAGGTGGGCTTACCGTCGGTGATCATGAAGATCTGTTTGTTCGGGTTGCGCCTGCGGCGGAGGATATCCATGGCCAGTTCCAGTCCTGCTACGGTATTGGTGTGGAATGGACCTACCTGGAGATACGGAAGATCCTTGATCTCTATCTGCCAGGCATCATTGCCAAACACAATAATGTCGAGCGTATCTTTCGGATAGCGGGTGGTGATCAGTTCACTGAGTGCCATGGCCACTTTCTTAGCCGGTGTGATACGGTCTTCACCATAAAGTACCATGGAGTGGGAGATGTCGATCATCAGGGCGGTAGACGTCTGTGTTTTGAAGTCTGTTTCCTGGATCTCAAGGTCATCCTGCTGGATGGAAAAGCTGTCGATACCGTGATTGATCTGGGCGTTGCGGATGGAAGCGGTCATATCGATCTGCTCCAGTGCGTCCCCGAATTGAAATGGACGGCTATCAGCGTTTAGTTCGTCTCCCTGGCCTGATTTGCGGGTATTGTGGTTACCAACCTGGCTGGATTTTTTTAGTTTACCGAAGATTTCTTCCAGTGCACGTTTGCGGATGCTCTGTTCGGTTTTGCCGGTTATCTGGATGGTTCCGTTCTCTTCGTTTTCGCGGATGTATCCTTTGTCCCTCAGCTCCTGTATAAAATCTCCGATGCCATAATCCTCATTCGTAAGTTGGTACTCTTTGTCCAGTTCGGTCAGCCATTGCAATGCTTCACTAACATCTCCGCTGGTATAAGTCAGCAGTTGCGTGAATACATCCAGTAGCTTCTCAAAGGGCGATTTTCCCTGCTGCTCATCGGGTTCAAATTTGGAAAAATGTATGCCTCTCATAATAATTCTAAAATTAGCGAATTTAGTTGGATGATGTAAGCACATAGTCCATGGGTGGCAATCTATGCAAAATAGAACGAAAAATATCGATAGAATATAGACTATTATGTATGTATCATATTTTAATGTGTGTTCGGCTTTTGAATTTTTAACATTGCGTAAGTTCTTTTGGTCCCGTTATTTACCAGGAAACGGCCCCTTTTACTGGCAGTATATGACCAGTTAACCACGTATCGTTTGCTTTCTTCAGGGAAAGCTGTTATTTTTCGCGAAGGTCTTTACTGATTATCAAATTAAAACTATAGCAGATGATTAAAAAATTGAGCAGCGTGCTGTTACTGGCTGGTATGCTGGCTGGTACGACGATGACATCCACGTTAAGTTTTGCGCAGGGGAAAGCGGATAAGCTGGGCTGGAAATTAGGTGCACAGGCATATACCTTTAACCGTTTTACGCTGGCACAGGCGCTGGACAAAATGGATAGTGTTGGTGTCCAATATGTTGAATGCTACAACGGCCAGACCATTGGCAACGGCATTGAAGGCAAGTTTGACTGGAGAATGGACGCTGCTAAGCAGGCACAGGTAAAAGCACTGCTGAAAGCAAAGAAGAAGAAACTGGTAGCTTACGGCGTGGTATCGCCGGCAAGCGAGCAGGAATGGGAGGAAGTATTCAAATTCGCGAAGGCAATGGGTATCCAGGTGATCACTGCAGAGCCTAAACGCGAACATTGGGATGCCGTTTCCCGCCTGTGCGATAAATATCAGATCAAAGTGGCCATCCACGACCATCCGAAACCAAGCCATTACTGGCATCCTGACAGCGTACTGGTGGCTATCAAAGGCCGCAGCAAACTATTTGGTGCCTGCGCAGATATCGGTCACTGGGTACGTTCCGGTATGGAGCCTGTGGAGTGTATCAAACAGCTGAAAGGACATGTATTGCACCTGCACTTTAAAGACCTGAATGAAAAATCACCTGATGCTCATGATGTTATCTGGGGTAACGGTGTTTGTAACATGCCAGCTGTACTGGCTGAGCTGAAGGCGCAGAACTTCAAAGGCATGTTCTCTGTGGAGTATGAATATAACTGGGATAACAGTGTGCCTGATGTGAAAGAGTGTGTGAAGTTCTGGTGGCAGGAAGTAGGTAAATTATAAGCGTATCATAACATTTGATAGGAAACTCCCGTGAAAGCGGGAGTTTTTTATTTGCCCCAATTGGCTGAACCTGAAGGATAAGTGAATTGACCGCCAGGATTTTTTATAACCGAAATATTTCGTTATATTTAATATAATCCTGTTGCTGTAGTCATCTCTTTGACTACCATTCATATAATTCTATCCCTATGTTCATCTATCAAATCCTATTTCAGAAGGCGAACTGGCCTAAGTCAGAGATGGAATCCTTCCTGTATGACGCCGATTTTTTCATCAGATCTTTACGTTCCAATGGTCAGCTGGTATCCCTGAATGAGGTATTCCTTTGCCAGGAAAACGCGGTATGGCTGCATGTGCAGTGTCTCAAAAAAGACTCCCTGGACGAGCGTTATAACAGCGATTATGTCAATCAGTGGACTTCCATTCTCATGGAGCGTTACGACGTCACTATTTCCTATAAATATGTGGGCGAACACCTGGTTGCTGTCCCTACAGCAGATATCGCGTCTTCCAGGTCGCTGATATTGTACTGGGGAGGGGCTTCGCCCATCAGGTCGGGCGACAGCTTTGACCCGATTCCCCTGTATAGCTTTCCCTACACGCATACACGGCACCGGAGCTACGAGGATATTAACTCATGGTCAAGGAGTTATGAGGAGATTGACGGGCTTTGGTTCAGGGGATCGATGGGGGAAAAGCAATTTCATAGTTATTTGTCAGATATTAAAAGTCCGCTGACAATGCAGGGAAGGGATATCTGCCACAAATTAGAAGAGCTGACCGGTAAGCCCAGTTATTATTACCTGTTTAATTATGATAGTAAGAAAATGGAGCAAAGTTGTCCGTCATGTGGAGGGCAGTGGAAGCTGGAAAGCAAGCTGCTGGAGAAATTTGATCTGAAATGTGATCATTGCCGGCTGGTGTCTGAGAAGGTGAGGGATTGAATATATGTTCCCGGGGTTATCATTCCGCGCTACAAACAATGGGGTTCCCCCGGGGTTATCACCCCGCGCTACAAACAATGGGGTTCCCCCGGGGTTATCAACCCCGCGCTACAAACAATGGGGCTCCCCGGGGTTATCACCCCGCGCTACAAACAATGGGACTCCTGACGGAGTCCTATTATGGTTTGTTGATGATGTTTTGATATAAAAAAACGGGGTGTCTCTTTATAGGACACCCCGTTTTTTTATAAAGCATTTGTTATTAGTGTTGAGGACTATCAGCTGCCTGTCCCTGGGAGTCAACCTCAATAGATTGGCTGCCTTCCAGTCCTTGCTGACGGCGTTCAGGATGAGTGAAATCTTCCTTCATACGCTGCAGCAGGGAGATGAACTGCTCTGACATATCTGTATCACGCTTCAGGCCGTCCTGTTTGGAAGGAGGCAGACTGCGGAAGTATTGTATCTGTTGTGTACAATCCTTGATGATCTTCTGAGAGATCTCATCTGCTTTCTTCGCATCACCTGCCAGGTAGTAGGCATATACAGTCTGCATGGAGCTGTAGTTATGCATCTGGCCCGGAGTGGTCATGGCGTAAGGGAAGTTGCTTTCAAACAGATTCTTGTCAGCCTTGTTGAGTACAGCCAGTGCAGAATCTTTATTTCCTTGCAGTGCCAGGGCAGTACCGAGTCTGGTGTAGGAGTTTCTGATGTATTGCAGCAGTTTACGGTTAGGCTCATCGAAGTATGTACCGTTCACATTTGCACCACCGAAAGCGAATTTCTTCATCAGGTTGTCGTACATCGCCGGAATGTTCACATTCTTTTCTGCGCCCATCGGATCGTTACTTTCTTCTTTTTTCAGCGGTACCAGGCGGTAAGTCAGACCATCCATACGGAGGTAGTCATTCAGACCGAGGTCGGTAGGGCTGGTAAAGTAGATCGGGCGTTTCCAGTCGTTGGCAGCGATGATATCATATACCGCCAGGTCGTTTTTCAGCAGGTAGTTTTTATTTACCTGGAAAGGCAGCTGAGGCATGATCCTCGCGCTGTCATGGATATCAACGGTACCGCTCTTAATCGCCGCAGCTACATCTACTGGTATAAAGAGCTTTTTAGCAGGGAGGTAGTTGATCTGGGAACCATCTGTAGTAGATAGTTTCGCACGCGGATCATCAGACCCCATAAAGTTCATGACTTCTTTCAGGTTATAGAATTTATCCTGTGGGAAGTTACCACCATCGTAGTACTGGATGTAGTTACGGTTTTCACCCTGATACTTGTCAGGCGCCCAGTTCATTTGAATAGCAGGGCTTTTGTTCACCGTGTGACGCTGCTGATCAATGTACCAATCCACGCCCAGGAGGCTGAGGTTGACTACACGGATATCAGGACGGATACCTTCTACTTCCTGTGCGTACCACAGCGGATAAGTATCATTATCACCTACGGTGAAGAGAATGGCATCCTGTGCGCAGGAATTAAGATAGTCGGCAGCTACGTCGCGGGCGATAGTTTTAGTAGAGCGGTCATGGTCATCCCATTCCTGGAAGCCCATCAGTACCGGAACAGCCAGGAGGCAGACAATAGTCGCCGCCGGAGCTGAGATCGCTGATTTGGTTTTGGTTTTCAGGAATTCGTAGATGGACAGTACTCCCAGACCAATCCAGATCGCAAAAGCGTAGAAGGAACCAACGTATGCATAGTCACGTTCACGTGGCTGGTTACCGGCCTGATTGAGGTACAGAACGATAGCGAAACCGGTGAAGAAGAACAACAGACCAGCTACGAGGGCGTCTCTGCGGTGATTGTTGTAGTGATAGATGAATCCGATCAGACCCAGAATGAAGGGCAGGAGGAAGAGCGTGTTGTGTGCCTTATTATTTTTCAGGCTGTCTGGCATTGTGGACTGGTCACCATAAAACAGGTTATCTATGAAAGAAATACCTGTGATGAAGTTACCGTCGCGTACGTTGCCATAACCCTGTGTATCGTTTTGTTTGCCGGAGAAGTTCCACATAAAATAGCGCAGGTACATGAAACCAACCTGGTATTTTACAAAGAAGCGTACGTTATCTGCAAAAGAAGGTTTTTGTCCGTCGGCGAGACCGAGGAAATCGCGATAGTAGTCTGCGTGTCCCTGATCGTTGCTGGCATCCCATACACGTGGGAACAGCATTTTATCTTCCGGTGCATAAACAGGTACCTGTTTCTTACCAGCGATCAGATACTTGTCTTTACCACGGGCGTAGATATTGCCGGCATCTTCGTAGCTGGTAGGACGGGCGGTAAATACCTGTCCGTAGATCAGCGGGAAGTCGCCATACTGCTCACGACCCAGGTAACCTACCAGGGATATCGGGTTGTCCACATTGTACATATCCACAGATGGGTTAGCGGTAGAGCGAACCATGGTGGTGATGTATGTGGAGTAACCTAATAACAGGAAGAGGATGGAGTAGATGGTCACTTTGGTAAAATGCTGGAAGTTGCCAGTATTTACGTTTGTACCGAATTGTTTGAGGAAATAAGGTATAGCTACGATAGCTGCTGCAACGATAATCTTCAGGATCTTCACTCCGGTGCCTGTCGCCTCATTAAAGGAAGGGATCACAATAACGGAAGCAACAAGTATCAATGGTGCATAGAATCCGAATTTCGGATTTTTCAGACCATACAGCAGCAAACCGGCCAGTACGATGAAATAGAAAGCAAAACCGCTGTAGAAAGGAAGACCGAGGGAGTTTACGAAGAAAACGTCCATCAGACCGGAAGCCTTGATCGTATCTTGTATAACGAATTTCTGTACCATACCGGTAAGGGCACAACCAACGATAAATGCCCAGAAAGTACCCATTGGGGTTACTTTATAGCGTTTAAAGTAGTACACCATTACAATAGCAGGGATAGTCAGGAGGTTCAGCAGGTGGACACCGATAGAGAGACCCATCGTAAAGGCGATGAAAACGATCCAACGGTCAGCGTATGCTTCATCTGATTCATGTTCCCATTTCAGGATAGCCCAGAAAACGATGGCGGTGAAGAGGGAGGACATAGCGTATACCTCACCTTCCACAGCGGAGAACCAGAAAGAGTCGGAGAATGTGTAAGCGAGTGCACCTACTGCGCCGGCACCCATAATAGCGATCATTTGATCACGGGTGATAGGTGCCCCGTTTTTAACGATCACGCGGCGGGCGAAGTGGGTAATGGTCCAGAAGAGGAACAGGATTGTAAAGCCACTGGACAGGGCGGACATAAGGTTCACACCTAAGGCTGCGTTTTGTGGAGACAGCGGGATAGTGAACAATCTACCTAACAGCACAAATAAAGGAGCTCCAGGAGGGTGCGGAACCTGTACCTTGTAGGCACTGGAAATGAACTCGCCGCAGTCCCAAAGGCTGCCGGTGGCCTCCATTGTCATAATATAGACAGTGCAGGCAATGATACAGATAACCCAACCGACAATGTTGTTGGTCCTTTTAAAATTCATAAGGATGTTTTAGGTCCGACAAAAATAGAAAAAGTGGCAAATTATGATAATTAGTGATAACAGTTTTAACTTTTTCTTTAATAAGAAAAATTTTTTGTAGATAGAGGGTTGAAAAGCAGAATAGAAAAGTGATTGATTAACAGTCGTAAGGGAAGTCGGGGCAATAGGAGGGGGCTTCGGCTGGTTTAGCCGAAGATGATACGGACGGTCTGGTAGAAGGACAGTTTCTGGTAGCCGGAGGTCAGCTGGTCACGGGTAAAGCCCTGTAAACCAAAGAGGCCGGCAGCGTTTCCTTTGTTAATGGCTATTTCCAGGTAGCCGGCGGCGTTGAAGAGTGCCAGTTTATGCCCTTCCGGTACATCCGCATAGGTTTCACAAAGTTGTGTAATCACCTCATCACGGCGGAAATAGATGGAGAATGGCCTGTTCTGGCGGTGTTCATCAAACTGCTGGCGGGTGATATTCACGACTACGTTTTCGAAGTTGTCGATATGAATGATCTGTCCGTCGATATAATCCTGGCCAGTCATCGGCTGGAGGTTGTTTTTGATGATATATCCCGAGGCTGGTTCGCCCAGTTCAGCCAATGGTTTACCGTTCTGCAATTCCCTGTAGGCTTCGGCGAAGCGTTGGAGAATAGAGAATGTATCCCGGGGCTGTGTCTTATGTAAAGGCAGTTTGATCACTTTGGTGGGGGCTCCACCCGCAATCATTGTAATCAGTCCGTTGTCTGCACAGGCTATATATTGTCCGTTGTGTTCTGCGAGCAGCACGTGATCTGCTTTACGGTCGAACAGATTAATCAGTACAATATGGAATGTACGTGGCGGATAATAAGCAAAGGAGCTCTTACAGATGTAAGTGGCCTGTGGCAGGTTAAAAGGAGATATCTGATGAGTAATGTCCATAACAGGAGCGCCTGGACAGTGTTGCCACAGCTGCCCTTTGATGGCGCCTACCAGGTAGTCCTGTAAGCCTATATCTGATGTTAGTGTTATTATGGACATGTATGTTATCAATGAATACCAATTACCCAAAAAGAATGCCATTGGGGCATTGGCGTTGTTTTGTAATGCAAAGAAATATAAAATCTGCATGTTGCTGCGACTAAACAGCCAATTACTTGTTCAGATGTGAATAACTATAAAAGGGCCGGGGTCGGGGGTTTGGGGCGCTTATAAGCAAAAAATAATAGAATAAAAAGTAAAAGATTCAAGTTAAGCTGTTCATGCTAATTGCCTTGTAATCAGCTATTGGCGCTGAACAGCTTAACATCATTATTTAAGCGGCGAACCCGGTTCTTTTTTAAAATGATTATATACTATACCATCCAGCAGTCCTGGAAACAGTTTGCTAAGCAGCACTGTCATTTTCCCCTGGCCTGTAAGAACAAGTGTGCGTTTCCGTTTGGAGATCGCTTTCATGACAGCAGCAGCTACTGTTTCTGCACTCATCAGCTTTGATTCATCCAGTGGTGTTTCTGCCTGGCTGCGTCCTTCTTCATTCAATGCTGTGTTACGTATATTGGAACTGGTGAAGCCAGGGCATACCCACATTACGTTGACGCCTGTATGCAAATGCTCGGTACGTAGTGATTCGAGGAAGCCCTGCATGGCGAACTTAGACGATGAGTATCCGGTACGGCCAGGCAAGCCCCTGTAACCTGCTATAGAAGATACACCTACAACGGTCCCTTTGTTCGCCAATATAGACGGTAACGCATATTTTGTACAGTAAACAGTACCCCAGAAGTTAATATCCATCACTTGTTTCAGGACCTTGAGGTCTACATCATCAAATAATGCCCGCATAGAGATTCCCGCATTATTGATCAGGACATCTATTTTACCGAAGCGGGAGATGACCTGTTCAATGAAGTTTTTACAATCCTCTTCTTTACTTACATCGGCAGTATAGGTATAGAGGTTGCCGGATGCTAATTCCTTCTCTAATGTCTGCAGTGCTTCGGGCTTTCTGCCACAAACGGCTACTTTAGCGCCTGAATGGAGAGATGCTATCGTCAGCGCCTTTCCTATTCCGGAAGTACCGCCTGTGATAACGACAACTTTATCTTGCATTATGATTTTTTTTCAAATGCAAAAATAGGGGTAAATGAGATATGATGGTTTATTTTGTCTGTGGCGGGTTTTGTGAAATTGTTTGAAAAAAAGTTGTCAAAAAGTTGGAATGAATAAAATATTTTATACCTTTGCAATCCCAATCACAAAAGGGATGATTCCGTAGCTCAGTTGGTAGAGCAATACACTTTTAATGTATGGGTCCTGGGTTCGAGTCCCAGCGGGATCACAAAAGCCCGGCTTCGAAGAGAAGTCGGGCTTTTTGTTTGTATGAAATGTCCGTCAGATCCGCAACGAGAGCTAATAATGGATTTATTTTTGTAGTTCGAGGTTGGGACAAACTATCCAGTTAGGCCAACATGGGCTAGTTATCAGACCATCATTTGATTCATTTACGATCTCGCTAACATCATTTATAAAAGCTGTTCAACCTTTCTTTTAAGAAAATTATGTCCTATTATCTTCACTTAAAATAAGCCTGAAATTATTGACAACAATATGCGAAGCCATTGTAATAATTAGGGCTTCTTTCCATATATCAGAACTCTACGTCAGACTATCTGCATAGGTGCCTGTTGATAAGGTATTTTGCTTAAATTTAACTTATGATGTTATATACAATTGCTTTGCTATTATGTTGCCTGTTCATCGTTTTGTACATGCGCCGTAAAAAGGAAAAGCAGACGATGAGTCAGGCGCTGGCCGGTATTTATAGCGTTTTACTCAACGAGCATATTCGGTATTATCAACTCCTGAATGACAAGGAAAAAGCAAGGTTTGAAACACTGGTAAATGAGTTCTTACAGTACGTGCGTATTGAAGGCATTGGCACAGAAGTCACTGATCTGGACAAAGTCTACATTGCTGCAAGTGCCGTGGTGCCCATCTTTGGTTTCCCTGACTGGAAATATCGCAATCTCACAAACGTTATCCTTTACCCGGATACCTTTGATCACAATTTCCAGTTTGAAGGTGATGAGAGAAATATATTGGGTATGGTTGGCTCGGGTTATATGAACGGGCAGATGTTACTATCCAGAGCCGCTCTGATCAAGGCGTTTTCTTCTTCATCAGGTTCCGAACACACGGCTATTCATGAATTCATACATCTGCTGGATATGTCAGATGGTGCGACCGATGGTGTACTTGAAAATCTGATGCGACATGAATATGCTGTACCCTGGTTGAAAATGATGCACAAGGAAATGCGTTGTATTGAGAAGGGACGATCTGATATTAATCCTTATGCATTGACAAATGAAGCAGAGTTTCTGGCGGTGACTTCGGAATATTTCTTTCAGAAACCTGAGAAATTCAAACAGCATCATCCTGAAATGTATGCGCAAATGAGCCGGATCTTTGGTCAGACGCCCCCGGAAACAGAAAGCTAAGCAGCCTGTTAATATAAAGACCAAAGGAGCTGCCCTTTTAGCTTGTATGGAGGATCAGCAGGGCTACCCGGAGTTCCGCTTTAACTTGCTCCGAAAAAATTAACCTATCATCACAAACGGGTATTCACATCACCACATTTGAAAATATGTTAAGAGCGCTGGATGCACACAACGCAAGCCAGAGTGCTACCTTTGCCGGCCTTCTTAACCGTGATTGCTATATTATACGATTGTTGGCCTTTTCAAAAAAGATGATATTAGCGGGCAAATAAGGATTCTCCGTTTCCAATAGTCTGCCTTTAGTGGAAAGTACTTCTGTGTGGATGGAACCGATTTCACTGTCTATTTCATTGATACGTGTGGCGATAGCATCCGCATGCAGGATTTGCTTATTTCTAGTATTTACAAGATCTAAAAATTGTCGCATTAACCGTTAATTGCAGCTTCAGGTTACCGGATACATTACCTCAGTATCGAACGTTAAGTGGTCTATTGGTGAAGACAGTGACCATAAGAATTAAAGGGTTAAGTTTCCTAGATACACCGTTTTATACTGTGTTACTGACGCATCAGGGGAATCCCAGGTTTGTTGATGTATATGGCGGTGTGCGAGAATTCAAACATAGAAAGCGAACATTGTTCCAGTTTTATAAAAACGGAGAGTCTGAAACATTCGACCTGGGAGGGTTAGAAGGACGATATGCTTATTTGTCGCCTTTTGCCACCTGGACTATTTCTATATTCGGCAGTAGCGAAAATGTAATTGTCCCTATTGCCGATATAGAAGAACTGGGTTTAACATTTAGCGGCGTCGCATTTGCAAGATATCTTTAAAGCCGGTGCTCCGGCTTATGCTGATAATTATTTGGAATCCAAATAATTGTACTAAATTAGTATGCTTAGTCCGAGAAGAACGTCATGTGCATTTATTCGTTACACCCCCGTTTATTTTTTACACTCAAAATACCATAACATGGACTCCAACACAAACACATTCCTATTGAGCGCTTGCTGATTCTGTTCAGCTGTGTCCTCGCTTCTGATCAGACTTTTATTTAATAAACTCCGCTCCTATAACGCAATGGGATCGTCATTTTGGAGGAACGACGATCCCATTTGCCATTAGGTGATACTTCGATGTCCACGCAGTTTTGATTATACGATGACGTTTTCTGTGATCGTCATAGGATCACAAACAGCACAGGTAGGCCCTTCTGTTGGATTTATTACTACCCCTTTATTTAGCTTGGTGTTGCTTAGTCTAGCGATTTTAATTTTGTTCAGGGTCAGTTTTTTTCTGTTTTCCTTTTTCATGAGCAATTAGGGTTTAGGTGAAGAAATATGTACTTAGGAAGATAATAAAATCAGTTCATATTTAAAAGAGAACCGAATGATTATGTCAAAGGAGCAGCTACTCCGCTTTTGTAATATGCCATTATTAATCATATAAATTATTTATGTAATAACAATATTTTACAGTAAATTGAAACTTAATGTAAACATCAATTTATGATTTGGACTATTATTATCGGCGGCATAGCTGGCTGGCTTGCAGGGCAACTGATGCGAGGTAAAGGGTTTGGGATAATTGTGGATATTATTGTGGGAGTAATAGGCGGCTGGCTGGGTGGGTGGTTTTTCGGCCAGCTTGGAATCCATATCGGAAGCGGTCTGTTGGGCTCACTGATCGTGGCACTGGTGGGAGCTATCTTACTAATCTGGCTTATACGGTTAGTGAAACGATGAGAATGGCCGTTTGTTGGGAAAGATAACCAGCTAGAGTGCTGTATCATAGGACTCGCTGAAATTGGGCAAAGCTCGCGCGTTAGCGTGAGCTTTGCTTTTTATATGCCTGCTCCCTCGCCATAGATTTCACAGCAATGTAAAACAAAATGATGTTCTCTTATTTGGTAGCGCATTTACACCCTTATTTAGTCAGGACTACACCGCATGTAACTGTTCTGGTGTTTATAACTTTGCTATATCAAATCTCATTATATGAAACAGACAAATGCAAGAAAACTGATCTTATCAATGGATATGTCATTCGATGGTATTGTAGCGGCTGAGAACAATGAAGCAGCTGGGGAAACCGATACAGCAGACCATAATGTCGATGACAGTGATGAATTATGGAACCATATGTTTAATGACCTGCAATCAGTAGATACCATATTGGCAGGCGCGGGAATGAATCCCCTGTACTTTGATCATTGGCGGGCGCAGCTGAACAATCCAACAGCAGATCCGAACGAAGTGAAATATGCCAGGTGGGCCTACCAAATTCCACATATCGTATTTTCAAAAAACCAGCAAAAGGTCGATTGGCCCAATTCGCGTATCGCCACTGACCCCGATGCTGAGATTGCCATGTTAAAGCAGCAACCCGGTAAAGACATTTTAACATGGGGTGGCGCCACCTTTGCGAATTATCTGATTAGTAAAGGACTGATCGACGAGTACAACATCAGGGTAAGTCCAAAGATAGTCGGAAGAGGAAAGGTCCTGTTTAAGAATATAGAATATCGAAGCAATTTGTCATTGATAGATGTGAGGCAGCTAAAATCCGGAACAGTTATGTTGCGCTACAAGGCGTAGAGCGCCTTTAAATTGGCAAAGCCTTTTCACAATGCCTTCAAGCATTCGTCTACATCGCCTTGAGCTTGTAAAAAAACTTTACCGCAATCCTGCTCAGGGCATAGCTGTTATTGTTTTCTGGAATTTATAAAAAACCGGTCTGAAATTCTGGCCGGCCACATCTTACTACCAGCAATTTAAATGCGACCCAGGACCAGGCAACTACTAATATACCGTTGCTATCGAAATGGCCCGTTCCTGGGCCTACCATACTGCCATGGCACTTTCTCCCGCAGCATCTGCCCCGAGCTGTTACATACCTTCATACGGGAATAGCCCGTAGATAACCGCGATTACATCCATCTGCGAGAAGGCCGGGAATCTGACAATCTCTTTTAAAATGCCCTTAATTGTTAGGTTCCCTGCAATTTTTTTATTCTCAATATCAATTGACTACACCCTGGTAACTATTCAATTTTTACAGCTTGCATTTTATAACCATTGCCATTAATCTCAAAGCCATTTACCTTTTTGTTTTCGTCTTTCGTAAATCTTTGTTCCGATCCAGCTATTTCCAATATAAAGAAATCAGAATCAGAGGTAAAATAAATTTTGTATTTCGTTTTACTGTTCAACCTTATCACCAAACCTTCTTTTTCCAGCGTAACATTAAGTGTATCCCGATGTAGTTTGTAGTTTCCAACATATGATTTCAATATTTCGTTATTTACGGCAACAACCTTTTTAATTTTCGGAGTATAAAAATCTTTCCATTTATAAACAGCAGCCAGGGAATTGACTATTTCGCTTAACAGGCTTCCATTATCGGTATTTGCCATTACTACTACGCCATTCCCATTTTCCATGCTGCCGTAGTATGAAGCAACAAAGCCTTCATCCCAACCATCATGGTTGAAATATTTTTCACTTCCTTTTTTAATAATAAACACTCCTAACGCTGCAGAGCTATCAATATAAGGGGTCAATCTAAGCCTGGTTGTTTCCGGGGAAAGTATTTTATTACTTTTTCCATGTAATGACAGCTGTGTTTCTATAATATATTTAGCTAAATCTGTAGGGTTTGTCCATAGGCCCGCAGCAGCCTGTTCGGGATAGATATGATACTTACCTTTCACTTCTTTCCCATCATTATAATAACCTTTTGCTAATAGATTTTCTTTATCCGCTGGCGGCGGTTGGGCATAAAAACTATTGTTCATTCCCATTGGGTTTAATACATTGTTCCACATGTATGTATCGTAAGGTTGTCCTGTCACATCTTGCAATATTAGTTGTGATATGGTTGTTCCTCCACCTGAATATTCAGATTTGAGAGATGGCTCATACATTGACCGAATCGCTTTATTGTTAGCCGGCTTTTCGCCATTTAAAATTTGAATCAGTGTAGGGATGGTGTCTCCTTTTTCATAACCGTCAAATCCGTGTACCGTTAGTCCTGCTGTATGGCTTAACAGATTTGCTATCGTTATCTTTTTCCCTTTTGATAGAGAGTCATAAGGAAATTTCCATGATTTCAAATAAATATTGATATCGGAATCAAGGTTCAATTTGCCCTCCTGCGCTAAATTTAAAATACCAACCCCATTTAATGATTTGCTGATTGAACCTGCCTGAAATAATGTATTTATTGTAACTGGCCGTTGTTTAGCACTATCTGCCCAACCATATCCTTTAGCCCACTCGATTTTATAATCTTTTATTAATGCAATACTTACTCCGTTTACATGATTACTTTTCATTCTGTCGGCAAGGGTAAATTGCTGATTCTCTATTTGTACCCATAAACCTAAATTGTTTTCGAACTGTTTGATCTTTGTTCGTACGTCTTTGGAATAGGTTGTAGTGTTTTGTGCAGATAGAATACTTGCTTGGATACAAAAGAACAGAAGTAAAAAAAAAGATGCAAAGGATTTTGTTTGTTTAGTCATATCGATATATTAAAATAGGTGATGAATGATTTTAAAATCAACAATGGACGTTTGTTCAACTATTCGTCATCGCCGTTCTGGAAGTAAGTCTGAGATCAGTTTCTGCCCCCATTCCTCCTTCTGACTTAATTTCTGTTACAGTGGGTATTTTATTATACAAGGACTTTGCATCATAACGTGAAAGTGGCCGGACATTCGGACTTACTTCACCGGTAGTCCAGATGTTTCCTTTTTTATCTTTCCGAACCATTGTGTAAGGCTGGTAGGAAGGGACTATGTCTGTGATATTGTAATTGATATTATCCTGATGGGGTTCAGTTTGCTTTTGTCCGCAGGAAGTGTGACAAACAAGCATTAATAACAAGATATTTAAGTGTATGTATTTCATGATTTTTTGTTTTTCAAATCCTATCAAAGTTGGTCCAGCGAAATTATCTTAATACCTTTCCACACGGGTATTTAGATTGTAAATAAAAATGTAACCTTTGTAAATAAATCGTAAAACGGTATGTTTTATAGCCGAAATCTATTTTTGGGGAAACGTAAGTACCTGTGGGTATTGATATTTCCCCTTTTTATCTCTGTAATATGCGTGGCTTTCAATATGACCGGCAGTGACGGTTTTGATATCGCCAGGAGGGAAGTTTTGCTTCGGAAGATAGGAGACGAACTACTCACACAGTCGGGCGACAGTAGATCAAGGGTGCTTCCGGTAAAAAAAATCGCCGAAAATGAATACCAGATCAGCTTTGAGAATGAGCTTACTTTTCAACCGGGCTCGCTGATTAATACTACCCGGCGTTTGTTGGCCCAGGACCCCCTCACAAGTGATTATGTTGTTAATGTTCTTAACTGTAGCAACTCCAGTGTAGTCTATGGATACGCTATATCCAACAACAAAAGAAATGAAATTGTAGCTTGTAGAGGAAGAGTACAACCCAAAGGATGTTACGTGGTTAACATTAAGTTCAAACCGACAGGTATAAATACCACAAAGATTGGATATCTTATGGGCAGCCTGTCATTTTTAGCATTTGTTGGTTTCGTTTTTTTTAGACCGGCTAAACCTCGAGAAGCCGAGCCTGGCAATCAAAATACCGGCATTTTAACTTTTGGAGCGGTCTTGTTTAATACCCAGGAACGGCGACTGGTAATAAATGAAAACACCATAGACCTGACTGACACGGAAGCGCGTTTACTGCTCATTTTCGCATTGTCTCCTAACCAGACTATAGAGAGAAGCCGGCTGCAAAAAGAGGTATGGGAAGATGAAGGTGTTATTGTTGGGCGCAGCCTGGATATGTTCATTTCGAAACTTAGAAAAAAACTGGAGTTGGATCCCAATATCAACATCGTTGTTATACGAGGCAAAGGGTATAAGCTTGAAATTAGTTCTTAGGGAAGAATCGTCCCCGCTACGTCCCTTGTGTTGTCTAAATTGTTGATGGTCAATGTGCTTGATTTTCTGTATAGATATATTTGAAAATTGTATGGTATCTGCAAAGCTCGCGCTAGTCGCGAGCTTTGTTATTTGGTTTATTTTTAGTCGATCCGCAGTTCTTACTGGTTTTCATTTGGGTTAATTTATCTGAACTACCAAGGTATTTCTCCTGTTTTAGGATTATTTTCCTCACTAAAAAATTTCCCTGTTGGGCCATCATCGTCAATCAGCGCATATTTTACGATCCGTTTTCCAGCATCTTTAACCGTTCCGGGCCCACGATGTCCGTTGAAATCTGTTTTTGTAAATCCCGGGCAAACGGCATTTATTTTGAAGGGAGTGTTTTTAAACTCGTATGCTAAAACCACCGTGTACATATTCAAGGCTGATTTGGAGGAAAGATATACAGCGCCTTTGTAATCGTAATATTTATATGTTGGGTCACTGTGGAGGGTAATTGAGCCCTGACTTGAACTTACATTTACAATGCGAGGTGCTGATGACTTTTTCAATAAATCGATAAATGCCTGTGTAACGCGCACCGCGCCATAGACATTTGCGTCATAAGCTGCCTTAAACTGGTCAATCGTTGCATCAAGTGCCGTTTGTGGGTAACCACCATAAATACCCGCATTATTAATAAGTATGTCCAAGACGTCTGTTTTTTTACCTATTTCTTTACGGGCTTTAATTACTGATTCGTCGTCCGTAATGTCAAGCTGAATAACTTCTACATTGTTTAATCCCTTTGCTTTTAATTTACCAACGGCTTCAACGCCATTTTCTACATTACGACTACCGAGGTAAACATACATTCCTTCCTCAGCAAGTTGCTGTGCCACTTCAAAGCCAATGCTCTTGTTGGCTCCTGTTACTAATGCAAATTTCATGTTGTGTGAATTTTATAAAGCAAAAGTAGAGGGGCCAAAAATAGCGGGAATGGACAAATCTGTTTATTCTCCCGACAAATCTTGCCCGGGTAAAAATTCACTGGCGCTTTTTCCTGTACTTTTCTTGAAGAGCCTTGAAAAATAATCAGGGTCATTAAAGCCTAGTTCATAGGCCAATTCTTTGATAGAAATATTGGAATAGCGCAATTTCCGCTGAGCTTCCGCCATCAGGCGACTGATAAAATAGTCTTTGGGCGATGTGCCGGCGTATTCTTTTACAATCCGGTATAAACTGTTGGTAGATAAAGCTAATTTTTCTGCAATTGCGTTGATAGAAGGTTGTTCTGTAAGGGACGTTTCCACAGCTAGTTTGAAGGCAATAAACTTTGACAGGTTTGGATTTAAGATATTAGCGGGTCCTTTGTTTTTGAAATAGGCGCTGTTTAATTCTGATAGCAATGAGCTCAAATAAGCTAACATTATTTCAGTGTCAGTCTCGTATTTATCTAAGTGCAGTATCTGGTTTAAAATTCCAAAGACCTTTATCACTCTTTCTTTCGCAGCAGGGTCAAGAGCTATGGTCGGCGCGTTTAAAGGGTTGACTAAAAAAGGAAATTGTTGTGGCAACAAGGCCAATGTATTTTCATCAAACAGCAGCTTGAAATATTTAAGATCGTTAGTTTTGGCAGGTGGCGTAAAAATTTGATTGGGCATTGCGAAGAGCAAGTGCCCATCAGTAAGCGTATAGTCTTGTAATTCTAGATTGTATGTAATTGAACCGCTTTCAATTAATACAATAAAATAAGAAGATAATCTGCGAGGTTGCAGTAAGTTTTTTTGAGGGTCAGCTGACAGATAAGGATTGTCGTTTGATCGAATCTTTATCCCCGGCTGATCGTGCTGTAAGCCTTCATTTTTCTCTTTTTGTTTTTGTACATTCATTGCTCAAAAGTTTGGTGGGTATCGCGATTTGCCCTCATTTTACCAGAAATATTTTGTTTAAATATTGTAATTGGTTATACTATTTCAGCTAATTTACGTAAATCGAATATAAAAAGGTTCGAGTTTTACCATAGCGATCAGGGTAAAATGAATCGCTTCAGGTTTAAAGACTTGTAGCGTTTTTTTTTTTTTGGAGAGTTTATATAATTATTTTCATTGTCAAGCTATAATCGGATTCGAGTCCGAGCGAGCCTTCAATAAAGAGAGCAATATCTATATTATAATTCGTAAAGCCGATATTGATTGAAACAGAATTAGTTATTACATGTTTGTAGTTGCCTTTAGGAGCAGTTAACTTCTATAATTATTGATGCCGATCAGCATAGCCTTCTTTCTGTATTCTTCTGCCTCTGTTGGTGCATACCAGCTGACGTCAAAATGATCGCGCGTAAATTCTCCGGATAAATCTTCTATTTGATAGGTGATCGGATTACGTCCGACACAAATGATATTGCCAAACAGCGGAAATTCTTCCAATAGCCCTAGGAGAAAGCCTGGAGTACCTGCTTTGGTAAAGGCAAGTGGATCAAAAAGAATGGTGAGCAGTTTATTAGGATGTATCATATCAATGCCTTCTGCATTTAGGTACTGTTTTACTTGTTGATAAAATATTGCTCTTTCTGCTGGCAAAACGATTTCTTTCACCACCTGACTATAGGCATCGAATAATAATGCGCGCATAGGATGTTTATGGTTTTGACAACGAAGGTAATTTATTATTGAAATTGACGGATTTTTGATTCTGTGTTATATTGATTATACGCAAATCAAGGCAAAAAGCCCTCAAACCGATAGCATTTGCGAGCAGTTCCACCGGACCAAGTTATGGCACAGAGTTTTGGCGGTCACCGCGAAAAAAGAGGGCGCCTTTTGACGCCCTCTTTTGTAGTGATCAAGTAGTCATTAGTTCTTCATTATCTTAAAGCTCTCGCTTTTATTATTATCGCCCACCTGTATAAAATACAAGCCGGATGGGAGGCCGTCGAGCGACAACGTTTTCCTGTTATTGTCATTGATTTCAATAATCTTCAGCAAGCGCATATCGGGACCAAACACTTTCGCCTGCACCTTTGAGGTGATAGGTTTCCTGTATTCGATAAAGACGTAGTTGCTGGCAGGGTTAGGATAAACGCTCACGGTTTCCGGTTTAGTTACCGGCGCCACTTTGCTGAGTGTCAGGTTTGGCGTGGCTATCCGTTGTTCTATCACGCCGCTGTTGAGTGCATCGTACGCGTTGACGTTGAACTGACCACAGAGCAGTTTCGGAAATACTTTCTGGAATACAGTATATTTCTCTGCATAAGGTTTGAAAGAGAGTGCTTTCGGTGATACCTCGAGTTGTTTAGGACTGAAGTTGATAGTGCTTACCGGCGGCTGGTGTAATTTGATACACTGCTGGCTGGCGCTGCTGAGATCACGGAGAAGCACGTTGGTGAATGTACTCGTGTTGCTGGTGCCATTGATGATGTAATTGGCATTGGCCAGTATCGCGAATTTGTCTTTGCCGGCAGCTTTTATTTCCAGGCCATACCTTTCGGTGTAACTGGCCGTCTGCGGGAAGGTGCTGAATTCTACGAGACCCAGGGTACCGGACACGTATCGCAGTTGCAGGTAGAATACTTCTTTGCTTACAGCGGTGTAGTAACTGGTGGTGAAGCCGGTGAGATAGAGGTAGTAGTTTTCATTGCCCAGGTTACGGATAACGAGGTCGTTGGACTCTTCTGTGCCAGCATCACCAACATGGAAGGAGCCTGTGATGGCGCCGCTTTCTCTTACATCTATAATCAGTACCTGTCTGTTAGGGGCGCCGGTGGCGGCTGTGACATCGACAAAGCCGGAGATGAAAAAGGCATCGTTACCAGCAACGTTGGTACGTTTCACGATCTTGGTGCCGGCAGATTCAGTAGTGGCTCCGAGATAAGCGAAACCGGTAACTGGGATACCGCTGGGCTGGAGACGGAGGAAGAGTACCTGGCGTGGACCTCCGAAGCCGCTGGTACACAGCTCTACATAACCAGTCAGGATGATGTTGTTGTCAGTGGCTTCTGTCAGGGCCAGTGCGTTAGCGTTACAGGTAAAATTGGTGGAGTACTGGTAGTTCCATACAATGGCACCTGCGGCGGTGAGGCGGGTAGCCAGTATATTGATCTGCTGACCTGCCGGTGCGGGGCTATAGCGACCTGCAATGATCACATCGCCGTTAGTAGCCTCAATAAGGTCATTGTATTCAATGAGTGCGTTAGCATTGGCAGTGGTTACTGCAGCGAAGTGCAGCTTCTGTACCCAGACAGGGTTCAGCAGCTGATCCAGGCGAATGATGACCGGTGTGGAGTACACGGGAATGCCATTGATCAGGTTAATGGACTGGATCACATAGCCTAAGAGATAGTAACCTTTGCCGCTTTTCATGCGGAAGATTTTCTTTGGCAGCAGGGATGGTAACAGTTTGCTGGGTTGTGGAACTATATGCTCGGAGAGGAAGTTGCCGTTGGCATCAAACTGATCGAGCGATAAAGAACTTTTCGTGGAATCCTGGTACACGTTGGCGCTCCATAACAGAAAGGCTTGTGGGGCAGAAGCTACAAATGGCGTGTCTACGACGAAGCTTGCTGCTTTGTAGTGAAATTGCAATGCGAAGGTGTTGTAGTACAGCTGGTCCGCATTTTGTGCCTGGGTAGTGTTCACACCAATAAGCCAGGCAATAATAACCAGGTATAAATGTTTGCTCATGTAGGGGACTTTTTTAGTTAACAAAAGGGTTATCGTAAAGGGTGACAGAATATCAGTGAAAAGATAAGCAGACAGGCCTGTAACAGACCTGCAGTCGGCGGGGGATAGTACCGTTTTAGTAAATAAACATACAGCTGTTAAAGTTAAAAAGCCATTAAACGCAGCAATAGCTGCATTTAATGGCTTTTCCTATAGAAAGAAAACAGCTCTATCAAATAGCCTCGGCGGCCAGTTGCCTGGATTTTCTGGATCTCATGTAAACGACCAGACCTGTAAAAGCTACAATCAGTATAATGGGTAACACTAAAGTAACCTGTAATACTTCAGGGCCTGCAAGGTTCTTCGCCTCGTTCAGCGCGGCCGCTTCGGGAGTGCCATCGGCAGCAGCAGTATAAGTACCCAGATGAGCGCCTGCAGGAAGGTGTTTGACAATCAAACCGTCATAAAATCCTCCCATGAACATAGTGTATATAGATACGGCGAACATTCCCGCACCACCCATTAGGTTAAGCCCCAGTGCGCCGGACTGTGGGATATTCTCGGCAACAAAACCGATCATGGTTGGCCAGAAGTAACATACGCCGATGCCGAAGATCAGGGCGGCAAAGAATACCGAGCTTCCTGTAAATGTGCTCAGCATATAAAGCCCTATAGCGGCAAAAATGGCTGAGAAGAGGAGAACACCCTGCGGTGCCAGCTTTTTGACGATTGGCTTAGCGAAGGCCCGGCCAACAACCATAATGCCAGTCGTTAGTGTCAGCAGTAACAGCGCATTATTAGTCACATTTTTTAGCAGAAGGCCTATCCACTGACCAGTGAAAAGTTCAGTGATCGCAGTCATGAACATACAAATGAGCATGAAGATGAACAGTGGCGAAAGTACGGCCATATACATGTCACCGCTGGAATATCCGGATGAAACTCTTTCAGTAGGCGGAAAATCAAGCCGTGAAAACAGGAAACCATAGATCAGGGTAGGAATCAGCATGGTTGCCACCTGTAACTGCCAACCCAGGTGTAGGTTGACAAATAAGGTAACTACCAGGGTACCGATCACGATACCTCCCGGAAACCAAAGGTGGAAATAATTCAGCCTGGTGGTCTTGTCTTTCGGATAAAGTGTCGCTACCAGCGGATTACAGGCCGCCTCCACTGTACCATTGGCAATACCGATCAGCAGGGTGGAGAAAAACAGCGTCCAGTAGCCCTGCGCAAAAATAGTGAGTGCAATGCCGGCCAGGTGAAAAAGAAACGCGATGACCAGCAGGCGTTTCATGCCAATGACGTCCACTATAACACCGCCGATGACCATTGCCAGTGGAAAACCCCAGAAAGCGGTAGCGGTAATGCTACCCAGCTGTGTCGCGTTCAGCTGGAAATCTATCCCTAATTGGTTCATCATTCCTGCTCGGATACCAAAGGAAAGCGAGGTTACTAACAGCGCCAGGCAACTTGCCCAGAATAGCTTATTGGTTTGAATGTTTTGCATATACGTGGTTTTGGACAGTAATAAACTTAAGGTTAAGTCTGCGCGGGATTAAAATACAAAAAGAAATGTGAACTTTTCTCATATAAAATGAGAGAAAAGACACAATTTCATAGTTTTTTTAAATTTAATATAAATTTTGGAGATTAGGCCGATAACATCAACGTTACCTGCCCGATGGTTCAAATGAGGTGGGATAGGGGAATTCATATTGTATGACACCTGCAGATCTGCAGGTATCATACAATATCCTTATAGTGTCTGTTTTATATTGTCATTGTGCTGCCGTCATTTACCGCTACGTTCAAATGCTGGCTGGTTATCGTCAAGACTGCATCATCCAGTTCTTTTTTCATAGTAGCTATGTACTGACTGCTTTCTTTTTTGAAAAGAGAGACTATATTTTTATAATAATCAATCCCTTCCAGCAGATTGGCTTTAAAGGTTTGAAAATATTTTGCCTGTTTGGGAGTCGGGGCAGTGGCTTTGTCAATCTGTTTTTTCCAATAGGTAATATATAAGTGTAATTCGTTAATAAAAATATTCGGCCGGTATAATGTATTAAGCAGGTGTAACCTGCCATAAATATGATCTACCATTTCTGACAAAGTAAACACTCCTGAAAAATAGGCAAGATTAGGACCAGGACATATGGTCACAGCTGCGCCAGGGCGCCATGGAGCGATATTGTCTTTCAGCAGGGTTGCTGTACCCAGGCCTTCACAGAGGCAGTCTTTTACTGTTATTTCTTCTAAGGCTTTATTATGTTCTTCCGGAGATAATTTTTTTTCCTGCAGTTGTTTTATTTTCAAATGCTGGTATTGGCGTGATGCAGTGCAAATAGGGCTGTCAGTGAACTCTGTATTAGAAACAAGGTATTTTTTTATACACGGACTGCCGGGCCTTCCTTTTTCGATTCTTCTCAGGCGCTGTGCTTCTCCGCTGCTTTTTCTAAAGTTATTAAAAGGTATGCCTAAAGGAGAGGCATCACTCATATAATAATCATCTGGTTGAGCGGTAGCCAGTTGCTGCAGGGTATTTTCATCTACATTGGTGGCTTCGGGTACCAGCAAAAATGGACTTCCCCATCCTGTGCCGTTTACGGCATAGTGCTCCAGTAAAAACTCATTCTCATTTGCGGTACCTATACCACCTTGTACGGTAATTTTCAAAGGTGGTTGCGTAGCAAAAACAGTTTGCGCTTTTGCTGCCTGCGCTGCACAGCAAAGGGGAAAAAGCTCTGTAGCCAATGCTTCTTTTTTCTCTTTAAACTCTTCCAGTATAGGGCCTAATAATATACCTTCTGTAGCAAATGCATGTCCGCCGCAATTAAGGCCCGATTCAATTCTAAACTCTGATACCCACAGACCTCTTTTAGCGAGTATTTTGCCTTGTACCAGCGCAGACCGGTAATCGCTTACCTTCAGGATCAGTTTCTTTTTCAACTGTCCGTTGCTGTCGGGTAAAAAATCGGGAAACTGATCAATATAACTATATAGGCGTGGATTATAGCCGGCGGAAATAATAACAGATGATTGCAGGTTGCTATTGGCAAATCCGCGCAAAGCTGCTAATGCATCTGAATATTCTGAAGTTAATGGCTGGCCATCGGCATCTGTATTTAGCTTATCTACCTTGGCCATAATATTTACATCTATAGCCCCGGCTACAATAGCCTGACGTAGTTGTTGCTGTAATTGCTCTTTTTCCACGCCTGACGGCAGGAGCGTCATTTGCAGGTATTGCTGTTTTAACCGGCTATTGTCAGGTAACAGTTCAAAGTATTTTACCAGATCATTACCGGGTTCAAATGGTAAGGAGCGCAATTGGTTCAACTGCTTTTGTACTATTTGGTTTACCAGGTTAAGGTAGTCGGTGATACGGGCTGCTCTGAAATCCGGATCAGTTTCTGTAATGGCCTGGTAGGGTAGGCCTTCCTGGTTACAATAGTACTCCCGCATTTTTTCAATCAGCTGATCTTCTACAATAGATATTACTGACGCAATACCGAAACGGGCTACTTTTATCGGTGTATCTATACTGTAACCTAAACCTAATACCGGAATATGAAAACTGTGAACTTCGGACGTGTACATAAATATTTGTTTAGCAGCTGCGCTGCAGGTTGTTGGACTTGATTTGCTGGCAAATGTCAGATTGTAGCGTGATAATAACTATGATTACGATCATACAGTCGGCTAATCTGTTACCGAATTGTGATATAAAACAGAAAAAGCTGCCTCAGTTTTGAGACAGCTTTTTTCTTTTAGTTTAATTTTCTAGTGTTTCACCACTTTCATTGTCTTGCTTTGAGCGCCTTGTTTGATATTGATATAATAGATACCGGGTTTCAGATTCTGGCCAAGCTGGTAGTTCGCACCGGCATTTATCCTCGTAGAATAAATTGTATTGCCGGTGTTATTAACAATGATAAGTAACGCTGGTGCTTTGGAAGATGAAGTCATTTTAATATTAAACACGCCATCGGAAGGATTAGGATATATTTCTGTTGTAAAATCCAGGTTACCGTGGATGTCGGATTTGTTGCTGACTACTGCGATCATGTTTTGATTTGCAGTCGCACTTTGCAGCGTGTCTCCAGGCGCTGGTGTCCGTACTTCAATAGCTGCAATCGAACCGCTATAAGGATCATACAATCCTTTTTTAGGATAGAAAGCTACCTGTATCAAACCAGTGTTGTCTGCTCTTGCCCTGATGGTTTTTATGACAGCGGTATTCAACTTGTTGCCTGCGGCCTGATATATATTGAAGTCAATAAGGCTGTCCAGACCATTGGTAGCTCTTATGCTAAATATGCGCTTATTTTTCTCCGCATCCTGTGGCTCAACGAAGTGCAGGCGGATAACATAAATGGCATTAGGAGTGAGCCCGCGCAGGTAATAACGCATCTGGGTGATATTGTCTTTGAATACGCGTATATACTCATAGACCTGCGGGGGAGCGGGATCTGTTACATGCGATAGGTCTACAGGGGAATTCACTTTTTGTACCCAGGTATAACCTGCATGCCATAGTTTATCTGTACCGGTGGGGCCTTCCGGAACATATTGCGCAAAGGTAGTATTGGCATATGGACCAGGAGGTGTTTGTGTGGTACCCGCGTTAATACCATAAATAGCCGATTGATTTGTCTTTAAAACTTCTATGCAATAATCATCTACCCATACAGTGCCGAATCCTACCTTAGCCACCCAATAAGTAAGACCAATAGCGCTGTCCGGCACATGTATGGTGTCTCTTATCTGCGCCCAGTTGTCACGGTATGCAACTACATTATCTACCTGTTTTGAATAGGAAGCACTGCCTGTGGAGGCGCCAAGGCTATCTATAAAGCCAACACCATATCCTGCCCACCAGGGATAGCCGCTGGCGTCTTTCTCTACTTTTACCCATTGGGTAAATACGATGACGCTGCCGCCTCTCACTGGTATAGAACCTCGTATGTTTAATGAGGTATTTGCCGTAGTGAAGCCCATAGTAGCGGCTTTATCGCCCGAGTGGCCTTTCCCGCTAACCGTGTACACAGCACCCGGAGTAGCGATACCTTCTCTATAAGCTATCCAGTTGATAAGACCACTTTCAAAACCATAGTTAGGTATTCCTCCACATGAATCGAACGGCACGACCGTTAGCGGCAAGGTAGCTGACACGCCGGAGCCGTCCTGGCTATTGACAATGATACTCAGGGTACCTTGTTTAATAGCAGTAATAAGGCCAGTACTATCAACCGTGGCCAGTGCCATATTAGAGCTATTCCAGCTTACTTTCTTAATAGAAGTATTAGCTGGAAGGAAGTCGACTTTTACACGTAGCGTGTCTATCTCTCCGACGATGGCCGGGGATGGTTGTAGGGTAATGCCTGTAGCCAGTACATTCGCTACATGAGTATTTGCGTTTGCAGTAATTGCCGGATTGTCTGCGGAGGTAGCTGTTATTATTACATCGCCTTGTTTGATACCGCTGATAAGGCCACTGACGCTTACTTTGGCGATTGTTGTATCCGAAGATTTCCATATGATCCCTTTATTGCTGGCCTTTGCCGGGCTGATAGTGGGATTCAGCTGGAAGGTGGATCCTACAAATACATTGGCCGAAGTGCTATCCAACGTTAAGGCTGTAACAGGTACATAGATAACGGTGTAGGTTTTGGTAGCAGAAAAATGGCTTTCTGCAGATGTCGCGGTGATCGTTACCGTGCCCGCAGCTTTTCCTGTTACCACGCCGTTCAGATCTACAGTGGCAATAGCGTCGTTGGAAGACTTGTATACGAGATTCCTGTTAGTGGCATTTGCCGGTGTAGTGGTCAGTTTCAGTGTGTCTTTATAGCTTACATAGAGATTGCTGCTGTCTGAATGGATGCTGATTCCCTGTAGCGGAATGATACTTGCCTCGAGCGCAGCTACAGAAGCGCTGTATGGATCGTTGGTGCCAACCTTGGGGATGAAATACACCGTTATTACACCTGCGTGGTCTGCCTTTGCTTCAAGGGTGCGTGTAACCACGGTGTTCAGCTTATTGCCTGCAGCCTGGTAAATGTTGAAGTTTATGAGGCTGTCGCCGCTGGTCTTCACATTAAACACACGGTTGGCCTTGTCAGCATCGCTGGGCTCAACAAAGTGCAGGCGCAGCGAATAGTTGGCATCGGGAATCAGGTTGCGGAAATAATAACGCAGCTGAGCCACTGTATTTTTGGCGACGCGCATATACTCATATACCTGGCGGGGAGCTGGCGCTGTTACCTGGCTCAGGTCCATCGTTGCTGTATTACGGTTGCTCCAGGTATATCCTGCATGCCATAGTTTATCGGTTCCGGAAGGCCCTTCAGGGATATATTGACCAATAGCAGTATTCTGATACGGCGTAGGGGAACTGCCCGTGGTGGCAGTTGAACCTGCATTGATGGCTGTTACAATGGTGTTGACGATCAACTGCACGGTTTTAGTGAATCCTCCGTCAGCGGCCGCAATGGTGAGAGTAGTAGACCCCAGCTTTAAGCCGGTAATCATGCCATTGGCATCTACACTTGCAATGGTAGTATCCGCCACTGACCAGTTGAGGGCTTTATTAGTAGTATTGGAGGGCAGAACAGTAGCGACAATCTGCTTAGGCGTATTCATAGTACCATACAAGACACTGTCTATCGTAATACCGGTTGATATAGTGGGAGGGACCACGACGATCTGCCTTGTACTTGTTTTCCCTCCATCGACCGATGTAACCGTAATGGTGGCAGTACCTGCATGCATGCCACTTACCTTTCCAAAGGCGTCCACTTTCGCTATTGCTGTATCCGAAGAGCTCCAGGTAACAGACGGATTGGTGGGATAAGTAGGGGTAAGCTTCACGTTCAGCTTCACAGAGAATCCTTTTACGATAGTGTCTGATGCGGGATTGACGATCTCTACCGACTGCACGGGACCTGCTACCGGGGCGCCGAAAAAGATGCCATTTCCGCTTGCGGAAATAAACATTCTTCCTTTGTTATCGGCAGCAATACTTGGCACCACACCTGGCACGCGGTCCAAGATGGTCGTCCAGGTACGACCAGTATCATCAGAGCGGTAGGCACCGTAGGTAATACCATTGATAGGGAGGTTCTGGCTGGTAGCGTACAAAGCCAGGTGGGCATTGGGCGTGGTGTCAGACAAGCCGACAGCTATCCATTTAGGCTTAAAATTTTCACCACCCACCTTAGTGAATGTTTTACCCGTGTCTGAGGTATGGTAAAGCGCACTGTATTCAGGATATACATCATTGTAAAATGCGATCCATACATCCCCTGTTTTGCCTGGCGTAGTTTCAATGTTGGAAGTGGTAGCATAAGCAGAGCCATTGGGATTACTGCCGGCATTTGCTGTAAGACCGGTGGCGGTTGTTTTTTGAAATGATTTCCCTCCGTCGGCACTTACATAAAAAGAACCACGATCCCAGATATAGAAATAATCACCATTTAGTTTATCTGATGCAAGATGATTTTCCCCTGGATAAATGTTCCACTGAGGGCCTGCGGGTAAGATACCCGAAGATACGCCGGTAGATTTTGTCCAGTCGGCACCCAGATTCTCCGACCAGTATACGTTACCTGGACTATTGCCATCCATTTGTGTGAGCCAGAGAATGTTCCGGCGATTAGCTGATACGGCTACACGTCCGCGTATACCGGGCAACTTTGAAAAAAGGGTATAAGTATCGCCGCCATCGGTGGAGTAACCCGCGCGACATGCGCTGGCACTATTATTATCTGCACCATCGCTGCCCGCGCGCACCACAAAATCAGGATCAGTATACTGGAAAGCTACGCCCTGCATTTCAAATGCAGAGAAGACGTTATTGTGCAGAACAGTGGAGGAAACTGCGCCCTGGTACAAAGGCTCTGTAAGAGAACGGTGGTGACCACCGCCAACATCTGCAGTACTGGTGAGCAGGAGATTCTTGCCACTGGGAGGAGCCACCATCGGGCCTGTAACCATGATCTCTTCCAATCCTACTACACGGATCTTCCAATTGGCAACAGAAGCGAAGATATTATCAGTAGACAGTATGTCCAGCATATCATTTATCCAGACCTTGTCAGGATAAATGGGATCCCAGGTAAACGCAAAAGCATTATGCCCGGGGTCATTATAGCCTACGCCGTCATTTTCTGAATGCGGCGCTTCGGAATTATCGCGGGTGATCTTTCCAGGTGTATAAGAGCCCTGGGCGCCGCCACGTCTTGAAATATAATAAGGATCTTTTTGCCAGGAGCCACGAGTGCTTACCACGATATCATCTGAATTGGCCGGGTTCACCGCCACTTTGGAGAAGTACCTGTCGCCTTTATTCGGCTCGGGATCTAAAGTTACAGGAGAGATTTCCTGCCAGCTGCCGTTCTTATACTTGTAGACGCCCTTTTTTAGATCCTCAGCCCCGGCAGATATATACAGGGTTCCATCAGAGTGGATTGTGGCCCGTGTAGGATACTGTGGACTGTTGCTCATCTGGGAGAAAGATGCGCCACCATCGTCTGACATGAATACGCCGGCGGAACGACCAATGTAAATCCGCTTGCTAACGTTCACACCATTGATGGGAATGGTTCCCGCGCTTTTGTCAAAAAGAAGAAAAGAGCAATAGCCCGGCGTAGTGACTGCGCTTACCTGCGACCATGTAGTACCGGCATCTTCCGATTTCCAGGCGCCATTCTGGTCTGTCACCACCCATACCCGATTACTATTGGCGGGATCCACCTGTATGCGATCGCTGTAAGCCTGCGTGCTGTTAGGATGTACTACGATAGGCACATGCAGGTCAGTCCAGGAGTCACCCCTGTCGGTACTTTTCATAATAGTACCTACAGCGGTTGAACCTTTGCCAGGTGCGGAACCAGCGCTGTTCTCCACTGTAGCATACAGAATGTTACCGGTAACATCGTTGGGATCTATTCCCAGGCTACCACAACGTTGATTACATTCCCAGGTCCAGTAGTTGACCGGTATCTTTTGAAATAACATTAAATGCTCCCATTTCTGCAGGTTTTTATTCCATCGGTAAGGAGTGCCTACATCGGTGGTGATGAAATACAGATCGGGTACCAACGGATGTGCTACAAAGGAAGGCAGCGCACCCGATCCGCCTATCCGGACCTGGTTCCAGGTGTACGTTTGCGCGTTTACCTGCCGCGAAGAGGTCAGATAAAAAATTGTTAGCAATAGGGTGTAAAAAACTTTTTTCATGTTCGTAGTGGAATTTTTAAGGTTTTTTAGATGATCCTTGGGGTTATGCTTTCGTCGCTATGGCTGACTAATTATGGTATCAGCCGTCGCCATCCATCTGGTTTTTCCCATGCGCTTTAATTCCAGTCATTTCGGATGTCTTTGGCCACATTTGGGTTGTAATTTTTCTCTACATCGGGAATAGGAAACAGCAGGTGTTTATCCTGGAAGGGTTGTGTGCCTGCGCCTGGTTCCGCTGCTTTTTCCGCGTTGATAGTTTGTTTGATAATTCCCCATCTCAGCAGGTCGAAATACCGGCATTGCTCTCCGCACAATTCCAGCTGGCGTTCACGCATCAATATTTTCATGGCATTGTCTTTATCGCCCAACGTAGTATACAAAACCGCATGAGAGCGGGAGCGTACGCTGTCGATCAGCGCCAAGGGTGCATCACCCGTATTGCCTTGCTGTATGTACGATTCCGCCAGCATTAGCATTACATCAGCCAGACGGATCACCTGCCCATTGATGGGACTTTTGGGATCGCCATATTTTTCCACGAGATTGTAATACTCATATTTCTTCCAGCGATAATCGCCCTGTGGATCGGTAGCATCAAAAGGAAATGGTTTCGCACCTGTAGCACATTGCTGGCAGTACATGGTTTCTCCACCTGAAGCAGCAGTGCCATAGAAGGTGGATTTTGCACGGGGATCAGTATACGACTCACCGGTTGCAGGATTGGGATAGGTGAATGCTTTTACGGCAGCATTGCTGATATATACATTCTTCCAATCGTTCCATCCATATTCCATGGCGCGGCCGGTATGCGTTTGTTTACCTACCTGCTCCGCGCCATTGCCAAACATATAGTAAGGAGAGCCAATACCCCAGTCGGTCCATTGCTGGTCCATGATCTGGAAGATGTTCTCTGGCGTGTTCTGATTGGTGGTGCTGAAAACATTATCAAATGAAGGGTCGAGTTTGTAGGCGTATGGAGCGCCTATCAGTTTTTCGAACGACGTTTGTGCGAGGGCCCATTTTTTCTGGTACAGGTAAACCTTTCCAAGCAGAGCTTCTACAGCGCCTTTGGTTGCTCTGCCTAATTCTGTGGCAGGATATACGGTGGGTAATTCTGTGGTTGCTTCAGCCTCTGTCAGATCTTTTTCTATCTGCTTCCATACATCAGCAGCAGGACTGCGGGATAAATAGTTGTTATGCAATGTGGTTTGATAGTCGATATATAGCGGTACATCTCCCCATAAGGTTACTAAATGGAAATACGCATATGCGCGTAAGAACTTTACCTCTGCAAGGTACTGGTTCAGTTTGGCGCGATCTGTGGTGGCTGTAGGGTTCCAGGCTGCTGCCCGGTCTATCACCAGGTTAGTCCGGAAGATCATCCGGTAGAGGGAACTCCATAAGGCACTCTGGTCAGCGTTGTTGGTGCCAAAACTGTAATCGCCCAGTTCCTGTTCCGCCCCCAGCAAAAAGCTGGCACGCTTGGCTTCATTCCCCATCAGGTCAAAAATATAATAATACTCCCTGGCCCATAGTCCTGGATGTAGCAGTGTAGCGTAACTGGCAATAGTCGCCTGGTTTAGTGCCCCTATATTAGTGAAATAGGTATCGTATGCGTATGCGCTCTGGTCCACCAGGTCGAGGCGCGATTTTTTACATCCGGCGAAAGTCGTCATCAGCGCAGCTATCAGCAGAAATCGATGTATATGCTTCTTCATAAAATCACGTTTAAAAATTAAAATCCTAATTGAATACCTGCCAGGAACGTTCTTGGCTGTGGTACCTGTCCCTGATCAATACCGCGTGCAAACAGATAGTCGCCTGCCACTTCCGGATCGTATCCCGTGTATTTGGTGAGGGTAACTAAGTTTTGTGCTGCGATGTATATGCGGAGCGATTTAACGGTGCTTTTAGTGACATTGTTTAATATCGGCACCGGGACATTGTATCCAATAGTGATATTCCGTAAACGCAGGTAGCTGCCATCTTCCAGCCACCAGTCGGATGGACGGAGGTTACCGTTGCCGGTTACATTCTGGCCTATTCGGGGTAAAGCGGCTACATCGCCGGGTTTACGCCATCTGTTGAGAATGTCGGTGCCGGCATTGTGCCCTGTAGACATGAAGCTGGTATTTAATTTCAGGCCATTCAGGATTTTTAATCCACTGATACCTGACAATACCAGGTTCAGGTCAAAGTTTTTATAGATGATACCCGCATTGATGCCGTAAACATATTTTGGGATGGCATTGCCTAATATTTCCTGATCCTTTGCGGTAACCATGCCATCTCCGTCAATATCTTTACAAATAAAATCGCCTGGCAACAAACCATCCTGGTACTTCGCTTCTGGTTTACCCGATTTTCTGGCCGCTTCCTGGTTGAGGGCATTTATTTCATCTACATCCCTGGCCACATGATCCAGCCGGTAGCCATAGAATGAGCCGATGGCATTACCTGCAGCCGTGTAAGTGGTGGCAGGTACCGGCGTGAACGCGCCGGCCTGGATAGGTGCAGAAAACTGAGTACCTAATGACAACACTTCGTTTTGGTTAACAGATCCGTTAATGCTCACATTGAAGCTGAGGTTGTTGTTGATCTTATCCCTATACCCGATGGTCAACTCAAAACCTTTGTTCCGGGCATCAGCAGCATTGACTGTTTTGCGAGGCTGCGTACCGGTAGGGCTTACACCAATACTGGCTGGTAACAAGGTTGTTACCAGCAAACCGGTACTTTTACGATCATACCAATCGGCTTCGATGGTGAGGCGGTTCTTTAGGAAGGCCAGGTCGATGCCTATATCCGTCTGTTTGGTTTGTTCCCATTTCAAATCCGGGTTACTCAGGGTGGTCAAGGTGGTGCCGGACACAAATGTTTCTGTACTGCCCAATGAGTATACCAGTGCACCGCCAGGTGTGCCCTGATATGTTTTTGCTGTATTCAGGAAGTTAGGGATATTGTTGTTGCCGGTTTGTCCCCAGCTGGCACCCAGCTTACCCTCCGACAGTACCGGGAATGCGTTTTTGATAAATGCTTCTTCTGAAAAGCGCCAGGATAAACCTACGGCAGCGAAATTGCCGTAACGGTTGTTAGTGCCAAAGTTGGAAGCACCATCCCGGCGATAACTAGTAGTCAGTATATACTTGTCATCATAAGTGTAATTCAGACGACTGTAGTAGGAGATGACAGAAGGGCGGGCATAATTAGAATAGCTATTGGTAACAGACTGGGAAGAAGCGACTCCCACATTGGTGATATTATCATTGGGTTGCCCGGTACCCCTGATGGTAGAGCCATTTGTGACGCCAGGATCAATATAGCTTTGTCCTGCGACCAAAGAGAACTGGTGACTGCCAAGTCGTTTTTCGTACGACAGGTAGTTTTCCAGCATGTAGTAAGCGTTTTCCGTAAAACTCAGCGTCGACTGGCGGGCCTGGTTCAGGAAATTGGACGCCTGGTACTGTTGCTGATAGCTGTTACTCCGGTTGGAGTTCACTTCTGCGGCGAACTGTGAACGGAATTTTAAGCCATCGATAATGCGTACCTCTCCCGATAGTTGTGGGAAGAAAGCCAGTGATTTTGTCGTCTGACTTTTCATAGCAATTTCCTGTATAGGATTAACAGCATTACTGAAGTCATCGATATTGGAGAGGATAGAATATCCGCCCTGGATAGATGGGTCCAGGATGGGCTTATAAGGAGCATACTGCATGGCATTGATGATATTGGCATAGTAGCCTTTGCCTACATATTGGCGGACGATGATGTTTTGCGTAAACCGGAACCGGCCCAGTGTTTCTTCAAGACCTATGCGTGCCTGGAATCGCTTGTTTGTAGCATTGGTTAAGATCGCCTGTTGATTAATGTAGGTGGCAGATATACTATAGTTCACTTTTTCGCCCCCGCCGCTGATGTTCAGATCATTTTCAGATACAAGGGCATTACGGAAGATAGCATCCTGCCAGTCGGTACTGTCCTGTAAAACTGCCGTTGTGTTGAATTTTGCGGGCAGCACGGTATTCTTGGTAGCAGCGAGATCTTTCAGCGCGTCCACATATTGTGCTGCATTGAGCAGGTGCAGTTGTTTCCAGGCTGTGGCGATGCCCCATTGAGAAGTGAAGCTGACGCGGGGAGGACCTGTCTTTCCCTTTTTGGTGGTGATGATCACCACGCCATTGGCCGCTGCGGAGCCATAAATAGCTGTTGAAGATGCATCTTTCAGGATGGTGATACTTTCTATATCCTGAGGATTGAGCGTATTGAAAAGATTTTTGGTGCCCTGGATGCCATCTACTACATACAGTGGGTTGATATCGGTGAAGCTACCGGTACCTCTGATAATAATCTGTGCATCTGCGCCGGCGCTGCCATTGCTTTGCAGCACCTGTACGCCGGCGGCTTTACCGATGAGTAGTTGTGAGGGGTTGGTAGCATTTACCGCGCCCGCTTCTTTCACCGTTACTACGTTGAAGGCGCCCACGACATCTTTCTTTCTGGCAGTACCGTAACCAATAACAACGATGTCGTTCAGGGCCGCCACGGTTCTGATGAGGCGTACAGAAAAAGTAAGCGTGGCGCCCGATTTCAGGGAAACGTCGTTCAGCCGCTGGGTTTCAAAACCCATGTATGAAATGCTGAAGGAGTATTTCCCTTCAGGTGGTAATCCGGAGAAACGGAATACGCCATTGCTGTCAGTCACTACGCCGGCGGTATACTTTGTTTTTTCATTGAGTGCCACCACAGAAGCATTGGGGAGAAGGTCACCCTGATCTGTACGCACGGTGCCGGTCACCTGCATGCGACCCTGTGCCTGGGTGGTCATTGAAACGCCTGGTATCAACATGACTAGTAGCAGAAACAGACGCCATTTTGGTTGATAGAACATCTTCATAACTGGAACGTGTTTTTAAAGTGCAGGGCATAGCAAGCCCTGGAGCGCTAAAGTCGCTCACTTGAGGAATAGAACTATTATCGGTGAATTATTTTCTCTTAATTATAAATCCGCTATCATTCCGGATCAGCTTCAGATTATTGGGAAGTGTTAAATCAGTCAGGATCTTCTCCAGCGAGTCTGTTTTTTCAAATTTACCATCGAAATAAATCTCTATTACGTCTGAAGGATAATAATAGATGGCTACTCCATAGTAATTACTTAGCTGATCCAATACCTGTGGCATTGGTTGATTATTGAATTTATACCAGTCTGGTTTCGTATAAACTGTGTCGTTGTTGCCGGCTTTTACTAATATGTCCGTCCCCCTGGTATTGAAGTCTGATACAATGGCCTTTCCTGTTTTACGGTAGTATTTGAGCTCTTTGCCGGGCGTAAGTACTACATCGCTAATGACTTTCTTTTTATTTGTGGCTCCTTGTACCATTACTTTCCCATTGTTCAGTCTTATGCTGATCATATCTTCCCGGGGAATGGCTTTCACATGAAAAAAGGTGCCCAGTGCGGTCGTATATAGTTCGCCGCTGTACACTACAAAGGGATGTAAATGATCGGTGGCTACAGTAAAATCGGCTTCTCCTGTCAGATAAATATGCCTGTCTTCCCTGAATTGTTTATTATACACCACGGTGGCTGCCGGCAGCAGTCGTACTACAGAACCTTCTGGCAATACGATGACCATGGCTTTGTTGCTGGTGTTGGTAGTTTTTTGCTGTTGTCCGGGAGGAATCGTTACCCTCATTTCCTGATTAACAACAGTAATATTTTGATGATCACGGTGTCGTAGTAGCATAGTTCCGCCAACTAATACACCGGTCGCTACTGCCGCGATGGCCAGTCGTTGAGCCCACTTCTTCCGGTTATCAGATACTGTTTGCTGATGAATATTTTTCAGCCACAGTTGGGAAACGGTTTCCGGGAAGTAGCCTTCTTCCTGTAATTGCAGGAATTCCTCTTCCGGCATATATTTCTCCAGCATATCAGGATGCTCCTGCAGGTAATTGGCTACCATGCGCGCTTCTTCCGGTGTGCATTGATCGCTGAAGAACCGTTTCAGTAATTCATCATTTATCATATTAGATACGGCTGATAGATAAGTAATACGTTTGTGACGTGCGAACTACGTAGTCTGATCCGAAAATATTTTAGAACCCGCTAAGCCAGGCCAGGAGGGAGGCCAGGAGTCCGAGATAATGTTTTATCTGTTTGATAGCCTGAAAAATATGTGTTTCGACTGTTCTGGACGACAAGGAAAGTTCGTGTGCGATCTGCTGATAAGTCATGCCTTTAAAACGACTCATTTCGAATACCTTACGACGCATGGGAGGCATTTCTTTCAATGCGTTCGCCAGCTTCACCTGTAGTTCTTTTTCCGCCAGTTTCCCCCAGAGGTCATCTACCGGCAGGGTATACTTGTCAATGACATGAATGATCTTTTCCTTATAAACAGTTTCCTTGCGGAGAAAATCGATCAGGGTGGTGCGGGCAATGCGGAATAGCTGTAACTGTATATTGAGGTCGTCAGCGAGATTTTCCCGGTAGTTCCAGCATTTGATGAATGTGAGCTGCGTCACCTCTTCTGCAATGAAGGATGACCTGGTTTTTTGGAGAATAAAATAGTAGACCCTTTTGTGCCAGGAATAATAAACTTCATTAAAAACCAATAGGTTACCTTGTTTCAAAGCAGCTATAGTATTCAAAACGTGGCGGTTTACCGCAGCAATTTAAATAAATAAATGTGGAAATTCCTAGAGGGCGGTCGGCTGTGCTGTTGGTAGCAAGGGGATGGTTACTTTGGAAGAAGAAATCCAAAGGTAAAGCTTGACTCTATGCCGGACAGCAATGATTTCAAGAGATAGAAGGAAAAAAAACGTGTATGGTCAAACTTATAATCTATAGTACCTGTACGACGGGCCACGGGCAGTGATTTATCCTTATTTTTGGGAATGATGACATGTTTCAGCATGAAGGACGGGAACTTGGCTATCTTTTTATTTCCTTTTAATTTGTCCAGGACCAGATTATGATATTCTCCCACCACTTTTCCACTCGCTTTTTCATCATTCAGACTGAATTGAAATGATAAATTATTAAGCAGGCCGGATTCGACATGAAAATTGCCAAGATTTTCTGCTGATGGATTTAAGCTGGTAACATCTAAATTGTCAATCGCCCCGCTGATATAATAATCCTTACCCGGGTTGAACGGTAAAGAAACAGACGCGTTGATCGTGCCTGAACCCATTATAGATCCTTCCATATGCAGGTCCATATGATCAGGATCGGATGGAGTAGGGTGGCTGATAAACGGGGATAACGAAAGTTGAAGCTTTTCAATCTTCAGCAAACCAGTTTGTAACCCGTCTTTCGGAAATTCTTCATACGACAGGGTCGATGGAGACACTTTGAAATGATGTACGCGGATATGAATCGGAATGCTCTTCAGGAATGCAACCGGTAATGGTTGATACTGTGATATACGAGGTAACCTCCTGTCCCGGAAAATAGAGATATTACTTTCCTTTATCCATATTTGTTCAGCTATTAACTTTTGCTGAAGGCACTTGAGGAGATCCAGTTTGGTTATTGTTATACCGGAAATGGCAGCGTCAACAACATCTATCTGGTGTCCTGCTTTTTGTCCCATCTCAAACTTATTGTATTGCGGAATGATCCTCAGGGAAGAAGCCTGCAATGTTCCTTTGCGATCAATGTTCAATCGCTTTATCTGAATGTGCTGATAAGTGCCTGGAATGACGGTCTGAATATCGGTCAGGGCGCAGGTAAGCGTTTTGAATTGAATATCATGATTGCTGAAGAGGCTATCTGTTATCCGGGTTTTTAGTGTGTCCGTCTCAATATTACCATTTAGTTGTAAATGATCTCCTGTTGTTTCTTCGTAAGTGATAGAAGCGTGGACCACTCTGAATAAATCTGCTTGTATCGCTGCAAGATTTTCTTTCAGATCAATAAAGAGAAATGACCGGGATAGGACTTGTTTTGTTCCGACCGCTTCACTATAAATATTAAGATCGGGGTTGTTAATGGTTATTTTTTCAGCCACCAATTTTTTATCAAACAAGTTCCGGATATCCAATTTGAAAATGGAGATATCTGCAATACTTGCCTCCACGTATAAGGGTTGGTTGCCGGAGCTCCTGAAAAAGTCGGATTTGTTGTGTTGTGGTAGTAGTTTTATGGATTTTATCTGAAATATTCCCTGTTGGCTGTCTATTATTACCTGTTTAATCATCAGCGTATGATAGGCATTCGGTATGGCATAGTTGATGTCGGATAAACTACTTTTGACAGCACCGAAATGAAAATTATCAGGGGTGAATGCTTTCGTGGCATCACTGATATTTATTTCGTCTATACCAACGTTCCCTTTTAGCAGCAGCTTATTGACCTTATCTGTATGTTCAAATACATGGATTGCGGTTAATTGAAAATGGTTGATTGATATATCTTCGAAGGGTGGCTGAGCAAACAGATGCATTGGTGCGGTATCTTTTTTATTCAATAAGAACCGGTCGAGATACATTGCTCCATTACTGAGATTTAAGTTATTGATGGAAAGCGTTCGGCGAAACAATATCTTCAGAAAACTAATACCATGAAGTTCAACGACCGAAAAGCGAATAGCGTGCTGATGTTGATGTTCAGTGCTATCGGGTATATAATCTATTATGAGATTGTTTAGTGAAAGTGATGAGGTGATTAAACTACTATTGATGGACGAAAAACTGATTTTTAGCGCAGGAGAAAGGTGCTGCAGTTTTTCACTGACTTTATGCTGAATGATCCGGTTTAAAATAATGTTTGCGGTAATTAGTATAAGGAATACTCCAATGCCACCATATATGAACATCAACCATTTCCTTGATATTTTAGATGATCTCAGCATTAGCCTGCCAACGTGATTGTTTCTTACCTTTTACAACCAATTATGATTAATTGTTTAATATCGGTATTTTTATCTTCTTAGATAAATAGTAAATGATGAAGCAAATAGTAACGATTTCAGTAGGATTTTTGTTGTCTATAGTGGTCAATACTAATGGATTGTTTGCCCAGGCGCATCGCACTGCTGCCGTACACACATACCAGAATCCACTGGCGGTTGAACTGGCAGATCCGTATGTCCTGCAAGTAAAGGGTGGCAAGTATTATATGTATGGAACCGGTGGTGTTGCCAAAAATGGATTTGCCGCTTATTCCTCTACAGACCTGGTGAATTGGAAAGATGAAGGCCAGGTATATTACGCTGCCAACAAGAATGGCTGGAGTGACTCTACCGCCGCATGGAACGGTGCATATTGGGCGCCTGAAGTATACGAACATAACGGCAGGTTTTATATGTTTTATAGCGCGCAATGGGGGAGGAACCCCACTAATGAAGTTGAAAACTTCCGTATAGGTGTGGCCGTATCAGATAAGCCCACAGGTCCGTTCATCGATCTGAGCAGCAAACCTGTCTTTGATCCCGGTTACCCTGTTATCGACGCCAATGTACTCTTTGACAATGGCCGTGTGTATCTCTATTATTCCCGTTGTTGCTATAAGCATCCCGTTGAGAGCGAAGTGGCCAGTTGGGCAAAGCAAAAGGGATGGTTTGACACGATAGAAGAAAGTTGGGTATACGGCGTTGAGCTCAAACCTGATTTTAGTGGCGCCGTAGGCGAACCAGTACTGTTGTTGCGTCCCCCGGTAAAAATGGATGATAAACAGGCAGAATGGGAAAGCCGCTCCGTTACCTCGAAGGAAGTCAACCGCCGCTGGACGGAAGGCTCAGTTGCCTTCAAAAAAGGATCCACTTATTACATGATGTATTCCGCCAACTACTTCGGTGGCAAGAATTACGCCGTGGGATATGCCACCTCAAAAAGTCCCCTTGGACCCTTTACGAAAGCAGCCAATAACCCGGTATTACAGAAAAACACTGAGAAAGGTGGTGTCGTAACAGGCACAGGACATAACAGCATTACTTATTCCCCGGATGGAAAGGAGATGTTATGTGTGTATCATGCGCGCACTTCAGCAACAGGCGATAAGCGTGTTGTCTTCATCGACCGTATGAAGATCCTGAAAAACGGAACGCTCATTGTAGAAGGACCTACCAGCATTCCGCAGCCTATCCCAGGGAAATAGGCGACGAATTGATAATGCTTTGAATTATTGTACCGATGGGGGAGGGATCTGACTTCCCCATTTTTCATTTGGTACATTCCCCATTTTCATTAACAATGTGCCGCCTTTCATTAGTTCATCGCGGTACAGCCATGCATTATTAAGTGGCTTGCCATTAAAACTGGCTTCCTGTACATAGATATTTTCCTTACTGTTGTTTTGTGTAATGATGTGGAGTTTTTTGCCGTTGCCCAGTTTGATATCAGCCCTGTCAAACAGAGGACTGCCCAGCTGGATAACCGGTCGCAGGTCGGTAAGTCCTTTGACGTCAAACAACCCTAATGACGCCATCACATACCATGAGCCGAGCTGGCCCTGATCTTCGTCTTGCCCATAACCATAACCATGGATGCTTTCCGTTCCGTAGAACTCGTCGCAGATGGCGCGAGTCCATTTTTGGGTGAGCCAGGGTTTTCCGGAAAAGTTAAACAACCAGCTGACATGCAGGTTAGGCTGATTACCATGGTTGTAACTTGCTTTTATACCTGCAAATGCATCAATCGTCTTTCCTCCCCCGAAACTGTTTTGTTGGGCGGTGGTGAAGATGTTATCCAGCCTTGTATTAAATTCTTCTCTACCCATTGCGGCAATAAGACCAGCAGGGTTTTGTGGTACATAAAAGGTGTATTGTACTGCGTTTCCTTCCTGGAAACCCCGCCAGGGTTCAAGCGGATCAAATTTGTCGATGAACCTGCCGTCGGCTGTTTTAGGTTGTACCAGCCTCGATCCTGGATTGAAGAGCATTCGCCAGCCATTAGATCTGTTAATGAAATAATCATAGTCAGCCTGTCTGCCCAATGCCTTTGCCATCTGGGCAGCCGCAAATGCGCTGTAACTATATTCCAGCGTATGTGATGCGGAAAAACGTGATCCGGTCGAATCTGTTTTATCTTCTTCAAGAAAAGGCGAGTAACCATATTTGTTGAAGGCTTCGACATCGAGTTTTCCGGCTCCCAGCGGTCTGTTTGTTCCTTCCTTTTCGTTCGCCCTGATGGCTTTGTAAGCTAACGCGGTATCATAATCGCGGATACCGCATTGATAGGCGGCTGCTAATGCCAGTCCTACAAAATTGGTACCGACGCCAGAGGTGAAGTGTCCATTGGTGACGCCGTCGGCGAACCAGCCCCTTTTTTGATAGATATCTATCTGTGAGCGGACATAGTCGCTGTAATGTTCAGGATAGGCGAGCGCCCAGAGCTGGGTCAGATTCCAGAATGCACCCCAGATGGCATCAGTGTTATATAGATTGGGTTGGCCGAAATCGTTAATAATGCCGCGGCCCAGCAATGCATGGTACAGTCCTGTGTAGAACTTGATTTTGTCTTTTGCATTGGGACTGCTTATAGCAAGCTTGCCCAGTTCCTGCTGCCAGACTTGTTGTGCAATCTTTTTCGCCTTGTTGAAATCAAGCCCTGCTGCTTCGGCTTCGAGGTTTTTCTTCGCATTGAGCGTAGAGGTATAGGAGAGACCCATTTTTAGTTCGACGGCTTCCTGATCTGTTGTAGAGAATTCGAGGAAAAGGCCGGCACCCTTACCTTTACTTTCGGTTGTGTTTTCTTTTACCTCGTTGGCATTAAAAGCGCCTACAGATGCAGGTTTCTTGCTGATCTCACCGTAAAAGTACATCGATACCCTACCCTGCGGATCATATTTTTTGATGTATGCGGGGTAGGTGGTTACAAACCCTTCAAAATGCGTTTGATCAGTCATGCGCACAGCAGCATCCAGTACTTCGCCGCTTTCCCCTTGTTTGTTGCCAATATCGAGTATGATCCTGGCTTCTGCACTGGCAGGAAAGGTGTATCTGTGGAAGCCTACCCGCTCGGTTGCTGTAAGTTCGGCAATGACATTATAATCATCCAATTTTACTTTGTAATATCCTGGCTGGGCAACTTCATTTTTGTGATCGAACAGCGAGCGATAGCCGTTTTTAAGCCCTTTTTCTGCGTCTTCCAGGTTCCCGGGTGTCAAAATCCTCCGACCTGTTGCAGGCATAACGACAATTCCGCCGACCTGCCATTCATGGAAATGCGCAAATCCTTCTATTGAGCTGTGTCTTGTATCATAACCAACAGCCTCCCAGCCACTCGGATTGCCATAATGCCCGTTCGTGGAAGGGGCTAGTTTGGCCATGCCGTGAGGTACTGCAGCAGGTGTGTAAAAGAACCACCGGCTATGGGCAGTCCCTATACCGGGATCTGGATATTGCAGCAGATTTTCCCGCTGGCTCGCACAGGAATAAAGAAAGGCTATGGCTACCAGTGTATATATATGTCTGTACATTTGTTCTTATTGTATGTACAAACATATGGCTTTTAATATTGAATGTCAAGGTTAAAATACCTGTAATGGCAAAAAGTTATTGTACCTGTACCTGGTAATGCAGCTGAACGGTATGATCATTGAGTTTCTTTATCTCTGATAAATCCAGTTTAAGGTCTATATCTACATCTTCTAACATAGGCAGTCCCATCCCAAACAGTACCGGTTCAACTACGAGGATGATCTCATTCACTAATCCTGCCCGTATGAATTCACTTACGGTAGCTGTACCTCCAATGATCACCGCTTCCTGGTGTCCTTTTGATTCAAGCAGCGCGACAATTTCCCTGGCGCTTTTATCGGTGAATACCACATTAGGCTTTGCAGGTGTGGCGGTAGTGTCATGAGTAAGCACTACCATAGTGCCTTCATTTTGAAGCGGTAAATAGTCAGGCGCCAATATGTTATAGGTTGTTTTTCCCATAATGACAGCACCCGTTTTTTGAGAGATCTCCATAAATCCTCGCCCATATTCCTGCGACAGCCAATCCGGAACGTTCCTGTTATTAGAGATCTTGCCATTGGCTGATGATGCCAGATAAATAATGATTTTCATGATATTGCATTTCCTGTTTGTGAATGCCGCTTTAATCAGCGTTTTTACATTCGTAAAATTAAGGAGATGCTAAACAGGGGGTGGTGTATGAAGTGGACAATGTACAGGGGTAAATACGACATCGTATTAGTCGTAGAAAAAAAATGCTTTACAGCGGATTTCCTGAATCGAAAGTCAATTCATCCTATAGAAATCTGATATGACTTCATATCTCCAGCCTTGTGAAGGATATACCCTGAACGCACCGCCCCAAACTGTTTGCGGCATAGAGAAGACTTGCTTAATTATTGCGCTGGAATTGGGATATGGAACTGCTTTTAAACCTTCTGATATAGGAAACCATTTTACTTCTTCAATACCTGGCTCCGGTTTAAGCTGTTCTTTGTCTAATTTCGCGGTATAATAGCTGAAGATCATCGGATACTGCCGGTCATTCATATAGTAGGTGAATAGCCCGGCAAGTTTTGGTTGTTTGATTTTAATCCCAAGTCTGGCAGCGAGATCCACCAGGAATTCGTTTATGGGTTTAACTACGATACTATCACCATATTCAGCACCTGGAACTTCCCAGTTGCCTTTCCATTTGACAAGGAGGAATTCATTGCTTTCATTGGTAATCAGTAGCTTAAATCTATTGATCACTGTGGGGGCTTGTTGTGCTTTTACAACGGTACAGATTAATATAAGAAATGTTACGAGGGTGATTTCTTTTATCTTGTGTATAGCTTTGGTGCTTTTGTTTTCGACTGTCATAGGAAAGGAATCGGGTTAAAGTAGTTATTGCAATATACAGTAACTTTTTAGTATATGGACTGGTGTTTTTAGCTGTCGCACCCAATTGTTGTCATATCGTATCATGATTGGCTCCCTCCGCCTGTTCGCGTGCAATTCTCTCAAACACATTCCTGACAATTTTATCGCAATACATAAGATGGAACTCATACAGATCCGCTACTGAATAAAACTTCTCCAGTTGTTTTTGCAGCATCGTCTTTGCCCGGTTTAACCTCACTTTTACGTTCACAGGTGTAATACTCAGCAGATCTGCAGCTTCTGCCACACTGAATCCTTCGATCTCTCTGAGTACAAACACGCTGCGGTAAACAAGCGGAAGTTGTTGCAGGCTTTCTTCCAATACCCGGCCCAGTTCTTTGTTCATAACCATTTGCTCTGTTTGTTGGTTTTCGCCAATAGTGGGTGTAACAGTAGTATGGTGATTAATGACATCATCGGTTGCTTCTTCATAGTGAATGGCATGCTGATTCAATTTATGATAGCACCCATTTATGTGAATTTTAGTAAGCCAGGTTTTGTAAGATGCATCTGCACGGAACGTACGAAGGGATTTGTATGCAGAGAAATGAGACTCCTGCATCAGGTCTTCCGCATCCTCATGATTGAAACCATAAGAACGGGCAATCTTATAAAGCAGTGCATTGTACCGGCGTATCAATACCTCAAAAAGCACTATTTCACCAGCAAGTATTTTTTAAATGATGGCCTCATCAGGAGCATAGCTGAATTTATGCTGTAATGTCTCCATTTGCTTCTTTATTAAGTGTTATACCGACGTGGTGGCTGTAAATTAATTTTCCTCCCATAAAATTTCCGACAAAAAGAGCAAGGACTAAAATGCCTTTTAAGATAATCCCCATTTTCCCTGCCAGGAAATGAGAAGGGGAGGCCTGCCAGGATTTCCAGGCAATAATAGCAAAGATAAGCACAAGCAGACCATTTAAAAATCCGTGGTATACTGCAAGTGCTACTGCTTTTTTATTGGTGCGTGGAATAGCAGTCATATCTATTATACCGGCGATCACTGCGAGCAAACCCAACAGGACACCTGTCCACAGGCAATATGCACCTGCCTGGTAGTAGGTGAAATTGCCTGTGGTGTAGTACAGTATGCTGAGCCCCAGATCCATCGGTAGTAAAGCCGTTGGAAAATGGATCAGCAGGGGATGTACCGGATGGCCAAATAACTTCATATATAGTATTTAAATAACAGTTAACAACAGAACGATAAACCCTGATACCGCAATCAATGCATGAATGATGGCTACCCAGGTAAGGCTAAACTTGCCTTTAAGATCCCGGAAGAACATGTAAAAGCCGCCTATGGCCGCTATGATAAACAGTGCGAGGCTGGTACGCAGATGACCGGCGGGATTTTGCAACACATGTATCAGTAACAGCACCAGGGCAAGGGCAGCAAATGTGCCATGCGCATAAACAACACCCCGGGAGGTTTTGGCCGACGTTAACCAGTTTTTAAGGATAGTAAGGCCGATAATGGCAGCAATAGCGAAAAGTGCGATGATTAAGTAAAGCATACAACTTGTTTACCTAATAGAGTAGATTATTGCGAAAAGGTTACAAACAGATACAAATCTTATTTTGCCTTTTATGGGTCGACAAGGGGTTGGGGTTTTAAGTGGAATTAATGAAACAAGCCTGTCAATTGCCGGCTTGTTCCATTACATAATTGACTTAGTCGCGTACGATAGATGATTCCTTAACAACCTGCCATCTTCCGGATAGATTTTCCCAAATGACAGTCAGGAACTTTCTACTCGGTATCCCATTCAATTCCAATTCGCGGGTAATTACGACCATACCCATGTTTTCATCGCATATAGCATAATGATATTCCGTCTTTGTGGAAAGTGGTTCAATATTCGCATTCTTGTTTCCCTGAACAAAAGCGACGAGCTGTTCCTTGTTCATGGTTTGTACCACACCTTCTTTATCAACATTAGCTATCAGGAATTTATCTGCATAAACTTCCTTCACATACGGCACGTCAAAATGCGTAGCATGATAAATGAGATCTTTAGTTAATTCAATTAATGCTTGACTGGTCATCGTTTTATTTTTAAAGATTAATATTTTTTTTTCTGATTCCCCCGAGATACACTAACAATGCCTGTATACTGGTTGAAGATGTTTAACGTTAGTGAATGAACGGAGAATGGCAATACTTATGCCTGCATTTAACATGCTGTTAATCAGTTTTTTATTATTTTGTCAGGGTTTGATTTCCGCTGCATTTCGCCAAGGCTTACGTTAGATTACGAAATAAAGTGAGTCTGACACAGGTACGTGCGTTTTATAATCCGGCACATTTTATATAACTTATAGCATTAAAAGCGAACATAGAGCATGATAAATTTAGATGACATCTCCGCCCATGAGATCATACCCGGTTTTTCCGCGAAATTTATTCACAGCCCTTCTATGACACTGAGCTACTGGGACGTAAAAAAAGGAGCAGCACTTCCGAATCACAAACATGTCCATGAGCAGGTGACACAGGTAGAAGAAGGAGAATTTGAATTGACAGTTGGTGGTCAAACGAAAGTGTACACCAAAGGAATGGTGGCAATTATACCTTCCTGGGTAGAGCATAGTGGTGTGGCGCTTACGGATTGCAAAATATTTGATATTTTCAGCCCGGTGAGGGAGGATTATAAGGCACTTGATTAATTTCATATTGTCATTCTCGCTGATGGAGGACTTTTGGGGTAGGAGAAATTTCCCTACCTGCCATCCATTTCAAAAAATTTTCCGACCTTTGCAATTCCATCTTAAAATACCAACGATGAAAGGCAGGTTCCTAATGACCTTTACATACTAAGTAGTAGCGTTTTGCCACAGCATTGACTGTGTTGCACGCTCTGATCTTATATTGCTACTGGAAAGTCCCCTGGTAAGCATCTTTTTTATTTACTTTTTATTAGTCAGAAAATGTCCAATCCATATATCGCTTTGTTGCGGACAGCATACCATTATGCCCGCCACGAACGAAAGAAATACATATTTGTATATACACTATTCATTTTTGCGAATATCATCTTCTCCCTGAACCCGATTCTTTTTGGGTGGTTTATCGGGAAGGTACAACAGGATACCCAGCGGGTTTTCTATTACGCGTTTCTCTACGCGGTTACTTACTTCGGACTGAAATTCGTGGAATGGTGTTTCCACGGGCCGGCACGTGTCATGGAGCGCCAGCTGGCCTTTAACCTCAGCCGTAACTTCCTCATGGAACGTTATCATCAGGCCCTGCATCTGTCGATAAAATGGCATCAGGACCATCACAGTGGATCTACTATCAACCGTATCCGCAAGGCCTATGAAGCCCTGAGGGAATTTTTTGATAAGGGATTCATGTATATCCATGCGCTCGCCAAAATGGTATTTTCGGTCATCGCCATGCTGTATTTTTCTCCGGTGTTTGGCGGTATAGGTATCCTGCTTGGCATCCTTACCATCTGGGTGATTATGAAATTCGACAAACCCTTCATTAAAACACTCGATGAAGTGAATGAGAAGGAACACGTAGTCTCTTCGACACTGTTTGACAGTCTCTCGAACATCATGACGGTGATCACGCTCCGCCTGGAAAAGAGCATGGAAAGTGGATTGCTGAGTAAGGTGCAGCTGATTGCACGTCCGTTCAGAAAGAATGCTGTGATCAATGAATGGAAGTGGTTTGCGGCCGATATGTTAGTGAGCCTCATTTATGTGACCATCGCCGCGGGATATGTATACCAGAATTGGGAATCCGGACAGGTATTTCCCGTGGCAGGATTGATTACCCTGCTGGGTTTTGTTACACAATTCACTACTGTATTCCATGACGTAGCCTGGCAGTACACTGAGATTGTGCAGTTCAACACCCACGTGGAAACCGCCCGTAATATTGAGAAGGCTTATAAGGAACAGCACCGTCCTGATCAACTTACTGATTTGCCGGATAACTGGCAGACTATTGAGATCAGCAACCTCAATTTCTCACACCGTAACGAATATGATAGTGAACATGCACCGCAAAGCCTGCATAATCTGCATCTCACCATCGGCCGGGGAAAAAAGATAGCCCTGATCGGGGAAAGCGGTAGTGGGAAAAGTACCTTGCTTTCTTTGCTAAGAGGCCTGTATACTCCCGAGCCAGGCATGCAGTTGCAGGTAGACGGTAAGTCCTTCGGGCTGCCTACCATCAATGAAACCGTGACCTTGTTCCCCCAGGAACCGGAAATCTTCGAGAACACGATTGCTTACAATGTCACTCTTGGTCTCCCCTTTACAAATGAAGAAATAATGGAGGTCAGCGAAAGCGCCCATTTTACCGATGTGATCCATCATCTCCCTAAAGGGTTGGAGTCGGACATACGGGAAAAAGGTGTAAACCTATCCGGAGGTCAGAAGCAGCGACTGGCACTGGCTCGTGGTATTCTGGCCGCTCGGGAAAGTGAAGTAGTGTTGCTGGATGAACCTACCAGTAGTGTCGATCCGAAGACGGAAGCAATGATCTATCAGAAGATGTTTGCTGCATTCAAAGACAAGGCGCTCATTTCTTCTATGCACCGCCTGCACCTCTTATATCAGTTCGACTATATTTATGTGCTCCGGCAGGGAAGTGTTGTGGCAGAGGGAACGTTTGAATACCTGCGTGAACACAGTGCCATCTTCCAGGAATTGTGGAAACACCAGAAGGATACAACTAAATAAGGTTGAGGACATAACCTCCTATGTATGGCATTGATCAGGCAACAGCGGTAGCCTGCACAATATTCCGGCGATCCTGGGGCGAGATAATCCTCGTCCCAGGTACCGGGAATATTTTACCTGTAACAGCAGCTAATCGTGGTAGTAACAAGTGAGTGCTGGTATATAATACATCTGATCTTCAATTTGTGTACTTTTGAGCGGATTAATGCTAATTATAAATGACAAAGCAGGAAGCAATAAAAGATCTCATTCAAATTCCCGGAGTTGGCAAGTCTTTGGCTACCGATCTTTGGAATATTGGTATTACAAAAGTTGCCGACCTTAAAGGAAAGGATCCGGAATTGCTTTACGACCTTTCTAACCGCTTTGCGGGTGTGGTGCAGGACCGTTGTGTATTGTATGTTTTCAGATGTGCAGTATATTATGCCAATACATCCAAAGAACAACATGAAACAGAAAAATTGAAATGGTGGAATTGGAAAGATAAGGTGCTCACAACAACCAGAACGTCTGACTGAATGCTCCATTCGCAGCAACATCCCATGCCTCTACACGAACCCATTTTCTGCCATTTAGCTTAATCGGAATTTGAAAACTTTTTTCTCCGAATGATTCAGTGTTAGTCAGCGGTATTCTTTCACGATATACTTTTTTACCATCTCCGGAAATGATCTCAACGAAATTCATAGGAAAGGTCCATTGCAGTTTCATGTCGACAGTAGCCATACCATTAGCCGGTAGTTGCAGGCTATCGCCCGAAATATGACCGTTGATCTTCAGACGGGGTATTAATACTTCTCCTGTGCTACCGAAGAATCTTCCATGCTGCATGGCGTCCAGAATGGGAAGCCAGCTGTCTTTGTACGCCGGAAGTTTATCGAGCATGAGATAGTTGACATTCATGTGTGCATACATCTCGTTGTGCTGTGTAATAGTGAACAGATCTGCCTCACAGATGACCGTCTTTTTCGTACCCCAGTTGTTCATGTCATCCATGAGATCGAGTACTCTTTTACCGAGACGAGGCTGAGAAAGGTCTGCCGGCATTGCTTTCCAGGCGGCTCCCATAAAACGGTCAGATAGAAAGAAGGGTTCATGCCTGTAGCTGTCGGGCGTACTAACCGAACCTTTTGTTCGTGGATGCGCGGTCCATGCAAGTCCGCGCTCGTCTTTGAGCAATCTTAGCATCTCCTCTTTATTACCGATATGATACACTTTTCCATAACCGGGTCTTTCTTCTACATATGACTGGCCAGGTTTATGGGACATTACCCAGTACACCGGTCGCGGAAAGAAGTCCAGCCAGTGGCCACCGAAAAATTCATTGGGCTCTTCGCCAGGCAGCAATAGAAATTTGTTATCTGACTGCTTTTCGCATAGTTCAAAAAGCGCTTTTAGCTGCGGGAGGCGTTTTTCATCCGGTCCCTTAGGATCAGCGGTGTAGTGGAATTCTGCAAGATGCACAATATCTACGCCCAGGTTCCTGAACACTTTTACGAACTCCGGATGTGCTGGTACTGCTTGTCCGGACATCATCACCTTCATCACAAACTCGTTATGGAAGTGGCTGGACATTGTCTTGAATCCGGGTAATCCGACGTACCGGTCATTATGTGTAAATGCTTTCAGTGTGGCAAACGCTGTCCCATCGTTGTCCTTACTGAGCAGGCAAAAGAAATTAAGACGCTGTTGGGTGCCAGGAGGAGCGTTGAACCATGGCACGAAGCGTTTATCTCCTTCCAGCTCCTGACGGATGCCTATACCATAACCGTTGACCATCTGTCGGTATTGATGACCATACCAGGTAAAATTCAGGTTGAAAGCTTCGTCCAGCGGATAAAAATACTGATGTGGAGGAGGGAAGACCACCATCGTACCCTGTTTCCCGGATGCCGCAATCGCTCTGTATTTTACCGCAAGATTACGCGCTGTATCGTTGGCGATGACCTGTGCCTGCTGCAGGCTGTCTCCTGTATTTATCCATGAAATATACTGCCAGTCTGTCTTCGTACTTATCATGCCTGCATCGAACAGGATAGCTTTAGCTTCCGCTGTTGTGCTGACTACGGCGGCAATATTGAAAAGCGGACTTCCATTGTAGAAGGTGACTTCCAGCATGCCTGAAAATGTCTCAGCAGCTATAGGGCCTATACTGGCTATTGTACGGTTCCCTGCGGTTCTTACTGACACTGTTGTTTTCTGCAGTGTCAGCGGATAACTTTGATGCGGCTTTTGGGGCACCTTATCGAAAAATATATTCCAGCCATTCTGTGAGATGAGATCCCTTTTACCGACGCTCAACAGAAATGCAGGCTCTATACTTGCGGCGATCTGCTGCTGACCCAGAGAGATCGTCTTAAAGAGTGGCTGGGAAGGAGAGAGGTCAAACACCACTCTGCCTTTAAATGTGTTACCGGCCGGCCAACTGATCTCCAGCGATTGCCCTTGTTGAGTGACCAAAGTACCGTTTGCCTGTCTATAGCCTTTCATGTCTACTTTTACCTGTCCACAGGCAAAAACGGTCATGAATAAAGGAATTACGGTTAATGTGAGGATTTTCATACAGTGGAATTGTGGTCCCAATATAAAACTTCAGCAAGTTATGTGCAATCTTTCGTCCACTTTTAACCGAACCCCTTAAATTTTATTTAGCTACAATGATGTTTAACGAGTAAAGCAGAAGGCACTTCTATCCGCTTTAGGAGCAGTCTCGTTGATCGCGATTGCTGACACAATATTAGCACAATTGGTTACGCCATTTAGGGCTATGTATACAAACTGCAAAAGCGTGTATACGAACTGCAAAAACGTGAGGACGAAATGCAAACTATGAGGTTGAAGACTAAGGCAAGCTCTTGTATAAGTCGGCTTTTTTTGCTGCTTTTATTGTGCTTTTTTACCGTCTTGATACCGCTTTGATACCGCTAATCCTACGTTAATCCTACGTTTATAGACGTAAGATTAACGTAGGATTAGCGGTATCAAAGCGGTATCAAAGCGGTATCTAAACGGTAAATGTCTTATTTCTTTCTGGTCTCCCCAAATAACAGATTCTCCGAAAAAAAACTTAACATTTTCTTTTCGATTCTTTCGGCAACGCGGTTGATGTGATCTCCTTCATAAATTTCAAAGGAATGTTTGATGCCATACTTATTCAACTCGCTGTCCAATGTTTTAATGCTCTCTGCAATACCTTCATCTTTTGTTCCTGCATCAAAGCCGATGGCGGTCAGCTTTTTAATGTTGAAGATGTATTGATCCAGATTATTCAATGGCCTGTTGGCATCCCATTTTTGTAAAACAGTTGGCTGCAGTTTTCCATCTTTTACTGGAAGATCAAGATAGAAGGGTGGATTTGTAGGATTGGGCGACCAGGCCGCTGCTGATGCAAAGAGTATTCTTGTAAAGAAATCGGCTTTTTGCATTTCATCTGTTGTTTTAATGCTATCTGCGCGTAAAAAAGGCGTAGGGATAGCTTCTACAGGTATCGGAAATGAATTCAGGCAACAGGGACTAAGCAGGTATACCGTTGAAAACACGTCAGGGTTCTTTTCTCCGATCCGCAATGCGCCATAACCGCCCATAGAGTGACCGCACAAACCGCGGCTTTCTTTTTGGGCGATGGTACGGTAATGACTGTCGATATAAGCTACCAGTTCCTTTGCAACAAAATCTTCCCAGTTTCCTGTCGTGATAGAATTGGAATACATGCTCCCCTGGAAAAGTGTATAAGCATCTGGTGTAACTACGATCATTTCATGAGCAGCATCACCAGTAAAAACGGTGTCTAAAATGGGCGGTAGTATCATCCAATGCTTTTTAAAACCATAATACTTTGCATCATCATCCGTATAGCCATGAAGGAAGTAAACTACAGGGTAACGTTTTGTTGGATTGGTTTGATAGCTGGCAGGCAGATACACTGATACATAACGATTGGTGCTGTCGCCACTGAGATTTCCTTCCAGTAATTTGCCATGAACCTTTATTCGCTTAACAGTGCCTTTGGAAATTTGTTTTTGCTGGCCACATGCGCTTACTGAAAACACCAGCAGCGCGAAGAAGAAAACAGTTGTGAAATGAAATATACATTTTTTCATAACAGTAATTTTAGAAATCGCCGGATTAAAATAAGTGAAAAATTTTTCACTCACCTGAATCTTTTTCCCTGGGAAGTGCAGGAGATCTATTGAAGACTACTCGGATTTACTGGTGCTATCATCCACGGGAGGTGGTGGCACTACGCCTCTTATAGCGGTCACCTGCCGCCAATGATTCGGCGTTTTAAAAAGTGTCACGGTAGAAGTCTGCATACCATTCGTCAATACCGCCGTACGGGTTAATGGGGTGTAGGGTACAGGGTGTGGTCCGGTGTTGTCGAAGCGTGTCAGCGTGCCGTTAATGTCGATCACAAAGACGGTGCGGTTTCCTTCACCGTGCATGCACCATTGCTGTATTTCCTCATCCCCGGCATAAATGCCTGGGATGCGTTGCATGGCTGCTAACACGTTGTGAGGAATAGCATGCCGGCCTTCCATCAGGAAGCGCAGATCATCGTCATTTACTACGCCGGTCTGGTAAAGGGCTGTTACTATTGCGTGGGCATTCCTGTTGATATTGCCAACCATGCCGGTTCTTACTTCAGCTATCTGTGCTCTTTCTTGGAGTACGTCCTCGGCATCCAGGTCTTCACCGGCCAATGCGTGGAACAGGCAGTCTCCACCTCCGACATTTTCAATCAGGTCAAATTCATCTGCGGCAAAGCTGCGCTTTTCTTCTTTTTTCGCGCTGCTGGTTGAAGGTGCCGTTTGGGCTTTTTTGTTTTCCTCCGCCACGCTAGCGTACATGTTACCGTAGGCGTATGGTCTGTCGTCAACTGGCTGGCGCTCCACCTGGTTTATTTCCTGCAGGAACGCTGTCCACAGCTCATTGCCCACCCCGGTGGGCCGGTGTATGTATCGCTCCCTTACTTGTGGTGCAAACCCCGATTCATAAAAGGTCCTCAGTTTTCTCAATTGTTCGGTCGATCTCCAGCGTATCTCCAGCACGTGTAAACGGCGATTAGGCCAATATTGGGGCAGCTGTATCCGATCGGTGTCCAGGAAGGTGTCCTGCCGCGGGTCTATAAACGAGGCATCGTGACCCATAAAGTTGGGCGTCTTTTTGGGAGCGATGGGACTGTTATCCGGATTATCTGTTGTGAGTTTTTTCGTGTTGATGTATTTGAGAACGGTATCCATGGTGTCCAGTACCTGTTTTCCCAGTTTGCCCCGGTATTGGGTCAGTTTTTTGAACGTTTCATCTGCTACGCCCTTCTTAGGTTCAGGACTTGGGATTTCGATTTCCATGTTTCGCCTGAAATCGCTGCCTTTACCCAACAGTTTTACGACTTCCTGCCAATCTTCCGGCTCCAGTATGCCGGTACCTACGTTGATGATATTATCTTTCACCCATGCCTGGTCCAGGTCCTTCACACGGCTGGTGAGTGAGGCCTCTACACCTATTACGTTTTCGTTCATGCGGTTTTTATAGATATCGGATTTGAAACGTTTCTCCTGTGCTTCCTTCAGTTTCTTCTGTGCGGGTACTGCCAACTGTCCCGCAAGGGTGCGGGCAAGCATGCCTAAAAACATACGCAGGCTTGGCGATCCGGAACCCAACTCTGGCAATGTCTTTAGCTGGTGCACTAATTGCTGGCCAAATACATCGAGTGTGACTTCTTCCCGGGTTTCTTTTACGCCTTTCTCCCGGTCTTCCAGAGTGGTGGTTACCGTCAGTGTACTTCCCTGGTAAGGCTCTCCCAATTCTTTTGCTGAATCGGCAAGCAGTTTTGCCAGGTTTCCAGCCACCTTCACTGTTTCTCCCTGACTCAGATCGGGCTCCGCGAGCATGGACATATAGTTTTTCATCTGCGTCTTAAAATGATCCCTTCTGTCTCTCATACGCCACATCCCGGATTTACTATACAACGCTTCCACCTGCCTGCTCAGGATCAAAAGACCGTCCAGCAGGGCCTCCATACCCTCACGTTTATTCCCGAAAGTTCTAAACAACAGCTTTTGCCGGAAATGGTCGCTAAGGGCTGTCAGGTAGGTTTCAACCTGCTCACCGCGCTCAGTTCCCAGTTGCCGCATCATTTCAATCACGCGAGCATCAGTGGCCAGATTCGCCTGGCTAACAACGGCGCCAGTTGCGTTACCTCCACTCTTTGCCAGCTCTTCCTTATCAATTTTGTCTAATTCGTCTGACGCCATGCCGCCGGTTACACCTTTCACACCGGGACCGATGTGTATATTGCCTAAAGTAGCAGTACTAAACGCATGGACCCCACTTTTTATGATTCCCTTATAAATGGACGCATCGGTGTTATAGGTCATGTTTTTGGGTTCCAGTTCCACCTGCTGTTTTTTGTTCACCTTCCAATCAAAGGTAAAGCCATAGGCGGCCCCGAATGCCTGCATGAAAGTTGTGAGGGTGGTTGAACCGTCCTGGCGTGTATGAGTACGCAGCGCCATTTCCAACATATGGTCTACGAATGCTACCTCTTCAGGGTCGGGGATGGGAATTTCGGGATGGGTTTCAAACAAAAACGGAGGACTCACCAGTTCAACCTCATTCCCCGCATCCGTTTCTATTACAAAGGGCAGATTGGTGAGTGGCATGCGCATGTCTGACGTAGCCAGTTCCAGATGCGAAACACCCCTCAAAGGTCCGTCGGTCATCTGCGCAAACTCATGTTCAAATCCCAGCGTAGTATATTTTGGAGGAGCCTCTTCGGGTTCCTTGCCTTTATCTTTAGTACTTTCCCTGGGACCTTCTACTGATGGTTCCGGGGCTTTAGGCTTTCCACTGCCCGTACTTTCCTGTGGAGAGATGGGCGTTCCTTTACCCTTGCTGCTTTTACCAATTCCCTCATTATGCTGAAGTTCGATCTGCTCCTGTAAAAAGCCCGCCAGATCTTTTGATTTAATAACCCGCTGCACGACATGGTCCCCCTGCACAGTTGCAAACGACAGGGGCTGATGGCTATCCGCCGGCAGTCCTGTTCTATCAGGTTTTAACTGAAATGGTTCAACTGTTGTAGCGCTTTCTATATCGTACGTCTGAGCGGGAGTTTCCTGTTTGTCGCCTTTCTCAACCGCCTTTTTTTGATAAGGATGAACCGCAGGCATGGATATACCTGAAGTGTTAGAATTGGATGTAGCCATTGCAGTAGCTACATTCACAGGCTGAGAACTTTTATTAGTTAACATTTAAGGAAACTCTAAGGACCGGGACTGCGTTTAGAATCGAAATATACTTATTTTAGTTAAGACTATAAACCCATCTATGACTCGTTGACTATATTTATACCCGGGTCAGGAAAGACGGATGGATATAACAAATGGGCTATTAGTGAGGGTAGGGTAGAAAGACAAATTTTGTAAGTTTTTTTGATAAAGCATCATGATAGGAGGTATTCGGGGAGAGATGCGTGCCCCCCGAATAGTTGTCACTGCATATGTGCGAATACAGGCGTTAAAGCTTCCAGCAACTCATGTTGCAATGTTCTGCCTTTATCGTCATTATACCATTTCTGTAACAGTAGTTTTATCTCCTCCATATCTCTTTTATCGCCTTTCATCTGTTCGAAAAGCTCCTGATTCTCCTGGGGCCTTGGTCCCCATATTATCAGGTCCTGCTCTTCACTATTGCGTACTATCAGCTTGGGGATGGATTTAGACTTGTTCGCACCGGTCAGATAGTTCTCGATGAGATAAGGCGCAGCGTCGCGTAACTGTATATCCAGCGTAATAAGCGGATTAAGCTGGCTGAGTTTATGAATGAAGGGTAGTATATGCGCGGCATCTCCACACCATGGTTCCGTGATCACTATCCAGTGTTGCGGCTGCTTTATCTGCATCACGAGTTTTATGAGATCAGCATTCATCTCACCGGTTTTCAACCAGCGTTGCTGACGCGTCCAATTCAGCTTCGTATAATTCATATAGGCCGGACTGTCATATGGCGCATTGGTGATCTCTCCGTTTAATATAGATTGGAAATACTGTTCATAATTTACAAAGTCCATTTTAGTCAGTTTCCGTTGTTATCAGTGTGGATGCAAAGATCGCTTAAACAAGATCACTTAAACTATGATATAAAACAGGTAAGTGCATGAGAATTATGTATACACTTCAAGGATAGCCGATTTTTAGACATTCCCTAAGACATTACATAAACAATCAACTCAAATCTATAACATATTTTTGGGTACGCGCGGGATATTTTGGGGCTATCTGTCAGGAGAAAGATTGGCGGTATTGTAAAGGGGATTGATTGGTCTTGCTTTTGAAAAGTTTATTGAACGATTGTGGATGTTCGAAGCCGATCTGATAGGCAATCTCTGCTACGCTTTTATTAGTTGTGCTTAACAGTTCTTTTGCTTTCTCAATTATTTTGTTATGGATGTGTTGCTGGGTGTTCATGCCTGTATGGTAACGGAGCATGTCGCCGAGATAGCTGGCACTGACATTTAGCTGCCGGGCGAGGTATTGGACATTAGGTAGCCCTGACTTCATTATTTCCCCACTTTCAAAGTAGTCGTTTAACAGGGTTTCCAATTGGACTAATAGAGTATTGTTTGCCGTTTTTCTTGTGATGAACTGGCGGTTGTAGAAGCGGTTGCTATAGCTGAGCAGCAAGTCTATATGCGACAGCACTACATCTTGTGTGTGCACGTCTGTTGAGGAACCGATTTCATGACGCAGATTTTCATAGATGCCTTCTACAATTTCCTCTTCACGTTCTGATAAATGTAGCGCCTCATTTGTCGCATAGCTAAAAAAGCCATATTCATGGATCTTTTTTCCTAAGCTGTTGCCCTGAAGAAAATCTGGATGAATAATAAGTGAATAGCCATCAGGTATCCTTGTACCGCTGTTCTCTATATGCAGCACTTGCCCGGGTGCATAAAAGGTCATCACACCTTCGTCAAAGTCATAGTATTGCTGGCCATATTTGACTTTGCCGTCGAAGTTCTTTTTTAGATTAATGGAGTAGATGTCGTACATGATGGTGTCCGGCACTTCGGCATCCAGTATTTTGAAGTCAGCATAATTGATCACGCTTACCAGGGGATGTAGCGGTTTAGCCAGTTGGTAAAGGGTATGATAGGCTGAAATGGACCTGATATGATACGGCGTATGCTTCATAGCACAAAGTTACAAAAATGGCGGGTTGTAACTAGTTACTACCCGCCAATGGTTTTAAAGGTTCACCTGTTGCATTCCTTGTTCATGCATCCTGGCGCCTGTCTCGGCATCAATTGGAATGATACTTTCCAGCAGGCTGAGATCTTCGGCTGTCAGTGTGATATTGGCCGCCGCGATATTCTGTTCAATGTATTTTACCCGCTTTGTGCCGGGGATTGGCACGTAACCTTTCGCGATTACCCAGGCAATAGTAAGCTGCGATGTCGTAACTTGTTTTGCTTTGGCTACGGCTTCAATTTTCGCCAGCAGATCGATATTTTTATAGAATTGTTCTCCCTGGAAACGTGGCAGATAACGTCTGAAGTCGGTCTCTGGTATATCCTCCGGTTTTTTAAAATCTCCCGATACAAAACCCCGGCCGAGGGGCGAATAGGCGACAAAGCCAATACCCAGCTCGTTTAATGTGTTCAGTATACCCAGTCGCTCTACTTCTCTCTCGAATAGCGAATATTCGGTTTGTATAGCCGTTAATGGATGAATTGCATGCGCTTTCCTGATGGTATTGGAACCAACTTCTGAAAGTCCTATATATCGTACTTTACCTTCTGTGACGAGTTCCGCCATTGCTGCTACTGTTTCTTCAATGGGCGTGTTGGTGTCCAGGCGGTGTAAGTAATAGAGGTCAATATAGTCGGTATTGAGGTTTTTCAGTGACCGTTCCACAGCCTTCTTTACGTAATTCTTGCTGCCATTTATTGCACCGGTAAGCTGTTCCTGATCATCTACTTCATATCCAAATTTGGAGGCAATAATATATTTGTCCCTATTACCCTGGATAGCTTTGGCAATCAATCGCTCATTCTTCAATGGACCATAAAGATCTGCTGTATCCAGAAAATTACCACCCAGTTCGAAGGAGCGGTGAATGGTGGCAATGGATTCTTTCTCATCGGCCTTTCCATAAGTATCGTTCTGACCGAAGGTGGTCATGCCCATACAGCCTAATCCGATTGTTGGCACGGTAAGTCCCTGGCTACCTAATTTCACTTGCTTTATCATAGTATGTTTGATTTTGCAAGTCAAAATTCGATGAAGAGACTTTTATATGAGTAGTAGAATCGCGGGAAGTTGTAGCTAAATCGGGCGCACTACCAGGAAATATTCATCCTGTTCACATTATTGTGGCGGGAAGAGCTTACCGCGATCCCCTTTCCGTAACCAGGCAGGAAGGTAAATCCCTCCAGCTCATCTTCCCGCCCGTCGATATCGACCACCTTCACAGTCTCTTGCTTGCCGGAAGCGATGCTGGCGGCGAGATCTACATAGGTAAACCGCCATTTCCGTCCTTCGATCTGGTTCTGGATTAGCACCAACCATCCTTTATCCGCCATCCAGTAAAGGTTCTGTACCCAGGGTGTACAGGTGAACTTCTTATACAAAACACCTTTGTCTGAGGTCTTCTGTGCCTTTTGCAATGCCGCCGGATCATATAACCGCACTTCATTCCCTTTGTCGCCATAGTCTGCAGTGGCTACATACCATTTTTTATTGTACTGTACATATTCAGGTCGCGTCCCCTGGATACAGGCATCGTCCTCGATCGTATTGAGCAGGTTGCCATCGAGGGTACCCGTTCGTTGCAGTCCTTTCCAGTCCACACAGTAGATCACAGCGCGCCAGCGGGTGCCCTCCTTATTAAGCCGGATGCTGTTGCCGACGAAGAAAGGCGAACCGTCATGATAGGCAAAACCGGTCGGATGATTGATCACATCTGTGTCATGGAGGGTCAGTTTCATTTCCCTGTTCGCATAAACAAGACTATCGCCCAGCAGGGTATACTCCCTGACTATCCCTATTTCCCGGTCTCCGTACAGGAAAAATTTGCCATGCTGGTAAGAAATACCCTGGCAGGCACCCAGGGAGTCGACCGTCTGAACATGTTCAATTTTCATAGCCAACTCATACCCTGATGAGGATAGGATGGTGCATAACAATGCTGCAATGCCGGCAGTAATATATTTCATAAATCACTTGTTGAATCGTATTCTATCAGGATTGTTGCGGCTCTTGAAGGGTATTGCGCAGATATGTTGACCATGTTATTGCTCCTGTTTTATTCTCAGGAGTCAGGTTGATGCCGGACCTGAAAATATTAAGGAAATCGCTTTGGGCTGACGACTCTCTGATGGCGTATTCTTTTCCAGTATATTCCAGGTAAGTTGTGGCCAGCTGCCGAATTGTGAAGATTTCAGGCCCTCCGATTGTTAAACAGGCTCCTTGCGGTCTTTCGTCAATCCTGTCAGCAATATAAGTAGCTACATCCCGGATATCTATCGGCTGGAAAGACGTATTGTCCGGCAGCTCGATAAATGATTCCTGTTCATTCAGACCGGGTGTCAGCATGCGGTGTAGAATAAAGTCATGAAACTGCGTTATCCGGAGAACCGTGTATGGAAACCTGGATGCTGCTATTAGTTTTTCAGTCGCCAGTTTATTTTGGTAATATGCGTAATTACTTTTGTCTACTCCGCATATTGATATATAAATGATGTGGGGTGATTTGTGTGATGGTATTGAAGCAAGCAGGTTTGCAGTACCCTGAATGTCTACCTCGGCAGCATTGCGGGGATTGCTTGCGCAATGGATAATGGTGTCTGCATTGAGGGTCGCTTCATGTAAACCTGTATTCAGCGCTAAATTCCCAACAGCTGGCATTGCTCCTTTCTCAATAATGGCATTTTCTTTCGACGTGAAAACAATTGGTGTATATTCTTTATCAATCAGTTGTTTCACAACCTGTTTTCCAAGTGTGCCTGTGCCGCCGGTTACAAGAATAGTTTGTTTCATAGTGCGATTAGATGTAATGCTTAAAGAAATGGCATATCCGGTCGTCATCGCAGTCGCGAGATATGCAATTGTGCATAGGATTCGATTTCCATGCAGGTGATAAACGACGTGCAAAGAAAGCGATAGCGGTTTACTTTTGCAAGGGAGTTAACTTTTTTATAACGCGCTTATCGTAATGATCGCCCGGCATCTGGCGAAAAAAGTTGTGCCGTTGCGGGTTTTCTGCCCCGCAACGGCACAATACAAACATGCTTTTATAATTTGAATTCCGAATTTATAATATTCCTTCTGTTCGTCAGTCCATCTTTATGGATCGTCTTTAAATCCCGCTCAAACGGGAAATACCAACTAGTTTGTATTTTTCGGGTAAGCTATTGTGTGTCGGATATCGTCGCCGCTTCATATAACTCCCCAACAATCTTAGGTATCCCGTCGGCAGGGGAATTTTGAAAAGTAATCACCCCCGTTTTATTTTCACGATTGAAGAACATGAAAGTTTGAATACCGGGATCGAGGCCGGAATGTCCCCACAATTTCACCTTGCTGTGCTTGCCTTCGAATTCGGAAGTACGCCAGGTTAAGCCCTGCGCTTGGTATCCTTCCAGTTGCGAGGTAAACATTTTGTCGATAGTTTCTTTCTTCAATATTCGCTTGCCGTTTAGCTCACCGCCATTCAGGAGCGCAGTCATAAAAAAGGACAAGTCACGTACACTGGTTCTGACTAGCCCGTCAGGATAATTAGGGAAGCTATATAAACACACCGGAATGTAGGTGCCTACTTTAAACTCAGACTCGTTGGGAAACAGCCGGCCAAAGGCCATATACTCCTTTCTGCTCTCTGCTGTAATGTAGGCATAAGGCCGGATATAATTACTGGTATCTACCTCGCTTAACAACCATCCGGTTTTGTACATGCCCAGGGGTTGAAAGATATTCTCTTTGCAATATAAGTTGAAAGGTTGTCTGGCTACCTTCTCTACGATCAATCCAAGTAGTCCGAATGCCACATTGGAATATTGGCGTTTATCGCCTGGGGACCAGTTGGCGTAGGTGTCACCGTTATTGTATAGGGATCCATCCGGAGTCAGAATACTACGGATCCAGTTATCCAGAGATTGGGTAGGATCCCCACAGGCATAACTCTCCTCATAGGCTTTGCTGTCAATGACTGATGAGGTATGTGTTAGTATCTGGAAAACGGTGATCGGTTTATCCGGGTATTTCGGGTTCCTGACTTTAAAGCCCAGGTAGATGCTGACGTCTGCATTCAGATCAATCAATCCTTTCTCCCACAGTTGCATTGCTGCAGTTGTTGTAAATGTCTTGGATACGGAGCCAATGTTCATTATCCCGTCTATGCTCATGGCCCTTTCTTTGGCGATATCTGCCTGTCCATAGGCCTTAGACCATACTATTTTTCCGTCTTTTACAATGCAGGTAGCAAAGCCGGGAACATGCTGTTCTGTCATGAATTTTTTTATGGACACGTGGACGGAATCATATGCCGACTGCGCCTTTACCTGCGTGGCGCAGCATGCCAGTATCAGCAGGTGAGCGAAAAGTTTTCTCATATACAATATCTATTATGAAGACAGTTACCCGGAGCCAAACGTTGTGCCATGTACCTAACCGTCTTTATGTCAAAGTCTTGCCTTTTTTTAAAAATGCATAAATGTTCGATTATGGACAGTCATTGTATGTATCAGAACAGTGCATGCATTGAGTAGCATTTATACAAGGACCCTGGCCGGCTTTTGTTTTGGCCATACAACAATTTCCCCGTAGAGCGGGATAATCAGCCCCGGCATCTGATGTCGGGAAAGTGAAAAGTATTGAAAATCAGTAGTATAAAAAAATATCTAAAAAAAGTTGTGTAGTTAAATAGCTACACTTATATTTGTAGTCAAATAGCTACATAATGAATCTGAGAAGAGATGTATTCCAGGCGATAGCAGATCCGACGAGGAGGGCCATATTGTTGTTACTTGCTACACAGTCACTGACAGCAGGCGCAATAGCTGCCAACTTTGACACAGCAAGACCGACAGTTTCAAAACACTTGCAAATACTCACCGAGTGCGAATTGCTTCAGCAAGAGCAAAACGGCAGGGAGATTTATTATCACATCAATGCAAAAAAAATGAAAGAAGTAGCAGACTTTATCGAACCATTCCGCAACATGTGGGACGACAGGTTCAACAAACTGGAAGATGTAATGAAAAAGTACAAACCCAATAAATGAAATACTATGGAAAGAAAAACAAAGGTCAATGCTGAAGAAGGAAAGCATGATTTAACGGTAACAAGGGAATTTGATCTGCCATTGGAATTGCTTTTTAAGGCACATGCAGAACCCGAAATCATTGAGCAATGGATGGGAACGAAAGTGGTGAAGTTTGAAGGTAAGAAGCATGGCAGCTGGCAGTATGAAACAAAAGATCCTCAGGGTAATGTGGCATTTCAGGCCAGCGGTGTATTCCATGACTTTCGTCCCAACGAGAAGATCACACGAACATTTGAAATGGTGAATGCATCATGGGGTGTTCAGCTTGAGTTCCTGGAGTTTGAAAAACTCACCGACGATACAAGTAAACTCACCATGCATATAGTGTACAAATCTGCCGCTGACAGAGACCAGCAGCTGAAGATGCCTTTTGCCTATGGTATAAATATAGCACATAACCGATTACAGGAAATAGTAAGTAAATTAAAACAACACGCATGACAAAAAGGAACAAGATCATTTATTGGATTGCCACTGCCTGGCTCGCATTAGGAATGTTTTCAACAGGTATAGTACAATTATTCAAAATAAAATCGGAAACAGATTTTCTGGCACATTTAGGTTATCCTGTTTATTTCCCAACCATAATCGGTATCTGGAAATTGCTGGGTGTTGTAGCAGTGCTGGTTCCAAGAGCCCCTTTACTGAAGGAATGGGCGTATGCAGGGTTTTTCTTTGCCATGACAGGCGCGATAGCTTCACATATTTTAGCAGGCAATGCTGTGAATGAGATATTTCCTTCCCTGTTGCTGTTAGCACTGACTGTAATATCCTGGTATTTCAGACCTGCAGAAAGAAGACTTGTTCCGGTGTTAATCAATAAATGAAATACGTGAGCACAAAGATTCATGTATATTTAAGTAAAGCCCCAATGTGGCAGTAATAATTGAAGTTATGGCAAAGAAAACCAGTTCAAAGAAGGAGTTGTCCGCAGAACAACGTAAAGAGTTACTCGGCATATTAAAAGCCCGTTTCGAGAAACACATGCAGCGTCACAAAGGTCTTGCCTGGGCAGATGTGCAGGCAAAGCTGGAAGCCAATACAGAAAAGCTGTGGGCACTCAGTGAAATGGAAAAAACAGGTGGTGAACCGGATGTTGTAGGGCATGATAAAAAGACGGGCGAATACATTTTTTATGATTGTTCAGCCGAAAGCCCTAAGGGTCGCAGAAGTCTTTGTTACGATGATGAAGCATTGGAGGAAAGGAAAGAAGCAAAACCGGATGGTAGTGCTGTTGATATGGCCGCTTCTATGGGTATCGAGCTTTTAACAGAAGAAGAATACCGCGGACTGCAGGAACTTGGTGCATTCGATCTGAAAACCTCCAGCTGGGTGGCTACACCCGCCAACATCAGAAAACTGGGCGGGGCAGTCTTTTGTGATCGCCGCTACGACACTGTTTTCCTGTATCATAACGGCGCCATCTCTTATTATGCTGCCAGAGGTTTTCGTGGTTCGCTAAGGGTTTAAACTGGAAATGGTATCAGCTAAAAAAAACAAAACCGCCTGTGAGGGCGGCTTTGCTTTTTTATTCACTGGTTCTTACTATTAAGCGATATCAAATCTGTCCAGGTTCATCACTTTATTCCAGGCAGCTACAAAGTCTTTGACAAATTTGTCCTGCGCATCTGCACTTCCATATACTTCTGCAATGGCCCTCAGTTCTGAGTTGGAACCAAATACGAGATCTGCACGGGTGCCTGTCCATTTAGCTTTGCCGGTAGCACGGTCGCTACCTTCATACAATTCCTTATCTGCTGCTACTGCTTTCCATGCAGTGTTCATATCGAGCAGGTTGATGAAGAAATCGTTGGTAAGCTGGCCAGGACGTGCGGTGAAAACACCATGCTGCGAACCATCGAAATTGGTATTCAATACACGCATACCGCCTACCAGTACGGTTAACTCAGGCGCTGTAAGGGTCAGTAAGTGAGCCTTGTCTATCAGCAACTCTTCTGTTGATACCGGGAACTTTATTTTACGGTAGTTGCGGAAGCCGTCAGCCATTGGTTCGAGGTAACCCACTGATTCAACATCGGTCTGTTCCTGTGATGCATCCATGCGGCCAGGTGTGAAAGGAACGGTAATAGTCTGTCCGGCATCTTTCGCAGCTTTTTCAATACCTGCGCCACCTGCCAGTACAATCAGGTCTGCCAGTGACACTTTCTTGCCGCCAGCCTGCGCACCGTTAAATTCTTTCTGGATACCTTCCAGTGCATTCAGCACTTTTTGCAGCTGTGAAGGATTGTTCACCGCCCAATATCTTTGAGGGGCCAGGCGAATACGGGCGCCATTTGCACCACCACGTTTGTCGGTACCACGGAAGGTAGAAGCAGAAGCCCATGCGGTGGACACCAGTTCCGATACGCTCAATCCGGACGCCAGTACTTTTGCCTTCAGCGCTGCAATATCTTTGTCATCTATCAATGTGTGGTTTACTGGAGGAATAGGATCCTGCCAGATCAGTTCTTCCTTCGGTACATCAGCACCTAGATAGAGTGCACGAGGTCCCATATCACGGTGTGTTAATTTAAACCATGCACGGGCAAAAGCATCTGCAAAAGCATCCGGATTTTCCAGGAAGCGTCTGGATATTTTTTCATACACCGGATCAAATCTTAAAGAAAGATCGGTCGTCAGCATAGTAGGCAGATGCTTCCTGGAGCTGTTGTGGGCATCAGGAATAATGCTTTCTGCATTTTTAGCTACCCATTGATGTGCTCCGGCTGGACTCTTGGTCAGTTCCCATTCAAAACCGAACAGGTTTTCGAAGAAGTTATTACTCCATTGGGTAGGGGTTTTAGTCCATGTAACTTCAAGTCCGCTGGTAATGGTGTCGGCACCTTTACCAGAGCCATAACTATTGCTCCAGCCCAGGCCCTGCAGTTCGATGTCGGAAGCTTCAGGCTCTTTACCTACGTTAGTGGCAGGAGCAGCGCCATGCGTCTTACCAAAGCTATGACCACCGGCTATCAGGGCAACTGTCTCTTCATCATTCATCGCCATGCGACCAAATGTATCACGGATATCTTTAGCAGCAGCAATAGGATCGGGATTGCCATCAGGACCTTCAGGATTCACGTAGATCAGACCCATTTGTACGGCAGCAAGTGGCTTTTCCAGGTTGCGGGAGTGGATATCACCATCCGCATCATCGTCAGATACCAATACACCATGATTTTCTACTACACCGTGTGAACCATGCGCATAGCGGATGTCGCCACCCAGCCAGGTGTGTTCTGAACCCCAATATACATCTTCACTTGGTTCCCATACATCTGCACGTCCACCGGCAAAACCAAATGTTTTAAAGCCCATTGATTCCAGCGCTACGTTACCCGTGAGGATCATCAGGTCTGCCCAGGATATCTTACGGCCATACTTTTGTTTAACAGGCCACAGCAGCCTGCGGGCTTTGTCGAGGCTCACGTTGTCAGGCCAACTGTTAAGCGGGGCAAAACGTTGCTGTCCCTGACCGCCACCACCACGACCATCAAATACGCGGTAAGTACCTGCACTGTGCCAGGCCATACGGATGAACAAAGGACCATAATGCCCGAAATCTGCCGGCCACCAATCCTGCGAATCTGTCATCAGTGCGTGCAGATCCTTTTTTACTGCTTCCAGGTCGAGGCTTTTAAAAGCTTCGACATAGTTAAAATCTTCCCCCATAGGGTTTGATAAAGAGGAGTGCTGACGCAGTATATTCAGCTTTAGCTGGTTGGGCCACCAGTCACGGTTCCTGGTGCCACCACCGCCAACATTCTGCTTCATACTGCCGTTATGAAACGGGCATTTACTGATATCCTTTTCGTTTTCCATTTTTAAGAGGTTTATGAAGTTAAATGAACAGTTTTTACACCTGGTATTTTGTGTATAGAGCGGTAAAAGTAAGATATTGGAGAAATAATCAAAATCAATTGATTTTATAATTTAATAGTTAAAATCTATTATGATTGCCGATGCCTCCAGTCGTGGTGCATTATGAAAGAACTGTGTTATAGAAGGGATATCAATCTTTAGGTAGGGGGATAAAACGTGGACAGGGTACAGTGTATCTGGATATTTTCCCCGCATGTTGATCATGCGGGGGAAAGTAAACAAGCCTTTTCTTTGGCTAATTTACGGGATATTGGTCTAAAAGTGTAGTGAGTTTTGCTACTATCTCAGGATGATCGTTGGAGACGTTCACTCTTTCTGCCGGATCGTAATTGAGATTGAATAATTCAATGACTGCCTGTCCGGACGATTTTGTTCTTCTTAATTTCCAGGGTCCCTGGCGTACCACTTCAGGTATGTTATTGTGTACATAATAGATCTCTCTGTGGGTATCCGGGGCATTATTCCGGGTAAGTACTGTAGCGATGGACTGCCCGTCCAGTGCTGTATTGGCTGGTAAAGGGCAGCGCACCCATTCTGCGAGTGTAGGCAGCACATCCAGGCAGGTCATGGCCGCATAAACGGTTGCCCCTTTAAGCGTATGATTCTTCCAGTAGGCAATAAAAGGAACCCGTACCCCCCCTTCATAAGTAGTGGCTTTGCTTCCCCTGAATACGCCTGTATAACCGGTGTGATAGGATTTCGTAACGCTGTCGTCAGACATACGGGAAGGGTAATCATTCCATGGGCCGTTATCGCTGGAGAACAGGAAGATGGTATTGTCTGCCAGACCCTGTTGTTCCAGTGTCTTCCAGATAGCAGCCAGCCCTTCATCCATTTCGTTAATCACGGCGCCCAGTTCTCCGCCATTTTCCATACTGCTGTTCTTCCTATGCGCTGCAAAATATACCGGCAGGTGGGGCATATTATGCGCCAGGTACAGAAAGAAGGGTTTATCTTTTTTTTGTTCTTTTATATATCGTATGGCTTCCCTTGTATATGTCTGTATGAGGGAGCTATCATGTGGCCTGATAACGGCAGGTGTGTAGTTACGATACAGTTTCATGGTAGTATCGCTTTTAACATATGGAGGGCGATAGTCATGGCTGTACAACAGTCCGAAATAAGAATCAAAGCCCTGGTTCATAGGCAGATTAGCGGGGTGGTCGCCCAGATGCCATTTGCCGATCATGGCAGTTTTATAGCCTGATGCCCTGAGCATTTCAGCAATTGTTACTTCTGATGCCGGCAGTCCCAGTGGAGAACCGGGTGCCAGTGGTAATGGAATATCAGGTCGTGTGCAATACCTGCCCGTGAGTAAAGAAGCTCTTGATGGTGAGCAGGTGGGACTGGTCACAACGTAGTTGGTGGCTCTTACTCCCATCCCGGCCATCCGGTCTAAAAAGGGCGTTTTAATAACAGGATTGCCATAACAGGCGAGATCAGCGTATCCCAGGTCATCCGTTAGTACAAAAATGACATTAGGCCGTTGCTGAGAGAATACTGTGCTACTGCAAAAGAATAGAGCCAATAGGAGTGGAATACCTGATAAACGCATGAGCAGTCATTTAATAGTAAAAAGTGAATTACTAAGATAATATCGAAACGATTTATTTCAGGCTTTTGGAACCCTTTTTTGGCACTATCGCCGGCCTTCGTGTAAATTTAAAGGATATCAGGATAAATTGGCCTTATGGGGCTGTAATGGCTTTTAAAGAGAGCTTTAATAATGAACCTGCCTGGCAACCGTATATCAGTCCTGGTATGCATGTATCATTATTCCCGGTGGAATAAGAAATAATCCGGTTAATTTGTATATTGACCAATCCCTTAACCCAGGTACACGTAAATAGACATGAAAAATAGATTACAGCATATGCTGGACACAGACTTATCCGCACATTCCCGAATGGCCCTTAGAATAAAACAATCGCTAACAGCACTGTTATTGTTCCCCTCAATGCTGATGGCACAGCATTCCTTTAAGGTAGAAGGAAAGGTGGATGCTTTGAAGAACGGAGACAAGATCTTCCTGGTATATCATCTGGAGGATCAACAAATAACTGACTCAGTTGTTGTTCAGGAAGGACGTTTTATCTTTAAAGGTAAATTGGAGTATCCTGTTTACTCATCCCTGTTTCTTAACAGGAACCCTTATGTCAACAAGCTTCCAAAGGGAGAAACGATGGATTTTTTCCGGTTTTACCTGGAGCCTGCGGCATTCTCGATGATGGCGCCTGATTCGCTGAAGCATCTTGAGATCAAAGGTTCTGTCACTAACAGCCTGAATAAGGAAGTCCTGGCATTATTAAAGCCTAATGAAGATAAGTTTGATGCCTTATACAAAGAGTATAATGCATTGCCCGAGGAACAGAAAAAGGATGCAAAGGTAAATGAAGGTTTCGATGCACGGGAGAAGTTGCTGATAACAGAATCAAACCAGCTCCGCCTGGATTTTGCGAAGAAACACCTGGATACTTATTTCAGCCTGATCTGCTTACAACAAGCTACTGCCGAAGCCACACTCAATAGCGAAATTGAAGCGGCGTACAATCGGCTTTCGCCAACATTGAAAAAGGCGCCACTGGCCAAAGATATACTTGTCCGGCTGGCTGCTGTCAAGAGTACCCAGATTGGTAAAACAGCCCCCGATTTTCAGCAGACTACGCCCGATGGAAAGCAGGTGAAGCTGTCTGATTTCAGGTCGCAATATGTATTGCTGGACTTCTGGGCAAGCTGGTGCGGACCATGCAGAGAGGAGAACCCGAATGTGGTGGCCGCCTATAAACAATTTAAGGAGAAGGGATTTACTGTGTTAGGCGTATCGCTGGATGGTCCAAGCCAAAGAGAAGCATGGCTGAAGGCTATTGAAAAGGACCAGTTAAACTGGACACAGGTGAGTGATCTCAAAGGATGGAGTAACGAAGCAGCAAAGATATACAACATAAGGGCGATCCCGGCTAACTTCCTGTTAGATCCCAATGGCAACATCATTGCACGTGACCTGCGGGGGAAAGCCTTAACAGATAAACTGGCAGAGATCTTCAAAAGTACCACAGCAGGAGGCGAATAAGACTCCGGCGTTTTATATACCATGTAATAGAAAGCATTTACGAAAAAAGAGACCCTATTCCGTTTTATACAATTTTGAAGTTTGACGCCGTACTACTTTTACATCATCAATAACAAAATTGTTCTTCATAAAATCTGAAACCATGAAACGGATTACTTTTTTACGTGTAGCTGTTTTTCATCCCATGTTGACTGTGAAAAGAATTGCTCTGGTAGCATTAATGGTCTTCTGCTCACAATCGTCTTTGTTTGCTGCCCCCAATGAGGCATTGTTACGTCTTTTCAATCACACTTTTCCTGAGGCGCAGTATATCAGATGGACAGAGGATGGAGCGCTTGATGTTGTTTGCTTCGTACAGGACGATAGCCAATACAGGATCTGGTATGATAAACAATGTACGCTGGTCTATTCGTTACGCTACTGCGGCGAGAATGAACTGCCATTAACAGTGTTGAGGGCGGTGAAGAAAAAATACCGCGACAGGCATATTGAAGGTGTCACAGAAATCACCAATAGGGCAGGTGTAAGCTATGAGGTGTTACTCAGTGACGCGAATAAATGGTATTCGGTTACCAGCACAGTGTCCGGTAATGTAGCGCTGAAATATTCCCTGAAGAAACAGCAGGAATGATACAAAAAAGAACGGTGCCTGAATCTCGTGGGCACCGTTCTTTTTAAAAGATGTTAGTGATCTTACGCTTCTTCTTCCGGTAGAATAATATGACTTCCCTCTGCGATAGTCTTGTACTTTTCACACCAGTTGATCCAGTGATCGAATTCAGGATGGATCGGTGCTACATGGCTTTCTCCACGGAAGATATAGGAGGAACCAGCCTGATTTGTCAGCCTGCTTTGTAATGTCTCCATCCAGTTCTGCCAGAATACGACATCCCCGAGTTCGTTATACGCATAGTTCCATATAGTTGCCTGATACTCCCGGTAAGGTTGCAGTTTCAAGGGGTCTTCATCCGAGGCAGCGGTAAGTAGGGCGTCGGCAATCTCTTTCAATGCATCCTCTTCTTCTTTATCTACAACAGTGAAGTACTTCGGATAAATGCCTAAGGGATGCATCAGGTCATTGAGGATATCAAGATCATTCACATGCATACCCGCGATAACGAAGGAACCAATGCCTGCATCGAGTCGCAATATGGCTCCTTCACGTGCCGCCAGGTCGGCATTCAGCTCTATCATGAAGTCCTTGTCAATAGGTTTGGTGTTATACTGTTCCGGGATCTGATAGGCGACACCCCAGTTATAGTTCGTGATAATATCCAGTTCTTCTGATTTTTCGGCCAGCGGTTTATTTCTGGTGATCTCCTGTGCCAGTTCCCACTGTATCAGTCCGTCCAGTAATGCGGCTGCGGGCGCCCAGCTAGGGTAGCCCGCAAGACCACGGTGTTCGCTGTCTTCCTTATACCTGGCAAAGATATATGCAAAGGGATAGGCAGCGGCATAGAGCACTCTTCTGCAGATGGTAATGGCGCTTGCCTGGAATACAGTTTCTTCCTGTCCATTGCGGAACATCCAGACAAGTTTCCACAACTCCTCCTGGTTGATGTTTTGTACATATTTATTATTCCAGCGTACTTTCCGGTTGATGAGCCTATTAATGAGGGAGAAGTGCTCAAGTATATCGGTTGCTGCCTCAGGTGGCGCCATGATCCAGTCTTCACCCTCTTTTATCATCGTGGCAATGGTACCATCTTCGGAGAGGTACCAGAAATAGTACTTGCCTTTATCAAGATTGATAGCAATCACTGATGAAGGGCTCGCATTACCATCCGCATCTATTTCTCCACCTCTGTCCAATGTGATATACCAGTCGTCTTCATCGAAAGCAACCTTGTAATTATCCGGTCCCAGGAGTGGTGCGTTTATGATCGCTTCCAACGCTTCTTTGGTGATCGATGTAAGCTGCTCCTGCTGTTTGAGCAGGGGAACGCCCTCGCGGATGGTACTATAAAGCAGGAAGCCTTCTTCCTCATCGAAAAGCTCACCGATCAGTTTTTCCTTTATCAGGTCGTTGTCGTCCTGGTCATAGAGTTCCAGCACTTTCACATTGGCATAGTCAGGGAAGTAAAAGCTGTAGTCGTCGGCTATTACCACCGGGCACCAGACATAGGAAGTGCTGTATAGTTCACCATGGTTGTATATACCCATCAGCATCTCCTCAACAGCAATGTACCCGTTGATATAGATAATTTGTCCGCCGACACATACATTTTTCGCCTTCAGATTTCCCAGTACTATCAATGAGCAGGCGCCATCAGTATTTTCGTTGATAATGCTGCCTTTTACATGGAGATCTCCCACGACTATTATGCTCATATAGTCTTCAGTATCCAGGTCCAGTTCGTCCAGTACCGTAGTGCCATTATACAGAAGGAAGCGGTCATCGGGCAAGCCTGGTTCTCGTTTTTCAGCAATGGCAAAGGGATATGCTTCATATTTGCATTCCAGGTGTTGGATCATCGGCTTAACGGTTTCCCATGAAACAATTTTTGCTTCGGGATTATTAGCGGCGGATATATCACCCAGCTTATCCCTGAACACAGGCTTTTCATCCTTCAGCATATTGAGCAGACGCACATCGCCGGCAAAGAGATAATCCTTTTCATCCAGCAGCTCGTCTGCTACCTCAGGCAATAAGATATGCCGCCAGTTCGTATAGTTAGCTCCTTTTATATGCCATCCACGGCAATAGGTGGCAGCATTGATCCTGCCTTTAATGGAGGCCCCATGGTCATCAATGATCAGGAGTCTGGCATTCAGATCTCCCTGGATCTCAATAGTACCGTGGTTATAGAAAGCGACCATCGCATCTGCTACTGTTACATCTCCGTCTATAATGATCTCCGCACATCCTGCGGCCAGGGTTTTGCAGGTAAGTGATCCATGTACGATCAGGAAGGAAGAATAGGTATCGATCTCAAAATCGATAATAGGTGCATTAACGGTCAGGTTACCATTTACGATGATACCTGCAATCTTTTGTTCGTAAAAGAGGTCATGCAGATCTACATATTCGTTAATGATAGTGTTTCCCTCATATATCCTGATGATAAGCGAGTCGGCGCCATCTTCCAGCATGTCTAAGTCTGTAGCAAGTGAGGTCAGCAGTTCCTGTGCTATTGCGTCCCTTAGGGTTAATGTGGTGAAGTTCACGGTATAAGTTATTAATGGGGACGAAGATAGTCAGAAAATGTATTACTCAATGCCCCTGACCTTCATATCCAACATATAAACTGCCTCGGACGCAGTGATAAATAATTTGTTCCTGTTTTTACCTCCGAAGGTAAGATTGGCCGTCCAGCCTTCGGGGATAGGGATATGCGCTATCTGTACCCCTTTTTTGTTGAATACAGTGACACCTCTGCCAGTAAGGTATACATTTCCCTGGCTATCAGTCGTCATACCATCAGAACCCATGTTTACAAACAGTTGAGCATTGCTTAAAGAACCATCTTTCCTGATAGTATAACGATACGTTTTGCCACCCTGAAGGTCCGATACATACAGGTATTTACCATCCGCTGTGCCGGCAATACCGTTAGGGCGTTGCAGGGTATCTACAACAGGTATGACCTTTCTGCTGCCATGTAGCAGAACATATACTTTTTCTCCTGTTATTTCAGGCTTGGTTCTCGCCCACCAGCTGCGCTGATAGTAAGGGTCTGTGAAATAAACATCTCCGCGCGGAGATACCCAGAGATCATTTGGTCCATTCAGTTTTTTACCGTTGAGATCATTTATCAATACGGTTATCTTCTTATGAGAATCGATCTTCCAGAGCTGGTTCCGTTCATCTGCACAGGAATACAGGTTGCCTTTTTTGTCGAAATACATCCCGTTTGACCGGCCTGCACTATCCATAAAAACGGAGAGATGACCATCGGTGCTATATTTCCAGATCTTATTATTGGGCTGATCCGTAAAGTAAATATTGCCCTGCCTGTCAGCTGTCGGGCCTTCAGTAAATGAGAAGTTCCTGGAAATCAGTTGTGGCGTGGCGCCATCGGCTACTATACCGGTGTCGGCTACATGATACCCGTTCCCCGCGAAGGCTGAATTATTCGTTGCAAACAGGTGAAAAACAAATATAAAGGCAATAGTAGCGCTGACAGATTTCATAACGTTGTTTTTGACGACGTGAAAGATAAGAAAATATCTGTCCCGACACAAAGTATATGCGTATGTTAATAAAAGAAAACAGGATGGTAATTCGCTGTGATGATTGAAAAATCCTACAAGCTGCCTGCTACATCCTAACAGCTGCCCTGTGTAATGCAGAACTTTGTGACCCTAAATACATCAGACATGACAGGAGAATTTTCGGCCGTGGTAGCTATAGGTGCTACATGTATAGCGGCTATCTACATTACCATCTTTTCTTTCGTGAAAGAGCCGTACAGGCAGCAGATAAATGCGCTTATCATTGCCGGCGCAGGCGGCGTGTATTGGGGCAGTGGGAGGACCTGATATTGATGATAGTATTAACATTGGCGTAAGACGACTTGCATAATATTACCGGAAGTAGTATTTTAAAGGCATGCAAGAGACCCATGAAGTTTTTACAATCTCTCCCGTTACAGCAGCAGATATTCCTGCTGTAACACAGCTTATCAACAGCGCTTATAAAGGTGAAGCAGGCAGTAAAAGCTGGACCTCGGAAGGACACCTGGTAGAAGGGGAGCGGACCACCGAAGCTGCAATACTCGACATTATCAGCCTGCAAGGGACTACGATATTTAAATGTTGCGACAGTCAGTCAGTGATAGTCGGCAGTGTATTACTAGAGGAAAAGGAAGCTACATTATACCTGGGCATGTTGTCTGTGTTACCAGGTGCGCAGACCGTAGGTATTGGCAGGCGGTTAATACAATACAGCGAGGCTTTTGCAAAAGAACACCAGTATAACACTATTACCATCACTGTCATCGACAAGCGGAAGGAGTTGATCGACTGGTACCGGCGTAAGGGTTTTGTACCTACAGGGAACCAGGTGCCTTTTTCAAACAAATCCTCAGCCGCACGGTCCTCTTTTTCCCTGATAGAAATGAGGAAGACGCTTATATAATTTCTGACCATCCGGAAAATGCAACAAATTCTTGCCATCCGGAGGAAAATGTTATTGCACATGCAACCTTTTTATCGCTGAAGTGTCCTTAGATAGCAACCTCTATTTCGTTCAACGGAACAGGAACATCACTTTATAAATTGTTGGACATGTCAATACCATCTCTTAAAGCAGTGTGCGTTACTATATTATGCACTTATCTTTGTCTGCACTCAATGGCCCACAACGGGAGTGTAGCGTTTGCTTATCCGCTTAATAAGATCACTGTTGACGGCGATCTTTCCGATTGGCCGAAAGATGCGGCTAAGTACAAGATCGGCATGAATCTCTCAGACACGAAACCCAAGGACGACGCAGATTTCTCCGGATTCTTTCAACTGGGGTACCGGCTCGAAGACCAGTCATTATACCTGGCATTTACAATAAGAGACGATGATTTTGTAGAAGATACTTCCGAAAATGTAAGGTGGAATACCCAGGATGGCCTGCAGATAAGTATTGATGCCCGTCATCTGATGTCCGGTTCAGGGGTGGCCTCATTTATGTACAGCAAAAAACTCCGTAACATAAATAATGCCTTCTACGACCCATTCGCCAGCGCAGCCTCCTGGAAGATTGCGGAAGTAGCCATGACCCGGAAGGGAAATATGCGCTATTACGAGTGGCGTATCCGTTTGGGAAATGAATTGGCGCTTGATAAGTCGGTGGGCTTTGATCTAAATGTAATGGACAAAGACGAAGATGGGAGTTTTTCCTGGTCGGACTGGGGAAAGGGAGAGGCCAAATATATGAATGCAAACAGCCTGGGCGATATTTTCTTTTTGCCCAAAGACGCAAAATTGGCCACCGTTTCAGGCAAAGTCAGCTGGGACCAACACACCGCTGTGAAGTTACCTGGCCAGGTGCGTCTGAAATCTGTAGAGCATCCAAGACTCTGGACGGCGGCAGAAGTAGATAGCGCAGGCAATTATTCAATAGTTATTCCTGCGGGGAAATACGAGCTGTCATTTCCCAACCATTATTATCAATCCGACGACAAACTATACTCAGTTGCCGTTAAAACATCTCCAACGGTTGTAGCGAAAGCAGGACAGAAAGTGGTCGCTCCTGATATTGTGCTCCCGTTATCGCCTGTGCCCGACCTGATCCCCGACAAAGGTGTACTGTTTGATTTTACTGCAGACAATCCTGGCAAGGTAGATAGTTTTATTGAAGCCTACCGAGAGTACTATGGAATACCCGGTGTTTCGCTGGCACTGATCAAGGATGGTAAAGTGGTGTATCATAAAACATACGGGGTCACCAACACAATGACCGGTGAAAAGGTGAACGACAATACACTGTTTGAAGCAGCCTCCGTTACAAAACCTGTGTTTGCTTTGGCCGTTGAACGATTGGCGGAACGTGGGGTGATTGACCTCGACAAACCCTTATACCAATATCTTCCCTACAAAGACATAGAATACGATGATCGCTATAAGCTGATCACAGCAAGACATGTACTGACGCACCGTACTGGTTTCCCTAACTGGCGTGATGGTAAACTGATTATTAAGTTTACCCCCGGAACAGCTTTTGGCTATTCAGGAGAAGGCTTCGAATACCTCAAAATGGTGGTAGAAAAGATCACCGGTAAAAATGTAGAGCAGGTGTTACAGGAAGAGGTCATCCAGCCTGTCGGACTATACCATACGTTCTTCTCAAAGAATGATTCTTTGCAGCGGGTGGTGGCGTATGGTCACTTTGATGGACGACCCAGTAACAACGACCTGCCGGAAAAACCAGGCATGGCCTATTCCATGCATACGGAAGCGCTGATCTTCACGCGGTTTATGTTGTTCCTGTTAGAGCAGAAAGGGCTGAAACCGGAAACCTATAGTACCATTATGTCGAAGCAGTCAGAATATGACTTCACCGGATGGACACATAAACCGAAGGTTCCTACCTATATGGGTATGAGCCTCGAGATCAGGGAAACACCTTTTGGCAAAACGTTTGGTCATGGCGGTAACAACGGTGATTTTAAATGCCGGTTTGAAGTGTATAAGGACCTGAAAATGGGTTATGCCATCTTTACTAACTCGAATACTTCTGATGCATTACTGGAGAATTTTCACTCGTTCCTGATAGAGGGAAGGGATAAAGATATTGTCAAGCAATGAATTGAATTTCATTGTCATCGGGTAAATAGTTAAATTCGATAGCAAAATGATGCATCATGAACGCTTCATCGAACACCAATATCTTTCCTTGTATATGGTTTGACGGGAAGGCCAGAGAGGCATTTGATTTTTATGTGTCGGTTTTCCCCAATTCAAAAATTACAGATGAGAATCCAATAGTCGTCAAGGCACTGCTGGATGGTACTGAAATGATGGGACTGAATGGAGGGCCTATGTACACCCCCAATCCTGCGATCTCCTTTATGTGGGTTTCCAATGACAAGGTCGCTATCGCACAGATATGGGAGAAACTGACCAAAGACGGCAGAATATTCATGCAATTGGATAGTTATCCATGGAGTGCAAGTTATGGCTGGGTCGAAGATCGCTATGGTGTGAGCTGGCAATTGTACTATGGGGAGGACGACTGGAAATATAACAAACTTGTACCTACGCTGATGTTCGGCCAGGCCCAGCAAGGGCGATGCCAGCAGGCGCTTGATTTCTATGAAAGGACTTTCCCGGCGTACAGGAATGACGGTATTATGCGCTATGCGGAAGGGCCAATGACAGGGCAGGTCCAGCATACGCAATTCACGCTCAATGGACATTTGCTGATGGCCATGGATAGCGGCGTACCTCAGCATCTTACCTTTACGGAAGGTGTCTCCCTGGTGCTGGAATGTGACAACCAGGAAGCTATCGACTATTATTGGAATACCTTCACCCAAAGCGGGGAGGAGGGGCTGTGTGGCTGGTGCAAAGATCCTTTCGGCATTAGCTGGCAGGTAGTTCCGAAAAACATTGTACAGCTGCTGTTTGAATCTTCTAATCCTCAGAAAGCACAGGAAGCCCTGATGCAGATGGGAAAGATAGAAATAGCGAAGCTGCAGCAGGTGTAGCGCACCTTTTCATCATAACGTATTAAGTGGCCATCAAATGGCTTAAAATAAGCCTTTCCGGGGGCGGGGAATTCTTCTCCCTGCCTGCCGGTATCAGGTAGCTCCGACTAAAATTCCAGTGGTAATACCATCTCTTTTACGATAGGTTCCAGCCTTTCCAGCGACTCGCGAAGGTTCGCGTGCAATGCATTTTTCTCAAAGAGATTAAATAATAGCTGGCGCACCGGATTTTTAGGGATATAGATATCCAGTGTTAGACGGGATCGTCCGTCAGGTGCTTTTTCAATTGTATAATAGGTTGAGCTTTTCCGCTTTTCATCGGTTTCACTGAATAGTATCTTTTCTTCAGGATTATAAGAAAAGCTGCTGGTAAACATCATTATTTTCTGCCCGTTTTCCAGTATATGCTGGTGCCGGCTGCCTACACCCGGCAGAAAATGTTCCACTTCATTGATTTCTTTTAATCCTACCTGCCATTGGTGACGGAACTCAAAATGCACGGTGGTAAAACAGAGGGTTTTAATATCCACGTCATAGTCCTTAAACACAGAGAGCACTTTCACCTTGTCGGAAAGCTCCAGTTGCGGATCCGGCTCAGGCGGTAGTTCTTTCTTTAGCTGGCTTAGCTGGGTATAGTGAAAGGGTATTTCTCCTGTTTCAGTTTGTTTAGCGCTGGCATCCCATTTCATCCATGTTGCCAACCCGGCAGGAGGTGTGTCCTGCAGCAGATTATCCGTAACAAGCCAGTATTCGTGCTGGTCAATATCATTTTTCAGGAGCTGGTGCGCAACGATCACATCTTTACCTATTAGCTTGCTGAAATTCTTTACATTATACGTGGTGAATTCACCGTAATGGGTAATGACCTTCAGCGTAAGGCCTACAGCGGATACACAGGCCCTGCACTGGCATATTTTGCGATTATCATATGCATTCAGATGCCGGTGGAACTCACAGAACATTTTTTCCACCTGTTTATATAATGCTTCCAGGTCCAGTGGTGCTCCGAATTTATAGAACAGGATGGCGTCTCCTTCAATCTCTGAGATCTCAAGTCCCGTGTTATTGGCGTTGATCAGTACCTCCAATAACTGCTGTATGATATGCCGGCTATGATCGATCTCTATTTCGTTCACAAAACGGGTAAAGCCACTTATATCCGGAATAAAAAGCAGCCCTTTATTCTCCATGTGCTGTTTTTTTCTAAAGTTAATGAAAAAGTCGCGTAGCGGGTTTATTGACAGCTCCGGAGATATTTTGTTATTGGTCTTATTGCTGAATATGCAATGGAGGCACACCTGATAATCAGATATGCCTCGTTTTATCTCAGTACTACAAGGTGGTTCTCCTAAAGCTGTACGCGGTATGCGATGTATCCAACCACCTGACCATCTTTAGGTTTCGAAGGGTTGAAGTCATCTTTGGAACAGGCTGCAAATACGAAAGCAATGGAAAGAAGGAGGTAAAGATGTTTCATGATACAGCAGTGATATAGTTTAACAAGTGGACCTGTTGCTATAAAACGGCCATCGGGGTGCAAATGTTACAACTATAAGTGCTCATGATCAGAAAAGACTGACTGTCGTTTCTTTTACAGGTTCCCAGCTGCCCTCAGCTATCTCTGCTTCCAGTTCTTCGAAGTCCCAGCCGCAATAACCGATAAATATCCTGATATCCTTCTCTGTGATCGTGTTGTCATTAATATATTGCATGGCGGCTTTGAAATCCCCGCCCAGGTGGATCGTGTCTGTTATCGGGTCGCCTCCTTTTATCAGATCGGGTCGCTGATGTATAAAAAACAGGTGTTCCTGGTCTACCGGTCCGCCCTCATATAAGGGGAAGGGGGCACTGTCTTTGAATTCTACCAGTTCATTGATCCTCCGGGGAAAAAGCCTGTTCACCACAAAGCCCATAGCGCCTTTTTCGTTATGTTCAGTAATGAAAATAAGGGCCTGTTCAAAATAGGTGTCATCCTGGAGTGACGTGCTGCGTAGAAACATACCTGCCTTCATGCGCTTAAAGTTAGTATAATGGTGCCACAATTAACGTTTCATTAAATATTTGATGTTTTTATAACAGATTTTATTTAGTAAGTTTGACTAAATGATCCGGAAGAGCTCCCATATTAACACTACAGATGCTGTCAGGTATGTAATACCTGATATCAGCAACTGTTTTACCTGGTCCTTCCCGGAATTTATCCCCTTTTGTGTAGACCTGTACTACTTCTCCAACTTTAAAGACTTTAACAGGTTTGCCCAGGCCTGATTACTCCGATAGCCTGGGATAATTGTATTTCAACCTTATTTACTGTTAGTAATTACCGTGTAAAAGTTATTGCCATGTACAGGAAACAACGTGTTTCTCCTGGCAGAGCTGTCGCGCTATTGGCCGTATTAAGCGCCATTGCAATGGAGCGGGGCATGATCGCCAGTCCTAAATGGTATTTTATATTATGTATCACCACTCCGGTAATGTTGTTATATGGCTTTAGCCGGAACAAGTGATCGTACTGCGTTGTAAAAAATTATCATGTCATTGGCCGATGTGTTTATCCTGCTTTCAGCAGCAGCTTTTTTATGTTACGGGTTGCTGACAGCTATTCGAAACAGACAAAAACGTAGAAAGATGAAAAGATTGCTTGATTATTTCAGCAGGCTTGGATCAAAGTATGAGCTTACCTTCTCAAGCCAGGAGGTATTGAGGAATTGCATCATCGGGCTGGATGGTGTACAAAGAAAGTTATTGGTACTGAATGGTACCAATAGCGGGTCGCTTACGGAATATGTCATTGACCTGAACCAGGTAAGTAACTGTTCTGTGAAAAAGCAATATGGCCGTATTCATGTAAATGGTCTGAGGAAGAGAAAGCTGGAACATTATCTTGAAAGGATGACCTTACATTTCAGGTTCCTCCTGGAAAAACAACCTGCAGATATTCCCTTTTTCAAACAGGCAGAAAACAATATCAGTGAGCTACGCGCATTGGAAGATAAAGCCGAAAAATGGAAGGTGATCCTGTCTAAGATGTTGCCCGTCTCCCTGAAGAAAAGTGCCTGATAGGCAAAACGTCATCAACAAAACACAATAGGACTCCGTTAGGAGTTCCCTTGTTGTGCGCCCGGGGTTTCGTAACCCCGGGATAAATCATGGGGTTCGTAACCCCGGGGATAAACATGGCGTTGCCCGCGGGGCGCGAATATAACGGTGCAACCCCCGGGGGAGCGGAACGTGGGATTGCAATCCCCGTTCACACCCCGAATTATCAATTTTAAAAATCAAAACGTATTAAAATGGAAAAAGAACAGTTAGTAATAAAGAAAGAGGATTTTGATATCCTCACAACATACATCAGGAATGGAAACCCGCAGTCGTTTGACAAAGGGAATGTAATGGACCTGGCAACAGAATTAAGAAAAGCCAGGCTGGTAAGCAAGGAGAACTTTCCTGACACGGTAGTAGGACTTAATTCCACTGCGGTCGTCAAAGACATGGAAACGGAACGGATCCTTTCTATTACGATCGTTACACCCGATCAGGCAGATATCAGTCAGAATAAGATATCAGTACTGGCGCCCATCGGTACGGCCTTACTGGGTTTTCAGAAAGGTAAGGAAGTTCGCTGGCAGGTTCCGGCGGGAGAGAAGAAACTGATGATACTGGATGTTTTCTAAACAGGTGGCGACCTATCTCCAGCCGCCCCCCAATGCCCGGTATAGTGACACAATCGCCAGCAGTTGTTGTTCGCGGTCGCTGACCTTGTTGAGTCGTGCTATCAGCAGATTTTGCTGTGCAGTCAATACCTCGGTGTAGTTAGCGAAACCGTAGCGCACCAGTTCCTGGGTATATTCTACTGATTTTCTCAGGTTCTCCAGCTGCAGGTTCCTGTCTGTTGCCTTTTGTCCTGCCATCTGGTAGGAGTACATGGCATTGGACACATCTTCGCCGGCTGTCAGTACGGTGTTTTTAAAATTCAGGGCTGCCTGCTGCTGTTGTTCGCGTGCGGCGTGCAGCCTTGCTTTATTGATACCCTGGTTGAAAATGGGCTGTGTTAATCCCGCTGTCAGGTTACTGAGCCAGGAACCTGTTCCCCAGAAAGAACTTAAACTGGCATAGCCCGCAGAGGCACTCAGTGTCAGTGAAGGATAGAAATAACTACGCGCTACATTCGTTAGTTCAAAGTAGTATCGCAGGTTATATTCAGCTGCCTGCACATCTGGTCTGTTGGAGAGTAATTGTGCCGGTACGCCTGTCTGTAACAGTGTAATAGGAAGTTGACTGTCCAGTGTTGCCCGTTTGATAGGTCCCGGAACATTCCCCAATAAGAGGTTCAGCTGGTTCTCTGTTTCCCGGATGGAGCGTTGCAGATCAGGAATAGTGACAGATACCGCATATTTGCTTGCTTCACTCTGTACAACGGCAGCTCCTGTAACGGTATTGGCGGTTTTAAGTTCCTTCATGATATCAACTGTAGTCTGCCAGTTCTTCACGCTTTCCCTCGTGATGACTAGCTGCTGGTCCAACGCCAGTAAGGTATAGTAACTGGCAGCAATACCTGCCACAAGGGAAGTCTGTACGGCCCTGGCATTTGCGCCAGCCTGCAACATATTAGCAAGGCTGGCCTTTTTGGCGCTTTTTAGTTTTCCCCAGATGTCCGCTTCCCAACTGGTCGTCAACGTTGTCTGATACAAGCTGTTTGTGATGTTTTTCCCGATAGCCTGCGGATCAGATGATCCTGCATAGGCTACATTAGGATTGGCGCCAACGGAAGGGAAGAATTGCATTCTGCTTTGTTCATACGTTGCGGAGGCCTGCCGGATGCGGGAGTAGGCAGCCTGTAGGTCCAGATTTTGCTGAATGCCGGTGGTGATCAGTTCTTGCAGCAGTGTATCCGTAAAAATCTCTTTCCAGTGCAGGCTGGCGATATTGCTGGTATCTGTTTCATCAATATCCCTGTAAAGCCCTTTTACGGCAGTATTTTGTGGTTCATATTTCCTGCTTACAGAACAGGAGGTAATGACCAACGCAACTATAACAGTGATGATAATATGCCGTTTCATATAACTCGCTTTTTTCTCCTGAATTTTTCCTGTAAGGTCTGGAACAGGATAAACAGAACTGGTGTGATAAAGATCCCGAAGGTGGTACCGATCAGCATGCCCCCGATAGCCCCGGTGCCGATGGAGCGGTTACCATTTGCGCCTGCACCCGTAGCAAGCATCAGGGGAACCAGTCCCAGGATGAAGGCAAAAGAAGTCATCAGAATAGGCCTTAATCTGGCTGCTGCGCCTTTTACAGCTGCTTCGACGATATCCATGCCCGCCTTCCTCCTTTCAAGGGCATATTCCACTATCAGAATGGCATTTTTGGCCAGTAACCCGATCAGCATGATAAGGGTGATCTGTACATAGATATTATTGGCGATGCCAAATAGATTGATGAACATAAAAGTGCCTGCTATCCCGACAGGGATGGCTAGCAATATGGCAAAAGGCAGCAGGTAGCTTTCGTACTGGGCGCTCAGCAGGAGGAACACAAAAACAAGACACAGGAGGAATATAAACACCGTCTGACTGCCGCCCATCAGTTCCTCCCTGGTGATACCGGAATATTCGAAGCTATAGCCTTGCGGCAGGGCTTCTGCTGCCACTGCCTGTATCGCGCCGATGGCCTGCCCGGAACTGTAGGCCGGATTAGGAGTACCGTTCACGCTGATGGAGTTGAATAGATTAAAACGGGTGATAGACTGCGGCCCGTAGGTTTGCGTCAGCGTTACGAATTCAGTAATTGGCACCATCTGACCGTCCTGCGTGCGTACAAACACCGCATTCAGGCTTTCCGACGTCGTACGGAACTCAGGAGATGCCTGTACCATCACCCGGTATTGCTGTCCAAACTCATTAAAACTAGAAGCATAGATACCGCCATAGTACCCCTGCATAGCTCCTGTAATATCTGTGACATTCAGCCCCGCCTCCTTGACTTTCGGCACATTGATGGTCATCATGTATTGCGGAAAGTTGGGATTGAATGAGGTGGTGGCGAATTGTATCTCCGGACGATCATTCAGTGCAGAAAGGAAATCCTTACCTACTTTATAGAAACTGGCAATGCTGCCACCTGTCTTATCCTGCAGCTGGAAAGCAAATCCATTGGTAGCGCCGAACCCCTGGATAGTAGGAGGGGCGAAGAACTTGATCTCCGCTTCGGTAATATCTGCCGTCTTTGCAAACAGCTCTTTGATGATCGTTTGTACATTACGTTTTCGTTGAGACCATGGTATAAGCCGCATTACCACCAACGCGTAGTTGCTCCCGGTTCCCGATAGTTGTCCACGACCAGTCACCACGAGCACACTATTTACCTCAGGGATAGTGCGGGCAATTGATTCCACTTTCCGCGCTACGGCGTCCGTCCGGTCAAGCGAGGCATCAGGAGGCAGGGCAATATTACAGTTGATAGCACCCAGGTCCTCATTGGGTACAAATCCTGTAGGAGTACTCCTCGAAAGAAAGTACAAAACAGCAATAAAGACCGCCAACATGGAAAGAGGTATCCATACTTTTTTTGCCAGGAAGGCAACAGCGCGTCTGTACCGGGTAGTCATCAATTCGAATGATGTATTGAACGCTGTATAGAATCGTTGCAAAAGACTCTTTTTCTGCTGCTTTTCATGATGGGATCTGAGGAACAAGGCACATAAGGCCGGGCTTAGTGTCAGTGCATTGATAGCCGAGAGCACAATGGCAGTAGCCAGCGTAAGTCCGAATTGCTTGTAGAATATACCGGATGACCCTCCGATAAAACTGACAGGAATAAATACGGCAGACATCACCAGGGTAATGGAAATGATCGCTCCCGATATCTCACTGAGTGCATCCACACTAGCCTTCTCCGCCGATTCATAGCCTTCATCCAACTTGGCATGGACGGCTTCCACTACCACAATAGCATCGTCCACTACAATGCCTATCGCCAGTATAATGGCAAAAAGCGTCAGCAGGTTGATGGTAAACCCAAATAATTTCAGGAAGAAAAAAGTGCCGATAATGGCTACCGGAACAGAAATAGCAGGTATCAGCGTAGACCGGAAATCCTGCAGGAAGATAAAAACGACAATAAATACCAGTATGAAAGCCTCCGCCAGTGTATGTAGTACCTTGTCGATGGAGGCCATCAGGAAGTCATCCGCATTCTGTAACACAGCATACTTGAGACCAGGCGGAAAACTCTTTGACGCCTCCTGCAGGGCTTTCAGTGTTTGTTGTATCACCTGGTGCGCATTGGAACCTGCTACCTGTGCTACGTCTACAGATACACCGGCATGTCCGTTCACACGGCCAGGGTTGAAATAACTTAATGCGCCCAGTTCTACACGCGCGATATCTTTTAATCGGAGAATGCGGCCTCTCAGGTTGGAACGTATCACGATATCCCCAAATTGTGAAGGATCTGTCAATGTACCCGGATAGACGATCACATATTGGAAAGATTGTTTTCCCCGTTCACCAAACTGTCCAGGCGCCGCCTGAATGTTCTGATCGGCCAGGGCCGCTGTGATGTCTGCAGGCACCAGCCCATAAGACGCCATTGCTTCGGTGTTCAGCCAGATACGCATGGAATAGTCCATCGTACTGGGGGAGGAAGCATCGCCTACTCCCTGTATACGCTTGATAACAGGCAACACATTAATAGACGCGTAGTTCTGTATGAAAGTCTGGTCAAAGGCCGGATTATCGCTGTACAATGCGAAAATCAGTAGGGTACTGGTCTGCTTCTTCTGCACTGTAACACCCGCACGGGTCACCTCCTGCGGTAACAATGGCGTAGCTCGTGATACTGCATTCTGTACATTCACGGCTGCCATATTAGGATCGCTCCCGATCTTGAAACTCACCGTGATATTGGCGCTACCGTCGTTGCCGGCTGTGGAGGTGATGTAGTCCATATTTTCCACGCCATTGATCTGTTGCTCCAAAGGAACGATCACGCTCTTCATCACCACATCTGCATTCGCCCCGTTGTAGGATGCCTGTACCTGTACCGTCGGTGGCGCAATATCAGGATACTGTGATATCGGTAATGATACCAATCCGAGCACGCCAAGCGTCACGATAATAATGGATATCACCGTAGATAATACCGGCCGTTCTATAAATCGCTTTAACATATCATCATTTTAGCAGACAGTCTTGTTACAAGGCAGTTATTATGTCAGTTGCGTTGATTAGTTTGGGCTTAATGACCAGGCCTTCCCGTAAACTTGATATGCCATCCGCAACGATTTTATCTCCCGGCCTGATCCCCTTTGTAATAATAAATGCCTGTCCGGCAGACGCAGAAGAGGCAACCTCTACAGAACTAACCTTATTACCTTCTCCCAGCACATACACAAATAATTTCCCCTGTATCTGGTAAGTGGCCTTCTGAGGAACCAGCAAGGCAGTATCTATGTTTTCGGGAATGCGTACCAGGGCGCTGCTGCCACTGCGTACCAGGCCTCCCGGATTGGGAAAGGTAGCTCTCATATTCAATGCACCGGTCTGTGTATTAATAAGACCACTCGCCGTTTCTACCTTTCCTTTGTCGGGAAGCAGTGTTCCGTTTGCAAGCACTAATGTTACAGGAGGAAGCGTTGCCAGCTTTTCCTGCATGGTTGCCCCTTTGGATGCAGCAAAGAAATCCAGCCCCTGTTTCTCGTTGATGGAAAAGTATGCATAGATCTTGCTGATATTGGATACGGTTGTTAAAGGGTTCGGTGTTGTACTGCTGATAAGACTCCCTATCTTATAAGGTAGTATGCCGATCACGCCATCGGCGGGACTGTAGATACTGGTATAACTAAAGTTTGTCCGGGCATTGCTTAACGCTGCCCTGGCCTGCGTGAGTGCTGCCTGTTTGGATTGCAGTGTATATTGCGCTGCTTCCTCTGCATATTTGCTGACGATGTCTTTATCCACCAGCGGCTTTACCTTATTCAGTTCCATCTGTGCAGCATTTACATCCGCACGGGCTATTTCAATATTTGCCTCTGCTGTTTTTACTGCCTGTTCATATTGCGGCGCATTGATGCGGAATAGCAATTGCCCTTTCTTTACTGTGGCGCCTTCATCTACATAAATATCTTCCACATAGCCATCAATCTTCGGACGGATTTCGATGTTCTGAATACCCTGAATAGTGGCAGGATAATCATTGTCTATCTCTGCCTGCTGATAGGCTATTTCCAGCACCGGGTACGTCTTCACATCATTCTTTGCAGGATTGCTTTTCTTAGTGCCGCAGGCACCTAGTAGTACAAGCGCAAAGCCTGTCAAAAGTCGTATGGCTGTTTGTTTACTGATACACATATATAATTGAAATGATGAAGTCCATGACAATTTGATAATGATTCCATGTAATGTGGGGATAGCTTCCGTTTACGAAGAGCAAAACTATCAGCGGAATCTGTAATAATCCTGTAGGTTGTTGTAATCAGTATGTTAAAACTGCTGATTGCTGAACGCTTCTTTATCCGGCACCTTTATGACGACAAACGGATTGTTTGTTGCATGATGACAGGTATTACAGGTGTTCGTCATTAGCAGAAAGTGTTTTTTGAATAACTCTTTTTTTTGACCGTTAATCGCTTCCTTTACACTATCTATCTCCGGATAGATCATCTGCAGGGCTATTGCTTCAGGAGATCCCTTATGAAATTTCTCTATTCGTTTAAATCCCCCGGATAACAGATGCAGTTCATAATCTGCCAATACCCAGTTCTCATCACTGCCTGCAATCCATAGTTTCAGATGATGCGGCTGAATGATATTATTCATGATCTCTCCTGTTCCCGGTACATAGGCTGCATTCACCTTTTCCTGCAAACTATCTATACGGGCCTGTAATGCCTGTTTGTCTTTCCCGCCCGGGTGGCATGCGGCCAGCAGTACAAATGGCATCGCGGCCAATGCCGTATTCAGTAATAATCTACTCATAAAAGCTCCCTTAGATAATGACTCATGGCCCGAAACTAGCTGGCCTGAGAGGAAATACCCAGTGGTTTTCGCCGGAGAGGCAGGATCGATCGGTGAACAAGTGCTGGAAGAGGTCCCAAAAGGCTGGGAAAGTAGTTGATCTGCGGAAAGATCAGACGTGTTTTATAGCGTTGCAACAGATAAAAAAAACAGGAAATAATAGTCTAATTTTTTAATTTGTGTTCGTTGTATAATCTCTTATGCCTGAAAAACAAGCTATCCGTTTCTTTCACGGCGATGCCGTAAAGAAAGAGTTCCCCGACCACCATGAATGGTTTGTGCCCGAACTGATCAAACATCTCAACAGCTTATTGGCTGCCATTAATGACCCTGTCTGCAGGATCGTGCTGAAGAATAATAATGAGCATCTGCTGGAAATGGAGATCTCAGACGGACCGATACGCCATACGGAAAGCATTCTATATGATAACTATATAGACCGACTGGACAACTTTATTGTCGATGTCATCAAAACAGTCAATGCTCACCTGATCCATCGTTTCAATGGATATGGCATCGTGCCGCTCCGTAGTGCTGCCGCTCCGAATGAATCATTCATTATATCCAACTTATACCTTGCATATGCCAGTCGCCGGGAATTGTTGCATGGTATACAGGGGTATTCACTGCTGGGAGATGTCGATAATTATCTGTTCCTCTTTCCGGAAGAAGCGAAAGAGATACCGCAGATCCCTGTACGCCTGACGCTGGAAGAACTGAACCTGCAGTACCAGTCGGACCTGTATGATGGCAGGCATTACCTACCGGTGTATGCAGATAAGGAAGCCCCGCAATGGCTGCGTGAGGAACTGGAGAAGGTGTTGAACATCAATCCGGGGAATACAATTCAATTAGATATCAATTCACCGGCTGATCCTGTATCCAACAGGATGAAGGTCGTCTTTAATTCTGGCCGGTTCCAGACAGTGGAGCACCTGGACAAATGGAACTTCTATGAGCTGGGAATGATGTTTAACAAGCTGCTAAAAGACCGGGAAGAGAAATATTGTCTCTTAAGGCCGGATGATGATAACTTTATCTATGCTTACTGTGACAAAACACAGTTTGAGCTGTTCAAGAAATACGACTACGTAGAAGTACACTACCTGCACATCTTTGATGAGGGTTGATGTGATCACCTTTTTTCAAGCAGCGCGTTAGGTGAATATCCAAAATGGCTCTTAAAAGCATACGAAAAATGTGAAAGGTTTTCGAACCCAACCTCCACATATACATCAATAGGCTTTCGTTGTTGTTCGGCGATCTGGTAATGCGCCAGTTCCAGCCGCTTTTCTGTCAGCCATTTCTGTGGAGTGGTATTGTAGGCCTTTTTGAAATCCCTTCGGAAGGTCGCCACACTACGGCCGGTGAGATAGCCAAACCTGTCCAGCGTCATGTTGAACATATAATGCCGTTCCATGAAATCAGTGAGGTTGATCTTACCCGGCTCTTCGAAGTTAGCCAGCAACCCATCTACATCTTTATCGATTGATCTGAGAATGCTGATGGCTTCCTCAATTTTAATGGAGGCGATATCTGGAGGTAGTTTATCGCCCAGATCGAAATAGGGGATGAGTGAGGCAAGACAGCTTTCCAGCAGCGGATGTTTCGTAAAGCGATAGACCTTCTGTAGTGGTTGTACCCTGCTACTATTAACTGCCTTATGCCTGGTGTAGAAATCCTCCAGACGCTCTTTGGTAAGATGCATCGCCACGGCTTTATGCGGCATGCCATCCTTGGGGTAATTGATGACAGTAGCCAGCTGGTTACGCGGGATCAGAAAGGTATCGCCGGCATTGAAGGTATAAGTGGCATCTGCCTGGATGATTTTGGTTTCACCGGAGATGAACCAGACCAGCATGTGATGTTCAAACATGACCTCCACTCTGAAGGACTTGCCGGTGAATTCCGATAGTTTGATATCAGGAGTTATATATTTAGTTTCAAATTCCATGGTTGTAAAATGATAAATCTACAAAAATAAAACATGCCGGACGTATTGTCCGGCGTGTTTCGGATTTCCGGCGCAGTTCGTATTCCCGGTTGTATCTCAGGCGACAAACAAGGCGGCTACGCCATGGGCGGGCCGGTTGTCGCGAATGATCGCGTCAGTTTGCAGGAAATGAAATACCTGTCATCTCTTCGCTCAGCGTCCATAATCTTTGTGCATTGGCGGCATCCACCGCATATGGTTTTACACCACGTAGTGAAGAAGGATCGTCATAATTGTGTTCAATATTCCCTTCATCGAGTTGCGCAATATCCGCATCCTCACAATACACACCACCAATACCATTTAACTGCGGACTGGTAGCGCACCATACAGAAGTGGCCGCACCCTGTGCAACAGTTTTAAGTTTAGCCGCTACTTCAGGATAGATGTCGCCATTCGCATCATGTGTTCCCATTTGCTGGAATAAGGCCATAGGTGCAACACGTCCCAGGTCGGTACCCAACACCGAGCCGGGATGCAGGGAAAAGGCACGTACACCGTAGGCTTTACCGCGATGGTCCAGTTCTACAGAGAAGAGATTATTAGCTGTTTTGGATTGTCCGTAACCCTGTAAGGTCTCATACTCCCGATTGATGAAATTTGGGTCTTCAAAGTTGAAGGGCGCCATCTGGTGCCCGAAGGAAGATACATTCACTACACGGGCGCCGTTGGCTTTCTTTAAGGCTGGCCATAACTTTGCTGTTAGCTGAAAGTGCCCCAGGTGATTGGTAGCCAGCTGCGATTCATAACCACGTTCATCACGTTGCAGCGGCACCCACATAATGCCCGCATTATTGATAAGGATATCGAGCTGCGCATGGGTAGAAAGGAATGCATCTGCAAAAGCATCGATAGAGGCAGGGTTCATCAGATCCATACTTGCTACTGTTATATTAGGGACACCTTTCAGATTGTTAGCTGCCTTCTGTACATCTCTTGCCGGCACGATCACTTTAGCGCCTGCTGCCACCAGGGTCTTTACTGTTTCCAGTCCTATACCTGCATAACCACCAGTAACAATCACTGTTTTACCCTGAAGGTCAATTCCTTTTATTACATCCTGTGTAGTGGAGGTAGCGTTGAATCCTGAATGGAGGGGCTGTTGTAATGCGCCGCTATAGTTGTCTTTCATTTTTAAGAATTTTATGAGACAAAGCTAAAGACAACAACGGGAAACGACTTTGTTTAAAACGTCAAACTACTTTGTTTAATGCGTCAATTTATCAGGGAGAAATAGCGGTGGGTTCAGCGGGTATATTTAACCTGGAACAATTCTGCCAGGAAATCGTGGGGCTGTTACTGTTGATAATAATCGCTTAATATTGGCATACCATTATATAGTGTCCTTTTGACACCATATGGATAAAATACTATTCAAAGAAGTTAAAATATGGAGGTCTCGGTATTGAGGACTATACTATTTTTACAGCGTGCAATAGTCTAGTGTACTGAGCATCAAGAACCATATTATTTAAACTCAAAAGAACCATTCACGGTATAGGAAAATGATACAACCCAGCTATGGCGTTCTATTCTGCTATAGTTTATTTTTATTCCGAAGACTAATACGAGAACCTATGAAGCAGCGACTTGAAAAGCCCGCTGCAGGGATTACTGTGACTTGAAAAACCCGTCGATGGTGAAATGAACGACTATCAGGCTATCCTTTTTTTATCACCATTTAAAAGAAACACACATGCTGAAATTTACAAGAGCATCGCTCCTGTTGTTGTTTGGCAGTATTGTCGCGCACGCACAAACGAATATTGCGCCACAAGCCAGCTCCTCAACTTCTTATGTTTCCTCCTGGGAAACAATCACGGCGTTAAATGACAATTATACGCCGGCCAACTCAAACGACAAAACCCATGGCGCCTATGGCAACTGGGATAATCCGAATTCCATCCAATGGGTGCAGTATGACTGGTCACAGACTTACGCTGTTACCTCCGCACAGGTGTACTGGTTTGATGATGCGGGTGGTGTACTGACACCTACTACTGCTTATCTTGAATATTGGAACGGCTCCGCATGGACACAGCTGGCCAATGTTCCTTTACAGAAAAATGCATTCAACACCGTATCATTCGCATCAGTGAATGTAACCCGGCTGCGGCTGTCTATGCGTAACACTTCGCAGTCAACAGGGATACTGGAATGGCAGGTATACGGTACGGCTGTAACAACTCCTCCTCCAACTGGTGGCGACAGCAGCAACTATACCTGGCCTAAATACTCGCCTACCATCAGTTATGACTTCAGGACTGAATATCCTAATCTGGCTGAACCTCAACAGGTATTGAATGACTGTCCGCAGGTGGCAGGTACACAGTCATCCGGCTGGTGGACATTCCGCTGGGGACCAAAGAAACGCTCTAACATTACTTCAGCAGCTATCACACCCATGCTGGCACGCCTGAACAGCGAGTTCAAATACTTCCGCGATACAATGGGCTGGCCTGCTGATCTGAGAGCGAGAAGTGGTTATAAGAGTGCTGTATATCTGTACGGTTCGGGTCTTTGCACTGACCAGGCAGATAGCACAGAGCTTGGCGGATGGCAGAGCGCCATTTCTTACAACGGAAAGAGCTGGCCGATGATCCTGGCTTCTTATTATCCGGTATATGCTTTTGATCCTAAATTTACCGGCAGCGATGGCGAATACCAGAGAAGTGCGATGGTACATGAGGGTATTCACGCAACACTGGCTGACCTGCCTGGCGTAAAGAACTCTGCATGGTTCCATGAAGGTGGTAACGTGTGGTTCCAGCAAACAGCTGATGCACGCAGGTCCAATAACTACAGCTCCATGGGCTTCCTGAATGGTACGGATTTCATCGCACCGTTTATGCCGATCGAATGTTATTCAGGCTGGCTGCAGGATGGTAGCTTCGGCGGACCGTCAGCAGAAGGCGTGAACATGTTTAACAGTGCAGGCCAACAGCTTTGTACATGGCGCAGATTCCTGGGCGGACACCAGTACAGCTCTTCATTCCCTACTTTCCTGGGTAATACCCTGGGCGACAACGCTGTTCCATGGATCTGGAGATATGCCTCTTCGAGGGTACTGGAAGGTATCGCAAGCGGCATCGGTGCTGCCCAGATGCGCAGGCTGATTACAGAATACAGGGCTAAACAGGCGATGGCTGATTTTGGTAAATGGAAGAGAGCTGTTGTGCAATTACTCAATGATAACTTCGGTAGCGCTATCGGTGCTGAGTGGCAGCCTTCCTGGTTGAATCCTGCTCCGTGGACTGCCACTCCTTATGCGAAAACGACCAATACCAACGGTGTACTGAGACCAGATACCACTACACTGCCAGGTTGGTCTGGCGCTAACCAGATCCCTTTAACAGTGACCGGCAATACCGTTACGGTTAACTTCCAGCCAATTGGTGCAAATATGACCTGTCAGCTGGCTTACTGGACTGCCAATGGTACGCCTGTATACAGCCAGTATGTTTCCAGCGGTAACGTTACGCTGAAACTTGCTGCTGCTCCTGCTAACAATGTAGTGATCGCTATCATTACAAACACCGATTATATCTATTCAGGAGAAGCTACCAGGAAAGCAAAGTATGACTACCGTCTGCAGCTCGTTACCGGTGTTACCGGCGCTGCCAGCGTGAACACAAAATGGTATACTGCTGCCCTGCTTTCAAGTGCAAGAACCAGCGAAGCTTTTGCTGAGACTAAATCTGGTATTGACTGGTCTTTATACTGTAACCAGCCATTCAACGGACAGGCAAGACCTGAGGAATACAAACTTGTGTACGCTCATCCTGAGTTTCAGGTATTTCCTAATCCGGCTCCAGCCAGCAACGGTGTGCAGATCCGTTTCTCAAATGCTAAAATGGAAAGAAGTATTATCACTGTCTATAGCCTGACAGGTGAACTGCTGCTGCAGAAAGTAACTACAGGTAATAATTATACAGTAGAACCTAAAGCGCTTAAACCAGGCGTATACCTGGTGAAGATCGCGAATACAGCGCTCAACTCCACACAAAAGCTCGTGGTGCTTTAAGTGAATTGATCTGTAAAAACGATAAGGGCCGCCTTTGTGCGGCCTTTGTCTGTTATATGAGGCATCAATTACACGCCTAATTCCAATTGGTTCTTCACCAATTCAAAATACTTCCCCCGGTTCTTAGTTAGCCCTGCATGAGAGCCTACTTCCACGATCTCACCTTTTTCCAGCACGACTATCTGTGCGGCATTCTTCACAGTACTCAACCGGTGTGCAATAACCACGACCGTCTTCCCTTCAAAGAATTGTTCCAGGTTGTCCATGATCGCTCTTTCGTTGTTGGAGTCCAGTGCATTGGTGGCCTCGTCAAAAAGGATGATCCTGGGATTGTTATATACCGCCCGCGCAATAAATAAGCGTTGTTTCTGTCCACCACTCAGCTCTACACCAATGCTGCCAAGTAGTGTATTGTGCTTTTGTGGTAAGGAGTCTACAAATTCATCCAGACAAGCTATCTGCAGCGCGCGCTGTACCTGTTCCACATCAATATCCCTGTCGGTCATCGCAATATTCTGCGCAATGGAGGCGCTGTAAATATATCCGTCCTGCATCACCACACCACAATGCTTTCTCAGGTCGTCTGTATTGATCCTTTGAAGGTCGATATTGTCTACTAATATATGACCCTGCTGAGGGGCATAAAACCCTAAAAGCAACTTCATTAAAGTGGTTTTACCACTCCCGCTGGTGCCTACTATAGCAGTGATCTTGCCCTTGGGAATAGTGAGATGAATATCACGGAGCACATAGTTATTATGCACGCCGGCATACTTGAATGAAAGATCAACAATCTCAAATCCTTCCCTGAATGTTGCCGGGAAGTCAAGCTTCTCTTCATCGTTTTCATTAGCCTTTAACTGTATTTCATTCAGGCGTTCGAAGGAGGTCCTGGCATCCTGGTAGTCATGGAAGAAGTTCATCACCTCCTGTAAAGGGATGGCCAGCTGGCCAATGATGTAGCTGATACTCAGCATCACACCGAAAGTTATTTTATCGTTGATAACCCAGTAGGCGCAGAGGAAAGTAATGAAGATGTTCTTCAGCTGATTGATGGTGTTGATCCCATTCTGTTGCAGGTGCGATAGCTTGAGATTGCCCAGTTTGAAGTCGTACAGTTTCTGTTGTAAGTCCTGCCATTGTCTTACCCTGACGGCCTGCGCGTTGTTCAGCTTGATCTCCGTCATGCCTGAAATAAGATCATTGAGGTAATGCCGTTCCTCAATAGCAAGTCCGAAGCGACGATAGTCCAGTTCCTTCCGCTTACCCAGGAACAGCAGGAACCAGATGAAAGACAGCACGGTAAATACCACAAAGCTGAGCACAATGTATTTGTCAAAGAACAACATTTGCAATACATACGATACCAGCAAGGCTACCGAGAAAATAAAGGCGACCAGTTTCGTAGACAGGAAGGTTTCCACCCGCTCGTGGTCATCTATACGCTGATAGATGTCTGCATGGTTCTTTGTATCGAAAAAGGACACCGGCAAGTGTAATAGCTTAACAAGGAATTCAGAGATAATACTGATACTCAGCTTCGTGCTGAGCTTCGCCTGGATCAGGTTCTTGATATAGTTAGTAAAAGTAAGGCTGCCAAATAGTACAAACTGGAACAAAAGCATCTTCCAGATGATATGGATGTTCTTTTCCTGTACCCCATGATCTGTCATATACTGGATCGTTCTCGGTATCAGTAATGATATCAGGCTGGCGATAAGGATGATCAGGAAGAGTATACCCGTATTCCCTGCATGGGGTTTCAGGAATTGCAGGAACTGACGGGATATATTCCGCTTGTGGGCCGGGTTGTTGACTGTATTGTTTGTCAGCGAAGGATCAGGTTCCACGAACATGGCAATACCCTTTTCTCCTCTGCCCAGCCAGGAACGCATAAATTCTTCGCGTGATAACGTAGCGATACCATACCCGGGATCAGCAATGGTATACTTTCCGTCTTTGATGTTATACAACACCACATAGTGATTCTCTCTCCAGTGTAATATACAGGGGAAGGGCTGCTGTTTCGTCAGATATTCATCCGTAGTTTTCAGTACCAGTGCTTTCAGACCGGTTTGTTCCGCGGCATAAACAATGTCGCCTATACTGGTGCCCAGCCTGGATGTATTACACCATTCTCTGAGCACGAAAATATTCGTCTCAATACGATGATAGGCGGTGATCATCTTTAAACAGGCAGGCCCGCAATCCATCGAGTCCAGCTGTTTCTGAAAGGGGTATTGATTAAAGTTCAGCATCTGAAAGTTCCAAAATAAACCATGTTGATGTCTAATACCGTATTGCCCAGCGTTGATCCGTCATGAAAGCAGTTATCAGTCGGGGCAATGTAATACTGATAAGGTTGTTGAATGAACTTGATGACGGGATACTCCGGGTAATGTTTAAAGAAATGTGCAGACACGTTATGGATATTGATACCCTGCTCTTTCACATCGATCTTTTTCGCCAGCATGTTCAATGCCTGTATCATGGTGAGGTTTACGAAGTAAAATATCCTCGATTGTTTACCAAGGTTAATAGTGATACGGTTGCCCGCTTTATGCGTAGTATGCAGGGTCATAAACTGCGTACCATCATTATGCAGTCCTATATACCTTTTCTCTGGTACAGTAAAGTTCTCACGCAACCGTGTAATATCACAGGCTACCATTTCCAGGTTGGGCAGATTGGCAGCTATACAGTGAAAGTGAAAGGGCTTGTTATCTGCCACAGTCGTCAGGAACTGCTGCATCTTTGTATTGAGCTGTTGAACTGTAGCAGGATGATCCCTGAACTTTTGCATCACTTCCTCCCGGTTTTGTGACTGTTCCAGTCCGAGTTGCCTGATAGTGTCCTGTAGCTCTTCGGGAATATAACCTGTAAAGATGGTGTTGTAATCTTTACGTGTTGTTTTGGAGCAGATAATAGATGCCTCCTGCGGATTCATCTTTCGCCAGTCTTTCTTCGGCAGATAGGCATCGTCTTCAAAGAGGGGCGTAAAATGCCAGTCCTGGAAGTCTACTTCTGCCAGTACCTGTTCCTGATAAGGCGAGGTACCCGAGTTAATGAAAACAGCATCATATCCCTCCGGTAAGAGGCTGTGTAATCTTATGCCTTGTTTCAGACGCATACATTAATATTGAAAGTTGCCAAAATAGACCATGGTAACATCCAGCGTGGAACTACCCAATGTAGAACCATCATGGAAGCAATTATCTGTTGGTGCGATATAGTACTGATAGGGTTTTTGCCGGATCTTTATCACCGGATAATCCGGGTAATACTGAAAGAAGAAGCGGCCGATGTTGGCGATGTTGACATTATGTTCCGCAATATCTATTTTCTTCTTCAGCATATTGATGGCCTGTACCATAGAGAGGTTTACAAACAGGAATGACCTGCTTTCCTCACCAATATTGATAGAGATCCTGTTGCCTGCTTTATTGGCGGTATAGATGGTCATATCTCTGGTGCCATCATTATGCATGCCCATATACCTGATATCCTGCGGTTTGTAGCCTGCTGGTAGTCTGGTTGTATTACAGGCCACCAGCTCAATATTGGGGAAATTAATGCCTATACAATGGAATTTGAAGGGCTGTTGATTGGCTAGTGGTTGCAAGAAGGCATTGATCTGTTCACTGAGTGCTTTTGTCTTCTCCGGGCTTGCTGCCAGTTTTTCCATTACTTCGTCCCTGTTGCCGGCACCGTTTAAAGAGAGTGATTGGAAAAGGTCTTTCAGCTGCTCAGGAATGTCTCCCAGGTAGATGGTGCTATAATCAGTGCGTTGACCATTCGCCTGCAGACACCTGATCTCATCTCCATTCAGCGGCCGCCAGTCTCTTTTGATCACATAGGCGCCATCAATGTACCGGGGAGTGTAATGAAGTCCCTGAAAATTAACAGGCGGCGCTTCCTGTTCTGTATGGTAAACGGTACCGGAATTGATGCTCAGGGCATCATAGCGCTCCGGCAACTTGTTATGGATAGTGATCCCTTTTTTTAATTGCATCATATTCAAAAAGGTTTGTGTTACATCTTACAGGTGAACATGCCGAAATATACCAGGATGATATCCAGCGACTTCATTCCCAGTGTTGATCCGTCATGGAAACAATTATCTGTTGGGGCGATGTAATATTGATACGGATGTTGTGTGATCTTTACCACCGGATAATCCGGGAAATATTTAAAGAAGTAGTCAGCGATATTGATGATATCTATCTTATGTTCATCTACATCTATGACCTGCTTCAGCTTATTGAGCGCCTGCACCATAGTGAGGTTCAGGAACAGGAAGGAGCGGGGCTCCCTGCCAAGGTTGATCGTCAGCCTGTTCCCCAGTTTATGTAACTGGTAAGGAGACACATACTCGGTACCATCGTTATGAATACCCATGTACTTCTTATCCTGCTCTGTATAACCCGTCCGCATCACCGTCGTATCGCAGGCTGTTACTTCCAGGTCTGGCAGATTGGTGCCCAGGTAGTGGAACTTATATGGATGCCCGTTGGATTTGCTTTGCAGGAACTGATCTGTCAATGTATTGATAGCTGTCGTAATTGTTGGATGCTCTCTGAATCTTGCAAAGACATCCTCCCTGTTCCTGCAGGTGTCCAGGTGCAATTGTTCGAACAGCGTTTTGAGCTCGTCAGGAATTTCTCCTATACAGATCGTTTTGCCAATATCATGTTTGCCCACGGGCTTTAGTATGTTTAGTTCTGTACTGTTTAGCGACCGCCAGTTCTTTTTTGGCAGGAAGGCGCCCTCTTCAAAGCCGGGCACAAAGGAAAGTCCTTCATAGTTCACTGCCTGTTTCTCCTGACCGGCATGGTGCAGAACACCTGTGTTAATGGAAACGATGGTGTGCCCATCAGCAGTCTGGTTGTGCAGCCGGATACCCCTGATCATTTTCATACACTAGTTATTTAAATGGACCGTGTCAAAAACACCCGTGTACACAATCGTTACATCTATTTCCTTGTTGCCTAATGTGGTGGCATCATGAAAGAAATTATCCGTAGGCGCTATGTAATACTGATAAGGTTTGATCTCAATTTTAATAGTGGGGTAATCCGGGTAGTGTTTGAAGAAATGATAGGCGATGTTATCAGGGTTCACCTCCGCCACGTCCATCTTGTCTCTCAGCATATTCACTACCTGTCGCATAGAAAGATTAATGAAAGCCAGAAAGCGGTTCTCTTTGCTGAGATTGATGGAGATACGGTTGCCTGACTTATACGCAGTATGCGCCGTGAAACGTTTGCTCTGATCGATATGTAAGCCGATATAAATAAACTGCTCGTCGATATAATGACAGGTAATGGTTTCACGGTTGGGCATCGCCCTCGTGATACGGTGAAACTTATAGTTCCTGTTCGCCGACAATGGACGTAGAAAAACATCCAGTTCATCTGTTATCTGCTTCACGATGCCTTCGTTCTCTTTTAAAGTAGGATAGACCTTATCCAGCTCTTTCACCTGGTCCAGGCCAAGTGTGGCAAAGGAGGTCTTTAGATTATCCGGAATATCACCTACATAGATGCTTTTACTGAAGTCTGTATCGTCAGCAACATGGCTGATTAATAACTTTGATTCGGCAGGTTGTAGGTGTCTCCATCCATGCCGGGGTATATATGAACCGGGATTGTAATAAAGCCCGGTATCTGCTGTAGCGGGGATTGTTCCTTCATTAATGTACAACTGTTCATTAATCCCGGGCAGCTTGCTGTATAAGCCGATTCCTTTTTTAAGTTCCATCATGATAGTTGTTTGAATGAGATTAATTTTTGTTTTACACTGTTGTCTATCGGGATGTCAGCGGGCCTTTTCAGTTCTTCCAATACTTCCTCGTAAGACATTTTCTCAATACCTATCCGGTCAACCGTGTCAGGAGGAAGGCTTTCCAATATATCGTTCTGCAGGAAACTGACCAGGCGGATAATATCTTTACAGTAGATAGTGGGATTATCAAATCCGTTGGCTTCGGAGAAACGGTTGCCAAGGAAACCACCGCCGCAGATGTCATAGACGGGGCAGTTGAGACACTGCTCGCAAACCATTTCATGGGAGTTGTAGAACAGTTCAAATACATCATCTCCAAATAGATCTTCTATCTTCCCGGTATGTACATTCAGATTGTTCCTGGTGATGCCTTCATAACAGGCCCTTAATGAATCGACTACCTCTATTCCGCCATTTGTTTCTATGACGGCAACACCATTGGTTTTTTTTCCCATGGCCTGATTGCCGATCTGCTCATTGCCCATCAGCAATGCGATAATGTTTTCAAAAAGCCGGATGGTGGGTCTGCTCTTATCCTTTTTCCATAGTACAAACAAAGCGATCAGCCAGTCTGCATACGGGGTGTATCCTGCTTCGGAAAGCCGCTTCATATCAAATCCGCCGGGCAGTTTGCTATGGTGACCATCAGGGAATAAGAGGTTCAGGTTTCTGACGCCCAGTTGTTTGATCTCGTTATAAAAATCTGCTGGTGGAATATCCGTGTTTAATACCATCAGTATACCGGCGAGACCATTGTCTTTCCCCAGTCGTACGGCTGTCGCTACATCATCGTAAGAGCCTTTCCCATTATGGAACCTCCGGTACTTGTCATGTTGTTGCCGTGGGCCATCAAAGCTGATGCCTATCTTCACCTGGTATTCATTGAAGAAATGATACCAGTCGTTGTCCAGCTGTACGCCATTGGTCTGGATAGTATAAGAGAATTCAATATCGGGGCAGGTGCTGGTAAAGATCTCAATGCTTTCCCTGAAAAATTCTTTACTCAGCAGCAGCGGTTCCCCTCCATGGAAAACGATCTGGACAAACTGTATATCTGCCGCGTTGCAATATGACCGTAGTCTTTCTGCCAGTGCCGTGATGGTGTCGATAGACATGAATTTTGGCTGATTCATATAGGTCTTGTCGCCCAGGTTATACATGTAGCAGTATGAACAGTTGAGGTTACAGCGGCTGGCAATCTTGAGCACGAATGAGCTTATCTTTTTCATAGTAGAAACGGGGTTGAGGTGTAAATAGCCAATCTATCTGCTGATAGATTGGCTATACATCTGGTTAATTAACCAATTGCCTGCAGGAAAGTATCGTGCTTATCGTAAGCAGATGCTCTTGAACGCAGATTGCTAACGGCAACAACAGGGCAGTCAGCACCTATGCCACCGAAAATAGCTTTGTAGAGGTCAAGTTGCTCATTTTCTGAGGACTTCAGTGCTTCATCGATGATGCTTTTCTGTTCAGGTTGTGATGCGATCCTGGTTTTTTTCTTCATAAAATTTGAGGTTTAAAGAAATGAAAAATGTGCCATCAGTAAGGACATGGCAATTGCCCTTTCATTTATTGGGATTAAAAATGAAACTAAAGAAGCACCAGTAAAGCAGATGGATTCGGGGGTGTTGGGTTACTACATAATTCTTCCTTTTACGTCATCATTTCCGGTATCCCGGTCTCTTTTACTCTTTACAGTCGACTTGCCGAAATTATAGCTTACCGATAGCGCTACACTGCGCGTATCGTGATAGTTTTTGTCGATGATCCGCAGGCCGTCCAGCATAATATTGTATCTGTCCATATTGCTTTTGAACAGGTCCTGTGCAGATAGTACAATATTGAAATTCTGAATGGATTTCCGCAGTCTGATCTCTGTTTCCAGCCTGTTGGAGATCTTTGTATTGACGATGGTCACAGGGAATGTGTTCTTCGCGATCACCGTACAGGAGAGACCTCTTTTCTTCGATATAGTAAAGGTCTGGTTAGCCGAGAGACTCAGCAGGAAAGATTCATTGTTAATGTCGACACTGTCTGCATATTTCCCCCTGGAAATGACATAGCCTGTCAGCAGGGACCCTGATAAAGTCCACCAGGGCAGCAGTTTATTGTAATACACCATTGCGCCTGAATAGCTGTATTTATTTCCATAGTTTGTTTTTTTATTGGCAATGATATTTCCTGAAGGATTATAGGGGAGTGCATAGAACTCGTCCAGCAGCTGGCTGGCAGCTAGCTGGAAGGTGTAGGTACCTGTTTTACCTTCCAGTGTATGACTGAGTTCCTGCCTGTAATATTTTGACGGCATGAGGAAGGGGTTCCCTTCAAAATAGGTCTGGTCGGTGGTATACATCCTGAAAGGATTCACATCCCAGAAACCAGGCCTGGTGATCCTGCTGGATACTGCCAGTACATAGGTTCGTTCTTTCGCGGTGGTGTATTTGAGAAATGCAGTAGGAAAGACGTTGGTGTAATTCCTGTTCACTACCTTTGAGCCATTGAGCCATCCTTTGGCGACCGTGTTTTCCACTCTCATACCCAGCTGATAACTCCATCGTGCGTTTATTTCACTATTCCATATGGCATACAGAGAGCTGACGTTTTCATCATATCTGAAGAGATTACTTCTTGTAAAATCCTTCTCCCATGTGTAGTCGGGTGTCCAGTTCTCGAACACGAGGTCATTGTGGATGGACGATAATGATATTTTTGCACCCAGGTCAAGCGATGCCTTTTTGCCAATAGGCCATTCCAGATCGGCTTTGACAGATTTGTTGCTGATATCCTGGGGAGAAGAACTCCTGAACCAGTCTTTCGTTAGCAGGGGCTTATAGGTGTCCGTATCAAGCGTTTGTGTTTTACTGAGTGATTTATTACCGGATCTGTATTCCAGCACATCCACATCCACACTGAGTGTAGTGCCTGTGGAATCCAGTTTTCCCTGGTAGTTGAAGTTCAGTGCATATGTTTGTGAATTGAGATCATCATTGTTGTTGGTGAACCGTAGTGAATCGGCATGCGGATAATAATCGCGACTGTAGGCATCGCGTGTTTCCTTGTGCCAGTCGCCGGAGAAGTCGAATAACAGGCCTATCACATGGTTGCGATTGAGCTGGTAATCTGCGCCGAGGCTGGCGCCGGGGTATAACACACGGAACTCATTGGAAGAATTGATGTGCCTTTGTGCCAGACTATCAGTGCCATTGGAAGGGTAGTAGATGTTCTTGTTAAATTCCGGTTTCCTTTTCCTGTTGCCTGCATAGATATCTGTATAGATGTTCCATTTTCCTTTACGATGATTGAGATATACACTTGCCGCCTGTGAATTGACAGCACTTTGCCGGGTACTGAGTACGGCATTTCCATTCAGTCCTTCTTCTTTATTCTTTTTGATGATGATATTGATGATACCGGCGCCGCCTTCCGCATCATATTTACTGGGCGGAGTGGTCATCACTTCGATTGCTTCGAGGTTATCAGAAGGAATGCTGCTCAGGTAGTTTTTGAGCGCATTGCCGCTCAGTATTTTCTTTTTATTGTTGATGTATACGATCGCACCGGAAGTACCGGCGATCTCTAATGTACCGTCGGAGGAGGCGTTGATCAGTGGTGTTTTTTCAACAACGTCCCATATGTTGTTACCATACACGAGATCTGTTCCCGCCACGTTGAACCGCAACCGGTCGATAGTTCGCTCGAAAACAGGTTTCTTAGACCGTACTATCACTTCCGATAGCATTTGTACTTTATCGTATTGTATATTCAGTGTTGTATCTGCATGAATGACAAGCGATATGGATGTATCTCTGAAGGCGCCGGGTCGGATGAGGAATTTATAGTTACCTGTTTTGATATCCGGGAAGCGATAGTGGCCTGTACTGTCTGTAAATGTATTATACACAACAATGTTTCCCTGTTGCACACTTATTGTCGCAAATGCCATCGGGTGTTGGTTATTGTCGGTTATTTTTCCCCGAACAGACACCTGCGCATAAGTGGAATAAAATATGAAAGAGAACAGTATTGTTGCGGTGATTTTTAACATATGATCTACAATTATTTCAACAGGAATCAGAGCATTCCAGCCATCGGGGTAAAACCAAACTTTAATACCAATTTTCGGATGATTATTTAATTTGGGTATACAGAGTTACAAACAAAGCGGGTTGACAATTGCGTTATTTGCAATAGTAAGTTAATAGAAAATTAATAATAAAAAAAATTTTTGCGGCAACTTGCAGGGGAAATAAAAACTTAAACCATACGATATGAGAAAAGTGATCTTAAACCTTGCTGTAACACTGGACGGTTTTATTGAAGGACCCAATGGGGAAATCGATTGGTGCATCATGGACGATGGACCAGATTCAGAAGAGGGTATTACATCGCATTTTGATGAGTTCCTGGCGCGGATCGATACAATCTTTTACGGGAGAGTGAGTTATGATCTCTGGGGGCAATATCAGCCTGCTGCCGATGCCTCTTGGCCAGAAAGAAGACTTTGGGAGAATGTGCACAGCAAAAGCAAGTATGTTTTTTCAACGCGTCCGACAGGAAGTAAGGATGCTGCATATATTACAGGTGATATTGCTGATAGGGTGAATGAAATAAAAGCACATCCGGGAAAAGACATCTGGCTTTATGGCGGTGCAAAGCTGATCACTACGTTTGTTAACCTGGGACTCGTCGACAATTACCTGCTTGCGGTGCATCCGGTGATACTGGGAGGAGGAACGCCGCTTTTTTCAGATCTGAAGGGCAGGACTAACTTGAAACTTAAAGGTGCTGTTACGTCGAAATCAGGCGTAATACTGCTTGATTATGAGAAAGCTTAAGGCGAAAATAGGAGAAAGAGAATTCAACCGGAGAAGCATTTAAACAGGATATAACCGGCATATAAACAGGAATTAACAATGTTTCACCTATGTCTATCTTACGTTAATCCTGCGTTCAGGAACGTAGGATCAACGTAAGATGAACATAGGTGAAGCATTGTTAAAACGAAGTTATATCGAACTTATATACAGTCTCAAACCTAAAGTTAACCCAACATCCTGGTTGTTCCTCCACATGACTAAGTAATCAATGATAACATGGTTTTGACACGCCTTTACTATGGCTTTGCCATGCCTTTGAGTTGGACTTCAGCCGACAGCCCGGGGGCAAGTTGTACCGGGCAGCTGACCCGGCCGCCGCAGGACTTTATGACGCGGGTTCCTCCCGGACCCAGTAACGGGCTTTGTTTACATGTCCGGACCTGAGGTCCCATATATAACTACAAGCATCCAGTGCACCTATGTTCCAGACTTCCCACTCGTCATCATTGAGCCGGCGTGCATAACTGTTCAGTCCGAATATTGCATTGTGTTGCACTCTTCTTCCATAGTCTTTCGGATCCAGCTGGAGATAGGAGAGTGCCGCCATTTGTATGGCTGTCGCCCACTGACGCGGATAAAGAAACGTGGCTGCATTATAAGCACTATCCCTGTAGGGAACAATGTCGTCCTCTGCTGTAGTCAGCTCTTTAAATCCGGTCAGCGTAGCTGGCGGTTGTTCCAGCGAGCGCAGCTCCTGTTCTATAGCTATTCTGTAACGCCCGCGGTTGCTACTGAGGAATGCCGCCAGTTTTGCCGTCTGTAATTGCCTGTATCTAAAGTAATGGTCCTCATTATCATATCCGGTAGCGGGGTAACTATCCCATATTGATTGCAGCAGATCATCCATCAGGCGCACCGTTTCATTGGCTGGCTTCTCAATAGAATGCGGCCATTGAATCCTGGCATAAGCGGGGTCATCCAGCTTTGTGCGGCTCGGAGCAGAGATAATTCCCCGTCTTACATCATACCGGAATGAAACCGCAAGTATATGATCTGCAGCCCAGACCTGCCAGTAATCGCCGGAAAGATGCCGGGTATACAACTGCATACCATACATCCCCTTTACACGGTAATAGCGAAGCGCCATAGGCTGTAATGTTGAGTCGGAGAATATGGTGATGGCAAACATCGAGTTGGCGATCTGCGCTGTTAAAGTAGGATCGAATGTGCGCAGGAGTATTACGGAGAACAGATCAATATTGCCTGTCAGACTATTGGGTGCGCGGAGGCTGCTGGTATCCCAATCGAGCGCGAGTAATGCGGGTGGAGGTGGTGCATATTGTGCAAATTTGGCAGTCCGCACAGCCGCATATTTATCACCATTTGCCTGATTGAATACATTGAAAGATTTGATAAAAACAGCATTACGGAATTTTTCTGTCCGCTGCGCAATTTCATCGTCGGGTAAACTGTTCATTAACTTCTCAAGATCATTCCAATTTTGTTTGTTGGCATTTGTGAAACGATCTACAGCGTTCAGTAATTCCTTTTCTTCCTTGGTAGTTTGTGAATATGCTACGCATGTGAGCAAACTACAAATGAACGTCAGGCTGACAATTTTTTTTATCATATAGTGAGGGTTTCAATTAATGATTGTATAGGCGACACAATATAGTAAACATCGGTCATTTAATTGATGAGTTACTGTTACCAGTATTGATTTTCGTTAGTTGTTGAACGTATTTTTTTTTGTTACAAAATATATTTTGTTTTGATTTTTTGGAATAATTTATAACTTTGCATGGCAATTGAAAAAGAGCAAATTGCTATTTACTTTGTCATGAGATGTTTCGCATCGGTTAACGTAAACGATGCATGCCAAACGAAGCCCAACAGAAGAGGAGAAGAACTATTGGAAAATGTAATTGGAAAACAGAAGAGTACCATATCTTATCATTTTAAACACCTGTTTTAATTGAAGAACAGAGGAGTGCATTGTAACGAATTGTTTTTTAATGCACCTATTTCAGTCTGATTAATCACAACATTAGTCACCTATTTATTTCAGCTAATCACAACATTAATGGCCGGTTCGAGTGCGACGTGCCAGAAATTTTAACATTTATTTAATTATTCACAACATTGGTGGCCGGTTGAAGCGCCGTGCCGAAAATTTAACTGTATCCTTAATCACAACATGAAGAATCGTAACTACATTTTCCAATCAATGATTGGAGCGGCCATACTATTTGCTGCCGCAAGCTGTCAGAAAGAAGACGTTTTAAGCGAAAAGCTGGGCACAGATAATAATCTGGCAGTTACCGCAACAGCTACGGGAAAATCATATACACTGGTTCCTGATGCTTATGGTCGTCTGATTATTGACAACTCAGCAGGTACTTACAAACCTGGTGACATCATCAACCTGAAGGGCACATTTAAAACGGTGCAGGTCGTGAATATGAGTGGAAGTGCATCAGCGCCCATTACTATTCGTAACCTGGCAGGTAGCACAGTAACAATCGGTGATCCCTCCTGGAATGGTGGTGCTTATAGCGTAGGATGTGTATTCTGGAATTCCCATTATATACGTTTTGGTGGTCAGTCAGGACAATCACAGCTTATTATCAGTGGGTCAACACAGGCTGCAAAAGAAGCTTATTATGATCTGCAGATCGGTAACAAGAGTGATAACATCGAAGTCGCAAATCTGACTATCCAGAACGGTGGTAACGGTATCGTAGCGAAAACAGATCCGGTGACAGGAGACGCTTCTACCCAATATCCAAATACTACCATGAACAATCTGCTGATACATGATCTGGCGATACATAACACTGCAAACGAAGCGATGTATATCGGTCACACAGCAACCTACTGGGACCTGACCGCTAATGCACCTTACTATGGCGCTACAGCTGCAATGACCACAAGTCATCAGTATGTACAGCCTATCATGTGGAGGAATGTGAAAATTTATAACAACAAGGTAAAAGATATCGGAAAGGATGGTATCCAGACCGCTGCTATCGATCAGTTGGAAATCTACAATAATGAAGTGACCAACTGGGCAATGGAGAAGAATTCCGCGCATAATGGCGGTATCCTGATCGGCGGACGTACCATGAATACCAATACGCATGACAACTTTGTACATGATGGTTGGGGTGAACTTTGCCAGTTCTATGGTACAGGGGCTAATGGTGCTACACATATCATCCATAACAACCTGTTTACACATGGTGCGCTTGATGGTGTGAGCATGAGAGGTTACGCAAATGCGATCGTACAGTTCACCAACAATACCGTTGCGTATACAATGGGAAACAGCCTGCGTATCAATGGTAGCACAGGTCAGACAGGTCAGCAGATCGTTAATGCAAATGCCTTTATCAGACCGCAGAACGCAATATCTCCTATGTATGATAAGTATTTCATTTACCTGGATCCAGGTGCTCAGGTGAAGGAAGGTACCGGTGCACTGGCTAATACGAAATTCGGTACATGGGCAGCTGCAAAAGTAGATGCTGCTAATTACTTCCTTCCACTGCCAGGTTCTCCGATGGGAATAACAGGTTACAGGAAATCCTACTAACTGTTTTCTTGATAAATTGAGTGGTGTAATAAAGCCCGGGCTATTTGTCCGGGCTTTATTATCTTTAACAGGCCTGGTTACAGGCAATCAATAAAAGTAACGATCATGGAACATAAAGCGATGTCGATCCGGCCATTCATCGGTGCTAAAGATTTTGAACTTTCCCGTCGTTTTTACAGGGACCTTGGTTTCCATGAGGGTGTATTATCTCCCGACATGTCTGTTTTCGAAACCGGTGAACTGGCTTTCTATCTCCAACGGGCCTACGTGCAGGACTGGGTAGACAATTCAATGATCTTCCTCGAAGTGGAAGACGTAGAACGTTTCTGGAATGAACTGCAGACCTTGGACCTGCCCGCTAAATATGAAGGTGTACGACTCACACCCATACGAACATATGACTGGGGAAAGGAGTGTTTTATACATGATCCGTCAGGCATCCTCTGGCACATCGGTGCCTTTTCCCAATAAGCGCAAAGTTTTACACCGCTAATGTAGGAGACATCTCAGTATGTTCTCCATTGATGCAAATCATTTCCCCACCGCCGGAATAATATAGTCCTGCATGATAGCTGTGCTATTTTCTTTGATATCCCATTTATTGTAATTGCCGGCAGTAATAACTACGACCAGATCATGTTCTTTATCAAAAATGATCCGCTGATCGCCATTGCCGACGCAATTCACAACGTGAACGGGCTTATTGTCCACGGTATCATTCCATATCCAGAACTGGTAACCATAAGCACCACCGCGACGTGTTACCTGTGGCTGGAAGGACTCTTTTACCCATGGCGCAGGAACGATCTGTTTACCCTGCCAGAGGCCATTGTTGTTGTACAACAGCCCGAACTTCAGGAGGTCTCTGGAGCGCAGGCGCAGGCCTGAAGCCGCTGCGGGCAAAGTGGTACCCGGATACTTCACCCATTGAAAGGAAGTGATGCCCAATGGCTTAAACAGGTATTCATGGGCAAACTGGTCTATGGGTTTACCGGTGGTTCGCTCGATGATCGCTGCCAGCAGCTGGGTAGTGCCGCCATTGTATTTCCAGAGCTTGCCCGGAGCGGCTTCCATCGGCTGAATAAGCACATATCCTATAGGATCCGGACTGTTGATCATCCTTATTTCACTGTTCTCCGGATTATCGTAGGGAACGTCTTCATTCCACACGAGGCCGGAGCTCATGCTCAGCAGGTGTCTGATGGTGAGCGCAGATTTCATGCCGGTATCCTGTGCGGCGTAGGCTGGAAAGAAACTGAGGACCTTCTGATCAACGCTTTTGATCTTTCCCTGCTGAATAGCGATCCCTATACAGGCAGACACAATACTTTTAGAGATGCTTCTGATATCGTGCAAACTGTCCCTGTCGTGTGGCACTATACCCACAGGATTGCCCCAGTGCTGATCTTCGCCCGGCCAGTAATGTTCATACAGCAGCCTGTTATGACGGCTGATCAGCAGGCTGTGAACATTGGGATAGGTGTTTTTGCTGATCTCCTCAGTCAGCATATTTATCTTGTCTGCGTTGATGCCTTCCTCTGTCAGCGAGGCAATGGAGATGCCATCTGCCAGCTTTGCAGGATGACTGTTGCTTGCTGCCCGCTGCTGACTGAAAGATGGGTAAACGGCCAATACAAGGACTAAGGTTGTGATGAGATTTTTCATTGGATTAACTGTGAGTTAAAGTGGATTATAAGAGTGTTGAAGATTAGGCATTTGCGAATGCTGCTGCGACCATCTCTCTGTGTGTCGTACCCCAGCGGATCATCGCATCAATCACTTCCATCAATGATTTGCTATAGGGCGTAGCTGAGTATTCAACAGTTACAGGTTTGGTATCGCAGACTTTGCGGGTGATCAGCAGGTTCATTTCAAGCTCCTGCAATTCTTTTGAAAGTATTCTCGGAGAGATCTCCGCCTCACGTACCAGTTCTCCGAAACGTTTGGTGCCATTGTTTATCAGGATAGATAAAAGGCCCATCTTCCATTTTCCGTTGACAACATATAAAGTATCCTGAACTGCCAGTTGGGCTTTTTTACATTCTGCCTGTATCATTTTGTGCATATAGTAACATTTGTGTAAGTACTATCCTGTATGTAAGTCATGCCAAATTTACATCATTGGAAAATAGTTTTGTTGCTCAGAAAAATAAAAATAACATGGGAAATTTTGAGAACAAAGTAGTAGTAGTTACAGGGGGAAATAGCGGTATCGGATTGGCAACGGCAAAGGGATTTATCGCCGGAGGCGCAAAGGTGATCATTACCGGCAGACGTAAAGACGCCATTGAACAGGCAGCCCGGGAAACAGGCGCAGTGGCGGTGCAGGCGGATCAATCCAATCTGCAGGAGATAGACCAGCTGGTCGCTCAGGTAAAACGTGATTATGGAAAGGCAGACGTGCTGGTGATCAATGCAGGTATTGCTGCTTTCTTCCCTATAATTGCTGCAACAGAACAGCACTTTGATGAAGTGCTGAATATTAACTTCAAGGGTGCGTTTTTCACATTACAGAAGTTTATCCCCATCCTGAATGAGGGGGCATCTGTGGTAATGATATCATCCAACAGCGCAGGTATGCACAGACCTAACAGCGCGGTGTATTCTGCCAGTAAAGTGGCGCTGAATATGTTAATGAAAACAGCGGCCATTGAACTGAGTGAACAGAAAATAAGGGTAAATGCCGTAAGCCCCGGACCCACTGCCACTGAGATTGTCAGGAAACTGGGTTTTGACGAAGAGACAGCGAAAAACATGATCCTCCCTGAAATACCTTTACGGAGGCTCGGAACCGCTGAAGATGTGGCGCGGATGGTACTTCACCTGTCTGACAATACAAGCGCTTCATTTATTACAGGGGCTGATTTCGTCATAGATGGAGGTATGAGCGTATAGCCTGTTCTTGTTAATCATGATAGGGTTAATAAACAGATGGAGCGATAACAATTGCAAACAACGATATCCTGAAATGGAAGATCCGCTACATTACAGCGGATCTTCTATTACTGATCTGTATTTGTCATATAATCTGCGTGCAGTTTGTATGCTGTTACCTTGTGGTAGGACAGGGAATGCTTTCTGACGGTTCACCCATTGCCACTCCCAGGTACGTATCTGCTTGTCGAATGCTGGCAGGTCGGGTGTTGCTCCCGTTTGCAGTGAATGCTGTAACATATCAAGGAACTGTGACCAGCGTGGTTTGTAGAAGTCGTTTAGCAAACCACTCCACTGGCGGTTGGCATATTCGTGCAAAGGACTGTTAGCGTCGCCCCATAAAGTGATCAGATCGCGGGCATTACGTTCATACAATGCTTTCTCAGCGGGATTATTTCCCCAACTGCGGGCGGTAGCCAGCCATGGTCCCAGCAGGAAGTCTTTGCGTGTGGACAGGAGGGTATCCAGATCACTGATCAGTGCGAGGTACCGGCTGCTGTACACGCGGAAGGCGGCACTGTCTTTTTCCCGGAAGGCACGCACCCAACGCTGTTGCAGGGGTAATGCATAGTTAGCCAGTACCTGTCGGCTAACATCCACGAGGTCGTAACGGAAGCCGTCCGTATTGACTCCCGCTGCTGCAGCTTTGATGAAAAGGTCCCACGCAGGCAGCAGTTCGTGCGGTAGATAATTGAGACGGGTACGTGTCCATTCCGCAGCGGAATCGAATGTAGGACGGCCGGTAATAATGGATTCCGCACCATCCCTGATAGACTGCCCGTTGTAGACGGTATGTTTTAGGATATCCCAGGCCTTGATCAGGTCTGTGTTCTCGCTGCGATAACGGTTGCGGATATATTTATGCAGCCATTCATCGAGCTGTATAGGCTGGGAGCGCCAGGTATGTTCCATCATCAGTTCATACAACACCGGATTCTGTTCAATCGCTTCCATGGTAAGACCAATGCCGGCCATGTTGCCGGAGTTGGTATCATTTAAAGCCAATGCAGGGCCGGAAGCTGCGCCCTCCATTCTTCCGAAGAGGTTGACATTGCCACCGAAGTTGTTCAGCATATTCCATATCCAGGGCTTGCCGTAAAAGGCATCCGTTCTTTTCCATACCGGTTCAATTTCAGCGGCCAGGTCCAGCAGGATCATCTTATTATTGGGTACAGCTTTCAGCAGTGCCTCTACCTGTGGCGCTTTCCAGAACTTACGGTCGCTATAGAACAGCCATCCCTGCATGACCCATACAGCGGCTGTATCGGCCTGTTTCATGCCTTCATAGATCCGCGCGCTCAATCCGGAGAGGAAGGCTGGATCATCGGAGGGAGGTTCGTTTTCATTGAAAGTATCCGCAGAGTATAAATGATCCGTGCCAAACAACTGTGTTTGTTTTTCCAGGAACTGTTTACCAAGTACAGCGAAGAGCGGATCAGCCGCATCGAGGATCTGGGTATCGGCGAAGCCGTTCTTCCAGTTGGTAGTGATGAGTTTTGCGGCAGGGAATTTCTTTCTGAAAGCTACAGGCACATGGCCGGTAAAGGCTGGCAATACAGGCTTCATGCCCAGCGCCCTTTCCCTTTGCAGGATCTTTACCTGTAAGGCATGATGACTTTTCATCCAGCTGAGGGGCAGGGGACCACCCCAGCCATCGAGGTTACCCATCCAGAACCAGCCGAAATAGGCAGGGCCACTAAAGAAGTCCTGTAATTCCGCATCGCTGAATCCCAGGTCTTTATAGACCAGGTACCAGGTATATTCTTCTCCGGTGATGGCCAGCGGCATATTAATGCCATGTAAGGCCATCCAGTCTATTTCCTTTTCCCAGCGTTCCCAGTTCCACCAGCTCATGGAATAATTGAACGTACAGTAGTTCAGGTAGTAGCGGTATTGGTAGGGCGTATGCAGTTGCACCTTCTGTGGTACCGCAGGCAGGCGATCGGGAAGGTGCAGGTTAGTACCATTCCATGTGATCTGGCAATGGGCATATTCACCCAGGTAATGGTACAAGGCGGCCGCTATTGCGACGCCGTTATTGCCCCTTAAAATGATCTTTCCCTTACTGCTTTCTATTTCAAAAGCATCTTTGTCCGATTGCGGTGGTAATGCTTCCACGGTGAAAGCAGTTGCCTTTTCCGGCAGTATTCTCCTGATCAGGGAAGTAGCTTCCGCTTTGTTAAGCTGTGCAGTTGCATTGGTATAGAGGCAAATAGAAAGGAACAAGGCGATATAATACCAGTGTTGGCGTGCTTTGGCCGTGAAAGAGATCTTCATTAGCTGATGGTAAAATGAGACTGAAAAATTGGTTGCCGTCGTGAAGTTAAACACTTGCCGATAAATATTACACCCGGCGTAATAAAGCCGGGTGTAATTCATTCTATAGTATATTATTACTGCGGATATCCTGGATTCTGTGTAAGCACAGGATTCAGCTGAAAGGCGGTGGTAGGAATGGGGAAGATGCGTTTATTAGGATCTGCATCTGTTTTGAATCCCCATTTTCCTTCATACTTGCCAAAGCGGATCACATCATTCCTGTGCCAGGATTCCCAGGCAAATTCACGGGCTCTTTCGGCATAGATATCATCCAGCGTCACAGCACCCCATGCCGGTGATGTACTACGCTCTGCTCTTAGCTGGTTCACCAGTGTCAGCGCGGTATGACCCAGTGTTGGCGCTCCTCCGCGGAGGATAGCTTCTGCCTTCATCAGGATGACGTCTGAGTAGCGGAAGAACGGAATATCATTTTTCTGGTTCCTGTTCAGGGATGTAGCGTCGGGGAAGATCTTGATGTTACGATAACCCATATTCCAGGCAATCTCATCGTTGCCTACATCAAAGGAAGCTACATCCTGGCGGAGGGTCACTTCCGGCTTCAGATCGATCTGGTAAGTGAAAGGAGCTGAACCATCCGCACCGGTATAGAACTGATCATAACCTTTCTTGGTAGTGGTAACGGTAGCGGGTGTTACGCCATCGTCCAGGTACTGCAGACCAGTGAGCCATTGCTTGTTCCTGACATCGCCAGGATCGTTGAAATTTGCATAGTATTCAGGCAGGGTGCAGATAGCAGCATCCGGAGTAAAGGGAAGATGATATTTCTGTTGCGCCAGTCCCCTTGGAATATCATAGCGTGCATGCAGGTTCTGGCTTCTGAAAGGAAACGTATTCGCCCATGAAGGATCAAAAGGTATGGCGAAGATAAACTCCTTCATCTGAGGCCCGTTATTAGGATAGAACATCTGCAGGTAGGTGCTTTTAGGCTCAATCGCGTATTGATTTGATTGTATCACATTATCGCAGGCGGCGATACAGTCATTATTCCTTTCAGTGCCCGTATAAATTTGGGCATTCAGGTACATTTTTGCCAGTAAGGTATAAGCCATCCATTTATTGGCCCTGCCGTAGGTAGCAACCGGATCTGTGCCGAGGTAGGGGATACAGGCTTTAATCTCCTGTTCCACGAAGTTGAATACCTGGGCGCGGGGAACATTCGGCTTCGGTGCAAAGTCGCCGTTCACTGTATCAATAGGTACGTTACCGTAGTTGTCCATCATCATGAAATAGGCCAGCGCACGGATCATCCTCAGTTCTGCAAGATTGGTCTGTTTAAAGGATCCTTCCGGTTCATTTTTACCCAGGATCGCCAGTGTCTGGTTCACTGTTCCGATAATAGTAGAAAGCCAGGTCCAGTTTCCGTTTACCAGCCCATTATCTTTCGTCCAGGTGTGATAGTGTAATTGCTGCAATTCAGCGCCATTATACCAGTTACCTCCTTTAGCAGGGAAGATAGCTTCGTCGGTGGAGAGTGTCTGCAGGAAGAAATATTCCACGGAAATATTGCCTCTTAAAGCGACATAGGCGGGGCCGGAAGCAGCCACAAATTGTGCACTGTCCCTCGGGAATACATCCGGCGTTAACTCAGTTGTGATAGGCACCTCCAGTTTATAACAGGCTCCCAATACGCTCATCAGCAACGGAATGCTTATATATTGAAGTAGTTTTTTCATAATGAAGATTTTTACTTGTTCACTTACAGGGATATGTTTGCGCCAAACAGGAAGGTGCGTGTCTTAGGGTAGAAGTTATTATAATCTACACCCGGTGCGAGGCCTCCCTGGTTCACTTCAGGGTCTACGCCTTTAAATCCTGTAATGACAAAAAGGTTATTAGCGGTTACGTATAACCTGATTCCCTTAATATATGGGCCTATGTTTTTGAAATTGTAAGCAAGGGTGGCATTGTCAAACCGCACATAACTGCCGCTTTCAACAAAACGGTCGGAATAGAGATATGCGTTGAAGTCAGCCACGCTTTCATTGGCTGCATCTTTCAGGATGTTGGTATACTGGGCAGTAGCAGGTCTGAACAGATCAGCCCTGGTGGCATTGAATATTTTGTTGCCGAATACACCTCTCAGGAAGATGCTCAGATCCCATTGATGGTAATGGAAGTTGTTGGCCCATCCCATCAGCAATTTAGGTTGTGCATTACCGATGTAATGATAGTCTGTACCAATAACGGGAGTGGTCGTCAGCTTACCATCTCCTCCTACGAACTGAGAAACGCCGTTAGCATCTTTGCCGGCATAAACCAGTGAAAAGAATTGTCCCAGCGGCTTGCCTTCTTTCAGTATCTGCAAAGAGTGGCTGGACTGACCGGCGCCTTCAGGGAAGGCCAGCAGTACAGAGTCGCCTCCTGCAAAGAGCGGGTTCGTAAGACTGGTGATCTTGTTCTGGTTGTGTGCCAGATTCAGGCTGCTGGTCCAGCTGAAGTGCTTGGTTTGTACTGGTGTGGCACTCAGGCTTACTTCAATCCCTTTGTTACGCATGCTACCGCCATTGGCAACGATCGTGCCTGTAGGCACAAGGATAGGGTCTACTCTGTAAGAATAGATCATACCGGTTGTCTTCTTGTTATAGACATCCACAGAAACGTTGAGCTTATTCTTCAGGATGCCGAAGTCTACACCGATGTTGGAAGTGGCCGTCTTTTCCCATTTCAGGTTCGGATTGGCAGCCTGTACGGGACCGCCGGCAGCGATGGACATTCCGTTATAATAATACGTACCCAGGGTACCGGAGATGAAGCGGGAAGTATAAGCGTTAAAACCGGATGCATTACCTGTTACGCCATAGCTGGCTCTCAGTTTCACATCGCTCAGGGCGGTAACATCCTTCATGAAGTTCTCCTGGCTTAGTCGCCATGCAAGACCTACAGATGGGAAATAACCCCATTGGTTGTTGGTGCCGAATACGGAACTCCCGTCTCTTCTCACAGATGCCTGTACGAGGTATTTATCGCCGTAGTTATAGTTTAAACGGGCAAAATTGGAGATCAGCCTGTTCTCCTGGTAAACGCCATCAGGACCGAATCCTACCTGGAAGCCGGATACGGCATAGGGATTACTCAGGGCCAGGTTATTATAACTGATATTATCTACAGGGAAATTGCTGGTAGTTGCCTGGAATCCATCGCCTATTTTGTTATTCTGCCAGGAATAGCCCAATACCATGTTGATGACATGCCGTCCGAATGTCTTATCCCAGGTCAGGAAAGTTTCCAGGATCTTTGATGTGTTCTGATAAGAGTTCCTGGTGGCCTGTCCGTTCTGGCCGAAGGTCTGCGGTGCATGAAAGCCCAATCCGGGATTGGGGTTATCATACATGCTGTTATAATTTGATGTGAAATATTTGTTGTAGTATTCACCGTGTAGTGAGGTGAAACCAATATAAGAAAGGTTAATATCGTATGTAAATCCGAATGGCAGTTTTACCTGTGTGGTGAAGCTACCTACCAGATTGTTGTATTTGGTGTTCATCTGGCTGTTGTTCATCATAGCAACAGGATTGTAGTAGCCTTGTGTGGCGAAGTTCTCGAACCAGGAACCATCTGCATTTTTAATAGGTGACACTGGCAGGTGCAAGGCAGATTGCAGCAGTACCACATTGCGGTAAGGGATATCATTGGCATTGCTGTTGGAGTTCATCACATTGATGCCAAATTTAACCCTGTCGTTCAATGCATACTGTTCCACCTGCAAACGTGCAATAACGCGTTCCAGGTCGCTGTTCAGCAGGATACCTTCTTTCTTGGTATAGTTCAGACTTGCCAGATAGGTGCTATGGTCAGTACCTCCGCTCAGGGAGAGGTTGTGGTTATGCGATACAGCGGTGCTTCTCTGTATGGATTTCTGCCAGTCAGTACTAGCGCCTTTGTCGTCTGCCGGTGAGAAGGACTGTCCGTTCTTTGTAAGGAAACTACGCAGTTCTTCTGCATTCATCATCTTCAGGTTGTTGGATACTTTTTCCATACCGGCATATCCACTGTAAGACACCTGCATTTGTCCTTTTTTCCCTCTTTTGGTCGTAACCATGATCACGCCGTTGGCAGCGCGGTTACCATAGATGGCCGTGGCGGCAGCATCTTTCAGTACATCTACAGAAGCGATATCATCCGGCGCAATGATAGAGATATCTGCGCCCGGGATACCATCAATCACATAGAAGGGCCCCTGGGAGGCATTCAGTGTGGAAGCACCACGTAGTACCACGGCAGCTACAGTATTCGGGTCACCGCTGGCTGAAACGTTCAATCCGGGTACCTTACCCTGCAGCAACTGGCCTACGTCTGTAATAGCGCCTTTGTTCAGTTCATCTGCTTTTACTGTATTGACAGCGCTGATAAGGTTTTGGCGTGATTGTTTACCATACCCAACTACTACCACATCACCCAGGCCCAGTGCGCCGGATGTAAGCGTAACAGCAATGTTGTTACGCCCGTTTACCGGTATCTCCTGTGGCTGAAAGCCGATATAGCGGAATATCAATACGGCATTGTCGGCTAATCCGGTCAGCTGATATTCTCCATTGGCGTTGGTCTGTGTACCTTTCGAACTGCCCTTTACCTGTACAGATACGCCAGGCAGGGGATTCCCCTTTTCGTCTGTTACCCGACCGGAAACGTTACCAGCAGGTGCTTCAGCAGGTACTACCATCAGGAGGTCTGTCTGCCGTGGCTTTATCACCACTGTTTTATTCACGATCTCGTAAGTGAAAGGTTGTTTTTTGAAGATGAGATCCAGTACATAGCGCAGATCACTGTTTTCCACCTGTATGTTCACTCTCTGGGCATTTTTCAGCATGCCGATGTTGTAGAAGAACAGGTAACCGGTTTTCTCTTTAATTTCCCTGAACACTTCTTCCAGCGGACGGTCTTTTGCAGATAAGCTCAGCTTTTGTGCATAGCTGGCAGCGCTTACCTGCAGACAGGCGATTGTCAATAAAATAGTGATCATTTTCATAACCAGGAGAATTTTGCGCATAGGGAATAGCGTCACTTTCTTTGCTATGCTGCGATGTTCAATTTTGGTTGGTAAAAGCCCGGGCATGCCGGTGGCTTCCACATAATCATACAATTGCATAGATTTGCAGTGTTTGGGTGAGAGTGATAATTGATCTTCAGCGGATTATTTATTGCCTGTATAGCCCAAACGTTGCAGGGGCGGGCTCAATCGCCCCTGTTTTATTACAGGTTATACGGCAGGTGGAATCAAGGTGCGTTATCCATACCTGCATTCAATTTTGGTTGATAAAAGCGTTGTCGTTATAGTGTCAGGATCTTACCAGTATTTTATGTCCCTGTACTGTGAATTTAACCCCACTTGCTTCGAGTATTTTCAAAACGGCTGTTATATCTGAGTTTCTGTCTATTTCCCCCTGGAAACGGTCCTGTGGAATACCATCCGGGTATATTATTTCTGCGTCAAACCAACGGGCCACCTGTCGCATTACTTCTTCTATAGAGGCATTGTTGAAGCTGAACAGGCCGTTCTTCCAGGCGATGGCCGCATTGATATCGGCAGGAGCTACCTTTACATTGCCGGTATGGTCCATTTTCGCCTGTTGTCCTGGTTTTAGCAATGCTTCACCCGCAGCACTCTGTACTTTCACTGCTCCCTGTAATAATGTGGTGTTTACAGACTGTTCATCATTGTAAGCCATGACATTAAAATGCGTCCCCAATACCCTTACCTGCATATCGCCCACCTTAACAGTGAAAGGGTGGGAGGCGTCAGTGGCTACTTCAAAATAGGCTTCACCGCTTAAAGTAACCTGCCTTTCTTTGCCTGTAAAGGCTGCAGGGAAGGTGAGGCTGCTGGCTGCATTCAGCCATACCACTGTTCCGTCGGCAAGAGTGATGTTGTACTTGCCACCACGGGGTACAGAAAGTGTATTGAGGACGACAGGTGCATTGCCTGCCTTTCCCTGTTCACTGTTATATACGAGTTGACCGTTATTGAGCTTAATGATTTTGGTGTTGTTTTGTTGTCCCAGTTTACCGTTCTGTTCATCTTCAAGCGCTATTACATCGCCGTTGGCCAGTGTAAGGGTAGCTTTGTTGCCACCGGGTTTCAGCTGGATGGTAGTCCCTTTATTATAGGCCGTGGATAATGACTGGTCCTTTCTGGCGGTATACCAGTAGATACCTGTTGCCATCATCAGCACAATTACCGCTGCCGCTGCGCCCAGGTATCTGACAGGTATCCTTTTATATAAGGTAAGAGGCCTTTTCTCTTCCATGCGTTCCCTGATCTGTTGCAGGAGATGTTCACGGAGCTCCCTACCGGAATGCGCCATGTCATCATCCCATTCAACAGTACCTTCAGGTACATTATTATACCATGCTTCAAACAAAGCCTTTTCTTCCTGGCTGATAGTTCCTTTCAGCCATTTATCGGCAAGTCGGGATATCTGTTCGGATGTCAGATCATTCATTGTAGGGCCTCTTTTATATATAGTCTTCGGAAAGAAGGCGTTTCCCTTAGTGCCCCGAAAAAAATATTTTACCAGAGGAAAAAGGTGTGGAGATGATGAAGGGAGGTGCGCAACGTTTTTAACGCTTTGGAGATATGCGCTTCTACGGTTTTAATAGAGATATTGAGGGTCCTGGCGATCTGTTTTTCGCTCATGCCTTTCTCCCTGCTCAGGCGGAACACCAGGCGGCATTTTTCCGGGAGGGTCTGGACGGTTTGTTCCAGTTCCTGGCGTAATTGCTGGTAGCTAAGCCATTGCTCTGTGCTGGCATCGGCTTCATCCTGCACTATAAGGGAGCTTTTAGCCTGTTCCGCTTTGCGTTTGGCTAAGAGGGTCAATATTTTATATTTGAGTGCGGCGGATATATATGTATGAAAAGAATATTCCAGGGAGATATTACCTGCTCTTTTCCAGATGTCGAGGAAGACTTCCTGCACTACTTCCTGGGCATCAGCAGATGATTGAAGGCGGATATAGGCAAGTGTGAGCAGCTTTTCCCAGTAGCGCTCATATAAAGTCGTAAATGCGGCAGCATCCCTGTTTAGTTGGATCTGTTCCAGTAGCTCTTCATCATTGTGGGAATTCTTACGCATGACAATTTAGAATACGTAGTGGGTATAAATATACAAAAACGCTGGATATTTGTCATAGGTACAATAAAGAAGGGGACAAAAAAAGCCATCTGAAATTAATCAAATGGCCGAATTCCTTTTAGTACGAAAATTCTATCTTGGCAGTTTTACGCCTTTTAATGCTTCATTAGCTTTTGCTAATTTTTCAGGAGCGACCTTTTTAAGGTCAATGCCTGAACTTTTTTCATTAATAATGAGCTTGACCTCCTGGGTAAAAAGGCTGCTTTTGTATTTTACAATTTTCTTACTCATAGTGCAATTTGCTTCGAATTTATGGTATGTATTTATACAACTTGCATCTATCGGTAAAATGAACAAAATGGTTTCTGAAGATTGTATAGAATCAACCTACGTTAATCTATAAAGAATGCCTCAATAACAAAGCCGCATATGTCATTCGATATATGCGGCCTTTGAATTTCTCTTTTAAATAAAAGATGCTTTATTTCAGGAAGTCATTTGCCTGTTCTACAAACTGTTCAGGATATTGCGTAAAGGCAGCATGACCAGCATCCGGATAAACAGACAGGCGTGCATTCGGTATATGCTGGGACATATTAACCGCATTGATCACAGGAACAGGGACGTCTTTCTGGCCTTGTATGTGCAGAACAGGTTGTGTAATCGTTTCCAGCTCTTTTAGCGCATTGGGATATGGCTGCGCCCATGCCAGGACAGCTGTCAGCTGAGCGCCAAAGCTTTCATTACTCACTGGTGCATCACGGTTCACAGTGCGTTTCTGCACCCTTGCATAAGACTGTTCACCTGCGCTTCTGCTTTCTGCGGATGATGTGAACCCGAAAAGGAGGAAGGACTCTTTAGGACTCAGTCCTGCAGCAGCGGACAATAGATTGGGCAGGTTGGAAAGACCTTCGCTACCTTTTGGCCCTGTTCCGGTAAGTATGATCTTATTGACCAGTGCAGGTTCAGTTAGCGCGATCTGTTGTGTAACAAATCCTCCCATAGAAAAGCCCATCAGGTTCACTTTAGTATAGCCGAGTGCCTTTATAAATGTTACAGCGCCTTTTGCCATGTCAGCAATAGTGGCGGGTGTTTTCCCAGTGGAGGATCCTACACCCTGGTTGTCAAATATAATTACCTTGTTTTTCTGAGCAAGTCCGTTGGTGATAGCAGGGTCCCAGTCATCCAGTGAACCTCCCAGCGGAGACAGGATGACCAGCGGAGTACCTTCTTTTTGTCCTAAAACACGGTAGGCATACTTTGTATCGCCTGACTCAATAAATTGTGTGGTAGCTGTCTGGTGATAATCGACCGTTACCGTTGTATCATCTTTAGCCGGTGTTTCGTCCTTATCACAAGAGGCAATGCCCAATGCCAGGATAGCGAATAATGCGAGACGTTTCATGCTAGTAATTGTTCTGTTGTTTCTCATGATTTAAGTTTAGATATGTGAATGATTGATGGATCAAAACTAGATGTATGAGTGCCCGGAGTCAATGTGAAAGTCCGGCAAGGAGGCTAAATATGTGCTGAACCGGTCAGATAGGGCCGTGAATGGGCAGGGGTATTTTGTAGCATAAAAAAGGGGAGGTAGTCAGATAATTGCCTTCATGCTAAGAGGAAACAATGTATTTTTACTGTCCAAATCCGATCATGAAGAAGAAGAAGACATTCGCCGACCACGTCATTGAATTCAACACTAATCTGCATTACACCGGCTCCCTGCCTCCGGGCATCAGGATCATGAACCCTTTCCGTGAGCAGCCGCAGGTAATGGATATCATGCAGCAATTTTACCGTAAATACTATGACGATCATCATCCGCGTCGTATAATCATGGGCATTAATCCCGGCCGCCTGGGATCTGGAGCAACGGGGATTCCCTTTACCGATACGAAAAGACTGACAGAAGTGCTTGGGATTGGCATAGAAGGACTGAAGACGCATGAGCCATCTTCTGTGTTCGTGTATGATGTGATCAGCGCTTATGGAGGTCCTACCGCCTTTTACCAGGATTTCTACTTCGCTTCTGTTTCTCCCCTGGGATTTACTTCTATACAGCCGGATGGCTCAGAGATCAATTACAACTATTACGATAGTAAGGCGCTGACCAATGCAGTTTATGACTTTATGGTAAAAAGCATCCGTCAGCAGCTGGAGTTTGGCGTAGATACCCGTGTCTGTTACTGTTTTGGTACAGGTAAAAATGCGGCTTTTCTGAAGCAGCTGAATGAGAAGGAAGGCTTTTTTGAAACGGTCGTGCCGCTGGAGCACCCTCGTTATATCATGCAATACCGCCTGAAGCGTAAAGAGGAGTATATCGGTAAGTATTTGGAAGCGTTTGCGGATTACAATCCGTCATAGTAGGATCATCCACTTAAGGGAGACATGCTGGTCACTTTGTGAATTTTCGTCAGTGCAAGAGCATGTATAGTAAACGCACCTGTAAAAAAAAGCATAAGCATAATATCGAATGTGAAAAAAAATATCTATTATTGTGCCCTGATAACGGGGCAATTGATACGTCATTAAGTGTGAAAATTTGAGTAATGGAATTCTCATCTCGACTTTACCGCGTCTTAAAAGCTATACCTTATAAGTGAATTGCTTTGTTCGGATATGTTTGTATTGTTTGCCTGGCCCGATAGATAATTTATTGTGACGATTTTAAGCACCTTTGGTCTGAGATAGCGGCCAGGTAGAATTTGATGCTATATACCATGAAATATTTTGTATCCCTTTTCTTGTTCCTATTGGTTTTGACGGTTGCGTTCTATAGTCAGTCGCCTCCGGGATGTTAGCACTTACCTCATGCGTGTAAGAAATTCATGCAACGAATATTTCCAGATGAAGTTTACATATACGAGATAAAAACCGGACCACCGGTGCTATACTTATAAATAAGATCGACGATGATTTTGGCTCTTGCTGCAAAGAGAAAGAAAACGATTGCCCGTACCTTGCTGGTGCTGCTGTATTTAGAAATGGTAATACCTCCATTTGTATCAGGTGCATCCGTTACAACACCGTATTATAATAGATTTGGCTTTGGCTATACAAAGCTTGCCGCAATGGTTGGCAACAGATTTGTTGACAGGCGCCAGCCTGGTGCCGGGCCGGATATCGTAAAGACGGCAGACGCCAGTCTTCGCGTTCCTGCGCCTGAAAAAGCTGAAGGCGGTCCTACCCAGCCCGAAACGCAGGAGTTCCATTCCGTGAACAGTGATAATATGGTGGATCTGTTTACAGGGGATTTCTCTTATTCTATTCCCTTAATGGATGTAGGCGGCTACCCGATCGCAATTGGTTATAACAGCGGAGTCACAATGGATCAGGAGGCAAGCTGGACTGGCCTGGGCTGGAACCTTAATCCGGGTACCATTACACGTAACGTACGGGGTATACCTGATGACTTTAACGGTACAGACTCCATTACAAAGACACAGAGTATCAAAGAAAACAAGACAATCGGAGCCAATGCCGGTTTAAATCTGGAGATTGTAGGAGTGGATCAGGAGGCGGCTAAGAAAGCAGTGTCGACAAGCGTAACACTTACAGGTAGTCTGGGTGTTTTTCATAATACGTATCGCGGATGGGGAACGGAAATTGGTATGGGTGTGGGACTACGCACAGGAAAAAGTGGGGCGTATGGCGCTGCTGGAGGACTAGGTTTTAATAGTAATTCCCAGGAAGGATTGAGCATCTCTCCAAGTATTTCAGCGAACCTGGCACAAAAAGATGCAGACGTAAAAGGTGGACTTGCTGGAACTTTGTCAATTAGTTCTGCTTATAACACAAGGGAGGGCATGAAATCGATACAGTATAGTGCCGGACTTACGAAGATGCGGAAAGACGCTCTTCATGCAAGAATCCCTAATATGACAGCAGGTCCTTTGCAGTTTTCCCGCAATAGTTATGGAGGGCTTTTATCAAGCAGTATTTCCTTCGCATATCCAGCATACAATCCATCGATGTCTATACCCTACACCAACTCAATGACGACCATTACACTGAAAGCTGGTTGGGAGGCTTCGGTGGTACATCCGAGTTTTTTCTTAAGTGGATATGTAACTAAACAGTCCATTGAAAAAGAAGACCAGCGACTGAGTTTGCCGGCATATGGTTATCTCAATTATCAGAACGCAGAAGCTAATCCCTTAGCCGTTCTTGATTTCAACAGGGAGAAAGATATTGTTTACCGCGAGAAGCCAACATTGCCGAATATTGGAGTGCCCAGTTATACCTATGACATCTTTACTATTTCAGGTGAAGGGGTAGGGGGAAGCTTCCGTGGCTACAGAAGTGATATCGGATATATTTATGATCATAAAATAAAGACAAAAGACAGATCGGCCAGTGTTGGCGTGGACGTTGGTTTCGGTAACCTGGTGCATGCCGGTATGGACATCACATATACACGTTCTTATACTGAAGCCGGCCAATGGTTGGCGAAGTCAAATCGTCTGGCACAGATGGTTGGTTTCAAAAAGCAGAATGCATTGTTTGAGCCGGCTTACTTCCGTAACCCTGGAGAAATGACCGTCAATACAGCCGCTTTTTACAACGCCGTAGGTGGTGATGACGTCGTTTTTCCGAAATTACTGGGTTCAGGGCCCGATATCAGAACCACAAATGCGCTTACACGTTACGCGGGCGGAATACAACGGGGCGATGTTCAATTGACTAACCAATCCGTAGTGAAGAATGAACGTGACAAGCGCACACAGGTAATTACCTATCTGACGGCAAAAGAGGCCAGTCTGGCAGGGCAATCGACGTATATAGAAAATCATCTTTTAAACAGGTACATACAGCAGAGTGACTGTGCAGTTGTTTCGAATAATGGTGGAGAGCATGACCAGGATACTTCCGGTCTTCGTGGTGAATATTACCGTGGATCAGATTGGAAGACAAAAGTCAAGGTCTATGAAAGGATCGATACCAATATTTATTTTCCGGATATAAACGCATTTAAATATAATGATCTGACAGGGGCGCCCAATGGAGAAAAAGGTGGTAAACCATTCAGCGTAAAGTGGACTGGACGGATAAAGGCGCCGACGTCTGGAAAATATAAAATAGAGAGTGTCGCTGACGATGGTATCAGGGTATTTATTAACGACAAGATATTTATAGATAAATGGAACCACTACGGCTTTAGCCAGGACTCGGTTAACCTGGAGGCGGGTGTTTTTTATGATCTCCGGGTGGAATATGTTAACTATGAAAGTTATGCGTATGTACAGCTATATATTCATAACGGAAAAGATACAATAAAAGGGAAGGATCTGTTTACACCCTCTGCGGTACATGAATCATTCGTGGCTATACCTGATACGCTGATCCGCGAAAAGAGAGTAACAAGTTTACGGAAGGAAAATCATATTTCACAAATAGAAGTGCTTAGTCCCGATGGAAAAAAGAATATATACGGCTTGCCGGTGTATAATATCCGGCAGAAGGAGGTAACCTTTGCGGTAAACCACAATAATGGTGATCCTATCGAAGGCATGGTCGATTATACACATGGAACGGACAACACAACTGAGAACAGGAATGGTGTTGACTGGTATTTCACGAGTGAAGAAATACCGGCATATCCGCATTCATTCCTGTTAACGGGAGTGGTTTCACCGGATTATGTGGACCTGACAGGCAACGGTATTTCTGATGATGATCCGGGTAATGCGGTAAAATTCAATTACACCCGTACAGCCGGTATCGATAATCTCTATAAATGGCGTACCCCATATTCTGAAGGTGCGACCTATAATGAATCCCTGAAAACGGATGATAGGGATGACAAAGGGAGTTATGTATATGGTGAGAAAGAACTATGGTACCTGAATGCTATTGAGTCAAAAAATATGATTGCCACTTTTGTGCTGGGCGACAGAAAGGATCAGCAGCCTATTGAGGAGAATGGGCAAAAGATCGTCAATAGTAAATTGTCCAAAAGGCTGGAGGAGATCAACCTGTATACTAAGGCTGATTTTATGAAATATAATACAGCCGCGACCCCGGTTAAAACGGTGCATTTCGAATATACATATGAGTTGTGCAAAGGTTATAGCAGTATGGGTGGAGATGTGACTACGGCAGATTCGACCGGAAAACTGACACTGAAACGCATCTGGTTTACTTACAATGGAAACAAAAAAGGTCGTAAGAATGCCTATGTATTCCATTATACCGGAAAGAACCCCGACTATGATCATAAATCATTCGACCGCTGGGGCAATTACAAAAGCGTTACAGATAATCCGGGTTATACCGATAATAATAAGATCACTAATGCTGATCGGCCTTATGCTGTCCAGGACAGCGTCAAAGCAGCTCAGAATGCCGCTGCCTGGGCTTTGGATTCGATCATACTTCCCTCCGGAGGACGGATGAAAGTCACTTATGAAAGTGATGATTATGGATTTGTGCAGCATAAACGGGTAGCCAGAATGTTCAATATAGCGGGCTTTTCGCCACAGGCGCCTGTAGATATGAGCAGTGTAAAGCCGCAGTTATATGGTGCAGAAGGGGATTATCCTTATGTGGTGGTAAATGTTCCCGAAGCAGTAAGCTCAAACGAAGAGGTATACCGCAAATATTTGTCTGGCCTTGATAACAACATGGCTTTCAGAGTAAGTGTGAAAATGCCTTCTGACAAATGGGGGAAAGGGTACGAGTTTGTACCTGCTTATGCTGATCTGGTGCCAGGAGAATACGGCTTCCTGAATAAAGGTTACACGATCTGGTTTAAGATTAAAACTGTTAATAAGAAAGGGGAAGACGGCGGAGACTTCACTACGGTGGCCAAAACTGCGGCACAGTTCCTTCGGCTTAACCTGCCATCAAAGGCATATCCCGGATCTGATGTAGGTGACAATCTGGATTTAGCAGACGGCGTCAGACTGCTGACTTCCATGGCTGGTAATGTGATCAATGCAGTAACGTCATTTGATAATATGGTAAGAAACAAAGGATGGGTAAGAGACCTCGATCTTAACCGTTCGTGGGTACGGCTGAATGTACCTGATTATAAGAAGTATGGAGGCGGGCACCGTGTGAAGCGCATCGTTATATATGATAACTGGAACGCGATGACTGGCCGTAAGGAATCCAGATACGGTACTGAATATGAGTATACCACTATCAGGAATATAGATGGAAAGGACAGAAAGATCAGCAGCGGAGTAGCTACCTATGAGCCGGTACTGGGTGGAGAGGAGAATTCCCTGCGTGTACCTATCGAATATGGTCAGCGCGCAGCCCTATGGGCGCCGACCAATATGGGATATGTAGAGACGCCCATGTGCGAGTCGTTTTACCCCGGCCCGGCGGTTGGCTATAGTGCTGTAATTTCAAGGTCTATTCATAATAGTAGTTCCAAAATAAAGTCAGTGACAGGATATAAGGAGAACCTGTTTTATACGGCATATGATTTTCCAACTTTTTCAGACTATTCGTTATTGAACCCGGATACCAAGAAGACGTTTAAACCGGGTTTGAGGAATCTACTGAAAATAGATGCCCAACATCATCTTGTAATGAGTCAGGGTTTTAAAGTGGAGCTGAACGATATGCATGGGAAGCCAAAAGCAGAAAACATTTATGCGGCAACAGATTCGGCCGGACAGCCAGGTTCTTATACCCGCTATTATTATCACGTTGACAACGACTCTTTGGATATTAAGAAGTTGAATAACACCGTTCTGGCAATAGATGCCAAAGGCAATATCAGTACAGATCTTACTATTGGTAAGGATGTAGAGCTAATGATGGATATGCGGCAGACGGAGATGAAGACACTTAGTGTTGCTGTGCAGGGCAACGTTGATATTTCTTTCTACGGTCCGTTCATTGCTGGTATCCCATCGGTCATGGCTATTCCACAGAGTGAACATAACATGTTCCGGTCTGCGGCAGCGATGAAGGTGATCAACAGGCATGGTATTATGGAGAAGGTCGAGGCAATGGATAAAGGCAGTAAGGTTGTTACCAGCAATCTGCTGTATAACGGCGAGACCGGGGACGTGCTCCTGACTGCGACACAGAATGAATTCGGAGATTCGATATTCCAGTTTAATTATCCCGCGGCATGGATGTACGAAGGTATGGCAGGCGCATACAAGAATGTCAATGCAACACTGGAACACGTAGACATCAGAGACGGAAAGATTATCGGAGGTGCGACCTTGCAGACAATCAATGATTGTTTTTTCGCCGGTGATGAGATCCTCATTTATGGGAAGAATAAAGTGAATGATGATGACTGCGCTCCACTTGTTGCAACGTTTGGTAACGCGACTAAAATATGGGCGGTTGACATCAACACGCTGAATGGTGGAACTAAAAATATTTATTTCCTGGATGAAAATGGAACGCCCTACACTGGCAATGATGTGAGTTTGAAAGTACTTCGTTCCGGCCGGAGGAACATAAATACAGATGTAGGAACAGTCATTATGATGAAAACGCCGCTTGACTTTGTTAATGGGAAATATTCCCTGAATATCAACAAGAACAAGAAAATTATAAAAGCCAGTGCCGTTGAATATAAACAGAGCTGGCAGGTACCGGATAGGAAAAAGCAGAAGATAATCTGTGCATACTAAAAAACGCAGACTGAAATAAATAATATGTTGATGAAAAGATTATTGGTATTGCTGATAATGTTCACTGGTTTTGTGAATGTAACACATGGCCAGCAGGAGGCATCTGATTCTATTGCAATACTTGGGGAGTGGAACATCTTCGGTGTACAGGCAGAAATGTATTCGCAGCAGGACGGAATATTACTGGAGAAAAGGTCGACGGACCCGAGGGTGGAAGATGGCCAGTTAAAAATGGGCATTCCCCAACATATACGCTTTACTGAAGATTCCTGCTTTCTGGGAGGAAGGGAAGCCATTGCTGGTGGTTACGATTTGATCAGGGGCGGGTTGCTTAGGGTTAAACAGGTGATAAATTCCCGGATTCCCGCAATTATGAAGACCTATCAGTATGTACTTGCTCCGGGAGTACTGACATTGACGCTGCCCTCGGTGTATTACCAGGACACTGGCAGAGGCGAGGCTGTAAAGGTCGTATATCAATGCCAGTACAAAAGGAATTAATGCACCTGAACAATTGGTGCCGGAACTATTGAATAATATATTACCTGAGATTCGATGATATTTAAAGATCGGTATACATGGAAGATCATCTTGTGTTGGATGATAGGCTGTTTTTTGTTATTGCGTAATGGTAGTGTGCATGCACAATGCAGTCCCTGGGCTGTAAGCGCGGCGGCTCAAACGTCTACGTGTGCGGCAAACGGTAAGATAACAGTGACATTAACAGGTAGCGGGGCTTCTTCGCTGAGGAATATACTATACAGCCTTGAGCCGGTGGTGTCAGGAGGATATGCTGTGCCGCAGAGTGAACTGCCGGTATTTGAAAATGTGCCCGGCGGTCAGTATAGGGTGGTGGTACAGGCCGTATGCAATAACGTGTCAGTATCGGCCAGCACTAATGTTACTGTTTCAAATACCTATGTACCGATGAATGTGTTATTGAAGGAAGAAAGAATGGCATTTGCCTCATGTAATACAGGGCAGGGAAGCATCACGTTCGCCGGTGGAAATGCGCCTTATACTGTTACAATAACGGGGAAGCCTTCAGAATATGCCGGCCGCACAACGTTTGTGACATCGGCTTCAACTTTGCTGCTCGATAGCCTGAACGCTGGCTCATATACCTTGTCCGTGTCTGATGCCTGTACATCTACCGCACCGACACAAACACTGACCGTAAATGCGATTACATCTATAGCCGCAACAGATGTTGGTTTTAACGTTGAACCTGTGCCTCTGGACTGTCAGCAACTATGGATAAGTGCTATTGGTTTTTATTCACCTGACCTCTACAAATACTTCTCTGAGAGCGCACCATTAAAAGTAAGCTGCACGTTAGCAGGGGTTTCGACAGCATATGTGCCATTGACATCGGCGCCGGGGTATCTTACACTGCCTGCAGGTACCAGCATCAGTGATTACCGTGGGGCGCCATTACAGATTAATTTCAAATCACCCTGCAATGAAATATTATCGGTTACAGTATCCTTGCCGTCGTCCTGGATAAGCGCCGCAGTTGAAAATAATTGCGGTACTGATTTTAATCTCAGTTATACCCTTTATGGTGCACAAATGGTTTGTTATCCTCTTTCCGTTAGTCTGAAGAATAGCACTACAGGTTCATACCGCTATGGTACGATAGGTTTCAATAAGGACGCAACCGTAACAGATACGATCAATCACCTTTCGTTTGGTGACTATGAAATGACAATTACAGGCGCGGACGGGAAACTTGCTTCCCAGTATTACTTTTCGGCGAAGCCGCCGGCTGGTGAATCGCCTTATTTTCTTACTGCGGAAGAAGGGCCTGGTGCAAGCCTTGGAAATGAAGGTATTGCATTAATAGCAGTGCATAAAACATCGCTTTTTTCAGTTGGTACCAGGATTGAGGTAATCAGTCCTGCGGACAAAGCCTTCACTTACGTAGTAGATTATAATAACAATAATATAGCATATCCTTTAAAAAATGGTGAACTGGAAACGTTTGGCGTGGGAAGTTATCTGATAAGAGTAACAGATAATTGTGGTGTATACGAGATTCCCATCACGATAGAAGAAGATGATGTATTCAGGTATTCATGGAGCTATACAAGTATGCAGACATGTATGGGACTGTCAGTTAAACCGACAGGACATGCTTATTATAAAGGACAGGACCTGCCGACTTATTATCAGATCATAAGTGGCCCTGCGGGATCCGGCAATTCTATTATACCGGCAGGAGATAGCCTGCTATTATCCATTCCGGGTTCTTACCGTGTTGCTGTATCGGCTTATGATGGTGCGGCTGTTGATTATGGGTCAAACGCGAAGGATGTGCATTATGTGAACCAGCCGCTGGCTGTGGACGTTGAGAATTCTCTTGGATGGGTATGTCCGAGGCAGGCGAATAATTCGGGAACGATCAGGGCGTTTGGTAAATATGGAGGTACCGCGCAATCCGGCGTCTATACTTTTAAGCTGGCTGAGGCAGGCAAGGGTGCAACAGGACCCTATCTGGCAGTGAATAACAGCGGCTATTTTAGTTCTGTTGCATCAGGTGGTAATTATAGTCTGATCGCTAATCAGAGTTATGATATAAAAGTGGAGGATGACTGTGGCGCGTCGGCGGTGCAATCATTAAAAATAATAGATTTCGCTACCGCGCAGGTGGTATTCAGTGATAAGCCGGAGTACTGCATTGGAGAAACGGCCCATCTTCGTACCATTAATCTTCCTACCACGGCCAGACGTGCTTACTGGACGGGACCTAATGGCTTCAGTACACAAAGCACCAGCAGTGATCTGTTCATCCCTGACTTCAGAGTTGAGAATGCAGGCGAATACAGGGTGGCGATTACGTCAGATATGTGTGGGGATTCTATTGTAGGCACCGTAACAATAGGAGCAGCGCCATATCTGGCAGTATGCTACAGTGCAGTAACGGATACCAGTGTCAACCCATACATTTACGGGCTCTTAGGTAGCTGGCGGCCGATGCGTTCTTATACCTATTATGGATCACGTGCGGAGTCTGATCCTGACAAGCCTACGGATATTAGGACTGATGGCGCCTTCGCTGATTTTGATGCCTTCTGGCAGGTAAAAGACGGAAAATGGTCTGCACAAAAACAGGAAGCGTGGGTGTGGAATGCGGAAAGCACCATTTTTAACGCTAAAGGATTTGAACTGGAGAATAAGGACCCGCTGGGTCGTTATAATTCAGGGATATATGGATATGGTGATGCAATACCGGTTGCAGTAGTCCAGAATAGCCGTTACCAGGAAGCCACTTTTGAGGGATTTGAGGATTATTATTTCGCGAATGCAAATTGCCAGGAAGCTTGCCCCGCTGGCCGTCGCTTTGACTTCACGCCTTATATGAGCAGAATAGATTCTACTCAGAGACATACAGGCAGGTACAGCATCAGAGTAGTGCCGGGGGATACCGTCGGAGTGATCAGTCCCATTATGGATGTTGCTGAAACATTGGGTGCACCTTCTTTCAATGAAACAACTTTCACCTGTAACAATGTTCCAACCACTGTGCTCAAAAGCGTAAATGCAAACAGTGAAGTGCTGCTGCCTTCTTTCGCGTTGCTTTCAGGCAGAAAGGCAGTGTTTAGCGCATGGGTGAAAGAAATGCAGGACTGTCAGTGCAACTCTTATGAAAGCAACCAGGTAGCGCTTGCGGTAACAACTGGAGATGGAAATAGTGTAGTCGTTAAAATTAAACCCGTTGGAGCAATTATTGATGGCTGGCAGCGGTATGAACAGGTGATCGATATACCGGTGGGAAGCTCGAAGTTCTCTGTTGTGCTGCTTGCAACAGGATCAACAACTGTGTTTTACGACGATATCCGCATCCATCCTTATAATGCCAATATGAAGTCATTTGTATATGATGCAAGGAACCTGCGTATGATGGCTGAACTGGACGAAAACAACTACGCCACTTTCTTTGAATATGATGATGACGCGACATTAACCCGCGTAAAGAAGGAAACTGAAAGGGGCGTCAAGACAATTAAGGAAACAAGAAGCGCTTTAATTAAGGAGTAAACTGAATACACAGCATTCATTGGCTCCCGGAATTTGTAAACTGATAATTGAATCTATTTTTTAAATAAACCTATGAACAGAAGAACGAAACGATTGCTGTTATTTTTAAGCATTTCATTTGTGACAAGTCAGGTAATGGCGCAGAAGCATGTATATCAGATACGGGCTGACAGTGTCCGGATATATAGTGGTTGCGACACTGCTGAACTGATCATAGAAAATAAAACAAAAGATACCCTCGGCTTCCTGTACAATAAGGGGAACGGCCGTACTGAGTTCCGTAAACTTCAGTTACAGTCCGTTGGTAGCAATGCCATTGCGATAACCGGACAGGATACCCTGCAGTTAACGCCTGAGACGCTGTCAACAGTTACCGCAAGAGGAGCCAGTACACCATATGACATTACATTTAACACGGCGTCAGGCAATCCTTCCAACGGTTTAACCTGGGGGTATAATAGCGATGCATGGAAGATTTTTGTAGAGTCGTCACAGGATACTCCTCCGGGAAATATGATATTTGAAGCGAGGGATAATGATAATGAAGGCTGGATCTTCAGACATGATGCTACCAACACCGGCGGCGCAAAGACTGATTTGCTGTCTATCGGGAGGGATCGTTTGCAATACAAAGGATCTGACGTGCTTCACACAAGTTATCCCTATTATGTTAAGGCTGGTGTATACGAAACTCCCACTGACTGGAATACGCTTGTAAGTAGCAGCTTTATTGGCTCGGCTAATATGGGAGCAAATGCTCCGGCTACTGATGGTGCCTGGTGGAACCTGATCTCTACAAGGCACAGGAATGGTCTCACTGATGGTAATAATTACGGGATGCAAATAGCGAGCGGAATGAGCGGTACTTATCTCGGAAGAGCATATTTTCGTAATCAGAGTAGTGGTACCTGGACTGCCTGGAAAGAATTCTGGCACTCCGGTAATGTGACCTTTGCTACGAAAGGAGCTAACATAGCATTGAAGACGGAATCAGATGGCAGATTAGGCCTTGAAAGTTGGGTGAGAGTTGGAAATAATACCGGCTTAACGACGCCAGATGGCACAGCCCTTTATCATAACGGCCCTGCCTGCTGGGTACTCAAAAGTACAACGGGAACAACCGTCACTTACCTCGATTTTAAAACTTCGGATGCTATCAGCCGTGGTAGTGTATACGCCGCAAATGATAACACCATCGGTTTTACCGGAGGTTCAGGCACCAATTGGAGATTGAAAACAGACGCCAGCGGGAATGCTATTGTAACTGGACAGGTAACTGCCACAGGATTTGTTCAGTCATCATTAAGAAGCCTTAAAAAAGACATTCAGCCGTTTACTGTAAGTGCAACCGGCATTCTGAAAGATGCACAGGTACGTACTTTTATCTACAAGGCAGACAGCACAAATACGAAGCGTATCGGCTTTATTGCTGATGAACTTCCGGAAGAGATGTCGGCAGCTGAACATAAAGGTGTCGATGAAGCGAATACTGTAGCATTGCTGGTAAAGGCATTACAGGAAATGAACGCAAGAGTTGAAGCGTTGGAGCAGGAAGTGCAGCGGCTGAAAAACGAAAAAGCCGTCGACAAAAAGGATAAATAGAACAGCATTTCTTTGGAATAGATATATGAGACAAAGAAAGAGACAGCGGCAGTTGATTTCCGGTATGCGAGCTGCAATGAGCCGCATATCTGACAGCAAAAGAAAAAAGAATTAGAGTATCCCGGACCTATGAACTATAAGAGGCGAATTAAAACGATCCTGAAAGGAATATTGTTCTTGTTACTGGCATATTTGCCACAGTTAGCCGGTGCGCAGACAGGTGGTCAGATTACCCTTAAGCGTATACTGGATGGCGCGAAAGGGCAGCTGACGGCTGACTCCGTGGCAACAGTGTCAGACTCAGCATATTTTAGTGCTGCGCTGACAGGCAGGCTTGATACGCCATATCAGGTGAAGAACATTATTACACTCAGTATAAATGAATACACAATATTACCATTGCCAGATTCTTTCCGGGCAACGGTGAGCCTACGTATTTATTACACACTTGCTGATCTTTCAGTTGATTCTGTTGATCAACAGCTCTCTGTTAACTACGACACCGCAGGTACTTATACCATGCGCAGTAGTTTTGTCTTCAGTGGTTCCCACAGGGTGAAAGTGAAGATATTGGGAATAACGTCTACTGCACAGGCGAATATTATTCCGGCACTGCTGGTATTAAACGAGATGGAAATCCATCCTGTTTATAAGCTATCCTGCAAGGCTGACGCTGTGAAATTTATATACGGCAATCCTGCAAAGGCAGATACTGCCAACGAACTGGAGGTGAACTGGCCTGTTATGACAGGAGCGGATGTTTATGACCTTGAGTGGGCATATATTGATCAGAGTGCGCTTTCTGCGGGACGTTATGGTAATCCTTCAAGCCCCGATCCTACTCTGATATTTGAGAATAATACGACACGGGTTACCATTTCCGGTAATAATTACAGCATCCCGCTTTTGTATGATGCTGCTGGTACCCTTTATTACCGCGTACGAGGCGTACAGGAAAAGATGGGTTATCAACGGATGGAAACTGCCTGGAGCTCAGATACAACTACCGGTATAGGCGCTTATCAGTTTACCGGGCATGAGCCGACATTAAACTGGCAATCCACTATCTCATTTGCAGAAGACGGAAAGCGAAAAGTGGTTGTGCAGTATTATGACGGCAGTTTGAGGGGACGTCAGACAGTTACAAAAGACAATACCACAAATACCGTGGTAGCTGCGGAAACTTTCTATGATTACCAGGGACGTCCTGCCGTACAGGTATTGCCCGCCCCTACCTTGAATACGGTGTTAAAATATGCGCATAATCTTAACTCTGCTCTGAACGGAGCAGAATATGACAAGAGTTATTATGACTCCCTGCCTTCTCCCGAAAGCTACCTGACAGCTGCTGCCGCACCAATGAGCACTGCGTCCGGCACCAACCTGTATTATTCACCTGCTAACCCCGAGAAAAATATTGGCTTTAACCAGTTCATCCCGGATGGAGAAGGTTATGCCTTTACTGAAACTGAATATACGGCTGATAATACAGGAAGAGTACTTCGTCAGAGTGGTGTAGGGCCGACGTTTAAGTTAGGCAGTGGTCACGAGACAAAGTATACCTACAATACCGCCGCTAAAGAAGACCTCTATGCGCTGTTTGGTACGGAAGTAGGTGAGAATACACACTACTTTAAAAATACAGTGACCGATGGTAATGGACAGACATCCGTATCATATGTGGATATGCATGGTCGTACAATTGCCACAGCTCTGGCAGGTTCTCCTGAAAACAGAGGGCTTGAAGATCTGCCGTCAAAAGACAGCCTGTCTGTAACCGATTCGCTGTCCGGTGCAGGACAGAATACGATCACTGATATGAGGATCAGTAGCAGACATTCCCAGTTTGTATCGGAAAGCGGCTATTTCTCATTTACTTACCAGCTAACGCCTCCTGTATTACAGAAAATTGATTGTAATGGGAATACTGTATGCTACACAGGATTATATGATCTGGAGATCCGTATTACGGACGATGCCTTTAATCAGCGTTTTGACGATAAGAAGCCGTTTGAAAAAGTAATAAAAGCCAAACTTGATAGTATCAGTGTTGACTGCAATCAGACGCCACAACCAATAAATATTTCCTTTGATGTTTATCTAAAAAAAGGCAGTTATGAGTTCACAAAGACACTGACGATCAACAAGGCGGCGATGGATTATTACCGCGACAGTGTTTTTATGAAGGGCAGCATATGTAGAAGCTACGATACTGTTCTGCAACAGCAACTGACCCGTATGCGTACTGTTCAGTGTGTGCCGGATTGTGCTGGTTGTCTGGCCAACCTTGGGGACTGGGAGCCTTATCGCGACAGGTATATGACAGAGAATAACTATCCTGTAACAGATACTGCATCCTACCGGAGCGAGGCGGAAGCAGCATACAATACTGCACTGGGTGCCTGTACTATTCTTTGTGGAACCGGTACAGAAACCGACGCTATCCGCGATGCGATGTTGCTGGATATGGAAGCGCCTTCAGGGCAGTATGCAAACCCCAGTGATACTGCCAACATTTACTCAATATTCTACCTGAATCTGAAAGATACGATGTATACTTACATGGATACATCTCTCCATTATCTTGATGAAGCGGGCAGACCAGATAAAGTGTATGATGAAGGTAGCGGACTGTTTGTAGATCCACAGAACCTGCGGCCTGCACAGTTTGCAGCAGCGTTCAAGAATTCCTGGTCTTCGGCGCTGTTACATCTGCATCCGGAGTACTGCAAGCTGATTGAAAAAAGTAAATACCGCAGTAGTGAAGAGTGGAGCAAAGATTTTGAATCTGTGGATACTTATGCTGAGGCCAGGAATAAAGGCTATCTGAATCCTACTGATATGCAAGGGATCCCATTTCCTAGATCTAATGTGGATCCATTGTCCACTAGTTTCAAGTCGGCCCTGGAGTCGCGTTTAAATAATTGTAGTAATTCAGGGTATACGATGTGGACCATTGCTGCCAGCTCAGTCAAATGTGGAGCAGCAGATAAAACCTGCATAAACAAATACAATACGCCGGCACTGGCTTTCGATGAAAGTAAGATGTGTGAAGGCGATCTGAATATGGCATGGCGCAGTTTCCGTAGCATGTATCTTACAGCTAAACGTATAGTACTTGACGATTACCTGAAAGCAATCAATTGTGGTGCAAAGGCACAGGACCTGTTGGATGCCGGCAAGCAACTTCGTTTCACATCCAGCACTGAACAGCTTGCGAATGCAGGTTTGGGCAATATGGTGGGAACGCCTGATGTGAAGGCGATGACAGATTCGGCTACTGCGATGGAGATTCGTACTTATGATGAAAACTGCCGCGCTTATGTCTCATCCTGGACAGCACAGCTGGCGAGCTGTTATAGCCAGTCTGCCATTGATAATGAGATCATACCGAAATTACTGAAGGTTTGTAAGGAAGGCTCGGATCGGGATCATCCTAATGGCTCCAGTACGGTGAAACCAGGCAGTACTTATCAGTATCACAGTTTTGAAGAAGTAATAGACGAATATAATCTGCAGCATGGTATTACTAAGAGTATGAGTTGTAATGCTGATGTGATTACCATGCCTAAACCATATGAACGCCAGGTAAATTATAGTGATCAGCCAAGCTTCTCACGTCCTACGGATTGTCAATGTGATAAGCTGGCAGAACTGCGCAGGGAATATACATCGCTGAGGCAGTCTTCAGAAACGTTTTCATCTTACCTGAGCCGCAAACGTGGCATCAACATCAGCCAGTCAGATCTGGATATGCTGGAATCAGCCTGCAGTGCTCCTGCTAACAGTAGCTGTAGCTGGTTACCTGCGCAGATCAATATCCCAGCGATGCTGCAATGTAATGTAGCCCCCGCCTGTGCCACCTGTGAGGATGTAAACCGTTTATATACTTCATTTGTAACAACATACGGAATACAGCCGCAGATAATACTGGATGATACGCTGCAGGACAAGAAGAATGAATTCTTTGCATCCTATATGAATAACCATCTTGGATTCAGCAAGGAAGCATGGGAGTATCTTGCTTTTCTGCAGGATAGCTGCACAAAAGCAACCGGCGATAGCTACACGGTATGTAAGCCGGCTAAGACAGGTACGAATGCCCAGGCAAGTACTTACTCCAATGGCGGTGTGGATGATATTAAAGATATTGTTCGCAGTAAGGACGGGGGATATCTGCTGGCAGGATGGACCCGCGGCTGTAGCGCAGGTCAGGAAGATGCTTATCTGATCAAAACAGACACTGCCGGTAATTTCTTATGGGCAAAAACCTATGGCGCAGAAAATCACGAGGAATTTAAACGTATAAGGCAGACAACAGACGGCGGATATATAGCGATAGGATCTACCAACTCTTATTGTTATGATGCAGGTACGATAATGGTGGCGAAGCTGGACAGTCTGGGAAGGGTTGAATGGAACAAGGTGTTGGAAATGGGCCGTAGTAATTATGAGGGCAAAGGTTATGACATTATCCAGACGAGTGAAGGCGACTATGCGTTCGCAGGGCTTAGCATATCACAGGGCAATCCGCTGGAGTGGGTGACTGGACTTCTGAGCGATGATGGTACGTTGAGATGGTCAAAGATCATCGCATCTCCGGAGAAGAAGGAGGCGATTGCGCTGTTGGAGAACGACGATACATTAGTGATAGCAACTTCCATGAGCGCTGCCGGAGCTAATTATGATGCGGTGGTAATAAAACAGCGGAAGTCGACCGGTGAGATATTGGATATGAGCGGCTACGGTATTAGTGGTAATGACAATATTCCGGGTAGTATTATTAAGACAGCGGCTGGTTATAAGCTATTGGGAGATCGTGCCGGTATCCTGTTAGATATTAATGGAGGTGGATTGGTGCTATCTGCCCGAAAGATTGCTCTTTCCGGAACCGGCGAAGAAGCGTTGTTTAACGGCATTGCTGCGGCAGATGGAAGCATACTGGCAGCACAGACTGTCCCCAGTGATTCTGTGTCCAGGGATGTATATCTGCACAAGATAGGGGTTAATAATGGCGTGTTGTGGTCGAGTCATGTACGGGTAGATGGAGCTGATTATGTTCGTCACATTACTGAGAATCCCGACGGTACAATTGCCGGAGCAGGTATGCTGAACAACAGGGCTTTGTTAATGATCGCCACTGCCGGTGGTAAGACAGGGTGCAAGGACACTATTGAAGATATCAGGAGTAATGATATTTACGCATCTGTTGTCCGTAAAACAATAGGAGCACAAACAATTACAGATCTTGACGAAAAGCTGATCAGTGCCGTAGCGCTGGTGGAGAAAGCATGTACGCCGGTAAGAAATCAGGCTGGATGTCCCGGACTTGACAGTTGTTACCTGGTGAATGGCCTGCCGTTGCTGTGTGGTAACCTGGGGGTATTCCCAACTGTGGAGATCGATCAGACAACTGCTTGTTCCGACAGTACATTCTTTGCTCAAAGTGCTGCCAGGGTAATATATGACACCTATACCGATTCCATAAAAAATGACTTCGATGCAAGTTACATGCGCACAGCTCTCAAGGCAGCGTATTTGGAGAAATTTGCCGTGAAGTACTCGCTTAGCGAATACCATTACACCTTATACTATTATGATCAGGCCGGAAATCTTGTGAAGACCGTTCCTCCGGCTGGTGTGATGAAGAACCGCAGACAGACCTGGGTAGATAGTGTGGAAGTTGCGAAGGCCGCCGGTGTGAGACTGGTACCTGCTCATACTATGGTAACGGAGTACAGGTATAATACATTGAATGGTATAGTAGCACAGAAAACACCTGATGCAGGCAAGTCTGCATTCTGGTATGACAGGTTGGGAAGATTGGCAGTGTCGCAGAATGCGAAACAGCAGCCATTCAGCAATTACAGCTATACAAGCTATGATGATCTTGGACGAATAACAGAGGTTGGAGAGTTGTCTTCAGGTACGACAATGACTGATGCCATCAGCCGTAACCAGGAGAATTTTATCAATTGGTTTAATAGTGTTTCCAATAGCCGTAGGGAGATAACGAAAACAACGTATGACATTGCCTATCCGTTCTTCAGCCCGCGTGATTTTGCTGCGCGGAACCTTCGCAACCGTGTGTCATGGACTGCCTTATATAAAAATGCGGATTCATTGAATGGCGGCGGGCATAGTGTTGCTACCTTTTATACATATGATGTTCTCGGAAACGTAGATACCCTGCTGCAGGACTATAGGGAAGGGAAAATGGGCCTTGCAGGACATCGTTTCAAAAGGATAGCATATAACTATGATCTGATCAGCGGGAAGATAAACGAGGTAGCATATCAGCCAGGCGCACCTGATGCGTTTTATCACCGGTATAATTATGATGCAGAGAACAGATTGACCAGTGTAGAGACAAGCAAGGATAGGATATATTGGGAGAATGATGCGTATTACCAGTACTATAAGCACGGTCCGCTCGCACGTACAGTGATTGGTCAGCAACAGGTGCAGGGCCTGGATTATGCCTATACTCTGCAGGGATGGCTTAAAGGTGTGAACAGTACGGCGCTGACACCAGACAGTGATCAGGGCGGTGATGGAAAGGCGGGGGCTGTGGTTCCCGGCGATGCATTCGGTTTTGCTTTGAATTACTATGGAGCTGATTATAAACCAATTAACAGTAGTAAACTACCTTTTGCAGCTGGAGGTGGTGATTTCAAACCACTGTATAATGGTAATATCGGAGCTATTAGTCAGTATGTGACTGGTTTGGGTGAGCCGCTGTTGTATAATTACAGGTATGACGCCTTGAACCGCATTAAGGGAATGCAGGCATATAAGGGACTGGATGTCGTGTCAAATGCCTGGAATCCGGTAGCACTGGAAGACTTTAAGGAGTCTGTGAGTTATGATCCTAATGGTAACATTCTTAAATACAACCGTAATGGTAATCAGACCTTTGCGAATAAGCCACTGGGTATGGATAGTCTTACCTATGCTTATCGTCCTGGTACAAATAAGCTGGATTATGTCGATGATGCGGTAGATGCTGCTAATTATGAGAGTGATATTGACAGACAGTTACCAGGTAACTATGTATATGACAGTATTGGTAATCTGGTGAAAGATGTTACGGGGAAAATTGAAAAGGTTGACTGGACATTATATGGTAAAATTTCCTATATTGTAAACGCGGAAGGTGATACGATACGTTATACTTATGATGTGAGTGGTAATCGCATCAGTAAAAGTTTTCATGACACGACTACCTGGTATGTAAGAGATGCAACGGGGAATGTAATGAGCGTTTATACTCTTCCTGCAGGTAGCAATATCAGGCTATCAGAAAGCCACTTGTATGGTAGCAGCAGGCTGGGTATATCGAGGCCGGAATTGGATTTAAATGAGAATACAGGCGGCGGGATAGTATTGCGGGGATTAGGTTCGGCAGAAATTACTAATTTTAACCGTGGTAAGAAGGTCTTTGAGTTAAGTAATCATTTGGGGAATGTGCTTGCGACAGTGTCGGATAGGAAGGTGTTGATAGGACAAGCATATAAGTTTGATTTGCTTTCTGCGAATGAATATTATCCGTTTGGGATGCAGATGCCGGGTAGGGGGTATAATGCGGGAGGTTATCGCTATGGGTTTAATGGGCAAGAGCACTCGAGTGAGTTAGGAGATAATAATTATACTGCACAGTTCTGGGAGTATGATAGTAGAATAGG
>NZ_PYGK01000001.1:864819-1079156 GCF_003014595.1 Chitinophaga ginsengisoli | reverse complement strand
CTAATGAATATGAATATTACTAAAAATATATAGCCCACCGTGGCGAGCTATATATTTTTAATTTTTGTTGAAATCTGACCTTTTTAGTCAGCCCCTTTTAAGATACATGTGAATATGCTTTTCAGGATGATTACATCCTCCCATTGTTGATATTAGTTTGTTCTTATCAGTCCCAAAACAATCAATTTGAATACGAATCCATACAAAGTGAATTCCATAACTGCTATGCAGTATGAATTCGAGAGTGTTGGCAGCAAAGGAACTATCAAAAAAGGAGTTGAAATAAGCCCACTTGAAATACCTGGCTACTACAATTTCGGGTTTGGTGATGTGAACAAAGATAGCTCCATGGATGATGAAGCCGAAACAAATAATGGCGATCTCTTAAATTCTACAAAGAAGAAAGACCCATCACCTTTAAAAAGGCGAAGGTTAAAAGTTCCTCTTTCAAGAAAAAAATTGATAGCGCAAATAACCTATTAAGTGAGACCGTGTTTATTAAGCCGCATGTTATTAACTCCATAATTCGGCTTCTATTTAGTTCACTTCTTTGAAGAATCATCGCTATTTCTAATTAACGTTTTGTCATATTCCTGGATTCCAGTTCATTTATGCGATTAACAAAAAAAGAATATCGCAGGTTACTACAACTTAATTCGATCTCCCGAAATAAATAAGAAAATCCCAGGCTGAAAAGTCTGGGATCTTTGTTTTTGGGAGGGAATAATATTTTTTCACAGATATCTATTTTTTCGACAGGTCGGCAACGCCATTGGGAAATGAGCTTTTAGCAACCTGCGCCAAGTCGAGCGCTTCCCGAAGCAATACTATTTTCCCATCCTTCGCTACAAGTCTTCCCATGTAATGCTGGTGATAAGGTCTGCCGGTAGAAGCAACGGTACATTCCACTTCGTATTCGCCAAATGCCTGCTCCGGTGTGTCAATATGTATCTGGATATTTTGAAACTGAAATCCAGGGAATGTCTTCGGAAGGTTTTGCAGAAACTTGTACAGCGTTTCCTTTCCGCTCCACCGCCAGGGCAAACCCAGGCTGTTGAGGTAAGGCAGTTCTATAGCGGCATCGTCTGCAAACAGGGCTATTGCTTTATCGGCGTTATTGATGTTTTGGAGGTAGGCCATCAATAGTTCTTTTGCGGTTGTCATTGTATTATTTTTTAAGTGCTTTTTCACGGGCACAGTGTGAAAGATGTATATAAGTCGAAAATGTTAACACCGGTCTGCTTAGCCATTGTATGCAGCCAGCCATTTTGACTTAATATCAGCACGGGCTTTTATAAATTCTTTGTCAGTTCCCTGTGCGATGGCATCCAGCGGGAAACGCAACGGGCGGCTGCCTTTCTTCATGTTTACCAGTTCCAGGATACCGTCTGCAATGGTTTGCGGATTCATATTGAACTGCGCCATTTTGCCAAATAATGCAGTTCCCAGGGCATTGAATTTTTGCGTAGCCGCATCGCCATATTCAGCGGTGATACTTTCTTTGTCTGCGTTCAGTCCGGCCTTGGAGCCATTGGTCATTTCTGTTGGGTAGACTCCTGGCTGGATACTAACGTTTTCGATACCGTAATCAGCCAGTTCATCCTGCATGCCTTCGGTAATACTTTCCACTACAAATTTGGAAGCCATGTAAGGAATCATAAAAGGCAAGGTGTGACCACTGGCGCCGGTAGTGATGTTAATGATCAAGCCATTTTTAGCAGCTCGCATTGAAGGCAGTACGGCGTTATAAGTACGCAATACACCATAAAAATTCACTTCAAACATTTTTCGGATCTGTTCCAGTGTATACCCTTCCAGCAAACCAAAGCCGGAAACAGCGGCGTTGTTGATAAGTACATCGATGCTGCCATATTTCGCCAGCACTTTATCGAACGCAGTCTTTACGGATTCATCGCTGGTTACGTCTATTTCCACCACTTCTACATTGGGCAAAGCTGATAGTTCCTGCGCAGCGGCGGCATTCTTTCCATCTACATTACGCATTCCAGCAATTACGGTATGACCGGCATTTGCTAATGTAATGGTAGTAAGCTTTCCAAAACCGGTACTGGTGCCTGTGATAAAAATTGTCTTTGACATGATTGTAATTTTTTGTTGTTGTTGATAACACAAAGTTGCTACAACCATAAAGCCTGGTAAATGAGGCAAGACAAGAAATAAATTGATCTACATCAAGTGGAAAAACACAGAATAAACATACATATCCAGCAAAAAGGAGTTCTTGCAGCGCTTCAGTAAAGACAATCAATGATGAACAGGAAATAATTATTTTTTGGCTATGCCATTTCTGATGCGGCTAAGTGTTTCAGGCTTAATGCCCAGGTAAGATGCAATCATAGCCTGCGGAATACGCATAGCAAAGTCAGCATATTTCTGGATGAAGTCTAAGTATTTTTCTTCAGCGGATTTGCTGATGCTGGCTAAAATACGGGTTTGGTTAACATTGAAACTCTTCGAAATAATCGCCTGGATCATATCCCTGAAATCCGGAATTTTAGCGCAAAGCATATCAAAGTTTGGGGCGGTAAATAATACCACTTCCACGTCTTCTATTGCATCTATATTCAACCGCGACGGCGTCTGGTTTAGCAGGCTTTCCCGGTCACCGATCCACCAGTTTTCTACGCCGAAATATATAATATGTTCGATGCCTTTATCATCTACCGCGTACGTGCGCATGCAACCTTTGGTGATGAAGGCGTGATATTTCCACACATCGCCCTCTTGCAGTAAGTATTGCTTTTTCCTTAATTTCTTCAGAATCGAAACGGAGCGTATCAATTCCTTTTCATCACTGGTCAATGTGATTTTACTATCGAGGTATTGCTGGAAAGTATCGTACACGTTTTTGTTATAAAAGTAAGCAAAGATTATAGAACCATGTATGAGGTAGCAATTATTAATGGATGGCTATATCGGTACACTTTTCTGTCAGGTAGATAAGACCCAGCCAATTGGCCTAATTAGGAATTTATAAGTCTGACTAGAGCCTAAAGGCATATCCCACAACGACTACAGCCGCCCCTGTTTTATTTGCCCCGTTCACATTATCCTTCTGGATGTTTACAAAACCGTAGTTCCCGCCTCCCTCAATAAAGACACTTCCCTTACCTACGATATAGGCCAATCCTACATGGCCGCTGATACCTGCATTAAACCGGTGCAAATCATCCTTTATATTCTCTGTTTTATCAAAAGATTGTGCTCCTGTAGGCAATGCCTGCTGATGGCCACTATCGAGATAAATTTCACTTGTGCCACTGGTTTCATTCTTTGCGGACAATACCATGCTAACAAATGGTCCTGCTGCAATATAAAAGCCCCATTGCGGACCGAGATGAATACGATACTTGGCAAGTACCGGCAGCATCAGATAATTGATCTTGGCTTCACTTTTATAGTTGGCATACAAATACTGAGGCACCTGGCCCGGAGGGAACAATGGCTGCATCTCCGGAGGGACAGTAAACGCCTGGTTCCCGTTCTTTTTGCCTCCCTGGGAAGAATACTCAAGTTGCGGCTGAACAGAGAAATGGTCTGAAAGATGAAATTCAACATGTACGGCAGCATCTGGCCCTAAACGGGAACCATACCCATTGTTGATCGGATTCTGGCCGTCACCGGAAGTTAAATTGGGGATACTAAGTCCGGCCTTGATACCAATGTCAATCCGTGTCTGTGCAAAAGAATGCTGCATAAAGGGAAATGTGATGATGCACACAAACCAGTAGATTGTCTTTTTCATCCTTTAAGTTTTTAGCGTTAATAGTAAACCTTGTGTAGAAAAGAACATGTTGGGGGACATGTTGGGGTCGATTATGGTTATCCGAAGATAAGTAAAAGCCAGACAACTATACTATATTCTTTGTATAAGATAGCCGGTCCGGCCAAATACCAGCCCCTTGCCCACCTATGGCATGTTCAGAAACCTTATCTCCAGGTACTATATTTAGTAAAAGTTTAGTTGATTGTCTTACTAATTTCTTAATTTAGAAATTGTCAACCTCAATGTTATTTTATTGTCCAAACCCTAATATATGTCTGATCAGCAAATGTTTGATAATTACCTCAACATTTTATGGAAAGTTGCAAAATGGTTATTTAAAGCATTGGTCTATTTTCCTCTTATCATCACATCATTTATCATTGTATCATCGATTATGAATAAAGAATCAAGCAGCTTGTTAGGTTTAGCTGTGACTATTCTTATGACCTTTATTCTTTACTTAGCTGTCTATTTTGTGAAAGGAATACTTATCTGTTTAAAAAGCAACAGAAAACTGTTATGGATCTTACCATTTATCATTTGTGTAGCATTTACCTGCATTCTACCTGTATATCTGGTGCTTGATCCGATTGGATATCTGGTACAACACTCAAGCCATTCAAATACACCCAACAACATATTTAAATGGCTGTTTTCGCTCGCATTTGGAGTCTATGTATATTATAGATATGATTTTCTCAAGAATATAGCTCCTCCTATTGCCTTTCCCGCATACCAAGCGGGTATTGATATTACAATGTTGATTATAAACAGGTCTTATCGTGTTAAAGGCGAACAATCTGATGAAACAATCTAACATCATCAACTTTGAACCCAGACATTAAGCTTCCTACCCCTGCTTTATTATTGAGGCCAGCCTCTCTCTATCCTTAATAATGATCGTCTTCCCCGACAGCTCAATAATACGATCCCCTGTAAACTCATTCATTACCTTAAAGATAGTTTCATACGTTGTGCCGGCATAAGAAGCAAGATCCTGCCTGGTTAACGTGCCTTTAATAGTTCCATCTTCATCACAACCAAATACGTCTGCGATTTTAAGTATGGTATCCGCAATACGGCTTTTTACATCCATATGCACCATATTCCGCATACCTTTCTCCGCCTCCTGCAAATCATGGGCGTAATAAAGCATTAACTGATAAGTCAGTTCCGGATTTATTCTAAGTGTAGTTTTCAGAAATTCTGTGGAAATAAAACAAACGGACGCATCTTCTATGACAGTAGCAGAGACAGGATAATGCTGATCTGCACCGATCCCCCTATGCCCCAGCACATCGCCTTCTTTTGCCAATTTGATAATAAGCTCCTTATCCGCTCCCCACTTTTTATGTATTTTAACCTTCCCCTCATGCAGAAAATAAAATCCTATCACAGGATCATCTTCCCGGAATATTGCCTGCCCTTTCTTGAAATTCAAGCACTTCGAATTATTGTCTATCGCCGCTTCCCATTCAGGTAAGGAATATTTTTTGAGAAAACAATTAGTATGATGAGTCATATGCAAAGGTACAAAACATTGCCTAAACAATATTTATTAATTATTTTATGATAAATAAATTTACAAAAATGTTGTTTATACAATATTTTTGCAGAGAAAATTACAATTTATGCACGACAAAGATACTGACGAGTCTATTTCAATAGCACCGTCCCTCGACCTTACTATTGATAAGGAACAGGAAGAGTACCGGCCCCTGGTGTCAAAAAGGGTGTTATACCTGAGCGTACAAGTAATATTCAATGCCATTATTATAGGTTTCATTGCCAAGGCGTTGGTTGCATTGATCAGCCTCATCACTAATCTTTCATTTTACGGTAAATTTTCAATTGAAGAAAGCAGTCCAGCGCACAATCAGCTCGGCTGGCTGGTAATCATCATACCGGTAATAGGCGGCCTGGTCGTGGGTATTATGGCACGTATCGGGTCTTCCGCTATACGAGGGCATGGTATACCGGAAGCGATGGAACAGGTGCTTACAAATAAAAGCCGTATAAAGCCCATCATCACCTTATTAAAGCCGCTCTCTGCCGCTATTTCGATCGGTACGGGTGGTCCCTTTGGTGCTGAAGGTCCTATCATTTCTACCGGCGGCGCATTTGGGTCCCTGACCGGACAGATCATGCATATCTCTCCCAATGAGCGGAAAATTATGCTGACTGCAGGTGCTACGGCTGGTATGGCTGCCATTTTCGGCACTCCGGTAGCAGCAGTATTGCTTGCCATCGAATTGCTGCTGTTTGAATTTTCTCCCCGTTCTATTATACCTGTAGCATTAGGTTGTGCAACAGGCGCTGCCATGCACTATGCGCTTTTCAGTGATGCTCCGGTATTTGCAATGCCTGCTATTCCTCCCGCAGGGGCAGAGGAGATGATCTGTTATGTGGCCATGGGTGCGGTTGTAGGTGTGATTGCCGCTTTTGTAACCAAAAGCATCTATTATATTGAAGATCTTTTTGAAAAGCTTCCTATACACTGGATGTGGTGGCCGGCAATAGGCTCTCTCGCCGTAGGTATAACAGGTTATTTCGCCCCTTATACCATGGGTGTTGGTTATAGCAATATTTCGCAATTGCTGAGTGGCAACATCAGCGTTCAGCTTATACTGGGCTTATGCTTCCTTAAATTCATTTCCTGGTCGATTTCCCTGGGAAGTGGTACTTCAGGCGGAACACTTGCACCGCTGTTAACTATCGGTGGTGCTACCGGTCTGGGACTTGGCATGATCGTAACATCGCTGTTCCCACAGATTAATATCAGTCTGCCCACCTGCGCACTTATAGGTATGGCAGCTATGTTCGCAGGATCAGCAAGGGCGCTGCTCACCTCCATAGTCTTTGCCTTTGAAACCACCTTACAGCCGCATGGCTTATTGCCGTTACTGGGAGCATGCACCGCTTCTTACTTTGTTTCCTTCTTTATGATGAAAAGCTCCATCATGACAGAAAAAATTAATCGTCGCGGTGTGCCAACACCTGATGCATATGAGCCGGATATTTTACGGGAACTGAATGTGGAAGAGGTGATGGATAAAAACGTTCCGACAACCAGGGAGGATGAAAGCATCAGCACAATATTGGAAGCATCAGCAGAAAAAACACAAAATGAATACGGTGCGATTGTGCTTGATAAAGACAATAAGGTACGCGGAGCGATCAATTTAAAAGACCTGTATCAGGGGGTATTAAAGGGATATACCACAATGTCCGAGTTGAAATACGCAGACGTCTTTGTTTTTCCTAACAGCACTTTACTTGCTGCCATTATATTAATGGAAGAGCGTGAACTGGAACTACTACCTGTAGTTTCCAGACAAAACAAGGAAAAAGTACTGGGCGTTATTACAAAGGGCCTGATACTTTCCACTTATCGCAGAAGACGCGAAGATAGTGATGAACATCAAAGAGAAATCTCCATAAAACGAAGCGGCTACAGATTCCTGGCTAGAACGAAAAGGTTAAGGCAGGAACAGTCCAAAAGATTTTTCAGAGGAACGAAGTAAACCTACCCTACCGAAGAGTGACGGCAGCAATACAAGTGTATTGTTGCCGTTTTTCTTTTTAGCGATCTTACATATACCCCATTGCGTATTTCCGCAAAATAATTTGGTACCTGCCGCAGCATAATTTGCTGTTCTTGCTAATTACCGGCCGGGGCTTTCCTTATACATTTACGGCACATTGATCCACCAAACATTCAAAAGATGAAAGCCTCAAAGTTATTCTTAAAATCAGTTGCCAAATTAGGAATCAGGAAAGTATTCGGTATAGTAGGCGGAGAAGCCCAGGCCATGCAGTTCGACGAAGAACCATCACTGGACTTTTACCTGACCCGCCACGAATTTGCTGCTGGCATTATGGCCGATGTATTTGGCCGCATGACAGGAGAGCCACAGATGTGTTATTCCACCTTTGGTCCGGGACTCTCCAATCTCTCTACTGGTATCGTTTCTGCTATTCTTGACAGATCTCCCATGCTGGCCGTGTCAGCACAGATCCCAAGGGCGGAAATACAGTTCAACCAGACCCACCAATGCATAGACAACGTAGCGCTGATGCGTCCTATTACCAAATTTGCTGCGCAGATTGAAAACGTCCTCGAAATACCAGCACTGCTTAAAACAGCCCTCGAAATAGCAGTGAACGACATTCCCGGTCCGGTATACCTGAGCTTCCCTACTGATGTAATGGAACAGGAAATACCTGATGCCGAAGCAGAAGCCCTGCTGCAAACCCTTTCCCCGATAAAAAGGAATCCTGCTCCCCTCCCCGACTTCCGTCAGCTAGATGTAGTGCTCAGCAAAATAAAAGCAGCTGAAAAACCGCTGGTTATTGTAGGCAATCAGCTGATCAGAGACAATTGTTGTGAAGAACTGGTGGAATTCATCAACGCGCATAACATACCTGTTATCTCCACCCTGGCATCAAAAGGTATTATTCCTGAAGATCATCCGTTGTTCATTACCACCTGTAATAAATACGTGGACAAGATATACCACGACGATCTTGTGTCCCAGATCTTTGATAACAGCGATCTGTTGCTGCTAATCGGTTATGACTTCGGAGAAGATCTCAAGTCAAGCCTGTGGAAAAATAAAAAGGAGACCATCGTTATCAACACCCATTATAATGATATGGGCACCGTATTTCAGCCGGATACCCTCTTTACCGGCGATCTGAAACAGGTACTCCCCTATATCATGCAACAGGGAATCGCTCCTAAAGAAGACAATGAAGCACTGCTGGAATTAAAACAGCTGTTCGATAAAAGAGCGCCTTTCGTCAGCGAAGAGTTTTCAAATATTCCGCTGATCATTCAGTCTGTCAGGAATGCATTAGGTGAATCCGGAGTGCTGTGCAGCGATATCGGCTTACACAAACAATATGCGGGATTGCTGAGCAAAACCTATAAGCCAGACACCTTTATGTGTTCCAATGTATGTGGTACGTTCGGCTTCGGTCTGCCTGCAGGTCTGGGCGCTAAACTGGCAAGGCCTGCCGAAAGAGTAGCCGTTATCTGTGGTGATGGAGGTTTCCACTCTACCAGCCAGGATCTTGAAACTGCTGTGCGTTACAATATTCCGGTTGTGATCGTTGTGCTGAAAGACAATGCCTTTGGCCTGATCAAATACTACCAGTTCCTGGAAAGAGAAGAGATCTTTAAGCGTAGTGTTGAATTTGGCAACGTTGACTTTGTAAAACTGGCAGAGGCCAATGGTATGAAAAGCATACAGCTGGAAGCTCCGGAGCAGCTGGAAGCACTGATGGAACTGGCATTTTCCACCAACAAACCTATGCTGATAGAGATTCCTATCGTGTACGATTACAGATTCAGAGAAGTTGCAGTACCTGAAGAAATGGAAATCAATGACTAAGTATATTGCCAATCATACCCCTCTTACTCCTTTATTGTTCCTGGAAAGAGCCGCTGCTTTTTATAAAGATAAAACAGCCATCGTACAGGACAATATCAGAAAAACATATGGCGCATTGTACAGTGATTGTACCCTGACTGCCATGCGTTTCAGGGAACTGGGGGTACAACCCGGGGACCGCATAGCCTACATCAGCAGGAATAACTACCAGCTGCTGGAAGCGCACTATGCGGTTCCCATGTGCGGGGCCATTCTTGTTCCTATTAACTACAGGCTCAATGAAAAAGAGGTCGGCTATATTCTGAAACATGCAGCCGTAAAGATCCTCGTTACAGAAGAACAATACTACCGCGCATCTTACAGTGATATCGTTGACGTACATCTGGTCCTCAACAGTGACGATCTTTATAAAAAAGAGCCGCTCTATAAATACAAAGCCCCGCGGATCAACGAAGACGATACCATCTCCCTGAATTATACCAGCGGTACAACCGGGCATCCCAAAGGAGTGATGTACTCTCACCGCAGTACCTATTTGAACACACTCGGAGAATGTATCACCGCTTCGCTGACGGTCAACTGTAATTACCTGTGGATACTTCCCATGTTCCATTGCAACGGCTGGTGTTATACCTGGGCAGTAACGGCTATAGGCGGAACACATTTCTTTATAGACAGTTTTGACCCGGAATATGTTGTTGCCTATATCACCACTCAAAAGATCACTCATCTCTGTGCTGCACCTACCGTGCTTATACAGCTGCAACAGGCCATTAACTTTTCTTTGCTTGGAAGCTATGGTAAACTGACTATCATCACGGCAGGTTCTGCACCAGCACCCGATACCATCAGGAGATTTGAGGAAAATGAGGTAAAGGTCATTCATGTATATGGACTGACGGAAACACATGGTCCTCATTCCGTATGCGAAACCAGCGACAGATCAAGACAGGGCATTGCCAGTGTACATGCCGTGTTTATGAACGTGGTGGATGATCAGCTGAACCCTGTGGCATGGGATGGTAAAACGATCGGAGAAGTGGTGGTACGCGGTAACAATATCATGCAAGGATATTACAAGGATGTAAAATTAACCCGTCAGGCATTCAAAGGTGGCTGGTTCCATACTGGTGATCTTGCGGTGATCCACCAGGACGGACATGCTGAAATAGTGGATAGAAAAAAAGATCTTATCATCAGCGGTGGAGAAAACATCTCATCCATAGAAGTGGAAAATGTATTGTATCAACACCCTGATATTCTGCTGGCGGCAGTCATTCCAGTATATGATCATAAGTGGGGAGAGATACCCAAAGCTGTCATTGAGCTGAAACATGGCAAGAGCGTTTCAGATAAAGAGATCATTGACTTCTGCAGGGATAAACTGGCTCACTATAAATGCCCCAAAGCAATCATCTTCGATACAATCCCCAAGACCAATACAGGTAAAGTGCAGAAAAATAAGTTAAAAGAAAAATACTACTACCATGGAAAATAATACCCTGGAAACACAACTTACGGATATCTTTAACATCACTGCCAACGGTACCCACCAGGTACTGGAATTTAAAAAAGGCATCAACAACGTTATTGTATTTGACCCCGGCGCAAACCACAGCAGCTTTTGTAAAAGCAGTATCAGCCGCATTGATGGTAAAACAGGTCAGCTGTTTTATGGCAATACGCCTATTGAAGAAAAGATCACTGAAACCAATTTTGAAGCGCTCGCCTTTCAGTTGATCACACAAAGTGATAACAATCCCTCCGGAGAACTACAGTTCGCCCAGGGCATGCACCGTTACTTTGTATTAGATGCAGAGATACAGGCTGTGCTGCAACGTCTGCCTGCCTCCATTCACCCCATGGATTTCCTGCTGATCGGTGTAACCGCCCTTTCAGGCATTGAAGAAAAATACCTTCCTGGCAATGAAGATCCGCTGGTACAGGCACAGTTCATCATCTCCCAGTTGTTTGTGATTGCTGCATATTATTATCAGCTGCAAAACAATATGGCCTGGAACAGCAACACATCAGATCAACCTGTTTATCACCGCTTTTTACAACAGGTAGCTCCTGAAAAAGCTGATCTGCATGCACCGTTCCTGAACATCGTTCTTATGTTACATGCAGAACATGGACAAAACTGCTCTACTGCAACCGTTCGTAATATCGCCAGTGCAGGAGGAGATATCTATACAGCGATCGCCAGTGGTATTGCCGCATTTAAAGGAAGATTACATGGGGGCGCCAGTCAGTATGTATCACAGATGTATAATGAGATTATACAAAGAGGTATCAGTGCCAGCGATTTTATTGTTGAGAAAATGAGCCGCAGGGAAGTGATCTATGGCTTTGGACACCGCATTTATAAGAACTGGGACCCAAGGGCCAGGATCATGTATAACATGTTGAAGTCGGATGATCCTGTGTACGCGCCTGTAGATATATTGAGAAAACTTGCTTTTGAGTTAACGGACCATGTAAGTAATGACACTTATTTCAGCAGCCGGTTCATCTTCCCTAATCCGGACCTGTTCAATAATGTATTCTATACATTGTTCGGCATGCCTTCTTCTATGAACACCGTGATGTTATCACTCTGCAGAGTAGCCGGCTGGATCGCTCATTATTATGAGAATCTCTCCGACCGTCTCCCTATTATCAGACCACAGGAATTATACAAATAACGTGAGCAGAAAAATACAGCATATTATAGTAGTCGGATGCGGTCTGCATTTCAGAGAGCGATACTATTCTGTACTGCAGCAGCAAGCGGATATGAGGATCAGTATGGTGATAGATCTGGAAGCAGAAGAAGAGCGTATCCGACATTTCTTTTCAGACAAATCACTGACTCCTGAACAGTATCTTTTTCTTCCTGATCAATATCGTAATGACCTTACTCCTGAAGAACTGGATAAACTGTTATGCGGCAGGATATATAAAAAAGCGATAGATGCGGTGATCATCTGTACAGAACCGAAGGCCCACAAAGCGTATGCTATATGGGCTGTCAGGAATAACCTACATGTGTTCACAGACAAACCACTGACGGCCTTTTCATCAAGACAATCGTCGGAGTCACTGTTGCAGGACTTCTATGACATCAGCGGCGAAATTCGGAATGAGCAGCTGAACTTTGTGGTCTCCTGCGAGCGGCGTGCACATACCGGTTATAATTATGTAAGGCAGTTCCTGTCAGATCTGATCAGGACCTATCGCGTGCCCATCACATTTATAGATATCCATTTCGGCGGCGGTATGTGGAATATGCCGGATGAGCTTTTTTACCGGGAAAATCATCCGTATAAATATGGATATGGTGTCATGCTGCACTCTGGCTATCATTATATTGACCTCTTGTTCAGCCTGATGTCACTCAATAAAATACTGTATCCTGATATGCATGCATCCACCCTGCATGCTTTGGCTATCTCCCCTGCGGATCATCTGGGAATGATCGATCAGGCGGTATATGAAAGATGCCTGCATACAGACAGGTTCAGCGAATACTTCCAGCCTGACAATATCAGCCGACTACATGATTTCGGAGAAACAGATGTTACGCTGAGCGGAGATTTCAAAAGCAATGGCAAACGGATCTCTCATTATTGTCTGCAACTGATGGAAACATCGGCATCCAACAGAGGCTGGCATCAGCTGCCTGAGAACACTTATATCAGCAATGGCCGGCTCAGACAGGAATCTGTCATTATACATGTAGGTCCTCTCTGTTCCATTCATATCAGTAGTCATTCGCTGTCTAAACAGCAATCGGCAGATAAAACAGAACATTTCACCATAGAGATCATCAATAATACCAATGTTACAGGTCATGCCGGTTATATACAGCTAAACAGAAAGGATATTACTGACATGTACCCCGAAATGCCGCTGAACAAGGGTATGAATGTAGCCGCCCGGCAATGGCAGCTGCAAAACTTCCTGCAGGGCGGTGATGCACATTCTTCCTTGTCATCGCACAGGGAAGGCATTGCATTCATAGACAAAGTTTACAGGCAGCTTCAAACAAATATGGAATATGCTAATGCCCCAAACGAACGAATACATGTTTGATACAATATATGACCGGCGGTTTACAGACTCTCATAAATGGAACAGGATACCGGAAGACAGTTTATCGATGTGGCTGGCGGATATGGATTTCAGAACACCAGCGCCTATACTGGATGCCCTCCGGCAGAAAGTATCCACCGGCTTTCTCGGTTATCCAGCAGTCAATGAGCAGTACCTGGAAACAGTGTTAAACTGGTTCACGGTCTATCATCACTACAATACTGAAGGGATCAGCATTATTCCTGTAACCGGCATTATCCCTGCCCTGTCAGCTATCATACAACGATATACTTCCGAAGGTGCTGAAATTATTATACAGGCGCCGGCTTATTACAGGTTCATGGAAATTACCGAGAACCGTACCATTTTATTCAACCCTTTAAAAATTGATGAACATGGCGAGTACCAGATGGATTTTGAACACCTGGACTCCCTGTTACCTTTGCGGCCGCAGATCTTCGTGCTATGTTCTCCGCACAACCCAGTTGGTAGAGTATGGAGTTATGAAGATCTGCTGCACATTGCGGAATATTGTCTTGAAAATGAGATCCTGCTGATTGCTGATGAGATACATTGTGATCTTGTACTACCGGGTTATCATTTCACGTCAGTAGCCACACTGCCAACACGTTATTTACAGAATACCATTATCCTCCATTCTTCCACAAAAACTTTTAATATTGCAGGACTGAGAGGCGGGCATGTTGTTGTATTTAACCAACGGATGCAAAAGGAGCTATCAAAGGTGTTCGATCTTTATGGTATCAATAAAGTGAATACGGCTTTTCTTACTGCTACGATGGCAGGTTACACCCATTGCCATGACTGGACAGTCTCATTAAATAAATACCTTGCCCATAATTATCATTATATCCAGACATTTATACAGGAGCATATCCCGCAGTTAAAAACGTTTCCACTGGAAGCTACTTACCTGATGTGGATTGACTACCGTGCGTTGCAGATCAGCGAAGATGATTTCTTTTCCGTACTGGACCAGGAACTGATTGTATCAAAAGGAACAATATTCAGTGAATATGGGAAAGGCTTTTTCAGAATAAACATTGCCTGTCCGCTGGACATGATAAAAAGGGCGATGCAGATTTTACATACCCAAATAAACCATTTATGAAGATCCATATTGTAGGCGCATCCTGCTCTGGTGTTACCAGCCTCGGAGAATACCTTTCGGAAACGCTCAATGTACCCTACTTTGACACAGACGAATTTTACTGGGAGAAAAGTGATCCTCCCTTTACAATAAGAAGAGATCCGGCGGAACGGAACAATATGATACAACAGGAATTCAGTCAACATAAAAGCTGGATACTGGGAGGCTCTGTCATCAAATGGGAACTGGATGTGACATTTGACCTGATCGTTTTCCTATGGCTGCCACAGGATATCAGGATTGCACGGCTGAAGGCACGGGAACTGGAAAAATACGGAGACATTATCTATACAGATACTGAGCGGAATAAACAATTTAATGAGTTTATTGACTGGGCATCAGGATACGACGATAACACCGCCCGCGGCAGGACTTTACAGGCGCATCAGCAATGGCTGGCAGCGTCTCCGTTTCCGGTGTTGGAACTGAAAGGAGACCTATCCATCACAGAACGCGCGGCTAAGGTGACGGAGAAATTACATGCCATACAGCAAGAGATGTCTTTGAAATGAGTACAACTTATCTTTCAAAGACATTTTCCAGCCTGATCCGGCACAGGAACTACCGGCTGCTTTTTTTCAGTCTCAGTATATCTCAGGTAGGCACCAGTATACAGGACATTGCACAGTCATGGGTGATCCTTGAAAAGACCCATTCCGCACAGGCCATTGCCCTGCTTACTGCCTGCCTGTTCACACCGTATGCCCTGCTGGGACTGATCAGTGCACCGCTGCTGGAAAAACTAAACCCACGGAAAACGATGATCATCTGTCAGTCGTTATCCATGCTATCCGCCATTGCATTGTCTCTGCTTTGCTTTACGGGGAAGATCGGGTTGTTCCATCTTTACCTGTTTGCCCTGTTAAGAGGATTTGTTGTTGTGATCAACAACCCTATACGTCAGCTGCTGATCCGCCAGTGTGTGGAACGGTCGCAGGTACCTAATGCCATTGCCCTGAATACTTCAGTGTTTAATCTTGCCAAAGTGCTTGGGCCGGCTATAGGGGGATTACTGCTGGCAGGTATGGGTGCAGCTTATTGTTTCCTGTTCAACGCAATTTCGTTTGCATTCGTTATATATAGTCTCTTTATTATGCAGGAGCAGGAGCTGTATCCTTATGCCAGCAATAAATCAAAGCAGTCACTGTTAAGCCGTATCGGTACTGCACTGGGTTATGTGTTTAAGAGCAGGCAATTGTTAACACCATTTGCTGTACTATTCCTGGTGTCGCTGCTCTGTATTAATTTTTCCGTTATCCTTCCCATCATATCGGGTATGTTATTACAGACAAATGCGAAAGAGTTTGGTTATATCAATGCCTTGTTCGGACTGGGTGCATTTGTGGGCGCTATTGTCTCCGCTTATCTTTCTAAGGTGAGCTTTAATTTCATGATGGTCTCCGCAGCCGGTATGGGAATAATGTTCATCCTGCTTGCCATGGCGGGGAACATCTGGCTAACCGGGAGCCTGCTGATCGTCACCGGGTATTTTTATACGACTTATACAACGGTGACCAGTGCCTATATTCAACTTCGCTCCGAGGAAGAGTACCAGGTTAATACCATTGCATTGTATACTTATATACTTACGGGTATCAATCCTGTGGGCGCTTTCCTGATTGGCTTTCTTGAAAAGACAGGAGGGGCAGCTACGGCATTGATCATTCCGGGTATTGTTGCCCTGTTGTCATCCCTTTGTGGATACTTTGCTAATAAATCCTAATAACATGACAGCGAATAAATGGACACTTGCTCAACAGGTATTATTCAGGTGCTGTTTTATCTTCTTTATATTAAGCCTGCTCCCTGTAATACCTCAACAGTATTCCTTCAGTATGGATTTTACAGATATACTGATGATGGCAACCTATCGTCCGCCTTCCCTGCCCATCCTGTTATATATGCTGCCGGTATCTGCTATCGGCGCTATTATCTGGATAGTCACGGATAAAGATCGACCGGACATGAATATGCTATATTACTGGTTGAGAGTAATACTGCGATACCGGCTGGCCCTGGCTTTTGTGGGGTATGGATTTGTTTACTTTTTTCACATTCACAGCCCTTATCCTTCTATCAGTCATATGAACACCAATTATGGTGAGTTCACGCGCTGGAAGATCTTTTCTATGACCCTGGGTGTTGCGCCAGGATATTCCTGTTTTCTTGGCATCGTACAGCTGACTATTGCCTTGTTACTACTTTTCAGGAAACTGACCCTGCCTGCAGTGATCATTGCGGTCATATTCCTCGGTAACGTATTCCTGAGCAACTGGGCTTATGAAGGTGCGGATGTCTTATATAGTGCTTACCTGTTGTGCATTGCCTCCTTTCTGCTGGTATATGACCTCAGGGAGTTCCATACACTGTTTTCGCTTCAGCGCCCTGCCGCTCTACGACCTGTAATCCCTTCATTTAAATGGAAATGGGCGCCAAGGAGTATTTTCCTCCTGTTCTTCCTGATCTGTGCTTACACCAGTTATTCGACTTACAGGGAGGGTACCTACCAGTTTCCGCATACATCGACACCTACAGGATTGACAGGATTTTATGATGTAAGTACCTTTCGTATCAATGGGCGGGAACTGCCTTACTCCTTAACAGATACTATCAGATGGGAAAACGTGGTGTTTGAAAAATGGGCTACTGTCAGTATCCGTTCCCCTCAACAAAACACGTCTCCAACACCCGAGTATGCAGTGCCTGATGTACTGGAAAGCCCCTCTTCTTATGAGCAGACCGGCAATAATGGCAGGCGTTACTACTCGTTGCAGGCAGATACAACAGCACACACCATCGTAATGCAGCAACAGCAGAATAAGGTATACGTATTCCGCTATCATCAGCCGGACAGTAACAGGATCGTACTGTCAGGATTCAACCAGCGACAGGATTCCCTGCTGATCATATTAAGAAAAATAAATAAAAGATACCTGCTGGAGGAAGCAGGTACCGGCAAAAACAACCCTGCTAAATTATAATAACATGCAGCCCTGGAACAACGCCGCCAAGATAGCCTTCAGGATATGTTTCATATTTTACCTGATCATGTGTATTCCGTTCAGTAAGGAATGGTATGACAGGCTATTTGCTGTTCATTGGAATGCACTCCACTACAGGGATATATATGATATTACTCGTTTTATGCCGGTCATTATCAAGTTCGAAAACAGTAGCTGGAACCTGATGGGATATACAGACTGGCTACTGATACTTGCCATATCAGTTATTGGGGGCCTGATATTTTCTTATGTTGACAGGAAACGGTCATCGTATTACGCACTCAATTACTGGTTAATGGTGTTGATCCGCTACAGGGCAGCCATTGGTATTATAGGATTTGGCTTCTTAAAGATCTTTCCCGTGCAGATGCCATTCCCCTCTCTTGCCATGTTAAACACAGATTTCGGGCAATATTCTGCGCAGAAACTATACTGGGTATCTGTGGGGATTGTACCCTGGTATCAGTCTTTTGCCGGTGTTTTTGAAATAGGAGCCGGCATTTTACTCCTGTTCAGGAAAACAACCGTTTACGGAGCGATCCTACTGTTTGCAGCCATGGCAGACATTGTATATGTCAACTTCTCCTACGATGGCAATGTGCATATCTATTCCTCTTACTTTGTTATTCTTGCGGCCTACCTGCTGGCGTATGATCTTCCTTACTTCCATGCTTTCTTTATAAAGGAGCGGTATGTGATCCCTTACCATTATTATCCATCCTTCCAGGAGAAATGGCAGCAATACCTGAGAGCAGGATTAAAATCAGCACTGCTGTTCCTCTTCGTTGGGGTTACCGCTTATCTGCAACTGATGAACTTCTGGTATGATCCCTATAAACAGCCTTCCCTTAAGGGAGTGCCTGTACTAAGGGGTAACTACAACGTCACATTCTTCAGTATTAACAATAAAGAAATAGCATACAATCCCTTCGATACAATAAGGTGGCAGCATGTCACATTTGAGAAATGGTCTACTCTTACCTTTAGCACCAATCAGCCGCAGAACCTGGATCTGTCTAACGGCGTTGCTCTTCCTATGAGGGATATCAACCGTACGTTTGAGTTAACGGGTATGGCTGGCAGAAAAACATATTTCTATTATGAAGCAGATACGGCTCAGCAAGTACTTCATCTCCACAATAAAAATCCATTAAATAAAAAAGCAAGCATTACCAGCAACTCCTTCTACCTTGCAGGCGGCAGGAAACATATTGTACATGACACCATCACTGTCATTCCCGATGTCATCAGGAAAGAAATAAATGGCATAGACGAACGAGCGCGGTCATGGCGCAGGCAGAAACACATCCTGCTGGAATATGCCAATGCACAGCCGGGAGAAGACATGACATTACACTATGCTACCAAGGATGGATCAAGAATTATTATGACAGGTGTTACCCGTAGCAGGGACTCTCTTTATATTGTATTAGACAAAGTAGAAAAACATTACCTTCTTACAGAAAGTTCGTTAAACGCTGGCAATTATTAGACAATTAAATTACCATTAAATTGGGCGCCTGATCTTGACTGAAAAAGAATTTCAGGCTATATTACATTGTATAAATAAATTACTTTAACCCGTAAACGTAAAGTCCCGTTAAAATTGTGTTGCCGTTAATCCAGTAACAACACATCCCTCAGCTAAAATACCACAAATTTCAGTGCCTGTAATTCAAACAATGCTCATTCTTAGTTCTTATTTTATGCCAGTGACACACATTAAGTTAGCCATTTTAGATAATTACACTTTATTCATCAAGACATTAAAAAGTTATCTCTCAGAAAGAAAAAATATCACCGTTGCTATTCAGTCGTCCAATGAATATGACCTGCTGCAGCAACTGAAACATACGCAGATAGATGCGTTGCTGGTAGATATACTAATGCCTGCACTCACAGATACCATTATATTGATCCGACAGGAATATCCCCGTGTAAAAATACTGCTACTCGGCACTGATCAGGACATACACATCATGTGCGATCTGCTGGAACTGGGGATATATGGATTCATTTCCAAATCAGGAGATCCTGAAGATCTGCTGCAGGCGATAGATGCTGTAAAAGAGAACAGGGTTTACAGAAACAGGTTATTTACGGATGTGTTGTATGAGAATACGCAGCATGAGAATAGCCGTAATAAGGCAAAAAAAGAAGCTGCACTGAATGACAGAGAGAAAAAGATCCTTCAATTGCTATGGGATGAGAAAAGTAATAAGGATATAGCGGCGCAGTTGTTTGTGAGTATCCGGACCGTGGAAAAAACGAGGCAAGACCTGAAGGATAAATTAGGGGTGAGATCTACTGTGGGGATTTTGAAGTATGCGATAAAGAATAAGATAATTTTGCCGTCGTATGGGGGATAAACTCAATCCCGCTTAACAACTTTATCCCAAAAACCGTCACCAATTGTATGAATAGCCTTATCGGCTTTATCATGCTCTTTCTGGAGCGCGGTGATCTTTGCTTTACTACCTGAATTATGCGCTGTAAGCAGTTCAACAGCTACAGCGGTGTCATGCCATTTACCTATGACATCCTGTAGCTGGTCAAGGTAGTCAATATTTAATGTTAATGCAGCTGCTAACCGTTTCTGTAATATATCATGTACGTATACAAGATTCTTTATTCTCTTGCGGGCTTCATGTAGCTGATCTGTAGATGTTGTCGTTACCACTTCAGCTATTTTTTTTAACTGCCTGTTAACCCAATGTTTGATATCATGGTTATGTACAGGTCGTAATGAGTTCAGAAAGGAGACAGCGGTATTCCTGATGTCGTCATTATAGTGGGTTCTGTATAAACGGAACTTAGCTGTTTCCTGCCGGATAGTGTCTTTTGCTTCGGTATTGAATGCCGGCTGATGAATATCGAATTGTTTTATCATTTGCAGGTTGATGTTGGCTTCACGGATAAGGCCTGCACGATGAAATATTTTCCTGATATTCTTTTTAATAGTAATCTCTTTCTCGCCCTTGTACAATTTGGTCAACTTTGAGAACGCTTTCAGTTTTTTAATCTCTACACGTAGTTTGTGTAATGCCTCCTGGTCTCCGGAGCCGGCAAAAGCATGTACCTGGGACCGCAGCTCCAGGCATCTTTTAACGAGATATTTCCGTTGCCTTTTCTTTTTCAGCATGTCACCACTTTATAGTTAAAGTTACCATTAATTCCTTAGCGGTCCTGTAATTTGCCATTGGCGCCATTTCAGGCATTCCGTTGATACCGCTCCCTTTTCGCTCATCAAAAATTCTGTAAACCCCATTTTTATTTTTTTACATTAGGCAGCCTATTCTAAACTTCTATCGTGCAAAAACATTAAACTATAAACAGGTCACATCGTTATGAAAAGAAGAGACTTTATCAAAACCGGCGGTCTTGCTGGCGTAGGAGCAGGCTTAACCATTCTCAATTTCCCCGTGTTTGGGAAAAATGCTCCCAGTAACAAGCTGGTATTGGGCGTAATGGGTGTCAATTCCCGCGGGAACTGGCTGGCCCAATGTGCCGCAAAGCTGCCAGGTGCAGAGATCGGTTATATCTGCGACGTGGAAGACGGCGCCATTGCCAAAGGACTAAAGGCCGTTGCCGGCGCGCAGGACCGTAAACCGACTGTTATAAAAGACATCCGCCAGCTGCTGGAGCGTAAAGACTTTGATGCGCTGTTTGTAGCCACTCCGGACCATTGGCATGCCCCCGCAGCCATAATGGCTACTGCGGCAGGCAAGCACGTATATGTAGAGAAACCCTGTGCCCACAATCCGGCGGAAGGGGAATTACTGATAGCTGCAGCAAAAAAATATAACCGCCTGGTACAGATGGGTAGCCAACGCCGTTCCTGGCCGAATATGCAGCAGGCTATAAAAGAGGTAAAGGAACAACAGGTACTGGGTAAGATCTATTATGGAAAAAGCTGGTATACCAATAACCGTCAGCCTATCGGCATTGGTAAGAAAATACCTGTACCAGATACCCTGAACTGGGATTTATGGCAGGGCCCTGCCCCACGCCGCGACTACCTGGACAACATCGTTCATTATAACTGGCATTGGCGCTGGCACTGGGGTACCTCAGAAACATGTAACAATGGTACCCACGAACTAGATTGCCTGCGCTGGTTCATGGACCTCGAATTCCCTACCAAGGTAACCTCTGCCGGCGGACGTTACGCCTATCCGAAAGATGACTGGGAAACACCGGACACCCAAACCCTCAACTTTGAATTCGAAGGCAGCAAAGCCATCTCCTGGGAAGGACGGAGCTGCAGTGCATTCAACCTGGAAGGCAGCGACCGCGGTTTTGCCATTTTCGGCGACAACGGTACCCTGTATAACTCCGGAGGTGACAGCTACAAAATAGTAGACCTGAAGGGGAAGGTCGTTAAAGAAGTGAAACAGGCGACCAATGCCAATCAGAGTGCTGTTAACACGGTTAGCCCTGCGGGGGAGTATTACGATGCGATACATATTAATAACTTCCTGGAAAGCATCCGCGGCAACGCTAAACTCAATGCTGAGATAAATGTCGCCTTCCGTAGCACCCTGCTGCCCCTGCTCGGGAATATTGCGCAGCGTACAGGCAGGGTATTACATACCGATCCTTCCAATGGACACATCCTCAATGATGCCGAAGCCATGAAATTGTGGAAAAGAGAGTATGAAAAAGGATGGGCTCCAAAAGTCTGATAACAAGGCAGAAAACTTTTTTAAAAAAACACGTAGGGGTATATCTGCCCCTTCGTGTTATACTATTGTATTATTGGCCAACTAGCACCCGGGGAATTGACGGAATTGAAGAAAAAAGATAAATCTGAACTGTTCCTGCATCTTTTTCATACCTGCTATGAAAAGCTGCACCGGTATGCCTATACATTACTGAGGGACAGTGAGGAAGCCAATGATATTGTGCAAACCGTATTCGCCCGGCTATGGGAGAAACGGGAAACCGTTGTCTTTGAAGAAGATATAAAAGGATATCTATACCGTTCTGTTCACAACCTTTGCATGAACAATATCCGGAAGGACGGCGCCCGGGACAGGTATGTGTCCTATAAGACGGGAAACGCGGATAACTCCATGCAGGGGCCCACAGAACAACACACACTGGCCAGAGAGTTGGAAAAACACATCGTACAGGCAACCAGTGCGCTGCCTGAGCAGTGCAGGGTCATATTCCTGAAAAGCAGGGAAGAGGGTAAAAAGTATGCCGAAATAGCCGCAGAACTGGACATCTCGGTCAAGACGGTGGAAGCACAGATGAGCAAGGCATTAAAACTGATGCGGGAAAGACTGGCAGATTACCTCCTTACAATTTTCCTGCTATTATATATAAATCATCTTTTGTGAAAAGCCAGCATGAAATAACTTTTACCATTGAGCAAACAACAAAACATAGCGATAACTGAAGCACTGCTGATAAAATACCTGGCCGGAGAAGCGAGCCCGGAAGAGGCGATCACCATTGATGAATGGGTTGAGCAGACGCCGGACAATAACCGGCTACTACAGCAATATCTGCAGGTATGGTCGCATGCTGGTAAGGAAGGCGCTTATAATGCTCCTGATCTTCAGCGGGAGCTGAAGCGGCTCAATATCAGTGCTTCTCTTCCAGCGGAAGATCATAAAACACCAGTACTGCGTGCACTATTCATCCGCCGGGCGGTGGCAGCTGCATTCATCCTGGTCCTGGGGGCTGCACTACTGGTCTTCCTTCATCCATGGAAAACCACGAAGACACCGCCTATGCTGGCACTTACATCACCTCATGATATTCTGCGGGATACCTTGCCCGATCATTCCCGTGTTACATTGGCACCGGGCGGCCGACTGGAACACCCAGCCGTTTTCGATGGCCCTGACAGAACGGTACAATTGCAGGGAGAAGCCTTTTTTTCTATCAATCCTGATGCCAGCAAACCGTTTATTGTACGTACAGGCACTGCTGACATCAAGGTAATTGGCACTGCATTCAATGTGAAGACCAGCAACGATAGTGTTACCATCGCTGTAGATAATGGTGCAGTACTTTTCTTTGACAACCATGACAGTGTTATTGTAAAAGGTGGCATGCAGAGCGTATACCGGGTAGATACACATCGCTTTTCCGTAACAAAAATGGAAAGCAGTAATGACTATGCCTATGCCACCAAAACATTCCACTTTGAGGCTACCCGCCTCGAATCAGTGGTTAGCGCCCTGGAAAAAGCTTACAACGTAAAGATCGTACTGGAGAATAAAAGACTGGCCGACTGCACCATCACTACCTCGTTTACTGATATGCCAATTCAATATGTAATGGAGGTCATCTCAGCATCGTTATCGCTTCAGTACCGCATTACAGGGTCTACTATTTATGTGCAAGGGAATGAATGCAATTGAGTTATTTCGGAAAGCATGCCTGATGATGGTATGCATACTGGCATTTACAGGTGTGGAAGCACAGACAGTTCCGCCATCATTAGACAAACGGGTGCGCGTACCTATGAAGCAAATGAATATCATTAGCCTGGGGGATATGATCACAGCACAAACAGGCTTTATACTTTCCTTCAATGCACAAAAGATAATAGCCCAGAAACAGCTACTACTCCGGCAGCCTTCTTATTCTATGCACCAGTTGCTCACAATGATCAGGGAAGCCACCGGTTCTGAGTATACCATTTACCAGGAGCATGTTATCTTTCACCGGACGAATAACAAGGATGTTATTACGCAGGTGACTGCAAGCAATCAGCCTCGGAAACAGGTGACTGAAAAGCGATTGGTAGCTACCATCTTACGACCTAAGACCACACCGGCCATGCATAAAACGGGTATCCCAGCGAGTCTTACACCAGCTACTACAATGGCATCAAACACCGATATTGCGAAGAAGGCCGTATCTGACAGCAGCACACTGACACCACTGAATATCATTACAGGCAGCAGTAAAACGTTCAGCAATTCCCCTTCTTATTCATTAACGGCTGCCGCACCTGTTAAGCTGGGTATTCCTACAATAAAACCCACAACGCCAGCATTTCAGCGGGTTACTTCACCAGCGAAACGGCAAAGGGAACCATATATATATGAAAGGCCAGGTCTTTTCAGACCATTTGTACAGGCAGGCTTTGCTGCAGACGAAGCGCTTTACGCTAACTTTCAGGCAAAGGCAGGCGTGACATTGGCATATGGTATTGTATCCTGGAGCACCAATTTCTCAGTATCTGGTTTTCGTTATGGAGCAGGCATCAGCTATCCCGTGAATAATCGCTGGCTGATTGAGCTGGAAGCGACTACCGGGAAACTGTTTAAGGAAACACCTATACACACCGTTAGTGATACTGGTGCAACAAGGCCCATTGTTTATGTAAACAGCCAGTTGCAAAGGATCAACCTTTTTGTTCAGAGAAGAATAGCCTCCCACCTGTCAGTACATGCGGGACCTGTATTCAATCGTCTGAAAAGTACTTACCAGTTAACGACCTGGCCGCTCCCCCTCGCTACCCTCAGATTGATAGCAACAACTCCGGAAAAGAATTATGTGACCATTAAACCACCTTATACACTTCACAGATCTTCTCCCGACGACAGGGAAGACATCAGTACATGGATCGGTTTCCAGATCGGCATCAGTTACCGGCTCTAACCTATAACCTGTTTTAATTCATCCAGCAATCGGAATGTATCTGTGAATGTGGCAGGGGATGCACGATGCAGCATTTTACCCTGCTGTACCTGTGTGACGAAATAACGGATCTCGTCACGATAACCGTATTGCACTACAGGATTATTCCCCGCTACCGGTGTTGCTGTTGTATAGTTCGTTTCACTTGCCTGCCGCTGGTTGTTGAAGATCTTGTCAAACGGTATGCCGGCAAACTGTCTGCCCAGTGGAGTAATCCGGAAACTACCCGGATAAGTTATCTCAATCACATTACGGGGTGTAAGGCATTGCAATGTATCAGCAAACAATGACCAGGAATAACAACTGGACAGCTCCAGCATACCGGTTACCTGCTTGTGCTTCACCAGCAATTGCAGATGTATGCGGCCCTTTGCCCCCGGATGATGTAATAAAGTATACTGCTCCACCGGACCAAAAAACTGCAATACATTATTTATAGGGTGACAGAATAACTCCATCACTGCATCTCCTTCCGGATAGGCACCTGTAATATAGCGGACCTGGTAACTATACGTATCGGCGATACTCTTCTTTAATTGCCGGTTCAAAGGGCTGAAACGCTTGTTGAATGCAATCATACATTTATCCGCATGAGGATGGGCCATCAGCTGTTGCAGGGCTGCATAACTGTTAACAGCGGGCTTTTCCACGAACACATATTTATCAGCATCCAGACAGGCTTTCACCAGTGGGAACTGGTATTCATTCTTCATACAGATAAAAACACCCTGTACTGAAGGGTCGCTCAATATTACTGACAGTTCCGATACGCCTGTACATCCGGGGAAAAGGTGCGCAGCCTGCGCCGCTACCTGCAATTCTCGGGAATAAAGGTATTTAATGCGGACACCCATATTTAATATGGCAGGATATAAATTGTCAATACTATGTTGTCCTACACCTACAAAAGCGAAGGACGGGCCATTGCTAAACAGCCCGTCTAAATTCCTCCTTCTTCGCCATTGTTTATATTTATCAATAGCCAGATCCAACATGTTCTACACTTTTGCCATTACTGTTTTAAAACTTTCCTTTTGTTTATTCCACTGGTAATCCCCAAACAATCTCTCTGTGATCAGATTACCTAACAGGCGCTCTGACTGGCGGAGCAAGGTAATGTCATATTTACGGTGGAAGTTGATCCAGCATCCATTACAATTGTGACAATGATGTTTTTGTATGGCGTTGGTAGCGGCATCATTGAAGATATGATCGAGTGAATTGTTGTACACGTTCCCCAGCTTCAGGTCCAGGTTCTGACAGATGGGTACATCACCGTTTGGCAGCACGACAAGGCTATCGAAAATGGAATAGCAGGGCATTTTTAATTCGCCCTGCTGCCAGTATTTATACAGTTGTAGGAAATCAAGGTTCTCGTCAAATCCCTGCAGGCTCTGAACAATATCCGCAGGTATTTCAAGGCGGGCAGCAGTGGCAGCAGGCACTTCACTACTGATCACATTCTCCGTATGCGCTGTTTCTATTGTATCGAAGTAGGAAATATTATTGTAGATACCGATCCGTAGATCTGTTCCATACTCCGCGCATACCTGCATTACATGGCGCAGGTCATTAAAACTGTTATAGGGCGACAATGTGAACATGACAGAGATCTCCTGCTCCTGGTGCAGTTCTTTGATCACACGTAACACTTTATCATAACCGTCTTTACCCCGCATGAACTGGTATGTTTCCTTATTACCATCCAGGGAAATAAACAGGCGTTTCGGCGCATATTCTTTTGCCGCCTTAATTACTTTCGCAGGATCCAGGCAATTCGACAAAAGATCATATGCAGGATGAAATCTGCTGAACCACTGCAAAATCTCAAAAGCCTGTGGATGCAGCAGGAACTCTCCTCCTTCCAGACCTATATTAGTTGTCTTGCTGATGCAGTCACTCTGCATGATCTCCACGATCTTCTCCATTGGCAGATGCACAACCGGTCTTTTGGCCCATATCAGGCAATGCTTACAACGGGATTGACAGAGATCTGTAGCATAGAGCATCAGTGTAGACAGTTTCTTCGACGTTGGCTGTAGCTGGTTACGCACAAACCTTGAGGCTCGTGACATATAGTCGGCAGTAGTATACATGAATGTTACTTATGAAAGCGAATAAATAAGAATAGCTATGATTGCGATAAACAAAAAACTCAAAAAAGGCAGCACCAGGTAACATAACATTCTGGCAAGTATCTCGTGCTTCTGATGTTCTTCATATTCCATAGGTCAGTTATTAAATAGTATTTAACAGGCAGTCTACCATAACAACACAATGAACAATGTATACCCTTACGCATGAGGAAAAAATAAAATAGCCGCCCGGTGACCGGACGGCTGCAACTTGTTTATCAGGTTTGTGTGCCGGTTAGTGCTGTGGTGCTAACCGGCCTTGTTTCCATAGTGCATGACTGAATCCTGCCCATCTATTTCTTTTACCCCGAATTGTACAACAGACGCCATTATTCTGCCATTGATGCCCGCATATCTATATAATAGATTTGTGGATGTCCATTATTAACATCCATAAAAATATAACTATATGACCGAACATTTAATTGCTGTTGGCGACACTATTGCAGTGTTGGATCCGGCTATCGACCCGGCTATTGATACACGTGTCAAAGCCTTTTTAAATGTGTTGAACAGTGCCGGCGGTGATCCTATGGAAAACATGACGCCTGCCGATGCCCGTAAAGTATTGGAAGGTGCACAGCAATCTGTGCAAGTAGATCTTTCCAGAGTAGAAGTGACTGAAAAAACAATCAGTGAAGACGGACTGAGTGTAAAACTGTTTATTGTGCGTCCGGAAGGACAGACCGGTGTACTGCCTGCTTTTATGTTCATTCATGGTGGTGGTTGGGTATTGGGAGATTTTCCGACACACCAGCGCTTTGTCAGGGACCTCGTGGTTCATTCCGGGCTTGTTGCCGTATTTGTGGAATACACCCGTTCTCCGGAAGCGAAATACCCTACAGCGCTCAATGAGGCATATGCTGCTACTAAATGGATCGCTGCTCATGGTGCGGAACTTAACATAGATGGCAAACGCCTGGCAGTGGTAGGTAATAGCGTTGGTGGTAACCTGACAGCTGCTACCGTGTTAATGGCTAAGCACAAAAAAGGCCCTGAGATCAAATTCCAGGTGCTTTTCTGGCCAGTAACCAACGCAAACTTTGATACTGTTTCTTATCATCAGTATGCGACTTCCCGCTTCCTGACAAGGAATATGATGATATGGTTCTGGGATAATTATATGCCGGAGGCAGGACGTAACGAAATCTATGCATCTCCCTTGCAAGCGACGCCGGAAGATCTGAAAGGATTGCCGCCGACCCTGGTACAGACGGCGGAAAATGACGTATTGAGAGACGAAGGAGAAGCATACGCACGGAAAATGGATGAGGCAGGGGTACCGGTTACGTTGGTGCGCATTCAGGGAATGATCCATGATTATGGTTTGCTGAACCCAATTGCTGATGTACCAGCGGTACAGTCTGCATTACGGTATGCAGCAAATGAGTTGAGGAATGCGCTGAAATAATTGCTTTTGCTTCGGCAGAGGTTTAGTAGAGATTCGCTCAAGGTAGCCTCATCCTCCCTTAATCTTCCGTTCGGGAACGGAAGATTAAGGGAGGATGAGGCTACCTTGAGCGAACCTCTGATATAACTTATACGGCTCGCCTGACAACCACCTGGCTGCAAGAAACATTTGTAAAACCTTCCCCGGAGTATTCAAGCTTTATTTAAACATGAATCCGGCAACCATCACTGTGGGAACCTAGCCGAATAATAAGTATCTTTCTGGTCAATAATCATCCTTACATGACTAATACCACTACCGTTGAATGGATGCGCTCCATTGAAGCACTTCAGGGCGTTCCCGACAACCAGTTGCAATGGTTTATTGACAATAGCGAACGACAAGAATATCCTGCGGGTAGCTATATATTTAAAGTAGATGACAAGATGCTCGGCACACAGCTCATTGTGTCAGGTCTCGTGAGAATATGCCAGATGCAGAATAATGAGCTGCGTGAGCTCATTATAGCAGAACCAGGCAGGATATTGGGTTATCTCCCTTTTTCAAGGGGTACAATATACCAGGTAACAGGAGAAGCGATTGAAGACGTGGTCATCCTTAATCTTCCTATTGAAAAAATACAGGAACTGATCCGCAATCATTTTGAGCTGACACAGGCCCTCGTGCATATTATGACGAACCGGGTGCGGGATTATACTTCCTTCCTGCGGCAGAGCGAAAAAATGATGGCTTTGGGTAAACTGTCTGCCGGATTGGCACACGAACTGAATAATCCTGCTGCGGCGGTGGTACGAGGGGCCCATTCTATGAAAAAACACCTGCAGTTACAGCCGGAGTTCTTCAAACGTATAATGGAGATCCGCATGGATGCAGCCGCTATTGATCTTGTCAAGGAGAAGATGTTTGAAGTGCTTTCACAACATAAGTCACAGCAATCTACACTGACACTTGTGCAGCGTTCCCAGAAAGAAGACGAGTTAACAGAGTGGCTGGACGAACTCAATGTCGAAAACAGTATGGAACTGGCAGAAAACTTCGTGGAGTTTGGGTTTACCAAAGAACGTCTTGATGAGTTCAGGCATCGGCTGGGCGCCAATGATATTTCTCCTGTATTTAACTGGATCAATAATAACCTGGTAACGGAAAAAATTGTATCCGATATTGAAGAGGCTTCTAAACGTATTGCAGACCTGGTAGGTTCCGTAAAATCATTCACCCATATGGATAAGGGTTATGATAAACAACTGACCAATATCCATGATGGCATCCGGAATACGATTTCCATTCTGCAGTATAAATTACGCAAAGGGAATATCGAACTGGTGGAGCAATATGATACTACCCTGCCCCCTCTGCGTGCACTGATCGGAGAACTGAACCAGGTATGGACCAACCTGATCGATAATGCACTGGATGCAATGGAGGTAAATAAAAGGGGTAGACTTATCATCAAAACAGAACGGGACAAAGACTGTCTGAAAGTTATCATTACCGATGATGGTCCGGGTATACCAGAAGATATCATCGCCAAAATATATGATCCGTTCTTTACAACAAAAGATCCGGGTAAAGGCACAGGCCTGGGCCTGGATATTGTATCGCAGATCATCCGCCAGCACAAAGGTTATTTGAATGTAGAATCTAAACCGGGAGAGACCAGTTTTATCGTGTCACTTCCCATTCATGGATAATCGTATTTATAAGTTAATTTTGAATTGACTTATGCCATTCTAAGAACAGAACATATGACTCATAATCCGCCTTATATTCTCTGTATTGATGACGATCCACAAGTGTTACGTGCTATTGTGAGAGATCTCAAACACCAATACCGGGAGAGCTATAAAATAATAAGTACTACTGTAGTTAGTGAAGCACTGGAATCTTTACTGGAACTGAAAAATAAAGGTGAAACAGTGGCCATGTTCATTTCGGATCAGCGTATGCCTGAAATGGAAGGTGTGGAATTCCTTGAGAAAGCAATGGAATTTTACCCGGATGCAAGACGTGTGCTGCTGACCGCCTATTCTGATACAGATGCTGCCATCAAAGCCATTAACTCTGTACAACTGGACTACTACCTGGTGAAGCCATGGAGTCCTCCGGAAGAAAAATTATATCCTATCATCGACGATCTGCTGGATAACTGGCAGGCAATATACCGTCCCGATTTTAAGGGCATCAAGGTATTAGGATACCAGTTCTCGCCAAAGTCGCATGCCATCAAGGACTTCCTGGCAGGAAACCTGATCCCCTATCAATGGCTGGATGTGCAGGCATCGGAGGAAGCTACGCGTTTACTGAATGTGAACAACCTATCCATCAAAGACCTCCCGGTGGTTATATTTGACGATGGGGGTTGTCTTTCCTGTCCTTCTATCATTGACATCGCCCGTAAAGCAGGGCTCAATCCACAGGTGAAACAGGATGTTTACGATGTTGTGATCATCGGTGCTGGTCCGGCAGGACTGGCCGCAGGTGTATATGGAGCTTCTGAAGGGCTGAAAACATTGCTGATAGAAAAGCGGGCTCCCGGCGGACAGGCAGGAACCAGTTCACGCATTGAGAACTATCTGGGCTTCCCCAGCGGACTAAGTGGAGCAGAACTGACCCGTCGTGCTATTGCACAGGTTACCAGGCTGGGGACGGAGTTCATAACCCCTCAGTCAGTGAAAGATATCAGACAGAAAGACGGTTATAAAAAGATCGTACTGGAAGATGGTACGGAAATAAATACACGTAGTGTGATTATCACTACCGGTGTGGATTACCGTCAGCTGGAAACCAAAGGAGTGTCAGACTTCACAGGTGCGGGTATTTACTATGGCGCAGCCACCACTGAAGCCGCCGCCTGCAGAGATAAAGAAGTCTACATTGTGGGCGGAGGCAACTCTGCCGGACAGGCCGCTATGTACCTGTCCAAATTTGCGAAGAATATTTATATCATCATCCGTAAAGAAGATCTGACCAGCACCATGTCTGCCTACCTCATAGAGCAGATTGCCGGTACACCTAATATCACCGTATTGCCAAAGACAGAAATTGCTGAGGCTATGGGAGAAGAAAAGTTGCAATCTCTTTGCCTCTGTAATATAGATACGAAAGAGCGGAGGCAGGTGACTGCGGATGCCCTTTATATCTTCATCGGTGCCAAACCATTCACCGACTGGATTGAGCTGGACATCATCAAAGATGATAAAGGCTTTATTGAAACCGGCAGGGACCTCAAAAATTACGATGCATTCAATAAGATCTGGAAACAGGACCGAGATCCTTACCTGCTGGAAACCAGCTGTCCGGGCATCTTCGCCGCAGGAGATGTACGCGCCCATGCCATGAACAGGGTAGCCGCGGCAGTAGGCGAAGGTTCAATGGCTATCAGTTTTGTGCATAAATACCTGGCAGAAGTGAAGTAGCTTCTGTCTATTTATACGACATTTGCATCCCTGTTTAATTGACTATGAAGGTTTGCATTGCTGAAAAGCCAAGCGTAGCCAGAGATATCGCAGAGATCATCGGCGCTAAACAACGTAAGGACGGATATTACGAAGGCAATGGGTACCAGGTTACCTGGACCTTCGGGCATTTCTGTACCCTGAAAGAACCACATGACTATACTGAGCAATGGAAGTTCTGGCGGTTGGAGGACCTTCCTATCATCCCTTCCAACTTTGGCATCAAACTCATAGCCAACAACGGTGTAGAAAGGCAATTCAAGGTCATAGAACAGCTGGTACAGCAATGTGAGGAAGTGATCAACTGCGGGGATGCCGGGCAGGAAGGAGAACTGATCCAGCGCTGGGTATTGCTCAAAGCGCAATGCACCGCGCCTGTCAAAAGACTGTGGATCTCCTCCCTGACGGAAGAAGCTATCCGCGAGGGCTTCCAGAAACTGAAAGATGCTGACCAATACAATAATCTGTATGCAGCCGGCAGCGCCAGGGCTATTGGCGATTGGTTGCTGGGCATGAATGCTACCCGGCTGTTTACCAAGAAGTTCGCGATGGGCAAAACGGTACTCTCCATCGGACGGGTGCAAACCCCTACCCTGGCTATGATCGTGGCCAGGCAGAAAGAGATCAATGCGTTTGTGTCTGAAGAATACTGGGAGTTAAAAACCATTTACCGGGAAACGGAATTCACCGCTACCATTGACCGTATCAAAATATTGGACAGGGCGGAGAAAGGATTGGCTTATCTGAAAGAACATCCTTTTGAGATCACTTCCTTTGAGAAGAAAGAGGGTAAAGAAGGGAATCCCCGCCTGTTTGACCTCACCGCGTTACAGGTGGAAGCCAATAAGAAATATGCTTATTCTGCGGATGATACGCTGAAATATATCCAAGGTCTCTATGAGAAGAAGCTGGTCACCTATCCAAGAGTGGATACCACCTACCTCTCTGAAGACCTGCATCCCAAAATTGCAGGCATCCTGCAGGATATGACACCTTATGCGGCATTAACAGCGCCTGTTCTTGCCAAGCCTATTCCAAAACTGAAGACCGTCTTCGATGACAAGAAAGTAACAGATCACCATGCCATCATTCCTACAGGCGTTTATCCGGCCAACCTGGGACTGGATGAGAAGCGTGTCTATGACCTGGTGGCAAGGCGTTTCATTGCCGCTTTTTATCCGGAGTGTAAGATCTCCAATACTACTGTTTTGGGTAAAGTAGGGCAGGTAGAGTTTAAGGTGACTGGTAAACAGATCCTGGAGCCCGGTTGGAAGGAAGTATATGCCAACGATGTTGCGCCTAAAAAAGAGGGTGAGGAAGAAGAGAAGATCCTGCCTGTATTTGTGGTAGGCGAAAGCGGTCCTCATACCCCGAGGATACATCAGGGAAAAACTTCACCACCCAAGGCCTTTACGGAAGCGACCTTGTTACGTGCGATGGAAACTGCCGGTAAACAGGTAGACGATGAGGAGATGCGCGAACTGCTGAAAGATAACGGTATTGGCCGTCCTTCCACGCGTGCGAATATTATTGAAACACTCTTTCGCAGGAAGTATATAGAGAAACGTAAGAAGAATATTTATGCCACGCAAACCGGCATAGACCTCATAGATACTATTCAGACAGAACTGTTGAAAAGCCCGGAGCTGACAGGTATATGGGAGCGCAAGTTACGCCTCATTGAAAAAGGAGAATATGCCATGGATACGTTCAAGCAGGAACTGATCCAGATGGTCATAGACCTGACCAAGGAGGTGAAAACAGCAAATTATAAGGTGATTACCATCGCTCCTGATCAACCGGTGGAAAAGGAGAAAGAGAAGGAAGAAAAGCCTAAAAAAGAGGCAAAACCCAAGGAGCCGAAAAAGGCTGTTGTAATAGAAGAACAGCAATGCCCAAAATGTAAAGCACATCTGCTGAAGAAGGGTAATACCGCCTATGGCTGCGCCAACTTCAAAGTATGCGGGTTTAAGGTACCGTTTGAAGTATTTGGCAAGAAACTGACGGATAAGCAAATCTCCGATTTATTGACCAAGGGGAAAACCGGCAAGATAAAAGGTTGGAAGCTGACGGGGGCAGATAGTGAAACTGAAGGTAAACTGATCCTGAATGCTGCTTTTGAACTGGCAATTGAGCAATAATGGCCTACTTTTCCATGATGAGCGTAACACCTTGTCCGCCGGCAGCGCAAACAGATACCAATCCCCTGCCTGCTCCCTTTTCGTTCAACAGCTTGGCCATTGTGGCTATTACCCGGGCACCGGTAGCGGCGAAGGGGTGACCAGCTGCCAGGCTGCTGCCATTTACATTTAATTTAGACAGGTCAATACTGCCCAATGCTTGGTCGTACCCAAATTCTTTCATGAGTGCCGGGCTTTCCCATATTTTCAGTAGTGCCAGTACCTGGGCGGCGAAGGCTTCATGGATCTCATAAAAGTCGAAGTCCTGTAATTGCAATCCTGCTTTCTGCAGCATTCTTACGGAGGCATAAACAGGCGCAAGCAAGAGGTTATGCTGATGCTGCACATATTCTATGGCTGCCGTTTCTGCGAACGTGATGTAGGCCAGTACTGGTAGTCCTTGTTGCTTTGCCCAGTCTTCGCTGGCCAGTAATATACAGGAAGCCCCGTCTGTGAGCGGGGAAGAATTGCCAGCAGTCAGTGAGCCGTTTATCTTGTCAAAGGCAGGTTTCAGTTTGGCCAGTTTTTCCAGGCTTGTATCTCTTCTCAAATTATTATCGCGTTCCAGTCCGGCAAAAGGCGTCAGCATATCGTCAAAGAAGCCATTATCATAAGCCCGGGCCATTTTCTGGTGGCTTTCCAGGGCATATCTGTCCTGTTCTTCTCTTGATATCTTATAGTATTTAGCGGTGATCTCTGTATGGCCGCCCATGGAAAGGCCGGTGCGGGGTTCCATGTTCATAGGGGCTACTGGTGTCAGGTCTTTGAACCTGATCTTTGCCAGCTCTTTGAACCGCTGTCCAAAGGTTTTAGCCCTGCGGGCAGCCAACAGGCGCTTACGCAGCCCCTCTCCCAATACCAGCGGCACATCACTGGCGGAGTCCACTCCCCCGGCAATACCGGCCTCTATTTGTCCCAGTGCTATTTTATGTGCGATATACAGGGAAGCTGCAATGCCAGTGTTACAGGCCTGCTGGATATCACAGGCAGCGGTGGCGTGGTCCAGGGACGATCCTAATACACATTCCCTCATCAGGTTGATTTCCCTGCTATGTTTGATCACAGCGCCACCTGCCACTTCACCTAATAGTAGGCCACTCAAGTGATAACGGTCAATGAGGCCATTGAGAGCGGCGGTCATCATTTCCTGGTTACCCTTGTCAGTATAGTAAGTATTCTGCCTGGCGAAAGGGATCCGGTTGTAGCCTACAACAGCTACTTTGCGTGATTGTTGGTCGGATAGCATATACTAAATATACGATTATCATCGCCAAAATTGCCTTACCTTACATACATAATATATACCCTATATGATGAAAAGTTTTAAAGCCCGCATCTGGGGACTGGTGCGTTGGGCAACCCTTGTTTTCCTCGTGCTGTTTGTTTTCAGGTTTATTTATGGCTATGTTGCTCCCGATGGTCGCCAGACGAGCGACTACAGTAATGACTTCTTTGAGAGCATCGGTAATCTCCGGAAAAACTATGCTTCTGAAAAGATGCAACAATTCCAGGGTACAGCCAGCCACCAACCCGACATGGCCATTTCTCCCAGCCAGAAATATGAGAAAACAGCCTCCGTTAAAACTAAATCCTCTCACTTCGAGCAGGATAGCAAACAGATCGCTGCACAGACAGCAGCCTTTAAAGCCATCGTGCAATATGAACAGGCACTGGGCCTGAAAGGCAGCAGGGAATTACATCTGATGATCGGTGTGAATCCCGAAGCATTTGATTCTTTTTATCTGGCTGTTCAGAAAATAGGCGTGATCAAAGCTACTCAGATCACCAAAGTAGATAAGACCAATGAATACCGTCAGCTGAATGCACAAAAAGCATCCCTGCTGAAAACACTGGAGTCGCTCAATGAATTAAAATCAAAACCAGGGCCGATTACAGACCTGGTTGCCCTGCACGATAAAATACTTGAAACAGAAGGCAAACTACAGGATCTCGGTGTAGAACTGGGTAACTTCGATACGGAGAACGAGTTCTGCACAGTGAAGCTATCCTTGTATGAAGGCGCGACAGAAAAGAAGATCAGTGTTATACACAGAGTGAGAATAGCATTGGAATGGACAATACATTATTTTACTTATCTGGTGTTTGCAGCACTGGGAGTGTTGTGTGGAGCGTTTGTGTTGCTGGTGATTATTGATAGGCTGAAAGTGATTAGTAAGATTGCGAAAAAATTGGAGGAGTGAGAACGCGGGTAACTGACTTATAAGTTTACGCAGTGTCACCATAACAACATTTTCCGTTTTTGAGTCTTCATCCTCGGCATATATGCTTAATTTCATATTGTCACTTTAAAACGAGCGTCTATGTCAATAAATGAAGCACAGGATAAACTGATCGAGGATGTACTCCTTTTGGAAGATGAAGAAAGCCGCCAGCATTATATAGAGAATGTTGCCAAGTCACTACCGTTGATAGAAGATAAATATAAACACGATCATTATCGTGTTCAGGGTTGGATTTCCGATATGTGGGTACGAGCTGTCTATATCAAAGAAAAAGTATGGTTCACTGCCTGGTCCAGTGATAAGGATAGCAATGGCCTGCTGGCGATGTTCAGCAGGATATTATCTGGCAACCATCCCAAGGATATTGCTGACGCCGATATTTATTTCATGAATGAAATAGCTGGCCTCTTCCAACCATTTTTTTCTGTACAATGGCCATTGATATTGCGTAAGATGAAATCGCAGGCCGTTGCCTACCAGATACAGCTATTACAAGCTTTGTAAAAATAAAAGGTCCCGCATAGTGCGGGACCTTTACAACAATATGATAAGATTACTCACGGATTGGTAGACCATAAACCGGCCTCCTTAACAAATGTCCGCCTGTTCAGCTTCAACTGCATTACGATCAGCTCTGCGAAATCTTCAGGTTGCATCACCTTTTCAGGATTACCATCTGTCAGTTTCAGCTCTATCGCCATATCGGTTGCAATTGTACTGGGCGTTAATGTCGTTACCCTGATATTGGATTTACGTACTTCCTGCATCAACGATTCGGACATACCTATCAGTCCAAATTTAGATGCACTGTAGGCGCTTGTTACAGGTGCGCCTCTTTGTCCCGCAGTGGAAGATATATTCACGATGTCGCCGCTCTGGCGGGACAACATACCCGGCAATACCGCACGTATAACATAATAAGCACCAAACAGGTTCACCTTTATCACCTGCTCCCACTCTTCCGGTTCAAGTTCCAGGAACTTTGCAAACTTACCGATACCAGCATTGTTGATGAGGATATCGATGCTGCCAAGTGCGGTGCTCATTTGCGCTATTGCAGCTTCCACCGCTTTTCTGTCTGCTACGTCAGCAGCAGCATAAACCACCTTTACACCTGTTTCTTTTAACTCATCGGCAACCGCCTGCAGATCTTTTTCAGTGCGCGCCAGCAAAGCCAGGTTCACGCCTTCTGCTGCCAGTTGTTTTGCCACCGCTTTACCTATTCCCTTTCCTGCACCTGTTACCAGTGCGTTTTTACCTTTTATTGATTCCATGTTTACGTATTTGTGGTTTCGCCTGCAAAGGTAATATTCTGCTATAACTTCACTCTGCCCATCGCAGGATCGCTGAATGTGATTTTTCCGTTTTCCACGTGTCCGGCGTATCTTCTTTCAAAAGTCCTATTGCCAATGATACGCACACTGAAATCATACCAGCCAAAGCTCTTGCTGAGATCAAGCACTACGGAAGATTTAGCACCTGCCGCCAATGTCTTTTTATGATCCCCGCTTTTGTATGCGTGATCAATAATCTCTACAGTAAGCGGTGTCTTATGCTGATTGTTCAGCTGTAAAGAAACGTTACCTGTAAATGCTTTTCCCTTTCGTTCATATCCACATACCACATCCACCAGCGGATCATTATCGTCTCCCACGAATTCCCTGTAGAACCCATTAGGACCATATACCCGCAGGTGATACAAACCGTTTTCAAATGATGCCGAAGGCCAGCTGTCAGTCAGACTGTCTCCAGCCTTTACTGCATAAGCCCACGTTCTTACTGATTCAAAAGAGCTGTTATCTTTAGACAGATACTTACCCGGTGCATAAACATTAAATGGTACACCAGCAGACTGTTTACCAGCCAATTCAGTACTAGCGGTGAATTTTATTTCGAATGATTTTCTGTCCCTGCCAGGTTTTCCGTCTACGTACAACTCATATGGCAATGCGCATGCCGGACGGATACCTTCTTCCTGTCTTGCCATATAAGGCGCAGTAGTATCATGGTTGATAGCTGCGACTTCTGCTGCTGTCAGCTGTTTAAAGCCGGAGGGCACGTCTTTGAATTGCGCCTTGTGGATACTTTCTATGAAAGCATCTTTGTCGCCGAACGCTGGCAGAGGTATTTTTTCCCCATTGTAGGGACGGAATACGGAGGTAAGATCACCACATACAGTACGACGCCATTCGGTGATGTTAGATTCTACGATAGACTTACCTGTTTTATGGCTCAGGAAATGTTCCAGGAATTGTAATGTTGATGTATGGTCGAATACCTCTGAACAAGCCATGCCTCCACGGCTCCAGGGGGAAGCGATGATCAGTGGTACACGGTATCCCAGCCCAATAGGACTCTCTCTCACGTCCTCTTCTTGCATGCCTTTTTTCCTGAGTTCCTGTTCACGGGTTACATACTCTACACTTGTGTCTATACCTGTGGAGGCAAGTCCGGTACCAGGTCCATGTGGTGGTACAAAAGGAGGTACGTGATCAAAGTCTCCGTCATTCTCATCGTATGCCAATACAAAGATCGTTTTCTTCCATACCTCCGGATTTTGTGTCAGGATATCCATTACTTCCGCAACATACCATGCACCGTACCAGGGCGCTCCAGGATGATCAGAAAAATTCTCAGGCGCTACGATCCAGGATACAGCAGGCAGTTCTCCATTTTTCACATCCTCCCTGAACTGATAAAGCACGTCACCTTTGGGCACCTTCATAGTGCGTTCCGTGTCACCATCATGATACAGCAGGGTAGTCACCTGATGATAATCCGGATCTTTTTCGTTGGTGACAAATGCCTTTCTGTGTATGTTCTTTTCCCTTTGAGAAAGCAGATTAAACTTCTCAGGACGCCATTTAACTTCCTCCTCTTTCAGCCTGTCCAGCAGCGCCCGCTTTTCGTCCAGTTCCTTACTCAGCGCCGTAGTATTAACACCAGCTGAGATCTTGCCTTCTAGTGCTTTTATAGCATCCGTCAGTTGCGGGATGCTTCTTTGTAAATACTTGTAGTGTGCTATTGAGAACTGAGGTCTGTATTGTGAGAAGAATTCCAGTGGATTATCAGTGAAATTAGCCAGCCAGGCATCTTCGTCCCCATTGAAACCGACACCTACGCTCAATTCATTCTGATATACTTTCCAGCTGATACCATGCTCTTCCAGCCTTTCGGGAAAAGTGGTCCAGCTGGCAGGAGCAGGATAATCCACTTCTGAGTTACGCACGTTGGGCGCTGCATCCGGACTTTGCCTTTCACGGATTGTACCTGTCCAAAAGTATAGCCTGTTGGGAGTTGTACCGGTCAGAGAGGAACAAAAGTTCTGATCACATACAGTGAATGCATCTGCCAAGGCATAATAGAAAGGAATATCTTCCCTTGTGAAGTACCCCATTGTCAGGGGTAGGTCCTTATATTCTTTATTGCCGGATTGTTTTACATCCAGCCATTTATCATACTTTCCATCATTACGGGCATCTACCTGGTTTTCCCAGGAGTGCGGAAGAGAACTCATCCAGGTTACCTTGGAATCCTTAATATCCAGGCGGAAAGGAGCATACGTTTCTCCGGCAGCATTTGACTGCAACCATACAAGATTTTTGTTAGGCAGTGTAATAGCACGCGGATCATTAAAACCACGTATTCCTCTCAAAGTACCGAGCGCATGATCGAAGGATCTGTTTTCCTGCATCAGTAATACTACATGTTCCGCATCCAGATAGGTGCTTCCTGCTTCGGGATTAATAGCCAGTGCCCGTTGAATAGATGCAGGCAGTACACTTGCCAGTCCTGTACCACCTGATAATAAAGCGGCCTTTTTAATAAAGTCTCTCCTTGTATCCATAGTGTCAACAAGATACATAACCTCTGTGAAGCTGATACTATTCCGGGATAACTTTCAAAGTAATTTAATACTACATTAGTGTGATGTACACAGATATTATTATTATCTTTCGTTCAACCAACCGATATAATTATGAATAAGAGACTATTGCTTTACCCGCTGATTATCGGCTTTTTCGGATGTCTGATCTGGTTAATAATCAGACAAGGTAACCACCTGACAATAGATCCTACTTCACAAACAAATAAGGTGGCAGTTACCGCAACGCCAGCGTCAACGCAGGCAGCCTCAGAGGGTATATGGACATCACTTATACATAATGTACAACATCCTTTAGCATTACTGTTGTTGCAGATCATATTGATATTGGTGACAGCCAGATTGTTTGGTTGGCTGGCCAATAAGATCGGGCAGCCGTCTGTTGTTGGTGAAATAGTAGCAGGAATCTTTCTTGGGCCTTCTTTATTTGGCATGATCTGGCCCAGTGGAAGTGCATTCATTTTCCCTATAGAAGGCTTTAAAAATTTACAGTTCCTCAGTCAGATAGGTTTGGCTTTCTTCATGTTTGTAGTAGGCATGGAGCTGGATACACACAAAATGAAGAACAACGCCCATGATGCAGTGATGATCAGTCATGCCAGCATTATTTTCCCTTTCTTCCTGGGCGTATCACTGGCATACTATATTTATCCGCAGTTTTCACCGGCCAATGTAAACTTTCTGTCTTTCGCTTTATTTATGGGCATTGCCATGAGTATAACGGCTTTCCCTGTATTGGCGCGTATCGTACAGGAGAGAAAACTGAGTGGCACTCCACTTGGTTTACTGGCTATTACCTGCGCTGCTGCTGACGATGTGACTGCATGGTGTATTCTCGCGGTTGTAATCGCTATTGTAAAGGCAGCCAGTTTATGGAGCGCTGTCATCACGATGGTGATGGCACTTATGTTCCTCGGCGCAATGTTATATCTGCTGAAACCATGGCTGAATAAAAAGATCCTCAAACTACAGGCGGCCAATCGCCATAAATCAGTTGTAGCGGTAGCCTTTATAACATTGCTATTCTCTGCATGGGCAGCAGAAGTGATCGGTATCCATGCATTGTTCGGGGCTTTCCTCGCAGGCGTGATCATGCCTGCGGAAGCATCCGTGCAAAAGCTGATGACAGATAAACTGGAAGATGTAAGTGTATTGCTGTTACTGCCGATTTTCTTTGTCTTTACAGGCTTACGCACCCAGATCGGCCTGCTTGGACAGGGGCATCTATGGACAGTATTCGGCCTGATCATGCTTGTAGCTGTAGGCGGAAAACTGGGAGGTAGTATGTTGACAGCGAAACTCATGGGACAGTCGTGGACTGATTCACTGGGAATAGGTGCGCTGATGAATACCCGTGGACTGATGGAGCTGGTGGTGTTGAATATCGGCTATGACCTCGGCATTCTCTCGCCTGAGATCTTTGCTATGCTGGTATTGATGGCATTGGCTACCACATTTATGACCGGCCCCCTGCTCGATATAGTGAAGAAAATGGAAGAAAGCCGCTTACATGCCAGCCAGGCAGGATAATGCATTGTACTGATATAATAAAAAAGCCCCCTAAAAGTGTCTAACTTTTAGGGGGCAGGCCATATACTGACGGCTTTCTTATTATATCAATGTGTAACGATCTTATGATACAACCAGTAGGAATAACCGATGCTTACTACGCTAATCAATATTACCACAGCCGACAGTACGAAGCGAAGCATTCCTTCTGGGGCAAAAATACAAACGATAAACCCTGCAATGCCTGCAGCAAAACACCATACGCCCCCTACATGGTGAGTCTTTCTCCAGACTTCCTCATTGCGTAATGTCCAGGGCGTTCTGATGCCCATATACCAATTAGGACGGACATTATATAACAGGTTGCCGCATATGGCAATAAAAAGCAGCGTCAACTCGGGTATCAATCTTTCCGCATGAATGCCCTGAGAGGAAAGAATCACCATTAGCGGCCCGGCACTGGTCACTATATGCGTCCCCACCCAGATGATCTTATAATATTTCTCAGAGACTGGTTTGGGCATATTCCTGTTCACCCGAGAAAAGAGCAAATACAAAAAGGCATTGAGAATGACCAGCAGAAGAATCATGGAAACATTGGCAATATGCGCATCGGAGAAGTCTGGTAACTTATGACCAGCGGCAAGCAGCGAATATGTCGGCAACACAAGCATAAAAGCGATTATTACCAGTTTGAAGTAATACAGCCACTGATTCATACCGGCGCTCATTTCCGGGCGGAGGCCCTTCAGCATTACTGGCAAAGACATGGAAACATACACAACAATGGCGGCAACAGACAATCCTGCCATTAATCCCAATGGGGAAGCATATCTATCCGCGACCCATTTTCCACCATCCACTGTATAGTGCGAGGCGATCACGGCAGGCAGCTGCTCCCGGAGTAACAAGTATGTTACCCAGGGCATTAAAAACAACAGTACAAAAGGGATTTCTCTTTCAATATTATTGACCTTCATAACCCAGGTTTTTATTTTTAGCTTTTTCTGAAGCATTTGAAGAAAACTGCAATACCCATTTCAACAACTCATCTACCACGGTCGTGTTCAGGGAATAAGAAATAAATTGCCCCTGCTTTTCACTCACGATCAGTTCGGCCTGCCGGAGCAGATCCAGATGATGTGAAATAGTGGGTTTGGAAAAGTTGAAGTGATCGGCAATTTCACCGGCGGTTCTATCACCTTCTTTTAAGAGCTCCAGGATATCCCGTCTTGTCTTATCATTCAGGGCTTTAAAAACGGTATTCATAATTTATATATTTAGACAAATATCTAAATACAAAAGTAATGAAAAAGAAAAAAGCCTGATCAAATGACCAGGCTTTTTTCTTTCGAGGAATTATGTTTAACGAAGAGAGGTCTTCTTTAAAGTCGTCTTTTTAATTACTGGCTTCTTAGCAGTTGTTTTCTTCGCTACTGTTTTCTTCTTAGCGGTAGCTGCTTTAGTCTTACCCTTAGCTATTGATTTACCAGATTTGGTAGACTTAGCTTTGGAAGCAGTTACAGTCTTTTTAGCCTTAGCTTCAGCAGGAGCAGCTAACTTAGCTGGAGCTGGGAAGCGTGACTTGTCAAGAGTGGTTGCCTTATCATCCAGCATCATCTGCAAGGATTCTTTCAGGATATCTTCTTTCTCGGCCTGGAATTCCTTCATTTTGTCCTTAGGAATTCGGAGGTCGTAGCTGTTTTCCGGGCTTGCCATCATTTTAGCGAAATCCGGGTTCAGATGTTCCAGGTCTCCCAGTTCCATGTCCAGTTTCTTTGCAATAGCATCCAGGCGGTATTTGCCGGAGATATTGAATTCCACTGTATTGAACATTTCCTCTTCTGTCAGTTCGCTAGATACAGCAGCGCCTGGAGTTGGAGCAGCGTTTACTACAGTATTACCCATGTCATCGCCTACACCGAAGAAGTTATTGAACCTATCGAGGATATAACCGGTAGCGATGAATTTGTAAACGTGATTGCGGGATTCTGCGGGCAGAAAGTACTGCATGCCCCAGAAATCTGTGCGGCCGCTGGCGTTCATAGCGCGTTGTACGCCGCCGGGGCCACAATTGTAAGCAGCTACTACCAGTAACCAATCGCCGAACTGGTTGTACAGTTCGTTCAGGAACTTGGCAGCTGCTACAGTAGACTTGTAGAAGTCTTTTCTTTCGTCCACTTTTTTACCCACACTGAGACCGAAGATACGCGCGGTACCGGACATAAACTGCCAGGCTCCTACGGCTCCTACACGGGAGCGTGCATTGGTATTAAAGCTGGATTCGATTACGGCGAGATATTTCATTTCCTCAGGAATACCATGTTCCCTGAAGACTTTCTCCACCATTACAAAGTAAGGCTGGCCTCTGGATACCATTACCTGCAGATGTTGACTGTATCTGCTGGCAAAGTTATTGATATATCCAGCTACAATGTTGTTGTTGATCTGTTCATAGACCTTAGGGCTGCTGATGCTGGACGGAAGACTCTGGGCATTTTTGCGCACAGTCTGTGACGTTTCCGAAGGCACAATAACGGTGTCTTTAGGTAAACGTATCTTGTGGTTCAGTACCGTAGTATCCGGTCCTCCATAGGGAGTAACCATCTCTTTAGGTACACCATTGCCACCAATCGCTTCAAAAGTCCCTGCACCCAAAGTTGGCAACAGCAGTAGTAAAAAGATTTTCCTCATACACATATTTATTTTAAACAGGAGTAACCCTCCGTAATTGCATTACGTGTTCCGCAATGCTTAACAGGTTTGCTTCGCTAAATTGCTTTGTGATGATCTGTACACCATATGGCATTCCGTTTGAATGCCGCTGCAAAGGTACCGAAATTGCCGGTACCCCAGCCAGATTTGCCAGTACCGTGTAAATATCTGCCAGGTACATGGCTATTGGATCGTCCGCTTTTTCGCCTATTTTAAATGCCGTTGAAGGCACTGTTGGCATAATAATCGCATCATACTGGGATAAGATCTCTGATAATTTATCTACCACCAGTCTTCTAACCTGTTGTGCTTTAGTGAAGTAGGCATCGTAATACCCCGCACTAAGTACAAAAGTCCCTAGTAATATACGCCGTTTTACCTCTTTTCCAAAACCTTCAGACCTGCTTTTCTTATAAAAGTCGGCCAGTTCCAGGTTTTTAAGAGACGTCCTGTGTCCGTATTTCACTCCATCAAACCGGGAAAGGTTGGATGAAGCTTCTGCGGTTGTAAGCACATAATATGCTGGAACTACATAATCGAGATAAGCGAAATCTGCTGCTGTAACTGAATCCCCTGCTGACTCCAGTTCTTCGAAAAAGCTGATATATCCTTTCTTCATTTCCTCATCGAGGCCGGGGTGGAACAACGCGTCTTTTAAATACGCTATTTTCCAGGATTTATTGTGCAGGGTCTGATAATCAGGTACTTCCTCTTTAGATGCCGTGCTGTCATATCCGTCTGGTCCCGCGATCACCTGCAGAACCCTTGCCACATCTGCAATATTCCTGCCAAAAATGCCTATCTGATCAAAGGATGAGGCATAAGCGATCAGGCCATAGCGGGATATACGGCCATAAGTTGGCTTCAGTCCTACAATACCACAGAAATCAGCCGGTTGCCTTACGGACCCTCCGGTATCACTACCCAGGCTCACCATACAAAGATCTGCCTGTACTGCCACCGCCGAACCGCCAGATGACCCACCCGGTACACGGGTATTATCTAATGCGTTCAATACCGGGCCATATGCCGAATTCTCATTGGTAGATCCCATTGCGAATTCATCACAGTTGAGATTGCCAATGATAATAGCATCTTCCGCCAACAGCCTTTCTACAGCTGTAGCAGAATACAGGGAAGTGAATCCCTCCAGTATGCGAGAAGCAGCGCTTACTTTATGTCCTTTATAACAGATAACATCCTTAATGCCTATCACAATGCCCGCAAGCGCTCCCACAGGCTCCCCGTTCTTGATACGGGTATCCAGTGCATGCGCTTTTAACAGGGCTTCCTCTTCAAAAACTTCCAGAAAAGCATTCAGGTGTTTTGTCTGTTCAATCTGGTACAGATAATACCGTACCATCTCCGTACAGGTTGTTCTGCCGGCGTATAATGCTTCTTGAAAAGCCGATATACTGCTGAATTCAGACAAAGCCAAACCAGTTAATTTCTTATAAAATAATAGCTCAGGTCAAACTTGAAAGCCGGGAACCGGGTATGGTTCAGTTGGCATATTGGTATATAGCAGCTAATACAGTGATTGATGCAATCCCTTTCACAGGCACACTATCCCTATTCACGTTTGAATCAAAGAAACGAGAAATTCCAATTTCCTGCGGACAGGTATTAATTAGGCATTCTTGTGGTCAGTCGTAGCTGGCTGGTCTTTCATACCATCTTCGATCTCTTTACGCACATTGTTCTTTGCGTCGTTGAACTCACGGATACCTTTACCAAGGCCACGCATCAGTTCTGGAATTTTCTTACCACCAAACAACAGCAATACAACCAAAGCGATCAAAAGTAATTCTGTCATACCTAATTCCTGGAATAATAAAAGTGGTGATTTAACGATAACGGCAGTCATTTTCTCAGTTTTAAACGTTAAGCAAACAAAGATAGGTAAATATATTCGGGATTTAGGTATACCTGATATGACCTGCAAAGTTTTAATTCTATTTTAAGAGTTTCCCTCTACGTGGCATCCGGTTTCCATAGACATGAAAAAAACGGGAACCCAAACGGTCCCCGTTATCACTAATTTCCCTGTATTTATACTAAACCCTTTTCTCTTTGATACGGGCAGCCTTACCAGCACGTTCGCGCAGGTAGAACAGTTTAGCCCTTCTTACTTTACCAACCTTGTTCAGGATGATACCATCGATGTGAGGAGAGAACAGTGGGAATACCCTTTCTACACCAACACCATCGGAAATTTTTCTTACTGTAAAGGATACAGTTGCACCAGTACCCTGTACTTTCAAAACATCACCTTTGAAGGACTGGATTCTTTCCTTGTTACCTTCAACAATTTTATAGTTAACAGTGACGTTGTCACCGGCTTTAAACTTCGGGTATGATTTCTTACCTGTCAGTTGCTCGTGAACAAAAGAAATAGCGTTCATCTTTCAAATATTTATCGGACTGCAAAGGTAACTGAGAAATTCACAACTTCCAAATAACAGGCCCTTTTATTAAAGAATAATTTTTCAAACAGTTGACTACCAACCTTATTTTATAACAGATCCGGGCGACGTTCCTTTGTGCGCTCCAGCGCCTGGTCATGCCGCCAGTTGTCAATTTTCTTGTGATCCCCGCTTAACAGCACATCAGGTACCCGCCATCCCCTGAACTCTTCAGGTCGGGTATATACAGGAGGCGCCAGCAGGTTGTCCTGGAATGAATCCAATAAAGCAGATGTCTCATCGTTCAGTACACCGGGTATCAGCCTGCCAATGGCATCTACCAGTACCGCTGCTGCCAGCTCTCCGCCAGACAGCACATAATCTCCTATAGAGATCTCTTTTGTAACGAAGTGAACACGGATGCGCTCGTCGATGCCTTTATAGTGACCACATAACAGCAACAGATTCCCTTTCAGGGATAATTGATTCGCGATCCGCTGGTTCAGGGTTTCCCCGTCGGGCGTCAGGTAGATCACCTCATCGTATTTTACCTTCGCCTGCAGACTCTCAATGGCATTTACCACCGGCTCCAGCATCATTACCATACCTGCCCCTCCTCCAAACTGGTAGTCATCTACCTGGTTATGCTTGAGCGTGGAATAATCCCGCAGATTATGTGTATGTACTTCCAGGAGACCTTTTGTCTGTGCCCGCTTCAGTATCGAATGTGAAAAGGGACTTTCCAGCAAACCCGGTTGTACTGTAATGATATCAATTCTCATATTTAATGACTCAACCGACCCGTTTTACAGGCCATAGTGAACAATAAATGCCTTTCTTATTCCAGATAGATATCCAGGAGGCCCTCCGGAAGATCCACATGCACAACCTGGTGTTTTTTGTCCACTTTCACAAGCGATTGCTCGTTGAGTGGTAACAGCATCTCTTTCTCCCGGAACATCACCTTTACGAGCACCTGCATCGGCATTTCTATTACTTCTTCGATCACTCCCAGCTCTCCCTGCTGTTTGTCATGCACTGTATATCCAAGCATGGACAAAGGCGAAGAAGAGGCTGCCTGTTTTTTAAAGTCGTCTTCTCCGAGATAAACAGGCACCTGTATCAACTTTCGGGCAGCTTCTTTCGTGTCTATTCCCTCCAGCTTGACAAACACATGTTCATGATCCTTCACGCTGGTCTTCTGAACGAAGTAAGGAATAAAGCTGTTCTTGCGTTCTTCCAGGAACAATGCTTCCACTCCGGGCAGGGATGTCTTTTTCCCCAGGCTATGCTTGAGGATGAATTCTCCCTGTAATCCAAATACCGATACCAGTTTCCCTATGCTGAAGTAATTATTCATATGTGATTACCCTTCCGGCTATGAAAAAGGGAAATATTTGCGTACAAATATTTCCCTTTCAATATGATTCAAAAGCTTAGATTATGCTTCACCACCTTCTGGCTGAGCAGGACTATCCTCTACTCTTCTTACGATAGGAGTTGCAACTCTAGCTTTTTTGTGACTGTCACGACGGGCAGCAACTTTCTGCTCGTGTTCAGCCTGCCATTGTTCGAATTTCTGGAAAGCGGTAGGCTCATCGAACAGACCCAGTTTCACACCTCTCAACAGGTGTTTCAGGTAAAGAACACCTTTGAATGACAGGATTCTTCTTACGGTGTCTGTAGGTTGTGCACCTTTCTGCAACCAACGCAGTGCCTTTTCTGTATCAATGTTGATAGAGGCAGGAACAGTCAGCGGATTGTAAGTACCGATCTTCTGGATGAATTTACCATCTCTAGGCGCGCGAGCATCGGCAACTACGATAAAATAAAAAGGTCTCTTCTTAGCGCCATGACGTTGTAGTCTGATTTTTACTGGCATAAATAATTCGAGTTATTTTTTTGCGAGTTATGAAAAAAAATATTTCTTTGGGGCAGCAAAGGTAATTTTTAAACCCGACAGTTCAAAATATTTTCTGTTAAAAGTCTACAAATTGCAAACCCTTAACTAAATTTTATCTGCCAAAGGCTTTCATTCCTTTACCACCGGCTCCAAACTTGTTCATCATCTTCATCATCTGTCGCATCTGGTCAAACTGCTTCATAAACTGGTTCACATCCTGGATATTTTTTCCGGCGCCTTTCGCAATACGCTTACGGCGGCTGCCATCGATAATATCTGGATTATTCCGCTCATACGGCGTCATGGAACCAATCATAGCTTCAATGCCCTTAAATGCGTCGTCACTGATGTCAATATCTTTTATAGCCTTTCCGACCCCTGGAATCATTCCCATCAGGTCCTTCAAGTTACCCATTTTTTTGATCTGCTGCAGCTGTTCGCGGAAATCTTCGAAGTCGAACTGGTTCTGACGGATCTTCTTCTCCAGTTTCTTCGCCTGCTCTTCGTCGAACTGCGCCTGGGCACGCTCTACCAGGGTGGTGATATCTCCCATCCCCAGGATACGCTGTGCCATACGCTCAGGATAGAATACATCCAACGTGTCCAGCTTTTCGCCCATGCTCACGAACTTGATGGGCTTCTCTACTGTGTACTTGATAGTGAGGGCCGCACCACCACGGGTATCACCGTCCAGTTTGGTCAGTACAACCCCGCTGAAGTCCAGGCGATCATTGAACGCTTTGGCTGTATTCACCGCATCCTGCCCCGTCATGGAGTCTACCACGAACAGGATCTCGTTCGGTTTCACGGCAGCCTTTACATTAGCTACCTCAGTCATCATCACCTCATCAACAGCCAGACGGCCGGCAGTATCGATGATGATAATGTTGTTCCCCTGCTGCTTCGCATGCTGGACCGCATTCTGTGCGATCTTTACCGCATCCTTGTTCTCAGGTTCACTATATACCTCCACCCCTATCTGCTCACCCAGCACTTTCAGCTGATCGATAGCCGCCGGACGGTAAATGTCAGCCGCTACCAGCAGAGGTTTCTTAGCTTTCTTTGTTTTGAGGAAGTTAGCCAGTTTACCGGAAAAAGTTGTTTTACCGGAACCCTGTAAGCCTGCGATCAATATCACGGTAGGATTTGCCTTCGTATCCAGCTCGGCTTCGGTACCACCCATCAGCTCAGCCAGTTCATCCTTCACGATCTTCACCATCAGCTGTCCGGGAGAAATGGCGGTAATTACCTTTTCACCCAGGGCTTTTTCCCTTACACGGTCTGTAAAGTCCTTTGCAATTTTATAGTTAACATCAGCATCTACCAGCGCACGGCGTATTTCTTTCACTGTAGAAGCTACGTTGATCTCACTGATACGGCCTTCGCCTTTCAGTTGTTTAAACGCCGAGTCGAGCCGCTCTGATAATGATTCAAACATTTTTGTCCTGTTTAATTTTTTGCTGTTCTGCTATCCGTCCTCTGCGGACTTATAGCTTCAGGGGCTGCAAAAATAATATAAAGTATCTTCTAAACCACCAGAAGGCCGCAAATAACGAAAAAAGGTGAATATCTCCCCGATATTCACCTTTTCTTATATAAAGTTCGTTACTTCTCTGCTTTGAAAACGATTGTAATCAACTTCCCAGGTAATTTCTCAGCAGTTTGCTGCGGGATGTGGTACGTAATTTAGTGATCGCTTTGTCCTTGATCTGACGTACCCTCTCGCGGGTCAGGCCAAATTTTTCGCCTATATCTTCCAGTGACATTGGATGTTCCACCGCTATACCGAAGTAGAGGATGATCACATCTTTCTGCCTGTCTGTAAGCGTAGACAAAGAGCGTTCTATTTCGCGGCGCAGTGAATCGTGATGATCCAGTTCTTCATCTGCATTTACTGCATTTGGATTAGCGAGTACATCCAGCAGAGAGTTGTCTTCACCATCAATGAACGGCGCATCCATGGATACGTGACGGGCAGCAACGCCTAAAGTGGCTTCTACTTCTTCCGTATTGATCTCGAGGATGGTGGCCAGTTCGTCTGGAGACGGCTCTCTTTCAAATTCCTGTTCCAATTGGGAATATGCCTTGCTGATCTTATTGCTCAAACCAACTTTGTTCAGCGGCAGACGTACAATACGGCTCTGTTCTGCCAATGCCTGGAGGATAGATTGACGAATCCACCATACGGCATAGGAAATAAACTTGAAACCACGAGTTTCGTCAAAACGCTGTGCGGCTTTGATCAGACCCAGATTCCCCTCGTTGATCAGGTCACTGAGAGATAAACCCTGGTTCTGATATTGCTTCGCAACAGACACCACAAAACGGAGATTAGCTTTCGTAAGCTTTTCCAACGCTCTCTGATCCCCTTGCTTAATGCGGATAGCCAGGTTCACTTCTTCCTCCGGAGTAATTAAATCCACCTTCCCAATTTCCTGCAGATATTTTTCCAGGGATTGGGACTCCCTATTCGTGATGGATTTCGTGATTTTGAGTTGGCGCATTGACATAAAGAATCGGAACAGTTACAGGTTAATAAAATGTTACCCTATTTGATGAATGCCTGACAAAAATAAGTTTTTTTAGAAAGCTCACAAAAAAAATAATTAGTTGTTAAACCATTTTTAAGCAAAAACGTTTCATCATTCACAACTTAATATTGGAACCTTTAAATACGGGTTTTCCCACAAAAGCCGTGAAGACAAATGGTGCAGATTGCTAATGTATTGATTATTTTCCTAATAGAATTGTTATTTATAAAGTGTACAAGATTTTCGTCAATTATTAAAAAAAATTGCAAAATAATTTTGACAGAATAAATAATTTTCTATAATTGCAGCCAGATGCTATTGATTTACTAATTACTTGAGCGATGTCTAAGAAAGTGCAATATGAGTTGGAATACCCGGTACGGTGCTCACCCAGTATCTTATACGAATTCCTTTCCACTCCGGCGGGTTTGCAGGAGTGGTTCGCAGATAAAGTAGATTACAGGGACAGTGTTTTCTCCTTTTCATGGAATGGTTCCACCGAAGAGGCAGAAGTACTTGAACAGGAAGAAGATGAATTTATCCGTTTACATTGGAAACATGCGCCCAAGGAAGAATTCTTTGAATTTCGCATACAGATCTCCGAAGTGACTAATGAAACAATTCTGATCGTTAGAGATTTTGCAGAAAAGAAAGAGATAGCCGACCAGAGCCAGTTGTGGGATTACCAGGTAAAAGACCTTTTCCATAGGATAGGTAACTAACCGGTCAGTCACTATTGACCAGTACCTGTAGCAAAAGAGCATAATCTCTTACTACTTCCGGAATTATCTTTCCCCATTCTTCAAAACTGTAAGGTTTAGCAAGTTTAATAAAAGGACGCCGGGCTATCAGCTGCTTGAATTCCAGTACCGGTATAGCCGATATTAATTTGTAATTCCCATTCTCTAAATCGTGATGCCAGGGGTCTTCCTGAAGGTAGATCTGAAACTGATGCACCGCCAGCTGCTGCCAGGCCGAAGCAATCGCGTCACTATATCTTTCCTTTTCCTCTCCTGCCAGATGCAGGGTGGCAATGAAGTAATGTCCCCACCAGAACATGGTGCGGAATGCGAAAATGTTGTCCCTGGTGAAAAAACGGGGATAATCCAGTATGATATAAGGCAATTCCTTGTACCGTTCTCCCTTTGATATCTTTCCTCCCGTCTGTAACGTTTGGCCCGGAAATGGAAATTGTTTTGTAGCCGGATGTACCTCCAGCGCCTGGTGTAACTGCCCCATCAATGCCATCACTTTCTGTAAGACATTGTTTTTCAAATACAACCATTCAGCATTTACAACTAGCGCTCGCTCTTCCGCTGTCAGTGAAACTGTATCCATTTGACAAATTTACACCCGCATCTTCCTTTCCTGGGAAATTTAACTATAATTTTAATCCTTACTTGATATCACTTTCATAAATGATATTAAATTTGTAGCCCTTATGTGCATATACAGAGCACATAAGGCATCGAACCAACATTATACGCAGGTAGTGAAAAAACTGGATAAGCTCATCATAAAAACGTTCATGGGGCCATTCGTGGCTACCTTCTTTGTGACCCTGTTCGTACTGGTGATGCAGTTTCTGTGGAAGTACATTGACGACCTCGTAGGTAAAGGTCTTGATACGCCGGTGATCATTGAACTGATCACCTATACCAGCGCTAACCTGGTATCGCTGGCGCTCCCACTGGCAGTGCTACTGTCATCCATCATGACCTTCGGTAACCTGGGAGAAAGTTTCGAACTGGTGGCCCTAAAATCATCGGGTATCTCCCTTACCCGCTTCATGCGTCCGCTGCTCATGGTCTGCGCCACCATCGCTGTCCTGGCCTTCCTTTTTAACAACTACGCCCTGCCAGTGGCCAACCTCCGGGCTAAGTCGCTGCTGTACGATATTACCAACTCAAAACCCGCATTCAACATCAAGGCAGGTGTGTTCTATACCGATATTCCCGATTATACCATCAAGGTAGCCCAGAAAGAAAGCGACAACAAAACCATTCACCAGGTAATGATCATCGACCACACTCCAGGTGGAGGCGATAAGGTTATCCTGGCTGAGAAAGGCACCATGCTGCTTTCTCCTGACAAACGCTTCCTGTACTTCGTACTGGAAAAAGGCTGGCGCTATGAAGAACGTAATAGCCGCAGTGCCAATGAGCCGGGAGAACTGATCCGCCTTGGTTTCAGAGAATACAAAAAAGCCTTTGACCTCAGTTCCTTCGCCTTCAGCAGGTTGGATATAGGTCTTTTTGCGTCCAACCAGCAAATGCTGAACGTTAGACAACTCGATAAGGCGATAGATTCCCTGTATAAAGAAGAAAAACTGTTTTCGCGCACTGTCAATGCCTATATCACTACCCGTTATCCTTTCTATAAATGGAACGATACCGGCTGGCTGGCCAAAGCAGCGCCTTTGGCTGCTAACGTCGCCTCCTTTAGGGATGTGATTCCAGAGAAATCGCTCCGTTATGTACTCGAAAGGGCAGAACAGAACATCCGTGACGGACAGAATAACCTGGAAGGTCCTGCCCGTGAATTTGGCGATAAGCACAGTACCCTTCTGCTGCATAAAGTGGAATGGCAGCGCAAATTTACACTGGCCTTTTCCTGTATCGTGATGTTCCTGATAGGCGCACCACTGGGTTCCATTATCCGGAAAGGCGGTCTGGGCACGCCTTTGATATTTGCTGTTGTGTTTTTTGTGATTTTTAACATATTTTTCATGGTTGGAGAGAAGATGGCCAGAAAAGATGTGATGACCACCTGGAGTGGTATGTGGCTCTCCAACATAGTCCTTATTCCTATTGCCATGTTCCTGATATACAAAGCGTTGAATGATTCTCAACTCTTTAACAAGGAGTTTTATTTCAGAATCTTTGATAATATCAAAAAGCTCTTTAAAAGATTTAACACAAAGCCTACAACTTGACAGCCACAAGCCTTTAGCTATTCGCTGCAAGATTTTCAGCATTCACTTTCGGGGCAGACTTTGTTTGCCATGCAGGACTATTCTGTGCCTGTATTAACGGAAATATCTGAAAACCCAAGTGCGAAGTTCCGGCTTATGGGGAGGTCACAACCTACAGCTATGAAAACACTTACAACACTGTTAGGGAAGAATGCCAGCTTCTTCTTACCATTCCTTTTATGGATTGTTGGAGGAGCTTTGTTACAGGCCTTTTTCACACACGAAGAACTATTTCTGGCCATCAACCATGCGCATGCGCCATGGGCAGATGTTGTCATGACGGGTATTACCTACATCGGAGACGGTATTACCTTTGCTATTATGCTGGCCGTTATACTGGCCTTAAGAAAATATAAACTGTTTTTGAGTGCAGGAGCTATATTGCTGCTGGTGACGATCATTGTACAGGTGGCCAAGCATTATTACAATGAGCCAAGACCCATTCTTTATTTTGCCGATACATCGGCACTGGTACACACTGTAAAATGGGTATCTGTACATGGCTCCTGTAGTTTCCCATCAGGGCATACAACAACTGCTTTTGCCATGTTCACCTTTTTGACACTGATCTGCGGGAATAAATTCTCCGGATTTGCGTTCCTAACACTGGCATTATTAGCCGCTTACTCAAGAATTTACCTGGCACAGCACTTTTTTGTGGATGTATATGCAGGAAGTATTATCGGTACTACCAGCAGCCTGGTTATTTACACACTGTTCCATCAGAGAAGGATGAAATCATCTCCTGAGGTGGATGCGGAGCCAGTCATTGGTCTGACCTGACGTAGTTTTTGTTGATTTGGAATGAAGACAGCGCATCATGGAGAAAAGACCCGAACCTGAAAACAATTGGTGAGAAGAACGTTTCGTATTCTTTAAGAGAAAATGACATAATTAATATACCAAAAAGAGAAGGCGTCCACTCATCGCGGACGCCTTCTCTTTTTGGTACTAGCCGTACCAGTTATTTTATAGCCGCAGTGTATAATTTATCCACCTCATTCCAGTTTACAAGATTCCAGAAAGCAGTAACATAATCAGCACGAACGTTGTGATATTTCAGGTAGTAAGCATGTTCCCATACATCAAGTCCCAGGATAGGCGTACCACGGTCTTTCGCAATGTTATCCATTAACGGGTTGTCCTGGTTAGGCGTAGAAATAACGGCCAGTTTCTTGCCGGGCGTTACTATCAGCCACGCCCATCCGGAGCCAAATACCCCTTTAGCGGCAGCATTGAAGGTGTCCTGGAACTTTTCAAAAGAAGTGAAAGTACTGTTAATAGCGGTTTTCACTTTATCTGAAGGTGTCGTTTTTTGTGGAGACAAGAGCTTCCAGAAGAGAGAGTGGTTATAATGTCCTCCAGCGTTATTGCGTACAGCCTTATCGTCAGCTTTTACTTTTGCGAGGATCTCTTCAAGTGAAAGATTTTCGTAAGATGTTCCTTTTACGGCATCGTTCAGGTTCTTAACGTAGGCGCCATGGTGTTTGTCATGGTGGATCTCCATCGTCGTCTTGTCAATATGCGGCTCTAAAGCATCGTAGCTATAAGGTAAAGGTGGTACTTCAAAGGGAGCTTTTGCATTACCGTCTAAAACGGACATTCCTCTGTGGGCCGCAGGAGCAGCTACTATACCGGAGGGATTGCTCAAAGCTGCTACACCAGCCAGCCCGGCGAGCTTTATAAATTCTCTCTTGTTCATATACTAAGGCATTAAAATTATGATGAATAAAGAACTTCAATGGTAACTGCAAAGCAGCAAATTCTACACCAATATTATAGAAATTTATTTCATGAGTTGCATCCGCCATCAAACAATTGTCATTAAAACACAGATTCTCACTAAAATAACGATGTCATTTCGCAATCTTTTCAAATTAATTGTTATTTTACCATACGCTTTCATGTGAAACTTTAACTTTTTCTTTACTTGTATTACTTAAAACAACATTTATCCCGAACTACATAGTGAGTATATGATATATGTAGTGAATTAACGAGCTTGCCTTTGTCATCAGGCCTTTACCATGCCAGAGTACACTTAATACTAACATACTAACTAATTGACCATACATATACCATTTTGAATTGCCATTATTGTTCATAAAATTATATGCCAGGCAAAATGACAGAACTAGAGCATTATATCAATCAGCAACGGAAGGAGCCGGATAATTATACACCAGTATTTTATCGCTTGCAGCAGGAAGAACAATATGCCGATTTACTGGCTTTATTAGCGGCAAATCCTCATATACGCATATATGATCAGATTCATTCCCAGCTAAAAGAGCTGATGAAGATCCGCAACCCTACCAAACGGCTCACCGAAGAAGAATCTGAACAAAAGATCAGCGAATATGTTGGTACTACATCGCTTCATGCCTTTGGCGTATGGGTGTATTACCCTTGGTCGCACCGGGTAGTACACATTGTTGACGAAAAAGACTTCATTGAACTACGTACCAGCAGGAATAAACAAAAGATCACCGATGAGGAGATCGCCATGCTGAGCGGTAAGAAAATAGGTATTATTGGACTCTCCGTAGGGCAATCCATCGCACTTACCCTCGCCATGGAAAGAACATGCGGGGAATTAAGGCTGACCGATTTTGACAAGGTAGAGCTGACCAATATGAACAGGATCCGTACTGGCATTCACAGTATACAGGTCCATAAAGTGGTGATAGCAGCCCGCGAAATAGCGGAGCTGGACCCGTTTATCAAAGTTGTCATTTATACAGATGGCGCCACTGAAGAAAATCTGGATGACTTCTTTACCAAAGGCGGTAACCTGGATATCCTGGTAGAAGAATGTGACGGCATCGACATAAAAATATTAAGCAGAATGAAAGCCAAGTCCCTCGGCATACCTGTTGTAATGGATACCAATGACAGGGGCATGGTGGATGTAGAACGTTTTGACCTGGAACCCGACAGACCCTTATTGCACGGATTCATACCCGATATAGATCTGAAAAGCCTTCAGGGGCTTACGGATGCAGAGAAACTACCCATATTCCGTCCTATGGTTGCACTGGATGACATGTCCGAAAGAATGAAATACTCTTTAGGCCAGATAGGAAAAACGATTACGACCTGGCCTCAACTGGCATCCTCCGTTGTACTGGGCGGAGCCGTAGTAACGGATACCTGCAGGAGAATTCTGCTCGATCAGTTCAAAAGCTCTGGCAGGTATTATGTGGATTTTGAACAAATAATTGTTTAATAATTCGGGATAAGTGGAAATAGATGTCCTTTGCAATCGAAACCGCAATTGCCGGTCCGCTCATTTCCCGGCCTGATCTTTTTTAAGGAGTACCCAGATGCAATATCATGATTACAGTAAGGGCTTTTAAAGCACCAGATGACCCGGAGGCCTGTCTTCGTTTTTATAACGGCCATCTCCGGCTATTGGAAATATACTTTGGCATTGCGAAGATCACATCCGGCAGTGCGGACTGGATGCACCATGAAAATAGCATCGTGATTATTGTAGAGGATGAAACACGTACCAAAACATACGGCGGTGCCCGTGTACAACTGGCAGACGGTATATTGCCCCTGCCTATAGAAACTGCTATCGGTAAATACGATCCGAAAATATATGATATGGTCAGAAGCGGCAGTGCAGAGATCTGTGCCATGTGGAACTCAAAAGAAGTGGCCGGCATGGGTATCGGTAGCCAGGTATTGGCCAGGGCAGGTGTAGTACTGGCAGCCCAGATGCCCATTGACAATTTCCACGTTTTATGTGCCCCAATCACTACCCGTATAGGTAAGAGGGTTGGCTTCACCATCGATGAATCACTGGGCGATAAAGGCACGTTCTTTTACCCTAAAGACGACTTCATTGCCACAGCGATGGTTATTAACGATGTTAATAAACTGGAAAATGCTGACCCCAAAGAACGCGAGCTGATCTACGATCTACGCGAAAATCTGGTTCAAACCAAAACAGAAGTTGGCCCTAAAGGGTCTTATGAAGTAAGCTATAACCTCGAAATTGCTAATTTGCAGTATTCCAATGTGAAGAGTGAACGGTGAATTTTCTATAAATTTAACGCATGTTCCGATTTATCGTTCTATTGCTCCTTACTATCTTCGGTTTCCAGCAATTGGAGGCAGCCCCTCCTTTCGTGTTCCGAAACAATATGCCCCTGACCCGGATCGGCAAAAACCTCGAGATATACACCGATAAGACTAACAAACTGGATATCAACGCGGTCACCAAAGCACCTTTCACCTCTCCGGATGAAAATGTTCCCAATCTCCAGATCACTCCCTACACCCATTGGGTAAGATTTACCATCACGAATGAATCTGACCTCAGAGAGCTGTTACTGGAAGTGGAATACCCCACCATCGACGATATTACCCTGTTTGAACGGCAGCCGGACGGCAGCTATAAAACCACCCACCTGGGTGAATTTACCAGCTATTCCAACCGGCCTGTGGATCATCAGAACTACATATTTCCCCTCGCCCTGCATCCCAACACCACCAGGCAGTATTACCTGAGGGTCGTAGCCGGGGAACAACTGCAGCTACCTATTTTTGTAGGTACCCGGGACCAGGTCATGGAGAAAAATGACTACCGGGAACTGATTTTTGGTTTATACATCGGGGTTATACTGGCCATGTCCTGTTATAACCTTTTCCTGTACATATCCACAAGAGATATCAGCTACCTGACCTATGTATCCTACAACATATTTGTAGGCCTTACACAGGCCACATTGCAGGGCTACACCTTCCGGTTCATTTATCCGGGCAGCCCCTGGATGGCCCAGCACGCCACGGTACTGGTCCCTATCGTGAACGGATTGACGGCCCTCTGGTTCATCCAGCAGTTCCTGCTCACCAAACAATACTATAAGACCGGACACAAACTCATTAATATACTTATTGCACTCTATGTCGGTTGTTTCGTCCCCTCCCTGCTGGATATGTATATTGTTGCTCAGATATGGGTACAGGTAGTAGTAGGCATTGCAGCCCTCAGCGTATTATATATATCGGCACGCATGAGCCTTATGGGATACAGCTCTGCCAGGTTCTTCCTGATTGCCTGGTCCATATTCCTGCTCAGCGTACTGGTATTTGTGCTGCGGAATGCGAATGTGTTGCCATACAACGAATTTACCTATTATGCCCTGCAGATAGGATCTGCCATGGAAGCACTCCTCCTGTCCTTTGCACTGGCCTATAAGATCAACCTTTTCAAGGCGGAAGCACTGCAGGCATCCCAGGAAAATGAACGCCTGGTAAGGGAACAAAATATCATACTGGAAGACAAAGTGCATAAACGTACGGAAGAGCTGCAAACCAGTAATGAAGAACTCAATATAGCCATGAAGAACCTGAAAGATGCACAGACCCAACTGGTGGAAAGGGAAAAAATGGCGTCCCTCGGTCAGCTGACAGCAGGTATTGCCCATGAAATAAATAATCCGATCAATTTTGTCACATCTAATATAAAACCACTGAAGCTGGATATCCAGGATATCAAAACGCTGCTGGAAAAATACGATGCCTTGCCACAATCTCAGGATATTCATGGAGCACTTCAGGATATTGCCGCTTTTAAAGAGGAAATAGATATTGACTACATCCATGACGAAATATCTTCACTCATCAAGGGAATTGAAGACGGTGCCACCAGAACGTCCGAAATCGTCAAGGGATTACGTACCTTCAGCCGGCTGGACGAAAGCGAGCTTAAATCCGTGGATTTGCATGAAGGATTGGACAGTACCCTGGTACTACTCAAAAATAATATACCGCCTAATGTCAAAGTAGTAAGGGAATACGGCTCTTTACCCAAAATAGAGTGTTATGCAGGTAAAATGAACCAGGTATTCATGAACATACTGACCAATGCCTTTAATGCCATAAAAACAAACAATAAAGACCGCGAAGAAATGGTAACCATTACTACCAGGGAAGATAATGGTCTTGCCCTTATCAGTATAAAAGACACCGGCCCCGGCATGACAGAAAAAGTGAAAGAAAAGATCTTCGATCCCTTCTTTACAACCAAAGATGTGGGTGAAGGTACCGGCCTCGGACTTTCAATCGTATTCAGTATTATCGAAAAGCACAGCGGACGCATAGAGGTAATCACTGCGCCTGATAAGGGTGCAGAATTTATTATATATTTACCTATGAGTGTAACCGCTCATGCGTCTTAGTATACCCACGCAGGAAATCCATTTGATCAACCCGGAAAGTTGAACCTGCGGACAAAAACGAAAATGGATGAAAGACAACCGTATCAGGATTTTGTACATTGACGATGAAGTTCATAACCTCAATGCTTTTAAAGCCGGTTTCCGCAGAAGTTATGAAATTTATACCGCCAATTCTGCCTAGGAAGGCAAACAGCTATTGAAAAGCATTGATGTCCACATCATCATTGCCGACCAGAAAATGCCCGTATCTACAGGGGTCGAATTCTTTAATGAAATAAAGGATACTCTCCCCGACCCCATGCGTATCCTCCTAACAGGTTATACGGATGTAGAAGATATCATTGATGCCATCAACAAGGGCCATATCTTCTCCTACATCAAAAAGCCCTGGGATGAGCATGAACTGCACCGCGCTATCAACAATGCATTTGAAATATATTCTACCCGCAAACAGCTGAAGGAAAAGATCCTGGAACTGGAAAAGATCAATGATGAGCTGAACCGCTTCATCTATTCCACTTCGCATGACCTCCGCTCCCCGCTGATGTCCGTACTCGGTATCATTAACCTGAGCCGCCTCGACAACTCGGTGACTGATCCTAATGGCTATCTCAATATGATTGAGGCGTGTATCCTCAAACTGGACGGGTTTATACAGAAGATCATAGAATACTACCGTAATTCCAGGCTGGATGTGGAATATGAAAAGATCGACTTTGAACATCTAATCCAGGAATGCATCGGATCTTTCCGCCATCAGAATACATCCATACAGTTCCAGGTGAACGTGGATCAGCCGGTGGATTTCAAGGGAGACACTTTCCGTATCAGCGTTATTCTGAATAACCTGATCTCGAATGCCGTGAAATACCAGAAACCAGACGAAAGTAATCCGAAAGTGATACTGTCAGTAAAAGTAGAGCCTCATAAAGCAACCATGTCCATCGAAGATAACGGGATAGGTATACTTAGTGAGCACCTCAACAACATCTTCAAGATGTTCTTCCGTTCAAAAAATAATAATAAACCAGGAAGTGGTATTGGTTTGTATATTGTAAAAGAAGCGCTGAATAAAATTGGCGGTACTATCAACGTTGAATCAAAGTATGGAGAAGGTACACAATTTGAAATAAGCATTCCCAACAGAAATGATTTCGATTCCTGATTTACGTGTAATACTGATAGATGACAATGAAGTAGATCTGCTGCTGCATGAGCGACTCATCACGCTGCAACAGATCAGCAGAACCGTGCTTGCCTTTAATAACGCAAACAAAGCGCTTGAGTTCCTGTCTTCCAACATCACCCTGCCAAAGATACCGCCTACTGTACTGCTGCTGGACATACAAATGCCTGAGATGGATGGCTTTGAATTCCTGGAGGCATTTTACAGCTATCCTGCCAAGATCAAGTCGCAATGCCATGTCATCATGGTATCGTCTTCTTTGGACTATGGAGACCTCAGTCGTACCTATGCCAATCCGATGGTGTTAAAACTGTTAAAGAAACCCTTGCTGGCTTCAGAACTGAAAAGCGCTATTGCCGAAATCTTTAAGGATATGTAATTCCTTGTCTGAAAATAAAAAGCCCCTGCAGTGGCTTTTTATTTTCACCGTATATCATTACCAGGGCAATGGCTTTCCATCACGGTAAAACCCTCCCGTAGGTCCATCCGCAGGTAACGTAGCTGCCCATACGATGCTCTTCGCTCCCTCTTCCACTGGCCGTGCTCCCTGTTCTTTTAATCCTTCATAAGTAGCAGTAAAACCCGGGCATACCGCATTCACCAATATCCCTTCGTCCTTCAACTCTTTGGCAGCTTTTACCGTCAGGGCATTGAACGTAAGTTTCGTCAGTGCATATGTTGTCAGTGCTCCGGGGAAGTGATGCAATCCGAAAGCAGGATCGTCATATGAACCCATACCACTGGTCACATTCACAATACGCGGTTGACTGCTTTTTCTGAGCAATGGCAGGAATGCCTGCGTCACCTGCCAGGGACCAAACACATTACTGTCAAAGCATGATTTCACAACCTCCAGATCAGCCGTGGCGATAGTGGAAGTAAAGTCTGTCATAACGCCTGCATTGTTGATCAGTACATCCAGGCGACCGAATTGTTCTGTAACCTGTTGCACACACTTCCTGATGCTATCTGCATGATTAATATCCAGTGCCATAGACACAGCATCCAGATGATCCTGCTGCATAGATGCTGCAAGCTGCTCCGCTTTCTGATGATCTCTCGCAGTGATGATCACCTTATACCCCTGCCCTGCCAATTGCCTGGCAGTTTCATACCCCAGACCTTCTTTTCTGCTTACGCCTGTAATTAAGGCAATGTTCCTCGTTTCCATAATTGTCCTGAATTGATTTATTAAGGCGCAAACATAGAACAGTGGGACGGCCCGGGTAAGTACGCGGGAAATTGTTAATTGCTTACTAAACAGTAAGAATTGAATACATCGGAGACTTTATAATTATCTTTGCGAGCAGGATTGAAATTGTTAACTACTGACAAACATGTTAGAAATGAGAAAAGAGAATTCCAGCAATGCCCTTAACGCGAAAGAGCTCTATGAAACATGTGGTATGGCTATCGCGGTACGTATACTCGGAGGTAGATGGAAACCGGGTATTATCTGGCATCTGGGCAATGGAAGAATAAGGTATGGTCACCTAAAGTCTCTCATCCCGAATATTTCCGAGCGCATGCTCGTACAGCAATTAAAAGAACTGGAGAAATATGGTTTTGTGGAACGCTTTGCATTTCCAGAAGTGCCTCCGCGCGTTGAATATGCGCTGACTGAGGAAGGGAAAACATTACTTCCTATAGTTCGGTCGCTGGCTGCATGGGGAGATACCCAGCGTGATAAAATAAAATTACCGGTATAATTCTATACCGGTAATTTTATTATTTATACATAATCCGTAACATTGTCCTCAACCGCTACTGGCGTATCAAAAATTTCCTTCTCCTGGTATCTAAAACTGACAGTAATGGTAACACCATCACGACTCTGAATATGCAAACTTCCGTCTAATTGTTCAGCCAGCGTATGCATCAGCATCATCCCCATTGAACCTCTCTGCGTAGGTATTTCATCTTCAGGAAAACCCTTCCCGTTATCAGCGATCATGAGCGTGAGGTAACCTGCACCTGTCGGCTGAAGAGAAACAATGATAGTACCATCACCAGTAAACGCATATTTCATGGCATTGGTAATGGCTTCATTCAGGATCAACCCTACAGGAACAGACTGTGATACATCAAGTCTCACTGGCGCAATCTGAAGATCAAATTTTATCCGGTTGATATCGGAGAAACCATCTTTAAGGAATATCACCAGTTCGTTAATATACATGTTCATATCTATCAGCGCCATATTGTCTGACTGATACAGCTTCTGATGAATGAGAGAGATTGCCTGCATCCGGTAACGGCTTTCCCTGATGGCATTCAACGCATCTTTATCATCAAGGAAGGCGGCCTGGGTATTGAGCAGGCTCATAACAATCTGAAGGTTATTTTTAACACGGTGATGAATTTCTTTAACCAGCCACTCCTTTTCATCCAGCAATTTATTCTGCGAAGTAATTAGCTCCTCCAGTGACTGGTTCTTACGGTTGATTTCATCCTGCTGTTGTTTCAACTGCAGGTTGCTGCGCAATTTCAACTGATAACGGTTGTAGCCTAACAGCAGCAGCGCTATCAGCATACCGGCGCCACCAATGATCACATTCCGGGTAAAACGGGCCGCCTGCGCCTCTTGGGTAAGCAGTTCTATATTCCGCTCTTTCAGCGTCAGCGCCTGGTCTTTCTGCTCGGTTTCAAATTGCACCTGTAAATAACCGACCTTCTGCACTTTGGCTATGTTAAACAAGGAGTCATTCGCCAGCTTATACATCCGCAAATGCTCAAATGCTTCTTTATAGTTAGCCATAGCAGAGTCTGCGCGGTAAAGAAAGGAACATGATTTTGCCCGGAATGACAAGTTACCGTTCTTACTTGCTGCAGTAAGCATTACCTGGGCATACTGGTGCGCTGTATTATACTGGTGAATGCCGAGGTAATAATTGACCAACGCTGTATATACATATTCCAGATAGGCATCGTCGGGATACATCGTACGCCGCATGTCTTCCAGCTGCTGCGCATAGGGAGCACCGCGCTTAAAATCTCCCATTAAGCAGTAAGCATTTAAGATACTTTCAAACATCAGTATCTTATTCTCGGGGCTTTTCGGTGGATAATAGCGTTCTTCGTGTTTCAGCACTTTCAATGCTTCTGCGGGTTTATCCATCTTCTGATAGGCCTGGCCGATGTTGCGGGCCAGTATCTGCATCGCAGGTGTATCCTTTAATCTGATGGCGATTTCCTGCGCCTTCTGAAAGCTTTGCATTGCCTTAGGAATATCCACCACCCTGATATAGATCATCCCTAACCTGTTATAAATAGTACAAAGCTGTGTACTGCTGTCTCCGACCGCCTGCGCTGTTTTTAACGATAACAAAGCATATTTCAGCGCATTATCGGAATCTCCCAGCTGATTACACATCGCCCCCAGCAGGTTATATATCCCTTGTAGTTCTTCAACATGCAGCTCCTTAAAAAGGGCCAATGATTGCAACAATACCTTTTTCGCTTCGTTGTAGTCAGGCAGGAAGGAATAGTAGTCACCAAGCCTGTAAAGCGTATTTGCCTGCTTTAATTTCAAGCCCAACTCACCATAGAGCACTGCAGCCTCACGATAATATTTAAGCCTGATATTAAGGCGTTCAATATCTACCGGCGGATAATAATCACACAGTTCCATGTATGTATCTGCGAGCGCTTCCTTTTGCTTATACTGCTTAAAAATAGCTTCTGCTTTCAGTGCATAATCCTTTCCTTTCGCAAGATCATTCTGTTCACGCAGGATCTTCGAATACAATAAATAACTCTGGCCTTCCCATAAATGACTACCTATGTTTACCGCAGATGTAAGCACTTTCGCGGCACACATAGAAGCTGTATCCATATCCCCCCGCTCAATGCCCGGCCTGTTGACATACGAAACACCTGTGTTAAACAGCTTCCGCAGATCAGTTGTATCCGGACGTTCCTTCTTCAGAAGCTGCTGCAGGACCGATGGAGGCACTTTGTCCTGTGCCATACAGGGGATCAAACAACTCGTCATACAATAGAAGAGCATGAGTAATCTGTTCATAACTTAATTTATTTTAACATCTCTATTAGGTCTGTTCGGTGACGCTATCAGCGTTGATAAGTCAACGCAAACGATGGAGGAATACTATCAATATTTATCTTCAAACTACGTTAATTGCTTCTCGTACAGTTTAAGTTGCATAATCTGCTCCAGATGCTCTATTGACTTAACTTCCTACTAAGCCGCTGTTATTGTACAGTTGTGGTTTAAATGAGATTTTTTTATCTCCGCTGCTACGTCATATCAGGATTGTCCCCAGGTTGTCTGAAAGCATTTCAATAAGCCAGACACTGCATTCCCCAGTAAATATGTGCATGAAATCTCCCTGTAAACCTTTTATTATTATCGGCTATTATCAGCGTGAACTGTTGGTTGAAATATTCAAAATTTCCCGCAAAGTCGCTCCTATTTTTTTCAGAGAATTTCACGACCACATAATTATCCCAGATCGCATTGAAATTCAATAATTAGGGCTGAAGATACAAATCTCTTTTAATTTTTCATTCCTCAGTGATCTTGCGGCCCTGGATGGCTGCTCCCCTATAAATAAAAAAGCCTTGCAGATCTCTTTGCAAGGCTTTCAGGGAGAATACCGGCTTCTCCTATTGCAACAGTGTGACTGTGCCTTTTCGCTCTACTTCACCACAAAGTGTTTTAGCCTTTATAAAATACACATATGCACCTGTAGGTTGCAATATGCCTTTAAAAGTGCCATCCCAGCACTTGCCTGTATTTTGTGTACTGAACACCAATGTTCCCCAACGATCATATATCATGAATGTAAGTTCCGTTACACCTCCCCAGTATCTCAGCCCAAAGCAATCATTCTTTCCATCACCATTAGGTGTAAAGGCTGATGGCATCGGGTATACACTTAGCCCGGCGCTTAAATCCACAGATACAGTGATCGAATCACGGTTAACACAATTATTTTCATCCGTGATGGTCACATAATAAGTGGTCGTTTGTGTGGGCGATACCACCGGGTTGGCAATCGCCATGCTACTGATTGCCGGAACACTATCCCAGGCATATTTTATTCCTCCAATAGCAAAAAGCATGGAGGAGCCATGGGAACAATCAATATCGTTTGTACTTGTAATGGCAGTAGCAGGCAGAGGATTCACGCTTACCGGAATCACAAAGCTTTTATTTGTACGGCAGGTATTATTGATAATATTAACTGCATAAGTGCTGGCCTGATCAGGTAAGACAGTGATCGAATTATCTGTTTCCCCTAACGCGATACCATTTTCCAGCCATTCATAAGTATCTCCGCCTGTTGCCTGTAAGGTTATAGGAGTTCCTTCACAAATAGCAGTATCGGCAGGTGTTACAGACATTGCAGTTCCCAGCACGGTTATCAGTACTGAAGACTGGCTAACGCAGCCCGTACCATTATCCGCTGTAACAGTATAACGGGTGGTAGCAGCGGGATTAGCTTCGGGAGATAATATGTTAGCGTTATTGAGCCCTATGGCAGGCGCCCAACTGAATGTTGTACCATTGACAGAACGCGTAGTTAGCTGTACCGGATTACCATTACAGACGGTTGTATCCACACGGGTAACAACATCCGCTATATCATTGACAACTATCCGCGCATTCCCTTTCCCTCCACAGCCACCCGCATCTGCCACTGTTACTTCGTAGTTCGTTGTGGTGATTGGAGAAGCAACAGGATTGGCAATAGTTGCATCGGATAGTCCGGCAGCTGGACTCCAGTTATAAGTAACACCGCCGGTAGACGCCTGTAATTGCACGGATTTGCCGGTACAAATGGCAGTTGCAGGCATATTCGTCGTAATAGCGCAGGGAGAATTTACCTGTGCCATATAATCTTCCACTTCCCCATCATCTGCCGCAATGGACACATCCTGGGTAGCAGCACGGTTAGAAGATAAACGAAACCTGAATGCAAACAGTCCGCCGTTGCCAATTGTGAACAGAGATGGCAATCCTGTCCAGTTCAATGTGGCAACAGTTGCATTAGCAGGTACGGCAACCGTCACTGCTTCATTGATATCAAACGCACCGTTCCTGTTATAATCAAAACTTCCGGTCAGCCAGGCATCAGCGCCTGTTGTATTAGAAAGAGGCACCTGAAGACTGTAAGTACCATTACCGGTATAATCCGGAAACGCTGTCATGGCATCTTCATCAACTCCGTTGAGATTGTCGTCTATATTATCAGCCCCATCTGCATCTCCTACGGTATTTCCGAGTTTCAGGCTTTCATCCTGGGTAAGGGCAGGAAAAGGAGGATTGAAATTACAGCCATTGCTGCGTACATATTTTAACAGATGCCTCGCATATCCATAACCAGCGGGCAGGTCACCTCTGTCTAGTGGTGCATATACACCAAATGCTACGCCCATTCCACCCGGCACCGTTCTTTCCATTTTAATAGCTACGGTCAATTTACCACTAGCGGGAGCTACAGTGGCCATCAGCGGATTCTGCCCAACGGGAGTGCCATCCAGGGAACCCTGTGTATCCGTAATGACGATCTGCTGTGTACCGCAGCCGGTTACAGGATTACCGGTCTGGGATGAATTTCGGAAGAAGTCCAGGAAACTCCAGTTTCCTCCGCTGGTAGTAAATGTGGTAAATTCCACAGGACTCAGACTGCCCTCTGCATCTGCAGCCAGGAAAGTGAAAGGAACCGGCTGACCATCACGCGTAGCGGTAATGGTCATGGTAAAATAAGAACCCGCCCCCTGCGTATAATTATAAAAAGCAGGCATCTTCGTCGGGTCAGAAAAATCATATAGGTAGTGAAGTACAGCTCCCGACCAGGTATTCATCACCTTGGGAGCAAGCAACGGACCACTTACCTGCGAAAACGTAATATTTACTTTCAAGCCATCATCAGTGGTGAAATTGCGGGATGCACCGTTCGTTAACGTAAATCCATTCCAGTCAAACCACCATAAGTGATTCTTAAGAACACCACTCCCCATATCTACATATTGAGCAGAGGCACTTGTAAATACACTTGCTATGAGAATCAGGAGAAGAGTAATCTTTTTTACCATTTAAAACAAATTGATAGGGATACCTTGGGTCATCTTTAACAGTGCAACAAGACAGGAGAAGTTTGTCCAGCATCAAAAGAATATGCTACAAGCTATAGACACAAATGCCCTTTGGGAATTGGCATCTTTCTTAATAGATTTAGGGACTGCTGATATCGGGCAAACGAGCCAGGGCCTTTGAAAAATAAATATAAACTAAACTCACACCTTGTACAAACAAAAAAAGCTTTAAAATCCTTACTGATAAGAAATTCTAAAGCTTTTAACTTGTGGAGAATACCGGAGTCGAACCGGTGACCTCTTGCATGCCATGCAGTAAATTTGTCATAATATTAGGATTCATTTATATTCAATAAATTTAAAACAGTGATGTGTATCAATTAGTTAAGTTTCATTTAAATTTTTCGAGTTTCACGAGTTAGTATGTCATTTTGTTAGTTTTTTGTTAGTTTGTGAGATGGGGCGTCTGCTTATTTCCGTTATCTTAGCGTCTTAAAGTGAAAGCGATATGAGAGTTGAAGATGTAGTTTTTAGCCTCAAGCTGTGGGTTTATAGTGACCCGGAAGCAAAAGGTTCCTTCCCAATTTATTTACAGCTTTACTGCGCAGGTGACCGGAAATATCTTACCACAGGATTCCACTCTAGTCAGTCCCATTGGGATTCAGAAAAGGATGAGTTACGTGAAAGCCATCCACAATATCAGGCGATTCAAGATAAGGGCAAATGTTTTAAAGGATGAGGTAAAATTTGAGATCCGTAAGGCCCTGGAAAATGGTGACGATTTTCTTACTCTTTCAGACATCAAGAAAAAGGTCAAATCGAAATCAAAGCCCCAGTATGAAAAGCCGGCTGCCCGAAAGAAATTTCATGAGTTTACCCAACAGGTTATCGAAGAGTGCTTTGAAGACGATCGTCCAGGTATAGCATCAGTGTTCGTTTCATGCCGAAATTCCTTAAAAAAGGTGATAAAGGCGGACAAGACATTTACAGCTTTTACTAAGGAAGATTTTCAGGCATATGAGAGGTTCTTTAAAAAAACAGTTCCGGAAGACAGTAGTATTTCCGTATATCTACGAACTTTTTACAGGATATGGAATTTAGCTCAGAAAAAGAAGCTCTGCCCGGAGAAGTACCACCCTAAATTTCATATAGAATTTAAGCCTTACAGAAAATTTCCATCAAAAAAGCGTATAATTGAAAAGAAATATATTGATGCATTGCTTGATTTAAAACTTGATCCATTAAGTAGGCATAATCGTTCAAGGCACCTATTCCTTCTTCTTTATTACACCCGCGGCATGGAATTTTGTGACGCTGCATTGCTTAAAAAAGGAGAAAATTGGATCGGCAACCGGCTGAGGTATCGCCGCCAAAAAACAGGGAGAAAATACGATTTTAAATTACGTCCCAAGGCAGTGGCCATTTTAAAATATTTTGAGAGTTACCCCCTACAAAGCGATGCCGGTTACATTCTACCTTATATAACCACCAAACATCATAATGCAAAAAAGATAAAACAAAGAATTATCAGTGCACTGCGCGACGTCAATGAAGATTTATTCGACATGGAAAAAATGATCCAATGTCCAAAACATATTACTACTAAGGTTGCGAAGCATGCCATTGCATCACACTTGCTAAAGGAAAGAGTCGATATGAAGCTCATCCAGGAAGCCTTTGGGCACGAAACTGAAGAACAGGCACGCATATATACTGAAGCCCTTGATATTGATGACGAGGTAGCGGATACCTTGGAAGCGGTAATATAGCTCGAAATCTGGTAGTCACCTATGCGATCCGGCATTCTCATAGTTAAGTTAAAAGATTGTCTTATAAATACTTGAAAAGTATAAATTGCTTAATTTCAAAGGCTCTGATACCTTCGGAATTACGGTAAACAGAAATTAGGGCAGCTATTTAAGCATATTTCCTCGGCTTCTGGTTGACTCCTGGTGAATTTAAAAGTAAAATAAAACAGGGAACGGTAAAAAGCGTCAAACACCTCGCGGAAAGCGGTAGGGTTGCCTTGCCGGAACTGCGGTATTACATTTTCGTCAAGATAATAATTCATCGAGATATAATTTTCGGTTATTAAGAAACAAAGTCCCACAACCGATTCTTTATTGATGAATACAGGAACAATTCACGGGTCTAAATTAATAAAACTGGAAGAGCCAAAATTGCTTTTAGCTCAAAAATAACTGGTTATGCACCTGGCGCTTAAAAGATATTAACTCGGGTTGGCTGCTGTATTAACAGGCATAAGAAATCAATGAGGTTGATAAAAAATAGCTTGCTTATATGAAGTATATGTACGTGTTTTGGTGACGTAACTAGTAATGATAGCATATGCAATATATGACAGTCGTCTATATCCCATGACTGGTACATCACATTTTATAAACTTAAAAATGCTCTGTTATGAAAAGAATCCCATTCAGTTATTCGACATTTTTTGACGTACAGGAAAAGGCAAAAAACAATGCCGCACAGGAAGGCCGCACTGTGTCAACAGTTATTCACAAGTTTCTGATAACCTATACAGAAGACAAGGCATTATCAAGCCCTTTGCAGCAGATGGCCACTACACTGAGCCCGTTGGAAATATCCCTACCTAAAGTTGAGACGGAGATGCCCATAGATCGGTTGTCAACACCTGCACTTTTCATACAAACTACAAAAGCAACTCCTTCTGAAACTGGTAAAAACACATATTAACCTCAATGCTAACATACAGCCCATGAGTTTAGATCTGAAGATACTGTCCTCCCGCAGCTGCGAGGCAATAGCACCGGACAACTGCAGAGATTAAATATAGAAGAGGGTGTCTCAAAAGTAATTGGGCACCTTCTTTTTTAGCAAAAAGTAGGCAAACGCTTACAAAAGAGCTTGCAACCAATATTTACCCAGGTGGTGCTATTGCTGTGCGCAGAGGGCTTACTAAGCATAAAGGATCTCTACACGGATGGAACAAAAATAGAAACCAATGCCAACCGGTACACCTTTGGGGAATGCCATTAAACATAATAAAGAGAAAATTAAGCAACAATTGAATGAGCTGTGGCTATACGCTCAAAGTATAGCAGCATCAGAACTGGATGACACAGACCCATCAGGTTTTGATAAAATAGATAAAGAGAAGGTAAACCAGACAATAGAAAAGATCAATGAGGCCTTAAAAGGAAACAAATCAGCGGATAAAAAAATAAAGCAGAAGCTCAATTATGCTAAGAGGCATTGGCCTGCAGCGCTTGAAAAATATGAACAGCAGGAAAAAATATTAGGCACGCAAAGAAGTAGTTATAGCAAAACTGACCCTGATGCCACCTTTATGCGAATGAAGGAAGATCATATGAAAATGGGCAGTTAAAGCCGGCTTACAATGTACAAATCAGTACTAATAACCAATTTATTGCTTCTTATAGTGTTCACAGGCAAACTACAGACACTCTAATTGATCACCTTCAGGATCATATACATCAGTTCCGTAGCAAACCTAACACAGTAACAGCCGATGCCGGTTACGGAAGCGAACAGAATTATCAATGGCTGGAAAACAAACGGATCACAGGGTATGTGAAACATAACCAGTTTGATCGCGATCAAAATAATCGTCTACGTAGTAAAAAGTCTTATACCGTGGACAAACTAGAATATGATCCGGTAAAGGACCGCTATTACTGCCCTATAGGAAAATCCATGAAGACGCTTGGTTCCTTTACTTCCACAAGCCGTACGTACCGGCTACAAACGAACCATTACTCGTTATCAGGCCAAAAACTGTGAAGGGTGTCCTTTGAGAAGCGAGTGCCATCAGCAGAAAGGCAATCGAATTATTGAGGTTAACCATAACTGGAATAGGCTAAAACAGAAAGCCAATAAGCGGTTAAAAACCAAACGAGGCATCAGCAAACGTAAGCAGCGTTGCTTCGACACAGAACCTGTGTTCGCCAATATTAAGCATAACCACCACTTTAAACGCTTCATGCTTAGAGGCATCGATAAAGTTCATATTGAAATGGGATTATTAGCTTTAGTCCATAATCTAAGAAAGAAAGTGGCATAAAATGCCTAAATATCCCTCAAATAGCTACGAGATCTCCACACAATACTCCATATCGCATCATATTGAGATTGGCCCACGATAATAGTACTTACATATAGCACTCTATACAGCCGTATATAAAAATAAAGAAGGGTGTCACTTTATTTTTGTGACACCCTCGTTTCCTGGGGCTATACATTAGAATTGGAACTGACTCTCCAAGGAATTGCGATATTGAGGAAACGGTTGATCAATTAAGACTCGGCCAAGTTGGTTCTCCACGTTTCATTTTCTCAAAATTAGTTTTGATCTCATCATTGCTCGGTTCCATTGCTACAGCTTTTTCCTGCCACTTCAGCGCCTCGTTTCTTTTACCTAACTTATAAAGCAGGTTCGCATGAGTATCTAGCAGCGCCGCCATTGCATTTTGCTCAAGACCGCGAGCAGACATTTCAGCAGCAACCTCTAAAGCCTCTCTATCGTTGCTATGTTCAAATGTTGCCCAGGCTAAACTATTGATCAGCCCAGAATTTATCCAAGTTCTTTTATTACCATACTTTTCAAACCATGGCTTTAACGTTTTTCCAAACACATCCCATTGTCGATGATTGAGAGAATAAAATACCATTGTCTGCCAGACAGTCTCTTGACCGAGGTCACCAAACTTGCTTACCGCGCTCTTTTCCATAGCCTGCCAATCTGGTTTCATGCCTTTTTTTGTGAAGGGTTCAATTTCATCAGCTTCAATAGCTATTACAATACTTTCTTCGGCCTTATCCTTTCCTAGCACTTCATTAATTTTATCTATGTTATTGAACAATATAACAAACCCTGGTGAACGTGTATTGTTTGTAAGCCTCGCAATGAATCTAAGATTAGATTCATTCAGCGGATTATTTAATGACTGAATATATTCACTGACAGCTTTGTTGGCGGTTACCGTATCACTATTCTTTTCCGCCAAAAGAGCCATCCTACGTAGAAAGGCCGAATCCCGACGTCCCGTTTTGTATTCTTTTAGGCTGGCTGCATATGTTTTATTAATGGTATCGGCTACTACTGCGGAAAATCCTCTGGTGGCCATGGTATAATTGTTGGTTACAGGCCATAATTTCGAATGAATCCTCCTTAGCGTGGTTGCCGGTAATTTGATAATTGCCCTATCGTAAGTCATGAGTCCATTCTGTTCTGATTCAACATCAAAAGGTTGGGTATAAATAGATGCACTGAGGCCTGAGCTTTCCAATACCTTCAATGAATCCACCATAGCAGTGTACTGCTTTTGCATCATGGGCGGAGTAACTATACCATCATATCCCCAGCCAGCCATCAGATCATTCCATAGATGACCTTCTACCGGTACACCAATACCCCCAAACTCACCCAACACCATTGCTTTCCCTGGCTGAAGGGGGGCACTTCTGGGAAAAGGGTAAGAGTGTACATCGGTCATATCTGCTGCAACCCAGGCATTGGGTGAGGGGCTGCGGAGCAGGTCATTAACATATAGCATTTCGCCGGAATGGCCATTTACCAGGCGTGTAGAGTCATATTCCTTCATCAGTTTGGTAAGACGCTCTTGATCATACTGCCCCCATTTCTCGTTGAACAACACCCAGGTCACAACAGAGGGATGATTATAGAGCTGTGCAATGTTTCTTTTTATTTCCTTTTCAAATTGATCATGCCCCTCCTTGGTGTCATTTCCCGGGTTTACCATATCTTGCCAAACCAACATTCCTAGTTTATCAGCATGGTAATACCAGCGATCCGGTTCTATCTTGATATGTTTACGAATGGTATTAAAACCCATTGCTTTTGACGCTTCAATATCAAACTTTAAAGCTTCGTCTGTGGGCGCCGTATACAATCCATCTGGCCAAAAGCCTTGATCCAATGTGCCGAGGTTGTAGATATAGCTATTATTTAAAAATATCCTATGTATTCCTTTTTCATCTTTATGAATAGCAATTTTACGCATACCAAAATAACTTTCTACTTGCTCCACCACTTTGCCTTGGTTAACAAGTTGCACTCCCAGATTATAGAGAAACGGATCATCTGGAGTCCAGAGGTGGGGATGCTTCACCGGAACGACGATTGATTGGCCAGCAGGTGCTGTATACCGACTCACCACTGAATTACCTATTTTAACTTGTACGTTAATGGAATATGTAGAAAGATCTACACCTGTATTAAACGCGTCACTGAAATCCTCTGAAAACGCCCGTCCCCCTTTACCAATGGTTGTCTGCAATGTTACAGTTTGCTTATCGATATCAGGTGTGATGGTGAGTGCGTGAATGTAATTATCGGGAACTACCTCCATCCAGACCGTTTGCCAGATACCACTACTTGCAGTATACATAATACCTTCCGGATTTAAAGCCTGCTTACCATGGGGATTAGGACCAGCGTCAGTAGGATCCCATACCCTAACTCTCAGCTCATTACCGTATTCTTTAAGATTGTCGGTAACGTCTATTGTAAACTGTTGATACCCACCCCTGTGAACAATCAATTGCTTACCATTTACAAACACTGCAGCCTCGAAATCTACAGCGCCGAAATGGAGCAATAATCTTTCGCCTGATTTCATTAGGGGTTTGTTAAAACTGCGTTTGTACCAAAGGAATTCTTCTGGCTTCAATTTCCTTTTAACCCCTGATAAAGACGATTCAATGGGGTAAGGAACGAGGATGGATCCTATAAAAGCGCCTGGTGCATCTACTGTTTTTGGAGTAATAGTGTAATCCCAAAGCCCGTTAAGATTAATCCATTGACTGCGCACCAATTGTGGCCGCGGATATTCCGGTAACACTTTCGAAGGAGAAACAGTGCCAGCCCAGCGGGTGATTATTGAACCTGGTTGTATCTGCCAGGCCGTTTTTTGCTGAGCAGCAGCGCCAGTTGCAAGGAAAATGGTATAAAAGCTCACGATTAACAATCTGCATTCTTTTAAAAACATTACAATTGAAGTTTTACTTTAATTAATCTAATGAGGCATTTAATGAAGCCATCTGAAGTATTATCATGGATCGTCGAAATAGCTATTTAATGAGCGGCAAAAGAAGAGGGAAAACGTATAGGAAATTTAGTGCCACCACATATTTCTATCTCATATGATCCTCCATACTTTTCTCCGTCAGTTAATTTCCCGCTGTGTTGTTAGTCCCAAACGTCTGAAACAGTGTAGGAAGACTTACATGCAAAGTCCTAGTGAAAGAACTTTGCAAGAGGAAAACATCCTGTACAAGTAAACTCTCCAGAGATATAAACCTGTACATCTTCCCTGTAATGCCCCACAGCCTCGATGGCACAATTTGACGGGTTAATTATTGACCCTTGTTATGTCAAAGCCAGGGTTGCCTCCTACCAGACCACGAATAATAAGGGTGGTATTGCCGAAGACCGGTAGCTGGTTCAAAAAATAAGTGGACAATAAATCCCCACTGTCCGCATTTCTTATTTCCAAAATATAAAACTGGTCGGGAGAACTCACTGGATATGGTTCAAATGATGTTATTTGCTTAAAGCCTAGGGTAGCCACCCCAGAACCATTGGGTTGACCTTGAATATTAACGCTAATCGCACCTGCATTAGGAGAAAGATTAATAAAACGGACGCCAGTTACACTATCAACATTTTTTTGAATGTTTTCCTTTACAAGAAGTCCGGAGGTTTCATCGCCCGCACCAGTAATAAACAATGAATAAATATCCCCTGGGTGTGGTGTGACAGATTCATTAAATATGAGTTTAGTAGAGTCCGCGACAGCAATAACCTTTAGAGATGTCGGCTTTCCAGCAATTAATCCCAAGGCTGTAGATCCATTGGCAAATTTTCCATCAAAATTATAATAGCCAATTTGTTCGGCAGCCGTAAAATTAGACTCTTCGTTAGTAAAATTCACTTTAATCTCCGAAGGCATAGAAGTAGATGCATTAAACACTACTATTCCGGCTGAGTAAGAATATGGATCGTTGATATCTTTATTGCACCCAATTGATAGACCAATTATCAAAAATAAAAGCATCCAATTTTTATAATATCGCATATTTGTGTATTTGCAAGTTAAAGATTAGGGTTGTTCACCATATCCAGGATTTTGATGCCCCCTTAACGATGGATTCCATTTGAATTCATCATAAGGTATGGGCAGCAATGATTTATAAGGTTGCCAAGCGACTCCTTTAGATTTTGACACTTCTGTCATAACTTCATTTAAGTTGCCAGTTCGTTTTAAATTTAGCCATCGGTCGCCCCACTCTAAGAACAATTCAACTTGTCTTTCCTTCGAAATTGCTGCTAAAATAGATTCACGAGTCTTAGCAGAGGTTTCGGATAGTCCAGCGCGTGCCCTGATTAGGTTTAGATCACTTACTGCGCTATGGTCACCTAACAGTTTATCCTGCATCGCCCTTGCTTCAGACCTAATCAGATACTGCTCAGCGATCCGCAACACGATTGTATATTCAGTTTGCTCACTTGTTCCATAGCCTTGTTTGTATTTGTACGCAATATAACCAGCGGCTTTTTCTTGCGTCCAGGCTGTCTTTCTCATATCTCCCATCTCAAAAGCGCTCGTCAGTAAACTACTTAAATACCAATCGGGATCAAGAAATCCCCACCGATTAATGAGCACTTTTGCATCGGGAGTATTAACACCAGAAAAACTATTGACATTGGGTTGAAGCGCCCAAATTGTTTCTTTGCTGTTTTTAAGAAACACTTGATTAAGGTCAGTTAGTAGCTCATAAGCAGAATTGCTGATTACCTGATCTGCCTCTTGTTCAGCCTCCTGCCATCGCCCTAAATAAAGATATACCCGCGCTAACAGTGCTGTTGCCGCAAATTTGTTTGGCCGAACCCGTTCCTGAGGATCATCAAGAAGTTCGCGATTTAGATAATTCTCAGTTAAATGCAGTTTTGCGAACTTTAAATCCTCTTCTATTTGCTTATATACTTCCGATGCAGGAGATCGGGCAATTTTTTCATTAATCCTAAAATCATTCGTTAGGACAATTGGGACGCCTCCATAAAAGTTTACGAGGTTAAAATAAAGCCATGCTCTGGTAAATTTAGCTTCACCTAAAAGTATGTTTTTATCTACTGAAGCTAATTTTGTCGAATTCTCAAGACCGATTATTGACGTATTTAGCTGATAGATGTAATCCCTGTATACAAACATCCACCAGATGGGCCAACCGTCTTTCGCATTATAAACATTCTGATATTCCGGCACCGTTTCCATAACTAACGGGGAAAGCTCATCTGCCATAAAACCTGACCGAAGACTGAGGCCAACATCTCCTGTCATTAACGAGCCTTCACCAGAACCGATAACGGCATACACACCTGAAAGAGCCGCTACTGCTGTATTTTTTTCGTCAAATACCTTCTCTACGGGATATTTATTGATCGGCATGTCGATCTCAATCATTTTTCTGCAACCGGATAAACATATAATTGCCGGACATAAAAGAACGAACATGAAACAAACACTATCTACTATACTAAAGCTAAATTTTGACCGGGATGTCGCTATATTCAAATTAATATTTTTCATATTTTATTCTTTTTGATTTGCTTTTCAACTGTTGCTAATATTCTCCCAACATGAATACTGTCATAAATCACATCAATAGAAACAGGATGATTAGTACCAACTAGACCTGCTAGACTTACTGAACGGCTGATCCTGCGTTAAAACCTTACTTGGATACCACCAGCTACGGTACGTAATTGAGGTAAAACGGTTGCACTTTGTGTTTCCGGATCAAGCCCCTTATAGTTAGTAATTGTCAGCAAATTCTGAGCTTGTATATAAACACGAATATTCTGCGTTTTTAGTTTTGTATTTATATTGGCAGGAAAATTATAACCTAAAGACAGAGTTCTTAATTTAATAAAAGATGCATCAGTCCAGGCCAAGTCACTGCTTTTAGCACGGCTATATAGATCTCGTAATGGATAATCAAATCTTTTTGTCGAAAATTTTTGAATGGCAGCGACATCCCCTGGCTTTTGCCAGTGATTTAAAAGTTCAACAGGTAGGTTGCCGTACTCCAAGTAAGGCATACTAAGAAAATTTCCATAGTTCAAACTACTATATCTGCTAAAGGCTTCATCCAAAAGATAATTGCGCCCAACCTGTTTTGTAAATTGAATAAAAAAATCTAGTGTAAAGCCTTTAAAGGAAATAGAATTCGACAACCCAAGTGTCAATGGTTGGATGACCACTTTCTTAGCTTCGTCATATGAGTTAAACAAAGAAGTCGTTACATTGCCGGCCTTATCTGCAAACTGGTAGAAGCCGGTTGCAGGATTAACACCTTTATATTCGTATACTGCAACAAAACCCGCGAACGGCTTACCGACTTCCACAAACCGGTTTAATCCAAAGTTATTGTATAGCCCTTCTGGCTTGGCAAGCAACTTATTTTTAAGAATGCCAAAACTTATGGTACTTGACCATTGTAGCGCCTTTGAAGCGATATTTTTGGAATTTACTATAAAGTCCCAACCTGAATTCTGTATTACAGCGTCTTGATTTCTTGTGACAACATCAGCACCTGCGGTTGATGGAAGAGGATAATTTCCCAATTGATCACTTGCTCTAGTCCTCCAATATGCTACTGAGGTCGTTACCCGTCCATTAAGCATAGAAGCTTCTAAAGCTGTTTCCAACTTTTTTATTGTTTCCCAATGGTAGTCCGGATTTACCGCACCATTAGTCAACAACACGCTGCCTCCTTGATAAGCGAAATTTTTGTTTCCCTGAAACAGCTCAATGTAAGCATAATCCCCAATCACGTCATTCCCAGACGTTCCATAACTGAACCTAAGTTTTCCAAAATTCAAGAAAGGCAGTTTGCCTTTCATAAAATTTTCTTCAGTGAAAATCCATCCGGTTCCGACTGACCAAAAACTGCCAAACTGATAACCTGGGCCGAACCGGCTGCTTCCGTCCCTTCTTGTTGTTAAGTTTACTAGATATTTACCGTCCCAATTATATGCCAGTCTGCCTGACAAAGCTACATACTTATACTGCATACTCGTATTCGCACCTGTAATCAATGCTGCATTCTCCAGACTTCCCAGCAAAACATCGCTAGAAAAATTTTGCCCAGTAGACGTCTCCGTATACTCGCTCTGTGATTGATAAGATAGCAACGCAAGGGCCTCAAGTTTTCCTTTACCAATGTTGACATTGTAACCAATCTGGGGATCGACAGTCAGGGATTTCGCCTGAACATTGTTATGAACCGCCAAACTCACTTTATTTGACATTGAAGGATCAAAAGAAGCCAACGGAGTTAAAGACAAATTACGTGTGTTCGTCTCTGTGTAGCCGGCGGAAGTTTTTATAAATAGATTTTGAAGAATTTGATAACTGATGTCAATACTTCCTCTAACAGAATTAGTTTTGGATGTAGTAGTAACCAACAATTGCGCATAGGGGTTGGTCCATGTGCTGGCATCGTTTTGTACGTCTGGAAGCTTTTCCCAATTTAAATTCCCTTCTTTGTCATAAATAGATGGCGCATTGGGAGCCAAGACCACGGCAAGTCGCGCAAAGTCCGTTGTAGGACTAAAAGAATTATTATAGACGTAGGTACCTCCGAACAAAGTTCTGAATTTATTGTTGGCGGAACTAGTACCTAAATTAAAATTCACCGTAGCAGTCTCATAATTGTTATCTCCCGGGTACACGAGTTTCGATCTATTATAGTTGCCGCTAAGTAAAAACTGCATCAACTGGTTTCCACCATTAATCGATAGATTGGCATTGGTAAAAGGTGCCAAACGTCCTAGAAATTTCTCTTGCCAATCCGTATATCTTGCAGTGTCCCAGACAGTAAGATCATAGTTTTCATATGTTTTGACAGGGGAGGAATGGTCAGGCACCGCCAAACCGTCGCTTTTGAAAGCATTTCTACGCATTTGAAGATATTGCTGTGTGTTCAAAAGCTCAATTTTAGATGGCACTTCGTTGTAACCAGTAGAAACATTGATGCCGATGGAGGTCTTTCCTTCTCGACCTCTCTTTGTCGTTATCAAAATTACCCCGTTTCCTCCTCGTGAGCCATAAATTGAAGTTGCATCTGCGTCAGCCAAAATATCAATTCTTTCTATATCATTAGGGTTAATAAAGCTTAACGCAGAAATCTGAGACCCGACACTTCCAAATGTGGCATCCCCTCCCCCGGAACTTATATTGTTTTGATAAGGTACACCATCAACCACTATTAACGGTTGAGTAGGCATGCGCTGCCCATTAGTTACAGAAATACTGTTTTGACCTCTTAATTGTAAAAAAACTGGTCCATTCGGTAAACCATTCGTCGGCGTAATCACTAAGTTTGGCACTCTACCTTGGATTGCTAATAATGGATTTGAAACCGGTTGTCGGGCAATATCTTCGCCTTTAATGGTTACGACTCCTCCTGTGTTAAATTTTTTCTTTGTCGTATAGTAACCCTTGACCACCGTTTCCTCCAAATCCCCTACAAAGTGTTTCAAAACTATTATGCCAAGGTTGGACTTGCTACCAACAGTCACCTCTTTTGAGAGAAATGATACATTCGTGATGACTAACTTAGTCTTTGCTGGTATATTATTTATTAGAAAGGAACCATCTGGCCCTGATACTGCCCCATTGCCAGTTCCTGCTACCTGTATGCTTGCACCTTCAATGGGTTGTCCTTCCTCTGAAATAAGCTTTCCTTGAATAGAACGGCTGGTATCTATGATTAATTTTTCTGCGAAGCGTTCTGCTTTTTTAAAGGCCACAGCTACTGCAACGGCGCTTATTTCGCGGTACTCCAGCCCCCGTGGTTCCAGCACTTTCCTCATGATATGTGAGAAGCTTTCGTTTTTTGCTTCGAGTGTAATGTTCTGAAATTGGGATATCTCACTTGAATTAAAATAGATAGTGATGCCCGACATATCCTGGATCGTTTTCAATACCGTAGACAGTGGCATGTTGGTAATTGTTACTGTAAGAGACTTATCCCGAATGCTTCCACTTTGAGCAATACATTCATGCTGTATGAAAAGAAGAAGTATGGTAGCTAAAAGGAAGACTCCTTTATAAAATACAATTCGGACAGATAGACGCATCTTGCAATTTGTTTTGGTTACTTAATGTTGGTTTGTAAGAAATACTACAGGTAGTGTATACTACCTTGCAGACAATTGGTTTCAGATAAGGTTTGACGGGATAATAGCATACTTCCATATCCGATGCCGGGATACAATAGCGTAGGTTCTTTTGCCGTTACTTTAAAACTTGCTAGTCTTCTATATAAGTACGTTTAAGTGCTAAAAAAGTACCCAGGGGTTAAAATAATTTTTACATTTTTGTTAACCTCGCATTAACTAATAAAACTAAACTGAATCCTACATTTGCCATAGGGATATAAATAACTAGTTTTGAGTCCATTGCCTTAGTTTTTTTGCTGAGACATTAAAATTATGTTACTTTATAAATAATAATAAACCAACCACCAACCAAAATGAACGACGTTTTAGGAAGCGATAATGAAAGGCTGCTGGAGCGTCTTAAGCTTGATGATGAGTCAGCATTTGAAAGAATTGTTGAACTATACCGTCCCATGGTTTATTACCATGCATATAACAGATTGAAGCGCGGTGAAGAGGCAAGGGATCTTGTTCAAGATATATTTGTAAAAGTTTGGAAGATCAGACACAGATTACCCGATTATACTTGCATTAAAAACCTCTTATTGTTTCTCACCAAACAACATGTTATTGATCTTAGAAGGCATTGGGAAGTGGAAAAGAAAAGCAGAGATCGACTTCTGAAAGAGGCAAGTTATATTGATGGTGACAAATTTTTAGACAATCGAACATTGGGTAGGCAATTAGCTGCGGCCATCAATAGTTTACCGCCCAAACAACAGAACGTCTTCAGATTAATAATGTTTGAGAATAAAAGTCATCATGAAATTGTAGAATCACTTTCTTTAAAGCCACAAACAGTGAAAAATACTATGTCCAAAGCACTTGCCGCTCTCAGAGAAAAATTAGCATTTATTAAAAAATCTTGATTAAATACTAGGTACTATTTCCAGGATTGTACGGTATATCTATATATGAACTTAAGCCGCCACGATATTGAAACCCTTATCTTATCGGACATCTTTAATATGATCAATGAAGAGGAAAGCCAACTCCTAGAAAAGTTATTAGAAGGTGATCCGTCCATACGAAAATTGCAGCAGGAAATAAGGAAGACTGTAGAGGGTCCAGTAAGAGATTATTTGAAAGAACAGCCTACGGCTGACTGGGCTCAGCAAGCGCTGAAAATAGCAAAAAAACAGGAAAGAAAAATTCAGGTAAGTACATGGATCGCCGGCGTAGCAGCGATGCTCATTATTGGACTTTTATTATTAAAAATTTACTATCCCGGACGTAGTAATTTAGAATCTGTTGCATTGCAGCGCAATTTAACACCGGCCAAGAACGTGCTGCTACGTTTGCCCAATGGCGAAACTATTGCTTTGGATTCAAGTAGCCAACAATTCAGATCCAAAAGCATAGACCTTGTGACAAATAATAATTCCCTACATTATCATTCGATAGCCGAACCTTCCCCTGGAAGTGCTTCAATACTTGTTCCGGCAGGAAAAGACTACAAAATATTCTTATCCGACGGTTCTGAGATTCATTTAAACTCCGAAAGCGAATTAACATTTCCTCTCACGTTCTCTGGTAACAAAAGAGAAATTATTATAAATGGCGAAGCTTATCTTAAAGTGGCCAAAAAGGCAAGTCAGCCACTCATAGTTCATCTTCCAAATGGAACAATTGAGGTATTAGGTACTTCCTTTAACGTCAACACATATGACACTGATATTTACAAAATTGCACTTGTAGAGGGATCTTTAAAAGTTAATACTGAAAATTCAAATATCATACTAAAGCCAGGTGAAGAAGCTGTAACGAGTAAAAATGGACTAAAGATTATTAGGTTTGATGCTTCAGTAACACTAGCCTGGCAGGAGGGAAAGTATTACATTGAGACGCAAACGTTGACAGACCTTACTGCCACAATCAGCCGTTGGTATGGAATAACAGTGGTGATAGATAGCGAAAATGCTTCCAAACAACGATTCAGCGGTATACTTCGTAGAGATCAACCTATTGAAGATTTTCTAAAAGGCATTAAAATAACTAATGCAATACAATATGAGAAAGACACCCATGGTGTTTACCATATAAGATAGGTATTTAATATAAGAATTCCCTCAATATAGTCCTTAAATCAAACCAACACTTTTGGATGAAACAGTGCGCCAGTAAATAGCTATAGTTATGAAACATTGTCAATTACCAAATGAAATATCACAACAGTCAAAGGATGTAGATTCGTACCAAGGAAGAGCATCGGTACGTCATGCTTTTACTCACTTACGCTTTTGAAAGGTCTCGCGTGTCAACTCATAATAAGGCCGGAAAGCTATTTTTGATAAAATATGTGCAATACTACTCCTCGCCTATCTGGGATGCATAATGGAATCTGAGGATAAGAAATACCTGGTAAATCAAATGACACTGCGAAAAACAGGGACAAATAGAAAGTAATGGCAAATAACTATCAAAAGCCAAAAGAAGGTATAAATAGGAGTATGAATTTCAATGACGACGAACAAGGACTAAACTTCCTACAACAGCGTTATACCTTCCTCAACACAAGGTTATATAAAGATAGTAGCACCCATAAAACCAAATATCATTTTTTATGAGATTTCTATTAACATCATTTCTACTATTTCTTTCATTTTTTCTGATTGCGCAAAAGAAAACAATAGACTTTGAGACTGTTGCAAATTGGCGAAGTATACGTGATTACGGAATTTCTCAGGACGGAAATTATATTTGGTATGCTACTGCCTCCGACAAGGGCGATGTTATGCTTAAAGTCATGAACAACAACGGAAATAAAATCTTAGCTCTCTCAGATTATCGTGAAGCAACGTTTTCGAATGACTCCAGACAAATTTTTATCTGGGGAAGAGATGGCATATATGAATTTGATTTGAAAAAAAAACAAAAAAAAAGGGTCATTACAGAGGCTAATGAATTTCTATTTTTACATGAAATAGGAACAAAAAAAATTGGCTATGAAAAAAATGATAGCCTAATAATAGAAGATCTTGAATCGAAGAACATATGGCATTTTCAACGACCCAAAAAAACAATATTAATCTCCGAAAAAAGTCTGCTATATCTTATTAGAGATTCTTCCATGCAGCAGCTCGATCTTATTAATAACAAAGAAATAAACATTAACTTTGGGCACAACCTTACAGATGCAACTTATGATTCCAGTAGTAGTAGCCTAATACTTTTATGCTTAGAACAGGTAAACGAAGCCATCTTCAAATACACGCTAGATAAAACCAATAAACTAAAACGCCAGAAAATTGAAATTGATTCTACACTAAATAATTTTGGATTCGCGCAGGGATCGCTAAAAATAGCCGACGATGGCAATACTATTACTTTTAGAGTTTATGAAAAGGAAAGCGCGCCGCCTAAATGGCTTAAAGCAAAAAACGATCTAAAGATTTGGAATTACCAGGACAAATATCTTGTTTCAAATTTACCCTATGTTGATAACCCTGAAATGTGGATCGGGTTTTCATTCAAAAATGCGAAGCTAAGCAAATTGTGGAGTGACTCAACGACGTTAGTAAGCCGTGAAGGAAGTCGTTATGCGGTCGTTAAGACATTGACTAATGAAAGGGAGGCCTTTTGGAACACAAATTGGTTGCCGAGATATTACATTATTGATGTGGAAGAGCCGACCTTACGCAAGTTCATTCCTAGTAGTCATAAACCGGTAAATATAAAATTATCGCCTCATAGTAAATATATAACCTGGATTGACACGATCTCAAGCCATTTATTCTGTTTCCAGATTAAAACACAGAACATAACCGACGTATCGAAGCAAATTGAGAAATTAGGAACCATTAAAAAAATTGACAATATATATAGCCATGCAGACGATCAGTGGATATCAAACGACAAATATTTAATTTTACATGACGAATATAATGTCTACCAGCTGAATCCTGAAAATGAAAACGAGGCATGGTGTCTTACCGCAGGCAATAATCATCCAACACTCAGATTTAGAACCGCTGAACTTCTTGACGATATAATAGGCCAGGACTCAATCCTACTGACAGTCAAAGAGGACATTACCCACAGAAATGGTTTTACGAAAGTCAAACTATACGCAAATGGTAATCCCGATATAACAATATTGGATGAGTGTTTATACTATTATCCGGAAATAGGTGCCAACAGCAAAATGCCAATAAAATCAAAACTTATTGATGACCTTTTGGTCTTAAGGCAAACCGCCGAAAACCAACCGAACTTATACTTAATAAAAAAACTATCTACTGCTGTTCAAATTAGCAAAGAAGATGGCTCCAAAGAATATGCTTGGTTTCAATCACGACTTATTAAAACTACCTTAAATGACTCATCAATAAATTATGGGCTTCTTTATCTTCCCAAGCACTTAGATACAACTAAAAGACATCCGATCATCTTTAATTTCTATATGAACCGTAGCTTTGAGCGATTTCAATTTCGTACTCCGGCATTAAGTACCGTTAATGTCAATGTTCCTTGGTACACAAGTAGGGGTTATATAATATGTGTTGTTGACATCCAACCATCAGTAGGTAATACCGGACCCAAAGCGCTCGATTGCATTGAACAAATGGCAAAGCATCTCACAAGGAATTACAAATGGATAGATTCAACAAAGATGGGACTGCAAGGACAAAGCTTTGGAGGTTATATCACAAATTTCGTAGCCACGCATTCTACATTATTTGCTGCCGCCCAGGCATCTTCCGGCAAATCTGACTTAATAAGTGGTTATGGAGGCCTTTCATTTGGAGAAGGAAGCGATCAGAGTATACAAGAGATCGGCCAATATAATTTGCAAACAACCCCTTGGTCACATCCACAGGTTTACATTGAGAACTCTTCTGTATTTACATCCGATAAAGTAAACACGCCTTTGTTACTAATGCATGGAACCTACGACAACAATGTTAAGATTGGTCAATCTATTGAGATATTTACTTCCTTAAGAAGAGCAGGAAAGCCTGTATGGTTATTAGAATATCCAATGGGGCATATTATGTCAGATGAAACTCAAGCTCGGGACTTTCAAATCAAACAACAGGAATTCTTTGATTTCTATTTAATGGGAAAGCCTATGCCTGACTGGATGAAAAACGGATACTCAAAATAAGCAGTTTCTTTGCCTGTGATCGGCGCAAACTACCAGCCATTCCCGAACCGGCCTTCAACTATCTACACATTGCATTGTCGACTTTTTTTATGAACAAGGCAACGAATAGTATCTAACTGCCTTTATCGAATTAATAGTGGTCATTCTCACCGTTCAAGCCAACTGAATACTCAGTTGGCTTTCCATAATCATTGCACCAGTAATATGTTCACATAAACTGCTGTCACTTTGAGAACAGACCAGTCTTTGGTGGAAGAATTGTCAACTGAAGTGACCGTCCAAAACTCATGGGAATTGCTGTTTAAATTTTTGCTTTTAATTCATTAAAACCACCCTCGTATTGTATGTCACACCTGTCCAAAGAGGAATTGTAATGGTTGCAGTTCCTCCAACCTGTGTTAAAGTAATCGGTCCACCTACTGCTATCCCTGTCGTTGATATTGCTACAGTATTTATTAGCCCCTGAGGTGTAATCCAAGCTGATGGGTGAGTGCCAACAAACGGAGCAACCCTACTATACAGTGTTCCAAATGTGAGGTATGAGTTAGTGATTGTGACGAAAGGGATGCCAGTGCGCATTGCTTTAAATGCGAACGTTCCTCCGACTACTCCTATAAACGCAATTGTAGCGAGCACAACGCGAGATTTATTTCTCATAGCGATTCTGTATTAAAGGTATTTTATTTTGATATCTGAAAGTTTAGAACAAGTTGCACTTTCTTTCGCTTCCAACTTCCTTCAAACTCCGCATTGTTAATAGATCGAAAACTGAAAGTGAAGATGCCGATATTAATCGAACTATTGTATGGGGGTGTTGCGCCAAGGTAGCCACTCCAAGCACCAGGCATAGTGATAATTTAGGTAAATTCAACCATTGATAAGTTAGTTGAATGGCTATAGGGAGTTATCCTGATACAAAATATGTGGATTATTCTAAAATCCAGATATTTTGAAAAAATAGAGATAATTGCAGATCATCACTTAAGTCTTGCGATAGTATCGTAAATTCAAAACTAAAGAATTAAAAGAATCAAGACCCATAGGTCTTGATTCTTAGATCATTAATTCGCAAGGGTTGTCCTTGTAGCGTAAGTAGGACCAGTCCAACGAGGAATGGTGATGGTTGCGGTTCCACCTACCTGTGTTAATGTAATTGGTCCACCTACTGTTGTTCCTGTAACCGATACAGCGTCAGCATTTGTAGCACCATTCGGAGTAATGAAAGAAACTAGGTGTGGGCCAACAAATGGTGCTGCTGCACTATACAATGTTCCAAAAGTGGAATAAGAATTGGTAGTCGTGTAGAAAGCGAGGCCTGTACGCATTGCTTTAAATGCGAATGCTCCTCCTACTACTGCCATAAGTGCGATTGTGGCGAGTGCGATGCGAGCTTTCTTCATAATAATAGTGCCTTTTTATTCAAAAGGCTAAACTTAAAGAATTAAAGTATGCCTACTCGTTTCTAATGGTTTTCGGCTTCCCCATCGGCCAGATTCGCTTGCAATCAATGCTGGCCTTCCGATCGGAGATATTGTTATTTTAGTTTGCCGTTGTAACTCGTGTACTATAAGTAAAGCCTACCCAGACAGGAACCGTTATCGTTGCAATTCCGCCTACCTCAGTAAGTGTAATTCTACCAGATATAGTTCCAGTGGTCGAAAAACATGTGAAGTTTGCAGGTCCCAACGGACTCACATAAAGTGAAAGATGAGGCGCAATAAATGTTGCAGCTCTTGAATAAAGAGTGCCATTCGCTGAATAGGAGTGTGTTGCCGTAAAACATAACAAACCAGTATATTTGGTGGTAGTACGTAATGCAACGGCAGTGCCGGCGATTGCAAGAATCAAAATTGCAATTAATATTATACGAGCTTTCTTCATGATATATATCTTTTTTATGCTGGGTTAAATCGGGTTAATTAAACGCATCGCTTCTGCTATTTTTGTCACCATTTGCTAAAACAAAATTAAGTTACAATATAAAAGTACACTTAGTATATAGAGATAATAAATAGGAGAGACAGTAGAATATTGTCGATATTGATTTCATACAACCATGCGAATACGTAGTTATGTTACTCCTTGTTCTAAAATACAATGGGGCTGTCTCAAAAGTAATTGGGACAGCTTCTTCTTTTTATGGAGTTTTTTTTAATAAAAGGTGCCTTTTTGTTAACCATATGCTGCTTATTGTGTTATAGGCAGTATGGCAAGAGGCAAAACATTATCAGTTGTATTTAAAAGCAATCACCAACATCAGGGTATGCTATTACCACCAGATCTAAATGATCTGATTCCAGCCAATCATCCAGTCAGAACCGTGAATGAGATTCTGGATAAGGTGGATATTACAACGCTACTGCAACAGTACAAGCCAGGAGGGACAAGTAGCTACCATCCTCGAATGTTATTAAAGGTCCTGGTTTATTCCCACATTAATAATATATACAGTAGTCGTAAAATAGAAGATGCCGTTAATCAGCATATACATTATATGTGGTTAAGTGGAATGAGCACCCCAGACCATAATACTATTAACCGCTTCCGCGGCAAGCGTCTTCAGAAAACGTTACAACCCATTTTCACCCAGGTAGTATTGCTATTATGCGAGGAAGGACTTCTAAGTCTTAAAGAACTTTATACAGACGGGACCAAAATAGAGGCGAACGCCAATCGGTATAGCTTTGTATGGGGAAATGCCATTAAGAGGAACCGGGAGAAGATAAAGGAGCAGTTAAACGAGCTATGGCAGTATGCCCAGTCGGTAGCTGCAGCAGAGATGGATGATACAGATCCTTCTGGTTTTGATAAAATCGATAAAGAGAAAGTGAATGCAACCATTGATAAAATAAATGAAGCATTGAAGGATAAGCCCGTCAGTAAGGAGGTGAAGCAGAAGCTGAATTACGCGCGTAAACATTGGCCGGCAGCACTTGACAAGTATGAGCAGCAGGAAGCCCGGATAGGCGATGGGCGAAGCAGCATGAGCAAAACGGATCCAGATGCGACGTTCATGCGGCTCAAAGAAGATCATATGAAAAATGGTCAACTGAAACCAGCCTATAATATTCAAGTAAGCACCAATAACCAATACATCGTAAACTACAGCCTACACCAACAGAGTACCGACACTAACACATTGGTTACTCATCTTGAACAACACATCAAGACTTACAAAGCTAAACCAGCTAATATCACAGCAGACGCTGGTTATGGCAGCGAACAAAACTATCAATGGCTTGAATCCAAACGGATCACGGCTTACGTAAAACATAACCAGTTTGACAGACAGCAACGCAAGCGTAACAAAGAGAAGAAACCATATTCGGCCGATAAACTAGCATACGACCAAAACAAAGATCAATATGAATGCCCTAAAGGCAAACCGATGCATAATGTAGGGACTCACACCAAGGCAACAAAAACAGGCTATCTGCAAACAATTACCAAATATGAAACAGAAAGCTGTAAATATTGTCGACTAAGGGATCAATGTCATAAGGCAATAGGCAATAGGGTGATCGAAATCAATCACAACTTAATACGTCTAAAATCTCGGGCAGATAAGCGATTAAAAACAAAACAAGGCATAGCCAAACGCAAACAACGGTGTTGTGATGTGGAATCCGTGTTTGGGAACATCAAACATAATCACCACTTTAGGAGATTTATGCTCCGTGGAATCGAAAAAGTGAAAATAGAGACTGGTTTATTAGCTCTGGCGCACAATCTTAGGAAGAAGATCGCCTAAAACCTTAAAATCGACATCCAAAGTATCAATTTGATACTAAAAATATCCTCTGAATACATAATATACCATATTGGTTGGTATAGCAATATAAAACTGAAAAGGGGCGTCTCAAAACTTTTGAGACAGCCCCATTGTATGAAAAAAGCTAAAATTATTTCTACAGTTTGCTTTTGCAGTAATTGGTGGCGCATTGGCATTTACTTGTTTTAGCTGCCTGCAAATTCTTATATTATTGCACTTCAGAACTTAGGAGATCCGGTCTATTAATATAGAGATGAATACTTTCTTTGAGCCATGGTTACCATGGAAGGGTACCAGTTGTGTAAATTGATACATTTTGTTTGGCTCTAAGACAAATAAAAGCAGCAGGAACGCACACATCCTGGGCTTCTGCCTGCGTCATCCCGTAGAGCACGATCTAGCCGTTTCTGTCAATCCAGCCATAGGAAATAGCAGAAACTGAAGATTTTGCGTTCACCGATACTGCAGCACCTGCACCGAACATGAAGGCAAGCATAGCAACTAAAATTTTAGTTTTCTTCATAAGATGATCATTTAATAATGAAAGAACTGAATGCTGATTTGACTACATTGATGTATCTAAATGAAGTTGAAAGCAATAATTGATAGGCAGGCAAAAGGCCACTCTTCCTGTATTAATGTGGAAGTGTTGTTTTTTTTAAAAAAGAGGGATCGTCTACGACTGATGGTTATTTTAATGCTGATTTATTTTGTTCTCAACTGCGATCCGATAATAAGGAGTCCCGATTTGTTGCTGCATACTACAAAAAAAGACTGAAGGAATTGTTAATGCCAAGTTAACAAGTGACACGTTTTTTACCAATTCACCGATGCGCGGTACTCTGGACGAATCATTCGTCACTCTGGCAGGTACATGGATAAATGCTAAAGGTTAGCTTTCCGGGCTCAAACGCTATCGGCAGAAAATGTGTAAGCCCTTACCCTGCCTTATGACATCCGGACAACTGCTTAGTGTCCATTACAAAACCTCGGTGTCCAATAAAAAATACAAACTAGTTGGTATTTTATGTTTACTTGATAGTAGATAAATTTACAACACCTTATCTTATGCTCAAATTATAGAGATCAAAGAACCCTGACTACCATTGGTCTTATTTGTGGTAAAAATTTGATTCGATTTAACAAATTATCCAATATTAATAACCGCCACTAAAATGCGAAATATGAAAAATGCAATTCTGATTTCATTGCTATTACTGCCCATTATTTCAATAGGGCAGTCAACCAATTTAAGCAACAAGAAAACACCAAACTTAACTGTTGCTCCGATACAAGCAAGAAAGGCCGGATGGTGGATTAAAGTAAATACCAGTAAAACTGAAGCATCGCAGATAGTTTTCGAGATCGGCACCGACGACGATAACCGTCAATTCTGGAGGAAATGGAACTCTGGAGATCCAGCTGAATTCGATGTTCCAATAGAATATACAAATGTGACCGAACTTTATATTCACGCTTCATCTAATCCCGGCGGTAAGAACTCATGGTTCTGCATGATGTATAAAGAAAATGGTGTTAAGCATTTTGATTTTGATGATGATGAAGATCATCAAGAAAAACAAACAGGTCACGACGATGAATGCAAATAATAAAGTTCACCACCATTGCTGGAATGCGAATAAATGCTTACTAAATGAAGTCGGTAAATTCTACCGTGTAAGAACCTTATCATTAACAAGCTCATGAAAGCAATGATTATCTTCAAAATACATGGAAAATGACAAGTCTCTCGGTGAAGCTATCGGAATGTTTATTGCTCTTATAGGAGTTATAATGATTGTAATAGGAGGATTTAAACATGATATTAATATTGGAGGAATAGGTGGTGTGTTAGCCTTCCTTGGAAAAATTATGCAGTGGATTTTCAGCAGTGGCTAAAAGACGGCGCAGTTAATTTCTCTCAGGCAATTGAATTCTTTACCGCCCTAAGGAGGCTTGGGAAGAAAGCGTGGTTGATAGAATATGAGGGACAAGGTCATGGTGTCTTTGGAAAAGCTGCAATTGACTATTCTATTCGCCAGAGGCAGTTTTTTGATCACTATCTGATGGATAAGCCAAGTCCTGTCTGGATGACCCGTAGCGTCCCGGCAGCAAGGAAGGGAATTGACACAGGCTTAGAATATGATATGGAAACTAAGACCCCTGGTCCCGGTTTAACAAACGATGGAAAACCAATAATAAAATAAGAGAGAATAGTTATGCATTACCGGGTCCACCCATTTAACTGTAACACTTACTGCAGATATCTTACTGTATTTTAGGCTATTTAGGATTGACATTCCCTGTCATTAAACAATAACATTTTATACTATGGGACTATGTTCGCTCATGAAGCACTAAACGGAGTCCACATTTTTTGTATTTTTCTACCCCAAATCCTTGACCAGCCTTTGATAGTCAAACATCTTCATTAAAGTTAAAAACACAGTCTAATGACTTTCGACTCTTATAAAGCGGAAGTGCTTGTCCAGGCCGAAGCAGAAATTGTGCTTCATTTACCAAAATACTTGCCCAACGAAGCACAGCTCCTGTCACTATTACAGAGTGGCACGGGAACAATATTGAGGTCGAAGAAGCTGTCGGTATGCTTGAAAAAGGATGTATGATTCAATATATAGACAATACAAATAAAACAATCATGAAAGGGGAATTCACCAACGGGGATGAAAGTGGTAAATTGTAGTGACCAAACTCAATTACCATGTCCACGTTAGTAGAATTCCCCCAATTATTTGAACGCTGTGCAGGATTAGATGTGCACAAGGAAACTGTAGTAGTAACGGTTAAAATTTACCAATTACCAGATCAAACCCGCACATTTGGGACATTTACAGATGATCTGATCAGCCTAAAGACGTGGCTGTTAGAGCAGAGAGTATCCCACCTGGCAATGGAAAGCACAGGAGTAATTGGAAACCTGTATTTAATATACTGAAATCCTCATTTAACCTGATGCTTGTTAATGCCAGGCATATAAAATATGTGCCTGGGCACAAGACAGATTGTAAGGATAGCGTTTGGATAGCCAAACTGTTATCCAGCGGCCTTTTAAAGGGTAGCTTTATTCCTCCTGAACAGGTTAGAGAAATGAGAGATTTGCTTCGTTAAAAAAAGAAACTGATCTGGCAACGAATGTCTGAGAGAAATCGGCTACAGAAAATATTGGAGGATGCCAATATCAAACTCAGTAACATTGTTAGTGATGTATTTGGAAAGACGGGTTGGTCAATTATCTGCCATATTATTGACCAGCAAACAGATCCAATATTACTTGCCTCTCTAGCTAAAGGCACTTTAAAAAAGAAAATCCCCCAACTCATAACCGCCCTGAAAGGAAAAATCACTGATCATCACCGTTTTATGCTAGAAACCAGTAAGCTGGCACTGGAAAATATTCAACAGCAAATTGATCGCATAGATCGTCGACTGGAAGATTATATTCAGTCATATTCAACTCAGGTTGAACTGTTGGAAACTATTCCAGGTGTAAGCCATGAAACGGCTAAAGGTATTGTTGCTGAAATAGGCTTTGATATGAGCGTTTTCCCATCTGGTCAGCACTTAGCATCGTGGGCAGGTGTATGCCCGGGAAACAACGAAAGTGCAGGCAAAAAGAAGAGTAGCCGTGTCACGCATGGGAATAAAATACTTAAAACCGTGCTAGTAGAAGCTGCATGGACCGCTACCAGGGTTAAGAATGGATGGTTAAAAAATAAATATTACGCTATCATAGCCAGGAGGGGTAAAAAAAGAGCATTACTAGCCATTGCTCACAAAATATTAATTGCTGTTATCAGATACTCAAAGAAGGTGTGCCTTATAAAGAACCGTCAATAAAACTCCCACCTACAAATTAGATCGTGCTTTTATTGATTCCTTCGAGATCGAAAATAAAACTGATCAAATCCATCAGGAACCAACGGTTGTTGCCTTTGAGCACGTAGAAAAAATTCTCCTTTTTACCGGTGGATTTTTAATTTTTTTACTGGCTTTTAATCTGATTACTTTCAGAAAAAAAGCTTTAAAATCCTTACTGATAAGAAATTCTAAAGCTTTTAACTTGTGGAGAATACCGGAGTCGAACCGGTGACCTCTTGCATGCCATGCAAGCGCTCTAGCCAACTGAGCTAATTCCCCGCATATTGGAGTGCAAATGTATACTTTTTCCTGAAACCGTCAAATTTTACCCCTAAAAATCCATCCCCTGCCTAAAAAGCCAATTGTCACCCTATTAGGGGATGTATCATTCCTCCCTGTTTTGTTTCTTTACATTATCGGAAACCAGGTAACCTATGTACATAACTAAATTTATCAGCTCAGACGATGAATTGAGGCAGGTCGCTGAACTATCCAGACTGAATGCAGCCGAGAGTATTACGGAAGAGGTCAAAGCCGAACAAGGCTATGTTTCCTGGAAATATACTTTCGAAGACCTCAAAGCACTACATGAAATTGCCCCCTCTGCTATTATCAAAGACGGTGATAAAGTGATCGGCTATCTGCTTGTGCTGGTGATGGAATCAGCTACCGTATATACTCCGCTTAAAGATGCACTGAAGCTGTTTGACAACCAGTATTACCAGGGAAAATCACTCATGGACTATAAGGTATATTTCCTGGGACAGACCTGTATTGACAGCAACTACCGTGGCAAAGGACTCTTACGGCAATTGTACCAGTTTCATAAAGATAACTTCGAGTCGGTATACGACTTTGCACTTAGCTCCATTGCAAGGGACAATCCGAAGTCTATGGCCGTACACGCTAAGCTGGGCTTCCGCACACTTTTTCCTTTTACTGATGACGGAAAAGAATGGGATGTGGTGATATGGGATTTTAATCTCGGATAAATACGATCTTTACGGCTAATCTGCACCCTGCCGTATGAAAGAAACAGCTAAGGAAAAAAACAAACTGGGACTCTGGACAAGTACCTCACTCATCGTTGGTAATATGATCGGCGCAGGGATCTTCCTGGCACCGGCTGCACTTGCCTCATTTGGTAGTGTGAGTCTGCTGGGATGGGTGATATCAGCTATCGGTTGTTTCTTCCTGGTGAAAGTATTCGGCAATCTCAGTAAACTGGTGCCGAATGTAACCGGCGGTCCATATGCTTATACCCGTCGCGGCTTCGGCGACTATATGGGCTTTTCTATTGCCTGGGGATACTTTCTGGCAGTGTCCTGCGCCAATGCAGCTATTACCATAGGATTTGTCAGTGCACTAAGCACCTTCATTCCAATATTATCCACCAATACATTAAGTGCAGTAGCTACAGGTCTGGGTAGCATCTGGCTGTTGACCTGGGTCAATAACAGGGGTATCAGGACTTCCGGTTCCGTACAGATGGCTACGACCATACTCAAGCTGATACCCTTATTACTCGTGGCTTTCGGAGGACTATTCTTTATCAGAGCCGCTAACTTTCCGGCGTTCAACAACAGTGGCACCTCTCTGTTCACCGCTCTTTCCAACACCGTTACCTTCACCATGTTTGCTTACGTTGGTATTGAGTCTGCTACCATTCCGGCGGAGAAAGTGCAAAATCCACAGCAGACCATTCCAAAGGCCACCTTGCTAGGACTGCTGATCGTTACAGTAGTCTATGTGTTAGGTACAGTCAGTGTAATGGGGATCATTCCATCTGAACAGTTGAAAAAAACGGTGACGCCTTTCGCCGATGCTGCTGTTATTATGTGGGGAAACAATGCCCGTTACTGGGTGAGTGCAGGAGTAGCGATAGCAGCCTTCGGAGCACTGAATGGCTGGATGCTGGTACAGGGACAATTACCTTATGCTATTGCAAAGGATAACCTGTTTCCGCAGATATTCAGCAAAGAGAATAAAAGAGGCGTTCCTTATGTGGGCACGCTTTTCAGCAGTGTATTGATTTCTATTCTCATGGCGATGAATTACGCCAAAGGACTGGTGGAGCAATTCAAATTCCTGGTCTTGCTGTCAACCTTGTCTGTCCTCATCCCCTATCTGTTTTCAACAGCGGCTTATTTCATACTGAAGATCAAAAGCGGACCGCTTAAAACAGGCGAGTGGCTGCAATGTATCTTACTATTCGCCATTTCGTTTAGCTATGTACTATGGGCAATTGCCAGCGCAGGGCAACAGACTATCTACTACGGATTTCTATTGCAAATGATCGGGATCCCCTTATATTTATGGATGGCAGCCAAAAAAGAAAACTCCTTATTTGAGTAACATCTCGTTACTAAAACAATGAGTAGTTAAACAAATACTCATAAAAAAACAGCATTCAGCGATATACTTTCCGCACCGGCAGATTTACCGCTGACGCACCTCCGAATGCAGGTAACTTTGCTCCCAAATTCTTTTTCGTAGGCTCAATTCTGAAAACAATCTGTCGAACCAAAATCTAAATAATTTGTTAACGCACTAACTGCTGTTTTGTGCGTTTTTTTTGAGTATTTCGAACAATAAATCAAACTGCATGCTTTTCAAAAAATGTCTGTCGGCCATCATTGGGCTGATAAGCCTACCTATGCTATTACTTGCCCAGGAAACTACCTCCGAGATCCATGGGCAGGTTAAGGATGGGCAAACGGGAGTACCCGGCGCTGTCATTATTGCACTTCACAATCCAACTGGTACAAAGTACATGACCACCACCCGTAAAGACGGGCGCTACAACGTACCAAACGTCCGCGTAGGGGGACCTTACACCATTTCAGTATCCTATATCGGATACAAAGACCAAAAGATCGAGAATGTTATACTCTCTCTGGGACAGGAGTATACAGGAGACTTCAACATTATACCTGACACCAAACAACTGAATGAAGTGGTGGTAAAATCAGGTAAACAGGACAAAACATTTAATAACAACCGTACAGGTGCACAGGAGATCATCAGCCGTGATCAGCTGGAAAAACTGCCTACCATCAACAGGTCTGCGCAGGACTTCACAAGACTGGAGCCTACTGCTTCCAACCCTATCGGCGGACAAAGCTTCGGTGGCCGTAGCAACCAGTACAACAACTTCACCGTAGATGGTGCCAACTTCAATAACTCATTCGGGTTATCTGGTACACTCGGCGGACAAGCAGGTGCGCAGCCTATCAGTTTAGATGCGATCGATCAGATCCAGGTGAACCTTGCGCCTTACGACGTACGTCAGGGTGGCTTCTCCGGCGCCGGTGTCAATACCGTCACCAAAAGCGGTACCAACACCTTCAGAGGATCTGTCTACACTTACTTCAAAAATGAAAACACACAGGGTTACAAAGTAGAGAACGCAGTGGCTCCTAAAACTGATCTCTCCTTTACTATCCGTGGCGCTTCCATCGGTGGCCCAATCATTAAGAACAAATTATTCTTCTTCGTGAATGGTGAATCGTCCCGTCAGACAGCCCCTGCTACCAGCTGGATCCCTTCTGATGCCACACATGCACCCAACAGTTCAGCAGGTATTTCCAATGCCAATGCAGATACGCTGGCTGCCCTGGCTACCTTCCTAAAGGATACTTACCATTACGATCCAGGCGCTTATTCCGGCTATTCCTTCAAGACAAACAGTGATAAGATCACTGCAAAGATCGACTGGAATATCAACGATCATAATACCCTCACGTTAAAGTACAACTACCTGAAATCAATGTCTGATCAGTTTGCAAGTACCAGCAGACCCGCAGGTCAAACAAAAGGTCAACCAGACTTTAACTCCATGCCTTTCTATGGAAGCGGATATGTGATTAACAACAACTTCAATATCTTTATCGCGGAACTGAACACCCGTTTTGGTAACACTGCCTCCAACAAGTTCCAGGTGGGCTATACAGCGCTGCGTGATTATCGTACGCCTCACTCCAGCTCTTCTACGATGCCATTCGTGGACATCCTGAGCGGCAATAACATCTACACTTCCTTTGGTTATGAGCCATACACTTATAACAACGTTCTGAATACTGACGTATTCCAGATCTCTGACATCTTCACCTTCTACAAAGGCGCACATGAGATTACAGTAGGTACACAGGATTATTACAGGAAGTATAAGAATGCATTCGCTCCGGGTTACCAGGGCGCCTATCAGTTTGCCAGCCTGACTGATTTCTACAACAGCGCTAAGAATGGCGCCATGAATGCAAAAAGCTATTACCTCCAGTATTCTGCATTATCTGATGGTTCTTTCCCATGGGCATATGCAGGTTCTACAGAACTCGGTTTATTTGCACAGGATAAATGGCGTGTATCAAACAATTTCACGCTTACTTACGGCCTGCGCATGGATATGACTATCTACAAACAGGACTTCCAGGATAATCCACAGTTCAACGCGCTGAAGTTTAAAGATGGTAAAAGCTATGATATCGGAAAAGCTCCCGGCAATGCATTGCTGATCTCTCCACGTATCGGCTTTAACTGGGATGTACTGGATGATAAGACCTTACAGGTGAGAGGTGGTTTAGGGATCTTCTCTGGTCCTCCGCCATTTGTATGGATCAGCAACCAGGCCAGCAACAACGGTGTACAGTGGGGTTCATTTACCCAAAATGGCGTAGCATTCAGTGCTGATCCTAATCAATACCGTCCTGAAACAGCAGCTGCAAACACTTCTTATCTGGTTGCACTGACTGACAAGAACTTCAAATATCCTTCCGTGCTGAAAACAAGTTTAGCAGTTGACAAAAAACTGCCAGGCGACTGGATATTTACAGTAGAAGGTACTTATTCGAAAGATATCAACGCTGTATATTATCAGAACATCAACCTGAACGAAACGAACGGTTATGCACTGAGCAATGGAGGTGATAACAGGATGCGTTACACCACATCCTTTACTCCCATTGCCAACAGCACCAATAAATACTATTCCGCAGGTACATCACTGTCTGATCCTAATATCGGTAGCGCTATCCTGATGACCAATACAAGCAAAGGATACGCTTACAATGTAACCGGCCGTGTACAGAAAACATACAAGAACCTGTATGTAAGCGTTGCCTATACACATGGCGATGCACGCAACACAGCAGAAACCGGCAGTACCGCTTCTTCATTGTGGAGCGCCCGTGCTGTAAGTGCAGATCCGAATGCAGCAAACCTGACATATGCCTCCTACAGGCTGCCTAACCGTATCATCGCAATGGCATCCTACAAAGTATCGTATGCTAAATACTTCGCTACGTCCTTTGGACTGATCTATGAAGCAGCACCTGCAGGTGTAACTTCTTATATCTATAATGGCGACCTGAATGGTGATGGTTTCAACAATGACCTGATGTATATACCTACTTCCGATAAAGATATTAACTTGATCAATGTAGGTTCTTACAACGCTACTACCCACACTGGTAGCACCACAGGTACTTCAAGCGATCCAAGAACTGCTTCCCAGATCTGGACACAGCTGAACAACTTCATCAGCCAGAGCGGTTACCTGTCTTCTCACCGTGGACAAGTAGCAAAAGCTAACGCAGTAACTTTACCATTCTTTAAAAAAGCAGATGTTAACATCACTGAAGACATCTCTGTTAAAACCGGTAAAGAGCGCCACACATTGCGTTTATCCCTGGATATCATCAACGTGGGCAACCTGTTGAATAAGAACTGGGGTATCGTAAAATCTGCTACAGTAACCAACCCGCTGAAGTTTGAAGGTATTGCTGCTGATGGTAAAACGCCGTTGTTCTCTTTCCCTTATGCGGACGTGAATAACCAGGTACACTACTCCAACAGCTTTGCTAACAACACAGGTATTACTTCACGCTGGCAGATGCAATTTGGTGTGAGATATATTTTCAACTAAGCATCCATTCGTACTAAGATAGAAAGCCGTCTCATTCTCATGGGACGGCTTTTCTACTATTATGGATATGGCGAAAAAAAAACAGTCCCGCATAAATGATGCGAGACTTTTGATCTAATTCAGGATTGTTTAAATTGAGGTTGAACATACAATACTCTACAACCTGTTCTTACAATTTTTACCAGTTGATTCATACAGTTGAACACTGTGTTAATTGCTGATACAAAAATGATAAAAACGAAGGCCCATTCAAATGATCTAAGACAAGAAAGCCACTTGACATTTATCAAGTGGCTTTCCTGTATATATAATGACCTGGCTGAAACTACCATCCAATGCCGTAATCCTCTCCATGGTTACTGCTTCCTCCCCATAGTGAGCCATGCTTACTATCCAATAAAATAGCATTCACAGGACCGCTTGTACGCTCCCCGAAAGAGGTGATATATCCCATCTTCTTCAGTGTAGCCCGCACTGATTCCGGCGTATTATTATTCAATAGTATGCTACCGGGATGCGGCATACGTTCCTTTGTGCTGGTGCCTCCCAGCGATAACCACAGCTGATTGGTATTAATATTGGCAGCTTCTGTGGCCTGTTGTACGGTCATACCAAATTCCACTACATTCAGGAAAAACTGCAGCAGGTTCTGATCCTGCGTATCGCCACCCTGTACAGCGAAAGAAAGGTATGGCTTACCATCTTTTAATGCTATAGATGGCGTCAGTGTTACTCTTGGACGTTTTCCAGGCGCTATCACATTGAAAGGACATAAAGTGCTGTCCAGTACAAAACTCTGCAAACGCTGGCTCATACCCACACCTGTATGACCTGCAATGCATGCCGGCGTCCATCCACCACTAGGAGTAACAGATACTACCCAGCCCTCTTCATCAGCCGCTTCTACACTGGTAGTGCCTCTCCACAAACGGTCCATATAGAGGCTGTCTATATCATTGGCCGCGTACACCTGATCAGTAACCGGTACACTCAGCAGACTGGTAGCGTCATGCTTCGGCACAAAGCCTTCCGGCTTTTTCTCCAGACTTGTATCTGTCAGGGAGTTGCGTCGTTTTAATAACTGCACATAAGGATTGGTCCTCCCTTCAAAAGGATAAGGATCTCCCGGGGCCGCAGCAGGATCATTATGATCAGGATTGATCTGTTTCGCCCTCTCCTTCGCATAGTCTTTGCTCAGTAATCCTTTAATCGGCGTTTTAGGCGTGAAATAAGGATCGCCGTAATAGAAGTCCCTGTCTGCAAAGGTCAGGTTCATGGTCTGGTACAGGGTATGAATATATTGGGCGGAATTATATCCCATTGCTTTCAGATCAAAATTTTCCAGGATGTTGAGGCTTTGCAGCAGCATAGGCCCCTGCGTCCAGGATTGCAGTTTGTACACCTCGACACCTTTATAATTTACATGCAGCGGCTCCTCTTCTATCGGTTTCCACTTTGCCAGGTCCTGCTCTGTGATCAGGCCTCCCTGCTCCTGGCAGCCACGTACAAATTCCTTGGCAATATCTCCCTTGTAAAAACGCTCATAAGCGGCCATAATAGCCTCTTTACGGGACTTTTTATTCTTCAGTGCCTCCTGTTCTGCTGCTACCATTTTTGTCAGAGTAGCCAGCAGATCTTTCTGCACAAAGATCTCCCCTGCTTCCGGCGCTTCCCTTTTCTCACCTGGGTGTGTCAGGAATACCGCTTTACTGTAAGGCCACTCTTTCAGCCGGTCTTTGGCGCGTTCCATACTGTTGGCAGTTTGGGCCTCGATGGGATAACCAGCAGCCATTTCCATGGCAGGGGCCAGCACTTCTTTCAGGCTCAGGGTACCATATTCTGCCAGCATATAACACAAGCCTCCGGGAGTACCAGGCGTTACCGCCGCTAGCGGACCATATTCCGGTGGAAAATTGTACCCCTTGCTTTTAAAGAATGCTACCGTAGCTCCGGTAGGCGCCACTCCAAGGGCATTGATAGCAATGACTTTTTTTGTTTTTGGATTGAAGATCAGGGCCTGTGTTTCCCCTCCCCAGCTTAACACATCCCACATCGTACAGGTGGCTGCCAGCATGGCGCAAGCCGCGTCCACGGCATTACCGCCTTTCTGGAAGATCATCGATCCCGCTGTAGCAGCCAGCGGTTTGCCAGTCACCGCCATCCAGTGTTTACCATGTAACGGAGGTTTTTGCGTTTGCTGTGCTCTCGTTGCCGGTCCGAGGGAAATAAGGGCGGCAAGAAAAAGAAGACGTTTCATAAAATAATATGCGATTTAGAAATGTTATTATTCTGGTCATCGACAAAATAGGAAAATAGGAGGTATACTTCGAAAATATGGGATGAACTTTGCTATCACTCCGTTGTTATAGTAAAGTGCCTACTTGAATACATTGATTAAGCCCGGTGCATTTATTCCACGATATTTATAAATCTGTCTTTTATGAACGCAACAAGATTCTGGGAAATCATTGAAACCGCGTGGACAACAGATAGAGTTTTATTTAATTTAAGAGAAACAGCGCTTACGACCAATGATCCCACTTTAATCAGGCAATTGGGAAATATCGTTTCCAGTCAGATTGCCGGCCACATCAGACAACAGCTCCTTTATATGGATGAACGGGAGCTGACCAGGTTCAATCATGTGATGGAAGAGAAACTCTTCCATATAGACCGTGAAGAGATCCATGAACGCGTCAATGGATCAGACGAGGGTTTCCTCCATCGACGATGCTTTATAGTGGGCATGGGAGAACGATACTATGACATGATTGATGAGAATCCTGCTGCCGCCACGATGAATGTATCCGCAGGGGATATAGGATTCATCGGCTACAGGATATATGAGGAAAAATTCGGAGAGGCATTTGAACGATATTGTCTCCATTGTATTGAGTCCGGCTCCAACTCGAGGGGCTGGTAAAAGAAAGGGGCCACACTAATCTGTGGCCCTTTTTATTTTCACTACATATAGAACTGTTCGGAAATTACCTTCCCATCTTTTGTAGTGTATACACAAAGTTCCTGCATCTTCATCCTGTCCCTTCCTTTCATCGTTATATCCATCGTCAGCACAAAGGCAAATGAATTCCCTGCAACAATTGGTGTAGATGTATCTACGCTATGTACTGCCTCTACCATGGACATAAATTTGTTTCCTTTCTCGAAGATCTTGTCAATGCCTTTGACTTCCTTTTCAAATTCAGGCGTACCCTCAGGCTCAATACTGGTCACATCCTGGGCGTACATCTCTTTCTGTGCAGTTTCAAATTCTCCTTTTTTGCAAAGTTCCGCAACGCGGGTGGCGATTTCTTGTGTAGTCATAATGTTGGTGGATTTTGGAGTTTTGAATTAGCAGCCTCAAATATTGTTCCTATCATTTCCGGGACCGGATGAAAATAAATGTGAAGGAGACACCCGAAAACCGGATGATGCAGGTTAACAAAGATCAGGTACAAAGATGTAATAAAGTATAAGCTCCTATCGATCTGAAGTTTCATCGCAGTACCGGGGTATATATTTGGGTAGTAACCTGAATTTATACAACCAGAATTATTACAGTCACTCACCGGTTAAATGCCTGAACATGACCTCCAGCTTATATCCCCCTGCGCTGCACTTTGGGATACCCGAAAAAATGCAGCCACATGTGCGGGTCTCCGCAAGCCTGCCGGACAGATATCAGCAATACCGGATCGCACAATCGACAGATACCACGTATGTAGAAGCACCATTCGGCAGTTATATTACCCAGGAGATCAGAGATCCCAATTGGATTATCAGCTGGCAACAATGCTTTGTAAAGGAAAAGATAAGATTGCGCCCATCCGTTTCGCAACCCATGCTGGCAATGTATTGCATATTGCAGGGTAATATTTCCTGCCGGCTGCAGGGCAAAGGAAAACTGATGCTGATCGAAAAGGAATTCGGCATCTATTATGTCCCCTCCCATTCCCAGAATATTGCGGACCTGCGACCGGGATATTATGAAATGGTCTGCATTTCCTTTTCTCCCGCCTTCGTCCGGAAGTTCATCGCACATCATCCCTCCTTTGAAGAGATCTATCAGCAGCAACAGCGGCAGGCACGCAGAGCGGCCCTGCTTCCCGCCATCAGGATGGATATGTCAGACCTGAAGGTATTGCATGAAATGCGCCACGCGCCTGACGATCAGGCGCTGCAACCCCACCTGGAATCGCGGTTGAACGATCTGCTGTCGCTTTATTTCAGCGCACTTACGCCCAAATATCTCCAGAACGGCGATCAGGCCCAGAAGCTGCGCCAGATATGCATATACATCCAGAATCACTACCACCAGCCACTGAGCATTGCTGAGCTGAGCAAACAGGCGGGGATGCATATCAACACTTTCGAACGGGCTTTCAAGGAGTTGCTCAGCGTTTCTCCCCGCGGATATATAGAACACCTGCGATTAAAAAAAGCAGCCTCTCTCCTGTCGCAGACTACGCTCAGCATCAAAGAGATCAGTTACAGCACCGGCTACCGGGGTGCAAATTATTTCACCGCTGTTTTCCGTAAGCGTTACCGTTGTTCTCCAAGAGAATATCGGAAAAACCGCTTAACTTGACGGAAATTGCTGATTGATGGACGCACAATTAACGGACAGGCTTATTGATATCAGAAGACAAATTCATGCGCAACCGGAGTTAGGGTACGAGGAACAACATACTTCCAGCCTGGTAAAACAGGAACTGGATCTACTGGGAATAGATTACATCTCCAATATTGCGGGCACTGGCGTCATTGCTTCCCTGACACAAGGGAGCGGTCCCTGTGTGGCCATCCGTGCAGATATGGATGCCCTGCCGATGCAGGAGGAAACAGGACTGCCGTTTGCCTCAAAGGTGAACGGGAAAATGCATGCCTGCGGTCACGATCTTCATACAACCATGCTGATAGGCGCAGCAGCGCTATTAAAACAAACTGACTTCCAGGGAACGATAAAACTACTCTTTCAACCGTCAGAAGAAGGTCCGGGTACTGATCCAGAGAAGAAGAGCGGTGCACGCCGCTTTGTGGAAGCCGGTCACCTGGACGATGTACAGGCGGCTTTAGGTCTGCACGTAGACCCTTCTCTTCCCGTGGGACAGATCTCCTACGCCATCGGCCCTGCCCTGGCATGCACGGGATTCTTCACCATGGAGGTAAGAGGCAGGGCAGCACATGCCGGCGCCTCCCCCCAGCTGGGTATTGATGCGGTGGTCATCGCCTCCCAGCTGATACAGGCAGCGCAAACCATCATATCCAGGCATACGCCTCCCATGGAAACAGCTGTACTTTCCTTTACCAAGATCAACGGAGGTGTTGCTCCCAACGTAATAGCCGACAAGGTTGTACTGGAAGGCACCATCAGAGCCCTGAACCTCGACGTGTACGAAGAGGTTATTGACCGCCTCCGGAAACTGGGTGAAGGACTGGGGCTTATCAACCAGGCAGAGATCATTTTCGACCTGTATTTCAGCATTCCCAGCGTGCTCAATAATGACAAAGTGCACAACAAGTTACAGGGCAGCCTGAATGGCATTTTCGGGCAGCAGAATGCCCTGGAAAAGATCCCCCTGCTGGCGGGTGAAGATTTCTGCTACTATTCGCGGAAAGTACCGTCCATGTTTTACTTGCTGGGAGCTCAGGACCCCACTTCTCCCGGTTATTATCTCCATCATCCGAAAGTGATCTTTAACGAGCAATGTATTCCCCTGGGAGCATCTTTCCTGGCGAAGGGGGCTGTTGAGTTGCTCGAAGGCTTCCGCTAATTGTCGTAACTTGCGGCCTTATTGACCGAAACAGGATGGAGCACAAACACTTAGGAAAGGGAGATACGGCGTTTATGGCGGCTTGTACAGGATTGATCGTTGCCAACATTTACTATTGCCAACCACTCATCGTTTTAATAGCAAAAGAATGGGCATTACCTGAAAGCGCAGCTGGCAGGGTTACCTATCTCACCCAGATAGGGTATGCACTCGGGCTGTTACTGATCGTTCCCATGGGAGACATCCTGGAACGGCGGAAACAGATCCTGCTTAGTACAGGATGTAGCGTAGTGGCGCTATTACTGGCAGCGACCGCCCCCAATTTTCTCACCTTACAGATCGCCAGTGTACTTATTGGCATTTCCTCCATCGTTCCACAGCTTATTTTGCCACTGGCAGCCCATCTGACGGCCGACCACAAACGGGGCAGTACCATTGGTACCATCATGGCAGGTTTACTGGTGGGCATCCTGGCCTCCCGCAGTCTCAGTGGTGCTATCGGATCTTTATATGGCTGGCGGGCAATGTATTACATTGCCGCAGGGGTATGCCTGGTACTGATGCTATTGATGCGGCTCCGCTTCCCTAAAAGTCAGCCGTCTTTCAAAGGACATTACGGGCATCTGATGAAGTCAGTGGCACATTATGCCATGACACAGCCTTTACTGCGACAGGCGGCTATTACCAATGCCCTGTCATTTGCAGTGGTAAGTGCCTTCTGGGTAACGATGGTACTTTTCCTTTCAAGAGCACCATTTGGGTTTAAGTCCTTCGAGATCGGCCTGTTCGGTCTGGCAGGTGCCGCCGGTGCCCTCGCTGCGCCGCTCGTCGGGAAGATCAGTGACGGCCGGGATCCGGGCAACAACATTATTATCGGGCTAATCTGCGAGTTACTCAGTTTCATAGGATTTTATTTTACCGGCAGCGGCATCTTCCTCCTGCTGGCCGGCATTATTATACTGGACGTTGGACACCAGTCTGTCCAGGTCACCAACCAGACTATCATCTACTCTATCCTTCCTGAAGCCAGGAACCGCTTTAATACCGTCTTTATGACCTCCACCTTCATAGGAGGCGCCACCGGCTCTGCCTTGGGCCTGTTTCTTTGGAATATTGGCCAATGGCCGATGGTATGCGCAGGCTGTAGCGGGGTTATCCTGGTAAACATTTTCCTTTTCTTCAGAAATAAGGCAAAGGCTGCCCGCAATGCGGAATTAGCCGTTCAAAAAGCCTGAATAAGCAGCAGCATTTATTAACCAGGGGTCGCTCTGGTACCGATTTTATACGTATTCGTTAACGTCACTTTATCGACATTTCCATATCGCTTCACCGGCAATTCCATATCATTTCACCGTCATCTCTATATCGAATCGATATACAGATGACGGTGAAATGATATCCAGATGACGGTATAGCGATATGGAGATATAGGGATCAGACCGAAACCATAAGCAGTCTACATGTAGAAGAAGACGTTTGATCTTCCTGGACGGATATTCAGCTGAAGGCTATTTTGTTCATTGTCAATGCTACGTATGGGAAATTTCTGCAGACTGCATTCTTCTTTTATCAGAAAGCCCTTATCTTCGGTTTACAACCAAATATTTACCCCAAACAGATCCAAAAACAATCACACATGCGCCATTTCATGATCATTGAGGCCCCGTCCAACCTCGGTTTGAAGGAACTACGCCCAGGTGTGGAACCAGGTGTCAGGCGGCTGCCGGAGGCACTGCGTAAAACAGAACTGGCACTGGAAGCTGGCATTAACCATGTTATTTGTATACCGACGCCCCCTTATAGTATGGACATAGATGGAGAGAGCGGAGTACGCAATGCAGAAGCCATAGCAGCGTACAGTGAGAAACTGGCTGCCAGTGTGAGGGAGGCCGTGGAAAAAGACATCATCCCTATTGTAATAGGCGGAGACTGTAGTATATTGATTGGCAATGCGTTGGGATTGAGAAGTACGGGAAAGGATTATGGGCTGTTTGCCATGGACGGCCACCACGATTATATGTGGCCAGAGTATTCCGGCACCGCCGGAGCGGCCGGAATGGCCCTGGCCATTGTAGCGGGCAAGGGACATGCGAAACTGACAAACATCGGTCATTTAGGGCCTTATATAAAGGAAGAATATATTTATGCATACGGCAACCGGGAGCTGGAAGCTGGTTATGTGCAACTGATCACTGACAGCAAGATTCACTACTATGATCTGCCAGCCATCCGGGAGCAGGGCACACATGCCATTACTGCCGGTTTCCTGACAATGATCGGTCAGGCAGGGCTGGACGGTTTCTGGGTCCACCTGGATGTGGATGTACTGGATAATGATGTCATGCCCTGCGTTGACAGTCCGCTGCCAGGGGGACTGTCTTACCGGGAATGGGAGGAAACCCTGCAGCCACTGATTGCGTCCCGGTACTTTAAAGGCATGAACATTACTATCCTCGATCCGAGTATGGACCGGGATAACAGGTATACCAAGGCCTTTTCGGAACGTTTGGCAGCGCTGTTAAGACCGGCAGTTAAGGGTTTGAGTAACAGTTAAAAAAACTGAGCAGTACGATTTTTTTAATTAATAAAAAACATTACCTTCGCAGTCCTTTTTCCATCTCGTACAGGAAGTTTTTGTAAACTTGTACAGAATAGGAAATGAAACGAAGTTCTTTATAGATATGTAAATGCGGGTGTGGTGAAATTGGTAGACACGCCAGACTTAGGATCTGGTGCTTCACGGCATGTAGGTTCGAGTCCTATCACCCGCACTTTTTTTGACGCTTAATGCCCGATGCTGACCGCTTAACGCAGACTCTGCCTCAGCATTAAGCGTTTTTTTTATCCGGCAATCCGGTACCCAGCTTCAAATTATTGCCATTAAGGCGCTAAGTCACCTAGTAACTCCCACACAGCTGCCATTCCTTCGTGCCTTTGTGACTTCATGGCAGAAAATTCAAACAAGGAATTATTATTGCTTCATACAAGAACATTTAAACTATTATGGCAACCGTTACCAGAGAAAACATCGGTTTATTGAATGATAAGATCACTGTGAAAGTGAGCCAGGAAGATTATCTTCCAAATTTTGACAAGGCAGTAAAGCAGCTCAGCAAAACCGCTAATATACCTGGATTCCGTAAAGGCATGGTGCCTGCCGGCATGGTGAAAAAGATGCACGGTCAGGCCATTTTTGCAGATGAAATACTGAAAACAGTTGAAAAAGAGTTAATGGGGTATCTCCAGAACGAAAAAGTGGAAATATTTGCCCAGCCGCTCGCCCTGGATAAAGAAGCGAAAACTTTCGACCACAATAATCCATCTGAATACGACTTTGACTTTGAAATAGGCCTGAAACCAGCTTTCGAGGTGACCCCACTGGCACCTGGCAAGACTACCCTGACCCGTTACAAGATCAAGGCTACGCCTGAAATGCTGAACGAAGAGATCGAGCGTCTGCAGTTAAGAGGTGGCAAATCAACAGAAGTTGAGTCTATTAACAGCCCGGATAACGTTCTCGGCCTGAATGTTGTTGAAACAGATGCTCAGGGTGCTGCTGTAGAAGGTGGTCTCCAGAAAGACATCTCTTTCCTGGTGAAAAACTTCAGCGCTGCAACCCAGTCTGAACTGCAGGGTAAGAAAAAAGACGACAGCATCGTGGTACTGGCTTCTGCTGCCATTGACGCAGATAAACTGGTTTGGTTCCAGCACGATATACTGGGCCTGCACGAGGATATCGCTGCCAAATACTACAAACTGACTATTACCAAGGTAGAATTAATAGAGAAAAGAGAACTGAACGAAGAGTTCTTCAAAGAAGTGTTCCCTGCTGAAGAAGTAGCTACAGAAGCAGCCTTCCGCGAAAAACTGCAATCAGAAATAGAAAAATCCTGGGATGCCGAAAGCCGCAACCGCCTGCATAACGACCTGTTCGAAGTGCTGGTTCACGAAACGCCTATAGAGCTGCCTAAGGATTTTCTGAAACGTTGGCTGCAAACCGGCGGTGAAAAGCCAAAAACCGCTGAAGAAGCTGACAAGGAATATCCAGGTTTTGATCATCAGTTGCGCTGGACATTAATCAGCGATAAATTGATCCGCGAAAATCAGCTGGACGTTTCTTTCGACGAAGTGAAAGAAGCAGCCAAACAGAAAGTACTGGGCTATTTTGGTGGCGCTGCCACTGATGGAGCAGACTGGCTGGATAGCTACCTGGAGCGCCTGCTGCAGGATGAGAAATTCGTGGACCAGACCTACCGCGAGATGGTGACACAGAAATTGTTTGATTGGGCAGAAAATAAGGTAAATGTGAAGGAAGAGGAAGTAACAGCCGAAGAATTTGCTAAATTACCTAATAAACATCACCATCATGAACATTAATAACGAATTCAGGAAATATGCCATCCAGCATAGAGGGATCAGCAGCCTGGTAGTAGATAGCTATACCCGTCATCAGATTAATGCCTTAACGCCAAACATCATCGAGGAACGCCCGATGAACATGGCGATCATGGATGTGTTCTCACGTTTGATGATGGATCGTATCATTTTCATGGGAGACCCTGTAAATGACTACGTAGCCAATATTATTACCGCACAGTTGCTGTTCCTGGAGTCTACCGACCGTACCCGCGATATACAGATGTATATCAACAGTCCTGGTGGTAGCGTTTATGCAGGTCTTGGTATATATGACACCATGCAGATCATCGCTCCTGATGTAGCTACTATCTGTACCGGTATGGCCGCTTCTTTCGGCGCCGTACTGCTGGTAGCAGGTGCAAAAGGCAAGCGTACTGCTCTGAAACACGCCAGGGTTATGATTCACCAGCCTCATGGTGGTGCAGAAGGCCAGACTTCCGATATCGAAATCACTGCCCGTGAGTTCGTAAAGCTGAAAAAAGAGCTGAACGAGATCATCGCTACCCATTGCGGCCAGCCAGTGAAGAAAGTAGAGAAAGACTCTGACCGTGACTACTGGATGACTGCCGACGAGGCAAAAGAATACGGCATCATCGATGACGTACTCACCAGGAATCCAAGAAAACAGCAGGAAAACAATCCGCAATAACAGATTACGGAAAAAGTAAATGGAAAAAGGGTGCGAAATGTCTTTTTTGCACCCTTTTTCATTGGATGAAGTTCCCCTTTCCCCCATTTAATGTACCTTTGTAAGCTATGAAAGAGACTAAAATCCGTTGCTCATTTTGCAACCGTTCAAAAGATGAAGTGCAAATACTGATTGCCGGTGCAGAAGGTCATATCTGTGAGAACTGCGTTGCAAACGCGCAGGAGATCATAGAACAGGAATTGTTTCAGCAGCAGGGCAAAAAAGCGCCCTCCCACTTTGTTCCTAAAGTGGCAAAGCCTGTTGAAATAAAGAAGTTCCTGGACGAATATGTGATTGGTCAGGATGATGCTAAGAAAATACTGGCAGTAGCCGTATATAACCACTATAAACGCCTGAACCAACAGGTTGGCGATGACGATGTGGAGATCGAGAAATCAAACATCATTATGGTCGGTGAAACCGGTACGGGTAAAACCCTGCTGGCTAAATCCATCGCCCGCCTGCTCAACGTGCCTTTCACCATCGTAGATGCAACCGTGTTCACAGAAGCGGGCTATGTAGGTGAAGACGTGGAAAGCATCCTCACCCGTCTGCTGCAGGTTTGTAATTATGACGTAGAAGCTGCCGAAAGAGGCATCGTATATATTGACGAGATAGATAAGATCGCCCGCAAGAGCGACAATCCTTCTATCACCCGCGACGTAAGTGGTGAAGGCGTGCAACAGGGCCTCCTGAAGCTGCTGGAAGGTACAGAAGCGCTGGTTCCACCACAAGGTGGCCGTAAACACCCTGAACAGAAACTTATCAAGGTAAATACACAGAATATCCTGTTTATCTGCGGTGGTGCGTTTGACGGTGTAGATAAGATCATCAGCCGCAGGGTACAGACCCACTCCATCGGTTTCAATGTGAACACCGACAGAGAAGAGGAAAGCAAAAAACACATCCTGCGCTATGTAAATTCACAGGACCTGAAAGCCTTCGGATTAATCCCTGAATTACTGGGACGTCTACCCGTGGTAACCTATCTGAACTCTCTCGACGCTGATGCATTGAAAGCAATCCTGACAGAACCGAAGAACGCCCTTGTAAAACAATACAAGAAGCTGTTCAAGGTAGAAGGTATCGAATTGGTAATAGAAGACGATGCCCTGGATTATATCGTTGAAAAAGCAATGGAATACAAACTTGGCGCCCGTGGTCTCCGCTCCATCTGTGAAGTGGTACTCAGCGATGCTATGTTTAACCTGCCTTCTTCCAGCGAAAGCGCTTTTGTACTGACAAGAAGCTACGCAGAAGAAAGACTGGACAAATCCACGCTGGTACAGCTGAAAGTGGCCTAAAACAACTCAAAGCAAAACGATATGGACCTCTTAAAAGAACTTCAGGAAAAAGCAGGGCTTAGTAATGACCAAGCCTTAAAAACCTTCGAGATACTTAAGGAATATGTGAGGGGTAAAGTACCCGGATTTCTGTCAGGTACCGTTGAAAAATGGTTTGCCGACATCGAAAAACGAGCAGGTGCCCAAGGCTCAGAAGAAAATAAAGACAACGATTTCCTCGAACACTAGAGAATAATATTTCAATCGAGTAGGAAGTAAGGGATTACTTCCCTTACTGTCCTCTCACACAACCGTACGTGCCGTTCGGCATACGGCGGTTCATTAAACACAAACAGTTTCAGCAAGGCTTTACTATGTCCATCAGACTGGTAAAGCCTTCCTGCTTTAAGTAGTTGTTGCTTAGGGCACGCGTAAGAATCGGACTATGCACGCTGCGCCATTTCCCTTTACGGGTGTTACCCCATTGGTAAGCTCGATACGCAGGGATTCCTAGCTTGGTTAGCGCTGTTATACGGGTTTTGGTCTTTTTCCATTGTTGCCAATAGCATAGACGCAAACGACTTCTAACCCATTTGTCCAGTTCTTTAAACTTCCATTTCGCTTCGCTAAGTTTAAAATACTGCCCCCAGCCTGTGTTCAACTTCCGGATTTCATCTAGTCGAGCTGACATGCTATAAGGTTTACTGCGCGAGGTAATTGCTCGGATTTTGTCCTTATATGAAGCTATGCTCTTACGGTGAACGCTGATACCTTTTTCTCCTTTGCGGTGGTAAAAAGTAAAGCCAAGCAATTTCATCGTCCATGGACGGGTTACGCTGCTCTTTTCTGTATTTACCTTCAGCTTCAACTCCTTTTCTATGTAATGGGTTATACTCTCCATCACGCGATCGCCGGAACGTTTGCTCTTCACATAAATACTACAGTCATCAGCATATCGTACATAACGATGACCGCGTTTTTCCAGTTCCTTATCTAGCTTATCAAGGATAATATTAGACAGCAGAGGGCTTAACGGCCCCCCTTGAGGAACTCCTTGTTTACTAGCTACACGCTTTTTACCATCGTCTATCTCACTCCGAAGTATCTTATGGATCAACTTTAGGACTCGCTTGTCCGTTATTCGACGGCTCAGCTCATTCATCAGGTAGTCATGGTTTACACGGTCAAAGAACTGCGACAGGTCAAGGTCTACTACATGGCTATAGCCTGCATTGATGTATTCCTTCGCCTTTAAGGCTGCCTGATGCGCATTCTTTTCACTGCGGAACCCGTAACTGTTCTCTGAGAACGTGGGCTCATACAGCGTCACCAATAAATGGCGTTCACCGCCGTTGGGCTTGGGTATCGTTACCCGCTTTACTGCGCTTGGTTGGTAGCTCCCTGTTTCCAGCTTGGTTTTAGTCTGGCCCCATTCGCGTTGTAGTTGACTAAGGAAGTCTTTCGCTTCTATTCCGTCTATCCCTTTCGCTCCTTTGTTGCCTACCACTCGCTCATAGGCCGATGCCATGTTTGACTTGCTTAGGATTTCTTCCAGTAACATTTCTTCTACTTTTCCTCTGTCTCCTTGTTTCTTTCCTTCCTTCAAGATGTCGTTCAGCGCTCCCTGATACCCTTTTGCTTCCAGCGTAGCTCTTGCAGGGCAGCTCTCCATTCGGAGTTTTCTGCTTTCTTTACGATCATCCCATTTCCAGAGATACTCCTCGGACGTTTAATGTTCAGCCCTTCCCTCTGTATTCAGGTACTATGGCCTCTGCTGACTTCTGCTAAACAAGCATATATCACTATATGCTCTTGCTCCTTCGGGCCGCGCTTCTCCCTCCGTCCACCGCTTAACAGACCTCCCCGGGTAAGATGCGCAAACTTTCTCTTCATATACCTGTCAGATCTACAGTTACTTGTTTCGGATAGTTTAGGGCTTCGTTTTGTCATGCAAACTCACCCACAAGTAATTGCCTCATCTGCTTCCTGTTCGTCAGGCCAAAGATTTACCGCCGGCTTCCTTCAGATTCCTCCTCACGGAGGACACCCTTGCCTTAGGTTAACGCTTCCCACTATCAAGGCGCGTTCGGGACTTTCACCCTAGAGTTTGCGCCCGTGCCGGGCGCACATGATAAAAGGCCGATCTGTCGATGACAGGTCGGCCTTTTATTTTGTGACAGTGTCCGGTCGTAAACAACATACCAGGGACAAATTGAACAGTTGAAGATCGTTACAGCTACGCTTTTCAAAAAAACATCCGCTTATTCAGCGGATGCTTTCCTTGGGTTGCGTAAAAATGTTTCGATTGTCTTTCTTTTTTGTTGAAGGTTGATAAATGGTAAAGAGTGATGAATTAACCCAAATTTAACGTTCTTAATCCACAATTCCATCACCCAAATCAACTAATACTCATTTTTCTGTAAAAAAGTACAAAAGGCAATCATACATTAATATTTTATCACATAGCTAAACTACTCTTGTTTAACCTCGTAATGGGCTTTTTAGTAGCTAATATAATTTTGACTAAAAGATATATTTTGTTGACAAAAAGTTCGAAGTCTGATCATTTACAATCTTATTCAACAGATTTTTGTTCTGTTCAGTTTGTTTTGTAGCCACCATTGAACGGATGGAGAACGCACGTAATGCATCAGGTACACTAAGCGTTCCTTCGGCAGAATCCTTACGACCAGTGAACGGATATACATCCGGACCACGTTGACACTGACAGTTGATATTTACACGGCTCACCTGGTTTACCAGCGGATCTATCAAAGATGCCAGTTCGTCTGCATCATTAGAGAACAGGCTTACCTGCTGACCGTGATCAGATGCTATCAGGTACTCAATAGGTGTTTCAATATCATCGAATGGCAATACCGGCACCAGTGGTCCGAACTGCTCTTCCCTGTATACCTTCATCTTGTTATTCACTGGATATAAAACTGCCGGATATACGAAAGATTCGAAAGCAGATCCTCCGTTCTCATTGATCACTTTTGCACCATTGGCAATGGCGTCGTCAATACACTCTTTTAAATAGGCCGGTTTTTGTGGCTCAGGCAATGGAGTCAGGAACACGCCCTTTTCCCATGGCATACCCATCTTCAGCTGGCTGATTGCAGCGCTCAGTTTCTGTAGGAACAGATCAGCCACCTTACTATGCACAAAAACGATCTTTAAAGCCGTACAACGCTGTCCGTTGAAAGATAGTGAACCTAGTACCGTTTCCTGTACTGCAAGGTCAAGATCAGCCTTATCTGTGATAATAGCGGCATTCTTGGCATCCAGACCCAGGATGGCCCTCAGGCGGTTCACTTTCGGATGCATCTTCTTCAGCTGGTTAGCCACCTTGCTGCTGCCTATCAGGGTCAGTACATTGATCTTACCGGATTCCATCAATGGGCCGATGATCACGTTACCACGACCGTAGATAGTATTTACCACTCCTTTCGGGAAACAGCTGGCAAAAGCTTCCAGCAGCGGGTAGTGTAATAAAGTGCCATGTTTCGGAGGTTTGAACAACATTGTATTCCCCATAATCAGCGCAGGGATCAATGTGGTGAAGGTTTCATTCAGCGGATAGTTGAATGGTCCCATACAGAGTACCACACCTAATGGAGAACGCCTGATCTGACCGATAATGCCCTGCTGGATCTCGAAACGGCTGGAGTTACGGTCCAGGTCTTTTAACGCATCAATGGTGGTATTGATATATTCTACGGTACGGTCGAATTCCTTGATGGAATCTGTGTATGATTTACCGATCTCCCACATGATCAGTTTTACAATCTCTGATTTCTTCTCGATCATTTTGCCGGTAAACTTCTCCATACAGGCAATACGTTCAGATACTGTCATTGTCGGCCATTCGCCACGGCCATCATTATATGCCAGTACTGCTGCGTCCAGAGCAGCCATTGCTTCTGCTTCTCCGCATAAAGGATAAGAACCGATCACCTTTCTCTCCAGCCCTTTCGGTGTCTGTATACAGATTGGAGATAATACTGTATGCACATCGCCATTCCATGGTTTCATTTCTCCACCTGACAGATATTCCCGCTGATGTACTTCTGCCGGCAACTGGTATTCAGCCGGGATAGCATCTGCTGTGGGGAATAGGTGGTGTAATTGTTCTTCAAAGCTCATGACATAGTTATTTAATGGGTTGAAGATAATAAAAGGACACTTACAACTATGGTACTCAATTAACCTCTTTGAAATTCATAAGAAACGCCTCTTTTATACAACTGGAGCCAAAGGTAGGGGCGTTCGGGCGAAACGGCAGATAGTAAAAATTGATAGGCTTATTGATATAAGTATATAACAAACAGAAAGCCCGTGAGTGAATGCTCACGGACTAACACTATGTAATAAACAACGAAATATCTTGTGATGACGATACGTCGTGATCGCTTATTTCAGCGCCTCGCGTGCAATGACCAGCTTCTGTATTTCGGAAGTACCCTCTCCTATTGTACACAGCTTAGCATCACGATAAAATTTCTCTACAGGAAAATCTTTCGTATAGCCATATCCGCCAAAGATCTGTACGGCTTCATTGGCGGTCTTCACGGCTACTTCAGAAGCGTAGTATTTGGCCATTGCCGCCTGTTGTGTCACCACGCCCCCTCTTGTTTTAGTATCAGCGGCCTGCATGGTCAGCAGTTCTGCTGCCATGATCTCTGTAGCCATATCGGCCAGCTTGAAGGAAATGCCCTGAAAACTGGCGATTGGTTTATCAAACTGATGACGTTCCTGTGCATACTTCAACGCTGCTTCATAGGCGCCTTTGGCAATACCCAGGGACAGCGCGGCAATAGAGATACGTCCTCCGTCCAGTACTTTCATTGACTGTATAAAACCATCGCCTTCATTTCCCAGCATGTTGGCTGCTGGTATGCGGCAATTATCAAAGATCATTTCAGCTGTTTCTGAAGCACGCATGCCCAGTTTATTTTCCTTTTTCCCACCGCTGAAACCAGGGGTGCCACGTTCCACCACAAAGGCAGTCATACCGTGGCTGTCGCGTACATTACCGGTACGGGCTATTACCACGGCCACATCTCCGCTTTTACCATGAGTGATCCAGCATTTGGTGCCATTGATGACCCACTCGTCACCATCTTTATGGGCCACACATTTCATGTTCATGGCATCTGATCCGGTATTGGGTTCCGTCAGGCCCCAGGCACCTATCCATTCTGCACTGGCCAGTTTGGGGAGATAACGTTGTTTCTGTTCTTCTGATCCGAATTGCAGGATATGGCCGGTACACAGGGAATTATGGGCGGCCACGCTCAATCCGATGGCGCCACAGATCTTAGCGATCTCGCTGATGACGGTCACATATTCCAGGTATCCCAGTCCGCTGCCGCCATATTGTTCAGGCACAAGTACTCCCATTAGCCCCAGTTCGCCCAGTTGTTTAAACAGCTGCGCCGGAAAGGTTTGATTTTCATCCCATTCCAGTACATAAGGTTGCATGTGAATTTTTCCAAAGTCGCGTATCACTTGTGTAATCTGTCGTTGCGTTTCTGTAGGCTCAAAGTTCATAATGGGGAATTTTCTGTTTTGATGTAATGTTCAATTTTACGATAAATACTATCATCTACCAATGGTATGCCAAGAAGGTCTTCCACCTGCCTGAAAGGCCCGTGGTTATTGCGATACAGTACTATTAACCGCGCCAGTTTGTATCGTATGTATGGATGTTGTGCCAAAGATTTTTCATCCATCTGGTTGAGGTCTATTTTTTTTAGTGAAACCTTATGCAATCGCAGGGAAGCTTGAATTTTATTAAATGTACTGTCTGCCAATCCGTAGGTTTCTCCTACCTGGCTGATAGAGTAGAAGCCTCCCAGCTTCTCCCGGAACTTTACAATGCGGGCAGCCAGCACAGGTCCTATACCCGGCAAGGATTCCCATAGTGCGGAATCTGCCGTATTAATGTCCAGCACAGGTATACTCTTCTGATATGCTTTCCTGCGGTCGCCTTCCTGTCGTACTCCGGGCGCCTGCCAGGTATTATTCCTTTCACGCCAGGTATGCTGCGTATCGCGCCGGCGGAAGTTAGTACGGCTACGGGCATCCACCGGGAAAACCTTCGTGCCGTTCAATAGTGCATTATGGAATGCCGCTACTTCTGCAGATAACACACTGTCGGTTGCAGACACTTCAGCGGGGAGCAGTACGCAACGCTCCCATAAGGAGGGCATAGCCACACAGCTACCTGTCAGTATCAAAAGGAATAAAATACCTTGTCTTTCCTTTCGCGAAAAGCTGTTGTAAGCTTTCCATAACGCCTGCTTCATGGGTTAACATTTAAAGCCGGGCAAGTTATTGCAAAAACTAAAGAATAAAGTTAATGCGAAGTTAATCTCAGACACAAATACACAGGCATACAGTAAATAGTAGAACAAGTTACAGTACCACCTCCAGGCCATCATAGGCCAGGGCCATGCCTACAGGCAATTCTGCAGAGACCTCTTCATGTAAACCCAGCTGGTGACTGATATGGGTAAAATAGACCTGCGGGATCTCCAGTTCACGACCAATGGCAATCGCTTCATCCAGCGTAAAATGGGAAATATGTTTCTCTTTCCTCAGTGTATTGAGTACAAGTACTTTAGAACCTCTGATCTTTTGCTTTTCCTCTTCGGCTATAAAATTGGCGTCTGTGATGTAAGTAAAGTCGTTGAAGCGGAATCCCAGCACCGGCATACGGTGATGCATCACATTAATGGGAATGATATCAAGGCCATTCACATTAAAAGGCGCCGTACCAATGGTACGCAGGTTCAGCTCCGGGATACCCGGATATTTCTGTTCGGCGAAGGCATAGGAGAATTCATTACGGATGATCTGCTGGGTAAATTCCGTAGCATAGATATCGATAGCCCGCTGCTGGAAATAATTAAAGGCACGGATATCGTCCATGCCTGCAATATGATCTTTATGGGAATGGGTGATCAGCACAGCCTCGAGGTGTTTTAAGCCTACCCTGAGCATCTGGTAACGGAAGTCGGGTGTCGTGTCGATAACAATATTACCGGCAGGCGTATCTGATATCAGGATACTGCTGCGCAGGCGCTTATCTCTTGGATTGGAGGAGGTACAGACCTGGCAACCACAAGCTATTACGGGTACGCCCTGCGAAGTACCGGTTCCTAAAAAGGTGACTTTCAATTCTCTGAAGGTTGTTCTGGTGAAGGTGGTATTGATGTATCATCTGTGTTATCGGTCGCTGCTGCATCTGCTGCATTTGCCGCGTTCCTGTTGTCGACTATCTGCCTGTACAGTTTCAGCGACTCGGGAGTCAGCAGGGTTTCATCCAGTGCCATCGTGGAAAGGATATCCAACAAAGTATTGATACGTCCTTCCAGGTTCAGGAATTTATTGATAACAACCACCTTCTTGTGTTCAAGTACACAATAGCCGGAGTTGAACGTTCCCTTTTCGAAACGCAACTCATATTTGGCCTCTCCAAAAATCTTTTCGAGGCGGGTCAGGTTATTGGGTGTGACTTTAAAGTTCATTCAACAAAAATAAGGAAAAAGCCCGGAGTCCCTATTTACTCACCAGCCTTGCTACAGGCACAATCACTTCTTCCAGTGAAATACCGCCGTGCTGGAAAGTATTCCGGTAGAAATTGACAAAGTAGTTATAGTTATTCGGATAGCAGAGGTAGCCATCCTCTTTAGCGAAGATGTAAGATGAGTTCACATTCGGCCTCGGCAGACCTGCTTCTTTTGGATCGCGGAAAGCCAATACTTCCTTCGCATCATAGTTCAGGTTACGGCCATGCTTGTAACGGAGGTTGGTAGTGGTCTGTTTATCCCCTATCACCTTCACCGGTGTTTTCACTCTTACGTTACCGTGGTCAGTCGCTATGACCAGGTTGATCTTTTTGTCGGCCAGCTTACGTAGCGCCTGATGTAAAGGCGAGTGTTCAAACCAGCTGGCGGTAATAGAGCGGTAAGACATCTCATCGGCTGCCAGTTCCTTCAGCACTTCCATTTCCGTACGGGCATGGCTGAGCATATCTACAAAGTTATACACGATCACATTGATCGGGTATGACATCAGGTTATGCACATTGTTGACCAGGTGTTGCCCGTCGTTGTGGGTGGTCACCTTGGTATAAGAGAACCGGGGGTCCATCTTCAGGCGGCGGAGCTGATCGGCAAAGAAAGTTTCCTCATGCAGGTTCTTCCCTCCTTCCTCATCATCATTTTTCCATTCTTCCGGGAAACGCTGTTCAATATCTATTGGCAGCAGACCGGAAAAAATAGCGTTGCGGCTGTATTGGGTAGAGGTAGGCAGGATGCTGTAAAAGGTATCTTCCTGCACCAGGCGGTAAGATTCCAGGAAAATGGGCAGTATCGCCTTCCACTGGTCCCAGCGGAGGTTATCTATTATAATAATGAAATTAGGTACGTCATTGTCCAGGGCCGGCACGATCTTATCCCGGAACAGGGTATGGGACATTACCGGCGCTTCTTTTGATTTCGGGCTTACCCAGCTGGCATAGTTCCGGCTGATGAATTTGGCGAACTCTGTATTGGCTTCCGCCTTCTGGGAATTGAGCACCTCCAGCAGCTCTGGGCTGTTGGTTTTACCCATTTCCATTTCCCAGTACACCAGCTTCTTGTAGATGTCCATCCACTCGTTATAGTCCGGGTTGGAGTTCAGCGCCATAAACAACGTACGGAATTCCTGTTGGTAGGCGATGGTGGTCTTTTCAGCCACCAGGCGTTTATTATCAATGATCTTTTTCAGGGAAAGGAGCACCTGGTTCGGGTTCACCGGTTTAATAAGGTAGTCGGTGATCTGGGAACCGATAGCATCGTCCATCACGTTCTCTGCTTCATTTTTAGTGATCATCACCACAGGGATCTGCTGATCGATCTCTTTGATCTTTCCCAGGGTTTCCAGACCAGTTATACCCGGCATAGATTCGTCCAGCAACACCACATCCACCACCTGTTCACGCAGGAATTCGAGGGCGTCATACCCGTTGGTGAGGGCCGACACTTTATATCCCTTGGTTTCCAGGAACATGATCTGTGATTTCAGTGATTCTATTTCATCATCTACCCAAAGTATATTTATTTGACTCATTCAAGTAAGGTGTTTATGATAAAGCAAATTTTAGTTGGCAGTGACAACTATCCTACTCAAGTTACGTATTCATGTTGTCAAAAACCGTTCCTGGCAGCTCATCCGGGCACAATAAATTGTTAAAAAACAATATGTTCTACCATCAGTGATTAAATATTAATAATTTCGATCATAAAAATAGGGAAAATAGCGTGGAAGATAGGGGGATTCCTTTCCTCCCGCGTCTATACATTAGAAAAAGTTACAGATAATAATTCCTTAACGTAGCTTTGTCTAGCTAAAGGAGAACGGTAAATGGCAGAACGCAAGCGAAAAATTGTGAACGATCCGGTGTATGGCTTCATTACGATTGACCATCCGTTGATCTTTACATTAATTTCCCATCCTTATTATCAGCGTTTGCGCAGGATCCACCAGATGGCGCTTGCACACCTGGTATATCCTGGCGCGATGCATACCCGTTTTCATCACAGCATGGGGGCCTATCATCTGATGTGTTTTGCCCTTATGGAACTCAAGGCAAAAGGGGTACAGATCACCGAGGAGGAAGAGGTCGCTACAAAGATGGCCATACTTTTGCATGATATAGGTCATGGACCTTATTCTCATGCCCTGGAGAATGGCATTATTGAGGGGGTATCCCACGAGAAGATCAGCCAGTGGCTGATGGAGGAGCTGAACAGGGAAATGAATGGGGCGCTGACGCTGACGATAGAGATCTTTAACGGCCGTTATCACAAAACCTTTCTGCACCAGCTGGTTTCCAGCCAGTTAGACGTAGACAGGATGGATTATCTGAACCGGGACAGCTTCTATACAGGCGTTTCTGAAGGAGTAATAGGATACGACAGAATAATAAAAATGCTCACTGTACACCGTGATGAGCTCATGGTGGAAGAGAAAGGGATCTATTCGATAGAAAAGTTTATAGTAGCGCGCCGCCTGATGTACTGGCAGGTATACCTGCACAAAACGGTGCTGAGTGCGGAGAATATGCTGGTTAAAATACTGCGCAGGGCCAAGGAACTGGCTTCACGGGGCGTATCCCTGTTCGCCTCGCCCGCATTGCAGTATTTCCTCTACCATACTATCACGGCTGCCAACTTTGAACAGGAACCGGCTTGCCTTCAGCAATTCTGCCTGCTGGACGATTACGATATCCTTGGGGCTATCAAGGTATGGGCACAGCATCCGGATAAGATATTATCGCTGCTTTGCAACTGGCTCATCAACAGGAATTTATTTAAATGTATCCTTAACCATGAAGCCTTTGATGCGGAAAGTATTCATCTCCTCAGGCAAAAGATACAGCAACAGTATGGCATTAGCGGTAAGGACCTGGACTATTTCGTTTTTACGGGCACAGCCTGTCTCAGTGCCTACAATGTGAATAATGAGAAGATTAACATTCTCTTTAAGGACGGAACTGTAAAAGACATTTCCTCCATTGACAATGCACTGGTTAGTCATACGCTGGCTATACCCGTAAAAAAATTCTACATTTGTCATCCAAAAATCTGATGAATGGCTAATTATCAATTACAAATTCCGGAAATACGAGTTGTGGGACAGGAATAGGTTGATAGCTGGTCAGATCGGGTAACATTATTAATTAATAACTATGCAGTTTAGCGCATTACAATTGGCTACCATGCTGGATGGTAGGCTGGAAGGCAACCCAGACGTTAAAGTGAGCAACATCGCCAAGATTGAAGAGGCCGGTGAAGGGATGCTCAGTTTCATTGCCAATCCTAAATACGAAGAATTCATTTATACTACCAATGCTTCAATACTGATAGTGAATGAAAGCCTTGTAACGGAAAAACCTGTTAAGTCAACCCTGATCAGGGTAAAAGATGCATATAGCAGCTTTGCCCTTCTCCTGGAAAAATATAAACAGCTGGTAGGTAACAAGACTGGTATTCAGCAACCGTCTTATGTACCTGCATCAGTAAAGACTGGTCAGAACGTTTTCATCGGTGCTTTTGCCTACCTGGGCGAAAACGTAGTGCTTGGAAATAATGTTAAAATATATCCCGGTGTATATCTCGGCGACAATGTTACCGTACAGGATGATACTGTCATCTTCCCGGGTGTAAAGGTATATGACAACTGTGTACTGGGCAGCAGGGTGATCCTGCATGCGGGTTGTGTGATCGGTGGAGATGGTTTTGGCTTTGCGCCCCAGCCTGATGGAACCTATAAGAAAGTGCCGCAGATCGGTAATGTGATCATTCACGATGATGTGGAAATAGGGGCTAATACCACAATAGACCGTGCTACAATGGGTTCCACCGTTATCCGTCAGGGCGTAAAACTGGATAATCTGATCCAGATAGCACACAATGTGGATGTGGATACGAATTCTGTAATTGCGGCACAGACCGGTATCTCCGGCAGCACTAAAATCGGCAAGAACTGTGTGATAGGCGGACAGGTAGGCCTGGTGGGACATATCCAGCTGGCCGACGGTACCAAGATCAATGCACAGAGCGGCCTGTCTAAATCGATAGCGGAACCAAATACAGCACTGATGGGATCTCCTGCTTTTGATTACAAAAGTTCCTTAAAAAGTCAGGCAATTTTTAGAAATTTGCCGGACCTTGAAAAACGTGTGAAGGAATTGGAAGATATGGTAAAACAACTGCTTTCCGTGCGGGAAGGTGTTTGAAGAACAAAGTAGGATAAACAGTTATAATAAAATATGGATAGTCATCAGTCGTCTAACCAACACACGATAAAAGCCCCAGTCACTATATCGGGTGTTGGTTTACACACAGGAGCGCATGTAAACATGACCCTGAAGCCGGCCACTCCCGGTTACGGTATTAAATTTCAGCGTGTAGATCTGCCTGAACAACCTGTAGTTAAAGCCGATGTCGATTATGTCGTGGATACTGCGCGCAGCACGACGCTCGAACACAACGGCGCACGCGTAAGTACGATCGAGCATATTATGGCTGCCCTGGTGGGAACAGGAGTAGATAACGTACACATCGAGATCGATGGTCCTGAAATTCCGATTATGGATGGTAGTTCCTCCCCCTTTATCCAGAAGATAGAGGAAGCTGGTATTGCCGAACAGGACGCCAAAAAGGTCTGGTATTCAATTGACACCAACATCAATTACTACGACGATAGCAAGAACGTAGAAATGGTAGCCCTGCCTGCAGTGGATTACCGTATTACCTGCCTGATCGATTTTAATTCGCCTGTGTTAGGAACACAGCATGCTAATCTGAACAGCCTGCAGGATTTCAAAGAGGAAGTAGCGCCCTGCCGTACTTTCGTATTCCTGCATGAACTGGAATACCTGATCTCCAACAACCTGATCAAAGGTGGCGATATCAATAACGCTATCGTGATCGTAGATAAACCGGTAAGCGATGACCAACTGGCCAGCCTTGCCAAGGTGTTTAACCGTGAGAAGATCAGCGTAGCAGCAAGAGAAGGTATTCTCAATAACATACAGCTTCACTTCCCGAATGAACCGGCACGTCACAAACTGCTGGACATCGTGGGTGACCTGGCACTGGTAGGTGTGCCTATTAAGGCGCATATCATTGCAAACCGTCCGGGACACGCTTCCAACGTGGAGTTTGCCCGTAAGATCAAACAGTATATCAAGAAGAACAAGCACATCAAGGATGTGCCTGTATACGATCCTAATAAACCAGCTATCTTTGATCTGCCACGTATTGAAAGAACGTTGCCGCATCGTTATCCGATGCTGCTGGTAGACAAGATCATCGATCTTACCGATACACAGGTAGTAGGTATCAAAAACGTCACCTTCAACGAGCACTTCTTCCAGGGTCACTTCCCGAATAATCCGGTAATGCCGGGCGTATTGCAGGTGGAAGCACTGGCACAGTGCGGAGGTATTCTTGCACTCAACACTGTACCAGATCCTCAGAATTACGATACCTATTTTATTAAAATCGACAACTGTAAGTTCAAGCAGAAAGTATTTCCAGGAGATACCATGATCCTGAAGATGGAATTGCTGAGCCCCATCAGAAGAGGCATAGTAGAAATGAGAGGAACAGTATTCGTAGGCAACAAGGTAGTAACTGAAGGTGACCTGACCGCTCAAATCATTAAAACAAGAGAAAGCTAAATAATAGCAATGATCCATCCGCTAACTTACATTCACCCGGACGCCAAAGTAGCGCCAAACGTAAAGATCGATCCCTTCACTGTCATTCACAAAAACGTTGAAATCGGAGAAGGTACCTGGATCGGCTCCAATGTCACTATTATGGATGGCGCCAGGATCGGTAAGAACTGCCGTATCTTTCCCGGGGCTGTAATTTCCGCCATTCCGCAAGATCTCAAATTTGCAGGCGAAGAAACCACAACTGAAATCGGAGATAACACCACCATCAGAGAGTATGTAACCATAAACAGAGGAACCAAGGACAAATGGAAAACCGTTATCGGCAATAACTGCCTGATCATGGCGTACAGCCACATTGCACACGATTGTGAAGTGGGCAATAGCTGTGTGTTTTCCAACAACACTACCCTGGCCGGCCATATTACCGTGGGCGACTACGTAGTGCTGGCGGGCATGGTAGCCGTTCAACAGTTCTGTAAAATAGGCGCACATGCCTTTGTTACAGGAGGTTCCCTCGTGAGAAAGGATGTACCGCCTTATGTAAAAGCAGCACGTGAACCGCTGTCATATGTAGGCGTGAATTCTATCGGTCTGAAAAGAAGAGGTTTCTCTCTCGAAAAGATCAACCACGTACTGGATATCTACCGTATCATATTCGTGAAAGGATACAAGCTGTCAAAAGCGATCAGTATCATTGAAGCAGAATATCCTGCCACTGATGAAAGGGATGAGATACTATCGTTCATCCGTGAATCCGGCAGGGGCATCATGAAAGGTTATACGTCACTAGCCAGCGACGAATGAAAATAACGCTGCACCAGACAGGCAAACGATTTAACTACGACTGGATCTTCCGTCGTGTATCTGCCACTTTTGAAGCTGGCGGACGGTATGCCATACTGGGCCCTAATGGCTCTGGAAAATCTACACTTTTACAGGTTATCAGCGGACACCTCCATCACAATGAAGGTTCCGTTACTTATAACACACCGGAAGAACTGCTCAGTCCTGATCAGTTCTTCCGGCATTGTGCCATCGCTGCTCCTTACCTCGAACTGGTAGAAGAATTTACACTCGCAGAAAGCCTGCAGTTCCACCTACAGTTCAAACAATTCATTCCCGCAATCACTCCCGCAGATGCTGTAGCCCTGGTGGGCCTGGAGAAATCCATGAACAAACAGATCCGCTATTTTTCATCCGGCATGAAACAAAGACTGAAACTGGCCCTGACCATTTTCTCTGATGTTCCCGTGCTGCTGCTGGATGAACCCTGTACCAACCTGGATGCCTCCGGTGTCCGGCTCTATCAGCAACTTATTACCGATTACAGTGGCGACCGTCTTATCATTGTCAGTTCCAACGATGAGCAGGAATACTTTATGTGTCCGGATCAGATCAGCATACTCGATTATAAATAAGCGCCGGCTTACCGTGAGCACATTACCCGGCTTCATGTTTTCTCATTTTGATCACCAACTTGTTTACATCATATGCAAACTGCCAGTAAAAAAGTAATCAATGGCTGGGCAATGTATGACTGGGCTAACTCAGTGTACAACCTGGTAATTACCACCACTTTTTTCCCTATTTATTTCACTACCATTACGCACTCTGATGCTAACGGTGACAATGTAAGCTTCTTTGGAAGGACCTTCGTAAACTCTGCATTGTACGACTACTCTATGGCTGCTGCTTTTATACTCGCAGCACTGTTGTCGCCCATACTCTCTTCCATCGCCGATACAAGAGGTAACAAGAAAAGATACCTCATGTTATTCACCTGGCTGGGAGGACTGAGCTGCTGTGCTTTATATAACTTCACAGGACCAAACCCCAATGTCGAATACGGTGCCATCTTCTTCATATTGGCCACATTGGGATATTGCGGAGGCCTGGTATTCTACAACTCTTATCTGCCGGAAATAGCCTCGATAGAAGACCGGGACCGTATCAGTGCAAAAGGCTTTGCCATGGGATATATAGGCAGTGTATTGTTGCAGCTGATCGGCTTTGCGCTTGTCGTAGTAAAACCATTCGGTATTGATGGTGGCATGCCGGTACGTATTACCTTCCTGCTGACAGGTCTCTGGTGGATCGGTTTTGCACAGATCACGTTTCTACGTTTGCCAGCCTCTAAGGCAACTATACAGCAACATAGCGCCAGTGCTTTGACAGAAGGTTTCCGGGAGCTCAAAAAAGTATATGCACAGGTAAGGATGATGCCTGTATTAAAGAGATTTCTACGTGGATTCTTCTTTTACAGTATGGGCGTTCAGACAGTGATGATGGCTGCTACCATCTTTGGTAGCCAGGAATTGGGATTGCCTGCTGACCGACTGATCATGGCGGTAGTAGCCATCCAGATAGTAGCTGTACTTGGCGCCTGGGGAATAGCCAAACTATCAGGCAAATTTGGTAACCTCCCTGTATTAATGGTGGTTGTCATCCTATGGGTGGTCATCTGCCTGATAGGGTACCGCATGCAGACAGCCACAGACTTCTATACACTGGCCGTAGCAGTAGGCCTTGTAATGGGTGGCGTACAATCCCTCAGCCGTTCTACCTACGCCAAACTGATGCCTGAAACGGAGGATACCGCGTCTTTCTTCAGTTACTATGATGTGGTGGAAAAACTGTCCATTGCTATAGGAATGATCACTTTCGGTTATATCCATGAGCTGACAGGTAGCATGCGTAACTCCGTACTGGCGCTGATCGCGTTCTTCGCAATAGGTTTGGTATGGCTCTATGCAGCACTGCAAAAACAAAAAAGGATGACTGCCGGAAGCTGAAATTCACGAACTTCAGTTCGCAAACTGATCCAATCATGAACTTATATAGCATAGATACAGGCCATTTTAAACTGGATGGAGGCGCCATGTTTGGCGTGGTGCCTAAAAGCATCTGGAATAAGCTAAACCCGGCAGATGAGAACAACATGTGCTCGTGGGCCATGCGTAGCCTGCTGATAGAAGATGGCGACCGCCTGATACTGGTAGATACCGGCATAGGCAATAAGCAAGATGAGAAATTCTTCAGCTATTATTACCTGCACGGAGACACCAGTATTGATACATCCCTGGCTAAACATGGCTTTCATCGTGATGATATTACAGACGTATTCCTGACACATCTGCACTTTGACCACTGTGGTGGCAGTATAGAAAGACGGGGAGACAAACTGGTACCCGCCTTTAAGAATGCCAGCTTCTGGAGCAATGAGGAACATTGGGAATGGGCCACCAAACCCAATGAACGGGAAAAAGCCTCTTTCCTGAAAGAAAATATCCTGCCTATACAGGAAAGCGGACAACTGAAGTTTATTCCACGGGAGGAAGGTATTCCTTTCACCAACGACTTCAATATCCGCTTTGTATTCGGGCATACAGACTCTATGATGCTGCCGCAGATCCAGTACAAGGGTAAAACCATCATATATATGGCCGACCTGCTGCCCAGCAAGGGACATATTCCAATTCCTTATGTCATGGCATATGATATGTTCCCGCTGACAACACTACAGGAGAAAAAGAGCTTTTTACAGGAGGCCGTGGAGAATAACTACATCCTCTTTTTTGAGCATGATCCTGTTACAGAATGCTGCACCCTGCAATCGACAGACAAAGGCATCAGAGTAGCCGATACCTTCCGGCTGGCAGATGTGTAACTGTGACATATTGGCACCATATACTGCTGCTGCACGCATTTTGTAATATCTTTCGCGGAGGTACTTTACGATGGCAATACATTTGACTCAAGACAATAAATTGAAGAAGCTAATAGTTGTAGGAGACCGGGTGCTTATTAAACCAACCACCCCCAACGAGCGTACAGAAAGCGGTTTATATCTTCCTCCTGGTATGCAGGAAAAGGAGAAAGTACAACAGGGCTATGTGATCAAAACGGGGCCAGGTTATGCACTGCCATTACCTAGTGAAGATGATGAGCCCTGGAAAGCGGAAGAAGAGAAAGTGAAATATATCCCGCTCCAGGCGAAAGAAGGCGATCTGGCTATCTTCCTTGTAAGCGGTTCTACAGAAGTAGTCTATCAGGGCGAGAAGTATTTCATCGTTCCACAAGGCGCCATACTGATGCTTGAGAGGGAAGAAGACCTATAAGACTATCAGCGTACAAAAAAAATAAACATCAGGAATTAAGCATGAACAATAAATGCATCTGCATTATTTTTCATGTTTAGTTCCTGATTTTTTTTCCCCCTCTTTTGTCCGAAACCGCTTTTCCATATCTTCAACAAAAATTTGATATACCATGGCTACGAAAGAAGCATTTCTGGAGTACATTCAGAACGGTTATTCCTTTAAAGGCGAACATATAAAACTGGGCTGCGCCATGCTGGATGGCGAAGTAATAACCGGAGCGGACGTATCCCTCCCACTGAAAACGCTGAACAGGCATGGCCTGATAGCCGGCGCCACCGGTACCGGTAAAACCAAAACCCTGCAGGTCATTGCAGAAGCTTTAAGTGATGCCAGCGTACCTGTATTACTGATGGACATTAAAGGTGACCTGAGCGGCATTGCTGCCGCAGGAACGGGGAATGCCAAGATTGATGAACGCTACCAGAAAATAGGCGGTAGCTGGTCGCCCGCAGCCTACCCAACGGAGCTGCTTTCCCTCAGTAAGGAAAAAGGCGCCCGTCTCCGTGCTACCGTGAGTGAATTCGGACCGGTGTTGCTCTCCAAGATACTGGAGCTGAACGATACCCAGGAAGGCCTGGTATCCATGATATTCAAATACTGTGATGATAATAAACTGCCACTGCTTGATCTGAAAGATTTTAAGAAAGTGCTGCAGTTTGTGAGCGATGAGGGAAAAGCAGAAATGGAGAAAGACTATGGTAAGATCTCCACTACCTCAGCAGGCACTATTCTCCGTAAGGTGGTAGGTCTGGAACAACAGGGCGCAGATCTTTTCTTTGGAGAGGCTTCTTTTGAAGTGGATGACCTGATGCGCATCGGCGATGATGGCAGGGGTATTATCTCTATCGTAAGGGTGGCCGATATACAGGACCGTCCGAAGTTATTCTCTACATTCATGTTAAGCCTGCTGGCAGAACTGTATGCTACACTACCGGAAGAAGGTGATCTTGAAAAGCCGAAACTGGTGATGTTCATTGATGAGGCGCACCTCATCTTCCAGGAGGCCAGCACCGCATTGTTGCAGCAGATTGAGACCATCATTAAGCTGATCCGCTCCAAGGGAGTGGGCATCTTTTTCTGTACGCAGAACCCTATGGACGTCCCGCCGTCCGTACTGGGCCAGCTGGGTATGAAGGTGCAGCATGCATTACGCGCTTTCACTGCCAATGACAGAAAATCTATCAAACAAACAGCAGAGAACTATCCACTGTCTGAATACTATAAAACAGATGAGTTACTGACACAGATCGGTATAGGAGAGGCACTCTTTACCTGTCTGAATGAAAAAGGGCAGCCTACACCATTGGCAGCGACCATGCTGGTTTCGCCCCGCTCACGTATGGATATCCTTTCAGGCGAAGAAGCCGACGCCATCGTCAATGCCTCTAAGCTGGTAAAGAAATATAACCGCGAAATAGACAACGAAAGTGCTTACGAGATACTAACTGCCAAACTGGAAGAAGCGGCCGAAAAAACGGCCCAGGATAAGGAAGAAAAGGCATCTTCAAAAGGAGGAGGCAAACAGAAGGAAGAAAAGAGCATTCTGGAAACCGTACTGACCAGCTCAGCTGCACGTCAGGCAGGTCGTACCGCGGCAAATATCATAACCCGCAGTCTGCTGGGTGCATTGGGACTGGGTGGTAAAAGCAGTAAGAAAAGCAGTTGGTTCTAAGAAATTCCGAATATTCACTATCTTATTGCCCTAACAGCTAAAACCAGGATTTCATGGAAAGAATTATCAAGACCGGTATATGTGCATATGGTATGTCAGGCCATATTTTTCACGCGCCCTTTATTCATGTACATCCCGGGTTTGAATTTACAGCCGTAGTGGAAAGAAGCAAACATATGGCGCAGGAAAGGTATCCGGATGTAAAAGTGTACAAGAGCGTGGAAGAGATGCTCCAGGACAGTTCCCTGGAACTGATCATCGTAAACACACCTAACTATACACACTACGAGTATACCAAGGCGGCACTGAACGCCGGTAAACATGTGATCGTGGAGAAACCTTTCACCGTTGCCTCCGTAGAGGGACAGGAACTGGTGGAACTGGCCAAAAGCAAGGGACTGTTACTGAGCGTGTACCATAACCGCCGTTTTGATGGTGATTTCAAGATCGTTCGGCAGGTAGTTGCCAGCGGCGACCTGGGAGACATCCTGGAGGCAGAGATCCACTATGACCGTTACCGTGAAGAGTTAAGCTATAAGAAGCATAAAGAAGCCGCTTTGCCTGGCACCGGCGGCCTATATGACCTGGGCTCACACCTGGTAGACCAGGCCCTGCTACTGTTCGGCATGCCTGACTCCATCTGGGCGGATATCCGCATCATCCGTGCAGAATCTATTGTGGATGATTATTTCGAACTGGTATTTTTTTACGATAAATTACGTGTACGCCTGAAATGTAGTTATATTACCAGGGAGCCTATTCCCTCTTACCAGTTCCATGGACGTAAAGGCTCTTTCATCAAGACAAAAGCCGATACACAGGAAACGATGCTGCAACAGGGCCTGATGCCGGGCGCTCCCGGATGGGGCGTAGAAGGCATTCATGAATGGGGCCTGATGCACACAGAGAAAGATGGTAAAGTGATCAGGGAATACCTGCCTTCTCCTAAAGGTAACTACCTGGAATACTTTGATGGTATGCATAAGGCAATTACCACAGGCGCTCCAGTACCCGTAGCACCTTCAGATGCCGTAAATGTGATCCGTGTGATCGAAGCTGCTTTCCAGAGCAGTAAAGAAGGTAAGCTTATCAAGCTGTAACAGCAAGGATATAAAAGCAAGAGAGGCCGTATCAAAGGATGATACGGCCTCTCTTGCTTTTAAGCAGTTACAATAAATGTACTCTTCCCATGGCATCCCTGCCTGCTCTTCCCTCCGCGATCAGGAACTGCATTACTTCCAGCAATGCCTCTTCTTTTACCGACAATAACCTGTTGCGCACCTCTGTCCATTCCATCGGTTCTGCCTGTAGTTGTGCCATCAATTGTACTGCTATTGCTTCCGCTTCTTTTCCTTCCAGCGGCCTTTTCTTTTTTTCTATGCATACATCACAGGTCCCGCAGGCAGTGGTATTCTTCTCTCCAAAATACTGTACCAGCATCTGTGTACGGCAGACATCCTTATTGCGGATATAGTCGAGCATAGCGTCTAATCGCTCCTTATACACCTGCATCCGCCCTTTTATCCTGGCGGTATCGATACGTAGATGTTGCGCGGAAACACGTTCCTGTGTAAAGCATAACTGTGGTTCCTCTTTGCGTTGACTATACTTCAGGATACGACGCTGATGCAGCTGCTGTAACCATTCTATGACCTGTGATTCCGGTTTCCTCATCAACCTTGCTACCTGTTTCTCATATACCGGTACCGGTGTATCAAAGATGCCTTCATAGGTGCGTAGCAATGTTTGCAGCAAAGAATCATATGCAGGCTGCATATCTGTAAAATCATATAGTGTTTGTTTGCTGATGACAAACTCCACACGGGAAGGCATAAACACACTTTCACTCAGCTGCAGGATACCTTCCTGTTCCAGTATCTTCAAGGCGCTGTATGTAATCGTAATATTCAGTTCAAACTTGCGAACGAAATCATTGATGTCAAAATCATAGTATATACCCTCTGCACTCCCTACCGGTACCTGCAAATAGTTTACCAGGCATTGGTACACCTCGCGGATCTCCCCTACTTCGGGAAACTGAAGCTCCATCATTTTGACCATTTCCTTCAGCTCCTGTTGCTGATACATCAGTACCGCATATGCTTTCTTTTCATCTCTCCCGCCACGTCCTGCTTCCTGGTAATAGGCTTCCAGCCCATCAGTAGCATCGTAGTGGATAACCACGCGTACATCAGGCTTGTCTATCCCCATACCAAAAGCATTGGTACATGCCATTACCCTTATACGACTGTTCAGCCATAACTCCTGCCTCACCGCACGCTCCTCTCCTGTTAGTCCTGCGTGATAATAAGTAGCAGCAATACCTGCCTGTTCCAGCATATCTGCCACCTCCCGGGTACGCTTACGGTTACGACAGTACACAATAGCACTGCCCTGCACCCGCTGGAGGATATGCTTTAATTTCTCCGGCTTATTGTCTTCTTCAATGACGCTATAGGAAAGATTATGACGGGCAAAACTTTTGGTGAATATGGCAGGCTGTTTCATAAGCAGCTTCTCACAGATGTCCTGTTGAACTCTTGGAGTGGCCGATGCTGTGAGTGCCAGCAAGGGAACATCGGGGAAATAACTTCTGATGGCTGCAATTTCAAGATAGGCTGGCCGGAAGTCGTATCCCCATTGGGAGATACAGTGTGCCTCATCAATAGCCAGCAGGTTCACGGGCATTCCATCGCAATATTCGAGGAAGCGCTTGCTTTGCAGCCTTTCGGGGGAGACATAGAGGAACTTGTATTTACCCCTGCGGGCTTCCTCCAGCAGTCTTTCCACATCCTGGTAGTACATGCCCGCATAGATAGCTACTGCCGGAATATTCCGTTTCTGCAGATTGGCTACCTGGTCTTTCATCAGGGCGATGAGTGGTGTGACCACTATACATACACCTTCCCTGAGCAGGGCTGGCACCTGGAAACAGATGGATTTCCCCCCACCTGTCGGTAACAGGGCAAGTGTGTCCTTGCCATTGCTAACAGATTGAATGATGTCTTCCTGTAAAGGACGGAATTGTGTGTATCCCCAGTATTTTTTGAGTATGTCGGATGGATTGGCCATATCAGTGCAGCTGTAAAAATAAAGAATTGCGCACATCTGCACATGCCGGCTATCAGATCACCTTCTTATAGCGCAGTCTGACAGAATTCACTGCCAGTACAATATCAGAAAGTGCCATAACACCTGCCCCGGATATGGGGCTTAATACGCCGAAAGCCGCAAAAGGAATGGCAATGATGTTATAAATGAAAGCCCAGAAAAGATTCTGTTTGATGGTGAGGTAAGTATGACGTCCCAGTCCCAGGGCCAGTGGCAGGGAAGAAAGACGGTTATTGAGCAGTATCACATTGGCGCTCTGCATGGCCACATGGGTAGCATCACTCAGGGAGATACCAATGCTGGCCCTGGCCAATGCCGGAGCATCATTGATACCATCTCCTACCATGGCGACGGCGGCCTCCTTCATGAGGGCGTCAATCTTCTGCAGCTTCTGTTCAGGTGTCTGCCCTGCAAACACTTCCGTGATACCTGTCTGAGCAGCCAGTTCCCTGCATTTACGTTCGGTGTCCCCACTCAGCAGTACTGTTTTGATTCCCTCATGCTGCAACTGTTTGACCATCAGGGCAGCATCAGGTCTGATCTCGTCGATTAAATCAATCCAACCCGCCAGTTGTCCGTTCTTCAGCAGATAGATGTTATGACTGTCATCTGAGATGGTCTTTTCCGCCATCACAAAAGAGCCGAGTTGCCATTCATTGCCTGCTGCATCTTTAGCCTGCATACCACGGCCTTTTATCTCTCTTACCTGCTGTAAGGGTGTTTCTCCTTCTCCTTTCCATAAGCCGGCCAATGAGCGGGCAATCGGGTGAGAAGAGTATTTCTCCAGGCTATACACTGTCTTTTTGAATTCCTGTTCTGTCATTCCTTCAAAATGATAGTTGCCTACCTGTAGCTTACCAGTGGTGAGGGTACCGGTTTTATCGAGTACCACATATCTGATGTCTTTGAATGCTTCCAGTGTATTAGCGCCCTTGATGAGGATCCCGTTGTTGGCAGCGCGTCCCAGCCCCACCATTACTGCGGCAGGTGTAGCGAGGCCCATAGCACAGGGGCAGGCAATGACCAATACTGCGATACTTTTCATAATGGCTGCGCCGGTACTCACATGAGTGAAAATGGCCCATCCCAGGAAGGTAGCAATGGCGATACCCAGCACCAGCGGTACGAAAATGCCGCTGATCCTGTCGGCCAGCTTCTGCATATCAGGCTTGCTGTTCTGTGCCTGTTTTACCAGTTCTATAATGTAGGATAACACGGTGTCCTTACCGGTGGCAGTAACAAACATTTTGATACTGCCATCTTCCAGCATAGTACCACCAATTACCTTGTGCTTTTCGCTTTTAGCCACCGGTGTACTTTCACCGGTAATCATAGACTCATTCAGATGGCCACTACCCCAATAAATGGTGCCATCCATCGGGATCTTGTCGCCCGTATTTACCAATACCTTATCACCCGGTTTCAGGGTCTGGTTATCTACAATGTGAATATGCTCATGATCGCCATGTTCCTGGATCAGCCTTGCAGTGGTTACCTGCATTCTTGCCAGGTCGGCGATGGCAGTGGTGGTCTGTTTTACAGAGCGTTCTTCCAGCAGGTTTCCCAGGAACACCAGTGTAATGATCGCTGCCGCCGTTTCGTAGAACATATATTCACTACCCAGGTGCAATAAGGTACCTGTAAGGCTGTAGCCATAAGCAGCTGTTGCGCCCAGCGTGATCAATACATCCATATTGGCCAGCCTGTTCACCAGCGATCTCCAGGCGCTGCGACCGAAGTGCCACAGCCCCATAAGGAATACCGGGGTAGATAAGGCTAACTGTACATAGGTATTATGCAGCCAGGACCAGTTCACCCACATGTGCAGTAGCAAGGGAGCGGTAAAAACAGCGCAGAAGAAGAATTTAAAGGTTAGGGTATTCAGGAACAAAGTGCCAGGCTGAGGTTGGTCAGGCAATATCACCTGGTAGCCCATCTGGTTAATGCCGTTCAATACATCACGGGCAGAGGAGATACCCTCGGGTAAGGTAAAACTCAGCTCTTCTGTGGCAAAGCTCACGTTCACGTCCTGCATCCCTTTATGTTCCAGGTATCTTGACACCGATTGCGCGCAATTGGTGCAGTGCATACCTCTTACTTTACAACTGATCGTTTCCATGATTCAGCGAATAATATTAATATCAAAATACCTAACCAAAGGTACCGAGCACTGTTTTACGTGAATAAAATATTAATGCAACGGAGTATCGACGTACCCACCTATTATACAGATTATCAATTCGTTCCAGCTGGTTCAACTTTTAATGCAACTCAGTAGCAACCAATGATATCGTAATTAGCTAAATTTACTCCATGGAATGGACATTTTCTCAGGAAGAGCTGCCTGCAACCGCAGAAAGCTTCTGGCAACATTACAAGGGGCAACATCTATTTACCCTGGAAGGGCCGATGGGAGCAGGTAAGACTACTTTCGTGAAAGCATTGTGTGCTGCCAGAGGCGTGGAAGATGCTACTGCCAGTCCTACGTTTTCAATCATCAACGAATATGTTTTCCGGGAAAACGGTCAGGAATATACCATATATCATCTGGACCTTTACCGGCTAAAGGACGAGGAAGAAGCCATAGCAGCGGGCGTTGAAGACACTATATACCGTGATCGTGCGATCAGTTTCGTAGAATGGCCTGATATCATCAATGACTTACTGCCACCGGATACTGTCCGGTTGCAGCTATCAGTATTACCTGACAAAAAAAGGCTTTTACGCGCCGGATAATGCTTTGAACAAATGACGTATCTTTGGATACGCGGAAAAAATCACCCGGACCAATCTTGATAATCATATGGAGCAAAGGCAAAAACCTGTTGTGAGTGCTGGCTTTACGTACTCACCACTGGAAGAAACGTTAGATATTCCACAAAAGAACTCCCGTTTATTTATTGGTATACCTAAAGAGACTTCCTTCCAGGAGAACCGCATTGCACTTACACCCGATGCAGTCAGTATATTAGCCAGCAATGGTCATCATATTGTAGTAGAACACAAAGCGGGCGACGGCTCACATTTCTATGATACTGATTTTTCAGAAGCCGGCGCAGAAATTCTGTATGACAAGAAAGAAGTATTCAAAGCAGAGATCATCGTAAAGTCAGCTCCGCTGAATGACGAAGAAATAGAACTGCTGCGCCCTCATCAGATCGTTATTTCCCCTATCCACCTGGCCGCCCTGAAGATAGAGCAGGTACAGAAGATGATGGAAAAAAGGATCACATTGCTCTCTTTTGAAAATCTCAAAGATGATGCAGGCACATACCCGATAGTAAGGGCCATGAGTGAAATAGCTGGTGGCGCCGTGATGCTGCTTGCAGGTCAGTACCTCAGTAACGGTAATAAAGGAAAAGGTATTCTGCTGGGCGGTGTGACCGGTATCCCTCCTACCAAGGTAGTGATCATAGGAGCCGGTATTGTGGGTGAATTTGCGGCCAGAACGGCGATGGCGCTGGGGGCATCTGTGAAAGTATTTGACAACAATATCTATAAGTTGAAACGTCTTCAGAACAATATTGGTGTACGTATATTCACTTCTGTTATACAACCCAAGGTGCTGGCAGAACAACTCCGTAACGCGGATGTAGCTGTAGGCGCATTATCGTCCCAGAGCGGCCGCACGCCTATCGTTGTAACAGAGGCGATGGTCAGCAATATGAAAGCAGGATCAGTGATCGTAGACGTTAGCATAGACCGTGGCGGTTGTTTCGAAACCTCAGAGATTACCAGTCATGAGAACCCTGTCTTCAAAAAATATGATGTGGTGCATTATTGTGTTCCCAACATCCCATCCGGGTTCGCCCGCACCGCATCAGAAGCGATCAGTAATGTACTGATGCCTCTGTTGCTGGAAGCGGCCGACGATGGCGGTTTTGAAAATCTTGTTTGGATCAAACGCGGTGTACGTAATGGTATCTATCTCTACAAAGGCGCACTGACCAACTACCATCTCAGTGAAAAATTCAAACTAAAATATACCGACCTGGAATTACTGCTGGCAGTAAAAGGTTAGAAACCGTATGCAGCCAGGATCTGGAAGCTGTGAATACCCGTTCTTCCGCCTGCATAAGGCGAGAAACCGTTGCCTGTTGTATATCTTACTTCAGCATTCACCTTGTAGATCTTTACACCTATTCCGCCTACCAATGTCTGTTCATATTTACGGGGTCCGTCGATGGCCACTTCCCATCCTCTGTCAGGACTTCTCTTTATTCCGTTCTCATTTGTTTTAACGATGATTCCATTTCCGACCCCGACATTAACATAAGGCCTTATAGCAGTTTTAGTCGGATAAGTATAACGGAACAATGTATTCAACTGCAGATAGGTAAACCCGAACTTCACGATAACGCCATTATAGATACCATGCAAAACCCCGGTTGTTTCCAGCTTCTTATATAAGAGCTCCGGTACAAATGAAATATTACGTCTACCACGCCCCAAAGGGATATCAGCCCAGATGCCACCTATAGGACCTTTAGAGTTTTCATATTCACCCTGTCCTATAAAAGCGGCTCCTTTAAAAGGATAGCTGGTAAAAGCGAGTCCTCCCATAATGCCGAATGTCACCGGCAAACGCTTTTTCTTCTGTACGGTTACCGGCTCCCGTGTTACAGTTCCTGGTTCCTTATAGCTGTTGTAAGTAAGGAACAGTTTTTTCAGATTGGCTTCCCGGTAAGCTACCTGCCCGGCTTTTTTTGCCAGAGAGGCATTATCTGCAAATAAGGCTGTCAATTGTTCCTTGTATCTCTCATCAGTAAAAATACCGCTGTTGCCGGAAGTCCGCTCTATATACTGCATCACATACTCCAATTCTGTAGCTGGTACGTCAGTGGCATCATATATGTAGTGAACCCTGGAAAACTCATCTATATATTCATATAGATTATAATGGCCGGTTACCATTCTCATGAGGAATACCGGGGTATCCTGTACGATACGTTCAGTTTTTCCATCCAGATTGCTGATGTCCTGTTTGGTGATATCAATACGCAGTTTCCGGCTTACATATTCAACTTCTGGTTCAGCTACTTTAAACCCATTGATATCCGAAGGTTTGAAGTGTTGCTCTTTTGCGTTCGATAAGCTTTCCTTAAAGGCTATTTCACCGGGAGATTGGTACCAGTCGCGGAAATCAATAAACCCTTTCAGTGAATCATTCTGCAAGGTGATGATCACACCGGGTACATAATTACGTTGCGCTACGACAGCGGAGGTCACTAACATACAGTACAGAAGAAGGGGAATAACTCTCATATATAGGTAAAGTTTATAAATAACAAAGTCCCGAATCACGTGACCCGGGACCAGTCTTTTATTTAGAATTTATTTACACAGATAATTTGTATCCCATCCCGATAGCAGCCAGGATAGCGATACCTACAACGATACGATAGTATCCCCACACCCTGAAACCATATTTCTTCAGGGTATTGATGAAGAATTTTATGGCGATCATTGCTACAATGAATGCCACGATATTTCCTACCAACAACAGCTTCAGGTTGTCGGTATTGGACATCAGCAGTTCACGGCCTTTCAGCAGCTTATACCCGGTGGCAGCTGCCATGGTAGGCACTGCCAGGAAGAAGGAAAATTCTGCAGCTACATTGCGGGTCAGCTTCTGCTGCATACCACCGATGATAGTGGCGGCACTACGGCTCACACCAGGTATCATGGCTATACATTGCCAGAAGCCGATGCGCAGGGCCTTGAATAGGCTCATATCCTCATCCCTTTCTATAGTGGGCTGTGTAAACCAGTTGTCTACAAATAACAGCACGATACCACCCAGTAATAAGGTGATACCCACTACCAGCGGACTTTCCAGCAGTGCGTCAATACGATCTGCGAATAAGTACCCGATAATCAGTGCCGGTAATACGGCTACGATCAGTTTTACATAAAAACTAACCCTGTTCTTATCAAATACCAGGAACTTTCTCCAGTATAAGACCACCACAGCGAGGATCGCACCCAGCTGGATACAAACCTCAAATAGTTTGGTGAATTCGTCCTTATTGAGCTTTAACAATGCGCTGGTGATCACCATATGACCTGTAGATGATACAGGTAAGAATTCGGTTAATCCTTCCACGATCGCAATAATAATCGCCTGCCAGAAATCCATGACAATAAAAGAGTTTAAGTGCTGAAGTATTGTTATCAAAAAAAAGGCGATGAGCATTTCATCGCCGTGAACATTCAATATCTTATATCCGCCCTTATTTAGGTTTACGCATGATAGCGTAGATCTCTACGATCAGGCCCAGCACAATTACAATTGGTGCCAGGGTGATACGGCGGAAGCTGTATACTTCTTCAGGTTTGAACGAATTGGGATCATCGCTGTTACCTCCCATCATTAACAGGAAGCCTACGAGAATGATAGCCAGTCCGATGATCATGAATTTGTAATTCTCTTTTGCAAAAACAGGACGTACGTCTGTGCCTGCGTTTTCAACGGTGATGTGCTTGGATGCTTTACTCATGGTATCGTATGGTGAAAATTATCAGATTAATATAGATCGTCCAGTTTTAAACGCAGGTACTTCATTACTGAACGGTGTGTACTTACAAGGGAGATACAGATCCCGATGATGATCATACCAATGAACAGCACTGCCATCATGAAATAGTCTCTCATACCTGCCAGTTCCGGCAGCAACTGGTCTGCACCGTAAACAATACCTAACACACCCGCAATGGCGAGAATGGCACTCAGTGCCCCGTTAATGATACTGCGCAGGTCAAATGGCTTTGCAATGAACCAGCGGGTAGCCCCTACCATTTGCATGGTCTTGATCAGGAAACGGTTACTGAACATCGCCAGGCGGATAGTATTATCGATGAGTACTATCACTACCAGGGAAAGTAATATGCAGATGCTGAGTATTACCAGGCCTATTTTGCGTACGTTCTCGTTCAGTTTGCTAACCAGCCCTCTCTGATAAGAGATCTCTCTTACAATGCTCTGCTGCGTCAGGTTCGCCTCAATCACTTTCAGACTGTCAGGATTCACATAAGGGGCATTCCCCTTGATGTTGATACTGGCATACAATGGGTTATATTGCAGGAGGGTGATAAAATCCTCGCCAAATTCCTTTTTAAAGCGCTCGGCAGCCATATCTTTCGATACGTACTCAATGGACTTCACATAAGGACGGGAAGCGATGGAATCACGCAGGGCAATAGCCTGTTCTTCCTTCACATTATCCCTCAGAATCACCTGGATTTCAATACTTTCCTTGAAGAATTCGCTCAGTTTATTGGCATGTATAACGATCAGGCCAAGTGTTCCCAGTAGAAAGAGAACTAACGCCACCCCAATAATAGAGTAGAGATAGGAAGGTTTTGATTTTTTTGATGATGATTTGCCGGGTTGCTGCGCCATTAATCTACCGTTTAATGGCGAAAATAATAAAAATTAGCAGTTATGTTTACTTTTGTCATCCTTTAACGTTATTTTAAGCTCAATGCATGGGCCTTAAGTAATGACTCATGTACAATAAGACAGATATTTAATTATTATATGGAATACAATTTCAGGGCGATTGAGAAAAAGTGGCAGGCACACTGGGTAGATGCGAAGGCTTACCAGGTTAGCAACAACAGCCCCAAACCCAAATGTTATGTAATGGATATGTTCCCCTATCCCTCAGGGACAGGGCTCCATGTGGGTCATCCATTGGGGTATATCTCATCCGATATATATGCCCGTTATAAAAGACTGAAAGGCTTTAACGTACTCCACCCAATGGGCTGGGACGCCTTTGGCCTGCCGGCAGAACAGTATGCACTGGAAACCGGTCAGCACCCCGCAGTTACTACAGCCAACAACCTGGCAGCCTTCCGCAGGCAGCTGGACAATATGGGTTTCAGCTTTGACTGGGACCGGGAAGTAAAAACCAGCGATCCAGGCTATTACAAATGGACACAATGGATCTTCCTGCAGTTGTTCGACAGCTGGTTCAACCGTTCCCTGCAAAAAGCAGAACGTATTGAAACATTAATCACTGCCTTTGAAAAAGCGGGTAATAAAGACCATGAATGTCCCGGCGACCGTTATATCAGCTTTACAGCAGACGAATGGAAGCAATTCAGCGAAGTACGTCAGCGTGAGATACTCATGCACTACCGTCTGGCCTACCTGGCTTTTGCGGAAGTAAACTGGTGTCCTGCCCTGGGAACCGTACTAGCCAACGATGAGGTAGTGAACGGTGTCAGTGAGCGTGGCGGCTACCCTGTTATCAAAAAGAAAATGAGACAGTGGTTCCTCCGTATCACGGAGTATGCGAACCGCCTGCTGGAAGGACTGGAAACAGTCGAATACAGCGATGCGATGAAAGAAATGCAGCGTAACTGGATCGGTAAGAGCCAGGGAGCTGAGATCTCTTTTGCGTTTGATGGTATTCCTGATAGCACCGTAACCGTATATACTACCCGTCCTGATACCATCTTCGGGGTAGATTTTATGGTATTGGCGCCTGAGCACGAACTGGTAAGCCGCATTACCACCGCAGAGCAGAAAGCAGCAATAGAGAAATACCTGGACTACGTACAGAGCCGTTCCGAGCGTGAGCGTCTGGCAGAGGTAAAACAAATCACCGGTTGTTTTACCGGCGCATATGTACTGAATCCATTCAACGGACGTCGTATCCCGGTATGGATCTCTGAATATGTACTGGCAGGATATGGTACAGGTGCTATTATGGCGGTACCTTGTGGCGACCAGCGCGACTACTCCTTTGCCAAACACTTCGACATCCCGATCACCAACATTATCGGAGATGCCTTCAATGGAGAAGAAGCGAATCCTACCAAAGACGCGATCCTGCAGCATAGCGACTTCCTGGACGGCATGACCATGCGCAACGCCATGGATGTAGTAGCCGAGAAAATAGAGGCAATGGGCATTGGTAAACGCCAGATCAATTATAAAATGAGAGACGCTGGTTTCAGTCGCCAGCGCTACTGGGGTGAGCCATTCCCGATTGTATACAAGAACGGTGTTCCCTACGCGCTGGATGAGAAGGACCTGCCGGTTACCTTACCGCACGTAGAAAACTATAAACCCGGAGAAGAAGGTGAAGGCCCGCTGGCTAACATTACCGACTGGGTAAATATCGATGCGGACACAAAACGCGAAACTAATACGATGCCTGGTTATGCTGGCAGTAGCTGGTATTTCCTGCGTTATACCGATCCAACAAACACGGAGGTATTTGCAGACCGCGCAGCTACAGACTACTGGAACCAGGTAGATGTGTATGTGGGTGGTACAGAGCATGCCGTAGGTCACCTGCTGTATTCCCGTATGTGGACAAAAGCACTGTTTGACCTGGGATATATTGGCTTCCAGGAGCCATATAAGAAACTGATCAACCAGGGTATGATCGGTGGTAGTTCTCGTATGGTTTATCGTATTCGTGGCACTAATACTTACGTTTCTCATGGCTTGAAAGACCAGTACGAAACAGATGAGTTACATACCGATGTAAATATCGTAGATGGCCTGGAACTGGATATTGAAGCTTTCAGAAACTGGCGACCTGCCAATAGCGATGCGGAATTCATACTGGAAGACGGGAAATATATCTGCGGCGTTTTACTCGAAAAAATGAGTAAAGGAAAATACAACACTGTCAACCCGGATGACGTCGTGGAGAAGTTCGGTGCTGATACTTTCCGCATGTATGAAATGTTCCTCGGACCTGTAGAACAATCCAAACCATGGGATACCAAGGGTATTGAAGGGGTACACCGCTTCCTGAAAAAGCTGTGGCGCCTGTTTGCCGACGAGCAGAAGGGTATTATTGTGAAAGATGCTCCAGCTACACCTGAAGAGCTGAAGATCCTGCACAAGACCATCCAGAAGATAGATGCTGACACAGAAAACTTCTCCTACAATACAGCAGTCAGCCAGTTCATGATCTGCGTGAATGAACTGAGCAGCCTGAAGTCGAACAAGCGTAGTGTACTGGAACCAGTATTGATATTACTGGCGCCATATGCACCGCATATCGCTGAAGAACTGTGGCACCAGCTGGGCAATACTACCAGCATCCTGGACGCCCCATATCCTGTATTTGAAGAGAAATACACGAAGGAAAGCGCTTTCACCTATCCGATAGCCGTTAATGGTAAAACACGTACTGAACTTAGCTTCCCGCTCGATGCAGACAATGAGACCATTGAAAAGGAGGTGCTGGTTAACGAGGCCGTTCTGAAATGGATCGACGGGAAACCGGTAAAGAAAGTAGTGATCGTGAAAGGCAGGATGATCAATATCGTTATCTGATCCTGACAAGTTAAAAGTAAAAGGCCCCGGCATAATGCCGGGGCCTTTTACTTTTATAACTATAGCCTTTGTTGGCCGCTAATTCCAACATAAAGCACACTTTTCGTATTTTGCCCCTTTCAACCCATCTTTCATGTTAGAGAAGATCCTGGAGCATTATCAGCCCTTTCAGCCAGTAGTATTATTTGATCCGGAAAATGACAGCCTGTTGGCAATGGACTTTACGGACAGGAATACGACACTTACTGCGGAAATACTGGACGATACCCAAAAGTTTACAGATTATGTGAACCAGCTGCTGACGGACCATGAATGCCGCTTTGGCATAGGTGGCTATGCGGAACACCGGACCATTTATTCCCGCAGCGAGCACTTTTCTACAGCTGATGAACCGCGCCGCCTGCACTTAGGTATTGACATATGGGGCGCCCCGGGTACCCCTGTATTTGCCCCTATGGAAGGCACCGTTCATAGCTTCAGGTTCAATGATATACATGGCGACTATGGCGCTACTATCATCCTTCGCCACCAACTGGAAGGACATGTTTTCCATACCCTGTATGGCCATCTTTCCCTGCGTGACCTGGAAGGTCTGCAGGAGAATATGCGGATCGTAGCAGGTCAGCAGATAGCGCATTTCGGGGATATTCCCGAGAATGGCCATTGGCCCCCTCACCTTCATTTCCAGATCATCACCGACATGGAAGGCAATAAGGGCGATTATCCCGGCGTATGCCGCTATAGCGAAAGGGAAAAATACCTGGCCAACTGCCCGGATCCGAACATCATCCTGCAAATGATCCCTTAAAACTATCTGCGGCGGCTAACAGCTGCCTTGTCTATCCGGGTTGGCGTGTCTTTACCATCTACGATGGAGGTGGCGCTGGTTGCTATCGCCTGAATGATACTGGTGATATTATCCAGGTCCATGCTTTCCATCTCATCATTCACACTGTGATACAGGGTATCCTTATCGATCTGTGTAGTGGAGATCGTGTGTGCCGGTACCCCCAGTCTTGCCAGGGTAGCATTGTCAGAACGGTAAAAAAGCTGCTGCTCAGGATATGGATCGGGGTAAAAATGGAATACCGAAGATTCCAGGTTGCGACCCAGTATCTGTCCGAAGTCAGAACGTTCGTACCCTGTGATAAAGGCGCTGTTCTTGCCAAACTTGGACTCCTTACCGATCATTTCTATGTTGAACATCGCCACGATCTTTTCAGGGTCTAGTTGACGCGAGAAGTAACGGGAACCATAACCACCGATCTCCTCCCCTGTAAAGGCTACGAACAGGATACTACGTACAGGCGGATGTTTTTTGAAATATTTCGCCAGCATCAATACAGCCGTCACTCCGCTTGCATCGTCATCAGCACCGTTGGCAATGCTGTCCTGTTCCACCGGCGCTATTATCCCGATGTGATCGTAGTGCCCGGAGAAGATCACATATTCATCGGGTTTACCGCTGCCGGTGATCATACCTGCCACGTTACAAAGCGGCAGGCGGGTCACTTCCTGTGAAACCTGAACTGACCATTTACCGGCACCGTCAAATGCCTGCGGTTTTAAAACAAATACAACAGTAGCTGCACTATCCTGTTTATGGACGCCATGTAGCCATATTTCGCCGTCATACTGATTAAATTTTTCAACCTGCGTAGTGTCTACCCATACAAGGGTATTATGTGAAGCTCGTTTCAGTTCCTGTACCCTGTTATCAAAATTATCGCCCGCGTTGATATGAGCTATTTCCACTTTAGTGTCCTGTGTCCAGTTGATCTCACTTTCCACGCCGGTTACAAACACTATCCCAGGCTGGCCAGCCTTCCCATTCAGTACAACCTTCTCTTTTATCAGTTTAGTGTCATACTGAAAAAATGATTGTCTGAAATCCTTATCTCCCGCCAATGGTTCCAGTCCAGCATCTGCAAATTCTTTTTCCAGGAATGCGGCGGCCTTTTCCGCGCCAGGTTTAAAAGTTTCACGACCCTGCATATCATCGGCAGCTAATGTGGATAATATGCGTTTTACCTCTGATTTTTTGATCTGCTGCCCATAGGACATAAGGGTGATCAGGCATAGGGCAGGTAGCAGTGTATGATACTTTCTCATTATTTCTAGCCGGGTTAAATTTAGTGGCGCTACATAAATATACCACACAATGTATTACCAGTCGTCTTGCAACAGCTATATTTTTGGTAACTTTCGCCCCGATATGTCTAATCCGCTAAGACCAGAAGAAAACCGCCAGAGCGCGGCAGAAAAGGAGTTTGAGAATAGCATCCGCCCCCGGGAGATCATCGATTTCTCCGGGCAGGATCAGATCATTGACAACCTGAAAATATTTATCAAGGCAGCCAAATTAAGAGGCGAAGCATTGGATCATATTCTGTTCCATGGCCCTCCCGGATTAGGCAAAACAACCCTTTCCCGTATCGTGGCCAATGAAATGGGGGTGAATATCAGGGAAACTTCAGGACCGGTAATAGAAAAACCCGGCGACCTGGCCGGCTTGCTCACCAACCTGGAAGATAAGGACGTGCTATTCATAGATGAGATCCACCGTCTCAGTACGGTGGTGGAAGAATACCTGTACTCGGCTATGGAAGATTACCGCATCGACATTATGATCGATACGGGCCCCAGTGCACGTTCCATACAGATCACACTGCATCCTTTTACCCTGATAGGTGCCACCACCCGCTCAGGATTGTTGACGGCGCCACTGCTATCGCGTTTCGGTATCAAGTCGAGACTGGAATATTATAACGCCGCTACCCTGCAAAAGATCATCTGGCGGGCAGCCGGATTATTACAAACCAAGATCACCTCAGATGCAGCAATGGAAATAGCGCGGCGCTCCCGGGGTACTCCGCGTATTGCCAATGGCCTGCTCAGACGTGTGCGTGATTTTGCGCAGGTTATAGGTAACGGAATTATCGACCTCGATATAGCACAACACAGCCTGAGAGCGTTGAATGTGGATGAATACGGATTGGATGAAATGGATAACCGCATTCTCCAGGTGATCATTGAAAACTTCAAAGGCGGTCCTGTTGGTATTACCACCATTGCAACGGCAGTTGGGGAAGAAGCAGGCACCCTGGAAGAGGTATATGAGCCATTCCTGATCCAGGAGGGTTTTATCAAACGTACGCCGCGCGGCAGGGAAGTCACCGAAAAGGCCTATGTACATCTGGGCAAAGCACCCAGAGGCAGCGGCGGTGGCTTGCTATTCTGATCATATTGCATGAAAAAATAAAAGGGAGCGAAAGCTCCCTTACTTGTTTCCTCCATATAACACTCTATATCCATGTTGGAATGACGTCCGGCGCCGTAGTAATCCTTCCTTAATCCTTGATTGTGCTTTTATTCGTATGCACCGGAACGTTATCCCTTCTCCAACAGAGTAAGATAAGTGTAGGCTTTAAACAATTATTACATCACATAGAATTTATGATCTGCATTCGCAGTCTCGGGCAGATGATGATCATTCAGCATCTGTTTCAGATCGCGCTCAATATTCCTCGATATTGCCGTCATTGGCGTATCCGTAGGTTTATTGTCAAACGGGTCCTGCAGGTGGATCGCCATCTTCTCTATTAAGAGGAAAGAAGCGGCAATAGCTACTACCATAGGCACTTCCACCAGTCCGAAATACTCTATCAGAGCAAAGGGCAGCAACAGGATGAAAAAGTTCAGGGCGAAATGGATGTAAAGACTGTACGTTGCCGGGAAGACCGTATTCTTGATTCGCTCACATTTACCCATTCCATCACATAAACGGCTCAGGGTCTGGTCCAGCTGTACCTGCTGGTATTCATTGATCCATCCCTGTTTCAGCGCATAGTTCAGATCACGCGCATGCAGTTCCAGTAATGCCATCGGCACATTGGTATACTTGCTTATATGTGACATCTCTCTTTTTGGAATGAGCCTGTCAAGTCCTTCCCTGGCATCCAATCCACGCAGGGACTGGCTGAGTGCATAACACCAGGCGATCTGCCTGCGTACCATACGTTCTCTGAAATGCCCTATATCTTCTCCGTCGTAAGCACTATCTATGAATGAAAGCACCTGTCTTGAAAAGGTACGCGAATCATTTACAATAGCCCCCCATACTGTTCTTGCTTCCCACCAGCGGTCATATGCCTGATTGGAACGGAAGGCCAGCAACAGCGAAATAACAGTACCCATGATCATAGGCACAGACAGGGGAATAGCCATGTGCTTCAGATTAAATCTGTCGTGCAGTAATACTATTACCAGCGTATATACCGCTACGAGCAGGATCTCATATTTTATTTTCCCGAAAACATATTTAAACGGGATATTCTTTTTCAACAACATCTTGTAACGGTTTTATAGTTTCTATACTTCAAACAACTCTGACATGGCAGACACCAGGTATTTCTCCTTCCTGGGAGCCAGCGGTATATGATGTACAGGATATTTGCTCTTTCTGATCAGTTCTGCAGGATTGTAACTGTTTACCCCTGCTTTACGGAATTCATCTTTGGCGGCGCATGCTATCACATCTATGTTGTGATATAACAAGAAGTTCCTGAACAGCCCTTTACCATTACCGATCAGGAATTCAGTTTTCAGCGAATGAATAACAGAGGCATATTTATTCTTAATGATCTCACAGGCATCTTTATAGTCAGCCGTAATGAGATCGTAGTGAGACGACCTTCTGGACAGCATCATCAGGTCCATAATCGAACCGGGCATTTCTACCGCATGCATCAGGACAATATTGAGTGGTTCACCACCAAAGCGCTCAACCACACCGTGCACTACGCGAAGAGACCGGATAGAAAAATCTGTAGGAATCAATACATGCTTCATGGGTAATTCTTTTAATGCAAAACTACCAGCACGAGGTAAGGAACAGGTAAGGGCCAGTTAAAAGGAACTTAAAAAAAAAGTAAAAATGTTGTAAGAAAACACCTCTGGTGTAAGAATGAGGTCAAAAACAGGTAAGAAAACGGTAAGAATAAAACGTTATCACGACCGTGTATATGTCGGTAATACAATCCTGATCTCAGTTCCCTGATTCTCTCTGCTATTAACAACGATATTGCCTCCGTGCAGGCGTATAATATTACGCGCCAGCGGCAAGCCGATACCATAGCCCTTATATCCGCCGGTGTTGGAAGCACGATAAAAAGGATCGTAAATAAAAGGCATATCCCGGGCTGGAATACCTATACCATTGTCTTTGATGATGATGATATTGTTCTTATCGGTAGCCGCCAGTGCCACAGATGCGGGACGGTTATCGGAGTATTTACAGGCGTTCTGTACAATATTACTTAATGCCAGTTGCAACAGCTGTGCATTCCCTAATATAATGAGTTTATCTTCTTCTTCGGGTAGCATGGTATAGTCGATCTCTACCTGGTTTTCCGGGTTGATACGGTCTATTGTTTCTTTTACTGTAAAGATCAGCTCATCTGTGCGTATCTTCTCCAGCTGTTGTCTCTTCCCGTCAAATCCTGTTTGTGCAAGGCTTAGCAGGCTTTTCGTAATATGTTCCAATCTTTCTGCTTCTTTCAGTATTACTGACAGTGACTGCCGGTACTGTTCGTCATTACGTTGCTTATTCAGGGCCAGTTCAGCCTCTCCGATAATGGCGGTCAGCGGGGTACCCAGTTCATGAGAAGCATTACTAACAAAGTTATTCTGTGTTTCGAAAGCTGTTTCCAGGCGGTCCAGCATGTTATTGAAGGTCTGGGCCAGCTCTGTCATTTCGTCTCTGCTGGTGGGGGTATCCAGTCGCAGGTGCAGATTATGGGCCCTGATATCTTTTACACGGGAAGTGATCTGGCGCACCGGCTGCAGGATATACCGGGAAAAGAAAAGCCCTGTAGTTACGACTACAACAGCGGCAATGGCCATACAGATCAGCAGGGTCCTTCTCAGTTCGGTCATAAACTGCTGACCATATACATTACTGGCGGAAACGATCACGATATATTTGCCGGATTCATTCTCAAACAATACTCCCTGGTAAAACGTGTCCTTATAGCGGTAAGTGGCTTTTCCTTCTGTCTTTATATTATCATAGAAATGCTGCCGTAGGGGCTTCAGGCCGGGATCTGGAGCAGGACTGCCGGTCGTATCTATTCTTATAAAATATTCTTTTTCGTGTGGCAGGCGTTCCAGGTGCTCATTCCGGATCTCAGCATACGTGGCACTGTTGTCTTTATCTTGCGTCAACCTGGCCCTGGCTGCGATATAAGCCCTGATCTCAAGTCGCTTGTAGAAGTCATCGAAAGACTGACGATTGATGAGGAAATAGGCGAAAGCCGCCATCATCAGGATAATGGAGACGGTGAGCGCCGTGAATAAACCTAATATCTTATTACGTATGGTCATTCTTCTTCTTTCAACATATACCCCATGCCCACTACAGTCTGAATCAAGGCAGGCTGCTCTTTACGGTTTACTTTTTTGCGCAGGTAATTGACATAAACATCCACTACTTTGGTATTCATATTGAAATCAACGCCCCATACATTTTCCAGTATTTCCATTCTGGAAAGCACACGGCGGGGGTTTCTCATCATGTATTCCAACAGTCTGTATTCAGTAGCGGTCAACACAATATTTTCACCGTAACGGCTGGCGCTTTTTGTATTGAGGTCCAGTTCAAGATCGGCTACTTTCAGAACATTGGCGGTATGGTTGTTATTAACCACAACGTTGGCAGTATTGACAGCATTATCAGGATTACGGCGCAACAGAGAGCGTATGCGGGCCAGCAGTTCGGCCTGTTTGAAGGGCTTCACCAGGTAGTCGTCGGCACCACTGTCCAGACCGGCCACTACATTTTCGGTAGAGCCAAGGGCAGTAAGCATCAGGATGGGAGTTGTATCGTTTTGTTTACGTAGCGCTTTACAAACGGCTATCCCATTCATACCAGGCAACATCACATCCAGGATGATCAGCTGGAAACTGTGTTCAGTAGCCATCTGCAGACCGGACTGCCCGTCCATTGCCACACTTACGTCGTACCCCGCTTCTGTGAGATAACGGTGTATGAACGATACTACTGATGGTTCATCTTCAATAAGTAAAAGTTTCATACATCTCTATGATTTGCCACAAACAGAAAGCTCCAGGCGGAGGTCGAAACGGTCAGGTCTCTTCGCCGGGAGCTCTCCCAATAACTTTCTTAATATGATCAGTCCTTTACCACCAGGCGGAAGCCATTACCATGTATATTGACAATCTCGATATCTGGATCTTCTTTCAGGTACTTACGAAGTTTGGCAATGTAAACGTCCATACTGCGTCCATTAAAATAGGTATCACTACCCCATATCTTCTTCAGCGCCAGTTCTCTTGGCAGCAGGTCATTCTTATGTTCACACAGCATACGCAGTAATTCATTCTCTTTAGGGGACAGTGTATGAGAATCACCTTCTCTTGTCAGGGTACGCAGGCGGGCATTGAATGCATAACGTCCGATCCTGAATTCATGTTGTTCTTCTTCTTTACTGTTGAGCTCCTGGTTACGTTTCAGGATAGCCTTTATTTTCAGCAGCAACAGTTCGCTGTCAAAAGGTTTGGCGATATAATCATCTGCTCCCAGTTTATAACCATGGATCACATCTTCCTTCATTGTTTTAGCAGAGAGGAAGAACAGCGGGATATCCGGATCCACATCACGGATCTCTTCTGCCAGCTTAAAACCATCCATATTGGGCATCATAATGTCCAGCAGGCAGATGTCAAACTTCTCACGTCTGAATGCAGCTAATGCCAGTATACCATCGCGGCACAGCTCTACATCATAGTCATTCAGCTCAAGATAATTCTTCAATACCATCCCCAGGTTGGTATCGTCTTCCGCCAGCAATATTTTTGGTTTACGTTCTTCCATATTCAATAAAGTATTAATGTGCAAACAAATATAGGTATTATTACAGTGTGCCCATGCCAGGCCCTTGCATACAGAAAGTTAAAATTAGGTGAAAAGGGGATGAGTATGTCTGTCCGGGGCTATTTACTGATCAGGGAAGTGAAGTTATAACGCAGGTTCTTATAGGCCACCATATCCACTTTTACACTACCTACAGAGATAGGACTGTCAATACGCAGTGGTACTTTATTAGCATCATCGCTTACCCATACCGTCATTTTTTCCCCTCCTTCAAACATTGAACCCTGTAGAAGTAGCGGCGCGAACTTGATGGCGCGGAACTTGCCAAACTTGGTTTCTACGGTCTCTTTGCCTATATAACGGATATAGATATTGTAAATTTTATTATCCAGGTACATGTCAAAGTGGATCTTATCGCCGGGTTTGTACTTATCAAAATTGATATTCCTCGCATAATAAATAGCGCTGATCACGTCCTGTACACAGCCGGGGGTTTTAATGGTAGATTCAGTACCGACAGCGGTATTGTGGGCCTGATCGAAGGTAACGTTGTCGTATATCTTATAGCCGCCTTCATTTACGTTCCTGATAAAGCGTTGAGGCAGCATTGTAGCGGTATCAATATAACTTTCGTACTTATCCCTTACTTTGAAGAACCAGTCATAGGTACGGAATGTTTTACCTTCGCCCGTCACGTGATAGACGTCTCTCCCATTGAGTTTTTCCAGGTTACAAGTAAACACTGCTTCGCCAGCGCCGATAAAGAGCTTACCAAGGGTGTAATAGACCTTGAGCGTTATACTTTCTCCGGCTAAGAAGGCGGTATTGTGAATTCCGCAGAATTCACTCTGTGCAATTGCGGGTCGGATAGTGGCCAGACTAATGATAATCAGTAGAAGACACCTCATTGATGAAAGCTATTTTTCCTTAAAAATCTTTATTCCCAGCAACAACACACTTCCCAGAATGGCTGGCAAAACCAGGTTGATAAACCAGATGCATACAGTGGCTGCGATAATTCCGGGACTATTGGTACTCAGTAATCCCATAAAGTACAGGCTGACCTTTCCTCTGAGTCCAAGTTCCGCAATAGCGATAGTAGGTACCAGGGCCATTACAAGATAAACAACAGCATTCATCAAAAAACCTTGCCACCAAATCATCTCCACGCCCAATGTGTCAAGCAAAATCAAATACTGTGCCGAGAAGACAATGTATCTGATGGCAGAAAGCAGCAATAGATGCTCAAGGTCGCCGGCTGAGTAACGAACAATGATCTGGACAAATATCCGGGCCTTTCTCAACAATGGGATCTTTTCAAATATCGCCAGGATGATCTGCAACCGAAAATATAACAATATGACCAAGGCGCAAATAACTATTAGCAATCCAAACAGGATTTTCTCCCAGAAATGGGGGGCAAAATAGCCGTTCCCCTTTACCAGCGGGAACTTGTTGATATAATAGCAAAGTCCTGTTAACCCAAAGATAATAGTGACGATAAGCTGGCTAAAGCTACCTACCATGGTGGCCGCGATGGCTTTCAGCTTACTTCTGTTGCTTCTGAGGTATAACACTCTCCCACCGTACTCGCCGATACGGTTAGGTGTATTAATTGAAAAGGACACCCCCGACAGCACTGCACTGTAGGCCCGGGGGAAAGATATGTATTGTAAGGGCTTGACCAGCAACTGCCATTTGCGGGCTTCCAGGCCCCAGTTCACAAACATGCCGGCTACCACCACTAACAATCCCATGCGTCCCCTGCTCTCCAGGGTATTCATCATCTGCCACAAAGATGCCTTCAGATTGGGATGATGTAGCAATTGCGTATAGATAGAATAGGCTAACCAGGTAAAAAGCACTGCTCCCAGCAGGTAATTGAGAATTATTTTGGTATTTTTGTTCAGACATCAAGATTTTGGCAAAAATAAACTGTGGTTGGCAAACAAGTCAAAAATAATTCTGGGCATTGACCCCGGTACACTTGTGATGGGTTACGGACTGATACTGGTAGAAGGATCTAAGGCCAGCCTGCTGGAAATGGATGTGCTGAAGCTGTCCCGTCATAAAGACCACTATGAAAGGCTACAACTGATACATGCCCGTGTAAATGAACTGATACGTGTGCACAAACCGGTTTCCTGCGCAATTGAAGCTCCCTTCTTTGGTAAGAATGTGCAAAGTATGTTAAAGCTGGGCCGTGCACAGGGCGTAGCGATTGCCACCGCAATGCAGGCAGGAGTGCCTGTTACTGAGTATTCTCCCAAAAAAGTCAAACAGTCTGTTACCGGCAATGGTAACGCGGATAAAGAACAGATTTGGCAGATGTTACAAAGAATCCTACATTTCAAAGAGCGACCTGAATTTCTGGATGCTACCGATGCTCTCGCTGTGGCAGTGTGTCACTTCTTCCAGGAGTCCAGTGTCTTACCGGATACACGCAAAGCCAAAGGATGGGAACAATTCCTGCAACAGAACCCCGAAAGGATAGTAGAATAATCATTGTTATGACAGATAATTCCAGGTTTAAGGCCGACGTTTTTCCAGAAGTTGATAAATTGTATTTACTTTGAATTAAAATCTTCATAAACGCCCCCAGTCGATAATTGGGGCTTTACACCATGAATTATGGTATTTATATAATCAGCATCACAAGCTATGAAAGCAAGAATCCTATTGGTGGAAGATGATCAAAATGTTGGTGCGGTAACGAAGAAACGATTAGAAGAAGCGGGCTACGATGTAGTACATAGCACGGACGGACAAATGGCCTGGGAACAGTTCCAGTCGCGGACCTTTGACATATGTTTACTGGATGTTGTTATGCCCAAAAAAGATGGTTTTACACTGGCAGAACAGATCCGTAGAAAAAATGACTTCATTCCCATACTCTTTCTGACCTCGAAAGCGCTGGATGAGGATAAGATCAAAGGTTTCAAAACCGGCGCAGACGACTATATTACCAAGCCTTTCAGTATGCAGGAACTCCTGCTGCGCATTGAAGTATTCCTGAAAAGGAGTAAAACGGCCAACAGCGCAGTGGAAAAGCGTACCCAATACAGTATAGGCAAACTGACCTTTGACTATAATGATCTTATACTCCGTGAAAAGAACGGAGAAGTTTCCAGCACACTTACCCAAAAAGAAGCCGACCTTCTGAAATATCTCTGCGATAACGCCAATAAGACCCTGAAAAGGGAAGAAATACTATTTCACGTATGGGGTAAAGATGACTACTTCCTCGGTCGCAGCATGGATGTATTCATTACCAAGCTCAGAAAACATTTCCGGTCCGACCCCTCCATCAAACTGGAAACCCTCCATGGAGTAGGGTTCCGCTTCAACGTCCCAGGTCAGCTGTAATCTGCTGCTGTATTGCTTTGAATTCTTCTTCCGACAACTTCAGCTTAGGACGTGAAAAGTTCATGTCATCCGCCGTATTGATAGGTATCAGATGCATATGTGCATGTGGTACCTCTAAGCCGACAACGCTCACACCTACACGATTACATGGAAAATGACGCTCTAAAGACTCGGCAATAGGCTTTGCAAACAATAACCACTCTCCCAACAGATCATCTGTCACATCAAAAAATTTGTCTACCTCTACTTTAGGTACAATCAGCGTATGACCTTTCACTAATGGGAAGATATCCAGGAAGGCATAAAAACTATCATTTTCGGCTATTTTATAACTGGGGATCTCACCTTTGATGATCTTTGTAAAAACAGTCATGGTCCTCATTTTTAATGGACATAAAGGTATAAAAAAAAGCCCGCCCCTGTTGAACAAAGGCGGGCTTTTCATTATGATCGTATTCCTTTATACTGTAATATTCTCAATCTTAAACTTCATGCTACCGTTAGGAGCCTGCACGTCTGCGATCTCTCCTACGGTTTTGCCTAACAGGCCCTTTCCGATAGGAGAAGTTACTGAAATCTTGTTCAGTTTCAGATCAGCTTCCTTCTCAGAAACCAGCTGATAGGTAACTGTTTTCTTATTAGCCATATTTGTAATAGTTACCTTACACAATATGGATACTTTTGAGGTATCAATGGAATCAGCTTCCACTACTCTTGCAGTTGCAATCGCACTTTCCAGTGAGGCAAGTCTTGCTTCATGCATTCCCTGCGCTTCCTTGGCTGCATCATATTCCGCATTTTCTTTGAGGTCACCTTTTTCCCGCGCTTCTGCAATAGCTCTGGCAATCTCCGCCCGACCTTTGGTCTTGAGGTAGTTGAGCTCTTCCCGCATCTGGTCCAGGGTCTCTTTGGTAACGTAGTTTATACCAGACATAACGTTATGTTTTAGAAATAAGAAAAAAAATCAACGCCCCCGTTTGCACAGAAGCGTTGTAAAATTGGTATACGCAAATATAATATTTTTTACATCACCTTGTTGAAATACCCACAATAAATATTGTCATATTTACGGTATTTATAATAGAAGAGGCTGAAATGCAAAATAGCCTTAGATAACGTGTAATTTTTCCAGTACAATTCTCGCCATCTTCACACTGGCCTCATGAGAATACCCTCCTATATGCGGGGTCATGATCACATTAGGCATATGTAACAGTTTTTCGAAACGCTCTTTTTCTGCATGACTGTAAGTCGATAATTTTTCATTCTCCAGCACATCAAGGCAGGCCCCTCTTATTATTCCTGTTTCCAGAGCACTGACAATATCGTCTGTGTTCACAATCTTGCCCCTGGCCGCATTGATAAACCATATGGGTTGCTTAAAAGAGTTAAAGAAAACAGTATTAGCCAGGTGATGTGTTTCTGCAGTCAATGGCAGATGCACGCTGACTATCTCTGCTTTTTCAAACAGCTGGTCCATCGTTGCTTCGTGTACATATTTGTCACTGAAACCGGTCTTATATTTATCGTATGCCAGGATCTCTACATCAAAGCCCCTTAATTTACGCGCAAATGCGCCTCCCGTATTGCCATATCCTATGATTCCTACCGTCCTGCCATTCAGCTCAAAACCGCGGTTACCGTCCCTTTCCCAGATACCCTGGCGAAGCTCCAGATTACTTTTCTGGATATTGTTCATGAGACTTAGTAGCATACCTACCGCCTGCTCTCCCACTGTATCGCGATTACCTTCCGGACTGCTCACACAGTGAATACCCTTACTTTCAGCATAAGGTACATCAATCAGCTCCATACCGCTACCCAAGCGGCCAATCCACTGCAGCTGACCGGCACGGTCTATCATCGCCTTGTCAACCTTGATCCTTGTAGTGACGATCATTCCCGTGCAATCAGGGATCGCAGCCACTACTTCATCGTAAGAAATGGAAGGCATGTAGCTTACTTCATATCCTTTTTCTTCCAGTTTGTTAATCAGATATTCGTGCACCTTTGCGGTGATCAATACTTTCCTGCTCATATCATCTTATGGGATAATGCTGCAAAATCTGCTATACTCAGCTCTTCTGCTCTTTTATTAAAAATACTGTCCTGAAGAAATTCCTTGTCAAATAACGGCTTTAACGGATTACGCAGCTGTTTGCGGCGCTGGCCAAAGGCCGTTTTTACCAGTACAAAGAATTTGCGGTCGCTGGCGATATCATAAGGCTGCTCCAGCCGGTGTAAACGGATCACTGCCGACTTTACCTTGGGAGGTGGATTGAAACAGTTTTCATGTACTTCAAACAGGTATTCCACCTTGTAGTAAGCCTGGATCAGCACGCTCAATATGCCATATTCCTTCCCCTTTGTAGCCGCAATACGCTGTGCCACTTCTTTCTGGAACATACCTACCACCACCGGCACCTGCTGCTTCCATTCAAGAATACGGAACATGATCTGGGAGGAGATATTATAAGGGAAATTACCTATCACCGTAAACTGGCCTTCATAAGGCGCCGGCGTATCCAGGATGCTTTCATGTATGATCTTTCCCTGTATGACAGGATACGTCTTCTCCAGATACTGAACCTTTTCAGCATCCAGCTCCACAGCCTTAAAGTGCACATCGGGTATTTCCAGCAGATACTTGGTAATGGCGCCCGCTCCAGGGCCTACCTCTACTATCTGCTGACCAGGAATTACAGGTAAGGAGTCCACAATCTTCCTGCAGATGTTCTCATCTTTCAGGAAATGCTGCCCAAGCGATTTTTTGAGTGTATACATGGTTAGCCTGCAAAATTAAGGAAAACTTAGCGCAATGCTGCAAGATACCGGGGTGCTGCCTGTACAGCTTCCCGGCTATTATTCTTATATTTGCCCATTATTCTCAAATTAACATGAGTAGCAACACCCATACAAATAAACCGGTAATCGGCATTACTGTCGGCGATATCAACAGTATCGGCGCAGAGATCATCATCAAAACCTTTGCAGACAACAGAATGCTGGAGTTTTGCACCCCGGTGATATTTGCTTCCAATAAAACTATCAACTTCTACCGGAAGCTGATGAATGAAAACAACTTCAATTACCAGAGCCTGAAAGACTTCACCCGTCTGAACCATAAACAGGTGAACGTGTTCAACTGTTGGGAGGAAGAAGTACAGATCACCCCTGGTATTCTGAATGAAGTAGGCGGTAAATATGCAGCCCGCTCTCTGGCAGCAGCCATTGAGTGTTTGAAAGAAGGTCACATTCAGGGCCTGATCACCGCTCCTATCCATAAAAAGAATATCCAGAGCGAACAATTTAATTACACCGGCCATACTCCCTACCTGCGGGATGCTTTCGAGGCAAAAGATGTGCTCATGTTCATGACGGCTGACAATATGCGGGTAGGCCTGCTTACCGAACATGTACCGGTAGCAGAGGTTTCCAAATATGTAACAAAGGAAAATATACTGGCCAAGCTGCAGATGATGAAGGATAGCCTGATCAAGGATTTCGGGATCGATAAGCCCCGTATCGCTGTACTTGGCCTAAATCCTCATGCGGGAGATGATGGCCTGATAGGGCAGGAAGAGATCCAGGAGATCAATCCCGCTATCCAGCAGGCGAAAACCAATGGTATCCTTGCTTTCGGCCCCTACAGTGCCGATGCTTTTTTTGCCCGTCAGATGCACAGCCAGTTCGATGGTGTACTGGCCATGTATCACGATCAGGGCCTGATCCCATTCAAATCACTGGCAACCGGTAGTGGTATTAACTATACAGCCGGCCTGCCTATTGTGCGTACATCTCCTGATCATGGTACCGCATTTGACATCGCAGGTAAAAACCTGGCAGATGCTGACTCTTTCCGTCAGGCCATTTTTACCTGCCTGGACATCCTGGAAAAAAGAGAAACATATGCGGAGAATACCAGCAATCCTCTGAAGAAAATAGAGCTGGTTTCAGAAAAGTTAGCTTAAATTATAAAATTGTAAAAAGAAAGGGAGTGCCGTTTACACAGCACTCCCTTTCTTTTTACAATCAGATTCAGATATGAAAGGAGATAATTTCCAGTAAGCCTTTCCGCTCGCCCCTATAAACCTTATTCTGTCCATTAAGCACATATTCCGCTGCTTGCATGTCATATACATCCAACTGGTCAGCCTCCAGCAGTGATAACAGATTCTGTATCTTTTTGCGGCTGAACTGTTGTAAACGGCTACCTATGTAACTTTCCATTGTATCCAGCATCTCTTCTGCCTTTGTAGATGAACCAACCGGCAATCCTTCCGCATGCACCATGTAATCCATGATCACGGCATTCGTTTTCGTTCTTGAACAGAAATTCCGCATGATGCTCAGAAACTGTTCCTCAGAAATATAATGAATAATGCCTTCAAATATAATCAACGCTGGTTGTTGCGGATCATAACCCGCATCGATCAATGTACTCATCAGCTGATGAGTATTATTAATATCGGCCTGCAACGTATGTAATCTTTCATCATGGAAGGAAATAGCGGCATATATTTCCTGTTTCTCCCGCATGTTGGCACTATCTACTTCGTAAATACTTGCTAACTGCTGCTCAGGGAAATATTCCGTCAGCTGCAGGGCGAGAGGATCCAATCCGGCTGCCAGTATGCACACCTGCTGCCGGGGATGTTGAATCATCAATTGTTTGATCAGGTACCTGATCATTCTTTTTCTTAATAATAACGCTTCGCGGAATAAGGGCGTAATTCGGCTCAATTCATCTGCCAGATTCTTTACCTGACTAAAATCAATATGGGCGAGATATTCTCTTCCCAGTCCTTCTTCATACAAACTTTTGACATAGGTCAGTACCAGTGCAGAAGTGGACGCAACGCTCAGCTTGTTGACACCACCAGTTTTCATGGAATATACTTTTCAAGGTTAACAGATGACAGCGTTAATTTGTTAACACGTCTTATTAAAGATACCCCCAACAACTGATACCGTATTGCAGGATGTTGGCACCAATAGAAAAAGCCAGGAATTAACGGGAAGATAATTCCCATTAATTCCTGGCTCATGATGCCTGATTTCCGGTCTGTTATTTTATCTGTGCCAACAACCCTTTTGTATATGCTTCACCCCAATGAGGCGCGATAGCACTGGCAGGCTTAAATGCGCTGAATTTTTCCAGGGCAGTTTGGAATTTTTTCTTTGCTTCGGTCTTGCTACCTCCGAACTGCTCTGGTGTATAGAACAGGGATTGTCCCTGCAACATATACACTCTTGGATTCTCCTGGTTGATCTGGTTGGCCTGTGCTAATAACTCGGCTGATTCCATACCATATTTCATACCTCTGGTAGGTGGATCTACACGGATACGGGAAGTAGCTACCAGCGATTTGATACAATTGATCTCATCGTTTTTAGGACTGATGGCCTCCGCCTGCTCAATGTTTACTGCTGCCTTATCTGCCAGGTCATCTACTTTGTCATTATCCCGCTGCATCAGCGCACTCATTACATAACAATAACTTGCATAGTAAAAAGGCAACCACTGTGTTTTTTCTGCGGCGGCGATACGTTCAAAGGTGTTGCCGATTTCAAGTAATCTGTCGGGGTTAAAATTCGCGGAGTCATCCAGCATTGTAACATTTTTGGTCATCACGCTCTCGTATTGAGCACTCTGCGCCATGGATACTGATGCCAGGCCAACGAACAGACAAATGGAAAACAAAATACGCTTCATTGTAAAAGTGTTTAAGTGTTAATTGTGGTTTTATATAACGGTTTTAGAATGGGCTATAGATTATAGATTATTGATCACATCCTGCCTTCTGTCTATTCCGAAGTTCATGAACATACCAAGGTAAATGAACCGGGGAATATTAGGCACTACCTCTTGCCTGCGCAATTTATCTGAGGAATATCGATAACCATATACTTGTTTGAAGTTCGGTGCATTCGATACTGATAGCACAAATATGGTGAACGCCTTGCGGATGGATGTCAGATAGCTGGCGCTTAATCCGATGGAATTATAAGTCATAGTTTTTTCTGACATGAACTTACTATCCGGCAGATTAGGATTGTAATAAGGCCTTCCTGTTGAGAAACTGTATGTGATACCCAGGTTGGTGGAAATAGCAGGGATAGTATATTTATACACCACGCTGAAGGTATGTTTCGCAGCAAAATCAGGCTGTACCTCGAAAGGGTAGTTCAGGTAATTACGCTTTGTATCCAGGTAGGAATAAGAGATCCAGTAATCCGTGTTTTTAATTGTTTTACGATCGCGCCAGAACAACTCGATACCTTTTGCATAACCTGTTCCTGAGGTGGTCGTATCAGGGCTGGTTTTAACCAGATCGTGATATTTCTTGTAAAAGGCTTCCACTCGTAGTGTATAGTGTTTGGCTACCCACTGGTAAGTGGCGATATAATGTGTTGCCTTCATATAACCCAGATCAGGTTTAAAACGGAGATACTGTTGTTCCGGTTTCTCGTAAAAATCACCGTAGGCAAGAGATACCTGGCTTAAACCTGTCAGTTTATAAGCCAATGATACACGGGGAGCTATATTCGCCTTATCCAGTACGGAAGAATATTCCACCCTGCCGCCAAAGCGACCTACCAACCTCGGAGTAACATAGATATCACTTTCCACGAATCCCGCAGTATAGTTGTCTACATAGTTTGCCGGCCAGTTGTTGAAGGCTGATTTCTCCACACTATACTGGTATTCTCCTCCGAAACGTAGCATGGAATATTGTCCCAGTCCTTTGGTCAGCATTGCTTTCACCTGTCCCAGTTCCGACTGGTTCTTCACTTTTGCCGGCGTGCTTTTATTCAGGGTATCCAGGTCTATCTTATCAACATTCGTACTATAGGATAGTCCGGCGTTGAATTTCCAGTCGTTACCCAGGCTTTCTTTATATATCAGGTTGGTGTAGATGTTTTGGTTCTTCAGCTCAAACTGTTCCTCATAACCAGGATGTTCCAGGCTGGGACGAACAGTACCCATATGGGTCTTATTGGCATATCCATAAAATTTCAGCATACCGGTTTTGGAAGTCTTCCTCCTGAAATTGGCAGAGGCACCCATGATCTCAGGATTTGCGCTGAACCTGTATTTTGGCTTCAGCACATTCAGATAAGGTCCCAGGTTGGTATAATCTGCTTCGATACCATAGGAGCCTTTTTTATCTTTTGACAGTTCTTCCATTCCTCCGCTCACTCCAATCACGGAGGCGCCCAGGCTATAAGAAGAACGCTGTGGCAGGTCTGTTGATTCCAGGATCAGCGCAGAAGACAACCCCTGACCGTACTGGGCAGAATATCCACCGCTGCTGAAGGTCGTACCCTTAAACAAGAAGGGGGAGAAACGACCGCGACCGGGTTGGTCGGGAAGGCCTGAGTAAAATGGATTACGTACCAGCATACCATCTATATAGGTTTGTGTTTCGTAACCGGTGCCACCACGTACGAACAGCCCTTCTCTATCATTTGTCTGTTGGGTACCTGGTAATGTTTTCAATGCATTCACGATATCAGCGCCTGCTCCTGCAGTAGTTACAATATCCAGGGGTTTCAGTACGGTGGTCTTTCCTTCATCACTGGCTTCAAAACTGCCGGCAGTAATTGTCACGACTTTCAGGTCATTGACATTATTACGCATGATTATATTCACCTCCAGTGTTCCATCAATGAACACTTTTTGTTCCTGGGTGGTATATCCCAGTAAAGTAGCAGTAATATACTGTACACCTTTTACATCGGTGGTAAAGGAGAAACTGCCATCTGCACCACTGGTAGCCCCGTCATAGGTATCTTTTATGGCAACATTCACACCTTGTAAAGGACGTTTCTTGCCATCGGTGATCTTCCCGGTGATTCGCTGCTGTCCCATCATGCAGACCGGTAAGAATAGTGTAAACAGAATCAGGTTGAGTTGTTTCATGGGGGATTTGATGTTTAATAACAGAACAAAGCTACTCGTACATTCCTCCCTTTTCAATCCATAAAAGGTAAAGGCGGGGAAGATTGTCGGTAAAAACAGGGGATTTGTCGGCAGGAATTGAATATAAAGATAGGGAATAAAAAAGCTCACCGGCGAAACCGGTGAGCTTGATAAAAAGATGTATGCTGATTAAGCGAATCTTGGTTTCAGTTCGTTTACCAGTGTTACCATGCGTTTCAGGCCATCTTCAGGCAGGTTACCCTTCTTGAATTCGCCCAATACTTCTGGCAGGCGTACTTCCATTTCATGCAGGAAAGCCTCTTCGAATGCTTTCACATTCTTTACAGGCACTTCACGCAGCAAACCGTTTGTACCCAGGTAGATCATAGCGACCTGTTTTTCTACGGAGTATGGAGCAAACTGGGCCTGCTTCAGGATTTCCACGTTACGTGCACCTTTATCCAGTACTACTTTGGTAGCAGCATCCAGGTCACCACCGAATTTGGAGAATGCTTCCATCTCACGGTATTGCGCCTGATCCAGTTTCAGGGTACCAGCTACTTTCTTCATGGATTTGATCTGAGCGTTACCACCTACGCGGCTTACAGAGATACCCACGTTGATCGCAGGACGGATACCGGCGTTGAACAGATTGGATTCCAGGAAGATCTGACCGTCAGTAATGGAGATCACGTTGGTTGGGATGTATGCAGATACGTCACCAGCCTGTGTTTCGATGATAGGCAGCGCTGTCAGGGAACCACCACCTTTTACCAGGTGTCTGATAGACTCTGGCAGGTCGTTCATCTGTTTAGCGATTTCATCCTTGCTGATCACTTTCGCAGCACGTTCCAGTAAGCGGGAGTGCAGGTAGAATACGTCACCAGGATAAGCCTCACGGCCAGGAGGACGACGCAACAGCAGGGATACTTCACGGTAAGCAACGGCCTGTTTAGACAGATCATCATAGATGATCAGCGCAGGACGACCGGTGTCACGGAAGAATTCACCGATGGCAGCACCAGCGAATGGAGCGTAGAATTGCAGTGGAGCAGGATCAGCAGCAGAAGCCGCAACGATGGTTGTGTAAGCCATAGCGCCTGCTTCCTGCAGGGTTTTCATCACACCTGCAATGGTAGATGCTTTCTGACCTACTGCTACGTAGATACAATAAACTGGTTTACCAGCGTCGAAGAATTCTTTCTGATTGATGATGGTGTCAATACAGATAGCGGTTTTACCGGTCTGACGGTCACCAATCACCAGCTCACGCTGACCACGACCGATAGGGATCATAGCATCGATCGCCTTGATACCTGTCTGCAGTGGTTCTTTTACTGGTTCACGGAACAGAACGCCCGGAGCTTTACGTTCCAGTGGCATTTCATACAGTTCACCAGTGATAGGGCCTTTACCGTCGATGGCAGCACCCAGTGTATTTACAACACGGCCAACCATGCCTTCACCAACTTTGATGGAAGCGATCTGACCGGTACGGCGTACTTTATAACCTTCTTTTATCTCCCCGGATTCACCCATCAATACCACACCTACGTTGTCTTCTTCCAGGTTCAGTGCGATGGCTTTTACACCATTTTCAAATTCCACCAGTTCTCCGTAACCAACGTTGTTCAATCCATATATACGAGCGATACCGTCTCCCACCTGCAATACAGTACCTACCTCTTCCAGGTCGGCAGCAGCATTGAAGTTGCTTAGTTGCTGGCGTAATATCGCCGAAATTTCATCAGGTTTTATCTCCACCATAATGTATGCTTTTTATAAAAGGTCGTTAAAATGATTGAATATAACGACAACAGCTTTGCGTGTACGCAGCGGCTGCTGTGAATTGTTTTATTTGATTGCAGGCACGTAAATGTTCTCTGCAAACTGTTTTTTGATATCATTCAGATCGCGCAGTACGGAAGCATCAAACAAGTTGTTATTAGTTTCCAGTACAAAACCACCGATCAGATCAGCATTTACAGCTGTTTCCAGCTTCACCTGCTTATCTGTGCCAGCCTGTACTTTAGTCTTGATCAGATCCAGCACTGCTGCGTCCAGCGGAACAGCGGTGGTGATCTTCACTTTGCTGATGTTTTTCAATACATCGTACTGCTTACTGAACTCCTGTGCAATTTCCGGCAGGTTGCTTTCCCTTCCCTTTACCACCAGCAGTTTTACGAAAGCAGCAGTGATGGCATTTATCCGGCCTTCAAAGATAGCAGCTAAGATCTGCTGTTTCTTGTCAGGCTTAACGATAGGGCTTCTCAGCAGCACAACAACGTCCGGATTGGTCTTAGACAGCTGCTGCATGAACAGCATGTCGGCATTTACCGCTTCCAGCTGACCTTTTTCGGAGGCCAGATCTACCAGAGATTTTGCATACCGGGATGCTAAACGGGGATTCTGCATATTAGTTATATATCTTTGGGCCTTTCAAGGGGAAAGCTACAGAGGAAAGATTGTTTATCTATCTCCTGTAGCTTCCGGCTTGCCAGCCTATCTCTTTAGTTTAATTTGATTTCTCCAGCCAGTTCTTTGATGTAGCTTTCCTGAGCTGTCTTGTCAGACAGTTCTTTACGTAACACCTTTTCTGCTACCTCGATTACCAGTTTACCCACCTGGTTCTTAACGTCTGTCAGAGCAGCCATTTTCTGGTTGTCGATAGCCGTATAAGCTTCGCTGATGATCTTTTTAGCTTCCAGCTGTGCCTGTGCTTTCGCTTCGCTGAGGATCTGATCTTTAGCATCTTTTGCTTCCTTCAGAATCTTACTTCTCTCAGCTTTTGCTTCTGCCAGTACGTGCTCATGTTCAGCTTTCATCTGCGCCATTTCTTCCTTTACTCTTTCTGCAGATGCGATGGCATCAGAGATAGAGGTTTCCCTTTCTTTCAACGTGGACAGAATTGGTTTCCACGCAAATTTCTTCAGGATAAGGAATACAATAATGAATATGAGTAATGAAATGAAAAACAAGCCTAACGCGGGCTGCAACAGATCCATGATTATGAATATTTATTTGGTTCGCAACTTGATTGATAAGCAATCCGATACACATCCTTTGTAAAACATTACTGCATCCTTTGCCCTGTGCGCCGGATGCAGTAAAAAGTTTAGCCTTACAGCACTACTGCCAACAGACCAGCGATAACGCCGAACAGGGCAACACCCTCTACCAGCGCCGCAGCCAGGATCATGTTTGCACGGATGTCGTTTGCAGCTTCTGGCTGACGAGCGATGGATTCCAGCGCGCTTTTACCGATGTTACCTACACCGATACCAGCTGCGATAGCAGCGATACCAGCACCAATAGCACCACCAGCCTTAGCCAGACCTGCTGAAGCAGCAGCAGCTGCAGCAGCTTCAGGAGCAGCCTGCAATAAAACAGTTAAAATTGCCATAATGAATGTGTATTTATATTTGATTACTAATTTGTCCTATAATAATTAATGGTGCTTGTGACCGTCATCATGATGATCATGATGAGGCACTTCCATACCCTGCCCGATGAACACCGCTGTCAGATTAGCAAAGATGAACGCCTGGATAAAAGCCACCAGCAGTTCCAGCATCATCATCACGATGTTGAACACTACAGTGATCGGTAAGAAACCATAACCTGCTGCTTTGTTCAGGGAACCAAAGATAAATACCAGGGAGATAATGCTCAGGATAATGATGTGACCCGCCAGGATATTAGCGAAAAGTCGTATCATCAGGGAAACCGGCTTGGTGAAGATACCGATGATCTCAACAGGTACCAAGATAGGCTTAACCCATCCCGGAACCGGTGGGTTCAGGGTGTGCGCCCAGAAATGCTTGTTTGCACTGAACGTGGTTACTATGAAACTGATCAGGGCCAGGGCGAAGGTAACCGCAATGTTGCCGGTAACGTTAGCAGAACCTGGTAACAATCCTAACAGGTTGTTGATCAATATAAAGAAGAAGATAGTCAGAATGAATGGAGCATAACGCTCTGCATTACCACCCGGGATGTTTGGCTTTACCACCTCATCGCGGATAAAGATGATCACCGGTTCCAGGAGACTCTGCAGACCCTTCGGCGCTTTCTTTGAACCTCTGGTTGTATAGGCTTTCGCTACACTGGTCATCAGCCAGATCAGCAGGATACCTGCCAGGATCATAGAAGTAATATTCTTGGTGATGGAGAAATCGTAAATCGCTGCACCAGTAGGGTTATCATTGGCGTCTACGGCAATGATCTTTCCATCGGGGTATTTAGCCTCTTCCAGCCCTTTTTCCTCACGGTAATGCTTGGTTAACAGGCGGTAACCATCATGCGACTCATGGCCATGATGAAAAGCAGAAGATGAAAAGGCGGAAATTCCTTTATCCTTATTATAAATAATAACAGGCAGGGGAATAGTAACATGTGTTTCACCCATGCTGAACAGGTGCCAGTCATGTGCGTCCTTTACGTGACCAAGAAGCACTTCCTTGGCATCAAAACCCTTCTTCTCCTCTTCGCGAGATTCAGAAGTATTCGCAAACGTACTAAAACCACTTATGCTAAGTGCAACAATAAGGGCTACCAGTCTATATTTGGACAGATTGTAGGAAATCACCGCTTTCTGAAATTTTGCGCAAAGATAGCAGTTTTATTATCAAAAAGGTAAGCGACTACAAAAAATATGTACAACTAAAGAGGGACCATAAAATACGGTCCCCCTCCCTCATAACATATTGGATTATTTACTTAAATGAAACATATTTCTGCTCAGCAGCTACAATCAGATTAAAGAAATCCTTCATTTTCGGGAAGGCATCCGGTTGGATGTTGTCACGGATATTTGTCTGAAATACTCGCTTGATTAACAGTTTATTAGGTGCCGTCTTCACGTAAGTCAGCTCATATTTCATATCCCCAAAGCTGGCCTGCACGTTACCAGGTACCTGGTCGAACGCTTTGCCCACCGGCAACTCGATCTCTACCTCCGTATTATAATGGTCCACATTCTCATATCTCCAGTACTCAAACGGATACTGACGGGGCTCATTATTGAAGATGTCAGCCGTTGCTACTATATCAAGTAATGGTGGCTTCACCATGTTCAGGTCGCCTACACTGATCACATCGTTCTTAACCGTATAGGTCGCATCCATGATCACGGTGTCTTTCAGGTTATCCAGGTTGCTGAAAGAGAATTTCTCGAGGGTAACCGGATTCCTGAATTGTCCGGAAACTGATTCCTGCAGGTCCTTCTTCAATTCATCCTGCGCCTTGTCGCTGTAACTGCTGCGTAAACCGGAAGCTACTTCCCCGTTAGCCGCCAGGATGGTATTAATATGCAGGTCGGTATTGTCCACCATGATCCTGCTCTTCCTGCTTTTTGTCACATCAAAATGCCCCTGTGGCTCAAATAAGCTGATCGCCTCGCCTGACTTATATTCATAAGGGATATTTAATATCTGTGCGCCGACCAGGCTTTGTGGCATCGCATTGAAAGGCAGGTGATTATCAGTGAGTTCCAGGCTACGGTACTCTTTTCCATCTTTATACCGTACTATACAGTGGTTAAACTCCATAGACGGTAGGCGCATACTCTGCTGGCCATTACCACGGGTGCTCACCAGCACCAGGTTGGCCTCCATTCCTGCCTTGCGGGCAAAAGACACAAACAGGGTGGAAAGGTCCTTACAATCTCCCAGACGGGTATTCAGCGTTTTAGATGCCCGCTGCGGCACATAGGCGCCCTGCCTGAAAGAAACTGAACTATAACTGATGTGCTGCTCTATATAATTGTAAATACGCTGTGCCTTTTCATTATCGCTTAAACCGGCTACCCCGTTCGGGAATACCTCTTTATAGGCCGCGTTGACATCAAAGTCCTCTTTAGACTGAATACGTGTAATATCACTATACCACTCCGCAATGAAATCCCATGACTTCACAGTAGATACATGTAACACCTGTCCTATATCATTGACACTAGGACTGTACCCTTCATCTTTAAAGGCAGGTACATTACGCATCTCCCAGGTATATAAACGGAAATTCTCATGTTTGCTTTCCACCGGTTTTACGCCCTGGCTGTTTGTCAGCTCATAGTACATCGGCAACTGATCAACTACCAGGATGCTGTACCTGGCCATCAACGTCGGACTGAAAGTAGAGAAGTAAAACTTGTCCCAGTATTCACGTCCCAGGCGGCCAATACCATAATTGCTCACCTTATAGTTCAGGTACACTACATCTCCCGGTTCCAGTCGTGTATATACCACTTCATTGTCATACGTCTCAGCCGGTACTTTTGCCCCGCTCGCTTTTACCACTTCCGCTTTGACAATCGTCATATCCTGGTATACACTGTTGTACGGGATGCTCACTTCCTTCCAACGCTCAAGACCGTCTTTGTTATTGATATAGACTGCGATGTTATTTACCTGCTCACTTGCCCCTTCTGCATAAAGTACAACCTTCTTCTCATTGAAAATGTAATAGTAGCTCTTGGAAGTGTCCTTCTTTGCTTTCAGGTTTTTATTGATCTCAGCGTAATAATCCTGCTGAGGAAAATAACTGAATACATCTGGTTTGCTTTCCAACTCCCGGATCTTCTCCCTATAGGTATATCCACCTGCATAAAGCTGCAATGCCTGTTTGTAATACTCAAGTGCCTTTTTCTTATCTCCCATCTGCAGATAACAGCTGGCAATATCTCCCAGCGGCTGATGCTGATAAGGACTTATCTGATGTTCTATCTCCAGGTAATGTATGGCAGAATCATATTCCTGGCGGGCAAAGAAATGCGATACCAATGGCGAATAGGTATTGATATCATAAGGCGCTGAGGCGATAATCCGTTTCAGCGTGGCCACCCCCTTTACAGGTTCATTCTGCTGAAAATAAGCTTCCGCCAGTGCTTTCATCATGTCATATTCGTAATACTTCGCCAGGTATTTTTCCAGCACTTTTAGTCCTTCCACCGGGTCTTTCAGCATCTGTTCATGATACTGGGACATTGCGGCGGCAAACTGAGGATTCTCCGGATATTTTGCATACGCTTCTTTCAGCAGGTACACCATACTGTCCACCCGCTGCAAATAGGCATTCAGATATAATCGTTTTGCAACAGACCATACCCTGGGGCCATTTTTCGCATCCATCTGGTTGATCATATCCAGCGCCTCTGCATACTTCTTCTCTTTCTCCAGCTGATCTTCGTTATTCTGCATCACCTGGTAGTTCTCAGGGTCCATCTGTTTGATCTTCTCCGTCAGCTCAGTCAGCGTAGTTCTGTCATATTGGTAAGACATGCAGTCCATATACTGATAAAGGACCAGGGCATTGTCCGGGTATTTTTTATACAATCCGTACATGGTTGCTTTCGCCTTATCACGTTCTTTGTTACGCGTATACACTTTGGAGAGCAGAATAGCATACATAGGGTCCTGCGGATATTTTGCAATTTGCTCCCTGAAATATGCCTCTGCAAAATGAGGCAACAATTTAGGTGTATCTGTGCTCTTATCCAGCTGATATGATTGTACATCACTGGTGATACTGATGCCTTTCAGGGGCTCATACTTTTCATCTGCCAGACGTACAATGAAGTTCGGTATCTCATCATTGGTAAATCCTATCTGAACCAGAATGCGATTATATCCTTTATTGAGATGACACCGTACATTATACTGATCCAATTCTGTCGCACGCTCCTCTTCTTCAGCAATCAGCAGTTTATCATTTATCCATACTTTCAGTGAACCTCTGCCCCCCAGACACAGGATTGCATCTTTATCAGCATCTGCGTTTACAAAAGTCTGTGCATAACCAACAGCAGTATTAGCAGGAAATAATGAACCCACAAATACCCAGCCCTGTTGCGTTATCAATAAGGGTTTGAACCAGTCGATGGTGGTGTTATTGTAGGAAGTGAATCCTTTACCGGCAGCGGGGTCTTTCACAGGGCCATACTCCTTGTTGAAACCGCTGCCGCTGATATTATCGAAAGCACCAACGAACTGCCAGCTTTCCAGCGCCCCTATCTTTGGAAAGGCCAGTGCAGCACTATCCATCATTTGTCCGCTGAAATAATGGAAGCCTTTAAAATAGTTGGCTGCTGCTTTCAGAGAGCCATGAAAACGGGGTTCATTCAGCACCCGTTCCAGGTTAGCCCGCTGCTTACCGGTTTTAACGCCATATTCCCCCAGGACGGCATCATTGAACCACAGCGCGTAGACATAAGGATTGATATCAGTAAAAACATCTAGTGGATTGGGATACCTGTCTAAGAAGCCAGCGCTGTTCATTTCATACGCCTCTAACAGGATCAATGCCGCCATGGCATTACTTTTACGGGCAGGATCACTTTTCAGCGCTTTCCTGAAATACTCAATTGCATGAGGTTTGTCGTTTTTATTCAATGCGTCCCAGCCTTTGTCATAGTCCCCGGCAAAGGTAACAAACGAAAAAAGTGACAGTAATGCACAAACAATAATAGATTTTTTAAAGCAGTTCATAAATAGGAAAGGGATTATGATTATTTCACTACTCTAATGTAATGAAACTAGCTCACATAACCCCGGTCTGCTTGAACTGCATGCTATGTAACTTGTAATAAAATCCACCGAGTTTCAGCAATTCATCATGGGTTCCCATTTCCCTGATCTCACCCTTATCCAGCACAATGATCTTGCTGGCCTTGCTGATGGTAGATAATCTGTGTGCAATAATGATAGATGTACGATCGGAGATAAGCTTGTCTATGGCCTGCTGGATCAGCATTTCTGATTCCGTATCGACGGAGGAGGTAGCCTCATCCAGGATCAGGATGGAAGGGTTATACAGCAGTGCACGAACAAAAGAGATGAGCTGCCGCTGTCCTAACGACAGCGTGCTTCCGCGCTCCATTACCTGGTAATCATAACCGCCTGGCAGTTGCATAATGAAGTCATGCATTCCTATCAACCGGGAGGCCTGTTCTACCTGCTCTTTTGTAATAGCAGGATTACGAAGTGTTATATTCTCATATACAGAACCGGCAAACAGGAATACATCCTGCAATACTACTCCTATCTTGCTGCGGAGCGCCGACAAAGAATAATCTCTAATATCAGTACCGTCTATCAGGATCCGGCCTTTCTGTATTTCATACAAACGGTTCAGGATACTGATGATAGTCGTTTTACCGGAACCGGTATGCCCTACTATGGCGATGGTTTCACCCGGACGGGCAGCAAAATCAATATCCTTCAATACATACTCTGCATCTTTATATGCAAAGTAAACGTGGTCAAAAGTAATCGCACCTTTCATGGTGGCAGCATCCTTTGTCCCTGTATCAGCAATATGATCATCACTGTCCATGATCCTGAATACACGCTCACTGGCCACCATTCCCATCTGCAGCGTATTGAACTTATCGGCCAGCATACGCAGCGGACGAAACAACATGTTCAGGTACATAATAAAAGCGATCATCACACCCTGGGTCACCTCATAGTTCAGTACCTTGTTAGCGCCCCACCACACCATCAGGCCCAGGGAAATCGCCAGGATGATCTCTACAACAGGAAAGAATACTGAATAAGCAAAGATGGCATCTATATTAGCCGTGCGGTGCTCCTTGTTGATCTGACGGAAACGGGCATATTCACGCTTTTCACCGGTAAATGCCTGTACGATCGCTACACCGGTCAGGTGTTCCTGCACGAATGCGTTCAGGGCCGATACCGCATTCCTCACGCGGTAGAATGACTTATTTACGCTTTCCTTGAAAATATAAGTAGCAATGATCAGTATGGGAAAAGGAGAAAGGCTGATCAGTGTTAGCCGCCAGTCTTCGAGGAACATCACCACAAGTATCGCGATGATCATCAACATATCAGCGATGATGGAGATCAATCCCTCAGAGAAAACATCATTAATGGCCTCTATATCATTGATGGTACGGGTAGTGAGCGTTCCGATGGCTGTTTTATCAAAGAATCCCAGGTTAAGGTGTACGATCTTCTTATAGACAGTGACCCGGAGGTCTTTTATCACAGACTGTCCGAGCCAGTTGCTGAGATAGGAGAAGTAAAAACGCATCACTGTTTCCAGCAGCAGTAACAGCACCTGGATGACCGTAATAATGATCAGCATCTGCATCAGCTGACCTGCTATATATTTGTCTACTGTTAGCTGTATCAGGTATGGCCTCATAGGCGATATAACGGCAAGTAATACCGTCAGGAACATCGACATATAGAATGAGCGCCTGTATGGAACTGCAAAAGTGAATATCCTCCTTAATAAGCTAATATCAAAAACCTTCTTGACCGCTGTATTTTCCACTGTACAAAAGTATAAAGAAAAAGCCCTCCGGCAATATTGCCGGAGGGCTTTTTCTTTATTTCATCATTCGTTTACTTATCCTCTTTCATGATCTGTTTGTAGGCCTTGATAAATATAGCACCCAGGTTTTTATGGGGTGGTACATAATCGCTGAACAGCTCCTTATTACGGGCATCTCCGGCAAACCGTTTGCCGAGTGACGCCCACATCTGTACCCAGTCTACATTTTTACCGCTGCGGATAGTCTCGTCCAGGGTACGGATGATCGGTTCATTCACGAAACGGGTTCCTACCTGTTTGGAAGAAATGATATGCGCCTCCGGCGATTTCTGCAGTACAATGGCCAGGTTATGATAACCACCACAGGACCCCAGCACTACGATTTTAGCTGAACTCTGCAAATTGTCGAGGGTCGTATTCACATGATAACTATGACCACGGTGAATAAACACAGTCGGATGAATATCATTCTCATCCAGGTATTCGCTCAGTTTCTGGATAGCCTCTTTATCTGCCGGCTCTTCCAGCGGAAGGTTGGCATAAATAGTGATCGGCTTGCCCTTGATAGACTGGATGGTAGTCCAGTACTTGTTTTTACTGATCTTCCACTCACTTGAAGGGAAATTGCTCATGAAGCTTACGTAAGAGTCATGCCCGTCTTTATCGCCATAAAAGAATACCTGCTGATACACCATGCCACTATCACTCAGCAACGCATTATAAGTCACGAAGTTAATAGGAGGCAACTGCAACTTTGCAGCCATCTCACTGGCTTTTGAAGAGTCACTGCCTTTATCCGTTTCCGTATCGAACAGGCTTCCCAGCAATTGGTAGATAACAGTTCCTCTCCTCTCTTTCTTACGGGATACATAGATATAATTCTTCTGTACTTCTTCCCGCAGGAAAGCCAGTAATTTCGGATCACGGATGCTGCCGAAAGAGTTGGCAACGTCCACTGCATCTTCCAGATCTTCCGTTTTTTCCAGGCTACTCACATACTTTTTCATGAGATAGTTTGCATTCTCAGGAGCCATGGATTTCAGGAAGTTATCCAATGTATTGAAACCAGCAGCCATGGCAATGAACTTCTTGAACCTGTCGAACTCCACCAGCATCAGTAAGCTGTCCCCACGCGGCGGTTTCATACGTGCCATCATCTGGTCATAGATACCCGCATTATTGTGGTTGGTATAACTGGAAGTGTACAGTTCTTCCTGGCCATTGATGATCAGGTAATAGAGCTCTTCAGGCGTAAAGTCTTTTACTATGCGGAAACGTACTGGCGCCGGTTCCTCGTGCAGGTCATTTATCTCGCGGATATAATGCAGGGAACGGGCCTGCAGGTTTTCCAGCATCGCTTTCAGACCAATGATGTTTTCCCCGTTATTTTTACGGTTTTGTAACGCGATAGCACTTTTCACCAGTTGTTTGAAATACAAATCCTCATTATCGGCAATAGCTGACAGCTTTTCTACTGTGGTAGTGCCGGCCATCAGCTCATCAATGAAAGGCAGTATCAGGGTGGATTGTCCTGAATTACCTATCTGGACGATCAGCTGCACGATCGGGTCCTGGTTCTTCTTAATGGCAGTAGCCACCGGCGTATAGGAAGTGGCATAAGTCAGTACCTGGTTCGGATATTTCCTGGCAACCGCGGCTATTATAGAATCCGTAGCCGGATACTCAAGGTAATTTCCTATCTGCGACATAACTGTTTCCAGATTGCTGAAGGCATATTTGGCAAATAATACACCGCGGGCTTCCTTGTAGCCGCGATTATCGTGGAAAGGCTCTATCATCCTTTCTCCTGCGTCAAACGACAGATTCTGCACATAAGGCAGGATGCTGGCGCCTTTGATATCAGCCTTCATCATCTCGCGGTAAGCCTGCACCATGGCCGGCGCCTCTTCCGGCGCTATCCTGCGGTAGCTACGCTTGATATTATAGTCGTGAATCATTACATACAGGCCAGAAAGATATTTGATCTTCAAACGATGGTCCAGTGCAGAATCCAGCTCAATCTGGGTCTGCATGTCATCTATCTGTTTGATCAGCGCATCAGTAACCTGCAGATTGATGGTCTGATCGTCTGATACACGTACCAGGTCGTCCGCCTTACCATCAAATTTCAGGGCAGCAGCCTGTTCTTTGTCAATGTTGTCATGGAAACCAATTCTTCCGATAGGTATTTCAACTTTTTGCGTTTGTGCATACAGCAGGTCCTGTAGGGAGACCAGCAAGAAGATAATAGTTATAATTCTTTTCATTAATATAAACATGCTTTACTCTAACATGCTAAAGCCAGTATAGCAAATTTACTACCAAAATACCACAGCTCCACATTTCCGGCCTATTAGCGTACTTTTATGCCTCCAAAACAGTGAGTTTCATATGCAAACCTTTATTAGCGATATGTCGGGAAAATCGTTCCCAAGTTCAGAAAAAGTACACTGCCGAAGCGTCAGCAAAAACATCCTGGAGCTGGTTCAGAAAGAGCATCCGCATATCACTTCCAAATCCCATCTGGCTGTATCCGAACTGAACGAATACCGGCAAAAGTACCTGGAACACCTGTTTGCCCGGGAAATAGGAGAACTGACCGAAATGGAAAAGATGGTCCTGCAAAAGCTGAAAGAACACGAAACGCTTACTGATAAACTGGAAGCTGGGGAGAATCCCGCCAGTTTCACCTTCGGACAGCGCCTGGCTGACAAAATAGCTTCTTTCGGAGGCAGCTGGACCTTTATTACGCTGTTCCTGCTGTTCATCCTGGTCTGGATAGGCATTAACATGTACTGGCTGACCAATAAGGGATTTGATCCCTATCCATTTATTCTGCTGAACCTCATTTTATCCTGTCTGGCTGCGTTGCAGGCGCCTGTCATTATGATGAGCCAAAACCGGCAGGAAGAAAAAGACAGGCAGAGATCTAAAAATGATTACATGATCAACCTCAAATCTGAGCTGGAACTAAGGATCCTGCATGAGAAAATAGATCATCTCATCATGCACCAGCAGCAGGATATGATGGAGATACAACAAACACAGCTGGAAATGCTAAATGAAGTGAATCAGACCTTAAAAAGGATGGCTGGAAACAATAATAATCAGCGACATACGAATGGAGATAAGGCGTAATGATACTATCATAACATCAACTCTCCCAAGGAAAAATAGCGTATTTTTGCATAACCGGTATTCCTTTGCTGTTGTGCATTATGCCCGAATTAACAATTAGATAATGTTAACTTTTCATTAATAGCGGAGACGACGTTATAATTTTGTGCCGTCTTTAAAAAGTCAATATATATGATAGACCAAGCGGTTGCAGGTAAAATCTTGGTGGTGGACGACGAAATAGATATTCTGGAAATCATCAGCTACAATCTTAAATCAGCCGGATACGATACGATCACGGCGAAAGATGGCAGTGAGGCTGTTCAGAAAGCGAAGGTATTCCGCCCCGACCTTATCATGCTGGATATCATGATGCCGAATAAGAATGGTATTGATACCTGTCGCGAGATCAGGAAGATCCCGGAATTTAAAGATACCATGGTGCTGTTCCTCACTGCACTGAATGACGAAAAATCAGAGATCGATGGTTTGAACATGGGTGCCGATGACTATATCGCAAAACCGATCAAACCAAAATTGCTGGTAAGCCGTATCAATGCACTTTTCCGCCGCCTGCACAAACCTGAAGATATGCAGGTGCAACTGGGCGATCTGATCATCGACCGAGAAAAATTCACTGTAACATACAAAGGCCAGGAGATCATCCTGGCGAAAAAAGAGTTCGAACTGCTACAGCTGCTGGCATCAAAACCTGGCCGTGTATTTCTCCGCAATGAGATACTGAACCAGGTGTGGGGTACAGAAGTGATTGTCGGCGATCGTACTATCGACGTGCACATCCGCAAAATACGCCAGAAAATAGGTATTGACCTCATTACAACAGTGAAAGGCGTGGGCTACAAGTTCGAGATGTAAACTGCACCAGCTCACTTACTTACCGTCTAACCGTTATTTCTTCTACTCAGAGATACGCAACCGGGTATTGCGGATCGAGCTTTGTGTGTTATGTCAAGTGAAAAATTTGGTTTAATTTCCCGCTATTATAACGATTACTCATTATGGAGTATGTTTAAAGCCAAGAATCTTTCTCCACAAAAACTGGCAGGATTTACTGCCCTCATACTTTCAGTTATTATTACACTGGGCACCCTCGTGATAAATGCTAACTGGAAAATAGTGCTGACAGCATTTGTACTCACCTTCCTGGTGTCGTATTACCTGTATCTGTATACGTTGCAAAACTTCATTTACAGGAAAATAAAACTCATTTACAAATTCATCTACCAGACCAAGGCTTCTAAACGGGAAGAGTTCTTCAATAAGAACATCCTGCCTCTGAAAACCATTGAAGAGGTGAGTGAAGATGTGGAAAAATGGGCCAGCCAGAAGAAGGAAGAGCTGGACATGCTGCGCCGTAATGAAGAGTTCAGGAAGGAATTCCTGCTGAACCTCAGCCACGAACTGAAAACGCCCATCTTTGCTGTACAGGGATATATTCACACCCTGCTAGATGGGGCCCTGGAAGATCCAAACGTCAACAAGATCTTCCTGAAAAATGCCACCAAGAACATTGACAGGCTTTGCCGCCTGATCGACGACCTGGACGAAATATCCAAGCTGGAAAGCGGGGAAATGACCATTAACGGTGAGAATTTCGTCATCCAGGACCTTATCAGGGATGTCTTTGACACCCTGTCTCTTAAAGCCAATACCAAGGGTATCAAATTCAGTGTGAAGAAAGGCTGTGAAGCACCTATTCATGTATTGGCTGACAAGGAGAAGGTAAGACAGGTGCTGATCAATCTCGTAGACAACTCCATCAAATACGGCCGTCCTGACGGACATACTGTAGCCAGTATCTACATCATGGATGACAAACGCGTACTGATCGAAATCTCAGATGATGGTATCGGTATCGCAGAAGAACATCTGCCTCGTGTATTTGAACGCTTTTACCGCACCGACAGAGCCCGTAGCCGGGATATAGGCGGTACAGGTCTTGGACTGGCGATCGTAAAACACATCGTGGAAGCACATGGTCAGACCATCAATATCCGTAGCAAACCGGAGATAGGTTCTACCTTCGGCTTTACCCTGGAATCTGGTGAATAAGCTTTAAAAACGGTATTGGAGCCTGCAGGTGAATACATTGTCCGGCAGGTCCTTCTCATACCCTTCAAGGGATGTAGATTCATTTTTAACCAGATCGTAGTACAACATCACCTTCATATTCGAATTGAAATAATGCACAAACCCGCAACCCAGGGTATTATATCGGATGTCTGCCGGGGTCATTCCTCCATTCACAGCACCGATTTCCTTTCCTTTTACTCTTTTATTGGGATCGTACCAGTCATATTTCAACACAATCAGGTTCATTGGATTGCCAAGGTTCTGTAACAAATACAGATAAGCGCCATCAAACTTCCTGATGTACAAAGGCGCATTCACACTTCCGTTCACAGGTATCGTTCCAGGTGTTTCAGTAGTAGATGCTGTGGCGGTCTGTGTACCACGCAGGTACTCCAACCGGATCTCCGTAGCGCCCTTATTATTTCCGTTAGGAATCCTGAACTGAACATCTGCTCCGTAATAGTGACGGGGGGCGATCTTCCCCTGATTAGTCAGAGAGGAATCAACATGGTAGGCAGGCATACCCGCACTATAACCCATTTTATAAATATACCGGGTGAACTGCTCCATTCCACCATACAGCATAGACACAGCTCCCGACAAACGCCAGTTCCTGCTGTTCAGCTTGATAGGTTTTACGGCTACCCGGGTAATAAAGTCTTTATGGCTGTCAAAATCACTGGTAGCAGTCAATCCCTGTCCGTTAAACAGACCGGCATCTATCTTCAGGAACTTTAAAGGATGATTGGGACGACGGGGTTCAAAAGTGACCATGGCGCCTATATCACGTTCCGTCTTCATCAGGATCTGCGACATACGCCCACGTTCAGGCGTTTCACGGTCGGATGAAGAGAGGTTAACTTCATAACTGATCGGACGGGCAAACATTCCCGCCGTCAGGGAGAAGACATCCCACTTATTCTCGAAAATACGGCCAAAGAAATCGCGGATAAATACCCCTCTCTCCGTACCATCAAACTGGAAAGCAAATTGTACTACAGGCATATGGTCTTCGTCATACCGGGCATAATCGAGACGGAAGCGCCCACGGCGCAACGTGAACCTGTTATCCACCTCCGCCGGGAAATCGCCACCGGCATAACTTTTTATTCCTTTTGAGGAGGCATACTGAAACTGAGGTTGAATATATCCGCTGAAACGTACAGCGTCATACTTCTGATACAACGAGAACATACCCTTCCCTACACTGGTAGTGGTATCTATCATGTCCATCAGAAACTGTGCTTTGGCAATACCGGAAAATAACAAAGGCAAGCAGACGATTGCCATATGTTTAAGTCGCATTCACGAGATTTTGCGCAAAACAACGGAAAAAGAAAATGATAACAAAAAGATAACACCCTAAAACTGCAAGTAAATAGGCATCATCGGCTGAGACGATTTCACCTGCACTAACAGCCAGATGAATACCACCATGATCACTACGCTACCCACCACCGGAACACGGGACAAAGCATGCTCTGTAAACTGTTCGGTACGTTTGGGCAGGAAATGCAGGACAAACCCCAACAGCATCACCCAGAATACCGCTGTATACCCATTATACAGTTCCAGCCATACCCCAGGCTGGAAGTCGTATACTACCTGATGCAGCAGTGCCCAGGAATCCTGGAAAGTAGTTGCCTTAAAGAATACCCAGCAGAAACATACAAAATGGAAAGTGAGCAGTATCCCCCCTATTTTCAGCAATGTACCGGCCCAGCCGGTTACACCACCGCCACGTTTCTTCAGCCAGTCCAGCCTTACTTTATCCACAGCCAGCGCACTACCATGCATAGCACCCCAGAAGATGAAATTCCAACTGGCGCCATGCCAGAAACCACCTATCAGCATGGTCAGCCCCAGGTTGATATACTGGCGCACCTTGCCTTTACGGTTACCTCCCAATGGGATGTACAGGTAATCCCTCAACCAGGAGGAAAGCGAAATATGCCAGCGGCGCCAGAATTCTGTGATACTGGAGCTCTGGTAAGGAGAGTCAAAGTTTGGAGGGATCTTAAAACCGGTCCACCGGGCAATGCCCAGCGCCATATCTGAATAACCGGAGAAGTCACAGTAAATGATCAGGGCATAGCCGTACACACCCAACAGGCATTCCAGCCCCGTGTGTTTGGATGGATCATCAAAAATATATTGAACGAAGTTCTGGTTAATGAAGTCAGAAATAACGACTTTCTTGAACAAGCCCCCTATGATCAGGTACATGCCTTTGCCTATATCTTCTGCATCAAGCACATACGGCTGGGAGATCTGCGGAATGAAGTCGGCAGCCCTCACAATAGGCCCCATCATCAGCTTGGGAAAGAAAGACAGGAAGAACAGGTAGTCCATAAAATTGTCTACCGGCTTTATTTCCCGCCTGTACACATCAATGGTATAGCTGAGGTTCTCGAAAGTATAGAACGAAATACCGATGGGCAGGAGCAGTTTTAACGGCTCTACCTTGCCCAGGTGCAGGTCATTGATGATCCCGATGAAGAAATCAGTGTATTTAAAGAAGAACAGCAGTCCCAGGTTAAGAACAATACTGATGATCAGCAATCCTTTCTGCTGCCTTTTGCTCTCCGAATCATAGATGTACCTCGACAGGTTAAAATCGACGATAGCCGAAAGAATAACCAGTCCTACATACATACCGCAGGCCTTGTAGAAAAAGTAAAGTGAGAAGATAGTAAATACCCATACCCTTCCCTCTTTACTCCGGCCTACCGCCAGATAGCATAGCAGGAAGATGGCAAAGAAATAAAAGAAAAAAGCGCTGTTGAACAGTATAGGATCGTCTTTCTGGTATAGTAAGATCTCCAGCAGCTTATTCACGTCGATCATTCGGCTAGGTTTTTATGGGTCTTTTCTACTTTTAAAAATTTGTCATAGCTATTACGCAGTGCCTCATATAACAGTTTTCCCTGTAACTGGTAGCCTCTTGCATTGAAATGGATATGATCTCCGGACCATCCGCTGGCAAAATTTTTTGCCATGGCCTTGTTCACACCATTAAAATTCCAGCAGGCTATCCCATTCTCCCGGCAGTAACTCATGATCTGCTGGGTCACAACGGCTATGTAAGGATTAGGATAATATGCTACACGGTAATAGGTTTTGTATTTCTTCCCCACTTTTCTTCTGTACGGCCGTTTACTCACTCGTTTACATTCCGGCGGCGTTGTTAGTACGATAGACGCCTTCGGCTGATACTTCCTGACCATCATCACCGCCTCATCGATCTGTGTGCGGAATGCCGACGCATTGAGACTACCGTATGCTTCATTCGTGCCAAGGGAAATGATCACCAGCTGCGGTTGCATCACTTCCATTTCTGCTATCAATGTACTGTTGTTCTCATTGTAATGCTGATACATGGCGCCATTGATACCTACGGCGCTGTATAGTATCCCGTTTTCTCCGTTTTGCAACAAGGCGCCATAAAACCGGAAAGGTTGCGCATTCTGCCTGTCCCATCTCACCTGGAAGCTCTGAACGGGCGCCGCAAATGTCAGCGATGCCTTTCTCAAAGTAGGATTACCTCCTTCGAAGGGTGCATGAGAAATATCCACTCCGGCACCCGGCACACTGATGGTAGAATCGTCAGTACCAGGATCGTAAAATAATTCCGCCTGGCGCACATTGTTATCCATCCGCTCATCATCCTGCCGGCCATTAAATGCGAGTGTAGGCGCATCATTCCTGGAGGTGAGCACTATGGCTCCCGGTCCCAGTACCTCTGTAGATTTATTCCTGTCAATGATCCTGTCCACATCCCATCTGCCGGTACTGTTCCAGCGATAGTCTGAAGGACCATTTGTGTTAGCGAGATTATACGGGAATACCCATCCTCTGCCAGCACTTCCGAAATCCTGTTGCAGGAAGAAGGCCGTTGTGAATGGAAAAAAACCCGCCTGTATGTGAGAATCTCCCAGGTGTAAAACGGAGATAACGTTACTATCAGATTTACGAAGGGCGCCAAAGAAACGGTACAATGCCGTGTCCTGTGCTATGCCGTTTTGACCCACAGCAATACTGCTGATCGTGGTCAATACGCCCGTAAATAAACTGATAATCCCTTTCTTACTCGTGTTCCAACTGCTTATATTCATCCATCATCGCTTTATACAGCAGCGCTCCCACTCTGGCCGCTCCCTGTCTGTTAAAATGAGTGTAGTCCTTATTCGCCAGCGCCGGATCACCCTCTACCCAACGGGTCATAGAGTTCTCTCCTCCCATTGCTGCATACAGGTTCCAGTAGGCAGCGCCATGTGCTTTGGCCAGTTCATGCTGCACCTTCAGCAGCGCGGTTACACCCGGTGCGGTGATATAATTTCCACTTTTCTTGTATGATTTATCGGCTGTACTTATTACGAGAAATGAGGCATTTGGCAAATCATTACGCAGGGAGTCCAGCACCTTTTTCATCGGACTTCCATACCATTTATAGTCTGTCAGCTCAGGCTTCCACAACACATTTGCGCCATAATGCAATACGATCAGATCATAGGGATGTTCAGACTGCATCTGCTGTAACAGCTGCCCGGATAATTTACCGAGCTCTATTCCGCTAATACCACGGAAAGAATAGTTATCTACATACACACCACTATCTCCTTCAAAACACACGCCATAAAATGGCGCTGCCGCACCACCAGCCCACTTAATCATGACCTGCCTGGCAGAGTCCATCTGAAGGGAGAGCTTATTGACGGCACGATTACCAGAAAGCGCATATGCTTTATCATTCACGGAAATATTGCCGGAAGATACAGGACCATACAACACGCTCACCTGTGTAAACCTGTCCTGGCCACGTTTTTTAACAGGCTGATACCTGATCCAGCTGGATTCACCCGGTACAAAAGTATGGCCTGAAATACCCAGGTAAAGATTGGAAGGCGGTAACTGTTTGTAGCTGTAGTCTTTCCAATCCTTTGAAAAAGTATGTGTGATCGTAGTCCGGAATCCGGCCACTACAGAAGTAACAGGAACAAAACCTACACCTTCTCCCCCAAATAAACGTTGCAGGCTGTCCCGAAGATCTGCTGTGATCAGGTCTCCTTCTATCATGGAATCACCAAAGTAGGCAATACGCACTTTCCTTCTTTTCTTCGCTTTCAGCTCATCCAGCGCCAGGAGAAAATGCTGCAGCCCAGCTTTGACAGTGGTGTCAGCACCAGTGGGAGGCAGGTAATTCATGATGCCTGCGTAAGTAGCAAAATCATGTAAGTGATCCGGATCTGGTATTGCCGGTACATTCGCGCCAAGGGAATCAGCGGCAACGGTGTTGGAAGTATCTTCAGGTGAATCACCTGCTATCAGGGTGCTGTCATTATTGATATCTTCAGGGGCAACCGGGGCATCTTTTCTTACATCAGCTAAAAGATCCAGGGGTCGGGTGGTAAAATCATTGAAGGAGAAGCTGTTTTTTACCAGTGACAGTGCCACCAGGCATATTAGAGTCCCCGCAATAATGTAAAAGGGATAGGCAGATTTGTTTTTGCCGGACATAATTGCTAAATCTGATTTGTTCGTATAAAACTACAGACTATAAATTAACTGCCGGTATATGCCATTTGCTCATCCAGTTTGTATAATTTATAGCGATTAATCATGCTAGTTACTCTTTTCACCCACTCATGTCCTGCAGAGGAATACCCCGCAGTGTTCATGTGTTTGAGCCAGAGTTTGTATTCAACGTTTCCCTTCATTTTAGGGAACCATTTTTTGCGGGTTACCAAGTTGGCAAAGTAGTTAAATGAAGCCTCTGCGTTGGCGAACTCTTTATACCGTGAGCGATAGGCTACTCCATTCTTTTTATGAAGACTGTTACGTCCCACAATCCCAAAATGGTTATACAACAATTTTGCATTCTTACTCGTCCCCATCCCCGATTCCAGCATTGCAATACCCATTATTACACTTGCAGGGATACCTTTCTCATTCATAATGCGAATAGCAACCGGCTTGTATTTGTTCACATAGTTAGTGGCATAACGTTGTGAAAAAGCAGTACTACCGATAAGCAAAAGTATACCCAGCAAAGCACAAAACCATCCCCCGCGAAACATTTTCTTAGATGTCATGGCAGAATGTTTTTTTGTACCGGCAATATAGTTGAAATATTTGTACAATATGACTATAACTTATTAAAATTTACTAATCTATTCTTTACTTAATTCCTGTTAATTAGATGCGTTCCTTAGTTTGCACCAATCCCCCTTGACACCGTTTTTTGCAGCATCAAGGGGGATTCAGTTTTATTTTGCCACCCATTTAAACAAAGTCCGTGCCAATCTATTTTACCAGACCAATCTTCAGCTCATTCAGCTGAGACTGATCAATGGCGCTAGGCGCGTCCAGCATGACGTCGCGGCCGGAATTGTTCTTAGGGAAGGCGATAAAATCACGGATTGTTTCACTACCACCCAGCAGCGAGCAGAGGCGGTCGAAGCCGAAGGCGATGCCTCCGTGCGGAGGAGCTCCATATTCGAAAGCACCCAGCAGGAAGCCGAATTTGTGATTGGCTTCTTCCGGGGTCATACCCAGCGCTGCAAACATTTTCTCCTGCAGGTCGCGCTGGAAAATACGAATGGATCCACCACCTACTTCTGTACCATTCAGCACTATATCGTATGCATTTGCCTTGATGTCTGCATATTTGGACAGATCAGCCATCCAGCTGATGTGTTCAGGTTTTGGTGAAGTAAAAGGATGGTGACGGGCTACCCAACGGTTTTCCTCCTCTGCATACTCAAACAGCGGGAAATCGATCACCCACAATGGTTTAAATACATTCTTGTCTCTCAGGCCCAGACGCTCACCCATTTCCAGTCGTAACTCGCTCATTGCCTTACGGGTACGCTCTTCTTTACCTGCCAGTACCAGGATCAGGTCGCCCGGTTGTGCCTCACATTTTTCGGCCCAGCCTTTCAGTTTCTCTTCATCAAAGAACTTATCAACAGAGCTTTTTATTGTTCCATCAGTATTATATCTGGCATAAATGAGACCGCTCATGCCTATCTGCGGACGTTTTACCCATTCAGTCAGCTCATCCAGTTGCTTACGGGTATAGTCTGCACAACCTTTTGCACAGATGGCTACTACCAGTTCAGCCTCGTCAAATACTTTAAAGTTATTGCCCTTCACAGTACCATTCAGGTTCACCAGCTTCATTTCAAAACGGATATCCGGCTTATCGTTGCCATAGAACTCCATAGCGTCATCCCAGGTCATACGAGGGAATTGACCCTCAAAAGTGATGCCTTTGATCTCCTGGAAGATATGCTTCAGCATATCCTCGAAGTTATTCAGGATGTCTTCCTGCTCCACAAAACTCATTTCACAGTCTATCTGGGTAAATTCCGGCTGACGGTCAGCACGAAGATCCTCATCACGGAAGCATTTTACGATCTGGTAATACCTGTCGTAACCACTCACCATCAGCAGCTGCTTGAAGGTTTGCGGAGACTGAGGTAACGCATAGAACTCATTAGCATTCATACGACTGGGCACCACAAAGTCGCGGGCACCTTCCGGAGTGGACTTAATGAGGAACGGCGTTTCAATATCCATGAAGCCCCTGCTATCCAGGTAGTTACGGGCAGCCCTGTTCACGCGGTAGCGCAGTTCCAGGTTCTGCTTCACGATGTTACGGCGCAGGTCAAGATACCGGTATTTCATACGCAGCTCGTCACCACCATCCGTGTCGTCCTGGATGGTGAAAGGAGGCGTTTTAGCGCTGTTTAATATGGTAAACTCCCCAACAGTGATTTCAATATCACCGGTAGGGATATTTGGGTTCTTATTAGAACGTTCGGTTACAGTACCCGATACCTGTATAACGAACTCACGACCCAGCGGCTGATTATCCAACTGCTGATTCAAAGACTCTCCAAACAGAAGCTGCGTAACACCATAACGGTCGCGCAGATCCACGAATGTGATACTTCCGAATTTCCTGACTGCCTGGATCCAACCAGACAATGATACCTGTGTGCCTTTGTGTTCCAGCCGTAGTTCGCCGCAAGTGTGCGTTCTGTACATATACTTATATTATAAAGTTCAACTTTGTGTTCTCCGGGGTCGAGGCCCAAACGGTCGGCAAAGATACATTTTGCCGCCTGCATTTCTACCCCCTGTACCTGTTAAAAAAGCGTTTAATATCTGTATCAGCCTGCAGTGGCTCATTGCGGAGTACATGAGCGGCAAATTCGGCCGCCATAGCGGGAGCCAGGGACGTCCCTTTGGTCCCCAGGCCGTTAAATATGCCCAGAGAGGAGTATTGGGGGTGTAATCCCATTATAGGACGGCGATCTGTCCCTGAAGGCCGTACAGCCGCCAGCTGCTCCAGCACCTGGTAAGGAACCTTCAGTAATTGCTGCAGGCCTTTTTCCAGGATTTCCCGCTTCTCCTGTGTAGCAGCTTCATCCGGATAATCCCAGGCAAATGTTGCCCCTACCCAATAGGTATCTAAAGTCTGTGGCACAAGCGATACGCTCCTTTTAATAATATCAGGTGTAGAGAACCCAGGGATCTGTACTTGTAGTACCTCCCCTTTATTTAACAGGAATGGGATGTAATTGAACCAGGGGTTATTCACAATAGCGGCGCCCTCACAAAAGATCAGGTAACGGGCACTGATGTCAGCATATTTCACGCCTTCGGGGCTGACCGCAAGACCGGAGAGCTCCAGTCTTTCCTCCCGCAGGCTGTTATGACTTTTCAGATAGCTTCTCCAGGCAGGTAAGAGATTATGTAACAATACAGTAGCACCTTTTACAATAGCGGCGCCATGGGGCTGGTCCAGCCATTGATCGTAGGCACTCACCCTCTCCTCCGACGGGTCTTCCATATAGGACAATCCCGTGGTGCGCTCCATAAAAGCTTCTCTCAACTGCTCGGAGGGTAATACATTATAAATATCCCTGGGCTTGAATACCTGTACACCAAGCAGCTGTTCCAGCTCTTTATATACCTGCATGGCCACAGGGTAGATCTGGTCATATTGCCAGGCTACAGTGAACCGGCGACCGGAAACAGGATTGATCACTCCTGCCGCCACCCGCGACGCGCTATTGGGCTTATATTCGTCCATGACCAGTACAGACTGTCCTGCCTGCATCAAAGTGTAACTCAACACGGTACCTGCAATGCCCTGCCCTATGATCAAAAAGTCTACTTTCATTTGGGCTGCAAAATACGATACCGCTGTCTATTCCGCCTTAAGGCTTTTTACAGGATTCGCTAATGCGGCCCTTACAGACTGGAAACTGATCGTGATCAATGATATGATCACCGCTGCGATACCTGCCAGCAGGAATACCCACCAGTGGATACTCACCCGGTAAGCATACTGCTGCAGCCAGGAAGACATTGCCCACCATGCCAGCGGGAAAGCCACTCCACAGGATATAAGCACCAGTTGCAGGAAATCCTTCGATAACAAACCAGTTATACCTGCTACACTGGCGCCCAATACTTTTCTGATACCAATCTCTTTTGTCCTGCGTTCAGCCGTATAGGCTGCCAGACCAAATAAACCTAAACACGAAATGATGATAGCCAGTCCTGCAAATGCGCGCGACAACCTGTTTACCAGCATTTCTCCCTGGAACAGGTCATTGAACTGATCGTCAACGAAAGTATATTCAAACGGATAACCGGGGTTAGCTTTGGTTATTACTTTTTCAATAGCCGCCACAGCTTTTACAGGATCAGCAGTCGCTTTTAAACGCAGATACATAATGTTCCCAAACTGTGTGATGTTATAGAACATAACAGGATCTGGTGAGGCATACATGTCACCATACACATAATCTTTCACCACTCCTACAACTGTCAGGAAAAGTGCCGGGCCATTAGTCGGTGCCTCAATCTTCTTCCCCAATGCACTTCCTGCTCCCATCATTTTCGCCAGGGAAGACGTGATAATAACACTCTGTGAATCCGTGTTCGCTGCGTTAAAATCCCTACCTTCCAGAAACTGCATACCCATAGTAGGAATAAACCCGGAACTCGCCAGTCGGGTAGAGATCAGTATATCACTATTCTCCGGTTTACCCTGCCATTTTAATGCACCGGTGTTATTACCGCCATAGATAGTAGGATGATCAGACAGCGCTACATTCTCCACCATCCCTGTATTCAACAGGTCCTGCTTAATAGAGCTGAAATTATTCAGCATGTTTGCTTTCAGGTTTATGCTCAATAAATGCTCTTTATTGAAGCCCAGATCTCTGCTTTTCACATGTTGCAGCTGTTGATAGATGATCACGGTACAAATGATGAGTACAATGGATATTGAAAACTGTAACACCACCAACCCTTTCCTGATAAATGCAGCCCCTCCTGCTTTTGTTTTCAAGCCTTTCAGCACTGCCACCGCATTAAACGAAGAAAGGTAAAAGGAAGGGTAACTTCCTGCCACCAACCCACAAACGAGTGTGATCACTATCAATGCCAGTATATGTAGGGGGTTCTGCAATCCTAATGTCAGGTTCTTTCCCATCAGCGCATTTGCCAACGGCAATACCATCCATATAATCACTACTGCCAGTACACAGCTAAATGTTGCCATCAACAAAGCTTCTCCTATAAACTGTGCCATTAGCCCCTGCTTGCCAGCGCCCATCACTTTACGTACACCTACTTCACGCGCCCGCTTTTCACTGCGGGCAGTAGCCAGGTTCATAAAATTGATACAGGCTATAAGCAGAATGATCCATGCAATCAGGGAGAACATACGGACATAGGTGATACGCCCTCCCACCTGTTTCCCATTTTCAAAATTCCCATGCAAGCGCCAATCGTTCATATTGAACAGGAACAGGTGATTGATCGCTCTGGGATTTTTTTGCTGGATGAAATTGTATAGCTTTTTATCAATCGCTGCCGGATCTGCATTAGGCGCTAGCTCTACATAGGTATAAGGAGAATTGCTCAACCAGTCGGATAACGCTTCTTTTCTCTGTTGAAAATAAACCTCGAAGGGAGCTACCCATTCGAACTGCAATGTTGAGTTTTCAGGCAGGTTTTTCACCACTCCGGTGATTACATATTCCTGTTTATTATCCACTTTTACCCTTCTGCCTATGATGTTTTTATCCTCTCCAAAAAACTTCTTCGCAGTCTTTTGTGTGATCACCATTGCATCAAGGTCTTTAAACGCAGTGCTTGCATTCCCCTCCACAAAAGGTAAAGTGAACATATCAAAAAGCGAAGGTTCTGTATATCTGCCGCTTGCATAAACAGCCTTCTCCCCTATATTGAACAGCAAAGAAGATGCAAAATCTGTCATACGGCAAGTATTTGCAATACCTGGAATCTCTTCCTTTATTGCTGGTCCCGTCAGTCCCGGTGTAGAGGAGAACGTACGGATACTTCCCTCATAATCCCAGTTCGCCTGCAAAGAATACAACTTGTCCCTCTTCGCATAGGTGCTGTCAAAATTAACTTCATCTTCCACCCATAAAAAGATCACACCTGCACAAACAATCCCTATTGCCAGTCCGAATATATTCAGGAAACTGTAGGTCTTATTTTTCCAAAGATTACGCAGCGTTGCTTTCAGATAACTCTTAAACATTTTGTTATTTTTTTGCAGTTGCTTTTCCGATATGATATTGCAGGTCCGCAGGAATGGCCACTGCCTCCTGCTTTCCGGGTGCTAAATATATCAGCTTGGGTATATTCGCTGTGTCATAAGTCATGTCCAATTGGTAAAAACCTTTGTCCAACGGTACGATATAAGACTGAAGATCATCATCGTCCCCTTTTACTTTATAATCGATCAATACCTGCTTATTCAGTGATACTGTAGCATTCGTCCCTGGCTCTATACCAAAAATATAATACCCGGGTTCTTTCAGTTCTATCAAACCAGTAATCTGTCCATGCAAGGTATCAAGTCCTCCCTGTAACATCTTTCTTGGTTTATCTGTTCCATGCCACATCTCTCCTATTATAAAAGTGCCTTTCTTTGTTCGTGCATATCCATCCCTTGCAGCCATTACTTTTACAGTCAGTTGTACAGGCACGGTAATTTTCGATTCTCCCGCTGTTAACTTTGGTGATGCCGCTGTAGGTTCTGTTCCATCTGTTGTATAATGCACGTCCAGATGCTCTTCGGGAAAGCAATACAGGTTAAAAGGCTTGTCTTTCAGGATAATACCCGACATTGGATGATAGTTGAGTTCCTTGGTCATGTACCCGTTGTATGTATACTTCAATCCATCATACACTGTTTTAAAGATCATGGAATTATGCGTTTCCCCGCTATATACCAACGTCTTCCAATGTAATGCTGCTGGTGCCTTCGCGCGGAAGATGGAATCCATGTCTTTGATCCCCATTTCCTTAAACGCCTGCCCTTCTCTTCCGGTTAACAATAATGTTCTATCTGGATTAGGCAGGGATGGTAAACTATCCGCTGCCATTTTCATCAGGAAACCATTTCCCCACCAGAAAGCAGGATCAGCCAGTAAATAAGACTGGAATAACTGAGGTTCTTTAAAAAAGGCATAGAGACCAAATACGCCCCCCAATGAGCCACCATGATATGTTCTATATCCTTTGGTAGGATACTTCTTTTCTATATACGGGATTAGTTCAGTTTTCAGGAACGACAGAAAATTATCCGCTCCCCCGGTTAATTTATTATCCGGGATATTGTAAGGAGTAAAGTCTCTGACGCGATAGTTGTCTTTGCCTACATAAGTATTCGGCAGGCTCACAATAATGTTCGGCGGCATGAACTGGATCTCCGCGAAGCGTTGTAATTGCGCTACTATCTTAGTGTTCCACTCTCCATCCGTTACATAGGTCACTTCAAATCTTTCACCTGGTTTGTATTTATCCGGCATCACCACTTCTATCTTCCTTTGTTCTTTCAATACATTGGAATATATAGAATCTTTTATGATCACCTGTGCAGAGGTGGTGAAAAATGAAAGGACAAGAAATACCGTGACAATCAGTTTCATAGAAGGATCAATTTTGGAGTGACAAATAACAGACTAAAAATAGCAATTGCTGTCCGTATTTGGTAACTCATGTGGCTATGACCCTAAAAGAATGCCATGTCAACACATTATTGATTATCAATTATTTAATACAAAATTCAGCAAGGTAAGTGTCCGGTTTTGATACAGGGATGTCCGGTTTCAGCAAGAACAAACTATACCGGGTCTTCTGTATTTTCCGGATTACGGGGCACGGGACTATAATCAACGGCATCAAAACAACTGACAGCTGTTCCGGGGAAGGACTGAATCAGTAATTCCCTTACAGCCTTGTGTTGATGATAGACCGCATACCAGACAGAGAAAAAACCTCTCTGTCTGGCAAATGACACAATATCCTCAGCCTTTAGCCTTCCCGATTCAAAGTCCGGCAGGTATTTGACCGCCAGCGCCCAGGCTACCCTTCTGTGGTTCCATCGTGTATCATTTGCATTATGTCTCACGTATTTGGTATTGCCGGGAAATTTGTCCAGACCAACGAGGTTGAGCATTGCCTCCGCTGCCATCGTAGACGTACCTTCCAGCAACGGATTAACACTAATATACCCGCCCTCCTGATAGGTGAAAGAGAGGAAAGTATTGTTCCTATGAGGAAAATGCATCGCATTTATATTAACTGGCTTAGCGGCCTTATTATCTCGTCCATTGCATCTGCCACATGCCAGTAGAAAATTATCCCAACTACATTTTAACGTTGGATCCTGATGCCGGGAAATAACATGTTCCACCTCCAGGTCAGCACTAAACACTTCACAGTAGCTGCAATAATATCCGAGATTATTTTCAAGGTCAACTCTGGCAAGACTATGTTGTTTATAAACCTTATTCCTGCCATTAATTTGGGGCCATTCAAACTTTTCAACAGGTCTCATAAACCTTTAGCTTTTCTTTCAATCTTTAATGATGCGACAAATGCTGGATCTTCTCCGAATCTCTCCTCTAATTCATTTAATTGCTCCCTCAATTGACTTACGCGTTCATCATTATCACTTGTCTTTCCCGCCTGTATTAACTCAAAATATTCCTGTGCAACTTCCTGCATCTTTAAAAACTCAATGCTTCTCGGCACATTCTCTACCCCCATTTCTTCCGCAGCAACAGCCTCAATTGTTTTCCTGAACGGATCACTTCCTTTTTGTATTTCATCATCAATGATGATCAACTCTTCCGAGCGTATACTTTGCACAATAAACGCCGAGTGCGTAGTAACAATAAACTGAATATTCGGAAATGCCTGTTTAAGATCCCTGATCACATGCCGCTGCCAGTTAGGATGTAAATGCATATCCAGTTCATCTATCAACACAACTCCCTTAGTCTGAATAACCGCGTCACTCCCTAAATACCCATTCAGGATAACACACCGGAAAGCTAATTCAGCAACAAGGTTTAACATGGCAATCAACCCATCACTCATATTAGAATGAGTCTTCCTGCCGAAATCTTTATCATCAATTTTAACAACCGCTTCCAATTCTCTGTAATGAGTATTGAACCCAATATCTTCCAGATATGGAATAGCTATAGCAATAGCTTCGAATACAGCTTCTTTCGTCCCTGCAAACTCACGGTCATACTTCAACTCATTATCATAATTATATAACCATTCTATCACTCCTTCAAAATCCACTTTGTCCGAAAGTGCAGCCAGATAACCCTTTTCCATGCGGCTCCTGCGTTCCTGTGCTCTTTTCCCCTTCCGCTGTTGCGCCATTGTCCGTTCAGTTCCAAAACTTGCTACAACTGGTAGAACCGCTCCGCTGGTTTGTTTTCTTTCTTTCAACAGTCCAGAAACAGCATCCATTAACTCCCCGACATGCTTTCTGCTATGGCTTGTCATTCCGTTTGCCAACATCACCCTCGACCATTCAATCTGATCATTATTAAACTGTGAAAACACTCTAATCAGTGTCTCCTGTTCATTTGCACTATATCCCCGATCAGCGTCATTCCATTTGACAAATACCTCCTGTTGCCGGAACTGACGTCTGTAAACCGCCGACGCAGGTATCGGTAAACATTGCAGGTAAGCTCCCAGCGCTACCTGTAGCGCATGTAATAAGGAAGACTTCCCTAAACTATTATCTCCTATAACAACTGTGAATCCCGGGTTAAAAGAAATCTCCTTCTGCTCAAATCCTTTAAAGTTCTGGATATACAGATAATTGATCAGCATGAACAATGAATTATGGGGAAGCAATATAACGAAAAAACGCTGATCCGGAGGCCAAAACCCTTTCCAGATCAGCGTTTTATAAAAATGACATTATAGCGATCACTCCACTACCTTCACCCTTATCCCCTCACTATGCGCACTAAACTCCGGCGCATACATACACTGTGCAGTAGTGATCCCATTACTGAAGTTCCCCTGATGTGTCACGAACAAAGTATACTCAAACACATAAGTTCCTTTTCTCAAACTGCTAAAGAAGAAATTAGTGCTTGCATCCTTCGTGCTTTCGTAATAGCTCACACCATTCTGCCATTTAGACTCACTGATCACATTCTGCGGTTCGAAACAAGCCGCACGCATGTCTTTCAGGTGGATATATTCCATATCACGGTCAGATTTCATCACGATACGTACCTTCACTTTGTCACCCACTTTAAGGCTGTTACCATCTTCAATGGTAGTCAATACAGGACCATTAGCTGTATTCCTTTCTATGAACAATTGTTTCTCCAGTTTCAGCGGAGTCTCTGCCGAAGTGATCTTATCCAGTTGTTCGAAATACTGCCAGTACACAGCGCCCCATGACGGCTGACCTTTACTGCCTTTCACCGTTACTGCGATATTCCCCATGGCAGGTTTCACTTCGTTGGTATTGAAACGCTTTTTAAAGTAACCAGTACCTGCCTCTGTTTTTTCTTTCTCACTGCTCACAGTTACGCTACCTGCTTTGATATCTATTTCCGGTGTAGCGGCTAACCAGTTACTACCACCCAGCAGCATTGCATAACATGCGTCAGCTGTAGCTTTGGTGGTATTCCAGTTATTGGTTTGTTTGTTCTTGAGCAACCATGTCTTCATATCGCCGACAGCTGTGGTATCGTTGGTCACTTCTTTGAAAGCAGCGATCAGCATAGCCTGCGATTCTACAGGCGCCTGATACCACCAGTAACCACCACGTAGCTCTTTCCAGGTCATTCCCAGTTCATCGTTGTTAATAGCGCGTTCTTTTAATGAGTTGATGATCTCAGTAGCGGTTTTAACATCACCACCTTTCTTCAGTGCGATCGCCAGCATCGCCTGCGGATATACATCCATCTTCATCCAGTATTTCTTAGCCTGTGCGAGGTAATACAGATAGGCTTCACGATATGCACCGGCAACCTCTTCACCTTTAAACAGACTGCGTGTATACAAATAGTGCGCTTCAATATACCCGATCCACTGAGCATTCATATCTGCCTTATCTTGTTTCAGACTGCGATAAGTTACATCAATCGCTCTGTCAATATAATTGAGACCTTTGGTGATCATGCTTCTCGCTTCATCTTCATTTTTCAATGCACCCACTTCACGTAAGCGACCGAAACCAGCGATGATATATTGGGTGATGTAACGGTCTTCCCACATACCATTAAACCATGGGAAAGCCCCATTCCCCATCTGACGTTCCACCAGCTGATTCACTGCTCTCTGTTGTTCGCTGCTCATACGTTGCAGATCGAATAACAAAGCTATGCGTTTCTTCTGTTCAGATTCATTCTTTGCTTCCAGCACCCATGGCGTTTCCTGTAACAATACTGCTTTCAGTTCCTCATTCTTCTGCAAGTTGCTCTGCAATGCAGATGTATCTGTAGTACGCCATTTCTCAAAAATGTTCTTCACACCAGGTAATGCATTGACAATGTAAGTAGCCAGTGTATTTGCATAGAACCTGTTGAAGATCTGTTCAGAACATTCATATGGATATTCCATCAGGTAAGGCAGTGCCTGCACTGCATACCAGGCGGGATTACCAGAGAACTCCAATGTGAAGGAATGCTGTTGTAAAGTTTCAGAGTCGCCGCTCTTTAACAGCTTAGGCATCGTGAATGTACGGGTACCATCGCCACGCATAGACAACGGTAATGTCTCAGTTACCAGCGTACTATTAGTCAATACAGGTAATGCATTTTCCTCACCATCGCTGTAGATACCGGATTGTGCTACCACACGGTATACGAGTGAACTGTTGAAGTTGAATGGGATCTGTACCGGGAAACTCACTGCTGTACTCTGCCCTTTCTCCACAGTGAAATGCTGTACAGGGAACAGGTTCTGGAACCATCCATCCACAGGCTGCATAGTCCTTGCATCCAGCAGTTCAAGTCTTGCTTCTCCTTTCAGTGTACTATCTGCCAGGTTGCTGATCTTGGCAGAGAACTCCATCCTATCGCCCTCACGCATGAAACGCGGTGCATTCGGCTGTACCATCAGCGGTTTCTGTGTTACGATACTGGTTTCTGCCATACCGAAAGCAGCGTCCTTTGTATGCGCAAGAGACAGGAAGCGCCAGCGGGTCAATGCTTCCGGCACTGTAAAGTCGAAACTAATATTGCCATCTTTATCTGTATGCAGTTCAGGCAGGAAGAATGCTGTTTCGTTGAAGTTTTTACGCGGTTGAATATTGTCGGCAGGTTTAGAAATACCGCTGCCATTCTGATCCAATGCTTTAGCTGAATCTTCTGCTTTTGCCCCTCCGGTTTGCTCCAATGAAGCCACTTTCTTAGCATCAACAACTTCCATATCAGCCTTCACCATCGCCGGTGCAGGCGCCGGCAGAGCTTTCGACACAGCGGCTTCAGCCATGACAGCGCCCGGTCTTGCTCCGGATAGCTTACCATACATTCTGCGTCGAATGCCCTCAGAATATCCCACAATGCTCACTTCCTTATCATCCAGCAATAAATATGCACCTGACAAATACCAGCCAAACCAATTCAGGTCATCATACGCGAAGGCTGGCAGTTCTGGTCTGCTCTTACGGGTAATGTCATCCCGGTTAATAGACATTGTTCTCTTAAAGTTGTCTTCCGCTGTCCAGAAGCGGAAAGCATACAGTTCCGGCATTACTGAAGGTACAGACCAGTCTTGTCTGCGGAATTCATCCAGCGATGCATCAAACATAGAAGCCACCATTTCAGCAGCTACCTGCTCTCCTTTATAACCTTTGATCTTTACCTGCCACTTCTCTTTTTCTCCAGGTAATAATTTATCACGATGAGAAGCAATCGTTACATCCAATTGTTTATTCGACCATGGCACGTTGACGGTTTCTGCCAGTGTATATACCCTGTTATCTTTTACAAAAGCATACTGGAATACCGCATTGCCCCTGTCGGATTCTAAAGCTGTATAATCTCTGTTCTCAATCGTTCCGTTGATATTAAAACTACTGAAGGCTTCTTTCTTCTCTGACTGCGTTAACAGTTGCAGTACATGTACATCCGTGGCAGAGGAACCGATACGGATCTGTTTTTTCTCTCCTGGCTCTACAGGCTTTGCATCTGCATATTTCCATACATATACAGGGTAAGATAATTTCTTCTCCGACAGATCTACCACTTCAAACACCTGCTTCTGCACTACTTCTTCACCATATTTATCTTTGGTACTTGCTTTCAGCTCATACCATCCTGCAGCTAATTTTTCTTTCGCCAGATGTACATTGCCTTTTTCACTGGTAGTAACCGATTGTGTCAGCACCGCCTGTTCCCTTATCCAGCTTTCATTGTTATCTTCATCATTATAGATGTCATGCGGGAATGCTTTTTCGTACGCTTCCTGTGGTATCACAAACTGGTCAGGTTTAGCCCAGTATCTGCTGCGCAATAAACGTGCAGGCGGTTTTACCGGACTTACACTCACTGCTACTTCTGCAGCTTCGAATGAGCCATTGAGATTTTGTGTGATGATCTTAACAGAATCGAGGTCTTTCTGCAATACAGTACCCGGCAGATTCAATTTAATTTCCAACGCCTGGTAACCGGCACTTACCATCTGGTCTCCACTATGTGTCTCTCCATTGATATCAGTAACAGTAGCAGAAACAGCATATGAGAATACAGGTTTCAGTGCAGCGGGTACTTTGAGATCAGGCAGTGCTGGGAAAGTAATGCTGAAAGTACCATCCGCGGCCGTCTTTACCTCTCCATGAACGATCTCGCGGGACTCACTCTGGAATGGCATTCTCCACATCAGCCATGGATAAGGGAAACGTGCTCTCCTGGTTACACGGTATTGCACCTGTGCACCATCTATATTGTTTCCAGCATAAGCCAATGCTTTACCCGTGACTTTTACTGAATCGTTCACACGATAGGTACCTTTCACCGGCTCAAATTCCACATAGAATTTCGGACGCTTATACTCTTCCACCTGGAAAGCAGTATATGCAATCCCGCCGGTTTCCTGCAGGTGGAATTCACCATTCAGGCGTCCTGTTGGCAATGTGAATTTACCTGAGTAAGCACCGTATTCATTCGTTGTTACGGTAAGTGTATCTACCAACTCTCCATTCACATCATACAACTCTACCTTTGTCTTCAGCCCAGGCATCACTTTACTCTTTGCACCACCAGGATTAGCGGTCAGCGCAATCCCTTTAAAATAGAGTGTCTGACCCGGACGGTAAATAGCCCTGTCTGTGAAAATAAAGCTGTTATGCTGGTCTTTTAACTCGTTTGACTGTTGCTGATACTTATAGTTGTATACGTACTTAAAATCGTCTATAAACAGCTGGTCCTCGCCATTCTTCCATTCCAGTCTTACATTCTGACGTTTGTTATCCCAATTCACGTCTATCACACCATCTTTATTAGCGGTGTAAGTCTGCAACTGTGTTAACTTACTGGCCCTTCCGCTTTCATTATGGCCCCAGACGGTCAGTTTTGTACCTGGCAGCGGTTGACCTGTTTGCCTGTGCAGGGTGTAATACCTGCTGGTGATATCGTCTTCATTATATTCGCGTAGTATATAACTGATGTTCGACACATGGATGAACTGTATCGCCAACAGATTCTCACGTAAGCTAAAATCCTTATTCACACTGGCGATCACCATATATAGACCCAAGGGCAACGCATCTATTTTTATCTCTGCTGCATGCTCCCTGAAATCTGCTGATCCTGTCATGGCCTGTTCCCATGTCTTCAATGGCTGTTTGCCTACAATTGAACGCCAGTATTTATTGGTCGTATCGCGATAGTCCTCCTGGGCTTCACGCAGCGAGTTACGGAAAGCCTCATCGATGCGTACCACTCTCAGATAGATCTTGTCTGTATTCCTGTAAGTCACCAGTGTGCGGAAAGGCATATCCGGCAGGTTAACCAGTTCCGTTTCCAACCTGAGCGCTTCCCCTTTGATGCCCTGCAGCAGGTCGAAACAGCTTGCGCCGCCCACAGAAACAGGCGCCAGTGCTATCGCCTTTTCACAAAGTGTTTTTGCCAGCTGCATGGCGGCTGCCGGTGTCATACCTTCTGCAACAGTGGCATCTTTTTTATTTCCTTCATTAAAATAATAATAGGCCAGCTGAGACAGCACCTGTGTCATCTCTTTCTCTCCTTCATAAGCTTTTTCCTGGGCTTTCAGCAGCTTTACATACAGCGCTTCCTTATCAGGCATCACTCCTACCTGGTTCATATAGGTGGTTCTTTCCAGGTCAAGATCAAGCAATGCAGTCTTGTCTTTAGCATGGAAACGCATCAAATCCTGCAGCAGCAATAAAGCCTTGTATTGAAGGGATGCTGAATCTGTAGTAGCAAACTTGTGTTGCATAAAAACATCCGCGGTAGCGAAAGCAGCAGGATCTGTCAGCTCAAACTGATTTTCAGGACTCGTGATCTGGCTCTCTCCTGACTTGTAATAATCCAGGGCGCGGTGAGCGACCAGGTCATATAGTGTAGGGCGCAGTTTCCGGCCATTCCCCTTACCCGCCTGCAGGATATCCTCATATTTGCTGATATCCACCTTCTTCAACGCAGGGATGTCCTGTAAAGAGGCTTCATAAGCGGCGGTTATCTCCCGGTGAAGACGCGCTTCGCTCCAGGTGGAAACATCTGTCGATGTATCACCTTTGATGTCTGTACGCTCGTATAATTGAAACCTGTTGTCCTCCAGGTAGCGTTGCAGGGTCTCCCCCTGCAGACTTTTCATAATGGCCCGGGCAGTGGGAGAAAAGGTCTGTGTCTTCCAACTTACATTCTTGTCCTTTTCATTCTTCTCCGTTTCCAGGTTAGCCACATATTTGATGCGGTAGATGTAAGTCTTCAGTAACTGTACCTCATTCTGCTGTTTCGCAGCATTCTCCGAGATCACATCCAGTTCCAGCAAAGCTGATCTGAGCAGGCCTTTCCCGTCTAATTCCTGTACCTTCTTCCAGTGGGTGTCATAGTTAAATTGGGCCATAACAGATTTACAGCTTAAAATTGAAAAAATAAAAATGGCTACGATAAGACGCATATGGGATAGCATTTGAATTTCATTTATCTCCGGAATAGGATGCGAAAAAAGTTCCTATTCCACAGGGTTCCGGTATAAAAGTCAACAAAATAACCTTGGGGACAAAAAAAATCCTCCCGACGGATGCACCCGTGGGAGGACAATATAGTACATAACCTATTGGTTATTATGCTTTCACAGTTTTCAGCACTTCCGCCATTGTCTTACCAATGTTAGCAGGGCTTTCTACTACGTGCACACCACATTCAGCCATGATCTTCATCTTGGCAGCTGCAGTATCATCAGCACCACCGATGATAGCACCAGCATGACCCATACGACGGCCCGGAGGAGCAGTCTGGCCCGCGATGAAACCAACTACAGGCTTGGTACCGTGTTCTTTGATCCATTTTGCAGCGTCAGCCTCCATGCTACCACCGATCTCACCGATCATGATGATACCTACAGTTTCAGGATCGTTCATCAGCAGCTCAACCGCATCTTTGGTAGGGGTACCAATGATCGGGTCACCACCGATACCAATAGCGGTAGAAACACCCAGACCAGCTTTAACTACCTGGTCTGCAGCCTCATATGTTAAAGTACCGGATTTGGATACGATACCGATGTTACCTTTCTTGAAAATGAAACCCGGCATGATGCCTACTTTAGCTTCTTCAGCAGTGATTACACCAGGGCAGTTAGGTCCGATCAGACGGCTCTTACGGCCAACCAGGAAGTTTTTAGCCCTGATCATATCCTGAACGGGAATGCCCTCAGTGATACATACGATCAGTTCAATACCTGCTTCGGCAGCTTCCATGATAGCGTCCGCAGCGAATCCTGGTGGAACGAAAATGATAGAAACATTCGCGCCGGTAGCCTTTACAGCATCATCTACTGTATTGAAAACCGGACGATCCAGGTGCTTGGTGCCGCCTTTTCCCGGCGTAACGCCGCCTACTACCTGCGTGCCATATTCTATCATCTGTGTGGCATGGAATGTGCCTTCTGTACCGGTAAAGCCCTGTACAATCACTTTGCTATGCTTATTAACTAAAACACTCATCGCGCTTGGTTTATTGTTTTATAATGATATCGGCAAAATTAAAGTCCTAATCCCAAATTCCAAATCAATCTTTTTTGATCCGGTTCCGCCAGTTCTGGTCCTGGAACATTTCCATCTGCCTCATCTCTTTCGCATCCCGGAGGAATTCGGATGCGAAGATAAAGTCATTCAGCTTCTCATCTTTACTGAAAACGATGTCTTTATTACTTCCCTCCCACTGTTTACGCCCCTGGTACATATATACGATATGGTCCCCGCTTTCCATTACGGTATTCATATCGTGCGTATTGATCACCGTAGTGATGTTATACTCAAGTGTTAATTCTTTGATAAGCTTGTCTATCAACAAAGAAGTCTGGGGGTCCAGACCGGAATTAGGCTCGTCACAGAACAGGTATTTAGGGTTCAGTACGATCGCCCGGGCGATTCCTACCCTCTTTTTCATCCCCCCGCTGATCTCAGCCGGGAACTTTTTTGCTGCTTCTTTTAAATTCACCCTCTCCAGGCACTCCATCACACGGGTCTTCTTTTCCCGGAGGGTACCTTTCCCGAACATATCCAGCGGGAACATCACATTCTGCTCCACCGTCATACTGTCAAACAGGGCCGATCCCTGGAAAAGCATCCCTATCTGCTGGCGGATCTCCTTCTTCTCATGCTCATTCATATTCGTAAAATCCTTCCCGTCGTACACCACCTTACCGGCATCCACCGGCATCAATCCCACCATACATTTCATCATCACCGTCTTTCCACTGCCACTGGTACCGATAATCAGGTTCACTTTCCCGGTCTCCATCACGGCAGATACATCCGGTAGAATGATCTTATCTCCAAAGCCTTTCTTAATATTAACCAATTCAATCATAAACAATTACGAATTATGAATCCGGGGCTACCAAACAGGGAATGTTCCCTTTCTGTTATCTGTAGCAGATGGATTACTTATAACAATAGTGCTGCCAGCAGGTAATCCATGAATAATATCAGCACGCAGGTTACCACCACAGCACTGGTACTTGCCTTACCGATCTCTAAAGCGCCCCCCTCCACATTATATCCATAATAGGAAGGTACACTGGCAATAATGAAGGCAAATACGAACGACTTAAACAAGGCAAAAAAGATGTTATACGCCTTGAATTCCTGTCTAAGCCCCTGCCAGTATTGTTCCGAAGATAAAATACCTCCCAGCTCACCTGCTTTCTCTCCTCCCCAGATACCCAGGAAGCCGGCAATGGAGATCAGACAAGGTATCATGATCAATGCCGCCAGGATTTTGGGTAGGATCAGGTATCCTTTTGTATTGATACCCATGATCTCCTGTGCATCTATCTGTTCAGATACACGCATATTACCCAGCTCTGAAGCTATCTTGGAACCTACTACACCTGCCAGTACGATACAAGTCAGTGTAGGTGCAAATTCAAGAATGATGGTATCCCTCACTACCTGTGCAATGGTGGATTTGGGAATGAGTGGGCTTACCAGCTGATAAGCAATCTGCAGGGTGGTCACCCCTCCCATGAACAACGAAATGATAAATACAATGCCAAACGATCCGATGCCTATATCCACACACTGCCGCATAAACTCCCGCCAGAACATTTTCATGTTTTCCGGGCGGGAAAACATGCCTTTTAGCATAAGCAGGTAGCTTCCGAAATGATGAAAGAATCTAAATTCCATAACTGGCCAAAGATAGCGAAAAATAGTCGGGACTACATAGCCCTGAAGCCGTCTGCTCATTTAAGACTTCTTACCAGTAACCGCTTCAGACTACGTTCAATGATCTCACCCATTGTCTTACAACGGGAAAACACAGGGTCATCATAGTACTCAGCCAGCTCATGACCCAGCTGGGCTACCTTTTCAGGGAATGATACCTGGTCTGTCATGATCACATCCCTGAGATCTTTTATACGGTGCCGTTGTGTCTTGATCCTCCGGGCTATTACAGAACGCTCCTCCTGCTGATACTGCTTTACCACTTCTGCGTTCAGGTGTTTCATGGCCAGCTCCACGAAGACCCGGTTCTCCTTGAAGAACTGCGGCATGTAAAGCGTCCGTTTCCCTTCATAGAACTGCTGATCAAAATCAATGGCACGTATGCGGAACTGCACATCGTCAAAGTCCTGGGTAATATCAAAAACGAAATTATAGGAACGCATATCACCCAGCAAACGCACGAAACAGCGTTCATTGAACTTCACAAACTCCTTGGCTATACGTTTTGGATTGAACTCGGGCCTGTTCAGGTAGTGAAGGATGAACTGATCGCCCGGTACACCGGCAATATGCTCTTCTACCAGCGTATTGCCATCGATCAGATAACTGATCCAGTAGGGGGATAATATATGTTCCAGCTCCAGCCCATAAATACGGGAGGCGTCTGCGATCTTGACATAAAAATAATCGTATACGTCATTGTACGTATTCCGGATCCTGATCCGGAAAGGGTGGGAATTACCGAAGGTACAATAATCGATACGTTCCACTTCCAGGTGCTCTTCTGCAGTCTGATCACCGCCCGCTTTCAGGATGGAATAGATCCTCTTCAGGCCCGCCTGTAACTGATGATACATGCTCTGCGGATAAAATACGGACTCCCATAAAGTATCCTTACCCTCCTTATCGTACACAGGAATGCTGTTATCGTAATAACGTAGCTCCTCATAAGAGATGGGCAATCTCACCTCTCTCTCATACAGTTTGAGGTATCCCCTGAATGCAGGGTTCAGCGGGAAAAAAGCTTTCTTCTTGGATATCTGCTGCATACCCAAATATCAATCAAAAAAATCAGGAATTAAGCATCCGGCATTCAATACTGCGGCGTATACCGCTGTATCAGATGCCCGATACCCAATTCCTGATCACGTATCTTTTTAGTTATTTCCCGTCGCAGCACTTATGCTGCGCATCCACCACGGCAATATTCACCATGTTCACAATAGAACGTACAGTGCTGCCCAACTGGAGGATGTGCACAGGTTTCTTCATACCCAGCAGCACCGGCCCGATGGCATCGAAGCCGGCCACTTCCTGGAGAAGATTGTATGCAATATTACCTGCTGCAAGATTAGGGAAGATCAGGGTGTTCACTTCCTGTCCCAGCAGCTCACTGAAAGGATAACTATCCTTCAGGATCTCCTGGTTGAAGGCCATAGCTGCCTGGATCTCTCCATCTACTATCAGGGTAGGATCTTTTTGTTTTACAATTTCACGCGCCCTGCTTACCAGCTGCGCTTCAGGGGTTGGACTGGAGCCGAAGTTGGAGTAAGACAACATCGCAATGCGTGGTGTGATGTTGAACTGTCTTACTTCATTGGCCACCAGCATGGTGATCTCTGCCAATTCTTCCGCCGTAGGATTGAAGTTTACGGTAGTATCTCCCAGGAACAGTGGTCCGCGCTTGGTATTGATGATATACATACCAGCCACGCGCTTCGCATTCTCCTCAGTACCGATTACCTGTAAGGCCGGACGGATGGTATCTGGGTAGTTACGTGTCAGACCAGAGATCAATGCATCTGCCTCTCCTGTTTCCACCAGCATACAGCCGAAGTAGTTACGCTCACGCATTACCTTTTTTGCTTCATACTGATTGAAACCTTTACGCTGGCGTTTTTTGAAGAAGAGTTCTCCAAACTGATGACGTTTATCGTGCATCTCATCGCTCTTCGGATCGATGATCACTGTGTCGTCCAGTTCAATACCATTTTCAGCTGCCAGGTTACGGATACGCAGTTCATTACCCAACAGGATCGGGTAGGCAATACCTTCTTCTCTCACCACCTGCGATGCTTTCAGCACCTTCAGATTGTCTGCTTCTGCAAATACCACCTTACGTGGGTCCTGACGGGCTTTGGTACCAATCACACGGAACAGCTGGTTATCCAGTCCGAGGCGTTTATTCAGTACTTCTATGTAGGCCTCCCAGTCGGTAATAGGCAGCTGGGCTACGCCGCTATCCATAGCAGCACGGGCTACTGCAGGCGCCACATGGCTCAGCAAACGGGGATCCAGTGGTTTTGGAATGATATATCTTGGTCCGAAGAAGAGGTTCTTTTCATTATAAGCCAGGTTCACGATATCGGGTACAGATTCCTTGGCCAGTTCTGCCAGGGCGTGTACCGCCGCCAGCTTCATTTCTTCATTGATCTGAGTGGCACGTACGTCCAGCGCTCCGCGGAAGATGTACGGGAAACCCAATACATTGTTCACCTGGTTAGGATGATCGGAACGGCCTGTTGCCATAATCACATCCGGACGGGAGCCAATAGCCAGATCATAAGCAATCTCCGGATCAGGATTCGCCATCGCGAAGACGATCGGGTTCTTTGCCATGCTCTTGATCATATTGGGCGTTACTACGTTCCCTACGGATAAGCCTACAAATACATCCGCATCTTTCAAGGCTTCTGCCAGCTCTGTCACCTTCGAGGCCGTGGCAAACTGTTTATGCATTTCTGACAGGTTAGGACGGGAAGTATTGATCACACCATCCTTGTCAAACATGATGACATTCTCCCTCTTAACACCCAGGGCCACATACAGCTTTACACAAGCCATAGCTGCTGCCCCGGCGCCATTCACTACGATACGGACTTTATCGATCTTCTTTTTTACCAGCTCCAGGGCATTCAGCAGGGCTGCACTGGAAATGATGGCTGTACCGTGCTGGTCATCGTGCATGATAGGGATCTTCAGTTCCTTTTTCAGGCGCTCTTCGATCTCAAAACATTCCGGACTCTTGATATCTTCCAGGTTGATACCTCCAAAGGTCGGTTCCATTGCTTTCACAACCTGTACAAACTCGTCTACATTCTTAGTATTCAACTCAATATCAAACACATCGATATCTGCAAATATCTTGAACAATACCGCTTTCCCCTCCATCACGGGTTTACCGGCTTCAGGGCCGATATCTCCCAGGCCCAACACCGCTGTACCGTTACTGATCACCGCGACCAGGTTACCCTTGGCGGTATATTTGTACACATTTTCTACGTCTCTGTTGATTTCCTTACAAGGTTCAGCTACTCCGGGTGAGTAGGCCAGGGATAGGTCCCATTGTGTCTTGGTGTTCTTTGTAGGTATTACTTCGATTTTTCCAGGCCGCCCCAATGCATGGTAATCCAATGCATCCTGCTTGTTCTGTTTTCTTGCCATTTCAATAAAAGATTGTTCTTGGGCGTGCAATATACGAAGTATTAAAAGAACAGGCACTAGCACAAAAGAGTAGGTTCACAATATTTACTTATTTTTACCGTGATTAATCTCCCTGACAAACATGATACAACGCATTCAAAGTCTTTATCTTCTATTAGCCGCAGCGGCCGGTATAGCTACCTGGTTCCTGAACATCTGGAAAGCGGTATTAAGCGACGGAACCCTGACATATTTTAAAGCCCAGTCCAGCTTCATTGTATTCGTAATCTATATGCTCATCGTTGCACTGGCGCTCTTCTGCATCTTCCTGTTCAAGAACCGTAAGCTGCAGTTCCGGCTCACCGTATTAAATATCTTCCTGGCAATTGCATCCATTGCCCTGCAATACTTTGAAGTGCTGAGTACAGCCAACAAACTGCAGGAAGGAGGTAAACATATTTCTGATGCCTCTTATTTACCCGGCGCTTTTCTGCCCATATTGATCCTGATCTTCCTCTTTATGGCCGCAAGAGGCATCTATAAAGATGAGAAACTGATCAAATCACTGGACAGATTGAGATAAAAGACCCCCATAAACAGATTAAATAAAAATGCTGCGAAGAATATCTCCGCAGCATTTTTTATGCTTCTTCATGCAATAAAGACTTAAAGATATTTGCCCGTATAACTTTCCTTCACGTTTTTCAATCCCTCCGGCAATCCTGTGTACAGCAGCTGTCCGCCACCGGCGCCTCCTTCAGGCCCCAGATCGATCACCCAGTCAGCACTGCGGATCACGTCAATGTTATGTTCAATGACCAGCACGGTATGTCCCTGTTCAATAAGTGCATTGAAGGATGCCAGTAACTTCTTGATATCATGGAAATGCAGACCAGTGGTTGGTTCATCAAAGATGAACAGTATATGTCCCTGTGCCTTTCCTTTACCCAGGAAGGAAGCCAGTTTCACACGCTGTGCCTCACCACCGCTGAGGGTATCGCTGCTCTGCCCCAGTTTCACATAACCCAGGCCCACGTCGCTCAGCGGACGGATCTTATTACAAACATCTTTTTCATCTTTGAAAAAATCCAGGGATTCCTCCACGCTCATTTCCAGTACATCGTAGATGTTCTTGTTCTTATAGGTTACTTCCAGTACCTCGTCTTTGAAACGTTTACCACCGCAGCTTTCGCATTGCAGATGTACATCCGCGAGGAACTGCATTTCAACGATCACTTCCCCTTCTCCCTTACAGGCATCACAACGGCCTCCGTCTACGTTGAAGGAAAAATGTTTAGGCTGGAAACCGCGCATCTTGCTCAGCGGCTGCTTTGCAAACAGGTCGCGGATCTCGTCATATGCCTTGATATAGGTTACGGGGTTAGAACGGGACGATTTACCGATCGGGTTCTGGTCTACCATCTCGATCTGGGTGATATCATCTACCGCACCTTTCAGGGCCCGATGTTGTCCTACGCGTTCTGCAAACTCTCCCTTCAGCTTCATGAGGGCAGGATACAATATCTGTTTCACCAGTGTCGTCTTCCCAGAGCCACTCACACCGCTCACGACTGTCAGCACCTGTAATGGGAAGTCTACATCAATGTTCTTCAGATTATGTTGACGGCAGCCTTCCAGTGTAATCGCCTTTTTCCACTTACGGGTATGAGCCGGCGGCTCTATGCTGAGCTGTCCGCTCAGGTATTTTCCTGTCAGGCTTTTGGTATCTTTTAATATCTGCTGATAATTCCCTGCAAAGATCACTTCCCCTCCCAGGTGACTGGCCAGCGGTCCCATATCGATGATATAGTCCGCCTCTTCCATCATCATTTCATCATGCTCTACCACTACAACGGTGTTACCCAGATCACGCAGTTCCTTCAGTACATTGATCAGGCGATGGGTATCGCGTGCATGCAGACCAATGCTCGGTTCATCGAGGATGTACATAGAGTTGGTCAGGTTACTGCCCAGCGAGCGGGTCAGCTGTATACGCTGGCTTTCTCCTCCACTCAGTGTATTAGCTACACGGTTGAGGGTGAGGTAGCCCAAACCTACATCCAGTAAGGTCTTCAGACGGTGCTCAATTTCCACCAGGATCCTTTTCGCTACCTGCTGGTCGTATTCACTTAGCTCCAGTTTTTTGAACCAGGCATTCAGGTCGCTTACCGGCATATCCACCAGGTTAGCGATGTTCACTCCGCCTATTTTGATATACAATGCTTCTTTCCTGAGACGGCCACCACCACACTCATGGCAGGTAGTACGGCCACGGTAGCGGGATTGCAGTACACGGTATTGCACCTTGTACAGGTTCTGCTCTACCATTTTGAAAAACTCATTCAGCCCATAGAAATGCTCGTTGCCTGTCCACAACAGCTGGTATTGCTCCTCTGTAAGATCAACTATCGGCTTGTGGATGGGGAAATTGAACTTCCTGGCGGCTTTGATCAGCGCTTCCTTGTATTCGCCCATCTTCTCTCCTCTCCAGGGAGCGATGGCGTTTTCATATACACTCAGTCGTTTGTCGGGAATCACGAGGTCGGCGTCAATGCCCAGCACCTGCCCAAAACCTTCACAAACGGGGCAGGCCCCGTAAGGGTTATTGAAGGAGAACAGGTTGGGAACCGGCTCTTCGAACTGCATACCGTCCAGCTCAAAGCGGTTGGAGAAGTGTTTCATTTCTCCGCCATTCACTTCCACCAGGCAGTCGCCCTCACTCTCGTAGAATGCGGTCTGTACGCTATCCGCAATACGGTGTAGGTCGTCTTCCTCAAACGCTTTCGCCACCAGACGGTCTACCAGCAGGTATACCTCCTTAGGCAAAGCAGGTTTCTTTTCGTCCAGCAGCTCTTCGATACGCAATAGGGTGCCGCCGTCCTTCTCTTTCGCATACAGACGGGAGAAGCCTTTCTGCATGAGGATCTGCAATTCCTCCTTCACGTCACGTTTGGCATGACGGCGGAAGGTGACAAGCAGTTGTATCTTGGAGCCGGAAGGCAGTTTTTTGATAAAGTCCACCACATCGCTCACCTCGTGTTTTTTCACCAGCTGACCGGAAATGGGGGAATATGTTTTGCCGACACGGGCAAAGAACAGGCGGAGGTAATCGTATATTTCTGTCATTGAGCCCACGGTAGAACGGGGCGTACGGGTAATCACCTTCTGTTCGATGGCAATGGCAGGGCAAATACCCTTGATATAATCGACATCAGGTTTGTTCATTCTCATGAGGAACTGGCGGGCGTAGGAGCTGAGGCTTTCCGCATAACGGCGTTGTCCTTCAGCATACAATGTGTCCATGGTCAGTGAAGACTTTCCTGAACCGGATACTCCCGTCACGACTACCAGCTTACTCCTGGGGATGCCTACGCTCACATTTTTGAGGTTATGAACGCGAGCGCCTTTAATGAAAATCTGATCTTGTGTACTAACTGACTGATCGTCAATTATTGTTTCCGTTTTCTTCACTTTAGTAGCCATAATGGATGCAAAAATACCGAAAGTAAACCAATCCGGGGTAATTCCATTATACCTGAATGTGTTATATGCTATGCAGGAAACCTACCACCATCCATCAATACAACGGATTGCAGCATATATTAAATCAGCTGAAAATTGCACGAAGGAGGGATTGTTTTATTGAACTTTTACATTATATTTGCATTAGATGAGAATTGAAGGCCACTTCAGATTCTATTTTACCAAACTAAAAACTACCTATTATAGCATAAACTCTACACATTTTCCTACGACTGTCACAAGTCCTATTTTTATTATAAACCCGCTATTGTAGAAGTTTATGCAAATAATGTACAAACTAAGTGATGAGCAACTGATTACTCTTTTCAAAAAGGGTCATGCTTCCGCATTGGAAGAATTAGTGCACAGGCACAAAGATAAGCTCTATACCTCTATCGTATTACTTGTGAAAGACGCATTCCTGGCTGAAGATATATTCCAGGACACCTTTATTAAGATCATAGATACCATTAGAGCTGAACGCTATACTGAAAAAGGAAAGTTCCTCCCCTGGGCCATGCGTATTGCGCATAACCTCTGTGTGGACCACTTCCGTAAGATCAAGCGTACGCCTATCATCAAGACCAGTGACGACAAAGATATTTTCAACGTACTGAATTTCAGTGAAAGCAGTGCGGAAGACAAGATGATCACAGCACAAAGCCACGACCGTGTGAGAAGAATGCTGGATATGCTGCCGGAAGAACAACGGGAAGTGATCATTCTCCGCCACTATGCTGATCTGAGTTTTAAAGAGATAGCAGACCTCACCCAGGTGAGTATCAATACCGCATTAGGCCGTATGAGATATGGTCTGATCAATCTCCGGAAGATGATGACGGAGAAGCAGATTTGTTTGTAATCCTTTTTTTGCTTGCCATCGACGGGCGGCCGGGAGACTCCGACCGCCCGTTCTTAGTTTTACACCAACCTTCGCAAGGTCATTCGAACTAAGCTCAGAGAGGGCGCATAACTGCCTTTAACAGTGTAATGCCAACCCGGTGGAGAAATACCTCCGGTCCCTTACCTCGTGCCGGGGGGCGTAACAGGGAAATCTTTGCGGGATGTCCCGTAGATGCGTCGTGTATGAAGCATGTATAAGCCCACTCCTCATCAGGTTATGAACACGAGCGCATTCAATGAAAATCCGGTCTAACTAACTAACTGATCGGCACTAGAAGATATCGGATCGGGCTAACGGGATCAATAAAAAAGCCCGGCCATAGCCAGGCTTTCTATTTGCAGGAACTTATTTCAGATTCTCATAGATCATAGCCGCTCCCTGGCCGACTCCCACACACATCGTTGTCAGCCCGTACTTCGCTTCCGGCCTCCGCTGCAGCTCATGCATCAGTGTTGCCGCAATCCTCGCGCCCGTACATCCCAAAGGATGTCCTATCGCAATGGAGCCACCATTCACATTGACTTTCGCCTCGTCCAGTCCCAGGTCGCGGATACAAGCCAGCGCCTGTACAGCAAATGCTTCATTCAGCTCTATCAGGTCCAGCTGCCCAACCGTCAAACCTGCACGGCGCAGCGCTTTCTGTGTAGCCGGCACAGGGCCAATACCCATGATAGACGGATCAACACCCGCTACTGCCATGGCTTTGATCTGCATCAGCGGTTTAAGATTATATTGTTTCAGCGCCTGTTCAGACACTACCAGCACCACGGAAGCGCCGTCATTGATACCGGCAGAATTACCAGCGGTTACGCTGCCATCTTTGGCAAAGGCGGGCCTTAATCCCGCGAGTTTCTCCAGTGAAGTCTCCCTTGGTGGCTCATCGTCAGAGATGATCACCTGGCCCTGTTTATTCGGAGTAATAGGAACCGGGATAATTTCCGCAGCCCATTTCCCTGCCGCATAAGCTTCTTTATATCTCACCTGGCTCTGTAAGGCAAAACGGTCTTGCTCCTCCCGGCTGATATTCCATTGACGGGCAACATTTTCCGCTGTTTCTCCCATGGAATAGGGATGATACATCTCTGCCAGTTTGCTATTGGTAAAACGCCAGCCAATGGTAGAATCATATATTTCCGTCTTCCGGCTGAAAGCACCGTCAGCCTTCGGCATCACCAATGGCGCACGGGTCATGCTCTCTACACCTCCCGCCAGGTATACATCCCCGTCTCCACACATGATGGCCCTGGCTGCATCCATAATAGCCTGCATACCGGAAGCACAGAGGCGGTTCACGGTATTGCCCGGTACGGTTACCGGTAAACCCGCCAATAAAGCCGCCATCCTGGCTACATCCCGGTTATCTTCGCCGGCCTGGTTGGTAGCACCTGCTATAACATCCTCAATACCAGCAGGATCAAGCGTTGGATTGCGTTGTAAAATTGATTTTATGAGAAGGGCCAGCATATCGTCAGGCCTTACGGAACTGAGAACCCCGCCATAACGGCCTATTGGGGTACGCACCGCATCTACTATATAGGCAGCTTGCATTGCTTGATGGATTGCTTTGGTTAATAAAGGGTGTAAATGTAGGGGAAAGCGGGGTAATACCAATGCAGGGCCTTTCATTCCCCTGCGATAAAGCTTTTATTCGCTCAGGATATACTTGAGGTTCGGTGGAGGCTATATCCTATAGGCCCATTACTATAGCATCATAGGCACTTCCTATAGCCACGGCTATAGAAAAGTGCCTGTAAAGTAGGACTAGAGAGCCTATAGGATATAGCCTCTACCGAACCTCCACCGAATCTCTGGCAAGGAACAAACGCCATTAAACAAACCATAATACGCCTGCCGTGGCGGGTCAGGTGTTTGGAATATAGATGACAACTCCGGGGCATGGGAATTACAATGGAATCATCCGCGGCAATAGTAACGCGGGGAGCAACCCCGATGAACGGAATTATCCACAACAGAATCATTCGCGGCAATAGGACTCCGCTAGGAGTCCCATTGTTTGTAGCGCGGGGTGACAACCCCGGGGACGGAATAATAACAA
>NZ_PYGK01000001.1:0-864723 GCF_003014595.1 Chitinophaga ginsengisoli | reverse complement strand
GGAATAATAACAACCCGACACGGGATTTATCCACAACGGAATCATTCGCAGCAATAGGACTCCGCTAGGAGTCCCATTGTTTGTAGCGCGGGGTGCAACCCCGGGGACGGAATAATAACGACCCGACACGGGATTTATCCACAACGGAATCATTCGCGGCAATAGGACTCCGTCAGGAGTCCCATTGTTTGTAGCGCGGGGTGACAACCCCGGGGACGGGATGACAACCCCGGGGGACGGGGCCAATAACGCGAGGAATCATACCGATATTATTTTAACACAATCCCCCGGTCGAACAGTGTTCGAACAAGCGACGAATTAGCGTCGAATTAGCGTCGAAGAAGCACAAGGGTTAATCCGCTATAAAACATACCTAAACAGGAACACCTCTGATGTTATTTTAACCAAAAAGCGTGAGAGAACAAGCAGAGGTTTAGCAGAGAAGACGGAGAGAAGACGCAGAGGTGAAGACCACCAGAAATATACCACCGGTACCAGATTATGGTCAATGCCTTAAAATATCGTACCTTCGCAGCTTACTACCGACTGCCGTAAGGCAGACATTATCTCATTTAAAGGTCAGGAATGAAATCGGGCAAAACAAATATCCGGCACCTCAGCTTGCCGGAATTACAGGAATACTTTGGGTCAATAGAGGAAAAACCCTTCCGCGCCAAACAGGTGTATGAGTGGTTGTGGCTGAAACACGCCGGCAGCTTTGACGCTATGACCAACATTTCCAAAGACTTACGCAACAAATTAGAACAGCACTTTACACTTCCCGCCATTACGGTGGACACTACCCAGCACAGCAATGACGGTACCATCAAGAGCCGCTTCCGCCTGCATGACGGGCACCTTGTGGAAGGCGTGCTGATCCCTACAGATACCAGGCAGACTGCCTGTGTCTCCTCCCAGGTAGGCTGCAGCCTGAGCTGCAAGTTCTGTGCTACGGGCTATATGGACCGTAAACGTAACCTGGATTACGACGAAATATACGACGAAGTGGCCCTGCTGAACCAGCAGGCAATGGAAGCCTATGGCAAGAAACTCAGTAATATCGTGTACATGGGTATGGGTGAACCCCTCCTCAACTACAAGAACGTATTACAGTCCATTGAACGCATCACGGCTCCTGATGGCCTGGGCATGTCCCCAAGGCGTATCACGGTATCTACCGCAGGGGTGGCCAAAATGATCCGCCAGCTGGGAGATGATAAGGTGAAATTCAACCTGGCGCTGTCCCTGCACGCTGCTAACGACGAGAAACGCAGCCAGATCATGCCTATCAACGATACCAACAACCTGAAGGCATTGATTGAAGCCCTCAACTATTTCTATAAAGCTACACAGAACCAGATATCATTTGAATATATCCTCTTTAAGGACTTTAACGACTCCTTCAAGGATGCCGATGAACTGATCCGTATATACCGCCAGGTACCAGCAGATCTGGTCAACGTTATTGAATATAATCCGATCTCCAACGCCCGCTTTATGAAACCGGATGAGGACGTTGCCGAAGCGTTCATGGAATACCTGACTAAACACAGGGTGAATGCACGCCTGAGGCGCAGCCGCGGTAAAGACATTGACGCCGCCTGCGGACAATTGGCCAATAAAGGTTGATCAGCTACCTGCAAACAATTACAAAATTTAACAGATGAGAAAAAATACACCTGCTAAGAAAGGATTTTCCCCTTTCAAGGAAAATAAGAACAGCAGTTCCAATAAATCTACCCCGCGTACGAACGCTTCAGATCGTAAGCGTGGCAATGACGACAATGCCCGCCCTGGTCGCGGCGATGCCAGGAAATCAGAACGTCCTTTCGGGACCGACCGCAAACGTGATAACGACGAAAATGCCCGCCCTGGTCGCGGCGATGCCAGGAAATCAGAACGTCCTTTCGGGACCGACCGCAAACGTGATAACGACGAAAATACCCGCCCTGGCCGCAGTGATGCCAGGAAATCGGAACGCCCTTTCGGGACCGACCGCAAACGTGATAACGACGAAAATACCCGCCCTGGCCGCAGTGATGCCAGGAAATCGGAACGCCCTTTCGGGACCGACCGCAAACGTGATAACGACGAAAATACCCGCCCTGGCCGCAGTGATGCCAGGAAATCGGAACGCCCTTTCGGGACCGACCGCAAACGTGATAACGACGAAAATACCCGCCCTGGCCGCAGTGATGCCAGGAAATCGGAACGCCCTTTCGGGACCGACCGTGGTGACCGTAAACGTAATAATGACGACAGCGGCCGGCCGTCAAAAAGAACGGAAGGCAGACCCGAACGTTCCTTTTCCTCCGACCGTAAGCCAAAAGACGATAGCAGTTTCCATCCCGGTAAAACAACAGAAGGTAAACCTGAACGTACCCGTAGCGCTAATGCATCCGAAATTCCGGGCACCAAACGCTCTGAAAGGGATAAGACATCCCGCAGGCCACGTATAGAGCCCGCTCGCAAGACCGCCAATGGCAGAACGCCTTTCAAACCACGCCCTCAGGGCGATGACAGTGCCTTCCACGGTCCATCAGAACGTAAGGCAGGTAAACGTGGCAGTTCCCGCGAGGAACGTCCTACGCCTAGTGGCTTTAACCGGAAAAAATATTTTGACTCTGCCAATGAGCGGTTCGCCGATAAACAGGACCGTAAATCTGCAGTGAGAAAAGCCCGCCATAGCGATGACAGCGCTCCATTCAGCAAAAGGTCTTCTAAAAAAGAAGAAAGCAGCAATAATAACGGCGAAATGCCGCTGAATAAATATATCGCCCACTCCGGACTTTGCTCCCGCAGAAAGGCGGTGGATTTTGTGAAAGAAGGGAAAGTGACCGTAAATGGTACGCTGGTAACCGAACCAGCCTTTAAAGTCACCGCTAAAGACGATGTGGCGATCAGCAATAAACGTATCTCCATCCAGAAAAACCTGGTATACATCCTGCTCAACAAACCCAAAGGATACATCACCACCACCGATGATCCTGAAGGCCGTAAAACAGTGATGGAACTGATCGAAGACGCCGTGACAGAAGACCAGCGTGTATATCCTGTAGGTCGCCTGGACCGCAATACTTCCGGCTTGCTGCTGCTGACCAACGATGGCGAACTGGCTCAGAAACTGGCGCATCCGAAGCATAATATCAAGAAAATATACCATGTAGGCCTGAACAAGCCCTTAACCAAAGCGGATTTCGAAAAGATCCTGCAGGGTGTGACACTGGAAGATGGAATAGCAAACGTAGATGCCCTCGGTTATGTGGAAGCTGGCGATAAAACCCAGGTTGGTATTGAGATCCATAGCGGTAAGAACCGCATCGTTCGCCGTATTTTCGAACATCTTGAATACGACGTGGAAAAGCTGGACCGCGTTACTTATGCCGGTCTTACCAAGAAGAATATCAATCGTGGTAAATGGCGTTTCCTGACAGAAAAAGAAATCATTTTGCTGAAGCACTTTAAGTAATCTATGCGTATTAACGACATCATCATAAAAGAAACGCCTGATTTTGTTATCCTGAACAAACCGGCGGGCCTGCTCACTATTCCCGACAGGCACGACAACCAGTTGCAATCCCTTCAGGGACTGCTGAGGAAGCATTACGGCGAGATTTTCACCGTACACCGTCTGGATAAAGAGACCAGTGGCATCATCCTGTTCGCAAAGAATGAGGCCGCCCATAAGTACTATTCCCAGTTATTCGAAGGCCGTAATGTGAAGAAATTCTACCAGGGCCTGGTAAACGGACAGCTGATCCCTGCTACCGGCAGCTTAGATGAACCTATCATGGAACATCCCGTTGTAAAAGGGAAGATGGTAACGAATAAGAAGGGGAAAAACGCCCTGACCGACTATGAGGTAGTGGAAAGCTTCGGGCTGTACAGTCTTGTAAAATTGCAGATCCATACCGGCCGTACCCACCAGATCCGTGTACATATGAAGCACCTGGGGCATCCTATTGCCGTAGATGAGCTGTATGGCACGAATGCGCCGATATTCCTGTCTGCCATCAAGAAAAATTACAAGCTGGGTAAAAGGACTGAAGAAGAGCGCCCTCTGCTGAGCAGACTGGCATTACATGCCTGGCAGCTGCATTTTAAGGACCAGCAGGGAGAAGAGCATGTTATTGAAGCGCCTTTGCCGAAAGATATACAGGCAGTGGTGACCCAATTGAGGAAGAATAGTGGTCAGAGTTCAGAGCTGGTATTATAGCATATTACAAATCAATATATTGAAGGGCGATTTCCGGAAGGGGATCGCTTTTTCATTTCATACCATTCCTGTGGTCCTTACCCACCGGGCATAAAAAAAACGGGGAGAAATCCCCGTTTCGTAAAAATCAAAAACCAACCATTAAAAACTCTTATGAATAAAAACCTGACACACAATCGGTGCAGGTTCTAAACGAACATCTTATTTGACTCACTTATAAACAGTGTCCCGCCTTATTTGTTCGGCTGAGGCGTTGTTCTTAAGTAAGGCTTGATGATTTTGTGACCTTTCGGGAAGCGCTTAGGAATATCCTCAGTTGGCACTGCCATTGTCACGATTACATCTTCTCCATCTTTCCAGTCAGCCGGTGTAGCAACGCTGTAGTTTGCTGTCAGCTGCAGGGAATCTATTACACGCAGTACTTCTACGAAGTTCCTGCCTGTAGAAGCTGGATAGGTGATCATCAGTTTTACCTTCTTATCCGGTCCGATGATGAACAGGGACCTTACAGTAGCGGTCTCTGATGCGTTCGGATGGATCATATCGTAAAGATCGGAAACTTTCCTGTCCTGGTCTGCGATAATCGGAAAATCTACGTTAGCGTTCTGCGTTTCGTTTATATCGCTGATCCAGGCAGTGTGTTTATCCAGTGGATCTACACTCAATGCCAATACTTTTACGTTACGTTTTGCAAATTCTTCTTTTAACTGTGCCGTTCTACCTAATTCGGTAGTACAAACCGGCGTAAAGTCTGCCGGATGTGAAAAAAGAACTCCCCAGCCATTGCCCAGGTACTCATAAAAATCGATATCTCCCTGTGATGTCTTTGCCTGGAAGTTCGGTGCGATGTCTCCTAATCTTAAGCTCATAAGGTCGCTTTTTTTTTAGAGTATTCAAAAATAGGATTTTCCTACAAATACTATAGACTTTTCACTTATTTTTTGAAAAAATTAATTCCCCGCCTGTAGATCAGGCGGGGCGGAGCTTAAACAAACAACTGGATGCAAATGGTATAAGGGATAACGCTTACGAAGCGCAACACAACACCGTAGGGGTTACCGGGTCGTTTTCGGGGTCATCAGGGGCAATTCAGGGGTTCATGAGGATAGTATTGGGAATAACATTACAATGTCCGTTCTTTCCATGCGTAATATGCCAGGGTATACTTAAGGTCGTCTGCCAGGTCAGCTTTTTTGCGTGCTGCGTCTTCTTCAAAGTCAAGCTCTATATACCCCAGGTAAAGTTCATAGCTTTTGTGCAGCATGTCCATACAGTGGTCTATTTGCCTGACAAATTGGGGCACTTTTGCTGATGGTAATGGGGTTACCTGTTCTATATAGTAACATTCTCCATCTGTATATTCTACCCAGTTCCCGTCTTCCCTATGTCCGGGGCGAGTCAGGCGAAAATACATGTTATCAAATACGACAGCTTTTCCCAGCTCCAGTTCCAGATCTATCATGTCCGGGATCTGTTCCATGTTTTCCAGCTTCTGCACAATGGTCATCTGCACAGCATCACTTCTGTCCTGTACATAACGTAACATCGTGTTAAGTACTTCGTAGGTAGTGATAAAGTCACAACGTTGCCAGGTATCGTCCTTCCGGATATGTCCCCAGAAGGTCAGATAATTGGTATCATCCAGGATGATCTGGCCAACTGAGATGGCCTGCGAGCTGGTTACTGTAGCGGTATTTGTCTGTTTCATAACCGATTCGTTGTTGATAACAATACAAAGGTAGCCGGCCAAAACGCAGAGAATTTGCGTAGCGAATTTTAACTACTTTTATCCTCTAAATATTTTTCTGCATGCCTAAGAACAAGGATGCTGTTTCGCGTTACCGCTGGATAGACGAGCGTTTACGCAACAAGCGTTTGAGAAAACCCACCCTGGAAGATCTTATTGAGTTTGTATCCGCGAAAATGGGGGCTACCATTTCCGTACGTACTATTCAGAAAGATATCCAGGATATGCGTCATGACCCCGAATTGAATTACCAGGCTCCCATCCTGTACGATCGCAGTACAGGTACCTATCGTTATGAAGATGACACTTATTCCATCAATAGCCTGCCGATAGATGAAGCTGACCTGCAGGGACTTGAGATCGCTATCGGTATATTAGAACAATTCCGCAGCCTGCCTGTCATCGTACAGTTTGAGGATGCTATCCTGAAAATAGCCGCCAGCCTGAAAAAGAACAGGGAAGTGCTGGAACACAAAGGATTGATCAAATTTGCCCGCGCCACGCAATATAAAGGCGCCGCACATATACCTTTCATCGTAGATGCTATTAAGGGCCGGGAGGTGATACGTATTGCATACCAGAGCTTTGACAGGAATGAGCCTAAGGAACACTGGGTGGAACCCTATCACCTGCGTGAATACCAGTACCGCTTTTACCTGATCGGTAAAAGCCAGAAAGCTAAAGGTGGCACCCTGCTTACCTTTGCACTGGACAGGATAGTGGACCTCTGGCCTACCAACAAAACATTTGATGAGAAGAACTTTGATGACGCCAGTTATTACCAACACGCCATTGGTGTAACGGTGCCGCAGGGCGCACCCGAAAAGGTGATACTTGCCTTTACACCCTTACAGGGGAAATATATCAAGTCGCAGCCGATCCATCCTTCCCAGCAGATTGAAAAGGACAACGATAAAGAATGCCGGATCTCGCTCAATGTGGTGATCAATCATGAATTACAGATGTTACTGCTTAGTTATGGGGCCAATGTAAAAATATTACAGCCTGTACACCTGGCAGAAAAGATGGCAGCAGAAGCGAAAGCGATGTTGCAGCATTATTCATCATAAACACGCGCTTACATGACAAACTCATTCCGGATCTCCGGCAATCTGATAGATATCTTACAGCAAAAGATATATCCTGCCACCGTTACCGTTGAAAACGGCGTCATAACCCGTATTACGGAAGATGCGACCACCTATGAGCAATACCTGCTGCCGGGGTTTATTGATGCACACGTGCACGTGGAAAGCTCTATGCTGACGCCTTCACAATTCGCCCGGCTGGCGGTGGTACATGGTACTGTTGCAACCGTATCTGATCCACATGAGATTGCGAATGTGCTGGGTGTGAAAGGCGTGGAATATATGCTGGAAAACGGTAAGAGCGTGCCCTTTAAATTCTGCTTTGGCGCGCCCTCCTGTGTACCTGCAACCATCTTTGAAACTGCCGGTGCAGAGGTCACTGTAGCTGATGTGGAAAATCTCTTGCAAAAGCCTGAAGTACTGTACCTCACCGAGATGATGAACTTTCCCGGTGTACTGCATGAGCAACCGGATGTAATGGCGAAGATTGCTGCCGCAAAACGTATCGGTAAGCCTATAGACGGCCACGCACCGGGCCTCCGGGGAGAAGATGCAAAGAAGTACATCGCTGCCGGTATCAGTACCGATCATGAATGTTTTACAGCTGAAGAAGCGTTGGATAAATTACATTACGGCATGCACATCCTCATCCGTGAAGGAAGTGCGGCACGTAACTTCGATGCATTGATCCATCTGCTCCACGATTATCCGGAGAAGATCATGTTCTGCAGTGATGATAAACATCCTGACAACCTGGTGGAAGGTCATATCAACATATTGGTGAAAAGAGCGCTGGCACTGAAGATCGATCTCTTTAAGGTATTGCGCGCCGCTTGTGTGAATCCTGTACTTCATTACAAGATACCTGCAGGACTATTGCGTGTCGGCGATCCTGCGGATTTTATTGTTGCAGATAATCTTGACAGCTTTAATATCGTCGCTACTTATATCGACGGCAGGGCCGTAGCACAACATGGTGAAACCCGCATACCTTCAGTTATTGCGCCTGTCATCAACAACTTTGATTGTGCGCCAAAATCAAGCAGTGACTTTCATATTACCACCAGTGGTGTTACAGCGAATGTAAAAGTGATTGAAGCATTGGACGGTCAGCTGATCACCAACAGCTTTACGGAAACACTACCTGTTGTGGATGGTCAGTTATTCTCTTCCACAGAAAAAGATATCCTGAAACTGGCTGTTGTAAATAGGTATCATGCTGCTCCTGTTGCCCTGGGCTTCATCAGGAACTTTGGTTTCAAACAGGGCGCTATCGCATCTTCTGTGGCACATGATAGTCACAATATCATCGTGGTAGGTGTGGATGATGAGAGTATTGCACAGGCAGTAAATGCAGTGATCGCGCATAAAGGCGGTGTAAGCGTAGTGGATAACAATGAAGCGTCTGTACTGCCCTTGCCTGTTGCAGGTTTGATGAGTAACCTTGATGGTTATGAAGTAGCTGCGCGATACAGTGAATTAGATAAAGCAGCGAAGGCACTGGGAAGTAAACTGGATGCACCTTTCATGACCTTATCGTTCATGGCTTTGTTGGTGATCCCTCATCTGAAGTTGAGTGATAAAGGATTGTTTGATGGAGACACGTTCAGCTTTACAGCTGCGGTGTTGTAGTATTTCTCCCTCTTAAATTATTTGATTGCAGGAGTGTGACACTCCTGCAATCTTTATTTTATATGCGTTTATACGGCCCAAAGTGCGCCACCCACACTGTCTTTCTCAGCACCCGTTACAGACGACAAAGCGTTCGGTTCCTGTCTCCAGCGTAATGCGCCCAGTAAGGCGATCATTAATGCATTGCGGAAAGGCTCCTGTTGAACGGTCACTGTGATATTCAACGGCTGCAAAGCTTCTTCTATCACTTTTACCAGGTAAGCATTTGCCGTACCTCCACCGGTAAGCAATAAACTGTTTGATCCCCCTTCTCCTTCCTGTGACTGCAAATCTTTTACTACTTTCTCAATCTGTGCAGCAATATGATGGGTATAAGTATTCAGCTTACCCTGTGTTGACAACTGATGTTGCTGGATCATTGGCATTACGGTACCTGTGCCAAACTTCGATGCCAGGGTTCTTGGATACTTTTCACTATAGAATGCCAATCCGTTCAGTGCATCCAGCAATGGCTGATCTGTGATACCACCTGCCGCCAGTTTTCCTTCATCGTCAAAGCCGCGACCCAGTGTTCCTGCCAGGGCATCCAGCACATAGTTACAGGGGCAGATATCAAATGCCAGGAACTGACCATCCTGTTGAACGGCCATCGTGGCACTCTCTCCCAGATTGATGCGGTAGCGGTGATCCGGGAACAACAGCTGTTCTGCTATCGGAAGAAGAGGTGCGCCCTTTCCTCCCAGTGCAATATCCATAGCGCGCAGGTCGCTGATAACAGGCAAGCCGGTTACAGCTCCAATGGCGGCGCCATCTCCCAGCTGGGCGGTCATTTTCTGCGCCGGTACATGAAATACAGTATGACCATGCGCCACGATGAAATGTACCTGGTGATCCAGCTGGTGCTGCGATATGAATTGATTTACAGCATGTCCTATGTAATGACCATACTCACTGTTCAGCAGAAGATAATCCCTGGCCGGCAGGTTGGCTGCGCCTCCCAGTTTTTCCTCCCATTCCGGGGTATATGCCAGGCGTTCCGCCGCCTTTATCTCATACGTCCATTTCCCCCTTACTTCTGTCAACGCAACAAAAACAACATCCAGTCCAGCCAGCGAAGTACCTGACGTTACACCTATTACATTATAAACCATGCACTAAAATTTGTGCAAAAGTAAATAATGTGATGCTTCCATGCTTTTTTTTCAGGTTTTATGGAATTGGGTAGATGTACTGCATCTTATTAGCAGACTAAAAACTTGTGCTATGCGAAAATATCTCGTCTTGCTGCTGACAACATTCATCATCCTCAGTATATCTACTCCCGGATGGGCGCAATCCCAACATAAAATAGAAGGAACTGTTACCTCCTACAATACCAAAAGACCACTGGCAGGCGCCATCGTCCGACTGGTTACCCCGGCTATCAGCCAGGCAAAAGTCACTACCGATAAAAAAGGTCAGTTCACTCTTTCTTTTGATGGAAAACAAGCTATTCTTTATATCTCACTGACAGGTTACAAAACAGATACACTGCTTGTCCCTTTTAACCAAAAAGGCACACTCAATATCCGCTTAAAACCAGTCCCCGCTACTGCTGATGATATTAAGCTTAAAGATCTCGAACATCGGGTAGTCATGGAGAAACCAGCACCAGCGCCAGTAATGAATGAAGTGGTGGTAAAAGGTTATGGAGCGCAAAAACAAGTGAAGAGAATGAGCACCGCCGACGTTACAGCTATTTATGGCTCCAGCGCAATGAATTATACCCCATCTGTGGTTGCCTACGATCATCAGACGGAAGACTACAGCCCTGTCAATGAGAACATCTTCCATGCAGTTACAGATCAACCGCTAAGCACTTTCTCTATTGATGTAGACCGCGCTTCCTATTCCAATATCAGGCGTTTCCTGAACAATGGCGATATGCCTCCTGCTGATGCAGTAAGAGTGGAAGAAATGATCAATTATTTCGATTATAAATACGGCAATCCCACCGGCGATGCACCTGTAGCCATCCATACAGATATGGCTGTTTGTCCCTGGAATACAGCACATCAACTAGTGCGTATTGCCCTGAAAGGTAAGGATGTTGCTAAAGAGAACCTCCCTCCTTCCAACCTCGTTTTCCTGATAGACGTATCCGGCTCTATGTCAGGCCCACAGCGTTTGCCACTGGTAAAGCAGGCCTTCAAAGCATTGACCGCACAGTTAAGACCCGTTGACAAAGTGGCGATAGTGGTATATGCAGGCGCCGCCGGACTGGTACTGCCTTCTACTTCCGGAGAAAACAAAACTGCCATTCTCGATGCCCTCGATAAACTGGAAGCGGGTGGCTCTACTGCCGGCGGAGAAGGTATCCAGCTGGCATACAAAACAGCTGCAGAGAACCTGTTGCAGAACGGTAATAACCGCGTGATCATCGCTACTGATGGCGACTTTAACGTAGGCCCTTCCAGCGATGGAGAACTGCAACGCATTATCGAGAAGGAACGTGAAAAAGGAATTTTCCTGTCTGTACTGGGTTTTGGAATGGGCAACTATAAAGACAATAAACTGGAACTACTGGCGGATAAGGGAAATGGCAACTATGCTTACATTGATAATTTCGAAGAGGCACGTCGTACATTCGTTACCGAATTTGGCGGTACACTGTTCACCATTGCAAAAGACGTGAAGCTGCAGATAGAATTCAATCCCAAATACGTACAGTCGTACAGGCTGGTAGGTTATGAAAACAGGATGCTGCAGAATGAGGATTTTAACAACGATAAAAAAGACGCCGGAGATATGGGCGCCGGGCATACGGTAACAGCCCTGTACGAGATCGTACCCGTAGGTAAAAGCACCGAACAGCCGCTGGCGGTAGATCCACTGAAATATCAGCTGGCCAAACAGCCCAACGGAAACAGTTCAGAAGTACTCACTGTCAAACTGCGTTACAAAGAGCCTAAAGCCAGCACCAGTCAGCTGATCACACAGGTATTACATTGGAAACAACAGGATATAACGGCAGCACCTGAAGATTTCCGTATGGCCACTGCTGTTGCAGACTTCGGACTGTTGCTGCGCAATTCAGAACATAAGGGGAATGCCTCCTGGGAACAGGTGCTGAAACTAGCTGGAAATGCCCGTGGTACGGACGAAGAAGGCTATCGTGCAGAGTTCATTCAATTGGTAAAAAAAGCTCAGCTAATCAGTAACAATCATGGTACAAAATAGTTCTCTGTAACCGGTCTTAATTCATTGTTTGTGTCAGACCGGTCATGGGTTTCAGGCCCATGACCGGTCTTTTCGTTACTTTATTGTTATTTACACTTCCAGGCTCTGAAAATTTTGGTATTTTGCGTACATGATAGTGAATCTAAGTAGCACCAATTCGTTAGTAGGAAACTGGCTAAGCGAGATCAGAAGCATGGAAGTACAGACAGACCGGATGCGCTTCAGGCGTAATATGGAAAGACTCGGAGAAGTAGCCGCTTACGAGATCAGTAAAACATTGGAATACGAAGAGAAGGAAGTACAGACCCCGCTGGGCATTGCCAGTTGCCGGGTGTTGAAAGATCAACCCGTTCTGGCCACCATCCTGAGAGCAGGACTGGCGCTCCACCAGGGTTTGCTTCACTACTTTGATAAAGCTGATCATGCCTTTATTTCAGCTTACCGCAAGCACAAACACGACGGCACCTTCGATATCAGCCTGGAATACGTGTCCAGCCCCTCCATTGATGGCCAGGTAGTCATACTATCAGACCCCATGCTGGCAACAGGCGCGTCCCTGGTGAAAACCATCGAACACCTGCAAAGCCTGGGTAAACCTAAACATATTCACCTCGTAGTTGCTATTGCCTGTACTGTGGGAATAGAGTATGTTCAGAGACATGCCGATAGTAACCTGAGCATTTGGGCAGGTGATATTGACGATGAACTGACAGCCAAAGGATACATTGTCCCAGGGCTAGGAGATGCCGGAGACCTCGCATTTGGAAACAAACTACAGCAGTAAGAGCCAGAATACGATAGATAGGATCGTCTTTAGAGAAAATGAGTAGTCAACCAAAGAAAAACTATTTCGTTTAGTCATTCATTCATAACACTTTAGGGCTTTCTCATCAGCAATGTTATATATTTTTAATTTGAAATATGAGCAGCATTGTGTACCTTCACATGGAACCATGAGAAAACCCTATACTATTAAGTATTGTTTTATGAAAAAAGTGTTGCTGTTTTTCACGATTGCCCTTTATCTGATGAACCCGGCCAGGGCGCAAGACCCGCATTTTTCGCAGTTCTTCGCCTCCCCACTCACACTTAATCCGGCATTTACAGGCCTGTTTTCAGGCGACTTTCGTGTTTCAGGGAACTATCGTTCACAGTGGAGAAGTATCTCGACTCCGTTTACCACCGGTACTGCAGCAGTAGACTTTGGCATTCTGAAGAATGTACTGTCTTACACGGATATCTGGGGTGTAGGGGTTATGGCTATGTACGACAGGACCGGCGGCGGTGCACTGACGTCCACCTATCTCAGCTTTAGTACTGCTTACCATAAAGGTCTGGATCCGGAAGGTAATCACACCCTGGCAGTAGGCTTACAGGCAACATACGTACAAAAAAGACTCGATCAGACCAAACTGGTATTTGAGAACCAGATAGATAATAACGGTTACAACCCTGCCATTCCAAGTGGTGAAACTTTTGTAAATCCAAAAATCACCTATCTCGATCCTAATATCGGTATCCTCTATAACGGTCTGGTGGGTGAATCATCCAATATCTACGCGGGTGTTTCCTATTATCACATCACTCAGCCTACAGAGACATTCATGGCGCAGAACAATAACCGCCTGACTGCCCGTTGGACAGCTCACGGTGGTGGTTCCGTACCGGTAAATGGTAGCAACCGTCTCCACTTCAGCGCCCTCTATATGAAACAAAGTACGGCTTCTGAATTCTCTTTCGGCGGTGCTTACGGTTTCAACCTGAATGGCGATGACGAAAACCCTACTACCTTCTATCTGGGGAGCTGGGTCCGTCTGAAAGATGCGATCAACCCATATGTAGGTCTGGAGATCAATGGTTTCACTATCGGTGCTTCTTACGATACGAACATATCTACGCTGAAACCTGCGTCTAACTACCGTGGTGGTATGGAGCTTTCCATCATCTACATACACAGACGCAATGAAGGTAATAAGTACAGAACCTTGTGTCCAAGATTCTGATCTGATAAATCGTTTCAAAAAGACCTGCCAGTTGCATAAGCTGGCAGGTTTTTTATTGCCGCTCTATATTTTTTACCATTGTTCCACTGATTTTTAGTTATTTACAACCGGATCAATGCTTATAGCGATAACTAATCACTAAAATTCCAGGATTTTGTTTTCATTCAGAGAAGTGCTCGCCGCTATTCAGGCCTACGGGAAAGCACATCAGTTTATTATGCAGCACAAGTTATGGAAGTGGATACTTGTACCCGGCATTCTGTACTGCATATTGTTCATGACAGGAAGTTATTTCGTCTGGGGATATTCCGGAGATTTTGTCGAATACCTGTTTAACCTGTTGCCATTGAAGATATGGATCCAGGATCTGGAAAGCAGCTGGGTCAGCTTCTTCTTTATCCTGCTGGCGTTTTCCATCAGGATCATGATCTTACTACTGTACTTTTCCTATTACAAATACCTTTTCCTCATTCTGGGCTCTCCCCTGTTTGCCTATCTCTCAGAGAAAACAGAGGCTATTCTGGAGCGCCGGGAATTCCCCTTCAGTATGCAGCAGTTCCTCAAAGATATGGTCAGAGGCGTGTCTATTTCGCTGCGTAATATGCTCTATCAGACCATTGCCGTCATATTGCTGATCGTATTGTCATTCATACCGGTAGTCGGCTGGATCACGCCGCTGTTTGCCTTCTTCATTGAATGCTATTTCTATGGTTTTTCCATGGTAGACTACAGCTGTGAGCGCCATCAGATGAGCACCAGGCAGAGTATCCGGTTTATCAAGGAACACAGGGGCATCGCATTAGGCAATGGCATCGTGTTTTATATCCTGATGTTCATCCCGGTTCTCGGATGGGTAATGGCGCCTTCCTATGCGGTAATCGCTGCTACCATTCATTTATCAGATAAAAGATTATTGCATGGCGCAACCTGGTAAAGTATACCTGATCCCTACTGTACTCAGCCCGGATACCCTCCATACTATTCCGGCCTACGTTACACCAGTAGTACAGCAGATCAGTGTATTCTTTGTGGAGAACGAACGTACCGCCAGGCGGTACCTGAAAGCGCTGGATAAAAGTATCAATATAGACGCCCTTCAGTTACTGCTGATGCATGAAAATCATCCGCCCGATACTGCCCTCGCCAAACAGATATTACTCTCAGGAAAGGATATTGGGGTGATCAGTGAAGCGGGCTGTCCGGCTATTGCAGATCCGGGGCACCTGGTAGTACAGGTGGCCCACGCTATTGATGCACAGGTCATTCCGATGGTAGGTCCTAACTCTATGCTGCTGGCCCTGATGGCCTCGGGTATGAACGGCCAGAACTTCCAGTTCGTAGGCTACCTGCCGGTAAAACCACCGGAAAGAATAAAGGCCCTACGTGACCTGGAAATGCAATCGCAGAAGAAACAACAAACGCAGCTTTTTATAGAAACGCCCTACCGGAATAATCAGTTGTTGAAAGATATACTGGATAACTGTAAAGACACTACGCAGGTATGTGTGGCTGCAGACATTACCGGACCAGAAGAATTTATCCGTACGAAGTCTGTAAAGGCGTGGAAACAACAATTGCCGGAGCTACATAAGAAACCGGCTATATTTCTACTGCTGGCGCAATAAAAAATCAGGGATAAGGTACCAGAAATGCATGTGGCAAGATGTTCACATGCATTTCTGGTACCTTATCCCTGATGTATTTTCTATTAATACGCTACGTCCTTCACCGTGATCACACTATCCACAACAAAGTTGCTGACCCCGCGCCAGGGCAGTACGCCCAGGTACTCTTTGTAGTGCAGCTCTACGAATTTTCCACTGCAGGCCATCAAACGATCAGCGATCCGTTTATCTGTCACAGAGAACTGAAACTCATTTGACTGCAGAGCACCCGGCTGTTTAGAACGGTAACCGCTCTGGATAAGGCGGCCCTCAAATGTCTTGAAAACATATCCCTTCTCCACGAAGTAGTTCAGCTCTCCGGCTTTGACCCCGCGACCAAACACAAAATAGAATCGATACATGAAAATAAGGATCAACACCACCAGTACGCCACCCACCACCATAAAAAGGAATCTGCGCATATTTTTTATTTGATACAGGTAAGGATTAAAGTCCGTATTTATCGATCAGGTAGATCAACCCTGCCATACTGAAAGCACCCAATTCCAGCTCTCTCTTGTTCACAGCTTCGAAGGTATCGTTGGCAGCGTGATGCAGATCAAAATAACGCTGGGAGTCTGGCATTAGTTCACCCATTGGGGTACCTATGGCCTCATACAGTTCTCCTACATCCACGCCTCCACCAGCGGCTGTAAAGTCATATACATCATACGGGCGGAATAAAGGGGCCCAGGAGATAATTTTAGCCTGTTTCTCGGCCGGCATGGTGAATGAAAAGCCACGGGGTGTAAAACCGCCCGCATCGCTTTCTAATGCGAATATATGATGCTCTCCTTTTGCCTTTGCTTCTGCCGCATATTTCTGACCACCACGGGTGCCATTCTCTTCATTGGCAAACAGTACGATGCGGATCGTGCGTTTAGGTTTAATGCCCAGCGCCTTGAAGGCCCTCAGTAGCTCTACTGACTGTACACAACCGGTGCCATCATCATGCGCGCCCTGGTTTACATCCCAGGAATCCAGGTGTCCGCCTACAGTAATGATCTGGTCAGGAAATTCCGTACCACGGATCTCACCGATCACGTTGTGTCCCGTGGTATCAGGCAGCATTTTACAATTGGTTTTCAGGTAGAGTTTCAGATCTGACTCTCCTTTCAGCCGGTTACTCAGCAGCGCTGCATCTTCCAGGCCAATGGCCACTGCGGGGATCTTAGGGAAAGAGTCATTATAGTGCATGGCGCCTGTATGCGGTAAATTGTTGGCTCCATGGGTCATAGACCTTACCACAACGGCCAATGCGCCATATTTGGCTGCGCGGCTGGCACCCTGGCCACGGTATCTCACTGCGTCTCCGTAAGACTCGAAAGTACGGATGAACTCAGGCTTGAATGCATAATTGTAAAATACGATCTTTCCTTTAACCTGATCTTTTTTAGCTTCCAGGTCTTCAAAAGAGGATACTTCCAGCACCGGTGCGGTGATCCCTGCGGGATTACTGCCTACTGAGTTACCCAGCGCCAATACATTCAGCGGTGGAATAAAGTCGCGGCGGCGGGAGATAATGCGCACCTCTTCCTTAGCGCCTCTTACCCAATGGGGTACCTGGCAGGCCTGCGTATAAACAGTGTCTGCGCCGGCATCTTTCAGTACCTTTTCGCCCCATTTTTCGGCTTTCACCATTTGCGGAGAACCGGCAAGACGACCTCCTACCTGCTCAGTAAGCACCTTCAGGTTAGAATATGCCTTACTATGTGTCAGGACTTCAGTAGCCAATTGCCTTAAAGCCAGGGAATCGCTCTCCTCGTGCTGTGCATATACCGGAATGGCAAAGGTCAGCAGCGCAGGCAGCAGGTAATTTCTCATAAACACGTCAATTTAGGGACTAAAACTAATTAAATAACGCAGTTATTCAAATGGGCTCATCATACATAAATATTATGTAGCAGGCTTAACATGCCGCTAATACCATTTACAGAGAATGTCATTTCAAAATGTTATAATTTTGTACCCTACATTGACGTAAAAAACTGTGTTCTGCGTGAGGCGTTCTGCATTCTGTGCTAAACGTTCGGCACTAAGCGTTTGGCTATAAAGTTTTAAACAAGAAAACATGCGAATTGGAATAGTATGTTACCCAACTTACGGGGGTAGTGGCGTACTGGCAACAGAACTGGGTAAGGCGCTGGCAGATAAAGGCCATATGGTTCATTTTATAACCTATCAGCAACCCGTGCGACTGAATGCCTTCCATGCCAATATATATTATCATGAGGTACAAGTCCCTACCTACCCTCTTTTTGATTTTCCTCCCTACGAATCTGCGCTGAGCAGCACCATGGTGGATGTTATACTGAACCAGCAGCTGGACCTGCTGCACGTACATTATGCCATTCCGCATGCCTCTACGGCCTACCTGGCAAAACAGATCGTGAGTAAACAAGGCAGGACAGTCCCTTTTATCACTACCCTCCATGGTACAGATATCACCCTGGTAGGTAAGGATAAGACTTATGCTCCGGTGGTGACCTTCTCGATCAATGAGTCGGATGCCATCACCGCAGTATCTAACAATCTCCGGGAAGAAACCTATAAGTCTTTTCAGATCGAGAAAGATATTGAAGTGATCTACAACTTCGTTGATACTGAGCGCTTTAAACGCCGGGATGCGGAATTACTGCATTTCAGGAACGCCATTGCACCCAATGGCGAAAAGATCCTGCTGCATGTGTCCAACTTCCGTAAGGTGAAACGTGTTCCTGACGTAGTGAAGGTGTTCCAGAAGGTAAGAGAACAAGTGCCTGTCAAGCTGCTGCTGGTAGGCGACGGTCCTGACAGACCAGCTATCGAGGCGATGTGCCGGGACATGCACCTTTGTGGTGACATCCGCTTTGTAGGTAAGCAGGAACAGCTGGAAGACGTGATGTCGATTGCAGACCTCTTCCTACTCCCTTCCGAATATGAAAGTTTTGGTCTGGCCGCCCTGGAAGCCATGGCTGCAGAAGTACCGGTAATATCCTCCAATGCAGGTGGTTTGCCGGAGGTGAACATCCATGGGAAGACCGGTTACCTGAGTCCTGTAGGCGACGTGGACAGTATGGCGGAGCATGCCCTCCGGCTATTACAGAACGAGGAGCTACTGGCCAGCATGCGTAAAGGGGCCCTGGAACAGGCACAACGTTTCCATATCGATAATATCATCCCACAATATGAAGCGCTGTATGAAGAAGTCATGAACAGAGCGCTGGAGTCGGTTGATAAGTAACAGCAGCTTATCTGAAGCAATAAAAGAAAAGGGCGTCCATCTAAGATGGACGCCCTTTTCTTTTATTGCTTCAGCAATTATTTCTTCCTGATCCAGAACTCCGGGTTCTGCTTTTGTATACCTCTATAGATCTGCAATTCCACCTCACCCAGGTTCTCCAGCTCGTTTGTACCGGCGGTACCGATCACCTGCCCTGTGCTCACTCTATCTCCTGTTCTTACAGTTACCGTCTGCATACGGGCATAGTTGGTAAAATATTGGCCATGCCTGATGATCACCAGGGAACCACCTCCCGGAATAACCGCCACGGTTCTTACTTCTCCCTGGAAGATCGCTTTTACAGCGGCTCCACGGCTGGTACCGATAATCACGCCATCATTCTCTACTGTGATACGGTCAATTACCGCATGCTGCTGGCGGCCAAAGTGCCCGATAATATGACCGGAGCTTACCGGCCATGGTAGTTTACCACGGTTGTTTTCAAAGCTTTCTGATAACGCCAGGGCTTCCGGAGTAGCTTCCAGAACGTTCTCTGTACGTACCGGTTTCTCTGCCTCAGGTGCCGGCGCCGGTGCTTTTGGAGTCGGCGCTGGTTCTGCCGGCTTGGTTTCTGGTTTATTTTCAGCTACAGCATTGTTGTTATTATTCTTCGCAGCAGCAGCATTGGCAGCGGCAAGAGCAGCTGCTTTCTTTGCAGCCTCATCCCGTTTCCGTTTCTCATCAGCAGCAGCCTTACGTTTCGCAGCAGCTTCTTCTTCCGCCTGCCGGCGGGCCATTTCAATCTCACGACGGATTACCGCCTGGATAGCTGCCTGCACTTTCTGTGCGTCTTTTTTATTCTTATTGATGTCTGCCAGCAGCTCCTTTTCACGTCCCTTCAGACCGGTCAAGACCTTATCTTTCTCTTTCTTATCTACTTCCAGTATGTTGCGCTGTTCCTGTTCCGTCTTCAGCGTACTTGAACGTTTCACTTTCTGATCCTGCAGACTCTCTATTTTCTTACTCAGCAGCTCCCGTGTTTCAAGAATGTTGTCTGCCTGCCTCCGGCGGTAATCCCGGTACTGTTTGAGGTACTGGTACCTTTTGATAGCATCATTGAAAGTCTCCGCAGAAAAAATAAAATTCAGCATGTCGTAGGTACTACGATTTTTATACGCATACACGACCAGCTGAGCATATTGCGACTTCAGGGTATCAAGATCTTTCTCCAGGGTCTTAATGTCCCTGTAGGCAGCATTGATATCACCGTTAATGAAATTGATCTCTTCGTTGATATTGTTGATAAGACGGGTACGCAGCGTGATCTTGTCCCGCAATGCCCGCAGTTGGCTCAAACTTTCCTTTGTCGATTTCTTGGTAGTTTTGAGTGCTTCGTTGGCCTCATCGATCTCACGCTGCAATTCTTTCTTTCTATGCTCCAATTCTTCCCGCGACATTTGGGGAGCCTGTGCATGCAGCAAGGCCGATAGTAAACCTAAGATTATTATTAACGGGAAAAACTTCTTCAGATTCAGCATGATGGTTTTAAAGATAGCTGCAAAATAGCAATTTACAAATTTCAGATACATTCCGGTGCATCCCTACTCTCTCGAATAATTGGATGGAATAGTGAACGGAAAGCTCACTGGCTGATCAAAATCTATTTTGTTAAAATCCATGTTGATCTTCGTGTAACTCTTCTCTTCCACAAAAACCCTGCGGCGGGTAGCAAATTTAATCTTATCCAACGATTTGTATTCACCATATGTCAGTTCAACCGAACGGCCACGTGTACTGTCTTTATCCATCACCTTGCTTTGTTGCAGGATATAGTCATCTGCAAAAACGTTGAACAAGCTGGTAAATATTGTGCTGTCGCAGGTAAAAGAAATGACTGCCGGTGTCTTCACTACCTGGTATACTGAATCTGTCAGGTATACTGGGTTGCCGATGATCAGGTCCTGCAAGGTTTTGAAATCGAAAGGGATATTCAGTACATCCTGTGCATCCCTAAGATCACGGAGGTAAGCTATTTTATGAAATTTGTCAATTGCTTTCAGGCTGTCAGGTGTGATGATGGCCCTGGCCACTTCTCCGATAATAGGCGCTGACACTGAGATCCAGATAAAGCTGTCTTTCTGCATCCGCATGTTTGCGTTGATGCCTGACATTTGTTTGGCCTCCGTTTCAAAGTCGATCTTCAATTTAGCGGAGAAGGTATTGAAGGATATATAATTACTGCGCAGTTTTGAGATCAGTTCTTTGTTATAAGCGTTAGAAGCTGCAACTGATGCGCTGTCTGTTTTTGAAATAATATTATGTTGGGTGGTATCTGTCACAGGAAAAGAGGTACCTGCTATCTGTCGGCTATGCCTGCATGAAAAGAGTCCCGTGCTTACAATACTTAATACTATCAGTGCTAATGTTTGCTTCATCATGATCTTTAATTCAATACATTCCCATTTCCCCCGGGAGGTGTGCTACTCCCTTTCGGTTGCAAGTATATACCGTTTTTCTGCAATTTTACGGGTTAGCCCTGTTGAATTGGCACCCTTTTGTTTGGCTAACTGCCAATATTCCAGCGCCTTATCCACTTCATGGAGGTTAAACAGTATATCTCCATAGTGCTCCAACATGTTAGGGTTCTCGCGTGCTTCTTTTGACTGCAGGGCCTTCTCCATCCATTCCCTAGCCTGCTCATAACGGGCCATACGGAACAGGATCCAGGCGTATGTATCCATGAAATTGGTACTTTCCGGTTCCAGTTCCAGTGAATGTTTGGACATGCTCTCTGCTTTGTTCAGCTGCTCTCCGCGAAGAGAGAGGTAATAACTAAAGTTATTCAGTACCAATGCATCATCCGGCTTCAGTGCCAGTGCCCGGTCATAACTGCTGTCTGACTGCTGATGCTGACCTGTTGCGTGATAAGCATCGCCCAGCAGGGAGTAGACATCTGCCCTCGTATTCTTGTCACCGTTGCCATTCCCCGTCTGTAATGCAATATTTAAAGCATCTATGGATGCAGGATAATTCTGTAGCAAAAAGTTCGCCACCCCCTTGAAGTAATGGCCCATAAATTCCCTTGGGAAGCGTTCTGTTACAATTGAGCTCACTTTCAACAGATTATTGGAATCTTCCTTGCGGGAATAGATCCACATCAACTGGTACCATACTGTAAAACGTGTGGAATCCAGTGTTACTGCTTTGTTGTAATCCACCAATGCACTATCAAGCATACCCGCCTGGGAGAACATGTCTGCCTGCAGTGCGTAAGCCTTGGCTTCTTCGGGGTGCGCTTCGATAACCAGTTGTGACAGCTGCAGGCCTTCCCTCAGCTTACTGCTGTCTACGCCCTGCATTTGCAGGTAAGGATAGACGTACGCTACTTTTTCATCAATACTATAATCGGGATTGGCGAAAGCGCGGGTCAGGTAACTCCAGTACAGGTCATGTTTACCCTGCTTCTTGGCATACCCTGACAGGGCAATCAGCGCCCTTGGATTGGCGGAGTCCCTTTGCAGCACCTCGTTATAGATGGCAGAAGCTTCCTCCACGCGGTCATTAGAGTTATAGATATCCCCCAGGATGATATAATACCTTACTTCGTCAGGGTTCTGGTTAATCAGTTTATGTACTTCTGCGGCGGCGTCTTCCATCCTATTCAGCTTGAGATAAAGCCGCTGTTTCTGGAAGGCCAGTTCTTCTATTACACCTACTTTGGTTTCCAGGGAATCAAACACGGCCAGCGCATCTTCGGATTTATCTGCCTTTGACAGGAACATTCCTTTATTGTACAGATACTCATCATTGGCAGGATACGCAGTAGCCAGGTGGCCATATACAACGGCAGCACTGTCAAACTGGACATTGACCCCGAAGGCATCTGCCAGTGTGATCTGGAACCATTTATTGGAGCCGTCCAGGCTCACTGCCTTACGGGCAAAAGCCAATGCATAACCAGGGTTACGCACCTCGATGAACAGGCGGGCCAGTTCATAATAAGCAGTGGGATTATTCCTTTTCAGGCGAAGGTAGTCTGAAAACTGTGTGATAGCTGTGCGGTAGTCGCCCAGTATCTTGGACCTTTCAGCCGAATAAAAGAGGCTGTCTGCACGCTGTTCCAGCAGGGTAGAATCCTTAATGGAATATACCTGGCGGAAAGACTGACGTGTAGCAACAGGTTTGGGAGATTTACAGGCGGTTTCTGCCAGACAACAAAGGCCTGCCGCTAAAAGAAAAAGAGGTAAGCGACCTACCAGTCGGTTTAAAGCCGGCCGGCCACTTTTTCCAGGCAAGGTCCTATTGTTATTCCGGGTTTTGAACATTGATTAAGATTTACCGGTGTGGCCAAAACCGCCGGCACCACGTTCTGTTTCTGTCAGCAGTTCCACTGCTTCAAGGTGGGCCTGTACGAATGGCGCTATCACCATCTGGGCAATCCTTTCACCGGGCGCAATAGCCTGCGGCTCGTTTGACAGGTTGATCATTATGATCTTGATTTCCCCTCTGTAGTCAGCGTCAATGGTACCAGGAGTATTCAGCAGGGTAAGTCCCTGTTTGATAGCCAGACCACTGCGTGGCCTGATCTGGGCCTCATACCCCGTAGGCAGCTCAATGAACAGACCGGTGGGTACCAGCATCCTTTCGAGAGGTTGCAGGGTGATAGCTGTTTCCAGGTTGGCCCGGAGGTCCATCCCGGCCGCTTCTGCTGTGGCATAGGCCGGTAGCGGATTGGCGGATTTATTGATGATCTTTACTGTAATAGCTGCCATTATTGCAAAGGTATTTTAAATAGTCCATAGTCCGTTAACGCTCTCCTCCCTTTTCCAGCAGGACGGTTGCATAAGCTACCACTCCTTCCTCACGGCCTACAAAACCTAATTTCTCTGTTGTGGTTGCCTTTATAGACACTTCTTCTGTGGAGATATTCAGTATACCGGCGATGGTTTCCTGCATCTGTACCACATATGGCTTGATCTTGGGCGCCTGCAGGCAAAGTGTACTATCAATGTTCACTACCTGGTATCCCTTTTCGGTGATCAGCTCCAGCGTACGCTTCAGCAGTATCTTGCTGTCTATGTTTTTATAGGTATTATCCGTGTCGGGAAAGTGTAGTCCGATATCCCCCAGGCTGGCAGCTCCCAACATAGCATCGCAAATGGCGTGCAACAGCACATCTGCATCACTATGTCCCAGGGCTCCTTTATGGTGTGGTACCAATACTCCCCCTAACCAGAAATCCCGTCCTTCCGTTAACTGATGAAAATCTACCCCAAGGCCAATGCGCAATTTAGTCATGACAGATGTATAAACTTTGAAATATAAGCTTTAGACGCTTAAAATTAGCGCAAATTAAAAATCCTCCGGGTATTTCCGGAGGATTCTTATATTTTAAAAAAACATTAACTATTTCACTACCAGCTATTACCAGTTGTTACCCTCCTCTTCTTCCTTGTGACCGAGGTCAAAGATCAGAGAGAAACGCAGGGTATTGGACAGCGGGTTACGCTGGATACCATTGCCTGAAGGTACCAGGTAAGAGAAGTTCAGTCCGAACATGTTGTATTTGACACCCAGACCCGCTGTTACGTATTTACGGTTACCCTTGTTCTTGTTTTCGTAGAAATAACCGGCACGTACAAAGAACTGGTCATTGTAGCTGTACTCACCGCCCAGGGAAACAGTTACTTCCTGCAGTTCTTCTTTAAAACCACCCGGTGCATCACCAAAGGAGGAGAACATACCGGAAATGGTTGATTTTTCCCGATAAGCCCCGGTACTGTCAGGAGTAGGAACCAGCAGTTTATTCAGGTCGAGCGTGAACATCAATTTGCTGGTTGGGTCCATTCCAAAAGTATAAGCAGTACCCAGTCCTAAGTTGGTAGGCAGGAAGTCTTTGTTGGTAGCAGATTCTGTATAGGAGATCTTGGTACCAATGTTAGTGAGGGCCATACCAACATTCCATGTATTTACAGTGCTATTGTCTTTTTCGAAATCTTTGGTGTAGAACAGGGACAGGTCAGTTGCAAACGCTTTACCTGGCCTTACCACACGACCGTTGATATCACCGCTGGCCAGGTTGGAGTAAATATAACGTCCAGCCAGGGCTACTGAGAAGTGATCTGATAATTTACGGGCATAACCTGCATCAAATGCAAATTCACGTGGATGGTAGTCGTAAGTAGGCATACCAGTAACGTCCGTAAAGTTGATGGTACCTAAAGAGAAGTAACGCAGCGATGCGGAAATTGTCTGGAACTCGTCCATCTGATAATACCCTGAGAGGTTAGCCAGGAACACGTCGTTCACGAGTTCTTTCAACCAGGGGGTATAAGTCACAGAAATGGCGGAGCGGGTCGTTGCAAACGGGATCTTCGCAAGGTTCCAGTAGATGGAATTCGCATCGGCAGAAGTGGCTACGCCGGCGTCTCCCATGGCTCCTGCCCTTGCATCAGGAGAAATACGTAGAAAAGGTACCGCTGTGTTAATGGTATTTGTTCGTCCGTCCAGATTACCGGTTGAAATCTGGGCACTGACAGACAGAGAGAATAGGATGCAACAAATTAAGACAAGGTTTACAGTTGCCTTTCTGATCATGCAATTATACATGCAATAGTGTTTAGAACGAGTTGTAAAAATAGTTCGAAAATCTATATTATCAATAACAGGGGTCTGGTAAGGGACTCGCGAATTAAGTATGTGCTTTCGATGCATAGGTTATAATACAGTTACTTTTCCGCCTAAAACCTTTGTTTTACCATTCGCTGTTACCAAAATACTATATATGTAAATTCCAGGCGACACCCGGGCGCCGGAATCGGTCGTTCCATTCCAGGATGCCCCTACATAACGGCTACCACCATCATTTATTGCATGATGTATAGTTTTTATTTGTTGCCCCGTCAGGGTAAAGATCCTGACAGTCACATCCAGTGGCAGATCCTGCTGATTATGTTCAAAAGTGAACTGCGTCTGGTCATGAAAGGGGTTCGGAAAACAACCTGCCTTCCCTACCGTCATTGCTGATGACCGGACCACCCGGAACTGCAGTGTGGCCGTACCGGAATTGTTATGGGTATCCCAGGCCTTTATTGTCATAGTATGCGTGCCTTCTGACAGGCCATAAAATGGGAACCGGACCGTTCCCTCCTGGTAACTGTCAGTTGTGGCCTCAAAGAAGCTGTTCAGGATATAGTATTGACCTTCCTTGTTGTCGAGGGTAGCCATCAGGTCATGCCCTATGCCATAACCGGAAGTATTGATTCCCTGCTCATCCGTCAATTGCAGCAACAGCACCGGATTCTCTCCCGTGATCCCCCCATTGCGAAAATATTCATTGTCCAGGTATGCTTTTATAACAGGTCCCAGCTCATCTTGTTCAATATTGTCCCCTGTTCCGCCTACCTGTACACCTGAAAACACGCCACCCGCTGCTGTCACACCATTGGACGCATAAAAACTAACTGCCCCGGCGCCTGCCTGATAGTCAATATCTGCAGGCACCACGAACGTACAGGAGAACTGCCCGTTCTCAATAGTCTGCTGACCTCGATACAGCATGTGCTGTTGCTGGTAGAACCCTGCCGGTGTACTACCGGCATCATTCCCGCGGGTATATTCCAGTGCGGGTTTATCATACACAGTCGTGTACAAGGTGCCCTTATAGGTATCCTGGCGGATACCCTGTTCATCTTCCAGGTGACCTTTTACCGTGTATTTTCCCATTGCCTTCAATGTATCTGGTATATCATTTACCGCCTTCCCGTTGATGGAATCCGTTACCACATGATACCGGGGAAAAGCCAGTGTCAGTGCCGGATCGCCCAATAACTGGAATTTACGGTTATTAGGAATATCGATATAAGTAGCGTATGTCAGGTTCTTGGCATCCATAGCGGCCTGTCCGAGCGTAGGCATACGTCCGTCAGCTCCAGGCGTCAACAGCTTTTGCAGATAATTGGTATTCATCACTTTGTTGGATGCAGAGAATACCGCCCTGGTAGTTGTCATTAGTGCAATACCTCCGCCATTCTCCTGTAACAACAGCTTCTCACCCAGCGAGACATAGGCCGGATTGTCAAAAGGCGCAAAGTCGCAGGTGGCTGTGACAAACAGTGGTAGCTTGCCTGCGTTCTTCCAGGTGGCCAGGGAGCTTTCTTCCATGATCACTTCTTCTGCCAACCGGGAGTAACTTCCATGACCGGTATAGTTCCAGATCAGGGTACCATCGAAGATATCTTCCGCGATGGCGGCATTTACCGCCGGATAACGGCTGCCGCCCGCATCTGCTATTTTCGGATAAGCGTCCAGGTAGATCTTGTCAATACGCCCTGCCGGCCACTGCTCGGCTACGATCTCACTCATGCTTTCTGCATCCTGCAGGTGCAGGTTATCATCGCCATCGTCTGCTACAATTGTAACATGTTGCTGCCAACGGCCAAAGTTGGCGGGCACATTGTACCCTATGATCTTATTCACCACTGCTTCTGCCTGGGCAGGCTGTCGTACAGGCAAGCGACCTATCGCTATATCCAACAGGTTTTGCCTGCTATTATCGTTGATATCGTCTGCATCATCCAGGAAACCGAAAAAATCGTCTGAAGGATAGGCATTTACCGGATCTATGGATATCGTGCTTTCCCAGGTAGGCACCATATTCGTGTTTCCTGCCACCCTGTTCTTATAATCGTAAGACGCATCTCCAAACAGCAAAAGGTAGCGCAATCCTCCCTGGTCATAACACATCTTCACAAAATCCCTGACTGCTACGGGATCAGCAGTGCCTGATCCAAACTCGTTATAGATCTCATTCACCATCACCACTTTCACTGTCAGGCCGTCATGGCTACTATGCCAGGCGGCCAGCCTGGAAGCCGCAGCCTTTAAAGCGGGCGTTGTCACTATCAGCATATCTGCTGCGCCTATGCCATGCAGGTCCTGATTGGCCACGGGGCCTGCTGCCACCGGCTGTAAATATCCCTGTCGGGAGAAGGCAACGTATTCACGCAGGGTACCACAGTCTCTTGTAAAACTAAGTGTGGAGCCTGCCAGCTGGGTTTTGACCTTTACCGGTTGTAGTGGCGTTGTTACATCCAGTATGACCGTCTGGGGACCAGCTTGTTCCAACCTGAACTGTGCACTCTGTCCGGGACTTACAGAGCTTATATCTCTGAAAAAGAGCGGTTCCTGGATTGGTAATTGTAACGGACAACGGGCCTGTAAGGTCAGATAATCCAGCCATCCCTGTGCGCCGCTTCCGCCGGGCGTAAAACTAAGTGTGATGGGTACACTTGTGCCCGCAGGCGTTGCAGTATAGTAACTTGTTGCTACTGAAGCGAAAGCCTCAAAAATATTGCCGCTCACAGGCAACAAAGACATTGAGCCCAGCATATTATTTCCCGCCTGTATGGAAAAGCGGCTGGTGCCGATTCCCCGGGCGGCTACCCTTGCTCCTATCTTTAGAGAGGAGGGAGTCAATGGCAGCGAAAAGTTAATATTACGTAATGGTTGTACACTGCTGAATACCGAGCCCCACCATTGCTTGCCACTATTCAGAAAGTTAATGCTGTCGTTCTCATAGAAAGCGTGGTAGTCAAAACTGTTGACTATCGGGCCGGCAGCCGGTGATGCATCATCCTGCGTGATCCTTTTTCCCTGTGTACTGCCGGTGGTCAGGAAGTACCAGGCTGTATCCGAATAGAGATTGGCGGTGTGGACGAAATTACTACCCTGGTATTGCCAGCTATGCGGACCGGGCGCGTAGAACAGGAGGTAATCCCCCTCTTCCATCAACGCCATTTCCGGCAAATCGTCCTGCCTGGCTACAGCATTACTTTCAGGTAACATACGTCCCCCGGTGCCATACAGTCTGACACCTTTCAGGTCAGCACTCATCCCCATGCTGTTCAGCAGGGTCTTATCTATTTTATAAATGCCCTCCCTGGTGATTGCCAGTTTTTGCCAGTTACCGGAAGAAAGCACGGAATGTGCGGTGTAGGGTCCTCCTCTTCCATTACTCCCTGATACCCATTGGCAAAGGAATAAGAGAAACGAGAGAGGAATAAACTTCATAGCGGGTATTTGCGCAAACATAGCAATAATAAAGTATATTTATAGGGCGAAATCGACCATTACGGCTGTTGTCACAAAATGTCTGCACCTGCCACCTGATTGTATTTCAGTTTTTTACAACATGTGAATATACGGCAGCGGGACATTTTATGACATACTATTTCAAACACTATAATAAGTAGCTATTGTCTCGCGTTTTAATGAATGGGGATATGTATTTTTGTCCTGTTGCCGGCAAGGTGCGCTTTATGTTATAGTTAAGAGGAATAAACGACGAAATTAGGAGAGTATATTTACACTTTAACGATAACCATATATCTGTGAGTCATCAACCATGAGCCAGCTACTGCCAACGGGGCCACCAGAAAGATCTTCCGGTCATTACAGTTAAGATTAACTTAATACGTAGTCCGGAGAAGCGTCCAAATCATAAACTACTGATTTTAAATAAGATAAAGGATATAAACCGGTGAATGCTTACAGATTAATTATTTTTACTATAAAATAATTTATACTACATTTGCGTTTACCATAAACATCAAATAAAAAGCTGAATCGCATGCATAGATTAACCTCTGTCTCAATGCTCTTAGGCGCCAGTATAATTATGTCGATGTCTGCCTGTAAAAATGGCGGGGCTTTCGGCAAAAAGAAGGAGAAATCCACAGCTACTGGCTGGAATTACAATGATCCTAAGATGGGTGGTTTCAGTGTGGCCAAAAGTAAAGACCAGCAGACTGGTCCGGGTCTTGTTTTCGTGCAGGGCGGTACCTTCGCCATGGGAGCAACAGAACAGGACGTTATGGCCGACTGGAATAACATTCCAAGACGTATTACTGTTTCCTCATTCTACATCGATGAAACAGAAGTAGCCAACGTTCACTACCGTGAATATCTGTACTGGTTGCGTCGTATGTACGACGAATCCTTCCCGGATGTATACCGCAAGGCTTTACCAGATACCCTGGTATGGCGTAGCGAACTGGCTTATAACGAGCCTCTCGTAGAATACTATTTCCGTCACCCTGCCTACAACGACTATCCGGTAGTAGGTGTGAACTGGAAACAAGCTGTTGACTATTGTAAATGGCGCTCCAACCGTGTGAACGAAAAGATGCTGATCGACAAAGGGTTGCTGTCCAAAAACGATATGAAGAACCAGGCTGATGATAACACCTTCGATACTAAGTCATATACTGCGGGCCTTTATGAAGGTATCCCTGGTAATATGTCCAAGAGTACCAAGGCTCAGTTCAGAAACGCTGATGGTTCTCCTCGTACCGCTCAGTTCGAAGATGGTGTAATGTTACCAAACTATCGCCTCCCGACAGAAGCTGAATGGGAATATGCCGCACTGGGTTACATCGGTCAGAACCCTGGCCCTTCCAAGAAAGAAGGTAAACGTGGTGAGGAGTTGATCATGAACAAACAGGTATATTCCTGGGGAACTAACACAAGTGGTCTGAGGGACATCCGCCGTGGTGCATGGCAGGGTCAGTTCCTGGCGAACTTCAAACGTGGTTCTGGTGATAACATGGGTATGGCCGGTGGTCTGAATGACCGTGCGTCTATCCCTGGTCCTGTAGTAGCTTTCTTCCCGAACACTTTCGGTATCTATAACATGTCAGGTAACGTGAGCGAGTGGGTACTGGACGTTTACCGTCCGCTGAACCCGATCGACGGTGATGACTTCAACTACTTCCGTGGTAACAAGTTCCAGACTACTTATATGAACGGCGAAGGCGAACCTGAAAAGGACAGCCTGGGTCACCTGAAAATGCGTGATGTAACCGACGAAGAAAGTGCTAACCGTCTGAACTACCAGAAAGGTGATGTTATCAACTACCTTGATGGTGACTCTCTCTCTCAGGTAGAATATGGTTACGGCATCACCTCCCTGATCAACGACAAATCTCACGTTGTGAAAGGTGGTAGCTGGAACGACCGCGCTTACTGGCTCTCTCCAGGTGCACGCCGTTACATGCAGGAAGATATGGCGACCAACACTGTAGGTTTCCGTTGTGCAATGGACCGCGTAGGTAGCCCTGAAGGTAACAAATTCAAAACTGGCCAGCTGTTCAAGAAACAACGCCAAAAGAGATAATGCCAATTTATAGAGCATCATAAAAAATCCCTCCTGATAATCAGGAGGGATTTTTTATTTGATAGTATCCTTAGTTATTTAGTTCCAGATCTCCAGGATCTCTTCCGTGTGATTCTTGGTATCCGGTCTCACGATGATCTTGTCTATCACACCTGACTCATTGATCAGGAAAGTAGTACGGTGCGTACCATCGTAGATGCGGCCCATGAACTTCTTCTCTCCCCATACCCCGTACAGTGTATGAATGGTACGGTCCTCATCTGCCAGTAACGGGAAAGGCAGCTCATATTTCTCCGTAAACTTCTTATGCCGCTTTTCACTGTCTGTGCTCACGCCCACTACCTCATATCCTTTTGTCAGCAGTACATGATAATTGTCTCTCAAATTACACGCCTGGTTCGTACAGGCGGGCGTCATATCCTTGGGATAAAAATACAGTATCACTTTCTTTCCCTTCAGATCTGTCAGCGAAATCTCTTTTCCTTCCTGGTCTGTTCCTTTAAAGATGGGCGCTTTATCGCCTTCTTTCAAATGCGTCATAAGTTCCTCTTCTATCTTGTAAATGTGAACGTCTGTTCTTTGGTATTACCGGCAATATCTGTCACCAGCATACGCAGGCTGTGTTTACCTGGCTTACAATGCTCGTCGAAAGTATAAGAAATGACATTACCCCTCCGGGCAAACATCAGCCATTTGCCATCGAGTTCGGCCCGATAGGCTTGAATACCACTGTTATCGCTGATGGCGAAAGATAACTTCACCGCTTTTGACAGGTTGGCCCCGTTCTTCGCCCCCATCAAAGTTATTTTAGGCATGATAGTATCCACTTCCAGGTGGAAATCACCGAACTCGCGGAACTGGCCCACATACCAGCCCTTCTCCAGAGTGGTACCTGCAATCGTCTCTCCGAGCCCTTCACGTACCATCACTATCTTATGCTGTTGTGCAGCCGGTATAGGCCTGTCAGGCTTTATATGCAGGGTAAAATTGCTGTGTAAAGGCACCAATGCCGTATGAAGGCGGAAAATGGAAGACGAAGACTTTGATTTCTCTCCTGCCGGAATCTCTGCATAGTTAAAGCAGATCCTGTCATATAGGGAATTCTCTTCCAGGAAGAATTCTACCTGATTATTTTCGAAGATGTTGCGGGATTCCGCATACATCGTATTGGCACATTTGGTAGGCTCCGGCGCATCGCCACTCTGCTGCAGGGAGAATTTTACTGTGGCAGAATTACCATAGGCATCCTTCACCAGCAGTCTTACCGGATGGGGTGTACCGTCTGACAGATCAATGGTACCGTCTCCCTGTACATCCTTATAGATCTCCAGCTTATTACCCGGTAGGGAAAATAGCAGTTGCAGCCAGGGACCTCCACCCTTTTTTACTTTATAATCCGTATGCGCATTGATATAGCGGGACTCTTCAAACCCGATATTATCGATCTGGAAGCCACTGTTGGGCACATCCTTATCAAACATCACGACTTCATAAATACCATAACTGTTAGGCACATTGTTCATACGGTCCACTGCATTCAGCCCTATTCCAGCCGAGGCGGTTCTCACTTTGATCAATGGCATGGCAGGTATGTACTCATCACCTACCTTCTTTACAGGCAGTATAGTAGGCGTCTGGTCGTAAATGCTCCTGTCCATGTCATATATGGCAATCCTGAACACTTCCGGAGCCCTGGTATCCGGGATATCAAACCCGAACAATAATGGGTTCAACGGATGCTCGGTGTGGGTATCCCTGATCTCAAAATGCACGTGTGGTCCACCGGAAGCGCCGGTATTACCACTCCACGCCACGAATTCGCCTTTCTTTACAGGAAACTTGTCTGCCGGGATCTTCAGATCCGTCGCCCAACTCTCCGCGGCATATTGCTGTTGCTTCACATATTGCTCGAGGGCAGGGAAAAAGCGGTTCAGGTGGCCATAAGCGGTAGTATACCCATTTGGGTGCGTGATGTACAACACGTTCCCATAACCGGTATGAGACACACCAATTCTGCTTACATATCCATCTGCGGCAGCATATACCGGCAGATTCTCCTTCTGTTGGGTTTTAATGTCTATCCCCGCATGAAAGTGGTTGGGACGAAGTTCTCCATAGTTACCTGCCAGTTGAATAGGCACAGCCAGCGGATTGCGGAAATATCCCTGTGGATAGTTCTTTTCCGGTAACTGAGCATGTAACAGCTGAGGTAATAAGATGCATAACCCGAATATCCGTTTTATCATGACGCAAAAATAAGGGGAAATCAATATCCTCTAAATCCTAATTTTGTGCCTTAACAGCCCCGTTATGAAAGGTAGACTTAGTCAGGTGCTCATACATATTGCCGGTTGCGTTACTTTTCTCGCCTTGCCGATCGTATTTTCCCCGGATGCCAGTAACCTGTCTGATCTGTGGAAGTACCCTCCTGCGCTGAAGGATTTCCTCGTCTACCTCGCATTACTGCTGTTCTTTTACTTCAATTATTTCTGGCTGATCCCTAATTACTACTTCAAACGCAAATATGGCGGCTTCTCTTTTATCTCCGTTATTTGTTTTGTGGCAATAGTACTGGTACCTAATCTGCTAATCGGCTTTCAGGGCAGCCCTGCCCGTGCGGGATATGAATGGCCGGCCAACAACCCGATGCCATTGCCCTCAGACCGTCCTCCAAGACAGTTTGACCCCTCGCCTGCTCCACCACCAGCTGACAGTATCCCTTCTTACGGTCAGGAATCTCGGCCACCTGGAGACCGCCTGTTCCCGCCGCCAGGTCATTTCCACGGTCACGGGCCGGGACCGCAACAGCCGGTATCGCGGTCATTACTGCTGGATGTCAGTCACCAGGTGTTCCTTTTCCTGGCGGTATTCTTTTTCTCCCTTATCCTGAAAATAAGCTACCGCTGGCGGCTGACAGAAAAAGAGAAACTGAATGCAGAGCTGTCGTACCTGAAAGCACAGATCAATCCACACTTCCTTTTTAATATCCTGAATACCATCTACTCTCTCGCTATCGAGAAATCAGATCAGACAGGCACCGCAGTCGTCAAGCTGTCGCAGATGATGCGTTATGTGATCAGTGATGCCAGTAATCATATGGTCCCCGTATCCAGGGAGATTGATTATCTCAGCAATTATATTGAGCTGCAAAAGATGCGTTTCGGAGATTCGATCCAGTTGTCATTTACAGTGACTGGTAAGGCCACCGGCCAACTGATCGCACCATTGATCCTAATCTCTTTTGTAGAAAACGCGTTTAAACATGGTGTGAATGCCGCTGAAAATACAGATATTAGAATCACGGTGAACATAGATGAAAAACAGCTGCACCTTACAACATTCAACAATAAGGTAACTGTACTGGATGCACAGGAAACAACAGGCGGACTCGGTATAGAGAATACCCGGCAACGCCTGCAGTTATTATACCCTGGGAGGCATACACTATTGATCCGGGATGAGGAACGTTATTTTGAAGTATCGCTTTCATTGCAATTAACATGACCTTACAAACTATTGCCATAGATGATGAACTACCGGCGTTAAAGCTGATACAAAACTTCTGTGCGAAAGTGGATTTTATACAGCTGCAGAAGACTTTTAATGTACCTGAAGAGGCATTAAGGTATATCACGAAATACCCGGTAGACCTACTTTTCCTCGATATCAACATGCCTTCTGTAAGCGGTATTGATTTGTACCGTTCTATACAACAACAGGCTTTGGTGATCTTCACAACAGCGCATAGTGAATATGCCGTAGAGGGTTTTAACCTCAACGCAGTAGATTACCTGCTGAAGCCTTTCACCTTTGACCGTTTCCTGCAGGCTGTACAGAAAGCACAGCATGTAAAGCGATTCAATCAATCGCATCCCAATACGCCATCTCCGCTTATATTCAGAGTGGATTATGGTCTGACAAGAGTTCAGGCCTCAGATATACTCTTTGTGGAAGGCCTGGATGATTACCTGAAAATACACCTCTATCAGCAGGCCCCACTGATAGTCAGGATGACCATGAAAGGACTGCTGGAAAAACTGCCGCCGCAGTCGTTCATCAGGGTACACCGTTCTTACATTGTAGCCATGGACCGTATAGAGCAGGTACGCAATAAAACCATCCTGATCACGGGCAGCGAAATACCTATAGGCAGCAGTTATGAGGATGCGTTCCTTAGTCAGTTTCGGCGACTCTAGCGGTATTCACCGCAACATATGATGCCTCTGCCGCAATGTAATGGCCATGTCCCGTATTAAAGAAATATTTGTGTTGGTAAAACAGTTATATCAGTGAACAAACCAACTCAATATGGAAAGAAAAGATTTTCTTAGAAACGGGATGGGCATACTGGGCCTGGCTTCCATCGTACCTATGCTGAACGGGTGTGGTAAAGACGACAATACAACCAGTACAGATACTGACACCACCACAGGAACAGACACAGAAACAGGTGGGACCTGTACGGTATCTGATACTGAAACTGATGGTCCGTATCCGCTGTATAGCAGCAGAGGATCTTCCATTCAGCGCGTAGATATTACAGATGGTAAAACCGGACTGCCGCTGAGTATTGTTATCACCGTGCGCAATGTGAAAAACAATTGTGCAGTAATGAGCAATGCACGTGTGGACATCTGGCATTGTGATAAAGACGGTTACTATTCAGGATACAGTAATACCGGCTACCTGGGTACACAGGACAATACAGCCCTGGTCTTCTGCCGCGGCCTGCAATATTCAGACAGCGCCGGACAGGTAAAGTTCACTTCTATTTATCCCGGTTGGTACACCGGCCGTGTAACACATATCCACACACAGATCTATGTGGACAGCTCATTGAAACTGACCACGCAGATCGCTTTTCCTGACGCGATCAACACTGCAGTTTATAAGACATCACGTTATAGTGCACATGGACAGAATTCAATCACCAATGCACAGGATAACATCATTATGGATTCATTGGACAATGAACTGGCAACTGTTACTGCGAATAGCACCACAGGCGGGTATGACCTGACACATACCATTTATATCTCTGCTTAAGTAACTGGTGAGCACTTGTTATAAAAGCAAAAAGGACCGGCAATAAACCGGTCCTTTCTTATAAGTAGTTAGGTATAATCCATATGGGTCTACTTCGCTTCCGCTTCTACCTTATGTCTTTTAGGGTAGTTGAACAGTAAGCTGGTAATGATCGGGATCAGGAAGATAGATACAGTGATAATGGACGTAGCCCAGTCTGCCTCATGGCTTTCCAGGAATTTAGCGGCTGCAGTTTCAGGATAGAAGTGCTCGTAAATAGCCAGCATCAGTTTGATACCCAGCACACCAATCACCAGGAAAGCGGCAGTTTCCAGGAAAGGATATTTCTCCATGAGTCTTACAAAACCCTGCGCTACAAAACGCATGGCCAGGATACCAATAAATACACCAGTCCAGATCAATACGATATTGTCACTGAATGCAACTGCGGCAAATACATTGTCAATAGAGAAGGCAAGGTCCATCAGCTCTACCAGGGCCACAGTAGCCCAGAACTGACCCATCCAGCCGATAGTGGCTTTATATAACCAGTTGCTGCTCTTATCAATCGCCTCAGCTTCCTGCTCTACAATACCGGCTTTCTCTGCTTTAGCTTTTTCAGCTCTGCCTTTGAAATAATCATAGGTCAGGTACAGGAGATAAAGTCCGCCGACAGGTTTTAACCACCATACTTTTATGAGCAGGGATGCGAACAGTAAACAAATACCCCGGAATACATAGGCACCAATAATACCATACTTCAGCGCTTTGTTACGTTGTTCCTTTGGCAGGTCCATTACCATGGTAGCTAATACGGCCGCATTATCCACCGACAACAGGCTTTCAATAATAATCAGGTTTCCGACGATCAGCAACGCAGGTATCGGGTTGGCCAGGATCTGCTGGAACATTTCAGCGATTTGCATAGTTGTTTGTTATTTTCTTGTTTTTGTTGATAGACATTAATTGTTTACGAGTTGCACTACGACAAGCCGTCCCCCTTCTTCCTGGGACAGCAGCAACTGCTTGTTATCTGTCAGCTCCACCATAGAGTTTACCGGAATATCCTTTCCCTCCGTGACATCTTTTAAAGACGTAAGCGTTTGATTGACAAGTTGCCACTTATTATTATGAAATACAAAATATCCTACCGGTTTTTTCTGCTGATCTGTTAGTCTTTCGTTCGGATAAATGTTTCTATTCACATGCCATGGATACAAATACTGGTTGTGATATACCATTAACCGGTGATTTTCGGGCGTAAAACTACCCGGTTTTCTTGACCAATACAAATTGAGTACTGGTAATTGTCCGCGGTAAGGTGTATTACAGAACGGACAGCGGGGACTGGTTGTGTTATCAAACACAAACCATTTTTGATCGCAGTTTTTATTCTGACAAGGCTGCAGCAGATCAACCGTTTTAATCAGTGCCTGCTCCCATTCATCGGCCGTAGGGCGTAGAGAGGGATTATGCAATCCGTCAATAAATGCTTTTTCAAATAATTCCTTCAGGTAGGGCCCGCAAACGGTATAAGGTATCTTATTCACGTCGGCCCAGGGCAGGTGCGTAGGCTTTACCTGGTCCAGCCGTGGCCTGTTGGAAGTATCTGTGGGGTGTTCTATAAACAATGCGTTTGCCCCCATAGACAACTCTTCATCTTTCTGAGCGTCTATGTCATGGATCTTTCCTCCGCGCAACGGATGGCGGTACAGCAGATACATGTAGATCATAACAGCCAGCGCATGCCGGTCTGTAGCAATACTAGGCAGTTTACGCGCAGGATCTTCTTTAGGGAGATGCTTGGTAGCCATTACTTCCGGCGCAATGAAATCTGGCGTCCCGATCACATCAGGCGGGAACTTGCCTGGTACCACCAGTCCGTCAATGTCAATGATCGTAGCACTACCTGTAATAGGATCTATCAGTACATTTTTGTAGGAAAGGTCTGAGTGCGCCAGGCCGGCAGCATGCATACGCCTTACCGCCCGGGCTATCTTGATACAGATGAGACAGAACTTAAACCAATCGCCCAGCTCACCTTCATCCAGATGCAGCTTGAACTGGCGGCTCCTGAACTGCGGAGAGGCAAACCATCTTCCTTCCTTCTCTTTTCCTGCAATGGAAACGATCTGGGCGGCACCAGGGTTATATCCTTTCGTAAAAAAGAACTTCTTTTGATATACAGGTACGATAATACCGGTCTTTCCGTCCTTTTCCACAATATTGTTCGGCCAGCAGAAAAGATCTTTCCAATATTCGCCTCCAGGCTGATTGAAGATCCTTTCCCGGAACGTATTAACAATATTGTTGAGCCGCTCTTTGGAATTGAAGTCCTGTTTATCCCTGTAGAAAGCTATTACATATGACTTGTCAGGTGCGAAATAAACATCCTTCATACCTCCCTGCATTGGGTCGCCATTATCAACATATTGATACGACTTTCCGTCCTGTGCTGTAACTGTAATAATGTTACTCATGTATTTTTTATCAGTATAAAATAGCTATGGTACGATCGTCATGATTACCAGGCGACCAGAAATCCAGCCAGTTGAGCAGGCTTTCTTTCACATCTTCCGGTGTACCTGCAAAGTTTACTTTGGCATTATCGTCGTTGGCACCGCCAAGGTCCTGCCACAACTGGCGCCAGTACTCGTTCTTCTGCAGATTGCCATCTGTCTGGAACTTTGGATCAGTAAGACCGTCCGTCATCAGCAGCAGTGTTGTAAAGTCAGGTACCACTTTGAAGCGGATACGGTTCACATAAGCGCCGTTGGCAAAGATGTCTGACATTGTCAGGAAGCGGGTCTGGCCAGCAAACTCACCACTATCAGGTGTACCCATGACAAAAGCGTCACCCGTGGTCTCCTGGTAGATGCCGATTCCTCCATCTCCTACCCAGAAAGAACTGATCACATAACCAACTGCATATTTCTTTACCAGCGCAAAAATAAGCGTGGTTGAGTAATCTTTTATATCTGCCCCGTTGTCCTGGGCCTCCTGTTTGATCTTCCCCTGGGCGGTGAATGCCAGCTTCCCCAGCTGTTCAATGAACTGAGCGCTCACTTTCTTCTGGCTGTCCTCACTTGGATCATTCAGGTAAGCAGTGATCGCTTCTTCCAGGCCAGCTATCTTATCCCCGGACAGCAGTTCCTGGAAGCTGCCCACAGCTGCTTTACAGGCAATATCAGCCCCTTTACGGCTATATTTCGCAGATCCCGCACCATCAGCTACCGCAATAATGCCCCAGCCCTTTTCAGCGTTAAAATCGCATCCAAAGCTATCATCCCTGAACTTCCCTTCATGTGCGTGGCTGCGTCCTCTTTTGGAAGCAATCACCAGTTTACGGTCGCCAAAAGGCAGGGCTACCGCTGCCTGGTCTGGTTGCCAGTATTTATCCTGCTCATCAGAGGGCAGGTTCTGCCACAATGATTTCGGATCAGGGTTAATAACAAGTAATACCTTCTTTTCAGTGAATGGCTTATCCGCCGGATGGTGTTTCAAACGGAACAGCAGGGTCAGTACAAACTCGCCCGGCTGTAGTGGCGTGCCTGAAAGGGTATTGACATTTTCATCAAATGTAAGCCCCAGTCCTTCCGGAATATTCCATTCAAAATCACCCATCTCCTGTAATCCGGTTCCTACAGGATCAAAGGTGAAGCTATATGCTTTATTCACCTTTGCGTTAGGCAGAATAATCTGTTTCTGAAGAATATCGTCAATCAGTGATCTTTCTTTCCAGGATTCCACTATTTCATTTTGTGTGTTTATAATCATTTGCACTGCCCGCTCAATCTGTCCTTCCGAAACGAATTTTTCAAACAGTGCCTGCTGATTTTCTGATACCGGCATTTGCTTATGCCGTAATAACGCTTCTACAAAGCTTCTTTTCGTCATTATCCCTGCGTTCTGTTTATATCCATGTTACCGCTGCCAAAGCCATATTTGCCTTGTTTGCCACACCAGGAACAGGAACTTACTTCTTCCTGACCTACACAGTGTACTTTACCACAGGAACATACCGCGAAACCGTATTGGTTACCACAGCAGGGACAGGTAGGAAAACCTTCCAGCTCGTCTGTATTCACCTTGCTGTTAATAACGCCCCCTTCAGCAGACAATTCAAAATAAGCATTGTCCACGGGAAATGCACCGTTGAGCCTATATCCCATCGACTGCATATTCATGCCACTGATATTTACCGGACGTAATCCTTTCTTATACTTGATAAGGTAAGGCTTTTGCGTGTTCTGACATTTGGCAGCAAAGATGGCGTAGTTGGTATCTACAAATCCCGGCTGTACAGGAGGTAGTTTATCAATATCCACTTTCTCTATCACACCGTCACTCAATTTCGCCAGTTCCATACCCGAGCCATTATTGCTCACGCTTACACTGCTGGATTTGATCGATGCGGTGATCCACCTGAAGAACTCTTTATATGCCTGTGGCGTTGTATTCTTAAACATCAGCACTGTTGCTGTCAGTTCCTTCAGCACACTCAGGTTATTTTCATCACCAAATGAAACAGCAACGAGGTTCGTCTTATGCTGCCAGTTCTGCTTCCACTCGCGGATAGCAGCACTGCTGTCATCTGTTGGCGTACCGTCTGTGAAGAAGAATACGATCGGCTTCCAGTCACCTTTCTGTGTAGCAGTCGTCTGTACAGTATTCTTACGCAACTCGTACATCAGGTGGCCAAGACCATTGCTCAAAGATGTACCTGCACCTATCGGGAACTTTGGCGGATAAAAACTGATCACTTCCTGCAATGGTACTATTGTCTTTGCCTGGCCGGCAAATACGATGATAGAAACCCAGGCCGTTTCCAGCGCATAAGGATCAGATTTCAACTCTTTAATGATCGTCGCTAATCCTTCCTCCACAAACTGGATCTGTTCTCCCACCATAGATTCAGATACATCTATGAGGAAATAAATAGGTAGTCTTCTCATCAGTAGAAATAGTTAAGTACCAGCAAAATGATCAATAACAATATCTGTGTCATATCAACAGAAAGACCTGTTCCCACCTGGAAGGGTTTTATACCGCTGAACAGACTCAGTACAGGTTTAAAAATACCCTTGAAGAAATTAAAGGTCTGCTTATACTGACCGGTTAAACGATCTTCATAAGGCAGCAACTTGGAATATAAAAAGAGTCCTACAATAAGGATGTTAATAAGAAGATGAATAATGAAAAACATGGGTATAGTTCTTTAGTAAAAGGATATCAACAGATACCCCAATTAAATAATTACATGTACTTCTGCCGGCGGTGGTGGTAATTGTATCTCTTCTGTAGAGCCCACACTTTTGTTGCCTGTACCAATGGATGCAGATACCCATTTGAAGAAAGACATCAGCGTAGAGCTATCAGCAGTATCCAGGTGTACAACAGTATCTGTCAGTTCTTTCAGGAAGCTGTCCTGCGCTTCCGCACCAGCGGCGCAGGCTACTAAAGCGGCCAGGTTTTTACTTTTGATCTTAGGCACTACCTCACGAAAAGCCGCCAGATCGGAAGGCTTACCATCTGTCATCAGGAATAACAGTGGGCGCCAGTCTCCTTTCTGAGTATCATTTCCTTTGATCACTTCATTATCCAGCTTGCTGCAAAGTAGTTCCAGTGCAGCGCCCATGTTGGTGGGACCAGATTCCGGTGTAGTGATCTCAGGTAGTTGCAATGATTCTAAAGCGGTCAATGGCAGGAGTTGTTTCACTTCCCTGTCGAAAGTGATGATGCTGATCCACACAGATTCCAGTGCAAAAGGATCCTGCCTTAATTTCGAAACCAATACCTGCAGTCCGTTTTTCACTGCCTCTATACGTTCGCCCCTCATGGAGCCGGAGGTGTCAAGCAACAGGTAAACCGGAAGTCGTCTCATGATTGTATTGTGTTAAATTCAATTACGCATATTTCGCCAGGAAATCTTCCAGGCCACCTTTCTGACCAAGACCTACCGCTTCAAAACGCCACTGGTTGTCACGTTTATAGATACGGCCAAATTCAACAGCTGTCTCGATGGAAAAATCTTCCCCCAGCTCAAATTTTACCAGCTCCACATTTTTAGCCGCATCATAAATACGGATAAAAGAATTGCGGATCTGACCGAAGTTCTGTCTACGCTGTGCTGCTTCATGGATGGTTACCACTACACAGATCTCTTTTATCGCCGGATTGATAACTGACAGGTCCACGTTGATTGTCTCATCGTCGCCATCGCCTGCACCGGTGCGGTTATCGCCGGAATGTTTCACAGCACCATCCGGAGACTGAAGATTATTATAAAACACGAAATACTCGTCTGCCAGGATCTTTCTGTTCTCTCCCAGGAGGAATACAGAAGCATCCAGGTCGCATTCGCCGCCTGTATGTGATTCATTGATATCCCATCCTAAGCCAATTGTGAATTTTGGTAGTTCAATATTGGCCCGTTCTCCTTTTTGCAAATTGATTGCCATGATGGTATGATTTTTTGAAGATGATCAAATAAAAAAATTGCGTTCTTTCTGTACTCTTCCATCTGGTAGTAATTATTGCTGATGCAGCAGTCTGCCAGTTCCTGGAGGAAGGCTGGCGTCTGTTTCATCAGTAGTTGTTCATACTCCGCAAAAGGTGCGTGGAGTATATACTTTACCACTCTTGTATTGAACCTGAATGAAGGCGAACATATCACCGCTTCAAGGCTTTGAAGGGAATGTACATTATAGTAATTCAGTTTGTTTTCTATGTTGGGATGAATACTGCTATTCTGCAGTTGTGCATAGTAGAGGAAATAAGCTGTATTATCCAGTTCATACCGCTGCAGCAGGTTGCGGATGATCAGTTCATGACTGCCCGTAATACGGATATCGTCTGTAAAGATCAGCGTCTTTCCCAACAGGAAGTCTTTATCCAGATGGTATTTATCGTTGATGATAAGCGCTTTTCTGCTTTCCATATCCAGCGCCCCGTAATCAATACTGTATGTTTTAAAACGATGGATCTTGGTAGTTTCTGCAGGATTATATCCTCTCATGCACAAGTACCTGTTCAGTACTTTTGTAAACATGACAGTCATATGATAGGAAGCAGTAGGAATACTGGTGTAAGGGCTTGGGATCACTACAAGCTGATCATTCTCTGACAACCTGTTTCCGTAAGTAGCAATGAAACCTGCAGCCAGTGCAGCACCGAATGCCTCCGCAGCTGCCCCATCCCCGAATTTGAAACGGCTATAGGCAGCAGGATCAAAAGGGAAATGAACATCATCTACAATGTTATGTAAGGCATAAACATCTTTCATTTAACAACTTATTTAATGGGTTCTTAACAATGTCTGTGAGCGTTGCATATATACCCATGCGTTGTGCCCCCTGTACATCGGCCAGCAGGTTATCGCCAAGGTGCCAGATCTGGGCAGGAGTAATATCCGTATACAGTAAAGCGGCATTTTCCAGTAAGCGGCTGAACATCTGTACATCCGGTTTTGAGTACCCAGTTTCATCTGAATACAGCTGGAATGCGAAATGGGTGTCCCATCCCCATCCGGCCAGTAGTTTACGTAAAGTCCGTCCCTGAATAAATCCCGTATTGCTCAGCAGATTTGTGGTAATACCCTGTGCCTGCAAAGCGGCTAACAACTGTTTTGTGTCCTCGTACAAAGGTTGAGGAGGATATTCAAATAAGAGTGCCTCGGACAAACTGTAGAATTCCTCCAGTTTGTCCGGTGGCACACTTTTAATATCATTACCCAACAGGTGCAGGCATAACAGATACATTTCGAATGTATGCACGTTACGTCCTGTTATTTCGTTCATGTTATTGATGAGTACATCAGTTTCCCTGAATGCAGCTTCCACTTTTTCCGGCGCATAGGATTCCAGTGAAAAGAAGGAACGGAACAGGGCGGCACGCTTCGTTTTAAAAGAAGGATGCGAACGGATTAACGTCATCCACAGATCGAAAGATACGTGTCTGGTCTTTTCCATGTTACACAACGATATTCACTTCCGGCGGAGGTGGCGGCAGTTCATTCAGGCCGGCTACTTCCTTATCGCCGCTCTCCACTTTCTGGCTGCCGGTGCTTACGGAAGCAGACACCCATTTGAAGAAGGCCTTGATTGTAGCGGCATCTGCCGTATCGAGTGATACCACGGTATTGGTGATCTGTTTCAGGAGGTTTACATCGGCGCCGTTACCTGCAGCACAGGCCACTGTAATACCTATCTTGCTATTTTTAAAAGCATTCAATCCACTCTGCCACTGATCAGTTGGAATACCATCCGTCATCAGGAACACCAGCGGTTTCCAGTCACCTTTCACATCGATGGTGGATTTTGCCACTTCCCTGTTGATGCTGTCTGCCACCGTCTGTAAAGCAGCGCCCAGTGAAGTACCTCCTGCTGCCTTCAGTTCCGGCATCTGGAAAGAAGACAGATCTGTCAGCGGTACCAGCTGGCGTGCATCACTATCAAAGGTGATGAGGCTGAGGAATGCTGTTTCCAGTGCATACGGGTCCTGCCTCAGCGTTGAGATCAGTACCTGTACACCATTCTTTACTGCTTCTATGGGCTCACCGCTCATAGAGCCTGAGGTATCCAACACTAAATAAACCGGTAATCTTCTCATGAATGACTCTAATAGAAAGGGTTAATTAATAAACATAGTTCCTGAGGATCTCAACAAAGCTGTCTGCCGGTTGAGGATCGCCCAGTGCTCTGAATTTCCAGGTACCGTCTTTACGGTATACTTCTGCAAATACCAGGGAGCACATATTGTTGTATGATGCGTCTCCGGAGAGATTAAATTTAACGATTTCTTTGCCTTTATTATCTACCGCGCGGATGAATGCGTTCTCAATACCACCGAAATGCTGATTACGCTGGCGACCCTGGTAGATGGATACTACGAACAGGATCTTATCATATTTCGCGTCCAGGCTATCCAGCTTCACGATGATCTGCTCATCATCACCATCACCGGCACCTGTGCGGTTATCACCTGTCAGCCAGATATTACCTGAAGGGTGACGCTGACTGTTGAAGAAGATCACATCTCCCTGATAGAGGCTCAGGTTACGACCGTCGTTGGTTTGTACGGTCTTACCCAGGTCAGCTACCTTACCATTTTTATCTAGCAGGAACGCAATTGCATCCAGGTCAAATTCCTCTTCTTTGCCACCCAGCAGCTTGCCAAAAAAGCCACCGCTTTTTTTACGGACATCCCAGCCCAGACCAATGGTTACTGTTGAAAGATCGTAGGTTTCTCCCTTGTCATTTTTACGGAGGTCAATGGTTTGTCCCTTAACTAAGTTAATTGCCATAATGTGTATTTCAATAGTGTGTGATAGAATAGACTATTTAATGATCTGTCCTTTGTAGTATTTGCCCAGGAAGTAAGCCAGGTCTTCTTTATAACCGATACCGGAAGCCTCGAAACGCCATTTGCTGTCTTTCAGGTACAGACGTCCGAACTCCACGCCGGTTTCTACAGAGAAGTCTTCCCCCAGTTCATATTTGGCTATTTCCTCTCCATTGGCATCGTTAACAATACGGATATATGAATTCCTTACCTGTCCGAAGTTCTGTTTACGTGCTATTGCATCGTGGATGGTCACAACAAACAGTATTTCCTTAATGTCCTGCTGCACTTTGGACAGATCTACCTTAATTGTTTCATCATCGCCATCAGCGCTGTTACCTCCGGTAGGGTCATCACCGGTATGATATAATGCACCATCAGGAGAGTTGGTATTGCCATAGAAAACAAAAAATCCTTCTGTTGGGATTAACCTATTGCCATCTATCATAAATGCCGATGCGTCCAGATCAAAATCATTTCCTGTCCCTTCATTTGGATTCCATCCCAGCCCTACGCTGATCTGAGAGAGTCCGATATCTATTTTTTGTCCCTTCTGTAAATTAATTGCCATGAAATGTTAAATGTTTGCAGGGTTTTAAAATGTATTGTAATTAATGATTAACAACTGTTGCGATCGAGCATTTTGACAATATGCAGGCTTTGTATTATAACCAGATTGTCGGAACCTACTGCCCCACATCAGGTTACAATTTGTGAATATATTTAAAATTAGATATTTCCAGCTAAAATCTACCATAAAAGTTTAGTTAAATAATGCGCGCTCCAAATCAGACTGCCATGGAACCCAGCTCTTTATCTTTATAGACGATTATAAGCGATTTTTATTCTAACCTGATTTTCATACTTTAGCCGCGCCAAAGTGGAAAACCTAATGTCAATCACAGTAACACAGCTAAGTAAGGTATACGGGGAACAAAGGGCGGTCAATGATATTTCCTTTTCGCTCAATAAAGGGGAAATAGTAGGCTTTCTTGGGCCAAACGGCGCAGGGAAAAGTACTACCATGAAGATGATCACCGGCTACCTGCCGCCCAGTGGCGGTACTGCCAGTGTGTGCGGATATGACGTTACCACCCAGCCCATGGAGGTAAGAAAACGTGTCGGTTACCTGCCGGAGGCCAATCCCCTGTATTTTGATATGTACATCCGTGAGTTTCTGGAATTTGTTGCACAGGTACATAAACTGGGCAGCAACACCGGCAAACGCATATCTGAGATTATAGCTATGACCGGTCTGCAACCGGAAAGCAAAAAGAAGATCGGCGCACTGTCCAAGGGGTACAAACAACGTGTAGGACTGGCGCAGGCATTGATCCATGACCCGGAAGTACTGATACTGGACGAGCCTACTTCAGGTCTGGATCCTAATCAGCTGGCCGATATCCGTCAGCTTATTGTGGAGCTGGGACGGAACAAGACCGTTGTGTTGAGCACCCACATCATGCAGGAAGTGGAAGCGATGTGCAGCAGGGTCATAATTATCAACAAAGGCAACATTATTGCAGACGATACCCTGCAACATCTGCAACAAGGAGGTACGGAAAATGGTTATATCCTCGTATCCTTTGGGGAGCCGGTACCATCAGAAACGGATTTGCAGCAAATAGCGGGCGTAGCAAGGATAAAGCAACAGGATGCCACTACCTGGCAATTGTTTGCCGGCAATTTAGAAGAAGTACGTAAAAACCTGCTACAATTTGCTTTGATAAATAACCGGAACATCCTTTCTTTGCAAAGCAATTCACAAAGCCTGGAATCTATCTTCAGGGAATTGACAAAGTAGGGGGTTCCCGGCAATTATAACCGGTCGGTAACTAATTAGCTTACACATTATTATATTAAAACAATTGAACAACAATGAGTACCATTTCATCAATCCATGCAAGGCAGATTCTTGACAGCCGCGGAAATCCTACTGTAGAGGTAGATGTAACCACAGAAGACGGTCACTTCGGCCGTGCAGCAGTTCCATCAGGTGCTTCTACCGGTAAGCATGAAGCAGTTGAGCTGCGTGATAACGACAAAGCCGTATACATGGGTAAAGGTGTTATCCAGGCAGTGAACAATGTGAACGATATTATCGCTGAAGAACTGATTGGCTGGGACGTGAAAGACCAGGCCGGTATCGATAAATTCCTGATAGAACTGGATGGTACTGAAAACAAAGGTAAGCTGGGTGCTAACGCTACCCTGGCGGTGAGCATGGCTGTTGCCAAAGCTGCTGCTGACGAAGCTAATCTGCCGCTGTACCGCTACCTGGGTGGCGTAAATGCTACTACCCTGCCTATTCCGCTGATGAACATCATCAACGGTGGTGTGCACGCTGATAACAAAATTGACTTCCAGGAATTTATGATCGTTCCTGTAGGCGCCACTTCCTTCTCCGAAGGTCTGCGCTGGGGGGTTGAGGTGTTCCATCACCTGAAATCCGTTCTGAAAAAGAAAGGTTACAGCACTAACGTAGGTGATGAAGGTGGTTTCGCTCCTGAAATCCAGAGCAACGAAGAAGCCATCGAAACTGTCATCGCAGCTATCGAAGCAGCAGGCTACAAACCAGGTGAGCAGATCGCAATCGCCCTGGATGCTGCCAGCAGCGAAATGTTCAACGATGCTGACAAAACTTACAAATTCTACAAAAGCTCCGGCAAAGTGATCAGCAGCGATGAAATGGTTGCTTTCTGGGCTGAGTGGTGCAAAAAATATCCTATCGTTTCTATCGAAGACGGTATGGCGGAAGACGACTGGGCTGGCTGGAAAAAACTGACCGAAGCTGTTGGTGCAAACGTACAGCTGGTAGGTGATGACCTGTTCGTTACCAACGTAAAACGTCTGAAAACCGGTATCGACCAGAATACAGCTAACAGCATCCTGATCAAGGTTAACCAGATCGGTACTGTTACTGAAACTATCGACGCGGTGAACATGGCACACAAAGCAGGTTATACCTCTATCATGAGCCACCGTTCCGGCGAAACTGAAGATACTACGATCGCTGACCTGGCAGTTGCACTGAACTGCGGCCAGATCAAGACCGGTTCTGCTTCCCGTACTGACCGTATGGCCAAATACAACCAGTTACTCCGTATCGAGGAAGAATTGGACAACGTGGCTTATTATCCGGGAAAATCCGTTAAATTTGGTAAGAAGTAAGTAACGCTCGATTGAATCTCGTACGTCGAATTTCGGGATCTGATCTTTGATGACGATAATTTAATTAGTGGTCCATCCATATTGCCGGGTTTTGAGTTACTTCAAAACCCGGCTTTTTAACAACCGTTTTGCGGTCATATACCAGTCACATATGCCAGGTTTAAAATCCATCAGAGTGCCAGCTTATATGCGAAACAAATATTTCGTATCTGCCGCCGCATTCCTGGTATGGCTGGCGTTTATTGACAGCAAAAATTTCATCTCACAGTACGAATTACAATCAGAGGTCAACAAACTGGAAGCACAGAAATCCTTCTTCCAGGATGAGATCAGTAAAACCAGGAAAGAACAACAGGAGCTGTTGTCCAGTCCGGAAAAGCTGGAAAAATTCGCCCGGGAAAAATACCTGATGAAAAAAGATGACGAGGACCTGTTCATAATCACAGAGAAAGAATAAACCGCGCTTTTTCGCCTCTCCACGTTAAGCATTCCCTTTCCTGGCTGGATTTCAGATAGACCGGCTATCTTTAGTTTCGAAATATTTCATTTACGGCCGACAATACATTTTGCACAATCTCCGTTATATAGTTAGGAACGAATCATTTGTATTAAAAAAATATTGCATGGGGAATTCTACACACTCTTTTTATGCCTTACATTCTGTAACTCGTAGCGCTAATAAACCTAAAAAGATGACAAACCAGGACCCGGAATTATCTCGTGAAGAAGAAATTTGTCTGAATCAAACAAGAAAAGCGCTGGATACTATCCGTTTTTCTCCAAGACCAGAAACTCTGCAGGCTATCGCTGATTATGCGAGGAAGGTAACACCTTCAAAATAGCATAAACGGCTCAAGGCTATAGCTGTCACGCCCGTAAGCATTTTATGGACGAAAAGAATAGCTATCGGTAGTACATCCGGCATATTTGCAGCATATTATCTTTGCCCTATCTTTACAGATATGACAAAGAAAGAACGCTTTGCCTTTGTTCTCAGCTATTTCGAAGAACATGCTCCCAATGCAGAGACTGAACTGATTTACGACAATCCTTATCAATTATTAGTAGCGGTCATCCTGTCTGCGCAATGCACAGACAAACGCGTTAACATGACCACGCCTGCTATCTTCGCAAAATACCCGGATGCGGAAGCACTGAGCCACGCCACATTCGACGAATTATTTCCGCTGATACGCAGCATCAGCTATCCGAACAATAAGACGAAACATCTCATTGGCATGGCGCAGATGCTGATGGAAGACTTCAACGGGGAGATTCCCTCCACCGTAGAGGAACTCGTCAAACTGCCCGGCGTAGGCCGTAAAACAGCCAATGTCATCACTTCTGTTGTCCACCAGCAACCCAACATGGCCGTGGATACTCACGTTTTCCGCGTTTCTGCCCGTATAGGGCTCACCACCAACGCCACCACTCCCCTTCAGACTGAAAAACAGTTATTGAAATATATTCCTACCGAAAAAGTACATATTGCCCATCACTGGCTAATATTACATGGCCGGTATATTTGTGTGGCCCGGACACCCAAATGCGAGCAATGCGGACTGAGGCCGGCATGCAAATATTATCAGAGCCTGATCCGGGGCTAATAACTATCAGTCATATATAAGTCTACTAACTGCATTTTATGGGAAAGCCTTTTCTGACCGCGGCCTGGCGCAACCTCCTCATGATCAACTTCGAGGCAGATCCGGCCGTATTACAACCGTTGGTACCTTACAATACAGAGCTGGATACCTGGCACAATACCCTCTATGCCAGCCTGGTGGGATTCATGTTTCAGAATACCCGTGTAAAAGGTATTTCCCTTCCTTTTCATCGCCACTTTGAAGAAGTGAACCTCCGTTTCTATGTGCGTTATAAAGACGCAGGTGTATGGAAAAGAGGCGTCGTATTCGTAAAAGAGATTGTCCCTAAAAGAATGATCACCTTTGTGGCCAATACTGTCTACAAAGAGAAATATGCCACCCATCCTATGCTGCATCAATGGCTGCATACGCCTGACAATATGCTGGAAGTCAGCTATGAATGGAAAGTTGACCAACACTGGAATTTTCTGAAAGCCACCGCAGAAAAAGAACCGCTTCCTATCATTGCCGGCAGCGAGGCCGAATTCATTACAGATCATTACTGGGGATATACGCAGATGGATGCTACACGCACCGGTGAATACCAGGTAGCCCATCCGCAATGGAGAACACACCGTATTGTCGAATATGCCTATCATTGCGATGCTGCCACACTTTATGGCCCTGCGTTTGTACCCATGCTACAGCAAGCGCCTGTCTCGGCCTTACTGGCAGAAGGTTCTGACATCAGCGTTATGCCCAAAAAATTACTGTAAATCATTCCCATCCGTACTACTAATTTGGAATTTCGGTTATATTTTACTTATCTTTTGCCGCTAAAGTTTTTTACAGAGCTATAAAGTCTAAAATTCGTTATGAAATCAGGTACTCGCTTACAGTTGTCCGTTATGATGTTCCTTGAGTTCTTTATATGGGGCTCATGGTTCGTTACGTTGGGAACGTTCCTTGCCAAAAACCTTCAGGCATCGGGTCTGGAGACTGCCAGTGTGTTTTCCACACAGTCATATGGCGCCATTATCGCTCCCTTTATCGTAGGGATGATCGCAGACAAATACTTCAATGCCGAAAAGATCCTGGGTATTCTGCACCTGCTTGGCGCGGCACTCATGTTTCAGATGTATCGTGCTGAAAGCGTGAGCGTTTTTTATCCTTATGTATTTGCCTACATGGTACTTTACATGCCAACCCTTGCCCTCGTGAATTCTGTATCCTTCCGCCAGATGAACAATCCTGAAAAGGAGTTCTCCACCATTCGTGTATGGGGCACTATTGGCTGGATCATAGCCGGTCTCACTATCAGCTATGTCTTCCATTGGGATTCTACCGCCGGTACCGAGGCTGGTGCTTTAAAAAATACTTTTGCCATGGGCGCTGTGGCCTCCCTGTTACTGGGTCTGTTCAGCTTCACACTTCCTAAAACGCCGCCTGTAAAAGACAAGACTCAGAAAGACAGCATAGCGGAAATATTAGGACTGGACGCCATTAAACTGCTTAGCAACAGAAACTTCCTTGTATTCTTTATATCATCTATCCTGATCTGTATACCACTGGCATTCTACTATCAGAATGCACACCACTTCCTGGAACAGACAGGCCTGGAAAACCCTACCGGTAAAATGGCCATTGGCCAGGTATCTGAAGCACTGTTCATCTTGCTGATCCCAGTGTTCTTCAGCCGGTTTGGATTCAAAAAGACTATCATGATCGGTATGATCGCCTGGGCGGTTCGTTACCTGCTCTTTGCTTACGGTAATGCGGGTCCACTGGCATTCATGCTTATCACCGGTATAGCGCTGCATGGTATCTGTTATGACTTCTTCTTTGTATCCGGACAGATATATACTGATCAACAGGCAGGAGAAAAATATAAGAGCGCCGCTCAGGGCCTTGTAACACTGGCTACCTATGGTGTTGGAATGCTGATAGGTTTCTGGGTTGCAGGTATCATCTCTGACTATTATACCACACATGCTACCGATAACTTCTGGCAGAAAGTATGGATGATTCCTTCCGTAATTGCTGCTGTAGTTTGGTTGTTGTTCATGGCAACATTCCGTGACAGCAAAAGAGAAGTAGTAGCGTAATCTTCTTTGTATCACATAAACACTCCGCAGTGAACTACCTATATCAACCTGGTGTTTTACTGCGGAGTTTTCATTTAGCCAGGATATCATCACTTAATTCAATCAGATATTTATGCAACGTATTTCCATGTTAGGCTCTGGCTTTATCGGCCGTTTCTATGCCGACTCACTGCAGGGGCAGAGAAGCCGGGATAAGATTGTCAGCATTTATTCCCGCAGGGAAGAAAGCGCAAAGAAATTTGCAGAAGACTACAATGTAGACCACTGGACTACCGATATGGAAGCGTCCATTGCACATCCGGATGTGAATGTGGTTTGTATTTCCCTGCCCAACAACCTGCACGAAGCTGCTGTAGCGCTTTGCTGCAAACACAAAAAAGGTGTGATCTGCACCAAACCCCTTGGCCGTAATGCTGAAGAAGCCAAACGGATGCTGGAAATGGTGGAGGCAGCCGGTATCTTCAATGGTTACCTGGAAGACCTGGTATACACGCCCAAATTCCTAAAAGCGCTGGATAGCGTAAAGAATGGTGCACTGGGCCGCATACTCTGGGCCAAATCAAGGGAAACACATCCTGGACCCCATAGCGAATGGTTCTGGGATAAAGAGCAGGCAGGTGGTGGTTGTATCCTGGACCTGGGTTGCCATTGTGTAGAGATCGCACGCAGCTTCATCGGTAAGGACATTAAACCGGTAGAAGTAATGTGCTGGGCAGATACACAGGTAAAACCTATTGATGCAGAAGACCATGCTATTGGCCTCGTAAAATATGAAAATGGCGCTATTGGTCAGTTTGAAGTAAGCTGGACTTTCCGCGGCGGGCTTGACCTGAGAGATGAAGTAATGGGTACCGAAGGTACCATCTGGCTGAACAGCTTCCTGCGTACAGGTTTTGATATGTTCACCACCGGCAAGGGTGCTGACTACGTAGCAGAAAAAGCGGAAAGCAACAGCGGATGGCTGTTCCCTGTAGGTGATGAGCTGAATGAATTGGGCTACAACCACATGTTCGCTGATATGTTCAATGCCATTGAAAATAACAAACCTGCAAGAGAGACCTTCTACGATGGTTATGTGGTAAATGCTGTACTGGATGCCGCTTATCGCAGCGCTGCCAGCAAACAGTGGGAACCTGTGAAACTGGATATCTGGCGTGGACAGACAGGCTTGAGCAAACCTCAGACCCTGGTAGATTACGACGCAGATCATTATCTCGTGAAAGAAGAAATGACCCACTTCGGTGCCAGAAAACTGATCCTGAAAGAAAAAAAGAGTGGTCAGATCGTCGAACGTGTGATATAAACTTTCTCCGGCACGCCGGTCATCCGGCCGGTGTGCCCGGATTATATTTATACCCTGATGATATAAGCCTTCCCCAATGTCTGGGATATCTCTACCTGTACCAGTGTTCCTTTTTCATACTTATAAACGTTTCTTTTCCCCTCGGGCAGCAAAAGCTCATAAAGCCCATTCCCCAGTGAATTAAGCGTCAGGAAAATGCCCAATGTTTCAGAAAAGATCTTTGTGACCTGCCGGGGTTCCATAAAATACATCTCCCCTACGGAATGCACAATCTCGGTAGTATTCAGTACTGACTTTTTACCATTCTGTACTATAGAATAATTCTTCGCTTCCCGCTGTGTGATAATAGTCTTGTTATCGCCAGCGTCTTTACCCGAGCTTTTTATCACCTTTGACCTGACGAGGATGTCATTGTCAAAATCGCAGGAGATGTCAAGGTTGAATTTCGCCAGCAGTTTCATGTCCACATTACTTTGGATAGAGATATTGCGGGAAGCCCCATTCACTTTGCAATGGGCAGTGACGTTGCCAATAACGTGGTTACTGAAACGTATTTCGTAATTATGCGTTTGGGCGTATAACAATGCACTGTTCAAAGTAAACAGGCAAATAAACAGTGTAGACCAGATGGCGCCTTTCATGATAAAGCTTTTGGCTATGTTGTAGTAATCCGTTCGTATATAGCAAACGTGCCGTGGCCTGTTTTGTTATATAGTATTAAATATAATAAAAATCCTGCCCCGAAAGGCAGGATCCTATATAAAATAATCATGAATCGTTTAGGTAAATCACTGCATCCGCCTGATCCTGCTATAATTAGCTGGTCATAACGTCTTGCAGTTATTACAGCATTTCTTTGATCTTCGTTACCAGTTCTCCCTTAGTGATAGGCACACCCATAATCTTGTTATAACCTACTGCATCGATCAGGAAATGTTCACGGATGATCTTAATGAGCTGACCGTTGTTAATCTCAGGGATCAATACTTTGTCATAACTGTGCAGGATCTCTGCCAGGTTCTTAGGGAATGGACGTAGGTACCTGATGTGTGCATGCGCTACTGCATGCCCTTCAGCCAGCAGTTCCAGTACGGCGCTCTTGATAGCGCCATAGGTAGAACCCCAACCGAGTACCAGTACTTTACCTTTTTCAGGGCCCAGTTCTATCTCCTGAGGCGGAATATGATCGGCGATCTTATCTACCTTTTCCTGGCGGATACGCACCATTAACTGGTGGTTCTCCGGGTCATAGCTCACGTTACCGGTGATGTTCTGTTTTTCCAGACCACCAATACGGTGTTCCAGTCCTGGTGTGCCAGGCACTGCCCATGGACGTACCAGGTTCTCATCGCGGTGATAAGGCAGGAACTGCTCCTCTCCTTCTTCCAGTCCTTTCTTGAACTTCACAGGAATGGCTGGCAGATCTTTGCTCTGTGGGAAACGCCATGGTTCTGCACCATTTGCAATGTAACCATCGCTCAGGAAGATCACCGGCGTCATGTGTGCTACAGAAATACGGAAAGCTTCAAATACAGCATTGAAACAATCTGACGGCGTTGATGCAGATACGATCGGCATCGGACATTCCCCGTTACGGCCATAATAAGCCTGCAGGAGGTCAGACTGCTCCGTTTTGGTAGGCAGACCAGTGGATGGTCCTCCACGCTGAATATTGATGATCAGTAGGGGAATTTCAAGCATTACAGCCAGACCCATTGCCTCTCCTTTTAGTGCCATACCAGGACCAGAGGTAGTAGTGATCCCCATATGTCCACCGTAGGACGCACCGATAGCGGAAGTAATACCAGCTATCTCGTCTTCCGCCTGGAAGGTACGGATGCCAAAATTCTTATAGCGGCTCAGTTCGTGCAGGATATCAGAAGCAGGTGTGATAGGATAAGTACCCAGGAAAATAGGCAGATTCGCCTTCTGGCTGGCTGCTATCAGGCCATAAGACAGGGCAGTATTACCGGTAATACTACGGTAGGTACCAGGTTCCATACGGGCCTTTTCTACATGGAAACGGGTGCTGAAAGCCTCTACTGTGTCGGCGAAGTTGTACCCCGCATGTAATGCCTTCAGGTTGCTGTCCAGGATCTCCTGTTTCTTACCGAATTTCTCGTTCAGGAAGTTCTCTGTGCTTTCCAGGTTACGGTCATATAACCAGTACAGGAAGCCCAGTACGAACATATTCTTTGCACGGTCTTTCTCTTTCATACCCAGGTTCACATCCTTCAGTGCTTCACGTGTCATTTTAGTCACGTCCATGGTATGCAGCTGATAAGGTTGCAGCGAACCGTCTTCCAGTGGATTTACTCCATCAGGGTAATTGGCCAGACGCAGGTTCTTAGCATCGAAACCATCGGTATTGGCAATGATGATACCGCCTTTCTTCAGGCTTTTCAGGTTGGCCTTCAGCGCTGCAGCGTTCATCGCTACCAGCACGTCACAGGCATCCCCCGGAGTGAATATGCGGTTAGAGGAAAAGTGCAGCTGGAAGCCGCTCACGCCTGGCAGGGTTCCCTGCGGAGCGCGTATTTCTGCCGGGAAGTCCGGGAATGTGCTCAAGTCATTGCCAACCAACGCAGTGTTATTGGAGAACTGGGTACCGGTAAGCTGCATCCCGTCTCCACTGTCGCCGGCAAATTTTATCACTACATCTTCTATCTGTTGAACCGAAATATTTGACATTGAATATCTTATTTAACTGTCCTTTGTTTTCAGGCCGTAAATTTAATAATTCATCAGGTAGTAACCGCTGATATATTACAGGTATTATACTAAGGCCAGTAATAACAAAAGTACACAAACCTGATAGACTTTTAAGGCCCGGCAGGTATAGCTATATGTTATGCTTCATAACTTTAAGTAATTGCCCCGCTCCCCGTTCTGTCCAACTATCCCTTACCACCTGCCGATATGACAAAGCTATTTCAACTTTACCATCATTTGTTTATGTAATCGGGAATTTGATTGACAGTGCTGTATGCCACCTGATTTTCAGCCATTTTGCTTCTTACATTATGACTAGCACTAATAAATAGTGATTAATTATGATTGAAATTGTAATTTAGTGTTACTAAATTTTTTTATACCATGGCATTATTTCAATCCAATAACCCTGTATTTAATGAGAAAGTACTTCAGAAAGTTGGGACCTCCCAGACTGAAGGCGCAATGACCATCAAAGGGACAATTAATAAAATGGCTTTCCTGTTAGTGCTGGTAATGGCCGCGGCAATATACGCCTGGGGTGCGCCTGCCAGACAGCAGAACATTATGCCATTCCTATGGGGAGGCGCTCTCGGTGGTTTCGCGCTCGCCATCATCATCACTTTTAAAAAAGAATGGGCACAATACCTGGCACCAGCTTATGCATTGGCAGAAGGTCTGTTCCTGGGCGTAATATCTGTTTTATATAGTAATTTATATGAGGGCATCGTATTGCAGGCAGTGGGTATCACCTTTGCTACTTTCCTGGCTATGCTAATACTGTATAGAACCCGTATCATCCGTGCTACAGAAAAATTCAAGGCAATCGTCTTCACTGCTACCGCTGGTATCGCACTGTTTTACTTACTGGCATTAGTACTGAGCTTCTTCAACATCAATATACCCTTCCTGCACGAAGGTAGCACCATAGGTATTATTTTCTCTCTGGTGGTAGTTGTTGTTGCTGCACTGAATCTCATCATCAACTTCGATCTGATTGAAACTGGTGCTGCTCAGGGCGCTCCTAAATACTTTGAGTGGTATGCCTCTTTCGGTATGCTCGTAACTCTGATCTGGCTGTACCTGGAAATACTCCGTCTCTTGTCCAAACTCAACAGAAGATAATATTCTTTCAATAGATAGATAGTTCAAAAAGCCCGCACAAATGTGCGGGCTTTTTGTTGGCAGGATGCGCCATTTTGTTGTCCCGTTTCTCCATTCTGACATGACCATTTTGCACGGGTTGTCAGGCATTTGTTAAGGCTGGCCTTTTTACTGTTAAAGCCTTCGTAAAGGAATGTTAAAAACTGCCACATAATTTTATTACAGCGCCGGTGGCATGGTAATTGATTTTTAATACACAGTTCTTTAGATCATATATCTCAAGCAATATGCTTCGCACCACAGACCATTGTATCACCTTATAAATCTGATAAAATGAGATCAGTCAGAGTAAGCATATTCGCCCTGGCAGCTGCAGCTGTGGCAGTGCTCGCCTTCCGCAATACGGATGGAGGCACCATATCCGGTAAAGTAGCTCCTCTCGATGGAGCCAGTATGGTCTGGGCCATCAGGGGCGCGGATTCACTGAAAACGGACATAGCTGATGGAACATTCAGTGTGCAGGGCGCAGAGGAAGGCACTTACACAGTGATCATTGATGCGAAACAGCCTTTTAAGAATGTGACCATCTCTAATGTGAAAGTAGAAGTAGGAAAAGTGACCGACCTGGGCGAGATAAGATTAGAACAATAAACAATAAATAACGAAAGCAATAGTTGGTTTTCATAGGGGTTAATCAAAAAGCCGGTTCCATACGTCTGTATGGCCGGCTCTTTTTTATGTCATATTTCACCTTTCTAGGGGTAGCTGCTCCCTCCACCGTTATAATGTAAAGCCCCTTTGACATATGAAAAAGACCAATAATAGAAAAAGTGTTCTCCATGATAGGTGGAAAACGATCGGATGGGAATTACTCCTGCTGGCAGTCTTTAATATTATGCTGGCATCATGCGACAGAGAGCGGTTGTCCGGCTCCGGATACGTGATCAGTGAAACCCGGGAAACAGGTGTGTTCACTGATGTAGAAGTGGATGGTCCCATGCATGTACATCTGCAGCAGGGCCCTCCTACCCCGCTACAGATCACGGCAGAAGACAACCTGATACGCGTCATCGATACCTATGTGAGTGGTACCACACTGCATATACGCATTAAAAGTGGCGTAAGCGTGCATAGCACCAGGGACATTGACATTTATCTTAAATCCGCTACCTACAATTCCGTATTTTTCGCCGGTTCAGGTAGTGTCGAGAGTCTGGATACTATCAGAACAGAGCGGTTTGAATATAAACTGGCAGGTAGTGGTAATGCCCGGTTTCCGATTGTGACCAACAGGCTGGAAACAGAGATTGAAGGAAGCGGTAGTGTACAGTTAAACGGCAGCGCCCATACTTTCTACAGTAATATCGACGGCAGCGGAGACGTACGCGGGATGGACTTTTATTGTGAGGACGCCGATATATCCGTCAAAGGTTCCGGCGGACATACACTGAATGTATCCAACTCCCTCGATGTCAGCATACGAGGTAGTGGAGAAGTGAAATACAGAGGTACCGCAGTTGTCAGAACAGATATCTCCGGATCAGGAAAAGTCATTAAATTATAATTTTTTCGAAAGCGTCACACATGCAGGCTAGCTACATAGCAGCATTTTCAGGTACTGCCAGCAGTTTTGTGAGCAGGAATAAGGACAAAACCTATTTTTGTACTATGCCAGAAAATGCACAACTACAAAAACTTTTACAGGAGAATGAAGAGGCATTCATGGAAGCCCTCTTCAGGACCTATTTTTCCTTTGTCTGTAAGACAATTTACCGCATTGTTCAGGACAATGCAACCGCTGAAGATCTTGCACAGGATGTGTTTATCAAGATCTGGAACCGCCGCTCAGAGCTTCAGCAGGTTTATTTTAAAGCTTATTTGCATAGAGCAGGTATTAATATGGCACTGGATTATATTGACAAGAACAAACGCAGAGGTGTTCATATGCCGATAGAGGACTATATGGAACCTGTTCAGGCAGCCCCGACGGGCGGCAGTCTGCAGCAAACCACCCGGCATATACAGCAGGCTATTGATAAGCTTCCTGAGAAATGCAGGGAGATATTCATACTCAGCCGTTATGAAGAACTTTCCTACAAAGAAATTGCGAGCACACTTAATATATCAGTTAAAACAGTGGAAAACCAGATGATCACCGCTTTAAAGAAACTCAGGGTATCCTTACAGGACTACCTGCAGGTGATTGTGCTATTCCTGGCAGGCGCCGCTATTTATCCTTTACTTTTACAATTTTAAGAGCATGTCGTACACCTTTGACCATATAGAATCGTTGATCGTGCGCTCGCTGGAAGGCGGTATTACTCCGGCAGAGCAGGAAGAGCTGCAAAGCTGGCTGGAGGAAGATGACGCCAACCGCCGGTATTATAGTGAGCTGCAAAAGACCTGGGACCTGACCGGTACCGCAGACGCGGACATCGCACCAGATATCGAGGCCAACTGGGCCAGCTTCAACAGTAAGTTGCAGACCAACATCAGCAGCCAGCCAACCGGTATTGTTCGTAGTTTCCGCTGGTATGCGCTCCGTGCTGCAGCTGCCGTTCTTCTACTGGGAGGCGCCTCCACCGCCTGGTACATGTTGAATGCTCCCAGGCAGATCACAGTGCAGACGGCTGCTAATGAAACCAACATCATTGTCCTGCCCGATGGTACCAAAGCATTTATCAATAAGAACAGCAGCCTGCGTTATGCCAGCAACTTCAATAAAGGAGAAAGAACCATCCACCTCGAAGGAGAAGCCTATTTTGATGTTGTAAAGGACGAGGCCCATCCGTTTGTAGTATATACCTCCCGAACAAGAACACAGGTATTGGGCACCACTTTCGATGTAAAGGCTTATGCTGTTCAACCAGTAGAAGTGTTTGTGCTCAGTGGAAAGGTGGCTGTATCAGACCAGGAAAAGGAGTCAAAAGAAGTTGTGTTGACAGAAGGCAGGAAAGTGACCTTGGGCAAAGACCAGCAACTGGCAGAAGATGCCATTTCCAATCGCGATTTCATTGCATGGAAGGATAATATCATGGTCTTTAATGATGAGCCTATCCGTAATGTGATCAGGAAAGTAGAAGCTTTATATGGGGTAAAGATCGTTGCGGAGGAAAGTGTAGCTGATTATTCCATCAAGACGAGGATAACGCCTGATGAGCCGCTGGAACAGATACTGGATGTAATTGCAGCGAGTGCTTCAGCCAGCTGGGAGAAAGAGGGCAATGTATATAAGCTGAACAGAAAATAAAGAAAGCAGTAAATAAACGAAATAAAAAAGGTGGTCTATCAAACAGACCACCTTTTTTATTTTATCAGGCTCCTCCCAGTTTGCATTTCTGCAAAACTTCCCAGGATTTGCCATTATGACGGAGGAAGTACAGGTTATTCACCTTGAAGGTTGCTTTATACTCCTGATTTTCGTACTCAGGCCATGCTTTTTCAAACTGCGCATCTTCCAGGTCTTTGAAGGCCACGGTTACGTGCGGAGTGAAGCCGGTACGTGCCAGCATAGTACTGAAACCAAATTCCTTACGCAGGAAGTTGATCAGCTGTCTGTGCAGGGCGCTCATGGTTTCGCTCTTCTCCACGTTAATGAACAGAACGCGGTTCTGTTTATTCGGGAAGGTACCGAAACCATTGAGGGAAACCTCAAATGGAGCTTGTGATTTGGCAAATTCTGCCAGTTCATCACAGAAAGCTTTTTCCAGTGCCGGATCTGCTGTGAAAGGAACCTGGAGGGTGATATGCGGCAGTACTTTCAGCGCATATAATGGTCCGTATTTCTCAGCAAACTCCTGCTTTATTTTAATGATCTCCTTACCTACTTCAGCAGTAGGGAGTAAGGCGATAAAGTAAATCTTGTTATCAGGTTTTGGTGTAAACGGTTTTCTACCGCCACCAAAGGCCGGACGGCCGCCACCACGGTTGTAGCCACCGCCACCACCGCCGCCGCGATTGTAACCACCGCCGCCGCCGCCACGATTGTAGCCGCCACCACCGCCACCGCGATCGTAACCACCACCGCCGCCGCCACGATTGTAGCCGCCACCACCGCCACCGCGATCGTAACCACCACCGCCGCCGCCGCCACGATTGTAGCCGCCACCACCGCCACCGCGGTCGTAACCACCACCGCCGCCGCCACGGTCGTAACCGCCGCCACCGCCACCGCGATTGTAACCACCGCCACCGCCATCACGGTCGCCATAGCCACCTCCACGGTTGTAGCCGCCACCACCGCCACCGCGGTCGTAACCACCACCTCCACCATCACGGTCGTAGCCACCGCCACCGCCGTAGCCACCATTATCGCGCGGGCGATATCCACCGCCACTGCCGCCATCACGATCCCCACGATTGTAACCGCCGCCGCCTTCACGGTCAGAGTTAAAAGGTCTATCATTATCCCGGTTATAACCGCCGGGTCTACCCTCTCTTTCACTATTAAAATCGGGTTTGAAGTAACCGCTTGGTCTCTCCTTATTGGGATCTTGGTCTTTGTCTGCACCAGGAGGAGAGTAGGGCCTGCGGGGGCGTTCGTTTCTCTCAAAAGTCATCTTACTTAATTAAGCGTTTGAATCAATATTAGCTATGATTTCATAAAAATGAAATACGTCTCCATAAGAGTTATATAAGGGCGCCGGTGAAATGCGAATTACTCCGGGTTCCCGCCAGTCGACGATTATACCGGCGTCAGTCATCTTTTGTTGGATTTCTCTCCCTTTATCATGGAAAAGCAAAGATAATTGAGCACCGCGTTCCTTACAATTTTTTGGCGTAATTATTTCAAATTTTATGTTTTCTATATGTTTTAACAGGAATTCAAGATAATTGGTGAGTTTAATGCTCTTATCTCTTAAAGCTGCCATCCCAGCGGACTCAAAAAGTTCCAGTGAGGCTTTTAATGCTACCATGTTAAATACCTGAGCCGTGCTAATTTGCCAGCCTTCTGCACGGCTTTTGGGTTTAAAACCCTTCTCCATTTTAAAACGGGTACTTTCTTCGTTGCCCCACCAGCCACCTAGTCGTTGCCGGTTTGTATCTCGGGCATGTCTTTCATGTATAAATGCTCCACCTACAGCGCCGGGGCCTCCATTTAAATACTTATATGAGCACCAAACGGCAAAATCTACTTCCCAGTCGTGTAACTTCAAAGGTACGTTTCCTACTACGTGCGCCAGGTCGAACCCGGCTACAGCCCCAACTCTATGGGCCGCTTTCGTAATGGACTGCATATTAAACAATTGGCCGGTATAATAGTTTATTCCCCCCAATAATATTATTGCTAAGCTACTACTTTCCCGCGCAATAATCTCAAAAATATCTTCCTCTCGTATTAAATATTCACCTGCCCGGGGAGCTACTTCTATTATCGCCGTTTCCGGATCAAAACCATGCATCCGTACCTGTGTTTCAACAGCATATTGATCGCTGGGAAAAGCCCCAGCCTCCATCAATACTTTAAACCGCTGCTTTGTCGGACGGTAAAAACTCATCAGTAACAAATGTAAGTTCACTGTAAGTGTATTCATTACTGTCAGCTCTTCCTGGCTGGCTCCAACTATATCAATTAACGGTTTACTGCAATATTGCTGATAATAAAGCCATGGATTCTCCGCATTCCAATATCCTTCTACTGCATGATGTTGCCAATCAGTCAATTCCTGTTCTATGGCTGGTCTTACTTTTTTGGGCTGTAATCCTAAAGAGTTTCCGCAAAAATAAATCGCATCCTTTCCATTTCTCTGGGGAAAATAAAACTGTTCCCTGTGCGTCTTTAATGGGTCCGATTGGTCCTGCTCTTCAGCAAACTGCCTTGATAGTTCAAACATATTTCAAAATTCCAGGTTTCTCTTACCTGATCCCGTTAATTCCTGTACTCTACTTAAAAAAATGAGTACTTTTCCTGCCTTGTGGCAAACGGAACCGTTATAACGTGCCTATCAAATCAATCTCCGTCCAGTAAATTGCCTAAGCCTCCCAGTATACTACCTTCTTCCTTGCGTTTTCCTGTACCGTAAGAAACCAGTCTTGCGGCCATTCTGCTGATAGGTAAGGATTGTATCCAGACTTTACCCGGACCTCTTAATGTGGCAAAGAACAAACCTTCGCCGCCGAAAACCATATTCCTGATGCCTCTTACAAATTCAACGTCAAATTGTACCCCTGAAGTATATGCTACCACACATCCGGTATCAATTTTTAATACCTGTCCCGGCAGTAACTGCTTCTCTATCACCATACCCCCAGCATGCACAAATGCCATACCATCTCCTTCCAGCTTCTCCATAATGAAGCCTTCCCCGCCAAAAATGCCGGTTCCTAATTTTCTCTGCCACTCAATGCCAATACTAACACCTTTCGCTGCACATAGGAACGCATCCTTCTGACAAATCACCCTACCGCCCATCTGCGCCAGGTCCATTGGGATGATCTTACCGGGATAAGGAGCCGCAAAACTAACTTTCTGCTTGCCATTGCCCATATTGGTAAACGCAGTCATGAACAGGCTCTCACCCGTCAATATCCGCTTACCGGCTGACATTAATTTACCTAAAAGTCCCTGATTAGATTGTGAACCATCCCCGAACATTGTTTGCATCTGAATCTCCTGGTCCATCATCATAAAACTGCCGCTTTCAGCAATGGCAGTTTCCTGTGGGTCCAGCTCTATCTCGACAATCTGTATTTCTTCGCCATAGATACGGTAATCTATTTCATGGTTGCGTCGCATAGCGTATTGATATAATTTATCAGGTTAACAATAATGGTTCTCGTACATCAAAAATAAGTAATTGAAGCCGCAGTCAATTGTTAAAATTTGTTAAGGTGAAAAAAAAGAAACCGTCCCGTGGATACGGGACGGTACCTGTTAAACCTACAACTGTTACACTGTATATAGTGTGAACTAAACTCTTTCGTGTATCTTCTTGTCTTGATGATGCCTGTGCGCCTGCTTTTCTGTCTCATCATTCCCGTTCGGGAAGAAGTGATAAGGCTTTGGCGATACATATGTTGGATCGTGCAGCTTGCGTACCTGTTCCTTCCCCATCACCACCTTCAGCACCAGCACCAGGAAAGGCACGTATTTCAGCGCACGTGGCATTTTATAATAGTCCAGTACGTCAATGGAACGCTTATTCATGGCATACATCACCGGTACCAGGATCAGGGTCAGGAAAGTGGCAAACACCAGTCCATACACCATCGTCCAGGCCAGCGGGCCCCAGAATGCTACGTTATCACCTCCGAAGAAGATATGTGGTTCAAATGAGGAGAATAAGCTGGCAAAGTCAATGTTGAACCCTACCGCCAGCGGTATCAGACCCAGAATCGCTGCAATAGCGGTCAGCAATACCGGCGTCATGCGGGTTCTTCCTGCTTCCACTACCGCCTCATATACCGGCATCTTCTGTTGTACCAGCAGGTCAGTGAACTCTACCAGTACGATACCGTTACGGACCACAATACCCGCCAGCGCCATGATACCCACACCGGTCATTACTATCGAAATATCCATTCCAAAGATGGCAAAGCCCAGGAACACACCAATGATCGAGAACAATATCTCCATGAAAATAACAAGCGGACGTCCAATAGAGTTGAACTGGGTCACCATGATCATCAGGATCAGACCAAAGGCCCCCACCATTGCAAGCCCCAGGAAGTTGGAGGTTTCCTGCTGGTCTTCCTGCTCACCCGTCATTTTCACCGTAATACCCGGCGATTTCGGGAAGTCGTTCAACGCTGTCTGGATCTGCTGTACTACCTCATTGGTATTAAAGCCTGTCAGTACATTGGAATATAATGTCACAACACGCTTCTGATCGATACGTTTGATACTTGCATAAGTATTGGAGTATTTAATATCTGCTACCGCGGATAATGGCACCTGGCGGATCGCTCCCGCCATATTCATATCGCGGTATACGAGGTTCAGGTTCATCAGGGTATTGATATTATTACGCTGATCTTCTTTGAACCTTACCATGATCTTGTAATCATCTTCCGGATCACGGAACTTGGATACTTCCTGTCCATACAACGCGGTACGCAATGCCATACCGATTGTAGTCGTGGAAATACCTTCCCTGTTGGCGCGCTCACGATCAATATTCACCAGGATCTCAGGCTTATTGCTCTGGAAATCTGATTTCAGCTCCTCTACTCCTCCTATCTGCAGAGAGTCCAGGTAACGTTTTATTTTGGTAGATGCTGCCGTCAGCTCTTCAAATTCATCGCCGGCAATTTCAATGTTGATCGGTTTACCTGTTGGCGGACCGCCCTGCTCCTGTTCCACTGTAATATCAACACCCGGAATACCTCTCACCGCTCCGCGGATCTTATCGAGATATTGTACGGTTGATTGTCCGTTACGTTTACCAAATTCCACAAAGGCTACTGTTACCTTACCCTTATGTGGCTGCACACTCATATCCATCTGTGAAGGATCGCCTGCACCTACTGCTACGTTGGAGATGATAGACTCTACGATCGGGTTCTTCTGCCCTACTACAGCAATGATCTTATTCTCAATGATGTGTGTGACAGAGTCCGTATACTTCTGATCAGTACCCATCGGCAGCTCGATATAGGTATAGATAAAGTTCGGATCTGCCTGTGGGAAGAACACTACTTTGGGGCTGCGGATCACAGTCAGCATAATACTGAACACCAGCAATCCGAAAGTACCAACTACTATCCATATAGGACGCCATCCTACAAGACACCACTTGAGGATACGTTTATAACGTTCCTGCACACGTGGCCATACATTGCTCTGGAAACGACGGGCTACGCCGCCCAGCCAGAAGCGCTCGAGCACGATCATCAGATACAGGAATATCGTGAAGTTGCCAACACCGGTATTGCCACCCGCATACCCCATGAGGGCGATAAAAGCGAATACGATGCTAAGTATCGTGAACTTCCTGCTGAATCGCGGCTTAGGATGATTCTCTCCTTCATGACGGTCCATGAAGTCAACCGCAAACACAGGATTTATAATATAAGCTACTATCAATGAAGCACCCAGCGTAGTGATCAGCGTTACCGGCAGGAAGAACATAAATTTACCGATAATGCCAGGCCAGAATAGCAGTGGGACGAACGGTGCCAATACTGTCAGCGTTCCAGAGAACACCGGCAGGAATACCTCACCTGCGGCTACCTTGGCAGCTTTCACAATACCCAGGTCTTTCCTTTCATAGAAGATACGATGTACGTTTTCAATCACCACGATCGCGTCATCCACCACAATACCCAATGCCAGCAGGAAAGAGAACAACACCATCATGTTCAGTGTGAAGTCAAATGCAGGCATCAGCAGGAACGCGATAAACATAGAGATCGGTACTGACATCGCCACGAAGATCGCATTCACAGCACCCATGAAGAACATCAGGATCACTGTTACCAGCAAGAAGCCGATGATGATCGTATTGATCAGATCATGCAGCGTAACACGTGTGGAGTTAGACTGATCTGCCGTGATCGTCACATCAAGTCCGGCAGGCAGATAATCCTTCTTCATTTCGTCAATGATCACACGGATCTTATCTGAAGCATCGATCAGGTTCTTACCGCTTTGTTTGATCACGTTCAGCGTGATCACATTCTTTCCATCCAGACGCGCATAACTCTCCTGTTCTTCAAAACCATCCACTACTTCTGCGATGTCTTTCAGATATACTACGGCACCGGACATACTACGTATAACGATATCACGGATCTTTGATGCATCCTTGTATTCACCTTTTACGCTCAATGTACGCTTCTGTCCATCCATAGACACCAGACCACCGGAGATGGTACGGTTCTCCATTGCAACAGCGTTCGCGACATCATCAAAACTGATCCTTGCCGCATCCATTTTGTATTTGTCTACATTGATCTGGATCTCTCTTTCCAGCGCACCAACGATGTCCACACGGGTGATCTCATTCAATGCCTCGATACGGTCCTGCATTTCGTCTGCATACTTCTTGAGCGACTGCAGGTCAAAATCGCCGGACAGGTTCACGTTCATGATAGGTATCTGCGATACATCTATCTTGATGATCTGTGGCTCCTGTGTGAGAGGATTAGGCAGGTCCTTCTTCGCATCATCTACTTTCTCACGCACTTCCTGCCGTGCCGTTTCCATATTCTCACTGGCTTCAAATTCAATGGTGATGGCAGAGTAATCCTGCATGGATGTACTCTTGATAGATTTCACACCAGAGATTCCTCCCAGTTGTTTTTCGATGGGTTTTGTTACCAGTGTCTCCATATCTTCAGGAGAAGTACCACTATAAACAGTACTGATATAGAACTGGGGGAACACTACCTCCGGAAATTGTTCCTTCGGCAGGCTCTGATAAGATAGTATACCAGCAAGGGCCAGGATAAAGGTGGCAACATAAATGCTCACCTTATTATCTATCGACCAGCTGGTGGGTTTAAATTCTTTATTCAGGTTGTCTTGCATAAACCAGTTTTAGAGTATTAAAGCTGGATAAGGTCATTGTCGTTCAATCCCTGGTAACCGATAGTTACTATCTGTTCACCAGCCTGCAGTCCGCCCTTGATTTCAGCCTTATCATTATAAGTGCGTCCCATTTCGATCTCTCTTCTTTTAGCGATCAGCTTACCGCCCTTATTCTCGGCGAGGATCACATAAGGTTTACCCAGGGAATACTGGATAATGTTCACAGGTATTACTACCGCCTTTGGCGCTACATAATCCACTATCTTCAAACGTGCGATCATATTCGGGCGCAGCTCAGGATCATTCTGTAATGGTATTTCCACTTTGATGGTACGGCTTACAGGATCAATTGTTTTTGAAGCAAAGCCAATTCTTGTACGAGTCTGTTTATTAATATCAGGAAAATCCAGTATCACCTGGTCGCCGGTTTTCACTTTACTGGCGTAGCCTTCAGCAACGTTTGCCACTACACGCAGGTTACTGCCATTTACCACACGGAAGGCCGCGCTGCCTGGAGCCGCATTATCACCCAGCTTAATGATCACCGCATCTACAGTACCATTGATTGGGGATATTATCCTTGCTTGTCCCATCTGGTCCTGCAGGGTAGCGATTCTCCTTTCGAGTGATTCCTTCTGGTTTTTTGCATTCAGGTACTGTACTTCAGAACCGATCTTCTGATTCCACAGGTTCTGCTGTTTCTGGAACATGGTCGTAGCCAGGTCCAGCTGCGTATGCAGTTCCGCCATATTGGCTCTCAGTATCTGATCGTCTACCTGTGCCAGCGCCTGCCCTTTGCTTACAGACTGGCCTTCTTTCACATGTATGGCAGTAATGATGCCAGGCACTTTGGAAGACACATTCACATTTTCTCTTGCGTCAATGCTTCCTTGTACATCTATGTAGTGTTCAAATAGCGTATCATCGACAGGAGTTACTACCACTGCTTTCTTTTTCTGTTCGGTAGTATCTACTTTCTTTACAGTCTTTTCCAGTGTAGCGATCTGTTGTTTCAGATCAGCTTCCTTTTTTTTCAGTTCCGCCAGTTTGGCCTCAGGCGTAGGCTCGCCACAAGCGGCCATAAGAGCGACGATCAAAAGAGCGGGACGATATATCTTGGACATATAATAAAGAGTTAATAGTTAGTTGTAGTATTCGCTTACAGTTTGCCGTACGCTTTAAGGTAATCCACTTTCGCGATCGCGGCATTGTACAGCGCGTTGAAGTAATTATTCTGTGCTGTGAGCAGTTCATTTTCTGCGGTGCTCATTTCCAGACTGGATCCAACCCCTTCACGATATTTGATCTGTGTGGTATTGTATACTTCCTGTGCCAGCTGCATATTACTTTCCTGCGCTTCCAGTGTCAGGATATTATTCCTGAGATTGGAAGTCGATTGTGCCTGTTCCATATCAATGCCCAGCTTAGTATTCTCCAGACTGATCTCAGCTTTCTTTACCTGCAGGAATGCCTGATCTTCTTTACGTCTGCGCTGCAAACCGCCGAAAATAGTGAACGACAGGTTTACCCCATATCCGACATAACCATACCAGGTCTGACGGTCAAAATAGTTGAACACATCACTTGCGCGGCTCATACCGGCTGTACTGAAGAGGGACAGTGTAGGCAGTACCTGCATCTTATAACGTTTCAGATCATATTCATACGCCTTCCTTTGGTCCTGCAGTAACTGGTATTCGATGCGTTGTGAATAATCAAAGTGTTCAGATGCTACGGCAGATTTGATCTCTGTCGTTGTGAGCGTATCTGTGAGCGTGATAGGCTGCTGAATAGGCATGCCCATCTGATATTTCAATGCAGCAATACCTACTTCTGTTACATTACGGAGCTTTGTTTCTTCTGTGCGGAGATTGGTGAGCTGTACTACCAGCCTGTCTACATCCAGCTTTTCAGCAAGGCCGTTCTTATATATCTCCCTGGTTTCACTCAGCAGTTTATCCAGGTTGGTGATGTTATTGGTAAGGATGTCCAGGGCACGACGCGCGGAAAGTACATTATAATATGCCTTGTACACGTTCACCTTTACATCGATCTCGGATTTCTGTACGCTTTTAGCGGCCAGCTGTTCCAGTGTTTGGCGAGCCTGCAGGGCAACCAGTACGCTGGGATCGAACAACACCTGTTTCAGTGTTATTTCACCGATCACATTGAACTTCAGTCCGAATGAGAACGGCACCAGCGTGCCTTTTGGTACAGTGTCACTGAAGTTGGATGCATCGATCAGTTGTTTCTGTACAATAGGATTATGCTGGAAAGTTCCTGAACCAGCCAGGCTGGGAAGAGCCATGCCGCTTACTTCTTTATTCTTTGCCAGTTGGACGAGTTCATCCAGTTTGGCGGTACGCACAGTCGCCTGGTTGGCAAGCGCGTAATCAACTGCCTGTTTTACAGACAGCGGGACATTTTCCTGCAGAGGGGGTTTTGCCTGCTGCTGGGCCGTCCCATAGTGAAAGATCATCAGCAGCAGGAGCCCGGTCAAACTCACGTGCTTTTTGTCGAGTTGCATAAAGGTCATTGGTTTATTTCTGTAGTTGTAGTTTGTTCTCTTCTACGCGTTTATAGCCTTCAGGCGATACCAGGCCATACAGGAAATGTTCCAGCACAATGCACTGCACTTTACTCATATCATATTTCCCATAAGGAAATATGTCTGGCTGAAAACATAACATAGAGGTAGCCATGCGATACTGTGTCATAATTCCAATGTCGAAGTCTGACCGGTACAGCCCTTCACGCACACCTCTCTCAAGATTTTGTCTTACGGTTTTCTGCATATTGGTGTTCATATACTCCTGGAACACCTGGTAAGCTTTGGTATGAAACTTTTGAAGATCGAACAGGATAATCGGGTTCATGTTACGGAAGCTCTGGTCCATCATTTTCATGACCAGGAACAGTTCATCAATTGCATTTGAGGCCAGCTCCTGATTTTCAATACACTCTTTATCCATTCTGTTGAGGTAACGGCTAATGGCGTGTACCACCAGTTCATCCTTATCAGCAAAATGTGCATACAGGGTCTTTTTTGATACACCCATGCGCTGGGCGATATCATCCATGGTAATTGAGCGTGTTCCGAATTGACAGAACAGACTGAATGCAGTATCCAGAATACGTTCCTGTATTTCCATTTTGTGATTGTATGTGCGTTCTTGGTTTTGTCTTTAAGTCCTGATAATGGCGGCTAATTATTCCATTCTGGCTTCATAGTTTCCGGTGGTCTCCAACTGATTTGCGATGCTGGAACAAAACTATGGAAACTTTTTAAACCACAAAAGTTTCCAACGTAATTATTTTTAATATAGTTATCCAGTACAAGTCCCTTTATTCGATAAGGCATTGTTTTACAGGTTTGTACAGATCCACTCCAAAGGATAAAATAAACGATGTAACTTTGACGCCGTCAGATATTCAATTTCCTGGGGTTCCCGGATTATTCACGTATCTACATTTAAACAATATGTCTCCTAAAAAACGTTTTAGGCTTCTGGCGGCCCGCATATTACGGTATTTCTTCCAGGGCTTACTGATATTGGCCCCCATTGGCGTTACCGCGCTGACACTGTACTGGGTTTTTATTACCATCGATAATATCATTCCCAAAGACATCGTACCCTTGGAAACTCCGCTGAAATACCTTCGTTATAAGGGGGTAGGCTTTGTGTTGGTACTGGTATTGGTCGTTACGGTCGGCTATCTTAGCTCCTCCTTTATTGTAAGCCGTATTTTTTCATTGTTTGACCACCTGCTGGAAAGGACGCCATTCATTAAATATATATACACCTCTGTCAAGGATGTCTTTGATGCTTTTGTAGGCGAGAAAAAGAAATTTGACCATCCTGTATTGGTACAGATCTATGGTGTGGACGTCTGGGAAATGGGTTTCATTACCCAGGCAGATGTATCCAGCCTGGGCCTGGAGGGATATACGGCTGTATATGTACCTCATGCCTACGCCATTACGGGGAAGGTATTTATGGTGCCTGTCAGCAAGGTAAGGCCGCTGACAAATATCTCAGCAGGCGAGGCGATGAAGTTTGCTGTGAGTGGCGGTGTAACGAACATTGATGTGCACGAGAAAAAGGAAGCACACGCTTAATATCAATATTTTTATCTAATATTATAACGGAGCCACACAGGCTCCGTTTTTTGTTACCCAAATATTAAAAAACAATCATGCACCAAATCTGCTGGACGATCAGTCTGTTGACCATCCTTTCTCTGCCTGCTCATGGCTGGGGTTTCTTTGCACATCAGCGTATTAACCGGCTGGCGGTATTTACATTACCTCCGGATATGCTGGTATTCTACAAACCCAACCTGGAATACCTGGCCACACATGCCACAGATGCAGATAAAAGAAGATATATCATCCCGGAAGAAGGCCCGCGGCATTATATAGATATCGATCATTACGGGCAGGCACCTTTTCCTGAATTGCCCCACTCCTGGCAGGAGGCAGTATTGCGTTTCACAACTGATACACTCAACAGGTATGGTATCCTGCCATGGTATATTTCACAGATGATGTCCAGGCTGACAAAGGCTTTCCTGGACAATGATGCAGACAGGATCATCAAACTTAGTGCTGATATTGGCCATTATGTAGGCGATGCGCATGTACCACTGCATGCATGCTCTAATCACAACGGGCAACTGACAGGACAACAGGGCATCCACGGGTTGTGGGAATCCAGCATCCCCGAATTGATGGCAGATAGAACCTTTCGGTACTGGACAGGGAAGGCACATTATGTAAAAGATATCAGTGTCAACACCTGGCAAATTGTGCTTGAAAGCGCCATGGCAGCAGATACTGTGCTGCAGCTTGAAAAGATATTAAGCAACAGGTATACATCCGGCAGGAAATTTGCGTACGAGAAGCGCAATGGAAAACTTGTAAGAAACTACGCAACAGCTTATGTCAGGAGTTATCACTCCATGTTAGGGGATATGGTAGAACGCCGTATGAGGGACGCAATCAACACTACAGCCAGCTATTGGTATACCGCCTGGGTAAACGCAGGCATGCCAGCCTTAAACAAGCTTCAGCACTGCAAAGTAGCCGATGAGCCTATTGGCCGTATGGCAACGGATATGATTGGCCGACAGGAGGATTAAAAACCTGTCCCAATTAATTTCGATTTTAAAAAAATATAAATTATCTTTGTTAGTACTATCTTTTTAGCCTTATCCTACACGCGTTCAGCATCATAAGTGAAATGCCATACTTTTTTTTCCATTCCTCTGACAAAACCAAACAAAGTGGAACAAGCAAACAATTTATTTAACTTAGAACGACCTATGAAGGTGCACAATTTTAACGCAGGGCCTTCCATATTGCCGAATGAAGTGCTGTACAAGGCCAGTAAAGCTTTGATTGACTTTGAAGGTTCAGGGATGTCAATTTTAGAAATAGGGCATAGAACACCGCTGTTTCAGGCTGTACTGGATGAGGCAAGAGAGCTTGTAAAAGAGCTGATGCAACTCGATGACGACTTCGAGGTGCTTTATCTTCACGGGGGGGCGAGTACGCAGTTCATGCAGATACCCATGAACCTCCTTGAAAATGATAGTACGGCATCTTACATCGATACCGGTGTATGGAGCAATAAGGCAATCAAAGAAGCCAAATTATATGGCTTCGTGGATATAGCTGCCAGTTCTAAAGACAGCAGTTATAATCACATCCCCAAACAGTTTAATATTTCCCCGAAATCTTCGTATCTGCACATTACGACCAATAACACCATTTATGGTACGCAGTGGCACAAGATCCCGGAAACAACTGTTCCTCTCATAGCGGATATGAGTAGTGATATTCTGAGCCGTCCCATGGACTTTAATAAGTTCTCACTCATCTATGCAGGTGCGCAAAAGAACATGGGTGCTGCAGGTACTACACTCGTTGCTGTTCGTAAAAGCATATTAGGTAAGGTAAGTCGTAAGATCCCTACCATTCTGGATTACCGCAACCATATTGAGAACGGTTCAATGTTAAACACCCCTCCTGTATTTGCAATCTATATCTCCATGCTCACTCTCCGCTGGCTGAAAGACCAGGGTGGTGCAGTTGCTATGGAGAAACAAAATGAAAAGAAAGCAGCACTGCTCTATAACGAGATCGATCAGAACCCGCTGTTCCGTGGTACTGTACAGAAAGAAGACAGGAGCCGTATGAACGTATCGTTCATTATGGATAAACCTGAGCTGGAGGAAGAGTTCCTGAAATTCTGCAAGAAAGAAGATATAGTAGGCATCAAAGGACACCGCCTGGTAGGTGGCTTCCGCGCCTCTCTCTATAATGCACTGCCTTATGAAAGTGTGGAAGTACTGGTGGAAGCCATGAAGTACTTCAGCCTCAAAAAGGCATAGTAACTTAGTAGATAGTAATATCATATAAACAAAGGGTCCTGTTCAATACAGGGCCCTTTGTTTATTCTCCAAACTAAACACAGACAAGTACTTAGACGGGAAAAATTAATTAATTACTTTTGCGGCCTAACAATCTAATATCATGGCAATCATCAGACCGTTCAGAGGACTAAGACCTACTCCGGAACTTGCAGACAAAGTTGCTGCACGCCCTTACGATGTGCTTAGCGCAGCAGAGGCCAAAGCAGAAGCTGCCGGTAACCAGTACTCGTTTTACCATGTTTCCAAATCGGAAATTGACCTTCCGGAGGGTACCGATGTATACAGCCAGGCTGTATATGATAAAGCCGCAGAAAACCTGCAGAAATTTATCAAAGAAGGAACCCTTTTCCAGGATGATGCTCCCTGCTATTATATCTACCGTCTTATCATGCATGGTCGCACGCAGACAGGACTCGTATGTGCATCTTCCGTGTCTGATTATAACATGGGCATTATTAAGAAGCATGAATTTACGCGTCCTGACAAAGAACTGGACCGTATCAACAATATCAAGACCACCCGCGCGCAGACAGGAAATGTATTCCTGGCCTATAACGATGTTCCTGAAGTGAACGCCCTCATAGACCATTGGATACATGCTCATACACCGGCATACGACTTTACTGCTGCTGACGGCATCCAGCATACCGTTTGGGTAGTGAACGATCCTGCCGCTGTAAATGAGATCACTTCTCTGTTCTCCTCCAAAGTTCCTCACACCTATATTGCCGACGGCCATCACCGTGCTGCATCTGCTTCCCTGGTACAGAAGGAATTTGAAGAAAAGCAGAAGATCTCTATGGATGACCCTGCCAATTACTTCCTGACCACTATCTTCCCCGCCAGCCAGCTGGTTATACTGGATTATAACAGGCTGGTAAAAGACCTCAACGGGCTATCCAAAGAAGCACTGCTTTCCCGCCTGGAATATGACTTTACAGTAGAATCTATCGGTCACCTGCCACAACAGCCTGCCATGCTGCATGAATTCAGCATGTACCTGGAAAGCACCTGGTACCGCCTGGTAGCCAAAGAAGGTACCTACACTACAGATCCTATCGGTATCCTGGATGTGACCATCCTGTCCAATAATGTCCTGGATAAGATCCTGGGTATCAAAGACCAGCGTACCGACAAGCGTATCGACTTCGTAGGCGGTATCCGCGGTTTGCAGGAGCTGGTAAAAAGAGTGGATAGCGGTGAAATGAAGGTCGCTTTTGCCCTGTATCCGGTTACCATTCAGCAGTTGTTCGACATCGCCGACAGTGGCAACGTAATGCCTCCGAAAAGCACCTGGTTCGAACCTAAACTGCGTGATGGACTGATCTCCCAGATGATTTAAGTTTCTTTACCATACATTATAACGCCTGCCGGGAAGTCTCCATCTTCCTGGCAGGCGTTCCTGTTTCTAACCTTATCATAGCTTGAGGATAGTATAGAGGTTCGGTGGAGGCTATAGGACTCCGTCAGGAGTCCCAGTGTTTGTAGCCCGGGGTGATAACCCCGGGGAGACGGAAATGGATGCCCCTTCCCGGGGAACAAGCAGAGAATAAGCAGAGAAGACGTAGAGAAGAAACAAGGTATTCTCCCCTCCCTTCTGAATGTTTGGCACATTTTTTCTTTATTTTTACAGCAAACGTCTGACAGGCATGAATATGAGGGCATCTTTATTGAAAATGGGCTTATTTACGGCCATATTATTTTCATCTGTAATAAGTGCATCTGCCCAGAATGCACAGGAATTGTATACTACAGCGACTGGATTTATACGCGATGGCGACTATTCTAATGCTATTTTGGTCCTGAACCAGGCATTACAACAGGAACCGGATAATATTGAGTTCAAGAAACAACTCGGTTTTGCCTATTATCTCCAGGGAGATATGAACAAGGCGAAGAACATAATAGAGCCCTTGCTGAACAAGAAAGAAGCCGACGAACAAACTTTCCAGATAGCCGGGAATATTTATCAATCCAGGCAGGAATGGAAAACAGCTCAGAAGCTGTATGAAAAAGCATTACGTAAATTCCCGGAAAGCGGGGAGCTGTATAATGACAACGGACAATTGCTCATGTTCCTGAAGGTATTTGAAGGAGGTATGGGCAGTTACCTGAAGGGCATTGAAAAAGCCCCTAATTTCTCCAGTAACTACTATAATGCCATCAAGGCTTATACGTACATGAATAACCCGGTGTGGGTGATCATTTACGGGGAAATATTTGTGAACCTGGAAAGCTACACCGCCCGGACGGCAGAAGTAAGGACCCTTTTGCTGGATGCTTATAAATCTTTGTACAACGACCCTACCCTGTTGTCAAAGGCGATAGAAGACGAGAACGATCAGAAAAGCAGGAAGAAATCAGTTGCTGACTTCATCAACTCTTACAAAGCGTCCATGGGTAAACAAGCCAGTGTTGTAATGTCAGGAATAGATCCGGAAACGCTGATCATGCTGCGTACGCGTTTTCTCCTGGACTGGTACAACTTTGCCGGTGTAAAGTTCCCGTACGCACTGTTCGACTTTCAGCGCAGCCTGTTGAAACAGGGTATGTTTGAAGCTTATAATCAGTGGATCTTCGGCCCGGTAGCCAATCAGCCGGCCTACAGAGCCTGGACCACCATGCATAAAGCAGAATACGATACTTTTCTGCAATATCAACGCAATCACCCATTGAAGCTAAGACCGGACGAGTATTACAATGACAACAAGTTTTCATTGGTGAGGTGATTGGGCCAATAGCAGGTTAATCAATCCACAAATTCCACATATGTTTAACATCAAGCACCAAAACACAATTGAAAGCGCCGTAAAGGCGAATCATGAACGGGCATTCTATTCCCAGTACCCGGAACACCCCAAAGCCTATGGTGAAAATGCAGCAGAACAGGGCGAAGCCCGTTATAAAGACCTGCTGCAGAAACCTTATGGGCAATTGCTGCAAACAGGAGAAACTACCTGGGCAGGAGAAGAAGTGTCTCCCTTTACCCAGGAAGCCCTGGGCATTACTTATCCACTGTTCACGGCAGATGAACTGGTAAGCAGAGCAATAACAGCCGCCCCACAGTGGCGTAATACGCAGGTAGACGTACGGGCCGATATTCTGGTAGAAACCCTGGAAAATATTAAAGAGCGTTTCTTTGATATCGCTTATGCCACTATGCATACCACCGGTCAGAGTTTCATGATGAGTTTCCAGGCATCCGGACCGCATGCTAACGACAGGGCATTGGAGGCGATTGCCATGGGGTATCATGAAGGCAGCCGTTACCCCGCTTCCCTGATCTGGGAAAAACCTATGGGCAAAACATCCCTGCAACTGAAAAAGAATTTCCGGGCTATTCCGAAAGGCGTAGGACTGGTGATCGGGTGTTCCACTTTCCCGGTGTGGAACTCACTACCAGGCATATATGCCGACCTGGTAACCGGCAATCCCGTGATCGTAAAACCTCATCCCAAAGCCATCCTGCCAATTGCCATAGTGGTAAGCGCTATCCAGCAGGTTTTACAGGAAAAAGGCTTTAGTCCTAATCTCTGCCAGCTGGCGCCAGATATTGCTGCAGCTCCTATCACCAAGGCGCTGTGCGAACATCCTGGCATTCAGCTGATAGACTATACCGGCAGCAGCCAGTTCGGGAATTATGTGGAATCCCTGGCCCACAAGACCGTTTTCACGGAAAAGGCCGGAGTGAACTCAGTCATACTGGACAGTGTGGCAGATGTTGACGCTGTAATGCAGAACCTGGCATTTTCTGTATCTCTCTATTCGGGGCAAATGTGTACCGCTCCGCAGAACTTTTTCATCCCCGCACAGGGTATTAACACTGCTGGAGGAAAACTGTCCTTTGACGAAGTGGTACAGAGATTCAAAGATGCTGTTGTAAGCCTCGTAAACAACCCTAAAATGGGAGCAGGTACACTTGGTGCCTTACAGAATGAAAACACGCTGGAAAGGGCGCATAATGCCGGTAAACTGGGTGCAAAAGTGATCCTCGAAGGACAACCACTGATAAATGAAGAGTTTACCCATGCACGTGGGTACACACCTGCAATACTGGAAGTAAGCAGTGAAGACAGACCTATCTTCGAACAGGAATTATTTGGCCCGGTTTTATTGCTCATAAAAACGAAGGATACCAATGAATCTATTCAGCTGGCCCGGCAAATGGCGCAGCAGCATGGAGCTATTACCTGCGCGGCCTATACCACCAGTCCTGAGGTGAAAGAAAAGATAACTGAGGAGATGAATAGTGTATTTACACCAGTATCATTTAACTTTACCGGATTCATCTGGGTAAACCAACACGCTGCATTCTCTGATTTTCATGTGACAGGAGGTAATCCTGCGGGAAATGCGAGCTTCACTAACCCGGAATTCATACTGAGAAGATTTGTATGGGTAGGGAACCGGGAAGTGGCCGGTAGCTGATCGAATAATTTGTTTATGAAATATATACTTTCCATCATGCTGATCATTTTTGTGGCTGCCTGCGAACAGGCCCCCAAAGCTGATAAAGCAACTATTACAGAAGCTCATCCGGTAAAGGAGAGCGTAGGAAGCCCGTACCTGGTAGATACAGTTAACAGCGAGTTACAGTGGATCGGCACCAAACCTACCGGTAAACATGTCGGCCATTTTAAGATACAGGAAGGAAAGCTGTTGGTAAAAGACACCGCCATTACCGGTGGAAATATCATTATAAAAATGAATTCCCTCGAAAACATGGACCTGTCTAAAACAGATACCATTCTGCAGCGTAAGCTGGAAAACGAGCTGAAAGGCCCGCTGTTCTTTGATGTGACCAATTTCCCGGTAGCCACTTTCGAGATCACCAGTGTGTCGGATTTTTCTCCCTCTGTAGGGAATGAAGTATTAATGAAGAACGCAAATTATACGATACAGGGCAATCTGACTATCAAGAATATCACTAAAAATATCTCTTTCCCTGCCATCATCAGATTTGAAAAGGGTGAGATAACAGCCCTGGCCAACTTCAATATTGATCGGACCCTCTGGGGAATGACCTACAGGGCGGACAAGTCCATGCAGGATAAACTGATCAATTCTGTTGTGAACATCCAGTTCACACTGAAAGCGAAGAGATAAACGAAGTCGATATAAAAAGGAAAGCCGCGAAGAACTTCGCGGCTTTCCTTTTTATTATTTCTTCTTGTCTGCTTTGAACCTTCCATTGGGTTGAACAGACGTCAGTCCCGTCACATCCCCTTTCTCATTTACATTAAATTCTATCGTAAAGCCCTGCACATCTTTCAGGCTGAATTTATCTTTTTCTACAGGCACCAGTGTATAATCCGTTTGACCTGGCACATCCAGCATCAGCTGATCCTCTCCTTTGATATGAACGGTGGCTTCCATACCACCAAACAGATATATACCGATGTACTTCTGTAATGTTGCTTTATTAAGCGGGATTGGCTTCGCTATTCTGTTAAATATCACGGGCTCTTTCACATTCAGGTCTGCTTCAGCACTGGCGATATCGCCGTTGATATCTGTATTGAATTTTATTTTTGTGCCGCCTGCTGTACTATCGATCCCCGTTTCTTTATCTACGTTATATGTTTGAAAAATATCGTACGCTACGTGTTTAAGATGCTCTTTACTATCTGGCAGCAATGCGAATAATGAATCATTCTGGACGATCACTTCAAACTTGCCGAAAGCGTTATTGGCATAATTACCGGCATAATCCTTCAGATCTTTCCGGATCACATCAGCACCCTTTACCTTCGCTACAGCCGCTGTGTCATTCTTTTTATCCCCCTTGTTTTTAGCTCTCATCTCATTCAGCTGCTTCACTGCAGTATCGCTCCAGGCATAATATTTCACCCCTAATAATCTGTCTGAGAATATGTTTCTGAGAAGGTAGGGTACCGGGGAACCGCTTTGATTGCTCAGGATGATAATACCAATGCTGTCAGATGGATAAAAGCAGGTACTGGCTGTAAATCCATCTATGTTACCGCCATGTTCCACCTGGTAATGCCCATGATAAGTAGACAACATCCATCCCAGGCCATAACTGCCTCCATGGATATCAGGCATCTCTTTACCGGGCCTGCCACCGCCAATTGGCATCTGTGCACTGCTAGCTTCTGTCACATAAGCCGCAGGCAGTATCTGCTTCCCGTTTGATTTACCGCCATTGATCCAGGCTATTACCCATTTCGCCATATCGTTCACACAGCTGTTGATGCTACCAGCAGGACCTATAACGTTGATATTCTTATACGGCACCTTTTTAACTATACTGTCTTTTTCGACTTCATACCCCAGGGAGGCGTCTTCCACTTTAAAGCCCTGCAGGGAGGTGGTACTGTGGGACATCCCCAGACTATCAAAGATGCGTGTCTTAATATTATCCTCCCAGCTTTTACCGGTTAACTTTTCAGCCACTACTCCCTGTGCCATGAACATGAAATTGTTGTACTGCCACTTATATCGTAATGGCTCATTAGGCACCATATACCGGATGCGATACAAAAGGGAATCCCTGGTGGTCGCGCCGAAATAGTACCAGGATAGGTCATAGCGGGACAGGCCCGTACGATGGCTCATCATATCACGCAGTGTAACATGGGCGTTCAGATCATCGTTGTTAAATACAAGTTCGGGGAGATACTGACGTACCGGGGTTTCGAAATCCAGCTTACCTTCCTGCCTTAATATCCCGAGCAGGCCGGAAGTAAAGGCTTTGGTACAGGATCCGATGGCAAAAACGGTATTGGGGGTAACGGGCAGTTTTTTCTCATAATCCCGATAGCCGAAACCTTTGGCATAGATGATCTTATCTTTTTCTACGACGGCAATAGCCACACCAGCGGTATGCCAGTCCTGCAAGACCTTGTCCACGATCTTGTCTATACCGGCAAAACGTTGTTGCTGCAGTTTATCAGTAGATTGGGCACTGGCGGAAAGGGTGGCCAGCAAGAGGCTTAGATACAGGCTAACTTTTTTCATTGTGGGTGTTTAGTTAGCCTAAAATAACGAAAGATTATTTAAATCCGGAGTTCTTCATAACGTGGAAGTTAGTTGCTCAGGCAGAGACAGCCTTATCATCATAAATCAGATGTGAAAAATCACACAGTTTACCAAGCAGATTACATAGTTCCACGCCATGTTCAGTCAGTGCGTAGGTCACTTTGGGTGGCATGCCCGGGAACTGATGGCGGGTAATTAATCCGCTTTTTTCCAGGGTTTTCAGCCTGTCTGATAAAATATGATCGGTAATATAGGCCAGCTCTTCACGTATACCGGAAAAACGGTTATTACCTTCCTCTATACAAAAGAGGACGTCTGTAGTCCACCGTCTGCTCATAGTAAACAGCAGCTCATTCAGCGGACATTTGTTTTCCAGGTAGGACTGGTTCTGGAAGTTTGATGAATTCGTTTTTCTTTCAGCCATATACACACATTTTTTTATACGATTCCCTCAATTTACTGCGATTGTCTTAGAAGTCAAAGCGGTTTTGGATGGATGGCTGGACGCCTGGAAAACGCTTCATTCGTATCTTTACGCAAAATAGTATACCTGACAATAAAGCTGCCCTTATATCCTTGTTCCGGCGGGAATGGCAGGCAGGCATTATCTGTTCAGTAAAAATTGAATATGATCCGTTTGACATTAATTTTCATCGCTTTCCTGGTATCCCTTTTAGCCGTCTTTAGAGCGCCTACCTATCATTTATGGTTGCTGGCAATTGGTGTGGCTGAATTTGCCTGGGTATTTATCACTATCACCTTTGTATTGCTGGTAGCAGGGTTCATTTCCCAGAAATATCAGCTGGCAGGTACACTATTGGGAATCATCACCCTTTTTATACTCCTCTCCCCCATTTTCAGGGCCTATATCATGGCAAGAGCACTACCGGCGGCATTGGATACCGCCCTGGGAGAAAACGATCGTGATAGCAGCGCAACGCCATTCAGCCTCCTGACTATGCTGACGGACTATCCGCAGCAGCCGGTCCCTACGAAGACCCTCACTTACCGCAAGGACGATCTGCCTTCTTCCACACTGGATTTTTATCCCGCACAGCAGGCAGGCCTGCGCCCCTGTGTAGTCGTGATACATGGAGGCTCCTGGAGCAGTGGCGACAGCAAACAATTACCTGAACTGAATAATTACCTGGCGCAGGCAGGATACCATGTAGCATCTGTCAATTACAGGCTGGCGCCAGCCTATCTCTGTCCGACACCCATAGAGGATGTATACGCTGCCATGGACTACCTCCGCGAACACGCAGCAGCCCTTCACATAGATACCAGCAACTTTGTACTATTGGGCCGCTCCGCCGGAGCACAGATCGCACTGTTGGCGGCATACCGTCAAAAAGTACCAGGGCTAAAAGGTGTCATAGATTTCTACGGTCCAGCGGATATGGTATGGGGATATTCATTACCCGCCAATCCCCTGGTAATGGATTCGCGCAAAGTATTGGAGAACTACCTGGGAGGTACCTATAGCGCTGTTCCCGCCAATTATGCCGCCAGTTCGCCAATAGAATTTGCGGATAGACAAGCAATGCCTACACTCATTATACACGGGGAAAATGATCCCTTAGTTGCCTATGAGCACAGCATCAGGCTTAATAAGAAACTGACAGACAATGGTACCAAACATTACTTCCTTTCTCTCCCCTGGGCTACACATGGATTTGACTATAATCTGAAAGGGCCGGGAGGGCAACTGTCTACTTATGCAGTGGATAGGTTTCTGCGGAATATAACACAGTAACGTTCAGCTATTTGAAAAGTCCGGGGTAAGATCTCCGGACTTTTTTTGTTGCTTTTATGCAATTTGATAGTTTGCTGCATCCTATAGCTGTATTGATCACTGTTCCCTATCATCAAGAATATTGGTATGAAAACACAATCATCAGTTATCCTGTCAATTTCCCAGCCTTGTCATGAATCATGGAATGAAATGACACCTACAGATAAAGGCAGGTTTTGTCAAAGCTGTCAGAAGACAGTAACTGACTTCTCAACACTAACTGACGCGCAGCTTATTGAATTATTGAAGAATAAACAGGCAAGTGCATGTGGACGATTTACTGCCAGTCAGTTAAACAGAGTAGTTAATGCACCAGTTCCGATGAAGCACCGTAGACCTTTTATATCTATCGCAGCTATTGTTGCTGCACTGACCATTACAATACCGTCAGTGAAAGCTGCAACATCTCTGGATAAAGTAGAACAGACAACAGATAAAGAAGATAAACTGACAAAGGGCAACGTTGCCCATGAAGCGCCAACAGGTTTCATTTCAGGTGTAGTAAAAGGAGATGATGATAACTTACCCCTGTCGGGTGCAACTGTAAGAATAAAGGATACGAATATCGGTACAGTGACAGATCAATCCGGGCAATTCAAACTACGTATCCCCGATGATGCTAAGAAAAAAGTGATCATACTTGAGGTTAGATATTTGGGTTATGAAATAAAGACGGTTAAAGTTAATTTAAAGAAGTCTTTCCGTTCAATTAAGATATATCTCACCGTAGACACGTCTATGTTGGGTAAATATGGTATTCATTTCAATCCCAATGACAAAAAGGAACTCTCTCTGTGGGAGAAATTCAGTGGTGCTGTGAAAGGTATTTTCAGTTAATGGTCAAACTCAAATTTATACAACTGCTATGAACCAACAAGCTTCCTTCATCATATCTATTCCTACACCTTGCCATGAATCATGGAATGAAATGTCTCCTGTAGATAAAGGCAGATTCTGTCAAAGCTGTCAGAAGACAGTAACTGATTTTTCAGGCATGAGTGATCAGCAAATCATTTCATTGCTCAAAAACAGGCAAGGAGAGGTTTGTGGACGCTTTCACACAGAACAACTGAACAGAGAGCTTCGTCTGCCTGCTTACACTAAGAAGCATCCTTTTGCACCAGTGGCAGCAATGGTGGCAGCCTTGACTATCGCTATTCCATCGGTACAGGCGAAAAATAATGTAGAGAAAATACAGCTGGCATCTGACGGATTGAACGCTATACCTCAACAAACAGATACCTTGCCACATATAAGAGGTATTGTAATAGACAGCACAGATAAAGCGGCTCTTCCTGCAGCAACCATCCTATTGGAAGGACGAAAAATACATACCTATACAGACATTTACGGGCGGTTCGATTTACAACTTCCACAGAATTACAAGGAAAAAACAGTTAAGTTGAAAGTATTGTATATCGGTTATTTCACGAAGGAGTTTGTTATTCCACTAACCAATGGCATTAGCTATGCCGAATTCTCAATGCAAAGAGACACGCGCACAATGGAAGCAGTGATGGTTGGAGCAGTTACAACTATACAGGCACCTTCGACAACATCGAAACCTAATGCCTGGCAACGTTTTAAATATAAAGTGGGGCATCTTTTCCAATGACGCCCCACTCTATGTAATCTGTTCCTGGTAGTTATGATATCACTTACAGTGCGTCAGGCACAAAATTAAAATCCACTCCCTCCTTAAAAGTCACATACACCCTTCTCCACGGTTGATCATCGATCAGTTCCCACTTATGACCCGTGCCATAGGTATCCATGGCAATCAGTATATCCCCAGGTCTTAGGGTAAACTGTTCCCCCAGGTAAGTCTCAAACAACAAAGTCCCGGATAAGGTAATGACATATTGAGTGGTCGGTGCAGGATGCCAGTCGTAAGTAGAACGCGGGGCAGTTTCGTTAAACATGATGGAATCTGCTTCATTGACATCGCGATGTGCTACTGTCCCTACCGTAAAATGAGAATGTCCGTCTTCGCCTGTGTATAGTTTATATGCTCTGATCATAGTCCGTATGTCCTGTTTTCATGCACAAGATAGAACTGTTAAATCTAAAGTTTTGCTAAAATAGGAGCACCCTTTATGGATTTACACTGTCAAAACTGCGTTCTTACAGAAAGATGATTCCTATCACCCTCTTTTGACACATAATTGATTAAGTCAATATTTTATCTGACTAATAATCAAATAATAACAAAACAACGCAGCATCTTCATCAGCGTATAATTGACAATGTCAAACATGCATTTCTCGCCATTATGACATATTTAAAGCCAGCTTACGCTCGTATTTTTCCACCTGTGCGCAACTATTTATTGCAGTAGCATGTTAATCATAATGCACATGGTTTTACATTTACTTTGTGTCAGGAAGAGTATACAACAGATATCTTAACAAACAGTGCCCACATGTTAAATTTCGAATTCAGGAACCCAACGAAGATCTTATTTGGCAAAGGACAGATTGCCAATCTCCCAAAGGAAATCCCCGCTGGAGCAAAACTATTGATGCTTTATGGTGGTGGCAGTATTAAACAGAATGGTATTTATGATCAGGTAAAAGAGGCCTTACAGGGATTTACCGTACTGGAATTCAGCGGTATTCCGGCCAACCCCGAATACGAGGTATTACTGAAGGCTCTTAAAGTGATCAAGGATGAAAAGATCGACTTTATGCTGGCAGTCGGTGGAGGCTCCGTTATCGACGGCGTCAAATTCCTCTCCTCCGCCGCCCTTTATGAAGGCGACAACCCCTGGGATATCCTCTCCAAAAAAGTCGTTACCAAAAAGGGATTACCGTTTGGTACCGTGCTCACATTACCGGCTACAGGTTCAGAAATGAATTCCGGCGCGGTGATCAGCAGAAAGGAGACACAGGAGAAGTTCTCTATGGGCGGTCCCGGATTATTCCCGCAGTTCTCCGTCCTGGACCCTCAGGTGGTAGCTTCTATTCCAAAACGTCAGCTGGCTAATGGCATTACAGATGCTTTCACCCATGTACTGGAACAATATATGACCTACCCTGCCGGCGCCATGTTGCAGGACAGGATTGCAGAAAGTATTATGCAGACGCTCATAGAGGTTGCGCCCAGGGTCATAAAAGACCCATCCGATTATGAAGCAGCTGCCAATTTTATGTGGAGCTGCACCATGGCCCTCAATGGCCTGATACAGAAAGGTGTGCCTACCGATTGGGCCATACATGCTATGGGCCATGAACTGACCGCGATGTTTGGAATAGATCATGCCAGGACACTGGCCATTATTGCGCCCTCCCATTACCGCTACAACTTCAGCGGTAAAAAAGAGAAACTGGCCCAATATGCCGAACGTGTCTGGAATGTAACGGCTATGAGCCTCGAAGAACAGGCTACCGCCGGTATAAAGATGACAGAGGAATTCTTCCATTCCCTCGACATAGACACCAGACTGTCTGAGTATACCGGATCGTATGAAGGAACGGCTCAGATCATCTCCCGGAGATTCACAGAAAGAGGCTGGAATGGCCTGGGTGAAAGGAAGGCATTAACGCCAGATGATGTTGAGAAGATCGTAGAGATGAGTTATTGAGGAAAATAAAAACTCCGTCAGCGCTCCTTTTAAAAGGATGGCTGACGGAGTTAAAAATGTATAGCCCCGTATACTAGACCGCGACGCCGGTACCCTCCATCTTGTTCTGCAATTCTTTCACAGTCATATTATACAACACGCTGTGACGCCCATTCACACGCTGCACCAGGTGCACATGTGCAATGAAATGCTGTACGATCTGGATCTTATCGCTCGGCGTAACCACGAGCAATTGCAGGTGTAACTGTTTACAAAGCTCCATCAGGTAAGTTGCTTTCTCCTCATCCTGGTTACTGAAACTCTCATCCACCGCAATGAACCGCAGGCTACGCGCATTCTTTCCTTCCCGGGTGATACCAAACTGGTAAGCAATAGCACTACACAGGATGGTATATGTCAGCTGTGCTTTTTCACCACCCGACAACTGTCCCATCTGCCTGTATATCTTCTTGGATTCATTCGTTTCCCTGAAGCGTTCATCTGCCCAGAACTCAAACCAGTTACGGGCATCCAGCACGCGGTGGCGATATGCTTCACTCTCATCCAATGCAGCAATAAGTGGCATTACCTTTTCCCGGAAATGCTGTGCTTTCTCTTCAAAGCTGCTCTGCTGCCAGTTGGCCGCCTGTGGTAAAGCATCCAGCAAACGCCCCTTGAACTCCCTTGCTTCAGAACCGGAAGCGACCGGTCTTTTCACCAGCTGGATATAGGTATCCGGCAGGCGGTTGAAGTTGATACCACTCAGGGAATGGTTCAGCTTCTGGATCGTATTGGAGATATCACGCTCCCACTTCTCCATTTCCTCATTCAGTCCACCGATCTTATAAGTGATGGTAACGTTGATATAACTTTCGAAGTCCTTCTTGAATCCTGGCAGGTTATCGTTCGTCAGTTTATTCAGCCATTCGATATATTCTGTAGCATGCACTGCATCATCGGAGAAGGCCTGTACATCCGCTATCCAGTCCGGGAACTTCTGTATGACTTCGGCAGAAGGGCTCTTCAGACGATTGATACTTCTGTTCAGCATCACCTCTTCCTTATGACGGGCATCTTCTGACAGCTTGAGGTCCTGCTCCTTGTTCTCACGGAGAGATTTATAAATAGCAGCGATGTTCTCCAATGTCACGTTACCTAACAGGTGACTATGCTGCTGCTGGAAGTTCAGCAGTTCATCCTTATCAGCTTCTGTAATGTGCTGTAACAAGTGTTGCATCGCCTGTTGCTCTTCTTCCATATCGGCGATGTTCCGCTGTTCCAGTGCCTCATTTCTGATCAGCATTGCCTGTGCCTCCCCGTTATCTTCCTTCTGCCTTTCAATATCCAACAATTGTTGTTTCAATGCATCCAGTTCCTGGTTTTCATCTGTCAGTGAGCCTATCTGCTCCTGCGCTTTACGAATACTCTTCTGGATCTTAGCGACATTGATCTCGTCGAATCCTTTATGTTCTTTCAAACGTCCTATTGCATAGAACTGTTTCTGTAAACGGCCGGATCTTGACTTGCAGGTCTGCAGGATCTCGTTGGATGCAGTGATCGCTTCATTCAGCTTATTCCTTTTGGAGATCAGTGCATCTTTTTTACGCTCGTTGTTCCAACCCATTACATAACGGGAAGCATCATTACTGTTACTCCTGTCGTCTTTCTCGTGCCTGTCACGGTTCTTGATCAGTCCTTCCACAGTGATCGCCATATCGTGGCGTTGCAGCGCTTTCTCATCATTCACACACACATAGCTGAACTGCTGGATGATCTGTTGCTGTACCCAGGGACTCAATTTATGATCAGGATGGAAATCAAGTTTGTGATATACGGTATCATCTTCAGGATACAGCGTCAAAGCAGATTCCTTGATCTGATAATATATCAGGCGTGTACGCAGGTTGTTATTGTTTACATAAGAAGTTACCTTCTTGTAATGTTTCTCTGGCACCAACAGACGCAGCGAGAAAGAGTGCAGTAGTTTTTCGAGGGCAGGCTGCCATTCAATTTCCTCTGCCTTCACCTGTATCAGTTCCCCGGCAAACAGGATCTCGCTCACATCGATCTTCAGGTTGTTACAGATCTCTTTACGTAATGCAACCAGGTGGGAGGGGATGTTGTTGCGTGACTGATGCAGCATCTCTATCTCCTTTTCCAGGGTTTCTTTTTCACCCTCCGCACGTTCTTTCACCCTTTTGGCGCTATACTCATCTTCTTCATTGAGGCGCTGTTCTGTTTCCAGTTTCAGGGAAGTACGATGTACTTCCTTCAGTATCCGCTGATAGGTTGCTTCATCATTCAGGTCATTTTCCTTCAGGTGCAAAGTATCACACCAGGCGGAAAAGTCTTTCAGGTTCTCTTCTGTTTCCTCGCGTTTCCGCTCCAGGTCCTGGATCTCTTTTTCCAGTTGCTGCAGACGCTGTCCTGCTTTATTCTGTTCCAGGAGGTTCAGGGTAGTACGTTCCTGTTCCAGCAAGTCAGCCATGTTGATCTTCGCCTCTTCTATTTTCTTCCGGAGTGTCTGTACTTCCTGCCGGCGTTCCAGCAGTGCCTGTGTCAGCAGCTGATTCCGTGTAAAGCTGTTCCAGATCGTAGCAGTATTTAACTCCTGTCTCAGCTGGGTGATGGTAGTCTGATAGGAAGAGAAGTTCTCATAATGTTCCCTCACAGGCTCCAGCAGGCGGATCTGCTCTTCTGCTTTTTCTATATTACGCTGAGCGTCCAGCAAGGTAGTGAGGTGTTTCTTGAGATCCTGGAACTGTTCTTCCATATTGCGCGGCTCCAGCATATTGGTGCGGATGAAGTCATCCAGGTTCCCCAATACCTTGATACCCACTGTCTGGTTGAACAGCTGTAATGCCTGTATGCTTTGCATACCCAGGGCATCCACCATACGTTGTGCGTATTTGCTGGCAGCGTCGAACCATTCCACCTGCCTGCGACCGCCCCTGTTGTATAACTGGTCGATACGGCGTTTCCAGTTACCGCCCAGGTCAAAGGGGCTGAAATCATCAGCAATGTGCATAGCACGATGGGCCACACCGAAGATCTTACGCATATCTCCGTTCACAAAATATCTCACCTGGAAGAGCGTCACTGCCTGATCAGATTCATTTGCAAAGTTGGCCAGCAGGATGCTGTAGGCGTCTTCCTTGCTTTCTCTCAGGTAAAGAGTTTTGGTGATGCCAGTCGCTTCGTTATTGACCATGCCATATCCACCCAGTACATAGGAATCTTCTGTTCTGTCGCCCTTCTTCTCACTACCACTACTCTGGTTATAAAAACGGTATTTCTTTTCCGGTACCATCAGTGTCAGCAGGGCATCAATGAAAGTGGTCTTGCCACTACCATTGGCACCTGTCAGCAAACTGGTGTCACCATTAGGTTTGATACTATGTATATGTTCATCAAATGTACCCCAGTTGAATACTTCCATGTATTGCAAGCGGAATCCACTTTTATGATTATCAGTACTAAAAACGTCTAACTGCATTGTGCTAATAAAAGGTTTTTACAGGTATGTTATTCAGCAGGTACGGCATTTCCGGCATGCGCCATCAACTGCTGCTGAAAGTTTTCCAGTGCTTCACTGTCCACTTTTGCTTTGATGATCTTCCTGATCCTGAACTTCTGCTCGTCTATCATTTCATGGTTTTCCATTTTATGCAGGAAACCGCTTTCTTCTACTTTATCTATTAACCTGTCTATTTCTTTCAGGAATTTGATACGGCTGGCGCCTTCCTTAAAGAAGAGCTCTGCGTACTCTTTTATTTCCCGCCGTTTCTTGATGAGTTCACGGGATGCGGATTCACTGATCTCAAATTCAGCCATCATTTCCCTTAGCAATACCAGCATAATACTTTCTTCATAGCTGAAAGAACGTCTTTGTGTCCAGCTTACATATGCTTCATCATCTTCAGAAAGTGCATGTTTTACAAAAGCGTAGCCATCCTGTTCATCCAGTACGAGGAGCAATCCCAGTTGCTGCAGGAAACCGGTCAGTTCCACCTTGTATTGCAGCAATTTTTCCCAGGCACCTTTCTCTACGTATTCCACAGGGCCTTTCAGCAGTTTCACTACTACTGATGCATAAGGTAATATTTTAGATGTACTCATAATAGTCGGCGCTGTTATTTACCAAATAATAAATAGGGAACTTCCACAAATCTTGTCTTTTCCGCATTCAGGGGAATCAGCTCTGTCGTGTTTTTCACGATATATGCACGGCTGGCTTTCTCCCGCAGGAAATCATAATAACTGATGATCTCTGCCAGGCCATTCTCCAGCGGAGAATGTTCCAGCACCTCTTTCAGCGTAGCCGTCTGCTTATCTTTCAGTGCATGCTCCACTTTCTCCCATAGCTGTTTCCGGCTGATAAAGGAAGTATTGAGTAACCGGCTGAACCTTGTAACATCTTCGATCTGCTCTGTAGCATTTGCCGGCTGTTTCACATCGACAATTGTTTTCTTTTGTTCCAGCGCCAGTTTCTTTTCCATTACCATCCGGATGCCAGCACTATCATCCAAAGTAATGCCACAATCAATATTGTCATCTTCTTCAATCAGGTCGAAGACAAATTCCTTGATACCATTGATCTGCTTCCGCAGGCGTCTATGTCTGGCTATTTCTTTTTCGGAGATAATACGGCTGAGCTTTTCTGCCATTTTATCGTTGGCATCATACACGGTTTTGCCCTGCTGTAGCAGCATGGATTTGATATTCTGCAGGAATTGTTCATCACCGCTGATCTTTCTTTCCGTTATGGTGTGCAGCAACTGGTCGGTGAGCTCCCGCCATTCTTCCTGTCCCGCGCGGGATATCAGGAAGTCCCAGAACGCATAAAAGCTCTTACCCTGGTTACTATTGCGCAAAGAGTCATATGCTTCGAAGGCGAACCCGATAATAGCGCCTTTGCTCTGTTCTGCCTTGGTATGCTGCTCTACAATAGTACGGTGGATAGCCTTGAAATTATCCTCCACTTCCCGGAAATCACTAATCAACTCATAACACAGGCGGGTAAACAACTCCAGGCGTTCTTCCACCTGGGCGTTGTTGTACCTGTCTGGTACAATACCCAGTTCCAGGGCTTTGATCTCTTTATCGATATCCGCCCGTTTGTTCTTCAGTATTTCGAGTTTTTTGGCCCTGTCGTCTTCTGTGTTCTCCACGATATCCCGTAAGGAGTTGAATAACAGCTTAAAACGGCTTTCTGTACCTACGTGCTGGCGTAGTTGTAAGGTCTGCATCCACTGGAACACCTTCTCGGTGTAGGCGCTGAGCTGATACTGGGTATTACCCTCCGCATCCGGAAGGTCCTGCAGGAGCCTTTTCTGTACCCAGTTCAGGATATATTTACGGGCGCGGGTTTCCTCATCCTCTCCAAAGTTGATCTTTGCTTCTTCCAGGTCTTCGGTTCCATCGTCCTGTTGGCCCAGGGTTTCGGCCAGCAGGCGTACCAGCTGTACCTCAGAAATTGAAAATCTGTTCTCCTCTTTAAAAACACCATATAAGAAGGGTAAGATCCAGTGCGTATTACGCAACCGCAACATCTGTATAGCTGGCGAGGTGGATATTAACCAATATAGATCGTCTTTATTCATAAAAATCCCCAAAGGTCTGTAAGTTGGAGAAAAAAAATGGATTTGAGAACGGATGTGGATAATGGGATCTTATCAGGCGCATGTTATGGCAGGAATAAGACAAACTATGCTAAAAACAATTCCTACTTTACGTTGTTGATACAAATCAAAAAGGCCTAAAAGGCCATTTCACGTAACTTAAACCTACACACATGAAAGCATTAAAGAAAATCCTGCTCGTCATCGTTGTTCTGATTGCTATTGTATTGATTCTCGCTGCCTTCACTAAAAAACGTTATGGCGTTGAACGGGAAGTAGTGATCAATAAACCTAAACAGGAAGTTTTTGACTACATCAAACTCCTGAAAAACCAGGACAACTACAGTAAATGGGCCATGATGGATCCTGCAATGAAAAAGACCTATACAGGTACCGATGGTACTGTCGGTTTTGTTTCAGCCTGGGACAGCGATAAAAAAGACGTAGGTAAAGGTGAACAGGAGATTAAAAAGATCGCTGAAGGTGAAAAGATCGATTTTGAATTACGGTTCTATAAACCCTTTGAATCTACCGAACAGGCGTATATGCAAACGGAAGCCGTTTCCCCAACCTCCACCAAGGTAAAATGGGGTTTCAACGGGCATATGAATTATCCGATGAACCTCATGCTGTTATGCATGGATTTTGAAAAAATGATCGGTGATGACCTGCAAACCGGGCTTACCAACCTCAAATCGAACTTAGAGAAATAATCGAACTGATTGAATATAAGCGCTGATGATAGCTCCAACTATCTTCAGCGCTTTTTTATTCCGGTACAGACGAGGTTGTCCAAGTACAGGCCGTTTTCTATGCAAATCTGAATAATATCAATACTTTTACGCCGCTGAACCGGGTCATACCGGACTATTTTTAATAGTACTTTTCTTTTTCTATGTCTGGCGAAATAAAACCGCTTCCTCTCGTATCGATCGTGATGGCTACCTACAATGGAGCAAGATTCCTGGAAGCACAAATGGATTCGCTGCTTGCGCAAACCTATCCCAATATTGAGATCGTAGCTGTAGATGACTGCAGTAAGGATAATACGGTTGAAATCCTTGAAAGGTATGCTGCTAAACATAGCCACATCCGTGTATTCCGGAATGCTTCCAATCTTGGTTACACCAGGAATTTCGAAAAAGCAGTTAGTCTCGCTACAGGGGAGTATATCTCCTTCTCCGACCAGGACGATATATGGCAACCTGAAAAGACAACATTGTTAATGAACGCGATAGGCGATCATCCTATGGTCTATAGCGATTCCCAGCTGGTGTCTGAGGATCTGCAGCCGCTGTGGAAACATTCTGACCTTAAGCACCAAACACCATTTGACAGTTGCCTGTATTTTGCCACAGACAACTGCGTAGCAGGCCATTCCCTTATCATGAAAAGGGCTATCGCTGTTGCAGCCATGCCTTATCCAAGAGAAGCGGCTTATGACCTCTGGCTGCCGTTCTTCGCCACATTACATGGTGAGATTAAATACATCAATACTGCATTTGTACAGTGGAGGCAACACAGTTCCAATATTACTGGTGGGAAACTTGATCTGCAGGCAAAACTCAGGGATACAAGGACCATATTCAGCCTGTTCCGCGATGCATGTCCTGCAGCATTGGATAAGGAAAGAAAGATCTTTCAGGAGCTGTATGATAGTTATGGAAGTTATTCTCTTGCGAACAACTTTAAACGTATGCAACTGTTCTTCACGCATCAACGTTATTTCCTGGGAATGAAAAAGCGGAATGCTTTCAGGAAGTTTCTCTTTTGCATAAAGATGTTCTTCAAAATGAGGCCACATGCATAAATGGAGCCAGGAAGAACGTGAAGTCTATCCGAAGGAGAAATCAACAATATCATGCTAACGCAGCATAAATAAGAAAGGACAGCTGGCAAACCAACTGTCCTTTTTAAGTAGCCTCGACAGGAATCGAACCTGTATCTGGAGCTTCGGAAACTCTTATACTATCCATTGTACTACGAGGCCTGAAGCCATCCTGTTCACCAGGAAAGGAAGGCAAAACTAATGTATTTAACGATCAATTACAAAAGCCCCTCTACTTATTTTCAATCACATATTCAGGTTGCTCTTGAAGATCTTCACGGCAATCGCCAGCAGGATCACGCCAAAAAACTTACGTACCACCATTAACCCCGCTTTGCCCAGGATGCGTTCTATCCAGCTCAGAGAGCGCAGTACGACGTAAATGATCACCAGGTTCAAAAGGATACCCGCTAATATATTTACTTCCTCATAGTTGGCTTTGAGCGACATAATGGTGGTCAGGGTACCGGAACCGGCTATCAGCGGGAAGGCAATAGGAATCAGGCTGCCTGTTTTAGTATCTTTCTCGCTTTTGAAAAACTCCACCCCCAGGATCATTTCCAGACCGATCACAAAGATTACGATAGAACCAGCTACTGCAAAGGAGTGAATATCTACGCTCAGCAGGTTCAGGAATGGTTTACCTACCAGGAGGAACAGCACCATCAGGAAGCCTGAGGCGATAGTAGCCTTTCCTGAGTCGATATGGCCCAACTTTTCCTTCAGCGATATCAGCACGGGAATAGATCCCACAATATCGATAACTGCAAAAAGCGTAAAGGTAATAGCCAGAATCTGGTCAAAGCTGAACAAACCGAACATAGGATTAGTGTGTTTTGGACAAAAATAAGGTTTAATTGGTTATTACATATTTCAATATAGTATCATAGATACGAATAATTACAGCAATAAGAAAAGGCGTCCCGTTTATGCAGGACGCCTTTTCTTTTATAAGCAGGTCATCAACCGGGCATACGGGAGATGTATTTGTCCATTTCTTTTATCTGGCTTACTATCTGTGCGGTAGTTGGCTTTTGTGCCTTAGCCCTGCGGAAGTAATCTTTTGCTGTTTTAAAGTCCCTGCGGCTCATGGCAATGGAAGCCAGGGTAAGCAGTGCAGCAGCAGTATTTTCTTTGTCAGGCAGCCCCATTCTCACTGCTTTCTTGAGGTTCTGGTCGGCTTCCTTCATGTCGTTCTTCTGGTAAGCGATGGTTCCCAGCTGGAAGTACTGCATACCTTCGTATTCCTTCATCGGGCTACCGGATTTAATACTCTGGCGGATCGTTGCTTCTGCTTTGTCCAGGTCTTTATTGTACATCGCCATATTACTCTGCATGAAGTAATACACAGAGCGGATCGGTTTGTAGAGCAGTTTAGGGAAAGCGATCTTGTTCATCATTCCCATCGCCTTATCAATGTCACCGGCTTCAACCGCTTCCTGTACCAGCCTCATTGGGCCGAACATGAAGTGTGTAACCAGACATACCACACCAATCAGCAGCAGAATAGTAGCTTCCCACCAACCTATGGTTATTCCCAGTGCAATACCACCTAACAGGAAGATAATACCCAATGGCAGACGATATAGAATAAAAAAGTTAAATGCTTTCATTTGTGAATCTTGTTTTAAAAATCAGGTGGAACCCCTTACAAAGTTGCACGTTTTATAGCTTATTTCTTATAAGAGGCGCAAAGATAAATAAAAAAGATGTGGGGATATCAGGAGATTAGTTACCTTTGAATCATCAGATGATATGATGATTAGCTTATGACGTCTATTAAGAGAAATAGCCTTGCCGACGAAGTGGCCCAGCGGTTGCAGGAGCAGATATCTCTCGGCACTTACAAGCCGGGAGAGAAGTTACCTACAGAACCTGCTTTAATGCAGGCTTACGGCGTGGGCCGGTCGTCCATACGGGAGGCTGTACGCATACTGGCCAACAGTGGTGTACTACGTGTACAACAGGGACTGGGTACCTTCGTCGAAGCCAGTGCCGGTATTGAAGAGCCTTTCCCTCAACGGATAAAACGGGCCACTATAGATGATCTGGATGAAGTACGGCAGTTGCTGGAAATGAAGATAGCGCAGAAAGCTGCCGTCAACAGAACGGCGGAAGACATTGAGAAAATAGAAGTATATCTGAAAAAGAGAAAGGAGACCGCTGCCGCGGATGATACAGCCGGCGCCATTGAGGCTGATATCAATTTCCACGTTGCCATTGCAGAGTCGTCAGGCAACAGTATTCTGACAGACCTCTATAAAACGGTGGCGCACCACTTGAAAAATCACTTTATAACTCAGTTTAAAAATGCTGAGAGTTTCAGAGAAACCCAGCATTTGCATAAGCACCTTTTAAACAGCATCATTGCCCAGGATGCCCAAAAGGCGTGGCAATGGGCACAACGTATTACCCAACATAATAACGACGAGCCAGCAAAGTAAAAAGTCATGGAAAAAACAATACAGGAAACCGCTAAAGCGCAGGCACAGCAGGCCGCGCAGAATACCGTATTCTCTATTCTGATCGCGCTCAGCTTCTCCCATCTGATCAATGACACCATACAGTCACTGATACCTGCCATCTACCCTATCGTCAAAGACTCCCTTCATCTTTCTTTCAGTCAGATAGGGCTGATCACGCTCACCTATCAGCTTACGGCGTCCCTGCTGCAACCGCTGGTAGGGTTTTATACAGACAAAAATCCCAAACCCTATTCATTGGCCATTGGTATGGGCTTTACCTTACTGGGATTGATCAGCCTTTCCCAGGCGCACCATTTTTACCTGGTGTTATTATCTGTTGCGCTGGTGGGCGTAGGCTCCTCTATCTTCCATCCCGAGGCTTCCCGCCTGGCTTATATGGCCTCCGGCGGCAGGCATGGTATGGCGCAATCGCTTTTTCAGCTGGGAGGCAATGCAGGCAGCTCACTCGGCCCGTTACTCGCAGCGCTGATCATTGTACCGAAAGGACAGTCCAGCATCAGCTGGTTCTCATTAGCTGCATTACTGGCGATAGTGGTAATGCTCAATATCGGATCATGGTATAAAAACAATACGCATCGCATCCGTAGCAAATCGAAAGGTGCGGATGCTGCAATACATGTACAGTTACCGAGGGGAAAAGTCATTTTTGCACTGAGCATATTGCTGGTGCTGATCTTCTCCAAATACTTCTACATGGCTAGTATGACCAGCTACTATACCTTCTACCTCATGGATAAGTTCCATGTGTCTGTAGCAAGTGCACAAGTATATCTCTTCATCTTCCTGTTTGCCATTGCTGCAGGTACTTTCATCGGAGGTCCGGTAGGCGACCGTATAGGACGCAAGTATGTGATCTGGATATCGATATTGGGTGTGGCGCCGTTCTCACTCCTGTTGCCACATGCTAACCTGTTGTGGACCTCCGTACTTAGTGTATTTATTGGCGTGATCCTGTCATCTGCCTTTTCTGCTATTCTTGTTTATGCACAGGAACTGGTGCCGGGCAAGGTAGGTATGATCGCCGGATTGTTCTTCGGACTTGCATTTGGCATGGGAGGTATTGGTTCTGCGCTACTGGGAAAACTGGCCGACAAAACCAGCATTGCCTATGTATTTGATGTATGTGCCTATCTGCCTTTAATAGGGTTGCTTACTGGTCTGTTGCCCGATGTGGAACGTGCAGGTAAATCAAAATAAAAACCAGCTCACCAGTCCCTGTTGGCAAAAAAGGACTTTTGTCACCTGGGACTGGTGAGTGCATTATTAGATAAAACGCTCTGGGTTTCATCAATTAAATAACCATTAAGACACAATCTTTAAATATGTATATGCAATGAAGTTTAAGCAATAAGTTTATATGTGATTCGTGGAATGCCGGGAAAAATATTTTGTATCGCGTTATGCAGTCTGTCCATCAGGTCGTTAACCAAAATTATATAGTGCTGCTGAAATAACATTGCAGTTCCAGGCTGGACAATGTTTTTCCTCTTTTTTATTGCTACCCCTCTGCCGACTGGTACTTTTCAGGAAAAATCGCTACATTTAATCGGGGCTTAAATCTTATACATATGGAACCAAATTCTCAACGAGACGAACAACTTTGGAAAATCGCCAGGTTAAGGGCGAAATTCAAAACATCCCTGATTATTTATCTTGTTATGAATGCCTTTTTCTGGGGACTCTGGCTAGCCACCGGAGCCTATGAACATGGTGGTACGCCATGGCCCGTATGGCCTGCAATTGGCTGGGGGCTTGGACTGGCATTTCAGTACTTTAATGCCTGGCATCGCGATCCATTCGGAGATGCAGTAAAAGAGTATGAAAAATTATTGGAGGAAAAGCAACGCAGGGGCATATAAATCCCCATCCACCTTTCATAAATTCCACTGCCTTGATAAAAGGTATTTAACGTAAGCCAGATCTACAATATGGAGCAGCCACGCAGATTATTTGATGTCATTGAGCACCAGCTAAAGAATTTCCCAAAGTCAGACATGCTGGTAGGAAAAGAAAACAATGTCTGGAAAAAGTACAGCACACAGGAAGTAGCCGATCTTACACTCCGTTTTAGTGCAGGGCTGCTGCAACTTGGCATAGGCCAGGGAGACACGACTCCTGAAGGCTCGGACAAGATTGCAATAGTATCCCCTAACCGCCCCGAGTGGATGCTAACAGACCTGGCCTGTCAACAGGCAGGTGCTGTGCTTGCGCCGTTATATCCGACAATCAGCGAACATGAAACGGAGTTCATCCTGAATGATTCAGGAGCTTCTATTCTGTTCGTAAGCGGGCAGGATATGCTTGATAAGATCACACCTATACGTCATAAATTAACCCATCTCAAAGAGATCTTCTCTTTTACTAAAATTGCAGGTTGCCGACACTGGAGTGAGATCCCCGATATGGCTAAACAGGAAGATATTGACAGGATAAAAGTTATCCGGGAGAAAATAGATCCTGAACAACTGGCTACCATCATCTATACTTCAGGTACTACCGGTACGCCTAAAGGAGTTATGCTGAATCACAGGAATATCATGAGTAATGTGACAGCATGTATCCCTTATCTGCCGGTAAGCCAGGAAGCAAGGGCACTCAGCTTTCTGCCTCTCAATCACGTTTTCGAACGTATGGTGACTTATGTATACCTTACTGCAGGAGTACCTATTTACTATGCAGAAAGCATGGATACCATCGCCGATAACCTGCGTGAGGTGAAGCCCAGCATATTTACGACAGTGCCGCGCTTACTGGAAAAAGTATATGAAAAGATCATGTCCAAAGGGCTGGAATTAAAGGGTATCAAACGTGCTCTTTTCTTCTGGTCAGTAGAACTGGGCAAGAAATATGAGATCAATAAATCCCTTGGCTGGTGGTATAACTTCCAGTTGTCTATCGCCAATAAACTTGTCTTCAAGAAATGGCGGGAAGCCCTGGGAGGTAATATAGACGCTGTTGTTGTTGGTTCTGCTGCCTGCCAGGTAAGGTTATTAAAAATATTTACCGCTGCCAATATTCCTATTCTGGAGGGATATGGCCTTACTGAAACATCTCCCGTGATCAGTGTGAATCGGGTAGATGTAAAAGACCGTATGTTTGGAACTGTAGGACCGCTCATCAGCAATGTGGAAGTTAAAATAGCAGAAGATGGCGAGATCCTCTGCAAAGGTCCGAACATCACTCTCGGGTACTACAAACGCCCCGATCTGACTGCCGACGCTATCAAAGATGGCTGGTTCCACACCGGCGACATCGGCGTACTCGTCAACAATCAGTTCCTGAAGATCACAGACCGCAAAAAGGAGCTCTTTAAGACCTCCGGCGGTAAGTTCGTGGCTCCGCAGCCTATCGAGAATAAATTCAAGGAATCACCCTTTATTGAGCAGATTATGGTGGTAGGGGAAGGACGCAAATTTACAGGCGCCCTGATCGTACCTTCTTTCCCTCAACTGGAGAGCTGGGCTGCTAAAAAAGGACTCCCTTCCTCTTCTCATGAAGAACTGCTGCAAAACGATGATATTCAACAGCTTTACCAACAGGTCGTTGAGAAATATAACCAGTATTTCAGTCACATAGAGCAGATCAAGAAGTTTGAACTGCTGCCCAGGGAATGGACGATTGCCAACGGAGAACTCTCCCCTACCCTTAAGGTAAAGCGGAAAGTAATTACCCAGAAATACGATCAACAGATTGAGAAAATTTATAATAGTAGCATGAGTGGGCAAATTTTGAGCTGAGTGCTCGAAATATATAAAAAACGTTTACTTTTGCACTCCACTTTAGGGTTCGTGCCCTATGGCCCGGTAGTTCAATGGATAGAATAGAAGTTTCCTAAACTTTAGATACAAGTTCGATTCTTGTCCGGGCTACTGAGAATGTAAAAAGCTGCTTTAGGGCAGCTTTTTTGTTATTGGGAATTTGGGTATTTGTCAAATCAAGGCCGTCATTCTGAACGCAACGCATGGAGTGAAGAATCTCCAGGCCAGGTTATAATATGTTGTAAAAAGGTCATAGTGTCTCGCTACGACCAGTGGTATAACACGTACCTGACATTTTTGCATTGCCTTTTCCTGCAGCTCACTATGTTGCCAGCGATGCAACGAGTGATTACGCAGGTTTTATCTTTTTCAACATTGCACGGTGGTTCTCACCCCACTTAATCATTTCATCCACCATTGGTTTTAAACTCTTGCAATACGGCGTGACCGTGTAGCTCACAGTAACGGGTAGGGAGTCATACACAGTGCGCACTACTAACCTGTTTTCTTCCAGATCTTTGAGTTCTTTGGAAAGTACGCGGGTAGTGATATTGGGTACGGCGCGCTGGATGTCGCGAAAGCGATTATTGCCGTTATTGATGGCTATCATGATGGGCAGTTTCCATTTGCCACTGATCACGAACAGTGTGTCTTGTACATACTTAATTTTCTGCTCGATGCTTAATTCCTTTTTCGCCATTTTGGTATCCTTTAGGTAACTGGCATCAAAAGTATACCATTATACCGGTAGCTTTGTAAAAAAGTAAGAATGGGAAAAACGGTACTGATCACAGGTGCTACCAGTGGCATTGGCAAGGCGGCAGCACTGGCGCTCGCGCAACGAGGCTACCAGGTAATAGTCCATGGAAGAAATCCTGGAAAAACGGAAGTGATAAGGAAGGAGATCATTGCCGAGAGCGGAAACGATCAGGTTAGTGTGGTAACGGCCGACCTCTACAGCCTGGCGGACATTCGCAGGATGTGTGCCGATATACATGAGCGGTATTCGAGGATTGATATACTGATCAACAATGCGGGCGGTCTGATGGGTAAAAGCCGGGAGACCAGCCAGGAGAATTTTGAAAAGACATTTGCAGTCAATGTCCTGGCCCCGTTCCTGATCACTCACTTATTGATGGATTTGCTGGTAAAGAGCGACGATGCCCGCATTATCAATGTAGCGTCTAATTCTCACCAGTTAAATGCAAAGCCTGATTTTGGCGATATACAGTTGGAAAAACAGTATAACCCATTGCGGGCATACGGAAATGCGAAGTTATTCCTGATCTGGAATACTCAGCACCTGGTGGGGCAGTTGCAGCGGGATAGTATTACCAATGTGAGGGCGTATACGCTTCATCCGGGCGCAGTGGCGACCAGTTTTGGTGTTGGCAGTGATCTTGGCCCGATACTGAATTTTGTCAGCAAGCTGGCTCGTTCTTTCTTCAAAAGCCCTGAGTCGGGTGCAGATACCATAGTATACCTGGCGACTGCTGAAAATGTGCCTGGCAAGTCAGGCGATTATTTTGTAGATAGGAAACCGGCTAAGAAAAGCATGAAATATTTCACGGCGGAGCGCGAACACCTCATTTGGAACTATTGTCTGGAGCAAACCGGTTTACACCGGTAATCACGGTATAGTGGCGAGTTTATAATAACAAAATGCGCCGAATAGCGCACTTTGCTATGACATTTGACAAAAGGTAAAGTTTAAAGACTTGTAATCAGATTTGTGGAAATTCAGATTTCATTGGGTAAATCCGGGCAAAGAAGTCCAGTAAATAGTTCGACAAATTGCTTGGCGGGGCTACGAAAGAAGCGAAATAATATTACTATCATTTCGCTTTTATTTTTAAGTAAATGCCTCATTGTAACTGAAATAGGACATTATCTGCTTTTTGTTTTAAATGATGCTTTTTTCTGCAAAATCCGCCGTCGAACCCATTTACAGCTCGCCAAACGAACCGGTATTCAGCATCTTATGATTAAACGATTGGCGCCAACTCCTACAGTTCCAATAAGGAATACAGGAATCGAACGCTGTAATCACAGGCCCAATATTTTTAATAAGGATCGCTTAAAATTGCTACCTGAGTCAGCTTTTTGTTCTTTACATCTCCAGGCTACAAATCCATCAGGCCTGATCAATAAGGCACCGCTCGTGGTGATATCCAGTACTTTGTTGACAGTTTTTTCTTTATAGTCCAACGCACCATCGGGACTGATACTGTATACGGGAATGCCTATTTTAAACTCATCTTGAATTTGTGTAGCTAACTGTTTCCATAAATCATTATCCGGTCCTGTAAGTAGTACAAAACTTTCACCCATTAAGTCAAGTGTAGATATTTTCTGCTGCTGATAATTTACCCATAAATGAGGTATCCGGGTACCAGGCTGTCCTTTTAGCAGATCAGTTCTTTTAGACTGGCTGCCTGTATCTCCGGCACATATAGCCGAAGACGAATAAATCATATCGGGTATGCCCATCAGGTACCCTAATTTTTTCATCGGCAGTTTAGGAAATAATTGATTCAACCCAAGCTTGCTAACAACGATCACGCTCAGGAAGGAAAACATCCATTTCCTGTTTATTTTTTTAATCAGTCCATATTCATCGGCCATTTCGCCAGATGTCTCTGCATTGTATTGGCCGATAGATTGCCGTTCGGTCGAATAAGTATGTAACAGAGATTCTTTTGCAATACCTTTTAGTACCAACGCCAGTTTCCAGGCCAGGTTATGAACATCCTGTATCCCGGTATTAGCTCCTTTTCCACCGTATGGAGGCATAATGTGAGCAGCATCGCCTGCCAGGAAGACGCTGCCATGCTGCATTTCAGTTACTGCTTTTACTGTAGGTTGCCAGGGCAATACGCTAATAATGGAGATCGTCACATTGGGTAAACCAATCACTTTTTGCAGGATAGCAATTAATTTCTCATTCGTAAAATCTTCCGGCTTTTCACCTTTTGCGGTGTCGTAGTATAAATGGTAAACCCAACGGTCGCTATTATCGATAGATGTGAGCATTCCACGTAGGCCCGGTTCCTCTATCCGCAAGATGCTAAACTCCCTGCCTGCTACAAATTCACGCAGATTAGCTTTGAAATAAACATTTAACAGGTCTCCCAAAACGCCACGACCAACTGTAGTTGCGCATAGGGTTTCCCGTATCCGGCTTTTAGCGCCATCGGCTGCGATCATATAGTTGGCTTCAATCGTTTCTGCCTGGCCAGTCTCTCTATCCCTTATCACAGCCACAACTGAATTCCTGGTTTGGTGGAAAGAAACCAGCTCCGTATAAAAGCGGAGATCGCCCCCACGCTCCCTGGCAGCGGCCAGCAAGATAGGTTCTGAAATATCCTGGGTACAACGCGCACCGGCTTCAGGACTTTGGGCAGTCAGTGCTTCCAATCCTTTTATCTGCATCGGGCCAGCTATTTTTTGCTTTTTAGGCTTCTTGTTTTTTAGCGTGGCAAACAATGAGCTGCCTGTATGAATACCCCAGGCTGCTGCCAATGCTGCTCCGGCTTTACGTATAGACTCGCTCAATTGCAGTTCGCGGTAGAGTTCCATGGTCCTGACATCGAAACCACGGGCTCTTGGATGTATAGAAGTGGTTTTATGCCGCTCTATCAATATGGGCACAATATCATGCTTAAGCAGGAACAATGCAGCACTCAGGCCAGAGATCCCGCCGCCTACGATTAAAACACTTGTCTTTTTTATAGTTTGTGTATTGAAAATACGCTCGTTCATTTCAATGTAATTTTATGCAAAGTTGTCCGTTTCAATTATGGGAAAAGTGCATATATTGAATTATTTAGTACCATCTCTGCAATCATTTTACTATGGAAGAACAAAAAGAGCCTGAGCAGTTCAGTATAGAAAGGCTGATAGCCATACCAAGAGGTGTAATGCATGAATATAACATTCCGCTCAGGGACAGGCAGGGTCATATTAAACTGGCTATCACCGATTCTGCCGGTATTGTAGATGGCACCATGATTGCAGAGAAATCAGTCCAGCCTTTGTCGCACTATAACGGCACCGCCTTTGTAGAAATGAACTTCATGTTAGAAGGTAATATCAGCCAAACGTATGACGGACTTTTAACCAAACATCATTATAATAAAGGCTACCATAATATCCTGTTTAACCCCTACAGCACAGAGACAAATCAGTTGATGACAACGGGCAGGCATCGCATATTCAGCATTCACCTGTTACCAGAGCGCATGGCGGACTTGCTTCGCGATTACCTTCCGGAATTTCATTCGCTGGCCAATAAAATTGAAAAAGGCGAACGATTCGTAATGCACGCCCCTGCAAATAGTATGGATCACAGGCTGAAGTACTTGCTACATACTTTCTGGGACTCGCCGCTTCAATCCGGTCTCGGGAAATTGTATTTTGATTCACGGATATTGGAATTGTTCAGCAGGCAGTTTGAAATATTGGCAGGGCCAATTAAGAAAATTCCGGAAATCGGAAAAGCAGATCTGGAAAGATTATATTATGTAAAGGAGCTTATTTTAAATAACCTGGAGACGCCACCCTCGCTAAAATCCTTGTCTGATCAGAGTGGGCTGACGGAGCTAAAACTGAAGAAGCAGTTCAAAATGGTTTTTAACCAAAGTATTTATGGATTTCTGTGTGACGAAAGATTAAGACGCGCCCGGCAGATGATACTGGAAGGCGAAAAGAACATCTCCACAATAGCTTATGAATTGGGATATGCCCATCCTCAGCATTTTCACCGTGCCTTTAAAAAGCAATTTGGTGTTACGCCTAAAAGCCTTTTGAGATAGAAAACACCGGGCAGTGTTAGTAATCCTTACCGATAACAAAAGCTGCTCTGATGGCGGCTTTTTTGATTTCCCCAAACGGTATGCCCTTCCCGGATCAGTTTTTTTGCAGCATCTTTACCCATTCCGGAACTTGCACCTGTTATTAAGATTACTTTTTTCATTTTCTGATTATTTATACTGCAAATTTCACATGAATGGGGGCGGTGCTGTTAATACGAATGCGGGAAAGTTGTATACTAATTCTCTTTTGGGGGATTAAAGGCATATGACCTACAGCTTTTGTAGGTAAACTTGTGAAAGTTCAAATTTTAATGGGTAAATCCGGGTAAAGAAGTCCGGCAAGTAGTTAATTTCTCAAACAGGCTTTGCCTCTTCTATCATTTGGCTTTATGGTGCCGCCATATAATCGGGAATATAGATGACATCAGACACCGGATTAGGAGACCATGCCAGGTAAATAATCTTCACACCGTTCACCATCACAAAGTTTTCGCTTTCGGCAATCCCTCCCACAGCACCAGATCTCGGCAATGACTTCGCCCAGTACCTTTGCAGCACCTGGTTCATGATGGCAAATTCTACTTCTTTTTGTGTTCCCGCGATACCCGGATGAGTATGGAGGCCCTGTTGATGGAATCTGTAAGCATGTCCCGATCCAATAGTAAAAGTTACATTCGATATTTTAACAGTACTTGTATGTTCTCTATTTTCCTGCCCTTCGTTACGCACATAATGAAGCGCAGCTGCTTGCTCCAGCGGCGATTTTGTTGATTGATGAATGGCAGTGGTAGCACCTCCTATCATCTCAATCTGCGCATCAGCAGATAACCTCATGAAACGGTCCCAGAATAAACTTTCCACGCTCAAAAGTTTGAAATTATCGCCGCCCACACTCTGAGAAGGCATCGCCGTGTTTCCAAACTTCTTACTCCTCAGCTTTTTCTTCAGTTCATTAAATTGTTTCTGATACCATTTCTTGATATTTCCCGTCGTCTCATAAGGCCTGCTCTCTTCTTTGAGCTTCTCCATTTCCTTGTCCGCCGTATTTATCTTATTCGAAAGATAGCTATACACATTCTGTACATCCGCATAACCACTTTCCATCACAACGTCGCGGTTTGTCATCCCATTTCCGTTTTCTTCGTGAGGTATCTGTGTTGCTATCTTCGAACCGGCAAAGTTCCGGTTTATAAACAGTAATTTCTGATTCTCCGGTAATCTACGGAAATAGCTGAGGGCCTTAGGTTTAAAAAGCCCCCGGTTATGGCGATCTGCCATAAATGCTTCAACACTGGCGTATTTTGGAGCTTCCTCCAGGCCAGCACTTCCCCCAACCAGTTCATTTGTATATTCCTTATCGGGATCCGCCTGTCCAAGCGCAAAACGACGATAGATCTGTGCAGCACTCTCTCTTTCCTCAGCTGAATCAGGGTCCCAGCGGCTAACCCTTTCCTCTTCTGCTGCTTGCTCCCCTGTCGTACGCTCCCACTTGTATTCTATGTGATGCCTGCCAATCTGTAACTCAATAGTGGCATTGATAATATGACTGGCGGAGTTCTTCTCCCGGAGGATTGCAGTGATACCACCCTTTTTCGCCGTTCGCATGCGATCAGATAATTGAGCACTCCCTGTCATGGTAGAGGAGCCAAATGTTGTCAGGAACACGCCTTCCCCGTCGTCCCAACTTCCGGGCCGTATATATACCGTTCTGTCATCCGTTTTAGGCGGATATCCTTCAAAGCCGCGATGCAGCTCCTCTATAGTATTTAGTTCTTCGGGAGTAAGTGTATTCATTTTACCAACAACCGGAGGCGCTACGTCACGTCCCCATAACTCCGCTATCTGACCTAACAGCGCAGGCCTCTGATCTTCATTGTTGCCGCCCCTTTTTCCTTCCTCCCGGAAAGAAAGCTTATCCAGTGATACTAGTCGGAGATTCTTTTCGCCATCTACTTTCACTTTCACAGTATTTAAGGCTTCCATAAACTTAAATATTACGCCTTTTGTTATCTTCCCGCCCTCATTAATGTCGACTGCAGCTCCCACTCCGGCCCTTGCCTCCTCTTTACTTAAGACCAATTGAACAACAGGGCCACTGTTATCAACAAATGGCTGGTTTTCAGCATCCAAAGACATCTTCTGAAAAGGTATTACCGCCGGCATAGCAATACCGGTCGCGCCTGTATGATACGCTGCTGAACGGGTAGAGTGATTAGTTGCCGGAATACTACCATGTTCTCTGGGCATAGGGATGGGTTTATAATCCTCACAAAATAGCATATTCAACTGGCAATTAGATCCGGGCTCTCCATAAAAGCATGCATGATATCATTTAACTTTGCATTCATCATGAGTACACAATCCTTCAAACTGGAAGTTTCCCCTACAGTGGGCACCGTCTCCGCCAAATACATCACTCCGGCCAAACCGGAATGTATCTTCACACTGGCACATGGAGCAGGAGCCGGCATGGATCATATCTTCATGGAAACACTGGCGGAAGCACTTTCCAAAGTAGGCATCGCTACTTTACGATTCAATTTCCCCTTTACTGAAAACAAAAAAGGCAGGCCTGACTCTCCAGCTGTTGCACATGCAACCATAGAGGCTGCTATTAAAAAAGCCCATGAATTAGCCCCTAAACTACCGCTATTTGCCTCCGGCAAATCTTTCGGTGGGAGAATGAGTTCACAATACTTAGCTGCCCATTCGGATAATAATGTTGCGGGTATCGTCTTCTATGGCTTTCCACTCCATCCTGCAGGCAAGCCGTCTATAGAGCGTGCAGATCATCTGAAGGAAATAAAGATGCCCATGCTTTTCCTGCAGGGCTCAAAAGATACTCTGGCCACCTGGGACCTGATTGAAAGTGTATGTAGTTCTCTGAAAAAAGCCACCCTGGTAAAACTGGAAGGAGCAGATCATTCCTTTAAAGCAGGAAAGAAAGATGTGATGTCATTACTGGTGGATGAGACAAAGAAGTGGGTGGAGAAAAGACTGTAGACAATTTACTGCCTGAACTTTTTACCCATATTCTTTGAACTTTACAACAATCCCCTCCTGCCCAATCCTCGCTTTCTTTGTATCACAAAACCAAACGAAAGCAACATGAAAACAATATTCATTACAGGAACTTCCAGTGGTCTCGGAAAAGCAGCGGTCCGTTTATTTCACGATCATGGCTGGAAGGTGATTGCCACTATGCGCAATATCGAAAAAGGTAAGGAATTCAGCGATCTGGAAAGGGTAACTGTTCTACCACTGGATATTGCAGATCCTACACAGATCAATTCCACCGTTTCACAGGCTATTAAGCTGGGCAATATAGATGTGGTATTAAACAATGCCGCTTATGGTATTATAGGCCCCCTGGAAGGTGTGAGCAACGAGGAACTGATAAAACAGGTTGACACCAACTTGTTAGGCGCTATCAGGATCACACAGGCATTTATACCCCATTTCAGAACTAAGAAAAGCGGTATGTTTGTTAATATAACCTCCATTGCAGGGCTGGTTACCTTCCCGTTCGACAGTATATATCATACCGTAAAATGGGGATTAGAGGCCTTCAGCGAGGCAATGACCTATGAATTGGCGCCATGGGGCATCAGTGTCAAAACTGTAGCACCAGGTTTTATAAGATCAGCGTTTGCGTCAAATATAGTTCTCTCAACTACTGAGCCTTACAAGGAATTACTCGACCGGTATATGAAGGTTGTAAAAGGTATGATGGATCCTACAACAAGTGGCTTAACCTCTGAAGAAGTGGCCGCAATAGTCTACGATGCAGTGACAGATGGAAAGGATCAGGTACATTATACTGCAGGTGCTGACGCAGAAAGTATGTACGAAAGACGGCTAAAAGTGGGTCCTGAGATATCCCGTCAGGAGATGTCAGCAATGTTTTTAGGACAGTAAATAATTACGGTTCATTTAACAAGGTTATTGGTATAGGGCAATAACCTTGTTTCAACCACATCCAATATCATGGCTAATACAACAGATCCAAATCTGCCTCAGATCGTTTATTCCTGCGTTTCCAAAAGGATTGTAGATGGCGAGTTGTTCATTCGCCAGCACGTAATAGATTATATTATTTCTGGTGTATCAGAGGTTCATTTCGGTGGTAAGAAGCAACTTTATAAAGCTGGTGACTTCCGCTTTGCAGTTAAAAACAGGCTAAGCAAATTTATAAAGCAACCTCCTGAAGGTGGTGAGTATCGGTCAGTATCCATCTGTATTGATCAGGATGTCCTGCTGGAACTGTCCGCACCATATCAACGGAGCATTTCAGCTACGCAGCATTATGATAATGTATTTCTGTTGCGCCCTAACAGACTTTTCAAAAACTATATTGATTCGCTATTACCATACCTGGAACATAGTAATCAAATCACTGGTGAATTATTGAAAACAAAGATCAAAGAAGCGGTGCTTATTTTCCTGGATGCAAATCCCGATTTGAAACACCTGCTTTTTGATTTCAGCGAACCGGGTAAAATAGATCTGCAGGCCTTTATGGAAGAACATTATCAATATGATGGAGACCTGCAGTACTTCGCATATCTCACTGGTCGTAGTATCTCTACTTTCAAACGCGACTTTGAAAAGATATACCATACCACTCCAGGGAAATGGTTAATACAGAAAAAACTGGAAGCCGCACATTTGCTTTTAAAAGAAAGGAAAATGAAACCAACTGATGTATATCTCGAAGTCGGCTTTAACGACTACTCACATTTCTTTTCCGCTTTTAAGAAGTCATTCGGTATTGCACCTTCAATGGTCTGATGCCTTAACTACGGCCCCATTCATCCAATGTCATTACAGATGCCTGAGATTGGAACAATGGTTATACTATCAACGATAAAGCGCATTCTTAAATCGCTTCGCTAATAATCCTGTTGCCAATGAAGGATCAATACCAACTACTATTACACCAACTCTTCCATAAGCTTCATGTTTGATGCAAGTACCATCAGGCGCAACTACAGAAGATGCTGCGTCAGGATAGCTGGACGCATAATTGGAGCTGGCCATATAAATGGTATTTTCCATCGCTCTCAGCATGATCGCTTTTTCATAATAAGGATTCTCTTTACTACCCCATTCTTTAGGCAGTACACCTTCCGTATTGCTTCCTCCGAAGTGAGGAAAAAATACAATCTTAGCGTCCCGCTGTGCGGACCATCTGACAGATTCAGGATAACGGAATCCTTCATGGCAGATGGTGATACCAAACTTCACCCCATTTATTTCAAATAGCTGTCGCTCAGTTCCTGCTTCCCAAAAGTTGTCCTCTGTAGGATCTAACTGATTCTTGGACTGAAAACCTAACACCTCCCCACTGGCAGCCACCACAAAAGCCACGTTCAGTAATTTCCCTTCATGATGCCAGTCCATCGGGACGATAATAGCGATAGCATTTTCAGCAGCGATGGTACATACCTTATTCAATGCAGCCTGCAACTTTTCGGCAGAGCGATCTTCCGCTTCATATCCCATGCCCGGATAACCAGGAAGATATGATTCAGGAAAGCAGATAATTTCCGCCTGTTCTGCCGCTGCATCTTTTACTAATTTTTCAAGCCAGTATACTCCGTCATTGATGGATTTGGGAAAGGGAGGAGAAGCCAGTGCAATTTTCATATGCAAGTCTTTGTAAGATGCAAAGTTAATCTTATCGGCCAAATATTACGGTCTTTACGCGACTGGCAACATTGTAAACAATTGATACTGGCTACCCCTCCCCCGTCTTTACTGCGCCATAAACTCCTTATAAACCCCTCTTTCAATAGTTATATTCAACCGCTTCAGCATCGCCGGCATATCAAACCCTTCTTTCTTATACGACGCCTGTACCGTCTCTCTCGCCTGTTCGAATGCGGCCTTATTACCCCACACAGCCACCGTTACAAAAACAAATTTCCCTTCATTATCCGTATAACTGTAAGCGGCATCTCTGACAAAGCCAGGCAGTGTTTTGATAAGACCGCGGTTGACCTTCACCCTTTCCAGGAATTCATTTACAGCAGTATTGGGAACAGTGAATCTGTCAATGAAAATGACATTATCCGGACTACCATTGATATTGCGGGGTAATACACCCAGTTCTTGTAAAAAGCCTAAGCGATCAGTCAGTGTTTCACTGTGAATGACCTTGCCATCTTTCAATTCATATGCCACTACACCATTACTTGCTACGCCTCTTCCCGTAGCCGGAATATGCTGGAATGTGCCAAGGTGTGTGCCCTGAAATTGCTGAAATACCACCACCTTATTACCTTCAGCGACCATATCTTTTACTTTCCAGTGTGCGTCGGGGAATGCGTCCGTCAACCCTGTAACCACCTGTTTAAAATCGGGGCCATCATAATCGGCCGATATCAACTCGGGAAGTAAAGCTATATTTCTTTTGTTCATTGCCTCCTCATAGAGTTTTCTGATTACTTCTTTGTTTTGCATATTAACCTCCTTTTTGTCTGCAACCTGGGCGATGCTCATCTGTGATAATAACACCGTCGACACCAGGTATAGTAAGCTTTTCATTGATTTTTGTTTTTACAAAGTTACCAGTGGCAGGGGGGCAGGAATTGTAAAAAATCATTGATTTAGGCATTATATGCATCACCTTGGGATGGCAAAGGGATATGCGAGCGCCCTTCGTGGTTCCACGGCAAAGTCAGGGCCTCTATTTAACCTGGATATAAGTTGCATACAACCAGCATATGACTTGCATATTCCTACGTTCTTCCTCCGTTTTTAAACGGAGGAAGATGCAAGTCATATGCAACTCACATGCTAGTTTGATTCAATGAAAAAGGGGCTCAGATATGGCCCCTTTTTAATTCTGTTTATTCTACCTAAACGTCATATCCAGCATTTTCCTGCGGAATATGTACACGCATTTCCCGCTATCAGCACACGCTCCTCCATATCCGTACAATAAAGCGTTCCTACCCTCTCCGATAGCTGCCGGGCAGTTAATTCCTGCTTCTGTAAGCGCTCACTCCAGTAGGGAATAAGTGAACAATGAGCAGATCCGGTAACCGGGTCTTCCAATATAGAAGCCTGGGGCGTAAAAAAGCGGGAAACAAAGTCGCAATCCGTCCCCTGAGCTGTAACAATGACCCCGCCCGGATCCAGGTTGATCTGGTCCAGCACCTGCCGGTCGATCCGGATATCCCGGATGTCACTTTCAGCCCCATAAACCAGTACATAATCCCTTGCCTTTAATACGGCCAACGGCTGCCTGTCCAAAGCCCTGCGGATCACATCCGGCAGGACCGCCTCCACAGGTTTCCGGGAAGGGAAGTCAAGCACATACAGGTCACCCTTAAAGCTGACCTCCAGCGGACCACTGGCAGAGCTAAACAATATTTTGTCCTTTTTGTAACCCAGGATTGTCTTTATCACATGTGCCGTTGCCAGTGTGGCATGTCCGCAAAGGTCCATTTCTATTTCGGGGGTGAACCAGCGTAAAGAGAAACCGTCTCCTTCAGGAATGAAAAAAGCCGTCTCTGCTACCGCATTTTCCCTGGCCAGCAGCAATAGCTGCTCATCAGGCAGCCAGGTTTCCAGAGGCACCACACAGGCCGGATTTCCACCAAAAACGTGGTCTGTAAAAGCATCCACCTGGTATAAGTCAAGTTCGGTCATATCAAGTATCGGGTTTAAACAGAGAAAGCCAGCATATGCTGACTTTCTCTAATAATTTTTAAACTGATCAGTTATTCTTCGTCTTCATCATCATACTCATCCTCTTCCAGCCATTCGAGATAGGAATAATACCATTCTTCCAGCTGGTCGAGCAGTTCTTCCTTCTTACCGGGAGCATTTTTGAAGTACTCATCCACATTATCAACCTCTGCCACAATATCAATATAAGCTTTCTCTTCGTCTTCTTCTACCCGTTTAGCGAAGAAACGTGGTTGCTCTGTATGAAAGATATATTCATTATCAGGATCCGTAACGGGATCATCTGCAATCATAAACTTGGGTAACTTTGCCATATTAAGATATTTTTATTGATAAGAACCACGATTTAAAGACCAGACAAAAATATCGATAAATCATTTACAGCACAAAAACAGTTTTTCCCCTTATACCCCCTATTATCCCTGCGAACTGACCACAACTGCAGCGTCATTTACAGGGATACAAATCTATCCACCGGTCACTATTGATGCACTATATTTTCTATGATCCTGTTCAGTACACTGAGAGTTAGCTTATACTCATCATCCGTGATTCCACGCATCATATGTGCAGCCCTTTCCTGCTGTAACGTTGCAAGATTTTTATATGCCTCCTCTCCTGCTGCGGTAAGCGTACAGGTATCCTCTGCTCCCATCACTACCCAGCCACGATCAGCGAATGACTGTATGATCTCTCCGAATTCCTGTACGGTCACGAAGTTCTTTACTTCCTGAAAAAACTGCCAGGTATTAATGCGCCCACGCTCTGCGATATTCCGTATCACCATCCAGTGAAAACGTGTGATGGAAAGGTCTTTGAAAACATCATTCATGTAAGATGTAATTTGCTGATCGGCCTCTTTGAGGTACCAGCCAATAGGCTTGTTAGCTTCCATAGTTATGCTTTGTAAACGTTGTATTATTCTTTTTGAAAACTGACTGGCGTTCTGCCTGTCCATCTCTTAAATGCTCGCGTAAAAGCACTCAGTTCATTATATCCCAACATATATGAGATCTCTTTCACCGGATAACCGCCCTCCTCGAGGTAATGAATAGCCAATGATTTCCTGACTTCATCGGCAACATCCTGGTAGCTGATACCTTCTTCCTTCAGTTTGCGTTGTAAGGTTCTGGGACTTACATTAAAATTAGCGGCGATCTCATTTAACGAAGGTATGCCAAGATACGCATTGGTCAGCAGGAAATGGCGGACCTTTTCACCCAATACACCTTCCGTTACTGTTATACTTTCATGCACCTTTCGCAACAAAGCCTGCTGGATGTCATAATTAGCTGTAAGTAGCGCCTCCCGCTGGTATTCCCCGTCAAATACAAGCGCATATTCAGCAGCGCTCTTTTCTACGGCACAACGGAATACCCTTGTATATTCTTCTTCATTTTCCAGGCGATAAGGTAAGCGTACAGCTACAGGTTTTATTTTCCGGAGTAACAAACCATCCAATTCATGTACAACAAAGACCATGAATAATTCCAGCGTCTGGCGAAAGGAAAAAGTATCCGGCCTTTCCGTTAAGGGTAAAAAGCGAATCGTAAAAACAGTGTTGGAAGATTCCACCTTTATTCTGAACAAATCGGTCAGCAGATGTGATAATGATGCTGCCTTTTCCACGGCCATTCCTACCGTATCGCTTGTCCTGATAATTTCTCCGACAATACCCAATGCCGACAATTGTAAGGATTCTCCGAAATGCAATCCGAATAAGCGATCGTCTGACAACTGGCTGGCCTGTTGCCATAATGCATCCAGTTGCTGATTACTGACAGTATAACCAGCGTCGGCTTTCAGCACGGCCAGGTCTATTCCTGACAAGCGACAGAGCTGTGTGGCGGGAATATCGCGCAGCACCGCATAGGCTATCAGGTTCAACACAAAATGTCTACGGCTATTCTCCATAACATGTCGTCAAATGGTAATTGTTTGTCGTATAAAGATAATAACGCCCGGGCGTACAGGAAATAGTTTTGCAATAACAAATCACTCAACTAAAAACAAACAATATGGAAAATCAAGCTAAACAAGTAGTTACCCAATTTCTGACTGCAGTGCAACAAGGCGATAACCAAACACTGGCAGCATTACTGGATACCGCCATCGAATGGGATCAACCCGGTAACAACCGCTTCTCTGGTATAAAGAACAATGTAACAGAGGTCTTCCAGATGGTGGGCGGTATGTTTGAAGTGACCGCCAATACCCTCCGACTGGCAGAAATTAAATCGGTCACCACCAATGGCAACAGTGTGGCCTGCCTCATTCGCTGGACAGCAACAAAGCCCGGCGGACAGCAACTGGATGTGGATAACACAGACGTGTATACAGTAACAGGCGGTCGGATCGTAAAAGCCCGGATCTATTCTTCAGATATTGCACAGGAAGATAATTTCTGGGGCAAGTAACTTACTGGCACACTATTCGTTCTATAAGGCAAAACTTGTTACATGAAACCATATTTTGTAGCTGCAGCCTTATTTACGATGTTCAGTTGTCAGCCACCTGCCAGTAATACACCAGAGACGGAAGAGCAGGACACCAGCACCGTAATGGTCACAGCGTCGGTAGAAACACCAGATCAACAGTGTTATACCAGGATCTCCGGAAAGGATACGGCCTATCTTGAATTTGAGATTAAGAAGGACACGGTCTACGGACGACTGGAATATCATTTGTTCGAAAAAGATAAAAATGTTGGCGGTATCAAAGGCACCATTGCTGATAATATCATTAAGGCTGAATATAACTTTATGAGCGAAGGCACTTTCAGCAAAAGACCTGTAATATTTAAAGTGGAAAACAGCCAGATATTTGAGGCGATACCATCTTCTTTTGATGCCCAGGGTATTCCTGTATTCGACAAAGATCAAAGCAAACTAAAGTTTGAACACGATCCTTTTATAAAAGGCGCCTGCAAATTTTAATAACCGGCATAACCGAAATGATAAAGCCCCGCGAAAAGTATCGCGGGGCTTTTGGTTGTAGGGTTAATGGTTGGTTAAGTAGGATTAATAGGATAGGATAAAAAATATCATTGTCTGACGAAGACATCAATTACTTTTCCGGGCAGGCCATTTACCTGACTGAGTATATTACCATATTTTCCGGTACTGATATCAAGTGTATAAATACTGCTTTCCGTGCCTGCAATAAGCTTATTGCCATCCTCCTGTATCTTTATCATTGTCACCTGCTTTCCACCGAAATTCGCCTCCAGCTGTTTCAACTCCTGGTTAATTGGATTATAACGGTAGATCTTATCGTTGGAAGTGAAATAGAATGTACCTACAGGAGATGACTGCCATTTGGTTTGCGCAGTCAGGAGGCTATCACCTTTAAATTTCCGTTTATATCCTGTTTTGAAACGCGAGTTTCCTTTCAGGAAATCAATACCAAACTTCAGTTCATAAGTCTGACCACTGCTGTCACAAAATGCATACACATCATTCTCCGTGATCTTCTCCAACTCCAACAGGTCCATCTTAAGGTTCTTCGGGTTAAAGAGCGAATCTTCCTGAATGTATTCTGTCCCGAAATAGGTAGTCGGATCAAAACGCAGGAAACATTTCTTTACCTTATCAAATCCAAGATAATAAGCACCATCATTTGTGTAGGCATAGACCAGGTCCGGGGCCAGGTTATAATTGCCCGGTACAGGATTGCTGAAGTAACCATAATAAGTACCGAATGGCGCCGTCTCCGTAGTACCTACATACAGTTTTTCATTCAGCACCGCAGTAGTAGTTCCGTTAAACAAGCGCTGGAAATAACTTGGAAGCAGTTCACCAGGGGGATCGTAAAAATTCTCTTTCAGGTACTTCATCCGTTTCAGGTCATCGCTGTTAATTTCCACCGCAGGATGCGCAGCATCGCCACAAACAATCCAGTAAGCAAAATTTACATTCATATAGCTGGTATTCCTTAACGGAATGATCTGTAAAGGATTTGTTCCAAGGTTCTCCCCGTTAATTGACGGATAAAGGTCAGACTGTACCTTACCATCCGGTTTAATGAAAGATAATTTTGCCTGTCCGCCCTCGTCAGTCAACACAAGCGTTCCGGTCGTAAATGCGGTTTTACCACTAATGACAAACTTGTAGTAATACTGCATACCGATTGCGTTATCTCTTACGATCAGCAAAGCATTATACCTTTTCGCGCTCAGGCCATAAAGCATTCTTAATTCCTTGCCTTCATGATCATCAGAGCGTGCCTCCTCAGGAATGTCTATTTTCCAATAACAGGTCAGATCAGTCCTTCCCTCCGGCAACACCACTTTAGGAGATATGATCAGGCTGTCTCCTGTAAACACAGTATACAAGGTATCCAGATTGGAGACAACTGGTTCCCCCAGTTTTATGTAATCATAGTTCCCTTTGTCTTTGAAGCACGCCGAAAGAAAAGGAGCCAGCAAGGCTATCAGTATATATAGATGTATTCTTTTCATTGTATAGGATTTAACTTAGACACGGTTACCATTTTCATCTTTGAAATAATACCGGCCATCATCGGGATTCTTTTCCAGGCGGTATTTGATATCAGGATTCTTACTACTATAGAAGTAATAATACCCGTCTGCTTCCATCGTGATCACATACCCTTCTTCCGGATATTGCTGTACCCATTTAAACGGATCCAGCAGGAAAGATTTGAAACGTCTTGTATGATACAACGCCTTGGGTATCATGTTGAAGTCCTGGAAATTGGTACCGAGTTCAGTGGTACCTGATACCCTGATAAACAACTCATGTTTTACCCTCGAATATTCACCCAATTCACCTGCCCAGGCATCCCACCAGTTTGGTTTCTCCAAGCGGTTGGAAAACTTCACGAGGCCTTTATTCTGCAAGGTGAACGCTACTCCCAGATCTTCCGAGGGTTGCAACGTAAGTCCGATAGTCAGTGTTTTGGTTTTCAGGAGGGTATCCTTGTTCAATAGGATCAATGGCACCATACATATGCCGGAGTCTGCAGACATAATGTACTTATCCTTTAAAGGAACATAATGTACATTTGCAATTGCCGTTGTACTACTATCTACCGTTTTTAATATGAATGCCCGGTCCCGCTTTACACGAAAACCTGATATCCGCACCGGGATAAATACCGTGTCTTCCCCTTTATCAGGAAAATAGGCAAAAGAATAAAGAAGGCTATCTGTTTTATCATCATCCACATCAGGCAGAAAATCGAAATAGACATTCTCCGTAGTATTGAATAAAGGCGTTTCTTCTTTCTTGCAGGCAAGACATACCATACAGCAAAGAACACCGAATAATATATATTTTTTCATCTGGCCGTAGGTTTATTATCTGTTACCAAATTGGATTTCGTCGTCTGGCAGTGGCAGTACAAACATCTTATTTGTAGCGGCATAGCTAGCACCCGCCAGTCCGGTAACCGGTCTGTTCAAACGTTTATACATATAGAAGATCTGCCCTTCACCATAAAATTCTTTCCGACATTCTTTCACCAGTTCTGTCATGAACACATCTTTAGACGGCTGGTCGGTGATAGCAGTACCAATGCCCCTGTAGAACCTAACAGTGTTAAAGTATCCCCATGCCTTTACTGGGTCGGTATCAAAAGTGCATTCTGCAGCGATGTAGTACATCTCGCTCAAACGCAGTGCAGGCGCCATCTGATAATGAATATTGGCGTCGCCGTCCCTGTAATACTTTTCAAGTTGCATACGGACCCCCAATCCCCCGCTCTGTTCACTGAACCATTGCTTATAACGGAAATCCTCACCGCCAACACTGCCTGTTTCATAAATATTCTGTCCTTCTACGGACGTAATAAACAGTGCATTCTCTCCATCGCGGAAACGGCTATTCAATGCGCCGGATGTATTCGGAATATACCACCCAAATACCAGCTCCTTGTACAGAATGCGGTCCTTCTTTTCATCATCGGGATTCAGGAAATCATTCTGACGTGTCCACGGGAATTTATTGGAGTTGATCACTTCCAATGCATTAGCGAGTGCGTTTGCCTTATCGCCTTTGTATAAATATATGCGGGCCAGCTCTCCACACACAGCATAGTAGTTCATCCGATGGCGGCGATTCTGCAGGAACAGGGGACCGTTTTGTTCGGTACTGGAATCTTTTACCGGATACCCAACCTTGTACCCTGCGTCCAGGATGGGATCAGACACTTTCAACAACTCTTTTGCCGCAGTCAGGTCAAGGATAGCTGTATCCAGCAAGCCCTTTACGGTAGACATCGGCGTTATCTTATTGGTAAAGTCTGTTACATAGGGAATAGCCCGGGCATTCGGATCACTCACATAAGAAGGACCAAATAAACGCAGCAGGTCAAAATGAAGATATGCGCGCAAGGCCAGCGCCTCGCCCTTTATCAGTTCGTATTCCCTGCCTGTGAAAACACTCTTTTTCTCGTCTATATGCGACAATATCAGATTACTGTTGGCGATTGCCGCATACAATGCTTTCCATGCATCATCCCTTCTGCTGATAAAAAATTCATCATTATAATTATAAAGCGCGGTCTGTTTGTATGCCTGCGGATCTTTGCTCGTGATAACGTAGTTCTGTGCCAGCACATCGAGGAAACCACAGGTGATCTCTTTACCATAACTATCCTCTCTTGCACAACGGCTGTAAACACCATTTAACGCCTCTTCAAAACCGGCCTGTGAGCTGAACAGCACACCTTGTGCTATGTCAGATTGCGGTGTTACATCCAGCCATTTCTTACACGAAACAAGGCCTGCCACCACTATTATGAGTAAGTAATATTTCTTCATCTTGTTTCTTTTTAGAACTGAGTGGATAATGAGAATGTGAATGTTCTCGCAAACGGATAATCAATACCTCTTTCTGCCTGTATAGTGGAGGTTCTCCACACATCATTCAGGTTCAGTGCGCAACGCAGATTGTTCATTTTATAACGCCTGGCTACTGCTGAGGGAACGTTGTAAGCGAGATAAACTGATCTCAGTTCTATCACATTATCGCGTTGTACAAAACGGGAAGACGTACGGGTAGAACCGTGATCTGCTATGTCTTTGTACAATGCGTGATCGCCTGGTTTCTTCCAACGGGAATCCAGTACACGCTGGTCAACATTGTAACGAGGATCAGCGTTCTCCACACGGTCTACCAGGGTCTGATTATAAAGGTCTCCGCCTCCTTTGCCATAGAACCTTACTTCTGCTATCCAGTTTTTATAGTACATGCCAGCACCAAACGTGCCTTCTACCTTCGTTGTCATATCTCCTACAGGCACCATGTCTTTCACACTATAGGTATGTGTATAAGTGCCGTCTTTTTTAACGAAGATCTCTTTACCATTTTCGGGATCAATTCCCATTGATCTCACAGCATAAATAGTGTTGAGAGATTCGCCTTCTTTAAAGCGCAATAGTGGGACAGAATTCAGGTTAGCATCAGATTCCTGCTTATCATCCACTTTATCGTTGTAACTCTTCAGCGCATTGGAGATTTTGGTGATCTTATTTTTATTGGTCACCAGGTTTGCAAACATGTTGAAAGACCAGTCCTTTCCTCGCAGCACTGTACTGCGGACAGTTAATTCGAAGCCCCTGTTGATCATTTCTCCCAGGTTGGCTTTGTATTCAGTAAAACCGGCGGATGGAGGTACAATGATATCCGCCAGCAGGTCCTTGGTTAATTTATAGTAGTAACGTGGGTTCACATAAATTCTTCCATTGAACAGGTCCAGTTCAACGCTGGCATCATAGTTCTTTGTACGCTGCCATTTCAGTGCTGAGTTGCCATAAGCCTTGAATACAGCGCCCACGCCTGTAGAATACCAGTCACTGCTGTAATACTGGTAAGTGGTATTGGATAAATAGGACGGGAAAGACACGTCACCGGTTACACCGGTAGTAGCCCTTAGTGTAAGCTGGGAGATCACATTACGGTTAATGAATTTTTCATTATGAACATTATACCCGATACCGTAAGACCAGAAGCTGGCCATCCTGGAATCAGTACCAAATTTCGAAGAACCATCCAGGCGGATAGTACCATCCATCAGGAACTTGTTCTTATAGGAATAGTTGGCGTAAAGGAAGGAACCTACCAGCCTGTCCTGGGTAAACTCTCCGTCGGGAGAGCCATCTATTTCATAACGGCGTGCAAATCCTATCTGGGAAAACCTATCATTGGAGAATCCCTGTGCTACAAATGTTTTCCTGTCATTAGACCTGTTCTGGATATTGGTAGCCAATGAAAAGTTGAGGAAGCTCTGACGGATCTGCTTTGAATAACTTAGCGTCAGACTTCCATCTGCCTGCCAGAAGTCTTCATCGGAAAAAGTGTATTTACCACGATCTTTCAGCCCATCGCCGGTTACAGAAAAGTATTCGTTACTTAGAGGTGATACAAACTTATCGGCCGTAGATCTTCTTTTCGTAAGACTGATCTGTCCTCTTAATCTCAATGCAGGATTAATGGTCCATTCACCGGAAAAAGCATCCATGAATTCCACATATTCAGATTTCTCCACGCTTCCCGTAGTAGCTTCATACAGTGGATTCAACACAGGGTCAGTCTTCGGTGAAGCAGCAGCTCCTGTGCGGTAACTCCATTTATCAATTTCACGCATCAGCCGGCCGGTAGAATCCGTCATCGGATAGTAGGGGTTCATTCTTACATAGTTTGAGAACTCCCGGTAAGGAGACTCCCTTCCATCTACCTGCGATATGGAGATCTGGTTCCTGAACTGTATTTTATTCTGTACATTATAAGACAGCGAAGCGGCCAGTCCGTAGCGCTTTCTGTAAGAACCTTTCATCACCCCGTCGTTGGTTTGATATCGTACATCAATACCATATTTTACAACCGGGGTTCCTCCTTCAAGATACAGGGAATGCTTATGTCCCAGATCTACCTGCAGCGGCTGAGATATCCAGTAGGTGTTCACCCCGCTCAGTACATTCTTCTTTTTATTATAGTACTGCATTTCCAGATCAAGAGGGTTGCTTACCTCATCAGACACATACAATTTCGCCAGTCGCTCATATTCCAGTTTGTCGGCCGCATTCAACACATGATAATCTGAAAGATCAGGCGCATTTAAGGTCATCTCATAGCCATAGTTCACCGTGAGCTTCCCTTCCTTTGGCGTCTTGGTACGTATCACAACAACCCCATTCGCTGCCCTGGAACCGTAGATCGCAGTTGCGGCAGCATCTTTCAATAAAGTAAGGGAAGCAATCCTGTTCGGATCAAGGTCAAAGATGGTTTGCACATTCACTTCATAACCATCCAATATAAAAGTAGGCTGATTGGTTACTCCTGTCAGCATACTGTTCCTGGTTAATTTGGAAACATCGGCACTGGGAAGCGCCGTAGTACCTCTTACATTAATATTCGGTATCCTGTTAGGATTAGATCCAAGGATATTATTCTCTACCAGTTTAAACGAAGGGTCATAGGCCTGCAGGCTACTGAGCACGTTCTGAGGATTTACCCTTTTCACATCATCAGCTGTCAATACAGTGGCTATACCTGTAAAGCTCTCTTTCTTGATTTCATAATATCCTGTTACCACCACATCTTTTACAGCCTGTACATCTGTTTTCAGGCGAACATTCAGGACTGTCTGTCCCTTCAGTACGATCTCCTGCGATTTAAAACCGATGAAGCTGAAAACGATATGTGCATTTTCAGGAACATTCTTCAGCTCATACTTACCGTCATTACTGGTATGTACACCATTGTTAGTTCCTTTTACTACTACAGTTACACCTGGCAGCGATATGCCTGCATCATCTGTTACTGTGCCGGTGATGGTAAGTATAACAGGCTTTTGCTGTTCTGTTGTTTCTCTCTTTTCAGCAGGCGGCACAGGTTTGGGGGCAGGAGCCGGAGGATCCTGTTTGTATATGACATATACATTCGCCCCAGCTTCTTCTGCTTCCAACTTAAGTGGCTTCAGAAACCGGTTCAGATACTGTACAAAATTTTCAGACGCTGCTTTCGCGGCAGGTGGTTCTGTCTGAATATTCCCGATAAGCTGACCGATGTAGTTGATCCTTACTTTGTACTTAGCCTCCAATGAAACAAGGACCTCTTTCAATGATTGCCGTCCGGCATCATGTTGGCTAGTACTCATCGACGAAAACAGCTGCTGCTGTTGATAATAATGGTTCTTATCCGCTGCATATCCCATGACAGGCAATAGTAACAATAGGGCAGCACGACTCCCCATACACCTAAAGTGATTTTCAGGCATAAGCAATACATTAAGATTTGGTTGATTTTATGAACTAGACGCTATTGGTTGTTTTTTCTCCTGATACTATAACTGTTATTGTCCTTTTTTTCGATAACCACATGTAAGGAACGAGACAAAGTCCTGAAAAAGATTGCTACATCCGACATCGGTATACTACCTGTAAATAACTCTTTCTGTAAATCCTGACCTTCTATATTTAAATTGATCCCAAGGTTTTCCTGTAACACTATAGCGACTTCCGCTATAGGCGTTTCATTAAAAACGAACATATTATCAAGCCATGCATTGTAATCTGCAGGGTTTACGTTTCTGCGGGATAGCTGGTGGGTAGCTGTAGAATAGCTCACCATTTCACCCGGTTTTATTTTAATATCCTGCTGATCTTCTCCATTCAGTTTTAACTTTATAGCCCCATTATTTAATATTACGCGCGTCATCACCCTTCTTGTATTCACGTTAAATTCAGTACCTATTACCTGTACATCTACATCTGATGTATGTACCAGGAAGGGGCCATTGTTCCTATCGTGAACAACAGAGAAAAAGCCTTCTCCATTCAGCCATATTTCGCGTGTTCCATTTCTGTTGATACTACATCTGAGTGTAGAATTGGCATTCAACCTGACCACAGAGCTATCCGGCAATACTATTTTCTTCGTCTCGCCATAAGTGGTGGCATAGTTAAGCACGACAGCCTTCCCCCGATGCAGGAAGAGCCAGCCGGCAACAGCAATTACTCCCAGGAAAACTGCGGCATAACGCCACACGGTAAAGGCAGTCTTCTTCTGAGGAGTTTCCCGGATGGTATAGGCAATCCGGCTCCAGACTTCTGCCTGATCTTCTGTAGTAGGTGTGTATTCCTCAGTACCTATCATTAATAGTACATCACGGGCCTCCTCCAATGTATTACATTGATCAGGGTTTTCACACATCCAGGTTTCCCAGAAAAGCTTAGTATCATGGTCCGGATGTTCGACCCATTTACGAAACAATTCATCATGCAGAAAATCCTTTACTGTGTAATCTTTATAATCCATAGACGGGCGCTACTCAGCTAAGCTTTAAATAGTAAAGCAATGAGATCGAAAAAACTTAGCGTTATTTTCGATCTTTTTTTAAAAAAATCTATAAAATATTAGAAACTCGTGTGTTGATCTCCCCAGAAAATGATCAAAACCATCAATTCCCCACTATGATTTTTGAGATAATTCAATGCTTTTGATAATAATACGTATGTGGAGTTGACACTTAGTGACATAATTTCGGCTGTTTCCTGGGTAGACAGTCCCTCGTAATATCGCAGGTAGAGAATTTCTTTCTGGCGTTTAGGCAATTGGTCAATCACCCGGCGCAATTTCCGTTTCTGCTCATCGAGAGATTGCTCATCGATCAACTTTTGTTCATGCGAAGGCATATGGGAATGATTATCAATCCCTAAACTGCCAAACAGGCTGAATATCCCTTCTTTCCGGATGTGTTTTGCAATATTCCTTTTAAGACTGGCGAACAGGTAAAACCTGATATTGTCTGTGACGGAGAGATTAGCCCTGCTATGCCACAGTGTAGCAAAGAGGTCGTGTATGCAGTCTTTTACCCGGCTGCTATCCGCATGTAACTTCATCCCATACTTATATAACGATGGGAACCATGTATTATAAATGAAGGCTAAAGCGCCCTCATCCCCATTTATCAGCCTGCTCCAAAGCTCCTGATCTGAAAGGTCGGTATACCAGATCTCCTCCAACTATTACCTTTTAAATTATACTATATCATATATGGTGGCCTCTAAAAATATGGAAGATGTTGCTGGCATCAAAATTGAATAATAAGATTCATATTCACTTTACACAACTTTTAAAATTAATGCTATGAACTCAATAACACTGCGTAAAGGGCTGTTGGCCGTTACTATTACGGCATCAGCGCTATTCTTTGGTCAGCAGGGTATCGCCCAGGGTATAGACAGCACAGCGAAAAAAATAGGCAGGAAAACAGCCGCAGTGGCTAATAAAACCGCCAACAAAACTGCTTCTGTTGCCGTGAAAGGGGCCATGAAGATCACAGATAAGACCTATAAAGGCAAGGAAGGTCCTAATGGGGAAACTGTATATATCGATAAAAAAGACAGAAAATATTATGTGGATGACAAGGGTAAAAAGGTTTATCTGAAGGCATCCGAGATACATGATAAGGTACAAAAGTGACAAAAACAGTAAAGGGACGCCGGAATGGACGTCCCTTACTATCTTTATTATTAATACAGTTAACTCATCTCACTAAGCTCCAGCCAACGCAGACCTTTTTCATCCAGCAACTGAAGTATTTCCCCGACACGGCGGGATAGTGGTTCCAGTTGTTCATAAGGCAGGTCTCCTGCTCCCATCTTTGCATCTATCTCTTTCTTTTCTGCCTCCAGTGCTGCGATGTCTTTCTCCAGCAGTTCCAGTTCACGTTTTTCCTTAAAGGACATTTTTTTGGCCTCCGCTACAGGAACAGCTGCTACTACCGCCTTCTCAGGAGTTTTATTTTCATTACGGGCCTCTTCCTTGTCCTTTTCGGAACGGTCCTTCTCCCATTCTCTGTACTGGGTATAGTTACCAGGGAAATCACGTACTTCCCCTCCTCCTTCAAACACAAACAGGTGATCTACCAGTTTGTCCATAAAATACCTGTCGTGGCTTACGATAATGATACAACCCTGGTAAGACAGCAGGAACTCCTCCAGGATGCTCAGCGTTGGCAGGTCGAGGTCATTCGTAGGTTCATCCAATACCAGGAAGTTCGGATTGCGGAACAGGATGCTTAGCAGATGCAACCTCCTCTTCTCTCCTCCACTCAGCTTGGAGATGTAGGTATATTGCTTTTCAGGTGTGAAGAGGAACAACTGCAGGAACTGTGCGGCGCTCACCTTTGTGCCGTCTGCCAGGGGAAAGTTTTCGGCAATGTTCTTGACGAACTCTATCACCCGCATATCTTCTTTTACAATCAATCCACGCTGGTCGTAGTTACCAAACACCACGGTCTCTCCGGTATTGATCTTACCGGAATCAGGCTGTTCCAGTCCGAGCAGCATATTTACGAAAGTAGATTTCCCTACTCCATTCTTTCCTACTACTCCTACCCGTTCTCCTTTCTTGAAGGTATAGTCAAAACCTTTCAGGATCTTCAGGTCACCAAAGGACTTATATACTTTCTTCAGCTCAATGATTTTTCCACCCAGACGGGTCATTTTCACATTCAGTTCCAGCTGCTGTTTTTCCAGCCGAACGCTAGCCCTTTCCTTTACATCTTCAAAAGCGTCTATACGGGATTTGGATTTTGTAGTACGTGCCTTGGGCTGTTTCCTGATCCATTCCAGTTCTTTACGGAATACGTTCCTGGCCTTTTCCACACTGGCCCTGTCTTGTTCCTCGCGGGTGGCCTTCTTTTCCAGGTAGTTCTCGTAATCTCCTTTATATATGAACAGCTGTTGCTGGTCAATTTCCATAATCTCGTTACAAACACTGTCCAGGAAGTAACGGTCGTGCGTTACCAGCAAGAGGGTCACATTCTCCTGGTCCAGGTAATTTTCCAGCCATTCGATCATACTAACGTCCAGGTGGTTGGTAGGTTCGTCCATGATCAGGAGGGTATGGCGGTGTTCAAACCCGATATCTATTAACACCTTGGCAAGTGCGACACGTTTCAGCTGTCCTCCGGAAAGGCTGCCCATTTTCTGGTCCAGGTGGTGGATATTCAGTTTCCCTAGTATCTGCTTCACTTTGGAATCAAAATGCCAGGCGTTCAGCTCATCCATACGCTCAATAGCTTTGGTCAGCTTATCAATGTCCGGCTCCCCTTCCTCGTCGTCGGTCAATATCTCATAGTCCCTGATGGCGGCCAGTACCGGGTGGGACTGGGAGAATATATTCTCAGAAATAGATTTTCCAGGCTCAAACGCAGATTGCTGCTCCAGCATTACCACCGTCACGTCCTTGTGGATCCAGACAGTACCGGCGTCCGGCGATTCCTGCCCACACAGGATGCGGAGCAATGTAGATTTACCGGCGCCATTGAGGGCAACCAGTGCGATCTTATCTCCTTCTTCTATATGGAAAGAAATGTCCTTGAAAAGCGGCCCTGCGCCAAAAGTCTTCGTGAGTCCTTCTACGGTAACATAATGCATGGCGCGAAGTTAGTAAAATGTCAGGATGCCTCGCAGACGGGAAATAAAAAAGCCTCCCGGCTGACCAGGAGGCTCTCAACAATATATTTATCAATTACTTACAAATCATAATACAACTGACGGAAAGAACTTCTCAGTCCCACCTGGAAAATCAGTTCATTGGTCTTCCACTGATTATTGCTTTCTCTTCTGGCGGTGACGGATGCTTCCAATCGCAGGTTATACTTCGGGTTCAGCAGGTAAGCAGCGGTTCCCTGTACATATAACAGCGTGGTCTTAAGTCCCTGCCCGATGTGGTTGCCGAAATCCACTGTACGGGTGAAGTAGGATTTATTGATGTCCTTCCCGTAATTCACACCTGCCGTATCCAGTCCGTACTTAGCCAGGGTGATCTGTCCACGGAGGAACAGGCGCTTATACCTATAGTCAGCAATATTCACCCATTCCACAAAGTTAGCCCCCATAGGATGTGCCAATGGTTGATTATAGTGACCATAGTTATTCAGGGTTGTACGCTGGGAGTATGTATACGGCCTTGCCGCATTCACCTCAGTCAGGAAGTTCAGGTTACTCACCTTAAAGAGGTTGTTGGAACGAAAACCTACCTGGCCACCATATTTGTTAGCCCACCAGCCTTTACCGGCAGTTATTTCACTGAACTTGAATTCATCGAGGATGAACTGTCCGTAGAAGGTACTGTTCCGGGACGGTGCATACTTGACATTCAGACCTAAGAGGGCATTATCAGGAGAACCTACAGAGAATTCCACCGGACGGAGGAAAACGATCGGGTTCAGGTAACTGGCATCAAATCCACGTTTGCCGGTGGAATCAGAATCCTGCCAGATCACCGCTTCAAATAATCCAATGGAGATCTTCTTGCTTACATTCCAGTCGAGGTAATTAAATACACCCCATTTCTTCCTGTAACCATTATCGTAAGAGGCCTTCGGATATTGCATATCTATAAACTGGGCCCACATGGTGGTATACTGTACCCTGCCTAAGTTGGCAATAATTTTCAGGAAAGGATAGTTAAAAGAAGCATCAGACAGTAACATAGAACGATATCCATCACCGATGAAATTCTTGTCGTATCCCAGTTGGAACACAAAATGTCTTCCTGCCTTATAATCGATCAATGCGGAGGAATACGCATAGTCAAATGCGGTATTGTGGGAATAGCCCTTCCACTCTCCCTGCCCTGGTACGATCTTGTTGACCCGGCCAAACGCATCGAGGTAGGCAGGCATCTTAGCCTGGTTCTCATAGAACTCTGCCCGGAATGTCAGGTTCTTTCCGATAGTACCACCAGCAATAACGCCACGGGTATTTACCCATGTTGTACCACGATCACTGCTATGACCTACTATAAGATCCGGGAGGATGCTGGCGTAAAATGTGTAGTCGTCTTCGTGAACTTCCAGCAGATGTTCACGAAACAGTTTCCGGTAAAGCCAGCTCTGCTTACGCATCGTATCTCCTTTTGGAAGATCGAAGCTTGGCTCAATAGAGTAATCTCTCAGTGAAGAGTGATACTTGGTGCTGTCTGAACCGGATTGGTAAAAGCCCAGTGAGTACTGGCGCCCGATACTTTGTGCATGTGCCGTATAGCTAAAAGGGATACTTAAGCAAACCAGAACAAACACAGGGGTGATACATTTCTTGAACATAAAGGAAAGAATTTGCTTGCCGCTGCAAATATAAGCGTTTAGCAGATTTGGCCATAGTACTATATTCTATTGATTAATTCCTCTCTTTTATACTTTATCGTTAAAGTTCATGTTTTCCAAAAGTCAAAGATGAAATCAATCATAGGTACCCGGGAGCATTCACATTAAAATACGGTGTCTTTAATATCTGCATACACGCTGGCAATCCCTTCCTCTAACCCAATAGTGGCCTTCCATCCAAAACCATGCAGTTTACTTACATCCATCAGTTTTCTGGGTGTGCCATCTGGTTTAGAAGTATCGAATACCAGTTCTCCTTCATAACCTGTTATCTTCTTCACCAGCAATGCCAGGTCTTTGATACTGATATCTTCTCCTACGCCTATATTAACCAGACCTTCTTCATTATAGTGTTGCATGAGATAGAAACATGCATCTGCCATATCATCGGCATGCAGAAACTCACGTAAAGGCGTACCTGTTCCCCATACTACCACTTCTGCAGCATTGTTCTTCTTCGCCTCATGGAATTTCCGCAGCAATGCCGGGAGCACATGTGAGTTTTTCAGATCATAATTATCGTTGGGGCCATACAGGTTCGTTGGCATTACCGATACGAAGTTACAGTCATATTGCGCCCGGTATGCATCACACATTTTAATACCTGCGATCTTTGCAATGGCATATGGTTCATTCGTAGGCTCCAGTAAACCTGTCAGCAGGTACTCTTCCTTCAGTGGCTGGGGCGCCAGTTTAGGATATATACAGGAAGACCCCAGGAACATCAGCTTCTTCACATTATTCAGATAAGCATGATGGATCACGTTATTCTGGATCATGATGTTCTCATAAATGAACTCGGCCCTGAAAGTGTTATTTGCAACGATGCCCCCTACTTTGGCAGCCGCCAGGAAAACATAGTCCGGACGCTCTTCGGCAAAAAATGCCGCAGTCGCTTCCTGGTTACGCAAGTCCAGTTGTGCGGAAGTCCTGGTCACAATATTATTAAAGCCATCCTTCTGTAAGCGCCTCACAATGGCGGAGCCTACCATTCCCCTGTGCCCGGCTACATAGATCTTATCCGTTTGTTTCATAGTCTATTCGTATTGACTGAATATCTTAAATCCTGCTTCTTTCAGTAGTTTTTCCCTGCGGAACAATTCCAGATCTGCATGCACCATCTCTTTCACCAGGGCCGGCAGATCATATTTAGGCTGCCATCCCAGCTTCGTCTGTGCTTTGGTAGGGTCACCAATTAAAAGGTCCACTTCCGTGGGCCTGAAATATCTTGGATCGATAGCGACAACTTCCTGTCCTGGCTGTACAGCAGTCAGGTGTCCTTCCACACTTCTGACAATGCCTTTTTCATGAACACCTTCCCCTGTGAATTCCACTTCTATGCCTGCTTCTTCAAAAGCCATCCTGATGAAATCCCTCACAGGAGTAGTGATACCAGTGGCGATCACATAATCTTCGGGTTGGTCCTGCTGCAGGATACGCCACATAGCCTCTACATAATCCTTCGCATGTCCCCAGTCACGCCGTGCGTTCAGGTTACCCATATATAACTTGTCCTGCATTCCCAGCGCAATCTGTGCTACCCCACGGGTGATCTTCCTGGTTACAAAAGTCTCCCCACGCAGCGGGCTTTCGTGATTGAACAGGATGCCATTGCATGCATACATATTATAGGCCTCCCGGTAGTTGACCGTGATCCAGTACGCATACATTTTAGCTACCGCATAAGGGGAGCGCGGGTAGAAAGGGGTTCTTTCTGACTGTGGCACTTCCTGTACTAAACCGTACAGCTCAGAAGTAGATGCCTGGTATATTTTGGTTTTCTGTGTTAAGCCTAATAAACGTACTGCTTCAAGTATCCTCAGTGTGCCTATACCATCAGCATTGGCGGTGTATTCAGGTGTTTCAAAGCTCACCTGCACATGACTCATAGCGCCAAGGTTGTATATCTCATCCGGCTGCACCTGCTGGATAATGCGAATCAGGTTCGTGGAGTCGGTAAGATCTCCATAATGCAGTCTGAAACGCACATCCTCATCCTGGGGATTCTGGTAGAGGTGATCGATACGGTCTGTGTTGAACAGGGAGCTACGGCGTTTTATACCGTGTACGTTATAGCCCTGAGCAAGTAATAGTTCACTTAAATAAGCTCCATCCTGGCCAGTAATGCCGGTAATTAAAGCAGTCTTCATATTTGGAGTTCAGTTATCAAACAAATATAGCTATTTACAAAGCCAGATTTGTATTACTGTTTGTGAGCTTATTATTAGATTTTATAAAATCCGCTTTTATGTTCTTATTAAAGTTGAGATTAACGTTCTTGTAGACTTCATTGGTCATCTTCTGAGGCTTCTTATCATAGTAAACCCCCACTTTACTTTTTGTCAGGTTGTTGAACTGATTGTCGCTTACCTGCAGATTATCTTCATACACCTTCAGAAAAGAATTACCAATTATGCCCGAATTAGGCGTCATATTAAATGTATTGCCGGAAATAACGGAATTCTGCCTGGTATCGTTTTCTGAATAGAAGGAGATCAGGGATCTTTCATCCTTACTTCTTACTCTTATCAATTGAGGGTTGTCGGGAATACCTTCATTACTGAGGTAGTTATTGACAATAGATATCGGCTTCTGCGGACCTGTATGCAGATTTCCATATACGCATATAGAAAAATCAGACCCTATCAATTTATTATTCCTGATCATATGTCCACCGAAATCACCTTCCAGGTGAATATCCCTGTCATAACCGCTCACGGTATTCTTTTCGATAGTAGCATCGTCACAGTTATATTCGATCACAATTCCGGCACGGCCAAACTGTTTGGTGACTGCCAGGTCATTGACGATCTGGTTACGGAGTATGGAAATATTGGTCGCGTTGTTCACATAAACACCATCGCCATATTCATCAGAAGGTCCGCCATTGGGTGTAGGCGGATTTGCGCCCCAACAATTAAGAATTTTATTGTCGGTTATATTAACATTGGTAAATCTGTTTGCAATCGGATTCTTCTGATAATTCCAGTTACGCACATTAATCCCTTCTCCGTATATATTTCTTACTGTCAGATTGCTGACAGACACAGACTTTAAGTTAAAGCAGGCCACGCCGCTGGCGTACATATCATGCTTCCCGAAGTAAGGATGGCTGGATGAATAGGGAACGTTATTTCCCACCAGCTCCAACTGACTCAATTGTACATTACCGGCAGGTTTATTCGGGTCGGACTCAAAAACAAAAATGCTTTCGAGCTTATCCGTAACAATCACAGGATAATTCCCCTTTGCATCTGGTTGTCCTTTTACCGACAAGGGATTATTGTCTTTTAAATAAAAATAGATGGCTTTGTTGATCCTGTATTTCCCTGGCGTTAGTACGGCAACCCCGTTATTTGCATAGGCATCCTTGATACAACTTTGGATAGCCGCTTTATCGTCCGTCACACCATCCCCCTTTGCCCCATAGTCTTTCAGATAAAATTCTTTCTTTTGTGCGGTGAGCTGATACCAACTTAATACTATGATTATCAGCGAAAAGATCTTCTTCATGACAATTGATTTAGATGCAGAATTCATCTCTATACTTAGCAATAATTATGCTCCATTTATAGCGTTCATCTGCAACTCTTTTCATGTCAAGGGCTATTTCCGCTCTCCTACCTTCACTAACTGATTGATAAACAGATACTAATTCGCTTGCTGAAGAAAAATACAAGGCTTTGTTCTGGGTAGAATATATATTATAATTAACAGAATAAGCCAATACCGGTAGTTCAAGACACATGGCTTCAACAAGTGAGGGATTTGTACCTCCAGCAGAATGTCCGTGTATGTACATATAACAATTCTGCCTCAATTCATTCAATGCCTTAATATCATAAATAGGGGGGGTAAGGCGCAGATTGGGATACTGTGTATACTTTTCATACAGCGACTTGGAATATTGGCTGTTAAACCAATTGCCTACTAATACCAGTTGCCTGGAGGGCATTGTTGAAAATGCCTGCAGGATCATTTCGATATTATTCTCGGGTTCTATACGACACACGGAAAAAGCATACCCATCTTCAACTGTGGATAGCGGCCTGCTTATTTCACCGGTTATTACATGATCTCCTCCGTACTCGATCAATACGCCCTCACATTGATAACTATTTCTCAGGTGGTTTCTGATCTCTTCGTTGTCTGCAATGATAACATCAGCAAATTTCACCCCAACCGCTTCTGAGGCCTTCAGGTATTTCCTTGCCAGGCCGTTCCATTTTGCTCTTTTCCATTCGAGACCATCAATATGCAGTATGATCTTTTTCCGGCTAATTAACTTTATTACCGGAAGAATAAATGCTCCCGAGACACCTAATACCAGTAACACATCTGAAATGAACAATGCCCATATAACTGAAACTACATCATATAAGATACTTTGTAATCCATTTGCCGCAAGAGGAAGATATACCTTCTTTACACTACCATTATCCTTTTCACGCTCAGATTTCGGGTACGCCTTTTTGCTGCAAAAAACTGTAAAACTGAATTCATGAGACAGTCTTGTGACCAGCTGTTCCGCCAATGTCTCAAATCCACCATATCTCGCAGGGATGCCTACAGTACCAATAATTGCAATTCGTTTTTTAGATTTCAATTCCTTTATGTTTATAACAGATGATTATATCAGCTTATTGCTACTGTAAAGCTTCATATTCTCGTCAATTATTTTATACAGTTCAAAGTGCTCTTTAATGTAATTACAGCTATTGGCCCCCATTTTATCCCTGAGCGTCTTATCGTTGATCAGTTGCTTTGTGTATTCGGTCATCTTACTCACATCACCAAACGGCACTACATATCCTGTCACGCCATCCACCACCACTTCACTGCATCCCGCTACATTGTACGTAATAATCGGCCTGCCCACAGCTCCTGCTTCCAATAGTGATTTGGGTAACCCTTCTCTCCAGGATGGCAGAATTACAATATCCGCCTGCTTATATACATCGGACATCTTCCGCTGATTACCCAGCCATTTCACCCAACCGTTCTCCTGCCATTTTTCTATTTCTTCCTTCTTTATAGCAAAAGGGTGACCTTCATCAATACCACCACAAAGTTGAAATTCTACTTGCTGTTTGATGGTTTTGTCTGCTTTAACATTTTTTGCAATCTCCACAAACTCATATACTCCTTTAGAGGAAAGCATCTTACCTGGCAGCAGGATTCTCAGTACATCTCCTGCCGGTAATGGTGTAAAATCGAAATCGGTTAACTTAACGCCACAACCTTTAATTACATGCCCATTTGTTTGGTCTACAATCCCGTAGTGCTCAAATAATTTGTAGTCTGTTGTATTCTGAAATATTGCAATAACTCTCTTGTTCTTATAGATCCACTTTGACAACAGTAGCAACAACCTCCTTAGGATCTTTGTCTTATAGTTATCTACCGTAAATAAATACCCTAAACCTGTATAAGTATTGAAAATAACAGCTTTGGTCCTGAGGCCGGCCAATGTACCCAACATGATAATCTTCAGGCCTAGCTGGTGGATCACTGCAGGAGCTTCCTGTTTATAAATATTACTGATTTGCCATATATTCTTTAACACCTGCAGCGGTCCCAGTCCAAATCGCCCCATGGGGAGCGCATGGAAAACGAAACCCAATTGCCGGATCTCTTCCGAACGCCCTGTATCAGCAGCTAGTACATGAATCTCAAAGCCTCTTTCCTGCATAATTTGCGCCTGTTCCTTACGATTCGTAAGAAAAAAAACGTCTATATTAGTTACTATAAAGGCTTTAGGTCTGGTATTATTCATCTGGCAATATTAATATTTATTTAGCTTTCTCTACATACAGCCGGTTGTATAGGGTTATTTTATCATTCCATCTGAATCTATTCAATATGCTTTCTCTGTGTGACAAAAGTTGTTGTCTGTCTGGTATATCTGAAATCCTCTCAATATCATAAGAAAATATCCTGTCCAAAAATATCTCAGGGAATGCTCCTTTCCAGGGCACAAGAGGCACAGCATCACAGGCCAGGGCTTCAAGGCACACCAGCCCAAAAGCTTCCGATTCACAGGCGCTGATAAAATAATCAGCCGCACTGTAATATGCGGGAATCTCTTTAAAGTTCACCTGCTTTATCAGGATAACACTGTCGGTCAGTTTTAATGCCGCAATTTCGTTTTGTACAGCTTCATATAAATCGCCATCACCAATAAAAATTAGTTTACTGTTTCCATTTCTCTTTTTTATCTCCGCAAAGAAACGGATCACATTTAAAGGCTTCTTATAGTCGATCATCCGCCCAACACTGATGTAGACAACTTCGTTGCTTAACATCAGTTCTTCCTTCACGTTGGTCAGGCCTCTATTTACATTATCAAATTGTGTTTCGTCATAACCATTATGCACTACCACCGGGTTAACATTGAAACGCCGGAATATCTCCTGCCGGCAATATTCTGAAACAGTAGTAACACAGACCGCTCTCCCCGCCACAAGCCGCAGCAAACCAACTTCCAATATGTAATAGATCCAGCTTGTCAGGCTGCCTTTTTTCTCTTCAGTAGATGCAAAGTGGATGGTATAGATATATTTACAGCCGAAAAAACTTGCAACATATGCCGCTATTCCAAACTTCGCTGAATTGACATGAACGATATCATAACGCCTGACAAAATCAACGACCGACCTGATACGAAACCAGATAGCGTGTAATACAAAAAAAGGCCCGCCCTTCTTCCTCATTGGTTTATCCAAAAGAACAAAATCAATCTCTTCCTTGTGGTTTGAAAAGTATCTGGTAAAGGCACTATTTATACTTTCCAGGTGTGGCTCAAAACAGACTCTAACTCCCATAATCAGTCCAGTAAATATGTTTTATATGGATTATACGCTTCATATGCCTGCGCAGGGCCAAACAACCTATTGATAGATACTGCCGCATTGAGTACAAGCAGCCCAACCACTACAAGCCGCTCCGCCCGCCTCCTCATCAGTGCAAGTATACAAGGTAGAATAATGGCTTCCAGTATTCGGAAATAAGCAGATGTTCTCTGCGCAAATTCCGACACAGAATTGAATACCAGATACAGCATCAGGCCGTAGAAATAGAGCATCAGAAAAGGCTCATAAAAGGCAAATCTTTCGCTTAATGGCTTTCTGTATGCTAAAGCCATTCCCATTATAATTATTCTGAGTATAATAGATGAGTTAATTCCTAACTTCTTGGCAGATGCATCTGATACAAGAATATTGGCCACTTTATCCTGTGCGCCACTTATGGGGAGTATGGAAATAACTTTCGCCAGAATCACCCCAAGATCTATAAAAGTAAAACACAACCCGAAAGCAATAAATGCAACGATAGTGGTTGTTTTCCATTGGTGATTGCAGAGATAGTATACGGGGAGTGTAACAATTGCGGAGTAGTGAATGCAGAAGGCCATCAAAAAGAGAAGCGCAAACTGCCCCTTCTTCTTCTCCATAGCAGCGGTAAATGCAAATGTCACTATTCCTATTGCAAGCCCTTGCCTCATCTGCCCCATTTCTTTTACAATAAAATAGGAGGAGTAATAGATCAGTAGCGACAAAAATATGTAAGGCGAGTACTTTCTGAAAAAAATCCCATACAGTACAATAGAGCAACATGCCACAAACAAGAGAAAAGCATTGAAACCGAATCCACCAAACAAATAGCAGATCAGTGCCCATCCTATCTCTATTTGTACTCCAAACAGGTCGCCGGAGGAAGCGTAAGAGAATATATCTTTATACGTTTCATAGTCAAAGCCCATCATTCTCGTTCCCGCAAAAACGGCAAGAAAGATCAGAATGAAGATATAAAATGCATTCTGCATCTTTCGCAGGTCTACATGCAAGCTTTCAACAAAACTAAACGCAGAAAGAGCTATCGTGATTAAGTAATAAATCATTATACAAGAATTTCAGTCCATTTTTTAACAATGCTGTTTCTTGAAAATTTGCCGGAATTAATTATTGATTGCTTGCCCATTTTTTCTCTCAAAGATTCATCTGCCATCAACTGCTGCAATTTTTCGCTAAAGGCGGCCTTATCAAAAGCAGGAATCAAAAATCCATTATATCCATCCTCTACCACTTCTTTGGGCCCGGTCTCACAGTTAAAGGCAATCAACGGCAATCCGGCAGACTGTGCCTCTATAAGTACCAGGGGCAATCCCTCATATCTCGAAGTCATTGCATACACAGATGCAGTGGCATAATACTTCGTTATTTCCTTCGTTGCTTTCACAAATTCGACACTCACTCCAATGCCCAATCTCTCTGTCTGATCTTTCAGTGCTTCTTCATCCTCACCATTACCAACTATGATCAGTTTCCAGTCATGATACTTTTTATATACTTCCGCCCAGATGTCAAGCATCATATCAAACCCTTTCTGATATGTCAGACGGCCTACGCACAACAGCGTCTTATTATCATAAGTAGTAACCGGTGGCATATCAATTGTTGTCGGATTATATATGCATACTACCTTATCAGTCTTCTTTTTATAGTCGCTGAAGTCTTTCTGGGTTAAGGTAACGATCCTGTCAGCAAACCGTATGCCCAGATGTCTCGCTAAACTTACAACGGGTCCCTTTACGGTCAGATTAAAATGCTCCCATCCTATTACCTTTACCTTATTAAACAGTTTCAGGGGAACTGTAAAAATACACAAGTCCATTCCCACCCCGATGATATAATCAAGGTGTTTTGTATTCTTTATCAGCGATCTGAGTACACTGAAATAATCCTTTAATGTTCCATCAGGCTTTTCTGTAAGATATCTGACTACTACTCTGCTATCCAGTTTGTAAAAGCTCTCCCCACTCTTAAACATGCATAGCACTTCCACCTCGCAGTCAACCTCCGCGAGCGCATTTGCCAATACACTTGTTACACGCTCAGTACCGCCAGACTTCGATAATGTATTAATAAAAAAACCTATCTTCTTCATAAAACCTGATTTCATTGTAATTAAGGATCTCCCTGAAGAGATCAATTCAGTTGCAGGGTATCTTTAATTACATCATAGTTCTGCTTAGCAGACGTACCTTTTATGTATTTTTTCTCAAAACGCTCATAACTCGCCATATCCACATCACGCAGCGTCAACTCTTCCTGGTCATCAATGTTTATCAGACTGCAATGAAGGTTCTGTGCATATAACTCCATCATATAATGAACGATCTGCATTGCAAAGGATTTAGCCCTGGCAAATTTAAACTCATTCATTGTCAATAAAGCCAGTTGCTTTCTATACAGTACCGCATAAAACATGGAGATACTGTGATGGGTAAATACTACAGTGCTTTGGGCCACCAACGCGTTTGTCTTTCCCTTTATAACCGTCCGGCCGTTGAATTCATCCTTATAAGATGATTTAGGATGTGCCGCAATAATAACCGGAATCCCGAGTTTTGCCTCTGCTTTATCGAAGAACTCATTCAGCTTCCGGTAATATACTCCGGCACTTAGTATGTCAGAGTTCAGTCGCTTAAAATCCGGATGGTTCGGCAGCATGACATCTAAAAACACGGCATACTTTTGCTCTCCTGCCGCAGCATCATCTGACAAACCACCTTCCTGAAAAATGTCAAAATCATGGTGATTCAAAGAAATTACCTTCCGTTCACTATCCACCTGTTTTTGGCCTACCGCAAATAAAATAGCGGGTGGACGAATATCAATCCATTTTGCATAGATATCAAAAGCTTTCCTGCTGACCACTCTTACACCTGCATAATAAAGCTTCAGGAAATTGAAGGTTTTCAGGTCGTCAAGCAACTTCCTCTTTACAGAGATAGCGGGAATGTTACTATACCAGTCAATGGAAAACAATTGTTCTTTATACTGTTTCAACAATTGAAAAACAGGTATTGTATCCCAGTTGAACCATAGCTCCACACAAATCCAGGCACCTTTTGCCCGCTCTTCCAACAGTTGTTTTAGTTGATCCAACTGTGTGACATCTCTGAAGTATACTTCACTGATTTCATTGTTGAGCGCTGCACGGTTCGCATATTTAACGATATGCCTTACACACCAGTATTCTATTTCAATACCATCTTCACAGAACCTCTCCAGATAATAATTCTTTTTAATAGTATCCGTAAGCGGGTCGTGGCTTATGAAAATGATTTTCTTCATACCTTAATCTTCTTGAAATTAAACCAGGGCATCGCATAAACGTGAACACTCAGATACCACACCACAATAAAATTTACCACGCACACGATGAAACTCGAATAAGCAGCGCCAATCGGACCAATGTATTTCACCAGCAGGTAAGACAATATCAATTGCAGAATAGACAATGAAGAGGTGACTATTGCCAGCTTCGCTGTCTTCTTTGAATAAAATATATAAATCCCCACTATCAGGTACATTCCCTGGAAAGCCTGCGTGAACATAGCCCAGCCTATATATTTGGCTGATTCAAGGTAACGTACTGAGAGGAAATGATACACGATGAAATAGGATATGAACGAAAAGACCAGCGCCAGTAACAGCACAGCCAGCATATATATGTAAGTAAATTTAACAAGCTTGCCTTTTTGCTCAGGTTGATTGCTTGCCAGTAATTTATAGACATACGGCACATATGCATTGTGGAAAGCCATTACAAGAAAGGACAGCAACAGGCCAAACTGAAATCCCGTTGAATAAAGACCGGCTTCAGCTACGCCGTAAAATTTAGTTATATATATCCTGTCAATACCTGTGCGGATCCATATACCTAATGTATGAGGGATCATTGGCAAGCCAAAGGCCAGCGCATCTCTCATATACTTCTTGTTGATGCTGAGTTTTAAATAGCCACGCTTGAACAACACAAACATACTGACTATAAAAAAAAGCACGGAAGTAATAATCATTGCGCCGATACGACCATCCGCTCCCAGCCGCATATAGGCCAGGAAGAAAACAGTAAGACAAATATTAATAGCGCTTTGTGCAATCTGGTACCCGCCAAACGCGAGTGGTTTCTCTTCCAGCCGCCAAAGATCAAGGTTGATGGCAGTTCCTCCCTGGCTTGCTGCAACAAGCACACCTACGAACAGGAATAACGGCGCTATGGTCGTTAACGAAGAAACGTAGCCTGCAGTTACCCCCACTATTAGCCCAACAATAACTGTGGCGCAAAAGATAATAATAAATATACTGCTGATATATTCGGCTATTTCTTCCTTTGAGTAGTGATAGAAGTTTGCCGCCATTGCGCCATTTAAATTCAGCCCTACAAAAATGAGCAGGACAGAAATATAAACGTTATAATTCGATACAACACCGTAATCTGCAGGCGACAAATAATGCGTCAGGAAAGGAAGTAATAAAAAAGGAATTGCCTTATTAATTGCGTCAGTAATCGTATAAATAATACTTTTCTGAAATAAAGGATGTTTAATTATATTCTTACTGACCAATTTCATGTTCACAACTATTTAATCAGATTCTTCAAAGACAATTTGTCAAAATAAACGATCGGCTTATAAGAGTTATCTCTTATTGCATATGTCACAAAAACAGTATCGTGACGATCATTGTATATAGTAGGATATAAATAGTTCAGATCCCTGTTACTACGTAGATTAGTAGGATTCAACCACTCATTGCCCCCGGTTATGCTGTACGCAAATGTAAGTGGATTCCTGTTATTGGTGCCTGGTGTATAAACAGCGTTGTTCCAGATCATAATAAGAGAGTCCGTACGGTTTAAGCTTTTTACAACCTGTGGAGATTCCGGCGTATTGATACCGGACTTATAGAGACCGCTCCATGTTGCTCCATTGTCCGTGCTTTTGGAGAAGTAAATAAACCCTTGTCTGGTACGTATATTCATTTTGAGCGTTCCGTTTTTATCTATAGCAGTCACTCCTGGTTCCATCAGCGCAAAATAGGTCTTTAGATACTTAGACTTTAACCAGGTCTTCCCCATGTCATCAGAATAGTAACAAAAAACTACCTGCTGGTCGAACTCTTTTGAAATGTTCTTTGCAAAGGCGACAGGAAGAATAATTCTCTTGTTATTAATAATCGCCCTGTCATTATTCAAAATGTGATAGCCCTGGGTGGTGTTGATCATTCTTGGATCTCCCCAGGTTTCACCATTATCCTGGGACTCCTTGATATAAAGATCAATTTTTGCATCACTGTGCTTTACCGTGAAAATCAGCAACAGCTTCTTGGCACCGATCCTTAGTAAATTAGGATTCATGGTGTTGATTGTAGCTATATTTTCCTGTAACACGAATTCCGGAGCCCAGGTTTTACCGTTGTCCGTACTCTTTCGGGCTACAATATCTGAATGCATGAAGTCATCAAACCCGTTGGGCTGATAACGCGTACATGCAATCATCAATGAGCTGTCATTCAGCCTGATTACTGACGCATATGCGTATGCGCCTGATTTTACATTGTCCGGCACGAATAGTGCCTGGCTCTTAACGGGCATTTCAGTAACACCTCCAATGAGCTTAATGTCTGAATCAAACAGCGGTGAATCCTGGATATCCTCATAGAACTTTTGATTGTTCTCTTTGGTGCATGCTGTTGTGAATGTCAGTACAGTTATAAATAATAATGCCTGGCAGGTGGGAGAAATGGACTTGATCGAAGGTAAAAAGCTTCTAAGTTTCATAGTATAAAAGATGGCATTTATAGGAATGTTTTTTTGCTTATTAAAAACTCTGAGAATTCCCAATCCAATGGAGTGTCTATATCTACTGACTCAGCCTCTTCCATAATATATTTTCTTATTTTCTTAAACTGGTTAAGAGGGCTGCGTTTTAATGACTCTATATTTATTACATAAATAGCTCCGTTATATTCCCATACCCGGGGGCAATCCTGCCGTCTTATAAAATTGCCCTGCTTTGATTTAACAAGGTATCCGTCACTGTCCTCTTCAAATAAAACGGTGTAAGGGTTAGCTTTTGTTTCTTTTACTGATACAACCATATCCAGGTCTGGGCTGAAGGCCTGCAACGCTTCACGGATATTGTCTGTAGTTCTAAAGGGGCTTGTTGGCTGCAATATGACAAGTACATCAAAAAAACGTCCTTGTTTTTCGTAAAACTCTATCGCATGAAGACATACTTCATAAGTACCGGAATTATCTTCCGCCAGGTAGGCCGGCCGTAAAAACGGAACACTTACCCCATTTGCTTCCACCACGGCTTTAATATCTTCCGCATCGGTGGAAATGCAGATGTTCTCTATTGCTGTTAAAGGCTTCACAGCATCTATGGCATAGTTGATCAATGGCTTTCCTCCTAGGGACTTGATATTCTTTCCAGGCACTCCTTTGGACCCTCCCCGCGCTGGAATAAGAAATAATGTTTTCATCGGATAAACATCATAGATTTAAGTGCTTAATATCCTCCTGCGCTTTTTTGTAATCATCCATTCTTCCAATGTCCAACCAATAACCAAGAATAGGAAAGGTGATCAGCTTTTTGCCTTTCCCAATCAGCTCTTCTATTAAGTCCGTCACATTAAAAAACTCATTATGCGGAACATGTTCCAGCATTTCACTCTTCATCAGGTAAATACCGGCATTTGAATAGTAAGTATACCTTGGTTTCTCCTTCAATGAAGCGATCCTGTTGTGTTCATCTGTCTCCATGACTGCGTATGGGATGTCTACATGATAGCTGATAGCAGCTACTGACATGTCTGCATTCTGTTCAATGAAATCATTGTAGAATTCATGGAAGTCAATATCAGTCAGGATATCTGAATTCATGATCAACAGATGTTCCTTACTATAGTTCTTCACCTTCTTTGCCGCACCGATTGTTCCCATTGGGAAGTCTTCTTCTATATAATTGATGGTAGCGCCCTTTGCATATCCGTCACCAAAATAATCCCTGATCTTATGTCCCAGGTAGTTGATGCTGAGATATATATTATCAACTCCATGGTTGATAAGGCGATCTATGTTGTGTTCTATTATTGGTTTTGGGCCAACTTTCAGCAATGGTTTAGGCGTATCTTCTGTCAGGGGAAGCAAGCGCTGGCCTTTCCCACCGGCCATCAATACCGCTTCTACCGGTATTGTTCTTCTCAGATGCTCCAGGTCAAGAATACCAAGAATGTTCATTTCTTCATTCACTACCGGAATAAAGCGCAAGTTGCGCTCCTTGAACGCTTTCAACTCCTGGGAGGTTGGTTGAAATGAGAAAACAAACTTGCAGGGATAGTGACCAGCTTTATTAATGGGATCATTTACATTCACATCCTGCAGCAAGCCTCTTCTGATATCTCCATCTGTGATAGAGCCCAGTAAACAACCTTTTTCGTCAGCAATGAACAATACGCCGTTCACCAGGCCAAGTTGGTCCAGCTGCTTTAAAGCATCTTTAATATTAGCATTGCTATTGATGATATAACGTTCCCAGTTCTTCATTTACAGATCGTAAAATTTCTTCTTAATGTTTTTGATTTCAATAAACTGACCCAGCTTATCAATAATCTTACCAGTTGTCTGCCCATCGCCGTAAGGATTATTTACCTGCCGGCAGAACTCCCGGAATTCCGATGACAGTGCTTTTTTCAATCCCTGTTTTATGGAAGCTTCATCTGGCGCTACCTGGATAACGCTTTCTGCTGCCATACGCCCACCCTGCCTGTCTCCTATATTTAACGTAGGGATCCTGAAAGAAGGTACTTCAATAATACCACTTGAAGAATTACCTACCACCGCCTTTACGTATGGTATTAACGACAAATAACGTTTCTGACCGAGCGAAGGGAAAGCATAAATACGACTGCGGTATTGCTTTTCCAGCTCTTTTATCTGATCAATAATCACTCTTCCGTCGGTATCTGCATTAGGATAGGTGATCACGATCTGAAGCCCTTCGGTGTCAATCAATGCACGGACTAACGCAGCAAACTGGTCTGCCGCACTGTTCTTCTCCAGCGTGACCGGATGATATGTGACCAGCACCGTAGGCTGAGACAGATCAATACCCAGATTTTCCTCTAGTTCCTGTTGGGTCATCCGGGGCAGGTGCATAATACTGTCTATACCGATTGCACCGACGTTAAACACTCTTTCCGGCGCTTCTCCAAGTTGTATCACTCTCTTCCTGTAAGTCTCTGTTGCAGTAAAATGCAGATAGGACATCTTGGTGATAGCATGACGAAATGCTTCATCCATAGCACCTTCTGTGGTTTCCCCTCCATTGAGGTGAATAATAGGTAGCTGCGCAATATAAGCAGCAGTTGCCGCAGCAAAAGCTTCAAACCTGTCGCCGAGTATCACTACCCAATGGGGTTGCAAGGCGTTAAAGGCATCTGCAAAACCGATCATTCCCAATCCGGTGGACTTTGTAACGCCTGCTGCAGTATCGCTTGATAACAGCATATCTACCTTCACATCAATGTGAAATCCATCTGCTTCGATCTGCTTGTACGTAAGACCAAATTCCGGAGAAAGATGCATCCCGGTTACCAACAACTGCAATTGAAGGTCTTTCCGTTCCCTGATAGCTTTCATCAGCGGTAACAGTAGCCCGTATTCAGCGCGGGTGCCCGTCACTATACAGATCTTTCTTATCATAGCTCTATCAACTCATCTGTCTGAAAATCCCTTCCGGCTTTCTTGCCTAATACATCATACCACAACATCGGGCTGATCCCATTTCCAGGTCGCTTTACTGTTATATTGTCCTCTGTCAGTACTTCTCCCGCCTTTATATCCCTAGCCGCCACTATACTTTTCCTCGCAATCGTTTTATTCTTTGTTTCTGATTTTGAAGGTGTCTTTTCGCCGCTACCTAATGCTTTTTCCGTGTTCCGGATAGCACTTACCATTGCTTTCAGTTCCTGTGGATCAAGAGATGCGGCATGGTCAGGCCCTTCCATCGTTTTGTCTATTGTGTAGTGTTTCTCTATCACAGTAGCTCCCAATGCGACTGCAGCCACAGGCGCCTCAATACCAGGGGTATGGTCAGAATATCCTATCCTGATGTTGAACTCTTTTTCAATGCTTTGCATTGCCTTGAGATTGGCATCTTCAAAAGGAGTAGGATATTCCGTATTACAATGTAATACTACAATATTCTCCTTCTTCGCGCCATGGTCCTGCAACACTTTCAATGCAGCATGAATTTCAGACATTTCAGACATCCCGGTCGATACGATGAGCTGTTCAAAGCTCTTCGCCATCTTTATCAGGTAAGGCATGTTGGTCAGTTCTCCTGAGGGGATCTTGCCATAGGTCATGCCCAGGGATTTCAGAAAATCGATACTTGGGAAATCAAATGGCGTGGAAAGAAACATAATATGCTTACTGTCAGCATAATTCCTCAACTCTTCAAACTGATCAAACTTCAGCTCTAACCGCCTGATCATATTCAGCTGGTTTTCTGCTGCATCAGTGCTTGCTTTCTGATATGCCGCTTTTTCCGCAAATTTTGACACCAGCTTTTCAGCAATGAATGTCTGAAACTTCACTGCATCTGCCTTTGCATCTGCTGCAATATCGATCAGCTGTTTGGCAAGCGTCATATCACCGTTATGATTTACTCCTGCCTCCGCTATTATGAATACTTTCTCCATGTTTGTTCCAAGTTAGTTGTGATCCTCTTTTATTTTCCGGCAACATCTTCTGGTTCATTCATCCGGAGGATCCTTCCCGGATTTCCTACCACTACTGCATAATCAGGTACATCTCTTATAATGACCGATCCCGCACCAATAGTTGCCCATTTTCCTATCTTAATACCTTGTATTATTGTTGCCCCTATGCCTACATGTGTTCCTTCCCCCACCTGAACATTACCTGCAAGAGCGACATTGGGAGAAATATGTACGTAATTGGCCAACACACAATCATGATCAACAGAACAATTGGTATTAATAATTACATGATCACCGATCCGTACTTCACTATTGACACTTACACCAGCCATCACCACTGTTCCGTTGCCGATTGTACAACGGGAAGATATATTGGCAGATGGGTGAATAACGGTAGCCCAATTAGCTGATAGCTTCCTAGCAAGTTTCCTGCGCACAGCATTATTCCCTACTGCTATGATCATAGCCGAATCAGCCGCCTTATAGTCATCATTTAGATTACCAGACACCGGGTAACCCAACAACTGTGTTGCAGCGCCATACTCGTCGTAGATACCGGCACAACGGCGCTCGTTTACTTCCAGCAGTTCCAGTATCACTTTTGCATGACCGCCAGCGCCGTAAAGAAATATTTTTCTGGTCATTTCCGGGGACATCTTCTACATTTGATTATGCTTACCACCGATTTCATTTCCTTACACTGCTTGGTATATTCACCACCCGCTCTTCCAGCCATTCTGCATTACTAAGATCACCATGCTGACAATGGGCATACATAGGTAACCTGTTCATTAAACGCCAGATCGGGCGTGTCATCACTTTATTATCATTACTTTCTTTCAGAAAAGCCTGCTGCTGTGCATGATCCTGGAAAATGACCGTGTTCAGCCAGTAATTCGCCTTTGTGCCGTACATTTCTTTCACATAAGAAACGGATGAACCCTGAAAGAAGTTACTATACATTTCCGCCAGCTCACGTTTATTTGCCAGCATAGCATCCAGTTGCTCCAGTTGAGCACAGGCCAGCGCTGCATTCAGATTGGGCATACGATAATTATATCCTATGTCATCGTGCACAAATTCGTAAGCGTGAGGGATCTTTGCTGTTGTGGATAAATGTTTCGCTTTCTTTGCAATAGCTTCGTCATTAGTAACAATAGCTCCGCCGCCCCCACAAGTCACTGTTTTATTTCCATTAAAGCTGAAGGTACCGATCAAACCGAAAGTACCCGTATGCTTGTCTCCTACATAACTCCCCAATGACTCCGCAGCGTCTTCCACGAGCGGGATATTATATTTACTGCAAACCGCAGCCAGTTCACTGATCCTTAGGGGGAAACCAAACGTATGCATTGGAACGCAAGCTGCTATTCGCCTGCCACTGGTTTTATTAATGCATTCCCCGTTTGCATTGACCATTACATGTTCTTCCAGAAATGCCTGTAACGCAGCAGGAGACAATCCCATTGTATCTTTATCTACATCCGTAAAAACAGGTATGGCTCCGGCATGTGCAATGGCGTTGGCAGTAGCCACGAATGTGAGCGACTGTGTAATCACCTCCTCTCCATATTTCACCCCTGCCAGTACAAGTGCCAGATGCAACGCTGTTGTACCATTTACAGTAGCAATGGCATACCTGGCGCCGGTGATCTCTGTCATCATTTCTTCAAAGCGTGTCACATAAGCACCTACAGAAGAAACAAAGGTAGAGTCGATCGTATCAGTAACGTATTCCTTTTCTTTCCCGCCAAAAAATGGTGCATGTAGCGGAATAAATCCTTCCGCGTCGTTAAAAGTACGTCTGATAAAGTTTAGTATATGTGAAGTTTCCATTAAGTACTAAATATTATAAATATCCGCTTTATAGCTCTTTAAGTTCTCTGCCGATCTGAACCACTCGATCGTTTCCATTAGCCCATCTCTAAAAGTATATTGTGGCTTCCAGGATGTATACTGACTGATTTTTTCCTTAGATCCGTACAACCGGAAAACCTCGCTCTTTTCCGGGCGAAGTCTGGCCGTGTCTTCAACAATTCTGGCAGATGGATTGATGATATCGATCAGCAACCCGGCCAGTTCGCCTATACTGATCTCTGATTCTGTCGCAATATTACAATCCTGGCCTATCAAAGCCTCGGATTTAGCAATTTCAACAAAGCCATTGACAGTATCCTTCACATACACCAGGTCTCTGGTAGGCTTCAGATCTCCCAACTGGATCTCTGTTTTGCCGTTCAGTAACTGCGTAATGACAGTAGGAATAATAGCTCTTGCCGACTGCCTTGGTCCATAAGTATTAAAAGGACGAACAATCGTAACCGGTAAGTTAAAGCTGCGGTAAAATGATTCAGCAATACAATCCGCGCCTATCTTGGAAGCGGAATAAGGCGATTGTGGCTGACGCGGATGTTTCTCATCAATAGGTATATAGGTAGCAGTACCATACACCTCTGATGTGGAAGTAACAAGCACCCTTTCTATTCCCAGGTCCTTTGCCGCCTGTACAATGTTCAGTGTGCCCTTAATATTGGTATCAATGTAAGAATCTGGTGAATGATAACTGAAGGGAATAGCGATCAACGCTGCGAGATGAAATACCACATCAACTCCTTTCATCGCTGTTCTCACACCATTCGGATCCCTGACGTCTCCAGGAAATACATCCAGCTTTCCCAGGGTGTCTTTTGAAAAAGTATCTAACCATCCCCAGCTATTGAATGAATTGTAATTCACAAAAGCCCTGACATTACAGCCCTCTTGTAAAAGGCGCTCTACCAGGTGACTCCCAATAAATCCATCAGCACCGGTAATTAAAACTTTTTTATTCTTCAGTTCCATTGATATGCAATTATGCTATGCTTTCGCTTTGAAAATTATAGATCACGTTATCAGATTAGCTGGCCAGCATCTCCCGGTAAAGCCTTCTGAATACCAGTATGAATACTATCAGAAAACCTCCCAGCAAGCCTCCGAGTAGCAGGCCTTTAAACTTCCCGAACCGCTTCTTTTCCAGCGGCAGAATAGGCCTGTCCACCACCTGTACGATCGGTGTCTCCTGCGCCATTGTCAGCTTGCTCAGTTCCAGGTTTTTAATTACTTCGGCATACATCGTCTGCAGCACTATCTTATCCCTCGCTATCAGCTCTCCTTTTACAGAAGATACCTGTCTTACCGGGTTAAGATTCACATCCTGTACTGCTGCCAATGTATAGGTCTTTTTATTTAATTGGTCCTGTAGCGAATCTGCCATAGCCTGCAGCTTATCTACACTTACCTTTGAACGTTTGGTTTTCGTATAAGTATAAAACTCTGCAGCCTCATTGACCAGGTATTCTGTAAAGACTTTAGAGAACAATTCGTTCTCTGCAGTAGTCGTCACTTTTATAAAACTTAATTTCTTATCGGGTTTTGTAATTTCCAGCTCCTTCTCAAGGAGGTATTTATGGATCTTGTTTAACAAACTGTCCTGAAGCAGGGTAAACGTTTTGCGATCCTGCCCTACAGGATAGGTTATCGCCTTCAGGCTGGAATCCTTATCCAGCTTTTCTCTCCAGTGGGAAGTATTGATATACCAGGTTACCAGGGTCATTTTCTTCCCATTCTCAGAGATGGGTGTCAGCAAGGCCTGCTCGATAATAAACCTTGAACGCAGGAACTCCATGATGTTATCACCTTCAAACAGCCCGCTACCGGTACCACCACCCAGATCTAACCCAAATTGGCTGGCGATTCCTGAATAGGCAGCCAGACCTGCTGGCTTACTATCTTCCAGTACGAACGTTAATTCTCCTACATACCGTGCCTTGCTGAACAGGGAAAACACAAGCCCAAGCCCGGCGCCTGTCAATCCAAATACGACAATAATCAACCATTTGCTGAGCAGGTATTTCCACCAGTCATGCAGTTTTAATACTAATTCCTTTAAAGATATTTCGTCGCTTTTCTTCGCGGCGTCATTCGTTATTTCCATACAGCTAAATGCATTAAGAATATATGATCCATATCAGATGCATTGATCTACTATTTTGTTGAATTGATAATTGTAACCACTATCAATGCTAAAGACGCCAATGCACTGGCCAATCCTACTGTAGCTGCTGCTGACAGTCCTTTCCTTTCAGGTTTGGCAGGTACATATATTTCCGCTCCTGGTTTTACTTTCGGATAACTGTTGAAGAATAACATCTTCCTTGTGCTTTTCACTTCACCATTCGCGTATACGATATAACTTCTTCTCTTCAGTGCCTGAGAAGTAAAACCACCGGCGCCACGCACGTAACTTCTGAAGGAAAAGCCATTGTCAAACCGTACTTTCTTAGGGAAATATACTTCTCCGAACAATTGTACGGTCTGTAATTTCTTAGGTATCCTGATCACATCTCCCTCTTCCAGGTACAGGTCATATTTGGAACCTGGATGCTCCAGGATCTCTTCCAGCTGTATACCCAGCAATTGCTGGTTACGCTCCACTGTTGCACGTGTTCTGGCAACGTCGATACTATCCTTCACTTTATTATTGAATACTTCCAGCTTGCTCAGCAGGAAAGTACTGTCCTGTTCATTGATAAAAGTTCTCCGTAATAACAGCGCGCCTTCTGCAGAGGCTTCCGGACGTAGACCACCCGCTCTTTTGATAAGGTCTGATATACGTTCCTTCTTGGTATTAATGGCATAAAGACCCGGATAAACAACCTCGCCATTTACCTGCACATTTGCCTGCTGACTATAAGAAGGAGATCTGCGCACTACTACTTCGTCAAAAGGATGCAACACATAAGATGCTGCTTCCGGACTACCTGACAAGTCTGCATTGATGTCAAACTGATCGGTGATAGCCATCCTGATATCTGTAGAATCAAACGCTTCTCTTGTACGGATACGACGGGATATTTCCACATGTTTAAGGCTGGCAGCATCCCTGAGCCCACCTGCCATCAGGATAAGATCTTCCAGACGCATACTATCACCATAACTAAAATATCCGGGGTTATTTACTTCTCCTGCAATCTTCACCATGTACGGTTCCCTGATAGCCAGCTTGGAAAATATGACAACGCTGTCTTCCCGCTGTAAAGCCGGATTATTTTTTCCTTCTATTGCATCCAGCACGTTAAAGTTGATAAAGGCTGGTGTAAAATCTTCCTGTAATCTGCGGATCACGCCACGGGAGGTAGCCGCTACTTCCTGGATACCGTCAGCACGTTTAATGAGATCTCCCACTGTCATCTTCTCTTCCAGCGCATATTCGCCCGGATGGAACACCGCCCCTGCGATAGTTACGCGATTCGTATAACGGCTTATAATTGAATCCACATAGAATTTATCACCCGACTTCAAACGGAAAAAGGCCACAGAATCTACCGGTATATTTACAAACTCTCTTGCTTTACTGGTAATACGTAATGCGCGGATCACATCCCGGAAAGAATTATCCGTATATCCACCGGAAAAATCAATCACCTGTTGCAGGGTTTCGTTTTCTTTTGTCTCGAAAATAGCAGGGCGTTTGATTTCACCCAACAGTTCCACCCTCATTTTATAAGGGTTCACCTTTACGATGTCCTGGTCCTGTAGCACCACGTTGTTCGTGAGGTCTCCATGCAGAAGGAAATCATACAGGTCAAAGCTGGCAAACTTTCTCCCGTTACGGATCACATCTATACTTCTGAAAGAGCCATTTTCATCAGGACCGCCAGACACATATAAGGCATTCGCCACAGTTGCCAGCGATGGTAATGTATAGGTACCCGGACGGGTGATCTCACCGATCAGGGTCACTTTAATACTACGGATATTTCCCAGCGATACCTGCACGGAAGTATTGCCGGTTTTAATACCCCCATAAATAGTACTCAGCTGTTTAGTGATACGTGTTCTGGCTTCCTCAATGGTAAGACCGTTCACATAAACCGGTCCCAAGTAAGGAATCCTGATATACCCTTCGGGAGTCACTTTTAATACATTCTGCACCTCGGAATAGCCATATACATCAATAATCAGTTCATCGTCCGCTGCAATCCTGTAATTGGAAGGGGTTGCCATACGTAAGTTTGGCTCGAATGTGAGGTTCTGGTTGCTAAACAATTCAGTACCAAAGATCTTTCTGCGGCGCTGTTCCTTTTCAAAATCTTCCTTGTCCTTGATCTGTTTATACATTTCACGCCAGTAATAAATCGTATCTGACGGTCCGCTGTATTGCCTGCCGGAAGTATCTGAACTGAAAATATCATTCCCTCTGGCAGAAGTAAGCTCCTTATCGAGGTTTAACTGCGTAATACGCGCCTTTAACTTTGACACTTCAACATCGGGAATTCCCCTCTGAGCTGCATAGTCGTCTATCTGGGAATAATTGACGCCCTTTGACTTCATCTGAGCCACTATCTGCCTGATCTGATCATCAGAAAGATTATCCACCTTCATCTGGCTCATTTGTACCTGCATACCTGACTGAGCATGAACACAATAGCCAAAAGTCATCAGTAACAGTTGCAGCAGTAATATTCTTTTTAGCATGAATTTATCGGATAACAAATATTCGGATTAATATTATATTGACCAATGCCCCTCTGTTGCCTGGAATTTCTCTTAAGAAAAATCAGGTGCAAATCTATTAAAAATAACATATAAATATTAACATAGTGGAAACCAATTAAATAATTGTCATATGAGGACAGAAAAAGCCTAAAGGAGGCATTTATGCCTGTTAGCACCTTATACTCAATCATCAACAATTATCAATCGTTTACATATATATGTAACGTATGTCCGCTCAACAGTTACAACGGAAAACTTTCAGCTGTCATATTAATAGAAAAAGGGATCCTTTTTAAAGATCCCAGTTATTCAGAAACCGTGCCACGGTATCATATTTAACTCATTAACAAAATATTACGCCTTCACAAAGATCTGCGTAACATCCTTTTCAAACTCCTGTTCTTCTTTATAGATCCACTCCCTGTAAGATGCAAAATTGCCGATATGCTGGTCATAGTCCGTCAGGCAGGAATTAATCAGCTTCACGATCTCCGGAATATTGCTCCTCCTGTCCGCGATCTTATACTGCTCCGGCAGGGGTACATCTTCGTGGAAAGCAGCAGAACCTTTTTTACCCGTAATCACGCAACACTTATAAATGGCAGCCTCCCTGGGGAACCGGTCCTTACCGGGATGGTGACCGAAGTCGATATACACCATAGATTCCTTTAAGAGGTCTCCTACCTGGGCAGGTGTCAGTTTTTGCAAAGGTATCCACCTCGAACCGGGCATCGCTGCCATGATCTTTTTGGTAAAGCGGAATCCTTTCAGTGGATTATATAATATCTGGGGCTTCTTGGCAGTCAGGTCAACCTCACGGGAGGATTTCAGGAAATCTGCATTCAGGTAGTCAGACAGATATATTGCATCTATCTTCCATTGCTTTAAAAAGTCGAGGGCATATGCAGACTGCGCAAGGTGATAGTTGAATTTACCCTTCACTTTACCATTGAGTGTAACGGCCCTGTGTAACCATTTTATTTTCAGCTTCCGGATCATCCGGTAGTGTTTCGGCGCTTCAATGGCCTTGAACAGGTTGTCCACACTCAGCCACCAGGCACATTTCCGTATCTTTTTGAACTGATCAGCAAAATAGAAATATAACTCAGGGATGATAACCAGGTTCTCTTCCCGGTCTTCTACCTCCGTCACATACTTACAGTTGTATTTGAGATAGTTCTCGCTCACGGGCTGCGCTACATTATTGGGATAGTAGTACATCGCCACATCAAAACCTCTTTCTCCTAACTTATAAGCCAGCTGAGCAAACCCTTCGTCAGCTTATTATATCCGCCGATAGGAATGCCCTGGTACCTGTCATTGAAGTAGTTATTATTGTAGGCGAACCGTAAAGGGAGACGTTTGATAATAAATGCCGGCAGTTCACTGGCCTTTCTGCCCCACTGTTTCTCTGTATACCCTTTGATCAGCTTCTCATATATGTCCGGTCCTACCAGCGAAAGCGCCTGCTCTTCCAGGTTCTGTGGTTCCGTGATATTCAGATCTGCCACCTGCCTGTCAATGATGGCCTTTGCCTCCTGCGGGGTTTTCACTTTCCACAGCTGATGGAAGGTATTCATGTTGAATGGCAGGTTGTACAACTCATCCTTGTATACTGCCAGTGGTGAATTCACGTAGTTATTGAACGCTACAAAGGAATTGACGTAGTCCCAGATAGGCTTATCGTTGGTATGGAAAATGTGAGCACCATACTTGTGTACATTAATACCATTGACATTCTCACAATAGATGTTGCCACCGCTATGCGGACGGCGGTCTATCACAAGCACTTTTTTTCCCGCCTTCCTGCATTCATGTGCAAATACCGACCCGAACAATCCACTCCCCACAATTAAAACATCAAATTCAGTCATTCATTCAGTTTTGTGCCCGGCTCCTGCAATGTACAGGGGGACTATCTATCTCTATGGAAATTTATGGTGTAACACGGCCGTTCGCATAAGCGCACGTAACACCTTTCGAATATAACTAGGCTGTAAAAAGTCTCGTTGGTATAGGCCTGACTTCTAAAAATATCATTTGCTGGTGACGAACTACAGTCTTAAATATCCGGCTGTAAAGCTATTAAAAATAACATATAAATATTAACATAATGAAAACCAGTCATATTGTTCCATAAGAGTCCCGGATACGCTATTTTTTTCCTACAACTCAATCCAGCCGCGGCTGTTTCTACGTTTGTATCTTTAAATATGCAGGCCGGGTGCCTGAGCGACAATACAATTCAAATCCCAAATCTACAACTAACTCCCCAAGGCCATGAGCTTTCAGACATTCCAGGTACAACTGTTAGAAAACGCTGATTTTCTTAAGCCAGTAGCAATGGCATTAACTAAAGACCCGGAGGCAGCAAAGGACCTCTACCAGGAAACATTATATAAAGCACTGAAAAACAAAGACAAATATCTCGAAGGAAGTAATATCCGGGCCTGGTTATATACCATCATGCGCAACCTCTTCATCAACGATTACAGGAGATCTGCAAAATATTCCAGCTCACTGGAACTCACGCCCAATATCACAAACAATACATTGGCGGATGTGAATGCAGAGAATATGATCCGTACCAAAGAAATAAAGGGAACCCTGTACAAGCTCCCTTTATCTTTTAAGAAGCCGCTCCTGCTGTATTGCGACGGCTTCAAATACCATGAAATTGCGGAAATGCTGCATGAGCCTATGGGCACAGTCAAAAGCAGGATACACCTTGCCCGCAAACTGTTGTGTACTACCATGTCCCGCCACTAGCGCTTTCCGCCATACACCAGCTGTAGATACCTTTTTTCGATACTCGAACGGTAAAGGAAAAAGGGAAGCTGTACAATAGCGAAAACCAACAGCAACAAAGGATGCGGCCATATATAAAATAAGGCCGTAAAGGTGACTACCAGTCTCGCATATTCCAGGAAAAACACCCAGCGCCGTTGTTCCATAATAGCGCCAACGTTCACCAATGTCAGTAAAATAACCAGGGTAGTGCATACCTGGGCAAAAACAGGTATATAGTTTTCAAATAACAGGAAGAGGAACAACAGCAGTAGAATGGCGCCCATTTGCCATACCACATATTGCTGCAGTTTCTTTGACGCACCCGTGGTGGTGTTACGGAACAGGAATCGCTCTTCCAGCTTTGGACGAATTTCCGGATCTATATGATCAGGCTTGCCGAACACTACATGCCAACGCGCTTTGAAGCCTTTGGTTTGTTTTAACGTATAGAATATTTCAAGGATGAAATGAAAATGCTGCCACAGGAAGCTATGGCTGTCCAGGGGCTTTGTTAGTCCGTATTCCGGTTCTTCCTCTTCCTGGGCAAATGTACCGAACAGCTTGTCCCATATAATGAAGACGTCCCCATAGTTCCTGTCCAGGTATTTATCATTGGATGCGTGGTGCACCCGGTGATGGGAAGGCGTTACGAAGATGTATTCAAGAATACCCAGCTTACCAATAGTCCGGGTATGGATAAAGAAAGGATAAATGCCATGTACCAGCTGCACACTGATAATCATTGCTGCGGGGAAACCGATCACCGGCAGCACTGACCAGAAGCACATCCTGAAAAAAGCCTGGAATACAGTGATACGCGCCGACACGGTATAATTGAAATCTTCACTCTGGTGATGGACCACATGTGCCGCCCAGAGCAGGTTCACTTCATGTGCCAGACGATGGTACCAATACCAGATAAAATCTGTGAGGATGAGCAGGGCTATCCAGAGCAAGACGCTGGATCTGATGTTAAACACGCCGAAATGGTGCTGCAGGTAATCATAGATAAAATAGAAAATACCTACTGTAAAGGTATCCAGCAGTCTTTCTGCGATACCGATGTTAATGTTGCTGACTGTACTACTGAAGCCGAAATAGTTCTTCCCCGTTTTCCGCGCCACCAGATATTCTATTCCCATCAGTCCAAGGAATAACGGAACGGCCCAAGCCATGTGATTTAAATGCACTTGATATAGTTTCGATTACAGATAAAATCTCTATTGCTTGGTGGCCAACGGAGTGAAATCAAAACAATATTACAATTTTTCTCACATATTAGTCCATCATTTTTGTAGACAAATAAAAAAGCCAATTACAAACGTGTAGTAAACCACACGTCTGCAATTGGTATCAGGTGTTAGAATTGGGCGCGAAAACCGATTGGGATCTCCTTCTTCTCAAAAGAAGGTTCATGCTGGTTCATGACCTCTGCAATGGTCATAGGCTGACTGATAACAGTATTATATCCCTGTTTACCAGACAGTTGCTGCGCTTTGCGAACGGAGAGTTTACCAAATTCATATTTGGCAATAAGCCTTCCTTTACGCATCAGCGCTCCGTCTATCTGGGAAAGATCACTGTTGAAAGTACATACTACCTGTACATTCATACAGTCTGCCAGCAGACCGTCAGACAGATTTAACAGGTTGGACACGGATGAATTACCCGATGTTTTCCTGTCCATGATAATGTTCTCAGCATCTTCAATGACCAGAATCGTATTGGGATTGTCGATCAAAAGGTCTATAAAGTCTGGCGACATGATATTCGCTGCCACCGCGGGCGACAGGAACAATACGCGTTTCTTCAGGCGTCCGATCAGGTAACGCAGGTAAGTGGTCTTACCTGTACCGGGCAATCCGTGCAATAGCACAATACCTTTGTCATCATTTGTATTCAGCCGTTTATAGATCAGCTGATCTATTGCGGTAAAATCATCCTCATAATATAATGAAAGGTCCAGCTTCGTTCTTTTAAACTCCATGGCTTTCAGTGTCAGTCCACGTTCTCCCGTGGTGATGAGATTGATCTCATACTTCTTACGCTTTTCACGGGTACGGTATTTACGTACCAAAGCTGTCACTTCTGCTATCAAGTCCGGAGATGTGCCATTATGCAGGATCTCACAATAATCATCTCCGAATTCAATTACACTTTCATTATTCAGTACGATCAGGGCAAGATCATGTTTATATTCTTTGTCTTTATCACCGATCTCTTCTCTGATGTAAATTTTTACGATACGGTCTGCGAATGCTTTTTTAAATGCGTCCAGCGACTTCTCGCCATTTATAGTATAAATAAAATTGACATTAGGCAAAGCATTAAAATAATACAGGTACAGGGATTTGCTTTCCATTAATCCGTTCCCAAAAATATTATCTCCTCCTATCACCCGCTGCGGTAAAATATTCTCCATGCTGTTCAAATAAGTATGCAAATGTACATGTTGGTTATCATATACCGGAACGCTCCTGGCGTCCGGCAATGACAACGGGGGGTTAATACAAATTAAGACGAAAACAATCTGTTAATGACTGAAGAAGGTTCAATTTAAGCGGGGTAAGAATACCCCGCTTTACGTTAACTAATTGTACCTACTCAATCCAAAATATCATAAAAAAACCCGGTCAGTTTACACAGACCGGGCCAATAACGTTAACGTATATACTACGTCATCGCATACCTGGTCTGATTAGTGCTGATGTTAGCAGCACTATGCTCCAATACGCAGACTGGCCCTGGTTACTATGTCTTTTTATCCGTTTGCCTTTCATTCAGTTTTGCTGAAAAGAAAAAGCCCCGGGGCCTTGGTCCCGGGGCTTTATATATGCTAATAAGTTTTTCTCATTTAAACTTATAACATGCCCGGAACCCGCTGCAACCACCCTTCTCAAAGGATGCTGGCGTTGTGTTCATGTGAATTTGTGTATTGAGCATGTTATTAAATAGTTTATTCGTTAATGATAGTGCAAATATATATCGATTATTGGAACTTTAACAATTTTTTTGCACTTTTTTCTTTAAAGTTTTCTACTGCTATTACTATCCGCGCTATAAAAATACCGGTGGCATTCAGCCACCGGTGCTTATTTTACTCAAAGGGTGCCCAAAACAACAGACGATGAGAGGTCGACCTATTTATATCAATAACATGCTTTCTGCTTCTTCGTCAGGAGCATTCACTGTATCGTTTGTCACCACATCATCTTCTGCTGATGCTCCTTCATATTGCTTAGCCAAACGTTGCATCTGGCGGATGTGCCGTTCAATGTGTTTGGTAAGGAAATAGATATATTGATAGATATCCAGTTTACCCAAATGGTTCACAGACATGTTGGTCAATACCAGCATACCTTCGCCATTTTTCAGCAAACTAAGGTTATACATACATTGTGCGAACTGTTGTTTGAGCAACACCCTGATATCTCTCATATCCTGCAAACCACTTGGTTCCAGATGTTCTGGTCTGATCCAGCCGAATGAACGGCTGCCAATCACGTCAATCTTATCGAACTTATCCTGGTAGTCTGCCGGTAAGATAATCGCATTTGCAGAACGTTTACGTTCCAATGCTCTGCGTGTGCTCTTGTTAATAATAAGCAACAGAAAATAGTTAGTCAGGCTGATATGCTCCAGCACCTCCCGGATATTCCAATGGTTTGTATCCGGTTTAAAGTGTAGCAGGTCCAAATCTTTTTCGAACCAGGTGTCTAACTCCCTGAAGTTGGTAAGCAATGCCTCTCTTACTGATTGAATTACGTTTCTCATGATCTATCGGTTTGGGGTTATGCACCTGACCAGCTCCACTTTCTGTACGGCTCTGGCACATAACAGTATTTATTGAATATTTATAAAAAAACCCGGCTCCATCAAATGGGCCGGGTAGCATATACATAAGTTCTATGTTTGACTACACACTATACCCATTAGGCTTCCTTAAGGCGAAGCCATCCTTTCGTACACTGACCGCCGGCTTTACCAGGCGATATATATACCTTACAGTTATCTCACAGTTGTCTTGCTCAATCATTGTTTAGATTCTTCTAAAGCAAAAGGTCCCGCAATCTCTGCGGGACCTTTGTTATATCATTTGATAACTTGAATTCGTTAACAATTGGTGCAACATACCCGCAACCTACTTCTGGCCTGCTTTTGCTTACAGGACATCGCCGAAATAGTATATTCTGGATTGCGTTTCATTTTTTATTTATTGCTTACACAAAGATATTTTTTATTTTTTTTATTTCCGCATTTTAACTAATAAACTTTTTCTATACCCACATCAATTTTTTGTTAACAGGTAGGTATACTCATAATTAAAATGCTCCTGCGCCCGTCCAGACCATCTTCCCGCCGTCCCGCGACTTAAAACTGATCTACATCATAGATATATCTTGTGTTGCAATAAAGTTAGTATGTGCGAAAAGTACATTTGTTCCCCATCCTGCTACACCAGACAGTCGCTATTCACTCAATTTCATAACTGGTCCTTCCCTACTCTCGGCCGGCACGGTCTCCTCAGAACAATCCTAATTGCCCCTCGGTTCAGCACTACCTCGCCCCAACCTGGCCCTCAGAACAATTTCAACTGCACCTGCGGACGTTCAAACAGCGATGTATTGAACTCAAAACGTTCCTGGTTCATTCCCAGTCTTTTCGTGTGCACCTTGAATTGTTGCCGGATCATATCTGCAATATTCCCTGCTCCTCTCATCCGCCGGCCGAAATCACTGTCATTCACATGGCCATCATGCAGGCTCTCTATCTGATGCCATACTTTATCGGCCCTGTCAGGAAAGTTCTTATACAACCAGTCATTGAATATGATCTTCACCGCATCATTCAGGCGAACGACAGTATACCCTGCAAACTTCGCACCATTTGCCGCAGCTGCTTCCAATAAAGCTGGCATCTCATGATCATTTAGTCCCGGTATCATCGGTGCAGTCATTACCCCTACCGGAATACCCAGGTCACTCAGTTCCTTCACGATCTTCAGACGCTGTGCTGCGGTGGTAGTGCGCGGCTCCATCTTCTGCCGCAGATCCTCCTGCATAGTGGTGATAGATACGTATACACATACCAGGTTATGCTGCGCCATCTGCTGCAGGATATATTTATCTCTCAGCACCAGCGAGTTCTTTGTAATAATACCAATAGGCTGCTTATAATCCAGTGCTATAGCCAGCAACTGGCGGGTCAGGAACATCTTCCTTTCCAGCGGCTGATAACAGTCCGTATTGCCGGAAAGGGAAATAGGTTTGGGTACCCAGTTCTTATTATCGAGGAATTTCTTCAACAATTCCGGTGCATTCCGCTTCACCACGATCTTCCGTTCAAAATCAAGTCCCGCGCTCATACCCCAGAACTGATGCGCATTACGCGCATAGCAATAGATACAACCATGTTCACAGCCCTGGTAAGGATTCATAGAATACCACATCCCTACATCCGGGCTGTCCACTTTATTGACCAGCGTTTTTGCATGCTCCTCCAGTATCTGGGTAGGCACATCTGCCTGCCACCACTCATCGATACCTTCCACATGCTCCTGCGCATACTCATTCCGGAGATACTTGTTCTTAGGATTTAACTGGGCTCCACGTCCTTTGTAATAGGGATTTTCAGGAATCCCCTCCTGAAATGGCAAGGTCATACAGCTAATATTTTTAGTAAAAATACTAAATTAATTAGCTATTTACCAAATCATATTATTTCCATCTTTTGCATGAGGAAAGTCGCATTCTTATTACGCGCTACACCTTCCCGGATGCGGTAATCGAAGAATAGCTGATCATCTTTAATGGTACTCTCAAAACAATAATTACGGATACGCTGAGGATAGGTCTCCTCCATATGTCCCAGCTCCAGGTCATGCGTGGCAATCATTCCCAGGCAGTGATACTGCAGGAAATGTTCTATCAGCCGCCGGGAACCTGCCAGTTTATCTTCGGAGTTGGTGCCTTTCAATATTTCATCCAGCAGGATAAATACCGGCGCGCCGCTCCTAAGCACTCCCACTATCTGTTGCAGACGTAATAGCTCCGCCTGGAAATAGGACGTATGCTTGGCTATGGAATCTTTGATACGCATAGAGGTCATGATCTGCATCGGACTACAGGCAAAGCTGGCAGCACATACCGGCATTCCGCGAAGCCCCAGCACCAGGTTACTACCCACGCTGCGCAGGAAGGTGCTCTTTCCGCTCATATTAGACCCTGTAATGATCAGGAACTGTTGTGGAGCACCGATACCAATATCATTACGTACGCACTCCGCCGCCGGGATCAGTGGATGCCCCACACCGGTGGCCACCAGCTGGGTCTCATTATCGTTAATAGAAGGATAAATATATTCCGGATGATTATAGGCAAATGTGGCCATACTGTTCCAGACCTCCATTTTCTCGATCACATCCAGCCAGCCAGGCAATTCGTTCTTATAACGGGATTTCCATTTTTCAAGGGCTATTATACAATGCAGATCATATAATACCAATGAATTCAGGAATACACCTATCAGCAGGTTCAGACGCTGATCCAGCGCATTGCAGATCTTCGCCAGTTGACTCAGCGCTGTTTTCGCGGCAAGGGCCTGCTCATGCTGCGCTCTCAGCAGCGTCGCATTTTCTGCCTTTTCCATACTGATCAACTGCAGCAGCCATGATAGCTTACCAAATGTCTTCTCCTTATTGGAAATGAGCTGATGTTGCGCATTTACCTTCTTTATCTGCGATCCCAGTATAATCCAGTTCACACAGAGGAAAAAAGTGAACACATAATATTCGTCCGCTACAAAATAATATACCGCTCCTCCCAACAACAGCAGGGGCATTAACCAGCGTGCAATGTTGATCCACTTTTCATTCAGGAATTCATATGGCATGGATAACCACCTATACAGGCCGGGTATATCCTCGGGCTGTTCCCCTATCAGCGATGCATGCGCAGCAAACAACTGCCGGAATTTAAACCGCGGTGTCAGCTCCCGCACTACCTCCTGTTGTTGCCTGATGTGTACTGCGTCCATCAGGGGTTGTTTCAATGCATCTGCCAGCGCTTTCGCTCCCATTAATGTGCCGGTACGGTTCATATGCGCATAAAGGGAAGCCTGGCCGAATACGTCGAGATCGCCGGTATAAGGATGCTGCTCATCTCCAAACCGGTTGCCGTCATCAAAACCCGATTGCCCTGTAGCCGCCAGCCGCCATTCCTTTTCATTCAGATCCAGCAATGTTTTAAGCAGAGCCAGTTTCTCCTGTTGTGAAAGGTAACGCACCAGTACCACGACAAACGCCGCTAGTGGAAGCAATCCTGTCAGTAACCAGGTATAGTCAAAATCGCTGCGGAAGAATTTATATCCGCAGAAAAGGACACCTGCAAAACATAACAGCCTTATCCAGCCCAGCGCACTTAATCGCCGCTGTACTTGTGTCATTTCTGATTTATAATCGTTGATCTGCTGTTCGTAAATGGCTAAAGGGGCCATGGGTTATCGCATTAAGGTGAAGATTAAAACAGTCCTAAAAATACTCATCCTTCGCTTGTATACGAAGGATGAGCACTAAAAGAGATATATGAAATCGGTTTATGCATATTGTCTTTTCAACAGCTCCGGATGCTCTTTGCTTATTTTCAGCAGCAGTTCACCGAACAGTGTATTGGCCCATGCAAACCATTTACGGGTGTATTTGGTTGGATCATCTTTATGATAGGACTCGTGGATGAAACCTGTGCCACCATCTGTATTACGCAGTGTTTTCAGACATTCCGCAATTTCTTCCGGATTGCTGGTGGTCAGCGCCTTCATGATAATACTCATCGGCCAGATAAAATCAGGTCCGGTATGCGGACTACCTACACCATCACCATATTTACCCTTGTAGAACCAGCAATGGAAAGTGCTCCATACAAAGTGACGGGCATTCTGGTATAATGGATCATCCACAGTGGTATATCCCAGGTAAGGAATAGACAACAGGCTTGGTACGTTGGTATCGTCCAGGAACAGGCGGTTACCATAACCATCTACTTCCAGGGGATACATATGCCCCAGCTGCGGATGCTCTACGATAGCGTATGCCTTGATCGCCCTGTCCACTTCGTCGGCCAGGTCGCGGCACTCTTTTGCAAAAGCAGCATCTTTGAACACCACTTCACTGATCTCAGTCAGCTGACGCAGGGATACTACGGCAAACATATTGGAAGGGATCAGGAAAGGGAAAACGGTCGCATCGTCAGAAGGACGGAAGATAGACACGATCAGCCCCACCGGCTGCATAGGTGCGCCCCAGCCACTATTTGGAACAGTGTCTGACTGAACCGGCGTTTTACGCTGGAACTTATAAGGGCCTTTGCCTTCCTTACGCTGTTGCTCCTTGAACGTTTTCACGATCGACTTAGCCGCCTTTTTATAGTTGTCGTCCAGCACGCTGGCATCACCACTCTCTTTCCAGTAGTTGTAAGCCAGACGTACGGTATAACAGAGGGAGTCAATTTCCCATTTACGCTCGTGCAGTTCCGGCTTCATTTCAGTCAGGTCAGAATCCCATTCGCTACCGGTTGGCCCTTCGTTGAAGGCATTCGCATAAGGATCGATCAGGATACATTTTGTCTGCCTGTTCACCACCCCTGCAATCAGTTGTTTCAGTTTGTCGTCCTCTTTTATCAGGGACAGGTAAGGCCACACCTGCGCAGTGGAGTCACGCAGCCACATCGCATGGATATCGCCGGTCAATACGAAGGTGTCCGGACGGCCCTTTTCCACTTTGAACTGTACGGTAGTGTCCAGTGTGTTAGGGAAACAGTTCTCGAACATCCAGGCCAGTTTAGGATCTGCGATCTGTTGTTTAATTGCTGCGATTGTTTTTTCTACGGCCTCGCTGGTGAACTTACGTTGTGCCAGCGGCGGACGTTGGGATACATAATCTGCCGTCATACCCAGTACTGCCTTTGGAAAACCCAGCGCCACAGCGCCTGCCAGCAAACTGCTGTTCCTGATAAAATCTCGTCTTGCCACCATTTCTGATATAGATTTTCTATTACGATTGCCTTTGTTTCTACGAAATGCAACTCATAAACGTGAATAATGGCTGTAAAATAAAAAAATGTGTGAATATTCCGCAGTTACGATTTTCGTAAATTACATCCCTAACCGGCCCCACGTTGCCATAATACGTTCAAACACCAGAACAATATGACTGACAATTCATCACATAAGATCCGTATCGTTACGGCGGCTTCCCTTTTTGACGGCCATGACGCAGCGATTAACATCATGCGGCGCATCATGCAGACAAAAGGCGCGGAAGTGATTCACCTGGGGCATAACCGTTCAGCTGCAGAAATTGTGGACTGTGCCATCCAGGAAGATGCCCAGGGTATTGCCATCACTTCTTATCAAGGTGGTCACCTTGAATTTTTCAAGTACATGTATGACCTCCTCCACGAGAAGGGCTGCGGTCATATTAAGATATTCGGCGGAGGCGGGGGGACCATCCTCCCTTCCGAGATCGAAGAATTACACCGTTATGGCATCACCCGCCTCTATTCCCCCGACGACGGCCGTCATATGGGCCTGGAAGGTATGATAGAAGATGTGATCCGCCAGTGTGATTTTCCTACCACTACGGGGCTGAATGGACATCTGCATGAACTGCCTTCCCGCAATGACAAACTAATAGCGCAGGCTATTACCGTTGCAGAAAATGATCATCTGAGTACTCCTCTTCCTCCTGCAGAAACAGGCAAGGGCGTGATACTGGGCATCACCGGTACCGGAGGCGCAGGTAAGAGTAGTGTGACTGATGAAATTGTACGGCGTTTCCTGCATAGCTTTGATAAAAAGACGATTGCCGTTATTTCTGTGGATCCTTCTAAAAAGAAGACCGGCGGCGCACTACTGGGTGACCGTATCAGGATGAATGCCATCCATCATCCCCGGGCCTACATGCGCTCCCTCGCCACTCGTGAGAGCGATAAAGCTGTCAGCGCGCATGTACAGGAAGCACTTGATATCTGTAAGACTGCCGGTTTTGACCTGATCATCCTCGAAACTTCCGGTATTGGCCAGAGCGATACGGCTATCACCGATTACTGTGATGTTGCCCTCTATGTAATGACACCGGAATACGGCGCCGCTTCTCAGCTGGAGAAGATCAATATGCTGGACTATGCCGATGTCATCGTTATCAACAAATTCGACAAAGCCGGCGCACTGGATGCCCTGCATGATGTGCGCAAACAATATAAACGTAACCACGGACTATGGACCACCGCTGATGATCAGCTGCCTGTTATCGGTACCATCGCCTCCCAGTTCAATGACCATGGCATCAATCAGCTGTTCGAAAAACTGCTGGCCGTGATAGGAGAAAAGACCAACGTCCGCTTTGGCGACGTGACCCATGAAACGGCAGACGCTACCACTACCAAATCCCAGATTATCCCTCCTGCCCGCACCCGTTACCTGGCAGAGATCAGTGAAAGCATCGGGGACTATGGCCAATGGGTAGAGGAACAGTGTGGTATCGCTACCCGCCTGTACCAGCTGCAAGGAGCTGCCGCTCTCTTACATGCATCGCAACAGGCAGCCTTGGCGGATATTGCCAACCAGCTGCGTACACAGCTCCACCCGGAATGTCAGCAACTGATAGACAAGTGGCCCGACCTGCAAAAACAGTACAGTGCTGAATTTTACGAATACCAGGTGAGGGATAAAGTGATCAGACAGCCGCTTTACAGCGAAAGCCTGTCACAGTCCTCCATTCCCAAGATCAGCCTTCCGCGGTATAAGGACTGGGGCGATATTCTTCGCTGGCAGCTCACCGAAAATGTGCCGGGAGAATTCCCATACGCTGCAGGTGTATTCCCACTGAAAAGAGAGGGAGAAGATCCTACCCGTATGTTTGCGGGCGAAGGCGGTCCTGAACGCACCAATAAACGCTTTCATTATGTATCCATTGACCAGCCGGCGAAACGCCTCAGCACCGCCTTTGACAGCGTGACCCTCTATGGAGAGGATCCTGCTCACCGGCCAGACATCTATGGTAAGGTGGGTAACTCGGGGGTAAGCATCGCTACCGTTGATGATGCGAAAAAACTATACAGTGGTTTCGATCTCTGCGATCCGAAGACCTCCGTATCTATGACCATCAACGGTCCCGCCCCCATCCTGCTGGCCTTCTTTATGAATGCAGCTATCGATCAGCAATGTGAAAAGTATATAGCACAACACGGACTGACCGATAAAGTAAATGCCATCATCAAAGAAAAATTCAAAGACCATCCGCTGCCACACTATAACGGAGACCTTCCGGCAGGCAACAATGGACTGGGCCTTCAGCTCCTGGGTATTTCCGGAGACGAAGTACTGGAACACGAGGTCTACGAAAAGATAAAAGCCCATGCGCTGAGCACCGCTCGTGGCACAGTACAGGCAGACATTCTAAAAGAAGACCAGGCGCAGAACACCTGTATTTTCTCCACGGAATTTGCCCTTAAACTAATGGGAGATGTACAGGAGTATTTCATCAAACAGAAAGTTCGCAATTTCTATTCTGTCAGCATCTCCGGTTACCATATTGCCGAAGCGGGAGCCAATCCGATCACACAGCTGGCCTTTACGCTGGCAAACGGTTTCACCTATGTGGAATATTACTTGAGCCGCGGCATGCACATAGATGATTTTGCGCCCAACTTATCTTTCTTCTTCAGTAATGGTATGGACCCGGAATATGCGGTTATCGGCCGCGTGGCAAGACGCATCTGGGCAAAAGCCATCAAGTATAAATACAAGGGCAATGACCGTTCACAGAAACTGAAATATCATATTCAGACCTCCGGACGTAGTCTGCATGCCCAGGAGATAGATTTCAACGATATCCGGACTACGCTCCAGGCATTATATGCCATCTACGACAACTGTAACTCACTGCACACCAACGCCTACGATGAGGCCATTACCACGCCCACAGAAGAAAGCGTACGCAGGGCTATGGCCATCCAGCTGATCATCAACCGGGAACTGGGTACTGCTAAGAATGAGAATCCTGTACAAGGCTCTTTCTTCATAGAAGACCTGACCGACCTGGTGGAAGAAGCCGTACTGGCCGAGTTCAACCGCCTCACGGAAAGAGGTGGCGTATTAGGCGCCATGGAAAGAATGTATCAGCGGAACAAGATCCAGGAAGAAAGCCTCCATTATGAAATGCTGAAACATACCGGTGAATATCCTATCGTAGGTGTGAACACTTTCCTGAATAAGAAGGGCTCCCCTACTGTCATTCCCGGTGAAGTGATCCGTTCTACACAAGAGGAAAAAGAGTTCCAGATCAACACCCTCACGGCCTTCCGCAAGCGACACGAACACCGCAGCGCGGCAGCGCTCAAACAGCTGCAGGAAGTGGCGGTCAATAACGGGAACCTGTTCGAGGCCCTGATGGAAACAGTAAAACACTGCTCCCTGGGACAGATCACCCACGCCTTGTATGAAGTCGGAGGCCAGTACAGGAGGAATATGTAAGCCTTGACTTCTATGTTGCAGGAGCTGCTCCTTTCCTGCGTGTAGGCGCAGCTCCACTGATTATGTTTGCTGACACAATATTAGCGCGATTATTTTCGTGACTCCGGTCGATGTCCACAGGACACCGGCATGTGTGAATAGAGATCATATCGCTGTCCTATAAGCTCAATATTTGCTTCAATACCAAAACCAGTTCCCCGTTTCCTTACGTATTCGTTTCGATAAACTTTGAGATAGCTTTATCCTGCGTTCATCTTCCGTTAAAGACGGAGCATGAACGCAGGATAAAGTAATCTCAAAGCTTATCGGAACGAATCTCAATCGAACAGGAAGTTTGGGCCTTGGTGACAACCTGCCCTAAAATAAAATGCCCCTGCATAAATTATTTATGCAGGGGAAGAAAATCTCACAAATACAATACGCAATGCAAGATTTCATTGACGTGGAATTAGATAATATTTTACGTGGAATCTATATACGTGGAACTTATAAAGGCTAATATTCTAACATGGAATTACATAAAAGCATTAACGCAGAATCATAAAAGCATTAACATGGAAATTTATAAAAGCAATTTTTAACGTAACATGGAAATATAATAAAAGCAATACGGTCAAAAATCTACATTTCTTCGTTCTTTTGAATTTCAGGTAGCGGGTTTTCAAAATTGGCACTTGCTACGGCAGAAATTCTGACTTAAATTTTGGTCCTTTCAGATACTTTCGTTTCGTTACACAATCTTAATTAAATTTTTGTTAATAAAAAACTTTTTTAACATCTTTTTCTGAAAAAAAATAAACGCGAACGGCAGGTAATCTGACTAAAATCGGCCACCACAGAGCATTTAAAATCATTTTCACCTATAACTTTCAAAGTATTTGTATTTTACACTCTGATAGTATTTTCATATGTATACGAAAGAAATAGAAATCACTTTGCTACAATTAGCAAAGGACCTGTTAAGAAAATTGCAGCAAAAAGAAACCATTCAGGATCTGGACGAAACCCTGGATGGCCTGCGCCGGGTGATCATTTACAATGACTGGCGCTATTATGTGCAAAGCGACCCCGTTTTAAGTGATTACGAATATGATCAGTTGTATGCCTGGTTGAAAGAACTGGAAACCGGCAATCCAGACAAAGTCAGCGCAGATTCCCCCACCCAACGTGTAGCTCAGGGCCTCACAAAAGCCTTCCCCACAGTACAGCACCTGGTACCCATGCTGAGCCTGGAAAACTCTTATGACGCAGACGACCTGAATGACTGGGACCGCAAGGCCAGGGAGATCAGTGGTTTGAGTGAAATAGAATACTGTATCGAGCCGAAGTTCGACGGCGCCAGCATTTCATTAATATATGAGAACGATAAACTTACCAGGGGCGCTACCCGCGGCGATGGCGTATCTGGTGAAGATATTACCACCAACATCCGGCAGATCCGCTCTATTCCCCTGGGCGCCAGTTTCGCCGCTCATGGTATCCAGACTATTGAGATAAGAGGAGAAGTTCTGATCAATAAAAATACTTTCAAAGCCTATAACGAACAGCGCGCGGCAGACAATCTGCCGCCACTGGCCAATCCGCGTAATGCCGCCTCCGGATCCCTTCGTATGGTGGATCCCCGCGAGGTAGCCAAACGCGGGCTGGAAGCGTTCCTCTATCATATGAGCTATCATACTATGGAAGATGGAAAGAGGGAACCGGAAGAGATCAGGACACACAGCAATACACTTCAAATGTTATCACAGCTGGGCTTCCGCTCACCTGCAAAAGAAATGAAAGTCGTGAAAGGTATTCAGGCTGTCATTGACTATGTACTGGAATTCGAAAAGGAAAGAGACAGCCTGCCATACGAGATAGACGGCATGGTGATCAAAGTGAATGATTATGCCCTGCAGGACCGCCTGGGTATGACCACACATCATCCCCGCTGGGCCATGGCTTATAAGTTCAAGGCCAGACAGGCCACCAGTAAGCTGCGGAAAGTAGAATTCCAGGTGGGAAGAACCGGCTCTGTTACGCCAGTAGCGAAAATTGATCCTGTTCCTATCGGTGGTGTTACGGTGGGTTCCATTTCCCTTTTTAACGAGGATGTGGTGCGTGAAAAAGATCTCAAGATCGGGGATACGGTACTGGTTGAAAGAGCGGGTGATGTGATCCCTTACATTGTAAAATCGCTGGCCGACCTGCGTGACGGCTCAGAAGAAGATATCAAGTTCCCCACTAAATGCCCCGTTTGCAATGAGCCGCTGTTCAAGCCGGAGGGTGAAAGCGTATGGCGATGCATCAACCTGAACTGTGAAGCACAGGTGGTGGAAAGAATGATCCACTTTGTTAGTAAAGATGCTATGGACATCCGCAGCCTGGGTGAAAGCAATGTACGCAAGTTCTACAGCCTGGGCCTGATGAAAGACATCCCAGGTATTTATAAGATGGATTTCGGCAAACTGGAACAACTTGAAGGTTTTGGAAAGAAATCGCTCACCAATCTGCAGGCTGCTATAGAGCAGTCTAAAACACAGCCATTACACCGCCTGGTGTTTGGACTGGGCGTACGCTATGTGGGAGAGACTACCGCTAAAACACTGGCGAACGCAGTCAATCACCTGCTGGACTATAAAGAATGGACGGAAGAACAATTGCTGGAGCTGGAAGATATCGGGCCTAAAGTAGCAGGTAGTATCAAACAGTTCTTCCAGACAGAAGACAATATTCACATGCTGCAGGAATTGGAAACATTGGGTGTAAACCTAAAAAGCACCAGGGCTGATCATCCTGCCGGCGGCAGCCTGGATGGGCAGACCTTCTTATTCACCGGTACACTCAACAAACTGAAACGCAGTGATGCAGAAGCAATGGTGGAAGAACAGGGAGGAAAGATCCTCAGCGGTGTAAGTAGTAAACTGAACTTCCTGGTAGTGGGTGACGATGCGGGCAGCAAGCTGGAAAAGGCGAAAAAGATCAACACCATCAGAATACTGAGTGAAGATGATTTCCTGAACCTGATCCAATCTCCCACCACACCAGAATAAACAGGTATATGGACGATAAATATTACATGCAACAGGCACTCCGGGAGGCCAAAAAAGCTTTTGATGACGGGGAAGTTCCTGTGGGCGCTATCGTGGTGATGAGCGATAAAATAATAGGTAAAGGTTATAACCAGGTAGAAAGGCTGAACGATTGTACCGCACATGCGGAAATGATCGCCTTAACATCTGCATTCAATTACCTTGGCAGTAAATACCTGATGGAGGCTACGCTGTATGTTACACTGGAACCTTGCCTGATGTGCGCAGGCGCCCTTTACTGGAGCAAGATCGGGCGTATTGTATATGCCGCGAAGGATGATAAGAACAGCTACCGTAAAGTAGCAGGCGATACTTCTCCTTTCCATCCTAAAACAAAATTAGAGCAAGGCCCTTGTGAGGAGGAAAGCCTTCAGCTTGTCAAGACCTTTTTCGAACAAAGAAGACTATAAAACAACACCGGGGTTATCTTCATCAGATACCCCCGGTTGCTTTTACTTTTTAAGAAGATCATTGGTTATTTTCTGTTCTCCATCAGTTTATTCATGGCCATCATCTGCTGCATGGTATGATCCATACCTTCAGATGAACCGTCCAGGAAGATCACATTACCTTTGGAGTTTTCCGCAAAATGTTTGATCGCTTCTGTCCACATGGAGAAGAGGATCACAGAAGTATCCAGGTTAGCCTGCTGCATTTCCTTAGCCGCCATAGTCATACCCTTCGCTACCTCTTCACGGAACAGCGCCACACCCATACCGCGTAACTGTGCTGCCTGACGTTCTGCCTCCGCAGCGATCTTGATAGCGTTACCATCTGCTTCAGCCGCTTTGGTTTTGGTGATCAGTAATGCCTGGCCTTCATTCTCAGCCGCTGCTTTCAGGTTATTGGAGGCTACCACCTGCGCCATAGATTTCATGATGGCCTCATCGAAAGTGATGTCGTTCATTTGCAGGTCCTGCAGATGATATCCCCAGTCTTCCAGGGTCTTGTCAATCTGCTCTTTTACGTGCTCGGTAATATCACGACGCAATCCCAGTACTTCCGACTGGCGTTTGGTCGCCACAAAACCACGGATAGAACCTTCAATAGTACGGATCAGGGCCTGCATGAAGCTGCGCTCATCTACGAATTTGAAAGCAACATTCTTCAGGGTCTGTTCATCCTGGTTCCATACAGAATACAACAGCATGGCCTTGAAATAAACATTGGCCTGATCAATAGTAATAGCCTGGAATTCCAGTTCCACAGAACGGTTCTGGATAGAGATACGTTTAAATACTTTCTCAATCAGAGGGACCTTGAAATTGAGCCCGGGGAATAACACGCGGTTGTACTTTCCGAAAATTGTGGTGACGCCGATCGTACCCTGCTGTACTGTCACGAAGCTGGAAAAGATGATCAGTACAAGTAATACGGCGATGATAATGTATACAGTACCCATATATTGGAGTTTATGGGTATAAATGTATGATAAAAGACGGCAATATGGAAATGACTTTAGATGAGAAAGTTAATATTTAAAGAAGATACAAACAACGGACGAAAGCCGGGTCAAAAACACAACGAATGAAGAAAAAATGCTTTACTTATATCCTTTGTTTTCTTCTGAAATAAATATAGACGTCATCAAGTTCAATCTGCTTCAGTTGATAGGCCAGACGGGTTTTAAGATCTCCCGTCTCATCTTTTATCTTTTTATATTGAAATTTTAACGCTTCATATCTTGCAGTTATCTCCTCCGCCGTTGCTGAACCGTCAAGCTGCAGTATACTCAATGCACTTTCCTCTGTAATCATGGCAATAGGGGTTTCAGAATGTCTTTCTAACGTTTTAAATCTGTTTCGGTTAATGCCACTAAATTAGTCGAGTTTGTTTTGGGTTCAAATACCCAAGCTTGGGTATTTTTATACCGCCGGCCTGTACCTGGACAGTATCAAATATTACACAAATTATTGATAACCAACCTTTCTTGCCAGAGCTATCAGCTCGGTCGTATTCCGGACTTTCAGTTTGATCCTGATGTTCTTCCGGTGGGTTTCAACGGTATACCGGCTCAGGTTCAGTTCTGCAGCTATCTCTTTATTATTCAATCCTTTAACGGTTAGTTTCAGGATATCGCGCTCACGGAGTGTCAGCTTACTGATCACGTCTTCATGCTTACGACGCATAACGTCCAGCATAGCTTCCGCCAACTGGTCATTCGTGTCCATCGCCATGGTCATATCCACAAATGCACAGATCACTTCTTTTACATTTCCGTGTTCATCCCGGGTATACGGAATGGCCATCCCCGTCAGCCAGTACCAGTTTTCGGTACCCCGTTTGCGAAATCTTAATACTCCCCCGAAAACATTCTTATTCTCTTTGAACGACTGTTGGGCTATCACAGCCAGATCAAAGTCATCCGGATGCATGATATCTCTGAAGAAATCCAATCCCATGCTATTCATCTCCGCTATAGTATATCCTGTTACATCTTCCATATAGCGGTTACACCAGTTGATCGTCTTTGTACTATTCTGGTGTGTATAAAGCAAGGCTGGTACGTTGTTCAGAAGACTTTCCAGCGATTGGATCCGTGTCTTTAATAGTTCATTTTCTTTCTGCAAGGCGTTGAGGGAATAGTTCTGGCCCATGTCCGAATCTGTCAACATACATTAAGTTTTATACAAACAATAGCTGAAACCAATAGGTCAAGAATGGCGCAATAATCCCCACCTCCCAAACATCAGCGTAGGATTTGTATAGTATTGTAACTTTAACGTTTATACGAACAGGAATGTAATACGAAATTTGTTACAACGCTTAACGTAAATATAAAATAAAAAAGCATATATCCAACACAATTGGTATGCGAATTGGGCGGAACCACCTAGTTCGTTCCGGAACAATGATAGCAGGCAGGACCTGTTTTGATATTTATGAGATTAGGCAGTAAATTTGGAAACTCTTTTTGAGACACATATTCATTAACGTATTCATTAACGCAATAAAACATTAAGTTATGGCATTCACACTTCCGAGCTTACCGTACGCACACGACGCACTGGAACCGCATATCGACAAACTGACAATGGAAATTCACCACGGTAAGCACCATCAGGCTTATGTAGACAACCTGAATAAAGCAATTGCCGGTACTGAAAATGAAAATAAATCCCTGGAAGAGCTGGTAGCAAACGCTGGCAAAATCAGCCCTGCTGTTAGAAACAATGGTGGTGGCCACTGGAACCACAGCTTCTTCTGGAAAGTGATCGGCCCTAATGCTGGTGGTGAGCCTACAGGTAAACTGGCTGATGCTATTAAGAGCACTTTCGGTTCTTTCGCTGAATTCCAGGAGAAATTCGCGAATGCAGGTGCTACCCGTTTCGGTTCAGGCTGGGCCTGGCTGCTGGTAAAAGATGGTAAACTGGAAATCTCTTCCACTCCTAACCAGGACAATCCACTGATGGATGTTGCTGAAGTAAAAGGTACACCAGTACTGGGTATCGACGTATGGGAACATGCTTACTACCTGAAGTATCAGAACCGTCGTCCTGAATACCTGAAAGCTTTCTGGAACGTTGTAAACTGGGATGCAGTTGCTAAGAACTACGAAGCTGCTATCTAATTCATAACACATTGCTGTAAAGCCAGAGGCCGTATCATGCGTATGATACGGCCTCTTTCATATAGACTACTTATGTAAGTAAATGCAATCTGCTTACAACTGTTTGATCTTTACGTTTTTGAACCATACTTCACTGCCATGGTCCTGCAGGTCGATGTGGCCTTTCTTTGTTTCTCCATACTTCTTCGCATCCTTCCATTTTCCTTCTGCTTTCGCTTTTTTCCACTTAGGAGAACCGATCTGGTAGTCTGCCGTTTTCTGGCCATTCAGCCAATGCTCTACATGTCCTTTGTTCACTACAATACGTGTATGATTCCATTCACCTACTGGTTTTGCAGCCTTTACCAACGGTGCGCCCATTGCATAGTTAGCACCTGTTTTCTGCCACTCTTCCAGTTTCTCAGGAAAATTCTCATCATCTATTAACTGATACTCCGGACCACTCAGGTAAGCTGCATCTTCATCTTCAGAAGCCAGATAAATGATACCGCTATTACCCTTAGGCGCTATTTTCCAGTCTGTCCTGAACTCAAAGTTCTCATATGTATCATTGCTTGTCAGGTCAGCACGTTTATCACTCTTGTCTTTCTCGCTACCCAGGCAATGTAATGTTCCATTTTCGGCTGTCCAGCTGTTAGACGTTTTGCCTTTGTAGATATGCCATCCGTCCAGGTTCTGGCCATTGAAGAGCAGTGCCCAACCTTCTGATTTTTCTGTGTCTGACAATACATTCTGCGCAGTATCTGTTACAGGTGCTGCTTGTGCAGTTGTATCTTCTTTTACAGTAGCAGAATCTTTACTGGTGGAACCGGTGCCGCCACCACATGACATTACACTGATTGCCATTACTGACATTACGGGAACAAATAATTTCTTCATCATGATTGCTTTTTTATTTGTTTATCAATTTGAGGGCCTTAGGATCCCACTGAATAATACGGTTTTGAAAATAACTATCGTTGCACAACAATGCAGGCGCAGCGGCGCGATAACCAAACAGTGCATCTTCACTTACTTTACCGCCTGTACGCATAGCATTGAACAGGTTGTAAAAATGATCGAAGTGCGCCCCTTTATATCCTTCTTCCGCCATGTATTCCTGTTTCTCAGGTGGCAGCATATCCTTACGGTGATAGACATATTGCTTGCCCGGATCCGCATCCTTTTTCCCCTGTGTTAAAGGATCAGAGGCATCTGCATTGTTTTTGTTTTTGTACAATGTCACCTTATCCCATTCCACGGTCATAGAGCCTTCGCTGCCTACCATACGCAGATAGTTAGTGCCACCGGTACCATCTACAAAGTTTACACGCAGTGAGAGATTGAATGCAGGATGTATTTCTGTTTCGGGATAGTCAAACATACCCAGCATAATATCGGGTACTTCACGTCCGTCTTTCCAGTAACGCAATCCACCAGTCGCCATTACTTTCTCCGGACCGATAGCGCCCGTTACAAAGTGAAGGCTGGAGAACAGGTGTACAAACAGATCGCCGGATACGCCTGTTCCATAGTCTCTGTAATTACGCCAGCGGAAAAAACGTAAAGGGTCAAAATCCCGCTTCGGCGCATGTTCCAGGTACGTAGTCCAGTCAACCGTTTTCGGAGATGCATCAGCCGGAATAGGGTATTGCCAGGCGCCAAACGGAGACATACGGGCCCAGAAACCCTCTGCATAGTTGAGCTTACCAATGGCGCCTTCCTTTAATAATTGTTTTGCCTTTTCATTCCCCAAGGAACTCATACCCTGACTACCCACCTGGTATACCACCTTGCCGTTCCGCTGTTGTGCTTCTACAACCGCAGGACCTTCCGTGATATCATGTACCATGGGTTTCTCACAATACACAGATTTGCCTTTATTCATAGCTGCTACGGAGATGTCCTTGTGCCAGAAGTCGGGCGTAGCAATAATGACAGCATCCACATCCTTCCGCTCCAGGATCTCCCGGTAATCGCGTGTAGTGGCAATATCATTACCCCATTTCTTCTTTGCATCTGCCAGGCGGCCGTCATACAGATCGCAGGCGGCAATCAGTTTAACGCCCGGTACTGTAATCGCCGTGTTGGTATCTGCTGTACCCATACCGCCTGCACCGATCAGCGCAATCTGTATCTGATCATTGGCGCTATACTTTTCGTTGACGCGATAAAGTGACTGCATATTTCGCTGCCTGTCAGCAGCCGTGATGATGTTGGGCAACAAAGATGCGCCTACGACACTCTTAGCCAGTTTGGTAATAAAGCCCCGGCGTGAGTTGTTGTTAGAATTTTCAGGCATGTGTTTTCATTTAGTTTTACAATAACGTGTGTTGGAGCATAAGAGAAGTATAATTTATAATTAAAAAGCGGGAAATCATAATTTTCCGCAGGAATAATGGCGTACCTATAAATGAGAATAGTCCATAGACGAGCGCCTGTAGCGGCTGTCCATGGACTATTCAAATATTATTTACAGATTGATCTTGTTACTTCAATAACTGCTGATAACGCTCTGGTTTATGTAATACAGCAATAGCTTCATTCACTTCATTGTCGCTGGACAATGATTTTTCTATACGTCCGCGCTGCATATAATAGCGGTTCACGATCTCTTCTTCCAGCAGGCGTTTGATTTCCTGTTTATTTTTAAGCAGGTCCTGTTTCTTATCATGTTTCATTTTTACCTGCAATGCCTCAAACTCTTTCGCTACTGCATCATAGTACTTTTCTTTTTTTGCGGTAGACTGGAAACTTTCCAACGCCTCTTCACTACGTGTTTTGTAGCTATAATTCCGGCCATCGAGGTATTTCAGAAAATCTGCAAAGTCATCTTCGCTGAGCGTAAAGGTACTGGCCTGTGGTGCCTTCGGATGGCTGTAATAATACTGGGTAGCGTAGTCAAAAATGTATTGTTTGCGCAACAGGGTGATAGCCACCTGGCTGAGCAGGGTAGGCTCTACGGCATCATCCGGCTCAACACCACCTCCGTCTCTTACTTTACGACCCGCCAGGGTATTGAATGAACGGCGGAGCGAATCCGGCATGGATTCCACTTCCCCATCACTGTTGCGATGGGAATAGTCGATAGCCTGTATACAACGACCGCTGGGGGTATAGTATTTGGCAGTGGTTACCTTTAGTTTCGCATTATAAGGCAGCGGACGGGTAGTTTGCACCAATCCCTTACCAAAAGAACGCTGGCCGATAATAACCCCTCTATCGAGGTCCTGGATAGCACCTGCCACAATCTCGGAAGCTGATGCAGAAGAGCGGTTGGTCAGTACTACCAGCGGAATATGTGCATCTACGGCAGGTTCTTCTGTTTTGTACTCCCTGTCCCAGCTTTTCACCTTTCCTTTGGTGCTGACGATCAGTTTATTTTTGTCTACAAAGATATTGGCCACAGATACCGCTTCATCCAGCAAACCACCGGGATTACCTCTCAGGTCGAGGATTAAACCCTTCATAGTCGGATACTGTTTTTTCAGTTCTTCAAAAGCACTCTGTACCAGCTGTCCGCTGTTCTCTGTGAACTGGGTCATCCGGATGTATCCAACATCGCTGCCTGTAATACCGGAGAAGCTCACTGCTCTTACATTTATTTCTTCCCTGATGATCTTTTTATTGCTTTCAGCGCCTGTTACAGGATGTTTGGTCACCATTGCCAGGGCGGAGCCGGGCGCGCCTTTCAGCATACGGCTGATCTCTTCCTGTTCCATGCCTTTGGTAGATTTACCATCCAGGGACAGAATAATGTCTCCTGGCTTTACGCCCGCTTTATCCATCGGGCTGCCTTCGTATACGTCCGTAATGACGGTGCGGTCACTATCAGTGTTAACAGATACCCCTACCCCTCCGTATCTGCCGGTGGCCATAAATTTCAGCTCATCCAGGTTCTCTTCAGGCACAAAGTCCGTATAAGGGTCTGTTTCTTCCAGCATGGCGTCAATGCCCTTATACATGAGTTTTTCGGGTGGCAGATCATCCACGTAATAGGTATTTAGCTCCCGGTAAAAGGCGGCGAATATGTCGAGGTTCTTGGCTATTTCAAAGTATTTGTCCTTATCATTATAATAGCCCATGATACTCATACCGCCACCTATCAGCAGCACCAATACCAGCACAATATTTCTTTTTCTGCGAAAAAATGCACGCATAGGTCATTCAGTTAGAGTGAGAATAATCTTCCGGTGTGAAATTTACTTAATCTATTACACATAAACTGTTAAACATTGGGATCTGTTCTGATATATGACAATCTTCCAACCGGTATCCGGTGTGCAGCCTCCTTTTGGGAAGGACCTGTTCAGGGTACGGGATCATGTCCATGTCCGCCCCAGGGGTGGCAGGACAATATGCGTTTAATGGTCAGGTAGCCGCCTTTCATGAGCCCATACTTCCGCAGGGCTTCCACACCATATTGCGAGCAGGTGGGGGTATAACGGCATTTAGCACCCAGTAAAGGGGATATTCCCCATTGGTAGATCCTGATCAGCCATATAAACGGGTAACTTAAATATTGGAAGACTTTCATTGCGCCACAACCTCTTTTTCCAGTTTCTTTAAAATTACCGAAATTTTGTGGTGCAGGGTGGCGTAGGGCGCTATTTTCTTGTCTGTATAAATGAAGAAGAGGGCCAGTTGCTTGGACTGGCCGGAGAGTGCGTCATATAATTCCTGCTTTTGCAGGCGCCAGCATTCGCGTGTAAGACGTTTTACACGGTTCCGGTCCACTGCATGGGGGAACTTCCTGGTGGATGCGCTAAAACCAACCTGGACGGGATATTTATTCGCAGGTTGATCTACCGGCATATAAATTACCCGGTAGGGAAAAACAGAAAACGCTTTTCCTTCCCGAAAAAGCGTTTCAATGAGTTTTCTGCTTTTTAACCTTTCTTCCTTGTTAAAAGAATAAGTTTTTATGGCAAGTCTGATTTATCATCCCAATAGCGATACATTCTGTTCTATCAAGAACCAGCCTTAAAACCTGCAAGCACTGGGCTATGCAGTTACGCAGCGGCTCTCTCTTATTTCAGCTTCCGCTCGTCAGAAACAGTTAATTTCTTACGGCCTTTGGCTCTGCGGGAAGCTAATACTTTACGGCCGTTAGCAGTTTCCATTCTCTTTCTGAAGCCATGAACGCTCTTTCTGCGTCTGTTATGCGGTTGAAAAGTACGTTTCATTTTAATATTTTGTTTTTACCTGTACTATACTAAACACTATCCCGGATTGCGGAATCCTGTTTTTAAAACGGAAGGCAAAGGTAGGGAAAAATATCAAATAGTAAAGTGTTTTCTAAAAAAATCTGCCCCGGATACCGGGGCAGACATATTTTTAAGTAATAACCTGATATATCGGATTACTTGATACCCAGTTTGGTTTTCACCATTGGAGCCAGGTCATCGCTTGCAGGAGATACCAGCAGGATACCAGCTGAGCTATCCAGTACATAAGCGTAACCTTTTTCTTTAGCCACATCTTCGATTGCCTTACGTGCTTTATCGTAGATTGGTTTCAGGATTTCGGAACGTTTTGCTTCAATCTTCTGCTGTGCGCTTTCCTGATAGTCCTGGATATTTTTCTGTGCAGTCTGGATCTCTTTAGTTTTGATCTCCTTGATGTTATCAGTCATTGTTGCTGCACTTTTATCGAATTCGGTCAGTTTCTTCTGGTATTCTTCAATCAGCCCTTTACCATCTTTATCCAGTTCCTCAGCATACTGCTGCAGTGTTTTCTGTGCAGTCTGCGCTTCTGGCATAGCCTCAATCAGCGCTTGTGCATTAATATGTCCAACTTTGGACTGAGCCATTGCATTTACGCTGAACAATCCTGAAACTGCCACGAAAGCAATAATTACATACTTCTTCATGATGTTGTCTGTGTTTAAAAAACTTTTAATACTAAAACTAAGGTTATAAAATGGTTTAAAAGATTTACTCGCCTGTTGTGCCCTTCTTTATACCCAGAGAACGTAAAATGTCATCACTCTTATCCAGTTTAGGATCAGAGAAAATTACCGTAATACCTCCCGATTTATCCAGCACGAAATCATACATTCTTGATGCAGCCAGTTTTTGTACTGCATTGTAGACTTTATCCTGAATGGGTTTCACCAGTTCCTCTCTTTTCTTGAAAAGATCTCCTTCATATCCGAACCGCTTTTTCTGCAGATCTTTTGCTTCTTTCTCCTTCGCTACTATTTCGTCTTCACGTTTGTGCTTCAGTTCTTCTGTCAGCATCACCTGTTCCGCCTGGTAAGACTTGTACATCTTATCCACTTCCAGGAACTTGGCATCTATTTCTTTCTGCCATTGTTCTGCTACTGCATCCAGTTTAGTCTGGGCGTCCTTGTAGTCAGGCACATTGTCCAGAATGTATTTCGTATCGATCACACAGTAACGCTGTGCAAAAGCCGTAATTGTACTACAGAACAGAACGACGGCTATGAGGGATATTTTTTTCATATGTCTCTTTTTCAAATTACCTGCCAATTTGGAACCAATGTTCGAAATTGCAATATATAATTTAAAATTTATTCAAACACTATTCCCGTCTACTACTTTATGTCCATATCTCTGCATCTATCTTCCTTCTCTTATATACTGATATTCAACATACAGCAGTAACCCGGCCTATCAGGCATCTATTATTCCGGTTCGAAGCCCAGCATGAAGGTGAACTTAGCTGCATCTTTCAGACCACTGCCATTCTTGATACGGTCGAAACCGATACCGTAGTCAAATCCAAGCAGACCAAACATCGGCAGGTAGAAACGCATACCCAGACCGGCAGAACGACGTAACCTGAACGGATTGTAGTCTTTCACATCCCTGTAACCGTTTGCCGCTTCCAGGAACGCCAGACCGAAGATCGTAGAGCTTGGGTTCAGACTGAACGGATAACGTAACTCCATCACATACTTGTTGAAAACGGTGAAACCTTCATAACCACTTGGCTGACCGTTTTCCTGGTTCTGCTTAGGATCGGATGTATAATATACCGGGTAACCTCTCTGGGAGATGATATCACGGTCATAGATAGCAAAGTTACTCAGACCATCGCCACCCAACTCGAAGCGGCCGAACGGTGATAAGGTGGTACGGTTGTCGTAGCGGCCGATATAACCGAATTTAGCTGCCACCTTCATTACAAATACCTTGTTGTCTGATCCTTTCGGTCTGCTCAATGGCACATACCATTCTGCATTGAAGCGGTATTTCTGGTATTCGATGAAATTGAACTGGTTGCTGATAGCTTCCAGTTTGTAATCCCTTGAAGGATTGAATATGGAGTAAGGAGGTGTGAACTGTCCGGACACCATAAAGTTGGAACCACTGCTCGGATAGATCTGCTGGTTTACAGATGAACGGGCCAGTGTCAACTTCACGTTGATGTTGTTGGAAGTACCGTTGTTGAAACCAGGAATATTGAAGTAGTTATAGTTCTTCAGCTTATACTGCTGATAGTTCAAAGAGTAGATCAGGGTGAAATAGTCATCCGGCCATTTCAGCTGTTTACCCAGTGATACGGATCCACCCAATACTTTAAAGTAAGCACTGTTGGAAAGGGTGCTACCATATATATATGCTGAATAAGCGTTCGGGTTCTGATAGCTGCTATAGAAGCTAACGGAGAACTGGTTACGCTTTTTACCACCCAGCCATGGTTCCGTGAAAGAGAAGTTGTAAGAGCGGTATGCTTTACCATTGGAAGACACACGCACAGATAATTTCTGACCATCACCACTTGGTAACGGATCCCATGTTTCCTTCCTGAAAATGTTACGCAGGGAGAAGTTGTTAAAGGTTACACCCAGTGTACCAGTCAGACCGATATAACCACCCCAGCCAGCAGACAGTTCCAGCTGGTCGTTTGCTTTTTCTTCTACGGTATAGTTAATGTCCACAGTACCATCCTGAATGTTAGGCACCGGGTCCATACCAATTTTTTCCGGGTTAAAGAAACCGAGGTTCGCGATCTCCCTGTTGGAACGGATCAGGTCTGTACGACTGAACTTCTCACCAGGCAGGGTACGCAGCTCACGACGAATTACGTGCTCGTTGGTTTTTTCGTTACCTGCAATGCGTACTTCCTTGATAGTCGCCTGCGGACCTTCAGAGATCCTGATCTCGTAGTCGATGGTATCACCATGAATACCGATCTCCACAGGGTCAGCACGGAAGAACAGGTAACCGAAGTCCATATACATACCACCGATGTCGCCACCTTCGGAAGATAATAAACGTTTTGACAGCATCTCCTGGTTGTACACATCCCCTTTCTTGATACCCAGTACGCGGGTCAGCAGGGAGTCGTTATAACGGGAGTTACCTTTCCAGGTAATGTTACCGAAGTAGTATTTTTTACCTTCATTGATCTCCATGCTCACGTTCACACCACCATTATGGGAAGTATAGGTAGTATCACGTACCATCACGGCATCACGATAACCTTGTGTATTATAGTAAGCAATTACTTTCTCTTTGTCTTCTGTATACTTTCCTTCATTGAATTTCGCAGAAGAGAACAGTTTGAAACGGAAATAAGGATCTAACTGATCCAGCGTACGGGAAGGATACAGGAAGCCGAAGGTTTTCCAGTAATTCTCCTGTACTTCGTTTGAATCACTCCATACCGGTTCAGAATCAGGGTAAAGGGTAAAGCGGGTACGTTCCTTTGTACCTTTCATCTTTTTCTTCACTCTGGAATCATCAATATTATTATTACCGATGATGAAGATATCGTTCACTTTTGCCTTACCGCCTTTCACCACGGTTATTACCAGGTCAGCAGCGTTTACCTGTGAAGTATCCACTCTTTCGGTAATGGTCACTACAGCAGTGCGGAAACCTTTATCAGCATAATGTTTGGAGATGATGCCGATCGCATTCTGCTTCATGCTTTCAGTTACAACGGAACCTTTACGCAGGGAAGCTTTTTTGATCAGCTCTTCTGTTTCGGATTTCTTAACACCTCTGAAGACGAAGTTATTCAGACGGGGACGTTCCTGCAGGTCTATTTCCAGCCAGATCTTTCCGTCTTCTATTTTAGTAACATAAATGGCTACGTTAGCAAACAAACGCTGGCCCCAGAGCGCCTGGATGGCCTTTGCAAACTGGTCACCACCGGGATAGACGATCTTGTCACCTACGTTCAGGCCAGACAGAGACACCAGTAGCGATTTATCCAGGTATTGGGTACCGGTGATGGTGATGTCAGCTATTTCATATGGCTGTGGTTGCGAATTTCCCAATGGTAAACTTAATCCCGCCGCCGGTTGCTGGTCAGGAGCAGGAGCAATGGTGTCCTTATTTTGAGCGGACACACGAATGCCGGCACTGCAACATAATACTATGGCCAGTAGGCTCTTAGGAAATAATTTCTTCATTCTGCTGTATTTGTTCGCTTGTTTTGCCAAAGCGCCTTTCTCTGTTCTGATAATTTAGGATGGCTTCGTAAAGATGTTCTTTGCGGAAATCCGGCCAACGGGTGTCCGTAAAATAGAGCTCCGCATATGCCAGCTGGTATAATAAGAAGTTGCTGATCCTGCATTCTCCGCTGGTCCTGATCATTAATTCCGGGTCAGGCAGTGCGGCAGTACACAGATATTGCTGCCACATTTCAGGGGTAACTGCCTCCGGTGCAAGTTTTCCGTCTTTTACATCCTGCGCAATATTCTTTGCGGCATTCACTATCTCCCAGCGGGCACTGTAACTAAGCGCCATGACAAGATTCAACCCTGTATTCTGGGCTGTCATGGTCATTGCCTCCTCCATTTCTGTCTTACAGTTACCCGGCAGCATGTTCATGTCCCCGATCACATGCAGCCTGATATTATTCTTCATGAGGGTAGCTACCTCATTGCGAATGGTATTTACGAGTAATTCCATGATCCCGTTCACTTCGTAAACAGGTCTATCCCAGTTCTCTGTAGAAAAAGCATACAAGGTAAGATACCCAATACCTAATTCAGCACAGGCCTCGGTAATATTACGGACACTTTCGACGCCCTCATGGTGTCCGAAAAGTCTGTCCTGGCCACGCTCTTTCGCCCACCGGCCATTTCCATCCATAATGATGGCAATATGTCGTGGTAACCGTTGCAAGTCTAATTTATCCTTCAAACTCATGAGTATCTCCGGCGGATTATATATCGATACAGATTTTTAGTAAAGTTTGCAAAGATACAAAAATAGAATTATGCCTTTCCCGGCCAAGGGGGATGGGGGGTTTTAACGTAGTTTTAACAGCGAAATCCTTTACTGATCGCAGTTTGACGCCAAAAACCTGTTATAGAAAATTCACAAAATAGGCAAATTGCCTTTATTAAACTGCAAACAGGCTGTCCATGACTGCGAAACTAGAATTTACATCTGTAAGAGGTAAATAAAATAGCGATAGTTAACTCTGCGGTAACAAACTGGTCTTTATCACGGCTGTTTCCCCGCTGACGTCCCGCCACCCCGATACGGTCGCCGGTAGCATAAGAACGGTCCTGTAAGAGGTAGGCCACCGTATTATGTCCCTGAGCATCAGGCGGAAAGACCGCGGTACCAGCATAAGTGGTACTCACGTCGTCCAGGTAGTCCGTCTGTGTAAACCGGTACAGCACTTCCAGGCCAAGGTTCACCTTGCGGGACAGATTGTACTTAAAACCACCTCCCAGCATAAAGGCAAAAGAAGTCAGGCTGTAAGGCTTCCTGTCCGGATACATGGCACTCCCCTGTCCTTCTGTACGAAGCGGTTGTAAACGGTATTTGTGGCCGTTCAGATAAGCGTAAGGGTTAAAGTAGAAGAGAGACCCTCCGCCCGTGAAGTAAGGTGTAAAACGATAATATTGAGAGCCCGGTTCAAACCGGAAGAAGTTGAAATCCCCCTGTACTCCCAGCTCAAACAGGTTGGTATTAAAACTCAGGTTCCTTCTGTGCTGAAAGTCGTTTTTATTGTAAATATCAGAATACCCCAGTTGCATGAAACGGCCATGGACCCTCATGCCCACATAATCGTTCATGTACTTCCGGTAATAGACGCCAATTGAAGGCTTCGGAGCATTCAGAGCGCCCCTCGTATTGAGATCGCCGAAATAATGAGCTGCGCCTACTGAAAAACCCAGTTCCCCGGTATATGTCAGCTCATTCTGTGCAAAGGCGGGCGTCAGGAACAGGGATATCACTGCTACGAGGCCGGACTTTAAGAAACACTTGAAAAAAAAGTAAGGTTTGCCCATAGATCGGTACTGCTTAACGCGACGATAATTCCTTAAACGCGATTATCCCTGCTTTTGGTATTAAATAAATCAAACAAATGTAATGAAAAAACTTAATGTGCTAATTAACAATCATCTGAGTATGATTATTTTGATCTATTCCTCGTATCGATACCCCAGAGTAACTTGTTCCGCAAGGTATGTAGAAAATTGTTATCATCAAGACGTAAGAGGCTGATTTTGAAATCTTCTTTCTTGATTGCCAGCTGCACCGTATTATCAATTGTTTCCATCCTGGAGTCGAGGGTACACAGGAACTGGTCACTGCGGCCTTCCACTTCGAACGAGATCACATGATTGTCGGGCACGATGATAGGCCTTACATTGAGGTTATGAGGTGCTACAGGGGTGATCACAAAACTACCTGCATCCGGGAATACGACTGGTCCGCCACAGCTGAGGGAATACCCCGTAGAGCCGGTGGGTGTAGCTACTATCAGGCCATCTGCCCAGTAAGTATTCAGGAATTCCCCGTTCAGGTAAGTATGGATCTTCACCATGTTGGAAGTATCCTTTTTGTGGATGGTAAAGTCATTGAGCGCATAAGGCACTTCTCCGAAAAGCCCAACATTGGAGTCCAGGTGCAGCAAAGTACGTTTATCCACCACATAGGTGCGTTGTTTTAACGTCTGCACCACAGCATTGATCGCGTCCTTCCCGATGCTGGCCAGGAATCCCAGCCTTCCGAAATTGATGCCCAGTACTGGTACATTCGTATCCCGCACATAACATACGGTGTCCAGCAGGGTACCGTCACCTCCCAGGCTTACCAGGATATCTGCCTGTCCATGCAGGTCCTCCGCACAACAAAATGTAGCTGGAGGTTTGCTGTACCGGATATGCGGTTGCAGCGCTTCGCAGAAAGGTTGATAAATAACGGCTTCCATTTCCTCCCGTGCTAACTCGTCCAGCAATAACTGAATGATAGGAAGGTCTTCAGGTACAAATCCTCGGCTGTAAATGGCAATTTGCATAATCGTTCTCAATAGCGCTGCAGGTAAAGCAGCTATTACATGTCCAGTTTAGTGTGTAAAAATAGCCCTTTTTGCCCTAACTGATTTATACTGTATTCTACGCGCAGACAGGCATCATAAAAAGAAGCAATGTCCAGCCCCAGTCCTCCCGTATATAAAAAGCGGTTGTTCAGCATACCGTACCCATATTGCTTACTATAGGAATAACCGGCATCCGTATACACTTTCAGCATGACACGAAAGGGCACTGAACTGAATTTGGCAGGCACCAGGGGCAGATACACATTAAAATTCATGACCTCCCTTTTCATAGTAGACCTGACGATGAGAAAGCTGGTGCCGTCTACCACAAAATACTCCAATCCCCTGAGATAATCTTCCTGGTATCCCATCGCTCTCTGATCCAGATAGGGCTGATCAGCCGGCAGCTTGGTCTGCGCCCGGAGTCCCAATACACCATATGTCTTATGGAAAAGCGGCCAGTAGCGGGCTACTCTAAGCCTTAGCCGCACATGATCGATATCGTTCAGCGGACCAATTCCCATTTTCTCCAGCTCTGCCAGCAGCAATACGCCTTTCAGGGGATAGGTCCAGCTGTCTGCCTTTGAATATCTCAACCGGTACATCAGGTTGAGGTATCTTATCTCCTTCCGCCCGCCGCCCAGGTATCCGGGATGCAGGATGGCAATGGAATCGCCTATCTTCTCTGCTGTATAAGTCAGGAATACCTGGTGCCGGGTATGGATTGCCTTGCGGTAGCTGTAGCTTAACCCGGCCGTATAGACCTGTCTCAGGAATTCATCCTTCCGGAAAAAATGCTGTTTATTCCCGGCTGTGCTATCATTGATTTCACGATTACGACTATAGGAAAAGATCAGTCCCATACCATGCCGGAAAGACTTATCTATATAGGGCAGATCATAGTTCAGCGATACCCGCTGGGTATATCCAATCTGGAATTCTGCACGCACGTCGTCATTGCGGCCGGTCAGATTACTCTGATACAGACTGACACCCACATTCACCCGGTTCAGGCTACGCTTCTGCTCTACCCACCACTGATTGAAGTTCCTGTCTGCCAGTTCAAAGATAGGAATGGGAAAAGTGTACCAGCGTTCCGATACGGTGACCACAATATCTGCGTAATCGGCCTCCCAGTTCATTACGTTCACATGTACATTCAGGAAAAGTGAGGTATTTATCAGTTGCTTGCGTCTGGCCTCCAGTTCTACGGATAGATGCCTGAGCCGGATCGTATCTCCCGGCGCCAAACCCAGTTCACGCAGGATGACATTGGTACGGGTTTTCTTATTCCCCTTCACCGCCACCTGGCGGATCACCATATATGCATTTTCCGGCGAACTTATGACAGTTGCAGACTCCTGCGCCACACAGCAGTGTGTGATAGTCAGGCATAGGACAAATAACACCCAATAGCGGATAGGCTTCATTAAAAACAGCAGAAACAGTTGTTGGTTACGGGAAGTTAAAGTAGTGGTAATATGTGACAGATCAAAATAGGGAAGATGAAGATTCCGTCAATTATTACATGCTGATATAGTTCATCAGCAGATCGTAATTCTTCTTCAGCAAGTCTTCTTCCTGCTCTTCAGTAATGGTATATTTAATATTATAATTAAAGCGCTCGAAAGTGGCTAACAATCCATGTAATTCCTGCCGGTTTGTTTTCAGGAGTACTTCCAGCCTGCCGGACGCGGGGTTTGTGATAGTACTCACGCTCAGCAGTGTTACATCGTTCGATTCTGCAATACGGGCGATCTCACTGAGGCTGTAGTCACGCGGATCAAGGTCCAGCGCCAGTATACCGCCATGTTCCTTCACACCATTATATTGTGCCAGCGCAGACAGCAGGCTGTCTTTGGTGAGAACACCGATATATTCTTTTTCCTGGCTGATAACAGGCAGTACGGCAAGTTTCATTTCATGGAAGAGACGTATTGCTTCAAAGAAATGCGCATTCTCTGCAATAGCCGGTTTAGGACCGTTGTATTCCATGTTCTCCAGCGCTATTTCGGGGTCTTCCAGGTCCAGTATATCATCTTCCTCTACCAGTGCCAGGTACTTGTTTTCCAATACCAGCGGCAGTTGCGTCAGATGATATTCATTCATCAGGCGCAACGCCCTAGATCCTGGATCCAGCGGATGCAGAATAGGAACAACTGTTGATATCAGATCTCTTGCCAGCATTGTGTTATTGCGCTATTATGATACAATAATAAGAAAAGAATCGCGAACAGTACCTTTATGCGAAAGATTTATGATAAGCGGGTACACTGTTTATATATACGAAACGCCGGTTTATTATGGTTTGTTACATGAGAGACCGGGAATCTTTTTCTCATAGAAAGAGGCTGCTCCCTGTAGGAAACAGCCTCTCGTAAAATCTTTATTCGCCAAGGTTTATAGCATCAGTATTAGTTGTCCGCTTACTTATTATTTTTTCAACTTGTCAAGAAACGGATGCAGGATTTTGTTGAATTCTTCGGGCTGCTCCATCATCGGTGCATGGCCGCATTTGTCGATGAAATACAGCTCTGAGTTGGGTATGAGCTTCTTGAACTCCTCGCCTACCATTGGTGGCGTTACAGTATCGTTCAGTCCCCAAACGAGCAGTGTAGGTATTTTAATCTCACGCAGTTCTTCGCCCAGGTTGTGGCGGATAGCGGATTTTGCCAGGGTGATGATCTTGATCACCTTGAGGCGGTTGGTGGTAATATCGAACACTTCGTCTACCAGTTCTTTGGTAGCCATAGTGGGATCATAGAAAGTCAGTTCCGTTTTCTTACGGATGTATTCATAGTCTCCACGTTTAGGGTAAGTTTCTCCCATTCCATTTTCAAACAAACCGGAACTACCTGTGAGTATCAATGATTTAACAGGTGCTTCAGGATGTTTGAGCAGGTATACGAGTCCCACGTGTCCTCCCAGGGAGTTTCCCAGCAGGTGCACGTTGGTATATCCCATCGTCTCAATAAACTTATGTACATATTTTGCCAGTCCTGCTACAGACGTATCCAGAATATTCAGATCAAACAGAGGTAAAATCGGAACCACCACTTTGTTATAGTGACGGAAATAATCAATCAAACCAGAGAAGTTGCTCATCGCACCGAATAAACCATGCAGCAGTACTAATGGCTCCCCCTCTCCTTCCTCAATGAATTTAAACTTTCCCTGTGTTTTAATTTCGTAAACCATTGCCAAAGCTTGAAAGTCAATTTTGCGCTAAAATAATTCTTTTTATTAATTCAAATAATCTTTGAAGCGAGCTAGGTAGATTGTATTTCCTTCGCTGCGTTGTCAAAAAATGACTGTAGATTTTCAAACATATCCTTAAAAACAGGAACGATTTTGCCCCACAAATTCATCACCACCGGTCCGAGATGTTCTATGTAGGGATAGACTACCGACTGCATCTTGAGTTCCGGGCTTAGCCAGTACAGTTGATTAGCAATCCACAAAAGGATGCTGTATACCGTGATAAAGATAGCACTATATAATATAATTCCACCTAATTTGTTTAACCAGCCCAGCATTGCCACTTCCACCATCTTCTGGATAAGGGTAGCTCCGAACCTGACAGCAAACACCACTCCTACGAAAAGCGCAATAAAAGATAAAACCGGTAACCAACGGGTATGGATCCCCCAATGTTCCTGTGCATACAGGGCTGTCACTGTGGATAGTTTCAACGCGGCTGCGAGTCCCAGGGTGACTGCAATAAAAGAGAAAACGGCTACGATAAGCCCCCTGCTGTATCCTTTATATATGGCTAATACCATCAGGATGGCGAAAACTATATCTATGCCCATGATTTCAATAGGATAAAAAGGGAGATACCGGATAACCGGCGAATACGGATCGATCGGTCATCCGGTACCTGATTATTTGGCCAACAGTTCTTTTACCAGTGCAGAGATAGCCTTACCATCAGCCTTTCCGGCCAGTTGTTTGGTGGCTACGCCCATTACCTTACCCATATCGGCAGGTGAACTGGCGCCTGTTGAAGCAATGATCTCAGTAATAGCAGTTCTCAGTTCCGCCTCATCCATCTGTTTGGGCAGGTATCTTTCGATCACCACCAGTTCTTCTTCTTCTTTTACGGCGAGGTCTTCACGGTTCTGCTGACGGAATATCTCCAGGGAGTCTTTCCTTTGTTTAGCCAGCTTCTGCAGGAGTTTTATTTCATCATCTCCCGTCATCTCAGCGCCACCACCTTCTGCTGTTTTGGCCAGCAATACAGCAGCTTTGATAGCGCGCAGCGCCCGCAGTTCAGCTTCGTTTTTTGCCAGCATCGCTGCCTTAATAGCGGCGTTAACATTTAATTCTAATGACATATGTGGATGTTTAAAAGGTTATGGCTTATTGTTCCTGCTTCTGCTTTTCTTCGAATTTCTTGTAGAAATCTTTCGCGAAAGCACGCAGATCATCGGCCTGGTCCTTGTATGGCGTAGCACGCTGATAAGTATCAGCCATGGTCATTAATGTCTGGAAAAAGAAATCGGCCATTTCATCCACCATCATTTGTTTTGTCCATAAGTCTATACGCAGCGCAGTTTTGTCTCCACCATCCCAGAAGGCGATCATCATTGCCTTTGCCTGCTGGAAACGATCTGACTCAGAGCTGTCAGTTGCCCTCCATTCTATCTTCTCAGGTATCCTGTCATTGTCCAGGCCCACCTGAATCTGTATGGTAGATGTCTTTCCCATGATATTAGTTGTTCCCAAATTTTAAGAACCGCAAATTTAGTATTAATTGGCTAATCTATAATCAGTGCGTCAAATGCCGCCGTTCCGCCTGCTTTCTTTGCCTTACTCAGCAAGCGGCTTCTCAATTCCTCATCTTTATACAGCAGGCACATTTTATCTGCCAGATCTTCCAGGTTTTCCGGATCGGTATACAATACCGCCTCTCCTCCCGCTTCCCTGGCGGCAGCGCCTTCCAACGCTATAACCGGTACTTCGCACTGCATTGCAGCATATACCGGCGTGGCTACTCCTGCAAAACGGGCGGTATATACCAGCGCATAAGCGCCTGCCACTATCCCGGCCAGGGTTGCCTGGTCGGCATCCGGTATTAACACCACATCATTCCGGTATTTATAGGATGGTAAAGACCCGGTGATTTCCGCACCAGCGGCTGTTTCCGACCCCACCAGCAATAGTTTCATATTGGAATGCAACCTGCGCTTCAATGCAGAAAATGCCTTGAGCAGGGGCATCAGGTTATTTTTTGGATGAATACTGCCTACTGCTACGAAATACTCCACACTGCCGGCATAAGTGCTCTTCACCTCTTCCCTTTCCTCCCATTGCAACGGCTGATAACTACTGTCAATAGCAGGCAGCAATACACGCAGTTTAGCGGCGGCAGCAGGTGCGTAATGCAATACCTCCTGCTCCAGTGTATGCGACAGCACAATGACCTTTTTCGCCTGCCCGATATACCTGCCCAGGTTCTTTTTCTGCCAACGTTGCCTGGCAACCGGAATACCAGCTACTCCACGCAAAAAGCCCATATCGCTGATCAACAGGTGAGCGGGTACCTTACTACGTAAAGGTATTTGTCCATCCATACCCAGGAAAAGATCTACCTGCTGTTTCTTAATGGCGCTCACCAGCTTCCATTCCAGCCACAGGTATTGCTGCCAGTTACGCTGCCCATTACCGGGCACCACAACGATTGTTACATTCTGCGGCCATTGTAAGGTGGCCGGCGGAGCCTGATCAAAAAAGAAAATGAAATGGTGTTCCGGGTATGACCGGCATAATCCTGACAGTAGATCCCTGATGATATTACCTGTATCCGCAGGCGTATCCTGCAATACACAGGAAGCGTTCACTCCTATACGCATAGTTTAGCTGCTTAATCTGCAGGTGCAAAGCTAGGCAGAAATACGAATTACCAAGGATGATTTACCGGAATGCAAGGTTAAAATACTATTAAGAAAGCCTATTTCTCAGGCGAATGCTCCTTCGAAGCATCTTCGTTGCTTCTTCTCTGCTTGTTCTATGCTTCTTCTCTCCTACCCCTATAAAAAAAGCCAGATCTTTACTAGCAAAGGATCTGGCTCGAAAATATGATTTCAAACAGCATCACAAGGTGATACTATTTTACCTTTATTCGTCTGATTTATTTGTGATCCAGAAAGTCTTGGTAATCGTGTTATTCCCGTTACCAGCAGACGTAATAGTAATTGTCACCTTTACCGTACGCAGCGCTTCCAGTCCTACCAGGGTAACGTTGATAACACTGTCTTTAGAAGGTGCTACCGGGTTCTGGGGGAATACAATGCCACCGGGATCAGTAATAGCGTCTACTTTTATGTTCACGCCCTGCGCAGGCATTACAGAATTGATCTTTACCTGGAATGTGTAGCTGCTACCGGGAGAGGCGGTATACTGTCCTTCCGCTACATTTTCTAAAGTTACCTTCAGGCCTTCCTCTTCAGGCTTAGGTTCAATGGGACCTTTCTTCTTGCAGGCGGAAAATATGAGTGCGAAAATGGCTAAGGTTGTAAAAAGATATGATTTCAAAGGCATAGTAAAGAATTATGGATAAGAGTAAAATTAGTCGTTTTTTTAATGCGATCCAAGTGTTTACTGCCGTACATCCATGGCGTCCCGCAGCCCGTTCCCTAACAGATTAAAGGCCAATACCATCACCATGATAGCTAGCCCCGGAATTAACGCCAACATAGGATTATGGGTGATGATAAAATTATAGTTCTCCTTGATCATCAGGCCCCAGGAAGGCTGCGGCGGCTGTACCCCTACCCCCAGGAAACTAAGACCTGCTTCTACCACAATAGCGGTGGCAAAATTGCCTGCCGCTACCACCATTACCGGCCCAAGGATATTCGGCAGTATATGCCGGCCTATCGTCCGCGCATGACCAAAGCCCAGCGCCCTTGTAGCCTCTATGAAAGGCAGTTCCCGTAGTGCCATTACCTGCCCCCTGATGATCCTGGCCACATTCACCCACATCGTCAGTCCAACGGCTATGAATATCTGCCAGAAACCTTTTCCCAGCGCAAGCGTAATAGCAAACACTAACAATAATGTTGGTACCGCCCATATCACATTCACCAACCACATCACCACTTCGTCGGTCACCCCCCGGAAATAACCGGCTACTGCCCCCAGCAGAATGCCAATAGTCAGGGAAATGATCACGGCAATACAGCCCACACTCAGACTTACCCTCGTTCCGACCAACAGGCGGCTTAAAATGTCTCTTCCAAATTTATCCGTTCCCAGCCAATAGGTGCGTTCTTTAATCCTGTTGTTGGCAATTTCCTGCTGCCATTGCTTCAACCTGTTGCCAGGGGCTATTTCCTTTGCAAACAGTACCTCACTCAAACTATACCGCTCTGTCACTGATTCTTCTTCATCCAGATATTTCGTTACAATGATGTCATTACCTGCAAAACGCCAGTCACGGACAGGGATATAGGTAACAGAATCAGGTTGTCCATTTATCAACCGGGAGAAAAAGCCGTTCCTGCTTACCTGCCGATCCTGCTGTAAGGCCAGTACATGAATACGGAATCCTGGCTTTTGTCCGCCGGTCTCCAGCATCATCCTGTTGGCATAGGGTGTACTGTCCGGCGACAGCTGATAGGCCAGTATACTGACTATCACCGCTGCAATGATCAACAGCATGCCAGCTACAGCGCCTATATTGCGCCGCAACCTTTTCCAGGCATTACTACCAAACGAGGACCTGCTGTTGCTATCAGACATAACATTTATTTAACTTTCCGACCTTTCCACTGGTATGAACCAAACTTACCTAACCAACCCGCTACTACAATGTAAGGAATATGGAAGAACTGTCCGGGAATAAACCTTGATAATAAAGCCGTTTTATCAAAGAACCGCGCTACAGGTACCATAAAATAAAACTCCACCAGGATCTTATAGATCAGCAATCCCAGGAACCACATACGCCATGCCGGCAGGAAGAGCGCTGCAATACCCGCCAGTAACATGCCCGCATTCCAGAAATACACCAATGCCAGTACCCAGGTCAGTCGTTTATCGTCATACTTATCTGCTTTGGACGACCAACGTATCCGCTGGTGCATAAACTGCTTAAAGGTATCTACCGGCAAAGTACGTACAATGGCTTCTTCACTCTTCATGTACAACACTCCCGTGGGATAAGCACTGTAGATCTTAAACATCAGCAACATATCATCGCCGGAGGCGATATTATCTATCCCCTTAAAACCACCTACTTCATAAAACACCTTACGTTCATAAGCCAGGTTGGCGCCATTACACATCGTACCCGATTTCAAGGCGGCCAGTGCGCCTGTAATACCTTGCATCGTCATAAAGTCCAGCGACTGCAGCACTTTGAAGAAGTTATGCTCCTGGTAAAAACTAACAGGTGCGGCAATGAATTTCGGCTGATAGGTTTCATAGAACTGCACCATCCTTGTGATCCATTCAGGCCCCATCACACAATCGGCATCAGTGGTCATGATGATATCGCCGGTAGCACGTTCTACTGCCATTTCTATCGCTTTCTTTTTGTAGGAGTTCAGTCGCTGTTCTGCGCTCAGGTGTTGACTCAGCTGTAACAGCTGCACATTAGATGCAGGAAAATGCCTTACTACATCAGCAGTAGCATCCGTAGAAAAATCATCGATCACGATCACCTCAAACAAATGAGCAGGATAGGTCTGTGCCTTTAATGCCTGTAAAAGAGGAGGCAGATTTGCTTCCTCATCCCTGGCGGGAATGATCACTGTTACTTTTGTATGGCCACTTACCGGATGCACAGGTTTGAAAGCCGGCAAACTTTTCCAACCCTGTCCATAGCGTAACATCAAATAACCGTAAACAAAACCTAAAAGGAACAGGATCGATAGAATAATATACATAGCTGAGACGATAGTCTGCAGATACTAATTCCGCAGATGATTGTATGTTGTTGTTAATGTTTTAAAAACTATGGTCTTTAATCACTTCTGCAGCATCCTCACCAATCAGGTGATGCCCCTTTTCCATCACCACCATTTCACAGGAGAAGGTACCATCCATAAAACGTACGCCTAACACGGGAGGTATGACGCGGTCATATTTTCCAAACAGCAGCAGTGTCTGTATCCTGTATTTCTTCAGTAGCTGTTTGCACAGTTTTCTGTCAGGCATCATCTTACTCATGCAGGTCCACACGAAATACACCCTTTCCCGCTTGTCTAAAGTGTTCATACTATTGAAAGTGAACTTATGCAGTCCTCTGCTGATAAAACGCAGTCCCCTCCAGGTGTGCAGCAATCCGAAGAATAACTGCGGATGGTAAGTGCAATATTTGAATAGTTTATTACCGATGCGCGTCTGTGTGGCAAACATATGCCAGCCATTGTCTTTCAGGCCATCCGGCGCCAGCAGGTACAGTCGGTCTATCTTCTCTGCCAGCAGCTGCACAATGCATAAAGCGACCCTGCCTCCCATGCTGTACCCCATGATGGAAAAAGTAGAAAACCCGTAATGCTCCAGAATGAGTAATATTACTGCTTGCAGATCTTCCATTTCAAATGGCCGTTCCTCTTTCCACGCTGTCAGTCCGTGCAGGGGCAGATCCAGCGCTACAATCGTAAAGTGTTGTCCCAGTGTGTAATGCAGGCGGCCAAAGCTGCTGGCATTTTCACCAAAACCGTGCAGGCAGATGAGCAATTCCTCTCCTGTTCCATCGCTGATAGCGTGGAAAAGGCTTTTCCGATATGGGAAAAAGAAGGAGGACATGACACAAATGTATCAACTTTTGCCGTTTGGCCTAAACTAAGTAAATTACAATAGGACCAAAAAAAATTCAGGATGGATGCCACAGTTGATAACAAACACGCCTTGAAAGGCGTGGAATTCCTCGTCAAAGAAACCCCTGCCAACGAAGTCTTTACACCCGAAGATTTCAACGAAGAGCAACGCATGATCAGAGAAATGGCGGAGCAGTTTGTAGCCAAAGAAGTTACTCCCGTACTTGACCGTATTGATAAACTGGAAGAAGGCCTGATGCCCTCCCTGCTGGACAAGGCAGGTGAACTGGGACTGCTGGGTGCTGCATTTCCGGAAGAATACGGCGGACTGGGAAAAGATTTCGTTACCGCAACCCTGATCAATGAAGCGCTTGGTGCCGGCCACTCTTTCTCTGTTGCCATGGCCGCACATACCGGTATCGGTTCCTTACCTATCCTGTACTTCGGTACGGAAGCGCAAAAACAGAAATATATCCCTTCTCTTGCCAGCGGCGTGATGAAAGGTGCTTATGCCCTGACAGAACCCAACTCCGGCTCAGATGCACTGAGTGCGAAGACCACAGCCAAGCTGTCGGACGATGGTAAGTTCTACCTGCTGAACGGACAGAAATGCTGGATCACCAATTCCGGCTTTGCGGATGTATTTACGGTATTCGCAAAAATTGACGGTGAGCATTTCACAGCATTCATCGTAGATAAAGACACTCCGGGATTCACGCTCGGTGCCGAAGAACATAAAATGGGCATCAAAGGATCGTCCACCAGGCAGATCTATTTCCAGGATGCGAAAGTACCTGTGGAAAATGTGCTGGGAGAGATCGGCAAAGGTCATCTCATTGCCTTCAACATCCTCAATATTGGCCGTCTGAAACTGTGTGCAGCTGCTATTGGTGCAGCTAAGCAGGTCACTACCATCACCGTACAGTATGCCAATACCCGCGAACAATTCAAACAACCTATCGCCAATTTCGGCGCTATTAAACATAAACTGGGTGAAATGGTGATCCGGAACTGGGTATGTGAATCAGCCCTGTATCGTACCGCCCAACTCATTGACGAGAAAGAAAAAGAACTGGTGGCAGCCGGCAAACCATTCGCAGAAGCCCTGCTGGGTGCTGCGGAAGAATACGCGGTGGAATGCGCCATCCTGAAAGTGAACGGCTCCGAAGCACTGGACTTCTCCGTAGATGAAGGTGTGCAGATACATGGTGGTAACGGCTTCAGTGATGAATATGTCATCTCTAAATCTTACCGCGACAGCCGTATCAACCGCATATTCGAAGGTACCAATGAGATCAACCGGCTGCTGGCCCTGGATATGACACTGAAACGTGCATTAAAAGGCCGCCTGGACCTCATGACGCCTGCTATGAATGTGATGAAAGAGCTGATGAGCATTCCTGAATTCGGCAATGACGATGAAACCCCTTTCTCGGCAGAGAAAAAAGCGATCGGTAACTTCAAGAAAGCGATCCTCCTGGTAGCAGGTGGCGCTGTGCAAAAACTGATGCAGGACCTGCAGAATGAGCAGGAAATACTTATGAATATCGCTGATATGGCCATCGAGACATTCACCGCAGAAAGTGCGCTCCTCCGCCTGCTGAAGAGAGTAGAACTGGAAGGCGAAAGCAGCAATGTTATTCAGGCGGATATTGTCCGTACTTATATCAACGATACGGCTGACCGTATCAACAAGTACGCGAAAGATGCCATCAATTCATTTGCCAGCGGTGATGAACAACGTATGATGCTACTCGGTATCAAACGCTTCACGAAAACCGCACCTTTTAACACAAGGGATGCACGCAGGCGCATCGCTGATAAACTGATTGCAGAAAATAAATACGCCTGGTAAGCATCACCATCGCAATTTTTCAATACTTTCGAGTGCCATCCGTAAGAGCGGGTGGCATTTTTTTTGTTTATTTTGTCGTGGGACTATGAGGAGATTCGCACTATTACTACTGATACAAACAGCGTATACAGGTCTACAACTGCATGCACAGGCTTTCCTGAAGATGGCACAACCGCTCAGGACAGAGATCAATACCAGCAGCGCCAGACAATACTTTTCAGGCCGCACCTGTGAGGGCTGTAAGGTATTGCTGAACAATGACAGCATTTACGTATACCCCAACGGTGTATTTGCACTGAAGCGTGACCTGAAACCAGGGAAAACAACGATGGTGCTTTCGGCTACCGATAGCACGGGAAAATTTGTATCGCGCACTTATCATTTCTACTACAATCCGCCACCACCATTGCGGGTGACGCCTTCTTTCCGTATCGACTATGTAACAATATCGCCTAAATCAAACGCTACCCTTTCGGCTGGTGATACCCTACGTGTACGTATGAAGGGTTATCCCGGCGGACAGGCCACCTGGTTTAATGGCACACCTATCCCGGAACTACCCGCAGCACAGACAAGTGGGATTGCCGGCTTCTATAGCGGTTACTATGTACTGACAGAAGCAGATTCCCTACTGGATGGCAAGGTCAATGTATTTCTGAAATATAAGGGACAATCGGCGGTATTGCCCGGCACCTTCCGGTATTCCTTTCAGCGCAACACACAACTGACAGCCCGCACCATTGATGATCAGACCTACCTGACCATCTCCCCCGACGGAGACAGGTTAGGTCCCGAGAAAATGGGCTACCTGGACGGGGATGTACTGCTGCATATCACCGGCAGGGAAGGCAATCATTATAGGGTGAAACTCAGCGCCAATCAGTTTGCCTATATTCCTGAAAGCCTGGTAGACACAATGACCGTAACAGAACCAGCGCCCCAGAGTATAGTAAACGAGGCCCGGGTATGGAGTGATAAACAATTCGACTATATCTCCGTTGGCCTGGCAGACAAACTGCCTTATCTGTCCACTCAGGAGGTCAATCCAGGTAAGCTCGTCGTAGACATCCACGGTGCAATGTCAGAGCCAGGCTTTCTGCCGGAAACACAAACTACCGGAGAGATTAGCCGGATAGACTGGAAACAGGTAAGCCCCGACGTATTCCGTATAGCAGTGTCACTGGCACATAACCAGCCCTGGGGCTACAAGATATTTTACAGCGACAGTAACCGCCTCACCATCCGGATCAAACACCAGCCCGCCAGCCTGCAGCTGAAAGACCTGACTATCGCAGTAGATGCTGGTCATGGAGGTGGTAATATCGGCACTGCCGGCGCCATGGGTGTAGCGGAAAAACAGCTGACCCTGATCATGGCCATGCTGGTAAAGGTGGCCCTCGAGAAAGAAGGCGCCCATGTCATCACAACAAGGGTAAGCGACGTCTTTGTGGACAACCAGGCCCGTTTGTACAATTACCGGCAACTGGCGCCTGACTTACTGCTGAGCATTCACATGAACTCCTCCATCAACCCGGTAGATGTGAAAGGCACTGCCAACTACTACAAATACCCCTTCTGTGAACCGCTGAACCGGTATATCCACAACCGGCTCCTGGAAACAGGACTGGCCGATTTTAAGAACAATTCCAATTTTAACTTCATCCTGAACATGCCTACGGAGATGCCTACAGCACTCATAGAAACACTTTTCCTCAGCTATCCGGAAGATGAGATCCGTATACTGGACGAGAACTTCCGGCTGGTACTGGCAGACAAGATCGTGCAGGGTATCAAGGACTTTCTGCAGGAAGCCGGAAAGTAGCCACACCTTAGTTTTTCCCTTTTGAGTAAAAACTTTTCCGGATGCGACATGATAACTAAGGCTGACTACGTCAAATTTGCGCCTGATTTTAACTACGCAACATATGATGAAGTTTACAGGCCATTATCTGAGAGCAACTTTACTATTTCTTGTCGTTCTGCTTTCTTGTTTCACCGCAGTCCATGCGGCTTCTTTTAATGAAGACAACAACGGTATTATAAAAGGGAAGGTAAAAACTTCAGATGGGAAACCAGCTGCAGACGTACCCGTGATCCTACAGGGAACTACCCAGGCCACCACTACAGACGGGGCAGGTAGCTTCGCTTTCCGTGGTGTTCCGGCTGGTAACTACCAGATCATCATTTCACAACCCGGCTTCGCCAATATTATAAAAGAGGTTACAATAACATCCGGACAGACCGTTACACTGGATTTCCAGCTGGATATCTCCCGTAAGGAACTGAATGAGGTGGTGATCACGGGTACACAGAATAAACTGGTGAAACGCAGCAGTGAGTACGTCTCCAAACTGCCACTGGCTAATATCGAAAACCCACAGATATATACAACCATTACAAAAGACCTCATGGCTAATCAGCTGGTGTATTCTGTCGATGATGCGATGAGGAATGCTCCCGGTATTGCCAGACTGTGGGAATCCACCGGCCGTAGTGGTGATGGTGGTTCTTATTACAGCTCCCGTGGTTTTATCGTACAGAGCCAGCTGCGCAATGGTGTAGCAGGTAATGTGGCTACCAAGGTCGATGCTGCCAACCTGGAAAGACTTGAGGTGATCAAAGGCCCTTCCGCTACACTCTTCGGCAGCACGCTCACTTCCTATGGTGGTTTGATCAACCGTGTTACTAAAAAGCCTTATGATCATTTCGGTGGAGAAATCACTTATGCAGGTGGTAGCTTTGCCTACAATCGTCTGCAGGCAGATATCAACACGCCTCTCGACTCCACCGGCAAAGTAGCCCTGCGCCTCAATACCGCATATACTTATGAAAACAGCTGGCAAGACAATGGTTTCAATAAGACCCTTGCATTTGCGCCAAGCGTTTCCTATAAAGTAAGTGACAGACTCTCTTTCCAATTTGACGCCGAATACTATAGCGGAGAAGGAACCGGTAACACCATCTTCTTCTTCCCTTACGGCGTGAACATGTCCAGACTGAGTGCACAGCGCGCCGATAAGCTGAACATCGACTATAAACGCTCTTTCTTCAATGAAGATCTTATACAAAAGTCAAGGAATATGAACTTCTTTGCTACCATGAACTATAAGATCTCCGATCAGTGGACATCCCAGACAATCTTCACCAATACCAACAGTTACTCCGATGGTGCAGGTCCTTATTTCTACCTGCTGCCAGGCGATTCCATTTCCCGCAATGACCAGTTCACCGACAACAGTAAAGTTGGTGTTACCGAAATACAGCAGAACTTCAGCGGCGACTTCAGACTCGGTAAAATGAGAAACCGTTTTGTAGGTGGCCTGGACTTCTTCTTCCTGAACGAAGACGAATACTATTCCGGCGGCACTTATGACATCGTTCCTTCTCATGGTGTTATCCCTACATACAATGATTTCAACCGCGCCAATATGGACAAGATCTATCAGAATGGCGGTTACACCTTTACATATCCTGTTATCTACAAGGCTTATACTTACAGTGCTTATGCCTCTGATGTACTGAACATCACAGATAAACTGGCCGTACAGGCAGCATTACGTATCGATTATTTCGATCGTAAGGGTACTTATGATAATACTTCAGGTAAGACAGGAAATGACGGTTATACACAGACGGCTTTATCTCCGAAATTTGGTGTCGTTTACCAGATCATCAAAGACAAGTTCTCTGTATTCGGTAACTATCAGAACGGCTTCAAAAACGTAGCAGGATATGATTCCAGCAAGGGCAAGGCATTTACGCCTGAACAGGCTAATCAGATTGAAGGTGGTGTAAAAATGGACCTCTTCGATGGCCGACTGACCGGTACATTCAGCTACTATGACATCAAGGTAAAAGATATCGTACGTACAGATCCTGAACACCCTCTCCGCAGTATCCAGGATGGTACACAGCTCAGCAAAGGATTTGAAGCGCAGATCATTGCCAATCCTATCCAGGGACTGAACATCATAGCCGGCTTCGCGTATAATGATTCCAAATATGAAAAGTCATCCTCTGATGTGGAAGGCCGTCGTCCGACTACTGCAGGATCTCCGGTTCTTGCAAATCTATGGTTGAGCTATCACCTGCCTATCAGCGCTACCCGTGGTCTGAACTTCGGCTTCGGTGGTAACTACGCCAGCGAAACCAAAGTAGTGAATTCAGCCTCTACTGGTATCTTCACACTGCCTGAATATACCGTGCTGAATGCAAGCATCTCTTATGATACTAAAAAATTCCGTATCGGTGCTAAGATGGATAACCTGACAGACAAACATTACTGGATCGGTTACTCTACTATGAATCCTCAGAAGACAAGGAGCATCACAGGAAGCATTGCTTTCAAGTTCTAATACCCTCACTAGGTATAAAAAGAAACGCCGTCTCAATCTGATTGAGGCGGCGTTTTGTTTTTTTGGCCATCCCCATTTTGTTCAATAAATTTGATTGTTCATGATTCATGAACAAGGAAGAAATATGAACAAACCATTGGAATCTGACATATTAAAGGATACTATCTCCAATTTCAGCAAGCTGACCGGAGGAAAGATAAAGCCCAGGCTTTCTCCTAAGCCAGCTGTAGATGCATATGTTCAAATTACTCTTGGCAATCAGACCAGTGACTTCCTGGTAGAGATTAAAAATGAGATCCGTCAGACTCATATTCCTGCAATTATTCAGCAATTTGGCCGCGAGACAGAAAAATGGTTACTGGTAGCGAGATATATCCCCGCTCCCCAGAAGGAACGCCTGAAAGCTGCGTCCATCAATTATCTTGAGACGGCAGGCAACTGTTATATCAATGTAACAGGTATGTTTATTTATATAAACGATAGGGAGGTATCCTCAAGCAGACAAACAGATAGCGGGAGATTATGGAGTGCTACGGGGTTGAAATTTCTGTTTGCAATATTATCTAAAAATGCATTGCTAACGTCCCCATACAGACAAATTGCACAGGCGGCAGGTATTGCTTTAGGCAGCATAGGTCCCTTGTTAGAGGAATTAAAAGAGGGCGGTCACATCGAGAGTATAGAAGGATCAACGCGGTTGCTTGATAAAGAAAAACTAATTCGCCGCTGGATAGAACTTTTTCATGTAACGCTAAGGCCTAAACTCATGAAAGGCAGATTCCGCTTTTTCGATAAACAACAACAGGATAAATGGAAAAGCCTTCAGGCCACGACATTCTACTGGAGTGGAGAGGCAGGTGCAGACCTGCTTACAAACTATCTTGAACCAGAGACATTCACTATATATTCATCCGGCACGACCAATGAATTAATAAAACAATTAAAATTAATTCCAGATATCGAGGGTAACATAGAAGTACTTGAACAGTATTGGGACGACTCATTGCTGAAAGATCACAATCTTCCTGAAGGCATCGCTCCTCCATTAATTATCTATGCAGAATTAATGGCAGGCACAGATAGCCGCACATGGGAGACTGCAGAAAAAATTAAAAACAAATACTTATATGGCAACTGATGTTATACTCCCTGCAGTATTGGAAGTACTAGCCACTACAGAGAAAATATTTAAGCAATTTGGTATTGACTTTTATCTGGTAGGAGCATTAGCAAGAGATCTCCATTTATCAGTAAATCCCACCTTTACGCCACGCCGAAAAACAAGGGATATAGATATTGCGATATTAATTGCAGATGAAAGTCTTTTCTATGCAATTAAAGAGGCAATGATAAACAGTGGTGATTTTTCTGCTCATGAAACCGAAACAATAAAACTCATTTATAAGCATAGCATTGAAATAGATCTTCTGCCCTTCGGCGGTATTGAGAACGAGTTAAGAGAAACGCATCTACATAAACCCAGACTGTTTATAATGGATGTACCAGGGCTTCAGGAAGCCTATGTAGATATTGAAGAAATTCAATTGGAAAACAATATCAAGCTGAAGGTCTGTTCGCTGGAAGCACTCGTTTTACTTAAAATCATTGCCAATGATGATAATCCTGCACGTACTAAAGACCTCACCGATATTGAACATATTATCTCTGTGTATTTTGAGCTTAATGCTGATAAAATCTACACTGATCAATTGGAGATCATGGACCTCTATGACACAGATGACAATGACTATTTGAAACTGGTGAGTGCACGAGCCATCGGACGTCACATTGGAGAACTGTTGCTCAACTCTGTTGATCTGCGTAAACGTGTTGTTAACATTCTCAGAAGGAAAACGTCCGCCCCTTTTTATCATGCAATAGAAGAGGGTATAATCGACGTTACTGGCGATACTCTTACTTAGTATATGTTATAAGCAAAGAGCCGCCTCAATCACTTGAGACGGCTCACCATTCTATATTTCCCCCAGTCTATTTCTTCTCTATCTTCCCGGCTATATCTTCCCAGGAATAATAATGGAACACCTTCCCATTACTCATGGCCACAAACAATCCCTTTGAAAACTTATTCCCCAGCGGTACTGCTGTCACATCTGAGCCATCACTTTCCAGTGTAGATACCGGTACCTCAGCGATAAGCTTGTGTTCATTTGCATGACCATTCTCTCCTTCTCTCCTGTACACCATAAAGGAATTATTCTGCTGATTGGACACCAGTATATAACCAGTAGTATCCGTAGAAGGATAAATAGAAATGCCTTCATGATCTGATGCAAATCCATCCTTTGCAAACAAGGCCAGTTCTATATTATTCCATTTTGAAGGATCAGCTACATATTTGCGTACACCTACTGTCTCATCAGAATAATAGATATATCCCAGCTGATTATCCACTGCAATAGATTCTATTTCTTTCTTACCGCTGTACGCGCCAAACTTACGCACAAGACGACCTTTCACTACACCACCTTCATCTACCAGCCGGTATTGCCAGAGATAACCATCTGCAGGACCGCTTTTACGGCCTACGATCGCGAAGATGGCAGCATCTCGCCGACGGGTGTACAAAGCGATGCCCATAAGTGACTGTTCCTTTTCTCCCAGGAAGACGGGTATACCGCCATTATCCAGTGGTGTAAGATCCGGAAGACGGAACACACGTATGCTATTTGTTTCCCGTTCTGTCAGCACTGCAATATCTACAGACTGGCCATTCAATTTAAATCCATAAGCGATGTCCACATTATTCGGGCGTTTCAAACCCATTACTTTGTTGACAATCTTTCCTTCCAGATCAAAGGCATACAGCCCTCCTTCACTATTCTTATCCGTACCAATGATCAGGCTTTTTAAGGTATCTGCCTTATTGATCCAGATGGCAGGATCATCAGTGTCATGGCCTGTTTCCTGTGTAACGATCACTGGCTTTATGCCATCCTGCCTTACTGCGGTCTTTGCCAAATTCACCTGACAGGCTCCGAACAACACCAAACCACTTAAAGGCGCCAATATATTCTTTAACATGTCTCTATCCTTTTATAAACAACAAACCACCAACAATTACAGATCGAACTTCAGACCGAAGTTATACCTTGGACGATAGTATTCTGCCTGCATTGTTCTCGAAGAAATACCCTGATAATAACGCAGCGGCTGATTAGTCAGGTTATTGGCTTCACCGAATACCCTTAACTGTTTTGTCAGTTTGAAAGATGCGTTCAGATCGAGGAAGAATTGTTTGTCATAAAAACGATCATCGAAATCATCCCCACCGAGTTCGTCGAGGTAAGACGCGGTATAGTTACCGGACAGTCTTGCAGTGAAGCGGTTGCTCTCATAAGAAAGAGATGCGTTGAACATGTGCGGTGCTGTTCCCGGTAAAGTTACATCGGTACGTTTATCGCCATCAGCATTGTAAATGCCGTCTGCTTTGGATTTTGTATAAGTGTAGTTCAGGTATACGCCGAAACCTTTCAGCGCGCCAGGCAGGAAATCCAGCTGACGTTGCAGGGCTACTTCAAAGCCATACACTTTTACGTTATCACCGTTACGTGCCTGTTTGTAAGTCCACTTTTCTCCGGCTGGGATAGGATTGGCAGATACATCTTTGTAGTCTGCTGCGAATTTCTCTGTAGTATAGGCGTTATCTCTGTAAGTGTAGATAAAGTCGCTGATGCTTTTATAGAAAACACCACCAGACAGAATACCTACTGACTTAAAATACTGCTCTGCCATCAGGTCGAAGTTCAGTGCACGTGCGGCTTTCAGATCCGGATTACCAGCGCTCAGTTCTGCATCATCCGCAATGCTGCTCACAAATGGAGCAATGTCGTAGTAGTTCGGACGGGCAATAGAAGTAGTCACTGCAGCACGCAGTACCAGGTCATTATTCACGTTGTATTTGAAAGTGATACCTGGCAATACATTGGTATAACTGTTCTGTACTTTACGCTTTCCTTCCAGCTCTTCCTCTTCTGCTACAATGTTACCTTCATAATCGATATGTGTATTCTCAATGCGCACACCGGCAATTACTGACAACTGCTTTGTCAGATCCTGATCCCAGCGGATATAACCGGCAGTGATCCTTTCCTTTGCATTGAAGTTTACAGCCAGGTATTCGGCAGGATTGTCGCTCTTTTCAAATTTGCTGGCATCATCCAACTGCTGTGCACCCAGGAAAGTGTTGATCGCGAAAGTGCCAGGCGTATATTTTTCACCGGGCTGATAACCTTTTCCGCTGATCTTGATATTAGAGATCTCTGCCAGGCTGCCGAATTCGTTGATCGGTTCATATTCGAAGAAGTTGTTCTCCCTCTTTTTATCTTTCAGACGCAGTCTTCCACCTACACGCAGACGGCCTTTCTGACCGGGTACTACGCTGAAAGGGAAACGCAGGTTCAGTTTCAGGCCCAGTTCATTCTCGCGTGTATAGTCATGATTCTCTGACAGCGATTTGAAGCTGAAATCCTGGTCAGTCAGTGAATTGGCAGTTACCAACGGAAAACGGGTATCTGACAGGTCCAGGCTTACCGGACCATCGTCCGCTCTATATTCTATATAGCGCTCATTTGGCCTGTCTTCGCTGGCGGTAGAGAAGCTCGCTGCCCAGTCCAGGTCTACTTTACTGCCCAACAGGTGTTCACCACGCAGAGAGTAGTTTTGTACACGCTGATCTTCCAGCCTGCGGTTCTTGTTACGGCCATTGTCAATACCGCCTTTTGTTTCGCGGCGTACGGAACCAACATAACCATTGATCACATCATTATCAACATACTCAGGCTCTATATCTGCAATGCGCAGGCGGTAACGGTTTTCCCGGTCATCACGCCAGTTGTACATAGCATTCGCGTAGATGGTGTTTTTTGCATTGATCTTATAATCTAGTGCAGCAGATGCACTTCTGCGGATACGCTGTACATTATATTTACGTACTTCAGACTCCGAAACAAAGATATCTCCGAAATCATCTTTGCTCCAGGTAGCTTCCATATCATCGGAACCGTAGTCGTTATTATTATAGGAAGCACTCAGTACTGCCCCCAGTTTGCTATCAAAGAAACGGTTACCGAGTACGAGACCACCGGTATACAATGCTTTATTACGGATAGGATTTACACCACCGGAGAGAGTAGCAGAAACACGGGGGCCATTGGGAGCGGCACGTGTTACCAGGTTTACAGAACCACCGATAGCGTCAGCGTCCATATCGGGTGTCAGGGTTTTATTCACTTCGATGGTCTGCACCATATCCGAAGGAATGAGGTCCATCTGTACACGACGGTTGTCGCCTTCTGCAGAAGGGATACGATCGCCGTTCAGGCTTACCGAGTTCAGCTCAGGGGCCAGACCACGGATAATGATATTACGGGCTTCACCCTGGTCATTCTGCATGGTGATACCAGGTATACGTTTGATCGCGTCTCCCACGTTCGCATCCGGGAAACGGCCTATCTGGTCGGCCGACACGATATTGGTAATATTAGGATTGTTCTTCTGCTGGTTCAGCGCTTTCGCTTGTCCGCGGAGACGATCTCCGATTATCAGCACTTCTTTTCCGGCAATGCCACCGGCTTCCATTTTCAGTTTCAGATCAGTTGCCTTACCCGCTGCAACGGTCACCTCCTGGCTGAAGGTCTGGTAACCGATATAAGTTACCTCCAGGGTATATGTACCGGCGGGTACACTCAGAAACTCGAACTTACCTTGTTGGTTAGAGACAGTGTAATGGTTGCCTGGCTTTAATTTAAGTGTCGCACCAGGCAGCGATAATTGCTGATTCCTGTCCACGATGTTACCGGTCACCAGTCCGGGAGCCTGTCCAAAACATAGGATGCTCAGCCAGGAAAATAATACAGTGAATAACAGTGTTCGCATATTGGTTGAGAGTTAATCTGTTTGTTTGGCAAAGGTGCATTGGGGAGTTCCCGAAGCCAAATGAAGGGGGTATACAAAAAGGATACACCATTACAGCAGGCGTGAACAACAAGGCAACAAGCGAAACAAATAGCACATAACAAAATGATTATCAACTGCAACAAGCGTAACAAAACGTCCGTTAAGAAAATATTACTGCAACATTAAGGGAATGTTAAGCCCGAACCGTTTGCCGTTTCAGGTAACACAAAGCGGGCTGTACCTGTTTGGCGGCAATCGCTATTCGACTTTATCAAGCGTATAGACTTTGAGAATATTATTTGGCGACATCAAGCGTGAACCAAACAGCTAAGGCCCTTTTTTGTGTTCCTGAAACGCTTACGGTTCTGTTCTCCCAATGATTTGTAAGGGCCCTTTTTTTACAAGCAATTTTTATTGGCTCTTCAATTGGAATTAAACTGAATGTTTTTTATGCTACTTGTGATCTAACGTTCTCTAACCCAATTTTTTAATCTCTGACTTAGTCAACCTCTTAGTTGACATAGTCATTTTATATAATATATCTATCAGAATATCAACAGCTAGCACTAATAATGCTTAGCTACAAGCTCTGAATGAAGGCAGTCAGACTTTCTCCCTGCTGGAGGTTCAGTTTCTTTCGAAGACGGTACCTCACCACCCGCAAACTATCCTGGGAGATCCCTAAAAGGGTCGCTATGTCCTGAGATTCCATATTCATTTTGAGGAGGGCCACTACCCGGAGGTCGTTGGAGGTAAGTGTGTCACAGTACTTTTTAAGGTTGTCGAAGAATGTCTGGTGTACCTGTTCGAAGATATTACGGAAATCGACCCAGTACTGGTCATGGTTGAAACTATGATTGATCTGACCCAGTAGCTGCTTTAGTTGTTTCTTCTGATCGCGTTTATCCTCCTTCACCATTTCATCCAGGCGGAGACGCAATTCCTCTAATAGTTGATTCTTCTGTATAAGATGGAGGGTATGGGTTGTCAGTTCGCGGGAGCGGACCTCTAGTTCTTCTTTCAGCTTTCCCTCCTGCAGTTGCTTATTCTGTAAGGCTGCCTCCATGAGTTCCTTTTCGGTCTGAAATTTCTGATGGTGCTGTTGCCGGAGGATCTGTTCATTCCGTAGCTTCAGGCGTTGGCGACTGATGATCAGAATACTCATGGCCACCAATAACAGGATGACAATAATGATAGCGACCGTAATAATCCGGTTTGTTTTACGGGCATTCTGCAGCCGCTCTATCTCGTTGTTCTTCTTTTCAATATCGTAGACCGTCTGTAATAAGGCCACCTGTTTGCTGTTCTCATCGGAGTATGTGCCCAGCAGGTATTGCCGGCTCATTTCCAGGTAATAAAAGGCGCTGTCATTGTCCCCGGCCAGGTGATGCGCCTTTGCCAGATCACGGTAAGCGCCACTTAACTGCCGCTGTTCACGGAGTTCCAATGCCAGTAGCAGGGCCCTGCGGGTCTGGAATAAGGCTTCGGGGTACTGCCCGGTTTTACGGTACACATCGCCCAGGTTGTTCAGGATCTCAATCCGGTTGAGTTTCTCTCCTCCCTGGATACTCAGGTCCAGTGCCCGGTTGAAATAGTAAGAAGCTGAATCATAGCGGGCGAGGTCTTCATAAATACTGCCGATATTCTCATAGATCTTGGACATGCCGGGTTTGTCATCGGCGGACAGATAGGCCGCCAGTGCGCGGCGCTGGTAGAGGAAGGCGCTGTCGTATCGTTGTTGCTTTTCATAGAGATGGCCGATCTTTCCATAGGTCAGTGCTATGCCTGTTTTGTCGTTCAGCTGCCGGAAGATGGCGAGCGCCTCTTCATATTGCTGGCGGGACAGTTCGGGCTGTTTGTTATAATAATACAACATCCCAATATCATTCAAATTAGCCGCCAGTGGCTGCTGTGCTCCTTCTTTCCGGAAAATATCACTGGCCTGGAGATGGTAGTCCAGTGCCTGGGGAAAATGTCCCAGGTGCAGACAGATCTGTCCCATTTGGGCGAGGCATCTGGCAGCTGCAAGGGGTTGTTTCTTTTCTATCGCCCGGTTATAGGCATCCTTTAACTCCAGGAATGTAGAATCCGGCTTTACCTGTTTATAATCATCCAGATCGGAGAGCTGTAGTTTAGAGAGCTTGTCGTTTTGCGCAAACAGACCACCGGACATTAGCCCACTTAATAACAGCAGTAAAAGGAAACGCATCACAAACATAATCAGCAAGTAAAGCGCAAAGGAAAGGGTTTAATATTATCTTATTGTTAACCAGGGCCGGCAATTCCAATGTCCTGGCAGGCGCTGAAATGCTTGTCCAGCTCCACGATTCTTATCACTTCTTGTTATGAGCAATAACCTGTGGTTATTCCAGTCCACATAACTCATTAATATACAGCAGTTATATAATTTAACACTTTCACCTCCCGGAGGCATAGTCTACCGAACAAGTAGATTGATTTATATTTGGGAATCCTTTCATAGCTTTAAGGTGTGTAAACAAACTATAAAATGGCAGACGAGATAAAAGCTTTTAATGATTACCGGGGCAAAATGAACGAGGTAATCCTGGGTAAACAGAATAAAGTCATTAACCGTTTATTTAATCTTGATACAAACACCTATGCTGAAGGCGCATTAAGTACCAAAGTAAAGGAAATGCTGGGATTGGTCTCGTCGATGGTACTCCGTTGCGACGACTGTATCAAATACCACCTGGGAAAATGCTACGAACAGGGTATTACCACGGAGGAAATGTATGAGATCTTTGCTGTAGCCAACATTGTTGGCGGTACGATAGTGATCCCGCACACCAGAAGGGCTGCCGAATATTGGGAGGCGTTACTGCAGCAGGAACAGGCATAAAAGGAAACAGTTAAAGTATTCCTTATTGCGTAAACCGCAGAGGACAAACAATTCGTAACTTTGCCAACCGTTTTTCACTTTTTCTTTAAAACATTCAGATGTCAACAGCTACTATAGCTCCGCAGGCGTTAACGGCGAAGGATTTTGCAACGGACCAGGAAGTACGCTGGTGCCCGGGTTGCGGAGATTATTCGATCTTAAAACAGGTACAGACTATCATGCCCGGTCTGGGCATTCCAAAGGAAAATATCGTGATCGTATCCGGTATCGGTTGCTCTTCGCGTTTTCCTTACTATATGAACACATACGGTATGCACTCCATCCACGGCCGTGCTACCGCTATTGCTTCCGGTTTAAAGGCGGTACGCCCTGAACTCAGCGTTTGGGTGGTGACCGGTGATGGTGATGGCCTCTCCATAGGTGGTAACCATACCATCCACCTGCTGCGCCGTAACTTCGACATCAATGTCATGCTCTTCAATAACCAGATCTATGGTTTGACGAAAGGCCAGTACTCTCCTACTTCAGAAGAGAATAAGGTGACTAAGTCCACTCCTTTCGGCAGCATTGACCATCCGTTCAATCCGCTGGCGCTGGCATTAGGTGCAGATGCGACCTTCATTGCGCGCAGTATGGACCGCGACCCGAAACACCTGCAGGAACTGCTGAAACGCAGCCATGCACACAAAGGCGCTTCCTTCCTCGAAATATACCAGAACTGTAACATCTTCAACGATGGCGCGTTTGAGATCTTTACCGAGAAAGGCAGCAAAATGGAAGAAACCCTGTTCCTGGAACAAGGCCAGCCATTGATATTCGGCGCTCAGAAGAATAAAGGTATCCGCCTGGACGGCTTAAGGCCGGTAGTGGTGGAACTGGGTGGAGAATACAGCGCCAGCGACCTCTGGATCCACGATGAGAAAGACTTCTATAAGGCACAGCTCCTGACCCGCATGTTCGACGATCCTCGTATTGAAGGTCACCTGCCTCGTCCTTTCGGCGTGTTCTACCAGGCTTTCCGCCCCACTTACGAAGAGCAGCTGAACGCACAGGTAGAAGGCGCTATCTCCCAGAAAGGTACCGGCGATCTGGATAAACTGCTGGCAGGTAAAGAAACCTGGACTATCAAATAGAAATTTATCACCACCAATAAAAGCAAAAGCCATTCGTTAGGAATGGCTTTTCTTTTTATTGATAATAGTTTTGTTAGTGTGCGAGGCCACCCGGGTCGAACAGCACTTTATATAACAGGATGACACCAAACAGGATCAGGCTTACACCCGCAATCTTGTTCAGCCATACCACATTACTCAAGGTCAGCTTATGCCTGATCTTATCTGCCACAAATACTTTCAGAATATCCGTAGATAATACCCATACTAAAGCAGTACCATACATCATGACACGATGCCCTACCGAAGTGGAACTGGAAGAGACGCATACGCCCAGCCAGAAAATGATCACACCGGGGTTCAGGGTATTCATCAGGAAACCGGCCAGCCAGATCTTCAGATAGTCATGGGTGCGGAACATCTCCGGACGTTCATCTCCGGTGCTGATCATTACCTTCTTGAAGAGCAGCCCATATATACCCATACATATGAGCATAATACCACCAATGATGCCGATGTACTTTTTATATTCTTCCAGGCCGGTAATGAAAGACGTGGCAAGGTTGCCCGTCATTACAAAAAATATATCACTGAAAGACACTCCTAAAGCGAAGCTGACGCCTGCCTTGAAGCCATTGTTAATGCTGTACTTTATGATGGCGAAGATAACGGGACCTACAGAAATAGATAGAAATAAGCCCAACGCCATACCCTGTGCCAGTGCTGTTATCATGCGCTACAAAATTCCACGCCGTTACTGCTACGGCTATATTGATGTAAAAATAAAGGGGTAACCCTGGTTCTGAAGTTACCCCTCTTTTTATTTATAGAATCGTTAAATTTCTCAGACTGATTTCACACTGAGGAATTGCTCCCAATCTTTTAGCTTGTCGCCTTTTAATACACGTGGGAATTTGTTCATAGCCCCTTCTTTTCCTTTCGCCCTCATATAGTCAATGAATACTTCATTAGGCACTACTTCCACAAATAATTCCTTCAGGGCCGACGTCCGCTCTACCGCATAGTCATCATTCACTTCAGCCAATGTCTGGTCAATGATCTCACGGATACGGTTAGCGTCTACATTCATATCGTCAGTACCAATATACCAGCGGTGCGCAAACAGGCTTTGATAAGGGAAACCTGCTACGGTAAATTCCTTGATGGTGATGCCCATTTTCCTCTGCACCATGTCGATAGCCTTGTTCATGTTATCAACACTCATGTGCTCACCACACAGGCTCAGGAACTGCTTGGTACGGCCTACGATCACGATCTCGTGTTCCTTTACGGAAGTGAATTTTACGACGTCCCCGATCAGGTAACGCCATGCACCGGCACACGTGGAAAGCAGTACGGCATATTCCACATCTTCCACCACTTCGTGGATCATATAGGCCTTGGGATTAGGCTTTATTTCACCATCGGCAGTAAAGTTATCTTCGTTGAACGGCACGAACTCATAAAAGATACCGGTGTTCAGCACCAGCTTGATGCCCTTTACGCCAGGCCTTGCCTGGAAACCGAAAGAGCCTTCGGAGGCCATGTACGTTTCAATGAAATTGATCGGTTTGCCCAGTAATTTCTGGAAGCTTTCCCGGTAAGGCTCGAAAGATACCCCACCATGGATATATACAGCCAGGTTCGGCCAGATTTCATGAATATTCTTAACGCCGTGGTATTTGATGATCTCGGCTAATACGATCTGCACCCAGGCAGGCACACCACATACGGTACCCACGTCCCACTGCGGCGCCTTACGCACGATCAGCCTGATACGTTGTTCCCAGTTTGGTTTTTTGGAGATATTACCGCCCGGCTTGTAGAAACGTCTAAACCAGCGGGGAATGTTCTTTGCCTGGATACCACTCATGTCACCTTCATAATAATCTCCTTTCTCATACAGGGCAGTAGTGCCACCCAGCATCAGGATCCCTTTGGTAAAGGACTTGGGAGGAATATTGAAGTTCGCCATAGAATACAGCTGTTTCACGCCCACTTTCTTGACGTTTCTCAGCATATCCCGGGTAACAGGTATATGTTTACTGGCTGACTCCGAGGTACCGGAGCTAAGCGCGAAGTACTTTATTTTTTCAGGCCAGCTGACATTAGCCTGTCCTTCCAGACACTTATGCCACCACTCCGCATGCATCTTGTTGTAGTTATGCACAGGTACGGTAGACCGGTACTGTGCCATTACATTCGGACTGTTCAGCAGTTCCTGAAATTTATAATGTTGTCCGAACTGAGTGTCCTTGGCCTTTACCAGCAGTCTGTGAAGTGTCTGTAACTGGTATTGGCGAGGCGTCCCTAACTTAAATGTAAATTTCTTCCTGATGCGCAGTGACCTGGATATAAGATTTCCTAAAATGGCCATTAATTTACCTTCTCATTTATTAACTGCAAAAATACGCCGAATTTCGGATTGCTACGGTTTGATTTTGGATTACAGGTACCTTACCTCTGGCAATCTTATACAAACATATTACTAAAAACGATATGGGCAGAAAAAAAATTCCCGCGTACCTTTGCCCCATGTTAAAAGCTACCCTACTCAAAGCAACGAAGGCCGGCGGAGATGTTCTACAGCAATACTTTAACGGCCCTTTCGAGATATCCAGCAAAAGTACGGTGAACGATCTGGTCACTGAAGCTGATAAGAATGCAGAGACTGCCATTTTCAGTGTGATCAGGGAAACCTTCCCCCACCACTTTATACTCAGTGAAGAATCTGGCGAGATCACCTCAGATTCTAATATCAAGTGGATCATTGATCCCCTGGATGGTACGGTGAACTTCGCACATGGCATTCCGATCTGTTGTGTTTCCATCGGCGTTGAGCAGGATGGAGAGATGATCATGGGAGCTGTATACAACCCTTTCCTGAATGAATTCTTCTTTGCTGAAAAAGGACAGGGCGCTACACTTAATGACAAGCGCATTCGTGTATCCACCAAAGATGACATGAAAAAAGCCTGTATGGTAACCGGCTTCCCTTATACCTGGAAGGAATATGCTCACAGTCCTATTGAAGTGTTTGAGTACTTCGTAAAACAGGGACAACCGGTACGCAGGCTCGGGTCCGCTGCTATCGATCTTTGCTGGGTAGCTGCCGGCCGCTTTGACGGATATTATGAGCATAGCCTCAACGCATGGGATGCTGCCGCAGGATTCCTGATCGTAGAGGAGGCCGGAGGAAAGGTAACCGACTTCAAAGGTCACCGCTACTCTCCCTACCAACGCACGCTGATTGCTACCAATGGCCTTATTCATGAGCCACTGGTGAATATTGTAAATGGAAAATACTGATCTAATATCATACACCATGAGTGAAGAAAGAACAGAGATAAACTCCCTCGGGGAGTTCGGACTTATAGAATTGCTTACCAAGAATATAGAGATCCAACAGGCCAGTACTATCCTGGGTGTAGGTGATGATGCTGCTGTTATCGATCATTTCGGTCGCCAGACAGTTATATCTACTGATATGCTGGTAGAAGGCATCCACTTCGATTTGATGTATACGCCCCTGAAACACCTGGGCTATAAATCAGTCGTAGTAAACCTTTCCGACATATATGCCATGAACGCCACTCCTACTCAGATCACCATGAGTATTGCGTTTAGCAACCGCTTCTCCGTAGATGCGCTCAACGAATTTTATGAAGGCGTATATGCTGCCTGTGAGAAATATGGCGTAGACCTGATCGGTGGAGATACCACCTCTTCCCAGAAAGGCTTCGTGATCAGCGTAACAGCCATCGGCGAGGTAGCTCCTGATAAATTCGTAAAACGCTCTACCGCCGAAAAAGGCGATCTGCTCTGTGTATCCGGCGACCTGGGTGCGGCTTACCTCGGACTGACACTCCTCGAAAGAGAGAAGCAGATCTACCTGGAAAGTCCGCAGCTGCAGCCTGACCTGGAAAACCAGACTTACATTATCGGGCGTCAGCTGAAACCGGAGGCCCGTCGTGATATCATTGAGTTCCTGCAGGAACAGGACATCCAGCCTACCGCCATGATGGATGTAAGCGATGGCCTTAGCTCTGAGATCCTGCATATCTGTAAGCAGAGTAACCTTGGGGTAGTACTATATGAAGAGAAGATCCCTATCGCAAACGAGACAAAGGAAATGGCACTGAAGTTCTCCCTGGACCCTACAGCGGCAGCGCTAAGCGGTGGAGAGGACTATGAGCTGCTCTTTACTATGAAACAGGCCGATTATGATAAGATCGTGCTATCCGAGCAGATCAGTGTGATCGGGTATATGACAGATATCAGTGAAGGCGCTCATATCCTGACCAAAGGCGGCAATAAATTCAAACTGGTAGCACAAGGCTGGAATGCCTTCCAGCAGTAAGGAATAAACAGAAAAGGAAAAGGGATTGTATGAACGTCATACAATCCCTTTTCCTTTTCTTATAGTCTTATTCTACCACTACGGTTACTGTCTGACTATTATGTGTTGGGAAGAAGATCCCGGCAAATACACAGAACTTCAATTGATAGGTGCCCGGCTTATCCGGCACGATCACCTCCATACGAATGATACGTCGCTCAATGGCCCTGCTTAACGACAGGTCTGATTTCACGCCGCCCAATGCTTCTTCCTTCTTTGCAAACGCATATCCGATTACTGCCTCATGTTCCTTATCTATCGGCACTGGCATATGGTAGCCATTCTTTAACTGCAGGATGAAGGGCATGTGCTGACCCGGTTTCACCTTTACATATTTCATGGCAGGCACCAGCGTGATCAGCGAGTAGGAATAATAATGATCTTCGTCGTAAGCACTCCAGGGCCCTTTGACCGTATTGAAGCTGTCTGTTACCGGCAGCTTATTATCAGGTGTAAAAACAATCATCGCAGGTTTACCCCACAACTGTTTTTCAGTATCCCAATAGTTATACTGGTTCCGGCGGGTGTAACGGTTGTTGACCACATAGGCTAGCTCACCACTGTAGAACATATACTTTGAAGGCCATTGATAGCTGTTGATAAACACTACCGGACGACCGGCTGCATGCTGTTTGATCTCTTCTGCCCAGGGTTTATTGTGATGGATCTCCGGACGTATTTCGACCCCTGGCATAAAATCCCATACCATGTAAATGCGGGTAGCCATTACAAGTATCAGTGTGATTACCGCAAAGTAGGGCAATATCCTGAGTGACCATTTCAGCGAGCGTTTACGGCGTACTGACTGATGCGCCAATACCATGGTTGGTGTAAGCAACATGACCGTCCAGTTCGACTCTACCCTGCCCTTGAACGTACTTAACAGGAAGAAACCCAGCACACCTATCAGACAAAACTTCAGAGCTCTTTCAAAAGCACTCTGGATAGGGCAAACAAAGGCGTAGTATAACACCAGCCATCCGGCAACAGGACCAAATAAAGCCAACTGCCCCAGGATATACTCAAGTGTAAAACCAAACTGGTAAGTACTGGCATTCCGTTCGACCAGGTGGTATTGCAGCGAAGGGAAATCGTGCATATACTGCCAGTAAAGGTGCGGCAGGAACAGTATTGTGGTAATAACAACGGCTACATAAAACTTAAATACCCGCAGCAGGTTCAGATTGGAGATCACCGTAAAGGCTACCAGCAAAATACCGTGATACTTGCTGTAGAACATCAGGGCCATACTCAAACCGAGCAGCAAGGTATTCTTCCAGCTCTGTTGTTCGAGAAAGTTGCGGTATACCAGGAAGTATAGCGCTGCAAAGAAGATCAATGGTACATCCGGCACCGCCAGCATACCGCCTAACTGCATAGCCGCCATGACGCAGAGCAAGAGGTAGAACAAGCGGTTGTCCCTTCGCGGTATTAACTTATCGGTGATGACCAGCGTCAGAACATTGAGGATCACCATGCATAAACGAACACCGAACTCATTATGAAACAATCCATAGCCTATTTTGATCAGCAACGCCACCATCGGTGGATGATCAAAGTAGCCCCAGTCAAGGTGGCGGGAGTATACCCAGTAATAGGCTTCATCATCCATCAACTCCGTAAACCCGGCCTGTAGCAGCGCTAGTAAAAACCATACCAGGAGAAACAAATTCTTGTACTGGTCTTTCTTAAAGTAATGTATGATGCCCATGAAAATTACAGGTTGAAACTGCTAATATAACCCAATTAACTGTTTCAACTCCCAATCAGTATCCAATACTACCATAGTATCCAGATAACCAGGCGCTATCTTACCCAGTTCATGAGACAATCCGGCCACAATAGCCGGGTAGGTAGAAGCCATACGCAGGGCTTCTTCAGGTAAGACGCCTACTTTGGTGATACAGTTCTTTACCGCCTTATGCATCGTTAATTTTGAACCAGCCAGTACGCCCTGGGCGTTCACATAACGGTCTGGCTCTTCAACGTATATATAGTCCCCTTCATTGCTGGCTACTACGGCATCTGTGATCAGGAACAGGCGTTCACCCATCACCTTTTTACTGATACGCACTGCGTTAAAGTCCACATGAATACCATCTGCCACGATACTTGCATGTACGGCAGGGTGGTCATAAATAGCGCCGACCATCCCAGGAGCACGACTCTGTAAAGGAGACATGGCATTGAACAAATGTGTAGTGGTCGTAATGCCGTCCTCAAATGACTGATAGGCGGTAGCATAATCCGCGTTACTGTGTCCGGCGGAAACTACTATGCCAGCTGCCTGTAATCGCTTTACCAGGGCCGGATCACAGCGCTCAGGTGCGAGGGTCATCATCTTAATGATACCTTCCCCAAGCGCGAGCAATTCATCAATATCGGCAGCAGTAGGTTGTTTGATATATTGGGTAAGGTGTGCTCCTTTTTTCTCGGGATTAATGAACGGCCCTTCCAGGTGTAGGCCTAATACGCCTTTGCCACCTTCTTCCCAGTATTTCCGTACGGCTTCGATAGAACTCCGTATGACTTCAGGGGAGTGTGTAGGAATGGTGGGCATAAAAAAAGCGGCGCCACCGGCGCTGCTGTATTCATATGTAGCTTTTAAGGTAGCACTATCGGGAGTAAAAGGGAACAGTTTGCCGTTGCCACCATAGATCTGCAGATCAATGAAAGCCGGCGCCAGAATAGCTCCTTTCAGATCGGTCAGGGCTGCATCTGCGGGCAACTGCGCCTGTGGCAATACCTGCTGTATGCGCCCCTGGTCCGTAACAACGGCATAGCCGTCCAGCCATAAATCTCCTGTGAAAATCCGCGTGTTAATGTAAGCCCTAAGCATTGACAATGTTTTTAGTATCTATGATAACAGTCATAGTCAATACCAGCCGGCAAGTCCTACGAACTGCGTTACACTTGATATAATTCCAGAGGTAAACCGTCAGGGTCGGTAAAAAAGGTGAACCGCCTACCGGTGTAGGGATCTGTGCGTATAGGCTCGGGAGTTACATTATGGGTTTTAAGATGGGCTACCACCTGTTCAATGTTGCTCACTGAAAAGGCCAGGTGCCGCAATCCAACGGCTTCCGGCCCGCTTACTCTTGCCGGCGGGTCAGGAAAGGAAAACAACTCTATCACGTAGTGCCCGTTTAGCGCCAGGTCCAGTTTGTATGACCGGCGTTCCAGCCGGTATACTTCACGGATGATCTTCAGCCCGAGCACTTCTGTATAAAAACGCTTACTTCGTTCATAGTCAGCGCAAATGATAGCTATATGATGTATACCGTTCAACATTAATTAAAATACCTGGAATTTATCTGCATCCTTCAGGAAAGGAAAATTCTTCCTTACCTCGTCCAGGCGGGAGCGTTCTAGTGTAGTAGTAAAAATATCCTCATCGTGCGATTTCCTGTACAGGATCTCTCCCAGAGGATCAATCAGGCTGGAATCGCCGCTGTGGTAAATATTGTTGCCGTCATTACCTACCCTGTTCACACCAATGGCATAACATTGATTCTCAATGGCGCGGGCATGGATCAGCGTTTTCCATGGGGTACTTCTCCGCTCTGGCCAGTTGGCCACATTGATCAGTACATCGTAAGCAGGTTCGCCTGTTTCAGGCAAGATCGCATTCCTGGACCAAACCGGGAAGCGCAGGTCATAACAAACAGTCAGGCAGATCTTCCAGCCTTTTACCTGTGCGATCAGACGTTTGTCGCCCGGCTGGTAATGCTCATGTTCTCCACCAAAGCCGAACAGATGACGTTTATCGTAGGTACCGTATACACCGTTAGGTTGCATCCAGAGGAGGCGGTTCCAATAATTGCCATTCTCTTCAATGATCAGGCTTCCGGTCAGGATGATATTCTTCTCGGCAGCCTTCTTCTTCATCCACTGTACAGCACTGCCATCCATGGTTTGTGCCAGTCTTTCAGGGGCCATACTAAAGCCTGTGCTGAACATTTCCGGCAATACCACGATCTCCGTCCGTTCCTGAATAGCATTGATCTTTTCATCGAACATGCGAAGATTGTCCTCTATATTTTCCCAGTGCAGGTTGGTCTGTATAAGCGTTACCTTCAGATCTGACATAATTTTTCTGTTAAATTCCTTCTTGCAAATTACGATGACTTCGTTTAAAAACTATGAAAATTATCCGCTATCTATCCGGGTTCTTTTGCGATTTGTTCAACGACGTCCTGTATCAGCTCGGGTTCATACCCTTTCTGGAGCAGGTATTGCATGGTTTTGTACTTCCTTTTGAGGTACTGCTCTCCTTTCAGAGAGGCATATTTCTTAGCTGCCAGACTGTTTAAGGTCTTGTCATAATCGTCACCATCAATCTCCTCCATCCCCTTTCTGATACAGTAGTCAGACACCTGCCGCTGCTTTAGCTCGATCTTGATCTTCTTCCGCCCCCACTGCTTTGTACGGAATTTTCCACCGGCAAAAGCGCGGGCAAAGCGTTCCTCATTCAGGAAGTTCTCCGAGATCAGGTCAGCAATAGCCGCATCGATCTCCTCGCCACGCAGTCCCAGCTCAATGCACTTATATTTTACCTCGCTGTGACAGCGCTCCTGGTAAGCACAGTAATGACGCAGTTTGAGTATGGCGGAGGTCATATCGGTATAAATAAAAGCTGCAAGAGACGGGTATTCCTTCTCTTGCAGCTAGTTATAGTACGGTTATTTTTTAACGATCATCAGGCGGGCGTAGTTCAGCATGATCTTTTTTTCGCCACCGCCCTTAGGGAAGTTTACCGTGGCAATACGGTTGTTCATCGGCCCTTCCAGGGTCTGAATGGTACCGAAACCAAACTTCTGGTGTTCCACTTCCATGCCTGGCTCCATAATAGCCGGATCATCCGGGGTAAAGTTAGGAGAAGGTACATGGTTGCTCGGAGCCGCATTGGGAACAGGTCTTGCCGCGGGACGGGGACCGGCCGGTTGCTGAGGCGCTGTTGGCGACTTCTTCTGCATACGGTCAAACATGTTGTTACCATTACCGCCGAATAGACCACCACCATTGTTGATAGGGCTACGGTTCACATTACCGCCACCGGCATAGCTGCGGTCAATGTATTTTTCAGGCATCTCTTCCAGGAAACGGCTGGATTCATTGTTCACCAGCTGTCCGAAGCGATACCGGCTATTGGCGTAAGTCAGGAACAGGCGTGATTTCGCACGGGTGATCACCACATAGAACAGGCGGCGTTCTTCCTCCAGTTCCTCTCTTGAGTTGATGGACAGACCGCTTGGGAAGAGGTTCTCTTCCAGTCCTACTGAGAATACCACGGGGAACTCCAATCCTTTCGCGGCGTGGATGGTCATCAGTTTCACTACATCGCTGTCCTCATCGTTCCCTTTATCCGCATCCGTCAGCAAGGTGATCTGCTGCAGGTAGGTACCCAGGGATTTCTCTGACTCTACCAGCTCGCCATCTTCTGTAGGCGTTTCGGTAAACTCTTTGATGGAGTTCAGCAATTCCTGGATGTTCTCGTAACGGGCCAGGCCTTCCGTTGTTTTATCGTTGAACAGTTCCTTTACAATGTTGGTGGATTTACCGACCTGTAAGGCAATGTCGTAAGCATTGTGTTTGCCCAGCATGGCCTGGAAGCTGCGGATCATTATCACGAAGTTCTCGATCGCTTCAAGGGTACCGGATTTAAATCCGAACTCATTCGCTCTTTCAAGTACGTTCCAGAAAGTGATATTCTGTTCGTTGGCGATCACAGATACCTTGTCAATGGTAGTCTTACCGATACCACGCACCGGGTAATTGATGATACGTTTCAGGCTCTCTTCTTCCTGCGGGTTGGTAACGATACGCAGGTAAGCAATGAAGTCTTTGATCTCCTTACGCTGATAGAAGGACAAGCCTCCGAAGATGCGGTAAGGTATCGCTTTACGGCGCAGGTTTTCCTCAAAGGCACGGCTCTGGGCATTTGTACGGTACAGGATGGCAAAGTCCCTGTTAGCGTAATGGTTGCGCAGTTTCTGCTCGGCGATGGTATCGGCCACGAACTTACCTTCCTCATTATCCGTCATGGTACGCACCAGTTTGATCTTCTCCCCGTCGGCATTATCCGTCCAGAGGTTCTTTTCAATCTGGCCCTTGTTATTGGCGATCACCTCGTTGGCGACGTTAAGGATGGATTTGGTACTACGGTAGTTCTGTTCCAGTTTTACCACCTTCGCATCTTCATAGTCCTTTTCGAACTGGAGGATATTCTGGATGGTAGCACCGCGGAAGGAATAGATACTCTGGGCATCGTCTCCCACCACACAGATATTTTCATGGGCAGCACCCAACAACTTGATGATCTCGTACTGGGCAGGGTTGGTATCCTGGTACTCATCGATCATGATATATTTAAACTTGTGCTGGTACTTGTGCAGTACTTCCGGGAAGCTTTTCAGCAACACGTACATTTTGAACAGGAGGTCATCAAAGTCCATGGCCCCGTTCTTAAAGCAGCGTTTGGCATACATGTCGTACAGCTTTCCGTTCAGCGGTCTGTTGGCCCGCATATCTTCCTGCTGAATAGCATAGTCATGCTGATATTCCTCAGGCCCTATAAGGCTGTTTTTAGCCGCAGAAATGCGGTTATATACTAGGGCAGGCTTATAGTGCTTATCGTCCAGGTTCTGCTCATTTATGATGGTTTTAAGCACGCTTTTGGCATCATCTGAGTCGTAGATGGTAAAGTCGTTCGGGTAACCGAGACGATGTGCTTCCGCTCTCAGCAGTCGTGCAAATACAGAGTGGAAGGTACCGATGTAGAGGTTACGGGCTTCGGTACCACCCAGGATCTTTTCCACACGCTCTTTCATTTCGCGGGCGGCCTTATTCGTAAATGTAAGCGACAGGATATTAAACGCATCCACCCCGTTGCGCAACAGGTGTGCGATACGGGTAGTCAGCACTTTGGTTTTACCAGAGCCGGCGCCAGCCACGATCATCAGCGGTCCATTGATATGTTCTGCTGCGACGCGTTGCTGTTCATTCAATTCATCTAAATAATTTGCCTTCATTCGATTTATTAAAGATCCCAGTCTTTCACCCGGGAAATGATGTTTGAATATTTAAAAGGGAAGGCATAAAATTACGAAAGAATGCATAAAGGGAGAAAAGGAAAAAGGAGAAAGGACACAGATCTGCCGCTACGCGTGGTTTCCGCGTGCATATCCTTTCCCCCGTTTCCGGAAGGGGTCAATATCTTGCAATACGAGATTTCAGCATTTTACGGGCAAAATGAATGCGGCTTTTTACTGTTCCCAGAGGCTCATTTAACATAGCTGCTATTTCATAATACTTATACCCTTCAAAATAAAGCATGAAAGGTTGTTTAAATATTATGGGGAGGTTATACACCGCCATATGTACATCTTTGATGCGCAGATTTGTTTCCGCAGAGTTACCGATGCAGGGTTGTTGCTGATGCAGCAGATATTCTCCTGCTGAATTATCCAGCAAGCGGAACTGCCTGTTACCACGCCGGTAATTGTTGATGAAGATATTGCGCATAATTGTATACAGCCACGCCCTGATATTGGTACCTGCCAGGTATTTATCGCGATTGGCCAGCGCCCGGAACAGCGTTTCCTGATAAAGGTCTTTCGCTGATTCCGAATCTTTTGTCAAGGTAACTGCATACGGCCTGAGGAAATCGGCATTTCCCAGAAGCAACGTATTAAATTCTGTGGATGACATAATGGTGATAGTTTAAGCATCTGAAATAATTGTTGATTCAGCTGATAAACCTGCTTTAAGGGAAACAGTTGTTGTTGTAAATGTCGATTATCATATGTAAGGGTATTAAGTAGTACAAACAGTTATATCAATTCATGTACGCAGAAATGAACATTCGAATGATACTTGGGGAATAAATAATGACGGCTGCTTTCTCAAACTAATAGTACACTTTGCAACATTGTTCACCTGTTATGTAATGTAAAAACTAAACTGTGTCTGTGATCCCTTTCGAACATGGCTCGCCTCTGACTTTTTGGAAAAGCCAGCACTCCGCCACCTGATTGCTAGAGGTGCTTCCATAAATTTCCTTTTTTTGGTTAGTGTAACTGGGGGACGATCTGTGACTCTCTCTTACGGTTCCTGAATTGTTTTCTTATTTCCTACTTCTTTGATTGAATTTTTTCTTTTTGACTTTCAAGTATCTGATCTGATATTACTGAAATGGTTTCTTCGTCTTACTTTATTGGGTATATCAAATACTTAAACACACACATTAATAAGCAAAAATGCAATACGAACTAAACATCCAACTGACTGAACATCCAACTGACTGACTCTTAACGAATTTAACAAAAGCAATTGTATTTACCAAAAAAAGACGGGGGTATAACATATAAATAATAAACGCTGATTATCGCTTTTTCTATATAGCGACAATCAGCGTTTATTTTTATGTAAGGCTGACCCTGTTATGTTTATAAACAGGCTATTTTCCTTACCCTGTTTTCATGACGGCCACCTTCAAATGGCGTATCTACGAATACATCTACTATTTGCTTTGCCACACTATCATCTACAAAACGCGCTGGTATACACAGTATGTTAGCATTGTTATGCGCGCGCGCCAGGCGCGACAACTCTTCTCCCCAGCAGATGGCAGCCCGGATGCCCTGGTGTTTGTTTGCCGTGATGGCAACACCATTACCGCTACCACATACCAGGATCCCAAAAGCTGCCTGCTCTCTTTCTACCAGCGTAGCTACCGGATGCGCAAAATCAGGATAATCTGCCGCATCACTTGAATGCGCTCCTACATCTTTTACTTTCAGCCCCTTTCCTTCGAGGTAAGAGATAATCTCTTCTTTATATTCAAACCCCGCATGGTCAGAGCCTATGGCTACCGGCAGCGTAAGATTAAATAAAGGTTGTGATGACATAAAACAAAAATTTAAAAAGTGAAGCAAGAGTTCAGAAAGCCAAAACGCGGAATATCCTATGTGGTATCTATCACAAGGGACATTCCGCGTTATGCTTATTTACACGCGTCAGATTAAGACCATTCTTCTACTTCGTTCTCTGCCTTCTCCATTCCTTTCAACGCTCTGCCCGAAATATAAATACTAATTTCGTATAAAAGATACAAAGGCGTAAATACAATCAGCTGATCTATCACATCCGGAGGCGTAATAACAGCTGCCAGCACCAGTATCACCACTATCGCATGCCTCCTGTAGGTACGCAGGAATTTAGGTGTGATGAAACCGATCTTTGTCAGGAAGAAAACCAGAATCGGCAACTCAAACAAAACACCCATCCCCAATACGATCTGGGTCATCAATCCGAAATAATCGTCAATGAAAAACTGGTTGACTGCTTTATCTGTAACAGTATATCCTGCCAGGAAGTTGATGGTAAAAGGCGCCATCAGGAAATAACTGAAGGCAATACCCAGGAAGAACTGGAATGATACCCAGAAAATGATACCCCGGGCACCTCTCAATTCTTTCTCTTTCAGTGCAGGTTTAATGAAGCTCCAGAACTCCCAGAAAATATAAGGGAATGCCACTACCAGGCCGAATATAAACGCCAGTTTGAACTGTAACATCACCTGCCCTACCAGTATGTGGTTCTGAAACACGATAGGCACAGGTTTGATACACAATTTATCACCTAATCCAACAAGGTTACCCAGTTTACACAAGGCTACATATGAAGGGAAATTGGCGTTTGTTGGGCCAAAGATCACATCATCCAGTATTTCTTTGGTATACACAAATCCGAAAATGCTCACTACTATCAGCGCAATGATCGAACGCACTATATGCCAACGCAGGTCTTCCAGGTGGTCAAAGAAAGACATCTCTGCCTTCTCCTCATTATTTGCAAAAATTTTCTTGAACATATCTTAAGTCGGGCTGTGAATGTTTTATCCTAAGGAGCACAAATATAGCTGTTGCCGCCAATAAATCAGAGCAACTACCCCTATTAGTACAAAGTTTTAAGGGAAATTAAAGGTAAGCGGTGCTTTAGGCAGATCAGTGATAAGATAAAGGTGCTAAAGGGTCTTGAAAACCGGGGAGAATCTATGTAGATCAACTCCGTAGGAGTTGCTTTGTTTGTAGCGCAGGGTGCAACCCCGGGGAAAAAAAATGCCCATTCGTTCTGAATGTGGCTAAAAAAAGAGCCAGCCCGAGAAGAATCAAGAGCCGGCCTTTCATCCATTGTTTGTTAACCCCAAAAAAGTTGAATTCGAGAATGTCTTTGTTTCCAGATTCACATTGCATCCGATTGATGGCAAGCTTTCAAGATGTTTGTGTTTCTGGTTACTTTTAATTTTCTATCACAAAAATAGAAAGAAATATGTTATTATCAATGTTGTAACAATTTTTTTTACATCCTTTTAACAAAAATCAAATCATTGTGTTACATCATCTGCAGCAAATGTATAAAATTCGTGTTAATTACCTACTACTTTTTTTAAATCGTTTTAGCAGGCGCGATGTTTAACGACATTGCAAATATATTAAAAAAAATATAACAATATCAATTCTTGATTTCATTTCTTTTATAAAAAAGTAGTAAGTTCTCCTAAATAATTGACATTTAAGCAACTAAAAATATTCATCCAAAGATAAAAAAAGTCAGTCTGCCCGGAATTCCTTAGAGAACCTTCATTTTTACCATTTCTATCCTCGTTTCCGTCACATTCAGCACATCAAACTCGTAATCGTCGATAATGATCCTCTCCTTCAGACGGGGAATTTTTTCATGGTGATTGATGATATAACCGGATAAGGTTTCGCTCTCATCCTCCGGGAAATCAAAACCATATTTTTCATTCAGGTAATCCAGCTCAAGCCTTCCGGAGAAAATATATTCCTTCTCTGCGATCTGTTTTTCCACGAATTCCTCCACATCATGCTCATCCTTAATCTCACCGAAGATCTCCTCCAATACGTCCTCTATTGTCACAATACCCGCTGTTCCACCAAATTCATCCACTACCCAGGCAATGCTCCTCCGCTCCTTGTTGAATTTGCTCAGCAGGTCGATGGCACTCATCGTTTCAGGTACTGCCAGGATCGGGTGAAGAATAGCGGAGATCTCCGCCGGACTTTTAAACATATCCAGCTGATGAATATATCCGAGGATATTGTCGATCGTTTCTTCGTAGATAATGATCTTGGAGAGTTTGGTCTCCATAAATTTCCGCTGTGCGTCTGAGATAGGACTGCCAATTTCCAGCGCTTCAATTTCCTTGCGAGGTATCAGGCAACCACGGATCTTCACATGTGCAAGTGACAACGCATTTTCAAACAACTCTGTGTTCAGCTCCTGATTTTCTGTTACATGCTGTTGCGACTGACGGATGAAGTGTTCCACATCCACCCTTGGAAAAGTAGTAGCGGTTTCCACTATACGTACGTTGAACAGGTATTTCAGTATCCATTCAGAAATTGACACCAGCAGGCTACCTATCACATACAGTGGTTTGGAGATCACGGAAATGGGTAAGGCAAAAAAACTGAGCAATGCTTCCGGACGGGAACGGAAAATAGCACGGGGAATAAAAAAACCAAAGGTCAACAGGATCAGCGTACCGAATATCACGTCAATAAACAGAAATATCGGTTGCTGGATGGTGTTCTGCTGGGGCGGTAACATGAGGTTCCATATGGGCTGCAGGAAGCTATGGAACATGATTCCATATATCACCACAACAATGGTTAATCCCAACAGACTGGTAGCCAGAAAGCGGGAGGGGTTGTCGTTAAAGCTGGCCAGTATTTTACCGGTAGCCCGCCCCTGTTTCTTTTTCAGCTCAATGCTCAACTTGTTCACATTGGCGAAAGCCGTTTCCAATCCGGCAAAGAAACCTGCCAGCAGTACCAGTATAGCCAGGAACAGGAGTGTAGAAGTATCCATAATGTAATTCAAAAGTAAGGAATTATCGATTCCACATAATAAGTACGGTCATTCCATATACAAAGATTGCACCGGAACACTATACGATCATTGCAGAAAGGTGGTCACCAGCTTTTTTACAGCTGTATATGCCGTTTCAAGGTCATCGTTCACTACAATTTCATCAAATTCATGGGAGAAAGACATTTCATACCTGGCCTTTCCCAGCCTTTCCTCAAGGGAGGCCTGCGTTTCCGTACCACGTTCACTGAGGCGTACCCGTAGGGTATCCAACGTTGGCGGAGCAATGAAAATAGTCAATACGCCGCTATGGTATTTCTCTTTGATGGACAGGGCGCCTTTCACATCGATATCGACCATCGGCACTTTTTCAGCGTCCCATATACGTTGTAACTCACTTTTCAGCGTACCATAGTATTTTCCAGCATACACCATTTCATATTCCGCGAAAGCGTTATCGTCTATTTTCTGATGGAAATCGTCCAGCGACAGGAAATAATAATCTTTTCCATGCACCTCTGTTTCTCTCGCTGTACGGGTAGTAGCCGAAATAGAAAATGCAAGCTGCGGCATTTCCGACAACAGCTTTTTTACAATGGTGGTTTTGCCTGCTCCGGAAGGGGCTGTGATAATGATGATCTTATTGGTCATGTTCTACTGCTAATTATCCTGGTTCCGCTATAAATCACAAGCTGCAAGCGACTGGTGCGGGCATCGTACCATATGAAATATGATCGTTCGCGCCAATCTCTTGCAGCTTGCAGTATTCCTAAAAATGTCAGACTCTTTTGATATCTGCACCGAGTTTTCTCAATCGTTCATCAATATATTGATAACCGCGGTCTATCTGTTCAATGTTCTGAATAGTGCTCTTTCCTTCTGCGCTCAATGCTGCGATCAGGAGAGATACACCTGCACGGATATCTGGTGAAGACATGGAGATACCTCTCAGGGCATGTTGTCTTCCCAGACCGATCACTACTGCGCGATGTGGATCACACAATACGATCTGAGCGCCCATATCTATCAGTTTGTCCACGAAGAACAACCTGCTTTCAAACATCTTCTGGTGGATCATCACACTGCCTTTTGCCTGTGTGGCCACTACCAGTACTATACTCAGCAGGTCTGGTGTGAATCCCGGCCATGGATGGTCAGATATAGTGAGAATGGATCCATCCAGGAAAGTCTGGATCTCGTATTGGTCCTGTGCAGGGATGTAGATATCATTATCCCTGATCTCCAGCTGAATACCGAGCTGGCGGAACTTTTCAGGAATGATACCCAGGTGTTGCACACCGGCGTTCTTGATGGTGATCTCAGACTGCGTCATAGCTGCCAGTCCAATGAAGGAACCAATCTCGATCATATCCGGCAGCATAGCATGACTGCATCCTTTCAGGGAAGACACCCCCTGGATGGTCAGCAGATTGGAACCTACTCCGTCGATGTTGGCACCCATGCTGTTCAGCATTTTGCACAACTGTTGCAGGTAAGGTTCACATGCTGCATTATAAATGGTGGTTACTCCGCTGGCCATCACTGCCGCCATTACGATATTGGCAGTTCCGGTCACTGAAGGTTCGTCCAGAAGCATATAGGCTCCTTTCAAGCCACCGTCTCCGGCTTCCAGGCGGAAGTAATTATCATCATTATCGTATACAAATTTGACACCCAGCTTCTCAAAACCGATAATATGGGTATCCAGCCTGCGACGACCGATCTTATCACCACCCGGCTTAGGGATATATGCTTTCCCAAAACGCGCCAACAAAGGACCGGCAATCATTACCGAACCTCTCAGCCTACCCGATTTCTTCTTGAATTCTGCACTCTCCAGGTAAGGAAGATTGATCTGGTCAGCCTGGAATTCACAGGTATCACGGCTGATCCTGTTGGTTTTCACTCCCATATCTCCCAACAGCTCGATGAGCAGATTCACATCAAGGATATCGGGGATGTTGCTGATGGTTACTTTCTCGGCTGTCAGGAGGACAGCGCTGATGATCTGTAAAGCTTCGTTTTTGGCACCCTGGGGCACAATATCCCCCTTTAGACGGTTGCCGCCTCTGACTTCAAAAGCACTACTCACTTGTTCCTATTTTTATTGTATTTGTTACTGTGCTTGTTACTGCTTTTCCCGCCGCTGTTTTTGAACTTGTTTTGCTGGAAGTTCTTACGTTTGTTGCTTCCACCGCTGCTACTGCTGCTTGTACGTGGCAGGAACTCAGCGCTTGTGTTGAAGTTAGGCGCGTTGGCTATTGCGGCTGCACTTGGCGGAGGGGTATAACCCGGATGGAATTCCAGTTTACCGTCAGTGATGCCGTTTAACTCAGCCTTGATAGCATCGTCATGCACACTTTCTTTGTGCCAGTTGCTATAAGCCAGTTTCATATAGTTGCCTATACATTGGGTGAACCCTTCTTTCTTTTCAGGATTATCCTCAGCGATCGCTTTATCGATCACCATCTCCAGGTTCTTGCCGAAGTGACGGTTGCGTGGATACTTCTTAGGATATGGCAAACGTTCCGGTTTTGCCCTTAGGGTTTCCCTTGTAGGGATCGGATAGGGTGATTCCACATCCAGTTTGAAGTCGGATATTAAAAACAAATGGTCCCATAGTTTATGCCTGAAGTCCTCCACATTGCGCAGGTGAGGATTCAGCGTACCCATCAGCTCAATCAATGACATGGCGTTCTGTTGACGGTGGTCAGCATCCTCGATACTCAGCACGTATTCTATCATCTTCTGGATGTTCCTTCCGTACTCCTTCATTATCAAATGGTTACGGGTTGTATTATATTCCATATGGCTAATTAAAAAATAATCTTTGTGTAAATATTGAAAGGTAAGATCTGCTTGCGCATTCACAAAGCAACAAAAGCTGATTGGAGAACATCTTTGTAACTGGTCTCGTCCCAGTACGGAATGACTTTTAATGTGAAAGCTACCGTTCTATGCAAACATACCAAAAATAATACTAATTAAGAATTATTCGAACGCCAGTTTCCCCCAGTTTTCAAGCTCTTCTTCCGTCCAGATCTCAGGGAAGAACACGATCCGCTTATGCCGGGGAGGCAGGTATTGTTGCCAGTTGGTACCACCGGTCGCTGCAATATCTTCCGGCTTGCGGTTCAGGTACCTTACGGCGGACTTATAATGCATCAGAGGCCATTTCACATTAATATTCAGGTCGTATTCCTTCAGCAGTGGCATCACCTCCAGCTGTTCTTCCGGCGACAACTGCTTGTATCGCAACTGCATATTGTTCTCCCGGTAACGCCCTGCCAGGAACAGGAATTCATGCATATACTTCTGCTCAAACTGCCGCAGGGTCAGCGTTTTCTTCCCGGTGGCCAATTCTGTGGCACCGCTACGCCAGTAGATATTATCCAGGACCTCAGACAGTTCACTGGCTCTCAGTCCTTCGCGCTGCGGCTCATACACCAGGTTTACCAGGGCAGTGGAGCATATCTCTATCTTACGGAATTGCCCGCTCTGGAAGCCGCTGGCTGGCAACAGTGCCATCCTGAACTGCAGGAACTGTTGTTTATCCATGCCATCAACCATAATCTCAAAAGAGTTAATCAGGTTCCGGAAATAATTATTGATACGCCTTAACTGTGTCTTAAACAGGTCTGCCGTCAGTACGGGCGCCTGGCATACCTGCTCGATGGCCTGTAATGCCAGTTTGAAATAGAGCTCTGTGATCTGGTGGTAAATAATGAAGATGTTTTCATCGGGTATAGGCGTTCGGGGATGCTGCAGGTTTAATAAAACATCCAGTTGGATATAATCCCAATAGGTAAGATAATCCGCGTACAGGAGCCCGTCAAGATAAGAAGAAAGATCCTGACCCATAGCGGCATACTTCTCTTCCAGCCGCTTTATTTTGTCGGCAATTTCAGTTGTAACCATAAATAATAAAATTAGTGATCCCTTCCCGGCCGCCAGATCATATGCTACACTACAGATAATATACTACAGATAAGCAGACAGGAAGGGGTGGCGGGGGTATCCCTATTCCACAACGTTGATAGTGCGGTAAAAGCTTTCTTCCAGTGAAATCAGCGTCTCGGTCCTTTCTATACCTTTTATTTTCTGTAATTCGTCGTGCAGTATCCTTCTCAGCTGGGTAATATCCTTACAGATGATCTCTGCAAACATACTATAACTTCCGGTGGTGTAGTTCAGACGAACCATTTCAGGGATCTTGCGTAATTCTTTGGCCACAGTATCATACATGGAACTCTTTTCGAGGTAGATCCCTATGAAGGCAATGACATCATAACCAATCATTTTTAAATCTACATGCAATTTTGTACCTTTAACGATACCCAGTTCTTGCAATTTCTTCATTCTAACGTGGATCGTGCCACCGGAAACGAACAGCTTCTTCCCGAGGTCAGCGTAGGAGATTTCTGCATTATGCATCATTTCACTGATGATCTGCAAATCTAGTTTGTCAATATTCAAATTGTGGCTCATTTTTACAATTTGTTTTGGAATGTTTTAAACCTATATGCAAATATTTGAAAAATTTCGAAAATTCAAAAATTTTTCTTAAAAAATTTGCAAGAAAAGGGTTATGTCTTTAGATTTGCATCATAATAGTTCTTCAAACGGCGGTTTTCAACAAATAGTCAGCCTAAAAAGCTGAATATAATCGAAAAAACACTGCAAATTATTGAATAACTAGCTCTTTTAAATTGTGGGGTGATGAAACTGGCAGACATGCCCTCTTGTCTCGGGGGTGGGGATCACAGGATAAACACAACATAATGGGTTGACCACTAATCTTATTTGTGTTGCGGCTAACTGCCTCGTGGAGGTTCGACTCCTTCCCCTACAGCGATTTTAAAAGCCTGTTCCGTTAAAAGCGGAGCAGGCTTTTTTGTTTTTATAGCATTCCCCCTTTCCTGCCAACCTATCTAGCCATACTCTCTTTCTCCACATATAAGACATTTATCTATTGTACATACTCCTCTCTTATAACCCAGTATATAATCAAGTATTTATATCGTCTCAGCAAAGCCGCTACCATAGTGTATTCCCTGAGATAACCCATATATAACCCATATATAAGCCATATATGACCCATATATAATCCATATCTAAGAGGTATGGGTTATATATGGGTTATATATGGCTGGATAGTAGTTTATAGATGAATTACGATAAGTAAAGCACCGGTAAATGGCTAAGTTCAGAATCACAGAAAAGCGAAGTTGAATGGATCAGGGGGAAACAAGGCGACAAACCCCGGGGGTGTTTATACCGCCGGGTGACAAACCCGGGGTTGATGGATGATAACCGGCGATCCCCCGGGTCTGGGTGGTACGTCCCGGGAAAACATTATTTTTGCAGCGATGGGACAAAAGAAATTACAACGCTTTGCTGAAATTGAGACGTTTCCGAATGTATTGATATACCCGGAAGGCATGCCTGGAAAATGGCATACGTTCTACAAGAATAACAATCCCCTGACCCTGGAACTGGCCTGTGGTAAAGGAGATTATACGCTGGGGCTTGCCCGCCGCTTCCCTGAACGGAACTTTCTTGGGGTGGACCTGAAAGGCAACCGCATCTGGCGTGGCGCCAAAACCGCCATGGAAGAGCCGATACCCAATGCCGGCTTCCTCCGTACCCAGATCGATAAATTAGGTAACTATTTCGCCCCCGGCGAGATAGCAGAGATCTGGATCACCTTCCCTGATCCGTTCCTGCGTAATTCCAAATCCAAAAAGCGTTTGACACATCCAAGGTTCCTGCAGTTGTATCAACCACTGCTGGCCAAGGACGGGACTATCAACCTGAAAACAGATTCTGCTGAATTATATGCCTTCACACAGGAAGTGATCGCAGCGAGCGGCTGTACCTTAGTAGAAGATATTCCGGATATCTATGCCATGACGGAAGTGCCACCCCTGTTACAGATAAAGACCTTCTATGAAGGAATGCACCTGGAAGACGGCCGTACCATCCGTTACCTGAAATTCAGGCTGCCGGAAGCTCCGCTTGACTGGCGTGCCATAAAACTGCCATCTGATGCCGAAGCCCTTGCAGGAGAGGATTGATTTCTATTACAATGAACACGGTTACATGGTGTTCACTGCACATTTCCTCCTGGAACGAGGCTACTGCTGTGGCAATGGCTGCAAACATTGCCCGTACTCATATGAAAAAGTACCGGAGCCTAAACGTACCGCCCTCCTTGCCAGCCGGCAATCCGATAACAAGGAAGAGCAAGGTCTGTGATGCAGGAATTACCTGCACCGGAAGGCATTAAAATAAAGGATAAGGGAATATTAAATTTTAAAGCCGTACTTTGGCCTCCCGAAAGGCAACAGGTAAAAACAGACTAAAACTAAGCCCCTGGCGCATACTGTATTAGAATTTATTATATGTCGGTATTAAAGTTAAAGCTGGACCAGGATCAACTGCTGGAAGATTTCTTTGAATCAACCCATGTTATTGGTATTGTGTCTTCCGCCCGCGACTACCAACTGTGCTGGCAGATTAATAACTATATGCACCTTGATTTCCGGGTAAATAATTCCCTGGAAATTAACCTGTCCAAAAACAACAGGGCATTCTACTTCAGCGTTTTTGAATTTGAGGAGCCGACAAAATCGTCTGTTCATTATTTCTATAATAATCACTGTCAGGCCGAGTTCCTGCTGCCTGAACTGAAGAATGTAGACTATCTCTGGATGGTCAAAGGCGATTATTATCAGTTGGCTGACGTTAAGAAATTAATCGAGCAGTTACGCCACGTAGAGCTTGTACAATTAGTATCTTTATTGGATATTAGAGAGATTAAAAATAAGATGAACCTCATCTTCTGACCGGCATTTCCCGGTTCGTTCCTTCGCCGAATTGCACCCGTGAACAAGGCTTTGTTTCATGTTTAAATTCTTTTGTTATGTGGGAAGAAAAAAAGAACCAACTATATCGTTCCTTCGAATTTAAAAACTTCAGAGAAGCGTTTGCGTTCATGACAAAAGTCGCTCTTGTTGCTGAAAAAATGGACCATCACCCTAACTGGACAAATGTTTATAATAAGGTAGAAATATCCTTGTGTACACATGATGCGGGGGATGTGATCACCGAAAAAGACCATAAGCTGGCGAAAGCCATAGATGGCTTGTTGTAAAAATATATTAGCAAACAGTGATTCGTATTTATTTACTTTTCCTGTTGTTTTGTTACTCCATTAATGCTTCGGCGAATACACCCGCAAAAGATACCCTGGTAGCAGATTTCGATCATCTGCGTTCAGCTGTTGATTTGCGGCCGTATGTCATGAGCCTGGAGGATAAACGGGGGGTACTGACACCACAACAGATTATCTCGGCATCATTTAACCACAACTATCACCTATTCCATGTAGAGAAAAAACATATTGGAAAGGGCAATAATTGCTGGCTGAAGCTGCACGTGAAAAACGCAGGCAGCCATGATTCTGTACTGACACTCTTCACAGGCTGGCATGACGACATGAACTGGTATGTGCAGGATACAACAGGCGGCAAACCCCGCATGCTCATGCAAACCGGCCTGATGAAAGATCATGGCGATGTTCACCGTTGGGAACATTATGGGTTCTGTGTAACAGTACCTCCTGGACAAACGCGTACTTTCTTTCTTCATATCAACAATAAGTACTATAACGAGAACGGGCTGATGCCTGTGCTTTTCAATGCCCTTCAATACGCGCGATTCCGCAGCGGACAACTGGAATATTTCCGTGGAGAGACGATCCTGATCCATGTATTGCTGGGTATGTTGCTGGTATGCCTGGCTATTGCCGTGATCAACTATATACAGTTGCCGGACAAATCGTACATGTACTTTGCGGCGTATATGCTGGGCCTGATCTTCTTCTTTACACTGCGACTGGAAAGCCAGCCCTACCAGTTGTCTGTCTTCTACCGATGGCCCATGTTGAAATATTACTGGGATATCCCTGCCCTGCTATTCTGCTTTTACCTGATGTACCTGGCATTCGGGAATACCTTCCTGAACCTGCAGGAGCGGTATCCTTTTATGGAGAAGCTATTTACATCAGTAGCAGCCATCATTGGTGGTATCATCATCATCTGTTTTTATTGTATTGCACAGGAGCAATACCAGGTGCCGGTGCTGATCTACAGTTATGTATATATTTCCACCTTACTCCCGTTTCTGGTAGTTTTCATAGCATTGGCCAAACGTTCCCGGCATCATCCACTGGTGCGCTTTTTTCTCTTTGGTTCCCTTTGCTTTTACATGGCCAGCTTTGGTTCCTTCCTGATGCTTGTCCGTCCCCTGGGACTGATCAATGCATTAGGAGAAATGTCGGCTCCCTCCCTACTGATAGTAGCAGGGGTATTACTACAATCCATGTTTTTCCTCGCAGGCCTTAGCTACCGGAATAAACTGGTACATCATGAAAGGACGCGTACACAGGAACTGCTCATCAAACAGCTGAACAAGAATAAAGAGCTGCAACGTAAGCTGAATGAGCAATTGGAAGAACTGGTGAAAGAGCAGACCACTGAAATATTACGCAAGAAGCAGGAACTGGAAGAACAACGTAAGGCGCACCTGGAAACGGAATACGATAAAAAGCTGACAGAAATAGAACTGAAAGCTATCCGTGCACAGATCAATCCACACTTTATTTTCAACTGCCTGAATTCCATTCAGCTCTTTGTGATGCAACGGGATTTTGAGTATGCGCAGAAATACCTGTCAGATTTTTCTTATCTGATACGTAAAACACTGGACTTCTCCCGACGGAATTTTATTTCCCTGGCAGATGAAATTGCGTATCTGAATACTTATCTTGGGTTGGAGAAAATGCGGTTTGAGCATAAGATGGAATACGAGATCATTGTCGATCCTGCCATTGCCACTTCAGAACTGGAAGTTCCCGCTATGTTGCTGCAACCTTATGTAGAAAATGCGGTGAAGTACGGGATGACCAACACGAATTATCCGATCGGCAAGTTGCTTATACAGTTCAATCAGACAGACCCGGATATGCTGGAATGCCTGATAGAAGATAATGGTATCGGTATTATCCGCTCCAAAACATTGCGTACCCTGCCCAAACACCACCAGTCATCCGGTATGGAGATCAGCTTTAACCGGGCGGAGCTGCTGAACAAAATGTACAATACAGGCATACATATCGACGTCATTGACAAATCGGAAAACAATGATACGGAAAGTGGTACTATTGTAAGGATCCTGATTCCCCAACTCTAAGCCATACAAGCATATTGGACTATGATAAAAGCTGTTATTATAGATGATGAGCGCAATAGCCGGGACATCATATCCCTGATGCTGGAAAAATATTGCCCTGATGTGCAGATTGCAGCAACAGCATCTGACTGTGCAGATGGTATTGCCACCATTCGCGAACATCAGCCGCAATTAGTATTCCTCGATCTTGAAATGCCCGATGGAACCGGCTTTGATGTGCTACTTGGCACGAAGGATGCGCCCCCCTTTGAAGCAGTGTTTGTGACTGCTTTTGAAAAGAAATTCCTCCACACCATCCGTTTCAGTGAAGTGGAGATCATACTAAAGCCCATTGACAGGGAAAGCCTGATGACGGCTGTCAACAAGATCACCGGCCGTATTCATGCCCATGCCAGCACGACCCGTTATAAAGTGCTCCTGGAAAATTTCAACAGTGGGAAGAATATTAATATGGACCTGGTGATCCCGGTTACACAGCAGGATGATATGATCATTCCGTTGAATACGATTGCCTATCTCGAAGCGAATACCGAAAAATGTACCATTCACCTGGTGGATAAAGAAGCGCTACAGGCGGAGCGTTCATTCCGTTATTACACAGATCTGTTTGGCGCGCTGCGTTTCTACCAGATCAACAATCACCAGATGGTGCAACTGTCGCAGATCAGTAATATTGAGCATGATGGCAATAAGGTGGTGCTGAAAAACGGCGTGAAGCTGGAGGTTGCCGACAGAAGGAGAAAAGATCTTGTCAGTCACTGGAAACAGTACAGATAATATAGAAAGTAGAGAAAAAGAAAATGCCATGTCTTGAGACATGGCATTTTCTTTTATCTGGATGATGGAGATATTATCCATTCATGGAGATCAGGAATTCTTCATTATTCTTGGTTCCCCTCATGTGTTGCAGCATGAAATGCATAGACTCTTCTGTATTCATGTCTGCGAGGTGATTACGCAGAATGTGAATACGTTTCAGGATATCTTTTTCCAGTAGCAGGTCATCACGACGGGTAGAGGAAGCAGATACGTCAATAGCAGGGAAGATACGTCTGTTAGCCAGTTTACGATCCAGTTGCAGTTCCATGTTACCGGTACCTTTGAATTCTTCAAAGATCACCTCGTCCATTTTGGAACCTGTATCGATCAATGCTGTAGCAAGTATTGTTAAGGAGCCACCGTTTTCAATTTTACGGGCAGCACCAAAGAACTGTTTAGGTTTCTGCATAGCGTTTGCTTCCACACCACCGCTCAATACTTTACCGGAAGCGGGAGCTACGGTGTTATGCGCACGGGCCAGACGGGTGATGGAATCCAGCAGGATCACTACATCGTGTCCACACTCTACCAGGCGTTTTGCCTTCTGCAGTGCGATGGCAGATACCTTCACGTGTTTTTCAGCCGGTTCGTCAAATGTAGAAGCAATGACTTCTGCTTTTACACTACGTTCCATATCGGTTACCTCTTCCGGACGTTCATCGATCAGTACTACCATGAGGTATACTTCAGGATGGTTTGTTGCGATAGCGTTGGCTACTTCTTTCAGCAACATCGTTTTACCAACTTTAGGCTGTGCTACGATCAGGCCACGCTGACCTTTACCGATAGGGGTAAACAGGTCCATGATGCGGGTTGAGTAGTTATTTGAAGTAGTGGTCAGGCGTAATTTCTCGAAAGGGAATAACGGTGTCAGGTAATCAAATGGTACACGGTCGCGTACTTCTTCAGGAGACTTACCGTTGATTGTTTCAACTTTCAGCAGTGCAAAGTATTTCTCACCTTCTTTTGGAGGGCGTACGGAGCCTTTCACAGTATCACCTGTTTTCAGTCCGAATAATTTGATCTGGGAAGGAGAAACGTAGATATCGTCTGGTGAACTGAGGTAGTTATAATCGGAGGAGCGCAGGAAACCGTAGCCATCAGGCATCATTTCGAGTACACCTTCACTGATAATTATACCATCAAATTCTATATTAAAGGCAGGTTCTTTCTTATTTGCAGGGAAGCGCTGTTTCTGCGCCAGTACCGGTTCTTCCGGCATTACGAAATCATCTTCGTCCTCTTCTTCCTCGTCTTCTTCTTCAGCTTGTGGCAAAGTTGTTATTACATCTTCCTCTTCTTCCTCTTCTTCTTCAGCATCTTCTGTAAACTGTGGAATGATTACATCATCATCATCGTCGAAAGTAAGAGAGGGGATGTCAAGGTCTATATCGAAGTTCTTTTTCTTTGGTTTGGTTTCCTGAGTTTTAGGTTCTTCTAATTCAGACTCTTTTGTTTTTACGCCGCTGGCAGCTGGTTTCCTGCCACGTTTAGGTTTTTCGTCTGCAGCTGTGGTTTCTGCTACATGTGCTTCTTCAGCTTCTTCGTCTTTCTTTGATTTCCGCTTACGTGTTTTCTTTTCTTCTCCATTTGCCGGGTTACCTTCAGAGGCCATTACTGCCTGCTTATCGAGTATTTTGTAGATAAGATCCTGTTTGCTCAGTTTTTTGGCGTTTGGCACATCAAGTTTCTCTGCAATGTCAAGCAGCTCAGGAACGAGCATGTCGTTCAATTGTAAGATGTCGTACATCATCGTGTGTTGTCAAATTTAAAAGTGTTGTGAGGTGGGTACCACTACATACCAACATACACCAATTACAAATAATTGTTTTTTGAGTCCAATAAATTTAATCTGGTTATTAAATCTGATAGGGAATGTTGAGTTTAGGACTGCCGATGAAGATGGAAATTAGAACTTAATCAGGCAGATTATAACGCAAGATTAAAACAAGTTTCGCTATTATCCAAAAAAAATGCACTGCTCTAACCCGTTACAACAGCAGCCAGACAAGCCTCCGTGCGGTACCTCCCCTTATAGAACCCTGTCCCATAGCCTGTCTATGGTCTTGATCCTCTATATCTATCAACATTCCTGCCAACCAGCGCTTAATGGGCCGCTATTTAATTTAACATTTTATTTACTCCTTCCGGCATTGCGATCAATTCTCCCTATGCAGTCTGCGCTATAACTCTTAAATTTGCACACCAAAATTTATATTAATATGAGCCAAAGAGTGAAAGTCAAGCAGATACTGCAGGACGAAAAAACAGATTATCCTGTTGTGGTAAAAGGTTGGATACGGTCTTTCCGTAACAATCAATTCATAGCGTTGAATGATGGCTCTACCAATAATAATATCCAGGTTGTACTGGACATGGATTCCGTAACGCCGGATCTGTTAAAACGTCTGACCACCGGGGCCGCTATCAGCGTGTCCGGACAGGTGATCCCTTCCATGGGTAAGGGGCAGCGGGTGGAAGTGAAGGCAATAGAACTGGAAATATTAGGCGACTGTGATCCGGAGAAATATCCGCTGCAGCTGAAAAACCGTCCCAGCCTGGAATACCTGCGTGAGATAGCACATCTCCGTTTTCGTACCAATACATTTGGCGCCATCTTCCGCCTTCGTCATTCCCTGGCATTTGCAGTACATAAATTCTTCAACGAGAGAGGATTTGTATACCTGCATACGCCTATCATCACGGCTTCTGACGCAGAAGGTGCGGGAGAAATGTTCCATGTAACTTCCTTTGATATCAAAAATCCGCCACTGACAGAAAGCGGTGAGATCGATTATAAAGAAGATTTCTTCGGCCGTGCTACCAACCTGACGGTATCTGGTCAGCTGGAAGGAGAACTCGGCGCCATGGCCTTTGGTGATATCTACACCTTCGGCCCTACCTTCCGTGCAGAAAACTCCAACACCGCCCGTCACCTGGCGGAATTCTGGATGATCGAACCGGAAATGGCGTTCTACGACCTGGAAGATAACATGAACCTGGCAGAGGCTTTCATCAAATCCGTTATCGGCTATGCACTGGAAAATAACAAGGAAGACCTTGAATTCCTGGCACAACGCCTGGCTGAAGAAGAAAAACAGAAGCCACAGCAGGAACGCAGTGAAATGGGACTGATCGAAAAACTGGAATTCGTACTGAACAATGAATTCATGCGCCTTACCTATACCGAGGCTATCGACATCCTGAAGAACAGCAAACCTAACAAGAGCAAGAAATTTAACTACCTGATAGAAGACTGGGGCGCTGACCTTCAGAGCGAACACGAACGTTACCTGGTAGAGAAACATTTCAAGAAACCAGTGATCCTGACAGATTATCCGAAGGCCATCAAAGCGTTCTACATGAAGCAGAACGAAGATGGTAAAACTGTAAGGGCAATGGATATCCTCTTCCCTGGCATCGGTGAAATAGTAGGTGGTTCACAGCGTGAAGAGAACTACGATAAACTCGTTACCCGCATGCAGGAAATGCACCTGCCTGTTGAAGAAATGAGCTGGTATCTCGATACCCGCCGCTTTGGTACCGCACCGCATGCAGGCTTTGGTCTTGGTTTTGAAAGGCTTGTGCTGTTCGTAACAGGTATGGGTAACATCAGAGATGTAATACCATTCCCAAGAACACCGAAGAGTGCTGAATTCTAAATAAATTCTGAACTCTAACAGAAAGATATAAACGCCGTTCCGTGATACAGGGACGGCGTTTTGTTTTAATGAATGTTTGTTATGTATCGTTGTCATTGTCATTGTCCCCGGGGTTAAAAACCCCGGGCTACAAACAATGAGGCTCCTAAAGGAGCCTATCGATGTTTTGTTTATCGGGTTTATGCCAGCATTATGTATTGTTTGTTTAATGGCATACATGCCAACAAAGCATAATAGACTCCGTAGGAGTCCCCTTGTTTGTAGCCCGGGGTTGCAAACCCCGGGGCCACGTGATGTACCCTGGGACCACGCGATGTTCCCCGAAACACATGACATTCCGGCGGGGATGCGATATCCCGGGGAATATATTCCCAGATATACGAAAACGTGCAACACAACAATTGCTATATATATCCCGACGCATACAATATCCTTTATGGAATTTCCCTACAGCCGCATCTATATCCTTGAAAGCGCTTTCAGTCATTTATTCTTATACCCTTTAAACCTATTCACAATGGCTGAAATAAATACCGGCAGCTCCGATCGCGGCCACAAAAAAGGCACCCGTTCAAGAAAATTAAGTACGCGTGTAGATATGACACCTATGGTAGACCTGGGATTCCTGCTCATTACTTTTTTCATGCTTACTACAGCGTTGGCAAAACCTCAGATAATGGACCTCAGGATGCCTGCAGACGATAAGGAGCATCCACAGATGCTGGCGGAAAGCAAATCGCTCACGATCCTGCTTGGTGCAAACAACAGCGTCAGTTACTATGAAGGCATCGGGAATGACCCTGCACATCCTCCGGTAGTAAAACATTCCTCCTTCGCCAATAGAAATGGCATACGCGATGTTATTATCGATAAACGTGAGCGTGTCATTCAGCAGCACAAAAAAGATGAACTGATGGTCCTGATCAAAGCAGATAAATATGCCAATTATAAAAACGTGGTGGACATTATGGATGAGATGCTGATCAATCATGTGGGAAGCTATGCCATGGTTGACATTACGCCGGAAGATGAAGCTTACCTAAAATGAGTTAACTTAGTAAGGTAAAATTCATTACTATGGCACTAACTCAATCCATTCCAGTTGTGGACCTCGCCGCATTTACTTCGGGCGATGCTGCCAGTAAACGCGCTTTTGTAGAGCAGCTTGGCAAAGCATACGAAGAAGTAGGGTTTGTAGCGGTAAAAAATCACGGCATTTCCGATGACCTTATTGCGAAACTGTATAAGTACGTACAGCTGTTCTTCACCTTACCGTCGGATATCAAGCGTTCCTATGAGATCCCCGAACTGGCCGGCCAGCGTGGGTATACATCCTTCGGTAAAGAACACGCCAAAGGGTATGATGCGCCGGATCTGAAGGAATTCTTCCAGTTTGGACAAACAGTAGAAGATGATGATCCCATCACTAACGAATATCCTCCAAATGTGGCTGTAAAAGAGATCCCGGCTTTTTCGCCGACCTTTTACGATGCATACCGCGCATTCGAAACATCAGGGAAAGCGCTGCTACAGGCAATTGCGATCTACCTGGGACTGGATGAGCATTATTTTGATGAATACATACACAATGGCAATTCTATATTGAGGGCTATCCACTACCCTCCTATCACACAGGAACCTGCCTCTGCTATCCGTGCAGAACAACATGAGGATATCAACCTCATTACCCTGCTGGTAGGCGCTTCTGCCGATGGTTTACAGATACTGGATAAACAGGATAACTGGGTGCCTGTGACTTCACTGCCGGAGCAGATCGTGGTGAATGTTGGCGATATGCTGCAAAGGCTCACCAACAATCGCCTGAAGTCTACTACCCATCGCGTAGTGAATCCTCCGCGCGACATGTGGCATACCAGCCGTTATTCCATTCCGTTCTTCCTGCATCCTAAATCAGAGATGCCGCTGAACGCACTGGAGAGCTGCATAACGGCAAATAATCCGCTGGCATATGAACCGATCACCGCAGGTGAATACCTGGATGAGAGATTGAGAGAGATCGGCCTGAAGAAATAATAGCCTCGCATAAATAGTAACAGGGCTGAAAAGACAGATCGTCTGTTTTTCAGCCCTGTTATATTCAGCAACTTCGTTGTTTGCTAATTCACAGTTTCCAGCGCCCCAGGTTGTTTTTTGGCCAATGTCTTTTCCTCTTCCAGCACAGCGCCGTTTCCACTGAACAGTTGTGCAAAATAATCTCTCATCTCCTGCGTCATCCGGTAATCATTCTGTGGAAAGTTCAGGAAGTAACTATGTTGCCGGCCTCCCTGGTCATGAAAATTAATATAGTTCGCATTGGCTGCCCGCGAACGTTTCGGCTTTTCTCCCAGCTGGGATGCAAGCGTAAGCAGGTGGGCCCCCTTCAGTTGCCAGTCTGACCTGTTGTAATTGATGTAGATCTTATTGGCAAACCGGATACGCTCTATCCATTCCTTATGGTGTTTTGAAGGTACACATGCAGCATTCAGTACCACATTATCAATAAAAGGTGTTTTGTTCAGCTGATCATAAGGCTGGTGTTTCATCATTTCCATGAAAATGATGTTCCCCATACTATGGCAGAAGGTAGAGACCTTTACGTGTTCCACCCAGTCTTCCTTATCCTGGCGGGCCTGCTGAATGAGCTGCAGTAACCGGAAGTACTGCGGGGCTGACAGGCGGGCATTGCTACGGGCGAACCTGAAGTTTCGGGAGGGTCTGTAAGTAGTATTGATGCTGGCATAGTCGAACATCACCACATTTACATTATACTGTGAGCGCATCAATAATGCCCGTTCCACATTGGCCGTGAAGATCTTTCCCATCCCTTCCGCATACACGACTACATCCCGTTTTTCCGGCATAAGTTGCATGGCATCTGTCAGGGTCGGTACCTGGAATACATTCCATTTCTCAGCCTGCTTTTGCAGCACGAAGTATTTTAGCCCTGTAGTATCTACAAATTCGTCCACGAAGCGTAAACTATCCCTGTTGAAGTGTCTGTTGCTCACAAATACAAGACAAGTATCCGTCAGCGCCGGCTTGATACAATTGGCCTGCAAACAAAAGTTGGTCCAGTAGGCATCGCTGTTGTAATAAGACAATTGTGCATGTGCGCTGAACGAAACTGTTATGCATAGGAGGATCAGGAGTCTTCTCATAAACTATATCTATTATTAAACCATTCAATACCAGTTTCTTAAAGGCTATCATACCAGGGTGGGAAATACTGATTGACCTGAAAGTACCATTTATTTACAACAAGGATTATGCCTGTACGTTTTTTACTTAACAGAAGAAAATCAACAGTTTGTCGTTTTCCTGTTTGATATTGTCCGGAAATTATTGAAATTCGGGCAGCCGATTAATGCCATTAACGTGTTTCTACGTCACATTCCTTTCCTACGGGCTGTCTTTATGCACAGCATCACAGCGTACGGGGGGCCCCAGGGTCACCTGGCTATGATGTTGAAAACATTTGTGCACCAGCGAAGGGATGTGACTGAGCAGGAACTGATGGAATACAATGCATTTTGTCAGCTATTGCCGGGTGCGTCTTCTTCCCAGACGCTGACCCTCATAGGTTACAAACGGGGTGGAGTAACATTGGCTGTAGCTACACTCCTGATCTGGATAGCTCCCGCGTGCCTGTTAATGGGATCACTCAGCTTCCTGCTGCAATACTTCGATCAGAAAGCGCTGAACACCGATATCTTTAAGTATGTACAGCCAATGGCTGTTGGTTTTCTGATATACGGCAGTATGCGGGCGTTTAAGGTCAGCATCCGCAGCCTGGCTACCGCTATCATTATGGCTGTATCCCTGCTGACGGCTTACTTCTTCAAATCACCCTGGACATTCCCCGCGCTGATCATTCTGGGGGGGATCGTGTCCAATTTCAGCGATAAGCGTATTCCGGACATTCAGGACAAGCCTAAGAAAATACAATGGACAAACATCTGGCTGTTTGCCCTGCTGTTCATACTGGCGGGGTTCTTTTCCGAGCTGGCACGTACGCACAACTGGATCACCCGCCGTCCGTTCAACCTGTTTGAGAACTTCTACCGTTTCGGCAGCCTGGTGTTTGGTGGTGGGGATATTTTGATAGCAATGATGCTGGAACAGTATGTATCGCGTGCAAATACCCGCTTTATGAACGCGGAGGAACTGCTGACCGGAGCTGGTATCATGCGGGCTTTACCTGGCCCTACTTTTTCTATTACAGCGTATGTAGGCGGCATGGTCATGCGCAACCTGGGTCCGGGTTATCAATTACTGGGATGCCTGCTGGCGCCTGTTGCCGTTTTTCTACCTAGCCTGCTGCTGGTTTTATTCTTCTTCCCCATATGGCATAATCTGAAGAAATATGTGGTCATCTACCGGGCATTGGAAGGAATCAATGCCACTGTGGTGGGGATCATGTGGGCAGCTACGATCATATTGTTCCTGGCCATCCCACTTACCTGGTATAACATTGCCATCACTATTGCCACTTTAGTGATACTCTCCACATCCCGTATACCATCCCCTTTTATAGTACTTGCCTGCCTGCTCTTAGGCTGGCTAATGTAGCATCACTCAGGTTTGGTCGTTGTCTGATCCCTTTTGAACACCATAGCGGCCAGGACCGCTGCCAGCAAACCAACAATAACATTTGAGAAAAACACACTACCAAACAGGTAGATCCAGAAGTTATTCTCCCGTTCTGCACCAGAGATAAAATGCAGCGCTACCGTGAACAATGTAATAATAAACACAGCCCATAGCGTAGTCCTGAACCCCATACCAAATAAGGCCCATGCAGAAGTTTTCTCATGGTGCTGGCTATTGTAATGAATAACGGAGAACAATATACCGAGGAACATCAGCAGATTGCCAAAATATCCTGTCCATAAAGCACCCGCCATATCTGTGTAGTAAAAGATCACGGTGAATACAATGGACACTACTGCTATCATGATCCCGTAAACAGGAGCAAGATTAACATGGTGACGATGATTTACTGTTTGCATAACTCTTCAGTTTTAAGGTGAAAAAATTATTGGGCTGTTGCCTCAATTTGCTGGATCACTTTACGCAGATCATTCTTTGTTTTATCAATATCCTTCCACAGGTCACCTACGTCCCTGATCCTGTCTGCCATGTTCCCGATATTGAAATCAGCAATGGCAAGATCGTCGGTCAGCTCATCCCAGTTCAACGGCGCCGAAACAGTAGCTCCCGGTTTTGGACGTACGGAATATGGCGAAGCGATGGTCTGTCCACGGCTGTTCTGCATATAGTCTATATACACTTTTTTATTTCGCTTTGACTTATTGCGGATCACGCTTGTGATAGCCGGCAATTCCTGCTGCACCTGTTTCGCTACATACTCGGCAAACAGGCGACAGGTTTCATAATTATATTTCGCTCCGGTAGGCACATAAATATGCAGACCTGAAGCACCGGAAGTTTTACAAAATGCCGTCAGCCCCAGTTGATCCAGCAGCGCCTTTATTGCCCGCGCTGTTTCTACCACGTATTTAAAGGCGATATTTTCGGGATCAAGGTCCAATACCAGGTAATCCGGATTATCGAGGTTCTTCACCCGCGACAGCCAGGGATTGATCTCTATACATCCCAGGTTGACCATGTATGCCAGTGTGGCGGCATTGTTACATACCAGATAATCCACATCACGGGAAGCAGACGCTGCATGCAGTTGAATTGTTTTCAGCCAGTCGGGCGCTGCTGCTTTATCAACATCCTTCTGATAGAAGCCTGCGTCGTTAATACCATTAGGAAAGCGGTGCAGGCTTAAAGGGCGGTCTTTCAGGAAAGGCAATACGTAGTCAGCCATCTCCATATAGTAATCCAGCAGTGTGCCTTTGGAGATCTTCTCATCCGGCCAGAATATTTTCTGCTGGTTGGTCAATGTCACCTTCTTCCCATTCAGGGTTACTACTCTTTCCTTTTCGTGTGTATGTGCAGTAGTAGTAGTAGTAGTAGTAGTAGTGGTATTAGTAGTAGCTTGTACTGCGGCTTTCTTTGTGGCCATCTTTGTAGATTTTGCGGTTTCCTTATGCACTTCCGTTGCCGGCTTGTCCTTTCTCAATCCCAGGAATATCGGCATACGCAGATGCCTGTCGCTCGTCCAGGCATGGAACTTTACCTGGCATACCAACTCGGGCTTTATCCAGGTAACGGGCGTATTCGTCTTCACTTTTTCTTTGAATGGAGAGGTCTTTTGCCGGAAAGGCTGCATCTTGTCGTAGAGTTCATTGATCAGTGCTCCATTCAGTCCGCCGCCACAGTTACCGACATATTTCAACTCATTATTATCATCATAAACCCCCAGCACCAGCGATCCTATTTTCTTTCTGCTTCCCTGCGGTTCAGTGTATCCGCAGATAATTGCCTCCTGTTCATCCACAATCTTGATCTTCAGCCAGGACATAGACCTGCGGCCTTCTGCATACAGACTTTCTGCCTCTTTGGCGATGATGCCCTCCCAGCCTTTCTGCTGAGCTGTTTTATATAGCTTCTCACTATCATTGAGCACATGTTCAGAGAAGATCACGGTCTTGCTGTCCAGCTGTGTAACAACATCCTTCAACAGCTCTTTCCGCTGAATAAGCGGCATTGCCTGCAGGTCCTGACCATCCAGCTGCAACATGTCAAAAACCACATACACCAGGTTGCCAGAGGCATTATTCTTATAGTTCTGCAAAGACTGAAAGTCGGACGAGCCATCTTTCTTCAGGATCACCACTTCTCCATCCAGTACGGCATCGTGTGGCAGGTCTTCCAGTGCCTCCACTATCTTCGGATAGTCTTTGTTAAAAGACAGATGATTCCTTGAATACAATTCCACCTTCCCTTTCCGCACATCGGCGATTGCCCGGTAACCATCCCACTTGGTTTCAAACAACCAGCCTTCCCTACTGAAGGGCTTATCTACCAGTGTTGCCATCATGGGTGTAAACTGTTCCCGCTTAGTGGGAGCGGCTTTTGCCTTTGCCCGCACTACTTTTTTTTTAGGCGCCTTCATCTTCTCTTTCTCCTTCACGCCTCTGTCCTTGATACGCTGTGGCGTAAAGTTCTCACTGTCGTAAGCCCCCTTTACTGCAAAGTCATCTTTGTGTTTCAGCAGCAGCCAGGCATTATCGTCTGAGTTTTTCATTTTCACCAGGGCAAACTCACCTTTCACTTTCTTGCCTTTCAGGCGTATTTTCAGATTGCCTTCCCGGATCTCTTTGTTTGCTTCTTTATCGAAGTCTTTTCCGTCTTCGTGCAGTAATTCATAGTTTCCTTTATCCCACACATAGACGAACCCTGCGCCATAATTTCCTTCCGGGATGACGCCTTCAAAGTCTTTATAATCGTAAGGGTGATCTTCTACCTGCATGGCCAGTCTTTTATCAGACGGGTTCATGGAAGGACCTTTCGGTACTGCCCAGCTTTTCAGTACGCCATCTACTTCCAGGCGGAAGTCGTAGTGTAAACGGGAAGCATGGTGCCGCTGAATCACAAAGATGTGCTGTTTAGCTGCACCCTTTTTCTTCGCGCCTTTAGGCTCGGAGGTGACGTTAAAATTGCGTTTTTCATCGTATGTTCTCAGGCTCATGATGCACGTTTTTTATTGCTGCCACCGCTGCGGCCGGGACTACCAAGACTTGCCTTCAGCTGGTCGAACAGATCAGTGCTCTTGGTATGTACTATCTTCATCTTCTTCACTGTGCGGCGCTTACCGCTTGCTTTGGCTTTGATGATATTGAGCAGTTCTTCATGATAAGTATCTTTAAACTGGCTGATGTCAAATGCAGTAGTATAACTTTCCACAAGTTGCACGGCCATATCCAGTTCCCGTTTGCTGATCTTGCTATCGGCAGGAAGTGTTAATTCTTCCGGTGAGCGTATTTCCTGTTCAAACCTCAGTTGTTGCAACATGAGGTAATTGTCCCTCGGGCGGATAATGACGAGATGTTCACTCGTTCTGAGTACAAAACGCCCCAGTCCGGCCTTACCCGTTTTCTGCAATGTTTTCAACAACAGTTCATATGCTTTCACGCCAGCCTTATCTGGCTCTATGTAGTAAGGCGTTTCAAAATAGATATCATCTATTTCTGCCTGTTCCACAAAGGATTCGATCGAGATGATCTTACTTTTTTCTGGTGCTGCTTCCTGAAAATCTTCGTCTTCCAGTATGACATACTCATCGTTATACAGGTATCCTTTTACGATCTGTTCCCAGGGCACTTCCTTTCCGGTATCTTCATTCACGCGTTTAAATTTGATATGGGCGTGATCTTTTTTATCCAGCATGTCCAGGTCCAGTCTGCTGTCCTGCACGGCGCTGTACAATTTGATGGGTATATTGACTAACCCAAAACCGATTGTTCCTGACCAAACAGCTCTCATAAAAAAATAATTTAAGGGTGATATTGAATGAAAACCAAACTATATGCCATGGCACGCGATTTGAATTTTTATTCCCTGTATCAAAAAACCTTTGTTTATGGAAAAGCCAGGCGAAATGACCACCCTTAGCCGGGTGATGCAAAAATTGCATGAAAAAGGCCTCGATCATGAATTGAAGATGAGTGATCACGGCAGAATGCAGAATATCGAAAAACAGAAAATATACAATCCGGAAGAACTCAAAATCATTAAAACCTACCGGTTTGAAGGGGAGTCCGATCCGGCCGATATGTCTGTGTTATATCTGATAGAAGACCAGGAAGGTGAAATAGGCTATGTGCTGGATGCATATGGTGCTTATAGTACGCATGAAGAATCCGGGTTTGACGAATTTCTCCAGAAAATACCAGTAGAAGACAGGGAAGATCAGTTGATCTTCGCATAACATAACTTACCTTAAAAAAGCAGGGTTCGGGATGAAGCGCCGGATGATATTAGCTAATTCCTGATCCCTGCTTTCTTTTTAAACCTTTCTTCTCCTGTGAGAGTGATTTCATAAATTTCAGCAGTATTTTTTCATCATTGTACAAGCCTCCGGCATCTTCCTTATTCCTTCCCGCCCTCAGTTCCTCCAGATAAGGTTCCAGGTTACATTGTTCATAGGCGTCCAGTATCCCTGGATGGATATAGTATTTCTTACACACCGCTCTTGTATTACCCAGTTTTCCGGCCACACTGTCGATAATATGTATCAGGTTCTGCTTACATTCTGTTGCTGAGCTGAAAGGAGTAAGATCTGCCAGCAGGTTAAGGGCATTGACAGTTCCTGACCATGTTCTGAAATCTTTGCAGGTATAGTCTTCTCCTGTCCATTGCTTCAGGTATTCGTTGATATCTCCCGAGTCCAGGCTTTTATGGTCTTCTCCTTCGTAATATTGAAACAATTCCTGACCGGGGATGTCCTTCACCTTCTGCAATAATTTGGCTAATTGGGCGTGTTTAAGCGTTATTTTATGCAGGACGCCCTTTTTCCCCTTGAACTTAAAAAAGGCCTTATTTCCGTCTATTTTCACGTGCTGTGCGTGCAGAGTGGTCAATCCATAAGAGCCATATAGCTTTTCATAGGAAGCATTACCTACCCGGATCAGGGTTTCCTGCATAACGCTAAGCGCGATAGCTGTAACTTTCTCTTTATCAAGGCTTTTCTTACGCAGGGCGGCGGCAATATACTTGCGTAATTGCGGTAGTTTCTCCCCAAAATGTAGCAGGCGGTCGTATTTGGTCTCATTGCGCACCTTTGCCCAGGTAGAGTGGTAGCGGTATTGCCTTCTTCCTAAGGCGTCGATGCCGGTAGCCTGCAGATGGCCATTGGCATATGGGCAGATCCATACCTCTTCCCAGGCAGGGGGCAGTACCAGGCCCTGAATCCTTGCCAGGGTGTCTTCATCTGTAATAATATCTCCATGCTGATCGCGGTACTGAAAGCCGTCTTTCACTCTTTCGCGGCTATATCCTGTAGTACCAGACTTCACATATCTTAATTTCACTGCTTTGGCAGTAGCCATTGCTTCGGCAATCAGGTCCATCATCAGTTGTTTTTCTATCCATCACAATTCCGGTGCATCATTCCGGTCATATAGCAGGCATTGCCAGCATGTAAGAAAGGCCTCTGACATTGTCATAATGCAGAGGCCTTCGGGTTCCCATCTGAAATGTTTTTCTTATTCAGCAGCAGCTTCTTCATTTACGGAAGATTCTGCCAGTTGAGTAAGTAATGCATCTGTTTCCTTTTCTTCGCTCAGGGTCTGATCCAACAGCCTTGCTGCATCTTCATGTCCCATTTTGCCTGCCAGAGTACGCAGGCTACCATAGCTGGCGATCTCGTAGTGTTCGATCTTCTGGCTGCAGATGATGATACCTGCATCTCTTACAGCGCTATCTTCTTCTGTATCGTCTATCACTTCCTGACCTTCTGCTATCAGGCCTTCCATAGCAGGACATTTTTTCGCCTTTGCAGTCTGACCAACGAATTCAAATACCTGTTCCAGGCGGCTTACATGTTCTCTTGTCTGCTCCTGGTGAGTAGCGATAGCATCAGCCAGTTCTTCTGAAGTAGCGGCCTTCTGCATTTTACCGAGGGCTTTCACCAGTGCTTTTTCTGCCCAGTAGATGTCTTTTAACAGATCCAGGAACAGTTGATGGAACTTAGAGTTGGGCATATCTTCATTCTGGCTTTTGCTGCTCCTGGAGCGGGAAGAGCTGCTGCTTGTTTTCTGAGCAGGTCGGGAGGAGGACATTGATTTGTTACCTGCAGCGCTTCTAGCTGTTGTTCCGGACTGGCTGCTTGTCCGTGATTTGGATTGGGTTCTTGTTGCCATGTTATTTGGAGTTTAATAGTGATCAATTTATTCTTCCGGAATGACCCTGGAATCATCTTTATCATAACTATCGCCTGTTTCCATGATCGTTGTGTCGGGGAAAAGGCTCGGCGATCTTTCCTGTACATCTTCCCTGTCCTGTTCCGCTATGAGTTCTGCCATTTCTTCTATTGCTGTTTCTTCTTTCTTTTTCTTTGCTTTCGGATTGGGAGGAGTACGTGTGATATCGTGATCAGGCACCTCATTCGGCACAGGAGGCGGAGGTCCTGGCGGAGATGGAGGAGGCGTTATTTCTGGTCCTGAAGGTCTTGGCGGTTCCTCTTTGGGAGGGGGTTGCTTTTCAGGCACTCCTCCCGGAGAAGGATTCCCTGCTGACATATGATAATATTGCATAGTCTGATTTTTTAACGTGATCGATTGCTTTTACGGGTGCTGTAGTAGCCGGATATACTTCAACTAAGTGTCGTTCAATATGAAAAACAAAGTTCATTCCATCACCAGCCAGCATACTTATAAGATACATATCAGACATAGCTATATTATGTTGAAATACTTTCCAGCAAAGCATTTCAGCAACACAATATCTACTATAACGAGTATATGAAGTGATTTAGCAGCCACGGCAGGAATGTTTGTAGAATATGCATTTCACTGTGTGGAAATTGTTGGATAGTTGTAAATTCGAAAACTTACTACAATCAGCGGGAAAAATGCACATACCTGTACAAAAGAAGATCAGACTAGGGTTCTTTATCGCTTTTACTGTTATTATTGTTGCCTCCATATGTTCTTTCCTGGTAACAAAGACGCTGCTGGATAATGCCCGGTGGCTGAATCATACTATTGAGATTTCCAAAAGCCTGGAGGTGATCACCAAACAGCTGAAGGATGCGGAATCGGCTGTCCGGGGATACAGTATTACCGGGGATACCACTTTTCTGCGCCCCAATATGCAGCAACGCAGTATCAAGATAGAAGATGAATATATGATGCTCCGCAGGATCACCGCAGACAACCGGCAACAACAACTGCACCTGGACACCCTGAAAAAACTGCTTGATAAAAAATATCAGCAGCTGAAAGCGGGAGAGGCGAAAGCGACCTCGCGTCAGAAGGATACCTCAGCTGTACAGGAGGGGGAAAAGTCGATGGCCCGGATAGACCGTAAAGTGCAGGATATGTTGAATATAGAGAACGCCAAGCTGCGGCAAAAGTCCAGGTTACAGAGCTTCTTTTCGGCCATCTGGATACCGGTGATCTTTATATCCTCGCTCATGGCGATCCTTATCGGCATCTATTCCTACGTCACACTTACGCGGGAATTCCGGTTGCAGCTGCATATTGAGTCCCGCCTGAAGTCTTATCAGCATGACCTGCAACAGAACATCAAGCTGCTGAATAAATCCAACGAGGAGCTGGAGCAGTTTGCCTATGTGGCCTCTCACGACCTGCAGGAGCCTTTGCGTAAGATCTCCACCTTCAGCGACCGCCTGCAGACGAAATACGGCGAGCACCTGCCCACTGAGGCCACTGACCTGATACTCCGTATGGTGGGCGCCGTAGGAAGAATGCGGATACTGATCAATGACCTGCTCCTTTTCTCAAGGGCCGGCCGTATCACACCTGAGAACATTGTAAAAGTAGATATGACCCAGCTCATACAGGAGGTGATCAGCGACCTGGAAGTGAGCCTACAGGAAAAGCGGGCGGTAGTCAACATCGCTCCCATTCCCATGATAGAAGGGACTCCTACTTCGTTCCACCAGCTATTTCAGAACATTATTGCTAACGCTATTAAATTCGCCCATCCTGAGAGGCAGCTGGTGATCAATATCAGGGCTGAGCAGGAAAATAATGAATGTAAAATATTTGTAGAGGATAATGGTATAGGTTTTGACCCTACATATGCCGAGCGCATCTTTTTATTATTTCAAAGACTACACGGCATGAGCGAATATTCCGGTACTGGTATAGGACTGGCCATTTGTAAAAAAATAGTGGATAGCCACCACGGTCATATTACGGCGTTAGGAACACCTGGCCAGGGAGCCACCTTTATCATTACATTACCTATCACACAAACCCTCTACAATGAAGAAAATTAAAAGTGCCGGAAAAATTAGCATTCTTATTGCAGATGATGATGCTGACGACAGAGAGCTGATCCGTGCAGCTTTTGATGAAAGCTGTACGCGGCATCACATCAATTTTGTCGAAAATGGCGAAGAACTGTTGCATTACCTGAATCGAAACGGCCACTATGCGGATGAAACGCTACACCCATTTCCACAGATCATCCTGCTGGATCTCAACATGCCTAAAAAGGATGGAAGAGAGGCACTGAGGGAACTCAAATCAAACAATGCTTTTAAAAGTATTCCCGTTATTATATTGACTACCTCCATGGAAGAAAAAGATATTCTTAGAAGTTATGAGCTGGGCGTAAACAGCTTTATCATAAAACCAGTTACCTATTCTGGCCTCGTGGAATTTACACGCGTGCTCGGGCAATATTGGTTCGAAATAGCGGAACTGCCAAATGTTTGAGAATGACAGATCAACCAGTACACATATTGATGATAGACGATGACGAGGACGACTTTTTCCTCGTCAATCAGTTGCTACAGGACATTTCTCCGGGACAATACCAACTGGATTGGGCGCCTACTTATTCTAAAGCGGTAGAACAGATAGACAGGAAGGTACATGACATTTACCTGGCCGACTACCGTCTGGGGCCTTATACGGGTATAGACATCCTGCACCATTTCCAGCAGCTGGATTACAAAGCGCCGGTGATCATGCTTACCGGTAAGGGCGACTACTCTATAGATAAGGAAGCGATGCAGGCGGGCGCTTCTGACTACCTGGTAAAAGGTGAGATCAGCGCAGACCTGCTGGAACGCTCTATCCGTTATGCGCTGGACGAAGCGCGACATCTTCGCATCATAGAAGAAAATGAGAAGAAGTATTTCGGCGTGTTCGAAAAGGCGTATGACCTTATTATCCTTGCAGACAGCGACAAGAATGTGATTGATGCCAATCCTTCCGCTATCAGGAGCTTACAATACAGCAAAGAAGAGATGTTAGGGATGAACCTCCGGCAACTCTTCTTCCAGGAGGACCAGTGCAAACATTTCTTTGATCACATTAACGCCCGGGCGGACTCCAGCCTGCGTACAGAGTATAACTTCGTCACCAAACATGGTAAGAAGCTTGACGTAATGGTCAGTGCCGTCATGCTGGATGAGCAGGAGCAGATCTTTTTATGTGTTGTGCAGGATATTACTGAAAGAAAGCGGGAGGAACTAGAAAAGCAACAACAGCAGAAATTCGTTGTGACGGGTCGTATTGCCCGTGTGATCGCACACGAGGTGCGGAATCCCCTCACCAATATCCTGCTGGCTGTCAGTCAGTTCAAGGGAGAGCCGGTAAGTGTGGAAGACAGCCAGGTATATGTCGATATCATTGAGCGGAACTGTACACGTATCAATCAGCTGATCACAGAGCTACTGCACTCTACCCGAATGATAGAACTGAACATCCGTCCTCATGGCATCAATGAACTGACAGACAAAGCCCTTGCGCTTGCGCAGGACCGCCTGCAGCTCAACGAGATCAGTGTCCGGAAAGAATACCTCAAGCAGGACGTAATGATCCCAGCGGATGAAGACAAGGTGATTATTGCGCTGTTGAATATTATTATCAATGCAGTGGAAGCCATGACACCGGGAAAAGGATTGCTTACTTTACAAACCGCCAAACAGCGGGATAAAGCAGTGATCACGATCAGCGATAATGGCCCGGGTATTCCGGAGGAAACCAAGACCCGTTTGTTTGATCCATTCTTTACCAATAAGCCCAAAGGAACGGGTTTAGGGTTGACGAGCACACAGAATATCATTATGAATCATAAGGGTACCGTACATGTGGAGAGTGAGATGGGAGCAGGAAGTGTATTTACTATTGTGCTACCACTGAACGGAGAAAATCAATAATCAGGAAATGAGTGCTGCAGACAGTCAAGCATTCATTTCCTGGTTTTATGTTACATCGCTTCAAACTTTTCATCCGTATTTTCAATTGCTTCTTCTACGGAGTGAGATTCTTTCATCGCCATTCTTTTCTTCGTCTCTTCTGCCAGTTTCATGTAGTAGTTATGCAGCGTATCCAATTCCTCTTCCGTCAGTTCTTCCACTACGATAAGGCGGTTGCTGGCCAATTTATTAGCTGCGATCAATTCATTCAGTTTCAGTTGTACTGATTTTGAGTCTTTATTCTGCGATTTCTGGATAATAAATACCATCAGGAAAGTGATGATTGTTGTACCCGTATTGATCACAAGCTGCCAGGTATCAGAGTATGCGAATATCGGTCCTGTAATGCCCCATACGATAATAGCCGCCAGCGCAATGAAGAAGGCCCATTGCGATCCGGTTGCCTGCGCCACTTTCGAAGAATAACGCTCAAATAATCCTGCTGTCTTCTTTTCAGCATTATCTGTCTGCTGCTTGTTTTGCGGAGCCATAAATACAAAGGTTTTATACTATCTAAAAGTGCAAATAACATACCGGACAGACATAGAAAAGGCCCGTTGGATAACGGGCCTGCATGTTGAGTATAAACAAACATTATATTGATATCGCTAATAGTTTATGTTTAATAATCTGAGTTTATTGTACAGGGTTTTACGGTCGATGTTCAGCAGCTGTGCAGCCTTCGTTTTATTATATTTCACCTCTTTGAGTACATTGATAATCTTGTTGTACTCAGCCTGCAGTGCCACTGTTTTCAGATCATTTTCATTTGTGATGGAGATCAGTTCACCGGACATATTCACCTGGTGATCTTCCTCATATGGTTGCTGTGCAAATGACTCTTTCATTTCCAGTGGTAATGTAGACAGGGTGATGTCGTCATGCTCCGGAGTGAGCAGGCATGCACGGCGTATCACGTTTTTCAGTTCACGGATATTACCTGGCCAGTTGTATCTGCTGAAGCATTCCCATACTTCATTCGTGATCTTACCGCAGTTCTTCTGTAGTTCTCTTTCTACCTGGCGCATGAATGCATCTACAAACAGTGGCAGGTCTTCCACTCTTTCGCGCAATGGCGGAATATAGATAGTGAACTCATTGAACCTGTGGAAGAGGTCTTCACGGAAGCGGCCCTTCGCAACTGACTCAGACAGTTTTTCATTGGATGCTACGATGATGCGTACATCTATCGGTATCTCTTTCAGGCTACCTACTCTGCGGATCACCTTTTCCTGGATCACGCGCAACAAGGCCACCTGTATATCGTAAGAAAGGTTTGCTACTTCGTCGAGGAACAGTGTGCCACCGTGGGCCTGTTCGAAGGCGCCTATCTTGGTATTAATAGCGCCTGTAAATGATCCTTTCTCATGGCCGAACAGTTCACTTGCTGCCAATTCTTTGGAAAGGCTACCGCAATCCAGCGCCACGAAGGGCTGGTTATGTCTTTTACTGTGATGATGGATGAGATGTGCTACTGACTCTTTACCAGTACCTGTTTCACCAAAAATGATGACACTATAGTCGGTAGGCGCCACCAGCTTGATCTGGCGGAATAGTTCTTTAGCACCATTACTCTCGCCATATACGTATTTATGACTTTTATCCAGCATCTCACCATCCGGTTCTCCTTCAGATGATTCCACTGCCGCACCGTTACCGGCGGAGGTGCCATTCACGGTACGTATCGGCATGGATTCTTCGCGTTCGCGCTCTGCGTCCATGTGTGCAAATGCTTTGTGTACCAGGTTCAATATTTCGTCCGGATAAAGCGGTTTGGAAAGGTAATCGTAGGCACCGTTCTTCACCATATCTACAGCAACTCTAACATCCGTATATCCGGTAATGATGATCACGATAGTACGTGGGTTGATCTGAAGAATATCCTGCAGCAACTGCGCACCGTCCGTGTCTTTCAACCTGTAGTCGCATAACACCAGGTCAAAAGTTTTCTCTTTCATCATTTTCAAAGCAGTTGCACCGCTCATGGTAGTATCCACCTTGAAGCCATGTTTACCTAAAAACTTGCTTAATAACGTACAAATATTGATCTCATCATCAATTATCAGAATATTTCTCATAATATTTATATGTGGTGTTTGACAACTGCTAGTTTAAATTTACAAATTAATCACCTATACTATTTCTGCCTTAACATATCACTCATCAATTCATCCAGGTTCGTCACATTAAATGGCTTAGCCATGAAGTAACTGGCCCCGGCGTTTAATGCTTTCTGCTTTTCCATGCCATTGTCGTACGCACTAATTGTTATCACCGGCAGGGCAGGGCATTTCTTTTTGATGGCTGGCAATGCTTCCAAGCCTGAGCCATCAGGCAAATGTATATCCAGGAAAAGCAAATCCGGTTGCTGATGCTGTAAGTATTGCATTCCTTCTGTTAGCGCATGAACATATTTCACTTTATATCCATGTTTCACAAGGCTTAACTGCAATAGTCTACAAATATCAGGTTCATCATCAATGATCAAAATAAACGACCCTTTGTTCCCCTTGGTCAATACTTTATCTGACGGACGGTCTATGTCCGTTTTTATATGCTGTGCCATGCTTTCACTTGTACCATTAAGTTGATTATCAAATGCTTGAAGGTGTATTCGTACAAAAACCGGTTCTATTATAATACTAAATCCGCGCTGATCCGTCCAAAATACTCAGATATCATGCATCCAAATATCAATCCATCGCCAACCCCATGATTTCCATAGGTATTCTCATCCTATTAGCTGCAATAGTGTAGAAATAATTCCACACTATTTGTAGACACTCCCCTAAATGCGATAAGATTTACAGCATTCCTCCGGGTAGAGATGGGTGGTATGGTAATTGAACCTTTTCAATGGAATAGAGATTTTTCATTCATAGCTGTTGTTTTAGTTATTGTCCCGGGTAGCGATTCCCGGGACAATTTTTTTTCATTAACATCTCATTCACACTTTTCTTATTTCAAGCATCTACATTTGATCATCCAATATGTTTAATCCATACATCTGCGGGTGCAGATGTCAAATATTTTAACAGGTTGTTTTCTTGTTTTAAGTAAAGAGCCAGGTTGTTTAGCCTGGCTCCTTTCATTCTTAATAATTACTTAACGTGGTTTATTTTGTTGTCTTTACTATTACAATTAATATTAACATGCTAGCTAGATTAGGCCTTTAATGCCCCTTTATCCACATCCCTCAGAGTAAATGTGACCTATATGAACGTGACTATCGAATATGGTATAGTCGGAATTCCTGAACACCATATAAAAATAACCCATCAGTTACCGCCACAGTATGCGGCTTATCGCTGCGATTTTGCAGATCCTGTCCTTGTGACCAGTCCGCCTGTGGATATTATTTATCATACGACCGTGGCCGATGGCTGCAGCCTCAGTAACAACATATTCATTGTTAAAGAACCCGTGCAGCTACTGCCGAAGGTGAAGGAAGGGGTAAGTATGGTATGCTGCATGATAGAGGGTAGCATCAACCTTACTTATGTAGATATGACAACGATTCCCCTGCTCCAGGGACAATATAATTGTTTTCATATTATCGGCTCTCAGCAACCTACGCTTTTTAGTCCGGGGATATATGAGGTGCAGTATTACGGATTTAGCCGGGAACTGATTGCTGTGTATACCAGTCATTCAACACTTGCCAAGAAATGGCTGTATAAGGTGGATATGGGCATGCCTATACTCCTCACCCCTACCCCGGGGATTATCTGGGATGGATTACATCATCTTAACCACGAACTCAAATTCTCGGTTATAAGTACTGGTCTACGGAAGACATGGTTGCTGGGCAAATTACAAGAGCTGCTAATTCTTATTCTTGAACAACAGGATAGTAATACGGTGTCTTCTTCGCAGGATATTACATTTAATACTATTAAAACCTTCATCCGTAATAATGTGGATAAAGAGCTGACTATTTCTCAGCTTGCTTCGACTTATTTTGTCAGCGCGTCCAAACTGCGACAGAGCTTTATAAAGTACTGCGGGATGTCGTTTAGTGATTATCAGCTGAAGGTAAGGATGGAAAGAGCGAGAGTGCTGTGTTTGGAGAATGAGGTGAGTATAGCGCATATTGCGTATGTGCTGGGGTATAAGAATCCATCGGCGTTGACAAAGGTGTATAAGAATTATTATGGGGAGACGCCGAGTGAGACGAGGAAGAATGGGGTACCGGGTTGAAAAAACCGCCCTCCAGCCCCTATAATAAGAAATACGTACTTTTGCCCTAATGCAAAAATACGCTAACATACTCTCCGCCTTCAAAATCGACGCGCTCAATGAAATGCAGCTCGCGAGCATTGAAGCCAATCAACAGGCTGACAATATCATCCTCCTCTCCAATACCGGCTCAGGAAAAACCCTCGGTTTCCTCCTCCCTGTATTAGAGTTATTAGATAAAAACATACCCGGCACCCAGGCATTAGTCATCGCCCCTTCCCGCGAACTGGCCATGCAGATCGAAAAAGTCTGGAAGACCATGAGCACTGGTTATAAAGTAACCTGCTGCTACGGCGGACACCTCAGAGAAACGGAAGAAAACAACCTGCTGGAAGCACCAGCATTGATAATAGGTACTCCGGGAAGATTGGGAGACCACATCCGTAGGGAGAACATCAAAACAGAAGGTATCAAGACCCTAGTCCTGGATGAATTCGACAAATCACTCGAACTCGGCTTCCAGGAAGAGATCGAATTTATCATTGAATCTCTGCCGAATCTGAAGAAACGCATCCTCACCTCTGCCACTGAAACCGTAGAGATCCCTGATTTCGTAGGACTCCAGGACCCGGTAAAACTGAACTTCCTCACAGAAGAAAAATCAGAAGCACTGGCTATTCAATATGTAGAAAGTGAGGATAAAGATAAGATAGACACCTTATTCAGACTGATCTGCCGACTCGGTAACCGGTCAACGATCGTCTTCTGCAACCACCGGGAAGCAGTAGAACGGACAAATGGTCTCCTAAAAGACAAAGGCCTGACAACCGTATTCTACCACGGCGCCATGGAACAACAGGAAAGAGACGCGGCATTGTGCAAGTTCAGGAATGGTACATCAAATATACTGGTAACTACCGACCTCGCCGCCCGCGGCCTCGACATTCCAAATATCAGGTACATCGTCCACTACCACCTGCCACACACAGCAGAAACATATACCCACCGTAACGGCCGTACCGCAAGAATGGACGCCAGCGGTACCGCTATCCTCATCATAGGACCAGATGAAAAAATGCCGGCCTATGTAGAAGAAGAAGCGACCCAAATCACGCTGGAAGACAACTACGAACTACCGGAAAAGCCCAAATGGACCACCTTCTTCATCGGCGCCGGTAAAAAAGATAAAGTGAACAAGGTAGATATCGTCGGCTTCCTGACCAATAAAGGCCAACTGAAGAAAGAAGACGTAGGGTTAATCGAAGTAAAAGACTTCTTCTCTTTCGTAGCCATCCGTAAAAGCAAAGCCGCTCACACACTCGCACTCATCCAGAAAGAAAAGATCAAAAATAAAAAAGTTAAGATCGACGTAGCAAAATAAAAAATCCGGCCGTTCACCAACAAAGGCGAACGGCCGGACAATGCAAAAAGAAATCACTTCGCTATCCAGGGACGCGTATTCAAGTCATCCGCACCTTGGCGGCTAACAGCTGTGTTACGATTAGTCCCGTTCAATGACTGCTCTTTCTGAGGATAAATAAATCTTACAGGTACCTTGTTGTCATTCAGGTTAGACGGTCCGGGAACGATCGCCGGCATACCTGTTCTCTTCCAGTCAAACCAGGCTTCCAATCCATTGAAGTAATAAGCGATCCATTTCTGTAATGCGATCTTCGCCAGCTTCTCTGCCTGTGCGCCGGTATAGGCTACGGTAGCTTGTGTCAGGTAGTTAGCTGGCATCGTTACGTCAATACCATATTGAGCAGGTACAATGCTCTTCCAATAGTTAAAGTTGGCAGTAATACCATTAGCGTAGTAAGTAGCCGCATCACCAGTAGTGATCATATTACGTTCCCTTGCTTCTGCCAGGGTGAACTCCAACTCAGCATAGGTCATGAGCAGGGCTCTTGGGGCTGCAGGATCTGGTGGGGCCTGACCGATGTCGTTACATACCAGGCAAGCGAAAGTATAACCTACCCTTGATACACCCTGTACACCACCATTATATTTTAACGCATCTGCGTCGTTCAATCCGTTCGGAATACCGGAGATTACCGGCGTACCAGCTGCCACAGACTTCTGCGTCGGACGACCGAACACTTTCAAACGGGGATCACCCAGTGTTGTCAGACGGTCAACCAGCGTCTGGCTCACCCTGAACTCATCAAAGGAACCTACACGCGCAGTATACATCGGCCATTGGTTAGGTGCTGCAGACAGGTATTTCAGTTCCGCATTATCTTCATTACCGGTGAAAACAGGATAGGTAGCAGCATCCGCAAGAATACTTGTCATTTCCGCACTTACATCCTTCTGCTTTGACAAACGCAGCAGATAACGCAGACGCAACGAGTTGGCCAGCTTGCGCCATTTCACGATCGCAGTAGCGCCGCCACCATACAGGATATCGCCTTCAAGATTAGGTCTCGCCTTAACCAAAAGGGCATTCGCTATTCTCAGATCTTTCAAAATGCCGGTATATACATCTTCCTGTTTATCGTACTCCGGCTGATAAATGCCTTCCAGGTTCGCCCTTCCGGCCTGTGAATAAGGTACATCACCATATGCATCAGTCACCTGGGCAAACATCCAGGACTTCAGTACCAGCGCTACGCCGAGATAAGGACTAGTAGAGTCAGTGCCCACAGCCCTCAAAATGTTCTGCAGATTACGGTAGTTGTTATACACCGCATCCCAGGTACCGTTCTGCTCTCCCCAGAGATAACGGTCTTCGTTCACAAACTGGATCTTCGCATGATGCTGTACAACGATGTTACCGATACCCCAGGCGGAGTTCACCTGCTGGTTCATCATATTCCTGATCACACCACTTAACAGCAGATCAGGGGTTACACTGGTGGGGTTATTCTCATTAGTATTCGTCTCACTAAAGTCATGCGTGCAGGCGGATAAAAGGCCGGCTAGTAAAAATATCTTTAAGAATTTCATAATTGCTTGTTTTGGATGATCATCATAATTTGAAGCTCAGGTTCACACCGTAACTACGGCTGCTCGGTAAACTCATGTACTCAATACCTGGCAATGCAGTACCTCCGGAATAAGACATCACCTCTGGATCAACGTGTGGTACATTATCCCACAGGAAGAGGTTACGACCCACCAGCGATACGTTCATACCTTTAATGATCCCCTTTTTGAAAGAACCCGGGAAAGAATAACCGATCTGCAACTCACGCAGCTTTACAAAGGATGCATCGTACATCACACCCTCTGCTATATTACGACCTCCGGTCCAGGCACTATGCCACTCGCGTACTGCTACTTTGGTAGTATTCTGTGTGAAAGCACCATCAGCCGTTTGTACTACGCCATTACCAATTACACCATTACCTGGTTTGCTGATATCATACCCATCCGCACGGCCTTCCAATGTTTCTTTGATGATACCACCTTCGCGACCTACTGTCTGCGTATGAGAATATAGTTTACCACCATGACGGATATCGAACAGGGCACTCAGTCTTACACCTTTATAAGTGAAGCTATTGCCAATACCCATCAGCCAATCAGGATTATAGTTACCCAGCCTGATCCTTTCTGTAGTAGCCACCGGACGGCCATTCGCCGCAAATACCATCTGACCGGTGAACTTACCACTCGGATCATAGTATGCTGCTTTAGGATCTGAACTCTGCACCCGCGCGAAACCGATACCATATAGATCTCCCATACGCTCTCCTACCCTCGCTTCTACAGAGACGCTCCTGTCAGCCATTACATAATTCTTCAGACCATCAGTCAGCTCAATAACTTTACTGCGGTTAGCAGAGAAGTTCACGTAAGCATCCCACGCGAAGTTTTTAGTTTTCACCGGAGTGACATTCAGCATTACTTCCACACCATTGTTACGGATAGAACCGGCATTGATTACACGACTTTCATAACCACTGGTATTAGACAAAGGAATATTCAGGATCTGGTTCTTGGTGTTACTCTGATAATACGTTACATCCAATCCGATCCTGTTCTGCAGAAAGCGGATGTCTGCACCAAATTCAAACGCAGAGCTGATCTCCGGTTTCAGGTTCAGGTTGGATAGACGGTTGGTCTCTTCATATACCTGGTATGCACCATAAGGATCGCTACGGTTGAAGGTCTGTGTGAATGCGAAAGGATCAGTATCATTACCCACCTGCGCGAAGCTGGCTCTTAATTTAGCGAAGCTGATCACAGCAGGCAGTTTGATCATATCACTGATAATACCGCTCAGCGCTACAGAAGAATAGAAATAAGAATTTTGCTCATTACCAAAAGCCTTCAGATCTTCCGGCAGACTCAGGGCGCTGCTCCAGTCGTTACGACCAGTTACATCCAGGAACAGTTTGTTCTTGTAAGAAACACCGGCAGAGCCGTAGAAACTGTTGATACGTTTACCAACATTGTTCTGGTTATTTACCAACGCTATCCTGGAATTGGTCAGACGGTAAATGCCAGGTATGTTCAATTGTCCGGCGATATCTTCATTGAAACGAGAAGTCTGACGCATCTGGTTGCCACCCAGTGTAGCATTCACAGAGAAGTCACTATTGATTGCTTTATCCGCAGTGAACAGGAAGTCTGTATTACGCTCCTGGTTGATGATGTTCACCTCGCGATACTCACCATATGGGAAACGCTGGGTACTGAATGCCCTGTGGTATTCCCTGCGCTCGCTGCTCCAGTCGGTAGCAGTGCGCACCTGCAGGTTCAGCCAATTGGTCAGATCATATCTTAAGATGATATTTCCGATGATACGGTCATAATACTGACCATTGGTGTTCTGGTAAACAGTTAAGTAAGGGTTATCATGATAGTTGTAGTTCCAGTTGTACTGCTGCTTGCCATCCAGGAACTTGCCATCCAGACCACGCTGCCAGAGACGTTTCAGGTCGCTTACACGTACAGATGCAGGTAACCAGCAGTTGAACAGGTACATGATACTTTCTGTACCATAGCTAATGGAAGGACGGTTATCACTTTCACCTTTGATATAACTTACAAAAGCTCTTGCGGTGAATTTAGGCGTCAGGTGATACCCTGCTGAGAAACTGGTGGTATGCCTGTCAAGCCCTGTATTAGGTACGATACCCTTCTGATGCAGGTTGGTATAGCTCAAACGGAAGTCGCCGTTGTCATTACCACCTACCAGGGCTACGTTATTGGTAATAGTATTTCCTGTTTGCAGGAAGTTCTTCAGATTATCATTATCCGGCAGCCATGCAGATGGAGTGATCACACTACCTGCAGGCGCGTTCATATCACCACCGGTATAAGGAATGGCCTGGCCATTCAGTGTACGGGGAGAGTTGAACTGCGGAAACAGTTGTCCTTTAAACGCTGGTCCCCAGCCTTCGTCAGTACCATCAGATAAACCAGCGCCACCGCCGTTTACGAAGGCGAAATCACCGCCACTGGCATTACCCTGGCCATATGTTTTCTGATACTCAGGCAGCTTCAGGGCTGATTCAAAAGTAACATTGCTGTTCACTTCCACACCCAGACCTTTCTGTTTCTTGCCCGATTTGGTTTTGATCATTACTACGCCATTCGCTGCGCGGGAACCATACAATGCGGCAGCGGCAGGACCTTTCAGGACGCTCATGCTTTCCACATCATCAGGATTGACAAAGCTGGCGCCATTTCCGAAGTCCACTTCCAGGTTGTTACTACCGGAGCCGCCGTTGATAGCATTGCTGATCGGTACACCATCCACTACGTATAGCGGCTGGTTCTTGTTCAGGTCTACTGAACGTTCACCACGGATGGATACCCTGGCGGAACCACCTACTCCCGAAGGACTACCAATCACAGTAACACCAGCTACTTTACCCGCCAGCTGATTCACAATGTTGGACTCCCTGGCAACAGTCAGGTCTTCGCCTTTTACTTCCTGTAAGGCATATCCCAGCTTCTTACGTTCTTTTTTTATACCCAGTGCGGTTACCACCACTTCACCCAGTCCCCGGGTATCTGTGGCCAGTATGATGTTGGCGGCAGCTCCACCTTTTACTTCCTGTGTAGTGAAGCCAATGCTGCTGATAATAAGGATGTCATCATTGCCGGCGGAGAGGCTGAAATTGCCGGCATTGTCTGTAATGGTCTTTCTGGCAGCACCTTTCACTTGTACGGTGGCTCCAGGTAATGGTTGCCTGTCATCTCCGGATATTACTTTCCCGGTGATGACCTGCTGGGCCATCGCTCCAAAGGAAAATAACAGGAGGAAAATGCCTGCAAGAAATGTCTTCAGGCGCAGACTGGTTGCGGTCATAGCAGAATATTAGGTTTAAGTAAGTTGTTATTCTGCTGCGAAGATTACAATCCAATCTTATCAAGGCTTTAACAAACCGTTAACAGTCAGTTAAATAAATCCCTTTTCCAGGGACAAGAAAACTTCACGGGGATTTAAGTGTTGCCATAACATGGTATAAACTGCCTGAGCCACAGGCATATAGGCGCCCACTTCCATGTTCATTTCGAATAAACACTTGCTGGCATAATAGCCTTCAGCGATCATATTCAATTCCAGTTGGGCGGCTTTTACGGAATATCCCTTACCGATCATATTACCGAAAGTGCGGTTACGGCTGTGGAGGGAATAACAGGTTACGAGCAGATCGCCCAGATAGGCGCTGGCGTTATAATTATGTGTACCTGCTTCTGTATGGTCTTTCCCATAGGCATCCAGGAACTGCTGCATTTCCCGGAAACAGTTAGTGATATATACACTGAGGAAGTTATCGCCATATTCCAGGCCATGGGCAATACCTGCACCCATCGCATAAATGTTTTTCAGTACGGCCGCCAGCTGCACACCGATCACATCGTGGTTCACGATCGTTTGCAGGTAACTGTTAGTGAACATATCTGCTATCTCCTGCGCAGACTTTTCCTGCTGTCCTGAAAATGTCAGGTAAGACAGCTTCTCATTCGCCACTTCTTCCGCATGACAAGGACCCGTGATCGCAAAATATTGTTCCGGTGGGAAATCGAACATTTCAGACAGGTAATCATTGATCAGCAGGTTGTTGCCCGGCACCAGGCCTTTCACCGCAGAAACGATCTTTTTGCCTTTCAGTGCCTCTGGCGTTAACTGTAGCATGACTTCTTCAAGAAAAGCAGAAGGTACTGCCAGTACCAGTACATCGCTGTTGGCAACTACCTGTTCCAGGTTGCTGCTCAGGTCTACTAAAGTTGTATCGAAATATACTGAGGTGAGATAATGCCTGTTGTGATGACGCAGCTGCATATAACGGATTGTATCTTCATTCCTGATCCACCAGGAGATCCTGTTCCCATTATCCGTTAAAATCTTGGCTAACGCTGTTGCCCAACTGCCGCTGCCTATAATACCTGCTTTCACGTATCTGTCTTTTTCCCGCAAAGTAAGGAATTAAGGGCTAATATTACCATATCGTTAAGCCCACCCCGCCGATGGTTAAAATGCCTTCTCTGTGAAACTTACTCTGGTAGTCCCTCATTATCCCGGCACTATTTATTAAAAGACAACAATTGCGAACCTATGAAAACACTCCTCCACAAACTGAGCCTGCCAGCTCTCCTGTTCGTGCTGGCATCCACCATCCTCGTTTCCTGTAGCAAAGAAGACGCGCAAAAATTGAAACCGGAAACGCTTGGCGCCACGCAGGCTGCTGTAAACTTCAATGAGGACCTGGCTTACCGCTGGGCGCCTGTTCACTACCAGGACGTTGACCAAACTGGTGATTACGCTGTTGGTGGTAAAGCTGACTACATCACCGCTATCAATTTCGATGGTGACTGGGTTGGTACCAACAACTGGAACAACATTGCAGGTAACTACACCGCTGCTGCCAATGTATATTATTCAGTAGCTGAAACCAGCACACACTGGTTCATCAACTACGCATTCTTCCACCCACGCGACTGGACAGATAACCCTTTCGGTTACTACCTGGACCAGCATGAGAATGACTTCGAAGGTATCGAGGTAATTGTCAGAAAAGATGGTTCTACCTATGGCGCACTGCAGGCAATGGTAACCACCTTCCACAAAGATTTCTTTAGCTATACCGTTTCCGGTAGCTCATGGCAGAATAACCACGAGACCAATGACGGTACCCTCACTGTGGAAAACTACAACAACGAATCTCACCCTACTACCGGTCAGGAAGCTAAGGGTCATGGCCTGAAGGCTTACCCTTATGTGAACATCGTTGGCGATGGTATCCGCTATGTGCCAGGCCGCACCGCTGGCGTTCCTACCGGTCCGGATGACCGTAACGTATCCTACAAACTGGTAGATGTTTTTGCTGCCGGTGGGTTATGGGAACAGCGTAACAATACCCAGCTGTTTAACAGCCCTTCAGGCGGTCTGGTTAGCAGCTACGGCGATGGCGGTGCCAACGCTCCATGGGCATGGAACGACGGCGACGATGGAGATGTTCAGAGCGGTGAGATCGCCACTGATCCTGCCAAGATGATCAACATCTACTACAAGAACCTGGGTACGTTCGACCTGACCTATATCCATAACCAATACAAGGGTATTAACTGATGCTGATAAGGGCCGGGTGCCTGGGGCTACTCATATATAAACTGTAGATGACCTACATATAACCCATATATAACCCATATCTTTTTAGATATGGATTATATATGGGTCATATATGGCTTATATATGGGTTATATATGGGTTATCTCAGGGAATGCACCAGGATAGCGACCTTACAAGGATTGTATGAAAAGCTATAAATGTACTCTCTTTGTTATCAGATAATTGTATAAGTATATAATGTGCTATATCTATTGTTGGCTGCCTATTTCTGCGATCCATTTGTTACCTAAACCTTGTTTCTCATCCGGCTTATCGCCGGCTACAATTTCCAGCTTTCCCCCATTGGTGATCTCTGCATGCGTGATCCAGTTACGGTCCAGTTTCTTCCCGTTCAACCATACCTCGTGGATGTAGACATTCCGGTCATTGAAGTTCTTTACGTGAACAGAGAAAGGTTTACCGCCCGGCCATTGCCATTCCACTGACTCGAACAAAGGAACGTTCAGGTAATATACCGGCGATCCTATACAGGCGGGAAAGATACCGGTGGATACCAGCACGAACCAGGAAGACATGGTACCGGCATCGTCGTCCATCGTTCTGACGTAGGCTGCTGGCTGGTTTTTGTAGATGATATCTATCTCAGACCCAATACCACGGCTGTTATCGTTGAAGTAATGCTGTACCATAGTATCCACGGCAATCTTGTGTATCAGGGCCTGCGATTTCCATGGCTGGTTGGTTACATTGTACATGAACGGTACCTGCAGGTCCGGTTGGTTGGCATGGCAGTAATAATCATCCCTAAAGAATTCGTCCAGTTGGGAAGTGTAAGCCTGCTCACCACCACATAACTCCATCAGGCCTTTCAGGTCAAAAGGCACAAACCAGCGGTACTGCCAGATAGTTCCCTGGTATAATCCCCTGGCCTGCATACGGTCTACATCCTTGCGGGTGAGGTCCTGGAAATCTTTCTGCCAGTGCTTTTTATATTCCGCCGCCTGCTGCCGGTACTGGTCGCCACGGGTTTTATCTTTTAAAGCATAATAGATCTCAGATAATGCCCAGGCATCGTAAGAAGACTCCAATGCCTTGTCAGGATGCGCATAATCGAGGTTCTTAACCTCCTTCTCCACCGAGTCGGCAATGGCCTTAAAATCGAGCTGATAGCCCTTTTTTATCGCGTCCAGCAGTACTACAATGGCATGTTCTGTTCTTACGGTAATAGACGGCTCATGCAGGGTAGCATAATCCTTTTTGCCATGCTGATATAATCCGGCGATGGAGGTGGTCATATCCTGGTATTCCTGTGGGAAGGCGATAGACAATAAAGGCAGCTGCGCACGATAGTTATCCCAGATGGCCCAGCCATTATAGATCTTACCGCTGGTGTGCTGCAAGGTGCCATTAGTGGCTGCATAAGCGCCATCAGGTTCAGACACTACGTAAGGAGATTGCATAGACCTGTAGAACAGGGAATAAAATAACTTCTCCCTTGCAGGATCACCTTTCACTTTGATATGGCCCAGGGCATTGTTCCAGTCCTGCTCACTTTTGTGTTTTATCACATCAAAGGCGTCCCGGTTGATAGCTGCTTTTGCATAGGAAGTACCTACAGAAGATAGTCCAACCCTTACACCAAGGTCATTTTCTGTAGTAGTCGCCACCAGTTCATGCGCCTGGGTGGCGGTCCATTTTACCGGATGATCTGTTTCCAGGTAATAGTAGATTCTGTATACACCGGCGCTACAGGTCGTTTTTGACTCGATCCAGCCGCTAACAGCATTTCCGTCAACAGTATGCTCCTCTGCTACAAAACGGCCTACATGGGCATGTCCCAGATCCAGTAGCAGTCCTTTTTTACCTACCGGGAAATGGTACTGGTGCTGGCCGGTGTTTTTGTATACGGTGAAAGAGGCGTTGATGCCATTGGTAAATCCTACATGATAATAACCTGGCGACGCCTGTTCCTCATATTTGATCAGGTCTGCCTTTACAGGACCATCACCGAGAAAGGGGCGCACCAGCAGGTTGCCACCACATCCCTGACAGCCTACACCCTCCATACGATTGTGGGTGAAGCCCAGGAATTCTTTGGCGAGATACTCGTATCCTGTATGGGTGTCGGGATAGGTTTCCGGGCCAATACTTAACATGCTGAAAGGATAGGAAGCTGAGGGAGACATTTGTCCATGATCCCCGGAAGAACCCAGGAACACATTCACCTGACCTGTTTGCTGAGCAGCTGCGGAAAGGGAAAGCAGGCTCAGTAAGTATAATAGACTCTTTTTCATACTAAAGCAAAAGCCCTAAATATATAGCACACAGCCCGCATATAACAGTTAACTGTTACAGGCGGGCTGTTAAATATATATTATCAGTATTTGCTCCTGATGAGGTGTATTTATTCGGCTGCTTTTACTACTTCTGCTTTCGCTGGTTTAGCCGGTTTAGCAGCTTTCTTGGCTACTTTTTTCTTGGCGATCGCTTTCTTTTTAGGTTTGTCCAGACCTTTACTCAAAAGTTTGGCAGCTTTCCTGATACGGTTCCTGAACTTAGTGTCCCCTAGTTCGGCTTTCAGATCAGCTAATAAGAGGTCCAGCTTCTTTTCAATGGTTGTGCGTGCTTCTTTACGCGATGCTTTAGCGGGCTTTGCAGCCTTCGCTGTATCTGTACTTGACATAATCCTTAAGTCGTTGTTTTATTCGATAACATAAATTTAATGTTAAATTAACATAGGCCAATGTTAAGTTTTTGCCGAGAGCGATACTGGTCTGTAATTTCCTGCTTGTCTATAGTTGTCAAGGCGCCCTCCAATATTAAGTCTTCATGATAATTTGACATCACCCTTTCTCCACGCCACTCCTTCCCCTATTTTTAGTGACCGCTTGGAAATATGACTACAGATCAACCCGAGACGCTGACAGACCTCCCCCACGTCGGAGAGTCGCCTGCCTTTGAAACCCTTTTTAACACTTACTGGGAATCCCTATACCAGTATACAGCCCGTGTATTGTGCAGTGAGGCCGATGCACAGGACCTGATCCAGGACCTCTTTACAGACCTCTGGGAAAGACGGCATACCCTGCGTATCACTTCCCACATCCGCTATTACCTGTTCAGCGCTGCCCGGAAGATGATACTTCGTAAGTTCAGGGACGATGGCCTGAAGGAGAAACACCTTGAAAGGTTTGTGCAGTATGAGGAACAAGGCACTGAACTCACTATGAGCGCTATTATCCACAAAGACATTATTGCCCAGTTGCAGGATGACCTGCGGGCCCTTCCCGAAAAGGAGCGCCAGGTATTTGCCTGGTCGCATTTTGATGAATTGAGCATCCGGGAGATAGCGTCAAAGACGGGGACAGCAGAACAAACCGTACGGAATCAGTTGAACAGTGCCTACCGGAAAGCGCGCCTGTTGATGAATAAACTGCTTATTGTCCTATAGATCCCGTTATACCTATACCATTTAACCATTTAGAGACATAAAAAAAGCGGCCCCGTTTTTACGAGGCCGCCCTTTTTTATGCTGGAATATTTTTACTTACCTGTGTTTTCAAACAGTTCTTTCTTCGGTACCACTCTTACCTTCTTGCCCTGATCCAGATCTTTGGATACTGCGGAATAAGGAGCACTGATCACTTTGTCTCCAGGCTTGAGGCCTGTTAACACTTCAATGTTGGCGTCATCCTGCACACCGGTGGTAACTGTCACCAGTTTCACTGTTTTATCAGCCTGTAGTACGAAAACAACCTCTTTCAGATCTTTACCGGTTTCCTTTGCAGCGGCCAGGTCTTCTTTCTTGGCACCTACTGCTTTGGAGCTGTCAACAATATCCCGGGTGGTTACTGCATTGATAGGCACTGCCAGCACATTGCTCTTCCTGCGGGTCTGGATATCCACGCTGGCACTCATGCCCGGGCGGAAGGGGAAGTTCTTTGGATGGGCGGGATCAATCAGGTCCTTATAGCTATCAGGCAGAATGCGGATATGTACGATATAGCTGGTTACCTGTTCTGCAGAAGAAGAGGAGGTCGCCGTACTGGTAGCAGCGCCTTTGCTGGAGCTGGCAATCTGTGTCACAATACCTTTGAACTTACGGTCGCTGTAGGCATCTACTTCTACAATAGCCGTATCGTTATATTTTACGCGGGGAATGTCATTCTCTCCTACATCCACCTGTACTTCCATGATGTTCAGATCAGCAATACGCATGATCTCTGTACCGCTCATCTGACCGGTGCCTACCACGCGTTCTCCTTTTTTAACAGGCAGCAGTGATACCACACCACTCATCGGCGCTACGATAGTAGTACGTTTCAGATTGGTGTTTGCTTCTGTCAGTCCTGCTTTTGCACTCTGTACAGCGTAACGGTTACTGTTCACCTGCTCTGAAGCAGCGTTATAGTCTGCCAGGGCTGAGCGGTAAGTAGCTTCTGCTGTTTCAAATTCACTGCGGGACACTACTTTCTGTGCCAACAGTTCTTTGTTACGGTCATAAGCAGCTTTGCTCTGTTCCAGTTTGGCTTTGAATGCATTGAGTGAAGCAGCGGTATTAGCTAGCTGGGCCTGTGCCTGGCTGAGGGAAGCGGTTGCCTTATCGCGTACAGAACCATATACATCGGCATAGATACGCACCAGTACCTGTCCTTTCTGTACGGAGTCGCCTTCCAGTACAGGAAGGTCTACAATTTCACCAGATACGTCAGAGCTGACCTTTACTTCTGTTTCAGGGTAGATCTTACCGCTGGCAGAAACCACCTCTATTATAGTTTTTTCAGCGGCATTATCTACTGCCACTTTTATGCTGTCGTCTTTACCGGCTTTACTTACGGCTACAATGACAACCGGCAAAATAATGATCCCCAAGATCCAGAAAAGTGTCTTTCTCTTCATATAAAACGGCGTATTTCAAAAGGAAGGGAGCTGCTACAGAGAGACCTTCTGGTCCCTGTAAAACTCCAGTAGTTTCATTCTAAATATATATTCGTATTGGGCTGATACCTTATCGATCTGCGCTCGGAACAGGTTGTTTTGGGTAGTAATATAGTCAATTGTATTCATTAAACCCAGATCGAACCTTTTGGTGGCAAAATCGTATGCACGCTGAGAAGACGCCACTCCTTTGGATGCGGCGGAGAACTTCTGTATAGCGGCCATTGCGTTGGCATGAGCAGTATAAATATCCCTGCGTAATTGCTGAAGGTCCTGATCCAGTGTCAGCTTTTGTGTTTCAATATTCAGCTTGGCTTGCTTTACGGCCGTTCTCTGTTGCCAGCCGTTCAGGATAGGAATGTTCAGCGAAAGTCCTACGGACTGACGGAAGTTATTGTTGATCTGATCGCTGAAAGGAATGGTAACCAGTTTATAACTTGGCGTCTGACCAGTAGACTTTACTGTATAGGTGGTTCCACCTATTGCCACTTCACCGATATCTTGTGTAAAAGGAGTATATCCTGTAATCACCTGGTTTTTCGCACTGTTGGCATAACTGGTGTTCAGGTTACCGGAGGCAGACAGGCTCGGATATAATAATCCTTTCTGAGAAGCGTAAGTACGCTCCAGGGATTTTATCCTTAACATATCGCCTTTTATGGCCGGGTTGTTTATCTGTGCGGCGCTGAAAACCATTTCAGGGTCTACTTCATCCAGGCGGGGAATGGCTATTTCAGTAATATTTCCTGGTACCTGTGGCACATAAGGCACATCAAAGCCCAGGTTCAGATAGGCTTTCATCTCTAATGTAGACATGATCACATTGTTCTGTGCTGTGATCAGGTTTACACTGTCATTCGCCAGTTTGGTTTCCAGGTCAGCCTGGTCACTTTCCGGTTTGGAACCGGCAATCACCAGCTTCTTAGTATTCTCCAGCTGGGAAGCGGTCAGTTTCACCTGCAGCTCACTGATATGTACCTGTTCCATGTTGAGCAGGATCTGTAGGAAAGAAGCGGCAATATTAAACGACACATTATTCTTCGCCTTCTCCAGGAAACGGTCCTGTGCCTGCGACTCATAGTTTGTGGCGGCTATCTGGTTACGACGGTAAAACCAGTTGAAGAGTGTTACATTGGCATTTGCCCCTGCACCTACGTTAAAGTAAGACTGGGTAATGATCGTATTGGTATACGGGTCAATGTTACGGCCGGAACCATAAGTAGCCTGCACGCCTGTGCTAAGGGTAGGGATCTGCGCTAACTTGCTTTGCTGGTACGTCAATGCTGCAAAACGCTTTTGTACGTCTTGTTGCTTGATCGATATGTTGTTTGCCAGCGCGTAATCAACAGAACGTTGCAGTGTCCAGGTGTCCTGCGCCTTTACGGTCGCAGAGTTAGCAAACAAGATGCACAGTGCCAGGATACATCCCGGGATTTTGGATATTTTCATGACCTTCCAAAAATATAATAATTGTGATGATAACATAAATAAATTCTTTATGAATGGCGTAAAATATTCGCAGACAAACAATTCCCGACACCGGGATCCCTATCAGACCCAGTGCCTGCGCACAACAGCTTGATAAGATTACCTGACGTCGGGAATTACCTGTTAGAAATTATGCGATTATCCCGTCACGGATCTGTATGATCCTGTGACCATAAGTTGCATTAAGTTCGGAGTGTGTTACCTGTACTATCGTAATCTTATCCTTTTCATTTAACTGTTTGAAGAGTTCCATGATCTCCTTGGCCTGATCTGAATGCAGATTACCTGTCGGTTCATCTGCCAGGATCACTTTGGGTTCTCCCACCAATGCACGGGCAATGCCCACCAGCTGTTGCTGTCCGCCTGATAACTGGCTAGGGAACAGGTCTTTCTTGGCCACAATATTAAAGCGGTCCAGGATATCGGCTACACGGCTTTTCCGTTCAGCGGCCGGCATGTTCTTATACAATAAAGGCGTCTCGATATTTTCGTACACGGTCAACTCGTCTATCAGGTGGTAAGCCTGGAATACAAATCCTATTGCTCCCCGGTGCAACTGCGTACGTTTCTTTTCATTCATTTTATGCACCGGTTCCCCGTCAAACAGGTACTCTCCCTGGGAAGGTTCTTCCAGTAATCCTAAAATATGTAGCAGGGTAGATTTACCGGAACCCGAAGGTCCCATAATGGATACAAACTCTCCTTCAAAGATTCTGAGATCAATATCTTTTAATATTTCGTTCTTACCAAATCCTACGGGATAATGCTTGGAGATATGTTTTAACTGTATCATTATTATATGCTGTTTAGTAGTTTAGCCGACCCGGTCCTCCCCGGTTGCCGGTCGTTTGTATTTCAATATAATCTATTCTGTTCTTAATGCCTTCACCGGATTCATGGACGCCGCCTTCACTGATTGTATACTCACCGTCAGCAGCGCGTATTTACGCTTGTAAGACGCCTCTACGAAAGAATATTCGAAGGGATAGAACACGCGGTTCCTCCATAAATTCCTCCAGGCTATTTTCAGATAATTCTTTATCATAAAATTTCTTTTTAGTAAGTAATTAAAAGCTATGGGCGGGTAGACACCTGCCCATGACACATTTCACTTGTCATATTTAAACGTAACTACTAAAGAAACTTCTTACTCGGTGCGTAATGATTTAACCGGGTTAGTCATTGCTGCCTTCATGGTCTGTATGCTGACTGTAGCCAGCGCTATAACCACCGCCACACTTCCAGCCGCCAGGAATACCCACCAGGGCATATCAATACGATAGGCGAAATCCTGCAGCCACTTGTACATCAGGTACCAGGCCAGCGGCGTTGCCACCACCAGCGCAATGGCTATCAGTTTAATGAAATCGGTAGACAGCAAGAGGAGAATATTATTAACGGAAGCCCCCAGTACCTTCCGGATGCCAATCTCTTTTGTACGCTGTATGACGATGTAAGAGATCAATCCCAACAATCCCAACGTAGCAAGGAAAATAGCCAGGATGGCAAATGTCAGCACCAGCTGACCGAAACGGAAGTCGCCCCGGTACTGGCGGTCAAAATCATCATTCACAAAGAAATAATTAAATCTTCCTTCCGGTACATACCTACTGTATATGGCTTCTACACCCGCAATGACCTTTTTAATATTTTTTGGATCAACAGTAATGGTCAGCGGGCCAAATGCTTCCGGTTCAATACGCATGGTCAGAGGAGAAACGGTCTCTTTCAGGGAGCGGTAGTTGAAGTTCTTCATCACACCAATAATGGTCCCCTTTCTTCCCCACTGGTCGAATTTCTTTCCAATGATCTCTTCCGGTTTGTTATAACCGAGAGAAGAAACCACCGCTTCATTCACCAGCATGGCCTGTGTGCTATCTGTTGCCATCTCAGGCAAAAAAGTACGCCCTGCCACCATTTTGATCTCGTATTGTTTTATGAAATCATAGTCTACAAAGTACAGGTTAATATTGCTCGCTTGCATCTCCCCGTTCTTCATCTCGATATTACTATATGCCGAGTTCTGGAACCTGCCCGGTATGGCAGATGAGAAGGTTACACCCGACACGCCCTGTACATTCAATACCTGCTGTTTGATGTCATGCCACCTCTCTTTCATATTATTGACACCACCAAACTCCACTACCAGCTGTTGCTCCTTTTTAAAGCCCAGATCACGGCCCTGCAGGTATAACAACTGATAGTAAACGATCATTACCCCTACTATCAATACAATAGTGATAACGAACTGAAACACTACCAATCCCCTTCTCAGGAACAATCCTTTGTTACTGCTGCTGAAAGCACCTTTCAGCACAACTACCGGTTTGTAAGAAGACAATACAAGGGCAGGATAAATACCGGCCAGTAAACCCACGCTTATTGCAATGAGCAGGAACCATACAATAGCGCCGGTGCTGAATATATTGTAAGCTATTTCCTTCCCGGCCAGCAGGTTAAAAGGAGGCAGTAGCAACTGGCTTAACGCCACAGACAATACGAAAGCGAATAAACTGAGCAACATGGTCTCACACAGGAACTGGAATGTGAGCTGCGATTCATACGCCCCTACCGACTTCCGGACCCCTACCTCTCTGGCTCTTTCTGTTGCCCTGGCGGTAGCCAGGTTCACAAAGTTAATAACAGCTATCAGGAGGATGAGAATAGCAACTATAGAGAATATGTATATATTGGTCATGCTTCCCTTTACAGGTGCGTTTCTTTTAGAGGTCATGTATACATCCTTCAAAGGTTCCAGATGTAAAGTGTAGTACATGTTATTCCCCTTCATTGTGCTTCCTATGTGGCTTTCCATAAAGGCAGGCAGCTTCTTCTCCAGTTTGGCAGGATCAGTCCCTGGTGTCAGCAGCAGGTATGTCAGCATACCAAAGTTACCCCATGACTCAGTAAGGTTTTGTCCCATTGCTTCAGCAGTAGCCAAAGAGAGTACCATATCAAAAGGCAGATGGGAATTCTCAGGCACATCCTTCATCAGCCCAGTCACCTTGATGGTAGCTTTTCCGCCGTCTATCTGAAAAGTCTTCCCTATCGGATCTTCCGATCCGAAATATCTCTTTGCATTACTTTCAGTCAGTACAGCTGTGAAAGGCGCTGTCAATGCCTCCTTTGCATTACCTCTGATAAGCGGGAACGAGAATACGTCAAAGAATGTGGCATCAGCATACACCATTTTATCCTCGTCATACTTATTATTACCGATGGCGACCAGTGTATTTGATTGATTTATCCTGACAGACGATACCACTTCAGGGAAATCTGCCTTGATATTAGGGCCCATGGGAGCAGATGTAATGTCTGCTTCTATCAGCTCTGTCGGTGTCTTTACATCTGTTACGACCCTGTAGATCCTGTCTTTATTTTTATGGAATGAGTCATAGCTCAACTCGAAACGCACGTACATAAATATCAGGAAGCAGCAGGTCATACCTATTGTTAGCCCCAGTATATTGATGAAGGAGTAGAATTTCTGCTTTCGAATATTCCTCCAGGCAATCTTCAGATAATTCTTAATCATTACAGTTCTTTTTATGGTTGGCTATTCAGTTCTTAAGGAGCGTACAGGATTGGCCAATGCAGCTTTCACCGCCTGGAAAATTACTGTCAGCAGTGCTACCATGATAGCCAGGCCGCCGGCCATTATAAATACGCCCCAGTTGAGTGTGATGCGGTATGCATAGTCTTCCAGCCATCTGTTCATAATATACCAGGCAAGCGGAACAGACAATGCTATTGATATCATGACGATCTTCAGGAAATCGCTGGTTAACAGCGTTACAATGTTGGTGACAGAAGCACCCAGTACTTTCCTTACACCTATCTCCTTCACCCTTTGTCCGGTGGCAAACGTAGCCAGTCCGAAGAGGCCCAGGCAGCTGATAAAGATGGCGATGCCTGCGAAATAGTTGAACAGTTTACCGGTACGTCTATCCAGTTTGTATATCTTGTCCAGATTGTCGTCGAGGAAATTATACCTGAAAGGAAAGCCCGCATTGTAGCGTTTATAAAGCCGCTCTGCGGATGCCACTGCCTTGTCCATTTCTCCTGGTTTTGTTTTCACATACACCATAAAACTAACGGGACTATAATGGATCACCAGTGGCCCAATTTTCTCATGGAGGGAGGCGTAATGGAAGTCTTTTATAACACCAATGATGATGCCGTCTTTATTCCAAAGTCTGAACTTCTTACCCACCGGGTCTTTCATTCTCATCATTTTTGCTGCCGTTTCATTAATGATGAAATGTGCAGAATCAGCCTTTGAGTTGGTAAAGTTTTGTCCTGCTGTGAATCTGAACTTCATCATTTCCATGAAGTTTTTATCTGCAGAGAATGCATGTGTTATCAGCGATTCATTCTTTTCTTTGCCATCCCAATAGGTATCGCCGGTACTGTTGTCAATGCCGGTCATACTTTGATTGGCCGTTGCCGCTGCGGCAATACCGGGAGAGCTTGACAACTCCTGTACAGCAGCTTCCAGGTGATCGTACATCTGGCCCGAGTAAAAGGAAAAGATATTCTCCTTATCATAACCCAGCGCTTTTGATTTTATATACCGCAGCTGCTGGCCCACTACCAGCGTACTAACGATCAGCACTGTGGCAATGAGGAACTGTACTACTACCAGGGCACGACGGAAAGACACGTTACTGCCGGAAAGGGTCAGTCCTCCCTTTAATGTTTTCAGGGGGTTAAACGAGGATAAAATAACTGCAGGATAAATACCAGCTACTATCAGGGTTACCAGCATGGACAGACCGATGGCAAATATCATTTGCAGGTTCTTCAGACCAAACGAAAGATGTTTGTCAGTAAGATTATTATAGAAAGGGATCAGTAAGAGGATCATAATAACAGCCAGTACCAATGCCAGTGCAAATACCAGCACAGATTCCCATATAAACTGAATGAACAGCTGCCTCCTGCTGGCGCCTACTATTTTACGAACACCCACTTCAGCAGCTCTTTGCATGGCCCTGGCGGTGGACAGGTTCACATAATTCACACAGGCGATCAAGAGTATCACTATGGCGATGATCAGGAATATCCGCACGATCTTGATGCTACCTTCACTCAGATCGGGGTTATACAGGTGTACATCAAACAGCGGCTGTACATTGTATTTTATTGCAGCCTCCTGCTGACCGTCCGGGCGTAATTTGGCCAGTCCGGCAGACACTTTTTCAATGGACGTATGGGGCGCCAGTTGCAGATAGGTAGTGAAAAAGAAGTCTCCCCAGTCATCATCCAGTGTGGTCCAGGATCCATTCCCTCCAAATTTTGCCTGAAGTATGCTGAACGGCAGCATGAACTCATACCGGATACTGGATTGCTCCGGAAAATCTTCCACTAGTCCGGTTACAACATAATTCTTTCCGTCTCCTGCTATAACCTTTCCCATTACATCCGTAGTGCCAAAGTATTTCAGAGCAGCGCTGCGTGTTACAACGAGAGAAGTGTTGTCAAGGAAAGGATGTTGTGCATCACCTTTCAACAAGGGGAATGTGAACATTGTGAAAAAGGACGGTTCCACAAAGCCTATCTTGATATCAAAGAAGTCATTATTGTTGTACGAGAACTTCGAGACGTCCCCCCAGTTATCCCTGGTGCGTACTGCCTTCTGTACACCGGGGATCTCTTTTACAGCATGTACCGCTACAGGTCCCGGCATACCTTCCCAGGTCTGTACATCAGTCCCTGAGGTAAAGCTGACGCTCAGCTTATAGAGGTTATCCCCTTTCTCATGGAACCTGTCAAAACTTAACTCATCCTGCACCCATACAAGTATCAGGATACCTACTGCGAGGCCGATAGCCAGGCCACCTATATTTATACTGCTGTACATTTTATAGCGGCGCAGGTTCCGCCAGCCGATCCGCAGATAGTTATTAAGCATGTGAGTAAGTTTAAATAATGATTGATGTATCTATACCAGGTGCTCAGACATGGAATTGTTCCTTGATATTCTCTGTCACCACACGACCATCGAACAGGTTGATCACGCGGTGCGCAAAACCCGCATCATAAGGGCTATGTGTTACCATCACCATGGTGGTGCCAGCTTCGTTCAGTTCCTGCAGCAGTTTCATTACTTCTTCCCCATTGGTGGAATCCAGATTACCGGTAGGCTCATCCGCCAGGATCATTTTAGGATTGGCTACTACAGCACGGGCAATGGCCACACGTTGTTGCTGACCACCAGATAGCTGCTGTGGGAAGTGGTTACGACGGTGCATAATGTTCATACGTTCCAGTACTTTTTCCACCTTGTCTTTTCTTTCACTGGCAGGTACTTTCAGGTATAACAACGGCAGTTCCACATTTTCGAATACGGTCAGTTCGTCTATCAGGTTAAAACTCTGGAATACGAAACCAATAGAACCCTTTCTGAGCTGTGCGCGCTGACGCTCGCTCATTTTGGCTACCTCATGATCCCAGAAATGGTATTCACCGCCACTGGGATTATCCAGCAGACCCAGGATATTCAGTAAGGTAGACTTGCCGCAACCTGAAGGGCCCATAATGGCAACAAACTCTCCTTCCTTTATTTCCATATTGATTCCATTCAGGGCAGAAGTTTCTATTTCTTCTGTTGTAAAGATCTTTTGCAGATTGACTGTACGTATCATCGACTTCGGTTTAATAATTTTTAAATTGGACGTATATTATTCACTTCTCAACAGCCCTGTAGGGTTAGCACTGGCGGTACGGAAGCATTGTAAGGCAATCAGAATATAGGTTAAACTGAAGGTAATAACACCCGCAATTATAAATGGCACTACACTCATACTGGTACGGTAGGCATAATCATCCAGCCAGCGATCGGCGATGAAATAGGCTACCGGCCATGCAATGATATTGGCAATTAATATAACTGATGTGTATTCTTTCAGGAACAGGTAAATAATATTTCGGGTATCTGCCCCCAGCACTTTTCTTACCCCGATCTCTTTGGTGCGGCGGGTGAGGCTGAAGGCCACCACACCGGCAGCGCCCAGCAATATAATGATAAAGTTCAGCGCTGTGGCTACATTAGCCGCCTGCTTCAGCCGGGTTTCTGTGTTATACATTGACTGAAATTTGTCATCCATAAAGAAATACTCAAACGGGGCATCCGGGAAGCGGGCCTTCCACACAGATTCAATACCGGCTATGGCCTTCCTGGCATCAGCCGTTTGCAGCTTGATACTGAGAAAGCGATAGTATGCCCCTGTATTCTGGGAAAAGAATATCATAGGTGCGATCTTCTGCTGCATATTGGTGAAGTGAAAATCCTTCACGATACCTTTTATCCTAAACGTTCCTCCCAGGGGGCCAGGCGCCTCTATTTGCTCTCCTACTCCTGTTTTCAGGTGTAAAGCCTTTACAGCGGATTCGTTGAGCACCACATCCATAGCGTTATCCTGGTCTGTAAAGAATGCGCCTGCTACTATCTTCAATCCGAAAGTAGCTGCATAATTACCATCGGTTACAAGCATTTCCACATTCACGGGTGCATCACTGGTGCCACCCGGAGGTATGACGGGTAAACTTCCTCCATTCATTCCATCAGGTACTTCATAAGAAATTGTAGCGCTTTTCACGGCAGTATTCCTCATCATTTCATCTCTTACCTGCTCTATACGTTTTAAACCTACGGTATCCCACTGCCGGGGTACGGAAGAGATGACAAACACCTGTTCCTTGTTGTATCCCAGTTCTTTTTTGAAGAAATAATCTATCTGCCGGGAGATGTACAATGTGCATACGAATACCAGCACTGCCAAAGAGAACTGTATTACCAGTGAGCCCTTTCTGAACAATAGTTCCCCTTTGCCTACAGAGATTTTTCCTTTCAACACTTTCAACAGATGGCTAGCTGTGAGCACGAAAGCGGGATAGACTCCGGCAATTATTCCCACAACAGCTACCAGCAACAGGTAAAACAACACCATCATTCCTGAGAAGGACCATACATGCGGTAAGGTTTTGTTCAGCACCTGTCCGAACAGTGGTCGTAACAGTTCAAAGAAGGCAATGGAAAGAAAGGCCGCTATAGCAGTCAGTACAAGTGATTCTGAGAGAAACTGTGCGATCAGCTGTTGGCGTCTGCCACCAAACACTTTCCGCAAACCGATCTCTTTTAACCTGTATACAGAGGTACCTATACTGATATTCACATAATTGATTACAGCCATCAGCAAGACGAAAAAGGCAATGACAGCCAGGATGTAACACATCTTTCTTACCAGTCCGTTATTCGTATCAAGGTAGAAGGTGTTCATTGCTACCAGTTGAATGCTCATGTTATCTTTCAGCTGCTGGTTACAGTTCATCATCACCAGTTTTCTGATGGGCACCGCCAGTTGTTCCGGCTTCACCCCTGGTTGCAGTTTTATATAAGAAGCCGTGCATACACTATTCCAATCCTTATCTGAATCAGGCCCAATGAAGTAACCAATGTTCGGCATAGGCATGAAAATATCACTCTTAAAACCGTTGATAGTAGTCACGGTATTGAGACGTGTTTCACTTTTCAGCACTCCGGTGATAGCATAGTTCCTTTTACCATTTTTGCGGGTATCAACAGTCAGCACTTCATCCAGTACATTCGTTCTGCCGAAAAATTTCATTGCCGTTTCCTCGGTGATCACAATGGAATTGTCATCCCTGAAAGGATGAGCGGGGTTCCCCTGTAACAGCGGTAGTCCAAAAGTGCTTATCGCAGTTGTATCGCCTGGCTGTAGGGACATCCTGAAATGGCGGTCCTTATAGGAGACGTTCGCACTACAGGGAAAAGTTCTGTAGTAATTGGCCACCAGGGAAGGGTAATTATCCTTTAATGCTTTGGCCAGCGGCCCCGGTGTAATGAGCGGCATGTACATATTTTCTGCTTTCCAGGCAGATTGCAGGTAATACTGCCGGGGGAGATCTTTCAGGTTACTGTTCACCTGTTTCTCTTCCCAGATGTATACGGCTATGAGCAGTGAGAAAGTAATACCTATAGCTAATCCTGCGATGTTGATAAAGGAAAACAGCTTCCGTTTGGCCAGGTGCCTTAATGCAATGGTGATGTACATGCCAGTCATGCTGTATATGATTTTCAGGTGAGCGTTCGTGGCGCCACCTCTGCCTGCTTGCAGAGGCGGTCACCCGGAACTAAAACAACTGTAACTGCCGGATTAAAATACTAAAACCTCTTTGTCTCCGAAATTCTCATACGAAGAGGTAATCACCTGTTCGCCCTCCTGCAAACCTTCCAACACTTCGAAATACTGTGGGTTTTTCTGTCCAAGGGAAATATTACGTTTCACCGCTCGCTTACCACCCTTATCTACCACATACACCCAGTTACCACCGGTATCAGAGAAGAAGCCGCCAACCGGCAACAGGATAGCCGAAGAGGACTTACCCAGCTCCAGACGGATAGGAGAAGATTGTCCGCGGCGAATACCTTCCGGTGTCTCCTTTTCAAACCGCATATCCACATTAAAACGTGCGTTCTTTATCTCCGGATATACTTTGATGATGGACAGGGGGTAACTTTTATTATTGAATTCAAAAGTCGCTTTCAGTCCGGGGAATACCCTGGCTACATAATGCTCGTCTACTTCAGCGCGCATCTTGAACCCATCCAGGTCATCTATCTGACCGATGTTCTGACCGGCGGTGATGCTACCTCCTACTTCTGCATCCACGGAAGACAGCTGTCCGTCTATGGGTGCCCTTAACACCAAGTTGTTCAGGTTATCTTTCATCATCTGCAGGTTACGCTGGGTACGTGAGATGGTAGATTCAAGGCGGTCTATCTGTATCATAGCATTCTCCTCCTGGAAACGCTGGCTTTCTATTTCTATCTGGCGTTTCTTCACAAGACGCTCATAGTCAATCTTATTCTTATTGAATTCCTGACGGGATACGATCTTGTCATCTACCAGTTGTTTGGTACGGTCGTACAGGTCTTTGGCCTGTTCTATCTGGTAATCCAGGTCAGCCACTGTCTGTTGCATGGTATACCTGTTCTGTTTCAGGGACTGCCTGGTGTTCTGTAACTCGTTGATCAGGCGGTAGATCTCTGTTTCGTGGTTCACGAAGTCCATCATCAGGTTCTGGTTTTCCAGGCGCAGGATGCTGTCTCCTCTTTTGACCATACTACCTCCTTCGAGGTATTTCTGGCTTACATAACCTCCTACGATGGCATCCAGGCGGATGGTTTTCAGAGGTAACACCACTGCCGTTACAGCTATATATTGATCAAAGGTCCCTTTTGTAACAGTAGACACGGTGATTTTATCCTTCTCGACATTCAACTTCGAGCGGTGATCAGCAAATATCAGATTATACAGAAGTAACATCGCGACAACGGCGCCCCCGCTGATAAGGGAGATCCTCTTTTTTGACCAGTACTTCTTTTCTATTTTTCTGTCCATAGGTTAAACTAAATTCCTGTTCCAGATAAGACAACCGGCATGCCAAAGCAGGAAACTCAATACTACAGAGGGATTCCGGCAATACCCTCTGAGTTTATCGTCCTGTAGCGCACACAGGACGTCCATTTCCGGACAATTTCCCTGAAGCCCGCCTTGGGCCGCAGGAAAACCGAAATCTTTTTATAATATTGCCAGTGGCCACATCCGCCAGGGCTGTCAGTTCACTCCTTCTGTCAGGAACACTGTTTGCGGATCATTTGCAGAAATCAATAGATAAGATCTTATTTATGACTACACCCTTGCCCGGTAAAATCCTTATTGTAGATGATGACATGGACGTGCTCAGAGCAGCCCGGTTATTATTGAAACGTCACTTCGAGCAAGTAGACTTTGAGCGTAATCCACAGAAGATACCCTACCTGGTGTCCAATTTCGAGTATGATGTGATCCTGCTGGATATGAATTTCACCCGCGACCTGAGTAGTGGCAAGGAAGGATTTGAATGGCTGGACCGCATCCTGGATATCCGGCCCGATGTGGCAGTGGTACTCTTTACAGCTTACGGTGATGTGGAGATGGCCGTAAGGGCCATCAAGGCAGGCGCGGTAGACTTTGTGCTGAAACCCTGGGAGAACGAGAAGCTCCTGGCAACCATGCAGGGCGCCTATAATAAGAAACATGGCAATAAGGATAAACTCAATGGCGCACCGGCGGCACCGCAGTCGGATGTACATATTATCGGCAACAGCCCTGCCATGCTACAGGTACTGGATACTGTAAACAGGGTAGCAGCTACAGATGCTAACGTACTGATACTTGGGGAGAATGGTACGGGAAAGGACCTGCTGGCCAGGCATATCCACCAGCTTTCCCTGCGGAATAAAAAACCTTTCGTGAGCGTGGATCTGGGCGCTATCAGCGAAACACTATTCGAAAGTGAGCTGTTCGGTCATGTTAAAGGCGCCTTCACAGATGCCCGGGAAGACCGGACCGGCCGTTTTGAAGAGGCGAACGGAGGCACCATCTTCCTGGATGAACTGGGAAATATTTCCTTACCCCTGCAGGCCAAACTGCTCACTGTACTGCAGAACAGGGCCGTTACCAGAGTAGGCAGCAACAAGACCATCCCGATAGACGTCCGCCTGATCACCGCTACCAACAGGAATATACAACGCATGGCAGCAGAGTATCAGTTCAGGCAGGACCTTCTCTATCGTATCAATACCATTGAAATTCAACTACCACCGTTAAGGGAACGCCAGGAGGATATTGTGCCGCTGGCTGAATACTTCCTGCAACTATATTCCTCCAAGTACAAGCGCTCAGTCAATTCCCTGCATGAATCGCTGGTACAGCAACTGCGCCAGTATGAGTGGCCAGGCAACATCCGTGAGCTGCAGCATGCCATGGAAAGAGCAGTCATCCTCTCACAGGGTAAAACACTCATGCCTAAGGATGTATTTGTAAAGAATCCTGTGCAGGATCAATCCCTTAACACCGGCTATAACCTGGAGGAAATGGAACGCAACATCATTTCCCAGGCCATGAGAAAATGCAATGGTAATATCACTGAAGCAGCCAGGGAATTGGGCTTGAGCAGAGCAGCCCTTTACAGAAGACTGGAAAAGTATAACATTTAGCACTTCACAATGAACAAGTTCAGTGTCAATATATTACTGCGTATCATCTTACTTACGCTCAGCACTATCACCAGTGTGTGGGTATGGACTGTCCTTGGCCCCTTTCCGGGAGTAGCCATGGGCATCCTCATTTGTATGCAGATATATGGCATGTACTATTACATCAACCGGGTGAACAGGAAGCTGACTTTATTCCTGGAATCTATCCGGTATGAAGACTTCTCCATCCGCTTCAGCGCTGACAATAAACTGGGGAAAAGCTTCCAGGCGCTGAACCATCAGTTCAATGAAGTGCTGGAGGCCTTTCGTCAGACCAGGGCAGAGAAAGAGGCGAACCTGAAGTACATAGACACCATCGTACAACATATCAGTATCGGCGTCCTGTCGTTCGATGCCGAAGGGCGCATAGAACTGATCAACCCAGCCGCCTTCCGTCTGCTGGGTATCTATCGGCTACGCAATATATCAGAGCTGAAAAACAGCCACCCTGCCCTGCCGGAATACCTGATGGAAATACGGTCGGGCAATAAACTGTTATACCGTACCCGGCAGGAACAGCAGCTATCCATTCATGCTGCCAGTGTGCGCCTGCAGGGGCGCCTGGTGAAACTGATCTCTATCCAGAACATTCATGCAGAGCTGCAGCAGAAAGAGCTGGAAGCCTGGCAGAATCTTACCAAGATACTCCGCCATGAGATCATGAACTCCGTCACTCCTATCGTGTCCCTGATCGGTACCATGCAGGATATTGTGGAACAGGACATCTCTCCGGAGGCTGCACAGAAAGAAGCCATTGCCGACCTGCAGGAAGCCCTGGAAACCATCAAGAGCCGCAGCAAGGGTATCATGAATTTTGTGAATGCCTACCGTGATTATACCACCCTTCCCAAGCCGCAGTTTACCCACGTGAACATCAAGGAGCTGTTGACAGGAGTAAGCAGCCTGCTGCTGCCGGAACTGAAACAGGCAGGTATTTACTATCACTATGAGATAGAATCTGTCAGTACAGAAATACATGCAGACGTGGCACAATTGCAGATGGTACTGATTAACCTTATTAAAAACGCTATGGACGCACTGGAACAGACGCAGACGCCATCCATACAGGTAAAGGCCAGCATGAACACGCCCAGCCAGGTGCATATTGAGATCACCGACAATGGACCGGGTATAGATGCTGATGCCATGAATAAGATCTTCATCCCATTCTATACTACCAAGAAAAAAGGCAGTGGCATCGGCTTAAGCCTTTCACAACAGATTATACAATCCCATGGCGGACAATTGAAAGTGAGCCGTTCCGGCAATAATGGTACGACCTTTTCGGTTTTATTGCCTGTTGCGTGAAACCATTCAGACAAAGAAATCGTACTTTAAGTACATTAATGCCCATTTATGCGCAAAGCAAGTTCTTTTCACCTGTTGTATGCGACCACGTTATTAGTTCACCTGTCTGCCATCTTTTTTCACCTGGCCATTCTACGCTATGTTTCCAAGTTCTTCCTGCCATTTATATTAATCGCTTATTTCGTTACCGGAACTGAGGGTATTCCCGCTGTTTTCCGTATTTCATTGCTGGCAGCATTGTTCTTTTCCGGCTTTGGCGACATGTTCCTGTTATTCTATGAACAAAGTCCGCTCTTCTTTACCTGTGGGCTGGTCACCTTCATGTTTTCATTACTCTCTTATATCGGCTTTTTCCTGAAGATCAGGTATACCAATTATCCCCTTCCATTATGCAATTGGCCCTTCATCCTGGGGATGGCGGCTATCTTCATTGCATTCATTTTCTTCATGCTGCCATACCTTGGCCAGATGACGCTGCTCGTGCTCATTTTTTCGGTTATCACCTACATCATGGTGCAGTCTGTGATGCATGCCTTCCGGCTCAGAGATCAGCCATCGGGCTGGTATTCACTGGCGGGGGCCTGTATCTTTATCCTATCCTGTGTGCTCATTGCCGTTCATTATTTTTACCATCATCTGGAGATGGGCGCCGTATTTATCATGATGACCTACGGGATAGCGCAATGGGGGCTGGTAACCGGCGGACTCCGTTATCTGCAGATGCGCAGGGGCTATGCTCCCCCTCAGCGAATGGGAACAAATTAAACCGTACATTTGGTGTTCGCTTATGAACTTATGCAACAGACAGATTTCTTAGTGATTGGTTCTGGGATTGCGGGACTTACTTATGCCCTTAAAGTGGCGGCAGCATGTCCTGATAAAAAAATCACCATCATCACGAAAACACGTGAAGACGAAACCAATACAAAATACGCACAGGGTGGAGTAGCCGTAGTGAATGATCTTGAGAACGACAGCTTTGAAAAGCATATCGAAGACACACTGATTGCCGGCGACGGCCTGTGTAATGAGCAGATCGTAGAAATTGTAGTAAAGGAAGGGCCGGAACGTGTTAATGAGATCATAGAATGGGGCGCCAACTTTGACAAGAATGCCGCCGGAGACTTCTCTCTCGGCAAAGAAGGAGGCCATTCGGAATTCAGGGTGATCCACTATAAAGATATCACCGGGAAGGAAATAGAACGTGCCCTGCTGGATGCAGTACATAAAAACCCGAATATAGAACTGGTTACCCACTGCTTCGTGGTAGACCTCATCACCCAGCACCATTTAGGTTATCTTGTTACCAAGGCCATGCCTGATATAGCGTGTTATGGCGTGTATGTGCTGAACCTCATCACCAATAAGATTGAAAAGATCCTCAGCCGTATTACCGTACTGGCAACAGGCGGGAATGGGCAGGTATACCGCAGTACCACCAATCCGACCATTGCTACCGGCGATGGCGTTGCGATGGTGTATCGTGCCAAGGGAAGGATAGAGAACATGGAGTTCATCCAGTTCCATCCTACAGCCTTGTATGAGCCGGGTGTGAACAATGCCTTCCTGATCACAGAAGCAGTACGTGGTGACGGGGGTATTCTCCGTAATATCCATGGGGAAGACTTCATGCATAAGTATGACCCACGTCTTTCGCTCGCTCCGCGCGACATCGTGGCAAGAGCAATAGACAGTGAGATGAAGATCACCGGTACGGAATATGTATACCTCGATTGCCGCCATATGGACCAGGAGAAGTTTGTACATCATTTTCCGAACATCCATGAGAAATGCCTTTCAATAGGTATTGATGTAAAGAAGGATATGATACCGGTAGCGCCGGCTGCGCATTATAGCTGTGGTGGTATTAAGGTCAATGAATTCGGCCGCACTTCCATTAACAACCTGTATGCCTGCGGAGAATGCTCCAGCACCGGGTTGCACGGCGCCAACAGGCTTGCCTCCAATTCCCTGCTGGAAGCCATGGTGTTTGCACACCGTTGCTACCTGGATGGTGTAAACAAAATTGACAGCACGGCTCATAAGCTCAATGTACCGGACTGGAATGCAGCAGGTACCACTGCACCGAAAGAGATGATCCTCATTACCCAGAGCCTCAAAGAGCTGAAACAGATCATGAGTGATTACCTGGGTATTGTGCGCACTAATGAGCGTATGCAGCGTGCCAGCCGCAGACTGGACATCCTGCATGAAGAAACTGAATCATTATACGAAAGAACAGAGGTATCGCCACAATTATGTGAACTGAGAAACCTGATCACTGTTGGCTACCTTATAGTAAAAGGCGCTTCCTTCCGTAAGGAAAGCCGCGGTTTACATTTTAATACTGACTATCCTGAAAAGAGCGCCCTGGTACAGAATATTGTGTTATAGAAATTGATGACATGTATTATTTGTTACTGGTATTTATGTACGGCATGTCAATGCTGCCGTTATGGTTATTATATCGCATAAGTGATGTTTTATACCTGATCGTTTATCACATTGTTGGTTACCGCAAATCAGTAGTATTTGAGAACCTGCGCCAGGCATTTCCGGAAAAGACGCCTGAAGAGATCACCCGGCTGGCAAAGAAATACTACCTCAACCTGACAGACATGATGGTGGAAACCGTCAAGCTGCTGACTATGCGCCCAAAAGAACTGCAGCGCCGCTTTACCTGCGACCTCACCGTACTGCATGAGTTATATGCGAAAGGCAAAAGCTGCCAGATGCACCTTGGCCATAATTTCAACTGGGAATGGGCGAACCTGTTCTGCATGCAGGGTGTTAAGTATCCTTTTCTTGTAGTTTATATGCCGCTGACCAATAAAGCGGGCGACCGTATGTTCAGGCATTTCCGCGAGAAGTCAGGCAGTATACTACTGCCGGCCAATGATATCAAGGAAAGTATGCAGCCGTGGATCAACAAGCAATATCTTATAGCACTGGTAGCAGACCAGAACCCCGGTAATCCGCGCCGCAGCTATTGGTTTCCCTTTCTGAACAGGATGACGGCCTTTTATAAAGGGCCCGAAATGACGGCAAGAAGAAGTGATATTCCGGTGGTATTTGTGGATATCCGGAAGACGAGGAGGGGTTATTATCATGCCACACTGAAACTGGCATTCGAGGAACCTTCGGCTGTACCGGAAGGAACTATTACAGAATCATTTGTAAAATACCTGGAACATAATATCCGGGAACAACCGGAAGTATGGGTATGGAGCCACAGAAGGTGGAAACATGTGTACAACGGGGAATAAATAAGGCTGAATTGACCAGTTAACCGCTGAGCCGTTTCTGATCAATTCAGCTTCTGAATCTATTTCACTGTACCGCTGTCTTTCTTCATTGTAGTATCTGCAGCTGCGGGTGGGGGCGGTGGAGGAACTGCTGCCTGCACCATAATGTTATTTGTAACGGCTTTTACACCACTGACGCCTTTAACGGCATCTTCTGCAGCCATTTTAGCCGCTTCGTCAGGTACTTCACCACTCAGGGTCACAACTCCTTCTTTCACTTCAGCACTTACTCCAGGGGTAGCGGTCAGTTTTTCGTTTACCGACTGCTGAACACTACTGTCGCTAGGCTGACAGGCAAATAAGCTTACGGCCAGGAACATCATTCCGGCCATCAGGAATGTTTTACATTTCATGGTTAAAAGTTTAACAGTTTAAAACAAATAACATGCTAGACTATGGGATTGTTCTATCACAAACAACTGTTAATCAGCCATTATCTGCAAAACCGGGGTACAAGGTCATCCCTCCATCCACGAAAAGGGTGGTTCCTGTTACATAGTCGCTTTCATCGCTGGCCAGCCATACGGCGGCTTTGGCAACATCTTCGGGTACCCCTACCCTGCCATATGGGATCAGTTCCAATAGCTTTTTTTCATCCTCAGGGGTATCCCAGGCGTCTTCGTTGATACGTGTTTTAATAGCACCGGGAGCCAGGCTGTTGACCCTTATTTTATATGGAGCCAGTTCCTGAGCCATAGACTGCATCAGGAGTTTTACGCCACCCTTGCTGGCGGCATAGTTCACATGTCCGGCCCAGGGTATTACTTCATGAACGCTGCTCATACAGATGATCTTTCCGGCAGCCCTTGAGCGGCCTTCAACAACACCTCTCCGTTTAAATTCACGGGCGGCTTCCCTTGCACAAAGAAACTGACCGGTAAGGTTTGTACTGATCACCTTATTCCATTGCTCTATTGTCATGTCCAGCAGGGCCGCATCCTGCTGAATGCCAGCATTAGCAACAACGATATCCACCGTACCATAGCGGGAAAATACTTCCGCAAACATGGCTTTGACTTCTTCCTCCTTGCTGATGTCGCATTGCCTGACGAAGCCATCACTGCCGGCAGCTTTGATCTTTTCCAGCACCGCTTCTGCCTCTTTCAGGCTCTTATCGCTATGGTGGTTCACAACCACATTGGCCCCCGCTTCTCCCAACGCTATGGCGATGGCAGCACCTATACCGCTGCTGCTACCGGTAACAAGTGCAATTTGTCCGTCTAAAAGTTTTTCCATTGCAAGGTTTTTCTGTAAAGGGTCAAAAAGCATACCTGCAAAAGAAAAAAGGCCCCGTGGTAGTACCAGGGAGCCTTCATTTCGGATATCTTAACCTTAGTTTAATACGTTCTTTTCCTTTACGACTTTCAGGCCTTTCTGTTCTTTCATGGCATTGTAACCACCTTCCACGTTGCGTAAGTTGTGAATACCTTCCCGTTTCATAATGGAACATGCAATAATGCTACGGTAACCACCCTGGCAGTGTACATACAGATTGTGATTATCATCGAAATCAGCCAGATTTCCCGGGTCTGTCATGTCGCTGAGGGTAATATTCATCGCACCCTCGATATGACCGTCTGCATACTCCGCAGGCTTGCGCACGTCCACAATTATGAGGTTGTTATCGTGTGGCAGGTCCATCGCCAGTTCATCCGCTTCTACGGTGATGATGAGGTCACGCTCTTCACCAGCAGCAATCCAGGCTTCGTAGCCTCCTTCCAGGTAACCCGCTACATGATCAAACCCAACGCGGGCCAGACGTACGATGGTCTCTTCTTCTTTTCCGGGACTGGTCACCAGTATGATCTCTTCACCAAATGGCAGCAGGCTGCCTGCCCATTCTGCAAAACGTCCTTCCAGACCAATGCTGAGTGAACCCGGTACAAATCCTTCTGTAAATTCAGCGGCAGGACGTGTATCCAGGATCAGAACCTCTTCCTTCATTTTCTCCTTGAACTCAGAGATGGATAAGGGACGGTTGCTTTTCTCCATTACGGCCTGCAATGCATCATACCCTTCTTTGTTGATCCGTGCATTGATAGGGAAGTAAGAAGGCGGTGTATTCAGACCGGAAGTTACTTCTTTGATAAATTCCTCTTTGTTCTCTGCCTTCAGTGCGTAGTTCGTGCTCTTCTCATCACCCAGCGTGCTATAGGTATGAGGCCCCAGGTTTTTACCGCAGGACGAGCCGGGACCATGCGCCGGATATACGATCACATTATCTGGCAGTACCTTGACCTTATTGTTGAGAGAATCATACAGGTAACCGGCCAGTTCTTCCTTGGTAAGGTTACCGCTAAACAAGTCGGGGCGTCCTACATCTCCTACGAAGAGCGTATCGCCTGTGAAAAGGCTATGCGGCTGTCCTGCTTCATCGCTTAACAGGTAGCAGGTAGATTCCAGTGTGTGACCGGGTGTATGTAATACTTCAAGCGTAAGTTTACCGATGGTAAATTTCTCCCTGTCTTTAGCGAGATATATCGGGAAGTTGGTAACTGCTTCAGGACCGTATACGATAGGAGCTTTAGTAGCAGCAGCGAGATCGAGGTGACCAGACACAAAGTCGGCGTGAAAGTGTGTCTCAAAAATATACTTAATGGTTGCGTTGCGCTCTTTAGCCAGATCAAGGTAAGCGTCTATATCCCTCAGGGGATCTATCACAACAGCTTCTCCTCCGGACTCAATAAAGTAGGCAGCTTCTGATAAGCAATTGGTATAAAGTTGCTTGACGAACATGGTTTTTGATTTCTGCAAATTTACGGATTTATCCGCAGGAGGGAACGTCTGACAAATGGCCATATATATGCCGCATTAAAATGTCTTTGCTACCCGTTATTTGCACAACCAGTATCAACGCGCGCAGCTGTTTGTGTACGTATGAATAACGTACACACCAATACATGCAGAAAAATCAGGGCCTAACTAAAAGTTCTTCAGCATACTCTTAGTTAGGCCCGAATATTTTTTTTGTACTCTGTTTGACCAGTACTCCAAAACCAGATTAGCCTACCAGCTCCTCTACGAATTTGGCAACTTCTGCTATACGCTGTTTGTTGATCGTATAGTGAATGAATTTACCATCTCTCTCTGTAATCACAATGCCGGCACGGCGCAGAATAGCCAGATGCTGTGACGCTACTGACTGCTCGAGACGCAGCTTAACGTAGATTTCAGTTACTGTCATTTTTTTGTGGTCTTCCAGCAACTTAATCATTTGCTGGCGCAGCTTATGGTTTATTGCACGCAAAACCATAGCAGCCTTCTTAACGGCAATGTAATCCAATTTTATTTGGTCTTTTTCATTGGTACCTCTAGAAATAATAAGAGTATTAGAAGAGGTCGTTAATAATGTTTTTTCCATCGCATAATAGTTTTAAAAAATGATGAAATGAAAGGGATCAACGGACAGTAAACCCATAACTTGTTAGAAAACAATAACCGGGTATCGATTTATACAAAAATATAATATTAGTCGTAATAAAAAAAACTTCTATACCTTATTTTTTAATATATGCAGGGCGTTTACTTGCCAAATAAACATAATTTGACAGTTCTATGACATAAATTGACGTAAGTGTAGGGATTACGCTTCTTAATAAGACGTAAGAAGCCTGTTATCATGCCAATGGAGGTCATTTTTCGCATTACAAACGACCTATTTTTTCATTGTAGAATGGAAAGGTTTGAGATAAAAAGGGCTGAAATAAGCTACATCTTCAAACGCTTTATGCTCGTAAGCAGCCGTAGCCAGCGGCACCATATCCGCAGCGTTTAATATATAAGGGACAAATAAGGCGTTGAGATTGACGGGCATTAGTTGCTGCCATTTATCGCTGCCATTACCGAAAAAATAAGTCTTCTTTGCTGCCACCTGCTCACTAAAGGCTTCCGGCGTGAGTACCAGCGCCTGTGGCGCCACTATGACATTCAGAGAAGCATCATATACTGCAGTATACACTTCCATTCTCCGCGCATCCAGCATAGGGCAATATAAGGCTTCCGTATCTTTTACGCGGGACAGTAAGCCCTGTGCCATCATCTGTAGGGTAGAAACAGCTATCAATGGTTTCTCCCAGGTATAACACAACCCCTTCGCGGTAGCTACACCAACACGTAGTCCCGTATATGAACCGGGCCCCGCACTAACAGCGATTGCGTCGATGTCTTCAGGCGTCACTTGTTGATCCCGCATGATCTCCTGTACAAACAATACCATACTGGCAGCATGATCCTGTTGTTTATCATTCACCAATGTCTGTAAAGGCTGTCCGTCTTTCGACAGACAAACAGAGCCGATTGTAGTAGCCGTATCGATATGCAGTATCAGAGACAATATATACAGTTTAATTATTTCACACAGCGGTTACATTGGTGCCTGCTTCCTGTGCCAGCAGCGCACTTATTTTATACCGTTCATTTCCCGTAGCCTTGTACACGGCGTCCAGCACACTATACACCTGCCTTACACCAATTTCTTTGCACCATTCAAAAGGCCCTTTCGGATAGTTGGTACCCAGCTTCATCGCAATGTTAATATCCTCACGTGATGCTGTCCCCTCTTCCGCAGCCATGTAAGCTTCGTTGATGATCATGCAGACAACTCTCGGAGTCACCAATCCTACTCTGTCTTCCACTATTTCATACTCCCAGCCTAATTCCTGCATGATCTGGCCCAGGAGGGCCTTCTGCGATTCGTCCATCACAGATACTTCCATAACAGGCATTCCCACAAATCCAGGCAGCCAGTTACACCCCATCAGGTTAAATCCCTGTTCAAACGCATAATTATTCATGACATCTGCAAGGGAAGTTCTCACTATAGCCACCAATATGGGTACCTGCGGATATTTTGCATAAATGCGGGCCCGCTCTGTATGTTCATCAAAATCCAGGTCTATCACCAGCCCGTAATCGTCCAGCGTCTCTATACGTTCTGCTGTTGTAACCTGCTGCACCCGGTGCCCACTTAAACCACCCTTTTTAAGGAAAGCAGCATAATGTTGCTCTTCTCCTATAACGAGGATATTCATGTGCAAAATTTTCGCAAACCTATTAATTAATAACTAATAATAAGACCCTATTTTTACGGTCATGGAAAAACAAATCATCAATACAAAGAATGCGCCTGCTCCTATCGGCCCGTACAACCAGGCCATATTATCAGGTAACCTGCTGTTTGTATCCGGACAAATAGCACTGAATCCGGATAACAACCAACTGGTACTGGATGATATCAAAACCGAAACTCACCAGGTAATGAAAAACCTGAATGGTATTCTTTCCGAGGCGGGTATGGACTTCGACAATGTTCTGAAGACGACCATCTTCATTATGAATATGAATGACTTCGCACAGATCAACGAAGTATATGGCTCTTATTTCACCGGCGACTATCCTGCCCGTGAAACCGTTCAGGTAGCTGCGCTGCCTAAGGGTGTGAATGTGGAGATCTCCGTGATTGCCAGCAAATAATTCCAAAACAGATGGCCGGTATAACAGCCATCTGTTTTCTCATATCATATCGGGCGGCTATTTGGCACCAAATAATGTAGCCGCCAGTCTGGCGTCATGTCCATATACATCGTCCCGGAAATTCAGTCTGCCATCACTGTCTACAAAAGCAGTGAAATACCCTATATATACGGGCACCTTCTCTTTCAGTGTGATAAACTTCTCTTTATTCCCGTTCATAGCCGCTACAATCTTCTGTTCCGTCCAGGATGAGTCTTTACGCAGCAGCCACTCTGCCAGGTGCTGGGGTTCTGACACACGTATACAGCCATGACTGAAAGTACGTTTGTTCTCTCCGAACAATCCTTTGGATGGCGTGTCATGCAGGTAAATGTTGTACTCGTTCGGGAACAGGAACTTGACCTTACCCAGTGCATTTTTCCCTCCGGGTTTCTGACGGATTATATAAGGGAAATTACCACCCGAATACTTAGCCCAGTTCAACGAACCCGCATCGACAGGGCTACCGCTGCCTGTTACCACTTCCATATTCTGGTGGGCAAGGTAACCAGGATTTCTTTTCATGGCCGGCAATACCTCATGCACCAGGATGCCGGGAGGCACATTCCAGTAAGGGCTGAACACGATGTACTTCATTTCATTGCTGAAGATAACTGTATTCGTACCCGGCTTTCCTACCACTACATTGCAGGTCCAATCCAGTTTATTGTTATCATAAACGTAGAGTTTAAATGCAGGAATATTCACCAGCAGGTACTCGGCCGGTGTTTCGGCTGGCACCCAGCGAATGCGTTCCATGTTGATCAGGATCTGCTGTATGCGTTTTCGCGGAGATACGTTCAACGTATTCAGCAGGGAAGGCTGGATAGTGCCGTCTTTCTTCAGTCCCATACGATCCTGGAAGTTGCGTATAGCCGTATCGAGCACTGGTGTAAAGACCTGGGAAGTATCTGCAGCTGCCAGATCGCCCAATAAGTGCAGGCGCTGTTTTATAGCTGCGACAATGGCGTCACTTTCCCCTTGTTTATAGAGCTTGCGTGATGCCTTCAGTGAATCCCAAGGAACTTTCTCCAGTGCTACCAGTTTTTTGAGCTGCTCCCGCAGCAGTTTATATTGTTTGTTCACCGGCTCTTCAAAAGTGTTGGCCGGTCTATTGACCATAGAATCGAGCAGGCTTTGCATATTGATCTTCTTCCGCGGGATGAACCATTCGAGCGACTTTGCACTGTCTGAGGTCAGTCCGCTCCATACCTTATTCCCATAAGCAAAAAACTGGGTGGTAAGCAACAGTTCTGCTCTGGGCATCCCCTTATCACCCCGGCGAAATTTCTCCCCTTCCATGAGCAGTGTATCGTACAATTCACGCAGGGGTTTACTGATGATGGTACTATCGTTCAGACCATAATCGGCATCTGCTTTCATCATATTGATAAAGTTACCCGCCTGTTCTGTCAGCTGACCATCGTTGCCTATCCAGGCGTAGTGGAAATCCCTTTGCCGGTAGAAGTCACGGATATATTCCGCGTAGGCGGTATCATGTTGCAGGAAGCTGTTCACCTGGTTACTGTCCAGTTTACGATCGATATATTCCTGTTGGGTATAATGGCTGGTATCCCTGTCCCGCCCTTTCTTTCTTCTACCACCTCCACCACAGGCGGAGAGTAGCACCGCAGTTAACAACAAAAAGCAGCTATAACGTAAAAACATAAACGTAACTGAGTTTTAGTAATAAGTCTGATTGTCCCTTACGGGCAGCATGTTTTGTAGAACAACAGCTATCCGGGCAATAATGTTTGAAGGCACAAATGTAAAACGCTTAACACGATATTGTGTTAAGCGTTTTAGATAAAGCAGTTAGGCTGGAATTATAATTTAATCTCTTCTTCGTTGGCGTCAAAGAAACGATATTCAGTAAGATGGTAGTTAGAGTCAGCTTTGACTTTGACCCATTTCTTATACTGGAAGTACCACTTCCACTGGCGGGAGGTCAGGAAGCCTTTGGCCAGGTAGGCATAAAATATAGGGTGTACCCGGAGGGTAAGCCCCTTATGCTGATGGTTAATCAGGTATTGCAGATTCTTTTCGACCTCGTCGATGATCAGTACGGAGGCGCCGATCTTACCTGTACCATGACACGTCGGGCAATCTTCCGCCACTGAAATAGTGACTTCGGGTTTCACACGCTGGCGGGTGATCTGCATCAGGCCGAATTTGGAGATAGGCAGGATGGTGTGTTTGGCCCTGTCCTGCGCCATGAATTTCTCCATGGCTTCGTAGACTACCTTTTTATTCTCCGGCAACTTCATATCAATGAAGTCGATGATGATGATACCTCCCAGGTCGCGAAGCCTCAGCTGGCGGGCTATTTCTGCAGCAGCTTCCAGGTTGGATGCAAGGGCATTCTGTTCCTGGTTATTGCTGGAGCTTTTATAGCCGCTATTGACGTCAATGACATGTAATGCTTCTGTCGCCTCTATGATCAGGTATACGCCGCTGTCCAGGTTGACGGTCTTCCCGAAGGAAGCTTTCACCTGGCGGGTAACGCCATAGTGATCAAAGATAGGAGCGCCGTTATGATAATGTTGAACGATGTCCTGTTTTTCGGGGGCTATCTTTTGGATATAAGCCCTCGTATCAGTGAACATGTTCCTGTCATTGATAACGATCTTGTTAAAGCTCTCGTTAAGAAGGTCACGTAATATGCTGGTTGTTTTGGCCTGTTCACTCAGTATTTTCTGCGGAGGTTGTGCCGCGCGCAGGTTTGCCTGTATATTTTTCCAGGTTTCCACGAGTGTGGTCAGGTCCTCATGCAGTTCTGCCGTTTTCTTTCCTTCAGCCGCCGTACGGACAATCACACCGAAATTGGGTGTTTTGATGGCCTCTACGATCTTCTGCAATCTCTTTCTTTCTTCGGAAGAATGTATCTTTTTAGATACAGCAACAATGTCATTAAAGGGTGTTAACACGATAAATCTTCCGGGTAGAGAAATTTCGCAACTCAGGCGGGGGCCTTTAGAGGAAATGGGCTCTTTTAATATCTGCACGAGGATGTTGGGCTTTCCGCCCAGCACATCTGTGATCTTGCCGGTCTTTACGATTTCCGGCTCATTCTTAAACTTTGTAAAATCAAACCCCTCGGGGGTTTTATCTGAAATAGCCTGCTGGGTAAATTTTAGTATAGAACGTATATATGGGCTAAGATCAGTGTAATGTAAGAAGGCATCTTTTTCAAATCCTACATCGACAAAAGCCGCATTAAGGCCCGGGATCAACTTTTTCACCCGCCCCAGGTATAAATCCCCTACAGAAAAATTGGGATTGCCGCTTTCGTGATGCAATTCCACCAATTTCTTATCTTCCAGCAACGCTATTTCCACACCAGTAGGTGCCGCATTTATAATAAGTTCCTTGTTCAAGCGTCCAAAATTTTAACCATTATAACTTCACCTTGAGTTATGCACGGCTATTTAACAACAGCTTACTGCATACCAGATTATAGCCGGCGAAACGCCAGCATACGTAGATGATGGATTGCTTAAGGGTTTAGCGATCAGCAGGTAATATCCGGAATTCTAAGCGGGATTTGTGGAAAAACCTGCATGACTTTAGCAATTTAACAATAATCGCCAAAATCATGCAGGATATATAAAAATTTTTGTCCGATCACCGCGCCGCAAATAAAACCTGGTTAGTATAAATGGCGGGAAACAGGAGAAAATTATTTCTTATTCTTCTTATGCCGGTTCTTTCTCAGTCTTTTTTTACGTTTGTGAGTAGCAATCTTATGTCTTTTTCTTTTCTTACCGCAAGGCATACGCTAATAAGTTTTTAAATGTTTATAAAAATGAATATTATTTTATACTCCTGATATAACTATCAATTTCGGCTTTCAGCGAGGGATCTTTCACCAGTGTCTTACATTTCTCCAGCAATTCCACTGCTTTTTTAACGTCACCTTTGCCCCTGTAAGCTTCCGCTAATACAAATACTGCTTTGGCCTCTTCAGGATGTTTCTGAGTGAATGACTCCATCCTGTCTATGGCTTTATCAAACTGATTTGATTGAATAGCAAGATTTGCCAATGTGATCTGAGCTTCTGCATTGTCAGGATTGGCTGCAACCACATCTCTGAGTTTCTGGACACCTACCATAGGCTCTGTATTCATATACAGGAGCGCCTGTTTTATCTTAAGGGAATCATTACCCGGACTGAGCGTTATCGCTTTGTCCAGCAGGGTAATGGCCTGTTTGGTCTCCCAGTTCATTACAGCAGGGTCCTCTGCGTGTTCCAGATGTTCTAAAAATAAATTGGCTGCAAAGGTGAGGCTTTTTTCGGAATTTTCCAACTTGGCGGATTCGCCAAGGTAATACGCAGCTATGGGTAGTTGGTTAAGGCTATCCCAGGAGGCATATAATTGTTTGTAAGCGGCTATCTGCTGGTTCTTAACATCGCCCCGGACAATGTTTTCCAGACGGGCAATAGACATTAATTTATCAGCTGGGACCTTTTGCTTGGCGGAAGCCAGCAAATCGTCGAAGGCAATAGATTTTCCCTCCTGACCCTCATGCATATGAGTGGCAGTTGGCATCGCTTTTTTATCCGAATGAGGTACGGTGCGGCCAAACGCAACCAATACAATAAGTATTGTTGCTGCGGCACCGACCAGGAGAATTTGTGATTTTTGCACGCCTTAAATATTAGGCTGCAAAATTACGAACTTTTAAGCTTCTTTACTTCTGCAACGAATTCTTTAGAAGGCTTAAAGGCTGGAATGAAATGCTCCGGAATCTCAACGGCAACGTTTTTCTTGATGTTACGGCCAATTTTAGCAGCTCTCTTTTTCGTAATGAAGCTACCAAAGCCCCTTATATAGATATGCTCGCCATTAGCCAACGCTTCCTTGACCTCCTTAAACATGGCTTCTAGTGTTACTAACACATCTACTTTAGGTATGCCGGTTTTTTCAGCAATATTGTTAATTAAGTCAGCTTTTCTCATAATTGAAGCGAAGGATTACTTGTCCCAAAATTATTTATTTTTTTTTAATTGCTGAATTTTAAGCAAATAAATTTAATCTTTTTTTCTTATACCAAGGTTTTGTATAATATATCTTACTGTAAATCACCTAGTAATAATCTCTAACACGATAACGGGCAACCGGAAAAAGAGAGGGAGGCCATGCTCTAACCCAGTACAAGTACACTTCCATTAGGGTAATCACAATATTTCACTAAACCACTCATTAACGAATATACAAAAAATAATATTCATTTAGTCTTTTTTTTCTTCACTTAACGAAAAAAGACCTGTCGGGATCAGGCACTAACAAATAAAAGGTCTTTGTCTATTATAACGCATTTTCCGGCATATTCGTCTATCGATCAACAAGTTCTGTTAAACGCCACTGCAAAACTGCTACAGCTGAATATTATCAAAAATAAATCTAATGCAATCTTACATTTTTTCCACTGCCATCGTTATCATGATTTTCCGCCCCCGATACTCATAAAAAATGGGGCTGGCGCCACCCTTACATTCCTATTTCATTGATCCCATTATATTTGCAGAAATGAAGCAGTTTTTTACGAACACCCTGCTGGAGTGGAACAAGCATGAGAACACCCGCTCCATGCCATGGAAGGGTGAGAAAGACCCCTACCGGATATGGCTGTCTGAAATTATTCTCCAACAAACACGTGTAGAACAGGGATGGGCTTATTATGAACGGTTCATACTGAACTACCCGACAGTACAGGAACTGGCGGCCGCTCCGGAAGAAGCGGTATTCCGCCTGTGGCAGGGACTGGGTTATTATGCCCGTTGTAAAAATATGCTGGCCGCTGCCAGGCAGATCGTATCAGGATATCACGGTCATTTTCCTAATACATACGAAAGCATACAATCGCTCAAAGGTATTGGCCCCTATACTGCCGCGGCCATCGCCTCCTTTGCGTACAACCTGCCACATGCTGTTCTGGACGGCAATGTATTCCGCGTACTCTCCCGCTTCTTTGATATAGATACGCCAATAGACAGTACCGCAGGCAAGAAACAATTCTCTGAACTGGCTCAGGAGTTATTGCCTCATGGCCAGTCGGCTTCGTATAACCAGTCCATTATGGATTTTGGTGCCGTAGTATGTAAGCCCCAGCAACCGGCCTGCAGTTCCTGCCCCCTGACTGGCAAATGCAAAGCCTTCCAGTTGGGACTCACCGGATTACTGCCTGTTAAGACAAAGAAGCTGGTTATTAAAAAGCGTTACTTCTATTACCTTGTGTTACAGTATAAAGACCAGGTTTACATCCATAAACGTACGGAGAATGATATCTGGCAGAACCTCCACGAGTTTATTCTGATAGAAACTTCCGGTCCGGAAGATGTAACAGCGTTACAGTCTTCAGCCGCCTTTAAAGACGTCATGAAAGATATACGTTACAACATGGATGCGGTTTCCGGGGCATTCAAACAACAGCTTACACATCAGACAATCTATAGTCAATTCCTTATGCTATCGGTTAACAAAAAGCCTGAAATGCCCGGCTATATGGCTATTCCACGGAATCAACTGGATCATTACGCCTTTCCGAAAACTATTACAGACTTCCTTAAAAACAGGGAACTTACCCTATTCTGATACGAAAACTGACTGTGTACCAACAGCGCTCAACTTGCTGCGGCAAGGTATTTGAGCTAAAGTATACGTTAAATTTTTCACTGTCGATTTGAAAAAAACATTAACTTTAGAAAGGTTGTTCATTTAAAAGAAGCGTATATTTTCAATAGTTTAAAATCAATAGATTAAAACCTGCAACAATGAGAGGTGTTAATAAAGTAATCCTGATTGGCAACTTGGGTAGAGATCCAGACGTACAGTTCTTAGAAGGTAACATTGCTGTAGCCAAATTCTCTCTGGCAACAACAGAAACATTCAAAGACCGGGCTGGCAAGCTAATATCCCAAACAGAATGGCATACGGTAGTATTATGGCGCGGACTGGCTGAACTGGCCCAAAAGTACCTTCACAAAGGAAGCCTCGTTTATATAGAAGGACGCCTCCGTACCCGCAGCTGGGAAGACAAAGAGGGTAATAAGAAATTTGCCACCGAGGTGGTGGGCGACAATCTGGTTATGCTTGACAAACGTATGGACCTGAACAACTCTGAGCATGCCATACATCATAGCAACACAGGTAGTAACACTGGTGACAATTTCCCCAATATGGAAATCCCCCCCCAATTAAACGATACAGCGGACGATCTTCCTTTTTAACTATCCGATAAAAAATACTAATTCTTTTTTGATTGATAATCCCTTTATGGGACATTACTTATATTTGCATATAGGGAAAGCGATTCAATTTAAGACCTGAATTACTTTCCCCTTTTTTTGGAACTTACTTTGCTATACGCTGGGAGTTCTAATATTTATCACGTCAAAGTTGAACAATTTGTACACCTATCCGGCAAGCATTCTATCTGGTAAGCTTACCCTGTTGCAAGCAGCGGCGCCAATCGCCACTCCGAACGTGGTTATTTATCTGCTTGTAATATTCATACTCCTACTCATGGCGTTCATTGTTTCCGGTGCTGAAGTGGCGTTCTTCTCCCTGAACTATAAAGACCTGAATGCACTGAAAACGAGGCAAAATACCAGCGGTAAGCTGATTACCAAACTTCTGGAAAAGCCCCGCTCCCTGCTGGCCTCCCTCCAGATAGCTGGCATCCTCCTATCACTGGCGTTTATTATGGTTACCAGCTACCTCATCACCCAGATGGAAGATCTACAGACCTTCCCCGTTGTGTCTCTGGTAGTACGTATAGCCATTATCATTTTTGTGCTGCTTTTCTTTGGCCAGGTGCTTCCCCGTGTATGGGCAGCCCAGAACAATATCCGTTTCGCTACCTACTTCGCCTGGTTTGTCAGCATTGTACATGCAACGCTGGAACCTGTAAGCGACTTTTATGTAAGCCTCAGCGAAAGCATAGAAGCCCGCTTCTTCCACCGTGGCAGTGGCGCTGTAAACTACCAGGAGATAGATGAGGCCATTGAAATGAGTGTAGATCCTACCGCTTCCCAGGAAGAAAAGAATATACTGAAAGGCATCCTCAAATTCGGTAACATCACTGTTAAACAGATCATGCACACCCGCCTGGATGTGTCAGGTATCGAGTATGAAGATCCTTTTGACGCTGTGGTAAAAAGAGTGGCAGACCTTCATTATTCCCGTCTTCCGGTATACAAAGGCAACCTCGATAACATCGTGGGTGTGATCCATACCAAAGACCTCCTGCCCCACCTCGATAAAGGCAAAAGCTTTGACTGGCATACCGTTATGCGGCAGCCTTTCTTTGTACATGGTCATAAACTGATCGAAGACCTGCTGTCTGAATTCCAGACAAGGCGTATGCATTTTGCTGTTGTCGTGGACGAATTCGGTGGTACCTCCGGTATTGTTACCCTGGAAGACATTGTGGAAGAGGTAATCGGCGATATCAAAGACGAATTTGACGAAGAAGAATTCAACTACAGTAAAGTAGACAACTATACCTACGTTTTTGAAGGCAAGACCATGCTCAATGACGTCTGCCGTATTATGAACATTGCGCCCGACACCTTCGAGGTGGTAAAAGGGGAAAGCGACTCTATCGGAGGCCTGATCCTGGAACTGGCAGGTAAATTCCCTGAAGAGAACAGCGTAATATCCCACGACGACTACGATTTCACCGTACTGGAAGTAAGCAAGATGCGTATCCAGAAAGTGCAGGTGACGATCAGGCAGAATGTGGAAGACGAGAACTAGTGCAGGACTTTTAATTACAAGAAGCTACTATGAAATTAACCGGGAATACTCTTTGTCTGCTGTTGCTGCTGGCTTTTTCCGCCTGTCAGCAAAACTATACGCCCAAACCGCGCGGCTACTTCCAGATCAACTTCCCTAAGCGGGAATACCGCCTGTTTGACGTTCCCGGCTATCCATACACCTTCGAGTATCCTGTATATGCCAATATCGTGAAGGACAGCCTCTTTTTTGGCGAGAAAACCGAGAATCCATACTGGATCAATGTGGAGTTCCCGTCCCTGAATGGTAAGATCTATATGAGCTATAAAGAGATTGACAAAGAGGGTAAGAACAAGTTCCAGAAGCTGGTGGACGACGCCTTCAAAATGACCTACAAACACACCTATAAGGCTGAATATATCGACGAAAAGATCATCAATACCCCTTTTCATGTAACGGGCGAGTTCTATGACGTAGGCGGTAATGCTGCCTCCGCCAAGCAATTCTATGCAACCGACTCCTCCCGCCACTTCCTCAGAGGCGCCCTTTACTTTGACGCCACACCCAATGCCGACTCCCTCGCTCCGGTACAGCAGTTCCTGCAACAGGATATGTGGCACCTGGTGGAAACGTTAAAGTGGAGGTAGGCCATTTACTATTTTCGTACCTTTGCGCCTTTAAAGGAATAGCAGCCCGGAAAGCTCGTGCCAACACATCCGGACTGCCGGCTATCGTTTTTATATGATCATCATTGACGACAAGTACATCAGCGACGAATTAATTGAGGAACAGTTCGTCTGCAACCTGGGGGCCTGTAAAGGCGCCTGTTGCGTTGCAGGTGATTGCGGAGCGCCGCTGGATAAGGAGGAAGTAAAAATCCTGAAGAAGATCTATCCGAAGATCAAATCTTACCTGCGTCCTGATGGCATCGCTGAAATAGAACACACAGGTACCAACACCATAGACGATGAATATGGCTATGTTACGCCTATTGTCAACAAAGGTATCTGCGCCTATGCCACTATCGATGCCCATGGTATTGTGGGTTGTGGCATTGAAAAGGCCTTTAACGATGGTGTAATTGACTACAAGAAGCCCATCTCCTGCCACCTCTACCCTATCAGGGTAAAAAAATATGAATCTTTTGAGGCCCTGAACTATGACCGCTGGGACGTGTGCAAACCTGCCTGTAAGAACGGTAGAAGCCTGCGCGTGCCGGTATACCGCTTCCTGCGTGATGCATTGATCCGGAAGTATGGAGAGGAGTTTTACCAGGTGCTCGACAAGATCGCCACCAAACAGTATAAGGCAGAATAAGCCTCCTTGCTGATGCTATCCCTTCATTTCCCTATCTTTACCAGTACTAATTGTTGTTTAATCATTCCGGTGCATCGTAAACCGGTATGGGTTTTGTAATTCCGAATCAGCAATCCGACAACTTATGCATCAGAATGCCTCCACTTTTCTTGAAAATAGTGAGAAGAAAGCGACAAACCTCAGTCATCGCCAGACGATCAATTATAACATCGGTAAGTATAATACCGCTGTCAAAGCTGGGAAACAACAGTTTTCCGATCTGAATACTGCGCGGGAAAGAGCGAAGAATATCAAGTGGAGAGCGCTGGAGAATCTGGATAAACACCTGGAAGAATTTGAGACCAACTTCACCCGCCGCGGCGGCAAAGTGATCTGGGCGGAAAATTCACAACAGGTGCTGGACGAAATCCTGGCCATCTGCGAGGCAAAGCAGTGCAAAAGTATTGTGAAGAGTAAGTCTATGGCTACGGAAGAAGTGCATCTGAACCACTTCCTGGCAGAACACAACATAGAATGTGTAGAAACGGACCTCGGTGAATATATCCAGCAGCTGGATAATGAACCGCCCTATCATATCGTTACGCCGGCCATGCATAAAAGCAAGGAAGATGTAGCCCAACTATTCGCCGAAAAGCTGGGGACCCCTCCTAACCTGACACCGCAGGAACTCACTATGGTAGCCCGGGAAAAACTACGGCAGCGATACCTGGATGCGGAAATAGGCATCACAGGCGCCAACTTTATCATTGCAGATATAGGCGGTGTTGCGGTAACAGAGAATGAAGGTAACGCGCGACTCAGTACCGCATTTCCCAAAACACATATCGTGCTGGTGGGCATTGAAAAAATGCTCCCCTCCATCAATGACCTGGCGCTGTTCTGGCCTTTGCTGGCTACCTATGGAACCGGTCAGCAGGTAACCGTATACAACTCCATCTTCAGTGGCCCTCGCCAGGAAAATGAGATAGACGGTCCCGAAGAGATGTACGTAATACTGATGGATAACGGCCGTACCAACATCCTGGAAGACACAGAAGCCCGGGAAAGTCTCTATTGCATCCGCTGTGGCTCCTGCCTGAATGCCTGCCCCGTTTATAAAAACATTGGTGGTCATAGCTATGGCACTACTTACAGTGGCCCCATTGGCGCTGTTATTACCCCCCATTTACAGGGAATGGATAACTTTATGCACCTCAGCTATGCCTCTTCTCTTTGCGGTAACTGTACGGAGGTATGTCCTGTAAGGATCAATATTCATGAATTGCTGCTCCATAATCGCCATAAAGCGGTGGAGGAGAACTATACCTCCGGCGGTGAGAAAATGTCCTGGTTTGGCTGGAAACAGGCCAGTCTGAGTCGCAGGATGATGAACCTGGTGGGAGGCAAAACCAAGAACCTTTTCATGAAGAAGTTCTTCGCTAAGGCCTGGGGAGACAACAGGGAATTGCCTGTCTTCGCACCAAAATCTTTCAATCAGTTATGGAAAGAAAGAAAAAAATAGTATCTTTTTAATATGACACTTATCGCTATACTGTTACCCTGGCTTTCTTTTATATTAAGAGGAAGAATACTCACAGGCATCGTGTGCCTGCTATTACAAATCACGCTGATCGGTTGGATACCTGCAGCTATCTGGGCCTGTATATCATTACAGAACTCCCGGGAAGACAGAAGAACAAGACGGCTGATTAAGGCGATGAAAGAAAGTAAATAAGTAATTATTTAGGGGCGAAGTGCACATCTATCTGCACGCGGGTAGCCCTACCATCGGAAGCGGGTTTCCATTCCGGACCTTCTCTCACTAATCTCAGTGCTTCTGCATCGCAGTCCGGTTGTAATCTTCTTGTTATTTTAATGTCTTCCAGCGTACCATCGGGCATAACGCGGACAGATACTCTTACCCTCCCGGTGATATTTGCAGCTGCTGCTGATGCCGGATAATGTACATTTTTAGCCAGGTATTCCCTGTACAGCTCATATCCATTTACAGGCATTGGAAGCTGGTAGACGTTTTCCTGCTGCATGCTGTAGCCTTCTTTTTTTCTGTAACCACTCTTTTTACCGTAACCGCTTACAACCACATCAGACAGGGCATTTGCCTGTTCTTTCAGTGTGATATCCAGGTTATTGTCCGACCTGCTTACGTCAAGCTTCTTTGAATTGAACCCTATAGCAGCTACTACGAGTTTCAGATCTTTTGTCGTATCGGCTACGCGGATAGAGAAGTTTCCCTGATTATCTGTCAGCGCGCCTTTATCTGTACCTTCCACTCTAACGGTGACTCCCGGCATTCCTTCATTATCGGGTGCCTTTACTTTCCCCTGGATCAAACGGGTTGTCATAGCCGGAGCTGCCGGAGCAGGAGCTACGGCAACCGGACTTCTGCTTACCATTTCCTCCTCCATTGCTTTATATGTTGGAGCTGCTGCCACCCTTCCTTCTATGCTGTCGGCCAGGGAAGGTGCTATGGCCAGCGGCTGCCTGATAGAGTCATCTTTCCACATCACATTGGCATTGACTAAAGAGGGTTCCATGGCAGCGGCAAATGCACCTGCTCTGGCAGTTTTAGCGGCCAGCAAAGCGGTATCTGACGGTATTGACACAGCCAGTGGCTTCTCAGGAGTAGCCTTTCCCCATGCTACCGGTTCTTCCCGGTTATAATACTGTAGTGTATCTGTAATAGAGCTGTCAGAAACCATAGCACGTTGCAACGCAATGGAATGATCTCTTTGTTTTTCAATCTGCATAAGCCAGAGCAATCCTGTACCCACTACTAATAACACTCCTGCAGCGGCCAACCAGCGGTAATTGAGTACAAATACGCCTCCTTTCTTTTCTTCCTTACCCTGTACTCTCCTTTCAAGACGTCTGTTCAGATCAGCCAGATGAACACGTTGATCTGGTTTGCGCTCGGCAAAACCTTCCAGCGCATCAGCCAGGAACGGATCGTCCAGGGCCTGTTTCTCCAGAGCATGCATCGCCTTGTTATCCAGCTCTCCTGCCAGATACCGGCGGATCAGCTCAGGATCCACGCTATGGTTCATATGACTGTGCTTATCAGGCATCTTGTTGGTCCATACAAATTTTCAGGTTTCGCTTACCGTTTTGAATATAGCTCTTCACTTTCTTCATATCATATCCGGTAATATCTGCTACTTCACGATAGCTTTTTTCCTTCAGGTAAAACAGGTCTACACTGCGCTTTTGCTCTTCCGGCAAAGTTTCCAGGCATTTTTCCATGCCCTGCAGATGTATTTCTATGCTTACTCCGTTCTCATGATGTGCAAAAGAGTCGTTTTCCATAACGGGGAGTCCTTCGAGAGAAATTTCCCTTCCCTCCCTGTTTTTCATGGAGCGCAGTTTCATGAGACAATGATTCTTTGTAAGCACATGCAACCAACTCTTAAAGTTCTGAATCTCATGCTGCTGCAACTTCACGATCAAGTCCTCAAAGATTTGCATAACGGCATCCTTACTGGCCTCTTCATCAAAATAGCGCAGGCATACACCATACACCAGGTTCATGTAGCGTTGGTATAACGCCGCCAGATAATCCAGCTGACCGGAGCGTTTGAACTCCTGTATCAGTTCTGCATCATCTGCATCCTTCATGATATTATGGTGTAAAAATGCCATAGCTTAGATGAACAATAGTAAAGAATTTTTAGCAAAAAAGCACTGGCGTCTGCCAGTGCTTTTTTATAAGCTTTTACAAGCTGAAAGGCTTAGTGTCTGAAGTGACGGGTACCTGTCATCACCATTACCATACCATTCTGCTTACAGAATTCTATTGAATCATTATCCCTTACGGAACCACCTGGCTGGATCACAGATGTGATACCTTCCTCATGAGCAATACGGACACAGTCATCGAACGGGAAGAATGCATCAGAAGCCATAGCAGCACCTTTCAGATCAAAGCTGAACTGGGCAGCTTTCGCAATGGCATGACGCAATGAGTCAATACGGGAAGTCTGACCACAACCTTTACCGATGAGTTGTTTATCTTTTACCAAAGCAATAGCATTGGATTTCAGATGCTTACATACGAGGTTAGCAAATTCGAGATCTGCCTTCTCAGCAGGTGTTGATGGTCTTGCGCCTGCTTCATTCCATTCCTGGTAGTTCCCTTTATCATTTTCCTGCAGCAATACGCCGTTCAGGACATTCTTATACACATATGGTGCTTTCACCGGCTGCAGCTGCTGCAACAGGATACGGTTCTTTTTCGCCTGCAATACAGTCAGCGCATCAGCATCAAAGCCGGGTGCGATCAGTATTTCGAAGAAGATCTCACTGATGGATTCAGCAGTAACTTTGTCAATCACAACGTTTGTTACCAGTACACCGCCGAAAGCGCTTTCTTTATCACCAGCCAGTGCTGCATCCCATGCCGCCTTTAAGGTAGGACGGCTGGCAATACCACACACGTTGGTATGTTTGATCACTGCAAAAGTGGTTTCTGTAAATTCCTGGATCAGCTGGCAGGCAGCATCCACATCCACGAGATTGTTATAAGACAGTTCCTTACCATGCAGTTTGTTGAAGATCTCAGACAGGTTACCATAGAATACACCTTTCTGATGAGGGTTTTCTCCGTAACGCATTACCTGGCCCTGCGGAGCAGATACCTGGAAGTAAGCAGCAGGCTCATTGTTCAGGAAGTACTGTGCAATAGCCACATCATAGTTGGCACATACTTCAAATGCTTTTGCTGCAAACGCCCTGCGCTCTTCTACACTGGTAGCGCCGCCATTGTCGGTCAGCACTTTTTCCAGATCAGCATACTGATCTTTAGAAGCAACAATCACTACATCTTTGTAGTTCTTGCCTGCCGCCCTGATCAGGGAAACACCGCCGATGTCTATTTTCTCAATAATTGTCTGTTCTTCTTTGGTGCTCTTCACTGTTTCCTCAAAGGGATACAGGTCTACAATCACCAGGTCCAGCTCAGGAATAGCATACTGTTGCAGTTGCTCAAGGTCCTGTGGATTCTCACGGCGAGCCAGAATGCCTCCGAATACTTTTGGATGCAGGGTCTTTACACGTCCGCCCAGAATAGATGGATACGCTGTCAACTCTTCCACTGCTACACACTTCACTCCCAGATCTTCGATGAATTTCTGGGTACCGCCAGTTGAATAAATAGTTACACCCTGTTCACCTAACTTTTTTACAATGTTCTCCAGGTTATCTTTATAGAAAACGGAGATCAACGCTGATTTAATTTGCTTTTGCATGTATGGAAATCATTAGAAATTTACAACATAGGCTCCCTGATCCGGAACCGAAAAGAAGCGCAAAGTTAGCACGTAACAATCACTTTTCCACTGTTGAATGTTCCGCAGCCTGCTGGAAGCATCAAAAATATAGCATCCTACCTCGAACATCTTTTCCAATTGTCTGATATCCACCCGTGGATTATGTGATAGTAAAAGATAATCTGTCCGGAACTTTTTCTGCGGAATGACCCATGGAAGGATGCTGTCTATAATTACCAGCCGTTTTTGTCCCAGAGAGAGGACCTGTAAGCCGGCAAATGCCGGCTTGACAACATCATTTGTGCACAGCCGCTGTTTCATCCCATACAGCACATATGCCGGCCGTAAATAGCGATTGTATAGTGAATCATTGCTCATCACTTCCTTATCGCCGGCGTTAGTTAACCGGTGCGCCCGGATAACATCCACCCATGTATGTCCCGGTATATTATAAACAACCATTTTATGCTGATACTGTTCATTTATCTGCAATGACATCAGGGCTATACTCCAGAAAGCAGCACCAGTCAGGGCCACCAGTAGTCCCTGTCGCCATCGATGGAGCCACCAGATGAGCAGCCCGGTGATACAGATATACAGGCAGATCATACTAACAGGATGCATGCTGATGTCTGCGATCAGCGCACCGGGTAGGTGTCCTATCCAGCTAACCGCCTTATTCATCCATTGCATTATCATCTGCAAGGCCCATCCTGTACCTTGTGCCAGTACAGGTATCCGGCCCAGTATCAGCAACAGGATCTCGCCGTAAAGTACAATGGTGGATAAGGGCACCGTCAGCATATTTGCAGGAAGAAAGAAAACAGGGAACTGATGGAAGTAATAGAGGCAAACAGGCAACGTCAATACTTGTGCAGCTAAGGTCAGCGCTGTCATATCCCATAACTTATCCAGCCATCTGTTACTGCTTTGCAGTAAATAATAGGTTCGCCGGTAACAGATCACGATACTTAACACCGCCAGGTAAGATAGCTGAAACCCCACATCAACGAGCAATCGTGGTTCATAACACAGCAACAGAAAGGCCGATGCAGCCAGTGTGTTGTATATGTTTGTATACCGGTTCAGCATAAATTTTCCAACGGTGATGAATGTAAACATCACGGTTGCACGTAGTACCGAAGCAGCCCCTCCTGTCAATAAAGTAAAGGCCCATAACAGCAGGATGATAAGACATCCTTTGCCCCCTTCCGAAAAGCGATGCTTTGGCCACCACCGTAGTATCCATAGTAGTCCACCATAGATCAGCGCCAGGTGCATTCCGGAAATAGCGATAATATGCACAATGCCGGTATTGGTATATTCCTGCACCATTTCCCTGTCAAGATCATAACGGTAGCCGATTAGTAAAGCGGCTGCCAGACCAGCTTCCCGGCCGCCGATATATTGTTGTAGCGTATGCAGACAGTATTCCCGGCAGCGCGATATGCATCGTATAACAGCATTTTCATCCCTTCCCGGCAGCAGCCTCCACCCAGCGGATCGCAGGAATGCCTGCCTGTATATCTGCTGACTGGCGCAATAACTGCGGTAATCAAAGGCGCCGGGATTACCACTGTGTTGTACGGGTGTTGTTTGTACTTGTATGAGTAAGCGGTCGCCATCTCGCAAGCCTGCTGCGGCGCTGTCTTTTGTTAGGTATACTAACAATTTACCTTTTGCAGGGATTCTCGTCCTGTCACGTATGATGTCGCGCACCTCTACAACCGTTTTGTAAGACCGCGGCCTTTGTTGTAAGGGTTCATTTACCATTACCAGCAATAGGTCTCCAGGCCTTGCCAGGGACTCAAAATAACAGCTACTCCGACGGATGTCAGATTGATATACCAGCAAACTCCCACAGCAAACAATCAGCAGTTGTAATGCGATACCCCGCACCCAGTCATACTGATATCGGAAACGAAAAGACAGTTTCTGGAAACCCAATAAGACCATTCCCGGCAAACCCGCCGCAGTAAGCAGTATGAGCGGATTAAACGGCATATATAACTGTATTGATATACCGACGGATAAGGATAAAATCAGGCGCAGAAATGGCGCACGTTTAAGAAAGGCTACAAACATGACAACTTAATATGGTTAACTAATTCAAGTAATGAAAGTAAGCTTTTCACACATGAAATATGTTTTTAAGGTATGATAAATATCCACCCGCTTGATAAGTTTATGGGGCAAAAAATATTTTTAAAATAGGACGCTTTTTACATATTCATAAAATATCATAATTATTAATTAGCTGTATTACAATAACATAATAAATTATACATTTCCACATCTGTTATTGATTAGTTAACATCTTTTTAATATTTAATATTTATAGTAAACTGCATTACCGGTCACGCTATTTATACACATAAATAGTCGTGTCTTTAATGGTTATTTTGAGGGAAAAGAAAGAGCCTGATCTTCATCAGGCTCTGATTATTTTAAGACGTTCCAATACTTCTTCAAGGTAATTATCAAGTGTAGCAAATGCCTGCGGGAACGGGTGTATTGCCCGGGCGATATTCCCCAGCTTCGCCTGAGATTCACTCCGACTATACTACAGGCTCCTACATATAGGCGCTCTAGTCCTACATTACACCTACTTTTCTATAGCGATCGCTATACAAAGTGCCTATAATGCTATAGTAGAGGGCCTATAGGATATAGCCTTCCCCGAATCGCCAGCGAATACCAACCCTATAGATCCCCCTATTTCGCCTTTATTCCCCGGGAAAAAGTATAAATTAGTACATACACATCAACTGTTTAACACCAACAAAATGCTAAGAAGACCTATTGCCCTGCTTATGACAGGTATTGCCTGCCTTACAGCCAGCGCACAATCGACAGAAACCCTGCTACTGCGTTCCCCATCTATCAACCAACACCAGATCGCTTTTAACTACGCCGGCGACATATGGACCACAGATGAAAACGGGCAACACCCACAGCGTATTACTGTCAATCCCGATATAGAACTGGACCCTATGTTATCGCCTGATGGCAAATGGATTGCCTTCAGTGGTAACTATGAAGGCAACGTCGATATTTATGTCGTGCCTGCAACAGGCGGTATTCCCCGTCGTATTACCTACCATCCGGATGCTGATATCATACGCGGATGGCATGGTAACGATAAGATCCTTTTCGCATCTACCCGTCAGTCCATTTCGCCCCGCTTCCAGCAACTGTATGAAATAAGCATAGACGGCGGCATGCCAGTAAAGCTGAAAATGCCGGAGGCACATCAGGGCAACATCTCGCCTGACGGATTATACACTGCCTATATCAAAAATCCTGACCCAACGGAAAGAGGCGGTACCTATCATCCGTTTAAGCACTACAGGGGCGGTAATATGCCACGTATCTGGATTTTCAATAACCAGACAAGTGCTGTAACAGAGATCCCTGATGCGGGCTCCAATAACATCCGTCCGGTGTGGCTGGGCAACGACGTCTACTTCCTGAGTGACCGTAACAGCACCATGAATGTCTTCCGGTATTCAGTATCTACCAAGACAGTTACACAGATAACAAACCACAAAGACTTTGATGTAAAGACACTTTTCTCTGACGGGAAAACGCTCGTATATGAGCAGGGCGGCCGTATCAACAAATGGGACGCGGCTTCAGGCAAAAGCACTGCACTCAGCATCAGCCTGCAGCCCGACCTGCCTTATAAGCGCCCTCATTATGTTAATGCCTCTCTTAATACACTCGGCAGCATCAGCCTCTCTCCTACGGGCATCAGGGCTGTAGTACAGTTCAGAGGCGATATTCTGACGCTGCCTGCAGAAAAGGGTGATCTGCGTAATCTTACCGCTACTCCCGGTATTCACGAACGTACACCGGCATGGTCTGCAGATGGTAAATCCATTGCCTATTTCTCTGATGCCAGTGGTGAGTATGCGCTGCATATCCGTGATCAGAAGGGAGAGAAACCCGCTGTTATCATTCCACTGGAACCAGGCTTCTATTATAGCCCTGTCTGGTCGCCGGATAGTAAAAAGATCGTATTCCGGGATAAACGTCTGCGCCTCTTGTACGTGGAGGTGGACAGCAGGAAGATCTCTGTGATAGATGAGGATCCCTACGATCGTCCCGACCAGGACTTCGACGCCAAATGGAGCCCAGACTCCCGCTGGATCACTTATAACAAAAGGCTCCCTAACAACCTGCAGGCGATCTTCCTGTACAACCTTACAGACAAGAAAAGCAATCAACTCACTGATGGCCGTAGTGAGGCTAATGAGCCGGTATTCAGCAAGGATGGCAAATACCTGTTCTTCTATGCAAGCACCAATTATGCACAGAATACGGGCTGGCTGGATATGAGCTCTTACGAACGGAATACGCTGAGCAATATCTATGTTGTGGTGCTGGCCAACAACCTGCCATCTCCGCTCGCTCCGGAGAGTGATGAGGAACAGGAGAAAAAAGAAGCTGCTAAAGATACCTCCAAGCTGACACGCATAGACCTGGAGAATATTGACCAGCGCATAGTGGCACTTCCAATGCCGGCGCAAAGTTACAGGCAACTGAATGGCTTTGTGAATGGCAAGCTGTTGTACCTGTCTGATAACACTCTTTACAGTTACGATATCGCGAAGCGCAAAAGTGATGTGCTTATGAGCGGCATTAACAGCTATGCTGTGAGTCAGAATGGAGAGAAACTGTTGTATGTTACATCTACAGCGGCGGGCATTGTGGGTACTGCCAGCAAAGCAAATGCGGGAGAAGGCACCCTGAACATTGGCAATATCCGTACGCTGGTAGATCCTGCTGCTGAGTGGAACCAGATGTTTGATGAACTATGGCGTATAGAACGTGATTTCTTTTATGTAGATAATATGCATGGCGCCGACTGGAAAGCCGTGAAAAAGAAATACCAGCGCTTCCTTCCTTATGTAGGACACCGAGATGACCTCAACTACCTCTTCAGCGAAATGATGGGGGAACTGGTAATAGGCCATAGCTATGTCAGCCAGGGAGATTTTCCGAAACCGGTCATTGAATCTGTAGGCCTGCTGGGCGCCGATTACAGTATTGAGAATGGCCATTACCGCTTTGCGAAGATCTATTCGGGATTAAACTGGAATCCACAATTCCAGGCACCGCTGACACAACCCGGTATCAATGTGAAAGAAGGGGACTATCTGCTTGCAGTAAATGGTATTCCGCTGGATGCTAAGACCAACCTTTACAGCCTGTTCCAGGCCACTGCCAACAAGCAGGTACGCATACTTGTCAATCAGCGGCCGGATACGAGTGGTGCGAAGGAATATACCGTCGTACCTGTCACCAATGAGGTGATGCTGCGCCATATGAACTGGCTGGAAGGCAATCGTAAAAAGGTGGATCAGCTGAGTAATGGTAAACTGGCTTATGTCTACATGCCTAATACCGGAGGTGACGGTTATAACTATTTCAACCGTTATTACTTCTCCCAGTTGGATAAGAAAGGTGTGATCGTAGACGAGCGCTTTAATGGCGGTGGATCAGCCGCAGACTATGTCATAGACCTGCTGAACCGTGACCTGCTGAACTATTGGGGTACCCGCGAAGGCCAGCCGATGACTACTCCAGGTAATGCCATATTCGGCCCGAAAGCCATGATCATCAACGGTTATGCGGGCTCCGGCGGCGATCTGATGCCGTTCATGTTCCATGAAAAGAAACTAGGACCACTGGTAGGTACTACTACCATGGGTATATTGGTGGGTATCTACAATTATCCGCAGCTGATGGATGGTGGTTTCGTGACTGCACCACGACTGGGCATCTTCAGTAAAGACGGCAAATGGATCATCGAAAACAAAGGGGTATCGCCGGATGTTGAAGTAGAGATGACACCGGCCGATGTTATTGCAGGCAAAGATCCGCAGTTGGAAAAGACGGTGGAACTGCTGATGAAAGAGATCAAAGACACGCCTGCTATGAAGAAGCCAGCCGGACCTGTAAGAGCAGAATAAAGCTGTCTGGCCTGGACATCCGCCATGGACGTAAGGCATTCCAAAAGTGATATTATCTTAACATGGGAGGAATAGGGTTGGCTTTCCGTGAGAGAACCGGGCCTTCGCCCTACATCAGACACGGCTTAAGCATGCCTTTGACATGGCTTTGAGTTGGACTTGATCTTAATATGAACAGGTGAAGATTATATAAGAAACGGGCGTATCAGTTATCTGATACGTCCGTTTTAGTATGATTAAGATGTACGCGCTTATTTACTCAGGTACATGCTCTTCTCCTTATACAGGGTCCTGAAATAAGGGTCCCTGAGATCTTTGATGAAACGGATCGCTTCACCGGTAGATTTCATTTCAGGGCCGAGTTCCTTATTCACGCCCGGGAACTTATTGAAAGAGAACACTGGTTCCTTGATTGCAAAACCGTCCAGTTTCTTCTCGATCACGAAATCTGTCAGTTTGTTCACGCCCAGCATTACTTTGGTAGCAATATTCAGGTAAGGTACCTGGTATGCCTTCGCGATGAACGGTGTGGTACGGGAAGCGCGCGGGTTAGCTTCGATCACGTATACATTTCCACCCTTGATAGCAAACTGAATGTTGATCAGACCGCGGATGTCCAATGCACGGGCAATCTTTTCTGCATAGTATTCCATGGTGGTTACTTCCATTGGGCTCAGGTTGAACGCGGGCAGTACCGCGTTACTGTCGCCACTATGGATACCAGCTGGCTCTATATGCTCCATCACACCCATTACATGGAAGTTCTCGCCGTCGAAGATACCGTCGATCTCTGCCTCCTGGCAACGGTCCAGGAAGTGGTCGATCAGGATCTTGTTACCCGGCAAGTGCTTCAGCAGGCTGAGTACAGATGATTCCAGTTCTTCTTCGTTGATCACGATACGCATACGCTGACCACCTAATACATAGGATGGGCGTACCAGTACCGGATAACCTACTTCTTTTGCTACTTCTATGGCTTCGTCTGTATTGTAAGCAGTACCGTAGTTAGGATAAGGGATCTTCAGTTCTTTCAGCAGATCTGAGAAACGGCCACGGTCTTCAGCGATATCCATGTTATCGAAAGAAGTACCGATGATCTTAATTCCTTTTTCCTCCAGGCGTTTTGCCAGCTTCAGTGCTGTTTGTCCACCCAGCTGTACGATCACACCTTCCGGTTTTTCCAGTTCGATGATCTCCCACAGATGCTCCCAGAATACCGGCTCGAAGTATAGCTTGTTAGCCATGTCGAAGTCGGTTGATACCGTTTCAGGGTTACAGTTCACCATGATAGCGTCGAAACCTGCTTCCTGGATGGCTTGTAAGCCGTGTGTACAGCAGTAGTCGAATTCGATACCCTGACCGATACGGTTAGGGCCGGAGCCCAGTACGATTACTTTCTTTTTATCTGAAGGTTTGCTTTCGTTTTCAGTATCGAAGGCAGAGTAGAAGTAAGGCGTGATCGCTTCAAACTCAGCACTGCAGGTATCCACCATCTTATAGGTACGGGTGATGCCCAGTGCTTTACGTTTTTCGTATACTTCGTGTTCTTCACAGTTGCCAAACAGGTGTACCAGCTGCATATCGGAGAAGCCCATTTTCTTGGCATCACTCAGCAGTTCTTTTGGAATGGTATCCAGATCATGTTCCTGCAGCTGCTTTTCCATGTTCACGATATCGTTGATCTGGTTCAGGAACCACTTGTCGATATAGGTCATCTGGTGGATGTGTTTCACAGAAACACCTTCCATCAGGGCATCTTTGATACGGAAGATACGGTCCCAGGTAGGCGTCTTCAGTCTTTCCAGCAACTGCTCACTCTTCATGGCAGACTTACCGTAGTAACCGAGGCCCAGTGCATCGTTTTCCAGGCTCTGGCAGGCTTTCTGCAGCGCTTCAGGGAAGGTACGGCCGATCGCCATTACTTCACCTACTGATTTCATCTGCAGCCCCAGGGTCTGGTCAGCACCCTTAAATTTATCGAAGTTCCAGCGCGGCATCTTTACGATCACGTAGTCCAGCGCAGGTTCAAAGAAAGCGGAAGTAGTTCTGGTGATCTGGTTTTCCAGTTCATCCAGTGTATAACCGATAGCCAGTTTCGCAGCGATCTTGGCGATAGGATAACCGGTAGCTTTGGATGCCAGTGCAGAAGAGCGGCTTACACGAGGGTTTATCTCGATCGCGATCAGCTCTTCGTTTTCAGGGTTCAATGAGAACTGTACGTTACAACCACCGGCAAAGTTACCTAGGTCGCGCATCATCATCTGGGCCTTGTTACGCATGTCCTGGAAAGCGGTATCGCTCAGGGTCATCGCTGGCGCCACGGTGATAGAGTCACCAGTATGGACGCCCATTGGGTCCAGGTTCTCTACAGTACAAATGATCACCACGTTATCATTGGCGTCGCGCAGCAGTTCCAGTTCGAACTCTTTCCATCCCAGTACTGCTTTTTCTACGAGTACTTCATGGATGGGAGACGCCTGCAAACCACGCTGCAGTGCTTCGTCCAGTTCGTCCTTGCTGTGTACGAAACCGCCTCCGGTGCCACCCAGGGTGAAGGAAGGACGGATTACCAGCGGGAATCCTATTTCCTGTGCGAATTCTTTACCCTCAAGGAAGGAATTAGCGGTTCTGGCCGGCGCAACGGGTACACCCAGTCGAATCATCCACTGACGGAACTGTTCGCGGTCTTCAGCCTTATCAATGGCTTTGATGTCTACACCGATCAGGCGAACATTGTATTTCTGCCATATTCCCAGCTCATCAACCTCTTTACAAAGGTTCAGCGCTGTCTGTCCACCCATGGTAGGCAGTACGGCATCAATCTGCTGTTCTTCCAGTATCTGTTCTATACTTTCTACCGTTAGCGGCAACAGGTATACCTTATCGGCCATCATAGGGTCAGTCATGATAGTAGCCGGATTGGAATTGATCAATACTACCCTGATACCTTCCTCTCGCAGCGAACGGGCTGCCTGGGAGCCGGAATAGTCAAATTCACAAGCCTGACCAATAATAATAGGACCAGAACCAATAATAAGAACAGATTTGATAGAAGAATCTTTCGGCATTTGCGTATTCTATTGAAAAATTTGAAACCTAACTGATTTTATGACCATTCACCAGACAAAAAAATCGTGCAAAATTAAGGGTTTCAAAATTTATTGTTGCAATTAAATTTAACGTCTTCAGAAGGCCCGCACTGCAAATCCTTTACTGACAAGACCTTAGCCCAACGAATAATATTAATACCCATATTTCGGCCGGCACACTCTCTGTTTCCAATCCCGGATTCCCACATATCCGGAAAAACACATATATTTATGCCGAGACTGTTATTGCGCTTTTGAGACCCGGTATGAAAAAACATGATTCCTTAATACCGTAGCGAAATCCCGGAAGAGAAGGTGAACGTATATAATATGATTTATTCTTCATATTATGTTTATGATTAAAATGGGTGGCAATATTTTAGAGATTAAGAGACACTTGTAAACGAACGATGAGCATTAGATCGTACTTTTTTAAATAACAGTAATTATAAATCTGATCATTAATTCAAACCCTGATACCTGATGAAAAAAGTTCTATTTTTCGGGATGCTGGCATGCAGTCTTGCATTTTATGCCTGCAAAAAAGACACTAAAGACGATGAAGGTGGCGGTGAAACACCTACAAAAATTGATACTGTTTACCTCAGCGACAGATCTGCACTGGCTACCAAAGTAAAAGTGGCATTCGGTATTGCCAGCAAAGGCAGCATACCTGCGGCAACATCCGAGAGTGGTACCCCTGTTCTGGTCGAAAATAAAAACATTGTAGACGCGATCAGCGGCCGTTATATCGTGATTAAACCTTCTTTTAGTTATTATGAGTCCACCATTAAAGGCTACTATGTGTCCATTAATGGAAGTGGCGGGTATTTCAAGATAGATTATGCCGCCAACCGTGGCTTTTACAGACAAGCGCCTCAGGTGCAGGGTTCCTTGTTCCGTGAGGGGGATTATGTTGACTCCTCCATCATTATCAAATTACCGAAATACATTGTAGGCGATACACTATCCCTCACCTATGCCGCTTACGATTCCCTGGGTCATGTCAGCAACCAGGTACCAGCGCATGTACGCATTCACAGCCAGAATGGTATTGCAGACTACCAGGATTTTGTCGGTACCTGGAAAGTAAACAGGAAAACAGATGCCAATGGGGTATGGCAGAACTACTATATTCCGGACACCTCCCGGACCAATTTTGCCTGTGTGAATAACCAGGTGCAATACTGCCTGAATAATCAGCAGACCTGTTTTCCCGGTATCGCGGCCATAACTGCAGTTACCAAATACGACCTGATGTTCACTGATATGAATGAATACAGTGAGTTATTCTCTGCTACGCTCTCCCGTGTTATCCTGGACAATTCCACCTGCGATAAGCTGAGCTATGGTACACAGACCATCAGCAAACTCGAAAAAGGCGGATGGTCATTCAATGCCGAAACAAAGATCATGACCATCGTGGTAGATAATAATGGGCTTGAGTTTGATAACTTTTATTCCTATCAGGTGAAGATCCTGGAAATGACCCCTCAAACGGTCACCTTGGTGCGGCTTGATAATACTTCCTATACAGTGGAACTTGTTAAAAAATAATCATCTCTTTATTTCACAATACGCAATGGGCTGATCATAATGATCAGCCCATCTATTTTTCTAAAACCCCAATTCCTCCCGGTTCTCCCCGATCCCCCGGTTGCACCGGGGGCTACAAACAAAACGGCACCTACGGAGCCGATCGCCCGGGAATGATTATATTATGTTCCTGATGTTATGAGCCCGCGCTACAAACACACGCTCCGTCTCAGGCGGGACCGTTTGCCGGGAATGATCATGTTTTGATCTACACCTGTTAGGCTTTCACTTTCTTGCTCATCACCGCTATAAACATCCCCATCAAAGCAATAATCGTAAAAGAAATACGCAGACTCGTAGCCTGTGCTATGAAACCGATTAACGGAGGGCCTGCCAGGAAGCCGAGATAGCCTATCGTAGATACAGCTGCCAGCGCCATACCTGGAGAAGATGGTTTACTACGGCCTGCCGCACTGTATACCAGCGGTACTACAGAAGACACACCTGCACCTACCAGCAGGAAGCCTAATATGGCAGTAGCGAAGTAGGGCAATGTCACTGCTATCAGCAATCCACCTGCGGTGAGGCCGCCGCTTAACTGCAACATCCTTTTGGTACCGAAACGTACGGTCAGCCAGTCGGCTACAAAGCGGAAAGCTGCCATTGTACTCATAAATGCGGTATACCCCAGACCTGCAGTCTTCTCTGAGGCCAGTACTACTTTTTTGAAATACACACCGCTCCAGTCGAACATCGTTCCTTCGCAGATCATGGAACAAAAAGCGATGACACCCAGCGTCAGCAGTATCTTGTCAGGCCAGGCAAGCAAAGGGGTCTTTTCTCCACCAGCGGGCGCATCATGTGTTACGGCATATCTGATAGCCACACCCACAATAGCGATGCCCAGCACCATGATAAACAGGAAGTGCTGATAAGGCACTATTGCCAGTGCTGCCATACCTGAACCAATTGACGCACCGGTAAATCCGCCCAGACTCCAGAGTCCGTGAAAGGAAGCCATAATAGAACGGCCATACATCGCCTCTACAAGCACGGCCTGTGTATTGACAGCGATATTGGCCATGTTGCCACAGAAACCGAATAATACCAGACAACAGAACAGCTGCCAGCTTTCCCCGGCTAAACCCAGTGTTGGTAATACTCCTGCGTATAACAGACCGGCTATCATCAGTACATGACGGCTGCCGTATTTACTTACCAGCACTCCGGCCACTGGCATTGATAACATAGAACCGATAGGTAAGGCCAGTAGCATACTACCTAAGGCTCCTTCAGAGAGATGCAACTTTTCCTGGATGGCTGGAATCCTGGAGGCCCAGCTGGCAAAACATAGTCCTGTCAGAAAAAACAGGGCGCTCACGGCAATACGTGTAGTTCTTTTGTGCGAATGACCGATTGTCAATTCCATACTTGTTGGCTTTGAAATACTTAAACTTTCTTGTTTGTCAGATAACATTTATTCCAAGCTGGCGGTAAGGTGCGGCCAGTGCCAGGCCGGCTTCGTCTGTTATAATTGTGTCCATAGCTGTTATGTTACATACCTTATAGGGCTCTGCAGTCCCCATCTTATCACTGGTTACCAGTGCAATGACCTTATTGGCCGACTGCACCATCACATTCTTCACCGCTGCTTCGTCCATATCCGGACCTGTCACTCCTACTTCGGTATGCAGGCTACATACCCCCATAAAACAAATATCGGCCCGTAGCTTTTCCAGCATCCTGATGGTATCAAGACCGGAAGTGACCTGAGAACTCTTGAAGATCCTTCCGCCGGTGAGTATCACCTCTACCTCCGGATGCTCCATTAATTGCATCGCAATGGGGATACTTGGCGTCACTACCGTCAGCTGAAGCGAAGGAGGGAACAGCTTTACAAGGGCATAGGTCGAGGTACCTCCGTCCATGATAATGGTTTGACCATTATGCAGGAAAGACAAGGCTTTGGTGGCAATGGCCCGCTTATCGTCTTCATGGATATTGATACGCTCATTAAAGGCAAATGGATTGGGAGAATGCGGAATAGCGCCTCCTCTGACCTTGATCAGCAGCCCATTCTGGGCCAGAACCTCCAGGTCGCGCCGCACGGTATCCTCAGATACCTGCAGATCATTACTTAGCTCTGTATGCAATACCTTATGGTCTGTCTGCAGCTTCTTCAGTATATAATCAAACCGCTCTTCTTTCAGCATAATATTGCAATTTCCTGCGAAAATATGAAACATTTTGCAATAACATGCTATGTACTTTCAGTTAAATAGCTAACTTTGCAAAAAACAGCAGAATATGGCAAGAATTGCAATCGACATGGACGGCGTTATGGCAGATACCACCCAGCAATATATTAACTGGTATGCCGAACGCTATGGCGTACAGGTAGATAAAGCGACCTTATATGGACAACCGGAAACATCCGGATTTCCCCATGGCAAAGAAGTGATACGCGGGTTCTTGTATGAGCCGGGATTCTTCAGGACCAAGCCTGTTATAAAAGACAGTCAGGAAGTGATCAAAGCGTTGTATGACAAACACGAAGTGTTCATCGTATCTGCCGCAATGGAGTTTCCTAATTCATTACCGGAAAAGCTGGAATGGCTGGAAGAGTTCTATCCGTTTATCGGCTGGCAGAATATTGTGTTCTGTGGATCCAAGACAATTGTGCAAGCAGACTATATGATAGACGACCACGTAAAAAATCTGCAGCCGTTCAAAGGAGAAGCACTGATGTTCACCGCTCCGCATAACGTGAATATAACTGATTTCAAAAGGGTCAACAGCTGGGAAGAAGTAGGCGCCTTGTTATTATAAGCCTACAGGTCAATCTTCGCCCTGTTGTTGATGCTATTATAGGCATAACCTTCGGGGTCTGTGGCCAGCCCTTTCCAGACTGGCAGGTACAACAGCTCGTAGGCCCGGTGTTCAAATGCTTCCGCATCGGCAATGCGTTCGGAGGTGTCATCACACCATGATAAACCTCCTCCGGGCCACTTTTTATTCAGTTCCTCGAGGATAGCGTGCATAAATGCAGGCCACCACATATCTGCAGAAAGTGCTACTTCCCGTATGATGAGGTGTACGGCAAACGGCATAAAAGTATAATCCTCCACCTTTATTAAGGCATTCCGCTGGTCATTATTTAACCTGGCGGCCAGGATATCGGCATACCGTTTTTCGGTAAATACCTGATCTGCAGCACCGCAAACGGGCATTACGAGGTACCACACAGGAGGGTCAAATGCATTAGGCAGATAGTTCATCAAAGCACGTTTGATAATACCATTATCATTATAGTAATTCACGTAAAACTATAATAATTTCATTACACGATAAAAAACCTGGGAATCACTTTCTGTGTGTTGTGGGTTGAAAATGAAAAGAATATGGTTATTGTATGTGTATAGGTCTTTAAACAGATATGCTTTCTTCCTGACTTATCCTTTTTTTGAACGGGCCTGTTTACGTAACTGCAAAATGTCCTTCTTGGCGGTTTCAAGCCCTTCTTTCAGAGAAGAATAACTTTTCAGCAGCTGGTTATGCTCTTCCAGCAGCTTGTAATATTTTTCCCGGAGAGCAAGCATTTCATCATTTTCCGCCTGCCTGGAGTCTTCCATTGTACCGGGATGAAGAAAAGAGTTGGTTGTCATCTCAAGGGCTCTGACCACTCTATCCAGTTCCTCAGCTCCGAAAATTTCCTTTTCGAAAAGATTATACATCGTTCTCCTGCTCATGCCCAGGCGTTTCGCCAGCCTCGTTTTATTCAGTCCCCTTTCTCCGATCAGCTCCATCAGCCGGCCACCGTGATGTAATACTGTGCTTTCATTTCCTTTCTCACCATTGGAAGAAGGGACGCTGTTCCATTCATAAAATTCTTCGGGAGTGATACTGATAATCTCACAAAATTTTTCGAGTGTGCTCCGCTTCATATCACTTTTACGCAAGTGATAATGCGCAATCTGGTTGGTGAAGCCGGCCATGTCGGCAAAGTCGACTATCTTTATTTTCTTCTGTTTTAATATTTGTTTTAGGCGTTGGCCCATGTGGATTAACCTGGACATGTATACTATATTTTACTAAACAGTGGATTGCATTGGTGCGCAATTCATACAATATAATAATAATTTCCATTTCATTATCACAATTGGAAATTCATATAGACAATATAGTTATCACCCTGATAATACCATTTCGATATCATTTTCAGAAAACAATTACGTTTACAATTCTCTCCTGATAAAAATGTTTACATTTTTTCTCGTAACACAGTAAGTATACTATATAATTATCTGCTAAATAACATTTTGCAAAACGAATAAATATAGTTGTGCAATTTTTTTTGAGGTAATATGTTTATAAATATATTTGCTTATATCACAATGATAATTAGTACAACTGAGAAATACTCTCAATTTAATCGGTAACACATTTAATCAAAATTTAGCAAAATGAAAAAATCAATGCCCTCGACGTCGCATCCGATCAATTTATTACAGGATGTGCATTCAAGGATGATCAATCTGCCTATCTACTTTCGCGAACGTGTATGTGAGGAATGCTCCTGGAGCATCCCTACATTCTATCGTAAGATGCGCAGCGCACTAAAGCCCGGTAGTGACAAAGAAAGGATTACTCCCAACCTTAGCAATGCGGAAAAAGAAAAAATCATGGCAGTTCTTGACGAAGTGTACGAGAGCTTTTGGGAGTACTGTGAAAAGTACAGGAAAAAACCAACCAGGAAGTAAGTAAATTCCGGACGTTCATGCCTATGCCCTTTAGAGTTAACTTCCCTTCTTTCAGCTGTCTAAAATAGTAAAACCCCTTACCAAACTCCTTCTTACACTTTTTGCACATACGCAGGATTCCTATTGACTATTGCCCATTTTTACTAAATTTAAGCTGCAGATTATTGATAACACGTACTTTATGACCAACAAAAACTGATTGCAAGCTATGGCTTACCCGTACCAGATCAAGAGCTTAGAAGAGTATCAACAGAATTATCAGCAAAGCGTAATGGACCCGGAAGGTTTCTGGGCGAATGTAGCTGATCACTTTTATTGGCGCCGGAAGTGGGATAAAGTGCTGGAATGGAACTTTAAAGACCCCGATGTGAAATGGTTTACCGGTGGTAAACTCAACATCACAGAAAACTGCCTCGACCGTCATCTCGGCACCCTTGGAAATACCCCTGCCATCATCTGGGAACCCAATGACCCCGAAGAGCGCCACCGTGTTATCACTTACCGCGATCTTTACAACAAAGTATGCCAGTTTGCCAATGTGCTGAAAAATAACGGTGTCAAAAAAGGCGACCGTGTCTGCATATACATGGGGATGATACCTGAACTGGCTATTGCCGTACTGGCTTGCGCCCGCATAGGCGCTATTCATTCCGTAGTATTCGGCGGCTTCAGCGCCCAGTCTATCGCCGACAGAATCCAGGATGCACAGGCCAGCCTCGTTATTACCTGCGACGGTGCTTTCCGCGGCAATAAAGACATCCCGCTGAAATCTGTCATTGACGATGCGCTCATAGGCTGCCCTTCCGTTAAAAAAGTAATTGTATGCACCCGCACCCGCACGCCTGTCAGCATGATAAAAGGCCGCGACCTCTGGTGGGAAGATGAGATCAAACAGGTGGAAACCATGGGCAATCCGCCCTGTGCTGCCGAAGAAATGGACGCAGAAGACATGCTCTTCATCCTTTACACTTCCGGTTCTACCGGCAAGCCTAAAGGCGTTGTACATACCTGCGCAGGCTACATGGTATATGCCAACTATACCTTTGTCAATACTTTCCAGTACCAGCCAGGTGAAGTTTACTTCTGTACCGCAGACGTAGGCTGGATCACCGGTCACAGCTACATTATATACGGCCCCCTCAGCGCCGGCGCTACCACCCTGATGTTTGAAGGTGTGCCTACCTATCCCGATGCAGGCCGCTTATGGTCTATCGTAGATAAATACCGCGTCAATATACTATACACCGCTCCTACTGCTATCCGCAGCCTGATGGGTTACGGTCTGGGTCCGGTAAATCATAAAGATCTCAGCTCCCTGAAGAAACTCGGCAGCGTGGGCGAACCTATTAACGAAGAAGCATGGCATTGGTTTAAAGACCACATTGGTAAAGGGCGCTGTCCTATTGTTGACACCTGGTGGCAAACCGAAACCGGTGGTATAATGATCACGCCGATTGCCGGCATTACCAAAGAGAAACCCGGTTATGCTACTTTGCCACTGCCAGGTATACAACCGATCCTCGTTGACGAGAATGGAAAAGAAGTGAAAGGCAATAACGTAAATGGTAACCTCTGCATCAAATTCCCATGGCCTGGTATGTTACGTACCACTTATGGCGATCACGAACGCTGCCGTACCACTTACTTTGCAACCTACGAAAATCTCTATTTCACCGGGGATGGTTGTCTTCGAGATGAAGATGGCTATTATCGTATCACCGGTCGGGTAGATGATGTGCTCAACGTAAGCGGACACCGTATCGGTACCGCAGAAGTGGAAAACGCTATTAACATGCACGCCGGTGTAGTGGAAAGTGCCGTTGTAGGTTATCCACACGATATCAAAGGCCAGGGTATCTATGCTTATGTTATTACAGAAAGACAGGTACACGATCCTGAACTAACCAAGAAAGATATCCTCCAGACAGTATCCCGTATCATCGGCCCGATTGCCAAACCAGACAAGATCCAGTTTGTAAGCGGCCTGCCGAAAACACGCTCCGGAAAGATCATGCGTCGTATCCTGCGTAAGATAGCTGAAGGAGAACTGGATAACCTGGGCGATACCTCTACCCTGCTCGATCCAGTAGTGGTAGAAGAGATCAAAAGAGGAAAACTCTAACGGAGAAATAATATTCATATTATAAAAAGGGTCAACATGTTTGGCCCTTTTTTTGTATCTTTGTGAACCCGAAAGAAAGGAAAACCTATACCTAAAACCAATATATAACAGGACAACAACTCACAAAACCTCGTGAATTAACGTTTTCCCAACACCAACATTTATGAAGAAATTATTATTCCTTGCCTTGTCATGCAGTCTGTGGGCGTGCAAAGACGACAACGATGTAAAACCTGAACCTGAAACACCGCAACAACCAACTGCCAGCGTTACTGTATGGGATGCCACACAATGGAGCCCAGAGCAACCTAAAGGAACACTGGCTGATGGCGCAACCGTAGAACTATATGCATCGCAACAGGATTACCTGACTAAAAAACCTGCCTATACTGCTACCACCAATAGCAGTGGTGTGGCTTCCTTCAAAGACATTCCTGAAGGCGAGTATTTCATGGTAGCCACGAAAAACGGCAAAACCAATACCTGGCGCGATGCCCAGAATATGACCCGGGTGTCTGATACCGTTTTCCAGTCAGAAGCAGAGATCAAAGATCCACAGCAACCAATACAGGACAATGTACTCCCTGGCGACTTCAAATACAGGGACCTGAATGGTGATGGTATCATTAACAACAATGATGTAGCTGCTGCGCCATTCTTCAAACTCATTGTAAAAAAAGATTCCGTTAATACCATCAGGACGCTGATCGGCTCTACTGTCAATCACGCATATACCACACTCGCGGCAGTGGAGACTGCATTCTCAAACGAGTTTCCAAAGATCAGTGCTGCTCACCAACAGGCAGTAATGCTGGATGGCGTGCTCAGTGATGAGGCAGATTGCCAGATCACCAACCTGCCAACCGGCTTTTGCGAACTGGACCAGTTTACATTTACAGCCGCCAATAGTATTATCACTGATGTCTGGAAGAACCACTATGCCAGCATTCTTCAGCTAAACAGAATGTTAGCCAGCCTCAATGGCATACAAGGAGATAAAGCTGCTATTATTGCACAGCTCAAAGGCTTCCGCGCATTTTTATACCTTGAGCTGCAAAATTATTTTGGAACATTGCCAATGACAGATGCGCTGCTGATGCCCGCAGGCATTTCCCCCGGCAGCATATACCTGACAAGATACAATATCAAAAAAGACCTGACCGATGCGATACCGTCATTGCCGGATGCTTCCCCTGCTGCCAAACCATGGTACATGACAGCTGCTGCTGCCAATATGTTGCTGGCCAGGGTAGCACTGCTGGAAATAAACGGTAGCGATGCTCTCACTTATACAGATAAAGTTATTGCCACCAAAAAGTATGCACTGACCGACTCAGCGAAAGTCTTTACCGCTCCTGCGAGCAACGAGATCATCTGGGATATTACCGCGAATATGAACACTCCTTTTAAAGATTACTTTGTTCGCGGCGGACTGACAGTTAATTTCTGTCCGGCTATCCGTTATACAGAAACGTATCTGATCAAAGCTATGGGCAAGATCTTATCAGAAGACCTTTCCGGTGCAAATGAGGCGATCAACACTGTACGCACAAGAGGTAAAAAACCTGCTATCACATTAGCAACGCTTGATGCCGCAAGGACTGAATTAACTGCGCTGTACAAGGAAGAATTGTATAGAGAAGGTTTCCGTTTCGCCCGCCTGGTACTTTATAATAAAGCCAAGGAAGTACTTGGCAGCAAAGGATATCAGGACAAAAATGCGCTATTGCCTATTCCTCAGTCAGTGCTTGAAAATTATCCAAATATCCATCAGAATGTAGGGTATTAATAGCTACTGATATTCAAGGCAGTTATCAACAACCTTTGTAAAAAAGCGGGTATATCAGCAATTGATATACCCGCTTTTTTTACTTTTACCCCATGAAGCTACTGAAACGCATCCTTCGCGTACTCCTTGTCTTATTCGTATTGTTGAATATCATCGCCGCTTTCCATGCCTGGAAGTTCACTCATTTTTATGCAGCTGGTAGCTTCAGAAATAAACTGCCCGAACAAATGAGTGTCCTCGAAAAGGCGCAGATATTGCTGCTGGGCGTACGTATTTCAAAATCCATTGTCAGGCATACTCCCGACGTTCCTTACGAAACCATTCATCTGACCACCAGTAACGGCTTACAACTGGAAGGATGGTGGATGCCCATTCCTTCTTCCAAAGGCACTGTTATTCTCTTCCATGGTTATGGTGGCAGCAAGGAAGGACCTATTCCAGAAGCGGCGTACTTTCAGAAGCTTGGCTATAATACACTGCTGGTTGACTTTCGTGCGCATGGCAACAGTGAAGGCAATGTGTGTACTGTCGGATATAAAGAGGCGGAAGACGTGATGCTGGCTTACAACTTTGTGGAGAAAAAAGGAGAAAAACATATCGTGTTATGGGGTGTTAGTATGGGAGCAGCGGCTGTTCTGAGAGCAGTACCTACCTATCACCTGCATCCTGATAAAGTAGTACTGGAATGCTCTTTTGCCACGCTTACCGACGCTGTTAAAGGCAGGATGCGGGCAGTAGGGTTACCCGGTACACCGTTCTCTCAGCTGCTTACTTTCTGGGGAGGTATAGAGAATGGATTCTGGGGCTTCAGCTACAATCCGGAAGAGTATGCACAAAGCATTACCATGCCCGCATTGGTATGCTGGGGCGTACATGACAACCGTGTTACCAGGCAGGAGACGCTCAGCGTTTACAGGCATCTCGGTACGAAGAAAAAAGAGCTGGTTATTTTTGAAGAATGCGGGCACCAATCATTCTGCAGAAGAGAAGGAACAAAATGGAAGCAACACGTACGGGAATTTCTGGCAGCCAGATAACTTTACTTTCCAGGAAATACACCAATAAAAAAAGCACGCTCCACCCGAATGAAGCGTGCTTCACAAGACCAACATCCGCCTTTATGATAATCATGATACCAGGTCGCGCCCGGTATCACTACAATGCTCCTGGCCAGGGCCATAGTGGCACCGTTCTTAATCATGAATAGCATGTAAGATCTACGAATGCGTTTCTTATAGTAAAGGTAAACATGCACACTGCTATGTGCATTACAGCATCAACGTCTTATTACAACAGGCGTCCCGACTTTGATAATCTCATACAGTTCACTGACGTCCGCATTCTTCATACTTACACAACCCAGGGTCCAGTTAATACGGCCTTCCACATAGTTGTCCCTGATACCGGAATTCCATTCCACGCCATGAATGCCTATACCACCACCAGGTGTAGCGCCGGCAGGAAGTTCTCCATCGTCCTGCATCTGGTGGAACCGGTTCCAGGATGCCTCATTCGGATAATCCAGCAGCATAAAACGATTCCAGAGCTTATCCACTCTCTTGCTTAGTATATGAAACGTGCCTTCGGGTGTCAAACGGTCTCCTTCCTGTCTTTTGGCCGACTGGTCTTTGTTTCCGAAAACTACCTTGTAGATCTTCCGGAGTGTGACATCTTCGTAAAGATATAACCGGTAGTCACTCTTATCGATCAGTAAAAATACCTTGTCAGGATCAATGTTACTGGGCAGTATTTTCACTTTATACAGGTAATCCTCATCACCTTTATTAGTAGTAAATCCTGATACACTCAGCGTCAGCACCAGGAGTATCAACAAGCAATAGCGATTCATTTTCACAGGGATTTTGCATTAATGTTAACGTTGAGTGTCAACTGATTATTGCAAATGGTTAAAAAATTCAGATGGCAAAAATAAAGAACCATCCGGAATTTCCGTCAGATGATCTCTGTACGGAACCGGATGGTTCATGAATATATAGGGCTATGCCCTTATGTATTTTGTACTATCGCTGTTTTGCTTAGTAACCGAAGATTTCTTCCAGTGACACTTTCTTTACATCGCCGTACTTCTTCAGATCGTCTACACTCACCTTCTTCTCTGAAGCCAGGATACAATAAGTGTACGGTTTCTTGGCAATGTTCTGCTCATGGAACTGCTTCACATTTTCAAATGTGATACCGTCAATCTGTGAATATACGGTCTTACGGTAATCAGTATCCAATCCCAGTTTCTTTGCCGCCAGGTAGTTGAAGATGATACCGTCCTGGGTAATACGTTCTGTTTCTATATCCTGTTTCAGACTCTGTCTGGCTGTTTCAAACAGTTTGTCTGAACGCGGAATATCATTCAGCAGTTCATTCATACCATTGATGGCCTCGTTCATTTTATCGGCCTGGCTACCTACATAGGCTACTACAGAATAACGTGCGTCTTTTCTGTCGGGGGTAGCATAATAAGCGTAAGTAGAATACGCCAGCGCTTTGGACTCACGGATGGTCTGGAATACAATAGACCCCATGTTACCACCAAAGTAACCGTTGAACATATCTACCAGTGCCGTATTCTCAGCTTTGTAGGTATCTGTGTTCCTTACCCAGTTCACCTCAGACTGTACCATGTCATAGTCTGTAAACAGTACCTGGTTGCTGCCCTGATCTATTTTATCAAACTTTACAGCAACAGGTACCGGCTTAAGTGCCGCTGGTACAACATGTTCTTTCTGTACGGCAGCTATTGCCGCATCCAGTGTTTGCGGGCCATAATAAATAACTGAATGCTGATATTCCGGTAAAGCATGCAGGATGTCTGCCAGCTGCTGTGCGGTAATACCATCCAGGTCGGCCTGGCTCAGTTGATTATTGAAAGGATTTTTTGAACCATACATAGCATAGCTTGCCAGTCCTTTCAGGATATTGCCTTTATTCAATTTACTGTCTGCACGACCTTTGGCCACACGACCTTTGAATGCAGTCAATGCCTGTTCGTTTGGCTGACAGTTCTTCAACAGATGCTCAAACAGGGATACTGCCTTATCAAAGTTCTCCTGTAAACCGCTAATGCTGATGGTAGTGACATCAGTACCTGCGGATACGTTGAAGTTACAGGCGATGTTATAGAATTCTTTACTGATCTGTTCAGTAGTATATTTATCTGTTCCCAGGAACTGGAGATACTGTGCTGCCAGCGGTAACAGTTTATTGTTCCAGCTGCCCATCTCGAAACGGTAATACAGGCGGAACAGGCTGTTGTCTTTATTCTGCACGTACAATACATCTGCAGCGCCCAGTTTACCCTTCTGGATATCCTTATTAAAGTCCAGCCACAGTGGTTGGATCTTAGATGCCGGCATTTCGTTCACTTCTTTCAGGAAGACAGATTGTGCCTCGCGGTTTACTTCCACCGGTGTAATAGCCGGCTTCTCTACCTTCTGAATATTTTTGTCCTCGCCCTTACGTTTATAGAGCAACACATAGTTGTTGGCAAAGTATTTATTAGCGAAATCAACGATTTGCTGTTTCGTTACTTTACCCATATCATCCACAAAGGATACATCTGTCAGCCAGTTCTTTCCTCTGTGTTTGATAAAACCGTCCATCAATGAACTGGCCCTGGTGTTATTACTTTCCAGTCCCTGCAGTTCTGACAGCTTGGCGTTGTTCACAATAGCTTTTACCATTGTCTCGTCAAACTCTCCTTTCTTCAGGATCTCCAGCTGTCCCAGTAACAGGTCTTTTACCTCTTCCAGGGTCTGGCCCTGTTTGGCGGTACCGTTCAGGGAGAACACAGAATAGTCTTTCCAGGTCATTGCACCGGCGCTTGCCTTCAGCACCTTCTGTTGTTTATTGATGTTCAGATCGAGCAGGCCTGCTTTACCATTGTTCAGTACTTCGGATACCACTGAGAGCAGTACATTTGACTTCACATCCAATGCGCCTGGCATACGGAAAGCGATCATCACATTTTCTGCATCAGGACCGAATACCTCTTTTACTATTGGTGCACTTATTGGTTTCTCTACAGGCGCTTTGTATTCGTTCACCGGTTTTGAGCGCATGTAAGAGAAGGCCTTATCTACCTGTCTGATCACCTGGTCAGGATCTAGATCGCCAGCCATTACGATGGCCATGTTATCGGGCACATAGTAGGCGTTATAAAAATCGCGGATCGCTTTCAGGGAAGGATTCTTCAGATGTTCTATCGTACCAATGGTGCTCTGCTGACCATAGTTGTGTGTTGGGAACAGGGAAGACAGCATCAGTTCATAAGACTTGCGGGCGTCATTATCCAGGCCCCTGTTCTTTTCCTCGTATACAGCTTCCAGTTCGGTATGGAACAGACGGAAAACCGGGTCTTTGAACCTTTCTGCCTGAACGGTCAGGAACTTGTCTACCACGTTGGAAGGAATATCTTCTTCATAGATCGTCTCTTCCACCCAGGTGTGTGCATTGGTACCCTGCGAGCCCATTCCAGCCATCAGTTTGTCATACTCGTTGGCAATGGCATACTTTGCCGCCAGACCGGATACGCTGTCTATCTGATGATATACTGTTTTACGGGCAGATAGATCGCTGGTATGATTGTAGTTATCATACAGGCCCTCAATCTTATCGAGATAAGGTTTTTCCTTGGACCAGTCCAGGGAGCCAAACTGCTGGGTACCTTTAAAAAGGAGGTGTTCCAGGTAGTGTGCCAGACCGGTATGATCGTGCGGGTCGTTGTTGCTACCGGCACGGACACCAATCAGGGTCTGAATACGTGGGTCCTTCTTATTAACGCTGAGAATAACGGTCAAGCCGTTCTTTAGTGTGTAGAAGCGTGCTTTCATCGGATCGTTGGTGATATACTTATAAGTATATCCTCCGGATGTGCTCTCCTTCCACTCATACTTTTGTTGTGCCCCTGCGATAGTGGACATAGCACAGGTGACCAGCAATGTAGAGATTGCTTTTTTAATGAGGTTCATGTATTGGTTTTTGAAAATTTACCAAATATAATGGTAATGCCCGGATGTGAGGCAACAGGAATTTGTTAAAAGGGATTAAAAGATGAGCAATGGCCTATCTTTTCCAGTCGTGCTCCAGGGTCGGGCCGTACTCGATATTAACAAAAAGTGCATCAAGGGCTACAGGGGTTTCCGTATGAGCTAAAAACAAGGGGCGCTCATAAGAGAGGCCATTAAATGATAGCCCATCATTTTGTCCCGGATGATGGGCATAAACCTTCACTCCTACAATTCTCTTTTCACATGAATGAGCCCATACAATAAATCCGGTACAGGCCAGAAAAGCAATAAAAGAACGCATACTAAACAAATTTTATCCCCCAAAAACGTTAAAAGCTATTTAAACGTATTCCTATTGAAAAAGGATATTGTTCTAAGCCATAATCGTGCAAAGGGGTTAACGCAAAATTACCATAAAGTTTGAGAGGTCCATAACCAATATCTCCCGTCAGGCTTAATTTCCACTTGTTGAGGTTGAATTCATCCACTTTTTTCTCTTTTCCCCGTTCCCTGCTGATCTGTTTCGTCCGGGCCTTTACCAGGTATCCTCCCATCACACCCATTCCCATTTTGAATGCTCGTGAAGGGCGGGCCGGATTACTATTGAAGTTCAGCATTACTGGAACACTCAGGTATTCAGCGAACAACTTATTCTTGGAAAAATTCACATTGTCACGGATGATCTCGGTGGGGTATCCTGGTACATAGGTAATATTTCTCGCAAAACGGTAGTTATTCATTTCGACGCCTAAGGCATAGATCAGATTCAATTTGTGTTTATAAATATTCAACCGTTGCTGGAAGAGCCAGATATTGACATTGATCGACTTCCCGGTAATCAGTTTGAATTCAGACGGTGTAAGCGGGGCACTACCTCCGCGGGGGGCAAGGGTATTCAAACCTGCTGCTGAATAGGTAAATGACTTATTATAGACATCTGATACTCCATTGGGCGCATAAAAGGCTAATGCAACGGCCCCGGTATAATCACTGCGATCTATATAATTATTGAACCCAAGGTCAACCACAAACCATCTGGTTTGCAGGTTCTTTTTCAACTTCTCCCTGGCGTATGCCGTATCATTGTAAACCTTGAAGATGCGTTTACCCTTTGTGTCTTTTCCCTTCACAATGATCAGCCCTTTGATCTGGATAGTCTCCACCAGGCTGTCGGCGGTCTGGGCACTTGCACCAACGCTTACAATAAGTAGTAACAATAAATAGCGTAAAACTTTACACTTCATATCAAAAAAATTCATTCATCGGATTATTTCTTCTTACGTGACAGGAACCTGGCTACGTTTGCTACTCCATTGAGTAGTTTACTGTCGCCATTCATTGTCACGGCCACCACCAGTTCACCATTTGCCGGTGTGGCTGCGGCAGCAGGAGGTGCGTTATTGATCTTCTCCGCATTTGCCATAACAGTTGTTTTATCTTGTACAGCAGTTACGTTTTGCGCCAGTATATTCTCCTGTTGTTCGGTCTTTTCCTGTAGTTGCTGCACTACTTCGCCGGAAGTAGATGCTGGTTGCGGTAGTTTGGCCAGTGCTGACAGGCGGCTATCGGGCTGACGATCGATACCGGGTTCCTGTTTCTGTTCATTAACAGCTACGTCAGGTACAGCAGTCTTATTCATCCTGGTATCAGTCCCTTTCTGAGCAATGACATTATCCTGGGATGTTTTGCCATTGGTATCGCCTGTAGCCCGGGCAATCGCGTTTGTCTCTCTTTTCTCATCCGCAGCGGCGGTTTTTGCTACCTCGCCGGCGGAATTGCCTGCCGGGTTACCTGCATCTGCCAGAGACGAAGTGCTCGCCTGCTGATCGGCTGACTGTTTTGCCGCAGGAGTATCTTTCTTTGCAACTGACTGTCTGCCAGCCATCTGCGGATTCTCTCCTGAACGCTGACCAGGGAGGAGCCAGACACTCAGTCCGACTACCACTGCAGCAGCAGCGCTCCACCACCACAGGGGCCGTACTTTGGAACGTTCCCTTCTTCTATATAGCGATGCTTTGTTCCCAAATGTTACAGCAAAATCAGGAGTTAATCTGGCGGTCTGCAATAACGACAGCTCCTGTTGTATATGCGGGTGCTGGCTGATCAAGGCTTCCAGCTCCCTTTTTTCAGATACACTCAGTTCATTATCAACGTAATCCAGCAGGAAGCGTTCATAATTTGTGGCAGACAGCGCTCCTGTATTTTTATAGAGTGCTTCTTTATCATTAAACCTCATTCCTTCGTCAGGGCTCAGCTTTGTGGCCTGCAGCAATGCCAGTTCCTTCCGGGCGTCCGGATGCTGCTGCATAAAGGCTTCCAATGCGGCCATCTCCTCCCCGTTCAGCTCACCATCAATGGCGCTGAGCAGGAATTCCTCGTAGTTCGATATGTTTATATTAACTGCCAAATCAAAGACATATAATTAATATGCAATATTACTTGATTCCGTTTAGCCGTACTAGATCACATTTTCCATCTTCACCAGGTACTGTTTCAGGTGTAACCTGGCTCTGTGCAGATAAACCTTTACCTGTGAGGGATTTAGCTGCATAATGTCTCCTATTTCCTCATAGCTGTAGCCTTCGTAATCCTTTAATAATATGAGTGAACGCTGAACATCCGTGAGTTTGTCCAATGCCTTCTCCAATACTTTTTTTGCGTCGTGGATCCGTTGTTCGGAAATCTTCGTTTCTTCTTTGAAATCGTCCACCAGCGTAATACGCTTCACCTTACGGACATGATCTATCATATTGTGGTAGGCAACAGTAAACAGGTATGACTTGCCTTTTTCAAAAGGCACATCGTTACAGTGCTTCCACAATATTTCAAACGCATTCTGTACAACATCTCTGGCGTCCTCGGTATGGTCTAAATTTTTAACAATAAACCGGAAGAGATTGTCCGCGTACAGGTCCACGCATTGATTGTACTCCTTTTCCGTCATCCGGTGTTGCGGGATTTTAGTGCTAATGTCCGACAATTACTTTATATCCACTCATCTTCCCCTCTATTCCAACCACACTATTTGTCTGTGCGCTTCCGTTCTACACGTATCGCTTCCGGACGGCAGGTTCCCGCATGGCCTGTTGCCATCCTTCAATAGCGCGGAAATTCAAACTCAGTCCGGACCCCGTTACCACACAAGATCAAATTAACGGGATCAACGTGCAGACATTACTATGACGCAGAGCGGTCCCCAAATGTTACAGCCCCGTCAAACTTTTTCCTACCCCGCCATAAAAGCCTGCATAGGTGACAGAATCGCAATACTTTTATTGCCATAACTTTGAACCAGGTTACAAATCTGCTATTTATGAACCAAAAATTCACTGCCCGCCTTCAACAGGAACTGGATGAAATACGCTCCGCCGGACTCTTTAAGAATGAGAGAGTGATTACGTCTGAACAAGGAGCTGAGATTCAGGTAAATGGAAACACCGTTATTAACTTCTGTGCTAATAACTACCTGGGCCTTTCCAGCCATCCCGATGTGATCAAGGCAGCCAAAGATGCCATTGATACTCACGGCTATGGCATGAGCAGCGTTCGCTTTATTTGTGGTACCCAGGATATTCACCGTGAGCTGGAACAGAAACTGGCAGAATTCCTTGGTACTGAAGACACTATCCTGTACGCGGCTGCTTTCGACGCCAACGGTGGTGTATTCGAACCGCTCTTCAATGAACAGGACGCCATCATCTCTGACGCCCTCAACCACGCTTCTATTATTGACGGGGTACGCCTCTGTAAAGCACAGCGTTACCGTTATGAACATAACAATATGGCTGACCTGGAGGCTAAACTGCAGGAATCCGCCTCCCTCCGCAGCCGAATTATCGTAACAGATGGCTCTTTCAGCATGGACGGCACCATCGCCCAGCTGGATAAGATCTGCGATCTGGCCGACAAATACGATGCGATTGTCATGATCGATGAAAGCCATTCTTCCGGTTTCCTGGGTAAAACCGGTCGCGGTACCCACGAATACCGTAATGTAATGGGCCGCATAGACATCATTACAGGTACCCTGGGTAAGGCCCTTGGTGGTGCATCCGGTGGTTTCACCAGCGGTAAGAAAGAGATCATCGACATGCTGCGCCAGCGTAGCCGTCCTTATCTCTTCTCCAACTCCGTAGCCCCCAGCATTGTTGGTGCTTCCATCTCCGTGCTGAAGATGTTGAGCTCCACTACAGCGCTCAGGGACAAACTGGAATACAACACCCGTTACTTCCGTACCAAAATGACGGAAGCAGGCTTCGATATCAAACCAGGCGACCACCCTATTGTTCCTGTAATGCTGTACGATGCCGTACTGAGCCAGCAGTTTGCTGACAAACTCCTGCAGGAGGGTATCTATGTAATCGGCTTCTTCTTCCCGGTAGTGGCAAAAGGCCAGGCCCGCATTCGTGTACAGCTCAGCGCTGCACATGAACAGGCTCACCTGGATAAGGCCATCGCTGCTTTCACGAAAGTGGGTAAGGAACTCGGGGTAATCAAAGAAAAAATTGCACAGTAATATATAAAGGAAAGCTGCATTAGAAAATAAGCTTCAGAAAAATCAAAAACGAACTGCAAAGGCTGGTCTATGGATCAGCCTTTTTCATTTTCTCCTGAACCATTCCTCGATAATCGTCTCTAGTTCCTTTCTGGTAGTATCTGTTCCCTGTGCTTCCATATCACTATACCGTCATTTCCATATCACTTTACCGGCATTTCTATATCGAATCGATATAGAGATGTCGGTAAAGTGATATGGAGATGACGGTATAGCGATATGGAGATATAGGGATCGGGACGAACTCAAAGCGATTTTAAGCGAGTTTTACCCTAAATAGCTACTTTTGCAGCACTAAAAAGATGTATATGAAACGAACTGGCTGGATACTCCTGCTGGTAGCCATTCTGGCGAATGCCTGCGCTCCGAACAACGTCAAGATCGAAAACGACTGGGAAAAGTATTTTGCTGAATACAAGGTTGAGGGATGTTTTATGCTGTTCAACAACAGCCAGGGTACCTTCAAGGTGTATAACATTGACAGGGCAAAGGAACGTTTCGTGCCTGCTTCCACTTTCAAGATCTTCAACTCCCTGGTAGGCCTTGAAACCGGTGTACTGAAAGATACGGCTACCGTTATTCCATGGGATGGTGTTGTACGCCCCGTTCCGGAGTGGAACCAATCCCTCAGTATGAAACAGGCTTTCCAGCTGTCGGCTGTTCCTTACTACCAGGAAGTAGCCCGCCGCATCACCAAACCTGTTATGCAGCACTGGCTGGATACTGTTAAGTATGGCAACATGAAGATCAGCCGTATAGATACCTTTTGGCTGGATAACAGCCTGCAGATCTCTCCGGATGAGGAACTTGGCTTCGTCAAGAAGCTGTACTTCGATGGACTGCCTTTCCATAAACTGACCATGCAATGGGTACGCTCCATCATGCTCATGGAGAAAACCAACAAATATGAGCTGAGCTATAAAACGGGTATGGCCACCGTTGGTCCTAAAACCATCGCCTGGATAACAGGTTGGATCGAAGAAAATGGACATCCTACTTTCTTTGTCCTGAATTTCGATACAGAAAATAAATCCCTCGATGTCAGGAACGTTCGCATGAACATCCTGAAAAACCTGCTGAAAGATGCCGGTTACATGGAAGGAATGAAATAAATAACTACGCTATTCAAGGCCATAGTTGAACAGGTCAAATACCTGCGGAACTATGGCTTTTTTATGCCTTTTATTGTAGTTGCCACGGTCAACAATTGGCCAGGGATAAGAAAAACGCCACTACTCACATATTTGCCACCGTCAACCAACTAATGCTCAATCCTTTATCAGTGGGAATCTCACAGAATAAGGTATCTGGTATCAGATCCCCCATCCATCAGTATAGCCGCTTTCCTCACCGCTTCCTGTTTTTCCGACTGCTTTGACCGTCCTCCTTTCCGGTAACTGCTTGTCTACCATCGCTCCCTACCCTGATAGCGTTAAAAAACTCCTAAATCAACACCTGCATATGAGGTAAAACGTACTAAAAAAATTATATTTGATCCCTGTGTCCGGTCTCCCTCATGACCGGCAGAAGAAATCTTTATTGGATGATGTTACGTTTTCAGCATAGTGAATACTTATGGGCACTGGTCCTGTTACTGGTACTGCAACTGGCATTCCTCAGCATATCCTGGTGGAAAAGACGTTCCGTTCGTAAACTGGGTGACCCTGTACTTGTAGAGAAATTATTTACGGGCTATTCCCGCAGGCGCTTCACTTTCCGTTTCCTGCTGATCTTCCTTGCCTTCCTTTTCGGCGTGATTGGTCTGGCCAACATTCAGAAAGGCAGCCGGATGGAAAAGATCACCCGGAAAGGAGTAGATGTGGTGATTGCCCTTGACGTCAGTAAAAGTATGCTGGCGGGCGACGTGAAACCTGACCGCCTGACCAGGGCGAAACAACTCATCTCCAAACTGGCCGACAAACTGGATAATGATCGCATAGGTCTGGTTGTATTTGCCGGCAACGCCTACCTCCAGATGCCACTGACCATAGACTACTCTGCCGCCAAAATGTACCTGTCTACCGTAGGACCAGAAATGATTCCTACACAGGGTACCGCCATTGGACAGGCCATCCAGGTCAGCGATGATGCTTTTAATAAGAAAGAGAGAAAACATAAAGCCCTCATTATCATCTCCGACGGAGAAGACCATGACGAAGCCGCTATCTCAAAAGCCAATGCAGCTTTCGACAACGGCGTTGTGATTAATACCATCGGTATAGGTTCTCCTACAGGTTCTCCCTTACCGGATCCTGAAACTGGCACCTACAAAAAAGACAAGGAAGGCAATACCGTTATTTCCAAACTGAATGAAGAGGAACTGAAGTCCATCGCCGCCGCAGGAAAGGGTATCTACGAACACCTCGACAACAATACCGAAGAGGTCGTGAATTCCCTGGTCCAGAAGATAGATAGCATGGAGCAGAAAGAATTCGGAGAAAACATCTTCACTGACTATAACAGCTACTACCAGTATTTCCTGGCTATCAGTGTGTTATTGCTCGTGGCCGAGTTCTTTATACCTGAAATCAGGCGCCGTGCACGCCCAAATGTTGTTGTTACCGCTACAGAAAAACCATGACGAAACTAACATTCACATATCAGACCTTGCTGGCCGGCCTTTTGATCTGCCTGTGCCAGAGCGCTTTCGCCCAGACCGGAAATAAATATATCCGCAAAGGAAATGATCTGTACAAGAATAAACAGTATACCGACGCTGAAGCCAACTATAAGAAGGCGCTGGAGGTAAACAAGCAGTCTGTAGAAGGCCGCTATAACCTGGGGAACTCCCTGTACGAGCAGAAACGTTATGATGATGCCCGCACCCAGTACGCCAACAGCTTTAAGATAGCACCTACCCGTGAAGGCAAGGGCGACGCCAGCTATAATATTGGTAATACCTACATGGAAGGAAAGAAATGGGAAGAGAGTATCAAGGCATATAAAGAAGCGCTGAAACAGAATCCTACAGACGAACAAGCCCGCTATAACCTGGCTTATGCGCAGGCTATGCTGAAAAAACAGCAAGGTGGCGGTGGAGACAACAAGGACAAAAAAGATAAGGATAAGAATCAGCAGAATAAGGATCAAAAGAACAAGGACCAGCAGAATAAAGATCAACAGAATAAAGATCAGCAAAACAAGGATCAGCAGAACAAGAACAAACAAGACGAGAATAAGGATAACCAGAATAAGGACAAGAACAAGAATAAAGAACAGCAGGACGAGAAACCTGAACCACAGCCAAGCAAATTGAACAAACAGGAAGCAGAGCGTTTACTCCAGGCATTAGGTCAGGAAGAGAACAAGCTGCAGGATAAAATGAAGAAGGCTAAAGGACAGGTAGTGCCTGTTGATAAAGACTGGTGATCGGGGATGGCGCTGCGCAATTGATCCATTCGAGATTTCTATTCATTACCTTTGCTGGATATTTGGATTTCTTTTATGCAGCTATATTGTAATTCACTAACGGAATATAAGCGACTGGCCACTTTAGAGGTAAAGGTTGGAGATCTGCTGATCGGTAATAATCATCCCGTACGTATCCAGACCATGACCACTACGGATACAATGGATACTAAAGGCACTGTGGAACAGGCTATCCGTTGTATAGAGGCCGGTGCAGAACTGGTGCGTATTACCGCCCCCAGCAAGAAAGAAGCAGAAAATTTGTTGCCCATCCGCAATGAACTGCGCAAAAGGGGATACACTACCCCCCTTGTGGCAGATATACACTTCACACCGAACGCTGCCGAGATAGCTGCCCGTATTGTTGAAAAAGTGCGTATCAATCCAGGTAACTACGTTGATAAAAAGAAGTTTGAGACACTCACTTATACAGACAGCGAATACCAGGAAGAGATAGACCGTATCCGTAAACAGTTCACGCCTCTGGTGAAAATATGCCAGGAACACGGCACTGCGATGCGTATCGGTACTAACCATGGCTCCCTGAGCGACCGCATCATGAGCCGATATGGGGATACTCCCATGGGCATGGTGGAAAGTGCGATGGAATTTCTCCGCATTGCGGAAGACCTGCACTACAGGAATATCGTGCTCAGTATGAAATCCAGTAATCCCCAGGTAATGGTACAGGCTTATCGCCTTCTTATCCATACCATGCAGGAACAACTGGGTCACTGCTATCCGCTGCACCTGGGTGTAACCGAAGCTGGTGACGGAGAAGATGGCCGTATCAAGTCTGCCGTTGGTATCGGAACCCTGCTGGAAGATGGCATTGGCGATACTATCCGCGTGTCTTTGACGGAAGATCCGGAATTTGAACTGCCCGTATGCCGCGACCTTGTGAAACGTTACACAAGCCGCCAGGAGCATACACCTATTCCTGCCGTAGAACAGCTGCCTTATTCTCCTTTTGACTATAAACGCCGCGAAAGCGTTGCTGTAAATAACATAGGTAGTAAACAGGTGCCTGTTGTTGTGGCTGATTTCAGTACCACCACCGGTATTACCCCGGGACATCTGCAGGCAGCCGGTTATCAATATGATGCCAATACCGACAAATGGAATATTGCTGATGCTGCGGCCGATTACCTGTTCTCCCGTGAACTGCTGTCTTTCTCACTGCCAGGCACTTTGAAAGTGATTGTACCACATGACATCTGGTACGGGGCTACAGACAAGGAGAAATATATGCCGCTCTTTACTGCGGAAGAATACCTGCAGTCCAAAGAGCGTTCTTCCATTATCAACTTCATCGATCATAATACCGGGGTAGCCTTGCCGGAAAATCTGCTGCAGCAGATGGCGAAAGACCATACCCTTGTACTCTGCCTCCACTCTTCCAATGAGCATGCCATGCCGGAGGTAAGACGTACGATGATCACCCTGCTGGAACGGCAGATACAGCAACCTGTAATATTGAAATGCTTCGCAGAAGACAATACTGCCGACGAGCACCTGATACATTATGCTACCGAAACCGGCGCCCTCCTGCTGGATGGATTTGGAGACGGTATGTGGCTGATCAGCGAAGCGACCGGTGCGAATGCTCCGGGTCATGCACTACTCAATAACATCGCCTTTGGCATTTTACAGGCTACCAGGACGCGTATTTCCAAAACAGAATATATCTCATGTCCCTCCTGCGGACGTACCTTATTTGACCTCCAGGAGACCACTGCGAGGATCCGGGCAGTGACCAACCACCTGAAAGGCGTTAAGATCGCTATTATGGGTTGTATCGTAAATGGTCCCGGGGAAATGGCGGATGCTGACTTCGGATATGTAGGCAGCGGCGTAGGAAAGATCACCCTTTACAGAGGAAAAGAGGTCGTGAAACGGGGATTGAACAGTGAGGTGGCTGTTGACGAACTGATCTCCCTCATTAAGGAAAACGGCATGTGGGTTGACACAGCGAATTAAAGGTTTGTAACGCGGACCGATCCCCCCTGATCCAGCAATAAACCGGGAAGCAAAACACCAATAGACTCTGTAGGAGTCTCCTTGTTTGTAGCCAGGGGTGATAACCCCTGGACAACGTAGGTGACAACCCCGGGAATGATGGGTGATTCCCCGGGGAATAACGCGGTAATCGCCCCGAAACCATATTAATTGAAAAAGGTCCCGCAGTTGCGGGACCTTTTTGATCAAGGTTAACAGGATGATTCATAAATCAATAAAGGGGGTCACTATATGTTCGTCAGACAATCGAATTGTGCGCTTCATCAACATTCACACTCCTTAACCATTTACAATAAGTTAAGGGGTTATCAAACATTTTGGGGTTAACTGTTATACTTTGTCAGGTGATACAAAGGTACGCTCATGACAAGCCCTTTGTCAAGCGTATCAATACGCAATCTCTTGCGGAAACTACGTTTCAAGAAACTGCAAATCACTACGTTAAAACATCCGAATAAATATTATAGGTCACCACACCTATCTATTAAAAAAATGCCTAATTTTTCACTCTAATCCAACAATGAAAATGAAAAAGATTTTAACAGCGGTGTTAGCACTTTTCATGGGTGCTTCTGTTACTATGGCGCAGACGCCGGCCACTCAGCAGAAACCAGCAAAAGCTGAACACAGAGCGGAAAAACCAGGTCAGAAAGCTAGCCGTCCGGCACTGGACAGCGCTTCCGGCAAACCAGTAAAGAAAGACGGTACTCCTGACAAACGTTTTAAAGAAAACAAAGAGAACAAGGAAACCAAAGCACAGGGTCCATTGAAGAAAGATGGTACCCCTGATAAGCGTTTCAAAGAAAACAAGGATGGAAAACCAGAAGGTCCTAAAAAGGCAGACGGTACTCCTGACAAGCGCTTCAAGGAAAATAAAGAAAAAAAAGCTGAAGAGAAAAAAGCTTAATCACATCACATTTTTCATAAGCGGTTATCCTGCCCCGGTAGGATAACCGCTTTTTTTCTTCGTACATTTAACTAATGTTGGACTTCAGGTTAAAAGTATTCTACACAGTAGCCAGGCGCCTCAGCTTCACAAAGGCTGCTGAAGAATTGTTCATCTCACAACCAGCCGTGACGAAACATATTCACGAATTGGAACAGCAATTGGGCATGGCGCTGTTTGAACGTATTGGTAATAAGATCAAGATCACCCGTGCCGGCCAGGTGATGCTCAAACATGCAGATGATATCTTTACCAGCTACCGTAACCTCGAGTACGAGATCAACCAGCTAAAGCATGAACAGGGTGGCCTGCTATCCCTCGGTGCCAGTACGACCATTGCACAGTATTTCATTCCGCCTCTGCTGGCGCAGTTCAACCAGCGTTATCCTGAGATAACGGCCTCCCTAATTTCCGGTAATACAGAACAGGTGGAACAGGCACTCTTCGACAAAACGATCCAACTGGGGTTGATAGAAGGCCGTTCAAAAAATCCCGTGCTGAAATATGTGGAGTTTGCAAAAGACGAAATAGCCCTCATCGGGAATGTGAAATATAACTATGGTGAGGGTAATGACGATACACCGCTGACAGCTACGGAGCTCAAGTCCATTCCCCTACTGATGCGCGAACAGGGTTCCGGCACACTGGAAGTGATCACCGATGAACTGAAGAGGCTTAAACTGAAGCTCACGGACCTGCAGATAGCGATGTACATGGGCAGTACGGAGAGCATAAAATCATACCTGCATTACGCACCTTGTGCGGCATTCCTTTCTCTGCATGCAGTGAAACGGGAACTGGAAGCAGGTGAATTTAAGATCCTGCCGGTAAAGAACTTCAAACTGGTAAGGAAGTTCCACTTCATCTATTTACAGGGGCAGCAGGATAAACTGGCCCAGTTATTCATGCGCTTTGCGCGGCAACATGCCGGGGTACAAACCATAGATCCTGAAAACAAAAACGCTTAACATTTCACAAGGCATACACCATGTAAATGTTAAGCGCTGTGCTATAATAACGTATAGCCTTGTATCGCTTAGCTACGTTGCAGGGTATATACGATATAACCAGTTTTACCTTCAAAGTTTACCGCTGCTCTCCATACCATAGAAGTACTGCTCAGAGAACTAATCTCTACACGGTAGCCATCAATTACATTCTTGGCTTTTACACCGCCGCCCACTTTCTTAAACTGGAACATGTCAACACCGCCCTGTTTGTATATAGACCATACGATGGCTTGTGTTGCGGTAGAACAACCATCTTCAGTAGAAGACAACGTATAAGAACCATTGTTATTGGAAGGCAGGATCCACTGGCTGCCTTTGAAGCAGTTGTAAGAAGCCTCGTCAAAAACAGTCACCTTAGAGCCTCTTGGAATACCGTCAAAATTAATATCTGTTACAACCCAGTTTCCTTTAATGGAACCTTTGCTGGCGCTTTGTGCTGTGTCGGTAGCGCCTTTTTGGGATTTACAGGATATGGCAAATACAGATGCTACGAGGCATAATACTGCAAGTGTAAGGTGTTTCATGTTCAAATAATTTGATGTTTAAATTGTCGGAAATGCAATGCATTACGGACGCAAGGTGGGAAAAAACAAGAAACGTACCAAATCGCTCAATGCACATCGGGAGGAGCCATTTCCGTATGAGTTGGGTATAAGCGCATTAAACGCTCTTCCATATTGCGGAACTGCTGATAAAAGTAAAGGGTACTAGCCACAAGCGCCATGATAATCACCATCATAGCAATGACGGTACAACGCCACCATATGCTGACAGTGATCGTGTTGTTACGTGGTTGTAATATATATGTCTGAGGTCCGTCTGTTTGTTGCCTACCGGCTTTCGAATAATAACCATTCCGTCCATGAGGTGTCAGCCTTTCAGCAATTTTGTTCCATACGACGGCCGGTGGCGTTACGCCATCTTCCATTACCTTCTGTAACCTGTATTCCGCCGCCGATATCTCGGTATTTAACTCCGGATACAGATTACGCATATGCTCGAATAACTCAGCCTCTTCATCAGAAGCTAAGCCAAGCAGATAACTTTCGATAATGCCACTTTCTATGTAATCATTAAGGTCCAAAGCGAAAAAGTATCTATTTATCTACGGCAAATGTTGCAACGCAGTTTCATCGCTGCGCATAACCATCAAATGTCAAATTAAGCTAATTCATTTCCAAATAAAAATCACATGATAATCAAAGGCCCTTCACAGCAAATTGATAATGAGATGTTTAATTTGATCGGCATAAGTATATACACCTATGTTACCACAAATATCTGACTTATTTTGGGGATGTTATCTGCTCAGTACGTATCTGCTGTCGTTCTTCTTTTCCTTTTTCCCGCGACTGCTGATATTTCAGGAAGAAATAAATCGCAAAGAAAAGGCAAACTTTGGAGAGGAGAAAAGTGATAATAAAGAACAGGCGCCACCACTTGTGAACAGTGATATGTTGGGAGTCCTTCGAGTGTATATTGATAAACGTGTAGCGCGAGTTATCGTCTGTTGGTGGTAGCTCTTCCCGCCAGTTGATGTGCTGGAATATACGTTGTTTAAGATATGGGGAGGGCAGCACTGCTTCTGCAAGGGCCGTTCTTTCTATTCTGCGCTCTACAGCTATGATCTCCGCATTCAATGAGGGATACAGGCGGCACATCTGCTGCAATTCCTCCATCTCACTGGCAGTTGCGATCCCCAGCACGTAGCTCTCGATGATCCCGCTTTGTATGTAGTGATTAAGTTCCAATTATTCCCCTAAAAATTTTCTGAATGCAACCATGACATCTTTCAGTTTTGTCATCACTTCATCGGGCTGTTCCCCTAACATGCGGGCGACTGCTTCTTTGGGCAGTCCTTTATAATAGCATAAGTGGAATATTGTCCTGCTTTCTTCCGGGAGTTTGTTGGCAAAACGCTGTAACAGGTTGCTGTCATGTTTCATCATATCATTGCTGTTACTCTCGCTTTCCTCCACTGCTGCTGCTTCCCTTAAGGCATGCTCACGGGCTATTCTCATCAGCCATCCGAATAAAGTAGCGCTTCCTGTCTCTTTATAAGCCGTAACGTTCTTAAATATATGTATGAATGTCCGGGTGAGTACTTCCTCCGCTGTCGCCGTATCCCCCACTACCTGCAGAATGATACTGTATAATGCGGGGCCATAATAGTCATAGACCAGTTCCTGGGCAACGGGATCTCCTGCTATCAATCGTTCAGTAATGATGTATTCGTCTATATGAACAGCCGCTTGCTGCAAGTGTTATAGGTTTAAGAGTAAACTAAGATAAACTATTAATTACTAACGATCAATTTCTTGTTATAACATCTTATTTTATCTTAGTTCATTTCGAACAAGCGTTCAATGGCAGCTTTGCGGAAGGCAAAGATGTCGCGCAGCTGCCGCTGCACAAAGAGTGCATGAGCGATACTGCCTAATATTCCGAAGGGCATGGCATAATGGACAATATCAGTCATTCTCACCCCTTCTGGTACCTCTTCAAAATGATGCTGGTGATGCCAGAAGCCGTACGGTCCCTGCCGTTGCTCATCCACAAAATATCTCCCTTCAGCTACATGCGTGATCTCGGTCATCCACCGCAAGGGAATACCCAGTACAGGACGGATCACATAGGTAATGATCTGCCCCGCATACACCGGCTTGTCTGTGGGTGGTGAGGTGACCACATAACGCATATACGACGGCGTGATCTTTTCCAGGTTATCAGCCCGTGAAAAGAATGTCCAGGCAAGATCCATACTGGTGTTTAATACCTGTTCATACTGCAAACGATAAATTTTTCCCATAACTTCATGTATGTTTTGTGTGGCCCGATGCCATGTTCAAATATAGTCATGTCCAGAGATCAGTACCAGCATCATTTCAGGGAAGTCTATGCCCGCCTGAACGTGCAGCAGCGCAACGCCGTCGATCAGACGGAAGGCCCTGTTATGGTCATTGCCGGCCCCGGCACAGGCAAAACACAGATCCTGGCAGCCCGTATCGGCAAAATACTCCTGGATACTGACTATCTGCCACAGAACATCCTCTGCCTTACTTATACAGATGCCGGAACCGTGGCCATGAGAAAACGCTTAACAGACTTTATCGGTCCCGATGCTTACCGCGTTAATATCCACACATTCCATTCCTTCTGTAACGAAGTGATCCAGGATAACCTGGGCTTGTTTGACAAACATCAACTCGATCCTGTTTCAGAGCTGGAAAAGATCCAGCTCCTGAAGAAACTGATTGATGGTTTCACAAAAGACAATCCCCTGAAACGCTACCGGGGTGACGTATACTTCGACATGAAAAACCTCGACCACCTTTTCTCTACCATTAAGAAAGAAGGCTGGTCTGTGGAATATATTACAGATGCTATCTCTGCCTATATTGAAAGCCTTCCTGAAAGGGATGCCTTCATGGCAAAGAAAGCTACCAGGCAATTTGCCAAGGGAGATGTCCGCACTGATAAAATTGCCCTGGAAAAGGAAAAGATGGTACGCCTCCAGGCCGCTGTGGAACAGTTTCCTATATACACAGCGCTGATGCATGCCGCCGGCCGTTACGATTTTGATGATATGATCAACTGGGTGATCGGGGCTTTTAATACCTATCCTAATCTGCTGGCCGACTACCGGGAACGGTTCCAATACATCCTGGTGGATGAATACCAGGATACCAGCGGTACCCAGAACAAACTGGTGCAACTGCTGACAGGCGGACAGGAAGCGCCCAACATCTTTGTGGTGGGCGATGATGATCAGTCCATTTACCGCTTCCAGGGCGCCAGCATCGAAAACATGGCGCAGTTTGCAGACACCTTTGCCGATACGCTGCACACCATCGTGCTGACACGCAATTACCGATCCGTACAGTCTATCCTGGATGTATCCATGTCCCTGATAGAAAACAACGGAGAGGCCCGGCTGGTGAACCAGTTACCGGGACTCAGCAAACACCTGGCTGCTGCTGCCAGTCACCTGATACCACTGGACATTCCGCCTGTTATCCGGCGTTACAATACTTCCCGGGATGAAATGATAGACATTACCCGGCAGATTGCACAGTTGCTGGATAATGGCGTAGCCCCCGGCAGGATCGCTGTGATTTACCGGGAAAATAAATATGGGGAAGAACTGGCCCGTTACTGCCGGTTTCAGGATATACCCTTCTATTCAAAACGGAGCATCAACCTGTTTGAAATACCGTTTGCCCGTAAGGTGCTGACCATCCTCCGCTATATTGCCTGTGAAATGGATACGCCTTACAGTGGAGACGATTTGCTGTTCTCCATTCTTCACTACGACTTTTACAACATCCCAGCCATAGAGGTCGCCAAGATCAGTATAAGGTCGGCAGAGAAAGGTTACCGGGAGAAATCCTCCATACGCCAGTACCTCCAGGAATGGCAACATACCCGTAATCTCACGCTTTTTACAGAGGCTCCTGAACAGGCCCTTATCGACTTCACCCGTATCATGGAACGGCTGATAAAGGATGCCCATAACCTCACCCTGCAACAGCTTTTTGCCGCCATTATCAATGAATGCGGTGTGCTTTCCTTCGTGATGAAATCACCGGAAAAGCCCTGGCTCATGAAAGTGCTGCAGTCCCTCTTTGACTTTATAAAAGCAGAAACGCACCGCAATCCGGATCTGTCACTGGTGCCCTTCATGGACATGACAGACCTGATGGCGCATAATCATATTACCATTCCCATCGTCCAGGTGTCGGGTAATGAAAAGGGTATCAACCTGCTCACCGCCCACGGCGCCAAAGGACTGGAATTTGAATATGTATTCATTGCCGGCGCCAACTCCCACCTCTGGGAGAAGAAAACCAGGAGCAATACCGGGTTCGCCTTTCCGGATACGCTCTTCACCACAGCAGTGACCAGTACTGATGAACAGGAACTCCGCAGGCTGTTTTATGTGGCACTGACCCGGGCAGAGAAATACCTGTATATCAGTTACCCGGAGTTCAAGACAGATGGCAAACCACTGGAGCCCAGCCTGTTCGTGACGGAAATACTGGAACAACATCCTCTGCCGGTGGAGAAAGTAATAATTCCGGAAGATGTGCTGTTCACATTCGAAACCCTCCAATATACCCATGGCGTGGCACCGGAAATAGCGAGAACCGATCAGCAGTTCATTGACAACCTGCTGGCCAGTTTTGTGATGAATGTGACCGCCCTTAACAACTACCTGGACTGCCCCCTGGGCTTCTACTATAAGAACCTGGTACGGGTACCTTCCGGCCGCTCGGAAAACACGGAGTTTGGCTCCGCCGTTCATTATGCGCTGGAAAAGCTGTTCCAGAAAATGCAGGAAAGCAAACAATACACATTCCCATCCAAAGAAGAATTCATCCGCGACTTTACCTGGAGCATGCTGCGGAACCGGGAAAGCTTCACCCGGGAATCCTTTGAAAGAAGGATGGAATACGGAAAAGATATCCTGGACAGTTATTACGATACCTATCTGGCACAATGGAATAAGGTGGTCAGCGTGGAACGGAATGTCCGCAATGTGGTAGTCAGCGGTGTACCCCTGAAAGGCAAGATCGACAAGTTGGAATTTGATGGGAACCGGGTGAATGTGGTGGATTACAAGACCGGCGATTTTGAAAAGGCTATCCGGGAATACCAAAAGTTTGCCCGTCCTGATCCTCTACACCCTGAGGGCGGGGACTATTGGCGGCAGGCAGTGTTTTATAAGGTCTTGCTGGATAATTATCACCAGAAGGACTGGAAAGTAGTCAGTACCGAATTTGACTTTATTGAGCCGAATAGGCAGAAAGTATATCATAAGGAAAAGGTGGTCATTACCCCGGAAGATGTGAGTCTCGTGACCCAACAGATCGTGGCTGCCTGGACAAAGATCCAGAACAGGGAGTTCTATACGGGTTGTGGCAAAAAAGACTGTGTATGGTGCAATTTCGTGAAAGATAATAAACTGTATGTGGCACTGCATGAGCTGGAAGCGGAGAATGAAATGGCGCTTCCCGCCCGTTTGGGAGACTGAATAGGGCGTACAGCAGACTGATTTGGATTTTACTGTTTGGAATTTGATCTTTGGAGCCGGTTTTTGGTATAATACTATAGATAATGAATCATAACTTTCGTGGCTGGGCTTACTGGCTGATAGTGATAAGTGCCTCCGTCTTTTTGCTCCAGGGCTGCGCCAACATTGTTCCACCCAGCGGCGGACCGAAAGATACGCTTGCGCCGAAGATAACGTACATATCACCACCAGATTCTACCCTCCACTTCAAGGCGCACAAAGTCTCCTTTACGTTTAACGAATATGTACAGCTGGACAATGTCTTCGAAAAGCTGATCGTGTCTCCTACCCTTAAACGTACCCCGACGGTAACTTCCAAGCTGAAAACCGTTACTATGGTGATCAAGGATACGCTGGCGGAGAATACCACCTATACTTTTAACTTTTCTGACGCCATCCGGGATAACAACGAAAGCAATCCTATACAGGATTTCCAGTATGTTATATCTACCGGCGATTACCTGGATTCCCTCCAGGTAAGGGGCTTTATTATAGACGCAGAAACCGGGAAATCTGACAGTAACGTGTCTGTCATGATTTACCGGAATACGATAGACTCTGTCGTATCTAAGGAGAAACCTGTTTATTATGCCCGTTCCAGGGGTAATGGGTCCTTCTGGTTCAGGAATATGGCACCCGGCGATTACAAGCTATTTGCCCTGAAAGAGGAAGACAGGGACCTTCAGTACAACCAGCCAAAGGAACTGATCGCTTTCGGCGACAGCCTGCTGCACCTGAGAGACCAGAACCTGAAAGATATCACCATGCTGATGTTCATGGAGCAGGACAGTACCATCAAGAAGCCAGAAGAGGGTGCCGCGGAACAAGCACCACCGGCTGAGGAAGAGACGGAGAAGGAAAAAAAGGAGAAGGAAAAAGAAAAGAAGAAGAAACGCACCCTGAATATCTCTCCTACCCTGGAAGACAATAAGCAGGAGCTGGGCAAACCGCTGCTGCTCACCTTCAGCGCACCCGTTAAAACGTTCGACAGCACCGCCTTTCGTTTATCGCAGGATACCGTGTTTACGCCAGTGACCTTTACAACTTCCTTCGATTCCACCCGTACCAAATTATCGGTGAACTTTGACTGGAAGGAAGGCAAGCCCTACAGGCTGATCATCCCTAAAGAATCCGTAGCTGATACAACCGGTGCCCAACCGGCAAAAGCAGATACCATCAGCTTTGCAGCTAAAAAAGAATCTGATTATGGCCGCGTAATGCTGACCCTGACGCTTAGCGACAGTACCAAATCGATGGTGAGTGATACAATGCATTATGTAGCCCAGCTGATCAAGGATAAGGAGATAAAATATTCCGGAAAAATAGAGCGGAACACCTGGGTGCAGAAGCGCATTACACCTGGGGAATATGAGGTCTGGATACTCCTGGATGAGAATAATAACGGAAAATGGGATCGCGGTGTGTACTATGGTACACCCAAAAAACAGCCGGAAAGGGTAGTCAGCTTCCCGAAAAAAGAGAATATTAAAGCCAACTGGGGGGTAAAGATCCCGCTGACGTTATAATTCCTAATTTTACATCATGATATTTTCCTCCGCCCTGATAGAAAATGCAGTTAACGAGTTTGCGCGGTTGCCGGGCATTGGCAAAAAAACGGCCTTACGCCTGGTATTGCACCTGTTGAAGCAGGATCCGGCACAGGTAAAGCTGTTTGGTGAAGTAGTGACCCGTATGCGGGACCAGATCAAATTCTGTAAGATCTGCCATAATGTTTCCGACCAGGAGATCTGTAGCATCTGTAGCAATCCTTCCAGGAATAAGGCCCTGGTATGTGTAGTGGAGAATATCCGCGACGTGATGGCCATCGAAAATACCCAACAGTTTAACGGGACTTACCATGTATTAGGAGGTATCATCTCCCCTATTGATGGTGTCGGCCCTGAACAGCTGAATATCTATTCCCTGGTGGACAGGGTACAGCAACAAGGGATTGAAGAGATCATCATGGCGCTCAGTCCTACGATTGAAGGAGATACTACGATCTATTATCTGTCCAAAAAACTCAAGGAGTTCCCGGTAAAGATCACGACAATCGCAAGAGGGATTGCCTTTGGTGGAGAGCTGGAATATGCGGATGAGATGACGCTTGCCAGATCTATCTCCAACAGGTTGCCGCTGGAGAGTTATGTGCAGAAGTAATCATTACACTGATCAGACGGCCGCCAGGCACATCTAAACATACATAAAAAATTAAGCAAAACGCTTAACACAGAATGGTCGCCCATTTCGTGTTAAGCGTTTTGCTTAAAGAGATACGGGTGCTGAACAACACCCGTGTGTGTTTAACCTGTAATTCCACGTTATGAAAATGCGATATGGTTGGTTAATGTTTTTATATTGAATGCTCATCACGCTGTTCACGTTCCTTTTCTCTCAGTTCCTGCCAGCGCTGCATCTCATATTTATTCAGAAAACAAATCTTAAAGACCTCTGATCCCTCTCTGTCAGCATCCGCAGGCACCTGGTACAGTCCATACTGCGCAAGGTGTTGCTGCAAGCTTTTTACATGCTCGGCAATACTCATTATAATAATGATTTAATGCAGGTTACGAAACTAAACGGTCAAATGGTGGTAATACGCCGGTTTAGCAACAACAGCCCTGGTTATAAAGGCAATTGTATGTAAGCATGTTCTGGGTATTGAAATGCCTTAACGATTGTTGTACGTCTTTTTGCATTGTAATTCTCGTTGTGGAAGTCTTACTTCCTATTACCCTACAAATATAGTAGACTTTTAAATCAAAACAAATTTTTTCTGATAAGTACATGTCATTACACTCTTTATCCGCATGGACGGCCCTCTTTCGGCATAAAAAGTTCTTCTCTGCTTCTGAGGATAATTACCTTATTGGCGCCTTTATGATATCTTTCCATAATATCACGCTGCTTAGCGCCGGCGGCGATGCGCTGCACTCGCGTAATAAGGTAATTATTAAGTACCTTTGTTTATTAGTTTCTGCGGGTGGATTTGTTTATTGTTCGACCTGCGGGTATTATTCAACCGTAACTAATAAACGTATTACAATTATGAAATCATTATCCCAATGCGCCGCAGAGCGCATTCTGATCATTGATGGGGCAATGGGTACCATGATCCAGCGATACAAGCTGGAGGAAGCGGATTACAGGGGTGAACGCTTTAAAGATTATCATCTGGATGTAAAAGGTAATAACGACCTGCTCTGTCTTACACAACCCCACATCATCGAAGCAATACATAAAGAATACCTGGAAGCGGGCGCCGATATTATCGAGACCAATACTTTCAGCAGCACTTTCATTGCCATGGCAGACTACGATATGCAGTCGCTTGCCTTTGAGCTGAACGTAGCCGCTGCGCGTATCGCCAGGAAAGCTGCAGATGAGTATACCGCCAAAAACCCTGATAAACCCAGGTTTGTGGCAGGTGCTATCGGTCCGCTGAATAAAACGCTGTCTCTTTCTCCCGATGTAAACAATCCGGGCTTCCGTTCCGTTACTTTTGACGAGGTAGTGAATGCTTACTATGAACAGATCAAGGGACTGCATGAAGGAGGCGTAGACATTTTGCTCATCGAGACCATCTTTGACACGCTGAACAGTAAAGCAGCCATTTTCGCTGCGAAAAAATACTTCCGTGATATTGCCCAGCCGGAACTGCCGGTGATGATATCGGGTACCATTACGGATGCTTCCGGAAGGACCCTGAGCGGCCAGACACTGGAAGCCTTCTACATCTCTGTGATGCATGCAAAACCTTTCTCTGTAGGGCTCAATTGTGCGCTGGGTGGAGAACAGATGCGTCCTTATATCTCCGAGCTGTCGCAGATAGCAGCCTGCAACGTAAGCTGCTACCCGAATGCGGGTCTGCCGAATGCCTTTGGGGAATATGATGAAACACCTGATCATACGGCACACATCATTGAAGATTTTGCCAAAGAAGGTTTTGTGAACATCGTAGGCGGTTGTTGTGGCACCACACCAGACCATATCCGTCACATTGCAGAACATGTAAAGACCCTGCCTCCAAGGCCTCTTCCTGTACAGGTGGAAGAACTGGCGTAAGTCTATACTGATAAATTACTACAGCAACACAAATGAGCGAAACAATCACTTCAGCAGATACTTTACAGGCACCCGAAACCAAAGTGATAAAACCATTCCTCCGTCTGAGTGGTTTAGAACCGCTGGTGGTAAGGCCTGAGACCAATTTCATTAATATCGGTGAGCGTACCAACGTAACCGGTTCGAAGAAATTTGCCCGCCTGATCCGGGAAGGCTTATATGAAGAAGCCCTCTCCGTAGCCCGCCAGCAGGTGGAAAATGGCGCGCAGGTACTGGATGTGAATATGGATGATGCCCTCCTGGATGGAGAAAAGGCCATGACCACCTTCCTGAACCTTCTGGCAGCAGAGCCGGACATCTCCAGGATTCCGGTGATGATCGACTCCAGTAAGTTCAGCATCATAGAGGCCGGCCTCAAATGCCTGCAGGGTAAGTGTATCGTCAACTCCATCAGCCTGAAGGAAGGTGAAGAGAAGTTCATCGAACAGGCACAGATCTGTAAAGCCTTTGGCGCCGCAGTGGTAGTGATGGCTTTCGATGAACACGGACAGGCTGATACCGAAGAGAAAAAGGTCAGCTTCTGCCACCGCTCCTATAAGATACTGACAGAAAAGGTAGGCTTTGATCCACAGGATATCATCTTCGACCCTAACATCTTCGCGATTGCCACGGGTATAGAGGAGCACAATAACTATGCGGTAGACTTCATCAACGCTACCCGCCGTATTAAAGAACTGATGCCCCTCACCAGCGTAAGCGGTGGGGTAAGTAATATTTCCTTCTCTTTCCGTGGTAACGATGTGGTGCGTGAAGCTATGCACTCTGCGTTCCTCTACTATGCTATCAAGGCAGGTATGAACATGGGCATCGTGAATGCTGGTATGCTTCAGATCTACGACGAGATAGAGCCGGAACTGCGTGAACTCTGTGACGATGCTATCCTGAACCGCCGGGAAGACGCTACAGAACGCCTGATCGCCTTTGCCGAAACCGTGAAGAGTAAAGGTAAGGTGATTGAAAAAGATGAAACCTGGCGTCAGGGCACCGTGGAAGAACGCCTGAGCCATGCCCTGGTGAACGGTATCACCGACTATATTGAGGCCGATACAGAAGAAGCCCGTCAGCAATACCCACGTCCGCTGGATGTGATTGAAGGTCCCCTCATGGCCGGCATGAACATCGTAGGCGACCTGTTTGGCAGTGGTAAGATGTTCTTACCCCAGGTAGTGAAAAGCGCCCGTGTAATGAAGAAATCAGTGGCCGTGCTTACTCCTTTTATAGAGGAAGAAAAGCAAAAACTGGTGGCGCTGAATGGTGGCGTGGTAAAATCCGCCGGAAAGATCCTGCTGGCTACAGTAAAAGGCGACGTGCACGATATCGGCAAGAATATCGTGGGTGTGGTACTGGGCTGTAACGGCTATGATATTATTGATATGGGTGTAATGGTACCCGCTGAGAAGATATTGCAGACCGCCCGCCAGGAGCAGGTGGACATTATTGGTCTCAGTGGCCTGATCACTCCCAGCCTCGACGAGATGGTAAATGTAGCCAGGGAGATGAAACGCCAGCATTTCGAAGTGCCCCTGATCATCGGAGGCGCTACCACTTCCCGTACGCATACAGCCGTAAAAATAGCCCCTGAATACGAACATGGGGTCATACACGTACTCGATGCTTCCCGTAGCGTAACGGTTACCGGAAGCCTGCTGAATAAGGCGCTCAAGAAGACCTTCCTAGACGATGTGAAGATCGAGTACCAGAAACTGAACGAAAACTTCCGGAACAAGAAACCGGTAAAACAATACCTCCCTATCGCAGAAGCCCGCCAGCATAAGGCTATCACCGACTGGAGCAACTATAAGCCGGTTGTGCCTAAAAAGCTCGGCATACAGGTGTTCAAGAACTATAACCTGGCTGATATAGCTGAGTTTATTGACTGGCAGCCCTTCTTTATCTCCTGGGAACTTCATGGTAAATTCCCGCAGATCCTGACGGATGAAATTGTCGGACAGGAAGCCTCCCGCCTCTTCGAAGACGCGAAAGCCATGCTGAAACGTATCGTGGAAGAGAAATGGCTTACTGCCAATGGCGTGATAGGCCTGTTCCCAGCAAACAGAAGTGCGGACGATACCATCTCCGTATTATCTCCCAAACCCGGCGCCGGCGCCGTTCATCTGGAATGCCTCCGTCAACAGATCAAAAAGGCACCCGGTCAGCCGAACTTTTCCCTGGCCGATTTCATTGCCCCGGCAGAAGCAGGCATCCAGGACTATATGGGCGCCTTCGCGGTTACAACGGGCGGTGATATAGAAAAATGGCTGGAAAAGTTCAAAGAAGACCACGACGATTATAGCAGTATCATGCTGAAAGCCCTTGCCGACAGGTTGGTAGAGGCCTTCGCAGAGCTGATGCACAAACGTGTAAGACAGGAGTTCTGGGGATATGCATCCGAGGAACAACTGGATAACGATGCCCTGATCCGTGAGGAATACTCCGGTATCCGTCCGGCACCAGGTTATCCGGCATGCCCTGAACATACCGAGAAATATAAGCTGTTCGACATGCTGGACGCTACTGAAAATACCGGTATCATCCTTACCGAATCTCTCGCAATGTACCCAGCCTCCAGCGTTAGCGGATGGTATTTCGCCCATCCTGAGGCCAAGTATTTTGGCCTTGGCAAGATAGAGAAAGACCAGGTAGAAGATTATGCCACCCGTAAAGGATGGACCGTAGAGGAAGCCGAAAAATGGCTACGCCCCGTACTCGAATATGACATGTAATGAGTCGATATAGCGGTAGTCCATCCATCATTGGACTACCGTTTTTTTTATAATTAACACCAATATGTCCATAGACCTTGGACGAATGAGCTACCACACCATGAGAATTGTATCCTATAATGTAAACGGACTGCGTTCCGCCATGACCAAAGGTTTTACGGAATGGCTGAAAACTGATCCCGCGGATATCGTATGCCTGCAGGAGATCAAAGCCCACAAAGACAATGTTGATTACCGCCAATTTGAAGAACTGGGTTACGAGCACTACTGGTACCCTGCAGAGAAAAAAGGGTATAGTGGGGTGGCCGTGCTGACAAAGATCACCCCTAACCATGTACAATATGGTAACGGGTTCATGCAGAGTGATGCGGAAGGACGTGTAATAAGGCTCGATTTTGGCGATATTACCCTTATCAATACCTACATCCCCTCCGGCACCAGTGGCGACGAAAGACAGACCTATAAATACCAGTGGCTGGACGAATTTTACGGTTACCTGGATCAGTTGAAAAGCACAAGACCGAACCTGGTAGTATGTGGCGACTATAATATATGTCACCAGCCGATAGACATCCATGACCCCGTAGGTAATAAAAAGTCGTCAGGCTTTCTGCCGGAAGAACGGGCCTGGCTGGATAAATTCTTCAGCAACGGATTTGTGGATACCTTCCGTCATTATCATCCGGAGCCGCATCAATACAGCTGGTGGAGCGTACGGTCTAATGCCAGGGCCAATAACAAAGGCTGGCGTATCGATTATATTAATGTTACAACTCCCCTGCAGGAGAGACTGAAGGATGCCCGGATCTGGCAGGATGTAAAGCATTCAGACCATTGTCCTGTATTCCTGCAACTGGGGTCTTAAAGCCAACTTCTGCACATGATTGTTTATAACGTCACGACCAAGGTATCACACTTCATCAATGACAGGTGGCTGCAATGGATGAAAGAAGAGCATATTCCGGCTATTATGGCAACGGGGCTTTTCCACGATTACCGCATCTGCAGGCTGCTTGAGCAGGATGACCAGGATGGACCTACATACTCAACCCAGTACTTTACAGATACATTGGAGAACTATCAAACCTACCTGGAAGAGCATGCACCGGCCCTTCGGAAGGCCGGCTATGACCTGTTCGGGAACCAGTTTGTAGCTTTTAACACAGTAATGCAGGTTGTGTAAATGTTAAACTTATCCACAGGAAATCCACTGATCACACGGGGTTTAGACTTTGGTACAATACTTGGAACACATACGCGTTTATATCAAATAGTACAGCAAATGGCCTGTCATAGCGGTTTTCAACAAAGTAAGGGGTTTCCCCTATCGCTGACATGTCAAGTGTTAATCTGCTGTAACCGTTATCTGTAGGCGTTTTCAGCCGATGATTTTTTGATTAAAAAAGATTCAAAAAATTTGGTAATCTGATAAAACGCGCTATATTTGCTCACATCAAACATTTTATTCACTAGTTAAATCTTACTAGCTATGAACAAAGCCGAATTAATCGACAAGCTGGCAAAAGATGCCGCTATCACTAAAACCCAAGCTAACGAAGCGCTGGATTCTTTCACTAAAGCTGTTGCTGATACCCTGAAAAAAGGCGGTAAAGTAACCTTAGTAGGTTTCGGTACTTTCTCTGTTTCTAAACGTGCTGCTCGTAACGGTAGAAACCCACAGACTGGCCAGATCATCAAGATCAAAGCTAAGAAAGTTGCTAAATTCAAAGCTGGTAAGGCTCTGTCCGACAAGCTTTAATCTGTTAGCTTAACTTATTCAAGCAAGGAACACTACTGTTTCTTGCTTTTTTTTTGCATTTAACAGCGGCTATTACGTAATTTGCGCCTAATTAGCGGGAGTTACATCCTCAGATTAACAAACAATCAAATAATAAACATCAAACTGTTTACAATGGGTAGAGGTGATATCAAAACCAAAAAAGGCAAGATTTCTAACGGTTCTTTCGGCAAGTCCAGACCTGCTAAACCAAAGAAAGCTGCTGCTGCTAAAGCTGAAAAAAAGGCTTAATGCAACTAGGAATTAGGAATTAAGAATTCACTCGAAACGATAATTCCTAATTCCTAACTTTATCCCCTTAACTACGCGCATCAAGGCGCCAGGCGTTCTATCTTCCACTCATTGCCTTCCATCGTGTATAATATTCTATCGTGTAAACGGTTGCTGCGTCCCTGCCAGAACTCCATTTTCGATGGCTTCACTATATAACCACCCCAGTATGCCGGACGCACAGGATCTTTCAACACATATTTCTCCGCCACTATTCTCACCTGTTCTTCCAGGAAACTACGATGTGGTATCACACGGCTCTGCGGAGAAGCAATAGCACCTATACGGCTGCCGGGAGGCCTGCTGTTATAATATTCATCACTCACATCAGTAGTTACCTTGCTAACAGTTCCGTCTATACGCACCTGCCTTTCCAGCTCCTGCCAGAAGAATAACAATGATACATTCGGGTTAGCTGCCATCTCTATTCCCTTACGGCTCTCATAATTTGTAAAGAATACAAAACCATCCGCATCAAAACTTTTCAGCAATACAATACGTGCTGATGGATACCCGTCAGGTGTACTGGTTGCCAGTGTCATGGCATTAGGTTCATTCAGCTGTCCACTGGTTGCATCATTCCACCAACGTCCAAATTGCGCTATGGGATCCTTTGCTACATCTTCCTCATCGAGGGAGGCCAGCCGGTAGTCTTTACGTAGATCTGCTACTTCTTTATTCAACATGGTCCTGATTTTAACTGCCACAAAGATACTTATAAACCCAGCACGTAACCGGTTGCAGCACTAGATTGATATATGACAGTGGTCAGTTTATTTAGTAATTTTAGCGCATGAGAACCATATTACTATTAGTTATCGCTTCTTGTGTGTTCGTCTCCTGTGGCAGGAAAACAAAGCAGCAGACGCAAACCGCAAAGGTCCCTGATCCTACCAAAACTGCTTTTTATTATCTCCACCTGAAAGGCACCATCGGAACTGAGCCTGTGACCATGGATCTTGTTAAATCAGGCATCTGGATCTTCCGTGGATATTACACCTATGACAAGATCGGGGAACCTATTATGATATGGGGCAGCCCTGAAGGCGATAAAGTGATCCTGTATGAGAATACCGACAGGAATGAAGAAAGGCTGTTTTCGGGCAAACTGGACAGTCTGGGGCACTTTACCGGCAAATGGAGGGGTAAGGGTACCTCTTATCCTTTTGCGCTTACTCCGAGCTTTGAAAATGCCGTTCCGCTCGATGTACTGTACGCTGCAGACTCAGTAGATCTCTTCCCCGGAAATCCCAATACACCCACCGGCCAGGCAACCAATAGCATTGTATGGCCTGCTGCCGGCTATGACGAGACTACTGCCACCTTTGTACGTAACTGCATCACAGATGGCAAATCCGGCATGAACGTAAACAGATATATCCACAGGGATATTGACTCTTTCCTGGTGACCTATAAGGTCAACGAAAAGGACCTGGATACAACAAATGGCATTCCTGCCACCGCCAACTGGGCGGCTGATGCCGATATCAAAATAGTATGGAACCAATATCCCCTGCTTGTACTCGAATATTTCAGCTATGAATTCACCGGCGGTGCACATGGCAACTATGGCGCACACTACCAGGTACTGGACCTGGAGAAAAAGAAGATCCTGAAGCCAGAAGATTTCCTGAAAGGCAACTATAAAACCGAGCTGATACCAGAACTGGAGAAGTCCTTCAGGAGCATTTATAAACTGGAGGAAGGGGAGAAACTGGAAACAATGCTACTCACTAAAGAGATTGTTCCCAACGATAACTTCCTGGTTACGGACAAGGGTATCGGATTCAGTTATACACCCTACGAAATCGGTCCTTATGCATTAGGCCAGGTGAACCTGTTCGTTCCCTTTAAGAACATCAAGTCCCTGCTAAAATAAAAACAGGGATCAGGGATTAAGAATAAAGCATCATGTACGGGACATTATTCCTTATTCTTAATTCCTGATCCCTGGTATTAAATCAGCTTAGATTAACCCTTTACGAGCGTACCTACATTCTTACCCATTATCACCTGCAGCAGGTTACCACCCTTATTCATATCAAATACGATGATAGGCAGTTTATTCTCCTGGCAGAGGGTGAATGCGGTCATATCCATCACGTTGAGCGATTTCTGATATACTTCAGAGAAAGTGATAGTTTCGAAACGGGTAGCAGTTGGATCTTTCTCAGGATCTGCAGTATAGATACCATCTACACGGGTACCTTTCAGGATCACATCTGCCTGTATTTCTATAGCACGCAGGGAAGCGGCGGTATCTGTGGTGAAGTAAGGATTACCTGTACCGGCGCCAAATATCACCACACGGCCTTTTTCCAGGTGACGGATGGCACGGCGGCGGATGTACGGTTCAGCGATCTGTTCCATTTTGATGGCAGACTGAAGACGGGTGTAAAGCCCTACTTTCTCCAGGCCGCTCTGCATGGCCATACCGTTGATCACTGTTGCCAGCATACCCATATAATCGCCCTGGGCTCTTTCGATGCCGGTTTCTGCCTCATTCATTCCACGATAGATGTTACCCCCCCCAATTACCACGGCTACCTGAACCCCCAGGTCGGTCACAGCTTTGATATCGTACGCATACTGCGTGATCACTCTGTGATCGATACCATAATTACCTTCTCCCATCAGGGATTCACCGCTTAGTTTGAGTAAAATACGCTTATACTTTGGCAACATGACTTATAGAAAAATGATATGAAAGTTAGTTAGTAAATGGTTTACAGTGCCCGAATATATAAAAAAATGCGGAACACGTACTTCCGGTGTTGGGGAAGGGGAAGTATAGATGATGTCCGGCCCGCGTTGCATTCCCGATATTAAGCACAAAAAAAAGGAGAGAATGATGATTCTCTCCTTTTAAACAGGTAATAAAATTACCCTAAAGCGATTCTTGTGAATCCGGTTACTTTCAGATCTGCGTTAACAGATTTCAGGTAATCGCCAACAGATTTGTTGTTGTCTTTTACGAAAGCCTGAGGTAACAGGGTATTTTCTTTGAAGAATTTATTCACTTTACCAACAGCGATCTTTTCAGCCATATCTCCGGTTTTGCCTTCTGCAGCGATCTGCTCGATAGCGATAGCTTTTTCACGGGCAATCAGTTCAGGAGATACGCCATCAGCGTCTACTGCGATTGGGTTCATCGCTGCGATCTGCATAGCGATATCTTTACCTACTTCTTCAGAAACAGGCACAGAGAAACCAACCAGTACACCCATACGGTAGTTACCGTGGATATAAGCAGTTACGGAAGCTGCGGTGATCTTTTCAAATTTAGCCAGGGTGATCTTTTCACCGATCTTAGCTACCTGATCGTTCACTTTATCATTTACAGTAGCACCATCCAGGGAAGCTGCACCCAGTTCTTCGATGGTGTTAGCGCCTGTGCTCAGGGCCAGGTCAACGATAGACTGAGCAAATTTTACGAAATCTTCGTTTTTAGCAACGAAGTCAGTTTCACAGCCCAGCGCTACTACTACACCAGACTTACCGTCTGCAGCAGTTTTAGCGATGATAACGCCTTCTTTGGTTTCGCGGTCAGAGCGCAGCGCTGCTACTTTCTGTCCTTTTTTACGCAGGTAATCTACTGCTTTTTCGAAATCGCCGTCGCTCTCTACCAATGCTTTTCTGCAATCCATCATACCTGCACCGGTTTGTTGACGCAGTTTGTTAACATCAGCTGCTGTAATTGTTGCTGCCATAACTTATAATGAGTTTAATATAGATTAATATTTATTCTTTATCAACTATTAGCTGAATTGCGAATCATGGAACAAAGAGGTCTAAGTCCACGATTCGCAATTGCTGTATTTTATAATGTCTGTATACGGAGATTATCTTCCGCCACCGCCTGGTCTAGGACCGCCGGAACCTGCAGGACGACGCTGTCCGCCGCCACCGCCGCCAGGACGGTTACCACCACCGCCACCAGGACGATTGCCGCCACCGCCGCCAGGACGGTTACCGCCGCCGCCACCAGGACGGTTGCCACCACCGCCACCGCGGTTACCACCACCAGGACCACGTCCACCGCCAGCACCCGGGCCACCAGGACCACGACCACCACCAGGTTTACGGCCTCTTTCACCACGATCATCACCACCTTCCAGTTCAAATTTCATTGACTGGGTATCTGCTTCTTCTTCTTCAACTACATCGTCAGTTTTCTCATTTGCTCTTTCTGCCAGACCTTCTGCGATTGCAGCTGCGATATAGTTAGTGATGATAGCGATAGATTTAGTCGCATCATCATTTGCAGGAACTGCGAAGTCTACTTTAGTAGGATCGGAGTTGGTATCTACCATACCGAAGGTAGAGATACCCAGGCGACGGGCTTCTGCCAGTGCAATGTGTTCGTGGCTGATGTCAACCAGGAACAGCGCAGCAGGAACACGAGCCAGCTGAGCGATACCACCCAGAACTTTCTCCATTTTTTCCTTATCGCGGGTTAAGGTCAGACGCTCTTTCTTGGTGATGCTATCAAGGGTACCATCAGCCAGCATCTTTTCGATGCTCTGCATCTTCTTAACGCTCTTACGGATAGTAGCGAAGTTGGTCAGCATACCACCTAACCACCTTTCAGTAACGAAAGGCATGTTAACGCGTTTTGCAGCTTCAGCTACGATTTCTTTAGCCTGTTTTTTAGTGGCTACGAACATGATCTTTTTACCACTCTTTGCAATAGATTTCAGGGCTGCAGCTGCATCCTGTAAACCTTCAACGGTTTTATTCAGATCTATGATGTGAATACCTTTCTTTTCTGCGAAGATGTAAGGCAGCATCTTCGGGTTCCATTTTTTCTTCAGGTGACCGAAGTGTACACCCGCCTCCAGTAACTGCTGCTGTAATGAGGTATTATTTTCCATGTTATTATACTCTGTTATAAAAGGTCAATGTTAATAATCTGCGTATCACATATAGCTCCACGCATTCATCACTATTAGCGTTTAGAGAACTGGAAGCTTCTTCTAGCTTTAGCTTTACCTGGTTTCTTACGTTCAACGCCTCTTGGATCACGTTTCAGCAGACCAGCTGCTTTCAGTGCCGGACGGTATTCGATGTTCACTTCGCAAAGTGCACGTGCAATACCCAGCTTAATAGCTTCAGCCTGACCCTTGATACCACCACCGGCAGCATTTACCTTTATATCAAATTTATCTGTAGCGTCGATAGTCTTCAGCGGCAGTTCTACCTGGTTCTGCAGGTATATCAGCGAGAAGTATTCTTTATAGTCTTTGTCGTTCACAACAACGTTACCAGTACCCTTGCTGATGTACACACGGGCTACGGCTTCCTTACGACGACCAATAGTATTTTTTTGCTTTTCCATGTATCAGAGAAAAATTAGAAAGTTAATGTTTTCGGTTTCTGCGCAGCGTGTGGATGCTCAGCGCCTGCATATACAAACAGTTTTTTGTACATGGCACGTCCCAGACGGTTCTTAGGCAGCATACCTTTTACAGCTCTTTCTATGATCAGCTCTGGTCTGCGACGAACCAGGTCTTTAGCAACTTCTGCTTTCTGACCACCTGGATAACCAGAGAAAGTCAGATATTCCTTGTCATTCCATTTATTACCAGTAAACTGAACTTTTTCAGCATTGATAACAATAATGAAATCACCACAGTCAGTGTGAGGTGTATAGTAAGGTTTGTTCTTACCTCTTAAGATTGCCGCAATCTTAGCGCTCATCCTACCCAATGTCAGGTTGGTAGCGTCTACGATGTGCCATTCACGCGTTACAGTAGCGTCATTGGCGGATTTAGTCCTGAAGCTTAAAGTATTCATTATAGTATATAATAAAGTTTTTACGTTCTGATATAACTATCCCAAACAAATTGGGAGTGCAAAACTAATCCACTTAATTCATAAAACCATACTTTTAGAGAAGTTTTTTGAATAGCACCTTTGTAACATATTGATTTTCAATAATAATTTTGACATGAAATTATTAACATAGACAGTGAATAATTAAGTGACGCCAATTTTCCGTTGCAGATCAGCCATTAATACATACTACGATTTAATAATAAGACAGAAGCACAGAAAAATAGGCATTCTCCTCTGCTCCGGCTATCATCCGCGGCGATAGGCTCCGGTAGAAGTCGCGTTGTTTGTAGCCCAGGGCGCAACCTTGGGTAGACGGAAAGGTCAAAATGATTCCCCGGGAGTCATATGGACGCCCACAGTTGTATTGTTCATGTTCGTTTGAGATTCGCTTGAGATTCGCTTATCCTCCCTTAATCTTCCCTTTTAAAGGGAGGATTAAGGGAGGATAAGCGAATCTCAAGCGAATCTCTACTATATCTCAATAGAAGCCCCGCACATAAAAAAGGCCGGGAAAGACCTCCTTCCCAACCTTTGGCATATTGATTAACAGATGATTAATAATATTAATCCCTGTTCCTCGCACCTGCGTAGATCATTATATATTGCAGCAGGGTCACTATAGATGCGATCGCTGCTACTACATAGGTCATCGCCGCCCACCACAAGGCATCTTTCGCCATATCATGCTCTTCCCGGCGCAGCAGGCTCGTATTATCCAGCCAGGCCAGCGCCCTTTTGGAAGCGTCAAACTCGACTGGCAGCGTTATCAGGGAGAAAAGTGTGGTCACGCCAAACAGGATAATACCTCCCAGTAGTAAGGCTGGGAAGACATTGATCAATAATATACCGCCCAGCAACACCCACTGTACAAGACTGGAACTGAACTGTACCGCCGGTACCAGTTTAGAACGCATCCCTAACCAGGGATAAGCCCGCTGATGCTGTACCGCGTGCCCACACTCGTGCGCAGCCACGGCGGCAGCCATTACATTAGCCCCTGAATAAACATCAGGGCTAAGATTGACAGTTTTATTGGTCGGATCATAATGGTCAGACAAAAAGCCATCTACAGAAACTACCTGTACATCATATATCCCATTGTCTTTCAACATCTTTTCTGCGATCTGTTTCCCGGTAAGCCCGGAAGAGGTTGGTACATTCCCATATTGCCTCATTTTGCTTTTCAATCGCCAGCTTACCAACATGCTGATCCCGATAAAGATCAGCGACGTAAACATAATACCAGGTGTCATAAATGAAGTTTGGATTCAATACAAAATTACTGGTAAGCATGATCAAATTGCCGTCCAAACCATGCCTTCCCGGGTGTTTTAGGATTTCCTTAAGAATTGGTCCGGTCTACCTCCCTTTTTACTGCCAATTAGGAAATTTAACACTGTCAATATGGCACCTTACAGAATTTTAAAACGTCAATCCCGACGTTATGACAGATATATTTTATGCTTTTATGACGCCGATTTCATATATAATTTAAGGCGGCATCATTCCTATTTATCAACCCTTTACGCTCTTTCAATGAAAGTATAATTGAATGCCTTTAACCGCTGAAACGTGCTATGGTGGCAGATCTGTCACATTATGAAAAGTCATCAAAAGTTATTCACATCAATTAAATAAACTTTTTTATTCTGTAGTCATTTAGTAATTTAGACGTGAATTTAATGGGTTAGTAAGTAGAAAGAGTCAGCAGAAATTTCTGTTGGCTCTTTTCTTTTTTACCCGATTTTCTACCGCCCCTTTTTTAAGTCAATTTTAATATCGTTACACCCTTTTCTCTCATTTTTTCATCATCACTTCAACGTTTATTTTTTCTTTTTTACGGAGCCGATGATTTCCGTTTTAAATTTGCCGCATGAAAATTAAAACTGCGTTCTTCTGTCAGAATTGTGGATACGAATCAGCTAAATGGACTGGTAAATGTCCTAGTTGTGGTCAATGGAATACATTCGTTGAAGAGAAAGTACAAAAAGATATTCCTTTACGTAATACCAACTGGCAACCTGAAAAAGAAAACGGCAGATCAGATAACATCGTGAACCTTTCGGAAGTGAGCGGAATAGAGGAAGAACGCCTGCTCACGCCCGACGCAGAACTGAACCGTGTATTGGGCGGCGGTATAGTACCCGGCTCCTTAGTACTTGTAGGTGGTGAACCTGGTATCGGTAAAAGCACACTGTTCCTGCAGAATGCATTGCAACTCAAAGACATCACTACATTGTACATCAGTGGTGAGGAAAGTGCACAACAGATAAAAATGAGAGCAGACAGATTACAGGTGAAGAATGACCTGTTCTATCTGCTGACTGAAACATCTACACAAACCATCTTCCAGGAAATAAAAAAGCTACGTCCGCAACTCGTTATTGTTGACTCTATTCAAACCTTACAATCGCCTTTCATCGAGTCTGCTCCCGGCAGCGTATCCCAGATCAGGGAAACAACGGCTGAAATGCAACGTTTTGCTAAAGAAAGCCATACACCTGTCTTCCTTATTGGTCATATCACCAAAGATGGCGCTATTGCCGGTCCGAAGATACTGGAGCATATGGTGGACACCGTGCTGCAGTTTGAAGGTGATCAGCATTATGCCTACCGCATACTCCGCACTATCAAAAACCGCTTCGGATCAACAGCAGAACTGGGCATTTATGAGATGACCGGCGCAGGATTAAGACAGGTTACCAATCCTTCAGAGATCCTGATATCGCAACGGGAAGATCAGCTGAGTGGTGTGGCTATTGCTGCTACTATGGAAGGCATGCGTCCTATGCTGGTAGAAGTACAGGCGCTGGTCACCCAGTCTGTATACGGCACTCCGCAACGTACTGTTACCGGCTTTGATCTGCGCAGATTACAACTACTGCTGGCTGTACTGGAAAAACGAGGTGGTTTCCACTTTGGTGTCAAAGACGTCTTCCTGAACATCGCCGGTGGTATTCGTGTAGAAGATCCTTCAATTGACCTGGCAGTGTTATGTGCGTTGCTGTCTTCCTATGAAGATGCAGCTATCAGCAGCAAGATCTGTTTTGCAGGAGAAGTAGGCCTCAGCGGAGAGATCCGTGCAGTGAACCGGATAGAACAACGTATTGCAGAAGCAGAAAAACTGGGATTTGAGAAGATCTTCATCAGTCGCTACAATAAAAAAGGAACAGATGTCAGCAAATTCAATATTGAAGTAGTGCCTGTAGGCAGAGTAGATGAAGTCTACAGAAGTCTCTTCTAATTTTACGTTTAACAGGTTTTCATTATTTTCAGTAGATCAAGCATCTATATCTGAAAATGAAAAACCTGTTATCCTCCCTGCTGGATCTCTTCTATCCGCATACCTGTGATGGATGTGGTACAGATCTTACCCGTACGGAACAAGTCCTTTGTCTTCGTTGCCTGTGCCGGTTGCCGCTCACCGGTTATCAACACCAGCAGCATAACCCGGTAGAAAAGATCTTCTGGGGAAGGGTGAATATCCGGCATGCCATGGCAGCTTACTATTACCGGAAATCATCTTTATTACAACAGCTCATTTACGAGTTCAAATACAGGCAGCGGGAGGACATTGCTACTCATTTAGGTCAGCAGATGGGAAATATCCTTTTGCAAAGCAGGTGGCTATACGAAATAAACAGTGTTATGCCGGTTCCCATACATCCTACCAAATTACAACAGCGGGGATATAACCAGGCAATGCTCCTTGCAAATGGTATTGGCAACATAACGGGAAAACCGGTTACAGAGAAAATACTTTTCAGAAGCAACTATTCTCCCTCACAGACCAATAAAGGTCGCCTGCTCCGCTGGCAGAATGTATCCGGCGTCTTTTCCATCCAACCTGCAGCCCAGTTAAAAGATCAGCATATCCTGCTCGTCGATGATGTGCTTACCACCGGCGCTACCCTTGAAGCATGCAGCAACCTGTTAATCAATGCCGGAGCCACTGTAAGCATTTGTACACTGGCCTTTGCTCACCATTAAAATAGCAAGCCATCCGCTTATCATTAACACCTTATATACAATATTTTACTTAATTTTATTTGCTTACAATTTTTACAATCACTCTCAATTTTAATTATATGACACTGAAGACACTGTTGATTTCAATACTATTATTCATGAAGAGCGGAGCTATATATGACTTTAAAGTAGATGGCGTTGATGGAGGCAAGATCAACTTTGCTGATTACAAAGGAAAGAAGATCCTGATCGTAAACACCGCATCTATGTGTGGAAACACCCCTCAGTACGCTGAACTGGAAAAATTATATAAGAAATACGAAAAGAACCTGGTGATCATCGGTTTCCCTGCCAACAATTTCGGCTCACAGGAACCTGGTACCAACGCTGAGATTCACGAGTTCTGCACCAAGAAATATGCAGTTACCTTCCCGATGGCTGCCAAGATCTCTGTAAAAGGCGATGACATCCACCCGATCTACAAATGGCTGCTGGCTGAAAGTAAAGCCAAACACCTCGAACCATCAGAAGTACAGTGGAATTTCCAGAAGTATCTGCTGGATGAAAAAGGTAACCTCGTAGCCGTATTCTCACCTAAAACTCAACCGCTTTCCCCTGAAGTAACGGCCGCGATAGAAAAGAAATACTAATTTGCGTTCATGCTTTTTTCGAATGTCATAGGTCAGGAAGATATACGACAACAATTAATTAAGTCCACGGAACAAAACCGTCTCAGTCACGCCAATATCATACTGGCGCCTGAAGGAGCCGGCGGACTTCCGATAGCACTTGCGTTTGCGCAATACCTGGTTTGCGAAGATAAACAGTCAGATGGCGCCTGTGGCAAATGTGGCGCCTGCATGAAAGCAGGTAAATACATTCATCCTGACATACATTTCTCTTATCCGGTCATCCCCCGTAAACCGGGCGATAAGCCGGTAAGTTCCGATTATGCAGCCGAGTGGCGGGAATTTATCGATGCCCAGCCTTATGGTAATGCATATGACTGGTTACAGTTTATCGGGGCAGAGAACAAACAGGGGAATATTACCGCTACAGAATGCCAGGATATCATCCGCAAGCTGAGTCTGAAAAGCTTTGAGAGTACCTATAAGATACTATTGATGTGGATGCCCGAATACCTGGGCAATGAGGGAAACAGGCTGCTAAAGCTGATAGAGGAACCACCGGACAATACCATTTTCCTGCTGGTGGCAGAAAACCAGGAGCAGATCCTGGCTACTATTCTTTCCCGCACACATCTGATCAAAGTCAATCCACTGCCGAAAGAGGTGATGATAGATGCACTCATGAAACGGGCGCAGATACCAGCTCCTAAGGCGAGACAGGCCGCAACGATCGCTGCCGGCAATTACCGGGAGGCGTTGCAATTGCTCCAGCAATCGGATGATGATTACCACGACCTGCTGCGCAACTGGCTCAACTATATTTTCACTGGCAACCGGGTAGCCCTTCAGGGATGGATAGAAGGCATCGCCAGTACCAAAATGGGACGCGAGAACCAGAAACAGTTCCTACGCTATTTTATCAACCTGTTGGAACATACTTTGCGGCTGAAATATATAGACAGAAGTCAGCTGGCCTTTTCCGATGAGGAAACAGACTTTGCAGGGAAACTGCAAAAGCTGGCAGATCTTCAGCAAATGGAGTTAATTATGCAGGAACTGGACAATGCCTGTTATTATATAGAGCGCAATGCGAACGCCAAATTGTTGTTTCACGCACTTTCTGTAAAGCTGCAGTATATCTTTAAAAGAAGGCCGATTCCGGCGGTATGACATATTAAGGGCATTTTCCGTTATCTTTGTTAATTCCGACCCTTATGTAATAAGGAGGAATTATATATATTAAAGCATCCGGTCCAATGCCCGGATGTATATTCATTTAATAATTTAAATCGATTAATATGGCTTGTGCCGGATGTGGTACAGGTGCAGAGGGGAAGCCGTCAGGATGCAAAAGCAATGGAGGATGCAGTAGTGGAGGCTGTAACAGGCTGAATGTATTTGACTGGCTGGCCAATATTCCCTTAAGTGACAGCTTAGCACCATTTGATATTATAGAGGTTAGCTTCAACAACGGTAGCAGGAAGGATTTTTTCCGTAACACCACCAAACAGTTGCTCGATAAAGGAGAAATGGTAACTGTAGAAGGCGTCAGTGGTTTCGACATCGGACAGATCAGCCTTACAGGCGAACTGGTTAAATTACAGATGAAGAAAAAGCGTATCGAAGATACCCCGGAAGTAAAGAAGGTACTTCGTCGCGCTACAAATGAAGATCTTTCGCGGATGAACGATAACAAGGCCCGCGAAAAGGATGCCCTCATCAGAGCCAGGGCAATTGCCCGCAGCATAGGTCTGGAAATGAAACTCGCAGAAGTGGAGATCCAGGCCGACGGCCGTAAGGCTACTTTCTTCTATACAGCAGATGACAGGGTGGATTTCCGTGAACTGATCAAACTATACGCCGGTGAATTCCGTGTAAAGGTGGAAATGCGTCAGATAGGCGCCCGCCAGGAAGCCGGAAAAGTAGGCGGTATAGGCAGTTGCGGAAGAGAACTGTGCTGCTCTACCTGGTTGACTGACTTCAAGAGCGTAAATACCACCGCTGCCAGATATCAGAACCTGTCTATTAACCAGGCAAAACTTTCCGGCCAGTGCGGCCGTCTGAAATGCTGCCTGAACTATGAACTTGACACTTACCTGGATGCACTGAAGGAATTCCCTGAAGATGCAGACAGCATCGAAACTGTTAATGGCGTTGCGACCCTTCAGAAAAGAGATATCTTCAAAAATCTGATGTGGTACGCCTACGGCGACAGTAATAAGCAATATCCGCTTACTATTGCCCGTGTGAAAGAAATACGCCAGCTGAATAAACAGAACATCAGGCCGGAAGACCTGAAGCCTGTAGAAGTGGTGACAGTTAAACCGAAAGAAGCAGACCTTGGCTTCGCAGATGTTGTAGGACAGATCAGCTTACGTACGCTGGAAAAAGCTTCCCAGAAACGTAAACATAAAGACAAGGAAAAACAGAAACATAAACAGAAGCAGGAACAACCGCAGCAACAGCAGCAGGGTGGCAAAAAACAGGAAGGTAAAGGCGATAACCAGAACCGTCCTCCACAGCAGCAAAAACAGCAGCAGAACCAACCTGGCGGACCTAAGCAACAGGAGAAACAGCATCCTAACGGTCCTAAACAACAGGAAAACCGTCCACAGCAGCAGCAAAAGCCAAAACAGGAACAACGCCCGCAGCAACAAAAGCCGCAGCAGAAACCGCAACAGGGCAATCAACCTAACGGGCCTAAGCCGCAGCAGGATAAGAATAATCCTAACGGACCTAAACAACAGGGAGGCGGAGGACATAACAGGCCACCGAAACCTCGCGAAAAACAGAAATAAATAACAATTGAATACTATTAAGAAGGCGCATCATGTTACTGATGCGCCTTCCTTATTTAAAGCCTTATAATAGCGGTTTCACTGTATCCTCAAGGGAGCAACCAATCGTAGCAATGCCGGACAATGGCATACCTGCGTATGCTTTACAGATGGGAACGTTCCCGGATTGGGTATACTAAAAGGCCGCCCGAAAGAACAGCCTTTGTTTAACAATTGGTTTTTGCTTATGAAAAAAAGAATTTAAGTTTCGTTTTCAAACAATAGTTTGTAGTAATACAGATTGGTACTCTCATCAAATCCACGCTCGATCATTTCCCTGTTACCATGTATATATATGTGAAAGTTCTTGTCCAGCTTCAGTATGCTCTTGAAAACCTTTTGCTGTTTTTTTACTGCAGGAGATGAAATATCAAACTCATCGGGGAACTCTTGCTGAAACTCCTGCTGAAATTGCTCTTTATATTCCTTGAATGACGCAATTGCATCGGGGTGGCCCAATACTTCCTGCGCAAAATCATCCAGCTGGAACTGCTCTTTTTCCTTAAAATAGGTTGCTGATTTGTTAAGAAGATCCACCTGATCTACACGGCTTATTTCATACTCGCCAGGCAGCTTATCGTGGATAAACTTCTTACACATGTTCACTGCCAGTTCTGTCTGGTGATAACTATCCTCACGGCGTTGTACCTGTAGGAAAGCATCTTTCCAGTAAACTGCTTCATTCTGTTTGCTGATGCTGTCTATTATGCTGACTTTGTACCCATTCTCTTCTTCGGTGTTAAACACCAGGCAACCTTTATCAAGTTTATTGATATTGATCCCATCTTCGTAGTTCACCTCATAGTTGTCATTTGAAAGGAATACTTTGAGATACGTATCTCTGTTCTCGGATTTAAAGATGCCAATTGCTTCGACGTCTTCTCCATCCACCTGACACTTACTAAAGTAGGCAATATATAATTCTCCACCCTTAATCTTTGGATGAGTGGAGTGCTTGTACAGATGCCTGGCAATATTTACTGATTGCTCGTGAAAATTGTCCCTGTTTTCAAAGATACGGCGGCAATATTGAAATATCTCATTTAATTGCAAATCAGCCTCATGATAAAAACGGAAGTACTCTGCGCTGTTGGTAAACGGTTGTATAAAGTACGTCAGCAACAGCTGGCTGATTGTTTCATCCTGCAATTCCAGCGGGTTCTGAGAGCAAATCAGCGGTTCTTCCTGTGAGGCATTTCCTACCTTATGTATAGAAAGGTATTCAAGGTCATTAAAGTCTGAAACATGTATCATGGCCCGGCGAAAATAGTGAAAACTATTTCACAAATTTCCCCGCCGGTGTAATGTGCAGTTCCTTGCCTGTCAGTTTGATAATTGCATCGCAGGTAAGCCTTCCGCGTCTTTCGTTATAATCGTCTTCCCTCTTCTCCATCTGTTTTGCTTTTACGTCTGCCAGCTTCAGTTTCTTCAGATTATTATACACGGTATACCTGTCAATGATCTTATTGTCCTTGTTCACAGTTAAAAACTCCAGGAAGTTTTCCCCAGCCTTGTTAAAGGAGTGCAATCCTACAAGAATATTGTCTTTGGCCCGGATCTGGAACAGTGAGGCATATTGATGATTCCCCCGCTTGCCTTTGAAATATTTGATAAGCGCCTTTTCATTGTACAGCTTTGAACTATGTACAATAGATGTGGCCTGCCGGCCGATGATCTTGCCGCTGGGCAGCACCTCATATTGCATATTGTACACCGTCCTGAAACGGAAACTGCTATCCAGTTCCCTTCTGTCTTCTTCCTGCAGGTTGATGCTGGCGTCTTTGTCCACCATACATTTCCTGTAAATAGTCTCTGAATGTTCTCCCAGACTACCACCATACACCACGATCCTATCTACCGCTTTTCCCTTTTTGTAGGTGATCAGTTTTACCTCAGGATAAGTTAATCCCTCATCCAGGTAAATGGTATCCCGGGCATATAACAGGGCCGTTGCCCTTCCCGGTATTTCCAGTCTGCCCAGGGCATACAAAGGGTCAGGACTTTCCTCCTTAAAATCATAGTAAGGGGTCAGCCTCGAAACAGCCTTTAGCTCTTTTGTGCTGACGGTATCCAACGTGGCAGGTAGCTGCTCTTCAGGGAAACGGGCCGCATATTTCTCAAAAGATTCTTTCTCCTTTGGTACTTCCTTTATTGTTCCTTTGCGTCCTATCCTGTAAAAACGAAGAGTAGTATTTACTTTCTGACTGCCTTCCACATAAGTGGAATGACGGGCCCTTACCTCAATGAGAGAGTCCAATCCTATATAGAACCACTGGTTGGTAAACTCGGTAGAAGTAGTATCCTTTACTGCAACAATTTCTTCCTCCTCCTGCCCTGGCTCCCTGCTTACATTGGCCGCTATCTGCAAACGGGACTTCTGTTCTCCGTTGTCATTATACACCACCAGGTAAGTCCTTTTCTCATGATCGTTCACCTCGCAGGCATAGATAACGGGAGTGAATCCATTAACGGTAGCAAAACGGCCGGCTGTTACCCGCTGAAAGGTATCCGTACCCAGGTAATGGGCATAGTCTTTTATCTCCTTCAGCTCATAGGCATTCGGATAAGGTAATTTCAACTGCGTCAGTCCGTTGATGAAATCTAGATGCTTCATCACGCTATCCGGTACAATCGGCGCTATATTGATACTCTTGTTCTGTTTAGCGGCATCGGGTTGGGAGCTGTTGTTACAGGAAGAATGAAGGATCAGCCCCAACAGGCAAACAATAGGTATAAGTCTGAACATAATAGGACGTTTACACAGGACTAATAACGCTACAAATATATAAGTACTTCTGTAATATATTAATAGTTTGATTACCAAATTTTTGAACGGTAGTTATTTGACACATTTTAGCCCCTGACGGCGTAGCAGCGGTCAATTTTGTCTTATTAACCGTTTAAAACTCCTATCTTTTCTTAACTTGATAACTCAACGTAAATTTTTATCATGAAGCAGCATATCTGTTTATTACTGGCTTTAACCGCCGGTTGTGCAGTCATGGCACAGGACAAATCCACGGCATTATATCAGACGCAGGACCTCACGAAGGAGAATATGTTCTCTGTCAACATTGAGGGACCCAACTTCGACAAAGCAGGCAATCTCTATGTGGTGAACTATCTGCATGACGGGACCATCGGAAAGATCAGCACGAAAAACGGCAGTGGTGAAGTGTTTGTGACCTTACCAGATAGCAGTGTGGCCAACAGTATCCAGTTCAACAGCAAAGGCAATATGTACCTGCCGGACTTCAAGGGCCACAACGTACTGGAAGTGGATATGAAGACGAAAAAGGTAAGCGTTTATGTGCATTCTGATAAAATGTTCCAGCCAAATGATCTCTGCATCAGCAAGAAGGATGTGCTCTTCGCGTCAGATCCCGACTGGAAAAACGGTAAAGGGCAGATCTGGCGTATCGATAAAGGTGGTAAAACTGTACTCCTGGATGGTAATATGGGCACTGCCAATGGTATTGAGCTGAGCCCTGATGAAAAGACCCTCTATGTAAATGAAAGCGTACAGCGTAAGATCTGGAAGTTTGATGTAGATAAGGATGGAAATATCAGCAATAAAAAACTGTTCGCCGAATTCCCTGATTATGGTTTTGATGGCATGAAATGCGACAAGGCAGGCAACCTGTATGTAGCCCGCTGGGGCAAAGGAGCGATCGTGGTATTAGCACCAAATGGTAAGGAAGTACGGGAAATTCCGCTGAAAGGCAAGCAGTGCAGCAATCTCACCTTTGGAGGCAAAGACGGTAAAACCGTATATGTGACATTGCAGGACAGGAAATGTATGGAGATGTTCAGAGTAGCGATCCCCGGGAAACGATATTAAACAATCAGGGATCAGGATTTGCAATACCGGCAATTCCTGATCCCTGATCAAATATGACATTACATGTTCAGTCCACCGCAGGCGCTGATCACCTGACCAGTTACATAGCCGCTCATGTTGGAAGCCAGGAACAGACATACATTAGCGATATCTTCAGTGCTACCGAAGCGACCCAGCGGAATTTGTGCCAGATAGTTCTTCGCGCCTTCTCCATCTTTCAGGTAGTGGGTCATATCCGTCTCAACGAAGCCAGGTGCTACCGCATTGCAACGGATGTTGCGGCTTCCCAGCTCAGCTGCGATAGATTTGGTAAAGCCGATGATACCAGCTTTGGAAGCGGCATAACTGCTCTGACCTGCGTTACCCTTCATACCGATAATGGAGCTCATATTGATAATGGAGCCGCTCTTTGCTTTCATCATCGGGCGGATCACATGTTTGGTCATGTTATAAACACTCTTTAGATTCACATCCATTACCTCATCCCACTGGTCAGGGCTCATACGCAGCAGCAGGTTGTCTTTAGAAATACCGGCATTATTTACGCAGATATCTATTGCACCAAATTCTTTCAGTACATCGTTTATGAGCGCCTCACTTTCTTCGAAACTGCCAGCATTGGATTTATAGGCTTTTGCCTTTACACCCATTGCCTGTAGCTTTTGTTCCAGTGCTTTAGCCTTTTCGTCAGAGCTAAGATATGTGAATGCAACGTTTGCACCCTGTTCTGCAAATTTTATCGCGATAGCTTCTCCTATACCTCTGCTGGCACCTGTTACAATAGCTACTTTGTTCTCCAGTAATTTCATATAGACGTAATAGTTGTTAGATGATTAAATTTAGATTTTGCCAGTGATGCCGGCGAATTTAAGAATTTCTTCCACATGCTGCCGCTCGTTATTGAGGCGGGGTACTTTATGCTGACCACCCAGTTTACCCTTACTCTTCAGCCAGTCGGTAAAGGTTCCTTTGGGCAATACATGTACTACCGGGCGGCGCAGCGCCATATCTTTATGACGTTTGGCTTCATAGTCCGAGTTGATGGATTTGAGGGTGTTGTCCAATACATCAATAAACTGCTCAAGGTTTCCAGGCATCACATCAAAGTCCAGCAGCCATTCATGCCCACCGGCTTCATTCTCACTAAAGTAGATAGGTGCTGCGGTATAGTCGTTCATTACCGCGCCTGTTGCCTCGCACGCTTTGGCAATAGCCACATCAGAGTTCTCTACGATGAGCTCTTCCCCGAAAGCATTGATGAAAGATTTGGTACGCCCGCTTACCCTTACACGGTAAGGTGCCAGAGAGGTGAACTGAACAGTGTCTCCCACCAGGTAACGCCACAATCCTCCGTTGGTGCTAATGATCAGGGCATAGTTCTTACCCATTTCCACATCCTGCAGTTGCAGGGTTTGCGGACAGGGCTTTCCGTATTCCTCCATTGGCATGAATTCATAGAAAATGCCATGGTTAAGGAACAGGAGCAGGCCCTCCTCCCCTATGACGTCCTGTGCGGCAAAAAAGCCTTCAGAAGCGTTATAAGTCTCCTGGTAATACATATCCGGTTTACGGATCAGCTTTTTGAACTGTTCTCTGTATGGCGTAAAACTTACGCCGCCGTGCATGTACAACTCCAGGTTAGGCCATACATCAGCCAGGTTATCTTTCCCGGTGATTTCAAATATACGTTTGATCAGTACCAGTGTCCAGGTAGGCACACCGGCAATGGAAGTGACATTCTCATGTATCACAGCATTCGCCATCCGTTCGATCTTTTCCTCCCACTCGTCCATCAGGGCGATGGAAAGGTCGGGCGTACGGATCATATTGCCATAGAAAGGCATGTTCTGCAGCATCACCGCACTCAGGTCGCCGAAGTAAGAATCACTTTCGGAGTCCAACTTATTGACCTGGTGGCTACCTCCTATTACCAGCGATTTTCCGGTTAGCAGGCGGGAGTCAGGAAAATTATTATAGTACAGTGATAATACGTCACGGCCGGCACGGTAGTGACAGTCATCCAGGCTCTCTACAGAGACAGGTATGAATTTGCTCTTATCGGCGGTAGTGCCGCTGGATTTGGCAAACCATTTAATCGGCGTATTCCATAAGATGTTCTGCTGCCCCTCCATCAACCGCTGGATGTAGGGCTTGAGGCTATCATAATTATGAATAGGCACCCGCTGCTTGAACTCTTCTATCTTATATATCTGTGAAAAGCTATATTGCTTGCCAAACTCAGTGTACTGAGCGGCGCTGATAAGATTCTGAAATACCTGCTGCTGCACCTGCAGGGGGTATTGCATAAAATATTCTATGCGCCCCATGCGCAAACGCGCCAATTGTGATATTGCAGGACTTAATATTCTCATAATAGGATCAGGAGCGTAGTTGTAGTTTTATAGTTGTTTAGCTGCTTCGTCCAGGTAATTCTTACGACGTAAAATAAAATTCTGGCCAAGATACACTTTTCTTACCTGTTCGTCTTCAGCTAACTCTTCGGCTGAACCGGCTTTGAGGATCTTTCCTTCGAAAAGCAGGTAAGCCCGGTCAGTGATGGAGAGTGTTTCCTGCACGTTATGGTCTGTTATGAGGATCCCTATGTTCTTGTATTTAAGGCGGGCAACGATTGACTGAATGTCTTCCACGGCTATTGGGTCGATACCTGCAAAAGGTTCATCCAGCAGGATGAACTTAGGGTCTACCGCAAGCGCGCGTGCTATTTCCGTACGCCGGCGTTCGCCACCACTCAATACATCTCCGGGGCTCTTGCGCACATGGGTAAGACGGAATTCCTCCAACAGGCTTTCCAGTTTTTCCTTCTGCTCCGCTTTCTTCAGATTCGTCATTTCCAGTACAGCAGAAATATTATCTTCCACACTCAGCTTACGAAACACGGAAGCTTCCTGAGGCAGATAGCCGATTCCCATCTTCGCCCTTTTGTACATTGGCAGCTTTGTGATATTCACCTCATCCAGGTATACCTGCCCCTCGTCGGGCTTGATGAGCCCCACTACCATGTAGAATGTGGTTGTTTTACCGGCGCCGTTAGGGCCAAGCAAACCCACGATCTCTCCTTGTGTCACTTCTACAGATACATGGTTCACTACAGTCCTGTGACCATAGCGCTTTACCAGTTGATCTGTATGTATTTTTAATGCCATATGTTCAAACTTAGCAAAAATACACTTTTCATTTAGCTTTCAATATTTAACTGTCGTCAGTCCTCTTAGCTTATGTAAGAGTACTACATTTTTATCTATGAATAGTGTACAATGTATTAAAATATTCGGCCTTTAAGCGAAAAAACAGATGATAATTCTAACGGATGTATTACTTTTGCCCGGCATTAACTTAAGCTCACTTTTATTTCTACTATGAAAGTAACAGAACATATTGCGCAGGCAAAAGATACGCTGATCTCTTTTGAGATCCTACCTCCCCTTAAAGGTAAGAGTATCGAGTCTATATATGAACATCTTGACCCATTAATGGAATTCAAGCCCGCCTTCATTAACGTTACTTACCATAGAAGTGAGCATATGTTTAAGAAAAGAGCTGACGGCACCTTCGAAAAAGTAGAGATCCGTAAAAGGCCGGGTACCGTAGCCATCTGTGCGGCATTAATGAACCATTATAATGTAGATGCAGTTCCACATCTTATCTGCGGAGGTTTTAGCAGGGAGGAAACAGAAAACGCCTTGATCGACCTCAATTTCCTTGGGGTGGATAATGTACTGGTACTACGTGGAGATGCACCCAAAAATGAGACCTTCTTTGAACCTGAACCACATGGGCATCGTTATGCAGACGAGCTGCTACAGCAGGTTGTACATATGAATAATGGTATCTACCTGGAGGAAGACCTGCAGGGCGGTGTAAAAACAAAGTTCTGTATAGGCGTGGCAGGCTACCCGGAGAAACACTTCGAAGCACCGAATATGCAGACAGATATGAGCTATCTGAAGAAAAAGGTAGAAAATGGCGCCGATTACATCGTGACACAGATGTTCTTCGATAACCAGAAATTCTTTGACTTTGTTACCAAATGTCGTGAGGCAGGTATTACTGTACCAATTATTCCGGGGTTGAAACCCATCACCAGCCGAAAACAACTGACCATACTGCCCCGTACTTTCCATGTAGACATTCCGGCCGATTTTGCTAACGAGATCCTGAAATGTAAAACAGATAAAGAGGTGGAAGCAGTAGGTACCGAATGGCTGATACAACAGTCTAAAGAACTGAAGGCTTTTGGCGTGCCCGTATTGCACTACTACACGCTGGGTAAACCGAACGTGATCCGCAAAGCCGTTGAAGCAGTAGTATAACAATTAAATGTATTCCTTATAAAGCAAAGCGGTCCGCCTATGGCGGACCGCTTTTATATTGAATGGTAACCGTTTTTCTTAGTAAAAATGCCATTACGTGGAAACGTAGCAGCATGTCCGAATAACTGTCACACTTTTTGTCTTTTTGTTGCGGATAATCACGATGAATTATCCATCTCTAAGACGATTATATCTCGCATTACCCCTATTACCTATAAAAAAATTAAGGGAGCCCCTTTCAAGGAACTCCCTTTTATATCATAAATCTTTTTCTTTTTTAATAATCCTCTCTGTCCAGCAGGATACCCAGGCTCAATGAAAAATAACTGTTGGTGATCTTTGCGGAGTTTGTACGGTCAAGATTCAGAAATCCGCGGGTCAGATTGGCGCCGACTACCATCAGATTATTGAATTCTATTCCCACCATCAGGTTACCTCCTGCATCAAATCTGCGCAACTGCGTTCCTGGAGCAATGCCCCTGTCTTTGTAGTTAAATTCGATTGCATGAGAATCAGTACTGACAACAGATCCATTATAAATCAGGTCCAGATCATAGGTACCGTTCAGGCCATAAGCTACATAAGGTCCTGCACCTACTACAATCTTACCGAGAGAAACCGGGAATTTAAGCACCATGTTCAATGGCACTTCCAGGTAATGTAATTTCAATTGGTTGGCAGATTCCACAAATACGCCCTGTTTGGAAGGTAGTGGGCGGAGGTAAGCGCCTTTGGTAATGTACCTGATCAGGGGCTGAAAATAAAGTCTTCTGTAAACTGGTACGTTAATCATAAGGTCAGCATGTAGATTTGTTAGCTGACTGCTGGTGCCAAGGCTGTTGCTTTTATATCCCTGGCTATTTTTTATCTGTGTGGCAGACAAGGTAAGGCCACCCCTTAATCCAAGACTTACCTGGGCGTGAAGGGGTAATAGGGATATTAACAGCGTTAAAAAGAAGAGTGTAAAAAATTTACTCATGCGTTTTACGTTGTGTTGTAATAAGTGTACTTGTATTGTCCTCTTAATATAGGGTTCCTTAGGGTTCATAACACGGGATCTCCCCGTCATAAATACGGGCATAAAAATAATGTAAATACTCGCAAATTCAGATTTAAATTATGTGCATGTATCAAAAATACTGGTGCGCTAACATCAGAAGGGAGGGGCTTTTCAAAACAAAAAAGTCCCTCCGCCATTGACGGAAGGACTACTTATTAAATATTGCTTGCCTTAGAATTTGTAACCTACAGACACACCGAAAGATGTGTTCCTCCAGCTACGATCATTGTCAGTATTATCATACGCATTCACCAGTCCCAGGTCGGCATTGATACCGAGGTACAGACCAGCTTTCATTTCATAACCAGCCACGATACCCAGACCAGCATCGAAGCGTTTCAGCTTTCCACCAATAGCGTTTGATTCATCATCAAAGGCTTTCCAGTCAGCGCTTATGTTACCAACCTTACCTTTGTGTTTACCACCTATGCCATAAGCCACGTATGGACCGGCACCGAGGTTCAGCCAACCATTACCTACTTCTGGTTTGAACAGGAAGTTGATAGGCACTTGCAGATAAGATAATGTCGTTTTCAGATTGTCGTTGGTTTTGCTTCCTTTACCTTCATACAGTAACCCTGTGCCAATAAAGAATTCATCTGCAAGGGGTAAATCGGCTGTAACGCCGGCTCTCAGGCCTACCACCAGGTCACCGGTTTCCTTGCTACCTCCACCTTTAACGGTTGCACTTGAGAAATTTGGTCCTGCCACAATACCGAATTTTGTCTGGCCAAAAGTAATGCCTGCAATCATCAGTGCGGCAACGGATAATAATACCTTTTTCATATGGTGTTTTAATTTTTGGTATAGCATCCGACAGGCGTTAAAGGATGCTATACCAATTTCTTAGCTATTGTTTTGTTATTAACAGACGTTGCCTGGTTACGCCCAGTTTAAAAAATTTGATTTTTTCTGCATTAGAACAAATAACCTAAAGACACACTAAACACCCTGTTCTTGTTCTTATCATTCCTACTGTCTTCTCCACCTGAGTTGATCTTACCAAAGCCATATCCGTACTGTGCGGATACCAGGACATTCTTGAATTCAGCACCTACCTGGACGTTACCACCCCAGTCAAACCTCTTGTATTTGTTTAATCCCTGGTTAGGATCTCCCTCGTTAAATGGGGTATCATCATCCCATTTAATTTTAGATTCCGTACTGGTGGTTACACCCGCCAGTGTAGTAGATACTTTGTTCTTACCTGCTACACCAAATGCGAAATAAGGACCAACACCTGCAAACAGCTTGGTGTTTGTACCAACGGGAATTTTACCGATAAAGTTTAACGGAACTTCAATGTACTGGGGCCGGGTTGTATATTTCCTATATGGAACAGTAGTGCTGTTGTCTTTGTCTCCGGATACTAATTTCGAGCCTTTGGTCGTATAAAACACACCTGGCTGGAAAGAGAGTACCTTTGGCACCAAAGGTAAATCGGCAATAAGACCGACGTGATAACCGGATAATGAACGGTCTTTATCCACCGTACCATTATTGTCCACAGAAAGAGTAGAAAGGTTCCATCCGGCTTTTACACCTACACGCGCCTGAGACATTGCTCCGAAAGAAATCGCAAGGGCTGCAAACGAAAGGATAATCTTTTTCATAATCTTAACATTTTGATCACACGGTCAAAATCCAAAGACTATGCCAAAGGAATTTGCAGCAACCTTATCTGATTGCAAACAAGTGAATTACAACGAAAAATAATTATTTATATTTGATTACTTGCGAACTGTACCGCCCTTTGTCTCCAACTTTTCGAGGAAATCACTGAGCTGTTCAACACCCAACCTTTTGGCCAGGATCTTTTTCTTTTCGTCCAGCAGATACACCACAGGCGTGCTGTATACATCGTACAAACGGCGGTAATTACTCTGGGCATCAGGGTCCCATGCATGGATCCATCCATTGAGCTTGTGCTCTTTGATAAAAGACTGCCATTCATCTTTGGTGCCTTCCGTTTTGAAGCCGATCATAGCCACCCCTTTGTTTTTCCAGCTGGCATTATAGGCGGAATCAAGTTTGGGAACCTCTATCTTGCAGTGGCCACAGGTAGGATCCCAGAAAACGAGGATAGTATATTTTGCTTTTGTGGTATAAAGGGAAACGGCCTTCATGGAAGAATCCTTCACTTCCAGAGGCGGGGCCTGTTGTCCGATCAGGTTAGGCGCCATGGAATAAGCCCGGGAGATGATCTTGTTCAGCTGATCATCCTTCAGCCAGTAAGCCTCGCCGGATACGTAGTATTTCTCCACCAGGTGTACGAATACAGCATCCATACCCATGTATTTGGAAGTTTCGGCCGTATAGGTCAGCCACCAAACCACGAATTTGAACATCTCCTTATCTTTCCTGGTCTTCGCAATGAGGTTATCTGCTTCCATAATAATGGAATCAGGCTCCATGGGCACCAGCTGCGTGAAATACCTGCTCAGTTTCTTCTCAATGATATCTGTTCTTACCAGTCTGCCGTCGCTCAGGTTTACGCTATCCCAGTAGTGCGATTTATAGTAGCGGTAAGCGAAGGTAGAATCCCCCGCAGGAGCAGTTGGCACCTCAGGGTCTTTCATTGCCCTAAAGATGCTGGTCAGCAGGCTTTTGGGATATCCTCCCACGATGCCATTACGGAAGTTCTGGAGTTTCTTGCCCAGTTCCTGTTGTAAGGACTTCGCCGCCGCACTGTCTGCAGCTGTATGTTTAGCTAGCATGGCATTGAGCGCTTTGTCCTGTGGCGCTATTTCCTTTGACAGAAACTTGTTATATGACTGGAAGATCTCGTTCTCTTTGGAGGTCTTGAAGACGGTCTTGTTGATCAGATCAGTAGTGTCGATACTAACAGAGAACTGCTGGTCCTTATTATCAAGCAGCATCTCAAAATAGCGCTGCCTGCCCGGAAGCAGTACAATGTAAATTCCCCCTGGCAATGCTTCTTTATTCCTCATGACAGCAACACCCTGTGCATTTATCTGGGCGGAGTCAGCAAGGTAGAAGCTTTTGCCCATATAGTGTGCCAGCGATAATTGTCCGCCTGTATACTGTTTTAACTGGAAAGTAAGTTCGTAGCCCTGCGCCTGTAACTGCCAGTGGCAGAAAATGCAGGCGAGTAATATCATAAGTTTACGCATAGGATATCGGTTACTGTAAAAGTAGCAAGGAAAAGGCAATTTCACAAAATCAGTGATCAGCTAAAATCCTACCTTTGCACCCGTGAGGAAAAAAAATGTTATTCTTGAAAAAGTCCCTGTAAGCGCATATGCGGCAGAGGGGAAAGCACTGGCCCGCATAGATGGCAAAGTGATATTTATTGAAGGCGGCGTGGTGCCGGGAGATGTCGTGGACGTACGTCTTGGTAAAAACAAAAAAGACTGGGCTGAGGGTAAGGCCATCCATTTCCATTCCTTGGCATCTAACCGTGTTGACCCTTTCTGTGAACATTTTGGTAACTGCGGCGGCTGCAAATGGCAGATGCTGCCTTATTCGCTGCAGCTGGAATACAAACAACAGCAGGTGGCCGACAACCTCCAGCGCATCGGTAAACTGGAATTGCCTCCCATGCAACCCATCCTGGGCTCAAGGCATACCACCCACTACCGCAACAAACTTGAATTCACGTTCAGTAATAAAGCATACCTCCCGGCTGAGGAACTGAATGAAGACGGCAGCATTCCCCGGCGGAATGCCCTGGGCTTCCATGTACCGAAGCTGTTCGACAAGGTGCTGGACATTAATACCTGCTACCTGCAGGCAGAACCTGTCAATGCCATCCGGAACACTATCCGGGAATATGCACTGACCAACGAGCTCTCCTTTTACGACATCCGCGCCAAAGAAGGATGGCTCCGTAACCTGGTCATCAGGATCTGTACCACCGGTGAGGTAATGGTCAACCTCGTGATCCATCACGAGAACAAAAAGGACAGGGAAGCCCTGCTGGACCACCTGCTGGCTACCGTTCCTGGCATTACATCCGTACTGTATACCATCAATCCCAAGCTGAACGATACGATTTTCGACCTGGAACCCAAGGTTTACTTTGGAAAGGGATATGTGGAAGAAAAACTGGAAGACTTTACTTTTAAAATAGGACCTAAATCCTTTTTCCAGACCAATACATACCAGGGAGAAGCCTTGTACCAGGTGACCAGGGAGTTCGCCGGATTAACAGGAACAGAAATTGTTTACGATCTCTATTGTGGTACAGGCAGTATTGGTATTTTTGTGTCCCGGCAGGCAGGCAAAGTGATCGGTATAGAGCTGATAAAGGAGGCGATTGACGACGCTGTTGAAAATGCCGCCCGCAACAATGTGAACAATGCGCAATTCTTTGCCGGAGATGTAGTGGATATTTGCAATGACGCTTTCTTTGCCCAGCACGGACAGCCGGATGTTGTGATCACTGACCCGCCAAGGGCCGGCATGCACGAGAAACTGGTTAACAAGCTACTCGAAATTGCTGCTCCCCGCATAGTATATGTAAGTTGTAACCCGGCTACACAGGCCAGAGACCTGGCTTTACTGGACGCTACGTATAGTGTCAAAAGGATACAACCGGTGGATATGTTCCCACATACACACCACATTGAGAACGTGGTTTTACTTGAGAAAAGAATTAATCATTAAAGAATAGGAGAAATGAGCGAGTTCAGGCCCGGCAGATTTGAAATACTCCCTACGGTGATCAAAAACTTACTGATCATCAACGGATTGGTGTTCCTTGCACAGAACACATTAGGGAGCAGCATCGGGAATAACAGGATTGATGACATTTTCGCGTTGCACTACTGGGGGTCGGATCTGTTCAAGCCCCATCAGTTCATTACACACCTGTTCATGCACGCCACCGTGGGGCACCTGTTCATGAACATGTTCACCCTTTGGATGTTCGGCGCCACGCTGGAAAACATCTGGGGGCCTAAACGCTTCCTGATCTTCTACATGGTATGCGGCCTCGGGGCGGCACTCTGCCATATGGGTGTGCTGACCTACGAAAACGTGAGGCTGGCACACGATGCCAAGGCATTCCTCAGCGATCCTTCCATTGCCAATTTCAGATTGCTGGACACCCGCTATGACCTTGACGCAGGCAGATTCCGGGTTGAAGGCATAAAGACTATATTCTACCAATTCCCGAACGATCCAGGTGTTATTAACGATACCAAAACGTTCATCCGCCAGTTTGCCCTGGACTATCCGGATAGTGCTACCCTTGGCGCCTCCGGTGCGGTATTTGGCCTGCTGTTCGCATTCGGATACCTGTTTCCGAATAATCTCATTTACCTTTACTTCCTGTTCCCTTTAAAAGCAAAATACTTTGTAGGGATCCTTATCCTCCTGGAACTGTATTCCGGTATCCAGAACTCGGCGGGAGACAATGTAGCACACTTCGCGCACCTTGGTGGCGTCCTTTTCAGCTACCTGCTGCTCAGGATATGGAACAGGAATAACCGCAGGCATTTTTATTAACATAAAAGATCTTGTGTCATGATGCACATTGAAGAAAAAGATAACGCTCCCCTATCCATGGGAGAAGAAAAGAATATGGTAATGCAGCTATTGCTGTTGAATATTACTGTATTCATTTTGCTGTTTTTCACAGAAGTTCTCTACCGTCTTGAAGGCAATACGTTGGCCCGTTATTATGATAATGTACTATTGCACGTGGCACTGCCGGCCAACATTACAACATTGCTGCACAATCCCTGGTCACTGATCACGACTATGTTCGTGCATAACAATTTCTGGATGATTGTCAGCAACATGATATGGCTGGCCTGCTTTGGTACTATGCTACAGCATCATGCAGGCCGTCAGCGTATCCTGCCACTGTATCTGCTGAGTGGAATTGTGGGTGCGATATTTTATCTGCTGGGCATGCAGCTCATCCCATCCTTCCGGGAGCTGCAGTCTTTTGCCTTTACCTGCGGCGCTGCTCCTTCAGTGATGGCCCTGGCAATTGGTGCCACTGTAGTCGCACCCAGGTACAGACTGTTGCCCAACCTGCCGATCCCCTTCTGGATCATTACCGTTGTCTTCATCCTGGTGAATATCATCACCCATGTGGTTAACAGTAATGACCTGACCATGGTCCCTGCATTGATCGGTGGCGGATTAACCGGCTTCATTTATATGCAGCAGTGGAAAAAAGGCAATGACCTGGGAGCAGGTTTTAACAGGTTCTCACATAAGATCACTCACCTGTTCCATCCGAAAACACACCTGCATATCGTCAAATAGTATAACAATCTTCTTATACGCAAAGCCCTCCTGTATGTTGCTATCCGCAGTTCATCCGGAGGGCTTTTCTTTTCCAGAGCCTATCCTCTTTCGGCACCCTTTCAGCAAAAGAGTATCACATCGCCGGACACATTCCTTCAGGTGCCAGCACTGCGAATAAATTACAGCCCGAGGTATTCACCATTAAAGATCCGGACCTATGTAACCCTTGCCCGAAAAGGGTTACAGCATTTTACTGCTATGGCAGGCTTATCATTATCATGCACGAATTCATCATTTCTCCTATCTTTAAGCAAAAATGCGATAGGAGTTGAGATTTCTGAGGTTATTCACAAAAGGTTTCTTCTTAACGGTTAACACCATTGTAGTGCTCCTTTTCCTGGTGGCCTGCCTGGCGCCCTATGTCTCTCCTGAGCACTGGTGGCCTATCAGCTTTATCACACTGCTCTTCCCTTTGCTGTTACTTATCCTGGTACTCTTTTTTATCTGCTGGTTACTCTTCGATTATAAATACTGTCTCTTACCCATGCTGCCGATAGTGCTCGGATGGAAGTCCATTTCTGCTTTCATCGCTTTCAATTACCCCACAGCAGGGAAACAGTTTGCTAACCCTGCCAATAGTCTGAACGTCATGAGCTATAATGTAAGCCAGTTCGGACTATACCGCGAAAAAGACAGCAAATACAACAGGGAAGCAATGTTTGCCCTTATCAAAAAACAGGAGCTCGACATTCTCTGCCTACAGGATTTTTACACCTCTGAAAAGAAGAATGACTTTAACAACAGGGAGGACATTTCCCGGGAAATGAAACTACCCTTCCGTTTCTTCTCCAGTGACTTTAACCGGGACGGCATGCAACACTGGGGCTCTATCATCTATTCCCGCTACCCCATCATCAAGTCGGACAAGCTGAAGCTGTCGAAAGGGCCTCTCAGCGAGAGTCTGATCTATGCAGACATTGTACGCGAGAAGGATACCTTCCGCATTATCAACATGCACCTGGCCTCTTACCGCTTCAATGAGCGGGATTACCGTTCGATTGAAAAGATCAGAAAACAGGAAGATACCGGCCTGGTGGCTACACGCAATATTGTGCAAAAAATGCGCGACGCCTATGTGGGTCGCAGCAGACAGGCCGATATTGTGGCTTCATTTATCAAGACAAGCCCTTACCCTGTTATTGTGTGCGGGGACTTCAATGATACGCCGGCATCCTACACCTATTTCACCATCAGAGGCCCTTTACAGGATGCCTTCCTGAGAAAAGGCAGTGGCATCGGCCGGACTTACGCCGGACTGGCCCCTACCTTACGAATAGATTACATATTTGCCGACAAATTATTCAGGATCAATTCATTCAGGAAGATTACTTCCGGGCTGTCCGATCATTATCCCGTGATCGCCAATCTTAGTCCTTCACGGTAATGTCACTCACGAAACAATAACTATCTTTGCAATCCTACGCAAAAGCTAGCGTAGCTTACACGATCTGAAATTATCTGATATGTCTGAGCTTAAAATATATAATTCACTACATCGGCAAAAGGAAGTATTCACCTCTCTCTATCCCGGACATGTCGGTATGTATGTATGTGGTCCTACCGTATCGGGGGAATCGCACCTGGGTCATGCCCGCCCGTATATCACATTTGACGTTGTTTACCGGTACCTCCAGTTCCTGGGGTATAAAGTGCGTTATGTAAGGAACATCACAGATGCAGGCCACTTCGAAGAAGAAGGCCGCGAAGCTGAAGATAAGATCGCCAAACGCGCCCAGCTGGAAAAGATGGAGCCTATGGAACTGGTGCAGAAATACACCAACCTGTTTCACTGGGCATTCCACCGGTTCAACTGTCTGGAGCCCAGCATAGAACCAACCGCTACAGGTCATATCATTGAGCAGATCGAAATGATCAAAACGATCATGGAAAAAGGTTATGCCTATGAAAGGAATGGCTCTGTATACTTTGATGTGAAAAAGTATGCTGAAACACACGACTATGGTATCCTGAGTGGACGTGTGCTGGAAGACATGCTGGAAACCTCCAACCGTGAGCTGGAAAATCAGGATGAGAAAATAAACAATGTAGACTTCGCCCTCTGGAAAAATGCCCCGGCAGAACATCTCATGCGCTGGCCCAGCCCCTGGGGAGAAGGTTTCCCCGGATGGCATATTGAATGTTCTGCTATGAGTAGCAAATACCTCGGCAAGCAGTTTGATATTCACGGTGGCGGCATGGACCTGCAGTTCCCACATCATGAGTGTGAAATTGCACAAAGTGAGGTTGCCCATGGCGAACTGATGGCCCGTTACTGGATGCACAATAACATGATCACCATTAACGGTCGCAAGATGGGTAAGGCGTATAATAATACCATCAAGCTGACTGAACTCTTTACCGGCAATCACCATTTGCTGGAAAGAGGCTACAGCCCGATGACCATTCGCTTCTTCGTATTACAGACACATTACCGCAGTACGCTCGACTTCTCTAATGAAGCCCTGCAGGCGGCGGAGAAGGGGCTGCACCGTTTATGGTCAGCTTACGAAGTATTACAGAAACTCACTTATACCGCGGCAAACGGCCAGCCGGTAAATGAAGAACTGGATAAACAGGTACGCGACTGGTGCCATGAATGCCATGAGTTCCTTAGCGATGACTTCAATACCGCCAAGGTACTGGCCAATTTATTTGAACTGGCACCTGTGATCAATTCTATCAAAGGCGGACAGGTGAAAATGCATGAATTGAGCGAAGACACATTCCAGTTATTACAGAAGACCTGGAGCACTTTCCTCATCGATATACTTGGCCTGCAACCAGAAACACTTAACACTGACAACAGTAAGCTGGATGGTGTAATACAACTGCTTATCGAGATGCGTAAAGAGGCAAAAAGCCGTAAGGACTATGCAGCTTCTGACAAGATCCGTAATCAGCTGTTAGCTGTAGGTATACAACTGAAAGACGAAAAAGATGGTAGTATCACCTACTCCATACAGTAAAGCCGTTATGATCAAACAGCCATTAGTTAATATGTACAAAATACTCAGCATTGCTGCAGGCATTTCATTGTTCATGCTTGCCTGTAATCAACCGGTAAAAACCAACCAGCAGGAAGATGCTAATAAGGGGCAGCAGTCAGTTGCACCTACCGTTAATGTACCTGCGTTTAATGTAGACAGCGCATTTGTGTATACTGAGAAACAGGTAAGCTTCGGCCCCCGTATTCCCAATACAGCTGCCCAGAAGAAATGTGCAGACTGGCTTATCGAACAACTGAGACCACTGGCAGATACAGTATATGTACAGCGTACAAATGTGATCGGTCCAAAAAAAGTATCACTGCCTTGTATCAATATCGTCGCCAGTTTCAATCCTGCTGCTACACAGCGTATCCTACTGCTTTCCCACTGGGATACCCGTCCGCATGCAGACCAGGACGCCTTTGATAAAACCAAGCAACTGGATGGTGCAGATGATGGCGCCAGCGGTGTAGGTGTACTACTGGAAACAGCCCGTCAATTGCATGCACAAAAGCCACAGGAAGGTATTGATATCCTGCTGACAGACGTGGAAGATTACGGCATCAGCGAGGAAGAAAACAGCTTCTGTTTAGGTACTCAGTATTGGGCAAAGAATCCGCATGTTAGAGGCTATAAGGCAAACTATGGTATCCTGCTCGATATGGTCGGCGGCCGCGCTTCACAGTTCTATATGGAAGCAGGCTCTCAACAGTATGCATACGGTCCGATGAAGATGTTCTGGGACGTAGCGAACCGCCTGGGATATTCTGATTACTTCCGGTATGAGAATATTGGTGCCGGCATCACTGACGATCACGTATACGTGAATACCATTGCCAACATTCCTACTTTTGATATCATTGCATTGCAGCCAAACGGTAACTTTGTACCACACTGGCATACTACCAACGATAACATGACTGTGATCGATAAACATACCTTACAGGTAGTAGGACAAACTATTCTTGAAGTGCTTTATAAGCAACCTTTCGAGTACTAGCACTAAATATCCCGGAAGTAAGACTTCCTGCAATGCTCCAGATGATGCAAAATTTAATACCTTGCTTCATCTGGAGCATTCCTTTTTTATCCATGGTTATTTCTTCTTTTAATCGTGATCTATGAGACAATCCGCCGAAGAACACCTGCTACATCTCAGCAAAGACAAAAAGCTGGCAACAATAATGGCGAATCCTCTTCCAGCCCTTACCAAACGTAAGAATATCGCGCTGAGGTTAATAGGGTCTATTATGAGCCAGCAATTAAGTGTGAAGGTAGCCACCGTGATCTATGAACGGTTCCTGGCATTGTATGATGGAAAGGAACCTTCTCCACAGCAGATACTGGATACGCCGGCGCCTACGCTAAGGGCTATTGGTCTGTCAAATGCCAAGGTGAGTTATGTACACAATGTGGCGCGGTTTGCTGTAGAAGAACAGCTGACGGATAAGCAGCTGCAGAAAATGACGGATGAAGAGGTGATCAAATATCTTACACAGATCAAAGGCGTGGGCAGATGGACGGTCGAAATGTTGCTCATGTTCTACCTGGGCAGAGATGATGTTTTTGCCATTGATGACTGGGGATTACAACAAGCGATGATCAAGATATACAAGCTGGATAATACGGATAAGAAAGCTTTCAGGGAAAAGTTGCTGAAGATCTCCGGCAAATGGTCGCCTTACAGAACTTACGCCTGCCGTTATTTATGGGCCTGGAAGGATATGAAGCCTACGGCATAACGCCCCTCTCACAACAAATAGTACAAAAAAATATCCCCGCCCAGGAGAAGGCAGGGATTTACGTTAATACTAACTAACCCAATGCTTATATCTAAAACTAAAACAACTAATTTTTAAGGCTGTAGCGTCTACGCAACACTACTTTCACTACTCATACTACTAATACCACTCATACTACCCAGTGAACATATATATGTCAAAAGCCGTAGTACTTCATATGGTCACAGCACTTCACCAGGCGGCACACTTTTACATGCACCACTACTCATTCATCCTGTACTTACGAGACAGTAATGTTAATGCTTAATTAAGCCTGTGCCTGTTGCTCTGCCAGTTTCGCTTTGATCTTACCTTCAATTTCAGCAGCTACTTCCGGATTATCCAGCAACAATTGTTTCACGGCATCGCGGCCCTGGCCCAGCTTGTTCGTATCATAACTGAACCAGCTGCCGCTTTTCTGGATGACGCCGTATTCAACACCCATATCGATAATTTCACCCATCTTGGAAATACCTTGTCCAAAGATGATATCGAATTCAGCCTGGCGGAAGGGAGGTGCAACTTTGTTCTTTACTACTTTTACTTTCACGCGGTTACCCACGGCTTCATCACCATCCTTGATCTGGGTCATACGACGAATGTCCAAACGCACAGAAGCGTAGAATTTGAGCGCGTTACCACCGGTAGTAGTTTCCGGGTTACCAAACATCACTCCTATCTTTTCACGCAGCTGGTTAATAAATATGCAGCAGCAATTTGTTTTCGAAATTGTAGCGGTCAGTTTACGCAGCGCCTGAGACATCAAACGTGCCTGTAAACCCATTTTGCTTTCTCCCATCTCACCTTCCAGTTCACCTTTTGGTACCAGGGCAGCAACGGAGTCAATCACCACTACGTCCACGGCGCCAGACAGGATCAGACGGTCTGCAATTTCCAGGGCCTGCTCACCATGGTCAGGCTGGGAGATTAGCAGTGCGTCCACATCCACACCCAGTCTCTGGGCATAAGAGCTGTCAAACGCGTGCTCCGCATCTATGATTGCGCAGATACCACCCTTCTTCTGGGCTTCTGCAATTGTATGAATAGCTACCGTTGTCTTACCGGAAGACTCTGGTCCATATATCTCAATGATCCTTCCTTTTGGGAAACCACCGATACCGAGCGCAATATCCAGACCCAGGGAGCCTGTCGATATTACTTCCATCGGCTCTGAGCCCTTCTCCCCCATCATCATCACGGATCCCTTACCGAAATCCTTCTCGATCTTGTCCATTGTAAGGCGCAGTGCCTTGAGTTTGTCAGTATTGGCTGTAGACATATTAGTAAGTGTTTTTTACAAATTTAATGGTGTGCTAAGTTATGATCTAATTTTCTATTATCCTAAAATTTTTAGCATTTTGGCCATAAATACTAAACCTTGTAGTAAACAGAATCAACCTTTCACATTTATTAGTTATGCGGTTTATAATAAGTTTAAAGGGCTAACGCACAACAGAAGCATATGTCAATGTTCAAATAACACTACAAAGATGAGCAGGCTTTACGCACTGGATGTGCGTAGCCAAAAAAAGTTTTTTTACGGGCTTTTTTATCCTGCTATACCATATGCTATCAGCTGTGAGAGGATCCCTATTATAAAGCCGGTGTAGATCTCCGCCGGAGTGTGAGCCCCCAGTATAAGCCGGGCTGTAGCTACGATTCCTGAGAGCAGGAACGCAATCATCAGCGCAAGGCTGATATTCATATTTAACCCGATCATCAGCATCAGCAGGAAACCGATCACACCTCCCCATCCTATCGTATGCATACTGATCTTCACATAGGTGTTAGCCACCATACCAATTACGATGGCAATGAAAACGCCCAGGAAGAATGCATTGAAAAAGGGAGGCGCGGCACCCTGACGCTTAAAGGCGAAATAGGTCCAGAAGTAAAATGTAGTGCAGGCTATATAAGGAATGATACGGTCTTTCTGTGACCGCAACTGGAAAGACGTTACAAAACCCAACGCTTTACACAGCGCTACCACAAACAGTGGCAGGAACAATGTGGTAAACGCCACCCGGATATACAGCAGGTCAAAAGTATAGCGGATACTCTCCTGTTTGAACAGGACAAAATATTCAGGCATCGCATTGACCAGCAGCACCGTTACCAGTAGCGGCAGGAATAAGGGATGCGTCAGGTAAGAGATCACTTCAGCTACCTTCTGCAATGCTGGTGAAAATGCCGGCTTATCCTGCCGGGAATTATCCGTTGTGGGTATGATTACTTGTTCCATTCACAATTTCCGTCTCTTTTAAGGCAGGACGGCCGCCACGTCAATTAAAGTTCTTTCCTCAGCCTGGCTACCGGGATATTCAGCTGCTCACGGTATTTGGCTACCGTACGGCGGGCAATGTTATACCCTTTGTCCTGGAGCATCTTCGTCAGGTTTTCGTCGCTGAGCGGCTTACGTTTGTTTTCCCCCTCTATCAGGTCAGACAGGATCTTTTTCACTTCACGGGTAGAAACCTCTTCACCGCTGTCAGTAGACAGCGATTCACTGAAGAAGAATTTCAGCTTAAAAGTACCAAACTCTGTCTGCACATATTTACTGTTAGCTACACGGCTTACTGTAGAAATATCCAGTTGGGTAATGTCAGCAATGTCTTTCAGGATCATCGGGCGCATAGTCGTCTCATCCCCTGTCAGGAAGAACTCCCGCTGATATCCCATGATGGATTCCATTGTTGACAGCAGGGTATGCTGTCTTTGCTTGATTGCGTCAATAAACCATTTGGCTGCGTCAATCTTTTGTTTGATGAACAATACCGCCTCTTTCTGACGCTTATCCTTTTTGTCGCCTCTGTCATATTCCTTTAACATGTCCCGGTATCCTTCCGAAATCCGGAGGTCAGGGGCATTTTTGGAATTCAATGTCAGCTCCAGCTTACCGTTATTGTTCAGGATAAAGAAGTCCGGCACCACATAACTTTCCGCCTTATTCAGGGTGGCAAAGTTACCTCCTGGTTTCGGCGTTAATTTGATGATCTGCCCAATAGCTTCCTTCAGGGTTTCATCACTCATATTCAGGCCCTTCTGGATCTTCTCGTAATGCTTCTTGGTAAATTCATCAAAATAATTCTCCAGGATCTGGTAAGCGCCCGACACACCCGGATCGTCCTGCGGTTTGCGTTTCAACTGCAGCAACAGGCACTCCTTCAGGTCAGTGGCACAGATACCCGGAGGATCAAATTCCTGGATCTTGCGGATCAGATCTTTGATCTCATCTTCATCAGTAGCCACATTCTGGGAAAAAGAAAGGTCATCCACGATCGCACTTACTTCCCTGCGCAGGTAACCATCATCGTCAATACTGCCGATGATCTGTTCCGCAATGCTGTTCTGCCTTTCATCCAATTCCAACATTCCCAGCTGGCTCAAAAGATGCTCATGAAAAGATGTTTCCACCCTTACCGGAATAGTTTTGTTCTCATCCTGGTCAGGATAGTTATCATCCCGGAGTTTATAATCGGCTATATCATCATCTCCCTCACTTACATACTCAGATATATCAATATTGTCGTATTCGTTCTCACTCCCATCGGGTTCAAACTCGTCTTCCCCCTCCTCTGAATCTGCTGTATTGCTAAACTCCTCCTGGGGATCCTTAAATTCGTCTTCATGCGCCTCTTCCCCGTACTCCAGGGCAGGGTTCTCCTCCAGCTCTTCCTTGATACGTTCTTCAAGAACAGCCGTAGGAACCTGCAGCAGTTTCATCAGCTGAATCTGCTGAGGCGACAATTTCTGTAATAGCTTCTGCTGTTGTGTCTGCTTTAACATAGTCTAATCCTATCCAAGGGCAAAATTAATAAACAATAGTTTTTTGCTAATCTTCTGTTTCTTCCGGTGAAACCACCTTCACCACTGTATATTCACTTACAGGAGTGTCAAAATCCAATTCCAGTTGTTCCTCAGGCAACAATCTAAATGATTTCCGGTGAAATGGCGTATCTCCATGTTCACGGATTGCATCCCTGTGTTGTTGTGTAGGATATCCTTTATTCTCGAGCCATCCAAAATGCGGGTATTGTTCATGCAGCTGCTGCATATAGTCATCCCGGTAGGTTTTCGCCAATATGGAGGCTGCTGCTATGGAGGCATATATGCCATCGCCTTTTATGATACAGGCATGAGGAATATTTCCATAGGGTACAAAACGATTCCCGTCAACTAATATGTAACCCGGTTGCTGCTTCAGTTGTTCCAGTGCCAGGTGCATGGCCCTGAAAGAGGCCTGGAGAATGTTGATCTTGTCAATCTCCATGTTATCCACACTGGCCACCGCATAGGCAATCGCTTCCCGTTCAACTACAATACGGAGTTTTTCCCGGTCTGCTGCTTTTAGCTGCTTGGAATCATTCAACAGTTTATTCCTGAACTTAGGCGGCAATATTACCGCTGCCGCAAACACAGGACCTGCCAGACAACCTCTCCCTGCTTCGTCGCAGCCGGCTTCAAAAGCGATATCTTTTTGGTGATAAGAACGTAACAAGGCTTTTTAGTATGATTATTGCGGTAAAGGTAGGGAATTTCGTTTCTTATCCCTACCGGAATAATTCTTTGAAATCCGCTTTAAATTCCTTCCACTCCTTGTCCGTTTTTTTCATCAGGGTATCAACATCTTCCCGCGTACTATCCCAGGCATCTGCACCACCGTTTTTTAACTCGGTAAGTTTATCATCTATCTGATCTCTCAGTTTCGCCAGTTTAGCCTGCGCCTTTTTACTTTTCTCAGAGCCATCTTTTTTCAGTTCATCCATTTTGGCGTCTATATCCTGTTTACGTTCTTCAAGACCTTTCCTTAAACTATCCCGTTGGGCTTCCATATATTCCCCGGCTTTTTCCGCCGTTTCTCTGACATCCTGTCCAATTTTTTCCACACCTTCCTTCAGTTCTTCTTTTTTTTCTTCAGTCCGGGTCTTTTCCTGGCACGCCAGGAAGGCCATTGCCGTCAATAGCAGCAGTACTCTTTTCATAAGTAGGCTTTTAAAGTGATTTTTTTATGTGTCCGAAACCCGCCAACCACATCCTTTTTACAAATGCCATTCCAGTTTTAACTATCACCGTTTACCACAGACAGTATGGCGCATATTGAAAAATTACATAGGTTTGAGACTGCTTTTTAAAAACGCTACCAATTATGAAAAAAAATCTCCTGATCCTTCTGTTACTGCTGGCGGCACAATTCGCCAAAGCGGATGAAGGAATGTGGCTGCCCTATTTATTGGGACAGCAGGTGTACAATGACATGGTGAAGAAAGGTCTGAAACTGACGAAAGAACAATTGTACAGCATTAACAAAGCGTCACTGAAAGACGCCATTATCATTTTCGGCGGTGGCTGTACAGGAGAAATAGTGAGCAATCAGGGGTTGATATTTACCAACCACCACTGTGGCTACGACGCCATTGCTACTGCCAGCTCAGTAGAGCACAACTATCTTAAAAACGGCTTTTACGCCCTTGACAAGCAACAGGAGATCCCCGCCAAAGGATTGTCTGTACAGTTCCTGGTACGGGTAGAAGATGTGACCAAACAGGTACAGGATGCCCTGAAAGGCATGAGCGGCCAGGAAAGACAGCAGCAACAACAGAAAACCGTTGCTGACATCGTCAGCCAGGCCATTAACGGCACCAACTACGAAGCAAAAGTATTACCCATGTTCAAAGGCAACCAGTACCTGCTCTTTGTATATGAACGTTATAAAGATATCCGCCTGGTAGGCGCTCCGCCTGAAAGCATTGGCAAATTCGGCGGCGATACCGACAACTGGGAATGGCCCCGCCACACCGGCGACTTCTCCATCTTCCGTGTATACACAGACAAGGATGGTAAACCAGCTGAATATGCTGCCGGCAACATGCCGCTGAAACCAAAGCACTTCCTGCCGGTATCCATCAAGGGTATAAAAGAGAACGACTACGCCATGATATTCGGCTATCCCGGCGGTACCAACCGTTACGAAAGCTCTGAAGGCGTAAAGCTGAAAATAAGTGTGGAAAACCCTTCCATCGTAGGCCTGCGCAGCGTTCGCCTGAAATATATGTTTGAGCAGATGAAGAAAGATCCGGCTATCAAGCTGAAACTGGCCTCTTCTTATGCCGGTATCGCTAACTACTGGAAATTCTTCGACGGAGAAACCAAACAGCTCGTGAAATACAACGTGCTGGAAGATAAACAGAAACAGGAAACTGCTTTCGAAAAATGGGCACAAGGCAAAGAAGAATATGCGAATATCTTCCCTGACTATGCTGCTTCTTACAAAGCATGGACACCTTACGCTAAACACCGTATCTACATCAACGAAGGTATTATGGGCTCTCCGCTGGCTGCTTTTGCGGGCAGCCTGATGGCGGTGGAAAAAGCATTGGTACAATCCGGCACTTCCTCCGACATGATCAAACAGAGCATCATGGCGGCAGATAAAGCGCGTACGGCTTTCCTGGAAGAGGAAGACAAAACCAGCGACCAGAAAATACTGGCGGCTACCTGTCACCTGTTCTATACAGATATTCCCCTGGCACAACATCCTATCGGATTTTATGATGCCATCAAAGCGAAATTCGGTAGCCTGGAAGATGATAACACCTACCGCCTCTGGGCTTCCGCCATCATGTCGGGCTCTATGATCCTGAATGACGCCCGTTGGAAAGCATTCATCGCTAATCCTGACGCCGTAACCCTGCAGACGGATCCTGCCTTCGCCTATTCCAGTGCGTTCATCAAGAATTTCACGACAAAATATCTGCCGCTGTACAACCAGTTCGTGGCCAAAAACAATGATCTGGGCCGCGTTTACCTGAAAGGAAGAATGGAAATGGAACCCACTAAAAAATGGTATCCTGATGCCAACTTCTCTATGCGCCTTACCTATGGCCAGGTGAAGCCATATGCACCCCGCGATGCCGTAGCTTACGACTACGTATGTACCATGAAAGGCGTAATGGAAAAGTATGTACCGGGCGATTACGAATTTGATCTGCCGGAAAACTATGTTTCCCTATACAATAAAAAGGATTTTGGCCAGTACAAAGACCTCCGGAAAAATGATATCGTTACCTGCTTTATCACAACCAACGACATTACCGGCGGTAACTCCGGCTCTCCTGTGCTGAATGCCAACGGAGAACTGATTGGTCTTGCTTTTGATGGTAACTATGAGGCCCTGAGCCACAAGATCCAGTTTGATGCTGTATACAACCGGACTATCTGTGTGGATATACGCTACGTACTTTGGTGCGTTGATAAACTGGGCGGCGCCAGCAACATTATCAATGAGCTGAAACTGATTAAATAAATACTTCCCTGCATAAACGAAAGGGCTGATCAACAATAATGATCAGCCCTTTCGTTTACACGGTACCAATACTCAATTTCTAATATTCAGGTATTTATACCCATTGTTAATCCATCAATACTCCTTATCTTTGCGTCCGATTTAATTGAATTGAAAAAACCAACAGTCGCAGTTAGCTCCATACACTACAAAGCGCTGTTTTAAACCCTGAACCCCAAAAAGAATAATTTTATGTTTTACAGGAAAATTAATCTGGCTATTGCAGCCATGATGATGTGCTGTCTGTACAGTTGTCATGTAAATCCATCTGCTGAAAGAACATCCTTACGTATACAGGATACCCTTCCCGCAGGCGTTACTGATATAGTTCTGACCATTAATGGGAAAGGCTTCAGCAATGTTACAACTGACAATAAAGTAATAGTAGATGACGTCGAAGCGTCAATCATCAGTGCATCCGACAATCAGTTAGTAGTACGCATCCCTGCAAGGAAATCAGCCAAAATAGCTGTTACCGTAAAAGTAGGTAATGAAGTATCTGATACTGTTCTCGTGGACAATCAGATCGTGATGCTGGCTGGTAGATAATATGAAAATGCGGCGCATGGCGGAATAAGTTATTCCGTATATGCGCCGCATTTATTTTATGCCTTATTATTTTGTTATTGCCGTTTTTTTAAACCCATCAAACAGCATGGCAATTCTACCGCTATCGCGGAGTTGTAATTGCCGCTCTTCAAACTTCATTGTATAAGTACGATCACTCAGCATGCGCAGGAAAGCGCTCTCCCTTTCATTGGCCTGTGCATCCACACACGCCATACGGGTGCTTATTACCTTCCCGAAAGTGATCTCGTTGCCATCCAGCTGATATTCACCAGCCACCTTGTTACAGCCACCGTTGCCATTAAAGCGATGTGCAGCTGTATCAAACTCCAGCCATATCGGTGATTTTTCCTGGACAGTTCCATTCATATTGACAAGGCTCCATCTTTTATCCTGAATACTGCCAATCTGTTGTTTCGCAACCTTTTGCTGGCTACAGGTATTGGCAAGCAGTACAAGGAGCATCGTTGTTAATCTGACCATAGTTCTGTGGTTTATGGGTGTGATGATACATGCTCAAGAACAAAAACCACTCCATATAGTTTACAGTTTACTGATCTTACGCAACACTTCCTCATAATAGGTCCGCTTATCTGTAGCTGTAATTTCTATCACCTTTACATCATTGGCTACCAGCATCTCCAGCTTAAACTTGGCACCCGGTGCCAGTTCTGAAGGGATATAATAATACAGGGCATTGCTTACCGGAATCGTATTCTTCTGGAATTTCTGCCTCGCTCTGTAGGTCAGCAACCACCACAGGTCTGTTTCTACAAAATCGAGCGACAGGCCAAATATGTGGATATCCCTCGTAAAGAAAAGATCCAGCCAGGAGTCTTCCGTGACGGGTAAGTGCTGGCTGATACGCTGCACCAGCGACTTCCGGGGCGCCTGCGGACTGGTATATGTCGTGCCAGACACAACATAGTTCCGCATTTGCTGTAGCTGGCCGCCGTAATGCTCAAATCCGAGATTGATGCTCAGCGGGTTCAGGCAATCGCCATGAATATGCCAGTAATTTGTATTGCCTATTTTATACTTCCTGAAAATGCTAAAGATCCTTTCCAGGATCAACCCATCACTCTGTAAAGGAATTTCTCCTTCCAGCGTGAACTCATAATTCGTGGTCAGAATGTGTGCCGGCGCGAGGTTGCGGATTGCGGCATGAATATCATTCTGTTCTATCTTGAGCGTTTTTTTTGCAATAAAAGATTTCAGTTCCACCTCTCTTATATGCGCCTGGCGGATGGCCGTCAGGAAGATCTCTTCATACAATAAAGGGAATGGCTTTCTCTCGTCCAGTTGTATACAACCGTCCGGAAGGCAGAATGTAACGATGTCATTAAGAAGGTCTCTCCAGCTCTGGCCTTTCGACATGTTATTGATATCATTGCCAATCAGTAAGATGGGGTTTTTCATGACCTTGTCTTTTGGTTATTTATCACACGTTGTGTATCACCCTGAATGTGAGATTAATTCTCTCTCCTGATACTTTGGTTGTTTTCGGCACCTGGTGTTGCCAGTGATGTTGCAGGGCGCCTTTCATGATCAGCAGCGATCCGTGCTGCAATTCCAGCTCATATTTCAATCCGGCCTGCTGGTGGCGCAGCATAAACCGCCGGGTGGCACCGAGATTGAAAGATGCAATGACCGGGTTCCTGCCAAGTTCCGGCTCATCGTCTGCATGCCAGCCCATGGAATCTTTTCCGTCACGGTAACGGTTCAGCAAAACGCTGTTGAAACACACACCTGCTTCGGGTTCTATCTGTTCTTTTATGCGCAGCAACTCTGCCGTCCAGGCCTGCGGCGTATAGGTGTTACCGGAAAACGCATAGGTGCTGCCGGCATCTCCATACCATGCCATCAGGCGGGGAAACAACACTTCTTTACCATACATCTTCATACGCTCCTGCTGCCATTCGATCTTTTCCATCAGCGTCTGCATACAAGCAGTAGCCTCCGGCAGGGAAAAGAACTGCGGATAGTAAACCAGCTCACCATCTTTCAGGGTAATGTGCTGACTGGCGGGATCACTGAATAATGGTATTTGCGGTGCCATCAATACAAAGATACAACGGGGCTGCGCATCCAATATACGCGTTGTAAAACAAAAAGCCGCCCCGTTATTCACGAGGCGGCTGATATCTTGCAAAACAGTTGCGCTTATGCGTCTGCCTTCATTGATTTAGAAAGTCTCTTTCTATCTTCTTCATCCAGGTAAACTTTACGCATACGGATGTTGTTTGGCGTTACCTCGATACACTCATCGTGCTGGATATACTCCATACATTCTTCCAGTGTCATCAGGGTCTTAGGCGCAATGCTGGTTGCAGCATCACTACCGCTCGCACGCATGTTGGTCAGTTTCTTACCTTCATTCGGATTCACTACCAGGTCACCTGGTTTGTTGTTTTCACCGATGATCATACCTTTGTACACTTCCTCTCCTGGGTCTACAAAGAAGAAACCTCTATCCTGCAGTTTATCCAGGGAGTAAGCGGTAGTAGTACCTGCCTCTTTAGCCAGCAGTACACCGTTGTTACGGCCCGGGATAGCACCCTTCCATGCTTTATAATCGTTGAAACGGTGTGCCATTACAGCTTCCCCTGCGGTGTTGGTCAGCATCTGCGTACGCAGACCGATCAGACCACGGGAAGGAATTTCAAATTCCAGGTGCTGCATGTCACCTTTGGTTTCCATGATCAGCATTTCACCCTTACGACGGGTTACCAGGTCGATCACTTTACTTGCAAATTCCTGTGGAACGTCAACTACCAGTGTTTCGTATGGTTCACATTTCTTACCGTCGATATTTTTCAGGATTACCTGAGGCTGTCCTACGGTCAACTCAAATCCTTCACGACGCATCGTTTCGATCAATACACCTAAGTGCAGGATACCACGACCATATACCAGGAAGCTATCAGCGCTGTCTGTATCAACTACGCGCAGTGCCAGGTTCTTTTCAGTTTCTTTTACCAGACGGTCACGCAGGTGACGGGAGGTAACGAACTTACCGTCTTTACCAAAGAACGGAGAGTTGTTGATACTGAACAGCATGTTCATGGTTGGCTCGTCCACGCTGATAACAGGCAATGCTTCAGGAGCATCGAAGTCAGCAATGGTGTCACCGATATTGAAATCTTCGAGACCTACTACCGCACAGATATCACCTGGCTGTACTTCAGTCACTTTCTTTTTACCGAGTGCTTCAAAAATGTACAGTTCACGTACACGGGATTTTTTGATACTGCCATCTGTCTGTACCAGGGAGATCGGCTGACCTTCCTTAATGGTACCACGTGCTACACGTCCGATAGCAATACGGCCCAGGAACGTAGAGTAATCCAGGGAAGTGATCTGCAGCTGCAGGTTACCTTCAGGGATCTTTGGTTCTGGTACATGCTTCAGGATACCATCCAGCAGCGGAGTGATATCTTCACATTGAGTCAATGAATCGTTGAACCAGCCATTCTTACCGGAACCGTAATAGGTTGGGAAGTTCAGCTGCTCTTCAGTAGCGTCCAGGTTAAAGAACAGTTCGAATACCGCATCATGCACTTCGTCAGGACGGCAGTTCGCCTTGTCAACCTTGTTGATCACAACAATAGGTTTCAGGTTCAGCTGCAATGCTTTCTGCAGTACGAAACGGGTCTGCGGCATCGGCCCTTCAAAGGCATCTACCAGCAGGATCACACCGTCCGCCATTTTCAATACTCTTTCCACTTCACCTCCGAAGTCGGCGTGGCCTGGAGTATCGATCACGTTGATTTTCACCCCATTGTACTCAACAGATACGTTCTTACTGAGGATGGTGATACCACGTTCCTTTTCCAGGTCGTTGTTGTCCATGATCAACTCACCTGTTTCCTGGTTTGCCCTGAAAACATTGGTGTGATGCAGGATTTTATCAACCAGGGTAGTCTTACCGTGGTCTACGTGCGCAATGATTGCTATGTTACGGATATTCATAAATCTTGTTCAATTTGTTCTGGCTCGTTGACACAGGTCGGGCCAAAGAAGGCGCAAAGTTACAATAAAATGTGGAAAAAGTGGGGATACGCTTTTAAATAATTGTGATCATTTCTCCAAATGATTCACTAAAAATCCGAGCTCATGGTTGGCAATGGACTATTTATCAACAGTTTAATGCCGATTTTTAACGTATGTGTTCAGCCCGGCGCTCCCCTTATTTCTCTACTGATTTCCTTCCGCCAGCAGTGGACGGCCCAGCGTATTCATCACACTGTCGAATGAAGCCTGATTAGTCGGATTATCCAGCGCTCCGGCAATGTCGATCTTTTCACGGGAAGTCAGGTGCCAGCTCAAGGCCGCTACCTTATCCTCCTTCTGGGGCACATACTGGAAAATAACCCGGTGGAATTTTCCCGGGAAATACCCTTCCAGGTAGGCCAGTTCATTGTCCTGTACAAAGTCCTGCATAGCGCTCCAATGTGCCTGCATCGTGAACAATGGGTCTAACATCATGTCATTCAGCTTCATAGACTGTTTGATGGACTTGATATCATTCTTACGCGTATCCCTCACCTGGATGAAAACAATCCCATCCGTATTCTCATTGACCCAGTCACGGAATGTATGCAGGAAACGCATGGCTGATTCCTGTCCGAAATTATCCCTGATACCCGCATCCATCACATCCACAATAGGTTGGCTGGGCAGAAATACATTAGGCAGTACATAGGGGAATGTAGCACACATCCTGATGGCACTTGTAATACGCAGGTTCTGTGCCCCCTGGTTGGCAAAATACTGGGAGAAATCCACCCCATCCACATCCCGTACGCTTCTTACATGCGGCGAGTAGTCAGGCGCACACAGGTAGCTGACCGGCTGTGGCGAGATGATCAGGCGGCGGCCATCTGCATTGATCGTCGCATTCCAGATCAACATAGGGATCTTCGCCTGCTGTTCCGGCTCCCGGTAATCGCCAATGGTGCCGGCCAGTACATTGTTGGTATTGGTGTTCAGCTGCATCTCAAAAGCAAATCCCCTATCCTTTGCATACCGGTTATTTCCTATTTTGAATGAGCGGAAGGGCGTAATAAAATCATTCACCGCCATAGACGTGAACACACAATTCAGCAGGTCACGGGAAATACGTTCTGTGTAACCGCTGTCCTGCACATTGACGGGCCGTCCCAGCTGTTTTTCCCTATACAGTTCCCGGAAGTACGATGCACCCATCATACCGCCGGACGCGCCCGTCATCAGGAAAGTATTGTTCATCAGCTGTCCTTTCATCAGGACATCCAGCCGCTGTAAAACATTCATGCTCCAGGTGGCCGCCCGCAGGCCGCCTCCGCTGAAATTGAGGATGATCATTTTCGGCTTTCCCGGACCTTTGTATTTCGCCTTCCAGTTCTCCAGGATCTTCAGTGTCTGCTCCTTATCACGCTCTGCCCGTTCTGCAGTAAAGAACTGCTGCAGGGCAGTAACACTATATTCCGGCCTTTGCTTCCTTTCTCCGTAATTAAGCCCGTACGCCTTGTTACGGTTGTCCAGCAGGTCATGTTCTACCAGCCAGTTCAACCCGACCAACATGATCAGTACCATGGGAATAGCCCAGCTCTGCAACAGATATGCATACGCACCGGCCACACCGATGAGGAACGCAAAAAAGATCATTACACTCGCGCCCGCAGGTATCCTGAATACAGGATAATCCATCAGGAAAGCCAGGATCATCAGGAAGATGAGCGCACAACCCACCGTGATCATCGCTGCAAAGTGATGCTGCTTGAGTATACTATCAAGATAATGCTTGTTGTAGTGGTCTACATTCCTGGCCCGGCGGATCTTCCAGGGAGAGTTAAAATAGTTGTGTACAGGCAATGCATTTTCGTCTTTTTCCTGCGTGGGCTTCAGCACCAGGCGCAGGAAATTGCGGGGATTACCAAACTTCTTTTCCAGCCTGCGGCCGATATTTTTGTCCGCGTTAAAAAAGTAAAAGAAACTGAAGAAGACGATGAAAAGATATCCGCAGATAAATCCTTCTGTCAGTAATAATATTTCAGGCACTGAACTCAACTGCTGATAGCGCTGGTATTCCCAGCCACGGAAAAGCAGGTTGACCATAAAGGCAATGGGTACAATAGAATTGTTCAGGCAGTATTTAAAAAAAGGCTGGGAGGTAGTAGCAAGAAATTTAAAACGGCCGGTATGCAAAATGAAAGTGGTAATGTTCCAGCTCATTGCAAACAAACCGGTTGCCAGTCCCAGGATAGAGGTACTGTAGAAGTTCACTTTGCCCAGGTACTCTGGTGCAAGGTACAAGGCGTCACCACCAAATACTTTGGCAAATTCCCCGTTTATAGTGCTGAAAAGTATAGCCCAGAACACCAGTAACACCTGGTACTTGCGGAAATGAAGCAAGAACAGTTGTATAGGGAACGAGTAAAAGATCCTGACCAAAAAAGATTTCACTTTCATCCGTTACGCTAATTACAATAAACTTACGAAAAAGTTTAACATGTTCTTAGCCGGATCTTTGATCTCCTATACTTTGGCTGCCTTATTTCTGCTGAGGTATAAAGTCCATACGAGAGAAAGTAATAACAACATCCCCACACCCTGGTGAAGTATGGCCTGCAGAATGGGTATCCTTACCTGACTGCCAAGCAGGGTGAGCACTCCCAGCATTACCTGCAGCAATACCAGCAGTAAAGGCACGTAACGGATGCGGTGCAGCAGACTGTGCTCGGGTGCTTCCGAAGTTTTCCACCACCATATTACCACCAGGATAGTGATAAGATAGGCCAGTCCACGGTGAATGAACTGTATAGTGATCGCATTGTGCGTAATATCTGTCAGTAGATTGCCCTGTGTGAACATGCCCACCGGCCACCACATACCATTGATATCAGGCCAGGTATTCGCTACCAACGCGGCATGCAGGCCCGCCATGAATGCGCCAAAGATCAGTTGTAAGGTCAGTATTCCCAGCAGCCAGCCGTTCAGTTTGCGCAGGCCGGGCATGGATAAAACTTCCTTCTTGTCAGTGCTCAATTTCAGGGCAAACCAGAATGTATAACAGAGTAATACCAACGCAGCAATAAAGTGAACGGCCAGGCGTATATGGCTCACATACAGGTCTTCTGTATTCAGACCGCTCTGTACCATGATCCATCCGATAGCGCCTTGTAAGCCCCCCAGGATAAACAGGATAACCATCGGTTTCACCATAGAAGCGTCCAGTTTCTTCTTAATAAGAAAATAAACAAATGGAATGGCGAATACCACCCCGATGAAGCGGGCCCAGTCACGGTGCAGCCATTCCCAGAAGTAAATGGCTTTAAAATCGGACAGCGTAAAATGCCGGTTCACGTACTGGTACTGGGCGATCTCTTTATATTTATCAAAAGCTTCCTGCCAGGCGGCTTCTGTCATAGGAGGCAACGCCCCCAGAATAGGTTTCCATTCTGTGATGGACAGCCCCGAACCGGTCAGCCTGGTGATACCTCCCAGCAAAACCTGAACGATCAGCATTCCCACTCCTATATATAGCCAGATAGCCACCGGCCGCTGTTGTTGTAATCTCGATTTTTCCATAAACGCCAGCAAAGGTAGGTATCAATTAACAATTAAGAATGACATTCGTCATCTCTTCCTGACCGTTTCATAATCCTATCTTAACCTACGCGTAACTTTCCGTTAATGTATCCCACCGATCTTTGCGGCGAATTAAGGAACCATGTATTAGCTAATACAAACAGGACAACACCATCTAAACAAAAACAAACAATTTTTGTATGAAACGCATATCGTTTTTATTAGCCGCCATCCTCGTAAACGTATCTTTTTCGAAAGCCCAGGAGGCTACCTATGCATACAACGACACCAATGTAAGCATGGTAGTGAACAATGATGAAACCCCAGCTCCGGTAACTACCTTCAAACTGAAAGTTGCCCAGCTCGATCCTGAAGCACTTGTATTTAAGATCACTGTTGAGAATCCCGGCATTGAGAAAGTAACATTAAGCATCAAGGATGCCAACAACTATGTACTGCACCAGGAATCACTGCCTGTTACCATGCTGTATGTAGCAAAATTTAACATGCAGGAACTGCAGGACGGAACTTATACTTTCGAGATCAGAAGAGGCAGGAACAGACTGGCAGAAAAGACTGTGAACATCAAGACAGAAACAAGTATCAATAGAACAGTATCAGTACAATAAGCAATCCGTACAGAAAGATATTGGGAATCATAAAAAAATAGTGCCAGATGAATGGCCGTAAAGGCATACTTCACCTGGCACTATTGCCTATTTATCCCGCTCTCCTATACCTATTTCTTCCCTTCCATCGCCTCATACAGCACTTCCATCATATTCTCGCGCACATGCTGTGTTATCAGCTTCTTGTTATCCCCGCCTGCCGGGCAGACACGGTTGCTCAGGAAGATGAATACCAACTGTGACTGCGGGTCTACCCATATACAGGTGCCTGTAAATCCGGTATGCCCAAACGTCAGCGGCGACGCACTCTTACATGGGTATGCTTCTCCATGTTTGCCATTGTCTTTCTCCGGCTTATCAAAGCCCAGTCCGCGCCTGCTCATATTGCTGTTATAGGCAGTGAACAACTGCAGCGTTTCAGATTTGATATATTCCTTTCCGTCGTATTTACCTCCATTCAATAACATCTGCATGAGAATACCCAGGTCCTCTGCCGTAGAGAACAGTCCGGCATGTCCTGCCACACCGCCAAACATGGCAGCGCCCGGATCATGTACATCTCCACGTATCCACTGACGGCGGAAGACAGGTTCATTTTCTGTAGGCGCCAGCTGTGATAACTGGAAGCGTTCCCGCGGACGGAAGCCTGTATTTGCCATCCCCAGCGGTTCATAGAACGTTTCCCGCACATAACGGTTCAGTTTTTTGCCTGTTAGTTGTTCTACTATCTCTCCCAGGAAGATGAAGTCATTGTCGCTATACACATATCCCTGCTGTGGTTTCAGCGGACTATCCAGGATGCGGCGATACATTGTATCCACATAATCGCTTCTCATGTACATATGTTCCGCTACCCGCACGGAGAAGGTAGAATCTGCATAGGCGTGGAACAGGGTGGTATCCGGTACTCCTTTGGCATCTATCACATCTTTGTAGAAGGGAATGAAGGCCACCAGTCCTGCCTGGTGCAGCAGTATATCGCGGATGCGCAGACCTTCCTTGTTGGAGCCTTTCACCCATGGCAGATAATCTCCCAGTTTGCCATCGAGGTTGATTTTTCCTTCGTCGTACAAACGCATCACAGAGATGGTGGTAGCACATATTTTGGTCACCGACGCCAGATCATATAAGGCGCTGGTGGTAACAGGTTCGCGCTTACTGTAATCAAAATATCCGAAGGTTTTATCGTACACGATCTTACCATCTTTCATAGCCAGGATCTCACAACCTGGTGCAGCGCCTTTGACGATCATCTGGTTGGCCAGTACATCTATCTTCTGTAGTACCTGGCTGCTCATCCCCACTGTTTCCGGTTTCACATGCTGCAATTCTGCTTTCACAACCGGGGCCGGCGGCGTCTGAGCCTGAATAATACCGGTTCCATAAGGGAAGTTAGGACATACCGTTACCGGCAGTTTTCCCTTTGCCACCTGCTGGCCAAACAGGATAGCGGCCGCTGTACGTTGTGTGATCTCATCATCCTCATAAGCGGCGATAATGGTTGGCGCATCGCAGAAATACTGGATAGCATACGGGTTCCCAAATACAACGGTAGCTGAAGGCATTTCCTGCTGCAATTGCTGGATCAGCAAGCGCTCAGCTGAACTGATGCCGAAATTGTTTGCCGGACGGCGGCCATAGTTATGCAGGCTGATAATCACCGCCTGATAATCCCGCTTCAGGCGTTCCACTACCTGTGGCACCTGTGTTTCCGCCTGACGGGCCGTGAAAATGAAAGAATTCACATCCGGCCGGATGGCTTTCACCGTTTGCAGGAAAGCATTATTCACATCCGCACCTACTGCAATCACCGCGACCTTACCGGGCGTAAGCTGGTTGAAGGGAATCAGGTTATTATCATTCTTGAGTAAAGTAATGGCATGCTGCGCGATATTCCTGGTCAGGGAATCTGTGGCCGCATTCAGATCACTGGTGAGGTTATTCACATCGATGACCTGCGGCTTGTTCAATCCCAGTTTATACTTGGCCAGCAGCACCTTCTTTACCCGCTCATATACTTCTTCTTTAGAGATCTGTCCTCTTCTGATAGCACGTTTGATGGCGTCTACACTTCCTGAAGCAGTGGAAGGCAGCATCATCATATCGTTACCTGCCAGCAGAGATTGGGCAGCCTCTTCCCCGCCAGTATAGAACTTGGCGATCCCCTTCATTTCCAGTGCATCTGTGATGACAATGCCTTTATAACCGAGCTCTCCCTTCAGAAAGTCGGTAATGGCTTTATGCGAAATGGAAGTGGGTGTATTAGGCGTGCTGTCGAGCGCCGGAATGTACAGGTGTGCCATCATCACACTCTGCACGCCTGCTTCTATTGCCTTGCGGAAAGGATAGAGCTCCAGCGAATCCAGCTGTTGCCTGCTTTTACGGATCACCGGCATATCGAGATGAGAGTCTACATCCGTGTCTCCGTGACCGGGAAAGTGTTTAACCACCGCCATCACGTTCTGGTCCTGCAGGCCTTTGATGACCTGCACACCCATGCGCGCTACCTGGAATTTATCCTGACCAAAGGAACGGTCATTGATCACCGGATTGTTAGGGTTGTTATTCACGTCCATGTCTGGGGCATAGTCCACATGAATACCCAGGCGCTTGCATTGCATGGCCAGTACCTGTCCGTACCTGTAGGCCAGTGAGCTGTCCTGCATGGCGCCCAGCATCAGCTGACGCGGCAGGGGCGTTACACTGTCCAGGCGCATACCCAGGCCCCATTCCCCGTCTATGGCAATCATCAGCGGGGTTTTGGAGATGGATTGGTAGTAATTAGTAAGATTGGCTTGCCGTACCGGACCTCCCTGGAAGAAGATGAGGCCTCCGACTTTGTTGTCCTGAATGTCTTGCGTAACTTTTCTAACGTGGTCTGCACCGAGGTTGGAATGTGCCCGGATCATGATCAGCTGGGCAATACGTTCATCGTCGTTCAGGGATTCGAAGACGCTGTCCACCCAATGGGCGGCACCATCATCCTGTTTTACTTTTACCGGTTTACTGCTTTTTGTATCCTTTAGCACCTGTTTTGGCGTTCCAGGCCCTGGTTCCTTTCCAGGCATCCGCCGGGGCATACCCCCTCCTATCATGCATAGTGAAGAGAGACCTAAAATCATTAATTGCTTCATCATCATCGACTAAACTTACAAATTATTACTCCATAGTAGATCACATGCGGACCATCGATCCGAATATTTTTATGTTTAAACAGCTAAATTTTTTTGCTCGACAATTTGATCCGTGACTTCATACGGCAGTAGAAATGTTTATATTTACGTTAACCTGTGGTATGATTTATTTATATAATGTCTGTAAAAACGATGCGTTAACCGTTACACATCAACAGTGAACTTCTTAAAAATATTCCATTATTTACAGCAAATCATTAAAACATATCTAGGAAATTTCTTAAATATTTTACGTTATTCAAGCAATTGCAATTTTAGTTACCAATACATTCAATTGTTTGCTATATTTGCAGTCTTGCTAAAGCTTTTTTTAAAACATGGTCAATATCATTTTATTTGGCCCTCCCGGTAGCGGAAAGGGCACTCAGAGTGCTAACCTGATTAATAAATTCGGGCTCATTCACCTGTCCACCGGCGATTTGCTGCGCAGTGAGATTGAAGCCAAAACACCACTTGGCCTTGAAGCCAAAAAAGTGATGGACCAGGGTATACTGGTGCCGGATGAGGTGGTGATCGGCATGATCAGCTCCAAACTGGATGCCAACCCGGAAGCAAGAGGCTTTATTTTTGACGGATTTCCCCGTACTACTGCCCAGGCAGAAGCGCTGGATAAATTACTGGCCCTGAAGAAGACTTCCATTTCCGTTGTACTGGCGCTGGAAGTACCTGAGCATGAACTGATCAGCCGTCTGCTGGGTAGAGGTGCTACCTCTGGCCGTCCGGACGATGCGAATGAAGATGTGATCAGGGCCCGTATTGTGGAATATCATAATAAGACTGCTCCTGTAGCTGACCACTATGCCAAATACGGCAAGTTCAAGAAGATCAAGGGTGAAGGCTCCGTTGAGGAAATTTTCGAGCGCCTGAGCAAGGAGATCGATAGCCTGGTAGAAGAAAAAGTATAACAGACTACTTCTATATATTTTAAACGCAAAGATTGTAAGTAAGCATTTTAGCGCCCTGGGCGTAGTTAAAATGCCTGAACTTAACGATCTTTGCGTTTTTATATTTACGCCACCCCCATGTGGGGACGCGTAACATTAAGCATAAATCAAATACTTTGGAAAGAGGCAACTTTGTTGATTACATAAGGATCTACGCCAAATCTGGTAAGGGAGGTGCAGGTAGTGCACACTTCATGCGTACCAAATATAACCCGGAAGCCGGTCCCGATGGTGGTGACGGTGGCCGTGGCGGGCATATTATCCTGAAAGGGAACTCCCAGCTATGGACCCTGCTGCACCTGCGCTGGTATAAGAACGTGGTGGCAGAAGATGGCGGTAACGGCCGTGACAATAACAGTACCGGTAAAAACGGAGAAGATATCATCATTGAAGTACCCCTCGGTACCCAGGCATTTGATGAAGAAACCGGCGATCTGGAGGCGGAAATCCTACAGGATGGAGAAGAAGTGATCTGGATTTCCGGCGGACAGGGCGGACGTGGAAACAACTTTTTCAAATCGCCCACCAACCAGGCACCTGATTATGCCCAACCGGGTATGCCCAGCACAGAAGGCTGGAAAGTGCTGGAATTGAAAATGCTGGCAGATGTTGGGCTGGTAGGATTCCCCAATGCGGGGAAGTCAACCCTGCTGTCTACCATCACGGCTGCCAGACCTAAAATAGCGGACTACGCATTTACCACCCTGACCCCAAACCTGGGCATGGTACCCTATCGTAATGACCGTTCATTTGCGATAGCAGACCTTCCTGGTATCATTGAAGGGGCCCACGAAGGTAAAGGACTGGGACACCGCTTCCTGCGTCATATCGAGAGGAACTCTGTGCTGCTGTTCCTGATCCCGGCAGATAGCCAGGACCATAAAAAGGATTTTGAGATCCTGGTAAATGAGCTGGAACAATACAACCCTGAATTGCTGGATAAACAGTTCCTGCTGGCCATCAGCAAAAGCGATATGCTGGACGATGAGCTGAAAGAAGCGATCTCAGAAGAACTGCCTGATAATGTGCCGCATGTATTCATTTCTTCCGTTACCCAGCAAGGTCTCTCTGAGCTGAAAGATATGCTGTGGCAGGCATTGAACAGTAATACAGAAAAATAAATAAAAAAGGAACCAGGCATTGATTAAGGATCTTATCCCGTTTTCAATGCCTGGTTCCCATATATATCGTTTAGTCTATCTCCGTTAGAAAGACCCCACTACATATACACAATATCAGATGCCTGGCTGTCTGCTTAATTCTTCAAGCCCAGGTATTGCTGCACCGCTTTATAATTGTTCCAGTCTATCGGCGCTTTACGTGCCGGCGTACCTCCTGGTATCAGGATATACCTGTACTGCTGGTATTTCACACTGTTCTGTGTCACAGTGCCGACATTCGCATTGGAATACAGTTCGATGGTATTGAGGTAGAAGAGCGAAGTGATACTCAAACCAGAGAAGACGTTAATATACGGTAACGGTATAACGGTCGGGTCTGCGGCGCTGAAGCCATTCAGGTAAACCTTGATCTCCCCACTGGTCAGCATATCGAGTGTAAGCCCGGTTACATTTATTTGCGAAAAATAACCAATGGTATCAATAGTGCCGTCTGTGTTATGGACAGTATCCGCCTTAAATGTCACATCCAGCCAGTCAGAATAGATCACATTGGCAGTACCTTCCGGACCGGCAGGGCCAGCGGGACCAGCAGGACCGGCGGGGCCAGCAGGACCAGCGGGACCGGCAGGACCAGCAGCGCCATCCTTACCGCACGATACGGCAAACAATGCGAAAGCCAGTAAAAGGCAGGAAATAATGTTGAAGGACATTCGTTTCATGAAGTAAAAATTTTGGTTGTTATCAAATTTGGGTAAATATGCTGTGCTACTATGCTCGAATATGCCCGAAAAAGAACAGATAATGCAAGCGATACAGGGGTTGCAAAAATACGTTACTCACGGAATTAATACTTCACTAAATATACAAAAGAAACGGCGAGTTTTAAATATCTTGGTACATAGAATTTATTCATGTCATGGATGAAAGTTCTATGGAAAACACGTTGCAGGAAACCATCCTGCTAAATAGCCGGCTGCGCGAAGAACTCGAAAAGACCGGCTGCGTGAAAGGACGGCTGAAAGCAGAACTCACGACTACCTTACTTATCTCTTTAAGTTGCATCAAAACGGGGATAATAAGCCCAGCTTACGGTGGGATTTCGATTATCCGTTACAGAAAGCCGTCCGGGATTATATCGAAATATGCGCCTCCGATATGGCTGTTCTGGAAGTGGATATAAACCTGATTACAAACACTTTTCACTATACACAAGTCACTACCCCACAACAACAGCAACGCAAACAGGGTTGCTGACAAGGAAGAAGAAAAGAGGGGAACATTTTCTCAACCATGGAGCAGCATAAGTCTGCATTTATTACTTACTTTACAAAAAAATACCCTGTGAAATATATTATTACAGCATTCATTGGTGCATGCTTTATCAGTGCATGCCGGCCATCCGCCCCAAGCACCACCACCACTACCGCTGACAGTACCACCACAAAAGAAGCCGTAGAAGAGGTTCCCCTGGAAGCAAGGATATTGGGCACCTATAAAGGTGATTTTGATGGCAGTCCCATTTACATCACCATCAACTATTGCAGCGGCAACAAAATAGCCGGTTATAATACGCACAAAGGCCTCAGAAGAAATGTAAGCGGCAGTATTACCAACAAAGGAGATAAACTGGATATCCAGCTTGCCGAACCCGGCGATCATGAGTTCGACGGTGTTTTCTCCCTGGTGATGGATACCTCGCTCGCTAAAGCCAGCGGCTCATGGAAACCGGCCAACAATAAATCCCTGGGTGAAAAGCAACTATCACTCCTCAGGATGAAAAAGGATGCCGAATACCTGGGCTACCTGTCGGGAGACCATTGTGATGTATCCTTTGATCCTGATGGCAGCTGTACGCTGAACTATTACGAGAAAGTAAATGATTCGACCTTCTCAAAACAAATGAACACGCTGAGAGGTACCTGGGAAAAGCCATCAGATTCCGTTTTGGTCGTGAACTGGCAACCCAATCCTGCTTATCAGCAACGGTCTACGACATTTGCGATCGAATACGAGGGTGAAGGGATCTATAAAGGCGTTGTTGGCCTCAGAGGAGATCTATTCTATTTCAATGAATCTTATTGATCTATGCCCCTGCTTTCAAGACGTCTGATCTTTTACCTGTTTGCAGCCGTCATCTTGTACACATCCTGGCTGATGCTGTTATTGAGCCTTCCCTATACTTCTTTCGACAGGTATGTGGACTTTCTCAGGACCAAGCAGCTGGTATATCATATCCGGCACTGGCGGATCAGTTTTTACGTGCATGTGTTTACCAGTATCATCGTATTGGTAGCGGGGCTCTTACAATTCAGCTATTATCTGCTAAAAAAATTTCCCGGCCTGCATCGCAGGTCCGGGAAAATATATGCAATAGTCATCTTGTTCTTTAGTGGCCCTGCCGGCCTGATCATGGGCTTTTACGCCAATGGCGGGTTACCTGCCCGTATCAGTTTTGTGTTGCTGGCATCTCTGTGGTTGCTCACCACTTTTCTGGGTTGGCGCTACGCGCTACAACGCAGGTGGCGCTTACATACCAACATGATGATCAGGAGCTACGCGCTCACCTTATCAGCCATTTCATTGCGTCTCTATGCTTTTCTTATCGGCACTTTTAATCTCCCCATCCATCCCGTGCAGGCATATATTCTGATATCCTGGCTCAGCTGGACATTGAACCTGCTGATCGCAGAAGCCATTATCCGCTGGGGATTGGGATATCTTAGAGATTCATTCCCAGCAGATTCTCCTTCCTTACAAAATGGCCGTCTGCTGTAATACTGTATAGTTGTTTTTCCAGCAGCTTCACGTCCACCAACTCATTGTCTTCATAACCCTCTTCTTCGGGGTTCTTCTTATACACCTGATTAAACAATCCTATCTCAATATTGCCATTCTCCGTTAATGTGGCTACACGGAAAGGATCTTTCAGTTTTTCGTGTCCACCTATCAGCATTTTGTCGATCAACTTACCAACGTGGTCAAAGCTGACGATATAGTACTCCGGAGGAACATCACCACCCATGATCACATTTTTTACAGCATAAACAATCGTCTTAACACTATCCGTCGCTTTTGCCAATCCCACATGATAAAATTCGTAGCCTACATCGCGGGAAAATTTATCATTGTCGCGCATTTCTGCTACAAAACGTTCATACTCATACGATATATAGTCTTCTCCCAGTTTATTGCCATACTTCTCATCCAGCACCAATGGATAGACAACCGGCTTGAACTCATGCCAGAACAGGTTCCATTGCAGCTTGTCGGGATCAGTAGCACCACTCAGGGCCGCAGTAACCGTCGTCTTAAAATCCATGAAGTTCCTCAGGTATTCGAGGTCTTTATCCTCAAAAATGTTTTTGGCATTGCTGTATCCGAACTCAATAGCAGATATCAGATAATAACTGGCAGCCTTCCCCTCCTCCGCCCTGGAATATACGCAGGCTAGGTTATACAGCACTTTTGAAGTAGGCTTATAATCCAGTGCCTCTGCTATCTGGTAAGCAGCAGCGGCATCCTTCAGATTGTTCAGCTCTGCCAGCGCATTACCTAGCTCAAAATAGGTTCTGGCCTGTGGCTGTTCCTGGATGGACTGCTTAAACAGCTTCACCCCTTCTTCAGGATTCTTCTGATTCCTGTAAGCATCCACTCCTTTCAGGAAATACTTATCTGAAACCTTGTTCTTACCCTTCGTGATCCTGAGTGCACTTAGCACCAACTCCTTGTCGAATATCTGGTCTTCTCTGATCACAGCGGTGAATTGTCCCTGCCCCGGATGTTGGGGGTCAGTCTTTGTTGTAGCGCCCGGGGTGTTTGGGGCATTGCAGGCAAACAGGGAAATACCTGCTGCCAACAGTAATACATAGCGCATAGGAAATTTCTTTAATCATATAAAGATAATAACAAGTATTAAAATAATGCATCAGCTATTATTCGACTTATTAAGGGTGACATAGGGTCCTTTTCGGGCATTGTTCGGTATTGTTAGCCATTTATAAACTATCCTCAACCCATATATAACCCATATATAACCCATACTTCTTAGATATGGGTTATATATGGGTTGTATATGGCTTATATATGGGTTATATATGGGTTATCTCAGGAAATACACTGGGATAGCGGCTTTACAAAGTTTATTTAAAATACTTACTTTGTAACCTCCTGATAATAAATAGTATTTACCTTAATTCAACTTTGCATAACTCGCATAAAAAAACCACTGGCAATAAAATTACCAGTGGTTTTAACGAAGTTGCTATGGAGCCAACCATGGGATTCGAACCCACGACCTACAATTTACGAAACTGTTGCTCTACCGGCTGAGCTAGGTTGGCAGACAGTCTACGCAATATAAGCCATTCAGCTGCGAGGCAGCAGCGCTGCTTTTAAAGCAGGCCACCTAAAGGCCCCAGCATACCGCCGGCGATGCCTTTCATTTCAGATTCCCAGGCATTTTCTGCATTCTTCAATGCCCGGTTCAGTGCTGTGATCATCAGATCTTCCAGTTCTTCCTTATTGTCTTTTTCGAGCAGGCGTTCTGCGATGTCGATACTTTTTACCTCACGGTTACCTGTCACAACTACCTTTACTGCACCGTCTCCGGCCTCGCCGTCAACAGTGATCAGGGCCAGGCGGTCTTTGCTTTCTTTCATTTTAGACTGCGCTTCCTGCAGTTTTCCAAATAGATCTCCGAACATGGTTAGTTGATTTTAGCCCGCGAATATATTCCTCTTTTCTTTATCTTAACAGCTTAAATGTACAGGATGTTGGAAACTAAAGTATGTATTGTTGGCGCCGGTCCTGCCGGAGCTGCGGCAGCCCTCCAGCTGGCGCAACTGGGTATTGAATGTATCATAGTGGACAAAGCCGTTTTCCCAAGGGATAAAGTCTGTGGCGACGGCCTGAGTGGAAAAGTGATCACTGCACTGAACCGTATCGATCCTGCCATTGCTACCCGTCTGAAAGAAGCCAATTTTAAGGTGAACAGCTGGGGCGTTACATTCGTTTCTCCCGGCAGGCATAGCCTGGATGTTGGTTACAGACCCGATTACAACAGCCATAACAAAGACCATAAGGAAACGCCTATCGGTTATGTGTGCAAACGCATAGACTTTGATAACTTCCTGGTAGATGAGATCAAACGCAGACCAGAGATCAAACTGCTGGAAGGCGTTACTGTGGATAAGTACGAACTGCAGGAAGATGGTTATGTTGTGACCGGCAGCAACGGTTTCCACGTAAAGGCACAGCTGCTCATTATTGCCAATGGCGCACACTCTTCTTTCACCAAAGAAGTAGCTAATATCACCATGGAGCCTGAACACTATGTGGCCGGTATCCGTGCTTATTACAAAAACGTCAGCGGTAATAATGCCGACAACTTCATAGAACTGCACTTCCTGAAAGAACTCCTTCCCGGCTATTTCTGGATCTTCCCCCTGCCAAACGGAGAAGCCAACGTAGGCGTGGGCGTGCTCAGCGAAGCCGTACGTAAAAAGAAGATGAACCTGAAGAAGTCTATGCTGGATATCATTGCCAATGATCCCGTATTTAAAGAGCGCTTCAAAAACGCGGAACTAGTCAGCAATATCGAAGGGTATGGCCTGCCACTTGGCAGTAAGGTAAGGGTCATCTCCGGCGAACGTTATATGCTGGTGGGCGATGCGGCTTATCTCATTGATCCATTCACTGGTGAAGGTATCGGTAACGGTCTGTATTCCGGCCGTATTGCTGCTTTAAAGGCGGCGGATGCACTGAAAGCAAACAACTTCTCTGCTACACAACTGGCGGCTTATGATGCAGAGGTATACCGTGTAATGGGGCCTGAACTGAAACTGAGTCACCGCCTGCAGAAGCTGATCAAATATCCATGGCTGTTCAATACCCTCGTGAAGGTGAGCAGCCGTAACAAGCAGCTGCAGGAACTGTTGTCCTGCATGTTCTATGAGGTAGACCTGCGTAAGAAGCTGGCGAAACCATCATTCTATGTAAAAATGTTATTCAACCGCTAACCGTGAAGAGAACATTTATTCTGATATCCCTTATAACCGGTATCCTGATGTCATCCGCATCTGCACAAAAGGCTTTTTATACCCGCAACAGCAGCGGTTTGCTGGATCTCACGCCGGAAGGGGCGGCACATCTGGCAGAACTGCCTTTGCGCTGTATGCAGCAGGAGTTCCCTTATAAGACGGGGATTGTCTTCTCAGACACGTCCCTTGTTACCAATCCAAAAGTCTATCATCCGGCCTTTTACGGCTGTTTTGACTGGCATAGCAGCGTGCATGGTCACTGGATGCTGGTACGCCTCCTGAAGTCATTCCCTGATCTGTCAAAGAAACAGGAAATCATTACCAAACTATCCCAGAACCTGACAGCGGCCAACATCACACAGGAACAGCGGATCTTTCAGAATAAGGAAAACAATGGGTTTGAACGCATCTACGGATGGAGCTGGCTGTTACAGCTGCAAAGGGAGCTCCTGACCTGGAACGATCCCCTGGGAAAAGAGCTGGCTGCCAATGTAGAACCACTGGCCACGCAGTTTTCCAAAGCCTACATAGACTTCCTCGGAAAGCTGGTATATCCTATTCGTGTAGGTGAACATACCAACCTTGCATTCGGCCTGTCACTTGCCTGGGATTATGCCGCTACCGCGAATGATACTGCCCTACAGCAGGCTATCCGCCAGGCAGCTATGCGTTTCTATGCAGCAGACAGGAACTGTCCTGCGGCATGGGAGCCGGGCGGTTTTGACTTCCTCTCTCCCTGCCTGGAAGAAGCAGACCTGATGTGGCGTATCCTGCCGGAAAAGGAATACCAGACATGGATCAGAGCCTTCCTGCCTGAACTATTTGCTAAAGAAGTGACGGTGTTCAAAGTAGCCCAGGTGAAAGATGTAACGGATGGTAAGCTGGTACACCTGCATGGTCTGAACCTGAGCAGGGCATGGTGCCTGTATGGCATTTCACGTCATGTTACGGCCAACCGGGCCGCCATCCTGCAGTTGGCGAACCTGCACCTGGAGTCTGCCATTCCACATGTAGCCAGCGGCGACTATGCCGGTGAGCACTGGCTGGCGTCCTTTGCCGTGTATGCGCTGACCACAGAAAATAATTAATTGCCTATTTATTCCTATGCACCGTATATCGCTGCTCATTGCCTTATTGATCTGTTGTTTCTATGCCGGGGCCAATGCTCAGCAAAAAAACTTCTCTATTACACCCGAGCCAAACTGGCTCGTTCCCTATAAACCTGACCTCAAGCAGGTACCTGATGCACGCGACGTCAGCAACGGGTACTATATCCTGCTGTTTGAAGAACAGCAGCATGTGGAGCAATCTGCCGTTTACCACCATATGATCAGGCAGATCGTATCGGAAGCCGGTATCCAGAATGGTGCAGAAGTGACTGTCGACTACGATCCGGTATACGAAAAACTGCATTTCCATAAGATCCTCATCCGCCGTAACGGCAAAGTGATCAACCAGTTACAAGCATCCAAATTCAAGATCCTGCAACAGGAAGATGACCTCTCCCGCTTTATTTACAGTGGCGTGTATACGGCATACTTCATCCTGGAAGATGTGCGGAAAGGAGATCAGATAGAGTTTGCCTATACGATAGAAGGTGATAATCCCATCTTCGAACATAAGTTCACCAGCCTGTTTTACCTGGCATTCAGCAATCCGGTCGTGAACTTTCACAAGAGTATCATTGCTTCTCCTAACCGGGAAATCCGGTTTAAAACTTTCAATAATGCCCCTATGCCCGACAGGCAGATGGTAAACGGGATGCAGGTATACAAATGGGAAATGACCAATATCCCCTCCGTCGAAATGGAGGATGATATACCTGCATGGTTTGACAACTTTCCGTCGGTACAGGCTACCGAGTATAAAAGCTGGCAGGAGGTGATCCAATGGGGAGACCGGGTAAATAAGGTGCCTCCTCCCGGTGCAGCTCTGATGGCCAAGATCGCTGAGTTTAAGCGGGAAGCGGGCAATAGCAGGGAGAAATACATGTTGAAGGCTGTCCGCTTCGTGCAGGATGATATTCGTTATATGGGTATTGAAATGGGTGAATACTCCCATCGTCCCAATACGCCCGACAAGATACTACTGCAGCGCTTTGGCGACTGTAAGGATAAATCACTATTGCTGGCTACGATCCTGAAGGCAAATGGCATCTACGCCAGCATGGCCTATGTGGATACCTATACCAAGGGGCATGTAGTGAATTATCTGCCGGCGCCAGACCTCTTCAATCATGCCATTGTTTATGCAAAACTGGATGATAAGGAATACTGGATAGACCCTACTATCAGCTATCAGCGTGGTAATCTCTCGATGCTGACGGTGCCTGATTACCAGCAGGGCCTTGTCATTGACCCGACGGGTAAAAATGGCTTCTCCCCTGTAACAAATACAGGCAAGGGTAAGACCATCATCCATGAACATTTCCAGCTGCCTTCCGACAAAAAGAACAAAGGTTCGCTGACCGTTACGTCCACCTTCACCATGCAGTATGCAGATGATCAGCGGGACGGACTAGCCAACAGCAGTAGGAAGGACAATGAGAACACTTTCCTCAATTACTATAAAAATGCCTACGGCGCTGTGACTATCGATTCTCCCCTGCAGGTAACAGATATTCCTGATAGCAACCGTATTGTGATCAGGGAAAGTTACATCCTGCAATCTCCCTGGAAGAGCGATAGTACAAAGGAGCACGCCAACAACTTCAATATGAAGGCCAATCTGCTGAGAGACGCCTTACCAGATTATGCGGAGGAAGACAGAAAAGTAGCACCGCTGGAACTGCGTTATCCCTTCTCGCTGGATTATACCATCACGATCGAGATGCCTTCCACCTGGACAGTAGACGAGGAAGAACTGCACATCAGGAATGAATATTACTCCGTTCATTTTGTGCCTTCGGTGGATGGCAACCTGGTAACAATGCATTATACTTTTGAGACTTACCAGGACCATATTCCTGCCAGCTTTCTGAATACCTATATCAAAGACCGCAAAAAGATTGACGGGTTTCTGGCCTATAATTTCTACTGGGATCTGGATGAAGGAACACGAAAGGACAGTCCTTCAAAGGGATTCAACTGGCTGGTCATCTGCCTGGGGATATTCTTTGCAGCTGTATTTACACATCATGCACTCCGATTCAACAAGGTAACAATACTGCCTGCAGGTACTTATGCCTATCCGCCACAGATCGGTGGATGGCTGGTGTTAATGGGCATCGGTGTTTTCACTAGTCCCTTAAATATTTTCAACGGCCTGCTAAAGGCATCGATATTCAATAACAGTATGTGGCAGCAACTGGATAAGGCGACCAATGCCACACATAACCTTTCCATTCTGCAATTGTTGCTGGTCACCGAGCTGGCGAGCCAGATCGCTATGCTGGTCCTTAGCCTGCTGCTGGTATCACTTTTCTATAAAAAGAGGGACACATTCCCAAGGGCGATGATCTTTTTCCTGGCTTGCAACCTGACCATTAACGTGCTGGATAATCTTGCCTGCAACTATATTTTTGAAAAGAAAGGCTGGGATAGAGAAAATATAATGCAAATAGTACAGTCTTTTGTAGCTGCTGCCATCTGGATACCTTACCTGATGATGTCAGAGCGGGTGAAGGAAACGTTCATCATGCCGCATGATAAAGAAATTACCCACTAAAATAAAAGACCAGCGATCAGGTATAATACGGAGATCAATTGCCGTATTCATTCCTGGTCACTGGTCTTTTACTGATGATTCTAATCGCTTAGATCGTTTCTGAATCGTAGATCAGCACTTTATCCCACAGGTGCTTGCAATTCTCCACAAAAGCCAGATGTATCGGGTGTTGCTGGTATACATCGTGTCCCGCTTCGTCATTAAACACGGTCAGTTCACAATAGCTGTAACTTCTGTCTATCACCGGACGGTCAGTAGCTGCAGGCTTACCTACGTTGAACATTACCAGTGATTCGATCGCTGAAAGCGACTGTACTCCTTCTTCAAACTTTTTGATATCAGCTGCTGAAAGACCTGGCTTCAGCCAGAAATTTACGACGTGTACAAACATCTCAATATAATTTAAGTGTATAAAACTAAGTTATCAGCTGATGGCGTTGATGTACTTCCTGACATTGACCCTGTTCACGATGTACACCAGCACCAGTACCAGCAAGGCTGCGCAGGCGGTACCCACAGCAAGCCATTGGGCAATGAACATATCATGTTCCGCCAGCTTTGCAGATGCCCACCATTGCAATGCGGCCACCAGCAATAAGGCTGCTATTCCGATTGTAATATACAACGGAACAAACTGGCGCATCAGGTAGCGTTGTAACTGACGGGGGGCCGTACCCAGGGTCACCAGCAGCTGGATCTCTTTTTTACAGCTGGCAATCACCAGCTGGATGAACATACTGAATACCAGCAGCGCAAACACCAGCAGGATCAATCCAAAGAAACCGATAACGGATACGATGGTCTGCACGATGAGTTTTGTCTTGCTGTATTTAATCTTATCCTGGTTGGTAGTATATCCTTTATCTTCCAGGTATTTAGCCAGCACAGGGTTGGAAGGATCTTTTGTTTTGATGATCACACGGGAAGGTGATGCAGCCTGCCCGGAACCAAACTTACTATTGGCCCAGTCCATAAAACTGTTGGGCACCAGGAAGGATGTAATACGATCTGAGAAACCAACAATACGTCCGGTAAACTCCTGTGTCATCAATCCCTGTGAGATGGTAACCTTCATTGGCAATGCCTTTATTGTTTCCTGCGAAACCTGCGGCAGGCCCTGGCTCAGGGCAAATCCGAAGTTATAGAGGTTCAGGAAATCATTTGGAAGGATGATAGGGATGGTATTATCCGAAGGAGTCCATTTCCACTCCTCATTCTTCACATCAATGAATGAATCCGGCACGGATTCAAAGAACATATCTGTGTAGAAATGCAGGTCGCCGGGAGCAGCGGCGGTTACTTTATACTGATTGGAGGTAATAAAGCCGAAAGCCTCTGTGAATGGTTGTTTCTGCAAATCTGTTATTTCTGCAGGGGTAAATTCACTTTTGGCATTCTGCCCCATCATGGCGTTGGTGATCTTTTTATTGATGACCAGAAAGTCTGCACTTTCATTGGCATTCCGTTGATTGTGCAGTAGCTGGTCGAAGTCAGTATGCGCCTGGATAGCGATGAGCAGGAGTATCATGGCGATACCCAGTCCACCGGCAGCCATGATCAGGCGGGACCTGCCGATGCCGGTCTGTATGATCTTTTTGAGTAACTGGTAGAAAGATGGCATCATAAGTTATAGTGTGAGTCATATGCGAACCTGGTATCGTTGTCCAGGTCTGTTAAAATAAATCCGGCCTTACGGGCTTTACATTCTTCCCCAATCAGCTGTGCTGCACGGTTTGCATTGTCTTCATCCAGATGGCTGAATGGCTCATCCATGATCAGCCATTGGAAGGGCTGCACCAGTGCACGGATAATCGCTACACGCTGACGTTCTCCGTAGGAAAGTGTTCTCCCGCTCTGGTTCAGTACGTGGGTAACATTCAGGCGGGCGGCCATTTCCTTCACCTTCTCTGCAGAACAATAAGGCTGGGCGTTCATCACTCTTTTCAGTTCGATATTCTCCAGGGCAGTCAGCTGTTCAAAGATGCGCAGGTCCTGGAAGATCACACTGACCTGTTCCTGCCGCATACCAGCAATAGCATCTTTGGAATAAGTACCCCATGGCTTGCTGTTCACCAGCACCTGTCCAGTATAGTCAGTTCTGATGTGGTACAGGTAGTGAACAAGGGTTGTCTTGCCGGTACCGGAAGGGGCTTTTATTTTAGTGAAGCTACCGGGGGTAAATGTGACGGGCCTGTTCCAGATTTCTGAAGACCGTTGCAGGATCTTATCCCGCAGGGGAACAGGCACCAGGTTATCTAACTGTATCTGCATGTAAACTGGTGTTCTTAATGATGACCCAATATAGAGCTTTTTCCAAATGAAAAATGTCCATGGCAGTTGTAACCACCATGGACATTCTATCTCAATACGTTATTACGATTAGTGTGTTGCTTTTTCTTCTGCTTCAGCAGCAGCGGCAGCAGCAGAATCCGCCGCAATAACAGCAGTGGCTTTAGCAGCATCCGCTTTTTTCTTCTCTTCCAGGAACTTCGCAGTCTCAGTACCCAGGTTCACCAGTTGCACCAGGCTGTTCTCAGTTTCGTTCTTGAAGTTCAGCACGATTTCAGAATGCTGGGTTTTACCGTCGAAAGAGTTACTTATAGCGGTCATATCTCTCAGCAGGTTCTTGAACTTTCCGGCCAGTGGTTTACCTTCTGCAGGGATCTCTTCGTCAGGAATGTTGTTCACGATCTTTTCGAAGTTCACATAAGCACCCATTGGTTTGCCTTTGATCTTGCTCACGAAATCGTTGTCCAGACCAGTCGCCTTTCCTTTACCGGCCAGGTATTCCTGGAGTAATGCATCGTCAGATGCACTGGTCACCAGTTTGTCGGTAATAGAGATCGCTGGCATACCAGGCATGTTCTGTGACATTACATACTTGTCGCCCTGTTTGGTAAAGAAGCCTTTCAGCATCGGAGAAGACATTACTTTGTCAAAAGCAGCCTTATCTCCTACTTTCATAGCAAATACCCATTTGGATTCGGGAGCAGTAGTAGAATCGCCCTCGATGTACTGGCTTGGCTTTTTCTTTACCTGGAAATCTGAAGCAACAAATACCAGCTGGCCTTTGAAGGCGTTCAGGATATCGTCCAGGGTCAGGCCGGAGCTCTGCAGGCCCATATTAGCGATACCATCCAGACCGGTGCTTTTTACGATATCACCGATCATGCGGAAATCAAAACCGTATACAACAAAGCCAGTGATATTCTGGGAAGGATATTTTTCCAGCATATCCAGGTCGGCTTCCATATTACCATATTTCTTATAGATGCTGGCGAGGTCTTTACCTACGTAGGAAATACCATCTACCAGCACCTTACCTTTTTCAAAGTTAACGGCGCCGGTGTAGTAGCAACCTGCGAGTAATGTTTTGAGGTTAGCAGGCATCATCGCTGCCTGTGCATTATAGACAGGCTCCGGATTGATGTATACGCTCAGATCGGCGTTGTTCTTCAGCAGATCATTGAACGCTTCAATAGAACCAGCTGTTTCATCCTTTTTCAGGTGGAACAGGTGATCTACTTCAGTTACCCAGGTCTGCATATCATCAGCCGCTGTTACGAGGCTGGCCGGCTGGGCGTTGTTGCTGTCTGAAGATTCTTCGCCCTGATTGCTGTCGGGCGTTGGAAGACCGGTAGGCGGCAATGCTTTCTGCATAGCATCTCCTTCAATACCTTTCAGATAGATAACGGTACCTTTGTTCCAGGCAATTACGCCGCCCTGCTTATCTTCCAGAACATACTTGAAGTCTGGTTTTGACTGCAGGGAGAAGTTGCTGATATTCTTTTTCAGGTACTCCTCGAATTTAGCAGCATCTTTCAGTCCGCTGGTCAGGGTGACATAAGACTGGTTTTTGCTGTACACGACAGATACGAAAGCGTTTGACTGCAGGTCCAGTCCGGAATTTTCGATGTCTTTCCAGAACTTCTGCACATCGCTGGTGCTGTCTTTTTCCTGTACTGCAGCAAAGAGTTTGTCCATTGTAATACCGTTGGTAATCAACTTCTTGCTGATCTGTTTGCTATTTACGCTGAGTACGAGGCTGGCTGTTTTGGGAATATATTTGCTTTGCTCCGGCATCTTGGAACAGGAGGTAAGCAGGATAGCTATAGCCGAGATAGCTAGTAATACCTTTGAAAACATTTTTCTCATAATAAGGGGATCAAAATTAATAATGAGTGAATAGGACGCTAAAATACTTTCTTTTTCGTTTACTACCTTATAGAGGGCTACTATAAATTAATGATTTTATTTATATATTAGCGTTTGGGACGTCTGTGCCGGGCATATAAGCGATATCGGCGGTAAAACATTCATTTCTACGTTATTATTATAAAAATAAAAGCTGCAATAGTTTTATACCTTTGTGTAAAGAGGTCTAACATGATTATAAATCCTATTATTGAAACGCCGTTATGTACTTAATTCTTTTACAATACATCCGTCCGGTAGCTGCCGTAGAGCATTATATGGAGCAGCATAGAGCATTTCTTGAGAAGTTCTATAAGAGCGGGCAATTTATTCTGGCGGGACGCCGTAAGCCAAAATCCGGAGGGTTGATCATTTGTAAAGCTTCAAGTCGCAGAGAAGTGGAAGCAATCATCAGCGAAGATCCACTAGACAAACACCAGCTGGCGCTTTATGAGATTATCGAGTTCGAGCCAACATCTTACGTTACCGAGTTACAGTCTTATCTTTCCTAGCAGGAATGCCTGATTACGTTACTGCTTTTTTACAGGCATATTCGCAATCAGGCATTTACTCATTAATGTTTTCCCTTGAAGTTTTTATCGGCTTCTTTCGCCTGCTCAAAGTCAAGTATCACGGAATTGATACAATAACGTAACCCGGTAGGCGGAGGGCCATCGTCAAATACGTGTCCGAGGTGTGCCTTACAACGGCCGCACATCACTTCGGTACGGTGCATTCCATGTGTATTGTCGGGTGCATAGATCACACTTCCTTTAGTAACAGGCTCGAAGAAGCTGGGCCAGCCGCAGCTGCTTTCGAACTTTGCGTTTGATACAAACAGCGGGTTACCGCAGGCGGCGCAATAATAGGTGCCCGCATCTTTACTGTTCCAGTATTTTCCCGTAAATGCGTATTCGGTTCCCTTTTCCCGGGCTATATTGTATACTTCCGGCGATAAGCGTTCTTTCCATTCATCGTTGGTGAGATTCACTTTGCTGGTGTCCGTTTTTGAGTATACATCACTCTTTTTCTGGTCTTCCATGTGCTTATTTTTTGGCTCCTGTTGAGAGTAGGTGCAGTTGCTAACTAAGATGGAAAGGCTCAAAATTATCAGATTCCTCCAGTTCATAGCTGAAATAATTTATGATTAACGTCTTATTAACAAGACAATCGTGTGAATAAGTTATATTCCCACACTACAAATAAAGGTACGAATTGCGGGCTGCTCCGGTTCAGATGCAGGCGGGTACAATCATTCATTTAACAATTCTATAGCAACTGTTCCTTATATCCTGTTTGCCTGCCATACTTCTTTACCCCCACTTTACCCCCATCTTCGGTATCAAACATTAAACTTTCCTAACTTTACAGCAAAAGGCACATAATAAGTGACGGATATCATCAATCTTTTACCAGACAACATAGCCAATCAGATAGCAGCAGGGGAAGTGATACAAAGGCCTGCTTCAGCAGTAAAAGAGCTGCTGGAAAATGCTGTGGATGCAGGTGCAACAGAAATACAGCTCATTATCCGGGATGCCGGTAAAGAACTGGTACAGGTGATCGATAACGGGAAAGGAATGAGTGAAACGGATGCGCGCATGTGCTTTGAAAGACATGCTACTTCCAAAATACAGACCATAGACGACCTTTTCTCCATCCGTACTATGGGTTTCCGTGGTGAAGCACTGGCCTCTATTGCTGCCGTTTCACAGGTTGAACTGAAAACCCGCCTGCGCGGTGCAGACATTGGCACCTACATAGAAATCGACAACAGTGCGGTAAGGAAACAAGAGATCTGCCAGACAGCAGAAGGCACCAGTATTGCCATGAAGAACCTGTTCTTCAACGTACCGGCCCGCCGTAACTTCCTGAAAAGCAATGCAGCTGAAATGAGACATATCGTGGATGAATTCATCCGCGTAGCCATGGCTTTTCCTCAGATCCAGTTCACCCTCACCAGCAATACACAACAGCTGTTTTACCTGGAAAAAGGCTCACTGAAACAACGCGTCATCGCTATACTCGGCCAGCATTATAATGCCCGGCTGGTGTCTGTCAAGGAAACGACAGATTATATGGATGTGTATGGATTTGTGGGTAAACCAGAAACAGCTAAAAAGACACGTGGAGATCAGTTCTTCTTTGTGAATAACCGCTTTATCAAAAGCCCGTACCTGCATCATGCCATCATGAATGCTTTTGCGGAAATGATCCCCACGGATAGTTATCCGCTATATGTATTGTTCATTGACCTGGATCCGGGTCATGTGGATATCAACGTACACCCTACCAAACAGGAGATCAAGTTTGACGATGAGAAGGTGATGTATGCATTCATTCAATCCGCTGTGAAACATGCGCTGGCACAATTCAACATTACGCCAACGCTCGACTTTGAACTGGACCCCGGCATTCAGCAACTGGATGCGGTGAGCAAACCTTTTACAGAACAGCAACAGGCTAAGTCTGTCAATACTTCTCTATACAAGAGCTTTACACAGGCCAACCAGGCGCATACGATCGATACTACCAGCAGCAGTAACCTGAAGCACTGGAAAGACCTGTATGATATCGGTAATCCAATAGCTGCTCCTGCCAATGATACCATCGGCAGAATACAGGAAGAAGCGCGCTTTACGACCTCCGCTCCTGTGGAGAACCGTCCATCAGCCGCATCCATGATAGATGAGCGCTGGCAGGATACCACCATTGATCAGAAGGTACCCGTACAGGTACATCAGCAATATATCCTTTCACAGATCAAGTCAGGTTTTATTCTGATAGATCAGCAGGCAGCACATGAGCGCATTCTGTATGAACGCTACCAGCGTGCCGTACAGGAAAGCCCTATGGCCACACAGCAAAGCCTGTTCCCGCAAACATTGCCCTTACCACCTGCAGACGCTGCCCTCCTCTCGGAAATGCTGCCCGACCTGCAGGTACTGGGATATGATCTGGAGCCCTTCGGCAATAATACATTTGTTGTAAGAGGTACACCGGCAGATATCCAGAGTGGTAACGAACAGGCCAGCATAGAAGGATTACTGGAACAGTTCAAGAACTTCAGTATGGAACTCAAGGTTCCCCGCAGGGAACAGCTGATACGTTCCATGGCCCGCAATAATTCCATTCCGTCCGGTAAGTCATTGTCTACCCGCGAAATGCAGAATATCATTGATGAACTGTTTGCCTGTTCCATGCCAAATGCGGCGCCAGGCGGCAAGTACACGTATATTTCCTTTAAGCTGACCGACCTGGCAAAGATGTTTGGATAACCGGGAATATGTCTTTCAGTGCGGCATATAATTTTCCATGCACGGCATAAGCCTTTTTATATACTTCCGCATGTGCTGCTGCCGGAGAGAATACTTTTTCTTCTACGGCGGTAAAACTGGTAGGGAGCCTTAATGCCTGGAATCCCAGTAGTACGGCCCCCATAGCAGAAGCATCGCTTTCATGACGCAGGTACATCGGGCGCTGAAATACATCTGCCATGAGTTGTACCCATTCCGGCGAGTGTGTAAAGCCCCCGCTAACGGATATCTTCTCTACTTTTCCGGCAGTTTCTTCCAGGGCTTCTGTGATGCTGAGCAATCCGAAGGCCATCCCCTCCAATAAGGCCCGCAGAAAGTGCCAGGTTGTATGTTGTGGTTGTACACCAATAAAAGCACCTTTCGCATGTCCATCCCACATGGGTGCACGTTCACCATGCAGGTATGGCAGGCATAACAATCCCTCCGCTCCCGGAGGCGTGTTCAGGGCCTGTTGCAAACCGGCATCTACCTGTAGTGGCTTGTCAGACACTGTTTGCAGGAATGAATCCAGATACCATTGCAATACCACTCCCCCGTTATTGATGGCGCCGCCGGTTACAAAGTGCCCCGGTGTCAGTACGTAAGTGAATAATCTTCCTTGCGCATCCGTCACCGGTTCTTCAATAGCCATACGCACAGCCCCGCTGGTGCCGATAGTCAGTGTAGCATGTCCTTTATCCAGTGCATTACTGCCCAATTGTGCCAGGCAGCCATCACTGGCGCCGGCGATAAAACGGGTATTGGCAGGTAGTCCCAAGTCGCGGGCCACATTTTCCAGTAATCCCTCTATGATACTGTCACTACTTACCGCCTCTGGTAGTTGTGCCGCCGTAATACCCGCCGCTTCCAGAGAGGTCTTGTTCCATGTCAGCTCATGAATATTAAACAAGCCGGTAGCAGAAGCGGTAGAATGATCTGTAATATACCGGCCAAAGAAATGATAAAATATATACTCCTTGATCCCGATGAAACTAGCAGCAGACTTGAAAATATCCGGCGCCTGTTCTTTCCACCAGATGATCTTACACAAGGGAGACATGGCGTGTACAGGAGTACCCGTTTGCTGTTGCAGCGTAGCTGCTAAAGGCGTCTTGCGTATGCGGTCTGCTATACCCTGGCTCCGGTTATCTGCCCATATGATCAATGGGGTCAGGGCTTTACCGTCCTTATCCACCGCCATCACACTATGCATAGCTGTACTGAATGATACTGCCGCAGGTGGATCTTTCATGATCGTGGCTACACTTCTGATGCCATTTCTTACTGCGTCCAGTATCACGTCAGGCTCCTGCTCACTATGCCCGGGTTCGGGGTTGCGAATAGGGTATTCCTGCTGAGAATGGGCCATTACTTTCCCGTCCTGCCGTATTGCCAGCACCTTAGCGCTGCTTGTTCCAAGATCCACTCCTATTATATATTCCATCACTATGTTTTTGTAAATTTCCTTTTATACTTTTTTCCTAGTAACCTTAGAAAATAATTTATAGATTTAAAATCACTTTAGCTCAAATAAATTATCCACGATATGGCTTTTCAGATCAAACAGAAAGGACCTGTTTATGACATTTGCATTGTTGGCTCAGGCGCAGGTGGCGGTATGGCTGCTAAAATACTCTCTGAGGCCGGTCTTAAAATAGCCCTTTTGGAAGCAGGGCCCAAATATGATCCGGCAGACCCACAACAGATCACACAATTAAAATGGCCCGATGCATCACCACGCAGAGGCGCCTCTACTACCCGTCCCTTTGGTGATTTCGACGCGGCTTATGGCGGCTGGGAAATAGAGGGGGAACCTTATACCACCAGCGGCGGCACCAAATTCGACTGGTTCCGTTCCCGTATGGTGGGTGGACGTACCAATCACTGGGGACGTATCTTTCTGCGTTTTGGTCCGCGGGACTTCAAACATAAAAGTTATGATGGTCATGGAGATGACTGGCCGCTCAGCTATGAAGATGTGGCGCCCTATTACGACCGTGTTGATAAAATGATCGGTGTATTTGGCACCAAAGAAGGGATGCCCAATGAACCGGACGGCCACTTCCTGCCGCCCCCGAAACCAAGGCTGCATGAACTGATGCTGCAAAAGGCGGGTGTGAAACTAAACATTCCGGTGATCACTGCGCGTATGTCCATGCTGACACGTCCGGTGAATAAAGAGCGTGGCGCCTGTTTCTTCTGCGGACAGTGTAACCGTGGCTGCCAGGTATATGCTGACTTCTCCTCTTCTTCCGTACTGGTAAAACCTGCTATGAAAAGCGGGCATGTAGACCTGTATGACAATGCGATGGCCCGTGAGGTATTGACGGATAAAGAAGGTAAGGCCACCGGTATTTCCTTTGTGGATAAAACTGATCTTCAGGAATATACAGTAAAGGCAAAAGTAGTGATACTGGCTGCCAGCGCCTGTGAATCTGCCCGCCTGCTGCTGAACTCAAAATCAGCACAACATCCTAACGGACTGGCCAATTCAAGTGGTGTAGTCGGTAAATACCTGCATGACTCTACCGGATCATCCCGTGCGGCATTCATGCCTAAACTGATGGACCACAAACGCTATAATGAAGATGGCGTGGGTGGTATGCACGTGTACATTCCATGGTGGGAGGACAATAAGAAACTTGACTTCGCCCGCGGGTACCATATAGAATTCGGTGGTGGTATGCGTATGCCTTCTTATGGCGGCTTCTCCGGTGTTGAACGCTTTAATGGTAAATACCCTGGTGCTGATGGCAAACTGAAACCCGCAGGGGGCTATGGTGCATCACTGAAAGATGACTACCGTCGCTTCTATGGCGCGACTATTGGTTTTGCCGGCAGAGGAGAATGTATTGCACGTGAAGACAACTACTGCGAAATAGATCCGAAGGTAGTGGACAAATGGGGTATTCCTGTGTTGCGCTTCAACTATACCTGGAGTGAGCATGAGATCAAACAGGCCAAACACATGCAGGATACTTTCGAACAGCTCATACATGAAATGGGCGGTGTTGCACTTGGCACCAAGCCTGGTCCTGAAACCATGTACGGCCTGGAAACACCCGGCAGGATCATCCACGAAGTGGGCACTACCCGTATGGGCGATGATCCAAAACGTTCTGTACTGAATAAATACAATCAGGCACATGATGTGAAGAACCTGTTCATCGTGGATGGCGGTCCGTTTGTATCGCAGGCTGACAAGAATCCTACCTGGACAATCCTCGCTTTATCCATGCGTGCATCCGAATACATCATGGGCGAACTGAAAAAACAAAACATCTAACACGACTCAACTCATTTGACATATGGACAGAAGGGAATCACTCAAAGCGCTGACCATTGGCTCTCTCTCAGTAGGCGCTATTCTGACCGGCTGTGACGATAAAAAGACAGCCACAAAAGATAAAGACGCAGCAGGCAAGCTGCCCTCCTATGGCCGTACCGAAGCAGAAACAGCCAGAGACGCGGTCCTCATGGCAGAAACATTCTTTACTGCTGCAGAAATGAAGACCATCACTGTACTTGCGGATATCATTATTCCTGCTGACGAACATTCCGGCAGCGCCTCAGAAGCCAAGGTACCGGAGTTTATCGAGTTCATGGCAAAAGACCAGCCACAGTTCAAATTGCCGCTGCGCGGAGGTTTGCGCTGGCTGGATGTGCAATGCGCAAAACGTTACAACAACGCCTTTACAGATTGTACTTCTCAGCAACAGCTGGAGCTGATAGACCAGATAGCTTATCCGGAACAGGTAAAACCAGACATGGTACAGGGTGCGGCGTTTTTCAGCCTGATGAGAGACCTGACGGCGAATGGTTTCTTCACCACCCAGATGGGTATCAAAGATATTGGTTACAAAGGCAATACGCCGAATGAATGGGATGGTGTTCCGGCAGATGTATTAGAACATTACGGACTGTCATACGATGAAAAGCTGCTGCCCCTCTATGTGAAAATGGAGGACAGAAGTAAGATCATGACATGGGAGTGAGTAGTTCGATACTCCATACATCACTAATAACAGTCATTTTCTCTCATTTTCTATTATATTGATCGGTAAATTTTGTTACATATGGTCCAGGAAAAAAACAATCAGGGAAGTCATGAATCCCGCAGATCATTTTTAAAGAACGGCGCTCTGGCAGCCGCCGGCTTTATGATCGTTCCACGTCACGTATTAGGAGGTAAAGGTTTTATTGCACCCAGCGATCGTTTGCGCGTAGCCGGTATAGGTGTGGGAGGTAAAGGTGAAAGCGATCTGTCTGAGATCGCGAAAGGCCCGGCAGATATTGCATATCTGTGCGACGTTGATACCCGCAGGGCTGCCAACTCCGTTGCCCGTTTTCCCAAAGCGAAATTCTATAAGGACTTCCGGGAAATGCTTGATAAAGAGCACAAAAATATAGATGCTGTTACTGTATCTACTCCAGACCATCAGCATGCCGTAGCTGCCATGGCGGCCATGCAACTGGGCAAACACGTATACGTTCAGAAACCGCTCACCCACGACATCTTCGAAGCACGCGCACTGACTGCTGCTGCCAAGAAACATAAAGTGGTGACCCAGATGGGTAACCAGGGTGCTTCCGGCGACGGTGTACGCCAGATGATGGAATGGTACAATGCCGGCCTTATCGGTGATGTACACACGGTATACTGCTGGACAGACCGTCCGGTATGGCCACAGGGTATTCCATGGTCAAGCATGAAGGCAGAAGTGCCAAAGGAACTCGATTGGGACCTCTGGCTGGGTACTGCCCCTTACAAAGATTATATTGATAAACTGGTGCCTTTCAACTGGCGTGGCTGGTGGGACTATGGTACCGGCGCATTGGGCGACATGGGATGCCATATTATAGAACCACCTTTCCGCATACTGGGCCTGGGCTATCCTAAATCAGTAGAGTGCAGCGTAGGTAGCGTATATGTGGATGAGTTCAAACGTGGTTATTTCCCTGAGAGCTGTCCTCCGTCTTCTCACGTGATCCTGAAATTTGATGGCAAGAACGGTAAAGAGATCACCCTCCACTGGATGGATGGTGGTATCCAGCCGGAACGTCCGGAAGAACTGGGACCAAACGAGGTAATGGGCGACGGTGGTAACGGCGCTATCCTGATCGGAGATAAAGGCAAGATGATGTGCGGCACTTACGGTAGGGATCCTCAGCTGCTGCCTACCAGCAAGACCAAGCAGACGACTGTACCGCAAACTATTGCACGCGTACCGGAAGGACACTATGTACAATGGGTAAATGCAGCTATAGCCGGTGCTAACAGCGATAAGAATAAGCTGATCAGTTCTCCGTTCTCTATTGCCGGTCCGCTCACAGAAACCCTGTTAATGGCGAATCTGGCTATCAGAAGCTTCGACATCAAGAAAGAAAAAGATGGCAGAACATCATTCCCGGGCCGTTATATCAAACTGCTGTGGGATAGTAAAGAGATGAAGATCACCAACTTTGATGATGCCAACCAGTTTGTAAAAAGAACATACCGTCAGGGCTGGAGCCTCGGTGTATAAACTTATGCAACTAAATGATAATCAAAGGGGAAGGCTGCAAAGCTTTCCCCTTTTTCTTTGGCTATCAGCCAGTTAAGTGCTATATTTACTTCAGCGGATCATAATCCCCATCCCCAGAAATATATGCAGTTATCAAGATTAATCCCACTACTGCCAACTTTCGTGTGCTTACTACTGGTAAGTGGTTGTAAAAAAATGCTTTCTGAGGAAGGTACCCCGCCTGATGATACACCTCCCGTTCAAATAGTAAAGACCAGCATTGAGGGCCGTATATTGAATGAACAGTTACAGCCCGTACATAATGCAGTGGTAACTGCCGGAGGGGAAAACGCAGCGACAAATGAAGACGGGCATTTTCTGTTGGAAGACGTGAGCGTACCAGATGATGCTGCGGTGGTAACGGTGGACAAGTTCGGCTACTTCAGGGGATACCGGACACTCATGGTACGTGAAGGCAAGCAACAATATATCCAGGTGGAATTAGTATTGCAAAACCAGAATAACATCGATGCCAATACCGGCGATCTTATTCAATTCCCGGAAGGCACGCTCACGGTTCCTCCTAATGCCGTTCTCGTCTCTGAAAACCAGCCCTACCACGGCACAGTAACTGTCCGTTCCTTTTATATACACCCCGAAGCCAGTACCGTGGCGGACCAGATGCCGGGAGACCTGCGAGGTATCGACAAGAGCAACAAACAGACCGGTCTGCGGGTATTCAGCATGCTCGTTTTCACGATGGAAAATAATTTCGGTACGGTCCTCCAACCCGATCCCGCAAAGCCTGTCAGCTTTGAACTCATGATACCCAGTGAACTCGCATCCGACGCACCACAGCAGATCCCTTTATGGCATTTCGACGGCACTACCGGCTTCTGGAAAGAGGAAGGCCAGGCTACCCGTCAGGGAAGTAACTATGTAGGTACCGCCGGTCAGGCAGGGTTCTGGGCTTGCGCAACGACCTTCCCGCAGATCACCCTCACCGCCAAAGTGCTAAATCAGCAGAACGCACCTGTGTCCGATACCCGCGTTGCAGTGCTCACGAAAACAAACTTTATTCCCACTTTTGGATATACCAATGTGGAAGGCATCTACTATGGTAAAGCAGCCTCCAACGTGCCCCTGATTATGACACTGACAGACAACTGCCTCAACCTGCTGCGTCAGCAGGAGATCGGCCCCTTTAATGCGGCTACAGAGATCAGCAATGTGAACGTGACGCTTCCCGAAGGCCAGACCCTCGTGATCAATGGAATCGCGAAAGACTGTGACCGCTTTAATGTGGTAAATGGTACAGTGATCGTTAATGTGGATAACCGGAATTACGCCGCCCATATTTACAACGGTAAGTTCAATCTCACGGTGGTGCGCTGTAGCCGTCAGCCGGCTAGCGTCACACTTACCGCTACTGACAACCGCACGAACACGACTTCCATTACCACCTTACAGGCAAACAGTGGAACGATCGCTCCGTCACTGAGAGTGTGTAACTAAAATCTTTTATTCCTGAAACACAATAATTTATTCGTTTCACTACCATCACTTTTTTACTACATTTACGGCCCTTACGATTCCTATGCGCCCTGTACATTCTATTAACTTTTGCGTCTATATATGTTGTATAGGTCAATGTTTTTTGTCGGAGCATTATCCATATTCTCTATGTCTGCCTGTCGTAAAGAAAAAAGTCTTGAAGCACTCAACACTGATTTCCACTGCGGCTACGCACCTTACTCTACCGGGTCTTCCTTTACCTATCAGTACACCAACAGTAGCGGGGATACTTCACAATATACCCTCCTGGTAAAAGGCGATACCACCATTAATGGGCATCAGTATTCCATTCTTAACGATGGTTATGTCGATCAGTTTATCCGCTGCAACAACGGCAGTTATTTCCTGTATGAAAAGGGAATATCCCTGGAGGACTATGAAGTCGAGGGCGGGGACAGACTGTTTCTCCACGATGATTACGGAGAAGGGGCTACCTGGAATGACACCGTATCTGTAACCATTTCCGGTTTAGCGCAGAAAGGGCTATTGCAATACCATATTCTTGGGCAGCAGATCACGCATACCGTATTGGGTAAGGAATATAAAAACGTCATTGTTGTACGACAGGATGCGGCCGTACTGGTTGGAGAGTCGGCATATCCGGCAGGCACCATTGCCACCTACTATTATGCGTTGGGAATAGGATATGTAGAGACCATCTCGGCTACTGATACTATCCGGCTGATGAACTATAGCATCCGCTAGTACTTGTCCCATACCTGCGTCAGGAAATGTTCTACCGTTCTTCTGACGTTGGTGGCGCTGTTGTTATGATTGTTCACCAGTACACTGAATACCAGGGTCTTGTTCTTTTTCGTAACGAGATAGCCGCTTAATGCCACACAGCCAGATAAAGTGCCTGTTTTGGCATGGACAAACTGTTGTTTGTAATAGTTCCTCAACGTGCCTTTGCCGCCTGTAGGAAGCAAGGCATACAGTCTTTCTGTAGGATAGGTTTTATACATATCCGACAGTACGCTTACGAAGTCGCGCGGAGAGAACAGGTTATATCTTGACAGGCCGGAACCATCCACCCATTTAGGCGTGTCGGGTAAATTGCTCAGGAAGCTTTTCTCCATTAACTCAATGATACGGTAGGTACTGATCGTATCCCAGAGACGTGCTGCACACATCATCAGCGATTGTTCAGCAAAAAAGTTATCACTTCTGTGCATCATCGGCAGGAAGAGTGAATCCGCAGGAATACCTTTCAGTAATGTAAAAGCGGTAGATGGTAGTACGGCTCCTTCAGGCAAGACGGTAACCGGCTTATGTAATGTGTCTTGTAATCTGTAAGCTAGATCACCAGCACAGCCTGTAATGAAAGGCACTTCTGCGTCCTGAACACTCTTGTCATTTCCATTAAAGGTCAGGGAAAAGCGGTTACTCCGTTCATCTCTTTCCCCCAGAAGTTCTTCCAGCGTATCATTTCTGCGGAAAGAGAAATGGGCTGTATCGCTGAACATGCGTGGTAAGATCGTTGTCGTATCTCCATGATGGCGGATGCGGGCCACGTTGCCATACATAGGCCAGTCGTTCAATTCAGACTGGTAATAGTCCTGGTAATCGCTCCATGCCCATCCGGGGCCGAAACGTTTATTCTCTGATACAGTAGGTACTATCGTGATCCGTTTGGTGGTCTGTTGCAATAGCTGCCAGGCGGGTTGCAGGGTGTAATCCGGATGTAGGAACGAAGGATCTGCTGTGCCTTTTACATACAATACGGAATCTGTTTCCAGGTAGCGCATTGCAGGCAGGGAATCGCCCAGCAGGCGCAGAGCAGTATAGAGTGTAAATATCTTGGTATTGGAGGCGGGTGTGAAATAGTGATCGTCCTGGTAGCTGTACCAGTATTTCCCGGTAGCCGGTTCATAGATACAGACACCGGTATGTGCCTGACGCAGGGCGGGGCTGGTCAGTAATTCCTCTTCAGCCCACCTCTTGATCTGGCCATATTGTGCGAAAGCCGTCTGCTTCACCAGGAATAGCAGGCAGCCTGATAAAACAATCCTGAATAGTCTCATATACATCCTATAAAGCGAAGGCCCCTTGACGGGGCCTCCAATATCCTTGTTATAAATATACTATGCATTAACTAAAATATCTAGTGATCCCCGGTTTTGCATAGGCATAGTTACCAGATGCATCCGGCACTATCGGAGGGGCTGCATCAAAGGCATACTTCGCCGGTTGCAGGTTCAGACCTGAATTGAGCGCCTTATCAAATGCAATGGTCTGCCCGGAGTAAGTGGCCAGCCTTCCGATAATAGCAGTCAGCGTTGTCTTAGCGGCTCGCTCTGCATCCCAGAACTTATATTCTCCTTTTGCGATAGCGGCAAACAGTTCATCGTGTTCCGCCTGGTAAGGCTGGTTTTCTTTTGACTTATCAAACTGGTACAGTACTTTTCCTTTGTGGTCTTTGATCACCGCCTTATCCATATACATACGGCCTTTTCTCCCCACGATCTCTTCATCTACCTTGCTGTCAGCATCTTTCCAGTGGCGGCACTGGCTATTCATCACCACCCCATTACCGTAGCGGTATTCTACAAAGTGGTGATCATAGATCTCACCGAACTCCTTGCCGGTACGTACCGAGCGGCCACCCATCCCCATGGCCGTTACAGGATAATCGTTCATGAACCAGTTACCCACATCGATATTGTGAATATGCTGTTCTACGATATGATCGCCACACAGCCAGTTGAAGTAATACCAGTTACGCATCTGGTATTCCATTTCCGTATACTCAGGCTTACGTGGTCTTACCCATAGTGCGCCCTGGTTCCACCATACCTGCATAGATACGACATCGCCAATGATACCGTCCTGGAAACGTTTGTACATCTCACGGTAGGAAGTCTGGTAGCGGCGCTGTAAGCCTACCACCACATTCAGTTTCTTGGATTTTGCCACTTCAGCAGCTTCCAGCACTCTCTTGATACCTGCAGGATCGGTAGCTACAGGTTTTTCCATGAAGATGTGTTTTCCCTGTTTAACTGCTTCTTCAAAATGAATAGGACGGAAACCCGGAGGCGTTGCCAGTATCACAACATCTGCCAGCGCAATGGCCTTCTGATATGCGTCGAAGCCGGTAAACTTGTTTTCTTCCTTTACGTTCAGACGGCCGGGCTTATCGCCTACTTCATCTTTGATATTGTTATAGCTGGCGTTCAACTTGTCGGCAAAAGCATCTGCCATTGCCACCAGTTGTACATTTTCTTTTGTACTGAGCGCCTGTACAGCTGCACCGGTACCACGACCACCACAGCCGATCAGGGCTATCTTAATTACATTGTCTGCGCCTGAAAAGAAGTTGGCCTGGGACAGCATAGGAGCTGCCAGCAGTCCGCCGGCTAATAGAGACGATTGTTTCATAAAGTCTCTGCGGGTTTTTCCGTGGAATTGATGTAGTTCTTCCTGTTGCATGATAAGTTTTTTATGAGTTAATGTGGGGGGATGTGCTATCTGGCACCTTTGTATTGATCTATGACGGTTTCAAAAAATTGCTCGGCTTCTTCTTTTGTCGGTTGTTTCAGCGGACGCACGATGCGGAATCCAATGAAGGGCGCATCTGCGTTCCACCAGAAACTCTTGGGAATCTGCGGGTCCCGGCGGTTCCAGTTCGGGTCAGATTTCAGGCGGTTGGCACAGCGCAAGCTGGCTGCGTCATCATGATAATTACCACCCTTGATGGTTCTCGGTGTTTTGGCTGTTGGCTTATTCCAGGGGTCAGTATCTGATACATGCTGCAGGTATTGCTCATCATACTGGTCCAGCGTCCATTCAGCTACATTGCCCAGCATATCGTACAGTCCCCAGGCATTGGGTTTCAACTCTCCTACTTTGTGATATTTGTTATCGCTATTGTCCGCATACCAGGCATATTCCTTCAGCTTTGATGCGTCATTACCGAAGGGGTAAGCAGTAGCAGCGCCTGCGCGGCAGGCATATTCCCACTCAGCTTCTGTAGGCAGGCGGTAGAAAACACCGGTTTTTGCATACAGCCATTTGCAGTACATCAGTGCACCATATTGGCTCATACTGTTGGCCGGGTAACCGCCTACTTTCCCCATGCCAAGCGTCAGATCAATATAGGGAGGACTGGGCCTTGTCATTCCATCAGGAATGGGTGTTTTATCTTTCTCCGGATCAGAATATACGTCATACTGCTCGAAGGTCACTTCATTAGCGCCCATCCAGAAAGCAGCGATCTTCACTTTTTTCTGAGGGCCTTCATCAGCATCCCTTCCTTTCTCATTTTCCGGGCTTCCGATGGTGACTTCTCCTGCGGGGATAGGCACCATTTTAAAGGTCAATGTAGTGCCGGGCAGCTTTTCTTCATACGTGGCAAACGGCTGGTTGATAGTCTCCTGTGCGAATGCCGTACCGGTCAGCATACTTCCCAGCGATAAGGCCAATAGTCTGTTTTTCATAACACTTCTTGAAAGATAAAACCTGTAATGCCTGTGAATTTATTAAATCAAATAATGGAATGCAACGTTTTTCTGCGAAAAGGCGTCAAGTGTACACTTTTCCTCATTTGCCCCTTGCACCGGAATCAAAAAGCGATTACATTTAGTATTCATGCAATCAACCCTTTAACGTTATGGAAAGAAGAAAATTCCTTCAGCAAAGCACATTGGCAGGACTATCCACGCTGGCTATAGGCAGTACGGCCGCAGCGGCAGGCAACGGTCTCACAAACCCTACACCTGCCGGGAAAACCTTTAACCTGAACTATGCCCCCCACGATGGGATGTTTAAAAACAATGGTGGCGCCAGCTTTTTAGATCAGATCCAGTTTATGTATGACCAGGGTTTCCGGGCCATAGAAGATAATGGCATGATGAAACGTGATCCTGCAGAACAGGAAAAGATCGGAAAACTACTCAGCAAACTGGGTATGCAGATGGGCGTTTTTGTGATAGATGCAGGCGACAACTGGAAGGTATCCCTCACTACGGGTAAACAGGAGTTCAAGGATGCTTTCGTAAAAATATGTAAGCAGGCACTGGAAACGGCCAAACGTGTGAATGCCAAGTGGGCAACCGTGGTACCCGGTTATTTTGAAAGGAACCTGCCTATTGGCGTACAAACAGCCAACGTGATTGAAGCTTTCCGTATGGGGGCAGCCGTACTGGAAAAAGAAGGGCTGATCATGGTAATGGAACCATTGAGTGATAACCCGGACCTGTTCCTGCGTACCGCAGAACAGAGCTATGGTATCTGTAAAGCGGTGAACAGTCCCAGCTGCAAGATCCTCTACGACATTTACCACATGCAGCGCAATACCGGCAACCTGATCCCGGTGATGGACCTATGCTGGGATGAAATTGCGTATATCCAGATAGGAGACAATCCAGGCCGCAAGGAACCTACCAGCGGTGAGATCAATTATAAGAACATATTCAAGCACTTACATAAAAAAGGCTTCAAAGGCGTGTTAGGTATGGAGCACGGTAATGCCAACCCCGGTAAAGAGGGCGAACTGGCCGTGATAAAAGCTTACAGGGAAAGCGATGATTTTCTGTAAGCCGGTATAACATCAATTTTGTTACCTTCCCGAAAAAATTCATCACATGAACTTTCTCATCCGCTTACTGGTAACGGCGCTGGCTGCCATGCTTTCTGCATATGTGCTGCCAGGTGTAACTATTAAGGATTTTACGACTGCCCTTATACTTGCATTGGTATTGGCTATCTTGAACCTGTTGGTAAAACCAATACTGATTATACTAACACTTCCTGCTACGATACTTACACTGGGATTGTTCCTGTTGGTGATCAATGCTGTCATTATACTGCTGGCTTCTAACCTTGTAAAAGGATTCAAAGTGGACGGATTCTTCTGGGCGCTGATCTTCAGCCTGGTCCTGACCGTTGTAAGCGGTATCATGCATAGCATTGCGGGAGGCGATAACGACTGAGTTTTAATACCATGTATTTTGAACGTGCACACATCAGTGATGGGGAATTGCTCGCTTTTTATAAAGCCTTGTTATATCCCCGGCTGGTAGAAGAGAAAATGTTGCTGTTGCTGCGGCAGGGGAAAGTAAGCAAATGGTTTTCCGGCATCGGGCAGGAAGCTATTGCAGTGGGTGCCACTTTAGCGTTGGATAACGACGAGTGGATCCTGCCCCTGCACAGGAACCTTGGTGTGTTCACTGCACGGCAGATGCCATTACAGCAACTGTTCCACCAATGGCAGGGCAGCCCGCTGGGTTTTAGCAAAGGACGGGAACGTTCTTTTCATTTCGGCAGCCGGCAACATCACATCTGTGGCATGATCTCTCACCTGGGGCCTCAGCTATCTATTGCTGATGGCATTTCCCTGGCACATAAACTAAAAAAGGAAGACAAGGTATCCCTGGCCTTTACCGGCGAAGGTGGTACCAGTGAAGGTGAGTTTCATGAAGCGCTAAATGTAGCGGCTGTATGGGACTTGCCCGTCATCTTCCTGATAGAAAATAACGGCTATGGATTAAGCACCCCGGTAGAAGAACAATACCGCTGTGAACAGCTTGTACAAAGAGCCGCCGGCTATGGTATGCGGGGCATGCGCATCAACGGGAATAATCTCCTGGAAGTGTATCATGCTATAAAAGAGGCGAAACGTCACGCCCTGCACGAACAACAGCCAGTTTTAATAGAAGCGATGACCTTCCGCATGAGGGGTCATGAAGAAGCAAGTGGTACCAAATACGTACCTCCTGCCCTCCTCGAGGAATGGGCCAGACAGGATCCCATCCAGCATTTTGAAGGCTTCTTACAGTTCCTGCAACTCATCAATGAAGAAGGCATTCACGATATCCGGGAAGCGCTGAAACATGAAATAGACCGGGAGATCAATACCGCCCTGGCGGAAGTTTCTCCGCCTGTCAGCGAAGCGGATGAACTGAAGGATATTTACGCTCCTGCGCCCTCACCTATTCCTCCGGTTGCGGGTGCCGCTACCCATGATAAACGTTTCATCGATGCCATTTCCGAAGGACTGGATCAGGCAATGGTACAGTACCCTAACCTGATACTCATGGGACAGGATATTGCGGAATATGGTGGTGCTTTTAAGATCACAGATGGTTTTGTTGCAAGGTATGGAAAGGAACGGGTGAGGAATACGCCCCTTTGTGAAAGCGCCATTGTGGGCGCCGGACTTGGATTATCCCTGATGGGGTACAAAAGTATGGTGGAGATGCAGTTTGCCGATTTCGTCACCTGCGGCTTCAACCAGATCGTCAATAACCTGGCAAAGATCCATTACCGCTGGGGGCAGACCGCCGATGTTGTGGTCCGGCTACCGGCAGGCGCTGGTGTAGGGGCTGGCCCCTTCCACTCCCAGAGTAACGAAGCCTGGTTCACACACGTACCCGGGCTGAAAATAGTATATCCCGCCACCCCGGCAGACGCCAAGGGCCTGTTACTGGCTGCATTTGCAGATCCTAATCCTGTATTGTACTTCGAACATAAAGCGCTGTACCGCAGTATCAGCGGTCCGGTGCCGGAAGCACCCTACACGATAGAAATCGGGAAAGCCAACTTAATACAGACCGGAGACGATATCAGTATCATCACCTATGGCGCTGGTGTACACTGGGCGCTGGAATACAGCAAACAACATCCGCAGTTATCTATTCACATCCTGGACTTGCGTACCTTATTGCCGCTGGATTATGAAGCTATCCGGGAAGCAGTGACCGCTACCGGCAAAGTGTTAATTCTTCATGAAGATACGCTTACCGGCGGGCTGGGAGGAGAGATCAGCGCATGGATAGCAGAACATTGCTTTGCACTGCTGGATGCTCCCGTAATGCGCTGTGCCGGACTGGATACACCGGTTCCGTTTGCAGCATCACTGGAGAAAAATTTCCTGGCTAAAACACGTATGCATCAATATATAGAGCAACTCGCAAACTATTAGGCGAATATGCATGTTGGGATTTTTAAACAGAATGCGCTAACTTGCAGCCCTGACCACTAAACATTTTTTTTATGTTGCTTGAAGTAATCAATAACGTAGAGACTACTGATTTTTACAGGGCTGGAGACAAGATTGCTCACTATCTGACTTTCGGTGTTATCGCTCTGTTTGCATTAATGTTCCTCTACGCTGCTATTAAATACGCTAAGCGCTAGTATCCAACTTATTAAGATATTAAAAAGGCTGTTTTACTCCAAAAGTAGAGCAGCCTTTTTTATGTCTTATTTTACCTTGACATAGACCAGCTTCCCCATCTTCTTGCTGCTTTCGCGGATATCTATTTCGAAATCCTCAAAGCTTTTGATTAACTGTAACAGCTTGTTATATCCAAAGTTACGGGCATCAAAGTCGGGTTGTTTCTTCAGCAGCAGATTTCCCAGCTCTCCCAGGTAGGCCCAGCCATCTTCATCTGCAATATCATTGATGCTGGACGACAGCATGTTGATGACATCTTTGTCTGCCTTGCTGATGCCTTTTCCATTTCCTTTGTCTGTCTTCTTTTTGGCAGACGATTCCTTGCCTACACCCGCCAGGATCTCCAGGTAGATGAACTTATCGCAGGCAGCCCGGAAAGCACTGGGCGTCTTTTTCTCTCCCAGCCCGAATACACGCATCCCTGCTTCCCGCAGCCGGGTAGCCAGACGGGTGAAGTCGCTGTCGGAGGTAATGAGGCAGAACCCGTCCACTCTTCCGGTATAAAGAATATCCATGGCGTCGATGATCATGGCCGAGTCTGTGGCGTTCTTGCCGCTGGTATAGCTGTATTGTTGGATAGGCGTAATGGCATTATCCAGCAGGACCGTTTTCCAGCCGGTAAGGGTAGGTTTTGTCCAGTCTCCATATATCCGTTTGAAAGTCGGTATCCCGTATTTGGCCACTTCTTCCATCATGGCTTTTACACTGGCGTAAGGAATATTGTCTGCATCGATGAGGACTGCCAAACGGAGCTCTTTGTTTTCCATATCTATACATTGGGGTGTTTACAAATTTACTACATACTAGCCGCAGGCTGGTAAAATAATATAAGTTGTATTTTTCACCTTAACGGGCTGGGGTTCTGCCCTTTATTGTAACTTTGCTGCATGGATCAGTCGCCCGGGAGAATTTACACTTTCCATTTTGTGATGTTATGCCTCAGCAATGCACTGTTTTCCGCCAGCTTTAACATGTTGCTTCCGGAATTGCCTGCCTATCTGACCCGGATGGGCGGAGAGGATTACAAAGGATATATTCTTGCACTTTTCACACTGATGGCCGGATTGTCCCGCCCCTTCAGCGGAAAGCTGACAGATACAGTCGGCCGTGTACCGGTCATGATCTTCGGCTCGCTGGTGTGTGTAGTATGTAGCATGTTGTACCCACTTGTCAGCTCAGTTGGCGCCTTTTTATTACTCCGTTTCTTTCATGGTTTTTCCACAGGATTTAAGCCTACCGGTACGGCTGCCTATGTTGCCGATATTGTACCCTCGACCCGCAGGGCGGAAGCTATGGGAATGGTAGGCTTGTTCAGTACAATAGGTTTGGCCATGGGGCCTGCTATTGGTGGCTACATTACTAATCACTGGGATATCCACATCATGTTCCAGGTGTCCGCAGTATTTGCATTGCTGTCTGTTGTGATCCTGGTGGGTGGTATGCGGGAAACGCTGCAAAACAAACAGCCGTTCCGCTTATCCACATTAAAGATCTCCAAGAGTGAAATATTCGAGCCCCTGGTACTGGCGCCGGTGATCGTTATCTTCCTGACATATCTCAGCTACGGCGTACTGTTCACCATCATTCCGGATTTCAGCACTTACCTGGGCATTCAGAATAAAGGATTGTTCTTTACCTTCTTTACAGGCGCATCTATCAGTATCCGTCTGTTGGCCGGTAAAGTGTCTGATAAATATGGCCGTGTACCAATCCTGAAGATATCCACCATTACTATGGCTGCCGGTGTTTTCCTGCTGGCTATTTCACATACGCCGGCCATGATGCTGACTGCCGCTGTTGTGTATGGCGTATCTGTAGGTATGAACTCCCCGGCTATCACCGCCTGGACGATCGACCTTGGTCATCCAGAACATAAAGGCCGCGCATTGGCCACCATGTATATTGCAATGGAAGCAGGTATCGGCCTTGGCGCTTATCTGTCTGCCTTTATCTATCACAATGATGCCCGCTTCTTCTCACTCACATTCTACAGTACAGCTATCGTGACATTGATGGCGGCCTGCTATCTCCTGTTTATTTATCACAACCGCCGACTGCAGGTCATGTGGCGTTTTGTTCATATGCGGGGGGTACCTATCAGAAGATTCCTGCGATAAGTTATTTATAGAAAAGCCCCCTGTTTTCAGCAGGGGGTTTTTCTTATAAGTAGTTAATAATGTTTATATTAAAACTGCTCGTACAATGTACGGAGGCGCTCGCGCGTCATCTGTTCTTTCCAGTCTTTACCCAATGCATTTTCCCACAATGGCGCCATGCCCAGAGATACGTCGATCATCGCATTGAATTGCTCGTCAGACAGACCTTTGGTAATGCCCTGCGGGATGTCAATATTATGCTTCTTCACCATTTGCTTGAACTCTCTCACCCCTTCCGGATAAAATTCTTCCAGCTTATCAAACACGATACAGTTGCCAATACCATGTTTGGTACCGAGCAGGTATGACAGGCCATAGCTTACCGCGTGTGCCACCCCTACCTGCGAATAAGCGATACTCATACCACCTGCATAAGACGCCATCATCAGTTTTTCGTCTGCATCATCATCCCAGGTGTTTTTCTCCAGGAAGATTTCCTGGCAGAGACGCAATGCTTCTTCTCCGTATGAACGGCTGAATGCATTCAGGTAAGTACCCTGCAGAGATTCGATACAGTGGATATAACAATCCATCGCTGTATAGAACTGCTGGTTTGCCGGCACGCCTTTTATTAACTCAGGATCCAGTACGATCTGGTCGAAAGGTGTAAAGTCGGAGTTCATACCCAGTTTACGGGTAGGCCCGGTCAGTACACAAGTACGGCTTACTTCAGCACCAGTACCAGACAGCGTAGGAATACCCACTTTATACACACCGGCCACTTTCACGAGGTCCCATCCCTGATAGTCCGCGGAAGAACCGGGGTTCTTCATCATCAGTGATACCGCTTTGGCCATGTCCATTACGGAACCACCGCCAATACCAATGATACCGCTTACTTCACCAAATTCCGCTACCAACTCGTCTCTTACTTTATCCACATATTTGGTCTTTGGCTCGTCAGTAACATCAATGTATACGATCTTATCCTTACCTCTCAGGGGAATACGTTTAGCAAAAGCCTCGTTACCCTGGAAAAAATAGTCTACAAAGAATATCATTGGCGCTTCGCCCTTACGGCGGGGAGCCAGTATCTCATCAAGCTGGTCAAACGCACCACGGCCAAACACCACGTAATCGACCATTTTAAAGTTCCTGAATTTCATCTCAGTCGTTTAATGATTTAGTATTACAGTAATTTCTCCGCCTTCAGCAGATCTTCCGGCGTATCGATCTCCACACCCATATATTCTGTCACCACCATTTTCATGGGGATCCCATTTTCCAGGTAGCGCAGGCATTCTATCTTTTCCGCAGCTTCCAGCGGACTTACCGGCATTTGGGTAAAGGCCATCAGTGTCTGCCTGCGGAATGCATAGATCCCGATATGCTCATAATATACGGTCTGAATATTCTTGTCGCGTGGGTAAGGAATGACAGAACGGGAAAAGAACAGGGCATTGAACTTTTTATCTACCGCTACCTTCACATAGTTCGGGTCTTCGATGGATTGCGGGTCTTTCAGCACCTGCATCAGGGAGGCTACCTGTACCTGTTTACCTTCTTCCCCCTCAAATACTTTCAGCAACTTTTCCAGCGGTTCTTTCTGGGTAAAAGGCTCGTCTCCCTGTACATTCACAACGATATCAACATCCGCACGGTCTGCAACAGCTTCTGCTATACGATCGGTACCGCACTCATGTTCCTTTTTGCTCATCACGGCTTTACCACCGTTGCTGACAATTTCATTGTAAATGATCTCGCTGTCGCAAACCACCATTACCTCGTCAAACACGCCGGTATTCACGGTACTTTCATAAGTACGCAGAATAACGGATTTACCTCCCAGCTTAGCCATCAGTTTACCCGGGAAACGGGTAGCCCCATAACGGGCGGGAATCAAGGCTACTTTCTTCATGCTTATCGTTTATAGGGCGCTCTTTACTGCATTCACCAATTTCTCAGCACGCTGCTGTACCTCTTCATCACTCCAGCTCAGGTTGATCGGCGTACAGATACAGCGGCTCATGATAGCGTCTGAAACAGGGAACTGTTTTACTTTATACAGCTCCATAGCCTGCTGTAGTCCTGGTGCAAAACGGAATAGCATGGAGCTTTGCTTGAAGTGCTCCCAGTTACGGATATAGTGCCAGTTATTGTCATACCAGTAAAAGGCTGGTAATCCGGCAGCTTTCATGGCAGCGGTTGCTGCTCTTGCCTGACTTTCTTCCGGCAGGAAGAATGCGAGGAAGGTAGCGCTATCGCCATCTGCATCAGGCAGGCGACGGAAGGTTACGCCCGGCACAGTAGCCAGCGCATCCTTGAAGATCTTTTTTGTTTTCCGGTGGATACTCAGGAAGGTATCCAGCTTGCGTACCTGCGCCAGGCCCACAGCAGCATGCAGTTCGGAGATACGGTAGTTATACCCGATAAATGGATGCAGGTCAGCACCACGATCTACACCAAGGTGATCATGACCATGGTCGGAATATCCGTCACATTTGATATAAATATCCTTATCGTTTGTTACAATAGCACCGCCTTCAGCACAGGTAACCGTTTTCACAAAGTCAAATGAGAATGCACCGGCATGACCGATCGTTCCCAGCGCTTTGCCTTTATAGCTGGCACCAAAAGACTGGCAGGCGTCTTCCAGTAAAATCAGGTTGTGTTTGTCGCAGATCGCCTTCAGTGCATCCAGGTCGGCCATGGCGCCACACATGTGTACGGGCATCACCGCTTTGGTGCGGGGAGTAATAGCGGCTTCCACAGCTGCGGGGGCCAGTGTCAGGGTATCATCCACATCTACCAGGACAGGTGTTGCCCCTACGGAAATGATACACTCAAAGCTGGCCACAAATGTAAATGTGGGCATAATCACCTCATCTCCGGCACCAATTCCCAATGCAGCCATTACTGTTGTGAGGGCGGCGGTACCGCTGGATACCAGCTGTGTGTGGGCAACGTTCAGTTTTTCAGAAATGGCCTGTTCAAGCTCTTTAGCTTTCCAGATACCCTTACGGGGACCATCGAAGCCATAACGCATAAAAATGCCTGTTTCCAGTACATCGTTTATTTCCTTGCGTTCTTCCGGGCCAAAAAATTCATATCCGGGCATAAGTTGTTGATTTTTGCAAAGGTAGTATAATCAGATTGCCCTGCATCGCAAAAACTGTTTATCTTTTACTAAAAATTACCATGCGTTTATTATTGTTCCTTATCCTGTTGGCCGCTCCGTTTACAGCGGCCCGCGCACAGCAGCCGCAGTCTGCCATCAGAACATTATTACAGCAACAAACCTCCTCCTGGAACCGGGGCGACCTCGACGCTTTTATGACCACCTACTGGCAATCCGATTCCCTGATATTTATCGGGAAGAGAGGCCCTACCTATGGCTGGAAGGCAACCCTGGATAATTATAAAAAGTCCTATCCTGACACAACAGCTATGGGAAAGCTGACGTTCAACATATTGGAAATGAAGCCGCTGGCCTCAGATGTTTATTTTGTAGTAGGTAAATGGCACCTGCAAAGAACGGTAGGTGATCTTGAAGGACATTTCACGCTCATCATCAAGCGCATTAAAGGTAGCTGGAAGATCATTGCAGACCATAGTAGCTAGAAAAAGAAAACCATCCCATGAATGGGACGGCCTGCTATACACCACAACATTAAAGAAGAATGTTACTAATCGTTTTTCCCTCAGCGGGAATACCATGGTTACATTAAGAGGTCAATCAATAAAAACTATGGTAACGACTTAGTTATTAGTATCCTGATCGCGCACCACTGCATTTTCTTTTTCAGGCTTCTCTGAGAGGTCTACATGCAGTGGATTACGAGAATTATCTGCTTTGTCGGTTTTTAAAATCTCAACGGGATGCTGTTCAATCTCATTTGCTTCTTTGGAAGGTTTCTTATCGTCCTTTCCATGTTCTTTTTCACTTAGCATACATTTCCGTTTGAAGGTTTTTAAAATGCGTCATCGTTCGTACAACTTATACTTTGCAAAGTCTGTTCCATGTCTCAAATCCACGCTAATTGCGCGTTACACGGCAGTTATGAGTAACCGGCTCCACACAACACACCCCAAACCGTTGTATCGTATGTGCAGCACTTTCCACAAAGCGGCATAGGCCGGGTTTGGTGCAATAGATTGCACTTTTGGCCATCTGATTTGTTTTAGCATTTTTTTAGCAGGCCTCCTATTAACAATATTATAATATAGTTACTCCAAACTCAATACTGCAGAGGAATAGCGTCTGAAAACACTAACATTGTTTTAACTTTTATGCGCTTGCTAATGGCATAGATATTGAACATTCTATCATCCAGCCGTGTTGATAACCATGATAGTTATACCTCAGCAATAGTGCACAGTTACCCTGACGCAAAACACGGACGAGCAATCGAAAATTGGCAACTTGGATTATCTACAATATAAAATTCTATAACAAAAAAATAAATGCTACTATGAACATCCGGGGATACCAGTGGTCGGTACTGAAGAAACTGCTAAAGCAGCGTTTCAGTGAACTTTCAGACGAAGACTTGGTGTTTGAAAGAGGTAAAGAGAGGGAACTGTATATGAGGCTTGGACGGAAAACCGGCAGGTCTCAGGAAGATGTTGCCCGCATAATCAAAGGTATGCAACAAGCATATTTGCAGCAGTCCACATTGCTGTAGGATCGTAAGTGATCAATTATATGTTACCCGTATGGGCCCAAAAGCCTGTAAGAGTAATGCTATAGTTGATCACTTCTTTTTTAGTCGTAATTGTCCTGCACATGTTCGTTTTTCCGCCACATCTTCCAGACTATAAACAGGTAGCCTGCCAGTGAAAGCACCAGCCAGCTATAGAAAAAGATCATTCTGCCGGGAGTAGACTCTTCCGGTATGGCAAACCCTAGATATAACCCTAGAAAAACATTTATCAACATCCAGAAGAAACCCAGGAACACCGTCCGCATGATCCGAACGAAATAGTTCACGATCCTCATATCGAAAGGCTCCTTTCTATCCTGCTGTGGTTCCTGATTTTCCATATCAATTATATTTAAGGGAGGCATAATTTACGAAGTTCCAGACTGTCCCCTCTGAAAACGTTGAAATCAACCGTAGTAGAGATCCCGTTCACCCGGCCTATATCGCTGTGCTGCCAGAATAACCAGTGGCGTTGTGTAGATGGCCGCTCTTTCTGATAATAGTGGGCCACCCATAAGGGATAACGGTCAAATTCCTCTCCAAGATATGTTTCGTAAAAGTGTATGTTAGTATAAATGATCGGCTTTACCCCATAAGCCTTTTCCATCTCTTCCAGCCAGATCCTGGCTGTAGACCTGATCACTGCCGGCGGCTGATTATTATGTACTTCTATATCCAGCACCGGCGGAAGATCCCCCGATTCGAGCTGCACAACATTCTGAAAATTGATCACCTGCTTCAGCGGGTCGCGGGTGGAATAGAAAAAGTGGTATGCCCCCCTTACAATACCTGCCTTCCTGGCTTTCTGCCAATTCTGCTTAAATGAGGCATCCTGCCGGGTAATACCTTCCGTCGCCTTGATAAATGCAAAAGAGATATGGATACGTTCCACCTGCATCTGTTCTACCGCCGCCCAGTTAATATTCTTCTGGAATTTCGATACGTCAATCCCATGAATGGAATAATTAACCGGCATGTCGATCCCAAATTCTTCATACCTGACAAAATTCAGGGCTTCCTCTCTCTCTCGCCACCATAGCCATGCTCCAAATGTTGCACATAGGAGGAATAACAGGGCGAAAACTAAACGCCTGGATTTCTTAATTCGGAGTTTTGGCACTTTATATTTATTCGGCTTTTCACATTAGAGGGATGGGATTTAATGCTCACATTTTCAATCTTATTCCCAATTTCACAGCAAGTATAATTATTATTATACATAACCGGCATAGATATCTTAATTTTACAACAATAAGTGATGTTGTTATGCCTGATTTCAATCTAAATGATACCCTCAATCTGATGTCCAAGTTCACGCTACGCCGTGGTTGGAACGCCGCCAAGGTGTTAAGCAGCTACTTTGTAAGCAAATGGACCGGCAAACCTATTCAATGGGGTTACCCTATCTCGGTATCATTCGAGCCAACAACATCGTGTAACCTGCGGTGCCCTGAATGTCCCAGTGGATTAAGGGCCTTTACCCGTCCTACTGGCATGCTGCAGCAGGATTTCTTCCGGAAAACAATAGATGAGATCTATAAAGAACTCTTATACCTGATATTTTATTTTCAGGGAGAACCTTTCCTGAATCCTGGCTTCCTGGAAATGGTGAAATACGCTCATGCGAAAGGTATCTATACAGCCACCTCTACTAACGCCCATTACCTCACCGAGGAGAATGCCCGTAAAACAGTAGAAAGCGGTTTGGACAGGTTGATCATCTCCATCGATGGTACAACACAGGATGTGTATACCCAATACCGTGTAGGTGGTAACCTCGAGAAAGTGATACAAGGCGCAAAGAATATCGTGAAATGGAAAAAAGAACTAAACTCAAAAACGCCGTTTGTCTTTTTCCAGTTCCTGGTCGTAAAACCTAATGAGCATCAGATTGAGGATATAAAGCAACTAGCCAAGGAGATCGGTGTGGATGAAGTTCGCTTTAAGACGGCCCAGGTATACGATTATGAGGAAGGTAACCGCCTGATCCCGACTATTGATAAATACAGCCGTTACCACAAGAATGACGACGGTACCTATGCTATCAAGAATAAAATGGGCAACCACTGCTGGCGTTTATGGCATTCCCCGGTAATTACCTGGGATGGACTGGTAGTACCTTGTTGTTTTGATAAAGATGCGCAGCATAAACTGGGGGATCTCAAAAAGGAATCATTGAAGGAGTTGTGGCATAACGATAATTATATCCGGTTCAGGACACAGATCCAGCAGGGCCGTAAACATATTGATATCTGTGCGAACTGTAGTGAGGGAACAAAGGTTTGGGGATAACAACGCCTTAATCTTCTTCTTTTTCGGCTGCAGCTTTAGCTTTCTTCTTTTTGCTGCGACCTTTCCGGAACTTGTCAAAGAGATTGATACCCAGCCGAACACCGGCGAATTCCAGTGCTGTCATCAGCGCACTGGTACTTAATGATTTGAACTTACCGCTCTGCCAGGCCACTTTTGCAACGCGCCCCAATACCCCCAAAACAGCGCTATTTTTAGCACTGCCGGGAAGCACAGAGTTCAGGGCCATTTTTCCATAGTTCCCTTTTAAATATTGCACCCGGTCACCTAATTCATGTTCCAATGCACGGGAGCGTTTTTTCAGCCGGTTTATCTCTTTCTGTAACAGGTCTCCGTTGGTTACTTTCACCTTGGGCATGTGTAAAGGTTTATCACTACTCTTTCAATGATTATAATTGTTCGTATAATTCTTCATCTTCTTCCACTCCTTTTCTCTCGTATTCCCTTTCTTCCTCCTTTTTTGGGGCGCTTTCTTCTTCGTCTTTCCCCCCTTCTATATCCATTTCACTCATTAGTTCCCTGATCAGCATATTGGATAAGGGAACCTGGATCAGTGGTTTGCGGAAGATAAGCAGAATGCCCAGCAGCACAATAAACAGGGCAGCCGAGCAGGAGAAGCCAATGGTAAAACTATTGGTCATCTCTCCTATCCAGAACCCGAGTACCATACCCAGAAATACAATGACGAAAAAGAACAGCAGGAAAGCCAGTATCAATGAGAAGAATAGCCCTAAGGCTTTTGATAGCTTTCCTGCTGCCTGGAGTTTGATCAGATCCAAACGGGTTTCCAGGTATTCCCTGGCAACCTTGCCAGTCTGATTGAAGTAATTGCTGAAATTATCTTCCATGCAAATATTTTTTTTGCCACAAGGTGTTACGCCATTTCGTTTTCCAGCGCATCTTCGAAGTGTTCTTTCCTTTTCTTGAACTTGTCTTTCAATTTATCCGCCTGATATTTCAGCTTTTCCACGAGTTCGTCCTTTTTGTCAGAATTCAGGAAATAACCAACGGCTACACCTACTGCGGCACCAACAATGAATGACACAACTGCTTTTGAACTGTTGTTCGCCATAAAATTAAAGTTTTAAAAGATGAACAATGGTTTTATAATTCGTATTATACAGATTACAAACACTATTCCAATAATTTTAATCTTTGTGTAATCACTATTAATAAAATACTACCTTGTATTGGAGCGAGCCCGTTAACCTGTTCTGATTAAACACTTTATGCGGATGATTGGTTTACTTATACCAGCCGGTACTATTGCAGGGAACGGTATTCTTTTTGCACGATCCATTATCATTTACTGACAGAATAACCTCTCAACCTTATGAGCGTAATAGACAACGAGCGTATCAAACAGGTCAGCTTTCTGTTGATCATTGTACTGCTGGCATATGTACTCTTCTCTGAACTGTATACATTTTTCCCCGGATTTCTCGGTGCCATTACCATGTATATTCTTAGCAGAAAATATATGTTCCGGCTGGTGGAAGGACGTAGGTGGCGCAAAAGCCTCGCCGCGGCACTACTGATGTTCATGTCATTCATTATCATACTACTGCCTTTCGGTATGCTCATCAACATGCTGACCAATAAGGTCGGTTATGCAGTCACCCATTCTTCTGAGCTGATTGGCGGCCTTAAAACAGTGAATGACCGGATACAGGCGGCTACCAAAATAGATATCCTATCGCAGGTGAGACTGGAGCGGCTACAGGAATATATAACTTCTGTGTTGCCAGGACTGCTGGGAGCCACATTTAATATCCTAACTGCCATCGCTATACTTTATTTTATCCTGTATTTTATGCTGGTGAACGGCAGAGAAATGGAGGCCTGGCTGTATGAATATATTCCCCTGAAAGATGAAAACGTATTACGGCTCGGGACTGAATTCCATAAACTGGTGATCGCCAATGCGGTCGGAATTCCCCTGATTGCGGTGATACAAGGTATTGTATCATTACCCGGTTATTTCATTTTCCAGGTTCCCCAGCCCTTCTTCTGGTTTGCCGTGACCTGTTTTACGGCCATGCTGCCTGTTGTTGGTGCGGCGGCAGTATATGTGCCTATGGGTGTTTACCTCCTTGCCATCAATATGACATGGCAGGGCATCGGTGTACTGGTATATGGTTTTGCGATAGTAGGCACTTCGGATAATTTATTCCGCCTTATCCTGGCCAAGAAGATAGGTGACGTGCATCCACTGATCACCGTTTTCGGAGTACTGATAGGTGTGAATCTTTTTGGGTTTATCGGGCTCATTTTCGGTCCGCTGCTCATCTCTATGTTCATCCTCCTGCTGGATATCTATTCAAACGAGTTCCTGACCAAAAAACGTGAGGTAAGGATACAGCGGTGATTTACTTATAATAATTATTCTCAGCGATGTATGCCACCACATTGTCGGGCACCAGGTAACGTATTGATTTTCCTTCCTGGATCCATTTACGTATGTCTGTAGACGAAATATCCAGCATCGGCGCCTTCATGATCTCCACCTTTGCGCCATGTGTTTCCGTTACTTCGTGCCCTGGACGCAGGTACACATAAATAGGATAGTTTTTGATGATCTGCTGGTAATTACGCCAGCGGGTGATATTCTGGAAACTATCGCTACCCATAATAATCGTGAATTCTTGCGTGGGAAACTTCTCTGTCAGATAGGTGAGTGTATCAATGGTGAAGGAGGGTCTTGGCAGGGAAAACTCAATGTTGCTGGCCCTGAGCTTGGGTTCATCTTTAATAGCCAGTTCTACCAGGTGAAAGCGGTTATGTTCATTCAGTAATGATCCTGCCGGTTTTAAAGGGTTTTGAGGTGATACCACCAGCCATACTTTATCGAGGTCCGAATTGTATGCCACATAGTTAGCTATAATCAGATGCCCGGTATGTATAGGATTAAAGGACCCAAAATACAAGCCTATCTTCATGCCCCTGTTTTTTGAGCGTGAATGTAATCAATAATAGGGATATGTGATATATGTGGCTACGAGAGTGGCTTAAACTGCTCGAACATCATACCGCATTGCTTACAGAAATGCATGGCTCTGCAGAGGGTAGACCCAAAGGGCGAACGCAGATAAGTGTTTTCACTGCCACAATGCGGGCAGTTCACTTTTACCAGCATATCCAGATTAACATCTCCTTCATGCCTGCCGGGAGGCGCGATACCGAAATCACGAAGTTTCTCTTTGGCCTCAGCTGTCAGCCGGTTGCTGTTCCAGTTCACTTCCTTGTCTACACTTACAAATGCCGGCATTTGAAGGTCTTTCTCAACGGCATTTTTAATGTTTTCCTTAATGAGGTCTATTGCAGGACAGGCCGCAAAGGTAGGGATCATCTTAATGTGCACGCCTTCTATATCCACTTTAACATCTGTGATCATGCCCAGTTCCAGTACGTTCAATACAGGAATTTCCGGATCCATCAACTGCTCCAGCGAATGATATACGGCCTGCAGTGTTGTTATTGTTTGCATAGTTGTTTATTTCTACCAGGTTGCTTCAGGGTCGAGACGGAACACTTCTCCCATTTCATTCAGTAATTGCTGTAGATACGGGGTATGTTTGCCGGTACGGCCACCATATACCGGTGCTGTCATTTCCGGTAATACCAATCCCGCTTTTTCCATAACCGGGGATATGTGACTTAGCCACTGTTTGTATAAAGCCGATTCTCCGGGATAGATCTCTTCTGCTATCAGCAGCTCCTCTGCCGGTCCCGGTTCAAAGATGCCTCCTGCCAGCTGGAAGCTATTATCCAATGCCGCCTGCATACGCTCCCGGCTATCCTTGCCCGCGGTACAGAGTTGTATGATCCAGGCATCAGCATGTAGTGTATGATACTTCAGTTCCCCTTTTGCTTTTCCGGCCAGATGCTGAAAAGGTGCAAACTTGCTTAGTGCAAGGGCCTGATATCGTACTGTTTCGGCATGATCAAAAAGAAAATGCCGCATCAGGCTGAACTCATAAGAACCTATAGGCATTTCCACAAAGTGGCAACACCTGAAGTCTGCTGCATTCCGGAGAAATGCAAACTGGTCAGGATCTGTGCCGCCGAAGTGCTCTTCCAACAGGCGGTAAAGTGCCAATGCATGGCCTATCTTGTCCTGCGCCATGGAAGAAAAGGCAATGTCTTCTTCCATGACAGGGCCTAAGCCAGTCCATTCAGAATTGCGATGTCCGATCACCAGTTCATCATCTGCCATTTTTGTGATCAGTTCCTGTAGTGCTTGTTGTATCTGCATTGGGATGTGGGGACTATTTTGTGTGTGCTTTAAACTTGTTGATCTTTTCCATCACTTTGAAACCGCTGGCATCCCGGTATGTTTTGTCCGGATTGTTGGCAAACATGTCTTCATCTTCCAGGTCGAACGCGAGAATATCCGCGCTACGTACTACCCATAGATTCACACATTTCTTGCGGCGTCCAAATTGTTCCTTGGCAAAGATCAATGCCAGATTGGCGTCAGGGGCATGTACGCAACCTACATGTTCATGGTGCGCCCCTCTTTTTTCCTGGTGGAATACTTCGAATACATTCCAGTTCTCTCCTTCTTCTACTTTGAAGGAGCCGTCATTCTTATCTAACCTGAGCCGGTTAACACGTGGATCTAGTGAGTCATTCATAAAATCGTGGTACTACTATTATAATAATTACGTGGAGGGGCTTTTATGCCACCGGGAGCGCACTGCGTTCCATTTCTTCAGGACGCATGAGCGCCTTTCTGATCCAGCGGCCATGTTCTTCCGCCCATTTCCTTACATCCAGTCTCTCTTTATTGCAGGGACCATTTCCTTTGATCACTTCAAAAAAGAGGTCCCAGTCAGGATCGGAGTATTCCCATTTACCTGTATCGGGGTTCTTTCTCAACAGCGGATCCGGAAGTGTCAACCCCAATTCCCATATCTTGGGGACGTATGCATCCAGGAACTGGTTACGCATATCGTCGTTGCTGGCCATTTTCACCTTCCATTGCATCAGCTTTTCACTGTGGCTGGAGGTTTTATCCGGCGGACCAAAGAAATGCATGATCGGTTGCCACCAGCGGTTCAGCGCATCCTGCAACATCTCTTTCTGGGCCGGCGTACCGGTAGCCAGTTCGATGAAAGCATCATGCCCCTGTTTCAGGTGGAAGCTTTCTTCATAACAGATCCTTTCCAGGGCCCGGCAGTAGGGTCCGTAAGAGCCTTTTGAATTAGCTACCTGGTTCACAATGGCCGCCGCATCGATCAGGAACCCGATCACGGTAACGTCTGCCCAGGTTTTGGCCGGATAGTTAAAGACGTTGGAATACTTTGACTTCCCACTCAGCAGATCATTGATCATTGCTTCCCGGGATTTGCCCAGTGTTTCTGCGGCGTTGTACAACAGTTGTCCATGCCCTACTTCATCCTGCACCTTGGCAATAAGCGCCAGTTTGCGTTTAAAACCCGGCGCCCGGGTGATCCAGGTTCCTTCCGGCAGTGCGCCAATTATTTCGGAATGTGCGTGTTGTTCGATCAGTCGTATGAGCTGTCTGCGATATTCCGCCGGCATCCAGTCGCCCGGTTCAATTTTTTCTCCTCTGGCTATACGCGCTTCAAACGCGGCCAGTTTTACAGGATCATCATGCAGTTGTTCTTCCCGCTGCTGTTTCCTGTTGGGTTCGTCGAAAATGTATCCGCCACCGTACATAGTGCGATTGTTTTGGTAGGTTGTAAGTTACGAAAAAATGTACCTTTAACTCTTAGGAGGTACTATGTTTTTATTCCTTCAGCTCATATGTTGTTGTTTCCTGCATCCTGTCACGCCCCTGAAGGACATGCCCCCGACTACGGTTATAAAAGTCGTCTTCTCGCCAGACAGGCGACCCGAAAATCCCAACTCCGACAGCCTGTTCTACCAGCCTCACCGCAAGCTGCGCTGGTCCGACTTCAAAGCAACGGCTCCCCTACGCGGGCCAAGTGGTGCGGTATCTTACACGAGCTTCGCCTATGAGGGCAGCAGCCTTCAGCGGAAAGATACCCTGCAGATCAATCTCACATTACAGGTGTTCTTTGTCAAGAGCGCTTCCTGGGTCAAATCCTTTGCAAAAGACGAATTTGCCCTGGAGCATGAACAACTGCATTTCGATATTACCTGGCTGGTGGCGCTCAGGTTCCAGCAACGCATTAAAAATATGGAACTGACTGCTGACGATTTCGACAGCATCATTCAGTATCAATATATTGAAGCCTTCCGGGAAATGAACAAGTTGCAGGAAGCCTACGACCGGGATACCAACCACGGACAGGACCCCGCCGCCCAGAAAAACTGGAAACGCTCTATAGGAGAAGCCTTGGCAGCGTTAACACTGGAAGGCGCCCTTACCCCTCATTTTACACCCTTATCTGCAGATTCCAGAACGGTCAGCACTTTTAAAACAGCCTGGTAATAGAAAGATGGCAAGATACCCTTGAACTCATCCGATACCTGGTGATAATCGGGATGGTCTTCCACTCCGAAATAAAGCATGGGGATCTTTAACTTATAAAATTCATAATGGTCGCTCTGGTTGATCCAGTTATTGGAACCTTCCTCTTTTTTATCATGACCGGAGAGCAATTTTACCGGTCCGCCTGTATTGACTGCCTCATCCACATAATTCTTCAACTCGGGGAACTGGGTTAATCCGCAGACATACAATTCGTTCTTCTCATTTCGGCCAATCATATCCATATTAATATTCAACACCATCTGCGTAACCGGTACCGGTGGTTGCTTCACAAAAGCCTTTGCCCCCTGCAATCCTTCCTCCTCTCCATCAAATGCTACAAAGATCATGGTGTGTTCCGGTTGGTGTTTCTTATAATAAGCCATCAGCGCTAATAAGCCCCCTGTTCCGGAGGCATTGTCATCCGCACCATTGTAGATGCTGTCTTTGTCTGGCGCAGTGCCACTCCGTATGCCCAAATGGTCATAATGCGCGCTAACCACAATAATGGATTCAGATTTACCCTTGATGTATCCGAACAGGTTGGTGCCCATGATCTGCTTCTCTCCCTGGTCGAAATAAAAGGGATACTCGTATGTGTTGTGGAATGGCGTCAGCCCCACCTGCTTAAAGCGCCCGATAAGATAGAACTGGGCCTGCCGGCTGCCGCGGGTACCGACTTTCCGGCCTTCATATTTATCAGAAGAAAGGGTCTGTATATCTTTTATTAACTGGGTAGAATCTATTAATGACTGTGCATGTGTACTAACAGCCAATAAAAGCAGCAAGCTGTGGATGACTATTTTCATACCTTATTGTGGTTATAGTGCAATATAAGGTATTTCACTGCGTGCTGTCTGCCAGCCACTTATTTCAACAATTGAAAAGCAAGCAGGCCAAAAAGATATGCCAGTGCGGTCATATACACAAACTGGACAGCCGGGAACTTCCAGGATTTCGTTTCCCTTTTTACAATAGCCAGGGTACTCATACACTGCATGGCAAAGGCGTAAAACAACATCAGGGAGATACCGCTGGCCAGGGTATATACCGGCCGGCCATCCCGCCAGGTGGCATTGCTCATCTTTTCCCGCAGTGTAGCGTCGTCATCCTCCGGAGACTCCCCTACACTGTACAACGTTGCCATGGTCCCTACAAACACTTCACGGGCAGCAAAAGAGGTGATCAGCGCTATCCCGATCTTCCAGTCATATCCCAGCGGACGGATAGCTGGTTCAATGGCATGCCCTAATACACCGGCATAGGAATTCGCCAGTTTATCAGATTGCATTTCCATATCCAGCTTTTCCTTTTGTTCCGGATGGGCAGCCTTTAGCTGTTCATAGTGGGCGGTCACCTGGTGCATCTTCTCTTTAGGGCCATAAGAAGCCAGGAACCATAGTATAATAGAGATCACCATGATCACCTTACCGGCGTCTGTGATAAAGATCTTGGCCTTCTGTACCATGGTAGTACCCACATTCGCCCAACGGGGCGCCCTGTATACCGGCAGCTCCATGATGAAATAGCTCTTTTCCTTTATAGAGATGAACAGCTTTAGTATAGCAGCGATGATCAGCGCCATGACGAAACCCAGTAGGTATAATCCCATCATCACTACTCCCTGAAGGTTCAGGAAGCCCAGTATGGGTTTATTGGGAATCACCAGGGCAATCATCACCGTATAAATGGGCAAACGGGCGGAGCAACTCATAAGCGGTGTGATCAGGATAGTGATCAGGCGTTCCTTCCGGTTTTCAATATTACGGGTGGCCATGATGGCGGGTACGGCACAGGCTACGCCACTGATCAGCGGCATGACCGATTTTCCGTTCAGGCCTACTTGCCTCATCAGCCTGTCAGTCAGGAAGCTGATCCTGGCCATATAGCCGGTATCTTCCAGTACAGTAATGAAGGCAAACAGGATCATGATCTGTGGAACGAATACAGCGATCCCTCCCAAACCAGCAATAATACCGTTCACCAGGATATCCGTCAGCCAGTTGGCCGGCAACACATCCTTCAGCCAGCCGCTTAATGCACCAAAGCCGGCCTCTATCCAATCCATTGGGAAAGACGCCAGCCAGAAGATGCTCTGGAACATGAAGAACATGATCCCCAGCAGGATCACATATCCCCAGAAACGGTGCAGCAGCAGATTGTCAAGTTTTTCTGTTTGCAGCTGTTTCTGCAAAGGATCGGCTTCCACCACGGTATTCTTCATGATGTGTTTGATCCTCGCATAACGCTGCATGATCTCTTCCGCCTGTACTTTGGTCTTATTGAAATGATATGTTTGAAGAATATTTGTAATAGCCAGTTTCTGTCCGCCGTTCAGGAACGGCAGTTCGTGGTGATTCACCGCTACGTGCAGGGCTGCATAATCGCTTTTTACCTGTACATACTTCCTGATTTCCGTCACCACTTCCGGCGCCAGCGCCTGGCTGTCTATAAAGTCGCGGGGTTGCACAGATTGTTTGTCCCTCGCCATCAGGTCAATCATCTTCTTCAGCTCGGGGATTCCCTTATTTTTCCGGGGATTGATGGTCACCACCGGTACGCCCAATTCTCTTTCCAGGCCCGCCTCATCGATCTCTACACCCTTTTTCCGGGCAATGTCCATCATGGTAAGGCCGATAATGACAGGAATTTTCAGGTCCATGATCTGGGAACAGAAGAGCAGGTTCCGCTTCAGGTTAGCGGCATCGGCTATAATGAGGATCATGTCAGGCTGTTCGTCGGCGGAGGGATTTACGAGTACATCGTAGGTAACAAACTCGTCTGCGCTTTTAGGATAGAGGCTGTAAGTACCGGGCAGATCTATGATATTAGCCTGCAGATGGGCAGAAATAGTAGCAGCCCCTGTCTTTTTGTCAACAGTAACGCCTGGAAAGTTGCTAACTTTCTGATTCAGACCTGTCAACGCATTAAAGAGCGAACTTTTCCCACTATTTGGATTCCCTACCAGCGCAATATTGACCGTTGCTTTTTTTGTTGCCTGCATTCCTTAGCCTTATCCTGATAAACGTTTAAAAACGCAAAACTATGAATTAATACGGCAGGGCTGATATCGGATCGGGAAAAAGATCGGACATAAAAAAACCACGGTAAAAACCGTGGTAATGTTTCTTTAACTATTGAACTTATTGTGATGACAAAGTTTTCTCCAGATTCACAGTCCCATCACTTAATCAGTTTATAAAAGCTGTAGGCGATCACGCTCATGCCATCCATAGCTACTGCGCTATGCTGTGCAGCCGGGGCTTTATCTGATCCGCTATCTTCTACAGGTGTTTTGTTTTCCTGTTTTCCTCCCTTGTAGCGATAATTCCTTTCCAGGGAATCGGTCTTGTTGCCGGGAGTGCTGTTATTGTCGGAGTCGTCGTTATCGTCGGAGTCATTTTTATGCTCCGGGTTAAGATCTTCCGGGTAACCGTTATCATTCATTTTGAACTCAACCTGGCCTTTTTGATGGTAGTGTCCCCACTCATCCCAGTCATCATCATTGTCCCAGTGACTATTATAATAGTTCAGGCTTTTGTCCATCACTACGTGTTTATTGGCTGGTACTTTCACAATGAGCCTCACATGTTGTCCTCTGAATTTTGAATTGGTCGGGATGGATATTCCACTGGGTACATACAAAATGGAATCCTTCTGAACGATCTGGTATTGTATTTCTCTGGCCAGTTCCCTCGCCTGGGACACTCTTCTACCACGGGAATAGCGCTCAACATACACTTCAAAGCTGTCTGTGTCGCTCTTTTCCACTTTTATCCTGGCTGTATTGATGATAACGGTGTCTTCGGCTACGCGTAAAATATCATCGAAAAATTCTATTTCGTCGATTCCGGTATAATCGTCCGACTGTTTAATGACTAACTTTCCACCAGAAGGTTGCACGAGCGCAAATTTTTCTTTTATAGGAGTGCTGCCGGTCCGGAAGTCTTTTATTACAGAAACTACCAATATGATGGCGGAAATCAATCCTGCAAACCAGAGCAGGCTGAGGGTATATCCTACATAGCGGTTGGCTTCTTTTATGCCGGTCGCCTTGCGGACAAAGAATATGATCAGTGCCACGATAGGAATACCGATCAGGAACAGAATAGATATCCACAACAGCAGGTTCTGTACAGGCCCTGCCAGTATCAGGTTCTTAAGTGGGAAGAGGGCCGCAGAAGATGCGGTGATGGCAATCCCTACGCCGATGAGGGCAAGCAGGATCACTACCGCAAGAAAATAAAAGAATCCCTTGGTGAGTAACAGCAGGACTTTTCCCAATCCTTCAAAGAGGTTACGGAAAATCCTTTCTATATCACTTCCAAATTGTCTTCCGCGGCCCTGGGAAAAATTTCTCACGTCATTTCCGAAGTTCTTCAGATGACTTTTGGCCGCGTTGATCTCGTCCTGTACGGTGGCCCTGATGTTATTCACATCAACCTTCTCCCCCCGCATCTGCAGCTTTTCAGCTACAGTGTTGGCTTCAGGGGTTACCACCCAAAGGATGAAATATACCAGGATGCCGGAACCGAAGCCACCAATGGCCAGCAGGGCAAATATGATACGGAATACTACAGGATCTACGTTCAGGTAAGCACCCAGGCCACCACATACACCACCCAGTACTTTACTGTCCGGGTCGCGGTACAGCCGCTTGCGGGGACGTATGCTGTCATATGCCGGGTCGTTTGCCGGCTGTTGTTTCTGATTGCTTTCTCCCGCTTCGTCAAACTGTTCAGGAGTACCCATGGCTGCTTTCACAGATTGTACATCCTCATCAGTGATGCAATGGGTCGTTTTTAATTTATTCAGGAACAGTTCGGCTATGCGGCTCTCGATATCACTCACAATTTCATCCCCACCCTCTTCGCGGGCGAAATACCGCGTCAGACTGTCCAGGTATTGCCGCAAAATCTCATACGCGCTATCTTCTATAGCTATGAGGCGGCCTGCCAGGTTTATGTTAATAATCTTTTTCATTTCGAGTCTCTATTTTAGGTTTTGGTTATTGGATGGTATTTGTTGTTATTTACTTGTGAGCTGTGTGACCGCATTTGCCAGCTCGTTCCAGGTTGCTTCCAGTTCCTTGTAGAACAGTTCTCCCTTTTCGGTCATGGAAAAATATTTCCTCGGCGGCCCTGAACTGCTTTCAACCCATCGGTAAGACAGCAATTCTGCGTTTTTAAGTCGTGTGAGTAGCGGGTAAAGGGTGCCCTCCAGGATGTCCAGCTTCGCTTCTTTCATTTTTTCTATAATGTCTGAAGGATAAGCTTCTCCTTGCTTGATGACTGAGAGAATGCAGAATTCCAGCACCCCTTTTCTCATCTGTGACTGTGTGTTATCTATATTCATGGCAAGTGAGCTTTATGAATAAAATGATACTTAAACATTTCTAATGGTGGTTTTTGATGATTACAGTGTAAAGATAGGAACTTTATACTACTATGCAATACACAATACCATAGAAAACAAAATAATTGGCTTTAGATATTACCGCAGTAAGCCGCCGCTTACAGCCATGGTATTGCATTACAGACTCATTTTATCTTGATTTTAAATTTTCCCTTTTGTGATGAATGGTATTAGGCCGGTATGAACGTATCCGGGAAGGATTTACCACCGGAAGATGCGGCTCCTGGAATTCTAAATTCCCCGCTGGTCAAAAGGATCCGCTTAAACGCCCATTAAGAATGCTTATGGGTTCGATCTTTTCCCGTTTCTTCCATATCACTTTGCCGTCATTTCCATATCATTTCACCGACATTTGTATATCGATGGGATATAGATATGACGGTGAAGTGATATCCAGATGACGGTATAGCGATATGGAGATATAGGTATCAGACCATAACCAGAACGGGCTTACATTATAAAGGATCGGTTACAACCATCCATCATAAAAGGCGATTTAACATTTTTTTAAATGGTATATTTACAAAGTCGGCCTCGGCTTACCTATTTTTGTGCGGAACGATGAAAAGAATTATTGGCATATTCCTCCTGGCACTGATGTGCACACAGCTCCTTCCAATAAAGGAGATGGGGAGGCTATTGTTCAATAACCAGATCGTTGAAGAGCATCCGGTTGAAGATGGCGGTTGCTGCGATCTCGTAAAACTGGGTAAGGAATTAAAGTTCCTGAACAACGACAACTCCATTCAGTTCGAACCTTCATTATTGGTAAAAAGTCTTCATTATAACTTCTTTGCAGAAATTCCTCAGAGTCCTGCCCGCGAAATTCACTGTCCCCCACCCAACTGTTAATTATGTTGTGTTTAGGACCTGTCATATGCCTGAAAGGGCATTCCTGACATGTTACTAATACATATGCTGCACTTTCCGGCGCATTCCTCCGCGCTTCACTTACCATTATCCATTTTATTATTCACAGAACAGGAGTACCGTCACTATGCCTTGTAGTACTAAGGCATTCGTATTCCCTGTTTTCAACGCATTGCGTTCTTTAAATCCTTCCGACTATGAGCAGGCAATCTATATTTTCCAACCTGAAAGGTGATTTCTCGGCCGGTCTCGTTGTATTTCTAATAGCGGTACCTCTTTGCCTGGGTATTGCCCTGGCATCAGGCGCTCCGTTATTTGCCGGTATGATTTCCGGTATAGTAGGCGGTTTGGTGATCGGTTCACTGAGTGGTTCCCAACTGAGCGTAAGTGGCCCAGCGGCTGGTCTTACGGCAGTGGTGCTGACAGCCATTACCAAGTTCGGCGTATTTGACGTCTTCCTGCTGGCGGTTGTTGTTGGCGGTATCATACAGTTAGCACTTGGCCTGTTAAAGGCCGGTGTTGTGGCTAACTACTTCCCTTCCAACGTCATCAAGGGGATGCTGACCGCTATTGGTATTATCATTATACTGAAGCAGCTACCACATGCGTTCGGTTATGACGCCGATTCCGAAGGAGATTTCGCATTTATCCAGATAGATGGGGATAATAGCATCACTGCTTTACTCTCCACACTTAATCATATTCATCTTGGGGCAACATTAATCACCCTGGTTTCCATAGCGATCATTCTCTACTGGAATAAGATCCCGAAACTGGGTGTGATCCCTGCACCACTGGTAGCAGTGCTTGTTGGCGTAGGTCTGAATACCCTGTTTATTGCAACCGGCAGCGTATTGGCAGTTGCTCCCAGCCACCTGGTAAGTCTGCCTGTGGCTAAAGACTTCAATTCATTTATCGGCCAGTTCAGCCTACCTGACTTCAGCGCCATTACCAACAAGGACGTATGGATCGTAGGGGCTACCATCGCTGTTGTGGCTTCCATAGAAACATTGCTGAACCTGGAGGCTACTGATAAACTGGATCCGCAGAAAAGGTACTCCTCCCCTAACCGGGAGCTGCAGGCACAGGGTATTGGTAACATCGTAAGTGGTATGTTGGGTGGTTTGCCTGTTACATCAGTGATAGTGCGTTCCTCTGCCAATATCAATGCCGGCGCCCGTAGCAGGCTTTCCACTATCGTACATGGCTCCCTGCTGCTGGTCTGTGCTGCACTAATACCATCCTTACTGAATAAGATCCCGCTGGCAACACTGGCAGCAGTACTGCTGGTAACCGGTTACAAGCTGTGTAAGATCTCCATCTTTAAAGACATGTTCAAGAATGGTAAGTACCAGTGGATCCCATTCCTGGTAACAGTAGTCGCCATCGTATTTACAGACCTGCTGATTGGTATCGCCCTTGGTATGGCAGTAAGTGTCATCGCCATTTTACGTGGTAACATCCGCAGCTCTTATTTCTTCCGCAAGGAAAAATACAGAACCGGCGATAGCATCATCCTGGAACTGGCACAGGAAGTCTCTTTCCTGAACAAGGCCAGCATCCTGCTGACGCTCGACCATATGCCGGAAAACACCACAGTAGTAATAGACGCGAGCAAAACAACTTATATAGACTTCGATGTATTGGAAACAATCCGTGAGTTTAAAGATGTAAAGGCCGTTGAGAAGAATATTACTGTGATCCTGACCGGATTCAGGGAGCAATACAAGCTTCCGAATACGGAAAATATCTCTCCTGAACATCAGGAAAAAATTGCCAGTGGCCATGTGCATACCATCACCGGCAATCATGAACAATTGTTGAAAGAGCTGCAATTGAATTAAAAACAGTCGCAGCAGGAACGGATTAATTCTTAAAACAGTAAAAGTTGAAAAAAATGAAAACATTAAATAAAGCATCTCAGTCCAATATCACTCCCGCTCAGGCTTATGAACTTCTCAGGAATGGTAATGAGCGTTTTGTAGACAATCTACGCCTGCATCGTAACCTGCTGGAGCAGGTAAATGAAACCCGTGATGGTCAGTGGCCAATGGCGGCTATTGTAAGCTGCATGGACTCCCGTACTTCTGCAGAACTCATCTTTGACCAGGGTCTGGGCGACATCTTCAGTATCCGTCTGGCAGGAGCAGTGATCTCTGAAAACGTGCTGGGTAGTCTTGAATATGCGTGTAAAGTGGCTGGCTCAAAATTTATCGTGGTACTCGGTCACACGAAATGTGGTGCTATCAAAGGTGCTTGTGACAAAGTGGAAATGGGTAACCTGACAGGATTGCTGGGTAAGATCACGCCGGCTGTGTATGCAGAAAAGACGATCAAAGAAAACAGAACATCTTCAAACCCTGAATTTGTGGATGCAGTAACAGACCTTCATACGAAGCGTTCCGTACAGGCCATTATGGAGCAGAGCCATATTCTGCGCGACATGATCCTGAACGGCGAGATCGGTATTATCGGTGCTGTGTATAATGTGGAAACAGGTGTGGTAACCTTCCATGAAGACACCCTGGTGATTGGCAGTGAGGCGTACCAAGAGGCTCCTGAGGCGGTAACCGTCTAAGGACCAACAACTGTTGACAAGCCATGCTTGTAGTCATATACAAAGGAAAAGCCGCTCTTCTCCAGGAGTGGCTTTTTTCTTTATACCATGTTTATATCTTTCTGAGTCGTTCTGCCGCCTGTTCCAATGTCTCCTTCTTCTTTGCAAAGCAGAACCGCACTACATGATCGTCTTTCCCGTTTTCATAAAATGCAGATACCGGAATACTGGCCACGCCAAGTTCCTTTGTAATACGGGTGGCAAAATCCTTATCTCCCTCATCAGAGATACGGTCATAGCGCATCAGCTGGAAATAACTTCCTTTTGAGTAGAGTGGCGTAAAGCGGGTATCCTTCATCAGCTCAAGGAAATAATCTCTTTTCTGCTGGTAAAAGCCCGGCAGGGAAAGATAGTGTTCGGGTGTTTGAAGGTAGCGGGAAAGGCCATACTGCATGGGTGTATTCACGGAGAAGCAGAGGTACTGATGTACTTTCCGGTATTCTGACATCAGATGTGCTGGCGCAATACAGTAGCCCATTTTCCAACCGGTGTTGTGGAATACCTTACCGAAGGAGAATGTGACAAAACTGTTCCGCAGCAATTCCGAATAACGCAAGATGCTGAGGTGTTCCTGGCCATCATATATCAGGTGCTCATACACTTCATCGGACAATACAAGCAAGTTATGTGCTGTCACGATCTTTTGCAGTTCTTCCAGGTCTTCCCGGCTGATGATACTGGCGGTAGGATTGTGTGGGGTATTGATCATGATCATCTTGGTACGTGGTGTGATCTTACTACGCACCAGGTTCCAGTCAATGCTATAATCAGGAAAAGACAGTGGGATCAATACGGGCACACCACCATTTACCAGTACATTGGGAATGTAGCTATCGTAAGCGGGTTCAAATATAATGACCTCGTCACCAGGACCAATACACGTAGCAATAGCTGTAAAGATCGCATATGTACCTCCGGGTGTGATCGTAATTTCTGTATCCGGATTTACCTGTTGGCCATACAGGCTTTCTATCTTCTGAGCAATCACTTCCCTTAATGGCATAATACCTGGCATCGGGGCATATTGATTATGCCCTTCCTCCATGGCATCATTTACCAGTCTTTTCAGTAATTCGTCACAATCAAAATCGGGGAAACCCTGTGAGAGATTAATGGCTTTGTGTTGCGCGGCAAGCGCAGACATCACAGAGAATATGGTGGTGCCTACCTTAGGAAGTTTTGACATAAAAAACGGATGATCAATTGCGAATCAATGTCTGAAATTAAAACATGTAATCCGTAATTGATCATCCGTTCCTGGTTTTATTCTTTAAAGGAATTTTTCTCCCTTGTTTCTTTTTACTTCGGCCACATATTCCTTGATCTGTTGTTCGTTCTCCTTTTTACAGATCAGCAATACATCAGAAGTGTCTACCACGATGAATTCATCAAGGCCCTGTATGACCAGCAGCTTTTCCTGGGGCGCCTTCACCATACAATTAGTAGCATCGACCAGCATTACATTCTTGCCCTGTACAGCATTGCCATCTTCATCTCTTTCCAGGTTCTCGTATGCGGATGCCCAGGTACCCAGATCACTCCATCCGAAGTTGGACGGTATCACATATACGTTATCCGCTTTTTCCATGATGGCATAATCAATGGAAATATTGGTACACTGCGGATAGATGCTCTCTATCATTTTCTTCTCTTCTGGTGTATTCAACTTGCTTGTGCCCTGCACGAACAGTTCGTCTATTTCCGGAAGGTATTTATTAAAGGCAGCGAGTATTGTCTTTACGTTCCACACAAAGATCCCGGCATTCCAGAGGAAGTCTCCGCTTTGCAGGAACGTCTTTGCCAGTTCCAGGTTGGGCTTTTCTGTAAACGTCTTTACGGGGTATACGTTATCTGCCACCTGTTGTGTTTCAAACTGGATATAGCCATAACCGGTGTCGGGACGGGTAGGTTTGATACCCAGTGTCACGAGCGCGCTGTGTTTCTGTACGAACATCAGTGCGTTCAGGCAGGTACTGGCGAAAGCGATAGGATCCATGATCAAATGATCCGCGGGAGCGCAGATAATATTTGCTTTAGGGTCCTGTCTGTTTATCTTATGGGAAATATAAGCGATACACGGAGCTGTATTCTTCCGGGAGGGTTCACTGACGATGTTTTCCACCAGCAATTCGGGAAGCTGTTCCCTCACCTTTGCTGCATAGTGATGGTGTGTAACGATAAAGATATTCTCATGTGGAATAAATTGCGCAAACCTCTCGAAGGTCCATTGTAACAGCGTCTTCCCGGTATTCAGAATATCCAGGAACTGCTTGGGGTGATCAGTACGACTATAGGGCCAGAAACGACTACCTATTCCCCCGGCCATAATGGCCACGTAAAAATGCCTGTTCACAGCTGTCATCTTATATAATTCCTTCCCTGATTAAATCATGTAAATGAATGATACCAATATATTGTTTGTCTCTCAAAACCAGTAGTTGTGTAATATCATGTTCTCTCATCTTCTCCAGGGCATTGATGGCTAATTCATCTTCCTGGATCGTTTTCGGGTACTTTGACATGATATTCTCTGCAGTAACGCTTTCTGCCGGTATATTCTTTTCGAGCATACGGCGAAGGTCTCCGTCAGTAATAATTCCTCCCAATGTTCCATCCGGCTCCAGCACGGCCGTTACGCCCAACATGCCGGAAGAGATCGTAACAATGATCTCTTTTAAAGAGCTGTTTCTCTGCACCTGCGGGGCCTTATGAAGGCGGCTCAGATCTCCCACCTTGAGATATAACTTTTTACCAAGTGTGCCTCCCGGATGAAACTTCGCAAAGTCTGCAGCCGTAAATCCGTGCCATTCTATGAGGCAGACAGCCAGCGCATCTCCCATAGCCAGTTGGGCGGTCGTGCTGGTGGTAGGTGCCAGGTTATTAGGACAGGCCTCTTCTCTGACGGTGGTATTCAATACCAGGTCTGATTCCCTGGCCAAAAAAGAGTCCATATTCCCCACCATGCCGATGAGCTTATTCCCAAAGTTCTTCACTAGTGGGACCAATACTTTTATCTCAGGTGAGTTACCGCTCTTTGAAATACATAAGATAATATCGTCCTCCTGGATCATGCCCAGATCTCCGTGGATAGCATCCGCAGCATGCATAAAAATCGCAGGAGTGCCAGTGGAATTTAATGTCGCTACAATTTTCTGACCGATAATTGCACTTTTACCGATACCGGAAACTACCAGTCGTCCGGCACAATGTGCAATCAATTCTACAGCCTGTTCAAAATCACTATTGATGTATTGCCTGAGTTCGGAGATAGCTGCAGCCTCGAGGCTCAGTGTCCGGTTCGCCACTTCGGCAATATTAATAACCGTTCTATTTTTCATGGGCAGCCACAAAGTTAACTAGGATTCAGCAGATTAAACCGATGATATTGTCTTATTTTGTAATAAGGCGCCATTCCAGGCAGATTTTTCCCGATCTCTCATTTTAGCCCTCCTGACGGGACGCTTGCGGGGCAGTTAAATACAGGTTGATCAGCCATTTAGGTAAGTCGCAACTGGCTGAAGCGCATAAAATAATTGCCGGTCAGCGCATTTTTAGTTAACTTCGTGTCCCCTAAAAAACACATAAACAATATCCATAATTTGTTACTTTCTTTAGAGTTTATTTGTTTTAAATTTGAATGCAATGGCTGTTGTAAAGGTAAGTTTGATAGATGCATTACGGGAACACTTTGGGTTTGATTCCTTCAAAGGGAACCAGGAAATCATCATCAAAAGCATCCTAGCCGGTAAAGATACATTTGTTATTATGCCAACCGGCGGAGGGAAATCTTTATGTTATCAATTACCGGCTCTTATGAGTCCGGGTTGCGCGCTGATAGTATCTCCTCTTATTGCTTTAATGAAAAACCAGGTGGACCTGGTCCGCTCATACAGCAGTAAAGATAATGTGGCGCACTTTCTCAATTCTACCCTGTCAAAAGCACAGATAAAAAAAGTAAGGACGGATCTGCTTTCCGGCAAGACCAAAATGCTCTATGTAGCACCGGAAACGCTGACCAAGCAGGAAAACCTGGAGTTCTTCAAGGAACTGGAGATCTCTTTCATCGCTGTAGATGAGGCGCACTGTATCTCGGAATGGGGGCATGACTTCCGTCCGGAGTACCGCCGTCTGAAGGAGATGATAGAACAGATCAATGGTAACCTTCCTATTATAGCGCTGACCGCTACTGCTACTCCTAAAGTACAGAGTGACATCGTAAAGAATCTGGGCTTACGCGATCCGCAGGTGTACCTTTCTTCTTTTAACAGGCCGAACCTCTATTATGAGATCCGTCCTAAACGGAAAAAGGACCAGACCATCCGGGAGATCGTTAAGTTCATCCACCTACATAAAGGGAAAAGCGGTATCATATATACGCTTAATCGTAAAACCACCGAAGAACTGGCAGACATGCTGGTAGCTAACAACATTAAAGCTGTTGCCTACCACGCCGGCCTGGATGCAGGTACCCGTGCCCAGCGTCAGGACATGTTCCTGCATGAAGATGTGGATGTGATCGTGGCGACCATCGCCTTTGGTATGGGAATCGATAAACCTGATGTCCGTTTCGTTATTCACTACAATATTCCGAAGAGCCTGGAAAACTATTACCAGGAAACGGGTCGTGCCGGTCGTGATGGACTGGAAGGTATCTGCGTCTGTTTTTACTCCTATAAGGATGTACAGAAGCTGGAACACCTTATGCGCGATAAACCATTGAGTGAGCGGGAAATGGGTGCACAGCTCATTAATGAAACTGTAGCATATGCAGAAAGCTCTGCCTGCCGCAGGAAGGTAATTCTTCACTACTTTGGTGAAAAGTACGAGGAATCACAGTGTAATAATGCCTGCGACAACTGCCGGAATCCGAAAGAAAAGATCGAGGTGAAGAACCGGGTGGTGATTGTACTCAACGCCATCAAAGCATTGGAAGAGCGCTTTGGTAGTGACTATGTCGTGAACATCATTACAGGAAAAGTGAATCCGCAGATCACCACTTATCAGCATAATCAGCTGGAAGTATTTGGCCAGGGCAAGGAATTTGACGCTCACTTCTGGAATTCCCTCATCCGCCAGATGATGCTGGAAGACCTGATAGAAAAGGATATAGAAGAATACGGCCTGCTGAAGATCACAGAAAAAGGACACAAATTCCTGAAAGAGCCATATTCTATCATGGTATCCCTCAACCATCAGTTTGAAGAAGACGGTGGAGAGGATGACGATGTAGCCACTGAGGCACAGGCATCTGCAGATACTGTGCTGTTCGAAATGCTGAAGGAACTGCGTAAAAAGGTTGCAAAAGAAAAGAACCTGCCTCCTTTCGTGATCTTCCTGGAAACATCCCTTGAAGATATGGCCACCCAATATCCTACTACTGTACAGGAACTCGAAAAGATCCAGGGTGTAAGTAAGGGTAAAGCCATCCGCTATGGTAAGCAATTTGTGGACGTTATCTCCAAATATGTGGAAGAGAACGACATCGTAAAGCCTGACGACTTTGTGATGAAGAGCGTGGTGAATAAGAGTGGTCTCAAAGTATTTATCATACAGAATATCGATAAAAAGATGCCATTGGAAACCATTGCCCGCAATAAGGAATTAACCATTCCGCAGTTGCTGGATGAAATGGAAACCATTGTAGCAAGCGGTACTAAACTGAACCTGGATTATTGTCTGGACGAAGAACTGGACGATTATGCACAGGATGAGATCATGGAATATTTCAAAGGCTGCGAGACCTCGAGTCTGGCGCTGGCACGCGAGGAACTGATAGAAAGCGATTACACCATCGAACAACTGAAACTCATGCGTATCAAGTTCCTGGTGGAATATGGAAACTAATAGCTGAATCTTAACTGTACATGACTGGCATACCACATATTAAAGAAACCATCGCTCCTGTCAGGGAGACTATTATACAGCATCCACTATATTCCGAAATGCAGCGCATAGAAGATATCCGTTCTTTTATGCAGTATCATGTGTTTGCAGTATGGGATTTCATGTCATTGCTGAAGTCTTTACAAAAGCATCTTACCTGTACAGATATTCCATGGGTACCGAAAGGCAGCGCTGCCACCCGTTATCTCATCAACGAGATCGTGACGGGAGAAGAAAGTGATGTGGATCCTGATGGCACACGTGTCAGTCATTTTGAATTGTACCTGCAGGCGATGGCGCAGGCAGGCGCGGATGTTTCGGGTATTACAGATTGCCTGCAGCAATTACAGAACGGTAAACCAATTGCATCGGTATTAGATACATTACCTCACGCAGTACGTTCTTTTGTAAAATACACATTCGACCTGATCACCACTGCCCCTGTACATGTGCAGGCAGCGGTATTCACCTTTGGCCGTGAGGATCTTATTCCTGATATGTTCCTGGCGCTGGTGACAGATCTGGACAGGCAATTCCCCGGGCAGATCAGTCTCTTCAAATATTATCTGGAAAGGCATATAGAAGTCGATGGCGATCATCATAGTCATTTAGGCATGGAAATGGTGCAGGAACTTTGTGGTAATGATCCGGTAAAATGGGAGCAGGCTGCACAGGCATCGAAGGCGGCGTTGGAACAACGAAACATGCTGTGGAGTGGGATACTGGAAGAAATTAAAAGTTTTGTTGCATAAAAATTTGGAAGTTAATTTCTAATTTGCTTATCTTTGCAATCCCTTCACGAGAAGGACACAAAAAAAAGTTGGTGCGGTAGCTCAGTCGGTAGAGCAAAGGACTGAAAATCCTTGTGTCGGCGGTTCGATCCCGCCTCACACCACGAAACAGAAAAGGGTTTGACGCGATAAACGTCAAGCCCTTTTTCTTTGGATAAAACAAGGGAATCACAATTCGCTTCTCCACTTCCAAATAAATGTTTTCGGATCAAGTTACTTTACGGTATGCCAGACAGGCTGCGGATCAAGATCCTTACGGTATTTTAATACTTGTCTTCAAACCAATAACCCCTACCAGGATCAATCCCATGAAAAACAATTGAGACACCTGCCAGGATTGTTTCAGCAGCAGCACTTCCAAAAGAAAAGTCCCTACCAGTACAATACCCATCCATACAGCCAGTGCCACTGACATTGGGATCTGCTTCAAAGACAATGAAAAGAAATACACATTACTCAGACCAAATACAATGTAACCCAGCAGTGGCAACAGCAAAAGAACAGACTCTCCGTCGCTGAAAAAGCGGCTCCACCTGATCGCTCCTATCTTTTTAATGTCCATGAACTTTACACAGAATGTCCAGGCAATTTCCATTATCGTGGCAATAAATATGTAGACCCATGCCATTGTTAGTCTGTTTTAACTTTTCGCCGCATCCATTTCATCAGATTGGGACGCAGGTAATAATACTTGCTGAAAAGGCCGTTTTCCAGCAGTTTCTTTTCATCTACCTTTTTGACAGCATGCCAGTGCTGTAAAAAATAATCTTTGGGATATACATACGGTAATCCAAAGCGAAGGGGTTTGGTATCCGGCAGATAAGCCGTTCCGAAAAGCCAATCCCATATAGCGAGTTTGGTAGAGAAGTTGGAGTAATATACTTCTTTGTGTTCAGCGTGATGCCACTGATGCATTTCCGGTCCGTTAATCCAATATTGAAGTTTTCCGCTCTTAACATTGATGTTCGAATGGATATACATACCCCAGACGGCATCTATCAGCGCCTTGATAGGTACTACAATCGGGTTGGCGCCCAGCAGAATGATTGGTGCAAATTCAATGGTTTGGTTGATCAGGATCTCCAGACTATGCGATCTGGAGCCAGACAACCAATCTACTTCTGTTCCTGAATGATGCGCTTCGTGCGTACGCCATAGCCATTTGGAATGGTGTTGCCACCGATGAAACCAATAAATATAAAAATCATGGGTCACCAGGAAAAACAATACCTGTGCCGCAATTGGCCAATGAGTGATCAATTGAAGCGATGACAGGTGATAATGCTGGTCAATAGGCAGAATAATATAATCGAAGATCAGGATCTTCAGAAAATAACTCTGAATAAGGGTGTACCATACCAGGTCAATCCAAAAGCCATCTCTGAAAAGGGGCAACCCTTTTGTATAAGGATATTTTCGCTCCAGCATCACCAGTATTACCACGCTGAGTAACAGAATGGGAGTGGTATAATAAACTATCTTGTCCATATGGTGATATTACAGCCTGCGCAGCTACACATTCTGCTCAAAAGAAACAACTCTGCGCAATCTCTTTAAAGCGCCCATTTCACTTTCATATACACGCTTAATACCATCGCCAGTCGCTGCTTCCACATCGCGGATGTCACGTACCAGCCTATGCATACCCTGTGGCTCAACGGAAGCTGCCTGGTCAGAGCCCCACATAGCCCTGTCTAATGTGAAATGTCTTTCCACAAAGCAGGCGCCCATAGCTACTGCGGCAACGGTAGTAGCAAGCCCGGTTTCATGACCTGAATAACCAACAGGCACTCCAGGATACAGCTGTTGCAGCGTATGGATCATTTTCAGATTCAGCTCTGCCGGTGGGCATGGATAAGCAGAAGTAGAATGTGCAACGATCAGATTATCCATACCAAATTTGTTCACCGTACTCTCTATCTCGTTCATGGTAGACATCCCTGTAGACAAAATATACGGCCTGCCGGTGGCTTTTACTTTGGCAATCAATGCGTGATCGGTTAATGAGGCTGACGCAAATTTGTATACGCCAGGATTAAACTGTTCCATAAAATCAACAGATGGCTCATCCCAGCAGGAAACAAACCAGTCAACATTATGCTTATTGCAATGCTTGTCGATGGAGGCATATTCTTCGTATCCGAATTCTACCTTGTGGCGGTAGTTGATATACGTAATACGACCCCAGGGAGTGTCCCTCTGCAGGTGCCATTGATCGCGGGGCGTGCACAGTTCAGGTGTACGCTTTTGAAATTTGACAGCGTCGCAGCCTGCAGCGGCAGCTTCTTCTATCAGTTTTTTAGCTAATTCCAGTGAGCCATTGTGATTAATGCCTATTTCAGCAATAATATAGGCGGGCTGGTCATGACCGATGCTTTTGCGGTCGCTTACCCTGATTGTTTGCATATGATATGTGTTTTTAGGCCAATGTTATTTACATCCGGCAACTGATCAGCCATTCCGCAAAATCACGGAATGCCCCGTCGCCGCCTTTTTCGCGGCAGCGGTAATCGGCTACAGCTGTTACCTGTGACATGGCATTTGAGGGACAGGCGGTTAAACCTACTTTACTCATAATACCAAGGTCGTTTACATCATCTCCTATAAATGCGACTTCCTCTGCTTTCAGGTTCTTTTCGGCCAGTATGCTTTCCAGCAGGGCTTCCTTATCCTTAATACCCAGGTGAAGAGAAGTGATATTCAGCTTTTCAGCACGTTTGGCAACGGAGGGCGAACGTTCGCCGGTAACAATACCGGTTTCTATACCGCATAGTTTGCGTAAGCGCTCCACTCCCATTCCATCTCTGATGGAAAAGCGTTTCATTACTTCACCTGCTTCAGAATAATACACGCCATTGTCTGTCAACACACCGTCTACATCAGTTAATAACAATTTGATCTTTATCGCTTTTTGTCGCAGGAGATCCGTCATAGCATTTATCGTTTTTACAAAGCCTCATTATATCGCTGTCCAGCCGCCGTCTACAACCAGGTTAGCACCTGTCGTGTACGCAGAGGCATCACTCGCCAGAAAAATGACAGCGCCTTTATAATCCGTCGCAGCTGCCATTCTTCCCAACAGGGTTTTAGCAGCATAGTTCTGTTGAAAATATGCGTCCTGGTTGTTTTCAACCCCACCTGGAGAAAGTGCATTCACCCGTACATTTTTATTCCCCCAATAGGCAGCCAAATAACGCGTGAATCCTAATACCGCCGCTTTGGTAACAGGGTAGGCTGGTGATTTATAGAAAGTCTGCTCACCGGCTTCATTTCTGTAAATACTTTGGTCGGGGGCAACTATCCCATAGGTAGAAGAGATATTGATGATACTACCGCTTTGCTGGCCGGCCATGACAGTACCCAGTACCTGCGAACAAAGAAACATACCGGTAACATTCACCTGCCACGAACGGTCCCATTGCTCCAGCGGGTAATGCTCAAACATCGATTTTTCTTTAGCCGTCAGCGGGTTTTCGAACATATCGTTAATAGCAGCATTGTTCACCAATACATCAATATGGCCGTATCTGGCCAGTATGGCATCCCGCCCTGCTTCCAGAGATGCGCGACTGGTTACATCCAGCGAAAGCGCCATGTGCTGCGGGCCTAAAGCGGCTGCCAGTTCTTTACAGGCGCCTTCATTCAAATCAGCCACGACTACACTGGCACCCGCTTCTGCCAAGGCCCGGCAATGCTGCACACCCAATAAGCCACAGGCGCCGGTCACTACCGCTACTTTATCGTGCAGAGAAAAGAGAGAATGATCTGCCATATTATACCTTTGAAACCGGCTTGGTGTTGAAATTGCTTACTTTACGAAATACAGCTTCTACAGGTTTACCCTTTAAAGAAGCGCTTACATTGTTATCTGTCACGGCGGCTGCAAGCAATTGCAATACCTCTTTATAAGCCGCCAGCGTATGTTCAATATCAGCGTCTGTATGGCTGAAGCTCATATTATGGAAACCAGACCATAGAATGCCCCTCCTGAACAACTCCTGCTGTACAAATGATTTTACTTCCAATGGGTTACCTGCTACGGCATCAAATACCACCAGCGAGCGGCAATCATAACCCGTGCAGCGTGTATAATTGTCTATACCCAATTCCCTCGCGATATTATTATATCCGTCTTTCAGCAACTTCCCTTTGGCCGCCAGCCATGCAGGCACCTGCTGATCGCGCATTTCATGAATAGTAGCAACAGCTGCTGCTAATGACAGCGCTTCGCCGCCAAAAGTGGTAAAGAAGAATACGTCTTCATTGAATAACTGCATAATATCCTTTCTACCTGTTAACAGGGAAATAGGCATACCGTTGGCACAGGCCTTGGAAAAACAGGCCAGATCAGCTTTTACATTGAAATACTCCTGTGCACCACCGAGTGCGATACGAAAGCCTGTCCACATTTCATCAAAAATGAGCAACGTACCATTGGCTTCGCAAAGCGCCTTTAACTCGTGCAGAAAATTATCTTTCGGTGCCTCAAATACAAATGGTTCCAGGATAACGCAGGCAGTATCCTCGTCCAGGGCTTCCTTAACCGAGTCGATATTATTGTAATCGAAGGTTGCGGTGAGGTTGGCTACTTCTTCCGGAATTCCGCTATTGCGGCTGGTAACAGAAATGTACCAGTCATGCCAGCCATGATAACCACAGCAAAGTACCTTCTTACGACCGGTAAATGCACGTGCAACACGAATAGCAGCGCTGGTAACATCAGCGCCGGTTTTACTGATACGCAGTGCTTCTGCATTGGGTATTACTTCGTGTATCAGTTCTGCCAATACCACCTCCAGCTCATGCATCATAGAAAAGGTGATGCCCTCTTTCAGTTGCGCAACAATGGCCTCATCTACTTTATCATAGCAATAGCCCAGTGACAATGGCCCGATCGCCATATTATAGTCAATGTATTCATTGCCGTCTACATCCCATACACGCGCTCCTTTGCCCCTTTTCAAATACTTGGGAGCTACACCGTTGATGTACTGCCCCGGACCTTTGGCCAATGTTTGAGTTACCGGTGTCATAATGCTTGCAGCACGGGCATACAGCGCATCAGATGCGGCGATAACAGGATAATTATCGTTAAATGAAACAGTATTAGGCATATATTTTATGGTTAAATCATTTGTAATTGTAGCATCACTTTTTCTGCAATGGCATTGGCGGTAAACCCTTCGTATTCCAGCACTTCGCTGAGCAATCCCGGTCTGAACCAACGTTCAGTCAATGCCAGTGGAAATACACGTGACCTGTGCTTGTGCTGTAGCAATATTTCTGCTACAATGGAATAAAGCCCCCCTGTTTGTAAATGATCTTCCAGCGTTACCAATAAGTGCGATTGATTAGCTGCCTGTATAATGGCGTCGGTATCTACGGGCTTCAGAGAACGAAGGTTAATCAAACCAACAGACAAGCCTTTTTCTTCCAGCAGGGATTTTGCGATCAGAGCCTGCTCAAACAGAAAGCCATAAACCAATATGGTGATATCGTCTCCCCTACTGATGATCTCAGCTTTCCCGGGGTCGTATGGTGCATGTGTATAACTGCCTTTTTTATGATTAATGCGAACATACGCTGGCTCAGGCGACTGCCAAACAAATGGCATCATGCGCAAGAGGTCATCTTCATCCGCCGGACAGTAGACCTCCATACCAGGTATGGTTCGCATGATAGATACGTCTTCAATAGCCTGGTGAGTAGGCCCGTTACCATCGGATAAGAATCCGGGAATAAAGCCACTCAGTTTTACAGGCAAATGAGCGATGCCTACATCGGTTCTTATAAATTCAAACGCCCGCATGGTTAAAAAAGGCGCCAGCGCATGTACAACAGGAATACGTCCACGCAGGGCCAGACCAGCAGCCATACCTATCATGGTTTGCTCTGTAATACCGGTATCAATAAAACGATTCCCCAGCTTTTGCGGCATGGAACGCACCAGTGCTCTGTTTTCTGCCGTCATTACGATATAACGTTCATCGGATAATGCTGTTTGCAGCAATAATTCTTCGTAGTTCATTAGCGTACAATTAAACTTTCTGATTCAATCCGGGCTTCTTTATTGCCATGCAGCTCTTCGAGCAACTGGCTGATTTCTGTAGCAGAGAACGCGCAGAACCAACGGTCAGCACGCGCCTCAATACTCGGCAGTCCTTTGCCTCTTACCGTATCAGCAATGATAACATTCACACGGTCACTTGTGAATGGAATGCCCAGAAACGCCTCTTCCAGCGCATCAAAATCATGGCCGTTGATCCTTTTAACTGCACAGCCAAAAGCCGTAAACTTATCTACCAGCGGTTCCAGCGGAATCAGTTCTTCTGTTCTGATATTCGCCTGGAACTGGTTTCTGTCAACAAGTATGGTCAGATTATTCAAGCCGTAAGCGTTGGCCACCAGCAGGCTTTCCCACACCGAACCTTCATTCAGCTCACCATCGCCGGTAATGACTACCACCCGATTCTGCAGCCCTTTCAGTTTGCAGTCCATCGCCACACCCGCCGCCACGGCAGGCAGATGTCCAAGTGAGCCAGAATGGAATTCCACTCCCGGGATAGCCCTGTTCGGATGCCAATAAATACTGTCAGATGCCAGCAGATGCTGTTTTAGGCGCGCTTTTTCTATAAAGCCCAGTTCTGCAAGCGTACCATAAAGAGCCGGCACATCATGCCCCTTGGACAGAAAAAGATAGTCCCGCTCAGGATGTTGCAGGTTACTGCTGTCGATATTCAGATATTCTGCATAGAGATACACCATTAGTTCCACGCAGGAAAGCGAGGCTCCGATAAAACAGCCGCCGCCGGCCGTCATTTCAATGATATGTTCTCTTACTTTCAGGGCAAGGTCCTGTAGGCCGGATAGTTTATCCTTTGTCATATTCGTTGGAAAGCTGTTTGGTTTGATTAGCGGAAATAGTGGTGAGTTCGTCAAGATGATGCCTGTACCAGTTTACGCCTGCAAAAGCCGCATTGATGGCATAGATGTCAGGGCGTTGCTCCAGCAACGTAATGATATCTGATACAGTGAATGACGGATTAATATTATACAGCGCATCATATACAGCCTGTATAAAGTGATAATCTTCTTTATAATCTATAGTAAACCGGTAGCGCATGGAGTAATCATTTCCCCCCGGCATACTTACATTACCTATGCGGAATAACTGTGGATTTTCCCAAAAATAAGGGGTGGTATGCTCCCGCTCCATTGGTTTGCGGGCCTCCTGCCAGGCCTTTGTCAACGCCGCCATTGACATGATCTCCACATCATTGCCGTCGGGCCAGGAAGCAGGATGCAGGTTGCTTACAAAGTCGAAATCATCTGCATGCTCCAGGTAATAACTGAGCACCTCATCTATCACTGCCGGATCAATCAGCGGACAATCGCTTGGCATTTTAATAACCACGTCGGCATTATACTGCAATGCTGCCTGAAAGTGCCTGTCTAACAGATCAGTTGCATGCCCGCGGTAACATAGCAGATTTTCGTGCATACAGGTGGTCTCAATAATCTCATCAGCCGTATCGGTACTGGTAGCCACTACAATGGTTTGCAGGAACCGGGAAGCTTTCATCCGTGATGCCTGCTGCACAAACAACGGCTTGCCGGCAAGAGGCAATAAGGCTTTGCCAGGCAAACGGGTAGACCCCATGCGGGTTTGCATAACCGTTACAATATGTAGATCTTTCGTCTGCATTTATACCTTTTGAAGTCCTGGTAACTGGTATTGACTTAAAAATGATTCTCTGCTTCCCTTATGTTCTACATAGCGGCGGCAGATGTCGGCAATAGTTGTGGCGGATGTTCCATCATTTTGTAAAGGCGCCAGACGTTTCAGTTCATCTACATCAAAATATGAGTGTACTTTTTTGCCCAGTGCAATACCTATATATACTACGGTAGAATATTGTGTGATCAATTCATCGCAATTGGCGATCATTTCACCTGTATTGCCCTCTGTGTAAATAAGGGTATTAGGGGGCGTCAGCGCCTTGATTTCATCAACAGCCCGCTTTTTGTCTTCATTGGGATGAAGCTTAAAAAGCAGCTGCCGGCCGTTGGCAATAGCAACGCAGTTCTGGATAAATGCCTTCCTGTTTTCACTTTTGAAAGTTTCCCTTATATCGGAAGTGGCGACCATTACATAGTCACTATGCGGAAAGTTATTATTGCAGAACGCCCGTATGTTATCGTAATTAGGAATACCGGTAACCAGTATTCGCTTCGCATCAGTGCCGTACCTTATAAACTGTTGCTTATATCCTTCGGAGGCCACACAATATATATCACATTTATTGCCACTGCCATTGAACGCTGTGTTCATAGCTGTCAGGGCTGGCAGCTTCAGAAAATGAACTATTTTGGCCCATAGCGTTACGGGATCAGTCATACCCTCCTGAACAAATACTGTTTTAGTTGTGCAAATGGATCGATCTACCAGCAAGTCTGAGCAACAAACAACCAAGTCATAAGTATTATTATAAATACTAGCTGCATAGTCATTCATCAGTCCATTCTCTCTAAGATACTGGTCAGATTGTTGCTTAAACCTTCCTCCAAGTATCGTATTGTCTAAAAAACCCTTTTTCAGCACCCATTTGACAAAGGGATGAGTACTGTATAGCTGACTAAAAAAACAGTCATAGTCGCGTAATGCAATAGCTATTTGATGCATCTGCGTAGTCTGGTTGGAAGAGCCCACCAGAAAAAGAATTTTCTTTTTCTGCATACGTGTCATTTAAAATACAGAAGTAGTTGTATTTCAATTATTTATAAACTCAGCAGCGCAAATCGGAAGAAAAAATAGACTCTTTTTTAGAAAAATATGCCTGGGGCTCAATTAAGTTACAATATGGTAACATAGCGTAAACGTCGATATTGTAATACATTCTAGTTATTATTCACAACATCAATACCTTAGGCAATATAAATAAATCAAACGGAAAAAATCAACGCATCCCCTACTCTGATCGCAAAAACATTTCTGGTACACAAAAACTCTATTGTTTTATAGCAATTCAGGGTTGACTTTACAAGTCCTTCTAAATAAGATTGGAATAGTCGGAAACTGTGACGCTATCCTTTACCCTTACTCAGCAGGGAACAGGCACCGAAGAAGAAGACATTCTCCAGCACCTGTGTTCCCTATGAGTAGTGGTTAAATGGTTAACTGGTTGTGCTAACAGTAAACCAGCATGAAAAATACCGGTCACTCTTCACAGGCATTCATAGGTATAGGTATGGGACATTTTATAACAGTAAATACGCTTGAAAAATGGTTAGAGTCATGTTTACGTTTACTTGTTTCTCTTAGAATATAATAGGTTTAAAAAGCAGGTACAGTCATGTTTTGCTTACTTTGTTCACGCTCCCTCTTCATAACAATGTTTCATTCACATCATAATGGAAAATTAGATAGAATTCACGAGACGTCACTACCTGCGAAAGACTGTCTTAAAGACACTTTTTAAAATCAAAAATACTGGAACGTAGACACAGTGCGGCCTGGGAGGTTTTCCTCTGGTGAACAATCCCACTTATAAGGACTGTTTTTTTGACATATATCAAAAATTATTTTATGGCGTTTTCTTCCGGGCAGATGTTTTAGCCCGTACCCGGCTTAATGTTTCAATGGTTATTCCTAAAAAAGAGGCTACATAGGTAAGTTGTACACGGTTGACAAGCTGGGGATAAAACTCCTGAAAAAGTGCATACTTCCTTTCCGCATCATGCAGCCTGGTAATATACGCCCTGTTCTCAGCCGAGGTGTAATGGAATTCTGTTATTTTCCGGCCAGTAATATTAAACGAAGGATACTTCTCGTATATTTTATTAAGATCTGCATAACTAATAGCGAACAGCTCACTATCCTCTACAGCCTGTATATTTTCCACCGTCTCTACCTGCAGCAAAAAGCTGCGAATGCCCGATACCATTTCATTTTCCATGGCAAACCAGGTAGTAATCTCTTTATTCTCTTCCTTAATAAAGCCTCGCATTAATCCTTTTCTTATAAAATAAAGACTATCAGAAACTTCGCCATTCCGCAGCAGGTATTTTCCTTTCGGAATACTGCTACAATAAATACTTTTCAACAAATGCAGTTCAATTCCCTTGCCTATAGGATGAAAGGAGTTTAACATTTGCCATAATGGTATGAGGTCTTCTCTTGCGGGTTGTTTTTTTGGGTTCATGTGTGTTCACTTATTCTAAAGTTACAAACATTTGTGTCATTTTTATTATATGTTTGCCCCGTTTATTTTAACTCATATCTTTGGTCATATTCCAACTTTAAAAGCATACTCATGAACAATCCTGTTGTGCTTTCCAAAGGCTGTTACGTGGGATCGAAGGTGAGGGAACATAACATCGGATATATCACCACCAGTGAAACCATCTTCCCTGAGAATCTCATCTCTGACTGGCATTGCCACGAAAATCCTCATTTCTCCCATATTCTTTCCGGCGGCAGCCAGGAAATAAGAGAAAAAAAGGCGGAGCAGCAAATGGCCGGAACAGGGCTGTATTACTATCCCGGAGTGATCCATCAGAACGTACATTACCGTCCCGGAACTCGCATATTCAATCTTGAAATAGATGAACGTTTTTTTAAAACGTTCAACCTGGCTATTCCTCCGGAATCTTTGATGTTTGAAGGGAATGCTGTTATCAATGCCGGTGGATTGATCCGGTTGTTGAAAGAACACTACTATAATGACGAATGCAGCCAGCTCTCAATGGAGCAGCTGTGTATTGATCTGATTAGCACCAACCTCACTACAGAAAAGCATTATCCAGAATGGACCAGACAGATTATCACCGTATTGAATGATGCCTGGAATGAACCCCTCTCCCTCCGGACGCTTGCCGACCAGATAGGAATCCATCCTGTGACCCTGTCAAAATACTTTACCCGATACTTTTCCTGTACGCTGGGAGAATATTTCAGAAGACTCAAAATTGAACGGGCGCTTGTGTTAGTCCGGTCGGCAAAGTACTCCCTCACAGAAATCGCCTACATGTGTGGTTTTACTGATCAGGCGCATTTCACCAAAACCTTCCAACAGGTTACCTCCATGCTTCCTAAAGAGTACAGGAAACTCTGATTTTCCCGCCTACGCTAATACGATACAATTTTGCCGGCAAAGAGCCTTTTACCTTTGTATTACAAGGGTAAAAACGTGCCCGGTGCTTTTATGAAACGACTTTCTTTTACAATCAGCTGCTTCTCCTTTTTATGCTGCTCCGCATTCATTACCACAGCTTACGGCCAGGAGCGCAACACCCGGCTACATCAGCTTTTTGAGAACTACTACCAGGAAAGCCTCCGGCTGGATCCTATCAGTGCAACATTTGCCGGCGATCATCATTATGACGACCAGTTGGCAAATGATATATCCGCGTCCTATATAAAACAGAAAGACCTGTTTGACAAAAAATACCTGCGCCTGCTTTCGGAATATGATAGACGCACTCTGAATAGCGCAGACCAGATTTCTTATGACGTGTTGAAGGAGATCCTTAACATGGATATCGAAAGAATGAAATACCATACGGAGTACCTGCCCATCAATCAGTTCAATTCCCTTCCGCTATTAGTAGGGCAATTAGGATCCGGACAATCAGCGCAACCCTTTGCTACAGTAAAAGATTACGAAAACTGGTTCAAACGCGTTGCTGCATTTGCAGTATGGACAAACACTGCTATCAGCAATATGCGGAAAGGTGCTTCCACGGGATTTGTACTGCCTAAAGTGCTGGTTATGAAAATGATCCCTCAAATGGAAAGCCTCGTCGAAAAAGACACCACAAAGAATTCGCTGTTTCAGCCATTGAATAACCTCCCTCCTGCTATATCCGGTCAAGAAAGGGAACGGTTGAAACGGTCTTTCCTACAGGTTCTAACCACACAACTGCTTCCGGCATACCAGCGTCTTGCAGATTATCTGAAGAACGACTATCTCCCCCATGCCACTGAGGCTGCAGGGCTCTCCGGTATTCCCGGCGGCAAGGAGTTATACAGGTATTATGTTCGGTATTTCACCACCACCGACCGCTCTCCGGAGGAGATTTATGAAACAGGCATAAAAGAAGTAACACGGATCACCGCTGCTATGGAGGAACTAAAAAAACAGAGTGGCTTCACCGGTACCTTACAGGAGTACTTCGTTTTCCTCAGAACTGACCGGCAGTTCATGCCATTTAAGACGCCGGAGGAAGTTATACAGGCTTACCAGCAGATCTATGACAAGATAAAACCACGGCTGCAGACAATGCTTAGCGTGGCTCCCAAAGCCAGATTTGAGATCAGAAGAGTGGAAGCTTTCAGGGAAGCATCACAGAACGGTCCCTCCTATATGATTGGCGCCATGGACGGCAGCCGCCCCGGCATCTTCTATGTACCGGTTCCGGATGCAACAAAGATCAACGTTACATTCCTCGGCATGGAAGCCACCTTCATACATGAAGCCATTCCGGGGCATCATTACCAGATCTCCTTACAACAGGAAAATATGTCTTTGCCTACCTTCAGAAGGCAGATCAACTTCAGCGCTTTCACGGAAGGATGGGCGTTATATTGCGAGTCTCTCGGCAAGGAACTGGGCTGTTATACCGATATACCTCAGCAGATGGGCGCCCTTAATAATGAAATTCACCGGGCCATCAGACTGGTAACAGATGTCGGCATACATACCGGCAGAATGACAAGGGAAGAGGCAATCAGCTATATGTTAAGCCATGAATCCATCAGTGAGGAAGAAGCCGTTACATCGGCAGAGCGTTACATGGCGATGCCCGGACAAGCACTCACTTATAAGATCGGGGAACTGGAAATGCTGCGTTTACGTGAGAAATACAAGAAGCTGTCAGGTAACAACTTCAATATCATCAAATTCCATGATGCCTTACTTGCACAGGGGGATATGCCGCTGAAGGTACTTGAGCATTATATGGACGACTGGGCCGCCAATCACTGATCATAAAAAAGGCCTCTGCAATGATGCAGAGGCCTTGCTATTTTTCTAAAGATTTATGCTCCTATCGCAACAGGTCTCCCTGGATCAGTGATCCACTCACTCCAGGACCCCGCATATAGCTTCGGCGAAGGATATCCTGCATACGCTGATAACAACACATTGAATGCCGCTGTTACCCCTGATCCACAATAAAAGATCACGTCTTCTTTCGCGAAATCAGCTGCAAAATAGCCCCTGACTGCCTCCTGCCCTGCCACTATTCCTTCGGGCGTAATATTCGCATTAAACGGCCTGGAAATAGCCTCAGGGATATGTCCTGCTACCGGATCGATCGTTTCATTCTGACCGGCATACCTGTCGGCGGTTCTGGAATCTATCACACAACTGCCATGTTTTTCCGTTGCCTTCATTACTTCTTCCGCAGTAGCAAGCAGGGAGTCATTAAAATGTGCAGTGAATGTCGCCGCCTCAGGCGTAACTACACCGCTTTCCAATGGGAACCCTTTTTCTGCCCATACCTTTTTCCCTCCATCTAATACGGCTACCTGCTCATGCCCTGCCCATTTCAGCAACCACCACAATCTGGCGGCTGCCATAAATCCGGCGCCCGCATCATAGGCTACTACCTGAGTAGTAGGCGCAATACCCCATGCCGAGAATGTTGCCTCAAGATCTCGTTTCTCCGGAAGAGGATGACGTCCCGTTACGCCTGCTATGATCGCTCCGGAAAGATCCTTATCCAGATCGGCATATAATGCACCCGGTATATGTGATTTTTCATATTCTTTTCTGCCCCATTCCTTATCATTCAGTGCAAAACTGCAATCAATAAAAAGAACATCCGGGGTGTTGATAAGCACCTGTGCTTCCGCCGCTTTTACAAAATTTGTATAGCTCATAGTCTGTCTTTTATGATATGTAATTAGATCCTGCTATCAATAGATAAATGGTATTAACCGCCATGTTCTTTTCCTATAGTCAATATACGCCTGCCCGAAGTTTGATACCAACAGTTCCTCTTCTATTTTCATTCTGTAGAGCACTGCTCCCAGCACCGGCAGAAACCCGATCAGCACTACAATCCAGTTGTTAAATGCCAATGCGTTGCCAAAGAAAGAGATCAGCATTCCCAGATAAGACGGATGCCGCAGATACCGATAGACGCCCGCCTTCACTATTTTATGATCTGTCCGAATAGCTACATCCACAGTGAAATAACGTCCCAATGTGTATATAGCAGTAAACCGGAATAACATACCCGCCACAATCAACCCCAGGCCGACATTAGGTAAAACGGTTGAAGTACTGATCGGCCAGTTCAATTGCCGTGACAACAAATGCGCCAACGGCAATGCGATCATAATCGTGATCCAGATAATACGCAGGGACTGCTTATCAGCCCTTGTTTTATCTGACTGTGATGATCTGAGCAAACGGCTTAGCAGGATCTCTGACGTAACCCAGATAAGAGCAATAAACAGATGGAGGTTTGGGTGCATGGAGAAAGACTGTTATACTATTAAATCGTCTTCACATCACCATTTTCGTAGGCGATGATGACTGTTGGTTGCATGTTGATGAACAGTCCTGTTTCAACAACACCGGTGATCGCCTTCAGTTGATGATGCAGTTGTTCCGGATTTTCAATCGCACCAAAGGCACAATCAAGAATATAATTCCCGTTGTCAGTGATATAAGGTTTATCATCTTTCGTTCTCAGTGTAGGCGCTCCCTGAAGGGACTGTACTGCTCTGAACACCAGCTCCCAACCAAATGGGATGATCTCTATCGGCAAAGGAAATTTACCGAGGGTCTTTACATACTTACGCTCATCCGCCACAATCACCTTCCTTCTGCTGGCCATGGCCACTATCTTCTCACGCAGCAGCGCTCCACCACCACCTTTGATGATCTGCAGGTCGTGGCTAACCTCGTCTGCACCATCTATATCAATGTCCAGTTGTTGAATTTCACTGAAAGAGGTAATAGGAATACCCAGTTCTCTTGCCTGTTTTTCAGATGCAAGAGAGGTGGCTACCGCACGGATATTCAATCCGCCTTTGACCATTTCACCAATCTTTTCTATGGCCCAATAGGCTGTTGACCCTGTTCCTAATCCAACCAGCATACCCGGCTGTACCAACGCTGCAGCCTTCTCTCCCGCTGCTTTCTTTGCTTGTGTGATCGCGTCCATGATTATCCTGTTAATTGTTTAGCAATATAATACTATTGCCCCGATTGTATTATTTTTGAAATCTACCCTCTCATTTCTATAATGAACAATTATCAAAAAAAAGATACTGTCCACCGCATAAAAGCCATCTTCACCGGCTCCATCGGCAACCTAGTTGAATGGTACGATTGGTATGCCTATGCGGCCTTTGCCCTGTACTTTGCACCGGTCTTCTTTCCCAAGGGAAATCCTACCGCCCAGTTGCTGGATACCGCCGCCATCTTTGCCGTAGGCTTCCTTATGCGCCCTATCGGTGGATGGCTGTTTGGCAGTATTGCCGACCGCAAAGGAAGAAAGGCGTCCATGACCCTATCCGTTTTACTGATGTCTCTCGGTAGTATGATGATTGCGCTGGCTCCTTCCTATAAAACCGCTGGCATCCTTTCTCCTGCCATTCTGTTGATGGCCAGGCTCCTGCAGGGGCTTAGTGTAGGAGGCGAATATGGTACATCTGCTACCTATCTCAGTGAGATCTCCACACCGGGAAAGAGGGGTTTCTATTCCAGCTTTCAATATGTAACGCTTATCGGCGGACAACTAACCGCACTGGGTATACAATTGTTGCTTCAAAAAGTCTTCCTTACTCCGGAACAGCTGCATGAATGGGGCTGGCGTATTCCTTTTGCAATAGGCGCCGGGCTATCTCTTTTCGCCCTGGTGATCCGCCAACATATGCAGGAAACAATTGCCACTGAGAAAGAGAACAAAAAACGGGGCTCTGTGCTGATCCTGCTGAAAGAACATCCAAAAGCAGTGCTGATAGTCGTAGGCTTAACCATGGGCGGAACACTTGCCTTTTATACGTATACCACCTACATGCAGAAGTTCCTGGTAAATACCGTACATCTTACCAAAGAAAAATCTACCGTGCTTACCTTCTTCCTCATGCTTATCTATGCCTGCCTGCAGCCACTGTTTGGCATGTTGAGTGATAAGATAGGTCGTAAGCCATTACTACTTGCCTTCGGAATATTAGGTACCTTGCTCACCGTTCCTATTCTGACGGCTATCAGTCATGCAACGGCTGAATGGACGGCCTTTTTCCTTATTCTGGCGGCACTGATTATCGTGAGCGGATATACTTCCATTAACGCAGTTGTGAAAGCAGAGCTGTTCCCTGCCGAGATACGGGCACTGGGTGTTGGTCTTCCCTATGCACTCACGGTAGCACTGTTTGGCGGTACCGCGGAGTACATTGCCCTGTACTTTAAAAAAGTAAATCACGAATCGCTGTATTACTGGTATGTCACCGGTTGTATCTTTATATCCCTGACCGTTTATACCCTTGTAAGAGACACAAAACAGACCTCTTATATGGATAAGGAACAATAAAAATCCCTGGTATGTTACCTTATGCAAATATGCCTTATGGCTTCCCTCCTGCTTTCTGTTATCCGATTACAGAATCCTGCATGATCCTGTTGTTCCTGCTTTCGTTATTACACGCATGGAAAAGAGGAACAGGGCATGTCGCTTATCTGTTGGGAGGGCTGGGCTTTGGATTGCTGCTGGAATATGTCAATGTCATGTCCAACGCCGGTTATAAATATGGCCAGTTCTGGCTGATGCTCGGACATGCTCCGGATAACATTCCTGTTTGCATCGGTATGGGATGGGGTATTATCATTTACACATCCCGGCTCGTTTCTGACAGCCGGGGTCTGCCACTCATCGCTGCCGCAGCGTTTGATGCCTTGCTGGCATTGAGTATTGATCTGAGCATGGATGTAGTGGCTTATCGTCTGCATATGTGGCATTGGGACTGGGAAACCCGCGGACCGGGGCTCTCCCCTCTTACGGCGCAATGGTTTGGTATTCCCTATGGTAACTTCTTCGGATGGCTGTGTGTGGTATTCTTCTATTCCACATTTGCCCGTGCACTTGAAAAGGTACACTTCCGTGGCCGCGTTATTACACGGATCTGGCAGGCAATTACACCGCTGTTATCCATTCTCATTTCTCAGCTGGCATTATGGATCACACTCTTTCCTATGTCAACCTGGTTGCATGAAAAGTTCAATATTGCAAGCAGGGAAAAACTGATCTTCCTGCTTGTCTTATTTCCGATACTCAGCATCTGGGGATTCAAAAAAAGGCACCGCCAGCAGACGGCTAAATTACCAGCCATTACATGGCTGGTACCAGGCTGGTTTCATCTCTACTTTTTCGCCTGGTTATTCATAGGTGATTTTGCCGGTGAAAACCCTTGGATGACCTTCTTTTGTGTGTTGAACCTGCTCCTGGGCATATTTGTTCACTGGTGGACGCACCTCCGCAAACCGGCAATAGGTTCCTAATATTTTAATCCCGAACTTAGCACCCGGATGTTATTTTAAAATCTTGAAGAAGCTATGCAACAACAGGAAAGCAAAGGCCATAAAATCAGTAAAATTGCGGCAAAGACAGCCCTGAGGATCTTTATTATCATTCTCGCCATGGGATTACTGCCGCTCATCGCCGGACAAGGTGAGTCATGGGAAGCTAAAATGGTAAATGCCCATCTGGTGATCCCCAATAAGTGGACATTAGTATTTCCGGCTATTCTATTTATTGGTTTTCTTACACTCGCCATCCTCTGCGTGAAAAATAAATACAAGCAAACAGATATAAACTGGCTGCTTGTCTTAAATTCACTTATCCTGATCACTTACCTGGTGATGTTATATAACAGGATTTATCATGCGCTGCTGGCGTAACATTGTTTGTATACAATACTTTTTAAACATTATATCCATTGCGCCTATCAGAAGAACAGGTGCTTGCATTGGCACCAGATGAACCTTCCAGGAAAGCCGGAAAGGCATTGGCCGGTACTGCCAAATGGGTAAGTAAAGGAGCCGATGAACAAGCCTTATGGGGAGAATGCCAGGGCAGTGGCAGCAAGCCTTATCAAACCCAGATAGCTCTTTCTGATAATCTTGCTTTCAAATGCAGTTGCCCCAGCCGTAAATTTCCCTGTAAACATGGTATAGGACTGATGCTGTTGTATGCACGGCAGCCGGAACTATTTACAGACAAGGTTCCACCCGACTGGGTGAACGAGTGGATACAGAAGCGGACTCAAAAGGAAACAAAACAATCAGATAAGGAAGAAAAATCTGTAGATGAAACTGCCCAGGCCAAAAGGCAACAGGCCCGCCAACAAAAAGTAGAAGACGGCATTTATGAGCTGTTACTGTGGATGAAAGACATCGTGCGTAACGGCCTGCTCCAGTTACCCGAAAAAGGCACCTCCTACTGGGAAACCATGGCCCGCCGGATGGTGGATGCACAGGCGCCCGGACTGGCCGGTATGGTACGCGGACTGTCAGAAATTAACTTTTACGGAGAAGGCTGGCAGCATGAATTCATGGACCAGTTCCTCCGTATTTACCTGGTCGCCCAGGGCTTCCTGCAGGGCGAGACACTTTCTTCTTCCATGCAACAGGAGCTTCGCTCGCTGGTTGGCTTTACACAAAGCCAGGAAATGCTGCGACAACAGACAGGCACAAAAGATACCTGGCTGATCCTCAATAAACAAACGACAGAAGAAGATAATCTCACGACAGAAAAATACTGGTTGTACGGCCTTCACTCCTTTCAGCCGGCATTGGTATTACAGTTCTATGCCAGGGGCATGTCAAGACCGCAGTTGTTATTAACACCAGGCATGTCTATAGAGGCTGAACTAGTCTACTTTCACTCTAATGTCCCTTTGAGAGCTATCATCAAAGAACCTGTCACCAACAATTCGCTACAGGACACTTATGGATTGCCTGGATGGCAGGAACTCGTGGCAGCAGAAACCGGGCTTTCGGAAAAGATGCCTGTCCGCAGTGAAAGGCCGTATATTGTACAACAGCTCACCCCTGTTCAGCACAATATGAAATGGTGGCTGAAAGACCAGCGTGACCAGATCATGCCATTGAAAAATGGCTTTCGGAACATCTGGAAACTATTGTCATTGAGCGGCGGTCATCCTTTGGACATGGCATTACTCGGGAAAGAACAGGAATACGAACCACTGGGCGTATGGCATAACGGGACCTATAAATTATTATAGCAGGACATGTGGAATAATATTATCAACACCGCTTTACTGGGTACTGGAAAAAAACAGTTAACTCCTGCCGATCTTCCGGCAGACCTGGCCACTGTAGCTGAAAAGATAATGAAGGACAAAAGCCTTGATGGAGAAACACAGTTTCTTCACATAGCTGCAGTCATGCTGAACTACAGGCAAAGTGGTGTGAATCCTGTTAACAACAGTGGTGTTCCTCTACAACCCGCTCCTGCAGAAGAGCGTCCCTACTGTAGCACGCAGGCTATATATGCATTGCAGGATGCGCTCGATATGGATCTCCTGCCTCTCGTTACTTACTGGCTGGAAGCCTGTCATGATAAAGGACAGGTCGTAGTGCCGGAATATATTCCTGTACTACTGGATACGGCCGTTTCCCAGAAACGCATACGACATCTCGCTATGACGGTATGTGGAAAACGTGGACAATGGTTGAGCAGTATGAACCCTGACTGGCAATTCCCTTTTGCTGCAAGCAATGAGGACCGCTGGCAAACAGGAAGTGCTGAAGACCGCAGACAGGTATTGCAGGATATCAGGCAATCCTATCCGGGTATGGCGCGCGACTGGTTACAACAGACCTGGGCACAGGAAAACATTTCCACCAGAACAGAGTTCCTGAAGATCATGCGCACCAATATCTCTGATGATGATCTTCCCTGGCTGGAAGCACTACAGGAGAAAAACCAGAAGGTAAAAGATGAGGTCTGGGCACTGTTAAAACAAATCCCATCCTCCTTCATTGTGCAGTCGTACTGGCAGATATTGCAAAGTGCAATATCCCGTGGGCCCGGTCAGTCACTGCATATCTCTTTGCAACTCCCTCTGGACAAAAGGATTATTGACTCTGGTATCGCTACGCTAAGCAACGAAAAGAATATCAGTGAAGAAGCCTACATTCTCTTTCAGTTAATGGGTAGTGTTCCTCCCTCATGGTGGGAATCTCTTTTTAAAGCAGATAAAGAGGAAGTCTTCACACTTTTTGAAAAAGATGATCTTGGCAAGCGTTTCATACCTGCACTGATACTTGCAGCAGGCCGGTTTAAGGATGCGGTATGGTTAAGATTATTGCTTGAAAAAAGCACCGCTTTTTATCCTGATGTGATTCCCTTATTGCCCGCGGCGGAACAGGAAGCATATGCTTTACGCCTGTTCAGTAATTATCCGCAGGATGTGATTAATTACCTGAGCAACCGCACAGATGAATGGGGACTTGAAATTGCCAATGAGGTATTAAGATGGATGGCTCGTAATCCTTACCAGTATACCCGGAATTTCTTTGACAAACATGTATTACAACTCCCTCCGGTCATAACAGAAGAACTGGAAAAACTTGCGCCGGAGGAACCAGCATACCAGGCCACCTGGAGAAATACCAGCGAGCATATACGAAGGCTTTTATCCTGTAAGGTACAGATCAGTAAAGCCTTCAAATAATTTATACATTCAAACGATCACTTTCAAGCATATAAAGATGTCAAACGTACTACGTCAACATGCCGAACAATTGTTCCTGGAAGAACTGGAAGAACTGAAAAAGCAGGATACTGAGAAGCGTCCTTACACCTGGCAGTTATCCCCACAGGCGGTAGTAACTTATCTGATGGGAGGACAACTAAAGAATGGATTTGAAGTACAACCAAAATATATCGGCAACCGCAGACTTATAGAGATCGCTGTTGCTACATTGACTACCGATAGGGCCTTACTTTTATACGGACTGCCAGGCACTGCCAAAAGCTGGGTAAGTGAACACCTGGCTGCTGCCATCAGCGGAGATTCTACCCTGATAGTGCAAGGCACCGCCGGTACTGGTGAAGAAGCCATTCGTTATGGCTGGAACTATGCGCGACTGCTGGCAGAAGGTCCTTCGGAAAAAGCATTGGTAGAAACCCCGGTGATGCGGGCTATGCAGACCGGTAAGATAGCGAGAATAGAAGAGCTGACCCGTATCAGCGCTGATGTACAGGACACACTGATCACAATATTATCTGAAAAGATCCTACCTGTGCCTGAGCTGAATACCGCTGTGATGGCGCAAAAGGGTTTCAATATCATCGCTACTGCCAATAACAGGGATAAAGGTGTGAACGATCTTTCCAGCGCCTTGAAGCGCCGGTTCAACACCGTGATACTCCCCGTGCCAGACTCTATCGAAGAAGAAATAGACATCGTAAAACGACGTGTGGAAAGCTATGAGAAGGTAATGGAGCTTCCTGCTGAAAAGCCTGCGGTAGAAGAAATACGCCGCATCGTGACCATCTTCCGCGAGTTAAGAAATGGTGTTACTACAGACGGCAAGACCAAAATAAAGGCGCCAAGCGGCACCCTAAGCACAGCAGAGGCCATCTCTGTTGTGAACAACGGATTGGCCATGGCTGCTTACTTTGGCGATGGACAACTAAAAGCAACAGATCTTGCTGCCGGCATCATCGGTGCGGTATTAAAAGACCCTGTGCAGGATAAACTGGTTTGGCAGGAATACCTGGAAACAGTGGTGAAAACCCGCGAGGACTGGAAAGATATTTACCGCGCCTGCCGCGACCTATAAACAGATCTTATGTCAATACACATATTAGGCATACGACACCATGGGCCCGGCTCTGCCAGAAATGTGAAAGAGTACCTGGAAAAGACGAGACCAGACATTGTGCTGGTGGAAGGTCCACCTGAAGCAGATGGCATACTGGATTGGGTGGGCAATGAACACCTGGTTCCACCAGTGGCCATTCTCGCCTATCAACCTGATGCGCCTCAAAAAGCGGTATTCTATCCTTTTGCTGAATTCTCTCCGGAATGGCAGGCTATCTTATATGCCCGTAAAAACAAGATACCGGTGCGTTTCATGGATTTACCCATGGCGCATCAGTTTGAACTAAAGGCCAAAAGAGGACCAAAGGTGGACGTCGAAGAAGCGCCTTCTCTGAATAGCACACTCACGCCTCATATACCAGATGCCCGTACTGTAAAATATAATCCTATCGCTTATCTGGCCGGTGCTGCCGGTTTTGCAGATGAAGAGAAATGGTGGGAACATATGTTTGAATACAGACAGGACCCTGAAGAAGTATTTACGGCGATTGCGGAAGGTATACACGCATTACGTCAGGACCTTCGCCTTCCTTACGACAGGGAGGAACAGTTGCGTGAAGCACATATGCGTAAAACCATCCGGCAGGCAGAGAGGGAAATGTTCACAGAGATTGCCGTTGTGTGTGGTGCCTGGCATGCCCCTGCACTCATCCATATGCCGAAAGCAAAGGATGACAACGACCTGTTAAAAGGACTTCCAAAAGTAAAGGTTGCCACCACCTGGATCCCGTGGACATACAACCGCCTCAGTTATAGCAGCGGTTATGGCGCCGGTATCAATTCACCGGGATGGTATGAACATAACTGGTGCTTCCCCGCTGATGACGGCACCCGCTGGATGTCGCGCGTAGCAAGGCTATTCAGGGAACAACAAAAAGATATCTCCGTTGCTCATGTACTGGAAGCCGTTCGTCTTTCTGCTGCTTTAACTGCCATCAGAGGCTTACCGAAGCCTGGCCTGGAAGAACTGAATGACGCTACGCTCAGTGTGCTCTGTAATGGAGAAGACTTTATGCTCCAACTCATCAGGGAGGAGTTAATTGTCAGTGATAAGATAGGAGAAGTTCCTTCAGATATTCCTCGTCCTCCGTTACAGACGGATATTGAGAAGCAACAGAAGAGATTACGCCTGCCACAAACGGCCGACTTTAAAGATTACGTACTCGACCTCCGTAAGGAAACAGATCTTGAGCGTAGTATTCTCTTACACCGCCTTGAAATGCTGGGCATTCAATGGGGGCAGCGGTATGGTACGAATGGTAAAGGAACCTTTAAAGAACAGTGGCGCCTGCAATGGGATCCTGGTTTTTCAATTGACATCATTGAAAAAGGAAGCTGGGGTAATACAGTAGAAGAAGCCACTTCCCAATACGTACAACATCAGGCACGTACCACCACCTCTCTGAAAGAAGTGTGTACCTTACTCGAAACGGCTATCCCTGCTGAATTGCATGCTGCTGTCGAAGTATTGGTTCAGCAGGTGAACAATCTTGCTGCTGCTACTGGAGATGTAATGCAACTGATGACTGTCATTCCAGGCCTTGTACAGATCAGCCGTTATGGTAACGTAAGAAAAACGGATGCTTCTCTAGTTGAAAATATTGTTGCCGGAATGATCACACGTATCTGCATCAGCCTACCCAGTGCCTGTGTTTCCATTGCTGATGATGCTGCAACAGAATTACTGGAACTCATCTATGGTATGAATGATGCCATTCTGATATTGCAGGAACAGGATCTCACTACACAATGGCATCAAACACTCTTCCAGATAGCAGGCAATGATAGTACAGCCCCTATCATCGGAGGTTATGCTACCAGACTATTGACAGACCATCGGCAGATTGCAGACAACGAACTGGTAAAAACATTCAGCTATGCCATGTCTTCAGCTGTGCCACCTGCAATATCTGCCGCCTGGCTGGAAGGATTTCTCAAAGGTAGCGGTACGCTACTGCTTGTTGATAATGATCTCTGGACAGTTGTATACAATTGGATGCATCAGCTGGAAGAAGATGCCTTCAAACAATTACTCCCTTTGCTGCGCAGAACCTTCTCCAATTTCAGTAAAGCTGAAAGAAGGAAGCTGGGCGAAAAAGCAAAAGGCGGTACCTCTGGAACAGGAGGGCTGCATCAACAGAACATAGACAACATAGATGCCGCAAGAGCCATGCAAGGTGTTCCTGTGGTATTACAAATGTTAGGTATTAAATAATATTGTATGGATGATCTGAATAAATGGCGCCTCGTATTGGGAGGTAGTGATGCAGACGGTACGGGGTTTTCTCTCGGCGGACAGGAACTGCAAATGGACAAAACATTGGAGGCGCTTTATGATAGTGAGAAGAAAGGCGGTCTTGGTCCCTCCTCTCCTAACGTGAGTCGCTGGCTGGGAGATATCCGTACCTTCTTCCCTGCTTCTGTTGTACAGGTTATGCAACGTGACGCGATACAACGCCTGAACATTACGCAGCTCTTACTTGAAAAAGAAATGCTGGAGAATGTAGAACCTGATGTACATCTCGTGGCTACATTACTAACATTACGTCATGCCATTCCTGATAAAACAAGAGATACTGCGCGGCAGGTAGTAAAAAGAGTGGTAGACGATCTGCTGAAAAAGCTGACGCAGCCTACTTTACAAGCTATCACTGGTAGTCTGCACAGAAGCATTCGTAACAGGAGGCCCCGTCACAACGAGATCAACTGGCATGCTACTATCCTCAAAAACTTACAGCATTATCAACCTGAATACAAAACGATCATTCCTGAAACTCGTATCGGTTACGGACGAAGAACAACCTCTCTGAAAGATGTTGTACTCTGTCTTGATCAGAGTGGGTCTATGGGAACCTCTGTTGTTTACTCGGGCATCTTTGGTTCTGTAATGGCATCCATACCCGCTATCAAAACCCGTATGGTGGCATTTGATACTGCCGTTGCTGATCTGACGGAAGAGTTGAAAGACCCTGTTGATCTTTTATTTGGCGTACAATTAGGTGGTGGTACTGATATTAATGCCGCACTATCGTACTGTCAGCAGATCATTACAAAACCTGCTGATACAGTGCTTGTGCTGATCACAGACCTTTTTGAAGGCGGCAGTGATGACAACATGCGGAAGCGTGCTGCTGAATTAATCACCGCCGGCGTACAGGTGATCGTATTACTGGCACTGAATGACGATGGCGCTCCTGCTTACGATCATAGTAATGCACAATACTTCTCTAACCTGGGCATTCCTGTTTTCGCCTGTACACCCGACAAATTTCCTGATCTGATGGCGGCAGCACTCAGCAAACAGGATATCAACGGCTGGGCTGCCAGAGAAGAGCTGGTATTGAAAAAGTGATTATTTTACTTTGAGCCATTCGTCATCCTGATAAATAACACCATCGGCTAAAGCTTTCTCAACAGCTTCCTGCAGATCGGCTCTCAGGTCTTCAGTTACACGGGCAAACCCCAGTGTTTTTGCGATAATGGGAATGGCAGCCACCATCGTAATAGCAATAGCATCCCGCACTACTTTTTCAATCACCACCTGTAATTCTTCTGGCGCGATATAGGTCATCTTACGTGACGCAGATGGCAGGTTCATTCTGCTACGCACCAATGGTGTATCCATCGTTGCATCCCAGAGGAATTCTTCTTTTACTATTACTGAATCATTACCAACAGCATCTGCAATAGCCTGTTTCAATACCTCACGTATTCTGTTACCTACACGTGATACATCGGCGGCATCTAGGATACGGCGCGTCACTTCTTCCACATGAACAGGGCTCTCTACGCGCACGACCATTTCCAGCCATGATCTTAACTTTTCTGCTGGATGTTGATGCAGATCTTTCGCCGCTATCTCTTCAGGTAATACCGCCATTTCATACAACGGTACATCGCTTCCCTCGCCTTCATCTTCCCTTATCATCGTGTAATCTTCGGCAGATGTCGTTTCCACTTCCTGATCATCACTATTTCCTCCACGTACGTTTTCAATAGCAGCAACTAATCTTCTCAATTCCCTCGCAGGATGGCGGAACCAGTCGGTACTCCATACATTATAAATGTTCCAGCCCATATTCTCCAATACCTGCTGACGCAATCTATCCCTGTCTTTTGCAGAACGTGCCGCATGATAGGCAGCACCATCACACATAATACCCATAATATATTTACCTGGATGTTCGGGATCAACTACTGCGAGGTCTATATAAAAGCCTTTACTTCCTACCTGTTTCTTTACATTGTAACCAGCTGCTGTCAGGTGTTCTGCAACAAGTGTCTCAAAAGGAATATTCACAGGCTTGCCATCAGTATACCCACTTTGCATGGATCCATGCTGTGCGAAATACAGGAAGTTCTTCAATGTACGTACACCTTCACTTTCTGTTTTACTCAGATCAATATCATCAGCAGTCAGGTTCGTAAATACTTCGCAGCGTTGCTTCGCCCGCGTGATCAATACGTTTAATCTTTTTTCACCTCCTTCATTATTCAAAGGCCCGAAAGATAGATTCACCGTGCCTTCTGGTGTACGACCATAACCAATACTTATAAAGATCACATCACGTTCATCTCCCTGCACATTCTCCAGGTTCTTTACAAAGAATGGTTCATGTGGATGTGCTTTGAAGAACATTTCCACTTCTGGCATTTTTTTTCTGGCTGTTTCGAGTGCCTGTTGTATGGCCTGCATTTGCGCGGAGCTAAAAGCAACAACACCAAGACTCATTTCCGGATGATGCTTTGCATGTTCAATCACCGCTTCGGTAATGGCATCTGCTTCACGCTGATTTGTTCTTGTCTTACCACGATCATATGTTGCATCTTTTAAATGGTGATATACTAATCCCATTTTATGCTCCGCACCAGGACTTGGAAAGATCACTAACTTATCTTCATAGAACTCATGATTGGACATGCTGATCAGCGACTCATGTCTGCTACGGTAGTGCCAGCGCAACATTCGCTGTGGTGCTCCCTGTGCATCACACATACCTAAGATGCTAGGCATATCTGCTGTTACATTTTCTTCGTCATCTACTTCTTTCATTAATGAATCAAAGAAAGTACTTGGTGGCAACTGCTTACTATCACCTACTACCACCAATTGTTTACCTCTCAATAATGCACCCAGCGCATCTACTGGTCTCACCTGGCTCGCTTCGTCAAATATTACCAGATCAAACTGCAGCGCGCCTGGTGGTAAGAAGTTGGCAATAGACAGAGGGCTCATCATGAACACAGGCTTGATCGCTTGTATGGCCAGTCCTGCAGACTGCATGAGCTTACGTATAGGCATGTGTCTCGCCTTTTTGTTAAACTCTGTGCGCAGTACATTCACTTGTCCACCAGCTTCCAATGGCGGCACACCATCCCAATGTTTAAGTGCAGCCCTTGCCCGGTTGTATTGCAGGTTAAGTGTATCTAATTTTACAAACTGTTTCACTGCCGCTTCATGACTTGATCTTTCAAATTTGCGTAGTGAAGCATGCGCTATCAGGGCTTTCTCCCACAGATATTCATACCATGTTTTCTGCAATGCACCTTTTAATGCGGTCACACTTTCCGGCCAATATGCAACTGTATCTATCAGCATCTGTAGTCCTTCTGCTGATGCAGTTTCTGCAAGGTTATTCCATGAAATGATATGATGTATTTCAGGCAATCCTTTCATCCATGATTGCGTCAACAGGATCTGATCTTCATAAGGTCTTTGCAGCAGTGGTGTAATCTCTCGGAAACGTTTTTTCTCATTCAGTGCAAATGCAGTAACTAATGCATCTATAGCAGCACCCTGTTGTTGGAGATGTTTCAGCAATGTATCATAATAACGCTTCGCTGTTTCTACCGGTTCGTTCTTCTCCAGATAATCTAATATCACAGCAGAACAGGAACCATAACTGATCTGCTTATGTACTTCTGTTAAATAGTTAGTGATGCTCTCCAGCATTTCCCAGTTTGCCTGCCCCTTCTGCACACGCTGTCCAAACAACTCTTTCGCAAGTACTTCATGTTCTTGCAGCAACTTACTTAATCGTCTTGCTTCAAGAATTGCATCGATACAGGTTAGTTTTCCCTGCAGGTCATCAGGCGCTCCTGATCTGTATAAAGCGGCCAGCTGACGATTCGTTTTGTTATAATCACCTTTTAAAAATTTATACCACTTATCGCCAAACGCCAGTAAGTTCTGACGCATTTCAAGTACCTGCTGATCCCATGCCTCTGGAATAAGAATCGGATCATACACCAGGTGGATCTGCCGTAGTCGTTTACCCGTTTCGATAAACTCTTTGATATCTTCTTTTTGTTGTAACCACGCAGAATGTTTTAATTGCACACCTGCTATATCCGGACGAATGGAAGCAAGTTGTACAAAGAAAGACAGGTCCATGCTATACTTTCTGGAGAGCGGCATTGGTAATCCTACCTGTCCAGCTATAACAGCGCTTTCGTGTTGTAACGCAACAGTTGTACTTTCTGCTTTCTCTAATACAGGCATTAATTTATCCTGACCTGCTGGTGTCAATACCGTTAACTCACTTCCCCAAAACAACAATGCTGAAGGTATGCCTGTTTCCGCCAGTCTGTTCTCAATCCTTGTGGACATTGCTTCTGCACGTTGCATGCGTAATGCATTCCACGAATCAATATCAGGTATTGCAATGCGTGGCAATTCTATTGCGGCAAATTGCTCTTTCAGTTTTAACAGATACCCCATTAACTGATGAGGAGTAATACCACTTTCTCCAACTGGTGTGTTTACAGCAGTACTATAATCATTCAACTCTTTCCTGTAATCATCGAGTAATGTTACTTCCTGTTGCAGCTGCAAAATAGCAGGCTTACCTAATTCCAATGTTCTCCTTAATTCCTGATGCAGTTCTTTTTTATTCGCTTTATGACTATGCAATTCAAGACATGCCTCCCCTAATTGAATGCTATCCAGCCTGCGTTTCACTACTTCAAGCGCTGCCATTTTCTCAGCAACAAACAACACTTTCTTTCCTTCACCAATTGCATTGGCAATAAGGTTGGTGATGGTTTGTGACTTACCTGTACCGGGAGGTCCCTGTATCACCAGGTTACGTCCTTCCTGCACAGCCAGCATAGCTAACAGTTGAGATCCATCTGCATCAACTACCTGGTGTAATTCATCTGCTGTTGTTTCCGTATCAATAAATACTTCCTCAGAAATATTTGGTGCATTCTCTTTGAATCCATCTCCAAAAAGACCTTGCAGAATAGGATGATCAGCAGGCTTTTCATCAGTGGGCCATCCATCACTATCAAGGTCATGGTATAGCATTAGTTTACCAAAAGAGAAGAAGCCCAGTTCAACAGCATCCGTAACAACTTCCCAGTTCTGCATACCATTGATGGTTGCTGCTACCTGTTTGATGTAATCAAGTACTGCTATTTCATCTGCCTCCGGCATATCTGGTATCGTAATACCAAATTCTGCTTTTATCTTAGTCTGTAAACTAAGATTCATTTCCACTTCACTACCAGTATAGCGTAAACGAAATCGTTCTCTTGCGCTGGATCGTTCAAGAGAAACAGGTATTAATATTAATGGCGCCTGCCGTTGTTCTTTACCATTATCTTTTTCATACCACTTCAGCATCCCCAATGTAAGGAACAGAATATTCACCCCCTGTTCTTCCAGGCTGGTACGTGCAGCATAGTAAGTATTTAATAACCTGTTCTGTAATGCAACAGCAGTTTCAGTTGTTTGCAGACGAGTATCATATACTATTTCCTCCGGTTCCTGTAAAGGCAGCGGGGGTTCAGCAACATCAACTTCTTTTTCTTTCTTTTCTTTTGAATCAGTTTTAGGGAGAAAAGTCATTGCCTTTCCCTGCTTCACCAATACTTCATATATATTGGCAACGCTTTCCTGTTCAATATGCACTCCACGACTAAGGGGTAAACGATAATTCAATAAAGGGTTACGTAGTCCCAGATCCAGTAATTCCCGGCGTGAGGCCTCCAGTTTGATAAGGATTGATTCCTTCATGTACAGTTCGTTGTAAGAACAAAAAAAATGATAATTTATGTTAAGAACGATTGATGGGGATAATTTATTCTAATGATATTACCATTACCTTTATTCTTAACCATTTAGAAAGAAGCTGCGTGTATCAGATATTATATTTCCTCTGGGATACAGACTGGCATATAGCATTGAAAATCACTGGTTATGTGCTCATCTCACTTTCCTTTCTTGGAGTAGTGGGCACTATTTTGCTGGAAAACCGCAATCCGGTCAAGGCGATGGCTTACATCATGCTGCTAAGCTTCGTCCCTATACTCGGACTAGTAGTCTATTATTACCTGGGTAGAGATCTGCGCAAGAAACGTCGCTTCACACTGAAAGGTAGTAAAGATGAAACATTGATGTTGCGATATTGGGAGTCGCAGCGAAAAGAAATAGAACATTTACAAATTCAACTCAGACACCTGGTAGCAAGCAAGCAGGAAATATCTGCTATGTTACTGAATACCCGTCACTCTGTACTTTCGCGTGATAATCGTGTACAGCTCTTACTGAACGGAGAAGAAAAATTTCCCGCAGTGATGGAAGCATTAAGAGCGGCAAAACATCATATACATATTGAGTACTACATTTTTGCTGCAGATGATGTTGGTAATGAAGTAGCCAATATCCTGGTTGAGAAATTAAAAGAGGGAGTAGAAGTCAGATTTATATATGATGATCTGGGAAGTGATAATATCGGAGATATTCCCGATCTGCTGGAAGAGCATGGTGCAGAGGTTTTTGCTTTTTCACCTGTACTGATCAACTTTTATCTCAACGCCAACTATCGCAATCACAGAAAGATCATCATCATAGATGGAGAAGTAGGATTTACCGGAGGTATCAATATGGATGCCCGTTATCTGAACAATGCGAAAAATCCTGTTTTCTGGAGAGACACGCATCTGAAACTGGAAGGCGATGTTGTGAATTTATTACAGCTGCAATTCATGATGAGTTATCGTTACTGCAGCAAGAATACTTTCCCTTTTAACGCTCCTTACTTTCACCGTCCCGATCTCCGGGAAAATTGTTTTGTGGATATTGTGGCCAGTGGTCCTGACTCCGATTTTCCGATGGCGATGCAGACTATTCTGATGGCGATCAATGTGGCACGACGTTCCATCCGTATCAGCAATCCCTACTTCATTCCCAATGAACAAATATTAACTGCCTTACAGATGGCAGCACTGGCAGGTAAGAATGTACAACTGATCTTACCGTTTAGAGGAGATTCTTTTTTTGTGCAACATGCAGCACAATCTTACATCAAGTCCATGCTTGATGCCGGTGTAAAAGTTTACTTCTATCAAAAGGGCTTTATACATGCCAAGTCAATTGCAATAGACGATAACCTTGCAATTGTTGGTTCTGTTAATCTGGATTACCGGAGTTTCTATCTGAATAGTGAACTTGCAGTAGTGATTTATGACAAACAAGTTGTGTATAAGCTAAACTTGGCTTTCGAACAAGATTTGCAAGATTCTGTTCATATTGAACGACGTCTATGGAAAAACCGTTCCATCTGGGAGCGGTTCATCGATGCGGTATGCAGACTGTTGACGCCATTATTATAAATGGTGATCACGACTCATCGTTATCTTCTTCGAGATCTTCATGCCTGTCGCCACCTAAACTATAGTAATTATTTTCTTCATCTTCTTCTCCGATCCGTTCATTGTCGTCATCAAGATCTGCTCCGGGAACATCAAGTCCTTCCTCTTCATCCTGGTCAGACGGATTACCAGATGAATCTCTCGCCAGTTCATTGTTGATGCGGGAAGACCTGGTTACTTTTTCCACATCAAGTTCTTCCTGCTCACCTCTGTAGGTAATATCTTCACTTGCGGGATATGCGGGATAACCTGGAAACTTTTCGTCTTCGTTCAATTCTTCGGACTTTTTATCTGTCGGTTTTGCTGCTTTCTTTTTCATAATCTTTCTTTTTAAGTTCTTCTGAAAAAGTTGTGCCAATCAGACGTACAATAAAATTGTCTTTTCTTTTTACTTACTGCCGATCATTTTCAAACATACCGGTTTCGGGACTTTTATTTCCTGACCGGTAGCTTTTAATAAGCCAGTTGTTTTGTTTCTTTTAAACACGACCACATTATCGGTATTCTGATTTGCCACTAACAAAAAGTTACCATCCGGATCTATCATAAAATTGCGCGGCGCTTTTCCACCGGATGACTGTTCGCCTTTTTTTACCAGTTGTCCATTTTTACGTTCTATGCTATAGATAACAATATTGTTCAATTTATCCCTGTTGGAAGCATACAAAAATTTTCCATCCGGAGAAATGTGAATGTCTGCTCCCGACATAGGTCCCTTGTAGGTAGCGGGTAAAGTTGATATCGTCTGGAAAGGAATCAGTCTTCCCCTTACATAATTAAAGCCAGTAACTTTTCCGTCCAGTTCATGAATCACATATGCCCATTTTCCGTTGGGGTGAAAAGTAATATGTCTCGGACCAGATCCGGGAGGAAGTAACGCATATCCGGTATCTGCCGGCATGAGTGGTAATACATCTCCCTGCCGGTAAGCGTAAATGACAACCTGGTCTATTCCCAGATCTGACACATACAATGATTTATGATCCGGACCGAATACCGTACAATGCACATGTGGTTTTTCCTGTCGTTCTTTGTTCGGTCCCGTACCGGTGTGTTCGATCGTCTGCACGGGTGCATCAATTTTTCCATCCGCCCGAACAGGTAGTACCGATAAGCTTCCTCCACCATAATTTCCTACTATCACATATTTACCATCTTCATCGGTAGTGATGTAACAAGGTGCCGCACCACCGGAAGCTTGTTTATTCAAAAAAGTCAATACTCCACTCGTCGTATCCCATTCAAAAGCACTTACTCCTCCTTCATTATTTTCGTTTACTGAATAGACATGTTTTTGATCAGGAGCAATAACGAGGTAAGACGGATTGTCTACATTTTTAGTAGTGCTCACATAACGCAAGGCTCCGGTGCTGGTATTAAATGCATAAACATTAACTCCCTCTTCCGCACTTTTTGTATAAGTACCTATCAGTAAATATTTTTCCTTGGTTGTATCAGTTTGTGCCGACAGCATAGTAGACGTTAATAAAAGGGTGCAGGTGAGTAAGGCATTGAGCATAAACCAGGACTTTTTAGGTAAGACAAATTACTAAATATGAAATAAAGTAGAAAAAAGCATTTTAAAGCCCTTATTTTTCAACACACCCAATTTTGGACCAATCATACTACTCATTAAGAGATCGTCGAAATTTCAGGAGATAATGAGGTCATTATTAAAACATCTAATTAATTGGTTTTCAATTAATTAATGCTTTTTAGTGTAAAAACGCCCAGTCCGAAGAAACGGACCGGGTACTGTATACTTCTAATTTAACCTTAACTTTATCGGTTATTCATTTTGGTGAATGAATAAATATTATTGAAACAATGTCACATTACATTGAATTGCAATGCTTCATTATCCATGTCGTTAGATCTGTGAAATAGTTTGTTGGTAAATTTTCCAGGAAATCCGGTGGTGAATAAATTCATAGCATACACTTATGTGCTCGTCAGAAAGATTGGCTATAAATAAATTTCAACCTGCTTCATTAGAAATTCTTCGTGGATGAAAATTAGTTCGGTTGCGTCATAGGTTCGGTCTCATTCATCTTCTTTTCAGGGCTCTCATAATTTGGTCGACAAACGAATATAGACAAAAAAAATACATGCTCATAGAAAGCATGTATTTTTTATTTTCAATTCAATGTATTTTTTACCTACCCATATACACCATCAGGATTTGTACATCACTTGGATTTACTCCACTGATCCTGCTTGCTTGTCCTAATGTGCGTGGACGGATTTTATTAAATTTCTGTCTTGCCTCTGTACTCAGTGAAACCAGTTTTGAATAATCAAAACTATCGGGGATGATCAGATCTTCCATCTGGCTCATTCTTTTTACCAGATCAATTTCCTTTTCGATGTACACTTCATACTTGATTTGTATCTCTGCTTGTTCCAAAGTTTCATCACTAAATTCAGCTAATGCTTTTGCCATCTTAGCAACACCATTTTTCATAGAGAAAATATCCAGAGAAGGTCTTAACAAAATCTGGTAGGCACGCATCCTCTGAGGAAGTGGTGAAGAATTTTTTTCCGCCAGCAGGTGATTAATTTCTTCAGGGTCTATTGGCAATTCTTTCAGAATACTTTTTATCTTCTCCACTCCATCTTTCTTCAACACTACCTTATCCAATCTGTTTTGTCTGGCGAGCCCCATCTCAAAACTTTTCTCAGTCAGACGGAGGTCTGCATTATCCTGTCTCAACAAAGTTCTGAATTCGGCTCTCGAAGTAAACATGCGGTAAGGTTCGTCGGTACCCTTGTTGATCAGGTCATCAATCAGTACGCCGATATATGCTTCACTCCTTTTCAACACAAATGGCGCCTGACCACTTGCTTTCAGGTGAGCGTTAATCCCTGCCATCAATCCTTGACATGCTGCTTCTTCATAACCCGTCGTTCCATTAATCTGTCCGGCAAAAAATAAATTCTGAATATGTTTAGTCTCCAGGGAAAACTGCAACTGGGTTGGTGGGAAGTAATCATACTCTATCGCATACCCAGGGCGGAACATTTTCACGTTCTCAAATCCTGGTACCAACTGCAGTGCTTTATATTGTACGTCTTCCGGAAGGGATGTTGAGAAACCGTTCACATAAATTTCAACGGTGTTCCAACCTTCCGGTTCTACGAATAACTGATGTCTGTCTCTTTCTGCAAATCGGTTGATCTTGTCTTCAATACTTGGGCAATATCTTGGACCTACTCCCTGGATCCTTCCCTGAAACATAGGTGATCTGTCAAAACCAGTCTTCAGCATTTCGTGTACTTTATCACTGGTATAAGTGATGTGACAACTTCTCTGTTGTTCCGGTTTGATCTTTTCTACATCCAAATAAGAAAAACCGGTGATCACATCATCACCTGGTTGCTCTTCCATTTTTGAATAGTCCAGACTTCTTGCGTCAATTCTTGGAGGTGTACCTGTTTTCAGACGGTCGCTTTCGAACCCTAAGGAAACAAGTTGTTCGGTGATTCCGGTCGCAGCTTTTTCAGCTACCCTTCCTCCACCGAATTGTTTATCTCCGATATGCATCACTCCATTCAGGAAAGTACCATTGGTTAATACAACTGACTTCGCTTTTATTTCATGACCGAGCCCTGTCACGACACCAAAGCAAACACCATCTTTCACTAACAGTCCCTTCACCATATCCTGGTAAAAGTCCACATTAGGAGTTTGTTCTAATGCCTCTCTCCACTTTGCAGCAAACAGCATACGATCATTCTGGGTACGTGGACTCCACATTGCTGGTCCCTTGGACCGATTCAGCATGCGGAACTGTATCATTGACTGATCTGTAACTATACCAGAGTATCCACCTAAAGCATCAATCTCTCTTACGATCTGACCTTTAGCGATCCCTCCCATTGCCGGGTTGCAGCTCATCTGAGCTATAGTTTGCATATTCATGGTTATCAGCAATACCTTGGACCCCATATTTGCAGCAGCTGCTGCCGCCTCGCAACCGGCATGTCCGGCGCCTACCACAATAACATCGTAAGATGGAAACATAATCTTGTTTAAATAGAAATGCAAAAGTACATAGAAGGAAGGATATATGATGTTCCACGTGGAACATCTTGAAGAATGTTTCATGAGGCACCTTTCCGTGACAGATGCCCTTCGCTCCTACCGTATAAAGATACCGACAATAATACTACAGTTACTGCTGAATCTAGCAAACAATCACCAAGCCGTTCATAATAAAAAGCAACCTTTGTATGCCCACCTCCTTTACTTTATATGTCAACCAATCCACTGCTCCAATCTTCCCCTATCATTTTATGAGCGCATCATCCATTTCTAAAAGTTGAGGAAGACGCTAAAACAGTCATTCATTTAATCCGGTGCGGTATACAAGAGGGGCGGCCATAAAAAGTAACTAAGTCTGATATAATGCATTCTCACCGTATAAAAATCATTCTTTTACAATTAATTACACAGTAAGGTATTTATATAATCCTTGTAAGGGCGCCACCATACTGTATTCCCTGAGATAACCCATATATAACCCATATATAAGCCATATATGACCCATATATAATCCATATTTAAAGAGATATGGGTTATATATGGGTTATATATGGTGAAGTGATAGTTTATAGATAAGTTATTACAAGGAATATATCGATATAAAGCCAGATTCAAAAGTATAGCAGCAAGGGGGGTGATTCGCTGCAATCGACTCGGCTAGGAGTCGTCCTGTTTGTAGCCAGGGGTTATCACCCCTGAACCGAGACAGGATGGAAACGGAAACAAACGGTATGGAACAAACACATCCACCATGTCCACAACCACGAAAAACAAAACCCCGGAGGCCAACACCGCCGAGGTTCATTCGCGCAACTGACTCCTATCGAGTCTCCTTGTTTAAAGCCCGGGCATATCACGGGGCGGAAACAAAACAAGATGAAAAACATCCACATCATGTACATCTACACAAATCACCTAAGGCCGTTCGCTACAACTGACTCCTAACAGAATCGTCCGGTTTGTAGCCATGTGTGACAATTGCTAGAAACCAAAAAATCAAATGGAACCAACAGAAACGATTTAAAACAGGTAGGAAACAAAATATTCTACCATCCATCCCTGTTCATAAAACAAACCGGGACCAACAATTCCTCGGAATGTTCGCTGCAATCGAACTCCATTTGGAGTCATCTGGTTTGTGGCGCGGAGTGATAATCCCGGACAAAAAACGGGACGTAAAACAAACGGCAATAGAAACACAACAGTCCCCCAACATCCATATCCATCAAAAATAAACCCGGGGCCGACAATCTCCAAAGGCCATTCGCTACAATCGACTTTCGCCAGGAGCCGTCTTGTTTGTAACGCCAGTGATAACCCCAGGATCAAAACGAGACAAAACGAGGATGTCAAACAAACAGTACAGAAAACAAACTGCTTCTCCCAGCGTCCACATTTATCAACAGCACCCAAGACACCCCATCAAGGTCCATTCGCTACAATCGACTCTTACGGCGTCGTCTTGTTTGTAGCGCGGGTGATAACCCCGGGCCGAAAACAGACAACCCGCGATGGAAACAAAACGAAATGGAAAACATTCCATCACCCATAAAAACAAAACCCTGGGACTAATAATCCCAGGGCTCCGAATATGTTCCACGTGGAACATTATGAATCTATTCCAAAATACAACTTCAAATATTCATTCTCCTTCTCCCTCATCAACGCCGATTGCTCTTTACTCTTATCCTTAAACCCACACAAATGCAAAGCCCCATGAAAAATGACCCTATGCAACTCATGTTCCTCACTTACCTTAAACTTCAGTGCATTGTCCTTAACCCTATCAATACTAATGTAAATCTCCCCTTCAGTGATATCCGGCTCGTCTCCTAACTCAAAAGTTACTATATCTGTAAGGGTATCATGCTTTAAAAACTCCTGGTTGATCTCCAACAAATACTCATCTGAACAGAAAACATACTGCAGATTCTTTAATCCCTGTCCCTCCCGAACAAAAAGATCCTTGATAAAAGTCTTCAATCTTGTTTTATTCTTAAGATTTAACTTCACCTCATGAGGGGTAAAATTGATAGCCATAGCCTTGCCTGATGTTTTGGTAAGTAATTGAGAATGTAAAAATAAAGTGAAATTTCCGTTTCTCCCTACTCTGTCTTTGTTCGATTGGGCCTCAGCCTGTACCTTTGTTTCATCAAATATCGAGACCTTAGTACGATATACAATTTATCACCTGCTAAGTTTGAGAAAAGCACCAGACATTAAAGATTAAATTACATCGAATGAAAAAAGGAGTGATTAAATTGTCTTCGCTTGCTATAGGTAAAAGTGCCGTTATCACGTCTTTTGAAAAAGATGATTTGCACATCAAGTTAATGGAGATGGGTTGTGTACCCGGTGAAACAGTAAAAGTAGAGAAGATTGCTCCCCTCGGAGATCCGATCTCTATCATGGTAGCCGGCTATAATCTATCTCTCCGCAAAACAGAAGCTGACTTTATATGGGTAGAAGAAGTAGTCTGAAACAATAAGTACGAATGATCTTCTATCCATCCGCAAGTTGACAGATAATGGATCATTCGTATTTTTGATAGTATGAAACTACCCGGCAAGATTCCAACCCACCAGCTCTCCTCTCAACACGCAGCTCTCCACAGAGACAATACCCGAACTTCTCTATTCGGCTATCACCAACTGGCAAGCAACAAAAGACTTTCAGGCTTCGAAATATATTCCACCGAAGGAATGATACCAGACTATGGCCCGGCAAAATCCGGCTTTTATAGATTTGGGATACTCACCCAGGGTTCCCTCCATGTACAATTAGGTTTGGAGCATTTCGATATCAGCGGTTGCGCGGTTAACTTTTCCATCCCCGGACAGATACATGCCAAGTCAAATGTCAGCCCGGATGTGTTTGGATACTACCTACTTTTTGAAGACAGCTTCATTAAGGACCTGATCCCACAAAATAACCTGGGACAGGAATTCCCATTCCTCAACTATGCCGGCCAGCAAATTTTCAGCTGTAACCAACCGGAGATAGACGAATTGATTGCTCTCGCATTAAAAATAGATCTGGAACTGCAAGAAATAAGTGCCGGTAGGGAAACCGCTATTAAAATGTATCTCTACCTGATGCTGTTGACGGCAAAGCGGAGCTATGAAAGACAACACCTAACCGCACCTCCTGCAAATCCCGGTAGTACATCTCACCTGGTTACTCAGTTCTATAAATTGGTGGGGGAACACTTTTTATCTCTCCGCCAAGTGGCAGACTATGCAAAATTACTCCATGTTACCGCAAACCATCTGAACAGAATAGTAAAAAGTGTCAGCACACGCACCGCTTCCGATGCCATTAGCGAAATGTTGGCCCAGGAGGCAAAAGTTTTACTAAGATCCACTCCCCTGTCCGCCGCAGAAATTGCTTACCAGTTAAATTTTAGTGAACCAGCTGCTTTCAGTCGTTTCTTTAAGAAATCAACCGGACTGACACCGTTGGAGTACCGCCAGCAGGAAAATAAAAACGCATTTGCAGCATTTGGTCAATGATTTGCATTCTTTGAACAATTTTTTGGCCGGCCGGCTTAAGAAATTTGTACTGTTAAACAAACAGACAATGACAAAGCACATTAGCCATCAAAAAATAGTTGTTGCCGGTGGAACTTCAGGTATCGGACTAGCCACTGCAAGAATGTTACTTGAGTTAAGTGGAAATGTAACAGTAACAGGACGCGATCAGAAAAAAATAGACGCACTTCACTCATCTGACCCTGCATTGAAGGTTGTAGCACTGGATAGCACTGACAAAGATGAGCTGGCAAACTTTTTCTCTTCAGTTGGTCACTTCGACCACCTGATAATTACCCTTAGCGGGGCAAAAGGAGGTGGATTGTTCCAGGAACTATCTTTGGATGACCTACGGGAAGGTTTTGAGAAAAAATTCTGGCCATATCTACAAACAATCCAGGCCGCCCTACCCTTTCTTAAGAAAAACGGAAGCATTACCATCCTAACTGCCTCTTCCACGACTGCCCGGCTACCTGGTACAGCCGGATTGGCTGCGATCAATGGCGCACTTGAAGTAATGGTGCCTATTCTGGCGAAAGATCTCAAACCAATTCGCGTAAATGCCATTTCTCCTGGCGTCATTGATACTCCCTGGTGGAACTTTTTGAATGAGGCAGATAAGCAGGCAACTTTTGAACAACTTTCTACACAAGTAGCTGTAGGCAGAGTTGGTACAGCGGAAGAAATTGCCAGCGCTATTGTAGGAGTCGTGACAAATACCTACATCAACGGAAGTATTATTTTCTGTAACGGTGGACTATCCTGATCCAAGAATTATTTTCCGCCTAACGAAAAAAAATCATTTCAGGAAGCTCTGTAGATTTTATCGTCATGCTGCTTCCCCCAGATACAATTTTCCATCGCATTTATAAGGCCTTCATTTCTGAAGGCCTTATATTTTGAATACACTATCATTTTCTGTGGGGACCTACGGAAAAACGCTGCTTATCACAGCCACGAAGCCTTCATTTTAAAGCGCTCAGGATTAAATAGCCCCGAACAATGTATCGGATTCTGATTTTCGTCGCAGCTATAAGCCCTTCAAAAATGAAGGCTCTATATTTTTGACAAACTCAACTTTCTCGTAGGTACCTACAGCAAATTTCCGTTTATCGCAACCATAAAGCCTTCATTTTAACGTGCTCAGAATGAAGTAGTCCGACCTGCAGATCAGATACAGAATTTCATCGTAGCTATAAGCCATTCAGAAATGAAGGCTCTATATTTTCCATAAACTAAATTTTCTCGTAGGTACCCACGGGAAAAAATTTTTCATTCAAACTATAAGGCGTTCGTTTCTAAGTGCTTCCTGCTCAAATCGCCTTACCAGAGTTCCAGCGAGCTGATTTTCGTCGCAACTATAAGGCACTCAAAAGCATAAAAAAGGCCCGATTGACATCTCAACCGGGCCTTTTAAGCTTAAATTTTCTTCCTAAAACTATATAACCTACTAATTATCAATTATTTAATCACAATCCGTATTGTGCACTGATCTCTAACATTCTTTCGATAGGTTTCTTTGCAGCGATCCTCAATTGTTCATTCATTGTGATCTCTGGTTCCTCATATTCCATGCACAGATATAACTTTTCGAGGGTGTTTAACTTCATATGCGGACAATCATTGCATGCGCAAGCATTATTTGGAGGTGCCGGAATGAAGGTTTTGCCCGGATTTTCTTTTTGCATCTGGTGAAGGATACCGGTTTCGGTTACAACAATATACTCCTGTGCATCATCTTTCTGAGAAAACTTCAACAATCCGGTAGTCGATCCGATGTAGTCAGCGATCTCGAGTACGGCTGCTTCACATTCCGGATGGGCTATCACCTTGGCTTTCGGATGACGGATCTTCAATTTTGTGATCTTTTCCAGGGAGAAGATCTCGTGGACCATGCAGGCACCGTTCCACAGTAACATATCCCTACCCGTTTTTTTGGCCAAATAAGCCCCTAAATTCCTGTCGGGGGCAAAAATGATCGGCTGGTCCTTGGGGACGCTTTCGATGATCTTTTCGGCATTAGATGACGTGCAAATGATATCGCTGAGCGCTTTGATCCCTGCGGAGCAGTTTATATAGGAAATAACCAGGTGGTCAGGATGTTTTTCTTTGAATTTTCTGAACAGGTCTGGAGGAGCACTATCCGCCAGAGAACATCCTGCTTTCAGGTCCGGCAGCAAAACTTTTTTCTGCGGACTTAGAATCTTGGCTGTCTCTGCCATAAAGTGTACGCCGGCAAAAACAATTATGTCAGCATCCGTTTTTGCGGCCTGCTGACTTAGGCCCAAACTGTCACCGATGTAATCGGCCACATCCTGGATGTCGGGTTCCTGGTAATAGTGTGCCAGGACGATCGCGTTCTTTTCCTTCTTTAACCGTTCGATTTCTGCAAAGAGATCCAGGCGTACATCGACCGGCAAATCCAGGTACCCTTTTTTTTGCAGTTCGCTTTTTGCAATTTCCAGCTCCCTCATCATAATTATATATATAGTTTATTTATTTAAAAAAGAAAAACCCACTACTATTAGGGCTGTGAATATGTGAGAACTAATTTTTACCATGATGTACAAATGTAGTTGTTATTCTTTTTGTGTTGGCTATCCACAGGAAATTAACAATGAAGATCAGCCATAGTACTGGAAAAACCTATTTTCATCCACACCCGTGGATATCGTTTACCGTGAATATTTTTTCTGTGGTGAACCTATTGAAAACATGTTAATAGCCCCGGCTAATAATCCCCAAAAATCACTTTTCAGGACCCGGACCTTTCCCGCCGGAAATAACAAAATTAGTTTTCAGGTACCTGAAGTGAGGTTTTTACCAAGATATTGGACAACTTCTACCGCTTTTTTAACAGTCGATGTGGATAAACTACAACTAAAAAGTTATATCAGGTTAAGATTGCTTTTTTAGCTTTACATCATTCTTTGTACACATTTTAATGTGAATGAAGAAATTGCCTTCTGTGAAATGTGAATAAAGCGCCCCATGTTTTAAAGAAGGCAAAAATTCCGAAATAATGGCCCATAGCCGTATTGAAAAATCCCCGGGTATAACATACAACCTGGTACAAAAATCATGACAAATGTGGATAACCTGTGAATGAAGACTTAAATCTATTTCCCGTTAAATTGGCCGAAATCCTTTCCTGTATTGGGTTTGAGGCAATAAAATCTGTTTTGTAGTTACAGTTATTTTATTCTATTTTTGCTTTCCTTAAAAAATTTAGACTATATAATATATGTCAGTTATTCAGAAGATCAGGGATAAATATGCCGTGGTGATCGTAGTAGTGATCTGCCTGGCTATCGTCAGCTTCCTGCTACAAGATGCCTTCTTTGGCAAAAACTCTCTTATTCGCCGTTCCACTGTTGTAGGTAAAGTAAATGGTGAAGAACTTGAATTCTCCGATTATCAGCAGATGATCAAAACTACTGAAGACCGGATGCGTCAGGGGCAAAATGTGCTGAATGATCAGATTACCGAACAGGCACGCGAATCTGCCTGGAACCAGTTCCTGAGCAAACAGATTATGGAGTCTCAGTATAATAAACTGGGTCTGGCTGTAACTGACGAAGAGATCAAGGACCAGTTCACTGGTAAAAATCCCAGCCCAATCGTTACCCAACAGTTTACTGACGAGAAGACAGGACAATTTGATCGTGCCCGTATGCAGCAGGTACTTGCCAGCATCAACCAGGATAAAACCGGTCAGATGCGCGCTGGTCTGTTACAATTGGAAGATTACATTGCTCAGTCAAGGATTTCTCAGAAATATCTTTCCCTGATCAAACAGGCGGTATATTATCCAAAATGGTTGGCTGAAAAGCAGATCCAGGATAACGGACAGCTGGCATCTATTTCTTATGTGTCAGTTCCTTACGCCACTATCGCTGACTCTACTATTAAATTAAGTGACAGCGAACTGAATAGCTATATTAATAGTCACAAAGAACTGTTCAAAACTGAAGAATCCCGCAAAGTAGATTATATCTCTTTTAATGTAGTGCCTTCCGCTGCGGATACAGCTGCTGCATTGAAAGTGCTGTTCGAAGCTAAGCAAGAACTGGACACTATCAGTAATACTGATATCGCAGCTTTCATCAACCGCAACTCCGACCTGCCTTTCTACGATAGCTATGTTGCAAAAAGCGCACTGATGGTTCCTCAGAAAGATACCCTGCTAAGTTTACCCAATGGTGCAGTGTTCGGACCATATTATGATAATAACCTGATCGTTTTCGCAAAAATGATCGATCGTAAGTTATTACCAGACAGCGTTAAAGTACGTCATATATTAATAGCTACTCAGAACCAGCAAGGTGGTGGCTTACCTGATTCAATCGCTAAAGCCCGCATCGACAGTATCGAAAGGGCTGTAAGAGGTGGTGCTGATTTCAAAGCCCTGGTTGAACAGTATACTGACGACGTAAGAAGCAAACCAACCGGTGGCGAATACGATGTAACTCCTTCTACTGATTTCCTGAAAGAATTTAAAGATTTCGCTCTCGAGAAAAGTAAAGGCACGATCGGTGTTGTAAAAACACTGGCAGGTTATCACCTGATCGAAATTATGGATCAGAAGAATGTAGGCCAGGCAGTGAAAATTGCTTACCTCGCAAAACCTGTATCTCCGAGCCGTGAAACAGATAGTAAAGCATATGCTGAAGCAAATGAATTTGCTGCCAAGAACCGCGACTGGAAAACATTCGAAAAAAATATCCAGCAGAACGGTCTGAACAAACGTATCGCTGATAACCTCCGTCCAATGGATCACACCATTCCTGGTATTGGTCAGGCACGTGAACTGGTTCGCTGGGCATACGATGCAAAAAAAGGTGACGTGAGCAACGTGTTTACCTTTGATAATAATTATGTAGTAGCCGTACTAACTGCAGTGCGTGAAGAAGGTGTAGCTGCGCTTGAAGATGTAAGACCATCTGTAGAAGCTGAAGTAAGAAAGAATAAGAAAGCTGCACAGATCATTGAGAAAATTCAGTCACCAGCTTCTCTGGAAGCTGTACAGAAAGCAACCAACCAGCCGGTACAAACTGCAGACAATATCTCTTTCGGAACTCCGTTTGTTGCAAGTCTGGGTTTTGAACCACGGGTAGTAGGTGCTGCATTTAATAAGAGCTGGGGTACTGCAAAAGTATCTGCTCCGATAGAAGGTAACGCTGGTGTATATGTGGTGAAAGTGAATGCTTTCCAGCCTTCCGGTCAGCCTCAGGATGCAAAGAGTGTAAGCCGTGTTTATGAACAGAGCCTGCTCTCTGCGCTAGATCAGCAACTGTTCTCAGTACTGAAAAAGCTGAGCAAGGTCGAGGATAACCGCGGTAAATTCTTTTAAGGAATAACAATCTTCAAATAACTGATAAAAGCGCCAGGGTTTCATCCCTGGCGCTTTTGTTTTACCCCACTTTATTTCCTGGCACTTCATTTATGCTTCCATAACCACCACCCCACCGGCCATCCCATAGATACTTTTAGTACCTTTGCATAGTAAAAAGTCGGGCTTATGGAAGAGATTGTAAACAAGGTAGCACAGAGTGGGTTGATCACCCTGGACCTGGAAGATTACTATCCGAAAGAAGAAATCGTTGAATTTGATCTGAAGCAGTACCTCTTTATGGAGCTGATCCTCAAGGAGAAAGATTTTAGAGCTGCATTGCAGTCACTCGATTGGGAACAATACCGTAATAAAAATGTAGCGATCGTCTGCACCGCAGATGCTGTTATACCCTTCTGGGCATATATGCTTGTAATGACTTACCTGTCGCCGGTTGCCCATTTTGCGGCTTTTGGCAACAAAAAACATGTGCACCAGGTACAGTTTATGAAGAACCTGGCGGCTATTGACGTGAATGAATACGTTGATAAACGCGTGGTTATCAAAGGATGTGGCGACCAGGGAGCGGGAGAGGCTGCCTATGTAGAAATTACCCGCCTGCTGACACCTGTGGTGAAAAGCCTCATGTATGGAGAACCCTGTTCTACCGTACCTATCTATAAAAAGAAATGATCAGAACCATTTCTTCTTTTTAAAGAGGATGACCATAGCAATCAGCATGATCAACATGAACAGCATGGTGTAATAGTACCCATTAACCGTGTGCAGCTCCGGCATGTTGTCGAAGTTCATCCCGTAGATGCCGGCTATAAATGTCAGTGGCGCCATAAGGGTCGTTACCACGGCCAACACTTTCATGATCTCATTCATCTTGAGATTGATCTGGGTATGATATAGGTCCTGAACGGTTAATATCACGTCGCGGTAGTTTTCCGCCAGGTCATTTGCCTGTATGATATGATCGTACACATCCTTGAAGTACTTGGTAGTGCGCTCTTCCAACAGCTCACTATCACTTTTGAGAAATCCGTTCACCAGCTCGCGTACGGGGGCAACGGCCCTTTTGAACAGCAATAGCTCTCTTCTTAACAGATTGATCCGGGCCTGTGTGCGGGTATTCGCCTGGTGCTGCACAGCATCTTCCATTAATTCTATCCGCTCTCCTAACTTTTCAATGATGCTGTAATAGCTGTCCACGATTGTATCCAACATGGAATAGCATAAATAATCAGCCCCGGCGGTCCGGATCCGTGAGTTATTGATCCTTAGTTTATCTCTTATGTGATTGAATACATCTCTTTCTGCATCCTCCTGGAAAGAGATCACAAAATTTTTTCCCAGCACTATACTCACTTGCTCCTGCTCAATGGTGCAGGTATTTAAATTGAAGTACATCATGGGAAGAAGGCAGAACAGGTGCTCTCCTATCTCATCCATTTTCGCACGCTGGCCTACACTCATGATGTCATCTTCCAACAGAATATGAATGTTCAGGCGAATGCAGATATCGTGTACCGTCTCCTTATTGATCCCATCCACATTGATCCATACGGTATTTTTGGTATCAATGTGTTTGAAGATGGCTTCCACATCGTCTCCGTTTACGGTTTCCTCCTCAAAATGATGATTACCATAGTTGAAGATGGTTATTTTTTCACATACTGCCTGCTTTCGCGTAAGTGGCCCAGTTACTGGATTATAATTCATCAACCGTTGTTTCCTGGCCTTAAAAGGATTCAATGTTTCCAATACATCATGAATAGGCAATATGCGATTCGGCTTAACCATTGTGACAGATTTATGCTGACTATTTTAAAATTAACTTAAAATTGGCGTAACGAGGAATTAACAACTGATTACTATCTTGGATTGATTAACCACCTACAACTGTTCACATAATAATTGTCTTCCGGGACAATTGCTCCGCCTGTCCGCCAACTCATGCGGTTACACAATGCATTATTATGCTGCCATCAGTTTACATTGGTAAAATTAGAAATGCTTTTTAATAACCGGTGATTTTAAGTCTATGCGCGCACTAATTTTTGTAATAGCTGTCATTCTTCTGATTATTTGCTGCTACAGTATTTATGAATCAACCTGTAGTAAAATAGCAGCTGAAAAAGACGTGCTTACCTGGTACGAACCCTCACTGGCAAAGCTCAGGATGAAAGTAGAAAAATTATGTACCGCGCTGGCTACCCATCAATCTTCAGCTGTTGTACAGCAGGCCTTCTGTGAATCAAGGCTTGCGTATAAAAACATTGAAGTATTCGCAGAATATTTCAGTCCCTATATGGTACAATTGATCAATGGTGGAGGTAATGATACTACAAAAGGTAATAACAGGCAGGCATTTCAGGCGCTGGAACGGTTACTATATCCGTCCCTGCAAGTCGCGGATACACAGGCCGCTTATATAGAAGCACGCAGGCTGGTAACTGCAGTGAATAGTCTGTCCCTGGTAGCATCCAAACCACTGCCAACAGATGCACAGTTATTCGATGCGATGAGACTGGAACTTGTCAGGGTGATGGCATTGTCACTCAGCGGATTTGATGTTCCTGAGTCGGGGCAACAGCTGAAAGAGGCGGCAGCTGCGCTGGATGGCGTTACGAGTGTCTGGAATTTATACGAAGACCGTGTCAGGATTTATAATCCCGCTTTGGTAAAGTATACAGCTGACTTATTGACTGCAGCACATATGCAACTGGAGCAGGGGACGCCGGAAAGTTTTGACAGACAGGCGTTCATCTCAGAATATATCAATCACCTTTCTGTAAACCTCAAATTATCGAGGGAGGCACTGAGCATTCCCTATGATAGTCAACAATATATCCTGGACCCCGCAGCATCCAATGTCTTTGCCAGAAACGCGGTACATCCGTTATATGTTTCTGCTGAGGCACAATCAGATTCTGTGGGTAGTCACGATCCCTTGTATAACATCAATGGTCAGCAATTCAGAGCCAGCTATATATATACGCTGTTACAGCAGAACGGAGCATTAAATGCCGTAGCGGAGGGAACTAAATAAAAGAAGGACTGCCGGCGAAGAGTATCACCGGCAGCAGATTGGCTATTTAAGACTAGGATATGGAAGACTACGTTCAATAATGTTGGTTGGTCACCTTAGGTAATACAAACTCTACTCCGTAAATGTGACGGGGCAAAAATTACTGTACAAAAAAGGGAATTAATAGAGATTGGATATATAACAACTATTTCAGCTTTCTCTCAACTATCACATTGCTATTGCAGCAGACCTCGGATTAAAAACATGCATTCTCAGACGCTTATAGCAAATTGTGTTTTTTCATGAGAATATGGTAAAACTGATTGCGCTGCAAATAACGATACAACCATAATAATTCCAAAAAAAATAGCTTAAATACCATATAAATGTGAGATAAATGAGTATTGCCAGTATAACTATGAGTAAAAAAATGCACAAAAGATAAATTGAATATCAAGGAAAGATATTCTATATCATGGCCATGAGAGGGAGTTTAGGTGTTAGGAATTGTTTTTGTTGCAGATAGTTAGTAATCCTATGCAATTAATTATCAAAAACCATAAAATGTAAAGATTATGGAAAACAAGCTCAGTAATAAAAAAGTGGCCATATTGGTAGCTGATGGTTTTGAAGAGGTTGAATTCACAAAACCGCTGGAAGCCTTGCAGAACGCGGGGGCCAATGTAGATGTAATATCATTGCATGATGGAGAAGTAAAGGCATGGGCCGAAAAAGACTGGGGCAAGACATATCCTGTGGATAAAGTAGTTGGACAGGCCAACGCCAAAGATTACGACGCACTGGTATTGCCAGGTGGAGTAATGAACCCTGATCACTTGAGGGAAAGCCAGGAGGCGGTGAACTTTGTCTCCGGCTTCTTTGATGATAGTAAACCCATTGCAGCAATCTGTCACGGTCCATGGACATTGATAGAAACCGGTGAATTAAAAGGAAGGACTGTTACCTCCTATCCTTCTTTGAAAACAGACCTGACCAACGCGGGCGCCAATTGGGTTGATAAGGAAGTAGTTGTTGATAATGGATTGGTCACAAGCCGTAATCCAAATGATCTGCCGGCCTTCTGCAGAAAGATGGTAGAGGAAATAGGTGAAGGTATACATGCCTGAGGGCAAACAATTTATTATAAAAAAGGCGTCCAAAAACGGAACGCCTTTTTTATCTTGCTAATCAGGTTATTTTTTCTTTTTCTTATACTTTATTTCCACGACTGCCACCCCGGTGGTCAGCATGCCGATACGTTTGGCTGCTTTTTTGGAAAGATCGATCACCCTTCCCTGTGAAAAAGGACCACGGTCGTTGATCCGCACTGTTACAGACTTTCCATTTGAAATATTTAGAACTTTCACTTTGGTACCAAAGGGCAGTGTACGGTGTGCTGCTGTTAATCCACCCTGGTGATAGGTTTCACCACTGGCTGTTTTACGGCCTTCAAACTTATCTGCATAGTAAGAAGCTTTCCCGTTTTCGGTGATCTTCCTGCTGCAAGCTGAAAAGCAGAGCAAACTACAGAGTAGAACGACAAATAGGTGTGTATAGTTTTTTGTTATCATAGGTCTGGTTTTTATAGGGCAGGGTTTCGCCCGCCCAAGGTAAAAAAATCAGAAAGGATATCCAATCGCTATATTTAATATAAGATTCTCTCTGCGCCAGTCCGGATCGCCAAAGTTAATATCTTTTATCACCCACCTTTCGTCAGAAGGCAGCCATGGCTTGCGTAAAGGAAATGCCAGATCAAGCCTTACCACGATAATAGAAGCATCTATACGCAAACCCAGGCCCGCGTCCACAGCTATCTGGCTTCCAAAGGTACTGGTTTTGAACTTACTGCCTGGTTTGGAAGGTACGTCCTGCTTTAGCCAGATATTACCTGCGTCCAGGAAAACGGCTCCATTAAAGATGCCGGTAAGACGTGCGCGTATTTCAGAGTTATATTCCAGTTTGATATCACCGGCTTCATTTGCCAGAAAGCGGCTGGTCGTGTCTTTATACCTTCCCGGCCCCAGTGTTCTGGCGCGGAATCCGCGAAGGCTACTGCTACCACCTATAAAGTATTGTTTTACAAACGGTAGCGTGGTTGAATTTCCGTAAGGGATGCCAAAACCGGCATATATACGGTTTACCCATGTCAGCTTGCGGGTTAGTTTCCAATAGTGTCTTATGTCGCCTGTCAGTCGCACATACTGCGCGAATGGAGTGCCGAACAGGGTCCTTGCTGTATCTTTTTTAGGGATCACCAGGCCAGCAACATTACCGGAATAGTCAAGATCCCCATTCAGATAGAAGCTATGTTCCTTGTTGTCAGACTGGTTATTGTAGGTGATACTATAGTTTCCACCGAGGATGAACTGCTTTTCGATAGCGGCCCGCTGGCTTGGGTCATTCTTCAGAATACTGTCGTAGCCGGGCGTAGTACTCGTAGGCAGCACATATGTAATGGCAATAGGCGACCATTTATGCTCCAGGTACTGTGTCTGGCGCCAGATGTACTGGAACTGGAAAGAATAGGCGTTCAGATTGTATAACTGACTGCGGCTGAACAGTTCATAACTCACGCTGATACGTGTACGTGGTACATAAGGTGTTTTTACGTTGAAATTGAATAGCGGTTGCCAGAACTTCGGAATAGTCACTGCGGCTTCCGCCTTGAAGTTATAGGAGTTACCTCCTTTCAGGGTGGTATTATTGGTCGTTTGCGTTCCTCCTACCTGCCATTCTACACCACCCGATAAAGTGATTTCAAACAGGTTCGCTGCATGTAGCCAGTTACGATTGCGCGAAGTGATCCTTACTTCAGAACCGACAAAGTTGTTGGATTTGGAGGTTCCTCTCAATTCGGCAGATAAACTTCTCCGGGGATAAGGCGTCAGGAAAAAACTGGCATTTAATCTCGAACTATCTCCTCGCGCCGGCCGGAATTGTCCCTTCACAAATTTAAAAGTACCCAGATCTGTTAACCGGTGCAGTGTGGTATTATGACCACTAAGTGTGTATAAACTATCCGGTTTCAGGAATACGGAACGGGCAAGTACGCTTGGCTTGAACTTGTGCGTGGAGTCGATAATCCTGATATGCTGGAATGTATCGGCTTTGCCTCTGCGGGAAAGCGAATCATTATCCAGTGAGTAATTTGGATACAGGGTGATATTCTTCATCCTGTATTGCTGACGTGCCGCCAATGGTGTTTCTTCTTTCATCTTGAGATAAAGATCAACCATGCCATTGTTGGTGCTATCTACTTCTACCAGTAGGTGATCCGGCGTGAAGTAATAATAACCTTGTTCCTTTAAGATTTTATGTACACGGTTGCGTTCTGCCACTACACTGTCTAGCCGGAATGGACGCCTGAGTTTAAGAGAACTACCCTTTTGCGCGGCAGCAATAGCTTTACCAATCCCGCTACTATCAGTTTCATAGGTAACGCTTTTAATACGATATCGAAGGTTTGGGGTAGCCGTATAAGTAATAGACGCTTTTTTCTTTCCCTGGTATTTGATATCCGAAACGACATCCGCCTGAAAAAAACCGTTGTCCACCAAATATTGTTCCAGTACATCTGCTGTATAATCCGGTTTGGCACTGCTCAGCAAGACCGGCGCTTCACCCCATTTACGCCTTAACAGATAATTCAGGCCCTTGCCTTTGGGTTCCTTACCGAGATTGTAGAGCCAGAGCCGGATAGGCATACCTGCAAACTTCCGGTTAGGTTTTGGTCTCGTCCGGCTTTCCAGGCCGGCAGAGAGGGTACCATAGTCTCTGGGTTTCTTCCCCTCCCATTTTATTTTTGTGCCAGTATACAGCCGGTCGTTTTCAGGGACAGTTTTGGTGCTACTGCAGCCATTTATGCACAGGGCGAAGAGCACTGCAGTGACAATGAACGATATATGGCGATTTATTTTGCTCATCTTATTTTTTGCTGACAGTTTTCTTTTTGCGGAGCCTTGCCTTTTTCTCCCGCGATTTAGCACTGTGGAGTATTTCACGGAATTCGTCGTAGTCCATAATGAGCGCAAAAGCGACACCCGTTTCCACCACCTGGCCTTCAATGACCGTACTGTTGTCATTGCGCTGATATACTCTTACCCGGTAACGGCCGTCTTTTGTCAGTTTGTATTCCACAGAAATATCGCCGACCAGGGATGATGGGTTTGCCTGGTTCTCTCCCTGCAACATCACATTGGAGCCGACAGAAACGGAAAGCCTTTCATTGAACAGTTTCTTGGAGGCGCCTACTTTCAGATTGGTGGTTTCCTGTGCGGAACCGGTGGAATAGTCTTCTTTGGATTCTACGTCGAAATTCAGATCTATGCCTTTAATAAGATTACCCGCCAGGTTATTCAACTGCTGTGAAAGGATCTTGCTCACACTCTGGCGTGCCATATTACGTACACCGAAATCGCCACTGCCACCACCTTCACCTGCCAAAGGATCTTCAGGAATGAAACTATTGAGTACCAGCAATCCCATTACCTGTTTATTCAATTCAGAAGGGATTTGGTTAATCTGTTTCAGGCGGTTATATACACTTCCGCTGAAGGCATTCTGTTCTGCTTCCGGCATGTCCAGCTCAAAGGATATATCCGGTTTCATCATCTGTCCTTTGATATGGAGGTATACGTAAAAAGGTAATTTCTGCTTATACCTGTTCCTGTCGGTTTCTGATAAGTTGGTCAGCTGGTCTTGCACCAGATCCGCCGCTGTGGCATTGACGGTATACCGGGCGGTAATATCCAGATCTGCATCCATGGCCTCCCCGCTGAAAGTAATGGAACTGCCCTTTTCTATGCTGAAAGAGCGTTTGATTACCTGATTCAGTGACATTTCATACTTTCCCTCACTTATTTCATAACGCCCGGTGAGTGTCATTTTACTGCTGGCATCCAGGGTGGCGTTGATGTTGGCTGTTCCCTGCGCCTCTACGAAATCGCCATTTACAGGATCGATGATGATCTTGATAATGGATTCCGGTGTGATTTCCGCATTACCGGAAAAGTTGATGCCTTTCAGACGTGGATTCTCGAATTTGGTACTGTCTACCGCTTTAAAGAGACTGGAATCTACAGGATTAGACTTATCCACAAATACGATCACTCCTTCCCTGTTTGCTATCCCGGGTTCCTCGGAAGGTAGCGTAACAGTAATTTTGGATTTATCCCTGAGCTTCACACTGGCGTCTACCCTGGGAAGATCAAGATTACCACGTACCCTGATACGGGTATCTATAAACGCCGGGCCATAATATAATTGCTTGGGGTCCTGTTGTTCTCCCAATATCATAAAGTTATCTGAGTTGATATCGAGATTGAAATTATACTTGCTGAAATCCGGGGTATTGATACGGCCGTTTACAACCAGTTCATTGTCAAGACTGTCGGCAACTACGAACTGGTTAAATGCGACCCCTTTCTCGTCCATAGTGATGGTTTCATCTGGCAAGCGGAGATTGGCGCCAACATAGGTAATTGTGCCGCCGGCGTCATTGAAATGCAGTGTTCCTAATACCTTGGGTTTGTCAGTAGTGCCGGTAATAGTGAACTGTCCATCCGCGCTACCATGCATACGTGTCACATTCCCGAAAGTGAAGGCTTCGAGAGAGGCCATGTTGATATTGTTGATATTCACCTTTGCATTGATAGTGGTATCATAAGTGCCATCCACCTTCACATCATTCTGATTGCCGGTAAGATTGGCCGTAAGTTTATATTGGTTGGCCTGTGGTGTTTCCACATTTGCTTCCAGGGTACCTACAGCAGTTCCTCTGAAGGTGAGAGAGTCTATTTTTAAAGAGCTCTTTATTAATGGAGAATTATCCAGGTTGCTGACCAGAGCTTCTGCATTCAGTAATCCGTTGGCTAGCAATGTATCTGATGAGAGTAAACCTGTGATAGTAGACAGCTTGAAATCTTTGATAGTCGTTTTTAGCGGAGGAAGCGTTCCCTGGCTGCTATCTCTTAAAGTCTGTACCTGTATGGATTGGTTTTGATAAGAGAGGGTTAATTGTGCCGTGTCCGGACCTCCATTTATAATATGGATGCGGTTATTGTCATCAACCTTCCATTGTTGTTTGTTCAGTAAGAGGTCTGTTTTCAGAGAAAGGTCCATAGCGTTGGCTGGCAGAAAAGTGACATAGCCACCAGCTTTATATTTCGGCTTACGCCGGATATCGTCCAGCAGGAGATCCCATTCCAGTTTATCACCTACCGCATTGATTTTTAATTGTGTATGATTTAATGGAACAACCTTGTGATATAATTGCGCAAGATCCACGGTGGCATGTAATGAAGTGTCATGTATCTGAGCCGCCAGTTTTACGCTGTCAACACGCATAGAATCATAAGACAATTTCGGCAGATTAGCATTCAGCACCAGCAGGCTACTGTCAGAATTCAGGCGTCCGTCAATAAGCAACGGGTATTCCATCCGGAGGCTGGGTGCCATATTCCTGAGACTACGGGGCCAGGTTAAGGAAGCATTCCAAAACAGGATTTGTCCGGCAGGCAGGTTCACCAGTTGCGCACTATCGTATGGTTGTAATGGCTTGTTAATCAGCTGACCGAAGGCGCCGCCTATTTTCGTATAGTCGATATTGCCGTTGGCATTAATAAAGCCAAAGGGACCCGTTAGTGCCAGATATTGCTGGTCTTCATATTTGGCCGTAAGCGCAATGGTGTCCAGTGGGAATACCTGTCCCTTTGTAGCAATCTGCCAGTCATGCAAAAAGGCTGTTCCTACCAGGCGTCGCGGATCAAGACTACTGAAATCTGCCGTCAGGTTTCCTTTGAGGATCATCGGCTCGCTGTACCAGTGGGTGGTATACAAGTCTGCCTTGTCCATCTGGAGAGATGCCTGTAAAGACTGTACGCTGGTATCATTTAATAAAGCATTGAGATCAAAAGCGAGTGTGATACTGGTGTCGTTACTCTGGCCCTGCGCCTGTAACTGTCGCTTATCAATATTGGCGGTCAACGCGATATCGTGATAGGTGTAACGGTTGTAAGTAGCAGCATCCAGGGTAATAGCGGCATGTGCTACCATACCCGGGAAAGTATATCCCTGCCCGGAGGCTGACATCTTACCACTGATCCAACCCATGGTTGTATCGTACATGAGAATACCCGGATGTACTTTGAAAGAAGCCAGCGTTACATCATAACGGGCGCGGATACTATCCATGATATTCACAAGATGTGCAGACAGTTGGGCATTGGCGGAACTGCTGGTAAGCTGCAACTGTGTTTTCATGTCCTGCATGCCGCCGAGCACTTTCCCTGTAATCAATAGCTGTTCCGGCAGGCGGGGAGTATCCGGCAGGGTACCTGCTGGTAACCAGGATCTTAGTTGTTTATTACCGGATTGAATATATACTGAAGGCAGATTTGCATAGAACCGGTTCATGTCCATGGTATGTTCTATTTCCCCACTGGTATGAATACGGTTACCAACGTTATCTGCTATACGCAATGTTTCTATGATCAGTTTTCCCAGGCTACCCTTTACTACGGCTGTCACATCTATCTCCTTGTTCCACAATGGTTTCATTGAGGGATTCCTGCGTGAATCCGGAACGAAAGGCATCCACTCGCCCAGGGAGATGTGAGAGGAATCAATATCGGCGCGAAGCTGTAACAGATCCATGTTCTCAGAAAGCGTAGACCAAGAGGGCACAGTGACAGCAATCTGCCTTCTGAGCAGGCTCTTATTTGTTTGCACCAGCATATTCTGCAATGCCAGCGACTGGGGAGTGAACAATACGTTGAAGCGAGCCTCTTTCACGGCAAAACCTGATTTCTCCCTGGCTTCCAGTTTCTTAAGAACCGCGCTGATAGTATCGGGCTTATAAAGAATATTGGAGAGGGCGGTATTGAGGTTGTATAGCAGGAGATGATTATAATCGGGATCATTCCCCGCTCCTCTTAATGGTGGGGCCGCGTTATTATCGAATTTGAAATCCAGATGGTCGATTTCTGCCTTGGTGGCCAGCACCTTCCAGGTGTTAGGAACACTGTCCCTTGGTATTGGTGTGGAAGTATCTTTTGGTGATGATAAGGTGAATGAACCGGTCGTTTTACCAATACGCAGATCTCCTATTTGTACAAGCGTGGAATCCAGGTCAATACTTGAGTTCACCAATTGAAAATCACTGATGCGCCAGACAGTTGACAGGCCACTGGCCTCATCTGCATAGAGGAAGGCGCTGTTTTTTATATGCAGCTTTTTTAATAACAGGTGGAAGGGTGTACTGGCCATATCTGCGGGTGTGGGTGGAGGCGCTGTATTCGTCAGTGCCTTTGGGCGGTATCCTTGTGTGTATAAGCCTTTGAGCCCGTCCAGTTCAATGCCTCTGAATGTGTATAAGCCTTCATCCAGCAACAGATCATCCGGATCAACATGTAACTCCTTAAAATGAATAATGGCGGTCATTCCATCTTTTGCGTCAGCAAAGCGCAGACGCACCTGACGGAGGGTAATGTCTTTAAGATGGTATTGAAGAGAAGTGCCTGTCTCGGCAGACAAGGTATCGGGTTTGGTATCCTTTGGGGCGAAGGCATCCATAATGAACTGATAGTTATAAGTGCTATCTGCCTGGTTACGGTAAACATTGACGAGTACTGAATCCCATTCCAGGGCATTGACCTGTAACTCGTTGTTGATAAAAGCCAACAAATTGTACCGCACTTTTAACGAGCCGGAAAACAACAAAGCCTTCGCTGACTTATCTGCCACATATACATTCTTTAGTTCCAGGTATCGCCATCCACGCGCGCGGAGATATCCTATACGTACCTGTGTATGCAGCTTCTTCTGCAGATACATTTCTCCCTGCCGGCGAATGTAGTCCTGCACAGGCTCCAGTTGTAAAAGTAATACCACCATTACAGGGAGTATCAGTAGAACGGCAAGCCCCCACAATAACCATCGCCACCAGGGGCGACCATGATGTTTTTCTTCCTTTGTAGATGGATCTGTCACAATGAAAAAAGGTTACTTATACAGTAATTTACTGAAATAAAATGCTTTAGGGTATGTATGCTTACTCGGGTAAACAAACAAATACTATACCTGCTGAGTTGGAAGGTATAAAAAAAGTCCCGTCACAGACAGGACTCTCAAATAAAATTGTCAGATATTCATCTTACCAGGAGGGTGTGTTCCGCTGGTTGAATTTCTGGATATAATATACCAATCTGTTCTTATTCTGTTTGTCTTCGTTGAACTCCCGTAACAATGCTGTGTCCTGGCTGAGTATATACTTGCGCATATTGAACATCGTAAGGTCATACACATCTCCTGTTACCAGGTTCAGTACTCTCTTATCGGCCGTTTGCGGAGGTGTATTTTCGAAGACCATGCCTCCGGTGGTCCTGTTGGTCGCGGCAGAGGTAATGGAATGGAAACGATACAGACAATAGTACCCGATCTCTTCCAGCTTATTCAGTCCATTGTCTTTGATGTAGATAGAAGTCCCGTCTGAGTATCCCCAGTATTTTTTCACCTTCTTTTCCTTGCCGGTAGAGTCTACCAGGTTCAGCTCATTGGGCGCTGACAGTAGGTAAACCTGTGCCGCCGGCGTTCTGTTCCTGACGGAGATGGTTCCGGTAACAGATGGATTGTTTGCCCTAAACTCCTGGAAAGTTTTATAGATACCTTGCTTGTATTGATGGGTATCGTAAACGGAAGTGCCCACCTGGGCGGATGTATATTGCACAAGGCCTGTGCATAACATGATAGAAAGTACCAGCTGCCTCATAAGATTACAAATGTACTGTTTTTCATGTAGGAAGATCAGTGGGGCAGCACGTTCTGTTTTTCCATATCGTCGAGGATCACCTTGCGGATCCTTCTGTAAACAGTCAGTTTTCCAAATTCAATCACCGTCAGTAATCTGGCGGACCATATTGTTTCAGTTCCTTCGTTCAGGGTAATATCAAAATCATTCACCAGGAACTGTTGCATTTCTGAAGTAACGGGTACATAGCTAGTTCCGTTGGAACCCATTACCGGGGCATTGTTAACATGGACCTGGCTTCTTTCGAAAGCCGTCAATGGCGAAAACCGGAGTACTGCATCATGTGGCCAGGACGCTGCTTTCTTCAACGTGATATCTGTATCGACTTTATGTTGGTCTCCCAGGTATTCGTACTTACATTCTATGTTCTGTGATTTGAGCGCCTTGATCAATTCTGCTGAGAGGTTGTCCATGTACATACGGGCCTGCATACCGCCCTCTCCTACAATAAGGATCTTCTGATAGTGTTTAACACTATCCAGTTTTTTGTCAACGGAACGTAGTGTGATTTTTTTCTGGGCATGGACAGGCAGGAGGAACAGGCCTGCTACCAGTGACAGTAAAAGTGCTCTCATAGGGATTGTAGGGATAAATTATACTGTAAATATATAGCAAAAACGGTAGTGCGGCTGTGGGCAAGCAAAAGGCCGGGTAAAAACCCGGCCCGGCTGAAGGTTACAACAAAATCTAAACCTGCTTATGAGACTCTTTGATATTTTTATACGTTGTTCTCTGCGACGTGGGTGCTTAAACAGCCAGCGCCTGCAGGGAATCGTCTTTACTTTCCAATTGTGATGCGCCCATCAGGAATTCATCCACTTTTCTGGCGCACTCACGGCCTTCGCTGATAGCCCATACCACCAGAGATTGTCCGCGGCGCATGTCGCCGGCAGCAAATACTTTTGGTATGGTAGTCTGGAAGGCTCTCTCACCAGCTTTCACATTACCACGCTCGTCTCTTTCTACACCCAATTCGTCCAGCAGGCCGGTATGTTGAGGATGTAAGAAGCCCATCGCGAGGAAGGCCAGTTCGCAAGGGATTTCCTGCTCGCTGCCAGGAACTTCTTTGAAGCCGCCTGGTCTGCCATCAGGCCCCAGGGCCCATTCGAGATTCACTATTTTCAACCCTTTCAGGTTACCTTTTTCGTCACCGACAAATTCTTTCGTACCAATTGCCCACTGGCGTTGAGCGCCTTCTTCATGTGAAGAAGAGGTTTTCAGTACCATCGGATAGGTAGGCCATGGCATATATGGTGTACGCTCGCCCGGAGGTTTCGGCAGTAACTCCAGCTGGGTTACGCCTATGGCGCCATGACGGTTGGAGGTACCTACACAGTCAGAACCGGTATCACCACCGCCTATCACTACAACATTCTTGCCGGTTGCGAGAATATCATGACCGGATACAGGACGATCGGCTAAACGCTTATTCTGTTGTTTCAGGAAATCCATCGCATAGTGTACACCGTGCAGCTGACGGCCAGGGATGCTCAGGTCACGTGGAATGGTAGATCCACCTGCCAGTACGATCGCGTTGTACTCACGCAGCAGGTCATTCACGCTCACATTCACACCTACGTTTGCGTTGCATTGGAACACAACGCCCTCTTCTTCCATCAATTTTATACGACGGTCTATTACCCATTTCTCCAGCTTGAAGTCGGGGATACCGTAACGGAGCAGACCACCTGGAGCATCATCTCTTTCAAATACAGTCACATTATGGCCGGCATAGTTCAGCTGAGCCGCCGCAGCCAGGCCTGCAGGACCGGAACCGATCACCGCTACCTTTTTGCCTGTACGTACTCTTGGCGTTTTAGCCTGTACCAATCCTTTGTCGAAAGCAATTTCAATGATGTGACGCTCAATCTCTTCGATTGCTACCGGAGGCTGATTGATACCCAGTACACAAGCGCTTTCACACGGAGCAGGACAGATACGGCCTGTAAATTCCGGGAAGTTGTTGGTGCTGGTTAATATTTCATAAGCTTCTTTCCAGTCTTTCTGATATACTGCATCATTGAACTCAGGGATCACGTTGCCCAGCGGGCAACCACTGTGACAGAATGGTACGCCACAGTTCATACAGCGTGCAGACTGTTCATTCAGTTTTGATTCTGAATACTTATCTACGAATTCGTTATAGTGTTGGACTCTCTCCGTTACTGGAGTTTTGCCCGGCAGTTCCCTTGTAAATTCCAGGAATCCTGTTGGTTTGCCCATTGTCTCTTGTCTTAGATGTTAGAATGTTACTACTTCTCTACCTGCTGTGCTCCCGTTTTGCTTGCGCTCAGTACAGCTTTGTACTCTTTCGGGAACACTTTCACGAAGTGGCGCAGCTGGTTTTCCCAGTCTTTCAGTATGAATTTGGCCACGGTACTGTTCGTATATGCATGATGCTTGGTGATCAGGTCCTGCAGTTCGGCAGCATCCTGTTGGTCCAGCGGATCCAGGTCGATCATGTCCTTGTTGCAACGTCCTGCAAACACACCTTTTACATCATATATATAAGCAATACCACCACTCATACCAGCACCGAAGTTGCGGCCGGTTTCTCCCAGTATCACTGCTTTACCTCCCGTCATATATTCACAACCGTGATCGCCAACACCTTCTGCTACGATGGTAGCGCCGGAGTTACGTACACAGAAGCGCTCACCGGCTTTGCCACGGATATAAGCCTCGCCGGAGGTAGCACCATAGAGGGCAACGTTTCCTGCAATGATATTTTCTTCCGCTTTAAAACCTGCTTCAGGAGACGGATAAAGGATCAGCTTTGCACCAGATAAACCTTTACCGAAGTAGTCATTTGCTTCCCCTTCCAGTTCCAGTGTTACACCTTTTGTATTGAAAGCACCGAAGCTTTGTCCGGCAGAACCTACAAATTTGTAGTGGATAGTATCCTCCGGAAGCCCTGGTCCTGCATAACGTTTGGATATTTCGTTACTGAGGATGGTACCTACGGCCCTGTCAGTGTTTTTGATGTTGTACTGGTGGAATACACGGGATTTTTTCTCCAATGCCGGCTGTGCTGATTTCAGCAACTGCCAGTCAATCACCTCGCCGATACCGTGATCCTGCTCTTCCTGTTTGAACAGGCCAGTTTCTTCAGCAGCGGGTTCTTTATATAATATCGGAGACAGATCGAGTTGTTTATACTTCCAGTGAGCGATATTTTCACGTACCTGGAGGTTATCCACCTGGCCTACCATTTCAGTCACCTTACGGAAACCGAGGTCCGCCATGATCTCACGGAATTCTTCTACCAGAAATTTGAAGAGGTTCACTACATTCTCAGCATCACCGTTGAAGCGCTTACGCAGTTCAGGATCCTGGGTGGCAACACCTACAGGGCAGGTATTCAGGTGACACTTACGCATCATGATACATCCTTCAGCAACCAGTGCAGCAGTGGCAACACCCCATTCTTCGGCACCCAGCAGGGTAGCGATGGCGATGTCACGACCTGTTTTCAGCTGACCATCAGTCTGTACGACTACGCGGCTGCGCAGTTTGTTCTTCACCAGTGTCTGATGTGTTTCAGCCAGACCCAGTTCCCAAGGCAGACCCGCATGTTTGATAGAGCTGATCGGAGAAGCACCTGTACCACCGTCGTAACCGGAGATGAGCACTACGTCCGCTTTTGCCTTGGCAACACCGGCAGCGATGGTACCAACACCCGCCTTGGATACCAGTTTTACACTGATACGTGCGGCACGGTTAGCATTTTTCAGGTCAAAGATCAACTGAGCAAGGTCCTCGATGGAATAAATATCGTGGTGCGGAGGAGGAGAGATCAGACCAACACCTGGTGTGGAGTGACGAACCTTTGCGATCCAATCATCTACTTTATGACCAGGTAACTGTCCGCCTTCTCCAGGTTTAGCACCCTGTGCCATCTTGATCTGGAGCTCGTCCGCGTTTGTCAGATAATTACTTGTTACACCAAAACGTGCACTGGCTACCTGCTTGATGGAAGAGCGCATGCTATCACCATTTGGCAGCTGCTGGTAGCGGATTTCGTCTTCACCACCCTCACCGGTATTACTCTTGGCACCGATACGGTTCATCGCGATAGCCAGTGTGGAGTGTGCTTCGTGGGAGATAGAACCAAAGCTCATCGCACCGGTAGCAAAACGCTTCAGGATGCTTTCAGCTGATTCTACTTCTTCCAGCGGAACAGAAGGACGGGTACGTTTGAACGAGAACAGGCTACGCAGGGTGGCTGCTTTTTCGCTCTGGTCGTTCACTGATTTTGAGTACTTCTTAAATATGCTGTAGTCGCCCATACGGGTAGCATATTGTAAGAGGTGGATGGTGGTCGGATTAAAGAGGTGGAACTCACCTTTTCTCTTCCACTGGTAGATACCGCCGGTTGTGAGGCGCTGTACAGGTGTTTCCTTGCGGCCGTAACCCATCCAGTGCTTAGCCAGTGTTTCGCGGGCTATTTCATCCAGGCCCATACCCTGTATACGGGACACGGCACCGGTGAAATACTTGTCAACTACCTGGCGGTTGATACCTAATATTTCAAATATCTGTGCACCCTGATAAGATTGCAGGGTGGAGATACCCATTTTAGAGAATACTTTCAGCAAACCATCACATACAGCCTTGATGTAGTTCTTCTTCAGTTTATCCACATCCAGCTCTGTCTCCAGTTTATCCGTCAGCTTCATATCGCGGATAGTGCTTAGTGCCAGGTACGGGTTGATGGCGGTTACGCCAAAGCCCAGCAGACAGGCAAAGTGGTGCACTTCCCATACATCGCCGGCTTCTACGATCAGCCCTACCTGACCACGGTATCCTTTGCGGATAAGGTGGTGGTGTACTGCGGATGCAGCGAGTATTGATGGCATAGCGGCATGTTCCGAGTCGATCGCCCTGTCTGACAGGATGATCACTTCGAAACCATCTTCCACCGCATCTACCGCATAACGGCACAGACGCTGCAGGCCTTTTTCCAGGGAGCCTGGTTTTCCGTCAGCCCTGAAGTAAGTATGGAGGGTCTTGGCCTGGAATAAACCGGTATCTATACTACGGATCTTTTCCAGTTCGAAGTTGGTCAGGATCGGATGACGGAGCGCCAGACCATGACAGTGCAGCGGATCTTCGTCCAGCAGGTTGCCATTGTTACCCACATAGGTAGCGAGTGACATCACCAGCTTTTCACGGATCGGATCAATTGGAGGATTGGTTACCTGTGCGAACAGCTGTTTGAAGTAGCTGGTCAGGTGCTGTGGCTGATCACTCAGAACGGCCAGAGGAGCATCCGTACCCATTGAACCTACCGGTTCTTTACCATCGAGGGCCATTGGCGCGATGATGGTGTAAAGATCTTCTGTAGAATAACCGAAGGCGCGCTGGTATTTAAAGATCTGGTCGTGTTCCAGATGGGTGAAAGTAACCCTCGGATCAGACAGTTCTTCCAGGCGAATCTTATATTTATTCAGCCACTCGCCGTAAGGTTGCTGGGAACAGATATTCTGTTTCAGCTCCTCATCGCCGATGATACGGCCCTGTTCCATGTCCACGATGAACATTTTACCAGGCTGCAGGCGGCCTTTTTCTTTTACATTTTTAGGATCGATTGGCAGTACACCAGCTTCAGAGGCCATGATCACGCGGTCATCTTTAGTGATCACGAAGCGGGCAGGACGCAGACCGTTACGGTCCAGGGTACCACCGATGATCTTACCATCTGTGAAGGAGATACAAGCCGGACCGTCCCATGGCTCCATGAGGGAAGCATGGTACTCGTAGAAGGCTTTCTTCACAGGGTCCATATCGTCATTACCATCCCAGGCTTCAGGGATCAGCATCATCATTACGTGTGGCAATGAGCGGCCGGTAAGCAGCAACAGTTCCACTACGTTATCAAGGCTGGCAGAGTCAGACTGACCTTCTTCCACGAGTGGAAGGATCATGTCCATTTCTTCCTGTGAGAAGTATTTGGAAACGAAGTCCTTCTCTCCTGCTCTCAACCAGTTCAGGTTTCCTTTCAGGGTGTTGATCTCACCATTGTGCGCAATATAGCGGTAAGGGTGAGCCAGGCGCCAGCTTGGGAACGTGTTGGTAGCGAAACGGGAGTGGATCAGTGCAAAAGCAGATACCATCTTCTCATCGCTGAGGTCAGCGTAATAATGACGTACCTGGTAAGTTGTTAACTGACCTTTATAAACGATCGTCTTAGTAGAAAGGGAAGGAATGTAGAAAAGCGCTTTCTCTTTCGGTACTGTGTTGCGAACGGTTTTGGAAACGTAGTTACGCAGTACAAAGAGTTTACGCTCAAAAATATCATTGTCCGTAATATGATAAGGACAGGCGATAAATACCTGTTCAATTTCCGGTTCAACAGAAAGGGCACCTTCACCGATACCATCCGGACGTACAGGCACCTTACGGTAACCCAGTATTTCCAGTCCCAGTTTCTCGGCCGCTCGGTTGAGGATCTCACGGCACTCTTCGCGCCAGCGAGGCTCTTTCGGAAAGAAAATCATGCCTACCCCGTATTTTCCAAATTCAGGGAGGCTAATGCCTATCTTCAGGCATTCGTCGTACAGGAACTCGTGTGGCAGCTGGATAAGGATACCAGCCCCGTCACCGGTGTTTTGCTCATAACCACATGCACCGCGATGCTCCATGTTTTCCAACATGGTCAACGCATCCCGGATGATCTGATGCGATTTACGACCCTTGATGTGGGCTGTAAAGCCTGTTCCGCATGCATCATGTTCAAAATCCGGGTGATACAGTCCTTGCAATTGCTTCACTTCTTGCATTCGTTTAGATTTTTTGACCTTGGCACACCTTCCCCGCTTACTCTGGGCGGTTGAGGTACCGTAATTTATCGGGAACGGTATAAAGATACTAAAGGAAACCGGCATTTTTTACGAAAGCTTTTGTATAACCCTAAAAAATTAGAAAAGATTAAAAAAGTATAGGCATTTGTTAGAATTAAATAAGTAGACAGGTAATATGTGACCATATTTGGGCCTGCCGGGGCCTTGTTGGGTAATGAAAATGTTTAATGTGTTGAGGGTAAGAGCCGTTCGGAAGGAAAGGAAGGGGTGATTTTTACTCCTTTATGGGCGGATTGAGACAGTTAAAAGGGCGTGTTGGCCGGTAGAGGTATAATAGAGATTCGCTTGAGATAGCCTCATCCTCCCTTAATCCTCCCTTTGAAAGGGAAGATTAAGGGAGGATGAGGCTATCTCAAGCGAATCTCTACCGAATCTTGTCTTAATCCAAATCGGGTTGAACCATGTGCACCCATTCGCGACAATTGACCCCGATGGAGGTCACATTGTTTGTAATGCGGAGTTCAACCCCGGGATGACGTAATGGGACCTAACAGGAACGGCAATAAAAACCGGTCCCCTATCATATATATAATCTGATCGGATAAATCAATTAAACGATGGTGACGTTGATCCCCATTTCCTCCAGCGCCTTCACAATATGTGCGGAAATGCCATTATCTGTGATGATCTCATCCACATCTTCCAGGTCACAGATCTTCCCGAAACCACGGCGGCCGAATTTGGAGGAATCCGCCAGTACAATTGTCTTCTGTGCTGCAGCCACCATCCGCTGGTTCAGCTGTGCCTCCAGGAGGTTGGTTGTGGTCAGTCCGAATTCGATATCAATGCCTTCCAGCCCAAGGAATAATTTGGAGCAGGAGAAATCAGCGAGGATCCTTTCTGCATAAGTGCCTGTTACTGAGGCAGAGCTATTACGTACAATACCTCCCAGCTGTAATACTTCGATCTCCGGATGGCGCAACAGCTCCTGCGCTACGTTGAGAGCGGGAGTGATCACGGTGAGATGCCCTTTGGGATGAACATTTCTGGCCAATGCCAGCGCAGTAGTGCCTGAAGAGATGATAATGGCGTCGTTGGGGGCAATCATGCCCGCTGCGGCGATGGCAATATTGTTCTTTTCCTCCCGGCGAAGTTTTTCCTTTTCGTTGACAGGCTTGTCATTAATGTAAGGATTGTTGACAGTCGCACCCCCGTGTGAGCGGAATAAGAGGGACTTGTCTTCAAGCAGTTTGAGGTCTTTGCGAATGGTAACACCGGAAACATCCAGTTCTTTGCAGAGATCCACTACATTCACATATCCTTTCTCAGCTAACCGATCAAGAATGTATTTGTGTCTTTCTGCAATATTGATCATTGACATATGGGCAAAAAATTAACAGTTGTCGAAAAAAGCATTACATGTTTTAAACAGATTTGGAACAAATACAGTTATGCCTTCTTCCAATTCGTTACAAAAGTACTTTCATGTTGTTGAATTTAACACATTGCATCAGAAAAAATATTTAGTAAAAAGTGAAGAATATCATGTATAAATGAACGTTTATGCATTAACTTCCTGAAAAGGAACGGGCAAAACAGTTATTTTCGGTTTACAGGACGGCCAACACCTGTACTGTTTTTTTTCAGACGAGAATGAAATAAACTGAAACTAATTAAAAGAAAATAAAGCATATTCCTCACAATGAACAGGTTAACCTTTAAACAACAGCTAGGCAATACGGCAACAGTCGTTTGGGATATTATTGTGATCGGTGGCGGTGCTACCGGCTTAGGCATCGCCATGGATGCAGCTCAGCGGGGTTTTCATACCCTCCTGCTGGAGCAGTCTGATTTTGCCAAAGGCACATCCAGCCGTAGTACAAAACTGGTACACGGAGGGGTACGCTACCTGGCCCAGGGAGACGTAGGCCTGGTGAGAGAAGCCCTGTACGAAAGAGGATTGCTGCTGGCCAATGCTCCCCACCTCGCCCATGACCAGGAATTCATCATCCCGTATTATAAATGGTGGCAGGGCCCTTTTTATGGCATCGGGCTGAAGCTATATGACCTGCTGTCGGGTAGGCTTAGCCTCGGCCCCTCCCGTGTTATCGGAAGGCAGAAGGTGATCAAAGCCTTGCCGGCTATACGCAGAGATGGTTTGAAAGGGGGTATTGTTTACCACGACGGACAGTTTGACGATTCCCGCCTGGCAATAAACCTGGCAGAGACAGCATCAGAACAAGGGGCGGTACTGCTGAACTATTTTAAGGTAACCAGTCTCCGGAAAGATGGAAACGGAAAGATAAACGGGGTAAGCGCCAAAGATCTGGAAACAAGAGAGGCATATGATTTTCAGGCGAAAGCAGTGATCAACGCTACCGGCGTATTCGCTGACGACGTACTGCAGATGGACGAACCAGGCGCCCGGCCCACTATCCGTCCCAGCCAGGGAGTGCACCTCGTGCTGGATGCCAGTTTCCTGAACAGTACCAGCGCATTGATGATCCCTAAAACGGCTGATGGACGTGTATTGTTTGCCCTACCCTGGCATGGAAAAGTACTGGTGGGCACTACAGATACACCACTGAACGATCATAGCCTGGAACCACAGGCACTCGAAACGGAGATCAACTTCATCCTGCAGACTGCTGGCAGCTACCTGCAAAAGGCACCTACCCGCGCGGATGTGCTGAGCGTGTATGCAGGCCTGCGACCATTAGCTGCACCACAAAAAGATACCGATAGTACCAAGGAAATATCCCGCAGCCATAAGATCATTACCGCTGCTTCGGGATTGATCACCATTACAGGTGGCAAATGGACCACGTTCCGCAAGATGGCGGAAGATACGGTGGATACGGCCATTGCTACCGGAGGATTGAAAGCTGTTCCCTGTGCAACGCAGACGCTACACATTCATGGCTATACGACGGCCCCCGCCGCTCCTGCCCCGCTGGATGTGTATGGCAGTGACGCAGCACCGATCAACGCATTGATAACCGCCAATCCTTATCTGGCTGAACAACTGCATCCGCGCCTGCCTTATATAAAGGCGCAGGTTGTCTGGGCCGCGCATCAGGAAATGGCCCGCACTGTGGATGATGTCTTGTCCAGAAGGTTACGTGCGCTGCTGTTGGATGCCCGGGCGGCTGTGGAGATGGCTCCTGCCGTTGCCGCCATCCTGGCGGCAGAACTGGGGAAAGATAAGACCTGGGAAGAAGAACAGGTGAAAGCCTTTACCGCAATAGCAGCACATTATCTGCTGCACTGATCACTACATCAACAACATAAACCATAGTTCCACATCCGTTAAATTTCACGTGTTAAGCTATATGAAGGAAAAGGAAATAACCCGGTACATCCTGGCATTGGACCAGGGAACCACCAGCTCAAGGGCGATCATCTTTGATAAAGCCGGCGCCATCGTATCTGTGGCCCAAAAAGAATTCCGGCAGATCTTCCCGTCCCCTGGATGGGTAGAACATGATGCCAGTGAAATCTGGTCCAGCCAGCTAGGCGTTGCTGCAGAAGCAGTTGCCAAAGCCGGACTGAGAGGAACAGATATCGCAGCAGTCGGGATCACCAATCAACGGGAAACGACCATTGTGTGGGACCGCCATACAGGTAAGCCTGTTCACAATGCTATCGTCTGGCAGGACCGGCGCACCGCAGCATATTGTGACGAACTGAAAGCAGCCGGACATGGCCAGATGATCAGGGAAAAGACCGGGCTCGTAATTGATGCCTATTTCTCCGCCACGAAGGTGAAATGGATACTGGATAACGTGGAAGGCGCCCGGGAAAAGGCAGCGAAAGGATTACTGGCTTTTGGGACGGTGGATGCCTGGCTGGTATGGAACCTTACTGAAGGTAAAACACACGCAACAGATATTACCAATGCATCGCGGACGATGCTATTTAATATACACACACAAAGCTGGGACGAAGAACTATTGTCCCTTTTTGATATTCCGGCTTCGATGCTGCCAGAAGTAAAGCAGTCCAGTGAGCTGATCGCGGAAACAGCACCATCTATTTTCTCGGTGACCATTCCTATTGCCGGTATTGCGGGAGATCAGCATGCTGCGCTGTTCGGCCAGATGTGCACATCTCCGGGTATGGTGAAGAATACCTATGGCACAGGATGTTTTATGCTGATGAATATCGGTGAACAACCCATCCTTTCCCAAAACAACCTTGTTACCACGATAGCCTGGAAAATAAATGGAAAGGTGGAATACGCCCTGGAAGGAAGCATCTTCATTGCGGGGGCTGTGGTACAATGGCTGCGCGATGGATTGGGCATTATCCGGTCTTCTTCTGAAGTGGAGGGGCTGGCCGCAAAAGTGGCCCACAATGATGGGGTATACCTGGTGCCAGCGTTCGCCGGTCTGGGGGCTCCGCACTGGGACCAGCACGCGAGGGGTACACTGGTGGGTATGACCCGGGGTACAACGGCTGCGCATATTGCGAGGGCGGCATTGGAAAGTATCGCTTATCAGACCATGGAAGTGCTGCGCGCCATGGAGGCGGATGCCGGTATCAGCATAAAAGAATTGCGTGTAGATGGCGGCGCTACCAACAATGATCTGCTGATGCAGTTCCAGGCCGATATACTGGGTACGAAGGTAATACGCCCCAGGATCACGGAAACAACGGCCATGGGAGCCGCTTATCTGGCAGGGCTGGCAACGGGCTTCTGGAAAGACCAGGAGGAAATTGCCCGCCAGTGGCAGGTAGATCACGCCTTCTCCCCTGCCGGCAAAGAAGAGGATGTGCGCAAATGGATCAAAGGCTGGGGCCATGCCGTAAAAGCAGTAAAGGCCTGGGCAAAGTTCTCCGCGCAGGAAGACGCTGTGGTAAGCCAATAATATCTCCTGCGGATGATATGGAACATCATTCTGCACCACGACTAATGACTAACTAATAAAAATAATTCTTCAATGCACCCTTTATTAGCAGAGTTCCTGGGAACCATGTTACTGATACTGCTGGGCAATGGCGTAGTAGCAAATGTTATTCTCAACAAGACAAAAGGCAATGGTGGCGGCTGGATCGTGATCACGACCGGCTGGGCCCTTGCCGTATTTGTAGGCGTAGTGGTAGCCGGTCCTTACAGCGGCGCGCACCTGAATCCCGCCGTAACATTGGCACTGGCTATAGCCGGAAAGTTTGCCTGGTCAGCTGTTCCCCTCTTTATTGTAGCGCAGCTATTGGGCGCTATGACCGGGGCATTTCTCGTATGGTTTTACTATAAAGATCACCTGGATATTACTTCAGACCCGGGGCTGATACAGGCTTGTTACTGTACGGCGCCGGCTATCAGGAACAACGGACGCAATTTAGGGAGTGAGGTAATAGGCACTTTCGTACTATTGTTCACCATCTTTTACTTTACCGGGGCGGAACTAGGGAAAGAGAAAACGCCGGTGGGAATGGGTTCTTTGGGAGCCTTACCCGTCGCCCTGCTGGTACTGGCCATCGGACTGTCGCTGGGAGGTACAACCGGGTATGCTATTAATCCTGTAAGGGATTTAGGACCGCGTATCATGCATGCTATCCTCCCGGTTAAAGGGAAAGAAGGCAGTGGATGGGACTATGCCTGGATACCGGTGCTTGGTCCATTTATCGGAGCGGCTATTGCAGCAGTATTGTATTTATGTCTACAACCCGTTGCCAATTAGCAGGAAATGAGGGACATTCTGCCTGAGAGAACAAGGAGAGAACAAGGAGAGAACAAGCAGAGAAGACGCAGAGAAGAAACAAGGTGTTTATCCTCTTATATTCCCGCTGGTACTATTTGCACGAACTTAATTTTGAAAGGATAGATAATTTGACAACCTTAAATAACCGAAAGCCTTAGTAGTCAGGACTTATTTGTTGTTGAAATTATTATCATGAGAAAAATATGCCATTCACTGTCTGCACTGGTGCTCACCGGCGCCATGTTGCAGACAGTTGTTGTTTCTGCCCAGAAGCCGGTAGAGCGTCCGAAATTAGTTATAGGTATTGTTGTTGACCAGATGCGTTGGGACTACCTGTACCGGTATTATGACCGCTATGAAGCCGGTGGATTCAGGAGAATGCTGTCTGAAGGCTTTTCCTGTGAGAATACTTTCATTACGCATTTGCCTTCCTTTACAGCGGTGGGTCACAGTACTATTTACACGGGTTCTGTACCTGCCATTCACGGTATCACCGGCAATGACTGGACTGACCAGGTAAGCGGCCGCCACTGGTATTGCACAGAAGATACGGTCGAACAGTCGGTGGGTACCACCTCTGATGTGGGTAGAATGTCTCCCCGTAACCTGCTGGCCTCTACGATCACAGACGAGCTGAAAATAGCGACTAACTTCCGGTCAAAGGTTGTGGGCATATCCCTGAAAGACAGGGCTTCTATTCTGCCTGCCGGGCATGCCGCTGATGGCGCTTTCTGGCTGGATGACAGCAATGCCAGCTTTGTGACCAGTACTTATTATATGCGGGACCTGCCGGAATGGACAAAGGCATTTAATGCCCGCCAGCTGCCGGCGCAGATGATGTCAAAACCATGGGAGACGCTATATCCTATCAATACTTACATTCAGAGTACAGCAGATACCGCGAAATGGGAAGGCACCTTCAGCGGTGAAACAGCTCCTGCATTCCCGCATAATATGCCTGCTATTTACCAGAAGGATAAAGGAAGCCTGCGCACTACTCCTTCCGGCAATACACTCACCCTCGAATTTGCCAAAGCAGCTATTGAAGGATACAACCTGGGCAGCAATACAGTGACGGATTTTCTTACCATCAACTGTGCTTCAACAGATTATGTGGGGCATAAATATGGGCCTAATTCTATTGAAGTAGAAGATACCTACCTGCGTCTGGATAAAGACCTGGCGACGTTTTTCCGTTACCTGGACCAGCGCGTTGGTAAAGGTAAATACCTGGTATTCCTCTCTGCTGATCATGGTGCAGCCAATTCCGTAGGATTTATGAAAGAATACAAGATCCCCGCCGGGCTGCCAGACAGCAAAATGATGACAGGATTGAATGCCGTACTGAAAGATCGTTTTGGTGCAGATAAACTGGCATTGACTTCAGAGAACTACCATATCGGGTTTGATCTGAAAACGATCTCCGCACAGAAACTGGACTATGATGCTATAAAGAAGATAACTGTTCAGTACCTGCAAAAGCTGCCAGGCGTGCAGTTCGCGGCGGATGTGGATAACCTGGGAAATAGTCCTATACCGGAACCCATCAAAACGATGATCGCCAATGGCTATAATTCCAAACGTTGCGGGTCAGTTGTGATCATTCCTGAGCCGGGGTGGTATTCTGGTTCTGACAAAGGCACGACCCATGGTAACTGGAATCCGTATGATACTCACCTGCCCCTGGTATTTATGGGCTGGCATGTGAAACACGGAGCCAGCAACGATGTGGTGAGTATGGCGGATATTGCACCGACCATTGCGGCAATGCTGCATATCCAGATGCCGAATGGTGCCGTAGGCAAGCCGGTACAGGCCGTATACAAATAATGGCTCATTGATAAAAAAAGCGGGGAGCAAGTTTGACTTGCTCCCCGCTTTTTTTATGTGTAATAAGTTATTGATATCTGCCTGCCGGTTCGGGATCAAACACAAATAAGGTCTTCTTCCCGGACTTCTTCATGTATAAAGGATCGCTTGCCCAGCTTTCGGTCTGCAGCCGGTTCAATGCAGTCACCACATATGTGTAGAGCGTCCCTTTCACATAGGAATAATCGATGAACTGCGGGTCGGGCATCTGCTGTATGATGGCCAGGATCTTGGTAGGATCGTTCAGATTGATGGATTCGCTGGCATTGAAACGGTACAGCACGTATTGTTGCGTGCGGCCGGACGTGTCGTCGTCTGCCCAGTAAAGATGCAGGCCATCCATTCTTTCAAAGGCATCGATAAAATAAGGTGGTAACGGCGCAGGCAGGTTTATCCATGGCATAGCGGGACGCAGCGCCGGATAACGGTAAAAATGGTTGCGCAGTGTATCCTCAAACCCTAAAGGATTGCCACTGAATGATTTATTACTATAAAAGGCGCTTCCATGGATGGTGTTGAGGGTGCGGAGTTCTGTGATCTGTATAGGCAGTTCTAGCGGATTGCTCCAGGCGGCGCTACTGCGCAGGCGGTATACCCCATGACCGATGTATACATTACGGCCATAACCATGCTGGGCCCACCAGTTAAGCAGCAATTCGTAGTTGGCTGCCCGGTGTCCCCGCTCCCAGTACAACTGAGGCGCTACATAGTCAATCCAGCCATTCTTCAGCCATTTACGTACGTCAGCGTACAGGTCGTCGTAATTGGAGAGTCCTGTGGTATAAGAACCATCCTGGTCTTTGTTTTTATTCCGCCAGATACCGAAGGGGCTGATCCCAAACTTTACCCAGGGTTTTTCTTCCTTGATCATTTTGCTCACCATCTGGATAGTGGTATCCACATTCCAGCGGCGCCAATCGTCTTTCAGCATATTACGGCCGTATTGGCGATAGGAATTGTGATCAGGAAAATCCCTGCCGGCAACGGGGTAAGGGTAGAAATAATCATCGAAGTGTACGGCATCTATGTCGTAGCGACGTACCACGTCCCGGATGATCTGCGTAACATATTCACGTACTTCCGGGATACCGGGGTCGAAATATTTCTTGCCGTCAAAATTGACGAACCACTGAGGCCGCATACGGGTGATGTGATTGGGAGCAACGCTATTTTTGCCTGTACTGATCGCCGCGCGGTAAGGGTTGAACCACGCATGGAATTCCATACCCCGTTTATGGGTCTCTTCGAGCATAAAGCGGAGCGGATCATAATATGGAGAAGGCGCCTGCCCCTGTACGCCACTCAGGTATTCAGACCAAGGCTCAAACGGAGAGTCATAGAATGCGTCAGCTACCGGACGGATCTGCACAATAACGGCATTCATGCCGTTACGTTGTTGTTTATCGAGGAGATTGATAAATTCCTGTTTCTGTATCTCAACCGGCAATCCTTTCCTGGAAGGCCAGTCAATATTTTCTACGGTGGCAATCCATACTGCACGAAATTCCCGTTTAGGGGGCAGTTGTGCTTTTACCTGGTTGAGGATGCCTGTGAGCATCAGCGCAACTCCCAATAAATACTTGACCATCTGGTATGTAGGTTAAGACCTGAAAAACTGCGAAAATAACAAAACCATTCATTTAAGCAATCCGTAGTAACAGACTGCCGGCCATGAAGTTGATAAAGCAGCACAAACGGTGCCGGAATGGGGATAAAAGAGGCAAAAAACATATGTGATTTTAAAATCCTCTATATCCGTATTGTAAAATTCGATAGGGATAACCGCTGATTCCACTGGGTATGTGGACGAAAGTTGCTACCTTTGTTCCATCAAAAAGTTTAGAGAACCATGATTAAAACAGGCAATCCCATTATCAGCATATATACGGAAATGACGCCAAACCCGGAAACAATGAAGTTTGTGGCTAACAAGCTGTTGTACCCAGGTAAGCACATCGATTTCCCGGATGAGGCCAGCGCAAAGCCATCTCCTCTGGCTGTCGAGCTGTTCAGCTTTCCGTTTATAAGGGGCGTTTTTATTATGGCTAATTTTATTACGCTGACAAAGACGCCTGACACTGATTGGAACGATATTATACCTACTATAAAAGCCTTCCTGAAGGAATATCTGGAAGACAACCGTCCCGTTATCAACGAAGAGGAAATAGTGGTAACAAAGGCTGCTGCTACCAATGAAGTAAGTGCAGATGACACTGATGTGGTAAAACGTATCAAGGAATTACTTGAGAACTACGTTAAACCAGCAGTAGAGATGGATGGTGGCGCCATTCAGTTCAAAGATTACGAAGACGGTACTGTGACGTTGATGCTGCAGGGTTCCTGTTCAGGTTGCCCTTCTTCCATGATCACGCTGAAAGCCGGTATTGAAGGCATGATGAAGCGTATGATCCCTGAAGTAAAGGAAGTAGTGGCAGAAGCAGAGTAAGCCATAGTTGAGAGAATGATAGTGTTAAAAAAGAGCGCAGTCTTTTGACTGTGCTTTTTTATTGTCCCTGATATATCTTTAGCCCTTATTCGGAAACATTTTATACTTATGAAAAAACACTCATTACTGTGGATCGCCCTGTTAATAACAGGGGGAATACAGGCACAATCGGGGCAGGAAAAGCCAGGTGTTGAAATTACCTATGGCTTCCGGTACAACGGGAAAGACGTTCCTGAGGGAAATCTGAAACTGGTCATCCAGGGAAACAAGGCCAGCTATCAGGCGCTGAATAGCATTGTGCAGAAGGAACGGCAGTTCCTGGACAACAAGGGAAAAGCCACCTACCAGATGATCACCAATAAAGAAGGAGAACTGCTGACATTCAAAAAAGCCTTCAGTGCTTATGATCAGCCGGAACTGCTGCCGGGAACCGATACTGTGCTGGGATACCCCTGTAAAAAAGCGAAAGTAAAGGTGCGCTCTAATAGTATTGAGATCTGGTATACCGATGCCCTTCCCTACAAAGGCACACCCGTACAGAACTTTGCCCCGGGTCTGGGCCTGATATTGAGAACACTGCGTAATGGCACCTCCGAATATATCGCAACAAAGGTTGACGTACGGAATATCAAAGACGAAGAACTGAAATGGCCGGCTGCTATGGGAACGATGGTGGACGATGCGACCTATCTGCGACAGGTGATTGAGAACAGGTTCAACACCCTGCACATCTTCAACCAGGAACAGATCAGCTGGGGAAATAAATTTAATGATCCTGCTGATGATCAGGAGAATGTAACTTACCACTACGCCGGCGGAACTGTTATCCTTAAAAAGGTAAAACTGCCTGAAAACATGGATGTTACGCTGTTTGCAGAAGTGGCGGAATACTCTAACGGCGATTCTTACGACCGTACCGGCTCCCTGTTTATGATCCCGCTGGATAAGAAGATATCCTTCCTGGATGGTTTGAAAAACGGCGTAACGGCACTACCTGTTTATCATGAGAAATACCGCGGTGTTGCAGCAACAGATAAATATCTGCCAGCTATGGAGTTGATGCGCTTTTTCACTCCTTTCGGCATCAATTACTATAACGAGAAGGTGAAAATAAAAGGCTACCAGTGGGCTGATTCTGCCGTATACCGTCAGGATATTACTGAATTGTTGCCCCGTTTACAGGGAGAAGTCTGGTTAGGTATGTACATCGGAAACTATGACAAAGGCGGCCATAAAGTGAGCCTGCGCCTGAAATACTATCCGGCTGACAGTGATCAGAAAGATACAACAGCAGGACATTGGGTGATGCCTGTTTTCAATACTACCAACCTGATGGAAATGGCGAACCAGGAATACGGTACTATGTTTGGAAAGGATTCGCTGCAGGTGACTGTAAATATCCCCGAAGGATTGAAAAACCTACGCCTGCGCTATACAACTACCGGCCACGGTGGCTGGGGCGGTGGAGACGAATTCAATAAAAAGCTGAACGAGATCTTCATAGATGGAATGCGGGTATATCATTTCATTCCATGGCGTACAGATTGTGGTAACTTCCGCTTATCAAACCCGGCAACTGCTAATTTTGTAAACGGTCTGGCCTCTTCAGACCTGAGCCGGTCCAACTGGTGTCCGGGGGGGGTAACAGAACCAATTACTATTCCCCTACCCGATCTGACACCTGGAGAGCATACCTTTAAAGTGAAGATCCCACTGGGAGAACGTGAGGGAAACAGCTTTAGCGCCTGGAACGTTTCTGGCTGTCTGATAGGAGATAAATAAGGCAGTATAACTTTGGAACATGAATTTTGACGTATTATATCAGGGCTTACAGGAAGGGATACGCGCAATGAGCTGGCTGGAGATAGTTGCGGCGCTATTTGGCGCGATTAGCGTGATTTGCAGTAAACAGAATAGTATATGGTTGTACCCTACGGGATTAGTGAGCACAGGTATCTATGCTTATCTTTTGTCCAGGGAACAGTTTCGCTTATATGCTGAAGCGACTTTAAATATCTATTATTTCGTTATGAGCGTATATGGCTGGTACCACTGGGCGAAAAAAAGGGACAACGACCCTGAAACGCCGGTGGAATGGGCCAGTCGCCGGGAATGGATAGTGACGGTGTTAATAACTGTTATCGGCTGGGCTGTCTTTGCCTATCTGCTCAGTCATTATTCCAACTCCGACGTTCCTTTGATAGATGCGTTTGTGTCTGCTACAGCCTGCAGCGGTATGTGGCTACTGGCAAAGCGAAAGATAGAGAACTGGCTGGTACTCAATGTATCCAATCTGGTGGCTATACCCTTATTGTTCCACAAACATTTATTGCCTACGGCAGTATTGACAATATTCCTGTTCATTGTTGCTGTGTTGGGTTATTTCAGCTGGAGAAGGATCTGGCGGGAACAACACGCCGCAGGAATCGCTAAGTAATTCTATTATATGTTGAGAGTAGTTGTTATAGGGCCGGAATCTACCGGAAAGAGTACATTGAGTGAACAGCTGGCGGCACATTATCAAACGATATGGGTGCCCGAGTATGCGCGCCAATACCTGGAGGAGTTGCCCCGGTCCTATGAACAACACGACCTGCTCACGATAGCGGAAGGTCAGCTGGCATTGGAAGATGATCTGGCGAAACAGGCCAACAAAGTATTGATCTGCGATACCGACCTGCATGTCATCAAGGTATGGAGTGAACATAAGTACGGCACCTGTGATCCCAGGATACTGGAGCACGTGGCAAACCGTCACTATGATCTGTACCTGTTAACCTATATTGATATTCCCTGGGAGGAAGATCCGCAACGGGAATACCCCGATCCCGTGATGCGGGAGTATTTTTACAATGTCTATAAAAACCTCATAGCCGGATCAGGTGTACCCTGGATAGAGATCAGAGGTGGTTTTGAAGAAAGGAAGTCGCTGGCAATAGCTGCTGTGGATAACCTGCTGAAAACGAAGAACAGCTGATATTATTTACTGCTCACCAGTTCAGATATATCCGGATCCGGAGCAATGAACCGCATCTGCTGTAATATTTTCCGCTGACGGTAAGAGGTAATACGCGCCGGAGGAGTTACTGTATATTTTATTGGATTTGGAAGGCAGGCAGCGATCATGGCGGCCTGTTCACGATTCAGGCTGGCGGCACTTTTGTGGTAATATTGTTGCGACGCTGCTTCTATCCCGAAAATACCATCCCCTGTCTGCGCTACATTCAGATACATTTCCAGGATCCGCTCTTTACCCCAGATCTTTTCGATCATAAAAGTAAAATAGACCTCCAGTCCTTTCCGCACCCAGCTACGTCCCTGCCAGAGAAACACATTTTTTGCTACCTGCTGACTGATCGTGCTGGCTCCCCGGATCTTTTTACTTTTCTGGTTGTGTTTCATCGCCTTCTCGATGGACTTAAAATCAAATCCATTGTGATCAGGGAACAGCTGATCCTCACTGGCCAATACTGCCAGCTTGGCATGTTGAGAGATCTCATCATAGTCGGCCCATGTCTTATGGAAATGTTTATCGGTTCCGATAAGGCTAAACCAGGAAGATATCATGGTAAGGGTGATCGGAGGATTGACCCACTTTAATATTATAATGTAAACGAATTGAGCAATGAATAGAATGAGTGCAATCTTTTTCAGCCTTCTCCAGGTTCTCGGAACAATCCCTTTTAAATTCATCCAGATCTGTTTTGCAAATTGGTTGGAAAGATAGTAAGATTATTTAATGTGGAAAACGTGTTGGCCTGGAAATTGGGACGGCTTCACCGTGTAGTTTCGTAAATTTGTAATATGCTCTTAACCTTACATCCGGACAATCCGAACCCCCGTCATTTAAAAACAATTGTAGAGTGTTTGAAAGACGGCGGTGTGATCATCTATCCTACCGATACTGTATATGGTATGGGCTGCGATATCTGTCAGCATAAGGCTGTGGAAAGGATCTGCCAGATCAAACACATTAACCCGGCCAAAGCACAGTTCTCTTTTATCTGTTATGACCTGAGTCATTTGTCAGATTATGCAAAGAGTGTGGATACGCCCACATTCCGCATGCTGAAAAAGGCCTTACCGGGACCATACACCTTCATCTTACCGGCCAGCCGGGCAGTGCCTCGTATGTTAAAGGCCAAAAAAGATACTGTCGGTATCCGTGTGCCTGATAATAATATATGCAGAGCCATTGTAAAAGAGTTGGGCAATCCTGTAATGAGCACTTCTCTTCCCGTGGATGAATACGTAGAGGAATACACGGATCCGGAGATCATTCATGAGAAGTTTGGGAAGATTGTGGATATCGTAGTGGATGGTGGATTGGGAGGATTGACCTTTTCTACGGTTGTAGATTGTACAGGCGATGAGCCGGAACTGATCAGGGAGGGTGCTGGCAGCTGGGAGGCCTTAGCATAAATGCATTGATTATGAAGAAAGTATTGTCCATCGCGGGCTTGATCCTAACTACTTGCCTGTCGCATATATCTGCGCAGCGCAAGATAATAGTGGCTCCGCTTTATCCTTTGACAAAGTCAAGTAAGTTCTTGTTAGCATCTCCGAAGGAGGTAACTGCGCCCGTGTATTTGTCCTCATATCCGGTTACAGAAAACAGGGGGATAGCTACCACAAAATCCCCGCTTGCACCGAATGATTACTATCAGCAACATTTCGGTTTTTTCTGTAAAAAAGAGTGGAATTGGGAGAAGCAAACGCAGTTACCGGTAAAGTTGAGATTAGGGAGTTACCAGGAGGCGCAGCGTCTCGAAGGCAAGTGATACTTGCTATGCTCATTGCTTATAAGCCATTTGCTGTATTGTGTTTTGTTTATTATAAATGACTTTGTCAATTAATTTGGTTGCTTTTGTCAAATAAATATTTAGGCTGGAAATCTCTTCTTTTTTAGGTGTAAATACTCCGACTTTTATTGTTTATAAAGATGCTTTTTGATTGGCTGCGTTGGGTATCAAAACAGGATGAAATGTGCTGTATGAAATGGTGATACTTGACTTAGGCAATGATGTCTTTTGGTGTTTAAGCGTTGAGGATACGACGGGTTTTCAGGTGGGACTACTGGCTGAGCTCTTTGAAGCTTCTTATCTATTTAGCTTTGGAGGCCGTATTGGGCATTGGGTTGTCTATTAAACTCCTGTCAAGCGTACCAGCAGCTTCAAACAACTTAGACCAGTAGTCTCCACCTGAACCCCGTCCGGAATCAGGTCGTCCTCTTATAAAGAGACGTGCCTATCACTTTAGGATAAAGTAAGTTTGTAACCCTATTTCAAAAGTGCTTTCATTAACAGTGCCGATTAGACGGTGGCTGATAGATAGTAGAGCATTTCATATCTCCATATCCCACTAGAAGAGAAAGAACTTCCATTATAATTGGAGCATCCGAAGCAGCGCGGGTTCAGGTGGGAATCGCTGGCCTAAGTTGTTTGAAGCTGCTGATACGCCCCACCAGGGGTTTAATATATATTCTACTGCCCAATACGACCATCCGAAGCTGCATAGACAAGAAGCTTCAAAGAACTCAGCCAGTGATCCCAGCCTGAAACCGTCGCAGTATCCTCAACCTCAATAAATCACCGCCTTAAACCCCAAAGGGAACGTTCAAAAGGCCCGATATAAACGCAAATAAAAACGGCTGCCCCAATCGAGACAGCCGCCACTATAAAAAAGAAAGATAATTATGATTGTTTGATACCTAACTTCTTCGCAATATCCACAGGAATTGCTTTTTTGTTCAGCATGATGCTGGTGGTCTTATAAGCAAAGAATGGCTCAGATGCGTAGAAATATCCGCTACCAGGATTAGCTGTTCCCCAGGAATTCTTCACACGGAAGAATACTTTCCCGTTCTGATCTTTTGCCATACCCACGATGTGCATACCGTGATCATCCTGTGTTTCGAAATTATCAAAAGCCTGCTGACGTACTTCCGGAGTGATGGTCAGTTCTTTCACTGGTTCAGTGAATGCTTTTGCCAATTGATCCTGTGAGAGGCCCGCTACGTCAGGAACGATAGCCAGACCCTGTGCAAAGTTGAAACCTTTTTCGCTTACGTCAGAAGCCCAGGCAACCGTATAGCCATTCTGGATAGCGTTTTCTGTGATGGCAGTCAGGTCGTTCAGGGGAACGTTATACATTTTATCCCAATTCCAGTTGTCCGGAACTTCCAGTACAAATTGCTGATAATAAGGATGATGAGTGAAAGAAGTGATCATTACATAATCATCTGCATCCAGTCCCAGTTCCTTCGCAAAAGTTTTGGGAGTATAGCTCTTACCGTTGTACTCGAATTTTTCAGGAGCATCTCCGATGTAGGCGTTCAATACACCATCAAAAGCTTTGCTCCAGTTTGGGTTGATGGTAGCTTCGGTAGCGCCGATCTTCTTCACCATACCATCCAGGAGGGATGTCATTTCGGCATGATTGTAAGTTTTTACACGATTGCCATCGTATACACTTTGAGGTACGAGACCATATTCACGAAGACAGAGCAGGTCGTCGGGGAAGCCGCCGCCCTCACCGAAATTGGCTTTACCGTGCATACGTACATAGTTGGATGCCTTCAGGGGATACATTTTTCTTACTACATACATCTCGCTGAGATTGACATTCTTACCTTTTCCATTGCGAAGCGCTTCGGCCTGGAAGAAAGAAAGTCCTGAGAAGGACCAGCATGTACCGGTATTGCCTTGGTTTTCTACATCACCTGCATCGAGGTTCTTAATAACAGTGAACTTATAGTTACTGCCTTCTTTATTGGTTGTTTGTGCGATCGCCGCTGTGGTGCAGAAAGCGGCAAGGCATAGCGCCCATTTCTTCATTGTAATGATGTTTTTCAGAAAAATTTAAAAAATAAATGGCCGAATCTAAGTTAAAACAGTCACTCTTAATGGGTAAAGATTGATGAATGGGAGTTGCAATAGATTGCAACTTATTGTTACGCACCATCTTCCGGCGGTGTGGCAACCAGGGGCTAGAGCGTGAGGTCCTTGTTTAACGGAAGGGCCAGATATTCCTCCCGGGATATCTCCCATTTCCATAGTTGTTCAGGGGCTTCTCCTACAAAGTGCATCCCTGATTTTTGCAGTACTTTCACGGCTGCATTGTATTCTTCTTCGGTATGGGCGATCACTTTGTTCACATAGGAGTGGTTAAATGCAAAGCGGACCAGTGCCTGGGTTAGCTCTGTACCATATCCCTGCTCACGATAGCGGGAGGAGATCTCATACCCTATTTCTACGGTGCCGTTCCGGTCGGGACGCCCTTTGAAGCCACCGGCGCCCATAAGGCATTTGTCTTCCTGGTGTATCACCAGGTAAAAGAACCAGCCCAACATGCTGGGGTCATTTCGGAGTTTGTCGTATGCTACGAGTACCACTTCTGGAAATTCTGTCCAGGGTTCGGGGATATGGATGTTGAGCAGTTCACCCAATACCTCTTCTCCCTGTAACAGTGCTTCAAAATACTGCAGGGTACATGGTAACAATTGAAGGCGAGGTGTCAGGATCATGGGCGAAATCTAGTAAAGGATTTTGGAAAACACAATAGGGGGAACGCAGGAATATTACTAATTATCAGCAGGAAATATAGCAGCTGCAATGGTGTTACGGGCGGGATTCAATATGGCACCCCGGGAGGATGTTGCACCTGGAATGGAAATGATCAAAAAACCAGGGACCAATACGCAAGGTATGCGTATTAGTCCCTGGTTTTTAACGATTTAAGATTTTTTTAGCGTTAATGCGCCTCCAGCCAGTTACGGCCAGTACCTATTTCAACGTCAACAGGAACTGACAACGGTAATGCATTACGCATACCTTCCTCTATCAGGGGTTTGATGAGGTCTATCTCGTCTTTGTGTACATCGAAGACCAACTCATCATGTACCTGTAGGATCATGCGGGAACGGAGATTCTCCTGTTTCAGTTTCTTATGGATGGAGATCATGGCCAGCTTGATCATGTCAGCGGCAGTACCCTGTATCGGCATGTTGATGGCATTTCGTTCTGCATATCCTCTTACTACCGCATTGGAAGAGTTGATATCCTTCAGCCAACGTTTACGCCCCAGCATTGTTTCCACATAACCATTGAGTTGTGCGGATTTTATCTGCTTGTCCATATATTGTTTAATAGACGGATACTGTGTAAAGTAGTTATCTATCAGGGTTTTAGCCTCGCTTCTGGCAATGCCGAGGTTTTCAGACAGACCGAAGGCACTTACACCATAGATGATACCGAAGTTCACGCTCTTGGCATTGCGACGCATATCTGGCGTTACCTCTGCCAGCTCCACACCATATACTTTTGCTGCGGTGGCGGCGTGAATGTCCAGTCCACCCCGGAAAGCCTCGATCATATGTACATCCTCGCTGATAGCGGCAATAATGCGCAGTTCGATCTGTGAGTAGTCGGCCGACAGCAATACATGTTCCTCATTCCGGGCTACAAACGCCTTACGTACTTCTCGTCCTCTGTCGGTACGTATAGGAATGTTCTGCAGGTTCGGATTGTTGGAGCTGAGACGCCCGGTTACTGCCACCGCCTGGTTGTAGGAGGTGTGTACGCGGTTGGTACGCTTGTTCAGCATCAGGGGAAGTGCATCCACATAAGTGGATTTCAGCTTGCTCAGTTCACGGAACACCAGGATGTCTTCCACGATCTGGTGTTTATTGGAAAGTTTCGCCAGCACATCTTCACCGGTAGCATATTGACCCGTTCTGGTCTTTTTGGCTTTTGGGTCGAGCATCAGTTTTTCAAACAGCACTTCTCCCAGTTGCTTGGGTGATGCCAGGTTGAAGCGGACGCCTGCCTGTGTGTATACACTTTCTTCTGCACGTTTGATCTCTTTTTCGAGTTCGCGCGAGTAGTCAGCAAGTGCCTGTATATCAAGGGATATACCCTCGTATTCCATATCGGTCAATACTTTCACCAGCGGATTCTCTACTTCATAAAACACCTTTTCTACAGCCTTCAGTGGCAGTAATGGCGCGAATTTCTCTTTCAGCTGAAGGGTGATATCGGCATCTTCTGCAGCATAGTCCTTAATCTTTTCGATCTCCACATCCCGCATGTTACCCTGGCCTTTCCCTTTCTTACCGATTAGGGTCTCAATGGACACTGGTTCGTATTGCAGGTATTGGGCACTCAGGAGGTCCATACCACGGCGACCTTCCGGCTCTATGAGATAGTGGGCCAGCATAGTATCGAAAACTGGGCCTTTGATTTCTACACCATACCATTTCAGCACGATCATATCGTATTTGATGTTCTGACCGATGAAGAGGATATGTGTGGTATCAAACAGGGGACGGAAACTGTCCACTATTTCCTGGGCCAGGACTTTATCTGCCGGTACCGGGATATACCAGCCCTCTCCTGCTTTAATGGAGAAGCTCATGCCTACCAGCTCAACAGCGTTGGCGTCAGTGCCGGTGGTTTCTGTATCAAAGGAGATTTCCTGCTGTTGTAATAGGGTCGCCAGCAGTTCCTGTCTTTTCTCCTGAGTATCAGCCAGTTGATAATTATGTGGTGTATTGTTGATATTCTTTTCGGCGATCAGCACACTTACGGGTGCTTCCTCCGGCTCGTCTGTGGGCGGTGGTGCCGCGCCCTGGATCTCATTGCCAAACAGGTCCAGCTGGGCTTTGGGAGGAGAGGCCGGTTCTAGCGCAGCAGCTGTAGCAAAACCGTCTCCGAGTATACGTTTGCCGAGAGTTTTAAATTCCAGTTCCGTGAAGATTTCCGCCAGTTGCTCTTTATTGGGAGCGGTGATGCAGAATTCTTCCTCATGGAAGTTAACCGGTACATTGGTGATAATAGTGGCCAGCTGTTTGGAGAGGATAGCGCTTTCTGCACCAGCCTTGATCTTTTCTGCCATCTTACCGCCGATCTTATCCGCATTTTCGATCACGCCTTCTACAGAGCCATACTGAGAAAGCAGTTTCATGGCGGTCTTTTCTCCTACGCCGGGAATGCCGGGGATGTTATCCACCGCATCCCCCATCAGTCCGAGGATATCTATTACCTGGTGTACATCGGTAATCTGCCATTTTTCACAGACCTCTTTAGGCCCCATGATCTCCTCTTTATTACCCATGTAAGGAGGTTTGTAAATGAATACGTTCTCTCTTACCAGCTGTCCGTAGTCTTTATCGGGTGTGACCATGTAGACGCTGAATCCGGCGTCTGCCGCCTGCCAGGCGAGGGTACCGATCACGTCGTCTGCTTCATAGCCGTCCAGTTCTACAACAGGGATATTGAAGCCGGTGATGATACGTTTTATATCGTCGAGGGAATCCAGGATGTCTTCAGGAGCATCCATACGGTTCGCCTTATAGTCGACAAAAGTGGAATGCCTTTCGGTAGGTGCGTGCGTGTCGAAAGCCACTGCTATATGAGTAGGCTTTTCTTTATTGATAAGGTCCAGCAAGGTAGAGGTAAACCCAAACTGTGCGTTGGTATTCCTGCCTGTGCTGGTGAGGCGTGGATTTCTGATCAATGCATAGTAGGCACGATAGATCAGTGCCATTGCATCCAGTAAGAACAATTTCTTTTGCATCCGCCAAAAGTAATTATGAATGATGAATTACGTATCAACAAATGCAGATTATCTCCCCTGGATAAGATCGCTTTTTTGAAATGAACGTATGATATTTTGGAAGTTCCTTTTGCCGGCAGATATTTGCGTTGAAAGAGGAACGACATGAAGAAAATATATCATTTATCTACCTGCAGTACCTGCAAACGCATCCTGGAAGAAATCAACGCTAAAGAGAACGGATTTGTACTGCAGGACATTAAGGCGGAAAAGATCACACCGGCACAAATCGATGAAATGCACAAACTGGCGGGAAGCTATGAGGCGCTGTTCAGTCGCCGGTCGCAGAAGTACCGTCCAATGGGTTTGCACGAAAAGGAGCTCACAGAAAAAGATTACCGCGACCTGATCCTTGAGGAGTATACCTTTCTGAAAAGACCGGTAGCGATCATAGGAAAGCAGATCTTCGTCGGTAGCGATAAAAAGACAGTGGAAGGATTGCAGGCAGCTGCGGGTAAGTAATTACCCCAGGCTCTCTACAAACTTCTTCACTACGCCCTTATACTGCTCCATATCCTGTTCGTGTTCAAATGATTTGAACTCAAATTTCTCTGCAGCCTCCAGTGCTTCCTTCAGATTGAAAGCATGCTGAGGTATATTATAGAAATACCCTTTTTTCATAAGGAACCTGCCCAGGTATTCCTGCTCTGACTGTCCGGGAGTAGGGATCAGGATCGCTTTTTTATTCAGTTTCACCAGGTCCATCAGGGTGGTATAACCGGAGCGGCTCAGTACCATTTTGGATGCCAGCATGGCTTCGTTGAGGTCTTTGGCGTTCATGTGGTTCACCTGCTGTACCCGTGGCGTGATCTGTTGCATTTCCGGTGTGCCGGGTTTGCCGCTCACAATCAGTGCCCGGAGAGGCAGGGCTCTGATCTGCTCCAGCACTATTTTTTCCAGGTTAGAACGCTGCGGTTCCGGACCGGATATAAGTACCAGCAAATCATACTGTTGAGGGATGTTTGGACGGTCTTCAAAGCGGCTGAGGCATCCCAGATAAGTCGTATTTGGAGGCAATACGGAAGGGTGTGCCAGTATCCCGGAGAGGTTATTGGCATCCGCATAATCGGGGATCCAGCAGGCACTGTACCGGCGTATATAGCGATAATTCAGCCATTGCAGCCACTTTTCGGCAATACCACCAAACGGCGTTTTGATCAGCAACTGGTGAGAGATGAAAACGGTTGGGATCGTACTATGGTAAAGGCCGAAGCGGTTGTCGGAGATAACGGCGTCAATCAGGTGCTCTTTCACTATTTTCTGCAGCCATTCCTGCTCATATTTGATGGCATTCAGAATCTTGGGAATCTGCTGAATGATCTTCCAGCCAAACAGCCAGCCCTTCTGTGTATACTGAATGCGGTAGCCAGGCAGCGGCAACAGGGTAAGTTCCGGAAATTCCTGCTGTAAAAGTGAAGCATGTTTGCCCTCGGCTGCAATAACTACCTTGCAGCCAGCGTTTAATAATTCATGGATAAGCGGGATGTCGCGGGTAGCATGTCCTAATCCCCAATCTAACGGGACTATGAGAATGGTTTTGCGCGTAGAAATTGTGGACAAATATTTGAAATTTTTACGAAATTAGCTTAATTTAGAAATGCGCACTGTTAAGAAAAGGTAAACTCTCGTACAGACGGGCATCAACAAAAAGCGAACAGAACTTAAGAGTATGATAACAAGAAAATGGCTGACTATTCTATTAGTGTGCAGTAGCCTAAGCATTATGAGTCAGGGTTGTAAGATATTGAAGAAGAACGATTGTGGGTGCCCTACCATGAATAAAAAACGGATGCACTAGTCAACATACCGTTTTTTTAGCCGTTGAGTTCCCGAAAGAAAGAAGGATAAACATCACTTAAAACATCCAGTTGTTAAATACACGCCAAGCCGCTTACTCCTATATGAAAACTCCTTAAAATTTAAGGGAACAGTCAAACTATTCAAATGAAACAGGTTGAGAGGGATTTATTGATCTTACTGCATGAAGATCGGTATAGCGAACAACAGATCCAGTATGCAGTAAAGCAGATTAGCGATATGCTTACAATGGTAGAGACCATGGAGTACCTATGTAATGTTATGGAAGTTGCTGATTGCAACAAAAACCGTGTTACCAGCAAGAGATCTGTACTGCAAAGGGCATTTTCCAGAAAGGAGCATAAAGCATTCGAATTTATCGTTCATAAGAACTAAAGGCACAGCTTCGCAGCTTATTCATGACCAGCCATTGATCATGCGGCTCTCTGATGCATAAAAGAAATATTAATCCGTAATTCATCTCTTCCCAAAACAACATATTTCGTAATTGATTCGTAGGTTTGCCGGCAAACAAAACAGTTGTGATGGCAGACTTTACGCTCCTGCATGATTACCTCCTCCCCATTTCGAAAGCAAGTCTGAATGATGATCAGGAATACGATGAGTTCCAGATCGGGGGTATCGTAGATCTGTATGAAGAAGGATATGCACCTAATCTCGATATCGCAGATATTATCCTGCTCGGAGTGAATGAAGACCGTGGTTACGGCCCCGGCAAGAAAGGCCCTGATGCGGCCGACATCGTAAGAAGGGAATTCTACAGTTTATTTTACTGGCACAAAGATGTAAAGATCGCCGATATGGGTAACCTGCGTAAAGGTGTTTCCCTGGCAGATACTTATGCCGCCCTGAGAACCGTGCTCGCAGAACTGATCAACTCCAATAAGACCATTATCATCCTGGGAGGATCGCACGATCTTACTTATGCACAATACAGAGCCTACGCCACACAGAAATATGTGATTGAAGTGACTGTTGCAGATGCTTTGATAGACCTGAAGGAAGAATCGCCTATCCCGGCAGATAGTTTCCTGATGGACATGCTGACAGAGCAGCCCAACTACATACGTCATTACAACCACCTGGCATTCCAGAGTTATTTCGTACACCCTCGTATGCTGGAAACGCTGGATAAACTGCGTTTCGATTGCTACCGCCTGGGTAAGGTGAGAGAGAACCTGGAAGAGATCGAACCTGTGTTGAGGAATACAGATATGCTGAGCCTTGATATCAATATCATCAAACATAACGACGCACCTGCCAATACCCTCTCTCCTAACGGGTTGGGTGGCGATGAAGCCTGTGCCCTCTCCCGCTATGCCGGTATGAGCGGACGGCTCAGTACGTATGGCATCTATGGCTACCGTCCTGAAAAAGATAAAGAATTCCTGACCGCCAGACAGATTGCGCAAATGTTGTGGTATTTTGTGGATGGCTGTTCTGTAAAGAACAAGGAAGCGTTGCTGAATGAGAGGGATGCCTTCTACGAGTTCAATATTGTTTGTGGGGATATCGATACCGTATTCCTTAAGAGCAAAAAAACAGGTCGCTGGTGGATGCAGTTGCCTGGTAAAGGAAAAGACTTCGTGCCCTGTACGTACAATGATTACGTAACAGCCAGCAATAACGAGATTCCCGAAAGGTGGCTGAGACATCAGGAGAGATTGTAAGCTTATATACCAGTATATGTCACTAACAAGGAAGACGCGCGCCCGTATTGGCTTTATCCAGAATGTTCAGGATATAGTGCTGATTATTGCTGGTGTTTTATTGGCAGCTGTAGGGCTGAAGGGCTTTTTGTTGCCAAACGGTTTCCTGGATGGTGGCGTTACCGGTATATCCCTGCTCGTTAACCGGCTCACAGGTTGGTCTATTTCCGTGTTGCTGATCGTAATCAATATTCCTTTTATCCTGCTGGCATACAAGCAATTGTCTTTCAATTTTACAGTAAAGGCGCTATGCGCTATCCTCGGACTGGCAGCCGCACTGGTATTCATTGAGGTGCCCACTATTACCAGCGATAAATTGTTGATCGCTGTCTTTGGCGGATTGTTCCTCGGAGGAGGTATCGGGCTGTCTGTAAGAGGAGGCGCTGTACTGGATGGAACGGAAGTACTGGCACTCTATATCAACCGGAAAACAGTACTGTCCATGGGCGAAGTGATCATGTATTTCAACATTGTGATCTTCAGTGTTGCAGCAGTGCTGATCAATATAGAAACCGCGCTGTATGCAATGCTCACCTATCTTTCTGCTTCCAAAACAGTTGATTTTGTCATACAGGGTTTTGAAGAATATATCGCATTGACGATAATCTCCAATGAAAGTGAACTGATAAGAAAAGCGCTTACGCTGTCATTGAAGAAGGGAGTAACCGTATTCAAGGGACAAAGTGGATTTGGCAAACGGGGTGCAGTAGACAGGGATATTGATATCATTTACACGGTGGTTACCCGTCTGGAAGTGCACAAGATCATCGATGAGATAGAAAAGATAGATGATAAGGCATTCATTGTACAACACAACATCAACGACACCAAAGGCGGTATGATCAAACGCCGGGTTACACATCACTAATCCTCACCACATCAAAGATATACGTCGGCAACACACTAAAAGTATGTTGCCTTATTGTATATCATTCCTTCATTTTTATCAGGAATGTTTGCTTGCCAATAATTCGATTACCCGTGTTTTCAGGAAAGCGGCTTTATTGTCTGTCACGATCATATCATCATCAAGACCAGCCAGGGTTTGTGTACGCTTTTTTTCAACACGGAGATCAATATCCTTAAAATATGTTTGTTTCTTTTCTTCCCACTGATTCTGGGAGAGCTGTAACGTAGTACGGCGGTTGTTGTCCAGGTTATCGTATAGCTGGCGATATACGGTATTCAGTAAACTGTCCATTTGGGTGTAATACTGAAGGGCACAGTTATATTGGCTCTTACCTTCTGCCAGGCATTGCTGGTAACGCTTTTCGAGAGAGTCAACAGCAGATTTACTGGTTTGTGCGAAAACATTCATGCATATGCACAATGGCAAGCATAGGATAAAACGTTTCATAGGATTGAACAATTAGGAGCGCAAATATAGTAAAATAATGATATGTGACATCAGAGATAAAAAGAAAGGGTTCTGATTGCAGAACCCTTTCTTTTTATCTCTTTTTTTAAACGGTATCAGATCACAACCAGCTCGTAGAAGTCTTCAGGAGTCAGGTATTCCTGTGCCAGTTCCTGGAGCTCTTCGGAAGTAATTGTTTTAATAACCTTGATGTTGTTATAGAAGTAATTCTCATCCAGTCCGTTCAGGATCAGGTTCTTCCAACGCTGAATCACTTCAAATGCGCCGTCGAGGTCTCCCAGGATGGAACCGATCATGAAGTTACGCACCAGGTGCAATTCGTCTTCAGGAACAGCCTCTTTTTGCAGCGTATGCAGTTCTTTATAGATCTCTTCAATCGTCGCTTCACATACATCTCTGCCTGCTTCCGTCTGAATATTGAGAGCACTGGTCTGGCGGAAATTATAAAGCTGGGAATGAATACCGTAGGTATATCCTTTTTCTTCGCGGATGTTACTCATCAGGCGGGAGCCAAAGTATCCACCCAGGATGGTATTGAGCACCAGCATTTTAGGGAAGTCCGGGTGGTAGCGGTTCGGGAACGGACGTGCTACACGTATAGCGCCCTGTACGCCATTTTCATCGTTGAAGATGCGGAACTTCTTCTCTTCCGCAGTTATTACCGGTATTTCCGGCCGGATGATCGAAGATTCTCCATTCCATTTCTCCTTACCAAATGCCTGATTGAGCAATTCAATGAGGTTGGCGGGAAGGTGGCCTGCTACAAAGATCTTACAGTTGTTGTAAGTATAATGTTGTTTGTAGAAGGCCTGGAGTGTGGGTGTCTGCAATGCATCATAGGCGTCCATGCTACTCACTCTTCCGTATGGGTGAAACTCTCCGAACAGGTATTTGTCAATATGCCGGTTGGCAACGAAGTCGCATTTCTGGAGGTTTACCGCCAGGCGTTGTTTCATATTCTGCCGGAAGATGGCCAGTTCTTCTTCAGGGAAGGCCGGGTCCTGGATCACCTCTTGCAATACCGGTACCAATGCCTCAAAGTGTTTGGTGAGGCAGTGCAGGGTATATGTGGCATATTCATGATGACTGTTACGATTCAGGTAAGCGCCGTAATAGTCGATATTTTCATTGATTTGAAGAGCAGTGTGTTTGCCGCTGCCGTTCTTCATGAGAAAGTTGGTGGCCGAAGCTACCAGGTTCTCTGTTTCATACCAGCTACCACCAGGAAAGACCAGTTCCAGCTGTAATGTATCCTGTTCATCAGACTTTATGATATATACAGGGATGCCATTGTCCAGTGTAACCTTTTCGTAAGGTTTCAGTGTGATATCGAACTCGGTAGCATCTTTTATCTCAGGGGCAATTTTCCGGTTTATCATCAATCTTAAAGCATATTTATTTACAAAGGAAGTGCTATCAATAATTCAAACGAACAGCGTTATCCAGCGTAATAGTAAATCGTATTGGAATTTTTCTCGTCAAACAGATGTTGCGCTTCGTGATGCATATCAGCTGAAGTTACCGCTTCATAATGGCTGAATTCTTCATTCATCATTGCCGCATCACCGATCAGCTCATAGAATGCCAGGTTGTTTGCACGGTTAAGCAGCCCCATATCCTCAAAGGCCAGCATGCTTTCTACCCTGTTTTTCACCTTCTGCAATTCTCTCTCAGGAATAGCGGTCTGCTGTATTTTATCTATTTCTTCCTGGATGGCTTTTTCAGCGTCTTTCATTTTCACACCCTTCACGAGTTTTCCTTCGATGGTCAGGAGGCCGGCGTCCAGTGTCCCGAAATGATAACAATCAATATTGCTGAACAGTTTTTTCTCTTTTACCAGCACCTGGTTCAAACGGGAAGAAGCGCCACCTCCCAGGATGTCAGAGATCAGGTCTGTGGCGTAATATTCTTTCGTTGTGCGTCCGGGCATATGGTAGCATTTATACAATGCATCCAGCGGCACATTGGATTTTACTTCCAGTTTATGAGCGGCAGTTTGTGGTGGTTCTATCGGTAGATTACGCTGTATACGCTGTCCTCCAGGAATGTCGCCGAACCATTTTTCAGCTAGTAACTTCACCTGGGCGGTAGTAACATGCCCACCTACCACCAGGATGGCGTTGGCCGGCCGGTAGTATTTGAAGAAGAAATCCTTCACATCTTCCAGGCGTGCATTTTCAATATGGGAAAGTTCCTTGCCAATGGTCATCCATTTGTAGGGATGTACGGCATAAGCCAGGTCTCTCATTTTGTGCCATACATCACCATATGGCTTATTGATGTAGTGTTCCTTAAACTCCTCACAAACTACCTTACGCTGTACGTCCAGGCTCTTTTCACTGAAAGCGAGAGACAGCATACGGTCACTTTCCAGCCAGAAGGCGGTTTCTATATTTTCTGCAGGTAATTGAATATAATAGTTGGTGAGGTCACTCGTGGTGAAAGCATTGTTTTCGCCGCCGGCCATCTGTAACGGCTCGTCGTATTCCGGAATATTGACAGAACCTCCAAACATCAGGTGTTCGAACAGGTGGGCAAAACCGGTCTTACTGGGATCTTCGTCGCGCGCGCCTACATCGTACATCACGTTTACCACTGCCATAGGAGTGGTATGGTCTTCATGCACGATAACGCGCAATCCGTTGGCTAAGGTGAATTTATTGTAATGAATCATATTTCCCTGTTTATGAGAGTTGCAAGTTAAATAAAAGAATGTGAGAATAGATTGTGTCTTATTTTTCCAGAAATAGCTCGCGCCCGCTATAATTGATAGTAATACTACGGAATTGTCTCCAGACCATAAACCCGATAGAACCAGCCATTTCATTGAGAGAGCCGGCATCATTCACGTCTTTGCAGTAGCTGGCTGCTACAAGATCGAGGTGTATCGGACCCAGATCAAGGCTTGGCAGACTGGTATTCGTATAAGTTAATTCTTTGTAAAGATCCTTGACAATATCTGTACTCAGCACGGGTAATCGGGTATTCAGCTTATGTTTTTCCACGAATGGAAAGTTGAACAGAATGCCGTATTCCCCTCCGGAAATGAAGTGAAAACGGCTGCTAATTGATTGACCGTCAGGAAGATTTATGGTGCCTTCTATCACAGGAGTGTTAAAATTCAGGCTCAACGGCAGACGCTGGCCGGGCGTATTGGCCGGTGTTTTATTTGACCGGAACAGCTGTAATACCTGTTTCTCATAATCAATCTTCACGATGAAAGATTTCAGCAGGTCCACACCAATAATGCCGTCTATTTTAATATTCAGGTCCTGAAACTCATTTAGCTGTTCGATGAACACCTTCACGAAGGGCAACCTGGTTTTGTCGAGGTATAATACATTGAGTGTAGCCGTCTTTACCCGCACCACCACCGCATCTGTGCCACTTAAGCCGCCGTTATCTTTGGTTTCTAATCCCAGGTGGTCGGCAGTGTGTTGACTCAGGGTGGTGACTTCTGCCCCGGTATCAAAGATGAAATGGAGGCTGTCTGGCGGCAGGCCGGATGGCGTTGTACCGGAAAGGGTGGTACTGATGACCATATACCTGTCATACAGGCGATAGGGCAGCGTGGCAACCGCCTTCTGGCTGGCGGCATCCTGCGCGCGAAGAAAAGCCGGCAGGCAAATAAGTATGGCAAAAAGATACTGTCTCACGATAAACATTGTCTCCTTATAAAGTCTCGCTGAATGGAGGTACCCCCGTTCTGACTCTAACGGAGGATTATGCAATGTATTATTTCAGACAGTTATAATATGCTTTTGATCTGGATTTTTTTTACCATCAGTTCTTTATTACGCATTATCAGCAATGATGGGCGCGTCCCCACATTTTTGAGCATCTCGCGATACAGCTGAATATTGCCGGAGAAGGTATTGTTGACAGCAATGATGACATCTCCTTTTTGCAGACCCGCTTTTTCAGCGGGAGAACCTTTGATGATATCAGTGATCTCAATCCTGCCATCTATCAGGTAAATGATCAAGCCTGTGTAGGAATAGTCAAAGGGATCTTTATAATGGGAGTTAGGGATCATATAGATCTCCTTTTTACCATAATTCAGTATGAGGTTGAACCTGCGTAACAGATCGTTGCCCACCATGCCGCCGAGAAATGGGTAAGCCGTGACATTGGTAACATCGTCAAAGAGGTAGACAGGCACGTTTCTGAATGCGTAGTTGCCCAGCTTAAACTCCTGTATGGTCGTGATGTCCATCGTCATTTTTCCGCCCAGTCCCTGCGCTTCCGTCTGTATCACTTTGCGTTGCCTTTTCCGGGAAGAGAGGATGGCGCTGTCTTTTACAAACTGCTGGGAGAGCAGGAGGCACATGCCGGCACCGGTATCAAAATAATAACGGTTGTAATGCTGCGCTTTCCCGTTCTTGAGAAAGGCATTGATAATAGGGATCAGGGTCAGTGAAGGGCGCATCAGGTGACCTCCTTTCGGGTAGGTAAACGGTCCTTTTTCATAAATGGAGATTGTTTCTTCGTCGTAATCCACCGTTACGATGAACTTACTCAACAGGCTAAAGCCGATAATGCCGTCTACCTGCAATCCATACACCTGGCTGATCAACTCGTAGTCGTTGACATGGAAGTCGAGGCTATCTACCTGTAAACCAGGTAATAACAGCGTTCTGTGCATGGCAAAAGCGACTGTTTTGGACCCTCCTACCCCCCGTACGATCCTGTCGGTCGGTGTAAGTGGAATGCCCAGCTGCACACAGGTATTCGTATCAAGCGAAATGCCGGCGCTGCCGGTATCCAGGATGAACTGCAGGGTATCAGGAATGCCCGCCAGGCAGGCGCGTATCACAACGACGCCTCCATAGAACTGTTTGAACGGGAAACGGGTGATCAGCTCCCCTGGTTTCCGGGGACTGGCAGTGATAGGTAGCGTTTGCGCAGAGGCAACGTGGAATGAACAAGTAATGGCAATTAATACGAGCCAACAGTGCTTCAACAGCGTAGATTTTTGCATACAGTTATCATAACAGAATAACGATGCTATAAATTTAACATTATTCCTACCTTTGTCCATCATGGAACTGAAAGATCTATACAGGAAAGCATTAAACTTCGAGTGGCTTACACCGGAAGAAGGGATTTATCTATTTGAGAAGGCTCCACTTGCAGAACTGATGGACATTGCGAACGAGCTGCGTAAGCAACAGGTGCCACATGGAAAGGTGACCTGGCAGATAGACCGTAACGTGAACACAACCAACGTGTGTACGGCTAACTGTAAGTTCTGCAATTTCTACAGGATACCCGGTCACGCGGAAGCCTACATCACCACCATCGACGAATACAAAAAGAAAATAGAAGAAACGCTGAAGTTCGGTGGAGACCAGCTGCTCCTGCAGGGAGGTCACCATCCGGAACTGGGGCTGAAATTCTATGTAGATACCTTTAAACAGCTGAAACAGTTATACCCTACCGTTAAGCTGCATGCACTCGGGCCCCCCGAAGTAGCACATATCACCAAACTGGAAAAGAGTACGCACATTGAAGTGCTGACAGCCCTGAAGGAAGCTGGTATGGCCAGTTTGCCTGGCGCAGGTGCGGAAATACTGAATGACCGTGTGCGCAGGCTGATCTCCAAAGGTAAATGTGGTGCGCAGGAATGGCTGGATGTAATGAGAGCTGCCCATAAGCTGAATATTCCATCCTCAGCTACCATGATGTTTGGTCACGTTGAAACATTGATGGAACGTTTCCAGCACTTTGCCGATATCCGCCAGGTACAGAGTGAAAAACCTGAAGGTCACTACGGGTTCACTGCGTTCATTCCATGGACCTTCCAGGATGTAGATACCCTGTTATCCCGCATTCGTGGCGTTCACAATATGACCACTTCAGAAGAGTATATCCGTATGATTGCGATGAGCCGCATCATGCTGCCAAATATCAAGAACATCCAGGCTTCCTGGCTGACTGTAGGTAAACAGGTGGCACAAATCTGTCTGCATGCTGGGGCAAATGATTTTGGCTCTATCATGATCGAGGAAAACGTGGTAAGTGCTGCCGGTGCTCCCCACCGCTTTACCTACCGCTCCATGCAGGAGGCAATCAAAGAAGCAGGATTTGAACCACAGCTGCGTACCCAGCTATATGAGTTCCGCGAGATTCCGGCAGGAATCCAGGAACAGGTCATCAATTACTAATCTGACAGAACGATATAAATAAGGCCCGGAGATCTCATGATTTCCGGGCCTTATTTTTTATTCAGACAGTTCCGTAATCCGGGATGAAGAGGTGGAAAAATTCCAGAATCCGGAGAAAAATTCCAGCTACTGGAATTTTTCTACTTACCTGAGAATCAAAGAAATGTTAATTTATTCCTATCATGTAACTCTTCCCTCCTGTTGCCGTCTAACAGGTAGTTAAAAGGAGGAAATATGAAAAAGTTAGGATTATTTTTATTGGCCGTTGGGCTGTTGTCGGTGACAGCCTGTACCAGCACTAAACTGACTTCGTCCTGGAAAACGCCGGAAGCCCGGTTACAGCAGGAAAATAAGATCATGGTGATAGCGCTGGTGCCTGCGAAAGAACGTAATCTGCGTATACTGATGGAAAATAACCTGGTTTCCGAACTGAAGAAAGAAGGCTACAACGCGATCTCTGCTTATGCTACCTACGGCCCGGATGATGAATTGGCTAAGGGGGATGAAAAGGCTGCATTAAAGAAATTCCGGAACAGCGATGTAGACCAGGTGATGACAGTCGCTATGGTAGATAAGTCCCGCGAAAGATCATATGTACCTAACTATGGTCCATATGGATACGGGTATCCTTACTACGGCGGTTTCTGGCCTTATTACAGAGGATGGTATGGAAGTATGTACAATCCGGGTTATTACCAGGTGAAAACGAAATATCAGTGGGAAACCAACCTGTATGATCTGAAGGAAAAGAAACTGATCTATAATGCGCAGACAGATTCTGTAGATCCCCCAACGGCATATAGGCAAGCCTATCTGTTTGCAAAGCAGATCGTCAGGGATATGCAGAAGCAGCAGCTGATAGCAAAGAACTAAGATTTTGTTATTTTTGAGGTTTGGCAATTCGCCAAACCTCTTCTTTTTATGCTGGAATTACCTGTTAATGAAATGATTACCCTCAGGCAATTACAGCCTGAGAATGCGCCGACCCTCTTTAACCAACTGGATACTTCCCGCAGGAGCCTGCGCCGGTTCCTACCCTGGGTAGATTACAACACCAATGAGGAACATACACTACGTTTTATAGAAATGATGCTGAGGAAGGCAGAAGACCAGGAAGCTATTGCATTTGGCATCTGGTACGAGCAGCAGCTGTGTGGGGTAATAGACCTGCATTGCTGGGACCATCAACTGGATTGCGCGGAGATTGGGTACTGGTTGGGGGAACAATTCCGCGGTAAAGGTATTGCCGTAAATGCCTGTAAGGCATTGATCACCTTTGCGTTTCAGACGTTGAAACTGAATAAGTTAGAAGTGCGTTTTGCGCTGCAGAACGTGGAAAGTGCCCAGATCCCCATCCGCCTGGGCTTTGCCAAAGAGGGTATTCTCCGCCACAGCGCCAAACTACATGGTCAGTATGCAGACACAGTAGTGATGGGGATCCTGCGGCAGGATTGGAAACATTAAATATCGCAGATCTCCACGCCCTGTTTCAGAGACGCCAGCTTATCAGCACGTTTGGGCACAAATTCCTGCGCCACAAATCCTTTGAAACCTGTTTCGTGAATAGCCTTCATAATAGCGGGATAATACAGCTCCTGCGTCTCATCAATCTCATTTCTGCCCGGCACACCACCTGTGTGATAATGCGCGAAATATGGATGATTTTTACGAATGGTCGCGATTACGTCCCCTTCCATGATCTGCATATGGTAAATATCGTAGAGGAGTTTAAAACGCTCTGAGCCAATGGCTTTACATAGTTCTACCCCCCAGTTTGTATGATCGCACTGGTAATCTGGATGGTTCACTTTACTATTCAGCAATTCCATCACGATGGTCACTTTCTTCTTTTCTGCGTAGCTCATAATACGCTTCAGTCCTTTGGCGCAGTTCTCAATACCAGCTTGGTCGTCCAGTCCTTCCCTGTTGCCGGAAAAGCAGATCAGGTTTGTGAAACCGGCTTTTGATGTCTCATCTATCAGGTGCTCGTAGTAGGTAACGAGCTGATCGTGATGGGCTTCCCTGTTCCAGCCGCGGCCGATATTCCAGTCTTTATTGATAGATGCCACCATGGCGCAGGTAAGGTCATATTTTTTGGCAGTCGCAAAATCCTTCGGATCCAGGAGGTCTATCGACTGCAGGCCGATCCTGTTGGCAGCCTTGCAAAGCTCTTCCAGTGGAATGTCATTGTAGCACCAGGCGCAAACGGAGTGATTGATCTGCCCCTTCAGTTTTTCATCCATGGTCCCCTCGTGCGCCATCACACGGGTGGAAAGTGAGGCCAGTGAAGTAGACGCAAATGCCATAGCAGCGGCTTTCTTGATCATATCGCGGCGGGAATTTTGGTTAAGCATGTTGGTATGTGTTTACTGTTGACCGTGAAACTACGCAATTTAAAATTTGCGTACAGCTGTTACCTTAAATAGTTCGTAACTTTATGTAGCGCCAAAACGTTCTAATATTTAGATGCCAATTATGTTTTGATTGATAGAATTACGACTATTCAGACCAGTAAATCAGCATTTTTTAAGAGACTGTATTACAGACATTTATTTGAAAGAAACGCCACAGCACCGCATCGTAATTCCCATACCGCTCAACCGTAATTGAAATTGGTAAGCTATTTGATTATACATAGATAACATTTAAAGCGGAGGTCTGCATGGAAAGAAGATTTACCCCTGCATTATGGACTTGTATTTTGATGGACCTGATTGGATGTGCAAGTTATGCCGTGCCGGTTTTAGGAGAAGTAAGTGATGTGATCTGGGCCCCCATTTCTGCTATTATATTCTACAGGATGTTTGGCAGTAGTCTGGGCGCTTTCGGAAGTGTTTTCAACTTCATGGAAGAACTATTTCCTGGTCTGGATTTTATCCCAACATTTACACTGAGCTGGGTAGTGAGACGAGTGACACAGAGTATCAGGGAACGTAAGACGGCTCAGAAAGTACGCAGTTACAAAGTAGCCGGGCTATAGTGCCATAAGCAACAGCAAAAAATACTAAGGTTGTAAGGTTTCAAAGCTGGAGGCATGAAGGAGGAAGTACGTCTCCACCTTTGTTATCCTTTCAACCTTTCAAGGATTTATCAACTTAGGAGTCATTTTACATTTACCAAATAAAAAAGGTCTCACATATCGTGAGACCTTTTTGCATTATCAACTATCATATCAACCACCTCTTGGAAATCCTCCCATCCGCATGCCCGGAGGGCCCATCCTGCGACGATCTCCATTATTGTTGTTACTACCCGCAAATTTGTTGATGAAATAAGTGAAGCTGATCATAAAATACCGTTGCAATACCATGTTCGTCACGTCTTCAATATAGTTCTCTCCGGTATTACGCCCCACGCTTACATTCTGATGCAACAGATCATAGCCAGACAGCTTTATCAATCCTTTTTTATTTTTGAACAAACTCTTCGAAATAAACGCATTCAGCATCGTTACATCAACGTTGTAACCTTCTGCCCTGCCCGCATTCAGCGTATAGGTAATATCACTTCCGATGATAAAACCAACAGGCAGGTTGACATTATAATCAAATGAAAACGCGTAGTTGAAATAGTCTGTGTTATTGCTTGGCTGGATATCATACCGTGCACCACTGTAGTTTACACTGGCGTTGGCAGAAAAATCAAACAGCTCCTTGTAAGTGTAGTTGAAGCCAAGCCCCTGTGTGATACCAAAGTTCCTGGTATAGTTTTTCAGGATCTTTGAAAAGTCTTTTTGTGTGCCTGTAAAACTTACATCCCGGCTGTAGTTCAGATTGGTATTGATATTTATCGAAGTCTTCAACTTTTTGAGGGGAATGGTATTAACTGCAAACGCATTAAGATTGTATGCACCATTGGAGTTGAACGGTTTTGTAAACTGCTTGCCTGAAGTATCTACACGGTTTGCATTCACAATTTTATTGGTGGTAAAATTGGCATTCACATTAGTAAAGAAACCACGGAACGTACTGTTGTTAAATACGTTGTAGCCCATGTTGATGCTATGTGAAAAGGATGGTTTCAAATCAGGATTACCCTGTTGCACATACAATGAACTGGTCAGGTCTGGTAGTGGTTGTAACTGTGTAACTGTTGGTTGTGAAGTACTACCGTTGTAACGAAAACGGAGCCTTTTTCCTCTCTGGAAATTATAGTTGAATGACGCAGAAGGATAGAAATTGACGGTGTGCTGGTCAATTTGTGTTTTCCTGCTCACGTTGTCATTCAGCAGACTGCTGAACTGTACATTCAATCCAAACGTATAGTCATACTTTAATTTCTGCGTACGGATGTCCAGGCCTGCTTGTTGTGTTGTAAATGTATTCTCGAATATGTTACTCAGACTGTCATTCAGTTTATCATACTTGCCACTTGCACCGTCGATGTCGTAAGTAAGGTTCCTGGAATCGCTATAGTTATTATTCCATGCATAAGATAATTCCAGGAAGCGGTCTTTCATGAGCGGCTCGGTATAAGTCAGTCTTACACCCATATTGCGGCCCATATTATTCGCATTGGTCATCCTGTCATACCCGGTGCTGAAAGAATCGGTCGCCGCTGTTTCCAGGTGCGTGTCTGCTGTTTTGAAGAAATTCTGTCTGTCGGTCGTATTATAGCCAAAGCTGAAATTGGCGCTGAGGCTACGGCCGATCTTATGGAATTTCTTTCTGAACAACGCAGTAGTGGAGAAGTTGGGAGAAGTAGCATGACTGCTGTTCCGCGATTCCCCATCTATCGTTTGTACTTTGTGCTCATCCAGGGATTGATATGTATTCAGGGTGTTGGTAGTGCCATCAGAATAACTGAAACTGGGAGTAACAATCAATGAATGCATAGAATCTATCTGGTATTCAACCCGCATGTTCAGCCGGTGATTATCATTGTTGGTAAGGGAACCAGACTGCTGATTGTAATAGTAAGTGGTGTCGGTCAGAAAGGTTTGCTTATTACTACGCCTGTTTGTTTCTGTCCGCGTATCGTTGATAAAATAGCTGCCGTTGATTTTAAGCTTTGAGCCGAAGTCCTGGTTGTAGTTAAACCCCGCGTTCCAGTTACGGGTGATGCCCGTGGTATTGTTCCCGCCAAGACTACTGATGGTGGATTGTGCCGCACCGCGGCCGCCTCCGCCGGCGCGGCCACCACCACCTCCTCCCCCGCCGCCACCGGTATTACCGTTGAAGTTGAAGACGTCGTTGAAGGTATAACCAAGATTATTCACATTATTGCCACTTCCCAGGAAGGATAACTGCTTGGTGTCGCGGAAGCTGTTCAGGCTTGCATTGACAGCGAAGCGGTCATTATCCCCATAACCTGCAGAAGCTCTTCCGAAGAAGCCTTTTTTCTTATCTTTTTTAATCGTGATGTTGATCGCCTTTTCTGTATTGCCATCGTCTATGCCGGTGAACTGTGCCTGGTCAGATTTACGGTCTATCAGCTGGATCTTATCGATGATATCTGCCGGCAGGTTCTTGGTGGCCAGTTTAGGATCATCACTGAAGAAAGGTTTACCATCTACCAATACCCTTTTTACGGTTTCCCCTTGTGCCGTGATCACGCCGTCTTTATCAACTGATACTCCCGGTAGCTTTTTCAGCAGATCTTCCACTACGGCATTTTCCCTTGTCTTAAAGGAACCCGCGTTGAATTCCAGCGTATCCGTTTTTACCACGATGGGTGGTACTTCCTGGATGATCTCCACCTCATTCAACAAGAGGCCTTTACCTTTGAGGTGTATGGTGCCCATATCCAATACTGGCTGGGCGGCGGAGATCGTGACGCTTTTAAAAACCGGCTGGTACCCCAGGAAAGTGATGTACACTCTGTAGTTGCCCAAGGCTATACCAGTGAAAGAGAAGGACCCTTTTTTATCAGTAAAGGCGGTAGCCGCCAGGGAAGAATCCCTGCCATTCAGCAGGGCAACGGTTGCATCCGGTAAAGGATGTGTAGCAGATGAGTCGGTCAATGATCCTTTTATCTGCCCCTGCTGCGCTTGTGTGGAAAGCGCAAACAGGAACAGTATTGTAGCAACAAGGGTAAATCTTTTCATGAAAAGGGAATTGGTAAGGAGGAAACGATGCAAATTAGTATCTTATTTAATTCCCGTTTTGCCGCTCACGGAATTTCTGCATCGCTTCACGGCGCATGTCGCGCAACTGATCATCAGTTACTTTTTCCGCATTGGCCGGTAATGAAACATTTGTTGTCACTGGTTTGAAGTCTACTTTAGTTGCTGTAAAGGAACGTCTGCTCCCTTCTGCAGAGAGTACCACGCCATTACCATCAGGCAGCAGGCCATTGATAGGACTGTAGCTGAAAGGCAGGTCCTGGGTGTACCATACCGTATACTCTTCGTTACGTACGGTGACAGTTGCTTTTTTACAGTTGTAACCGGCGATCTTCTTCGTCTTATCGCTCAGTTTAGCATCTTTGGCAGGCGTATAGTCCTCTTCTGCGTAGTAAGTCTTCGTGCTGTCTTCCGGCTTTGAGAATGTCTGCAGGTATTTCTTTCCGGAAAGGTCTACATACCCCCCGCCAAAGGCGCCACGCATCCCACCGAAACGGCCGCCACGTCCACCACCACCGCCATTGCCACCTGGTGCGCCGCCATCAGGACGTCCACCGCCAAAGCCACGACCACCGAAATCAGGACGGTCTGTCTCCAGCTTGCCTTTACCGCCCGTAAAGTAGAAATGCTGATTGAAGGTAATAACCTGCTCTTCCCCATCTCCTTCTGCACCGCCACGTTGAGGCATCTTTGCATTTATTTCATAGTCGATCACACCGGTATTCTTATCCTGCGCCATGGCCGTCATGCCAGTGAAGGTAACCAATGCGACGCCAAGAAGTGTTTTTGATAAGTTCTTCATATGCTCTGATTTTTTTCTGATACAAAAGTCATTATTCGCCTTTCATTTGTTGGTTAAATAGCTTTATTTACTGTTAATTACTGTTAAGGGCATGGAGCGGGTATGTAAGGAACCAATAGCTTTGCAACATACCCCCTTAACGGGAGCGTACTTAACAGCGAAAACTTGGCAATTATGCGTCAGCGGATCCGGAATATTCTGATACTAATGTGTGTGTGTATACTTGGCATTTATCTCTTCCAGGGATACTGGCTGTATAACTCCTATCACATACAGGTGGATCAGTTTAATAAAGACATCAACGAGTCTTTACGGACGGCTGTTTTTAACAAGCAGTTTGCTGATGTGCGCCGCTACTTCCGCAACTTCGGAAGAGACAGGGATTCATTCAGAATATACAGGGATATTCCCCCTCCGGGAGATATGCCAGGTGGCCGTCATGGGCACGACCGTATGCATGAGGAGATGTTAACAGATACGATTAAACGTAGAAGAGAGCTTCGCGCCGGCAACGAGTTTGCAGATACATTAGCAAGACAGATCTCTGATCTTATTCTCCTGAATAACCTCACAAGCGACAGCGTGAAACTGATCAAACTGGATTCTGTATTTACTGCTGAACTACATGCCCGTCAGATCATGACGCCATATGAGCTGGATACTTTTCATATGAGTTTTAATGGATACAACCGGGAAGGATTCAGAGATAGCCTGAGAAAACGGCCACCATTGCAAACGTCTAAGATACCTTTCAACCCCGCCAGCAATCTCTTTGTACAGGCTAAGTTTGAGTCGCCGCTGCAATACATCCTGGCAAAAATGATGTGGACACTGGTGGGCTCATTGTTGCTGCTGGTACTCACCACCATCTGTTTTGTGTATATGCTGCGGACGATCCTGAAACAGAAACGGCTTTCTGAAGTCAAGAATGACTTTATCAATAACATGACGCATGAGCTGAAAACACCTATTGCCACAGTATCTGCGGCAGTAGAAGCCATGCAGAACTTCAATGCCCTGAATGATCAGCGGAAAACGCAGACCTATCTCGATATTTCCAAGCAGGAGCTGCAAAGGCTGTCTGACCTGGTGGAAAAGGTGTTGCACATAGCTGCTGAGGAAAGAGAAGAGATCGAACTGTTCAGGGAAGAAACAGATATTGGCGAAGTGATGGACAGTATTATCACCAATCATCAGCTGAAAGCGGGGCGCCCGGTACAGTTCCGCTACGATAACCTGCTGGGAGAGCAGACGGTGGAGGTGGATAAAACCCATCTGACCAATGCCATCAGCAACCTGGTAGATAATGCCATCAAGTATTCAGGAGACCAGCCGGCTGTATATATCAAAAGCATGCTGGAAGGCGGAAAGCTGGTTATCAAAGTAAAAGACAATGGGATCGGGATACCGAAAATATACCAGGAAAACATCTTCGATACCTTTTTCAGGGTCCCCACAGGCAACCTGCATAATGTGAAGGGATTCGGACTGGGACTCAGCTATGTAAAAAAGGTCGTGGATCTGCACGGCGGCACGATTAAAGTACAGAGCGAACCGGAAAAGGGAAGTGAATTTATCATACAAATACCAGTTTAACACCTGCAACTATGTCAAAAGTATTACTGATAGAGGATGAATGGCAGCTGGGTCAGATCGTGAAAGATAGCCTGGAAATGAGAGGCTTTGAAATGCTGTATGCCGCCGATGGCAAAGAAGGGCTTCGTTTATACCAGGAGCATAAGCCGGACGTGGTGGTGCTGGATATCATGATGCCCAATATGGACGGATTTACGGTCACAACAGAGATCAGGCGCTTGGATAAGACTACGCCTATCATCTTCCTGACAGCAAAATCCCAGACTACCGATGTGGTAAAAGGCTTTGAACTGGGGGGAAACGACTACCTGAAAAAGCCCTTCAGTATGGACGAGCTGATCGTGCGCATAAAGGCCCTGTTGCAACGGTTTAAAGAAACGCCCGCAGTCAGCCCCAGTGCCGGCGCTGATGTAATACAGATCGGACAGTATGTCTTCAATTATACGAAACAGACCCTCACCCGGAATAATAACACCGAGTTCCTTTCCCACCGCGAAGCAGAAATACTGCGGCGCCTGTCAGAAAACCTGAACCAGGTAATGGAGAGAAAGACAGTATTGCTCGACCTCTGGGGAGACGACAGCTTCTTCAATGCCCGCAGTATGGATGTGTTTATCACCAAGCTGAGAAGGTATCTGAAGGACGATCCACGGGTACAGATCGTCAATATAAGGGGGGTAGGGTATAAACTGATCTTTTAATTATCTTTGCTGACTATGGACCAGATAGAACAGCAAATCGCTGACTACAAACAGGAAATATTAGCATTCGAACCAGCTACGGCTGCGGATCTTGAACAATACCGTATTAAATTCCTTGGAACAAAAGGGATCGTAAAAGCTATGTTTGGCGAAATGAAACAGGTGCCAAACGAGCGTAAAAAGGAATTTGGACAAGTACTGAATGGCTTTAAGCAGCTGGCAGAAGAAAGGTATACGCAGTTTGAGCACCTGAAAGACGGCGCCACTGCAGCTGCTACCGATGCAGACCTGACACTGCCGGCAGAACCTCACCGGTTAGGCACCCGCCATCCTATCAGCGTTGTAAGAAATAAGATCATCAGCATATTTGAGCGCCTGGGTTTTGCTATTGCAGAGGGACCGGAGATAGAAGACGACTGGCATAACTTTACCGCGCTGAACCTGCCGGAAAACCACCCTGCGCGTGATATGCAGGATACTTTCTACATCAGCAAAAATCCGGACTGGCTGCTGCGTACCCATACTTCTTCCGTACAGGTAAGAGCCATGGAGACCGGTAAACTGCCTATCCGTATCATCTGCCCGGGCCGTGTGTATCGTAACGAAACGATCTCCGCCAGGGCGCACTGCTTTTTCCACCAGGTGGAAGGGCTGTACATTGATGAGAATGTGTCATTTGCCGACCTGAAACAGACATTGTACCACTTCGTGAAGGAGCTGTTCGGAGACAATACCCGTATCCGTTTCCGTCCTTCCTACTTCCCTTTCACTGAGCCAAGTGCAGAAATGGATATATCCTGCCAGATCTGTGGTGGTACAGGATGTAACGTATGTAAACATACCGGCTGGGTAGAGATCCTGGGTTGCGGAATGGTGCATCCGAAAGTGCTGGAGAATTGTGGTATCGATCCTGAAAAATATACCGGTTTCGCTTTCGGGATGGGTATAGAACGTATTACTATGCTGAACTACCAGATCAAAGACCTTAGACTGTTTTCCGAGAACGATACCCGGTTCCTGGAGCAGTTTGAAGGAGCGCTTTGACGACAGAAATAAGATTGTTACAAAGGAGAAAACGTGCGTTTGTAGATCAGCCGTTTTCTCCTTTGTTTTTTACCCCGATAAATTCCCCTTATGATCACAGTTGACCAGATTAGAACGATTGCTGTATGCGGTGCCGGCACCATGGGCGCAGGTATTGCACAAGTGGCAGCAGCAGGCGGTTACCGTACTATATTGTTTGATGTGCAGGCAGCCATGCTTGAAAAGGCACAGCAACAAATCACACAACAGCTGGACAATGCCGTAAAGAAAGGTAAGTTGACGGCTGAAGAGAAAGACGCGATCCTTGAGCGACTCGTTTTTACCGCTCAGGTGGAAGATTGCCGGGCTGAGTTGGTAATAGAAGCCATCGTTGAGAAACTGGAGATAAAAACCACCTTATTCAATCAGCTGGCCGCCATCAATACACCAGCTACCATACTTGCGAGTAATACTTCTTCGCTGCCTATAAGCGGTATTGCTGCCGGAATAGATCATCCGGAGCGGGTAGCGGGTATGCATTTCTTTAATCCTGCACCTGTAATGAAGTTGGTGGAGATCGTTAAAGGAAAAGATACAGCGACGGAAGTTACTGCGCTCTTATACGCGCTGTCGCAACGCCTGGGAAAGACGCCGGTAATGGTACAGGACACGCCGGGATTTATCGTAAACAGGGTGGCCAGGCATTACTACCTTGAAGCGATGCAGATAGCTGCAGAAGGTGTAGCACCATACAAAAGTATTGACCGCCTGCTGGAAAGTGCGGGATTCCGTATGGGGCCTTTTGCCCTGATGGATCTGATTGGCAATGATGTAAACCTGGCGGTGACGCGTTCTCTTTATGAGGCTTATAACGGGGCGCCCCGTTTTACTCCCAGTCCGCTGCAAATAGCAAAGGTGGAAGAAGGCGCATTAGGGAAGAAAAGCGGGAAGGGATTTTATAATTATCTTTGACGCAAACGGGACTTATTTCATGAATTTAGTTACGGGTGGCACAGGTTTTTTAGGCAGTTATTTATTACGTAAACTGGTGAATGTCGGGCAGCCGGTACGGGCATTGTACCGTACAGCAATTCCTTCGCAGGTAGCAGATATACAGGACAAAATAGAATGGGTACAAGGCGATGTATTGGATGTCGTTGCTTTGGAAGAAGCCATGCAGGGTGTAGACAAGGTCTATCACTGTGCAGGAGTCGTATCTTTTCGTCCCGGTGAGCAGGAACGGATGATGAAAGTGAATGTGGAAGGAACAGCCAATGTGGTTAACCTGGCTATCGATACCGGCGTCAGAAAGCTGGTGCACGTCAGCTCTACTGCAGCATTGGGCAGGGCCAGAATAGATGGCGTGCTGGATGAATCCAGTGAATGGAAGGAAGGCAAGAATAATTCCAAATACAGCGTGAGCAAATACCTGGGAGAGATGGAAGTCTGGAGAGGAATGGCGGAAGGGCTGGATGTTGCTATTGTTAACCCGGGTATTATACTGGGTGCAGGATATTGGGATGATGGTTCCGGTATGCTGATAAAAAACGCATGGAAAGAGTTCCCGTATTATACGGAGGGTGTCAATGGTTTTACCGATGTACGGGATGTGGCAGAAGTCATGTTCAGGTTGATGGAAAGCGATATAGAAGGGGAACGTTTTGTAATCACAACAGATAACTGGAAGTACTACGACCTGTTTAAGGAAATGGCACAGCAGCTGGGGAAGAAGCCACCTCATAAAGCTGTAAAACCCTGGATGGCGGAAATAGTGTGGAGAATAGAGGCAATAAAAAGCAAGCTATCCGGTAAAAAAGCACTGCTTACCAAAGAAACAGCCCGCACCGCACAAATGAAAGTCTACTATAGCAATGAAAAGATCCTGAAGGCACTACCGGGATTCTCTTTTACACCATTACAAACAACAATTGCTGATATGTGCCAGGTATTCCTGGAGCAAAAGCAACAACAGGGATAACCTTTATCTGACGAGGAGCGCGCCTATTGCAGCAACCAATACCGGTTGGAGAGGCTTCCCTTCCATCTCCGCGCTCATCCATACACGGGGATGCGCCCCGGTAACAACAGCCGCCACTACCTGCCGGCGGATATGAAATTCATAACAGATATTTTCATAAGAGTTTTTAGTACCGAACCGGTTATGGGCAGTAAGACGTACCTCATCATCTGCTGAGCGCAGGATGCCTGCCGGTTTATTCTCATTCAGTTCCAGGTAATTCACATCTTTCAGGATCATCTCCCATCGCTTTAGAGGCTCATTTTTCGTCCCGTTGATCAGTATGTAGGAGAAGAGTGCAGTAGCCGGCATATTGTCCAGAAATGAGGGCAGGGAATGGCCGGAAAAAGCAATGTGAGCTGCCTGTATAACTTGTATCAGTATGTTTTCATCCTTACCACTTACCCTGCAATTGAAGGGGTTCAAAGGGTCTTTGATGAAGCTGACGATTTCTTTGTCAGCTATCCCGTTTTTCCTGGAAGAGGTAGCATACTGACCAAAGGAGATCGTTCTGGCGGTAAACCAACCGTCACTAATCTTTACGGGCCACTCCTGTGCGGAGGTATAAAGTCCTTCCTGGGCAAATACATTGGTATAAGCGGCCACCAGGAATATCAGGGCGAACATATTACGGAACATAGAAAAGTGCTTAAACTAAAAGGCTTCATGCAACCACATGAAGCCTTTGAAATAGTATATCAATTGCCATACAGCTTTTGCCAGATCTCAGGGATACGTTTGATCCAGTTTATTTCCTTCATTTTAACTTTGGCATCTTCTACAGGAGAACCAAAGTATACCTTACCTCCCTCCAGTGAAGCAGGTACACCACTCTGCGCCAGCACAACAGCACCCTTTCCGATAGTAAGGTCTTTAGAAACACCTACCTGTCCCCAAAGGATCACATTGTCTTCTATATGCGCTTTACCGCCTACACCTACCTGACCGGCAAAGAGACAGTTGCGGCCAATAACGGTACCATGTCCTATATGGATCATGTTATCGAATTTCGTGCCACGGCCGATAATGGTATCACCACTTACACCTTTGTCAATGGTACAGCCGGCGCCTATTTCAACATCATCTTCAATGATCACCCTTCCGCAGCTTTCCATTTTATCATACATCACCTCCCTGTCGGCCCGTTTTTTAAAGTAAAAGGCATCAGCACCGATCACAGTACCTGCATGAATGATCACATTGTTTCCGATAATGGAATTGTCGTAAATAGTTACGTTGGGATGAATGATACAATTGGTACCGATAGTAACATGATTACCAACGAATACATTCGGCTGTATAATAGTCCCCTCGCCTATTACAGCAGACGCGCTGATGGGGTTGGTGGCTGGTTCAAAAGGACGGAAGCGTTTTACCAGTTTTACATAAGCACTGAACGGATCGTCCAGCACGAGTAATACTTTACCCGGAGGGCAAGTCACTTTTTTATTAATGATGATAATCGTAGCTGCCGATTTCAGGCAGGCATCATAGTACTTCGCAAAGTCCACAAAAGAAATATCACCTGGTTCTACCTTATGGATCTCATTGATGCCGGTGGCCATCAATGTATCGTCGCCTTCCAGCTCTGCGCCTATGAATGCTGCTATTTCCGTTACCGCGATCGGTTCATTAAACTTCATGTTTTCGGTTGTTTAGTGGAGCAAAGGTAGTAGAGAATACAATACGATTATTCACCCGTTTTTGTTTCATCAAGAAGAGAAATGAAGTTTTAACGCTTCTTTGTAACTGTTGTTATCCACATTTTTTTTAGTGTGTGAATAAAAAAGTTTGCATTTTTTTTCTTTTGTCATGAAATTCTTTTTAATATTGTGTAGGGAATTTTTGTTCCCTGTACTTACTAACCCATTCACATAACAAGAAAGTCTGATTGTAAACACGGTCAGACTTTTTTAATGCCCTCTGAAATCCTTTCCCTGCAAGTGTTTCCGCTGATTCAGCAACCTCATTTTTATCTCTTCAGATAAGAAGAGATAAGCTCTTTTTATCACCTTATGCAGGAGATGTTTATAAATTCCATTTTTTGGAAAAGCACAGCAACTTTCAGTAACTGAATGTAAACGGGTGTAAAGTGATAAGAATGAAGTGAATAAGCTTGGAAAACCTCAGATAGCAGTACTGAACAGTTGAGATTGTGGCAGCTTTCTCCATAAGCGGGCATCAAAAGCCATACAGATATTGCGGATAAATGGCCGGCCTTTTACAGTAACAGATACTGCATCTTCCGTGATATGTACCAGCCCGTCTTTCTCAAGCTCCTCAAGCCTTTGCAGGCATTCTGCTATAACATTGTTTTCCCTGTCTGCCTGGCTCAGAGATGTCTTAAAGCTACACATGAGGGCATGAATATGGCGGCGCAATAACAGATCTTCGGTATCCAGGATATGACCACGCACTACAGGGAACTGTCCGCTGTTCACCAACTGTTGCCATATAGCGATCCGCTTTTCATTTTGTGTATATGCATACCAGCTGTCTCCTATGGAGGAAGCGCCCAACCCGATCATCAATGAAGTATGTTGATCGGTATATCCCATAAAGTTCCGGTGTAGTGATCCCTGATTCCAGGCCTGGTACAAACTGTCGTGCGGTAAAGCAAAGTGGTCCATCCCGATCTCTGTATAGCCGTTCTCTGCGAACAGTGTTTTACCCAGCTCATAGAGCGCTCTCTTTTCTTCGTCTTTAGGAAGGTCTGCTTCAGAATAACGCCGCTGTCCTACTCCCTTTACCCAGGGAACATGTGCATAACTGTAAAAAGAGATCCTGTCTGGCCTCAGCTGCATGACTTTATTGATCGTATCTCCTACACTCGCCATGGTTTGTAAGGGTAAACCATACACCAGATCATAGTTGATAGAAGTATAACCGATGGCTCTTGCAATGGCGGTAACTTCTTCCACCGTCTCATAGGGCTGTATCCGGTTAATGATGTCCTGCACCCGCGGATCAAAGTCCTGGATGCCCAGACTCATACGGCGGAAGCCCAGGTTATAAAGCGTCAGCATATGCGCTTTGGTGGTATTGTTAGGATGCCCTTCAAAGCTGAGTGTTGCATCAGGCAGCAGGTCGGCATGGAGATAAATACGGGAAAGTAAGTTGTGAAGATTTTGCGGACTAAAGAAAGTCGGTGTTCCTCCTCCCAGATGAATCTCCCTGATGCGGGGACGTTCCTTGAAAAGCTGCAGGTAGAGCTCCCACTCATTGAGGATCGATTGTATATAAGGGGCTTCAACACCGTGATTGACGGTGATGTGTTTGTTGCAGCCGCAGTATGTACACAGTTGTTCACAGTAAGGCAGATGTATGTAGATGCTGATCCCTTCAGTGTGGTTGGTGGCGCGGAATGATTGTAGTAAAGTCTGCTTCCAGGTATCGATATCAAAGGTCTGCTCGTCCCAGTAAGGAACCGTGGGATAACTTGTATAGCGCGGAGCAGCAGTATTATATTTTCTGATGAGTTGCATATCAGGATGGTTTAAAGCAGTGTTCTGTGACTTTTTCGCCGGGTGCAGCCAATGCGGGGCTGACATATGGAATGTTCAGATTAAGCCCGCGCATAATGAGCAAAACGGCCATTATAGTGATGACGTATGGAATACAGCGACGTAAACGGTTACGGAGGCGTATACTGATAAGATCGTTGCACCAGCTAAGCGCAATCATAGCAGGCAGCGTACCCGTACCAAAAGCAGCCATAAAAAGGGCGCCCTGCAGAGAACTGCCGGTAGCTACTGCGCCGGTAATAGCAAACCATACCAGGCCACAGGGCAATAAGCCATTCAGGAAGCCGATAGCATACAAGGTATGTTGCTGCTGCCGGCGAAGCAGATTGCCCAGCATTGTTTTGATATGACGGGTATAAAAGCCTGTACTGAGCGAAAAGCGGGTACGACGGAAGCCATATTGCAACACGATCAGCAGCAACATGCCAGCCCCCAGCAGAATAGATAACCATTGCTGTAGCCCTCCCAGGAAAAATTGCCTGCCCAGCCATCCGGAAACAATACCCAGCCCGGCATAGGCAGTCACCCTTCCTGCATTATACAGCAGGATGCCCACCTGCTTACGCACACCGTCCAGGTGTTGCACCGGCAGCGTGAGCGCAATAGGCCCACACATACCGATACAGTGGAAGCTACCAATAAAGCCCAATGACAGGGCATACAGGAACGTCAGAAGCATGGTCTGTCTCAGTTAACGGTTACAAAACTTTCCTGGTAATATTGCGTTCCCTTTGCCTCCCATTGCAATTGCACCCGGTAATTGCCTTTCTGAAATCTTTTCTTACTGACCAGCAACAGCCCGTTCTCATCTGGCTGTAAAGGCAGGGAAACGTCCTGACGGGAGTCTGATGCCCGGTAGAACAACACATTGCCCTTTAAAGGAATACCCTGCATTTCAGCAGGGAAAAGAATGCCTACTGAGTTAGCTGACTGGTTGATGCTGACAGGGGAAGAAAGGGTAAGCGCGGCTTTCCTGCCATCGATCACCTGCTGATATTTCAGCTCTTCTGCATAATAATTGGGCGTAACCATGTCTATGCGGGTACGCATGCTTTTGGTGACCAGTGTGAGGATGCCCACTGCAAAAAGAATGAATACGATGATGATTTTATGACCCCAGTTCATGATTTGAATGTTTTGATGAAGGATATACATTTACTGCGCTGGCCCCAGAAACGTGGTGCTGAGGGTGCCAGTCTTTTTATCGCCTGCATACAGTGTGATATGTAAAGCAGTTTTACGTTTTTTAATAGCTGTGCGGGGTAATACAACGAAGAAGATCCCTTCGCCCTGTTGTTCCCCTTTTACCTGTATCTGCTGATGCCCAAGCAGTTCTATTTTGCCGGCTGCATCTTCCAGCTGTAAACGGAGAGGAATATCGCTGGTTGTTTTGTTCACCAGTTTGATCCGGTAAAGATTGGAGATACTGTCTGCACCCCTTTCCTGGTACAACATCCCTGCTGTACGGATAATAGTGCCGCTTACAGGCTTCCGGCTTGCCAGCATCCAGGTAATGGCTGTAAGCAGTATCACCAGGATGGAACTGTATACTTTAAGTCTTGTAGTAAAGTGTAATGGTTGTTTGTTGGCGATCCCATTCTCCGACGCATAGCGGATGAGATGAAGAGGACGTCCTGTTTTTTCCATCATAAAGTTGCAGGCATCAATACAGGCCGTACAGTTTACACATTCCAGCTGTGTACCATTGCGGATATCTATACCCGTCGGACAAACCTTCACACATTGATGGCAATCAATACAATCACCCAGGTTGTTATCTGCATTCTTCTTAAAATGCCCACGGGGTTCCCCTCTTGTATAATCGTATGCAACCACTACAGAATCCCTGTCCAGCAGCACCCCCTGAAGACGGCCATAAGGACATACTACTGTACAAACCTGTTCCCTGAAAAAGGCAAACACACCATAGAACACGCCTGCAAAAACGATCATACTGGCAAGGCCGCCGGTGTGTTCTGTAACAGGACCTGTTATGATGCCCAGTAAACTGTCTATACCGATGATATAGGCCAGGAATGTATTGGCGATCAGGAAAGACAGCAGATAGAAGAGTATATGTTTACTGGTCTTCCGCACGATCTTATCCGTATTCCAGGGCGCTTTGTTTAAAAGTTTCTGGGCAGAGGCGTCGCCTTCTATCCAGTATTCTATTTTGCGGAACAGCATTTCCATGAAGATGGTCTGTGGACATGCCCATCCGCAGAACAGGCGACCGAATGCCATAGTGAAGACGACGATGAAAAGAATAAATGCCACCATGGCCAGCCCGAATATGAAGAAATCCTGTGGCCAGAATATAGCGCCAAACAATATAAATCTGCCGTCAATAACGTTGAACAAAAACAAGGGCCGGCCATTCATTTTAATGAATGGGCCGGCAAAAAACGCAAGGAAATAAAGGAAGCTTAGCACACTCCTCGCGTTATAGAGTTTGCCTTTCGGCTTCTGGCTATATATCCAGCTACGTTTTCCTTGTTTATCAACAGTCGCCAGGCTGTCTCTGAACGATTCTTCTTCCATCACGAAATATGTTTAACTTAAATCAGGTCTATTCTTTTTCTAATGCGCCCTGCGGCTCCTTCGGATTAGGTGGATTAGATCCACGGATACTCTTGATATAGCTGGCTAACTGGGCCAGTTGTTTTGGAGAGAAATCGTCTTTCCATGATTTCATACCTTTCTCTGGTACACCATACTTGATAGTGGTGAACACGGCTTTTATCTTTCCACCATGTAACCAGTAATCATCCGTCAGATTGGGCCCTACAACGCCCTGGGCCTGAGGACCATGGCATGGAGCACAACTGGTGGAGAATATTTTCTGTCCGCTGGCAATATCATCAGCACCGGTCAGTAGTGTTACACTATTTTCGTCGATGTTGTTAGCGGCATTTTTCAGATATTCTTCTTTCGCGGCGGCGGCATCTGCTTCTGCAATGGCCAGTTCTTCCAGCTGTGATGGTGCGGAGTGTGCTATCTGGAAGCGCCAGAGATACACAACGGCAAACACCATACTGCAGTAGAAGGCCCATCTCCACCAGGGAGGAGTAGGGTTGTTCAGCTCACGGATGCCGTCGTAATCATGCCCCATATCTTCTTCCATCTCTGACGCAGCATCCAGTGTTTTGGTCTGGTTGAGTTTTTCGAGCCAGTGTATTCTTGGTTTGCCAGCAACCGCGGTCTTCTTTTTCCTTTCTATACCTAACAGTACGCGCAGTGTATACAGGAGGGTGATAATGATGAAGATCTCCAGTGAAATGACGGAGGTCAGCACGTAAAAAGAGGTGTTGGAAAGGCCGCTGATGATAGTGGTAACAGCAGGTTTGGCCGTTTCCGCCGCTGCTGTTGCTTCCTGTGCCAGCAGGCTGTTGGAAGTGAGCATACCTGCTATCAGGAGGGCTATGGAAACGATCGCTTTGCTTTTTTCACTTTTTACCCGTTCCCTGTATACGTCCATGGCGCTGAGTACAGCACTACCCAGTATGGCAATGACGATCAGCAGGCCTATGATAACCGTTAACAGCACGATGGCCACCGGATGCCCCAGTTCTGATGGTGGGGTGGGCTTGTATTGTGCTGCTGCCGGCAGGCTATTCAGCAGGCATAGGGTAAAGAGGAATAAGCCTGTTATAGTGATTGATTTCTTGTTCATAATGTTGCGATTAGGAAATGATAAAATATGCATGCTGCGATCAGCGGTCATCCAGCGGGATGTTCCGTATATGGTCTATCATGCTTTTATCAGCCTTGAGTGCCCAGAAAGCTGCCCCTATGAAGAATATGGTGAATATGCACAGGGAGGCCAGCGGGTATATACTTACACCTGTAATGGATTGCAGGTAATTGATGAATTTCATTGCTATTGAGATTTTACAATTGATCAGATTATTTTTTCTCTGCTACCACAGGGTTTTTGATATCAGCACCCAGCCGCTGCAGGTAAGCAATCAGCGCTACGATCTCTTTATCCGGCGCTACTTCCAGCTTGTCTTTCTTCAATGTAGCCGCTATTCCTTCCGCCTGTTTGTTCATGTCTGCATTGGCCTGTGCCTCATATCCTGCGGGATATGGTACACCCAGTTTACGCATGGCATTGATCATAGCAGGTGTTTTTGCTTTATCTACTTTATCATCAAACAACCAGGGATACTGTGGCATAATGGAACCCGGAGACATAGACGTTGGGTCCAGCATGTGATTGTAGTGCCATGAGTGAGGATACTTCCCTCCTATCCTGGCCAGATCTGGTCCTGTTCTCTTAGAGCCCCACTGGAAAGGGTGATCGTAAATAAACTCACCGGCTTTGGAGTATTCACCATAACGTGCTACTTCATCGCGGAAAGGACGGATCATCTGTGAGTGACAGGTATAACAACCCTCGCGGATATACACATCGCGGCCGTGTAACTCAAGCGGTGTATATGGTTTTACGCTGGAGATAGTAGGAATATTACTTCTTATCAGGAAGGTAGGGACCATTTCCAGGATACCTCCGATAGCTACTGCTACCAGGCTGAAAACGGCCAGCTGTATAGGTCTGCGTTCAATCCAGTTATGCCAGTGTGATTTGCCATGTGTCTGTATCACCTTTGGCAATGGCGCTGCTTCAGCAGCTTCATTTGCTACAAATGAGCCACGACGTACTGTTTTAGCCAGGTTGACGATCATCAGCACCACACCGCTGATATATAACACACCACCTACTGCACGCAGCGCATACATAGGAACGATGGTACTTACTGTTTCGAGGAACTGGAATTTTAACTGTCCTTCTTCTGTAAACTGTTTCCACATCATACTCTGTGTGAAGGCTGCCCAGTATAATGGGATCACATAGAAGATGATACCCAGTGTGCCCAGCCAGAAGTGTGTATTCGCCCATTTACGGGAATATAGTTCAGTAGTGAAAAGACGTGGTAATAACCAATACAGGATACCGAATGTGAGGAATCCGTTCCAGCCTAATGCTCCCACGTGTACGTGTGCGATGGTCCAGTCGGTATAGTGACTGATAGCATTCACATTTTTCAGGGATAACATAGGTCCTTCAAAGGTGGCCATACCATAACAGGTCAGCGCCACTACAAAGAATTTCAGGATAGCATCTTCTCTTACACGATCCCATGCACCGCGCAGCGTGAGCAAGCCATTCAGCATACCGCCCCAGGAAGGTGCGATCAGCATAATGGAGAACACCGTGCCGAGGGATTGCGCCCATTCAGGTAACGCCGTATATAAGAGGTGGTGTGGGCCAGCCCAGATATAAATAAAGATCAGCGCCCAGAAGTGGATGATGGACCAGCGATAGGAATATACAGGTCTGTTGGCCGCCTTCGGAACGAAATAGTACATGAGACCTAAGTATGGGGTGGTCAGGAAGAAGGCCACGGCATTATGTCCATACCACCATTGAACCAGGGCATCCTGCACACCCGCATACCAGGAATAACTTTTAAGGAAAGAGACCGGCATCTCGAATGAGTTCACAATATGCAGCATGGCGATAGCCACCCACGTGCCTACAAAGAACCAGATAGCCACATACAGATGCGCTTCACGACGACGGATGATAGTACCCAGCATATTCGCACCGAATACAACCCAGATCAGCGTAATGGCAATATCAAAAGGCCATTCCAGTTCTGCGTATTCTTTACCTGTAGTGCAGCCCGCCAGTAAGGTGATAGCACCGCCGGCAATGATGGCCTGCCATCCCCAGAAATGTATTTTACTCAATACATCACTGAACATGCGTGCTTTACACAGGCGTTGTAATGAGTAATACACACCCATGAAGATGCCATTGCCTACAAAGGCAAAGATGACAGCATTGGTGTGTACTGGTCTTAAACGACCAAATGTTGTAGGTGCGTAACCCAGGTTAAGGTCGGGCAACACCAGCGCCAGTGCAGCCCACAACCCGGCCAGCATACCGATCAGCCCCCAGCCGATACAGGCGTATGCAAACCATTTCACGGTACGGTTATCGTACGAAAACTTTTCGAGAGACATGTTTGTTCAATTACGAATGATAAGAGATGAGTTGATAGTATAGAAAGGAAAAATCAATGCTGGTTGCAGATGCGTGATTTGCAATTTGTGTTACTGCATGCATTCCCTGATTTGCAGCCCGTTTCCGTTGGTTTTATTTCAAATAGGATACGGTGTGCGGGGGAGAAATCATCTTCAAATTGTCCGTTCCTGACTGACCATATAAAAGCAGCGAGGAAGAAGATAGCCACTAGCAGGCTGGCTCCGAGAAGTATGATGATCACGCTCATAGTATTTGGTTTTAAATTCCATGAACAAAGCTAGCCTGTCGTGCATGCGGATACGATGATGCCGCTCAATGAAAATGCTGATTGATATCAGGCCCTGTCCATCCATTCACTCAACCCATAGGTAAGCAGCACAATGCTGATAGAACTGGCAGGCATCAGTATAGCAGCGGTTAACGGAGATAGGATGCCCTGTACGGCGAAGAATAATCCGATGATATTATACAGAAGAGAGATGATGAAAGTAAGGATGATAATACGTTTGTTATTCCTGCAGATCCTGATGAAACGGGGCAGTTGTATCATCTGATCAGCTTCGAGAATGCCATCACTGGCAGGTGTGAAATTATTACTGTTTTCCGTCAGAGAAATACCTACATCACTTTGCTTTAATGCACCGGCATCGTTCAGGCCGTCTCCGATCATGAGCACACGCCGTCCCTGTTTTTGCAGAGAGAGTACATAACCCAATTTGTCCACAGGCTGTTGCGCAAAATGCAAGCTGGCAGAGGGTCCCATTATTTCCTGCAAATAAGCTGCTTCCGCATCGTTATCACCGGATAGCAGGGATAATGCATACTTCTTCCGCAGGTGTCCCAGCAATGCCGCAATACCTTCCCTGTAGTGATGACGGACGATAAAACAACCGGTCTGCTGACCGTCAATAGTCACATAAACAGTACTTCCATCCGTATGTACTTTGCTGCTGGTGCCTGTGAATGCAGCATTCCCCAGCTGAATGAAATTATATTGTACCCAGCCACTGATGCCATTGGCCGCTATAGATCTGAAGTTCCTGATGGGCAGGCTTTCATCTTTGCCACAGAAAGACGCGATCATCTTACTGAGCGGATGTGTGGATTGTGCCGCCAGGGAACCGATAGCCCATAGTTTTTCCTTTGTAAGCGGCATGCCCTGATAAGATATACTGGCGGTAGCCTTGCCTGTTAATGTACCCGTTTTATCAAATACGATATGATCTACATCCGCCAGTCTTTCTATCGCATCTGCATTCCGCAGGTATAGGTGATGCCGGCTTAATATACGAAGGATATGTCCGTTTGTGAAAGAGGCTGCCAGCAGCAGTGCACAAGGGCAGGCCACGATCAGTACTGCTGTTACAGCCGGCCATATACGGGATGGGTCATGTGCCCACCAGTAGGTGGCAGTAATAACAGCGATTGACAGTACCACCCAGGTAAAATAGCGGCTCAGCAGGTGGATAAAAGAAGGTTGTTTTTCCTTCGGCGTTTTTAGTTCTTCCCTGTTCCACAGGCTGGTAAGGTAACTTTGTGCCACTTCCTTGATGGTCAGGATCTCTATATTCCCCTCCAGTTGTTTGCCGCCTGCATATACGATCTCCCCGGCGTTTTTCTGCACAGGGACTGCTTCTCCGGTTACAAAGCTATAATCAATGATGGCGTTCCCTTTTACAAGAATGCCATCTGCAGGGATCAGTTCCTGGTTGTGGATCAGTAAGGTATCGTTGGTTTTGATATCAGGCAGTGCGGTAGGCACCTGCTGACCGTCTTTCAGTACAGTAATGGCAATGGGGAAATAAGCGGTATAATCACGGTCAAAAGAGAGTCCCTGATAAGTTTTATCCTGCAGGATGCGACCTACCAGCATGAAGAAAACGATACCGGTCATCGAGTCAAAATATCCGCCGCCAGTGTCTGTAAGAACGTCTGTCAGACTGCGGATGAAGGTAACAATGATAGCCAGTACAATAGGCAGGTCAATGTTCAGAAACCCACTTTTAAGGCCTCCCCAGGCCGAACGGTAAAATACCTGTGCGCTGTAAAAGAACACGGGAAGAGATAATGTCAGGTTGAGCCAGCGGAATATGTGGTTCATTTTCTCGTCAGCATATCCATAATGGGAGAAATATTCCGGGAAACTAAGCAGCATGATATTGGCGAAACAGAATCCGGCCACCCCCAGTCTGTAGATCAATCCTTTTTGTATACGCGGTTTTTGCTGCCTGAGGTCCTGAAGACTGATATAAGGTTCATACCCTATACTGGTCAGGGTTTCGGCAATATGCCTGAGCGAGGTTTCCTGCTGCCGGAATATGATCAGCGCTTCTTTCTTTGCAAAATTGACCGTCACCCGTTGTACCCCACCATCAAGCCGATGTAGGTTTTCGAGTAGCCACAAACAGGAGCTACAGTGGATATGCGGAATATAGAAAGTCAGGTGTGTTTGTGTATCGTCCTGGAACTGAATCAGCTGCTGTTGTATTTTTTTGTCGTCCAGGAAGGCGAATTTATCTTTCCTCACAGGTATCCGCTGCGCCTGACCGGGATTGGCGTTCAGTGTGTAATAGTCACAGAGGTCGTTCTCATTCAAGATCTCATACACCAGTTTACATCCTTCACAGCAAAAGTTTTTATCTCCGAGGCTTATTTTCTTGTCCGGGCAGTCTTCCCCACAGTGGGCACATTGCAGTTTTGTATCGGGAGCGGCAGAGATCGTAGCCATGATAAAGGATTTTGGCAAAACTACCGGCAAGGCCACGGGCAGACAATGATGGGTATCAAAAGGGGCGCTGATCGTTATCAGCGGTAGAGTGGGCATTCGGGGGAATAATTAGCGTACTACTAGTGGAAATTCGAAGGAATCGCTTTTGCAACTCATATAAAACCCTTTATAAACCCATAGATAATCCATATATAACCCATATCTCTTTAAATATGGGTTATATATGGGTTGTATATGGCTTATATATGGGTTATATATGGGTTATCTCAGGGAATACAGTATAGTAGCGCCCTCACAAGGAGTGTATAAAATAGATATTTTGTAAAGAGTTGATATTAAGTAGTGTTCCGCATATGTTTTGGGTCTTATATGAGGAGGGCTTAACTTAAATACGGCAGAAAAAGCTCATCCAGGAATGGACGAAGAATGGACGAAAAAGGGACGAACAAGCGACGGCGAAGTGACGAAGAAAGGGTGGACTTAAAGGTAAGTTGAGGGGTACTTGAGTTAGACCGGAGACGGGGATATTAATCCTGCAGGTTGGCGGTACGGGTCAGTTCTTCCTGGTTCAGCAGGCGGATCTTTTTGCCCTGTAGTTCGATAAGACCATCTTTTTTGAACTCAGAGAGCAGACGGATGGCCGATTCTGTGGCGGTGCCTACCAGGTTGGCTATTTCCTCGCGGGAGAGGCGGACATTGAGGGTAAAGCCGTCCTGTTCCACGCCATAGGTTTCTTTGAGGAAGAGCAGGGTTTCCGCGAGGCGTTCACGTACTGGCTTCTGGGCCAGGTGGGTGATCTTCATCTCGGCTTTTCTGAGCTCACTTGCCAGGATGCGCATCATTTCCAGGGAAAGGCTGGCATCTTTCTGCAATACGCTCATGAAAAGGTCCTTTGGAATAAAACAGACGGAGGAGTCGTCCAGGGCAATGGCAGATGCGGTGTAACGTTCTGCGCTGAGGAGTGCCTTATAACCTATAATGTCGCCTGGTTTACATAGACGGACGATCTGTTCCCGGCCATCATCGCCACAGTGTGACAGTTTGATCTTGCCGGTATTCACGCAGTAAATGCCGAAAGGATAAGCGCCTTCCTGAAATACGATCTGGCCTTTTTTGTATGTGGTACATACCTTGGCCGATTCGATTTCTTCCAGATTGCACTTCTCCGCTTTGAACAAAATTGATCCAAAGCGGTCCTGACAATTCCTGCATGAGGCATTATGGTATGGCGTACACATAGTTTTCAGTGTGCAAAATTACTAATTTACGGCCAAATAAGCGTACGTTTCCTTACTACTTGAGCATGTCACTTAAATATTATATTATATATAAACCTTTCCAGGTGCTGACCCGTTTCGGAAAAGAGGAGGGCAAGGAGAGCCTGGCAGATTACTTTAAAGTTCCTGCTGATGTTTATCCGGTGGGTAGGCTGGACTATGATAGCGAAGGCCTGCTCATTCTTACAAACGATAAATCGCTGACCCACAGGCTGCTGGACCCTAAATTCGCCCATGAGCGGGAATATTGGGTCCAGGTAGACGGCGCGGTGACAGCAGCAGCCGTTGAGCAACTGAAACGGGGTGTCAGTATTGCGGTAGACGGGAAGCAATATCAGACCCGGCGTTGCCAGGCAGCGTTATTTGAAACGGACCCGGTGGTACCTGAACGTAATCCCCCTATCCGTTTCCGTAAGCTGATTCCGGCGCCCTGGATCAGATTAGTGCTTAGTGAGGGTAAAAACCGGCAGGTAAGGAAGATGACCGCAGCCGTGGGTTTTCCTACGTTGAGACTTATCCGTTACCGGATAGGCCGCATTACCATAGATGGGCTGGAACCAGGACAGATGCGGGAAATGGGGCAAAAGGAAGTATATGATATGTTGTTTAAGTAGTGGCTGCGTGGATGCCCTGACGTAGGCTTCCTGGCAGCTTATATGATGTGCTGCTGTCGTTTACCTGCACTATTCTTTGTGTTTTGGCCTAATTTAGGTAGGTTTGTTGCCTACAAATCTCTATTATGCTGAAATCAATGACCGGCTTTGGAAGGGCGGAAACCACCAAGGGCGAGACTACGGTTGTAGTTGAAGTAAAATCGCTCAATGGTAAGCAGTTTGAGGTAAACCTGAAGATTTCCCCGCTGTTGAAGCCTTATGAGTTTGATATCCGCAATAAGCTGCAACAGACCCTTCTGCGTGGTACCCTGGATGCGACAGTTAATATAAGGCAAAACGGGGCAACCCGTCCGGTGGTCATTAATACGGATCTGGCTAAATATTACCATAGCTCTATCACATCTCTGGCTACAGAACTGAACCTGCCACAGGAAGACATGCTGAATGTGCTGATGAAGCTGCCAGAGGTGGTAACACCGGCTACAGAGCAGATCTCTGAAGAAGAGTGGCTCGAAGTGGAAAAGGTAATACAGCTGGCGGTAGCCGATCTGGATGCGCATCGCCTGGACGAAGGACAGATGCTGGCTGCAGACCTGTTGCTGCGCATAGAGAACATAGGAACCTATTGCATAAAGGTACGTGAACTGGACCCTCAGCGTAAAGAAAGGGTGCGTCAGCGACTGGAAGGCTTACTGGCAGAGCATGTAGGGAAAGAAAATGTGGATGAGAACCGCCTGGAACAGGAATTGATCTTTTACCTGGAAAAGCTGGATATTTCCGAAGAACTGGTTAGGCTGGAAAATCACTGCCGTTATTTCAAAGAGATCCTTGCTGAAGCAGATCCTGCAAAAGGCAAGAAACTGGGCTTCGTACTGCAGGAAATTGGCCGTGAGATTAATACGACCGGTTCCAAAGCCAATGATGCCAATATCCAGCAATGGGTGGTACTCATGAAAGATGAACTGGAAAAGGCGAAAGAACAGGTGCTGAACGTACTGTAATGAGATGACCGATATCGTTCCTCAGGTATAAAACGTATTGTGATAAAATATGAATAAACTCTGCCGGATTGTCGTGGTCGCGGGCATGCTGTTATCTGCAGCAGCCTGTCAGCCACTGAAGATGGACACCTATGAAAAGAACCTGGATATTCCGGGACATGAATGGTCCTATGCTTTCAAACCTGTTTTTGAGGTGACCGTGCAGCCTCAGGATACAGCATACGTTTACAATATCTATGTAAACGTAAGGCATAAAGACTCCTACCCTTTCAGCAATATATGGTTACAGGTACATACGCAGTTTCCGGGAGAAAAACCGGTAACACAACGGGTAGAGTTGCCGTTGGCGGATAATACCGGCAAATGGCTGGGCAGCGGGCTGGATGACATTTATGAACACAAGATCCCCATCCAGCAGAAGGCCATCCTGAATAAGCCGGGTACATACAAATTTACTTTTGAACAAAACATGCGGCAAAATCCGTTGCCGGATATCATGAATGTAGGCCTGCGGATTGAGAAAGCCGGATTGCGAACTAATGAAAAAGCTATTCCGTAAAATGGAGGGAAGAAGTGGTATCCACTTCGTATACCTTTTTGTACTGGCATACACGATTCTTGCATTGGTATGGTGGGGCGTATTGCTGTTCAACCAAAGTGAACAGATCACCGGTTTCGAGATCAGGAACCTGGAACTCCGGATTGACAATGTTGCACATCCTACAGAATTTCACCGGGAACTTGAACGTATACATAGCACAGAACTGAGACGTTTTGTCATGTATCTGAGTGAAGGATTAATTTTTCTGGCCATTATATTATTGGGAGGATTCTTCGTTTACAGGTCTATCTGGAAGCAAATGCGCTTATCCCAACAGCAGCAGAATTTCATGATGGCAGTCACACATGAATTAAAATCACCTATTGCGGCTGCAAAACTGAACCTCGAAACTCTCCGGAAACACAAGCTGGATGAGGAAAAGCGACTAAAACTACTGGATAACACCATTCGGGAAACCAACCGGTTGGACCAGCTCTGTAACAACATTCTCCTGGCCTCCCAGATGGAGGCGCAACGATACCAGCTATTCCGGGAGGACATAGATTTCTCTGCCCTGCTGGAAACAGGGATCAGGGAAATGCAGTCACGCATTTCGACACATACGATACAGGCACATATTTTGCCAGATGTGTGGGTCAATGGGGATAAATTCATGTTGCAGATCCTGCTGAGCAACCTGGTGGAAAATGCGGTTAAGTATGCACCTAAACAAACGGTGATCGATATAACGCTGGAAGAATGCAGCGGCAGCATGTTGAAACTGAAGGTAACAGACGAGGGACCTGGCATCCCGGTAGACGAGCGGGATCGGATCTTCCTGAAGTTTTATCGTATAGGCAATGAAAATACGCGTAAAGCAAAAGGCTCCGGGCTTGGATTGTTCCTCAGCAGAAAGATCGTACAGCAGCATGGAGGTTCGATTGTCGTAAAAGATAACGTACCTGCGGGTGCCAGTTTTGAGATAACCTGGCCCGTATATTCCATTCAAAGAGTGTAAATTAGCGATAGCAACTATTAACTATGAAGGAAGCTACTAAAGCATCCATACTACTGGTAGAGGACGAAGAAAACCTCCAGGAAGCCCTGAAACTGAACCTGGAGCTGGAGGGATATGAAGTAACAGCTGTAGATAATGGCACCGCCGCTTTAAAGGCGGTAAAGAACGAATATTTTGACCTGATCATCCTGGATATCATGCTGCCGGAAATGGACGGTATTGCCGTTTGTGAGAACATCCGTATCCAGAATAATGAAGTGCCGATCCTGTTCCTCAGTGCGAAGAACAGCAGTGCAGACCGTGTATTGGGCCTGAAGAAAGGCGGGGACGATTATATGACTAAGCCCTTCAACCTGGAAGAACTGTTGTTGCGGGTAGAAAAACTGATCGTTAAAAACAAACGCATACAGGATAAGGACAGTGTATCTTCTGTATACCGTTTCGGTAGCAATGAGATCGACTTTGCCGCGCAGGAATGCATCGGTAAAGACGGAAAACACTATGAACTGAGCAAGAAAGAAACGATGTTGCTGAAACTGCTCATCGAAAATAAGGGGGAGGTAGTGACCCGTGAAAAGATCCTGCAGGTAGTATGGGGGTATAATGTGTACCCTACCACCCGTACGATTGACAACTTTATTCTCAATTTCCGTAAATATTTTGAAGAGGACAGCCGGAATTCCAGGTATTTTCACTCAGTAAGAGGAGTGGGATACAAGTTTACCGAATAGCCATTGGCCGCCGTTTACCCTTTGTTTTCCCCCGGTTGTTCTGCAAATGCTGCCTTGTATTAATTGCCCCTTTCCCGGGAACCAGATTTGACGGATATTTAGCACCGGTCTTAACTCCGTTTGTATCGTGCTATCAGGATTGTGCGACTTTGTGAGGTGCTTATAATTTGTATCCTTTCGTAAACCTTTTCAATTTTGGTTCTTTGCTCTAACATACTCAATGCAGTAGGTTGGCCGTACTGGGTGTTTTTTCTGTTGAGTTTGATTATGATCTGCTGTGTGTTCTATTTACGTGAAAGGCATATAAGGCAGACTTCAACGAAAGAGATAAGCAGGCAACAGCAGCTGGTATACCTGGAAATGCATGCATTCCAGGCACAGATGGATCCTCATTTTATCTTTAATAGCCTCAACGCTATTCATCATTACATCCTTACCACCAGTACCGATCTGGCTTCCCTCTATCTGACGCGTTTTGCACGTCTGATGCGCCTTATTATCCGGAACTGTAACCGCGAATGGGTCAACCTGGAAGAGGATATAGAGGCGCTGGAGCTGTATTTGCAGCTGGAACAGCTCCGCTTCGGCACCCAGTTTGACTATGAGCTGGAAGTTACCCCCGATGTATTTCAGCAACTCACCTTTGTACCCCCTCTTATTATTCAACCCTATATCCAGGAGGCCATCTGGCGCAGATTGCTGTTACGTCCTACCAAGACAGGAGGTTGCCTGCGGATCAGGATCAGCCGGGAGGATGAAATGATTTCCGTCCGGATCGAGGACAATGGCATCAACCAGGGGCCACCGGCAGAAGATACCCATCTCTCCCAGGGCATTACTATTGCTACCGCCAGGCTGGAAGCCATTAATGAGCAGTATAATATGCGTTCAGGTATTACAGAGCGGGAACTTTATAATGAAATGCAACAACCAAGCGGTCATCTTGTTATAATTAGTATGCAGCAGATGGCCTCCAGAGAAGCCGTAATGTAATATATAAAAACAGCATCTGCCTAAAATAAACTTTCACATCTTTACATAGAATATTTGTATATTATATCAGACTCTCGCCTATGCTTTCTTATGCTGACTGAGGGAGAGTCTTTTGGGGACAAGAATTAGAAAAACATGCGCACCATTATCGTGGATGATGAAAAACTCAGCCGAAGCGTCTTAAAGCTTTTGCTTGAGAAGCATTGCCCTGCAGTTAACATAGTGGCCGTTTGCGCTGATGGGATCTCTGCATTGGAGGCAATCGAAAAATATCAACCTGATCTTCTATTCCTGGATGTGGAAATGCCGGGATTGAATGGATTTGAGGTCCTGCAGGCCTGCAGGGATGCCTCCTTTTCTGTTATTGTAACTACTTCATACGATCATTATGCGCTGGAAGCTATCCGCCATAATGCACTGGATTATCTGCTTAAGCCAATTGTCCGGGAAGACCTGGTAGATGCTGTTGACAAAGCCATGATGCGGCAACGGCAGAAGGAGGACAAAACAGATGCCCTGATGGAATTTCTGCACCAACATCTGTACCCGGGAGAAAGACTGGCGCTTCCCTGTCCGGAAGGCCTGAGAATGTTGCTGGTAAAGGATATTCTTTATTGTGTGGCTGAAGGGGAAAGCACCTGCATCCATCTGGTCAATGGCGCGGAACCGGCATCGGTATGTCGTTCATTAAAAGAAGTGGAAAGCTTACTGAAGAATAAAGGGTTTTTCAGGGTACATCACAGTTATCTGGTTAATCTGAATTATATGGACAGGTATATCAAAGGCGATGGTGGAGATATCATTATGACTGACGGCAGTTGTATACCCGTTTCCCGTCAACGTAAGCAGGAGTTTATGGACAGGATCGAAAAGCTTTAAACCGCAAACTACAGGCTTCAGGAGATGAGGGCGTACCCTATACGCCTGTAGCCTGTAGTTTGCAGCTTGCCTACAACCTCCTGATCTCTGCACAAGCGAGCCAACCGGTCTTGCCATCCGGTAGCAATATTTTACAATATTCCTGTGTTGCGTCAGTTACCTGCACTTTTACGCCTTCGTGCAGTTCGAACATATCTTTACTTTCCTGGTCTGGCGCTGCTTTTACCTTCACTGCACTACCCATGATGATACCCTCGTGGTGCCCATTGGCAATAACGTAAGTACTGATGCCGATGGTCAGGTAGAAGAAGAACAGCACTGTGGCCACTCCTGTGACCCACCGTAACAATGCAGGTTTAAAAGCGGGTATGAGCAGCAGGGCAATGACGCCAGCTATCAGCAGCCAGAAGAAAATAACCGCGCCCATAGCCCAGCCATTGGGACTGTGGAAATGTTGTATGTGTAGCCACCATTGTTGGAAAAACAGCAAGGGGAGGTCATTTACATATCCTTCGACCCTTTGATTGGCAACAGACAGATTGTGTATGACGGATTTATTAAAGGGATCCTTCTCAAGGGCTTTTTCATAATTATAGATGGCAAGGCCGGTCCTGTTGGCCTTATAATAAGCATTGCCGGCGTTCATGAACAACTGTGGCTGGTAATAGCCTTCGTCGATGAGCTGCTGATAAATACCGGCGGCTTCCGTGTATTGCTTCTCTTTGTAAAGCTGATTGGCCTTGTCAAACTGTTGCTGCTGTACCGGACCTGCAGCTGAAACGTTGTATACCAGCAGAAAGAGGGCACAGAGCGCTGTTAATATTTTTTTCATAGTTAGCTGGGTTTACACGACACTTTTTGCACGTTGCAGTTCATCTTCCAGACGGCTGATCACTGTTACGGCCTGCTGATAAGTACCCTGCATTTTATCGTTGTTATGCATAGGTGTATACAGCGCCATTTCACAATCATCCAGCAGATCGAACAACTGAGCGGTGTATTGTACACTCACCTGTTGCTGGGTAAGTTTATCCTGTATCAGCTGTTTACTGAGGTCTGCAAAAGGAACATGCAATTTATTACTGAGATACCCCCATATAGCGCGGGAAGTCTCTTCATAGAAAGCCTTGTCTTTTCCTTCCTTCAGGTAACGGGCCGCCAGTTCCAGCCTTTTCAGGGCTACCTTGTTGGCATAACGATGTTTGAGGAACGCTGCGTTATTCTGCTGATAATTCAGCCTGCGGCGATATACCATGGCTGCCACCAGTAATAAAACAGGAATCAGCAGCAATATGTAAAACAATGGGTTGACGAGCAGGAATCTGCCTTGTTTCACCCAATTGAGTACGCCATTGTAGTTAGACGTAATGGTATTCCTGTTCGCGCTGAAGTCTTCTTTATCCCGTTTGGTCTGTTTTCCGGGAGTGACGTGTACGGAAAACGGTTCCGAACGGACGGATTTGTAACTATTGGAAGCTACATCGAAGTAGGAAAATTCTACCGCAGGAATGGTCTGGTCGCCAGCTTCAAGGGGCATCAGCACATATTCAAACTGACGGGAGCCGGACAGCGGATTGCTGTTCTTCTCAATATTGTCGCTTACTTTAGGATCATATTTTTCAAAGGCAGCTGGTATCTCCACTTTTGGACCATTCAGCAGGTTTACATTTCCCTGTCCGGATACCACAACTTTCAGTGTGAGCGCATCGTCTGTGGTAAGGTTCCGCTTGTCGATGGCCGCAGTCATGTTGAATTTACCCACAGCGCCTGTAAAACTAGCCGGACGGTTATCTACAGGAAGCGGCTTAACGGTTACCCTCAACGGTGCTGTCTGGACTTTATAAGGAACATCTTCGTAGGTTACTTCCGGACGGTTGAAAAAGTCGTCAAAGAAAGGATCATCGAAGGGATCTTTAGCATTGGGATCATTGAAAAGGTCTGCAAAAGGATCACGGGACTTCTTGTTACCATTTTTGACAAGTTTAACCAGTTTTACGTGGTTGTCCACTTCCACAGGATCCAGTTCCAGGGTGCCTGACTGTAAAGGGAACAGCAGTGTTTTACGGATGGTGAACACCTTAAAACGCATACCGTTCACTATTTCTTCAGACGCCTGTGGGGGATTGGGCAGTTCAATATCTTTTGCGGAAAATCCTTTAAACGCCGGAACCTTGGTAACGCTGGAGTTTGTGGGGAGGCGGGTGTACAGCTTATAGGTCGCTGTCAGCTGCTCTCCTTCGTATAAAGAGGTCTTATCTACATCAACTTTTACAAAGATATTTTTACGCAGTTTCGCATTGACGTCTTCTCCATTCCTCAGCACCCCTTCCATTTCGTCCTGCTGCTGTTGCTGGCGCTGTGACCTGGAGGGAGGGAATCCACTTTGTGGCGCTGATTGCTGGGGGCCCTGCTGATAAGCACCCCGGCTGCCTTTTACCACTTCTATCGTAACAGGGTTGGAACGTACTACATTCCCGTTTGAACGGGCAGTAGCACCAGGAAGGGTGAAATTACCCACCTTTTTAGCCTGTATTACATAGATAAGTGCGATGTATTCCGAGCGCCGGCCGTTCATGATAGATTGACCCTGCATCTGGGATGGGCCTTGCAGTATTTCAAAATCATTGAAAGCCGGAGGCGTGAAACTGGTAACATTGGGTGCATTTTCCAGCATGAACTGTATCTGGAACGGTTCATCCAGTGCTACCCTGTTATTACTGACAGAGGTAGTGAACCTGAATTCCTGTGCCTGCAGGCAAGAGATTACGCCCAGGCAAAGTAGCAGGGATAATACAAACTTCTTTATACTAACAGTAGTGACATTCATAATGCAGAACAAATTTAGCCAAAGCCAGCCCTGTTGGTGCTGAATACCCAGTTAAAAGTTAGTTAAAAAAATAAACAATATAATGGTGGAAGTGCTTGCTGGTAAAGGGTTTATGCAATGTCGCCCAGCATTGGCCGCATGATAACTTCCTCTACAACGGCCTGTTTTGACAGTGTATAAGCGCCCCATAAGAGGTCTGCTACATCTTCAGGCTCCATCATTCTGCCGGGAGGGGCATCGAAGCCTTCCCAGGAAGCAGTTAAAGTAGGTCCGGGGCTCAGGGAGGTCACTTTTATGTTATGAGGTTTCAGTTCCTCCCGCAGGTTCCGGGAAAAGCCAAGTAAAGCAAATTTTGTGATACTATAAGCCCCTCCATTGGGGTATGACGTATAACTGGCCGTAGAGCACATATTAAAGATATGCCCCTTCCTGGCCGCTTTCATGCCTGGTAATAACTGTCGGGTAAGGTGATAAGCACTGTAAACATTCACAGACATCATACTTTCCAGTAATCCGTCCTCCTGATCTCCCATACCTCCCGGAATAAATATGCCGGCATTGTTGACCAGTATGTCAACGGTATTAAAAGTATTCCTGATCTCTTCTGCGAATGCCAGTACTGCTGCTTTCTGACCCATATCTACAGAGCGGGCAAGTACTTTGATGGAGGCGTTAGCCGCCTGGATATCTGTTGCTGCCTTTTCCAGGTGGCCTGCGTTCCGGGCGCAGATGGCTACGTTAAATCCTTCTCTGGCCAGCTTTTCCGCAATTGCTTTTCCTATTCCTTTGCTGGCGCCAGTAATTACTGCGTTCATATTTTATGATTAAGGGAGACGGAAAATAGTAAAAAATGTGCTTCGCCACGTAATGAGTATCTTTGTAGTTGATTAAGGACGTGCTAGCAAAATGAAATACAAGCATATATTTTTCGATCTGGACCACACCCTATGGGATTTTGAGACCAATGCCTACCTGGTACTAGAGCAGCTGTATCACGCGCATAACCTGGAGGGGCGCGGAGTACCATCCTTTAAGGAATTTCATAAAGTGTATATGGTGCATAACGATAAGCTCTGGGATCGTTTCCGCAAGGGGTTTATCACACGGAATGATCTCCGCAGTAAACGTTTCCGTCTCACCTTACTGGATTTTAAGATCGGGGATGAGAAATTGTGCGAAGCACTGGGCACCCAGTTCCTGGAAGAATTGCCTACCCAGACAGCTCTTTTTCCACATGCGAAAGAAGTATTGGAATACCTGGCAGCAAAGAATTATCCCATACATATGATCACCAATGGCTTTGAAGAAACCCAGCTGCGTAAGATGAAGAGTTCAGGGATCGATCATTTTTTCACACATGTGATCACTTCTGAGTCCGCAGGCAGTCTGAAACCATACCGGGAGATCTTTGATTATGCCATCACGAAGGCAGACGCTACGGCCGATAGCAGTATTATGATCGGGGACGCCCTGGATATTGACATTATAGGGGCATTTAATGCGGGAATAGATCAGGTATATTTCAATCCGCTGGTACCAGCTACTGGAGAGCTGAAGCCGACATATGTGATCAATAGTCTGCATGAGCTGACGACCATCCTGTAAAATAGTAACTGTTCTAAATAAGAAAGTCCCATCTTCTGCTGCGATCTGCTGATGAAGATGGGACTTTCTGTTATTGTTGATGATCTATTTTCCAGATGGTTTAGCTGCAGTAGCCGCGGTAGCTGGTTGTGCAGGTTTTGCCTGTTTTACAGCAGCCGTGCGCAGTGCCGCAGTTTTGCTGGGCTGCTTACAGCAGGCGGCGCCTTTTGCTTTGTCTTTTTTACAGCAGGAAGCCTCTTTGGTCTTGTCCTGGGCGAATACTGCACCAGAGAAGAATAATACGACGCTCGCTCCTAAGATCAGTTTTTTCATGACTAGTCTGTTTTATGCTGATAAAAATAAGCAATTAGATGGTAGCAATCACGGTTTGACCTCCACGTACCACCTGTTCCAGTTGTACATTCACCTGGGTGCCTACCGGCAGGTAGATATCCACCCTGGAACCGAACTTAATGAAACCCAGCTCCTCGTTTTGTGTTACCTGCATACCGGGTTTCAGGTAATTCACGATACGGCGGGCTAATGCACCGGCAATCTGCCTTACCAGGATATCGGCTTTTCCATTACCAATCACTACGGTATGGCGTTCATTTTCCGTAGAGGATTTTGGATGCCATGCTACCAGGTATTTACCCGCATGATACTGGGACAATTTTACCTGTCCGCTGATGGGGTTCCTGTTCACGTGTACGTTGGCAGGGCTCATAAAGATGGAAACCTGCAGACGTTTGTCTTTAAAGTACTCAGGCTCATAGGTTTCTTCAATCACGACTACCTTACCGTCGCAGGGAGCAATTACCAGGGATTCATCCAGTTTCATTTCCCGGCTCGGAATACGGAAGAAGGAAATGATAAACAGGAACAGTACCAGGGAAAAGGCAGCCACGATCCTGCAGAGCAGCGGCATCTGTCCTAAAAAGTAGAATACGGCGCCGTTAATCAGGGCAAGAACAGCAAAGGTCAGTAAAATGGTAGCTAATCCTTCTCGATGGATCTTCATTGTTGTTATGTTATTTAATGCGAAGTTAAATCATTGCAAAGAAATGTACATATAGCCAGGCAAATGGAGCTGCCAGCAACAGGGAATCAAAGCGGTCCATAAATCCTCCATGACCCGGCATGATGCTGCCGGAGTCTTTCACACCCGCCATACGCTTCAGTTTTGACTCGATGAGATCGCCAGCTGTACCGAAAATAGCAGCAATAGCAGCCAGTGCCAGCCAGTGCTGCAGGGACAGGTACTCTCTTCCCCAGAAATAGCCATACACGCCTGCGGCGGCAACCGCCAGGATCATACCTCCTACTGTACCTTCTATAGTCTTTTTAGGTGAAATGGTGGGGGCAAAAGGGGTGCGTCCTATCAGGGAACCGACGATGTAAGCCATCGTATCGTTGATCCAGATAAAGGCAATCAGCAGTAAAGGGATCAGCCAGCCGGGACCCGTACCTGTGGCGGTATCAGTGAAGCGAATGGTATCATAATTCAGGCAAAGATGTACCAGCAGCCCCAGTGAAAGGGTGATATATGCCAGGCCCAGCGCGGAATAGCCCATATTTTTCAGGGAAAAGTCCTTGCTGAGCAGGATTTCTCCGATAGGCATGATCAGCAGGAATATGATAGCGATCCACCAGCCCAGGAATCCCAGGGAAAGGTTGGCAGAAGAGGAAAAATGCTCTCCTGTAAAGGCCATGATCAGGGCACAGCTGGCTACCAGCAGTCCGGTCTTGTGCCAGCCGGAGATATTATTATAATCAGGATCAATATGGCGGATGAGCTTAAAATACTCCTGCAGCGCAAAGAAATTGATCAGGAAAAAGAGCAAAAAGAATGTAAAAGGGCTATAAAGGATCCCGCCAAGCATCACGGCTACAAAGACCAATGCTGATGCTGTACGGGTAAAGAATGTTTTCATGCTGAAATCGCGATTGTTTTACAATAGTTTGTTGTTAAAGCGGAACCGGCCGGTCATATCAGGCCAGGCCATTGTTAATCTCCGCCAGCAGTTGCCTGGCATCTGCTTCCTGGGAGGTGTGTACAAACAGCTCTGCCATGCCCGGCAGGGCAGTCAGGTAAGTGGAGTCCTGCCTGTTGATCAATACAACATTGATCCCATTTTCTTCCAGCATGCCCCGGACAATTTCCGCACGGAACACTTGATTGGTATAATAAATTTTCACCCAGTCTTTTTCCATAATAATCTGTTTGTTAGGACTAAAGTACGATTACTTCCCGATTGATTCAATATTGTCGTTAAAGTCATCCCTGTGATTATGTTCCCGTTCTCCGGGCATAGTGCGCTTATCAAACAACCAGATAGCCCCGATGGTAAATGCCAGGCTGAGTGCGGCGATGTACCATTCGGTTGGCGTGGAAGTCATCGGGTCTGTCTTTATCATTTTCGCCTGGTAAAGATAAACCATCACCACCTGCAGGCCATTATTCAGGAAATGGCCCAGCATAGACAGCCACAGATTACCGCTGAGGTAATAGATAGCGCCCAGGAGGAAGCCCAGTAAGAGGCGGGGAATGAAGTCCATCCACTGCATGTGAATGGAGCTGAAGCAGAGTGCAGCGATAAATACTGCCAGCCAGGGCATCTGTGGCATCATTTTGATGAACAGGCGCTGTACGACACCCCTGAAGAAGAATTCTTCCGCTATGGCCGGAATAACAGCAATGATGACCAGGTTGATGAGTAAGCTGGAGATGTCGGGCATCGTCAGCAGTACCCGGGTCAGCACTTCCGTCTGTTCCTCCATTTTCCTGAGCTCGGGCGAAAAGGGCCAGGTATGGTTCCAATCGCCGGTATAACTCACAAAGGGAAGGGCCACCAGCATAATCAAAAATGCTAATATAATAGGAAGAAAACGTGGTTTCCGGTCTATTCTCAGCCAGTTAGCAGGGCGGTTGTCCACCATGAAGGCAAAAAATATGGGTGGCAATAAATAAACTACCAAAGTGTATAGAAATTGCGTTAATTTCAGATAGCCGAGAACTTTAGGGGATACAGGGTGCAAGGCCTCTTCGGCACTGGATAGTTCACTTTGGAGTGTCGTCAACGAGTAACCGCTTATTGCCGGGAATACAAAAGCGAGGAAAAATATATATAAGACTAAAAACAGCAGAAATAAGCCAACAAATGCTGCGAACTGTAGTGATGGCGGATATTGCTTCAAACGGCCTGTCATAGATTAAATTTGCGTAAATTTACAGTGCGAAATCGAGTTGACAATTGGTTTCCGGATTTCCCCGGAAGAAGGAGGTCAGCCTACAAATGACAAAATGGTAAAGATTGGAAATATAACATTAGGCAATTTTCCGCTATTGCTTGCTCCAATGGAGGATGTTAGTGACCCGCCTTTTCGTGCGGTGTGTAAAGAAAACGGTGCGGACCTGATGTATACAGAGTTCATTTCTTCGGAGGGACTTATACGTGATGCGATCAAGAGCCGGCAGAAGCTGGACATATTTGATTACGAGCGCCCTGTGGGCATCCAGATATTCGGAGGCGACGAGGAACCAATGGCAATGGCCGCCCAGATCGTGGAGGCTACAAATCCTGATCTGCTGGACATCAACTACGGTTGCCCGGTGAAAAAGGTGGTTTGTAAAGGCGCTGGTTCGGGTATCCTGAAAGATATTCCCAAAATGGTGAAGCTGACAGCCGCCGTGGTAAAAGCGACCCGTTTGCCGGTAACCGTGAAAACCCGACTGGGTTGGGACGATGATACAAAAAACATTGAAGAAGTGGCGGAACGCCTACAGGATGTTGGTATCCAGGCACTCACCATCCATGGCCGTACCCGCACACAGATGTACAAAGGAAATGCCGACTGGACATTGATCGGAAAGGTCAAGAACAATCCACGTATTCATATCCCTATATTCGGTAACGGGGACATATGTACCCCCGAGCAGGCTATTGCAGCCCGCCAGAAATACGGAGTAGATGGTATCATGATAGGACGTGCCGCAATCGGATATCCGTGGATCTTCAATGAAATAAAACATTTTATGCAAACGGGTGAACATTTGCCTCCGCCATCTGTTTCAAAACGGGTAGAAGTATGTAAAAAACACCTGAGGCATTCAGTAGAATGGAAAGGAAATGTGGTAGGAATACTTGAAATGAGACGACACTATACCAATTACCTGAAAGGGTTACCTCATATAAAAGAATTCAGGCAGCAATTAGTAACTTGCAGTACATTGGCAGCTGTAGAAGAAGTGTTAGATACGATAGCATTGCATTACAAAGATCATATAATTGAAAGGACATCCCCCCTTACTGACCAAAGCCTACTGCCAGCAAAGAATGAAGTAGAAGATTGTAACGTTTACGGATAAACCCCAGGTTCAACTATTAAATTTCTTTCACATGGCCACGATTAAAAATCTGAAAAATGAAGTCTGGAAAGACTTGCAGATTAAGAATAAATCTGCCCTGCGTAAAAGGTATGCAGTATCTAACATGGGAAGAGTGATCAGCTATTACGAAGATATTTCAGACGGGAAATTGTTGTCCGGGTCCACGGTAGAGGGCTATACCGTATTAAATGTAAAGCCTGCGGATAGTTACCAATCTCTTTACCTGCACCGGGAAGTCGCAAAGTTGTTTAATAAGAAGCCGGGACGTACCTATAAGTACGTTATCCACATGGATTACGATAAGAAAAATAATAAAGCCACCAACCTGCAATGGGCTACCAAAGAAGAAATGGAAGCTCACCAGCAGTTCAGTCCCGCTAAACTTGCCTATAAGGAAAAACAGCGGAACCGCGTAAAGGGGCTGAAGCTGAACATTACCAAAGTAAAAAGTATTAAACGTCTGCTGGCAAAGCCCGGCAGAAAAACAATGAAGCAGATCGCTGAGCAGTTCGATATCAGCGAAATGCAACTCTACCGCATCAAAAGCGGCGAGAATTGGAGCCATGTAACACTGGATTAAAGCCTGGTTTTCCAGGAATGATCATATGATGTTGTCTGACATACAAGCCATCTGTTTCATGACAGATGGCTTTTTTTATGAACACCTGGTGATACTGTCCAGCAATTCAGTATAATGCCTGCTGGCCCTTAATACCGGTTCATGCCCCATGATGATCACCTGATGCCTGGCCCTGGAAAGCGTTACCAGCAATTTCCTGTCCACCTCTACCCTGCTGTCTTCCCAGTGAAATGCCCCCAGGTTTTGTAACTGCCCTAACTGTATAGGGTGATATACTGCCAGCGATACGATAATGATATCATTTTCTGCTCCCTGAAACCTTTCTGCCGTGTCAATATTGATGGCCTGCAGGGCATCATCATTTCCTATCAGTTCCCTGATAAGGCTTATCTGCGTGCGCCAGGGAGTGACTACGCCCACGGTCTCACTATTGAAACGATGGCCGTACTGCTGCCTCAGATAGCGCAACAAGGACACGACCTGTTGTGCTTCCGTACGGTGCATTTTGGAGGTAGGCTCATGTGGACTGGGGATGAACAAAGTACGCCCCCGGGAAAGTACATAAGACCAGTTATCAGTGCCGGTATGCTCCTCCGGCTTGTATGGGAGTGATTGTAATGGATTACCCGCTGAGAGTTGCCCGGCATAGTAGTGGTTGATCAGGGACGCGATATCGTTGTGCATCCTGAAATGTGTATTCAGCATGCCCCAGGCATGGCGCCACTGCATTGCCTTACAACGCTGTATCAGCCGTTCGAACAAGGTACAGCGGAGGTCTGTAATGCCCTGTGCAGTCAATAAGGGCTGCGTGGTCCGACAGAACTGATCGGCCTGTGCCACAACCGGAGGTAATTGGTTCTGGTCTCCTATCAGAATGAACTTCCGGAAAGGCATCAATAGTCCTAATAACTGTGGCTCCGTCAGCTGAGAGGCTTCATCCGCGATCAGGGTATCCATCTTTACACCCAGTAACTGCAACAGATGGAGGCGGGTGGCCATAGTCGCCACCGTTCCTACAAATACGCGCTGATTCATGATAAACTTTCCGGCGCCCTCAATATCTCCGTTCAGGCAAAACTGGCGAAGCTGGTGTTCCGCAGCAGAACGGCGGCTACCCATGCGAAGATGAGGGATACCTTTGCCCTCCAGCTTCCTGCAAATCTCCTCCACCGCGCGATTGGTAAAAGCGACGATCACCGTTTGGCTACCCGTATTTACGAGAGAAGATACCAGTGCTGTTAGTAGTGCAGAGGTCTTGCCGGTGCCCGGTGGTCCCTGTATGAGATAGTAGTCTTTTGCTTCCAGTGCTGCCTGCAAAATAGCCTGCTGGTTGCTGTTAAACATCTCCGGGCAGGACATGTCCAGTGGTCCTGTGAGAGGCGCCCGCTGGCCCAGCAGCAGTTCCATCCGCTGTGCAAACCGGGGCTCCAGCACATGAAACAGGGACGTGGCCGCTACCCAGTAGTTGGATTCATAGATATCATGTTCTATGACCCACAATTGCTGCTGACCAAAGAAGTCGTGGGTGATCTGCCGGTTATTCAATGAAAAGGTAAGACTGGCCTTTCCCAGGGCGTCTATCCTCCCCTTCAGTACCTGGTGCCGTAAAGGGAACAGTCCCTCCGGAGACCGGGGGTAAATGATGGCAGTATCGCCAACACGGAAATTATGATTGACGGGTATATGAATATTGAAAACGACCGTACTGCTTTCCGCATCGAAATGCCGGAACTGCAATCCGGGGATGATGTTAAAACGCTCCAGCTTTTCGGCTTCAGACAACTGCCAGAGGGCGGCAAAGCCTTCCGAATCGTCTTCCCGCTCTGGCGCTGAATACATACCACATTTTGCCAGCAGGTATTCCCGTAGCAGGAAGGACAAGAATTGCTGGTAGTAGGTGCGCAACAAAGGAGATGCGGTGGTATATACTTCTTCGAATGCTGTGAAATGCATTGCGCTGAAGGAAGGCAACCCCTCGGCCGCGGCTGTGGTGATTTGATCGAGGATCCCGTATTCACCCGCTGCCAACCGTAATAACTGGGAGACGACTTCATTACGCAGCGCCAGCAGTTCATTTTCTGCCGGCCGGTTGCTGCTTACATTCCGGAGTGGGGCATCGTTGGCGGCCGAATACAAAATAGCAGAACTGCCACGCCTTTCATCGCCAAAAGCAGATTGTAGCAGCAGATTATATCCCACTACCTGCATCTCATGGTTCTTCCAGGCGCCATGATCCGGAGAACGGCCGCTTTTTAACTCAAAGATCTCCTTACGCAGCGGGTCATGATCATCTTCTGCCAGGATATCCAGTCGTCCCTGTAGTCCGTATAAGGCAGAGAAAAACGTAGGTTCTATCCTGACAGGGCGGTTATGTAGTTCTCCCGCCGCCTGCAACAGGTTAGGCCAGTGTTTTGTCCGGATGTCGGTAAACATGTTGTTGAGCTCTACCCGGCCATAGGCCGCCGCTTGTAACACATTTTCTGATACCGCCTCCACAAAGGATTGCCGCAGGTCCATTTCGGGATTGCGTAGCACATTGTCGAGTAGGGCGTTTACCACGTTTCCTTTAAAAGCGGCAACGCCAGGCGTTTGTGGCACCAGCTTCTTTACCAGGTAAAGCAGTTTGCCGGCTCCCTGCCTGCCAAAGCATTCCGCCAGATCACTGATATCTACCAACAGGTCCGGTTCCAGGATGATCCTGGTAGTATGAACAGCTTCATATAAATCCGGCGCCTCGGTTTTACTACAGTGTAGTATATGCACGGTGTCATAAGCGCGCAACTGGGCATGTAGCAGTGTAGTATGCACCTGTACGCTTTCGGAGATCATTAGCTGGAATGTTCCCAGATCATCGTTGCGACAGCCGAGGATGAAATAGGGTGCCTGATCGGCTCTTTTCTGTAAAGGGCCAACAGCTGTAACGAGACATTTCAGTTGTGGTACCAATGCCGCTGAAAGCTGCCGCGTATAGGTCAGGGTACTACCCTGTACGGGAAGACAATGTTGCGTCAGTTTGTCCGGGACAGGTACTTCGCAGAAGTGCTGTATGGCATTTGCCATCGTCTGTACGCAGATAAGGGATAACGCTGTATCCGCTATCAGTGTTCCAATAACGGCTTTGTGCGTATGAATGCGCAGGGCAGTGAGTTGCTCCTGCAAAGCAGCAGGAACGGGATATTTATCAAAAAAGAACTGCATACGGGCAAACAGGTTGCCGAAACTGCGTGTTTCTTCTTTTGTAAGATAGCGGAAAAGCTGTTCAAGCAACTGCCGGAGCTGTCGCAATGTTTCAGTTGGAGATGGCCTGCTGGCTGCTTCCTGCAGACGCATATAAAAAGCCTGGCCGCTAAGTTGGTGTGTTGGAACATTGAGCTTATTCACTGACATATTCAACCGACAGGTCAACAATCATTAACAATTGTAAACGATGAAGTAATCAGCAATATAAGTAAAAAGCCTAAGCGGCTTTACGATGTGATTTGTCTTTTCTTTTTTCTGCCCTGAATAACCATGGCGCTGTTGGTTTAGCAAGTGACCACAGTCCGATCTTCTGTCTCTTCGCTGTTGCCTGTGCAGCCGCCAGCGGTGCGCTTTTCGAATATTCAGTGTAATGCCATGCATATCCGTCAGAGATCATCCGGCCATTGATATACTGGCCATCTGCATTGTATGCATCGCCTATCCAGCGTTGATACTTGTCTGTACGCAACAGTTCCACCGTAACGGTTTTATTGAAGCATATATCTGCCAGGGCCTGTTTACTTCTCTGGTAGAAGTCCTGGCCCTTTTCCGGCGCATCAATAGCGCTTAACCGGATCTTGTAAGTAGTTTTATTTACCAGCAATTCAAATGTATCGCCGTCTATCACCCGCACTACTTTCCCTTTCACTTTCTTTGGCGGTTTCGCCGCATGGGTTATTTGAGTAAACAGGCATAGGATAAGACATGAGACCACACAATAAAATACTTTCGGCATTGTCACGCTGGATTTAGGGATGCGAAGTAACAAATTTTTGTTCTACCTTCCGAAGGATTTAAAGTAATAAGTGAACATGTCTAACAAGAAAATAGCCATCATCGGTGGTGGTAACCTGGGGAAAGCGATAGCACAGGGGCTGCTAAAGAGCGGGTTTTCAACGCCTGCAGACCTGACTGTGACCAAGCGTCATCTTGCTTCATTAAGCGATCTGCAATCATTAGGAGTACAAACAATTTCTGATAACGAAGCGGCAATACGGGGCGCTGAGGTCATTGTAGTGGCATTGAAACCGTACAACGTGAAAGAAGTATTGACACAGGTAAAAGCTGCCTTCGATCCTTCCCGTCATATTCTGATCAGTGTAATAACCGGTGTTACTATCGATGACCTGGAGCAGATAGCAGGAGCCGGTATGCCGGTGGTGCGTGCCATGCCCAATACAGCTATTGCCATACAGGAGTCTATGACGTGTATCTGTCATAAGAATGTGTCTCAACAACAGGAGGCTTATGTAACAGAAATGTTCAATCAGCTGGGTGTAGCAGTAAGTATCGATGAAAAACTGATGGAAGCAGCAACTGTGCTGGGCGCCTGTGGTATTGCGTATGCATTACGCTTTATCAGGGCCAGCATACAGGGTGGTATTGAGATCGGGTTTGATGCCCGTACAGCCAACCTGATCGCAGCACAAACGGTAAAAGGCGCTGCACAGCTGTTGATCAAAGAGAATCGTCATCCGGAAGAGGAAATAGACAAGGTGACAACGCCTAAGGGCTGTACCATTGCCGGCCTTAACGAGATGGAACATCAGGGTTTCAGCTCCTCATTGATAAAAGGAATTACTGTCTCTTACAATAAGATAGCCAAGGATTAACTTCAGACAACTTCCTGTTTGGGATAATCAAAGAAAAGGAAGGACTTCCTGGCGCGGTCAAAGTCTTTCCATGACTGAATGTTTGCCTGAACAGCAAATACGCCGGAGGTGGGAATATTATCAATCCTGATTTCCTGGGTTACATAATTGGCAAAGTCGGTAATACCTGGATTGTGTGCAAACAGGGCGACTGTATCTATGTCATCGTCAATCTTCGTGATCACTTTCAGAAAGGTAGAGGCATAACACAGGTATAGCTCCTCCTCCAGCAGGATAGCATCTTTGTCGTAGTGCCACTCCTTGGCCATGAGCCTTGCTGTGCTTTTAGTACGTTTGGCCGGACTGGCAATAAGCAGCTCAGGCGTGATGCCCCGGTTTGCGAGACGATGAGCCATTTCAGGGGCGTTCAGTTTGCCACGTTTATTGAGAGGCCTGTCAAAATCGTCTACGTCGGGGTCATTCCAGCTTGATTTGGCATGACGGATAAGTAATAATGTTTTCATAACAACAATGTTATTATGTAGCAACAAGAGATTGCCGTTCGCGGTTTGAGTTAGTTCCTATTTAATACTAACTAATTTACGGATTTTACTGAAAGTAAGTGTTATACAGGAGCCTCTGCCGGCCGGGGAATGGTGGATTTAAAGGAAATTTAATAATGGAGATCTCCAAAAAAAAAGGGCCCGTTTTACACGAGCCCTTTTATATTCTTAGTATCCTCTTTCGTTTTTGCCTTCCATGTAATTCATAAATGCTTTATTCACTACACGATTACCACCAGGTGTCGGGAAGTTGCCGGTGAAGTACCAGTCTCCCAGGTTATTCGGGCAGGCTTGGTGCAGGCTTTCGATGGACTGGTAAATGACATCTACTTTAGCATTGATGTCGGAAGGTGTAATGATCTCGGCGATCTTGGCGGAAATCTCGGCTGTTGTGAAAGGTTTATAAATATTTCTCACAACGTTCTGGGCATGCAGGGTATTGGTGCGCTGCAGTTCCATACAGAGACCATAGGCTTCCTGAAGGATGTGTTCCTTGCCATGATCTTTTAACAGCTCAATAGCCGCCTTAAAGGCCACAAAATCCCCTATTTTACTCATGTCAATACCGTAACAATCCGGATAACGGATCTGTGGAGCAGATGATACCACAATGATACGTTTTGGTCCCAGACGATCCAGCATCCTGATGATGCTTTCGCGGAGGGTGGTACCACGTACAATGGAGTCATCTATAACTACCAGGGTATCTATACCCGGACGTACTGTACCATAAGTGATATCGTATACGTGCTGTACCATCTCATTACGGCTGGTATCAGCAGTAATGAAGGTGCGCATTTTCACGTCCTTAATGGCAATTTTATCTATACGGATACGGCGGTTCACCATTTCCGTCAGTTTCTCTTCGTCGAAGTCTTTACCCCATGACACGATACGTTCTACCTTTATCTTGTTCAGATAATCTTCCAGCCCTTTCAGCATACCGTAGAAGGCAATTTCCGCTGTATTGGGAATGAAGGAGAAGATGGTATTACGCAGGTCATTGTCTATGCTTTTCAGCACAGTTTCAGACAGGTTGTATCCTAAAGCGGTACGTTCTTTATAGATCTTTTCATCATTTCCGCGGGAGAAATAGATACGTTCGAAGCTGCAGGCACGACGCTCTTTCGGTGCGAGGATCTGCTCTATGCTGTATTCCCCGTTTTCTTTTACGATCAGGGCATTACCTGGCATGAGTTCCAGTACTTCATTCTCTCCCACATTGAACGCTGTGCGGATGGCAGCACGTTCAGAAGCGGCAACAATGACATCTTCATTGACATAATAATAAGACGGGCGGATACCGTGGGCGTCACGCATAACGAAGGCATCTCCGCTACCGATCAATCCACATACATGATAACCTCCGTCAAACATAGAAAATGCCTGCTGGAGGATATTTTTCACATCCAGTCCGTTACGTCTTTCTTCATCTTCCCTGCTGAGGAAGTGGTGCAATACTTCCAGCATGGCAGCCAGGTCACTGTTGCGGTGTGTTTCTCCCGGTTCAACGTTCACGAACTTGAACAGTTCATCCACGTTCACCAGGTTAAAGTTACCGGCAAGGGCGAGGTTGCGTGCAGGAATGGTATTGTGACGTACGAAAGGGTGGCAGAGTTCTACGTTGTTCTTGCCTTGAGTGGCGTAGCGGAGGTGTCCCATCATCAGCTCTCCGAGAAAACGCATGTGGCCTTTCATGAGGCCCGGGTATTTGGTGATTTCCGGCTGGTATTTTTCTATTTCGTCTATTTCGTCTCTGACCTTGGCAAAGATATCTCCGATGGCTTGCGGTGCGCTGCTTCGCAGGCGATGCATAAATGGTACTCCCGGTTCCGTGTTCAACTTTACTGTGGCTATACCTGCTCCGTCCTGTCCGCGGTTATGTTGTTTCTCCATCAGGAGGTACAACTTGTTGAGGCCGTAGAAAACAGTTCCGTATTTCTGTTGGTAATATGAGAACGGCTTTCTAAGTCTGATAAACGCTAGTCCGCATTCATGTTTTATGGCATCACTCATCCCTATTAGAATTGAAGGCGCAAAGTTACGGGTAAAAAGCCGAACGCCCAACGCTGAATGATAAATGCGAGGCTACCCCTAAAACAACAATCCCCGGCATATATTATGCCGGGGATTGCTATTGAATTATATGTGTTATTGTTTTGCTATACTTCCCATCCACTTGGCGATGTGGTTACATTGTTTGAACTCGTCTTCCACATGGATATAATATGTCGGGATCTTTTCTCTCAGCCATTTATCGCGGGCGTCCTGCTGCTTCAGCTGAAGGGTGCGCTGCTGGATACGGGCATAATCGTCGGTCATATTTTCCCGGTGAGGATTTGTACGTGTTTTCAGATAAATAATGCGGATACCACCGCGGCCGCCTGGCTGATCATCGACATAAGGTATTGGTTTAGAGATGCCTCCTGGTTTCAGGGTGTCGAGTAACAGTACTATATCTCTTTCAGAAGGCTGGTCCAGCTGGTCAATGGTGATCAGGGTGCTACCGTTCATTCTGTTCTGCAGCATACCACCATCGAATTTCGACATCTGAAGGTCACTGAACTTCGCTACTGCTTCTCCGAAAGTCATTTTTCCATCCAGAATAAGCAGGCGCACGCTGTCCAGTTTCTTAGTCGCTTCTGTCAGGTCACTACGTGTCACATTCGGTTTCAGCAGGATATGCTGTACGGTGATGTTGTCTCCCTGACGTTTGATACATTGGATCAGGTGGTAACCGAACTGGCTTTTTATCGGTGAGGAGATCTCGTTTTCTTTCAGACGGAAAGAAGCTGCGAGGAAGTCAGGGTCCCACTGCTTGTCATTACGGTTCAGGATGTATACCCCTTTATTTTCCTTGGCGCCGGGATCTTCTGAATAGAGTATCGCCAAACGTCCGAAATCACTGGTTTTATCCTGCACCTGTTTCTTGAACTCCTGCAAGCGGTCTATCGCATACTGGTCCATTTCCTTGGTAGCTTTTGGCAATATTACGATCTGACCGATTTCCAGTTCAGATTCGTAAAATTGGAGACTATCTTTAGGGATAGCGTCGAAATATTTCTTTACTTCGGAGGGTGTCACCTTCACTGAACCAGTGATCTTGTCCTGCATTGCTTTTGCCAGCAGCCCTTCTTTAATAGGCTGGCGGAAACGCTCACGTAGTTGGTAAATAGAGTACCCGGTCACCTCTTTCATTTTCTCACGGCTGCCGTAGAGATCTTCGAAATAACGGATACGGTTGTCAATCTGACCATCCACATCTTGTTCACTCACGGGCAAGCTATCTCTTTCCGCCTGCATCACCATTACTTTTTGAGCAATGATTTGTTCCATGATCATACAGGGAGCATTAGGAGGTATAGTACCATCTGGAGTAGAACGCTGCAGATTGACCATTTCCCCCTCGATATCCGATCTGAGAATGATTTTATCCCCCACAATAGCTGCGATTTTATCAGCTACCATTTTCTGCTGGGCTGCGGCTACCTGACAAAAGAGTAAAGTACCCGCAGAAAGTGCAAAAATTTTATTCATGTTAACAAGTGCAGTGAAATTCAAAAATAGCCAATAAAAAATAAGCCGCTATTGGGCGGCTTATCTTTTTAACAAAAGTTTATGCTGATATTATAAAGTCCTCTTAACTTCTACTTCTTCAAAGCCTTCCACTATATCGCCCACTTTAAGGTCGCTATAGTTTCTGATACTCAGACCACATTCCATGTTGGAGGCAACTTCTTTCACATCATCCTTGTAGCGTTTCAGAGAGGCCAGTTCGCCGGTGTAGATTACGATACCTTCGCGCACCAGGTTTACACGGGTGTTGCGGGTAATCTTTCCGTCCAGTACAAAACAACCTGCTACGGTTACCTTGTCGAAACGGTAAGTTTCGCGGATCTCTACGTTGGCTACTACTTTCTTCTCGATCTTCGGCTCCAGCATACCTTCCATCGCGCTCTTCAGCTCGTCGATAGCGTCATAGATGATGGAGTAAGTGCGGATCTCGATGTTCTCTTTTTCTGCCAGTCTGGATGCCTGAGAAGAAGGACGTACCTGGAAACCTACGATGATCGCGTCGGATGCAGTTGCCAGCAATACGTCGGATTCTGTGATCTGACCTACTGCTTTGTGCACCACGCTTACTACGATCTCTTCGGTAGACAGTTTCTGCAGGGAGTCGCTCAGCGCTTCTACAGAACCATCAAAGTCACCCTTGATAATGAGGTTGAGCTGTTTGAAGTTACCCAGTGCAAGACGGCGTCCGATCTCATCCAGTGTGATGTGTTTCTTGGTACGGATACCTTGCTCACGGATGATCTGTGCACGGCGGTTAGCCACTTCTTTCGCTTCGGATTCATCTTCAAACATGCGGAACTTCTCACCTGCCTGCGGCGCACCGTTCAGACCCAGCACCTGTACAGGTGAAGATGGTCCTACGGAGTCAACACGCTGGCCGCGTTCGTTGAACATCGCCTTGATCTTACCGAAGTGAGAGCCGGAAGCGATGGTATCTCCCTGATGCAGGGTACCGCTTTGTACCAGCACGGTGGCTACGTAACCACGGCCTTTATCGAGGGATGCTTCAATTACGCTACCGGAAGCTTCCCTGTTCGGGTTCGCTTTCAGTTCGAGTAATTCAGCTTCCAGGAGTATTTTTTCCAGCAGGACGTCTATGTTCAGACCGCTCTTGGCAGAAATTTCCTGGCTTTGGTATTTACCGCCCCAGTCTTCCACCAACAGGTTCATACCTGCCAGCTGTTCTTTGATTTTTTCAGGATTAGCGCCGTCTTTATCCACCTTATTGATAGCGAATACCATTGGCAGGCCTGCAGCCTGTGAGTGGGAGATCGCTTCCCGTGTCTGTGGCATGATGGCGTCATCTGCAGCAATCACGATGATGGCGATATCGGCTACTTTGGCACCACGGGCACGCATCGCGGTGAACGCTTCGTGACCCGGAGTATCCAGGAAGGTGAGCTTTTTACCGGACGACGTAACTACCTGGTAGGCACCGATGTGCTGGGTGATACCCCCTGCCTCGCCGGATACTACGTTTGCATTACGGATATAGTCGAGCAAGGATGTCTTACCATGATCTACGTGACCCATGATGGTCACAATAGGTGCTCTTGGGATCAGATCTTCCTCATTATCAGTGATTTCTTCTTCCTCCATTTCATCCGCATCATCTACACCGATGAATTCCACTTCATAACCGAACTCTCCTGCTACCAGTTCTATCACCTCTGCGTCCAGACGCTGGTTGATAGACACCATGATACCGAGGCCCATACATTTTGAGATCACCTCAGCAAAGCTTACATCCATCAGGTTAGCGAGTTCACTTACAGATACGAACTCTGTTACCTGGAGTTTGTTGTTTTCAGCTCCCTGGTTGGCCATTTGCTCTGCGAGTTCGTGGCGTTTCTCACGGCGCTGTTTAGCTTTAGTATTCTTACCACGGTTACCACCGCCAGTCATTTTGGCCATGGTTTCCTTGATCTTATTCTGGATTTCGTTCTTATCGATTTCTTTGTCTTCAGGTTTCCTGTCGCGATCACGGTTGAAGTTACCCTGACCACCCGGACGGTTACCAAAGTTGCCACCTGGACGGTTTCCGCCACCATGCTGGCCGCCAGGTCTGTTACCACCTGGTCCGCCGCCTGGACGGTTACCACCACCGTGTGGTCCGCCACCTGGTCTGTTACCTCCAGGTCCACCTGGACGACCATCGCGGTTAGGCGCAGCGTGCGGTCTGCTAGGACCACCACCTGGTCTGTTGGTATTGTCACGGTTACCGCCACCTGGACGGTTATCCCTGTTATCTCTATTATCTCTGTTGAAATCTCCACGGTTACCTGGACCGCGGTTTTCGGTGTTACCACCTTTTGAAAGATCGCCTGGCTGGATAGGTTCAGGTTTCTTTTCAACGATAATGCGTTTCCGCTTACGGTTGTTGTCGGCATTGTTGTTGCCGCCACCACCACGGTTGAAATTACTGTTACCCTTGTTGTCGCGTCTTTCTGAATGTACAGGCAACTCAATTTTTCCGATCACTTTAGGACCGGTGAGTTTTTCGGCCTGTATATTTTCAATAACGGCAGTGCCTCCGTTATCCTCCTGGTCTGATGCAATGTCTGCTGCAACTTCGTCCATATGCTGTGCGGCCGGTTTCTGTGCGGGTTGTTGTTCTTTCGCTTCTGCCGGTTCTTTAGTTTTTTCCTGAGCAGCTGCCGATTTTTCGGCTGCCGGCGCTTGTTTCTCTTCCACAGCGGGGACAGCAGGTTTTTCAGCAGCAGGTGCTGTTGTTTTTTCTTCTTGTACCGGTGGTACGTTTTGTACTGGCTGCACGGGTTGCTGCGGTTTGGCTTCAGGTTGTGCTGGTTTGGTTGCTTCTACCGGAGGCTGTTGCTGTGCAACGGGTTGCGGTTGTGCCGGCGTTTGCGGAGCAGGTTCTTTTACCTTTTCTTTCTCGCTGGCGGTAGGTTCCGGTTGTTTTGCAACAACTGGTTTCTCCTCCTGTTCCGGCTTCCTGAAGGATGTCGGTGGTGCAGGAGGTCGTTTTGGTTTATTCAGTGCATCCAGATCAATAGTGGCGATGACTTTCGGGCCATTGATCCTGGGCGTATCTGTTTTTGTAACTTCCGGTGTTTCCGGTTGTGTCTGTACAGGAGGCGTTTTCTCCGCAACAGGCTGTTGAGGGGCTACGACTGGCTCTTTAGGAGCTTCTTCTGCTTTGACAACAGGCTTTTCTTCCGCCACCGGTACCGGTTTTGGCTCGGGTTTAGGTTCAGGCTTAGGCTCCGGTTTAGGTTCGGGCTTGGGCTCTGCTTTAGGCTCCGGCCTTGGTTCTGGTTTTGGTTCAGGCTTAGGCGCTTCAACTGCGGCCGCGGGTGTGGGTTCCTCTTTAGGAGCTGCTTCTTTCTTCTTGGCTGCTGCCTCTGCTTCTTCCTTCTCTTTCTTCTTCATTGCATCTAACACACTTCCTTTAGGCAGGGCTATCTGATCGCTTTTGCGCTTGTTAGCCTTGTCCTGCTGGAACTCGGACTGCAAAGCTGCATACATCTGGGACGTAAGGCGGGCATTGGGTGAGCCAAAGCCCCCCATATCATAGCCCTTATTAGCAAGGAAATCGATCAGCGTTTCCTTACCAATATTGAACTCCTTGGCTGCAGCCAGCAATCGTGGCGTGTTGTTTGTTACTTCAGGCATATTGTAATCTCGGGCCTCCCCTTTTTTCCCGTTAGCTAACGGGACTCCTTTTTAACAATTAACAATAACTAAAAAATACTTTCTGTCAAGTAAGCCCACATCCCGGGGAAGTTGTGGTATGGACCTACTCTTTATCAAATTCTTCCTGTAGTATTCTTCTTACCTCTTTTACTGTTTCCTCTTCAAGGTCTGAGCGGCGTACCAGTTCCTCTACTGTCAGGTCAAGTACACTGCGGGCAGTGTCACAACCAATACGTTTGAGTTCATCCAATACCCATTCTTCGATTTCATCGGAGAATTCTCCCAGATCAATGTCATATTCGGCCTGTTCCTGCTCTTCATCACGGAAAACATCAATCTCATAACCCGTCAATTCGCAGGCCAGTTTAATATTGACACCTTTTTTTCCGATTGCTAGAGACACCTGGTCTGCCTTGAGGAAAACAGAAGCATATTTATTTTCATTATCCACTTCCATACGGCTGATCCTCGCGGGCGTCAATGCACGCTGGATCAACAACTGTATATTGGAGGTATAGTTAATGATATCTATGTTTTCGTTACGCAGTTCACGTACAATCCCATGTATACGACTACCCTTCATACCTACGCAGGCACCAACAGGGTCAATACGATCGTCATAGGATTCCACTGCCACTTTAGCTCTTTCTCCTGGTTCGCGTACGATTTTCTTGATTACGATAAGGCCGTCAAAGATCTCGGGAACTTCAATTTCCAGCAATTTAGCCAGGAAGGTCGGATGGGTGCGGGAAAGAATGATAAGCGGAGCGTTATTCTTCATCTCCACTTTTTTCACTACTGCCCTTACATTTTCCCCTTTCTTGAAATAATCGGTAGGAATTTGTTCAGATTTAGGTAAAATTAACTCATTCCTTTCATCATCAAGCAATAAAACTTCTTTTTTCCATACCTGGTACACTTCACCTGTTACAATCTCCCCTACACGGTCAGCATATTTCTTTACAAGAATATTCTTTTTCAGGTCACCGATACGGGCAGAAAGCGTCTGCTTTGCAGCAAGGATGGCCCTGCGGCCAAAATCCATGATCTCTACTTCCTCATAAAGGTCTTCGCCTACCTGATAATCTGGTTCAACTAAAATGGCTTCAGAATAAGCAATCTGGGCATTATCGTCTTCCACTTCACCATCTGTTACAATGGTACGGCGGCGTAAAATTTCCAGGTCACCTTTCTCAGTATTTACAATCACGTCAAAATTCTCATCAGAGCCATACTTTTTACGGAGAAGAGTTTTGAATACATCTTCCAACACTTTCATTAACGTCGGACGGTCAATGTTTTCCGCCTCCTTAAACTCCGTGAATGACTCAATCAGGTTAATACTAGCCATGTTTCGGTTATATTATTATATTTTAAAACACGATGCACACCTTCGTGTGCTTGATTTCATTTAAATTTATGTCAGTTGTTTTTTTCTCTTTTTTCTTCCCTACCAGCTCCTCAATCGTCACCTTCTCCTCTGTAATAGCCAACAGCGTACCTTCTTTTTCGGAATTATCCAATAAAGTAACAGCCACCTTGCGACCAATATTTTTAACGTATTGACGTTGAAGTTTCAGCGGTTCGTCCAATCCGGGAGAGGATACTTCCAGGGAAAAATCGTTGTCAGGGAACAAATTAGCACCTTCAAGCCGGGTGTACAGGTTCCGGTTAAATGCGACCAGTTTATCTACAGGTACGCCATTATCCCCGTCTACAAAGAGTTTTACATTATTTGTGGGCTTTATCCGCACATCTACTACGAAGTATTCCGGATAAGGTGCAAGCATTTCTGCTGCCATGTCACGGATGTTTGTTATCACTTGTTCATTTGCCATAAAAAAACGAGAAGGGGACCGCTCAGTCCCCTTCGTTAGTATCATTTTCCTATGCAAAATTAGGATTTTATTTTGATCCAAGAACATTTTCTTTAACTTGTATGAAATAATTTCATTAGAGAAAACGCCCTGTCCGCAAAGATTTCAAAAAATTATAATAACTGTACCCCTGATACGAAATATGCAGATTAAAGCATACATACAACGTGTTAATATAGAGTTGATCGTGTGGCCAACAGCTTTATTACTTTTATTTTTTATGGATCCCCATCAGGACAGTAAAGCAACTTTCTGCCTATTGAAAAGAATGGGAATACCCTGGTGTCCCGGATGTGGCCTGGGTCATTCCATTAGTTTTTTCTTACATGGAGAGTGGCGTGCCTCCCTGAAAAGTCATCCCCTGGGCCCATTTGCTATCTTAATATTACTGTATCGGACTTTTCAACTCGCCAGACTGCAATGGCAATCTTTCGCAGAACCTAAAAACCACTATACATGACAGATTTCGTAAGCTTACCCGGTATTGAACAGGAAGAGCTATTATGGCTACAGGAACTTACCCGCGACTACTCCATTGAAACCCGTCAGCGCTTCCTGGCTGTTTATGAAGGACGGAGAAAGGATCCCCAGCTTATTCTTATTCTTTGCCTCGTAGGACTAATCGGCCCGGCAGGTATTCACCGCTTCCTGATGAACCAGGTAGGTATGGGCGTTTTATATATTTTAACAGTTGGTTTGTGCTGGATCGGTACTATTGTTGATGCAGTCAATTATCGTAAATTGACCTGGGAGTACAACAAGAAGGCCGCTCTTCAGAGTGCCGCACTGTTAGGTCTATAATCAGGTTGATCTGCTTTCCTGGCTGTTAAAGAAAACTTAAAGGCCAATTTTTCTCTGCCCTGAAAGCAGATTAACTGCTACATTTGTTCCATGATACTGAAATACGCATTTTTAGCATTCGTGTTCTGGTTGCTGTACAAATTTGTATTTGACTTCATCGTGCCGGTATATCAGTCTACAAAACATGTACGCAGGCAGATGGGAGACATCCAGGAACATCTCCGTCGTCAATACCAGCAACAGGAACAGGCCCAGAGACAGGCTGCCCAGTCGCAGCAACCGCACACCGCTCCTAAAAAAGCGGAGAAGGGGGATTACCTGGATTTTGAGGAAATCAAATAGTCATCACTGTTATTTAAAAATATCTGCTATCGTCTTGGGCGGCAGGAGATGGATTGTTTGTAAGCCAACAGCTTGGGCACCTTCAATATTAGGAAGTGTGTCATCTATAAATAAGGTCTCGGCCGGATCCAGGCCATTCTCCTCCAACACAAATTGATATGTTTCCTTCTCAGGCTTACGTAACCCGATCAGGTGAGAATAATAAGCTTTATCAAAAAAGGATGCCAGCGAAGGAATACCCCTGCTGTCCTGTAATATCTTATTAAAGGCGGCCAGGTGGATGGCATTGGTATTACTCAACAGGTATAATCCGTAATGCTGCCTTAACTGCTGTAATATCTGCAACCTGCGTAGAGGAAAGTCCAACAGCATAGCATTCCACGCATCAATGATCTGCTGATGAGTAGTACCCGGTGCCGTATGTTGCTGCATCTCATTCAGGAACACTTCCGGTTCAACCTTGCCGGTTTCCAGGTCGTCAAACAGTGTGTTGAGCGTAAACTGGTTGTACAAACTTGTGAACTCTTTTACCCCAAGGTTCTCAAACGCCTTGTAAGTCAACTGGTAATCGAGATTAATAATAACTCCGCCCAGATCGAAGATGATGTGTTTAATACCTTTCATTGTATGAACTGCTGAATAAGAAAGTGCAAAGGTATATGGCAGGAATAAAAAAATCAGAAATGAATTGGATAATTGAATAAAAAATAATTAATTTTGCCCTCCCTGAAAAAGGGAACCCACGAGAAAGTTTCAAAATATTCGTTCTGCAAAGAACAGGTCCTATAGCTCAGTTGGTTAGAGCACCTGACTCATAATCAGGGGGTCCCAGGATCATGCCCTGGTGGGACCACGAAACAAAAAGGCTTTCAGCGTTTATTCGCTGGAAGCCTTTTTTCATTTCACAGGATTTGCAGAGCATGGGTTGCAAGGGGAATTAAAATCCCTGAGACAATCCGCAGTCACCCCCAATCTGTGAGATGTTCCGTAGATGCGTCGTGTATACGTCGTGTATGAAGCGTGTTTGGTACATCCATTCGCACGCTTCTTTATGGGTATGTATTCGGTGGAGATAGTGTACGGTCTATATCCTATAGGCTCATTACTATAGCATTATCGGCACTTCCTATAGCGATCGCTATAGAATAGTGCCTGTAATGTAGGACCAGAGAGCCTGTAGGTAGGAACCCGTAGTATAGTCGGAGCGAAACCGAAGTATAGCCATACCGGACTAAAAAGCCGTTGCGTTGCGTAAACCATTCGGAACTACTCCTGCCAGAAAACACAAGACAGCGCGCTATAAAATAAAAAAGTACCCCGCTTTTTAAACGAGGTACCTCTCCTATTCACAGTTCTCCGTATGCTGTTTATTTGCCGTATACCTGCTCCAGGAATGCTTCCACGCTTCCTCCTTTTCTGCCGGTCAGTTTTTCCAGATCAGTAGAGATGCTTGCGAACTCGCCTTCTTTGGTGGCTTCGCTAAATCCTGCAAATAATCCGATGTACTCTGCTGGTACACCTGCTTTTGTCAGTTCAGCAGTAAAAACTTCTGGTGTCGGTGATACATAAGAAACGTTCTTACCGGTAACAGCGGAAATTTTTGCCGCTATTTCCTCAAAAGATACCGCTGCCGGTCCGGTCAGTTCATAGCTGCGATTTTCATGCCCTTGGCCTGTCAGCACTGCCACGCCTGCTTCTGCCAGGTCGCTGCGCAGGATGAAGGCGGTTTTACCCTCCCCGGCCGGCTGGAAAATAACGCCGGTTTCCAGGACCCTGTCTCCTATGAATATCGGTATCATCTCGGTATAAATACCATGTTTAAGGATGGTGTATTTCAGCCCGGATGACTGCAGCAGCCTTTCCGTCAGCAGGTGGGTGGAGGCAACAAAGTAGATGGGAGATGTTTCAGTTTCGTTCTTACGCTGGAAACTGGTATACACCACATGGCCTACTTTCGCCTCTATAGCCGCACTTACCACATTTTCGTGTTGTTGACCGCGTTTGGCAGTATCGCTGCCGGATACGAAATACAGCTTGTCCACGTCTTTGAAGGCGTTTACGAGTGAAGTTTTATCATCATAGCTACCTATCGCTACTTCCACACCCAACTCCCTGAACGGAGCAGCTTTTGCTTCATCACGTACCAATACCTTTACATTGGAAGCTGGCACTTTGCTGAGCAATTTGTCTAATACGATACGGCCAAGAAGTCCGGTTACTCCTGTTACTAATATTTTTCCCATTTTCGTTAATTTTACTGTATTGGTTACTTAATTTCCTTTACTTACTTTTAGTAAGTCAAAAGTAAGGCGTCAGGAAATGCCTGACAAGAAGGCACCATTCAGTATGGTTGTTACTTGAGAGTAAGTATTGTTGATTATCAATGTATTAAAACAATGGATATTTTAAAAAAATATCGTGCCTCCGGAGGAGGCGCCTGTGCAGTGAGGAACGTATTGGACCGTTTGGGCGACAAATGGTCTATGCTGATCATTCTTGTCCTGGGGAAAGAAGGCACAATGCGCTTCAATCAACTGCATCATGGAATTGGGGACATCTCCCAGAAGATGCTGACCGTTACACTCAAGATCCTGGAGGCCGACGGATTGGTTACCCGTAAAGTATATGCGGAGATCCCTCCTAAAGTGGAATATAGCCTTACAGAACGGGGACACTCTCTGCTACCTCATTTGGAAGGGCTGGCTGAATGGGCAGAAACGCATATGCAGGGCATCTATACTTCCCGCGAAAAATATACTGCAGGTGTCTAGTCAGTGGTCGTACCCTGAATTAGTGATATCTTTGCAGATAGTTTTAACTGATTTTTAATGCAGCATAACAGCAGGTTTATTGCCATTGAAGGACTGGACGGGGCAGGCAAGTCTACCCAGATCGCTTTACTGACGGAATATTTTAATAAGCAGGGTATAGAAACAAGGTTCGTACACTTCCCTATTGTACAGGAAGGCGTGTTCGGAGAACTGGTCGCAAAATTCCTGCGGGGTGACTTCGGAGATGTAAAAAATGTACACCCGCAATTGGTGGCGCTGTTATTTGCCGAAGACAGAAGGGCATTTGCACACCATCTCAATGAATGGCTGGCCAGCGGATATGTGGTACTGGTAGACCGCTATGTGCTGTCCAATATTGCGTTCCAATGTGCAAAGCTGCATACAGAAAAAGAGAAAAAAGAGCTGCGTGAATGGATCAACATGTTTGAGTATGAATATAACCGTATTCCTCAGCCGGATCTTTCCGTTTATCTCGATGTACCGTTTTCTTTTACAGAGAAAGCATTGACAGAAAGACGTTCAGGAGAGGACAGGAAGTACCTGAATGGAAAAGACGATATCCATGAGAAGGACTTTTCCCTTCAGCTGGCGGTGAAGCAGGAGTACGAAGTATTAGCAGATACTGATCCTTCCGTCACAAAGATTATCTGTTATGACGGTGATGGGAAGATGAAGTCTGTTGAAGAGATCCACGCAGCCATTATACATAACATTACAAAATAATAAGGATCATGTCTATAACATCCAATGCAGACCTTTCAGGTATGCAGGCTGTGAGCGAGGCCGTTGGTATTGCATTAAGGAAAATGAGAGAATATGCCAGCCCGGGTATGTCAGCAAAAGAGCTGGATGAATACGGTGGCAGTTTACTGAATGAAATGGGTGCGAAGTCTGCACCGAAACTGACCTACGGGTTCCCTGGCTGGACCTGTATCAGCGTGAATAATGAAGTGGCGCATGGCATCCCTACGGGGAATAAAATACTGAAAGAGGGCGACCTGGTGAACATTGACGTTTCTGCAGAACTGAATGGCTACTGGGGTGATAACGGCGGATCATTTGTATTGGGAAATGATATTCACAATCATAACCCGCTGGTGAATGCTTCCAAGTTGATATTACAAAAAGCGATCAATGAGATCAGAGGTGGTGTGAAGATTGCGGATGTGGGACATCTCATTGAATCGACAGCAAAGAAAATGGGCTACCGGGTTATCAGGAACCTGGTGGGGCATGGTGTAGGTAGAAGCCTGCATGAAGAACCTAAAGAGATCCCCAACTATTATGACCGCACGAATAAGAACCGTTTCCGCAAGAATAGTGTGGTGGCCATTGAGACATTTATCTCTACAAGAGCTTCTTTCGCCTATGATATGGGCGATGGATGGACGCTGGTGACGAACGACGGCAGTTTTGTGGCACAACATGAACATACAATCATTGTAACTGATGGACAGCCGGTGATCCTGACCGCTTCCAACCAGATCTGGGACTAAGCGCATTATCAATAAAAAAAGAGAGGGCCTCGTTTTAAAACGAGGCCCTCTCTTTTTTTATTGGAAGGAACTGATCTTATGAACCGTAGCCTGTATTCTGAGGTCTCAGATTCGGGTTGTTACGCATTTCCTGGATTGGTAATGGGAACAGCAGGTGTTTTTCTGCCAGTGTCGCACCAGAGTTTTTGTTAACATGCCCTACAAAGTTATCGAAGCCGTTATTGCTTTCGTTGTATACTTTTCTCAGACGTACCATGTCGAACCAGGTGATACCTTCATAACAGAACTCATGCCAGCGCTCACGCCATACTGCTTCTTCGAAGGTGCCCTGTGCCAGTCCTGATAAAGGATCAAGGCCTGCTCTGCCGCGTACGCGGTTTAATGCGGTATAAGCGTCAGCATTAGGAGTACCATCCGCTCTGTTCTGTGCTTCTGCATAGATCAGCAATGTTTCAGCAAAGCGGATCTGAGGCATATTCAGGTTGCTTCTGCCGGTACCAGGGGCACCTGGTTTACCATGACCAGCTACGTCAAAGAATTTGAAGATGTAAGGTCTGTCTAACTGGAACGGGGCACCTTTGCCATCTACGTAATAAGAGGTAAAGAAGAACTGCTGTTCATCTGTGCGTTTATCCTTAGGTTCAAACTTCTTGTATGAATCGTAGAAGGAAGAGTTAGGGATAGAGCTACCTACACCACTACCGAAAGCCGAGATGTTCTTTAACAGGGAGTTGTTGGGAAGCATCAGTGACTGCATTGGATTACCCTCGATATCTGCCAGGTACTGTACTTCAAATAGGTGTTCTACCTTATTGTTGTTAGTTACATCACGCATCTGGCTGTAAGCGTCAAACAGATTGATCTGGCCTGTATTATTTTTGGCATAGTCAATTACCTCTTTTGCCTTATCAGCCGCCAGCCTGTAATATTCTGCACCTTTGTTCAGCGGATAGCCTGCCATGGTAAGATATACTTTTGCCAATTCTGTTTTGATGGCAGCGAGACCTACCCTGCCGGATGCATCCATCCATGGCAGACCAGCTTCTTCAGCCATTTTCAGATCCGCAATAATTTGGGCATATACGCTATCTGTACTTGTACGCGTAGGATAGAAATCAGGAGAAGTAGGTACCTGTGGTTTTGTTATTAAAGGAACATCACCCCAAAGCCTTACAATATAAAAGTAAGACCATGCCCGCATGAAAGCAGCTTCGCCCATCGTGGTTTTTCTCATTCCCTCATCCATATTGGGGATACCAGGAATCTTGTCGAGCGCCATGTTGGCCTGTGCAATAACTCTGTAGGCACCAGTCCAGAATTGTCTGACATGGAGATTATCTCCATCATATACAAGCCCCAACAGGTTGTTCAGGTCAGAGTTCTGAGCAGTTGATGTAGCCGCGGTACCTGTTGGCGCATCCAGCATCTGGAAGTTAGCAGAAAAGATACCTGCACCACTACCAATGAATCGGGCGCGTGCGTAAGCAGCATACACAGCTGCATCCGCATGTTCCGGTAAGGTATAATAGATGTCTGGCGACAGGTTGGAGGGATCCTGTTCTTCCAGGAATTTGTTACAACTGGTAGCAAATAAACTGCCACCGATCAATATGCTAAGTGCGGTTTTTTTTATGTAGTTCTTCATGAGCATCTCTTTTTCTGATAAATGTTAGATTGATTAGAAAGCAACGTTAGCGCCAAGTTGGAACGTAGTTGGTTTCGGATAATCAAAGAATGTTTGTCCCTGTGCAAATGGCTGTGAGTAAGTGCTTACCTCAGGATCGTTACCACTGAATTTAGTAGCGAGGAAGAAGTTCTGTACAGATGCATATACTCTCAGTTTGCTGAGATGCAGGCGTTTCAGTTTTTCAGTAGAGAAGTTATAGCCCAGTGCCAGGTTCTTACCACGGAGGAATGAGCCATCTTCTACCCAACGGGTGTCTACGTTAGTAACATAACCAGCACTTGGATTACGTGGAGCAGCAATGTCAGTATTCTGATGCTCTGGTGTCCAGTAATTCAATACAGATTTGAAGCTATTAGCCAGACCAGTACGGTCTTCGCCGGAGTGGTGTGTCATATTCAGTACGTCATTGCCATAAACGAACTGCAGTTCAACAGTCAGATCCAGATTTTTGTACTTGAAGGTATTGAAGAATCCACCCCATCCGTCAGGGTTACCATTACCGATGATCATACGGTCAGCATCGTTAATAGCGTGGTCGCCATTTACATCACGGTATTTGATATCGCCAGGCAGGATTGGTTTACCACCACGGTAGTCTTTAAACAGTGCAGCTTCTGCAGCATCTTTGGTTGACCAGGTGCCCTCACGTACCAGACCCCAGAAGGAACCTACAGGCTCGCCTACACGGATAATGTTTGTCTGGTTAGTGAAGTTAGGTCCACCTACACCAAATATGTCGGCAGGAGAAGCCAGCGCCAGTACTTTATTCTTGTTGAAGGAGATATTGAAAGTAGTAGACCAGGAGAAGTTTTTGGTTTCAATATTCACAGTATTCAGACCAATTTCCAAACCCTTGTTTTCCATCGCACCAACGTTTCTGCTGATTACCGTGTAACCACTGGTAGTAGGCACAGGAGCATCTAGCAGCATATCTGTGGTTTTCCTGTAGTAAAGGTCCGCTTCCAGGGAGATCCTGTTCTTTAACAGACCCAGTTCCACACCAAAATCGTACTGTGCAGTTTTTTCCCATTTCAGGTCCCTGTTAGGCAGCCTGTTAGTACCTACCCCCTGTACTTTCTGACCGTTCAGCGGGAACGCATAATCGTTGCTTGCGGTCAATGAATACAGGGAACTATAAGGCGCAATCTCAGAGTTACCAGTTAGACCGTAGCTGGTGCGCAGTTTCAATGTAGAGATGGTTGGATTGTCTTTCAGGAATGGTTCCTCAGATGCACGCCATGCCAACGCCGCGGAAGGGAAGAATGCATATTTGTTGTTAGGACCGAACTTGGAAGAACCATCCACACGACCTGTGAATGTAACCAGGTACTTATCTTTAAAGCCATAGTTCACACGGCCAAAGTAAGAGTTGAAGGCAAAACCGAGATTACGGGAGCCTGCGCCGGATGAAGGAATCAGACCAGCAGAACCGATGCTGTTGGTTTCAAGATAGTCGGTGGAAAAATTCTCACCACGTACATTGAAGCCAAAGAGGTTATCTTCCTGCCAACCCACACCCGCTAATGCGTTGATAGAGTGAACTTTGTTGAAGCGTTTGTTATAGGTTAGATAGTTTTCAAAAGACCAGTAAGTTTCCCTGTCGTTAGCCACGATCGCGATACCTTTCTGGGTGGCAGAGATATCTATCAGGGAACGCCCATTCCATTCATTCCTGCCACGGGTTACTACGTTAGCACCTACAACAGAGCGGAATTCCAGGCCTTTTGCCAGGGTAATAGTTGCATATGCGTTACCTAATACGTTCTGTGTCTGCAGGATATACTTACGGTCAGTCAGGATATGTACAGGATTAGCGCCGCCTTCAGCACCAGGATACAGCTTATTGTTGCTGAATGTGCCGTTTGGCATTTTAACCGGCAGGAAAGGCAGTGCTTCCGTGATCATACGAACAGAGTTCAGACCACCTGTACCGATATCTACCAGATTTTCGTTCTGGTTGGTGTATCCCAATGATCCACCTACTTTCAGCCATGTTTTCATCTGGCTGTCAAATGTGAAACGTGCAGAATATCTTTTCAGATAAGAATTCAACAGCAGACCTTCATCATCTCTGTAACCCAGAAACAGACCGAACTGGCTGTTTTCATCACCACCTGTAAAGCCTAACTGATGGCTGTGAGATACTTTGTGCTGTACGGATTCTTTAAACCAGTCTGTATCATATTTTGGATTGCCATTGGCATCAAACAAGTCAGGATTGGTCCTTTTTAACTTAGGATCTTTAGATACATAGGTTCCCTTAGCCCATTCAACCGGATCGTAGATCTCTGCATTTTTCCAAGCCAGGTCTTCTACCTGCATATATTCTTTTGCATTCAGCATGTGAACGCGTTTTGGACCGATGGTGTTGTAAGCCAGGCCTACATCGTAAGTAACGCGGCTACCGCTGGCATTACCTCTTTTAGTAGTCACCAGGATAACACCGTTCGCACCTCTCGCACCATAGATCGCTGTAGAGGATGCGTCTTTCAGTACCTCTACAGATGCTATTTCATTCGGGTTTAAGAAGTCGATTGCGTTACTGTTCTGTGTTTGCGCACCTACCGGAATTACCACTCCATCAATTACATAGAGCGGGTTGTTGGTAGTGTTGATAGAACTGAAACCACGGATACGCACATTGGTCTGACCACCCGGACGACCGGAGTTGGTGTTCACCTGTACACCCGGGATCCTGCCCGCCAGTGCCTGGTTTACAGAAGCTGCGGGCCTTTCTTCCAGTTGTGCGGTTTTTACAGAGGCTACAGCACCCGTCAGGTCAGAACGTCTTGTAGCACCATAACCTACTACTACTACGTCCTGTAGGGATTTTACGTCAGAGGACATGCTGACGTTAATGGTAGGAGCGCCATTAACCGCTTTTTCCTGGCTCAGGTAACCAACAAAAGAAAACACAAGGGTTCCACCAGCCGGCACATCAATGCTATAAGTACCATCTGGTTTAGTTTGTGTGCCGCTACTGGTACCTTTAATTTGTACAGATACCCCAGGGAGCGGGGAATTATCCCTGTTGTCAAGGACCCTACCGGTGATTTTCCGGCTTTGTGAGAATGCGTGCAGCGTCATCAGCAATGCTAATGTGCCTTGCACCGCGATCCTCATGAAACGTGTGAATTTAGACTTCATATTCTGGAGGTTTTAGATAATAGAGTTTTACGCCGCAATACATTCGATTGCAGCATGACAAGTACAGTGATTACTGTTACAGTTACATTTACATTACATCATTATTTTACGTGGCCTGTAATGAAAAAGAATAAAATAAATGCTGATAGTTATCCTATTCGGATAAGAAAAAGCTACAAGTAATAATTAATGATTAATGATTCGAATAACGCTACGGAATTTTAGTTCTGTTAATTTTAGTTCAATACTTCAGGTTTCTATAACGATTTCGGCTTTTTGAATAAATATGGTAACTCCGTGTTAAAAGTATAATATTTTTCAAGTAAAGTAAAACGTTTTTGCAAAAAAGTTTTGAACGGTGAAAAACTGCTATGGGAGAGGATAAGGGAGGAATTTCAGCAATTTGTATGTAAATCAGAAAAATGACATAAAATGACAAAACAGGAAAGTATTATTTTGACATACTTCCCTATTTTGTATGTTTTTTTGTGGCAAAATAGTATTCGTTATTGTTTAACTTCGAAAATATAAAACTGCGTTTCCTCTTTTCTATCAAAATTATTATCAACAACGAAAATGAGACTGCGGTGTCCGTTAGATAGAACAGGCCCGAAGGTCATTCCCTCTACATTATCAACAAACGTATCCAGTGTATCAAAGTTCAGGAGTAATGTCTTTTGTGCAGGCGTAAAACGAGTTGTTTCACGGAGTGAATTGACGGCCTTAATATCAGTAGCATGTTGAAGGTCTACCTTGAATACACGGATCGTATTGTTTTTTACCCCAGTTGAAAATGAACGTTCCATCACCAGTAGCTGCGTTTCAGAGAGTACCAGGATGTCAGAGATGCCGTTCACCCGAAAGGCTGAATCAGGGACTGAGGGGTGTGCAATAGGCGATAACTTATAAGCATACTGGGCTATAGGTTGGCGGGTATGCAGGTCATATTTGATAATGCGTATATAGGCGGTAGTATCTCTCAGGTCGGCACGTGGACCATCCTCGTACCGCGGCTCTTCCAGGCTCACAAACATATAACGGTCATCTGGAGTAAATCCAAGTCCCTCAAATACGCCATTGCGCCTTGGGCCATTTTCCGTGGCCCGCATGTGGAACTGCTCTGGCAGGGGATAGCTACCCAGATACCGCCCGCTGCTGTCTATATCATATATACCGGGATCATTGATAATATTACCTTGCCCCGAAATGATCCTCTCCCCTTCGCTGCTCCATACCAGGTGACCGGTATGCGGGTTATAACGCATTGCTTCCGGATCGGGCGCAAGGGTTTTCGCTGACGGATATACATTGCCATCAGGCATTCTTAAATAGGTAACATGAGTGAAACGAATGCTGTCCCTGTCGTAATTACTTTCCGGCACCTGAACGGTATAGAACCGGGCAGGCTGTTTTTCTGAACGATCATCGCAGATCAGGTAATATACCTTCCGGGCGCTGTCATAGTCTATACCCGAAAGCCCTCCTACTGTGGTGCCGTTGAATAGCATATTGTAGGGAAAGATGTATTTATGCAGTAATGTCAGTGAGTGAATAGGAAGTATTGTGGTGTCTTTAACGCTGGTTTTGGGAATGGTGGCACAAGCACTCAATAGTATAACCAGCAGCATATATTTTCTCATATAAATATTTCTCTTCACAAAAGTAGTGAATGAAAAATATCTCGGGGATTAAGTATAACTATGCTCATACAGTATATGAGAAAAGTAAGATGTGGGCACGTAGCAATGACATTATTGAAAGACCGGTTTGAGAAAAATAAGGTAATCAGATCGTAGCAGAATAGTTTATAGCTTCTGCTACGACTGATTACCTTTTTCACACAATGGAGCCTGGTTGCCTGGGCTTATACAGCCCGGCCGCGTATAATATTTACGAGAATAGCAATAACAGCTAATACCAACAGCACATGTATAAGACTGCCGGCGGAGTAAACAAACGCACCTAGTATCCATCCAATGATTAGGATCACTGCGATCAAATAAAGTAAGCCGCTCATGTCAATAAGATTTGGTTACAGTAATAAGTAGAAAATCTGTGCCAGATAGTGTTAATGGAAACAGACGCTGCTCTTCTTCAGTGTTTACAAGGCTTACAGCGTATTCTTCCCTTTTTTAAGCAGTAGATGCCGGCATTTTTAACAGACTGTTTTATGTGGAGTGGATTCCCCAGCAAGGGCAAAATGTCCGCCAAATAATGGGCTGAAATGGGCCACCACCCTTGGCTGACTACAAGCGCAGAAACTGGTAACATTTTTGAACCTCACACATACTAATCATCATTGCATTAATTTAAAATTGACTATCATGCAAATCAATGAAAAATTGCAGGAAGCCCTGAGTGATCTGGTTAGGATCAATCAAGATCGTGTGGAAGGATATAAAAAAGCGATAACATTAACAGACGATACCGACCTGAAGGCTTTGTTCCAGAGAATGGCAGATGAAAGCCACACATATATTGACCAGTTAAACAGCATATTGCTGGACGGAGGAGGAGATGTTGGAGGCTCTTCCGTATATGGAAAACTCTACAGAAAATGGATGGATGTAAAAGCCACCTTTTCAGGACGTGATCGTCAGTCATTATTGTCTTCCTGCGAGTATGCGGAAGACGCAGCACAAAGAGCATACGAAGATGTATTGCGCTCCAGTACTCCCATGCCCTACAGCGTAAGGGAACTGATCGCCAACCAAAAGAGCGCGCTCAGAGGATCGCATGAAACCGTGAGAACTTACAGGGATCTTGAAAAGATCCCTCATTAACCGCTACGTGTTCATTTTGATTGCCGCTGTTCTTTTTGTTCAAAATAGATGGTAACAATGGTTGTTCATTATGTACAGCTTACATTTGAAATAATGTAAGATTAAAGCGGCTACTTATCTCGATAAGTAACATTTTTCAGTAATGGATTTAGGTAAATTCACAGCCCCGTAGGATACGGGGCTGTTGTTTTTTATAATATGCTCCGGTCTTTTATCAATAGCCCTCATCCCAATCTTTCCATACAGGTTCATAACCCTGTGCCCGTAACATGCCACTGATGCTCGCCGGACTACGATCGTCCGATATCTCGAACTGTTCCAGAGAGGACAGATCTGTTGCATATCCGCCCGGATTGGTCTTTGAACCCGCACTAAGCGCCGTAATGCCCAGTTTGATCACATTATCCCTGAAACGGGGTGTTTCCCTGGTAGAAAGGCTTAATTCTATTTCCTGGTCCAGTAGGCGGTACGCGCAGATCAGCTGTACCAGCTCGCGGTCGTTCATTTCCACTTTGGGAGGCAAGCCGCCTGAACAGGGACGTAAACGAGGGAAAGATATACTGTATTTCGTCTGCCAGTAGGTTCTTTCCAGGTACCGCAGGTGGAGGGCCGTAAAAAAGCTGTCCGTACGCCAGTCTTCCAGCCCTATCAGTACGCCCAAACCTATTTTGTGGATACCAGCCCTACCCAGCCTGTCTGGTGTATCCAGGCGGTACTCAAAATTCGATTTACGGCCCTTGGGATGATGCAGTTTATAGTCCGCCTGATGATACGTTTCCTGGTAGACCAGTACCGCATGTAGCCCGTGAGGGATCAGTGCGGCGTAGTCTGCCTCGTCCATGGGTTGTACTTCCATGGAGATATTGGCAAAATGAGGCCGGATCACTTTCAGCGCTTCCTGGAAATAATCCACGCCCACCGTCTGATTAGCCTCCCCGGTGACCAGCAGTACATGTTCATACCCCATGGCCTTGATAACGGCCACTTCCCGGAGTATCTCTTCCTTGTTCAATGTCTTCCGGGCTATCTTGTTATCCAGGCTGAAACCACAGTAGGTACAGATATTCTGGCACTCATTGCTCAGATATAAGGGAATATACAACTGCATCGTATTGCCAAAGCGCTGTTGCGTAAGCCTGCGGCTCAGCTGGGCCATCTGTTCCAGGTAAGGAGCAGCAGCCGGTGAGATCAGTGCTTTAAAATCCTCCAGGGTGCGCCTGCTGCTATTGAGCGCAGCTTCCACGTCGCGGGCGGTCTTCGAATAAATGCCCGCCTTGACCTCATCCCAGTTATATTGATCGAAAATGTCTTTAAAACCTGACATGGTGTACTTGTTTAAACTTCATCAAGAAAGCCGATCAGGGGGCTGGAGGCTACTGCCTGCCGCTGTACGGAAGGTAAGCCTGCCTCATATGCCTGTCTGCCGGCTATTACAGCCTGTCTGAATGCCTGGGCCATCATTACCGGATCTTTTGCCACAGCGATGGCCGTATTTACCAATACGGCGTCTGCTCCTATTTCCATGGCTTTTGCCGCATCCGAAGGACTGCCGATACCTGCGTCCACTACTACCGGCACATTACTCTGCTCAATGATGATCTCGAGGAAATCTATCGTCTTTAAACCTTTGTTGCTGCCTATTGGAGCGCCTAATGGCATTACCGCGGCAGTACCTGCGTCCTCCAGTCTTTTGCACAGCACTGGGTCTGCATGCACATAAGGCAGTACAATAAAGCCCAGTTTTACCAGTTCTTCCGCTGCTTTCAGCGTCTCGATAGGATCGGGCAACAGGTAGCGTGGATCAGGATGTATTTCCAGTTTGAGCCAGTTTGTTTCAAGTGCCTCCCGCGCCAGCTGGGCCGCATATACGGCTTCTTTGGCGGTTCTTACACCCGAGGTGTTGGGTAGTAGTTTTAGCTGCGGATGATGTATGTGCTGCAACATATCATCCGATTCATTGTGGACATCTACCCTTTTCAGCGCCACTGTGACCAGTTCTGAACCGGAAGCCAGCAAGGCTTCCTCCATAACAGACAGTGAGGCGAATTTGCCTGTGCCGGTAAACAGGCGGGAAGAAAAAGAATGACCGGCTATTACGAGCGGCGTCATATTGTAAGAGATGATACAGTTTGAAATTTGTTTTCTGCATGTGTGATAAGGCCACTTACCGCAATACCATGAATGCCTGTTTGCATCAGAGCCGGCAGGTCTTCTGCCAGTATGCCGCCAATAGCGATAACGGGAATATGAATACCCATATTCCTGAGCGCCTGCATAATAGCAGCAATGCCTTCCAGCCCCAGAATGGGGCTGAGCTTCTCTTTGGTAGTAGTAAAGCGGTAAGGCCCCAGACCTACATAGTTGGCGCCATCCTTCACGTGAACAAGAATATCCTCCAATGTATTGGCAGTACCACCGATGATGAACTCATCTCCGGTGATGGCCCGGGCATTGGTTACCGTCATATCCTGTTTACCGACGTGTACACCATGGGCGCCGACAGTCTTGGCGATATGTGGATGGTCGTTAATGATCAGGGTAGCGTTGTACCGTGAGCAGATCGCCTTTGCCGCAAGTGCGCTGGCCAGGATCTTGTCTTCGGGTTCATGCTTGATACGAAGTTGTATCCATCTGCAACCGGCCTCACAGGCCGCCAGGATGTTATCCAGGTGAGTGGCAGTTGTTGTTTGTTGTGATATATAATGCAATGAGCTGATCATGTGATATGATATCCTAAAAGTGATGAATGACTGGCCAGGAACTTTTCTGTATAAAGTTTGGCCGTGATACAGGCGGTAGGCAAGGAACAACCCGTTGCCAGTTGTGCGGTAATGGCCGCGCTGAGCACACAGCCGGAGCCATGTTTTGGAAAGACAGTTATGCTGCTGGCCGGAATGTCAATCATATCGGTCCTGCCCATATACAGGGTGTCTACTCCCTGTCTGTCCTTCCGGTGTCCTCCCTTTAGCAGCACCGCACTATAGGCTGCCAGCGTGGTTGCGGCAACATGTCCGTCTTCCTTGCCGCTCAGCAGCAGCGCTTCATGATAGTTGGGCGTCAACAGGTAAACCTGCCTCAGGACTTCCCGCCATACTGATAGCTGCGTGGTATCGTGAAACGTAAATCCGGCGCTTGCTTTCAGCACAGGGTCCAGTATAAAACGTATATCCGGCTGTAGGGCCCTGATGGCCGTGATCACTTCCAGTATGGTATCTGCGTCCTGCATGATCCCGATCTTGCAGTACTCCACCGGAAATGTTTCCAGCAAGGGTATTGCCTGTGCAATGATCTGACCCGCAGACTGCCAGTCTACCGAGAGGAAGCGGGTGTCTGTCTGAACGGTGAGTGCTGTACAGACACCCAGGCCATAGGTGCCGAGTGTTTCAAACGTTTTAATATCTGCCAGCAGACCTGCTCCGGCGGATGGGTCCAGGCCGGCCAGGCTCAGGACATAAGGGCGTCTGGTCTCCATATATCCCTGATGCGGCGGAAGTTGCTGATAGCGGTAGCTGGTTCCTGCCAGATGGCGCCCAATAGGGCAATCCCGTCAAACTGCATGTCGCGGGCCTTTGCTGCTGTGGTATGATCGATTCCTCCCAACGCCAGTACCTGCCCGTTATAACCGTCTTTGGAAAGGCGGAAGCCTTCTCCGAATGCACTGGTATGCCCAGGTTTGGAGATGCTGTCAAACACGGGTGCCAGTAACAGCTGGTCCCAGTTATCACTGGCTATCTGCAAGGTTTCGGCGGCATGAATGCTGGTGCTGAGCCGCCATCCTTTCTGCCGGTAACCATTGATCTGATCTCCGTTAACAAGCCCCCTGCCGGCTTCACTGAAGTGTACGCCCTGCAGGCCGTACTTTTCACAAAGCGCAGGATGCCCGGTTATCATCAGTTTATGGTAACAGGACGGATCTGCGTCCAGCAACAGCTGTTCATAGTCTGCTTCCGGCCATCCTGGTTTGCGTACGAGAATGCTGTCTGCGCCTTCAGCGAGCAGTTGCTGCCAGTAGATGGTTTCTTCCGGCAGGAATGTACTGTGTGTGATGATCTGTATCATGCGTATCAGAAGTAAACTTCTCCTCCTTGTTCTTTAAATGCATGTGCCTGTTCCGCCATACCAGTCTCCAGTGCCAGTGTTTCATCTATCTGTTGGGTTGCCGCATAGTCCCGCACTTCCTGTGTGATCTTCATGGAGCAAAAATGAGGCCCGCACATAGAACAGAAATGTGCGACCTTGGCGCCTTCCGCAGGCAATGTCTCGTCATGATAGGAACGGGCTGTTTCCGGATCAAGAGACAGGTTGAACTGGTCTTCCCAACGGAACTCAAAACGGGCCTTGCTCAGGGCATTATCACGATGTTGTGCACCCGGATGACCTTTCGCGAGATCCGCAGCATGAGCGGCTATCTTATAAGTGATCACACCCTGTCTTACATCTTCCTTATCAGGTAATCCCAGGTGCTCTTTAGGCGTCACATAACACAGCATAGCGGTACCGAACCAGCCGATCATAGCAGCGCCGATAGCAGATGTGATATGATCATAACCAGGTGCAATATCCGTCGTTAATGGCCCGAGCGTATAGAAAGGTGCTTCTTTACAATGTTCCAGCTGCTTGTCCATATTGGCCTTGATCAGATGCATAGGCACGTGTCCCGGACCTTCTATCATGGTCTGCACATCATGTTTCCATGCATGATGGGTTAGTTCTCCCAGTGTTTCCAGTTCTGCAAACTGCGCGGCATCATTAGCATCAGCGATGCTGCCCGGACGAAGACCGTCTCCCAGTGAGAACGCAACGTCATATGCTTTCATGATCTCGCAGATCTCTTCAAAGTGTGTATACAGGAAGTTCTCTTTATGATGCGCCAGGCACCATTTGGCCATGATTGAACCTCCACGGGATACGATGCCGGTGGTACGTTTGGCCGTAAGCGGTACATAACGTAGCAGTACGCCGGCATGAATAGTGAAATAGTCCACACCCTGTTCTGCCTGTTCTATAAGCGTATCCCGGAAAATGTCCCAGGTCAGTTCTTCTGCCTTACCATTCACTTTTTCCAGCGCCTGGTAGATTGGAACAGTACCAATGGGAACAGGGGAATTACGGATGATCCATTCCCGGGTTTCATGAATGTTTTTACCGGTGCTGAGGTCCATAATGGTATCTGCTCCCCAGCGACATGCCCACACTGCTTTTTCCACTTCTTCCTCTATGCTGGAGCTAACGGCAGAGTTGCCGATATTGGCATTGATCTTCACCAGGAAGTTGCGGCCAATGATCATCGGCTCACTTTCCGGGTGGTTAATATTGTTGGGGATAATGGCACGTCCGGCTGCTACTTCCTGTCTTACAAATTCGGATGTAATGAATTTCAGGGGAATATTGGCGCCGAATGACTGGCCTTTATGCTGTTGCCAGAGATCGTTATTCTCCTGGAATAATTTGTCTACACATTGATTCTCGCGGGTGGCAATGTATTCCATCTCACGGGTAATGATACCTTTCTTTGCATAATACATCTGCGATACGTTATGTCCTGCCTTTGCTCTCATCGGAGAATGCTGGTAGGAGAAGCGGAGGCTATCAAGACGGTTATCCGCCATTCTTTCCCTGCCATAGGCAGAAGTAATGCCCGGCAGCTGTTCCACATCATTACGATCTTTGATCCAGCTTTCACGTAGCCTGGGGATGCCTTTGCGTACATCGATATCCACATTGGGGTCAGTGTACGGGCCGCTGGTATCGTAAACTACCACCGGGGAATTAGGTACTTCAGCTCCTTTGCTGCCATGAAGGCGTGTAGGAGTCAGCGTGATCTCTCGCATGGCAACGCCATCTACATAGATCTTTCTGGATGCCGGGAAGGGCGTACGGGAAATTGAATGCATAACTGATGATTAAATTAGGATGTAAGAATTGAGAAGATGACACACAGGGACACACCACGGCCTCACGGCTGTGCGCGTATCATGATTATTGTATACCGGTTATAAGCCCTTATCCGCCCTGCGTGGCGCGGATGATCGTGACCTTATCTGCTGTTTGCAGGATTTGTTCGGGCCAGGAGGTTTTCGGAATGACCTGGCTGTTAATGGCGATAGCGACGCCTTTTTCAGAAGAAAGTTGAATAAACTGTAAGAGGGCAGCAACAGTGGTTCCCGGCTGCACCGCATAAAGTTTATTGTTTACAAGCACTTCCATGTTTGCAAGGAATTAAGTGAACAATAAACTTTAAGGATGGAAAGATGAAGAAGAGTTCAGCTACTTTTCCCTACGGCAGTATGAGCTGCGTCAGGTACTGAGGGTTTCATCTCAGCTTCCCGGAAGTATTACTACCGGGAAACACCCCTAAAGTGGCTTAAAGGTAGTTAAATTTGTTAAACTACTATTGCTATCTTTGGAACTATGAAAAAATGTCTGGTCCTGTCAGTGATCTGTACTGTTATTACCGTAGCCTGTCAACAGCCGTCTCCGTCCTCGAAAACACATACGCCCGAAGACAGCAGCCTGATTGATGTGACGGATACAGTCACTCCTGAAACGATCACTGATTCCGTAACGCTGGTAAAAGCGGATACGATATCCTACACTGAAGACCAGCTGCTGGGCAAATGGCTGCAGCCTGTGCGGGGAATAGACAAGACTACACAGGGATTCCTGCTGAAGAAAAAAGGAACCATTACCTCGATCAATACATATTCAATGATATATGACAAGTGGAGTGTGTCGCATGATACGCTGTTGTTCTGGAGCCATGCAGAGGGCTCGCAGCAGAAAGATTCCGCCGCTGTCATAGATACTACGCTTATCAAGTCACTAACAGATACTTCGTTAGTATTATTCCCCATCAAAGCTGCAGAGGGATACCTCGAAGAATACAAAAAGGTCAAAAGTAAAAAGAGATAGTTCCGGCCCATAGTCTACAGGCAACAGACAATTGCGATATATTGCCTGCTGCCTGCATTGCAGACTATAGTTGTCATGAACTAACTAATGATACATTAACCACAAAGCTACTGCGCAGGCTACAACAGCCATGAAGATACCTGCTGTAGCTACCTGTGTGTCATCAATATTTTTGTGGGCTTTTAAAACAGAAAGTCCGCCCACTACAATTGCAGCAATACCAAATACCAATGAGGTACCTGGATTCCTTGACACGAAGGCATATACTGCAGCAAAGATGCCCGCAAACATCGAAACGAAGCAGGCAATTTTTGTGGGGGTGGACGTGGTGTGCTGTTGCATATAATTATGAATTAAAATGAAAATAAAAAGTTCATAACCTGTTTATTGCTTTCGTTCTTCCCAGGGTACTTTCAACAAGGTTCCTATTTGCTGATACTGGGATTCCTGGTATTCATCCAGTCCGTAGCGTAGCCGCGTTACATCATTTACCACCACAAATGTGCCGAACAGGCGGTCCCAGAACGAAAAGATATTTGCATAGTTGGAGTCAGTTTCCGGTTGATAATGGCTATGATGCACCTTATGCATGTCAGGCGACACAATGATCAAGCTAAGGGCATTATCCAGCCATTTAGGCAAGCGGATATTGGCGTGATTAAATTGCGACATAAAGGCCGAAATGGTCTGGTATAACATGACCATCCAGATAGGCACTCCCATGGAAATGATGGCCAGTAAAAGGGCTACCACGCGGAATACAGATTCTACCGGATGATGTCGGAGAGCGGTGGTCGTATCGACCGCGGTATCTATATGATGAATCTTGTGGAAATGCCACATCCAGGCAATTTTATGCTGGATAAGATGCACCAGGTAAGCGCCTATCAGGTCCATCATCATAATGGCCAGCAGGCAATGGAACCATACCGGTAATGCGAGAAGATACAGGAGGCCAAAATGTGCCTTTGCGGTCCATTCTGATGCCATCACGATCATGAATGCGAAGCCGAGATTAACAATGGCTGTTGTCAATGTGAAGAACAGATTGGTACCTGCATGCCGGTAGCGATTCACCTTGAGTGAAAGACGGGGTATGGCACCTTCTATCATCCACAGCAATAACAGTCCGCCTACAAGAAAGGCGGTTCGATACCAGGAAGGAATATTATTGAAAAATTCTTCCATATGGGAATTTAAATTTTACGGCATGAAGTACCATGCCCTGATTTTTTTCAACGTGAAATAGTGGTCATCAAACTGGGGTAATCAGTCGCTTACTGTCCTGTTTTAACGGTATTAATTTACGAACTTTTTAAATAATAATTCTTTTGAAAGTGGCCATGGGCAAAGAAAAAAGCAATCTCCTTGTGAGAGATTGCTTTACAAATAAACATAAGTTATTAGTTGTTGTAAAACCGATTAGTTATTCAACATGAGCGGCATTACTAACATCAGGAGGTCTTCGTTTTCTTCTTTTTCAGACGGCTTCAGAATACCTGCTTTTGTAGGAGTAGACAGCTCGATGGTGATCTCATCTCCTTCTGCGGCGTTCAGCATTTCAATGAGGAACTTCGCATTGAAAGCAATTTGCATATCATCGCCGGTGTACTGACAGCCCATACGTTCATTACCTTCAAAGGAGAAGTCCACGTCCTGTGCAGAAAGCTGGAGTTCGCTGCCGGTAATGCTCAGGGCTACCTGGTTGGTGCTCTTGTTGGCGAATACACTCACACGTTTCAGGGCGTTCTGGAAATCGCTTTTTGCCAGGGTAAGGCGGTAAGGATTATCTTTTGGGATCACCACTTTATAGTCAGGGAACCTTGCATCAATGAGGCGGCAAATCATCTGGGCGCCATCATGTGTTACGAAGAAATGGTTCTGGCTATAGGCGATCTTTATTTCGCTGTCGTTGTCAGGCAAGGCAGATTTCAGCAGGTTCAGCGGCTTTTTAGGCACGATGAAGGTTTCTGCTTTCGGGCATTCTACACCGGTCCTTACATACTTCACAAGACGGTGAGCGTCGGTAGCTACGAATGTGAGGCTGGAGGGGGTCAGTTCGAAGAACACACCTGTCATCGCCGGACGCAGGTCATCGTTGCTCACGGCAAACAGCGTTTTGTTGATGGCTGTTACCAGTGCGGTAGATGTCAGCGTGAAGGAAGTGGTATCATCTGCTGTAGGCTCTTTGGGGAAATTCTCAGGATTTTCGCCCATTACCTTATACTTACCGTTGTCGGAAGTGATCTCTACAGCATAAGAATTAAGATCTATATGAAAAGTCAGCGGCTGATCGGGCAGATTCTTGAGTGAATCCATCAGGATCTTCGCAGGTATACAGATACGGCCATTTTCTTTGGCTTCAACCTCCAGCTTTACCTTCATGACAGTCTCAAGGTCTGTAGCCACTACAGTCAACTCGTTCTTGTCGATCAGGAAAAGGAAATCTTCCAATATAGGCAACACCGTATTAGAGTTAATCACCCCGCTGATCTGCTGCAATTGTTTTAACAAAGTAGAGGAAGAAACGATAAACTTCATGTGATATATTGTTATTTACTTTTTGCTTTTTTATCAAAACCGGGTACTGTAAAGGATTCTGACGTTATTGTCCGCATTCCGGGTTTGTTAACCGCTCTAAAAATAAGGCTTTTTAAGAAAGCGGACAAAGATAGAAAGAATTGTCAAGTATCGTGCTATTTACAGATATTACCGGAAAATGCAATGTTAGACAAAGCGGTGATTATGTCTTGTTTTATTGAATTTAATTCAATGGATTGTTGTTTTATTATGATGTGGTGAAAAAATTTGCTGTTTCTTTTAAATGATGTTCATATCCTTTAGCTTTGCGGGCGCAAAAAAAATATTTTTAAAACTAAAAAAATCTTTGGGTTATGAAACTGTCTCATTTAGCCGAAACGTTGATCGGGTCTGAAATTATTAAGCTGGCCGGTGAGATAAAGGAGAAACAGGCCAAGGGTGAGAAGATCTACAATTTTACCATTGGGGATTTTGACCCTAAGGTATTCCCAATTCCGGCTGAATTTGAGGAAGAGATCATAAAGGCTTACAAGGAAGGGTTTACTAACTACCCTCCTGCTGACGGTATTCCCGAATTAAGGAAATCTGTGAGCGAATTTATCGCTGAGCACGAAAACCTGAATTACGATCCTGCCAAGGAAATTGTAATCTCCTGCGGTGGTCGTCCAATTATCTATGCAACTTTCAGAACTATTCTTGACAGGGGTGAAAAAGTAGTTTACGCTACCCCATCCTGGAACAATAACCACTATACCCACTTCCTGGAAGCAGAACACGTAGTACTGGAAACAAAACCAGAAAACGACTTCATGCCAACTGCTGCCGAACTGAAACCATTGCTGAAAGGAGCTACCCTCCTGGCACTGTGTTCTCCGCAGAACCCTACAGGTACCGCTTTCGGTAAGCAACAGCTGGAAGAGATCTGCGACCTGGTGATTGCTGAAAACAAGAGCCGTAGCGCTGACCAGAAACCGCTGTACATCCTGTTCGACCAGATGTACTGGGTACTGACCTTCGGCGAAACACACCACTACACACCTGTGTCTCTCCGTCCGGAACTGCGCGACTATACCGTTTTCATCGACGGTATGAGTAAGGCATTCGCTGCTACCGGTGTAAGGGTCGGTTGGGCTTTAGGACCTGCTCACGTAATCGGTAAAATGAAATCCATCCTTTCTCACGTAGGCGCCTGGAGCCCGATGGCAGAACAACATGCTGCTGCCCGCTATCTGCGTCGCAAGGATGAAGTGAATGTTTACCTGAAGAAATTCAAAGCAGAAGTAGAAGAACGCCTGCAGAAAATCTATGAAGGATTTGACGGCTTGAAAAAAGCGGGTCATCCTGTAGAGGCTATCGCACCACAGGCGGCAATCTATCTGACCCTGAAGATCGACCTGGCAGGTAAAAAGACTGCTGATGGCACCATACTGCAGGACCAGGCAGCTGTTACCTCTTACATCCTGAACGAGGCGAAACTGGGTCTGGTGCCTTTCTATGCTTTCGGTTCTTCTAAAAACTCTCCATGGTATCGCCTCAGCGTAGGTACCTGTAAGAAAGAAGAGATCCCGGCAATGATCGCCCAGCTGAAATCAGCGCTGGAAAAACTGCAATAATCAGATTATACTGGCAAGCTATAAGAAAAGAAGAAAGGCCGCCCCGTCTTGAACGGAGCGGCCTTCTTCATTGAATAGGTGTGTGTGGGGTTGTGGAAAGAAGGGATGTTAGTGTTTGTCGTGACCCCTGCCCTGTTTTCCGCGTCCATGCTTATCATTCTTCCACTGGCCGTGGCCGGGATGGTCCCTGTTCACAAAGTATTTCTGTTCCCTGCTGTCACGGATGGCTATCTGGTCGTGTTTGTTCCTGTAACCATAATACTCCTTACGATACTTGTCATGGTATAAATAAGGCCTGTTTACGCCATTAATCACGACTTTATGTGCATGGTATACATCGAAATGTTCGTACCTGGCGGGTAAGGTTACTGACCTGCGCCATTCATTGCCATTCCGGTAGATGTACACCCTGTCTGGTACATAATAGTATGTTTCGATATCAGGGAGATAATAGTAATCCACGTAATCGTACCCCACTGGTCCCCATACCGGTTGTTTGCCTATATTGATACTTACATTGATCTGCTGAGCCATGGTTGTCGCTGTAAAACCTGTTACAGCTAACAGAAGAAGCATTAACTTTTTCATAGCGTTTTGATTTTACCCATGTAAGGCAAAAGCAATGCCCTAAGTGTGCCAGCACCGTTTTTTTGAGATATAGGGTTAAAATTTGTCGGCTAAAATCATGAATGTTGAGACCAGCCGCTAACTAATCATTCTCCGAAAATGCCCTCGATTCTACTCCGACCAGTTAGTTGCGCTAAGCGCCATAATCCTCCCGCGACCTTTTAAATAACCCCGGAATGGCTTGAATGTTCACTTTTTCCCGGGGATTGTCTGTGGCGTTGCCAATGATCCCCCCTGGGTCTGTCTCCCAGAGTTAGTTGACTTTTGGGGATTGACCCTTTTTAACTTCGTCTTCATCAGGTACAAACAACGTTCGTTCTATGTCTATCTTACGTTCATGCTACGTTCAGGAACGTAAGTTTAACGTAAGATGAACATTGGAGGAACATTGTTTGTACGGTGTCAATACCTGCTCCAGTCGGAACTCAAAGCTGACTTTCTCATTTTAGAATGAAATGATAGATGTGTAATTAGTTAATTATCATGATTTAAAGAAAATGACTTTTTGACTTTTCAACCTTCTGACTTTTAGAGTCAAAAAGTTAATCTATTGTTAAATGGTCAACTTACTTCACTTTTATCTGAAATCTTCCTATTTTTGACCCGTAAACTAAAAAAGTCAAAAAGTTAATGCTTGCTGAGAACAAAGATGAAATGCGGGAGAAAATCCTGGAGGCGGCTTTGAAGCGGTTTATGCACTATGGTGCGTCCAAAACCACCATGAATGAGATAGCAGATGACCTGCGTTGCTCGAAGGCATCGTTGTACTATTACTTTTCCGATAAAAAGGCGTTGCATAATGCCGTATTGATGAAGATCGGGGAAACTTTCTTCGAGGAGCAGGAAATAGAAGCAGATAAGGATATTTCGTCTGAACAGATCTTTACCAATATTATCGCTATAAAAAAGCAGTTCGTTGAACGCTACAGTCGTCTGGAACTGTTTAAGATCCTTAATGATAAATCAGAAGAGATACAACAGATCATCCGGTCTGTTCATGAGCGGGAAGCAAAGATGCTCACCAAGATCATAGAAAAAGGCGTTGCCTCAGGAGAATTTGACGTCGATGATCCTGTAGCGATAGCACAATTATATAGGGATGCCATGGAAGGATTGCGGTTTGCCGGAATGAGCTGCCTTCCAGAAACGATCCCCGACTTAGATAAAGAAGCATTTGAAAAGATAGTAGCACAGCAGAAATTGTTGACGGAAATATTCGTCAGAGGAATCAAGAAACGATAAACAGGAATAATGCCAGTCAGAGCACGGATATTGGAAACAGCATCAAAGATGTTCAGGACGTACGGAATTAAGAGTGTAACAATGTTCGACATATCAAGGGAATGTGGAGTGTCAAAGAAAACGGTGTACGAACATTTCAAGGACAAGGAGGAACTGGTACAGGATGGGGTGCGCTTTTTGCTGAACAGGCATGAGCAGCATCTGGAAGATTTTCGTCAGCAATCTGCTAACGCTATTGAGGAGCTGCTGAAAGAGGTGGAGTACATAGAACAGATGGGAAATACAATCAATCCCGTGATGTTGTTTGAGATGGAGAAGTACCTCCCCGAAATCTGGAAGGACGTGGAAGTGTTCAAACAGGAGCGGCTGTTGCAAGCCATTACAGCCAATCTTGAACGAGGCATGCGGGAAGGCCTCTACCGCGAAGACCTTAAATTGAACATCATGGCACGTACGCGGCTACTACAGCTGGATATGGCTTTTGAGCCATCACAGTTTCCTGCTGCACAATTCAATATGCACGAGGTGATGAAAGAGATCACCATACACTTTATACTCGGAGTGACAACAATGAAAGGACGTAAGCTGGCCGCTGAATACCTACATATTAAAGAAGACTAATACTACCGCTTAAAACTATATCCGCCAACTAAAAAATCAAAGTAAAACATACGGATGAAAAGGATAATGTTAACGCTTATTCTCTTAATGGGAATAGGGGGATATACCTCCTATGCGCAATCGGAACTGTCGTTGCAGGAGTGCCTGAAGTATGCGCTCGCGAATAATCAGCAACTGGCACGTACCCGACTGGAAGAAGATATGGGCCGTTTTAAAACCAGTGAAGTAAGAGCCAGGGCTTTACCACAGGTAAATGGCCAGGGACAGTATACCAATAATATCAAAAAACAGGTACTAGCCGTTCCCGGTGAGATCACAGGGGGAGCACCCGGCACTACTACCCTGCTGCAAGCCGGTACCACACACAATGTTACCGCTTCCGGTACTATTACACAGGAGGTATACAACCAGTCCGTGTTTACCGGTCTGAAAGCGGCAAAAGCAGGTGAAGAGTACTATAAGATGCAGACAGTACAGAGTGAAGAGACAGTGATCTATAATGTAACACAGCTTTATTATAACACACTGGTGTCACGTGAGAAAATGGTAGTACTGGATGCCAATATCGAGAAGCTCACCAAACTGGTAGAGACCACTTCGTCTCAGGTGCAGAACGGACTGGCACGTAAGATAGACCTTGACCGTATGCGTGTGAACCTCACCAACTACAAAACGCAACGTACACAAGCGCAGAACCAGTTCCTGGTGCAGGCCAATCAGCTGAAGCAGCAAATGGGGATGTCTATGAGCACCACCCTGAACCTGCCTTCTGCCTCATTCAAGGAAATAGAAAGTAAAGCAACTGTAGCTGATTTTGGAGGGATGAATGTCGACAACAGGATCGAATACCGCCTGTTGCAAAAACAGGAAGAGCTGCAGCAGTTCCAGAAGAAAGCGTACCAGGCAGAGTATTATCCTTCCCTGGCATTGTCTGGCAACTACTCTTACAATGGCATCAGCAATAAGTTTGATATGCTGAAATCCAAGTCAAATGGTTCTACTGCCAGCTGGTATGATATGGCGGCTGTGAGCCTTACATTGAAGATCCCCATTTTTGATGGATGGGCGCGCCGCTCACGTGTAAGCCAGGCCAATGTGACGCTGAAACAGATAAGAAAAGATATGGAGGCTACTACCCTCTCACTGAATACGCAGTATGAAAACGCCAAACTGCAGGTACAGAATAACCTGGCCACTATTAAGGAACAAAAGGAGAACGTAGATCTGGCCAATGAGGTATACAACTCCACCCAGAATAACTATAACCTGGGCCTGGCCAACCTGACGGATCTGCTGGATGCTGAAACATCGCTCACTTCCGCGCAGAACAACTACAACGAAGCCTTACTACAATATAAACTGGCAGAACTGGATATCATCAAATCCAATGGTAATCTGAAAACCCTGCTGAACTAATTTAAACCGCTAAAACCGCATACCAAACTATATGAAAAAGATTCTTATCTGGGGCACAGTGACCATTGCAGCTGTTGTATTGATCATGTGGAAACTGGGCGCCAATAAAAAAGAAAATGAAGCCAAAACGGAATTTGTGAAGAAGAGCAATGCCGGTGATGTACCCGTACTGGTAGAAAAGGTGGCGAAATCAGATTTTTCACAGGGCTTCCAGTCCAACGGGAACTTTACCCCTGTACGTGAACTCACCTATCTGGCAGAAACTGCCGGCCGTATCACTAAACTGCAGGTAGATGAAGGCAGTGTGGTACGTGAGGGACAGATCATTGCACATGTAGATGGCGAAATAGTTGGTACAGACCTATCTGCCGCCAGAACCAACCTGGAACAGATGAGGGTAGATAAAGAAAGATATGAAGCTGCTTTTAAAACAGGTGGTGTAACTAAAAAACAGGTGGATGATGTAACTCTGCAATATGAGCTGCAAAAGACAAAAGTGGAAGCTGCCAGCCGTCGTGTAGGCGATACCTATATCAAAGCGCCTATCAGTGGTGTGATCAACAAAAAATATATCGAACAGGGTGCTTATCTCTCTGTAGGCAATAAAATGTTTGACATAGTAGATGTATCCCGCCTGAAACTGGCGGTATCTGTGCCGGAATTCCAGGTGGTAAACCTGAAAGAAGGCGATAAGGTGAAAGTAACATCCAACGTATTCCCTGAAATGAACTATGAAGGTCGTGTAACCTTCATCGCTGCAAAAGGTGATAATACGCTGAACTACCCTGTGGAAATGGAAGTGCTGAATAACACTGGCAAACAACTGAGAGCCGGTATGTATGGTACCGCTCATTTCGAAATGAAGGATGCATTGCCAACCATTCTGGTAGCACGTACCGCTTTTGTAGGTGGAGTGAACAGCAACCAGGTGTATGTGATGGAGAACAATACTGCTAAACTGCGTAAGGTAGTGGCTGGCCGTATTTATGGTGACAAAGTAGAGATCAGGGAAGGATTGAATGAAGGAGAAACTGTTATTACCAGCGGACAGATTAACCTGGTAGATGGTGTTAAGGTAACGGTGCAAAAATAATCAACTATGAAGATCACAGAAATATCCATAAAACGGCCCACAATAGTGGTGGTGATATTCACCATTCTTACATTGCTGGGTGTGATGAGCTACCAATCGCTCAACTATGAGCTGTTGCCAAAGTTCGAATCGCCGGTAGTGACCATTGCAACAGTATATCCGGGTGCATCCCCGAAAGAGGTGGAGAGCACCATTACAAAAAAGATAGAAGATGCGGTAGCATCAATGGAGAAGATCAAGAAGATCATGTCAAAATCTTCCGAGAGCTTGTCTACCGTTACCGTAGAACTGAATAACGACGCTAACGTTGATCTTGCCATGCAGGATGCGCAGCGTAAAGTGAATGCTATCCTGTCGGATCTGCCTTCAGATGCAAAGGCGCCATCACTCACAAAATTCTCCCTGTCTGATTTGCCAATTATGACCTTGTCTGCTACCGCCAATATGGACAGCAAGGAGTTCTATGACCTGGTGGATAAAAAGCTGCAGCCATTGTTGTCCCGTTTACCGGGCGTGGCGCAGATCTCCCTGATCGGTGGACAGGAACGTGAGATTCAGGTGAACATCGACCCCAACAAACTGGAAGCATATAAACTGTCTATTAACCAGGTAAGACAGACTGTTACCAACGCCAACCTGGACTTCCCTACCGGTAAAGTGAAAACAGCAGATCAACAGATACTGATCCGCCTGGCTGGTAAGTATAAAAATGTGGACCAGCTGCGTAACCTGGTGCTCACCACAACTGCAGACGGGACACAGATCCGCCTGAGCGATGTGGCCGATGTACAGGATGCGCAGAAAGACGTTGAGCGTATGGCCCGTGTGGATGGTACAAGCGCTATTGCTATGCAGGTGCAGAAACAGACAGACGCCAACGCCGTGACCGTGAGTGAGGAAATGAAAAAAGCGATTGTTCGTGTAGAAAAAGATTATGCTGCCAATAATCTGAAGATCTTCATCGCGAACGACTCCTCAGACTTTACGCTGGAATCTGCAGACTCTGTGATCCATGACCTGATCATTGCGGTAGCACTGGTGGCAGCAGTAATGCTCTTGTTCCTTCATAGTATCAGGAGTGCAATCTTCGTAATGATCTCTATTCCGGCGTCCCTGATAGCCACATTTATCGGTATGAAGCTATTCGGCTTCTCACTGAACCTGATGTCTCTGCTTGGTTTGTCCCTCGTGGTAGGTATCCTGGTGGATGATGCTATCGTGGTGCTTGAAAACATCTACCGACATATGGAGATGGGGAAGAACAGGGTGCGTGCAGCGTTTGATGGTGTGAAAGAGATCGGTTTTACTGTTACCTCTATCACCCTGGTAATTGTGGTGGTGTTCCTGCCAATCTCTTTAACGAATGAACTGGTATCAAAAATTCTGAGGGAGTTCTGTGTGGTGGTGATGATCTCCACGATGCTCAGTTTGTTGTCTTCCTTTATGATCGTACCGCTGCTATCCTCCCGTTTCGGAAAACTGGAGCATATCACCGACAAAAATATCTTCGGAAGATTCATTCTTTGGTTTGAGAGGCAGCTGCAGAAATTCACCGACTGGATGACAGGCATCCTGAAATGGGCACTGAGCCACAAGCTTATTACCCTGGTAGTGGCCATAGGTTTGCTGTTCCTGTCTTTTATGCTGCTGGGTAAAGGCTACATTGGTGGTGAGTTCATCCCGAGAGGTGACCGTGGCCAGTTCATCCTGGTATTGGAAATGCCGAAAGATGCCTCTGTGGAACAAACCAACCAGGCTACACGTAAAGCAGAACAATATCTTTCTAAGAAACCGGAAGTAACCCGTCTGATTACCACTGTTGGTCAGACCAGTGAAGACGGTATGGGTACATCTCAGTCTACCGCATATAAATCTGAGATCACGGTAATGCTGGTAGATCCTGAAAAACGAGCCGACGGTTCCGATATCTATGCTGCAAAAACGAAGGCAGAGATCAGGGATATACTGCCTGGTGTGAAAGTAAAAACCATGAACGTAAGTATCCTGGGTACGGCAGAGAATGCGCCTGTGGAACTGGTAGTGATGGGTACGGACCTGGACAGCGTAATGGCGTATGCAAAAGAAGCAAGGAACGTATTGGCGAAGATAGACGGTACGAGCGATGCAAAATTATCTGTAGAAGAAGGTAATCCTGAGATCAATGTGCAGGTAGACCGTGATAAAATGTCGGCACTGGGGCTGACATTGGAAAATGTAGGTGGTACTATGCAGACTGCGTTCAGTGGCACTGCTGACGACTCTAAAATCAAGTTCCGTCAGGGCGATTACGAATATGCCATCAACCTGCGTTTTGATGACTTTAACCGTAAGAGCCTGCAGGACGTATCTAATATACAGTTCCTCAACAATCAGGGGCAGCTGATCCGCCTGTCACAGTTTGCAACTGTAACGGAAGGTTCTGGTCCGAGCCGGCTGGAAAGAAGAGATAAGAACACATCTGTGTCTGTAAAATGTCTGGTAATAGGACGCCCAAGTGGTAGTGTGCAGACCGAATTTGCAGCAGCGATTGAGAAACTGCGCAAGCCTACCGGTATCTCTTATGTATGGGCAGGTGATGCGGAAAACCAGGGAGACTCATTTGGTGCACTGGGTGCAGCCTTGTTGATCTCGATCGTAATGGTGTACCTCATCATGGTGGCGCTGTACGATAACTATATTTATCCGTTTGTGGTTTTGTTCTCTATCCCATTGGCTATTATCGGTGCCCTGCTCGCGCTGGCACTTACCAACAACACCCTGAACATCTTCACCATTCTCGGTATCATCATGTTGATTGGTCTGGTGGCGAAAAACGCGATCATCCTGGTCGACTTTGCCAACCAGATGAAAGAGCAGGGACAGAGTACCAATGAGGCGTTGATACATGCAAACAATGCCCGTCTGCGTCCGATCCTGATGACGACCATCGCCATGGTGATCGGTATGTTACCTATCGCGCTGGCAACCGGTGGTGTGGCTTCGATCAAGAACGGTCTGGCCTGGGTGATTATCGGAGGTCTGATCAGCTCTATGTTCCTGACCCTGATCGTAGTACCGGTCGTGTACAGGATCGTGGATAGCATTATGAACCGTTTTGGATGGAACAAGCCTTCCGCAAAACGATTGATCCGCCAAAGATTGGTGGCTCCTTATGCGGCAGAAATTGAAGAAACATCATTGAATTAATCAATAAAGAACTTAGTTACTAATAGTGTAACAGTTGTAGGTTTAGGCAACGGGCCGGAGTAGTCTTACTCCGGCCTCTGTTTTTATTTTAGTTTTATTTCTTTGGCAGCTCTTTCTGCAGGGTTTCGATGGCGGCCTGCTGTGCGAGGTTCTCTTTCTTCAGCTCAATGATGTAAAGCGTCAGCTCTTCCAGCTTTTTCAATAATTGTTTATTGGTTTCAGCGAGATCGAGTCCATTGGCTTCAACTTCTTTTGCAGATGGAACTTCAGGTAAATGTTGATGTTCTTTTACAAACTTTTCGACATCCAGAATGGAGGGCAGTTTATAGTCAGCAGCAAATACATAGTCGGGCCAGTTGGCTGCTGCCGTAGTTACTTTTACTTTCTGGGCCAGGACAGTTCCTTTTACTGAAAGTTTTTCTGTAGGCGTACTGGTGCCAATGCCGACATTTCCCGTACTAACCTGGGCAACAAGGCCCCCACCTGCCAGTGAAGCATCACACTGGATTTTGAACAGGAACGGCACCTCGTATGCGGTGGCAGGTTCTGTTGTAACCGTCATAGATGGCGTCCATCCACCATCACCCTTTACGGTATAGTAACCGCTACCGATATAGGGAGAAACGTAAGCATATATGTCATATGCAGTGGCCGTAGCACCGGTATTGTTAGGTACGATTTTCATGCGGGTAAACAGATCTGGTGTGCCACCGTAACGGGTAGCATACGCTCCAAAGCCGTATCCGTTAGGTCCGACAGTTGCTCCATTGCTCGTTCTGATAAATAATTCAACGGAACCCATCTGGTTGTTATATCCATTATATCCTTGTCCCGCATATACGACTATTGTTGATGATACACCCCCCTGACTTGCGGTTAATGTACCCAGTTTTACCCAGGATGCAGTGGATATGTTCGCTCCCCATAAAGAGTATATTTTTTCAGGAGATTGTGCCTGGGCATAAACAATCAGAATGGTCAACACAAGGGTTAACAGCATTTTTTTCATGAGTAAGGGATTTTTAAGTTTTTTGTAGATCATTTCGGTGCAATGATAATGAAAAAAGCCGTCGCATAGGACGGCCGGTACGGGGGACAAATGATGGCGAGAAGTCAGATTGTTGCGTTCTTTCTTATCTGGTTAAAAGTGTACGTTGTTTTGATCTCACCATTTTCAAAAACTGTCAGCAGCTGGTCTTTCAGTTCCGGCGCCTCGTTTTGAGGAAGGGATCTATAAGTACCATTGTCCAGTACGAGTTTCTGTTTACCTGATTTGGACTTTTTGAAAGACACCCTGGTGTTACCATTGGCATCGAGCTCCAGAGGATTCTTCTGTACATTGATGGCTTTACCATTTACCTGTGCAAAGGAACATTTGAGGGCAAATTCCTGTGTGTCCCTGTTGACCCTTTGCAGTAAAGCGCCACCCATACCCAGTACCAGGTTTTCAGCACTGATGCCTGCCTGTTTTAATGCTTCAAAGATGGGAGGAATAGAAGAGTAACTGATGCCGTCGCCCTGTATTACTCTAACCTGTGGAGGCAGTACTTTATAACCTTTTTCATTCAGGGTATAACCGAAAGTTTCCATCAGGATCTCAAATATTTTGAGGAGTGTCTGTATCGCGTCACCGCTATCTGGGCGGATCACCAGTGTGCCCTGTCTGTTGAGGATCTGTTCTTTCAGTTCTGTGCCCCAGTATTCTTTACAGGCTCTGAAGATGTTGTAAGAGTCGGATACGCAGGCAATAGTACCTGTAGGGAATGTATTCAGGATGTGGCGGAAAATGTCTATCTCCCCTTCTTCACCCAGCATGGTCACGATAGAGTGTTCTGTAGCCGGAATAGACAATCCGGGAGCAACCGGCGCCTGGTAATATCTTTTGGCAAAAGTAGAACCGATCAGTGTATCACTACCTGAGAAATTGATCAGGTGAGCGCTGCCACCGATACCGGCGCTTTCTACGGAGCTAGCGCCACGGAAGCCGAAGTCGTTCAGTACAAAATCTATCCCTGCGAAAGCAACTTCGCTGGCTGTTTCTGTATAATACTTCTTCACTGTTTTTTTGATCTCCCTGGAAAGGGTGGCTACGGTACATGGGTACCACACCTGCATAAGTAAGGTTTCCAAAAAGTTGGTCAACCAATAGCATTCAGGATCTGTATTTTCAATGCTCATTAATACATTGCGCACGCCTGTTACAGTACCTTCTGGTACGGCTTTGATACGTACGGGGAGGCGTCCGCCATGTTTCTCAATAATATATTCGAAACGGCTGCGGTCAAATACGTCATTGCGGCCAAACACTTCCAGCAATGTTGCCTCCGCTTCGTCAATCTTTTCTTTGGTGATAACTGCGCCTTGCAGGTATTCCATCAGGAAGTACTGCAGACCATAGAAAACTGTTTCTTCGAATTTGCCTCCGCGGCTTTCAAAATAGGAGTAGATGTATTCTGTGCCTGGAATATAGAGTTTGTGGTGGGAGTATTTGTAGGCATCAGCTAATAGAATGAGGTTTTCCTTTGTCATGATTCTTCGTTTAGTCGTTAGTAGAATATTTTTCAGCTAATTTTTTCAGGAGTGGGATGTGTGTACTGACTATTTCGCCCTGCGCTATCAGTTCAGGGATCGCATTCACATTGATCCAGCGCATAGCGCTCAGGTCATCGTCGGCAGCAGGTTCACCAAACAAGAGGTCAGCACTGAACAGGGTGGTGATGATCTTGTCTACCTCGGAGCGATAGCGCCAGTCATCCATTTGCAGGGACATTTCATACTGCATAGGGCTTGTTTCTATCTGTCCGCATTCTTCCCGCAATTCTCTTGCGGCGGCAGCATCAAAGCTGACATCATCAGGATCGGCGAAGCCACCGGGCAGTCTCCAGGCATTTTCTGCCGGCTTGCGTCCCAGGAGCAGTTCCCGGCGGTTATTACGGAACAGTGCAATGTCCACTGTTGGGTATACCTTCGGATAAAGATTATAAGTGCTATAGATGATACCAGCCCGGAACTCTTCTGTATCAAATACCTTATCAGAAACAGCTTCTCTTTGTGCAGTAGCGTTAAAGTCCTGCACGGGCGGTAGTGCTACGGTAGGGAAACGGCCGGAATAGAAAGGGATAAAGCTGTCACGGCTGCCATACAGGATGAATGTTTCATTACCGAGATTGTTACCCAGTAGTTCATCCAGTTTACGGGACCATACTTTATCGGAAGCCTGGTCGCTGAGTGGGAGTACAATCACATCGGGGAAGAGCTGTTTCAGCATCCGCTCACGGGTGTAGTAATCCAGTGGGTTTTTACGGCCGCCTTTGATCGGGCTGACGCCAAGTATAATGATCAGGCGATTGTGTTTAGACCTTACTTCTTTGATCAGCTGTAAGTGCCCTTCGTGTAGGGAGGGTGTCTGGAACCTTGCGATGATTACCCCTGTCGGCTTTTGAGTTGTCATTGATAGTGAGCTTTTGTGTATCTTCTACACAAATATATATAGGTTTAAACATATAAACAAAATATTTTCCGTAATTATTACACAAATAATGTCATGATATACCGGAAGAAAGATGAATGAATTGATTCTGAATATATTATATACATTCCTGTTTACCTGCTTTCCTGGAAAAACGTTTCAATGAATCCCCCGTACAGACGAAAAATGAAGATACCATGTAAATGCAGTTCATCGGGAGCAAACATTGGCCGCTTTTATAAGGCGGAAGCGATGACAGGAGAATTGTTCGAGATCTTTGCTATTCTGGCGATCTTCATTTCCTGCCTGGGACTGTATGGCCTGGTGTCTTTTATGGCGGTAACATATCAATACCCGGCCCCGCCATCGGTGGGGCTTTTTTATGTGCAGTGTTGCAGCTTATCAGTCATCGGGTGGAAATACAAAGATCAGATCTCAAAAGAGATCCCTTCTTTTTTCAGCTGGAAATAGCGCTCCTCGTTAAAGCTATAGAGTTTAGCCGGTCTGCCGGCAGAAGGGTGTTTTTGTTTTTCATTGTGTCCCGCCAGAATACCCAGGTGATTGATCTTCTTCTGAAAGTTCCTGCGGTCAATGGGTCTGTCCAGGACTGTCTCATAGAGTTTCTCCAGGTCTGAGATTGGGAATTTCTGATCGAGCAGTTCAAACCCGATAGGTTCATACCTGATCTTGGCGCGTAAGCGCTTTATAGCAGTTTCCACGATAGCGGAATGATCAAATGCCAGGTCAGGCAGTTTTTTGATATCGAACCAGTTAGCGTCTTCAGCATCAGAACTGGCAGCCAGCTTGAAGTTAGTCGGGTTCACCAGGCCGAAATAAGCTATTGATATTATCCTGCCCCGGGGGTCACGTTCCGGCTGGCCAAAGGTGTAAAGTTGTTCCAGGTAGTTGATATGTACGCCTGCTTCAGTTTCCAGTTCGCGGGTCACGGCTTCTTCCAGTGTTTCACCGTCAATCACGAAACCTCCGGGTAATGCCCAGCGGTGCATGAAGGGGGGGATAGTTCGCTTAATGAGTAATACGGAAATGCTTTCTTTGGCGGTGTATCCGAAGACTACCGCGTCTACACAAAGTCTTATGTTTTGCTTAGGTTCCAAATCCAATTCTAAAGGTTATGGCCGGATATGGTAGATCCCGGCATATACTCACTATTTAATATACTGCTCCACCTGTGTAGTGTCTTTCTTCAGATTAATGAACAGGGGATTTTTCATCGGATCAAATGCAATGATCAGGTTGGCCTCCTGTGTGTTTGCAGGCGAAGGCAGTTCTATCACTACTTCCTGCCTGTTGTTCCGGCGAAATACAAGACTATCTTTGGTTGCCACGTGACGTACGAAGCCATGGCGCTCCAGGTAGCCTGTCAGTTCCTGTTTTCGTTGCAGTAGGGAGTCCACTTGCGGATCTCCGCTCACGGGTTTCACATTGCGTACCACATAACTCTTTTCTGTAATGATGTCATAATTGGAAGTATCCTCTCCCTCGTTACGTGCCTGATTACACGAAAAGCAAAAAAAGGTGGCGCTTAATATGAACAAAACCGGCTTCATACAACAATATTAAGGGCTGCAAGATATTATAAAACGGTCAGAATTGGACATCAAATACTTTTTCACTGTCTTCCCTCCTGACTTTCACCGTGGTTTTATCTCCTTTTTTGAAAGTTGAAAGCGCCTGCATATAGTCCTCCAGGTTCACGATGGTGTATGAGCCCAGTTCAACGATCACGTCATTAGCCAGGATGCCTGCTTTACTGGCCGGTTTGTTATCCGTTACACCGTCTACCCTCACCCCTGCTTTCTGCCAGGTATAATCAGGCATGATGCCCAGCGTTACCGTAAACCGGGGACTGCCCGTACTGGTGGTCTGTTTGTCGCGTGTGTGGGTGAAAACCAGTTTATCCATATTATTTGTCTTTTCCACCAGCGTATATACCAGCTTTATCACCGTCAATTCTCCCGGATAGTTGATTTTGGCAGCTTCGTCGGAAGGTTTGTGATAGTCGCTGTGCGTACCAGTGAAAAAGAACAGCACAGGCACATTTTTCAGATAGAAAGAGGTATGGTCTGAAGGCCCGATACCGGAGGAGTCATAGGTGGTATGAATATCCACCGGGATGGTTTGTTGCAGCAACGCTGGCCATACAGGTGAGGTGCCGATACCTCCTACCTGTAATCCCCTGGTTGGGTCCAGCCTTCCTACCATGTCCATATTGATCATATAGTTGAAGGAGCCGGGGGCCACAGAGCTATGTTCTGTAAAGTATTTGGAGCCGAACAGTCCCAGTTCTTCTCCAGAGAATGCGACAAACAGGTAGTTGTATTTCTGCAGGTGGGATGTTTTCAGCAGTCTGGCCAGTTCCAGGAGAGCGGCTGTTCCGCTGGCGTTGTCATCTGCGCCATGGTGGATGGTTTTGTCATTAGGTGCCAGTGAATTCTGGTCTTCCCCATGTCCCAGGTGGTCAAAATGTGCGCCTATCACAATAGTGCTGGCGGCTTTGTTATCTATATACCCCACCACGTTGGTACCCGTACGTCTGCCGGCGGTGAAGCTGACCTGCATGTTTATCCGGAGGTCTTCGGTTTCTGAGAGCAGCTTGCTGGTCTCACTGTTCACCCACATCACAGGAATGGTGAGCGGATCGACAGCGACGGAGAGCCATTTCTGGATTTCCTTTGGTGTCTCGTCACCATTGTAGAAGATCACGCCTGTAGCGCCGGCCTTGGCGGCCTCCCGGGCATTCTGACGGTATATTTCCAGGGGATCTGCATGTGGCTGCATTTCAAAGTCCTTTACGTTAAAGAGCCAGATATTCTCCGGTTCATTCACATCGCGCAGCACATCGCCTTTGGCGCTTTTCTGTGCGCTGAAAGGAAGGGGAATAAACTGTTCTCCCGGGGTGAGGGTGGTTTTATTGACAGTGAGGTGTGAGGCGGTAGCTATTAGTTTGCCTTCGCTTACAGGAAATGTTTGTAAGTAACCACTGTCTCCCTTGGGAGTAAGTCCTGCCAGTTTCATCTGGGTGGAAATATATTCCGCAGCCAGTTGTTCACCCGGAGTGCCTGTGCGACGGCCTTCGAGCTTGTCGCTGGCAAGGAAGGTAATATGGGCCTGAAGGTTACCCAGCGTCTTGCGATCGGCTTTTTTTTGGGCGTTCAGCTCATGAGTAAAGGGTAATAACAGCGCTAACAGCCATGTGGTATGCTTCACAGTTGTTGATTTTTAAAGAGTCTGTTGAAAGAGCCGGCAGACCAGGTCTTCGTTGCAAAGATACGTATCTAAGTGATTGATTAGCAGTGAATGTACTGATTGCTAATAACAGTTTCATGCTCAAAGTTCTTCATATACCGTTGCAGGTAAGGATGATTCGCTGGCGGTGCTCGTTGTTCCCAGAGGCAATTATTGAACCAAAATCACTATTTGGCCGCCGAATTTGGAAAATCAGCCTATTTTTGCCGGGCTTAAACAAAACTTAAACCTGAAATCATACCCAAAACAGAACTGATCATTAAATTTATGAAGAACACACCATTTACACACAAACACGTAGCGCTGGGCGCTAAGATGGCTGCTTTTGCAGGGTATAACATGCCGATTTCCTATACAGGTATTAACGATGAACACCTGGCTGTCAGGAATAATGCAGGGGTGTTTGATGTGAGCCATATGGGTGAATTCATTCTGAAGGGGGAAAATGCGCTGGACCTGATCCAGCGGGTTACCAGCAACGATGCATCCAAACTGACCGTGGGAAAGGCACAATACAGCTGTCTCCCTAACGATGAAGGTGGAATTGTAGACGATCTGCTGGTATACTGTATCGAAGAAAACAAGGTATATATGCTGGTGGTGAATGCCAGCAATATAGAGAAGGACTGGAACTGGATCAGCAAACACAATACTAAGGGGGTGGAAATGCACGACATTTCCGACAAGACCTGCCTGCTGGCTATTCAGGGACCTAATGCGGCCAGCATACTGCAGCCGCTGACCAGTATTGAACTGGTAAACCTGAAGTATTACACTTTCGCCAAGGGCGAATTTGCTGGTGTACCTAATGTACTGGTAAGCGCCACGGGGTATACCGGTGCTGGTGGTATTGAGATCTATTTTGAAGATAAAGATGGCGCAGCAGAAAAGATCTGGGATGCCATTTTCGAAGTAGGAGGCCCTAAAGGTCTGAAGCCGATTGGCCTGGGAGCACGTGATACCCTCCGCCTGGAAATGGGCTTCTGCCTCTACGGAAATGATATTGACGATACTACTTCCCCACTGGAAGCAGGTTTGGGCTGGATTACAAAATTTACTAAAGAATTCACTTCCCGCAGTAAATTTGAACAGCAGAAAGCGGCAGGCGTGACCAGTAAGCTGGTAGGTTTTGAAATGGTGGATAAGGGTATTCCCCGTCACGATTACGAGATCAAAGATGCCGCCGGTAAGGTGATAGGCAAAGTAACCTCTGGTACACAGTCGCCTTCCCTGCAGAAAGCAATTGGCCTGGGGTATGTAAACACTGCATTTGCGACCCAGGATTCAGAAATATTTATTGCAGTAAGGGACAAATTATTGAAAGCCAGAGTTGTAAAGGTGCCATTCTTAAGTTAAGTTAGCATATAATTGCAAAAACCATATCTATTCTATGCCTACAATTCATATCACAACCGTAATTCATGCTCCGCTGGAGCGGGTCTTTGACCTGAGCCGGAGCATTACGTTGCATAAGCGCAGTATGGCGCATATGCATGAGGAAGCGATCAGCGGCCGTACCAACGGACTGATAGATCTGGATGAAACGGTAACCTGGCGGGCCAAACACCTGGGTAAGGTGAGGCAGCTGACCACCCGCATTACAGAAATGCGTAAAACAGAGTATTTCTGCGATGAGATGGTGACAGGAGATTTTACCTATATGAAACATGAGCACCATTTTAAGGAAATAGGTAATGGTACTGTAGCAATTGATATCATGGAGTTTGGAACACCTTATGGCTGGCTGGGCAGATTGTTTGAGAAATTTTATCTGCACAAGTATATGACCAACCTGCTGACACTGAGAAACAAAGTGATTAAGGATTATGCGGAGACAGAGAAATGGAGAGTGATATTAGACTAATGATATAATCGGGATGAAGGACCAGGAATTGGGATTGACATGATATGACGATGTTCAGTTCCCGGACCTTCATCCTGTTTTTAAATATGGGCAATGGAACAGCAGAAACCGACTTTAGAAGTATGTTTATCACCGGCATTGTTACACTTGTATGATGTGAAGAACAGTATTGTGGTGATTATTGATGTGTTGAGGGCTACGTCTACGATTTGTACAGTATTATATAACGGCGCCTCCCGGGTGATACCCGTAGCTTCTGTACCTGAATGTGTCAGCATCGGCGAACAACTGGGGGACAGTGCCGTAACAGCCGGTGAAAGGGACGGACGGATTGCGGAAGGTTTGCTGCACGGGAACTCCCCGTTTGAATATCCCCGCGAATTTATACAGGACAAGACACTGGTACTAACCACTACAAATGGTACCAAACTGTTGCATATGGCCAAAGACGCCATCCAGATCATTACAGGCTCATTTCCAAACCTTTCTGCAGTGTGTGACTACCTGGTAGCACAGGGTAAACCGGTTATACTGGGATGTGCCGCCTGGAAAGACCGTGTTAATATGGAAGATACCCTGTTTGCAGGGGCTGTAGTAAGCAGGATCAGGGAGCATTTTACAGTAGACTGTGATTCTGCTATTGCTGCAGAGACATTGTACGAGGTATCAAAAGACAACATCCAAGAGATTATGAAGCAGGCGTCTCATTATAAACGCCTGGCGAAATATGGCCTGGAGAAAGATATTCAGTATTGTCTTACAGCAGATGGTGCCAACGTACTACCTGTTTATAGAAATGGAGAGCTAGTGGCTGCGGAATAACGGCAAGATAATTTCTTTTTATAAAGTGTTTGTTTCTGGAAGTGATACATTGTAGCACTAAGGCTCCTTATGCTCTAGCTTTTTAGGATTTTTCTGCGTACTTTTGTGAATTGCCTTTTCACCAGCTGCTAAATATTTTAGCTTTTAACCCGGTTGGTTTATAAAGCGGGCAATTTGAAACTATGTCGCTGCCCCAGCTACTGAAATATGTATATAATAACGGAACCGATGAGGTGATCCGTAGGGGGAAGCGCATCTTTGCGACCGGAGGTGTGGAGTTGTTAGAAGCTGATCCTATTCTCAAATCGGCCACTTTCAGGGTAAAGAGCGATACCCATGCAAATTATTATCGCGTTTCCATTAACAAATATCATGAGACAGGCATTATGTCTGTCCGTTGCCAGTGTCCCTACAACCTTGGCGATATCTGCCGGCATGAAGCTGCCGCTATGTTCCAGTTGCAGGAAATGCTGGATAAAAATCACTTTGAAAGCTATGATACCCAATATAACCAGCAGCATACGCTGGTAAAAATGAAGTTCATAGACCTGAAATCGCTCAAACTGCTCACTTCCAATGAGATATTTGCAGAAGCTGAGAAAATGGCAAAATCTGCAAAGAGCTTCAAGATCACTGCTGCGAAAGATGAAAAAGTAGAAGCGACCCTTAAATACGAAGGACAGGAATACCCATTGATCATTCAGCGGAACGAAGAGCGTTTCTTTGATACACATTGCACCTGCGATGAAACAGAACATGCTGTGTGTAAGCATAAGACCGCCCTGTTCCTGTACTTGCTGAATAGTCAGGGGCCCTATTATTTTGACACATTGCGTAACTGGGATAAGGAAAAGAACAAACTCCTCTCCTTATACGGTTATTCGCTCGATGATAACCTGGAAGGCAAGTTCACCTTCTCCTATATGGAGGGTAAGCCTTTCCTGCGGGTACTTGATCCAAGTATCAAAAGGGTTGACGGCGCTCTGGCCAGCAGGCAGCCTGCTCCTCCCCCGCCACCAGAGGTATCGGCAGCTATTACTCAGCGCATAGGTGTTGTGTTTAATGCCAATGAACCGCTATATCCATTCTTCCGGATAGACCTGGTAAGCGGTGATGTAAATGAGGAACAGGATGCTTTTGTCTCCCTGGTCAATAAACTGGATCTCTCCAAGTACGTAGACTTTTACCTTTATAAAGAAGCTGACCGTGATCTGATCACTCCTGTCCGCAAGGTGCAGGGCATGGAGGTCAGCAAATTTCTCAGCAAGAACTCTCCTTTTGCAGGCATCTGGGAAAACATTACCCATGATGATAATGAATCGGCCCTGCCTACAGAAACGAAGGAACTGATGCTGGAGTACCTGCATCCGAAACTGGCCAAGTTGTTCCCGCAGATAGCGGCACATGGCCTGTTGTTCCTGTTACCGAACCGGCAGCCATTCAAAACAAAGAACCTGCAGCCTGTTCACCTGGCCGGCGACAGGTTACAGCCTGTCTTCAAAACACACGCCGCTGCTGACGTTATCGAAGTAACCTGCCATGTTCTCATCGAAGGAGAAATGGTCAATGTATCTGATAATGAGTGGGACAGCTCTATACTGTTCCTGAAGAATAACGTGTTGTACCTGTTTGAAAATGCACAGGATGCACTGCATGTAGAATTATTCCGTGAGAATGGACGTATCCGTATTCCCGCTGACCAGTGGGGCACCTATTTGCAGGATTACCTGTTGCCATTGAGTAAGCAATACCAGATACAGTTTGATAACTCATTGCTGGCGGAAGTGGATGATATTCTGCCTGAATGCAGGGTGTTCCTGCGTGAAGTAGGTGAAACTTTCATTATTCAGCCAGGATTTGCTTATCACGGACAGGAAGTCGATTGGAATGATGACGGCAGAATAACGGTGCAGGAAGGGAATAAGGTACTGATCATCCACCGGAACAAAGAAGCAGAACAACAGTTTGTGGATAAACTGAGTACGCTGCATACCAATTTCTCCCAGCCTAATTCAAATAATTACTTCTTCCTGAAGGCCAAAGAGGCGCTGAAGAACAACTGGTTCTTCCTCTTCTTTGATACACTGAAGGAAATGAATGTACGGGTGTTCGGATTTGAGAACCTGAAGAACTTCAAGTTCAGCGCCCATAAGCCGGTTACCAATCTGCAGATCAGTTCTGGTATCGACTGGTTCGATGCACAGATCGAAGTGACCTATGGTGATCAGAAGGTGAGCATCAGGGATATTAAACAGGCGCTGGCAGGTAAACAGAACTATGTGCAACTGGCTGATGGCTCCCTGGGGTTGCTGCCTGAAGAATGGTTGAAAAAATACTCCCTGTTATTCAAGATCGGGGAGGAAAAAGATAAAGGCGCACTGAAGCTGAGTAAATACAATTTCAGTGTGATTGATGAACTGTTTGAGTTCATTGATGACGATGCGATATTACTGGAGCTGGAACAGAAGCGGCGTAAGCTGCTGCAGTTTGACGAGATTCGTAATATTGCCTTGCCGGGTAACCTGCGGGCAACGCTGCGTCCCTACCAGGAAAGCGGTTTCCAGTGGCTGAACTATCTGGATGAAGTGAAGTGGGGAGGTATCCTTGCAGATGATATGGGTCTTGGTAAGACGATCCAGGCACTGACATTTATCCAGCATTACAAGAATAAGAATGATGATAAATGCCTGGCGCTGGTGGTATGTCCTACTACACTGATCTATAACTGGGAAAATGAGATCAAGAAGTTCACGCCTACGATGACCTATCATATTCATCACGGCCCTACCCGTCTGAAAACTGTGGAAGAGCTGCTGAAGTTTGACATCCTGATCACTACCTACGGTACCCTGAGAAGTGATGTACAGACGCTGATGAAGATGGACCTGGACTATGTGGTACTGGATGAGTCCCAGGCAATCAAGAATCCGCAGAGTAAAGTGACCAAAGCGGCGCAGCTACTGAATACCAAAAACAAACTGGCATTGAGTGGTACGCCGATGCAGAATAATACATTTGACATTTATGCCCAGATGAACTTCCTGAATCCGGGTATGCTGGGAAGTGTGGATTTCTTCCGTAATGAATTTGCTACGCCGATAGATAAGTTCCAGGATGAGGAGCGAAAGGATCATCTGCGTAAGCTGATCTATCCGTTCATTCTGCGCCGTACCAAAGAGCAGGTTGCGAAAGAGCTGCCAGAGAAGATCGAAACGGTGATCTTCTGCGAGATGGATGCGGAGCAGCGGCATATCTATGATGCCTACCGGAACTCCTATCGTTCAAAAATATTGGGTGTAATCGAAGATCAGGGTATGGAACGCTCACAGCTGACCATCCTCCAGGGCCTGATGAAACTTCGCCAGATATGCGACTCTCCTGCTATCCTGAATGAGGCGGAACAGTATCCGAACCATTCCGTGAAACTGCATGAGCTGACCCGTGAAATGTCTGAGAACATCAGTAACCATAAGGTGCTGATCTTCTCCCAGTTCCTGGGTATGCTTGGGCTGATCAGGGAGAAGCTGCAGCACATGAAGATACCGTTCGAATACTTCGATGGTAGCACATCGGCATCAGAGCGTGAACGCGCAATACAGAACTTCCAGTCCAATGACGATTGCAGGGTATTCCTCATCTCTCTCAAAGCGGGTGGTGTGGGTCTTAACCTGACGGCGGCAGATTATGTGTATATCGTGGACCCATGGTGGAACCCGGCAGTGGAGCAACAGGCCATCGACCGTACTCACCGTATTGGTCAAACGAAGAATATCTTTGCTTACCGTATGATCTGTAAGGATACTGTGGAAGAGAAGATCCTGCAATTGCAGGAGCGTAAGAAATCGCTGGTGAAGGAGATCATTGCCGATGATTCCGGATTTGTGAAGAAGCTCACCAAAGAAGATGTGCTTTACCTGTTCAGTTAATACAAGCTTTATTGATAAAGAGAAGGACGTACCAATCAGCGGTACGTCCTTTTTATTTTAAGAGGATTATAGCAGCTGTGAAAAGAATTTAATGATCAGTATAGGCAATCCAAAGGCGACACCCATTCCGTAGACCAGGTCAAGCCATATCACTGAACCCATGGCCCCCGCATAGATCAAGCCTGTGATCGGAACAGTAATGATCTTCAACCATAGGGGGGTATCTTTCCCGTGCCAGATTGCATCCCACATCACTTTCGCATCTGTCGTACTTGGAAAGGCATGCATGGCGATGGAGAGTGCCAGGTATAATAACAGGAAATCAAAGGGTGAACCATCATTGAACATGAATACAGGTATGGCAGCCGGAAAGGCCAGTGCAAGCGCAAGTATATTGTTGACAATGAAAGGGCCTACGCTAATGAGTAGCTGGTGAATGGGTTTCTTTGCCGGTTCATGTTGTACATATCCTACGGGATCGGCCATCTGGAAGTATTTCACATCAAAGATCGCTACTCCGCAAAGGCGACAGAAGAGCTGATGGGCAAACTCGTGCACTATTACACCCGGAAAGGTGATAAGGGCCATATAAACGCCAGGTATCATCATCTTGTAAGTATTTTAATCCCTGTAGGGAGTTTTATCGGTAATATAATTCTGAAGATCTGACAGCCGGCTACTGTCTTTTTCCGGTAGCTGTTGAAGCCTCGTTAGCATCTGGTTGGATTGCTGTTGCTGATGATTAAAATGGTAAGCCAGGGAAAGCAGAGAAAGCACTTCCGGGGCATCCGGCGCCAGCCGGTATGCTTGTTGGGCGGCAATGAGCGCTTCTTTATCTTTTTTAAGCTTGAGCTGGAAGATCGTATAAGGAACAAGCGCACTTACTGATTCCTGGTTCTGTGCCAGCAGTTCCTCTGAAAGCGTCAATCCTTCTTTATATTTTTTCTGATCTTTCAGGGAGGCCAGTATCAGGTAATATGGCGGCCTGAATTGAGGCGCATCATGTATTGCTTTTTTGCAAAGGCTATCCACGCCACTATAATTATCATGACCAAGATAAATAGAAGCCAGTTCTACTACTGCAGCCAGGTCATAAGGCGCTTTCTGGAGATAGGCTTCCAGTATCGTGCGGCTGGCAGCAGTGTCATGCTCCAGGGCGCTTAGCTGGCTGATTATAGCACTATCCTGGATCTTATAATAGCGATTGTTATCTGTTACTACTGAAAGTTCATCCAGCAACTCGGGATCTTCGGTGTTAGCCTTGGTAGCTATTAACACAGACAGGAGGCTGTCAATCCGGGACAGGTCTTCATTGAAATAGGCAGCAGTGATGAGGTGTATGATAGAGCTGGTATGGCCCGGAAATCTTTGCAGAGTGCTTGTAAAAAGCTTGTTGGCGCTGACATATTTATGCTCTTTTGCAAATTGTACCCCCTTCATATAGCCGACTCCTGCCCTGAAATAAGTAGGTAAACGGAACAGGGCAAGCAATAATATAACGCTCACCCCTAATGCTCCCCAAATAACTTCTCTTTTAACTGGGTACCTGGATAATTCCCGCCGGCAGTCTTTGCAAAGCCGGACCTTATAACCACGTTCATATTTGGGATTGTGGCATTTAGCGCAGCCTGCTGCACGCAGGTTTATGCCATTACTAAATTCTTCCATAGGCTCTAACATATTATACAGTCGAAAGATATGTTTTTAGAACGGTATTAGGAAAGGGCAGCACAGAGATATAAATGGGACCTAATATTTTATAAATATTTTAACCCTTTGTTTTATTCCTATTCCATTAAATTTGCCTAATATTCTTTTTCAAGACTTTATACTTAAACATGAAGAAATTATTCTTTTCGCTGGGACTGATGGCCGCTTCTTTTGGCGTTTTTGCACAGGATGCCAAGAATGCAGTTGCTAATAAAGCTATGGGAGCAGCCTCACATTCCAAGGATTTCTTAGTGATTCAGTTGGGATATGTTGGATTGACTGGTACAGGAGCTGGAGCTATTAATACTGGTTTTAACCGCCAGCTCAATATTGCATTTATGTACGATATTCCTTTGCAGGCAACTAATTTCAGCCTTGCGGCGGGTTTAGGAATAGGGTCTGATCATTACCATCTGAGTAAAATGAGCCTGGACCTAAGAAATGCATCTACTGTTCCGGATTTCCAGAAAACGGATGCTTACAGCAAGTTCAAGCTGGCTGCTACTTACCTGGAATTACCATTGGAGCTGCGCTACCGTCAGGTGCCTGAAAATGCAAACAAAGGTTTTAAGGTAGGTGTGGGTCTGAAAATAGGTAACCTGCTGAATGCACATACCCGCTCAGTGGCTAATGTAAATGGCTCAAAACTGATTGAAAAAGAAGCCAGCAAACGCCTCTTCAATACATGGCGTTTTGCCGGTACTGCAAGAGTGGGTTATGGTAACTTCGCAGTATATGGCACTTATGCTTTGAATAGCATATTCAAGAGCAACGGTACTTATGATGTGAATCCTTACTCCTTCGGATTTATGCTCAGCGGCTTATAATCTGCGGATAAAAAATATTAAAAGCGAAAGGGCGTCTCGTTGAAGAGACGCCCTTTCGCTTTTATAGGTCTGTTATAGCTGTAGCGGCATACAGTGTTAATTACCTTTAAAAACAGGCTTCCGTTTTTCGAGGAAGGCTTGTATTCCCTCGGTATTGTCGGTAGTGTTCCCGGCAATTTCCTGGCAATAAACCTCATAGTCGAGCACTGCGTCCAGGTTTTCTGTCATACCTTTTGTCAGCATTTTTTTCAGCAGGGCAATTGCCTTGGTAGGTGCATCGGCGTAAAAAGAAGCTTCGGACCGTACAGTGGCTTCCAGTTCTTCCGGTTTCACCACCTTATAAACAAAACCGAGTTGCTGGGCTTCTGCTGCCGATAGTTTGGTAGCTTTGGTAGCCAGCTCAAAGGCCCTGTGATATCCTACAGTACGAGGCAGGAAATACGAGGATCCGGAGTCCAGTACCAGGGCTATATTAATGAATATCTCCACCATGGCGGCAGTTTCACTGGCTATAATCATATCGCAGGCCAGGGCGATGGAACAACCGGCTCCTGCCGCAATGCCGTTCAGTTGGCAGATAACGGGTTTGGGCATATTCCTGATAGCCCTGATGATAGGATTATAGCGTTTACGCAGCGATTCACCGAGATCGCGTTTCCCGCCATTCCCATTCAAAGCAGCTTTCAGATCCTGTCCGCTGCTGAAAGCTTTGTTACCGGCGCCGGTCAATACCACTACCCTGACGGAAGCATCTTTTTCTGCCTGTTTAAGGGCATCCTGTAATTCATAACTCAGTGGATCATCAAAAGCATTGTAAACATCAGGGCGATTGAGTGTGATAGTGGCAATGCCTTCACTGATATCTAATAAGAGAGAGGTGAACATAACGTTGGGGAATTTATAGTTGAATGTATTGATCCTGCATTAAGCACCGATACAGGTGCTTAATGCAGGACTATTTCTTATAGTGTTTCTTTCAGCCATTGGAAGAATTCACGTTGCCATACAAGGGCATTCTGCGCTTTCAACACCCAATGATTTTCTTCAGGGAAATACAGCAGTTTGCTTTTGATCCCTTTCAGTTGTGCGAGCTGGAAAGCCTGTAAGCCCTGTTCAATGCCTACACGGAAATCAATACCTCCCTGGATGATCAGGATAGGGGTATTCCATTTATTGGCGTATTCACTTGGATTGAATTCTTTGTGTGCCTTTGCATTAGCAGCATCCCAGTAAGCGCCGATATCCCAGTTGGCGAACCATAGTTCTTCGGTAGTACCATACCAGCTCTTCAGGTCAAAAAGACCATCATGTGCAATGAATGATTTGAAGCGGTTGTTGTGTACACCTGCCAGCATATATACGGAGTAACCACCGTAGCTGGCGCCTACTGCACCCAGGCGATTTTTGTCTACATAAGGTTCCTGGCTTACAGCATCAATAGCGCTGAGGTAATCGCGTATTGGCTGTCCTCCCCAGTCTTTACTGATAGACGCGTTCCATTCTACGCCATGTCCAGGCATACCGCGACGATTAGGCGCAACCACAATGTAACCTTGTGAAGCGATCAGCTGAAAGTTCCAGCGATAGGAATAGAACTGGGAAAGTGCTGCCTGCGGGCCTCCCTGGCAGTATAATAAGGTTGGATATTTTTTAGCAGGATCGAAATCTGGTGGGAATATAACCCAAGCCAGCATTTCTTTGTTGTCTGTAGTTTTGATCCAGCGTTTTTCCACTTTGCACATGCCGGTTTTGTCGTAGGTCTCTTTGTTTACCGTGGTGAGTGGCTGCACAGTACCTTTTGGCAGTTGCACGGTGAAGAGTTCTGCAGCATGGTTCATGTCAGTGCGGGATACTACAAGCGTATTCCCAACCTGTCCGATGATACCATTGATGTCAAAATCGCCTTCTGTTACCTGGCGTATATTCTTCGCGGTGGTAGCTGCGATATCTTTCTGAAAACTAATTTCCAGCAGCTGTTCAGTACCTTTTACGACCGCCAGGAAAAGCAGTTGTTTACCGTCTTTGTTCCAGTAGATGGAAGCAACAGTGCCATCCCAGTCTTTGGTAAGATTGGTACGTTTACCTGTAGCACGGTCCAGTATAATGATATCGTTTTTGTCAGCTTCAAAACCATCTTTCGCCATGCCCAGCCAGGCCAGGTATTTGCCATCAGGACTGAAAGAGGGCGCTACATCGTAGCCGGCAAGTCCTTCTGAAAGGTTTTTGGAAGCGTGTGTTTCCAGGTTGTATTCGTAGATGTCGGTGTTGGTGCTGACAGCATATTCCTTACCGAACTTCTTTTTAGTAACATAGATGATGCTCTTGCTATCAGGGCTCCAGATCATATCTTCCGTACCGCCGAAGGGCATCTGTGGACAGTCGTATAATTCCCCTTCCATAATATCTACAGGTGTACCTATCTGACCATTCTCATAGGTAGCATAAAATACATGCTGGAAGTTGCCGTCTTCCCAGGTATCCCAGTGGCGGTAATTGAGATTGTCGTATATCTGTACATTGGATTTAGGAAGGTCTGGATAATAATCGCTGCCAGCCACTTTTTTCAACTTCACTTCTTTGGAGAACAGGACATGTTTCCCGTCAGGGGAAACGCGGATATTCTGCAATCCACCATCAACATGGGTGATCTGGGTAGCACTGGTACCATCAGCATTGACTTCCCACAGCTGACCTTTATAGGAATACCTGATCTTTTGTCCGTCTACAGCACTGACATCTCCCTCTGCACCGGGTTCCGTGGTGATCTGCTTAGCAGCACCTCCTGCCAGGGGAATGGCGTAGAGGTTCTTTTCGCTTTTATTTTCTGCGATATTATATCGCGAAACGCCATAGATAACTGTTTTCCCGTCTGCTGTAATTGTTTCTCCGCTGACTCTGCCCAATTGCCAGAGCAGCTCAGGCGTCATTTTCTGCTGGGCCACTGCCATAGTTGATATTAAAAGTGATGTTAACAAAATTGATTTATGCATATTAGATTTTGTTTGGACGCTAAATGTAGGTAAAATAGTCAGTTGTAACGTAGGAGCCGGCGGATTACCAGCCATGCCCTGCTGTTTATGGGGCTATGGACTAATTCCATACCTTTGCAGTAAATTATTATAAACTTTGATTGAGAAGAAACAAGTTGTACAACAGGAAGAGAGAGCGGTTATCGTGGGATTGATTCATAAGGAGCAGTCGTCAGAGCGCCAGGTACAGGAATACCTGGATGAGCTGGTGTTCCTGGCGGAGACGGCTGGTGCTACTACTGTGAAGCGGTTTACCCAAAAATTATCCCACCCCGACAGGGCCACTTTTGTAGGAAAGGGCAAGCTGGAGGAGATTAAGGATTTTATTACAGGCAGAAATATCAATCTTGTCATATTTGACGATGAACTGACGGGCTCACAGATAGCCAACATAGAGAAGGTGTTGAATGTGAAGGTGATAGACCGTAGTGACCTGATCCTTGACATTTTCGCCCGCCGTGCCCGTACGGCTCAGGCAAAAGTGCAGGTGGAGCTGGCACAGTATCAGTACATCCTGCCCCGTCTGAAAGGGATGTGGAGTCACCTGGAAAGACAGGGAGGTGGTATCGGTAGCCGTGGTCCGGGTGAAACGGAAATTGAAACTGACCGTCGTATTATCAAGGATAAAATATCCCTGTTGAGGAAACGCCTGGCTGAGATTGACAAACAGTCGCTTACACAGCGTAAGGACCGCGGAGAATACATTCGTGTAGCCCTGGTAGGATATACGAACGTAGGCAAGAGCACCATCATGAACCTGCTGAGTAAGAGTGAAGTATTTGCTGAAAATAAGCTGTTCGCTACATTGGACACTACTACCCGTAAAGTAGTGTTTGACCAGACAGCTTTCCTGCTGAGCGATACGGTAGGGTTTATCCGCAAGTTGCCCCATCACCTGGTTGAGAGTTTCAAGTCCACGTTGGATGAGGTAAGGGAAAGTGATATCCTGCTGCACGTAGTAGACGTTTCCCATCCGCAGTATGAAGACCAGGTAGAAGTGGTAAACCGTACCCTGCAGGAACTGAAGGCATTCGACAAGCCCAGCATCATGATCTTTAACAAGATGGACCTGTATGAGCAGCAGACATTCGACAAATGGCTGGCTGATGATATCAAGCAGGACATCCTGAACCAGCTGAAAGAGAACTGGGAAACCAGGACTCAGGGTAACTGTGTGTTCATATCTGCTTTAGAGCGTAAGAATATTGATGAACTGCGCCAGACTATCATGGATAAAGTTATTACCCTGTACAGGGAGCGTTACCCATACAAGAGCGAGTATTTTTATTAGACATGGCAAAACAATACAACTGGCATCGTTTATCAGACCTGTATGCAAGGGAGGGTGAGATAGGTGTTTTGGAGGTTCAGGGCAAAAAGATCTGTTATACCCAATATGGGCAGCAGATCTATGCGTTTGCTTATAAATGTCCGCATGCTAGCGGTATCATGGCAGATGGTTTTATAGATGATGCCGGTAATGTTGTCTGTCCGCTGCACAGGTACCGGTTTAATATTAAGAATGGTTACAACAGCAGTGGTGAGGGCTTCTACCTGAAGACTTATCCGTTGGAACATCGCGAAGATGGTTTGTATATCGGATTTGAAAAATCCAGTTTGTTTGGTTGGTGACCCTGTTAATTTTCGATTAAACCCCCTCCCCGGTTTTGTGGAAATGGCTGTCATGCTGTAACTTTTGCGCATGTCACTATCTTCTGTCTCAGAGAAAAAAGTCAGCTTATGGATGATCGGTCTGCTGATATTTGTACATATCAGTGGTCTTCCGGTTACGATTATGGAGCCTGATGGCGCTTTATATGCTGGTATTGCCAAACATATGGTGCAGCACCACGATTACCTGAACCTGTTTGTAGATGGGCAGGATTGGCTGGATAAGCCTCATTTCCCTTTCTGGATGGCAGCACTCTCCTATCAGTTATTCGGGTTTACAACGTTTGCGTATAAGCTTCCCGCCTTCTTATTCCTGATGTTAGGAGTAGTGTATACCTACCGCTTCGCAAAGGACCTTTACGGAGAACAGGTAGCCCGCTGGTCAGTCTGCATCCTGCTGACGGCGGAGCATCTTGTTATATCCAGCACGGATGTTCGTGCGGAGCCCTACCTTACAGGGTTAATCATTGGAAGTGTATATCATCTGTATAAGCGACAATTGCTGCCAGGGGCATTACTGGCTGCCCTGGCTGTAATGACCAAGGGACCTTTCGCATTGGTGCCGATAGGGTTCGCGCTGATCGGGCAGTTCGTATTCACAAAACAATGGAAGGAATTGTTTCATGTACGCTGGCTGATTGTAGGCGTGCTGGTTTGTGTGTTTGTCACGCCAGAGCTATACGCATTATACCAGCAGTTTGATGCGCATCCGGAGAAAGTAGTTTTCGGACAAACAGGTGTATCAGGCATCCGCTTCTTTTTCTGGGATAGTCAGTTCGGGCGGTTTATGAACTCAGGGCCTATCAAGGGTAGTGGTGATCCGACATTTTTCCTGCATACCGTATTATGGGCTTTCCTGCCCTGGTCTATTTTCCTGTATGTGGCTGTGATCACCTTTATCAGGAAGGGACGCCAGGCCAGGGAATATTATTGCATCAGCGGGGCGCTTACTACTTTTCTGTTGTTCTCGTTGTCCAGGTTCCAGTTACCGCACTATCTGAATATTATTTTCCCTTTCTTTTCGATCCTGACAGCACAATATATCCTGTCGATTAAGAAAGAGAAAGCATTCCGTATTACACAGTATATCATCATCGGGATTATAGCTATCGCTATTCCTGGTTTATGGGCGCTTTACCGGCCTCAAATCAATTTTGTGGCTGTAGTGTTGATCGCGATCATAATAGGCGCTTTTATATGGTTGCCATTGAAAGGAATAGCGCGTGTGTTCTTTCGTACCTGCCTGGCGAGTGCAGCACTGAATCTTTTTCTAAACGGACTGTTCTATCCGGATGTACTGCGTTACCAGAGTGGAAGTGCTGTTGCCTTTTATGCGAATGAAAACCTCAAAGGAGGTGCTGTTGGGTTTTACAAGGCGCACTCTTATGCGTTGACATATTACCTGGATGCGCCTCAACTGTCGTATGACACTTTACCCCCGGGGCCGTCATTGATCTATACCACTCCACAGTGGAAGGATTCACTGGTTGCCAAGGGGCATCATTGCAAGGTATTGCATGCCTTCCCTCACTTCCCGGTGACGAAACTTGACGGGCAATTTGTAAATTTTTATACCCGGGATTCCGCTGTGGATAAGCGTTTGCTTGTGCTGGTGGATTCGTTTTGAAAAAATATTTGAAAAGAATTTTGCAGAAATGAAAAATTGTCTATTTTTGCAATCCCGAAACGGGAAACACACTCCTCCTTAGCTCAGTTGGTTAGAGCATCTGACTGTTAATCAGAGGGTCGCTGGTTCAAGTCCAGCAGGGGGAGCGGAAAAGAAAAGGCTTGCAGGAATGCAGGCCTTTTTTGTTTTAGTCCCAAATGATGGCCCTATGTTTAATCCTTCAAGAAGAAACAGAAATATTGGAACGGCGAAGCAAGGGCATGGCCAGCAGAATAAATTAAAAATACCACAAAGAACTTATGGATTAAGCCCTATTGAATCGCTTAGTCAATATCAAAGGCAAGACGTGGAGATCAATGGTTACAAGTTCATTTTTGTAGTAGAAAAAACGAGAGAAGGTTCATTGCATGCATGTTCTATTGATGATATTAAACAGGTCATCGAACACATTCCTATTATTGATTACGGTAGCCTTAGATTAATTGTATTACGCCAGCCCAAACGGAAGGAAGAGATATTATCACCTGTATGGGGGCGACTTATTTATTCCTTTGAATTTGAAAATGAATATTACCCTGCTATTATCCTTGAGGCAGGGGAATATCCGAGGAAAATGAAATGGGAGACCTCGCTTTCTATAGAAAGTCAGAAAGAGCTTGATAGGCTAAAAGAAGATGGACATAATTTCATTAACAAGGGCAAATATTTGATTGCGGATATCGAGCCGGAGAATGTACGGAATACCCAGTTATATAGGACTCTTCTGCATGAATTTGGGCATTACGTCCATTATATGACGATAGTTGAACGGCCGGGAAAGGAAGATGAAGATATTAAGTTTTGGGAGGAACGTTTTGAATATTATAACAACATACCACGAATCGAGAAAGAGAATTTCGCTCATCGGTATGCGAGTGATCTTAGACTCCGACTTAAGGAAAAGGGAATAATTCCATAAGCTAGTTATATCATCCCGTAAAAATCATTCAAAATTCCCTTCGTTAAATCTGTCAATTCTGGCAGTGTGCTAATCTTGAGGTCAACTATGTTTAGTCCCGCAATAGCAGCCGAATACCAGGCGGGATAAGTATCTGTATGTGGCGTTAAGGCCCAGATCAAAGGACTGTATGGACTTGTGCCCTCATCGGGAAGTTTATTTTGTAATTGCTCCCGGTAAGATGTACAATCTTGTAATGAAACATGATCTGATGTAAGTTGTTCTACAAGTTTAAGCACGCCTTTGCCAAGGTTATCCAAATCCTTCTCAACAAGTAAACAAAACTTATAAGCAATTATTCGCTGCTGCCTTTCACTGAGAGGCCGAACTTTAGTTTCAAAGATTTCCCAATATTGTTTTGATTCCTTTTGCTCCATTGAATGAGGATGACTTTATGGATTATTGATTACCACTTGTAACAGCAACAAGGAGTCGCGGAAAAGAAATGGATTGCAGTGACGTAGATTTTTTGTTTGCACATATTAAGCCTTAAAAGAAATGTCAGGAGAAACGTGCATCCCTTGTGAGTACACTTTCTTCTAAATCCAGGTCTTCCTTAAACAGCTCTTTCACTTTTTGAGTAATTTCTATCCGGTTTACGGTGGTGGGATTACGTCTTACCTTATTATAATGCTCTCTTGAAATCTTTTTTGCAAGTTGTCCAACAGTCTTTAGGTTAAACTCTTTGCCTAGCTTAGAATAGATTAGAATGCCTATAAAGGAAAGTACCATACATCCAAATCCGATTTGCTTGGAAAAGAACAGAGTAACGAAGGATGCCAGAAATGCTGATACAAGTAAAAGTAAGAGCCAACCTTTCATTTGAAGTATTTGGGTCTTAAACCCTAAAATGTGTTCAAATTTCTTTACCAGCTGACGCCGTTGTTGACGAGGGAACAATTCTTCCAGGCTCGTATCTGTTTTCAAAGCCTCCTTGTCGTAGTCTTGTGTATCGAGTATTGCTTTCCGGATTTTATAAAATGCCTGTTGTGTCGTACAGTCGTTTGTGTTGAATCCTTCAACCTTATTGGCAACCATGTCGCAAAGATCACCGAATGTCTGCACTTGTTTAAGTGCAGTATTGTCAAATTTAATATGGAAGGATACTTCCAATTTAGTCAGGAGATCGGCTATGTCCAGAGGGTCAATGTTTTCTAGTCCGATGTTCGCGTCTAAGAGATCGGTGTTTTTTAGCTCATCCATAGTTATAGGGGTATTGGTAGTAAATAACAACCTAAAAGTAAATAATTCGCATAAAATAACTTCCTATACGGAGATTCCCCGTAACTATTCAATCATTAGGGCATGCCTGTTATATCGCAACACTATACCCTACCTTCACCTTATCCATCACCACATGTGTATAAAAATGCTTCACATTCGAATTATCCATTAGCCATTTCTTAGAGAACTCCTCATAATGTTTCATATCCGTTGTATTCACAATAAGTACAAAATCATAGGCGCCGGTTACGTAATAACATTGCATTACCTCAGTACATTGTCGCATAGCGGTTTTGAATGCATCTATTGCCTTTGAATTCCCTTCCTGCAATATTACTTCCACTATACATGTAATAGAAATACCCGCAACAGCAGGTGAGATAATGGCAACATCAGCTTCTATGATCTTTTCATCGCGCAATCTTTTCAGCCTACGCTGGACAGCACTTGCGCTTAGATTCACGATATTGGCCAGTTCGTCGGCTGTTATTTTATTGTTGTGTTGCAGCTGTCGTAAAATCATTTTGTCGTAGTCATCCAGCACTTGCATTTTTTTCCTGTTTTTGGTCGATAATTAGTTAAAAAAAGCTCACGTTGGAGCTATTTGCAGAAAATCAGCAGGTAACCTCAAATACTTTTGCAAGTATAATTTAAAGTAAAGAACGGAAATATTTACACCAAAAGATACATCTCAAACAATGAATAGAATTTTCTCAGATAAAGAAATCATTGCTTTCCGAAAAGATACCGATGGATGCAGCCAGGTTATTCATCTTAACAATGCAGGCGCAGGGCTTATGCCCAATACTGTAACCCGGACAATTGTGGAACATATTAAGCTGGAATCTCAGATTGGTGGGTATGAGGCCTCGGCTTTACGCGCCAATGCAATCCAGCAGTTTTACGAGCAGGCCGCAATACTTATTAATTGTAAGCCATCAAACATTGCCTTTACCGCCAGTGCTACCGATTCATATACAAGGGCGCTATCATCCATTCCTTTTGCACAGGGCGATATTATCCTTACCGATAACGATGATTTTATTTCGAACCAGATACAGTTCCTGTCATGCAAAAAGCGATTTGGTATCGAAATCGTGAGAATAAAGAATGCGCCAGGTGGAGGCGTCGATCTGGATGATCTGGAAGAAAAGTTAATCAAGCTGCAACCCCGTTTACTGGCCATCACACATATTCCAACTAATTCAGGGCTTGTTCAGCCTGTTAAGCGGATTGCAGATGTTTATAAATCATACATCCGGCAACATGCAGGTAAAACATGGTATATCCTGGATGCTTGCCAGTCGATAGGACAAATGAAGATAGATGTACAGGAGCTGCAGTGTGATTTTCTCAGTGTAACCGGAAGGAAGTTTTTAAGAGGCCCACGGGGTACGGGTTTCTTATACATATCTGATAAGGCGCTTGAGCAAGGCCTTGAGCCGCTTTTCATTGACATGCGTGGGGCTGAATGGATTGAAAAGGACGAATACCAGCAACGATCCGACGCAATGCGTTATGAAGACTGGGAATTTGCCTATGCGCTGGTACTGGGTACGGCAAAGGCTATTGAATATTGTCTACAGATTGGTGAAGATAAAATATGGCAGGAGGTAAAAGGGCTGTCAGCTTATATGCGCAATCAGTTATCTGGTATTGATAAGATCAGGGTACTGGATAGCGGACCTGAAGTAGGCGGGTTAGTGACCTTTACCGTTGCTGGTTCGCAACCGAAAATAATTACCGGAGCACTGTCGCAGCGGAAAATAAACGTAGTACCTAGCTATCGCAATTTCGCGGTTATTGACTTTGACGAAAAACAAGCGCAGTGGGCCATTCGTGCATCGCCCCATTACTATAACACTATCAGTGAAATTGATCTGTTTTTAGATGCAATGCGGGAAATTGTTAACTCAAGTCTTAGATAGATAATTATTGGACTAGGGAATAAAAGAAAAAGGCGACCAGTCATGGTTGCCTTTTCCAGATAAAATATAACTCTGTATAATAGCTACTCCTCTGTCACAATAGCGCTCCATCCGCCTCCGGGTTGCATATGAACAGTCACCTCCTGCCCTTTTACCCATGCTGCATAGGCAATCCGATAATCTTCCGCAAACTTGTCAGCATTGATGCCATCAGAAAATATTTTTACTTTGTATTTCTTGCCCGCGTCCAGGAAGTCTAAATGCAGTGTCAGATCCCGAGGGCTCCAGTTTGTCATCGCACCTATAAACCACTGATTCCCTTTTTTCCTGGCGACAGCTACATACTCTTTTATTTTGCCCTGCAATGCTACTGTCGTATCCCACGTTGTAGGGAAAGCTGCGATATACCCGGTGCAGGCAGTATCACGCAGATAATTCGAAGGATTGTCTGCAAGCATTTGCCATGGACTTTCATAAACGGCATACATCGCAACCTGGTGCGCCCGCGTTCCCTGGCTCATCGGGGCGTCAAAATTAATATGAAAGTCCCTTTTGGTGGCATTACGCATTGCTCCCGGAGTAAAGTCCATGGCGCCCAACACCATCCTGGTAAATGGCAGGGTAACTTCATGTGGAGGCGTAGCCTCATCGTCACTCCATTTGTAGTTTTCCATACCCCTTACGCCTTCGTAAGACATGATATTGGGATACCGTCTGTTTAAACCGGTAGGCTTGTATGCGCCGTGCAGATCTACCATTAAATGATGGCTGGCTGCATTGGCAGACAAGCGTTCATAAAAATTAACCATATACTGGTCAGCGCGGGCCATGAAATCTACTTTAACACCTTTCACCCCCCACTGCGCATAGATTGACAGTACATTGTCCATGTCCTTATCCATAGGCTGCCAAAGCGTCCATAAGATAACGCCGACATTCTTCGCTTTACCATAAGCTACCAATTCGGGAACATTGATTGAATCTCTGGGGTGAATAACGTCCCAGGTGGATTTCGACCACCCTTCGTCCAGGATGATGTACTGTAGTCCGAATCGGGCTGCAAAGTCGATGTAATATTTGTAGGTCTGGTTGTTGATCCCTGAGCGGAAATCAACCCCGTAAATATTATTGTCATTCCACCAATCCCAGGACGCTTTCCCGGGAACTATCCAATCGGTACTTTTAAGCGTATTGGGAGATGCCAGTTGATAAACAAGGTTGTTTTCAAGCAGCTCCTTGTCCTCATTAGCTACCATGACCAAGCGCCATGGAAAAGACCGGGAGCCAGTAGTCCTGGCGATATAATCTGCATTCTCTTCTATTTTGGTACTTCTGTCCCTGACCAGGCTTTCTTTAAGGATCACTTTGGGAAAACCGCTGGTTATTTTATTGCTGTTGGTCCCAAAGAAGAACAGGTTGGAGTAATCCAGCAGATCGGCTTCAGTCAGCAGCATCCTGGTGCCCGCGGCAGAAGATACATAGAGTGGGAGGCCGCAGTGCTGCTCTTTTGAAAAGGAGGCAACAGTACTATCCTTGAATAACAACTCGAAATGTGAAAGAAACTGTTTGTTCTCCTCAATTCCCCACAATACCCGGTTATTGTCTGGAAATACATAATCGACAATTTCGTTTTCTACATTTACAGAATCTTTGAAATGGGTTACCCATCTGTAAGCAACGCCGTTATCATAAGCTCTGAAAATAATAGTATTGCCGCTCCTGAAATTTATTCGCAGTTCGTTATAGGCATCCCTGATTGCCTTCTGTCTTACAGCAACAACGGGGTATATCATCTCGTTTTTTGCAACCCTGTCTACAGATTTTACCTGTTCATTGAAACCTATATAAGGCTTATGTGCAATGTCGAGACCTGCTACCGCATGGCTTATCAGCGTCTCATGGCCTTTAATGAGTCTCCATGACAGGCTATCTTTTGTGTTAACTTCGATAGTCAAATTATTGCCCGGCGATTTAAGAAAAATGGGTGCCTGTGGGAATGCGTTAACAGAAAATAAACAGCATACCCATGCGAACAGTGCCTTTACAGGTTTATGTTGAATCATTGTGATAAAGATTATTATTGCTACTGCCTTTAGTATAAAAGTAGCATCCATTTATACGATTGTTTATGCGCATATTAACCGATGAAAAGCAGAAATTAACTCACTAATAATGTTAGTTATAAAAGAGTCAATATTCGATTATGTTTAGTTAAATAAAATGAAAAGTTAACTACTGATAGAAACTACCTTACATTAACTGAAACCATACTAATCTTTAACCCAACTCAAAATGACTAAATTGATCCTATGCCTGGCTGTAGCTGCCAGTACAAGTTTTTGTTCCTGTAATAAAAAAGAGAGTTTAGGAGCACCTGCTAAAGCACTTGTGGCCAGATCTGCTTCATTTGCCGTTGCCAAGAAGGTGTACATTCCGAATGTTATCTGGAACATTCCGAATAACAATGACTACAATAATGACGCTAGCCTTTACAGCAATATGCGAAGGGGCGAATCGGATGATTTTGTAGCATTCTGGGCGAAGGATTTTGGTGCTACTCCGGCCACCAATACTGATCCTAATAAACGGTTTGACATTCCCCGGATCCTTCAGGAGTGCGGCAGATTCTTCCAGTATTACCGGGACTCATTAAAGTTTGTTCAAAGTGGAAGGTCCGTGTCAGACACACTGAAAGCACTCATATACGTCACCAACTCTACTGATGGTACAGCTTATGGCGGTGGCGCTGAGAATAAGGTGGGTATACTCTGGGTGACTCCTCCCCGTATTAATACAGAACCTTTCGGCGCTGTAGCGCATGAGCTGGGGCATGTTTTCCAGTACTATGTACATGCCGATGGTGCCTGGGGCTATACTTCTTCTCCGCAAGGAAGTAATGGTCAAACCATATTTGAGATGACTTCCCAATATATGCTCTGGCAGGTATATCCTACCTGGATGACTTTTGAGAATTACCACCTGCAGTCATTTATGCAGTATACCAATTATGCTTTCCTGCATGAGATCAACCAGTATCACTCCCCTTATGTATTGGAGTATTGGTCTAACAAGCGTGGAAAAGATTTCGTTGGAAAGCTGTGGAGAGGGGCGCTCCGTGGGGAAGATCCGGTTATGACGTATAAGAGGATTACCCAGGTAGATCAAAAAACATTTAATGATGAGATGTTCGATGCTTACAGGAGGTTCGTAACCTGGGATATGCCAAGAATAGAGGCTGTGGCAAAACAGTATGCCAATAAACATATCTCTAAGGTGAATGCAGTTGCGGATGGATGGTATAGGATCAGTCCTGATGTATGTCCGCAGAACTATGGCTACAATGCTATCAGACTGGATGTGCCAACAGCCGGTACCAATGTCAGGCTACAGTTCAAAGGCATTGCCGGTCAGTCGGGATTCCGAAGTATCAAAGTCGACAAGGCTGGCTGGAGATACGGCTTCCTGGCTGTGAAGACAGATGGTTCCCGTGTGTATGGCGATACTTATAGCAGCTCCACCGGAGATGTAACCTTTGCTGTACCTGTCAACACGGCTTATCTGTGGCTGGTAGTGAGCGGTGCACCGACTGAACACTGGGAACACTTAAATGATAATAACGACAGCAACGATGAACAGTGGCCGTATGAGATTAAGCTGGAGGGTACAACAATTAATAAGTCCTTTATAAAATAATCAAATTTTTAAAAAGGAAGAGGCTTGCAGCAATGCAAGCCTCTTCCTTTTTGCTACTACTATCTTACTCCGCACTCACCTTAGCATATGTTGCAGGATACAATTTCCTGAACATCGCATAAGTCACTGTCACCATCACAAACGCTATCACCGCATCAATTGCAGCTGATGGTTCAAGCACACTTAACTTAGAGAAGAATGCAAAAATGATATCGAAGAATATTCCTGCAAATACCCACTCTTTTAACCTAAGCAACCTGTTTGGTGTTAACAGAACAATAATGCCTGAAAGCTTAGCTACGCCGAGAATATAAATGAAGTGCGGAGGATAGCCCAACTGTACTGTTATATCCCATACGATGGGGTTTTTTGTTAATTCAAAGAAGCCGCTTGCACCAAACCATAATGAAAGAAATACCGCGCCTATCCAATAAATTGTTTTTGTTGTTTTTGTGTTCATGATCTTTGGTTTTAAGTTGTTTTGTGATACAAAGATGTTTCAAAACCAATGGGGGCGGGAGTGGTTTCTCCGGAAGTAGACAAAATTGGGGGCCAACCAGCCAATTGCAGTCGCCACTCTTTTGACGCCGTCTTAATCTAGATTAAGATTTCGGTTTTCACGGCTGTTTTATTTGGAATGATCGTTCCTAATAGGATACCTTTGTATCGGAATGAGCATTCCAAATAACTGTCACACAAACTATTTAAATCATGAAAAAGTTACAAAATAAGACAGCCCTCGTTACGGGCGGAAATAGCGGAATCGGGTTTGCCACTGCAAAAGAATTCATCCAACAGGGCGCTAAAGTGATCATCACAGGCCGCAATGCTACTGCCCTGGAAGAGGCGAAACAGTCACTGGGAGAGAATGCATTTACATTACTTTCCGATGCTTCGAATATGGAAGACGTGTTTCAATTACAGCAGCAGGTAAAAGCTATTTTCCCAAGCCTGGACATACTGTTTATCAATGCAGGCGTTGCTAAGTTGGCACCTTTTGAAACCATGACCGAAGCGCAATACGACGAGACATTTAATATCAATGTAAAGAGCGCATACTTCACTATTCAGCAGTTGCTGCCATTGTTTAATGATGGCGGTTCCATTGTTCTCAATACCTCTATCAACAGCCATATAGGCATGGCCAACACTACGTTGTATGCAGCCAGTAAGGGCGCATTGATAACCATGGCCCGTACATTGTCTACGGAGCTATTGTCACGCAGGATAAGGGTGAATGCCATTAGCCCTGGTCCTGTAAAAACTCCTCTTTATGATAAATTTGGTTTTGATAAAGAACAGGCAGAGGCTGTTCAGGCAAGCATCGTAGGACAGGTTCCGATGGGTAGGTTTGGTACTCCTGAAGAAATTGCCCGCATAGTGACCTTCTTTGCTTCCGAAGACAGCAGCTTTGTAATAGGCGCAGAACTGATCGCTGATGGAGGCATGATCACATTATAATTAGTTGTTTAAGGCGCCATATGGAGAATGCGGGTTTCAGATCGGCATTCTCCATATGGCATTACTGTTGACTCTACCTGGATACGGTAAGCCATAAAAGTCATATTGAAAATATGCTTTGTAGAAATTATGGTAACTTTGGAACGATTATTCCAAATGATAGACGATGCCAAAAACAAAACAATTTGATGAAGCGGAAGTGCTGAAAAAGGCTGAGGAAGTGTTTAATGAGAAAGGATATAATGGCACTTCTATGGATGACCTGGTTCGTGCAACGGGATTAAGTCGCAGTAGTATTTACGATACATTCGGCGATAAGCACGGTTTATTTCTAAAAGCTCTTGGCAATTACCAGGATGGACAGAACCGGGCGATGCAGACCCTACAAGCTAAAACCGACAGTGCTAAAAAAAAGATCCGTAGCATATTTGATTACATGATAAACGATATTGTAACAGATAAGGCACGGAAAGGCTGTATGATGGTAAATGCCAATATGGAACTGAACTGCGTGGATAAGGATGTAGCACAAATGGCGTTGACCACTATGGAGGAAATGGAACAGCAGTTCACTATATGGATAAAAGAGGGGCAGGCCGCTGGTGAAATCTCGAAGAAATTTCCCGCCAAAACTTTAGCCAGGAACCTGTATAATAATCTGATGGGGCTTCGGGTGACCGGACGTAACCGTCCTGATTATGACACCCTCCGCGATATAACAAAAGTCACCTTGTCCTTGCTCGATCAATAATATCTTTTCTGAGGTATTTTCTGTATCAGCATATCACTCCGTTTCAGGTAAGTTGCATACAACCAGCATATGACCAGGATATTCCTCCGTTCTTCCTCCGTTTTTAACGGAGGAATATCCTGGTCATATGCTGGTTGTATGCTAGTTTAATACAGTGATGCATAATATAAAGAAACCGCCCCATGTATTAATGAGGCGGTTTCTTTATATTATGCTAGTTCTCAACAATATTTTTCACAGTAACACTTACCCCACTTCCAAAAAGAAATTTCTTGCCCGACAAATATTCCGGCTTTTCCTGTCCGGTCTGTCGTCTCAGCGAAGTTATCTACTACCAGAATCGTTTCCGTCAACTGGGTAACTTAACAGGTCCTATTCTTCGGGGGACCGTTGTTTTCAATCAGGTCGGGCGGTCAAAAAAGAAGGAGCACACCAGCCACAGCGCCGTTGTGCTCCTATCTGTTACACAGCTAAAACTCTCTCCTGTCGTTTCTTAAAATCTGTAAAATTATATCCTGTCTCTTTCTTAAATAACTTGCTGAAATAACAGATGTCTGTGAAACCCAGGTCCCACGCGACCTCTTTCATGCTGCTATCTGAATAAGCAGCATATCTCTTGGCTTCCAGTATGACGCGTTGCCGGATATGGTGACCAGCGGTATACCCAGTGGTCTTCTTTATAGCTTCATTCAGGTAACTGGGAGTAACGCACATAATATCTGCAAATTCAGAGACCTTCTTATATGCTTTGAAGTGCTGGTCGATTAATTGAATAAAGCGCTTTGCCTGCCTGATGTTATGCGTTTTCTGATTGTTGGCAGGCACGGTGCGCGACTGCCTGGACATGTGGATAAACAGGATGTTCAGGTACCGGCTTAATATATCTGAGCTGTAGATCTGCTTTTGTGAATATTCCTGGATCAGCTTGTCCATGATCGCCTTCATCTCATGACGGATCTCTTCGCTGTAACTGACATTTGCTGACTGGATCAATACCAGCAGTAGATCCGCATGATACACGGAGTTATACTCCTGCAGAAAAAGCTCATTGAAACGGATGATATATCCCTGCGCATTGCTATCTGCAGTAAACTGATGTCGTTGATGAGGCATGATACCAAATACCTGGTCACCTTTGGGAGAATAAGTTTGCATATCGACCTTCAGGGCACATTTGCCGGAAACTGCCCAGATGATCTCAATGAGGTCATGTGCATGCGGAGCAGGGTTGTTGAATTGGTGATTGTCTGCAACCTGGTCGAAAGTATAGATCTCAAAAAATGGTTTGGTGGTATTCATGACATCAATATTTTAAGCGTTAAGGAGGATAGTTTACTACTGAACAATTCCACCGGCGCCCAAGGCTCGTCCTGATAATGCTCCTGGGCTACGTTGAATATAGGTTGTAGCATAACTGGTGGATGTAGATTTTTCAGATTGATCTGTTATCGTTGCTTGCTGTTATAAAACTACCTTAATTGAAAGGCGACAAAAAGTACCGTTCGCCAAACGGGCAAAAACTGTCGCTAATGAGGGGATACTTCAGCAAAAAAAAAAGAGCAGTCAGTAACTGCTCTTTTTAAATGACCGGGTTAACATTATACCTGTGAGAAAAAGTCTTCCGCCTCCCGGAGGGCATTATCTGTAAATGATTTCAGCATATCAATATGTATGAGTAAGGGAGGAGCGATCGCCGTAGCTGATTCCAGTTCGTCCAGCGTGGGAAATAAGCGCTCCATCAATCCCATAATTGAAATAGTGGTTTTCATATTATGGGCCGTACTTCTCAATGTTTTAATGTCGTTGTTATAAAAAGCCGATTCGAGTAATGACATCTCCTCGGGCATCGCTTCAATGAACTGCCTGGTCACTTTTTTCTCATACACTTTATTGCCCCGGCTGATCTCCTTCATATAATCCAGGTTAATGTACTGGTACTCCGGTGTGGCTGCCTTTGCCTGCACATACTGTCGTTCCCTGATAGCAGAAATAGAGGCAAACCGGCTGATCAGCTGATATAATTCCCTTTCATTGATCGGCTTTGAAATGTATTCATTCATGCCATTACTAAGGCACTTTTCCCGCTCTCCTGCAAGGGCATGTGCTGTCATCGCTACTATAGGAACGTCCAGCTGTAATTCTCTCCTGATCAGACGGGTGGCGGTATATCCGTCCATTTCCGGCATCTGAATATCCATCAGAATGAGGTCATACCGGTCTTTTTTCAGATAATCGATAGCCTCTGTTCCGTTACTTGCCATCTCAAAAGAGAGGTCCCATTCCATCAGGAGATGTCGCATCAGGCTTCGGTTCATATCATTGTCATCTACGACTAATATTTTTACGGAACGGTTTGCTGTAATTTTAAACTGGCTGATGTCTACCGTCTCCGGTACGGGTACCTGTTTGGATGCAATGGTGTAAGGAATGAAGAATCTGAAAGTAGTGCCTTTCCCCGGTTGACTTTCAACGCTGATATCTCCGCCCTGCAGCATCACAAGGTCTTTCACAATGGAGAGTCCCAGCCCGGTGCCACCGTATTTACGAGTGATAGAATCTTCCGCCTGGTGAAAGCGGTCAAAGATGGAAGACAGCTTGGATGCTTCAATACCGATTCCTGTATCTGTAATGGTGAATTCCAGCTGTATCGTATTGTTGTCGCTTTGTTTATTATCTACAGAAATGATGATTCCTCCTTTCTCCGTAAACTTGAGCGCATTCCCTATCAGGTTCACAAGTATCTGCGTAAGACGGGTGGCATCCCCTATCAGGGTGTCTGGCACCGCCGGCGATATTTCTCCCTGTAAGACCAGTTTCTTTTCTTTGACCTTCTCACTGAACAGCGTCTGAATGGAATGGAGTAATCCTCTTACACTGAAAGGATTGGCCTCAATCCTCACCATACCGGCCTCGATCTTGGAAAGGTCAAGAATGTCATTGATGATAGTAAGCAGGTTCTCCCCTGCTTTCTGTATGGAATTGACGAACTCTGTAGAGGGTTCGTCCAGCTTTCTGACCTTCAGCAGATTGGTGAATCCCAGTATTGCGTTTAAGGGTGTCCTGATCTCATGACTCATATTGGTCATGAAATTCTCTTTGATCATGGCTATTTCCCGCACTTTCTTTTCGGACCTGTCCAGCTCCCGGATCAGTTGTTGCTGCCGACGTATCCTGGTCATAACGAACCACAATACCCCTCCTGCTGTCAGTAATATCAGGCAGATGAGGATGATACCCCAGTTTCTGGCCTTCCGGCTGTTCTCATTGATATTATCGCTGAGGGCTGTCATCACCGATTGGCGACTGTCATAGATCTTACGGGTGATGGTACTGATCTCATTTGAGATCTCCCGGGCGCGTGGATTCGCGATCAGGCTGGTGTCATCCATTTTTCCTGTCCGGAAGAACTCATGCATCAGCTGGTTCTTATTCTGCAGCTTTTGCCCGGCCAGGTACTGCAGTCTTTCGATATATATGACCGCACTATCGTTTGTATTGATTTGTTTCAGTGTATCGACGAAGGCTTGCACCTCGGCAATTTTGGCGTCCACCCCTTCTATGTGTGAGGTGTCGTCGGTGGCAATGGCGGCACGGATGCGGCTTTCTACCCAGATGATATCCCGCTCCAGCTCACGTAGCTTATTGCCGGTCTGTAGCTCCTTGAGTAGCTTTTGGTTGCCCTTGATCAATTGGTCAATGTTCCTGGAGGAATTGTATTGCACAAACGCCAGCACGAGGGTACCGGCAAGAAAGGCGATCAGGATCAGATATGTTAAGCGATTGTTATTCATTATCAATTAATGAAGGTCATTTGCTGCCGTCACATCCGTTGACCGCTTTCGCCAGACGGGCAAAAACGATAGCCGGGAGTCCCTTTAAAGGAGGAAGATCAGAGTACGTTCATCCGTTTGTTGAGTATTTTGCGGTAAGCATCTGCAACCGGAAGTGATTTATCCCCTATTAGTACAGCCCCGTCCTGCAGGGTGTCTATTTTGTCAATCGCTACCATATAAGACCGGTGTATCCTCAGAAAGCGGGCGGCAGGCAGACGTTCTTCGAGTACCCGCAGGGATACGTGAATGGCGAAAAACTTCTTTGCGGTAAATATCTTTACATAATCGCCCATCGCCTCGGCATAAAGGATCTCTTCCAGCTTCAGCCTTCTTACAATATTGGAGTCGCGGATAAATATGAATTCGTCATTTTCCCAGCGCATTTCCTCTTTACTACTGTCGATGATCTGGCGCACCTTTTCTATAGCCTGGATAAATCTGCCAGGAGTAATAGGCTTTACGAGATAATCTGCTACATTCAGCTCAAAGGCCTCTACAGCGTATTCTTTCTTGGAGGTGGTAAAAATGATGACAGGCTTTTTATTGCCGAGGTTCTTTATTAACTCAAGTCCGGACATGCCGGGCATTTCAATGTCCAGTAACAGAAGGTCTACAGGGTTATCCTGCAGATAATTATAAGCTTCAAGCGCATTTCCGCATTCACAGGCAACAACAACGCCTTTGATCTGGCTGGCCAACTCCTGGAGTGTACTACGTGCAATGGCATTGTCGTCAATAATAAGTGTGATCATATAGGTTGATATGCAAATTTTTGTGGTGGTATAAAGATCCTTAATTCTGTGCCAATTATTAATTCATTGATTATTAATTGGATGTGATATTTTGAATGAAATGGTTTAACGATATTTCGTTATTTCACCAACTAATAGCCTTTCTGCTGTTTGCAACCAGTTTAACTTTTACTTTCCTTTAGTAAGCAGAATTCTTCGGTAAGGGGTAAAAAAGACACGCTTAAATGTGTTACAATATAAGCTAAAGAAGGCATTCCTTTTTAAGGATATTGGTCGTCGGCAGGAAGAATCATCCACATTGTTCATTGCATTGAACAATGACTTCTAATCATCCCTTTCAAGCTCAGGCAAAGCCTTTACTCCTGCTACGATCGTCTCGCCAACATTATCAACAAGACATGCACCCCGGCACATTCTTGTTGCGACCATCACAGTTTCTTGAAAACCGGAGATGAGTGCTGTGTTGGTAATATTGTTGTCTCTTGTCAGTTCAATGGCCCGCAGGCTGTTTACATAAACCATACAATTAGATATTTTTAATGAACTATTTTATTTGCACAGGATGTACTTGCAAATGCGTGTGGCTTTGCCCTGAAGGTGAAGCCCATACCCATGATGTACCCCATTGCTTCTTTCAATGCATCATTACTCCTGAAGTTGGGATTGGTGTTGATGTCTGCATGCACTTCCATATCTACATTGTACCTGGTAAAGATGTTGCACAGTGAGTAGGCCACTTCAATACTCCTGCCCACTTCTTTAAGCATCCGTTCTTTGATACTCATTTTGCGTAGTGTGCTGTCAGCGTGTATGTACATGAAACCGCCCTTACCCTTCCGGATAAAAACAATCACGGTTGCGAATTCGGTTACCCTGCCCTTTACCTGGCTATCGGTACCGATACACACCTTCAGTTCATTACCTGCTTCTCTTTCTGCAGACAGCATGTTGCTGATTTCATCAGCTATTGGCATGTTGATCTTTTCACCATTTAACCGTCTCCATTTGTTGATCTGTTGCATTGCTATGTCATATTTATACTGATACCATTTATTTAAAATAGTTTGTGATGCCAGGGGGAATCGAACCCTCCAACTCCTGGTTTAACCCGGGCGTTTTACCATTGAACTAAAGCATCTTGTTTCCAGGCTCAGATTCGAACTGAGAACATCACAGTCAAAGTGTGATATGTTAACCATTACACTACCTGGAAAATTGTTGACCTGACCGGATTTGAACCGGTAACCTGCTGCGTATAAGGCAGTTGCTCTCACCATTGAGCTACAGGTCAGGGTTGGGTAACAAACAATAAAAAACCCGGTCGCGATAAACGACCGGGTTTATATGTAACTGATATGAGCGTACGCTACATCAGACTATAATTAGGTCGTTGAAAAACAGGGGGCAGCTCATTACCTGTATACATCCACGCATAGCTATGGCTGGTGCCTGATAATAATCCGGCACTGAGCTGTTTAAATCGTATGGGTGATTTTAGTATTTGCATCGTGTGATTTAAGGTAAAAGAAAAGCCCCGCAATTGCTTGCGGGGCCTGTGTTATATTGAATCAGTTATTATCAACTATTCTGTAGCATAACATGCCCCGCAAGTATCATAGCCCTCTGTCAGGCAAATGAAACTTTGTGGTTTTGAATGTAGCTGTATGCGTAACATGATATTGTTTGTATTTTTGTTTTGCGATGCAAAGATGAAACTATTTTTCCGATAATAACAAATCTGAAATAGTTTTTTTTATGAATTTTGTGTTACGTTGAATTATAACCCTATATACCATGAAGAATATTATCACTGAGAAATTGCTAACTCTAGAGGAGGAAAAGAATGTAAAGATACTCTATGCCTGTGAGTCCGGAAGCCGTTCCTGGGGCTTCGCATCGCCAGATAGTGATTATGATGTACGATTTATTTACGCGCAACCTGCCGATAATTATCTCAGTATTGAAGAGAGAAAAGACGTGATAGAATTGCCTGTAAACGAGGTGCTGGATATAAGTGGATGGGATATACGAAAAGTATTACAACTCTTCCTGAAATCAAATCCGCCTTTATACGAATGGCTGCAATCACCAATTGTATATAAAGAGCAGGGTAATTTCAAAAGTGAATTGTTGCAGCTGGCCGGGAAATATTTTTCCGGGCGTGCCGGTTGTCATCATTATATTTCCATGGCAAGGAATACCTTTGAACATGATTTGCAGGGAGAACAGGTGAGGATCAAAAAGTACTTCTATGCATTACGGCCTATATTAGCTGCCTTGTGGATCATTAAGAAGAAGGCTGTGCCACCTATTACATTTGATGAGTTGAGAACGCTGATTGAAGATAAGGAGTGGCATGCAGCTACGGATGATCTGCTGGAACGGAAAAAAGTATCTGATGAGAAAACGACCATCACACCGGTACCACTGCTGCAGGATTGGATTGAAAAGACGATCACTTACTGTAAGGAACAGGCATCACTCCTGCCGGCAGTACAACATAACACCACTGAACTGAATATCCTGTTCAGAAAATATATTAATGCCCAATGACTTTAGAAGAATTGCAATCCAGCACCCGACACCTGCTGCTGAAATGTATCAGCGGCAGCAGGGCGCAACACTTACACTCTCCTGCTTCTGATACAGATATTAAGGGGATCTTTGTGTTGCCGCCAAGGGAATTGTATGGATTGACCTATACCCCGCAGATTGCCAACAGTACGAATGATGAGGTCTATTTTGAAATAGGCAGATTTATAGATCTGTTGAGTAAGAATAATCCTAACATTATCGAACTCCTGAGCACTCCGGCCGATTGTGTATTGTTCCGCCATCCCCTAATGGAGCAGATCAAACCGGAAGACTTCCTGTCGAAATTATGTAAAGATACTTTCGCCGGTTACGCGGCTTCCCAGATAAAGAAAGCAAAAGGTCTGAATAAGAAAATACATCGTCCGGTAGATGAAAAGCGTAAATCTGTACTGGATTTCTGTTATATCATTGCCGGTAATGGCAGTGTTCCCCTTCAGCAATGGCTGGATAGCCAGGGCTATTCTCAGAAAGATTGCGGCCTGACGCAGGTACCTCATTTCAGGGATGTTTATTTGTTATTCCATCAACACCAGATAACAGATAATAGCTTCCTCAAAGGCATTGCATCCGGCGAAGCCGCCAACGATGTACAGCTAAGTTCAATTCCTACAGGTATTTCTCATCTCGCTGTTATGAATTTCAATAAGGATGGTTATTCTGTCTATTGCCGGGAATATCTTGAATACTGGGAATGGGTGGAAAAGCGTAACGATACCAGGTATCAGAACACTATGACCCATGGTAAGAACTACGATGCCAAGAATATGATGCATACTTTCCGCCTGTTAAGTATGGCAGAAGAAATAGCAGTGGAACGGAAAGTGATTGTACAAAGAAAGGATAGGGAGTTTCTGTTGAGGATCAAAAGCGGCGAGTTTGAATACGATGACCTTCTGAAAATGGTAGATGAAAAGCTGGAGAAAATGGATGATCTGTACGAACGTTCTGGCCTGCCGGAAACACCGGATGTCAATAAAGCGGAAGCTATTCTTGTAAACATACGGGAGCAGTTTTATAAACAGGATAGATGAGAGAGTGATGTTATTTTAGCAGTGAGGTAGTGCAGGTGTGGTGTTGTAGGGGAAAGATAGTGCTTTCTTAGTACTATACTGGGCTTTATGGTGCCTCTGGTATGGATTTAATGTGGACTTGAGGTGGACTTGATATTAAACAGGGTAGGTTAAAATTGTATGGGAAATGAGAGTGTCTGTAACTGATACGTTTATTTTCGTATGATTACCGGAAACACCCAATATTAATAGGGCAGAAACTATTCTCTTAAATATAAGAGAACGATTCTACAAATAGCATATATGAGCGGAAGTATGTACCAGCAGGAAATAGCTGCGAATGGATTTACAGTAATAGAGAATGTTTTTACTGACAGGGAAGTAGACTCACTGATTGCACTCATTCAGCAGGCAGACAGTTCTAAAGCAACCTTCCGAAAGACGAAAGATCTGTTTGCTATCAGGCAATTTCTAAGGGAATTACCTGATGCGGTTCCCGCTATCATTACACCTACGTTGATGGCAAAGCTCAATGAGCTTTTCGGTGAGGGCTACCAGGTGGTAAAATCCATCTATTTTGATAAGCCCGGTGATTCCAACTGGTTTGTATCCTATCACCAAGACCTTACCATCTCTGTAAAGGATAAAGCCGATGTTCCCGGATTTGGCCCCTGGACGGTAAAGCAACAGCAATATGCTGTACAGCCACCATTAAGAATATTAGAAAATAATTTCACCGTCCGCATCCACCTCGATGATACCGATGAGCATAACGGCGCTTTAAGAGTTATCCCTGGTTCTCATCGCAAGGGCATTTATCGTCCTGAGACAATTGATTGGTCTAAGGAAACGGAGGTATCATGTAATGTGAGTAAAGGGGGGATAATGATTATGCGCCCGCTATTGTTGCACGCATCCAGCAGAACAACCAACAATCATAAGCGGCGGGTGATTCACATAGAATTCAGTAACCAGGAATTGCCCGCATCATTGCAGTGGTCGGAATTATTGCATAATTAGTCCTTACTGAGGTTAGGCTGAGCTGGTGGGAAAGAGAAATGATTAGATATTTCTGATGCAACGAGCAGCCAGGGGGGGCTGCTAAAACTAGTAATTAATTACGCTCCAGGAACAATGCCTTTTCCTGGATCCTTATTTGCTTACGGAACGAAGATCTGTAAGCACCCGCTTCAATATCTCCCTTAATAGTCACCAGGTAGCGTTTTGTGTGTGTATGACTGGTATTGAAAGTGAAGGTAATATGTTGATCCTCGGTCAATGGCTGCAGCATTTTGGCCTTGCAGGGGAGTTCCTCGTAAGAGTGCGCGGCACATTGCCGTACATCATTCCTGACAGCGACAGGCATGAGCGGAGTGGCATTGGCAGGAGAAAGATTTATCTCAAGATTATGAAGGTAAACAGTATCCCTGATGTCTTCAAAGTTAAGTACCACATTAAGCTCGTTATCGCCCTTGATAAGAAACTCCGGTACTGCAGAAAGGTAAGGGGTAATTGATGTATAGGCTGCTGTACGATCATACAGCACGATAGTATCCAATTTGTAAGCAAATAGGAAATAACTGCATATGGCAGTGGCAATTACAATAAAGATGGTGATGCTGTATTTGAGCATGCGTTAAAAATAGCGCTGATCAGGAGATAATAGCATCCCTGAAAACAGGGGTTTTATAAATGAAGAAGGGATGACCTTTTATCATCCCTTCTTGGCTGGTACGAATATCTGCTTCAGCTGTCCGACGATGTCTCCACCACCGCTTAGCGTAATGTTGCTGATCTTGTCTGCTATCTTCTCTACATATTCCATCTCCTTCAGCTTGAACAGCATTTCATTTTCTTCCATCAACTTGGCTGTATTCAACAGGCTACGGGTACTTGCCGTTTCTTCTCTTCGCATGATGCTGTTGGCCTGTGCCTTCTTTTCAGCGATCAGCACCTGGTTCATGATCTCCTTCACATCGCCTGGCAATATGATGTCGCGGATACCGCAGTCCAGCAACTGCACCCCAAGGTGAAGTGCCTTTTCTGTCACTGTATTCATGACCAGTGGAGAGATCTCATCTCTTTTGTCCAGCAGTTCATCCAGTGTATACACTGCTACCTGTTCTCTCAGGGCCAGCTGTAGTAATACGTACAGTTGCTTATCATATTCCTTATTTTCCACCAGCTTGTAGATATCCGCTACATTGTAACGTACGGTGAAGTTGATACGGATGTTTGCCTTATCCTTTGTCAGGATCTCCTGTCCGTTGATCTCCATCTGGAGCTGCCGGATATCTGTTTTGTACACTGTCAGTGCAATAGGGTTCTTCCAGAAATAATGTATACCTGGTTCAAGCGCCTTGTTGAACTTTCCGTCTACATACAACAGTCCCTTTTCATAAGATTCCACGGTGTAGAACCTCACATAAGTCTGTAATTCTGGTCTTACCAGGATGGCACGTTCCACCTGCTCGGTGATCTCATACTTTGAAAGGTCTATATGAGTAACGCTGTACTCAACGATACCCTTCCAGTATGCATGCTTTCCCGGAGTCAATACAGACTTGAACAATCCGTTTTCATACAGCAGGGCAATTTCCTGCTGCTTTACAGTGATCACTTCCAGGGCTTCAGCGAGGTCTGTATGCTGTAATAGAATATTGAGATCAACAGCAGGTTGGAATGGCTTGGTCATATCATAAAGCATCACCTGTTCGGCAGACTTTACCCAGTGAGATCCTTCTTCCAGTGTCTTGATGTAGCGGTTGTTTCTGAACACCAGGGCCTTGTTATATGCTGCTACTTTTGTACGTGTTATCATAAATCTATCGTTTCGGTTTAGGGATTAGTAATTGTAATTATATATATAGACTCCCGGGGGAGTTATGTATCTGTAGGGTAGCTACCATTTCTGTGACCTGCGGAAGCGGGCTTGAGTTGTTGTCGGTGAAACATGTTCCCGGCCATAGTGTCCGGTGGGCTACGCAGGGTATAGGGATAAACCAGGCACCCGGCCAGAGAGCAGTTGCACGTTCAACAGCGGTATCTGCCTTTTTCAAGGCGGTTGCAGATGGAATGGAAAGCCTTTTGCTTTCCCACCGGGCTGCTACCCTGTTTTAGTTAGAGGCAATTGTTAAAGCAGTTTTGCCATCTGCTGGAGGGTTGGATTTTCAGTCCATGTTTGAACCTTGTAAGGGTTCTAAGCCTATTGCTCTACCACCTGAGCTATCCTTTTTTAGAGGAGTGGGAATCGAACCCACGACCCATAGATCCAAGTAGTAACAAACACTTGCAGCAGCAGCATATTGCCAGCGATTCGTGGCAATACTACGGGGCCATTCAGAAACCCTCATCCGGTCCGCCGCAGCCTTTTGTGACTGTGCCATCAACGATGACAAAACAAAGGTGAAAGTCATGTGCGCACTTTTTTTGCGCATTAGAATATTTTTTTTACTTTTTGAAAAAATATCCTGATGCCCGTTAATAAGAATGCCCTTATCCGTTACAGAACTATCGACTCATGTCTCCGGAACCGTTTACGGAAATGGACATTACAGGATCTTATTAACGCAGTGGGGGATGCTTTGTATGAATATGAGGGAGTTGAAAAGGGAATCAGCCGGCGGGCCATCCAGATGGACCTGCAGGCTATGCGGAGTGACAAACTGGGATATAGTGCGCCGATCATTGTCGTAGACAAGAAGTATTATACATATGAAGATCCGGACTATAGTATCACCCAAATTCCTTTGAATGATGTTGACCTGAGTCGTATGAATGAGGCAGTAGAAGTGCTTAAGCAATTCAAAGGCTTCTCTCATTTCAGTAGTCTGAATGAGGTAGTGCAGAAACTGGAAGATCATGTGTATGCCGCCTCCCACAATACACGGTCAGTGATTGACTTTGAAAAGAACGAACGGCTGAAAGGGCTTGAATACCTGGAGCTGTTGTACCAGTCTGTGATACAAAGAAAAGTGGTGAAGATTAGCTATCAGTCTTTCCGTGCAAAGAGTAGCAACTCTTTTGAATACCACGTCTGGTGGCTGAAGGAATTTAAGAACAGGTGGTTTGCAGTGGGGGTAAAGGGAAAGGGAATGGTAGTCACTCACCTGGCACTGGACAGGATCCAGGAACTGGAACTTTTAGACACAGCTTTATATATTGATAATGATGATCTGGATCCCGGCGCGTATTATCAGGATGTGGTAGGCGTAACTGTTTCTACCAATCTGCGGGCCCAGAATGTAAAAATACTTGTCAGTCATGAACATGCGCCATACATTCTTACAAAACCAATGCATCACTCCCAGGAACTGATAGAGACCAGGGAAGATGGCATTATTATTAACCTGAAGGTTCAACTGAATTTTGAGCTGGAAAGGGAGATCCTCGGATATGGAGATGGAATGATCGTTCTGTCGCCGGTAAACCTGGCTGGCAAAATGCAAAAGAAGATGCAACAAGGGGTGATCAACTACAGCGACCCGCTACTATTCCACAAAACTGAAAAATGAAATCGAAGCTTATTTGTTTGTTATTGTTAGTTGCATGTAAAATGTCATTCGCCGGTCCCGTCGGGGATAGTTTATTGGATAAGCTGAATCTGACAATAGAAAATGCACATATATATGACGCGGACAAACTGAAACAGATCAACAATCTGAGGCAGACATTTGCTGCAGCAAGGCATTTGCCTTTGCAGCAGCAGTTTGACATCTGTCAGCAGTTATATGAACAGTTCAAGGTTTTTAAATATGATTCAGCTTTCGCTTATGCCCGTAAGCTGCAGGAGCTGGCCCGCGAGATGAATGACTCGCAGCGGATCAATTATGCCGGTGTTAAGCTGGGGTTTGTGTTGCTTTCTTCCGGTATGTTCCGTGAGGCGGGTGATTACCTGCTGACCGTCAACGTCAATGTGCTGCCAGATAGTGCCAGAGCGGAATACTACTCATTAAAGGGACGTTATTACTATGACATGTCCGACTATAGCAGCGATGGTTACTTCGCACCAGCCTATACCCGCCAGGGAAATATCTATATTGACTCTGCACTGATGTTATATAAACCGCATTCATTCAATTATGACTATAGTTATGGTTTAATGTATCAGAAGAAGCAGATGATGGACAGTGCGAAATACTATTATACCCTGACTGTCGCCCACCAGGACATCACCATGCACCAGCAGGCAATAGCAACTTCCTCACTGGGGAACATCTATATACGGATAGGTAAGCAGGATAGTGCTATCATTATGATGACAAAAGCTGCCATGGCTGACATCATGTCCTGTACCAAGGAGACAACCGCCATGTTTATCCTGGCGGAGCTGCTGTTCAAAGAACGGGATGTTAAACATGCTTCCCGATATATAGAATATGCGGTGGCAGATGCTTCCTTTTATGGCGCCCGTTTGCGAAAGGTACAGGTCAGTGCCATCCTGCCTATCATTGAAGTGGAAAAGATCAATACCGTAGAAGCGCAGAAAAAGCTGTTATTTGTTTATTCAGCCATCGCTACCCTCTTGTTGCTGGCACTGATATGGCTTTCTATGATCATTTTCCGGCAGTATAAGAAATTACAGGCGGCTCAGCAGGTGATTACTTCTGCCCATGCACTACAGCAGGAGATCAACTATAAACTGATGGAGGCCAATAAGATCAAAGAGGAATATATAGGATATTGTTTTCAGATAAACTCATCCTATCTGGATAAGATCAAGAAGTTCAAAAAGCTGGCCGACCAGAAATTAACGGATAATAAATATGCAGAAGTCAGGTACCTCGTTAATAATATTGACCTTAAGGAAGAGAGAGATGAACTGTTCAGAAATTTTGATCGCATCTTCCTGAAAATATTTCCCAACTTTGTAACAGTTTTTAACTCGTTTTTTAAAGAAGAAGACCGGATCAGGTTAAAAGACAACGAACTATTGAACACAGACCTCCGGATTTTCGCGCTGATAAGGATAGGTATCAGTGACAATGTAAAAATTGCCCAGATCCTCGAATATTCAGTGAATACTATTTACACTTATAAAACCAAGATCAAGAACAAAGCAATTATTCCCAAAGAAGAGTTTGAAGAGCGGCTTATGGACATCAAAGCGCTTTAAAACAGGTCTTTAAACGATAAGAAAGCCCGGTTATTATCGTTATATATCAATAATGATAATATATTAATAATGAATTGTTAATCAATAAATTGTCGCTTATGAAAACACCTTTTGACCCAATATTTTCTATATAACGATCATATAAATTGTTAACCTGTGTCAGGCAGGTTTACTTTGGCTTATCGACCGCATCTGTGAAACTATCCGTTGCAGGGAGAACCAGTGAGACCACGTTACGATAATGTCAAAATCCAGTTATGAAACAAACATTCACGGCCTTAATCAAGCTTTAGTCAGGACTTATTGCAGATGACATTAATCACGTTGTGAAGACAATCGGTGCAGGGTTAAGTATTCCACGTTTGGCGAGCTGCCAGGCTTGCCAGACCCATTCATTCAGGCATCAATATTCCACAAACCAATAAAAACTGATCTATGACCAATCTTCTATTTCGCAAGGTGCGTCTGTTATGCTCGTTATTACTGCTTATAGCAGGGCTAGCCAGCGCGCAGACCAAGCCCGTGACCGGTAAGATCACGGACGAAAATGGTAACCCTGTTCCCGGCGCTACTGTGCAGGTAAAAGGTACCAGCACTGGTACGGCCACAACTGCAGATGGCACATTCAAATTAAATGTACCCGCCAGCGCTACCACACTGGTGGTTTCTTTTGTTGGCTATGTGCAACAGCAAATTGCCATTGCAGGCAAGTCAGATTTTTCTATTTCACTGGTGCCCACCAGTACTACCCTGACAGACGTGGTAGTAGTGGGTTATGGTACTACCCGGAAGAAAGACCTGACCGGTTCCGTAGTATCCATCAAATCAGCCGATTTTAACAAAGGTATCGTAACCGCTCCCGATCAGTTGATCCAGGGTAAGGTGGCCGGTCTGATGGTGGTTGCCAACAGTGGTGCACCAGGTGGCGCTACAACGGTAAGGATCAGGGGTAACTCTTCCGTAAGAACGGGCAACCAACCACTGTATGTAGTGGATGGGATGCCATTGGATGGTCGTACCGCCAAGCCTTCCGTAAGCGCTAATGGTTTGGGCCAGACTCCGGATGCCAACCCGCTGAACTTTATCAATTCCTTCGACATCCTCTCTATGGATGTATTGAAAGACGCGTCTGCTACTGCTATTTATGGTGCAAGAGGCGCCAATGGCGTAGTGATCATCACCACCAAAAAAGGTGCAGTGGGAACACCGCGTCTGGATGTAAGCTACTCTGCCGGTATGAGTAAGATCCTGAAAAAGCTGGATGTACTCGATGCTGCTGGTTACAGAAGCGCACTCAAACAATATAATCTGGCAGGCGGCGACGAAGGTTCCAGCGTAGACGCAATGCAAAGTATTCTTCGTACAGGCGTTACTCACAATGTGAACGTGGGTATCAGCGGAGGCAGTGAAACAGGCGTTTACAGGGCCTCTTTCGGTATGCTGGATCAACAGGGTATCGTTAAGAAAACCGGCTTGAAGAAATATACTGCCAACCTGAATGGTCAATATAAACTGCTGGACAATAAAAGACTGGGTGTAGACTACTATATCCAGGCAGCACATACTACTGAGCAGATTGCCCCTATTACCAGCAATGCTGGTTTTACTGGTAGCCTGATCGGGCAGGCCTTACAATGGAACCCTACATTGGCACTGCGTAAGCCTGATGGTTCATTTAATTTGTTAGGTGTTGGTTCCGCTATCAATCCGGAAGCCATGTCAGCTGCTTATGACGATAAAGTGAACATTAACAGTATCCTGGCAAGTGTGTCTCCTTCTTACAAATTTACCGATGAGTTGGAGTATCGTTTTACCTACAGCATCAATCACCAGGTAGGCGAAAGGGAAACACAGATCGCTTCTTTTATTAATATAGACCAGGTATTTGGTAACGGTCAGGCCTATTACGGCAACAATACATTGACCTCCCAACTGATGACACATACCCTGAACTTTAATAAGCAGATCACTCCTGCCCTCTTCCTGGGCGCCGTGATCGGATATGAGCGTCAGAAATTTGATTACAAAGGCAGATCTGTGGGTGGTCTTGGATTTACTACGGATGAGCTGAAATATACAGACATCCTCCAGAACCCTACACAGACCAATACATTCCTGAGCTCCTTCCGCAATCCAAAATCTGAGCTACAGTCCTATTTCGGTAGGGCTAACCTGAACTTCCTGGATAAATACCTGTTGACCGCTACCCTGAGGGCAGATGGTTCAAGCAAGTTCGGTTCTAACAACAAATACGGTTATTTCCCTTCATTTGCTGCCAAATGGAACCTGAGTAACGAGGCTTTCCTGAAGGATAATAAAACCATCAACCAGTTGGCATTACGTGTGGGCTGGGGTATCACCGGTAACCAGGAATTCCCTGCAGGTGCTGCTCAGGAACAATACACGCTCAATTCAAATGGAGGCGCCAGTCTTAGCAATGTGGCCAACCCTAACCTGAAATGGGAAAGCTCCAAACAGCTGAACGCCGGTATTGACTATACTTTCTTTGGTGGCAGATTATATGGTAGTATAGATTACTTCCATAAGAATACCTCCGACCTGCTGTTCAACTTCCCTGCTATCCAGCCAGCTCCGGCTTCCAATTACTGGATCAACCTGCCGGCTAACGTGATCAATAAAGGGGTGGAAATAGTATTACGCGGAGATGTTGTATCTACGAAGGACTTTACATGGAACCTCGGGGTGAACGCTACTTTCCTGAAGAACAGACTGGAAAACTACGACGGTCCTCCGGTGCTGACGGGTTCTATCAGCGGACAGGGTGTGTCTGACGCATATGCGCAGCGCCTCACCAACAATCAGCCTTTGAACTCTTTCTACCTGAGAAAATTTGAAGGTTTTGATGACAATGGCCAGGGTAAATACACCAATGGTGGTAACAGCCTGTTCTACCTGGGAGATCCTAATCCTAAAACAATGTTGGGTATTATCACTGCTGTAAACTATAAACACTGGGCACTGAATATCAGTATGCACGGCGCGTATGGTTTCGACCTGTATAATAATACGGCCAATACTGTATTACCTATCAACAACCTGGGCTCCAGGAATATCGCTGCTGACCTGGTGGGTACAAAGGAAAGTCTTTCCAACCCTATCACAGTATCCAGCCGTTACCTGGAAAAAGGCAATTTCATGAAGATGGATAATGCCACTATCAGTTATAGTATCGGGAATATCGGAAAGGTGATCAAGAATGCATCTGTATACATCACCGGACAAAACCTCTTCATCATTACGAAGTACACCGGTTTTGATCCTGAAGTAAATACAGATAAGAGTATCAATGGTGTTACCTCTCTGGGTATCGAGTATTCACCTTATCCGACAGCCAGGAACTTTCTGGCAGGCATCAATTTCTCGTTATAATTCACTGATCTAAAAAACTACTACTATGCGATTGAATAAAGCATTCATCATATTATCACTTGTGTTCGGATGTGGAATGTCATCCTGCTCTCTCGATGAAGAGCTGGGGTCCACACTGACACGTGAGCAGGCAGATTCATTGATCAAGGTTCCTGCACTATTGATCTCAGCATATAATGGTCTGCAATTGCCTTATCAGGACCAATCCAACTTTTGGGCATTACAGGAAATGACGGCGGATGAAGCCGTGGCCCCTACCCGTGGTGGTGACTGGGATGATAACGGCGTATGGCGTGCACTCAAACTGCACAACTGGACACCAGACCATACGTATATCAGCAATACGTTTTCCAATATTCTGCAGCTGCAGTTCCTGGCATCCAACGTACTGAGTTTTAATCCTACTGCACAACAGGCAGGAGAGGCCCGTTTTCTGCGCGCTTTTGCGATGTTCTCCGTCCTGGATGGCTGGGGACAGGTACCATTCCGCAATCCCGGCGATACACTGTTGAATGCACCGCGGGTGATGCAGCCGGCAGAAGCTACAGCGTATCTCATTAGTGAACTGACAGATGTCATTAACACACTGGATGCAAACGTGCCTGCTTATACGGCTAATAAGAATGCCGCGAGAGCGCTGTTGATGAAAGTTTATCTCAACAAAGGCGCCTGGGCCAACAGAGCAGCGCCTACATTTGATGCAGCAGATATGCAGAAGGTGATTGAGCTGGCAGATGCTATTACTGCAAGTGGTAAATATAGCCTGACCAATTACTTCGACAACTTCGCCTATAATAATGATGCTATCTCCAAAGAAAACATCTTTACCCAGCGGAATGGTCCAGGCTTCAGTACTGTAAGAAGTGGGAACGCAGTGTTTTGTCACTGGGCGCCTACCCTGCACTACAACCAGGATCCCAGCGGCTGGAATGGATATGCTACCATCTCAGATTTCTACGACAAGTTTGAAGCAACCGATGTACGCCGTGGAGGATCTTATCCGGGTGTGACAGAAAAAAGCGGACTGAAAGTAGGCTTCCTGGTTGGACAGCAATATAACGCTGCAGGTACAGCGCTGAAAGACAGGAAGGGCAATCTCTTGTCCTTCACAAGAGAGCTGAAACTACAGGAAACAGATCCGAATACACTGGAGGTAACAGGTATCAGGGTAGTAAAATATCCGCCTGATATGACATCCAATGAAACCAAGAGCAGTAATAATGCTAATAACGACTATGTATTCCTGCGTTATGCAGATGTGCTGCTGATGAAAGCGGAAGCACTGTTGCGTACCAATAATGCAGCTGCAGCACTGACTATTGTTAACGAGATCAGAGTTAACCGCCAGGCCAGTGTCTGGGCTACCCTGGATCTTAACAAACTGCTTGATGAGAGAGGTCGTGAACTCTATTGGGAAGGATGGCGCAGACAGGACCTGATCCGCTTTGGTAAGTTCCTGGATGTATGGCAGCTGAAACCTTCCGATAATCCGAAGAATTTGTTATTCCCAATACCCACCAGTGATCTTGCTGTTAATAAGAACCTCAAACAAAACGACGGTTATTAATATTCTTTCAGAAGAGACTGCATTATGCAGTCTCTTCTGATCATTTTACCTGTTTATTTAGAAGATGATCGCCTGCTGATCTTACGCGGGTTATCATACAGGAAGTGATTTGTTCCTGAGATGCAGCGTATGAACAGAATGCCCTTTTAACACAAGATACCTATGCATTGAAATTTACATCTTACACTGATGCAATGTAGCCGGAGCTACTATTGTGATCGGCCTGCTACACAAGGGGGATATGCCCTAACTGCTATAGAGATGGCGGAGGCATAAAGATAGTGCAGAGTGGAATTGTGGTGGAATTTTGATGCAGCTTATTGCCCGGTTGGGGGTATAGATTGGTTACCTCCACCGGGAATAGGCATGTGTACTATCGTCGATGATCCTATGCTTTTAGTAATGTTATCTGTTGACTCTTTTTGAATATCTCCATTATTGCTACGCTAATTATCATTACTTCCGCACTACAAATTTTTTCCTTCATAGCCTGATTTCTAGAAAAAGTGAATAAAATGAATGCTATTAGTTTAATGAATGTAATGATACAAGGTTAATTGGGAAAGCCGGTTTACTTTTGTTCTGTTGTCGCTAACGCCAATAGCATTTTAATAAAACAACTTTAAGTTAACCATATACCTATACGAAAATGATACAACGAAATTACTTGATCGGGAATGCAAAATATTATTCAGTAGATATGTTATTAAGGGGGATAAAACACAGTATCATGCAAACAGTGATTAGTGTCCTGCAAGATGGACGCGCAGCTCTATTGCCTTGTTTTCCGGCTATTTAGTAATTAGGGTTTAACAAACGAACATAAGCACCGGGCATTAGTCTTGATGCCTGGGATTTCTTTAGCTATTAAATGTATTCAGTAAGCAACTTACTGTTAGGGCAGTTTATTGCACTGGTTTAAATAATAGGGGTTATGTTATATGTGCTGTAACGCAATAACAAACAATACATCTTAACCCGGGAACCACTCTTGGTTCCTGGCTCTAAAATGTTCAGTTGATACATGATGTGGTTGTGTTGAGAATATGTGTATTGAATAATTATAGGATGATTGAGTGATGTGATAGAGGGATGGATATGATGTTAGTGGTAGCGTAGTGTGTCGAGCGGGATAACGATGGTGCTGATCTGTGATGTTAGCCGGACATAAGGGGGTAGCTGCAATTGCATGTGTAGGCGGGTATTGTGGAGTGTAGATGGAATATAGTGGGGACGTTGGAAAGGACCATGTGCCAGTAACTAAAATTATTATTATGAAAATAGTATGAGATTATTAAAGGAACATGTTGGCACAAACGCGGCGCTGATGTAATCTGGAACTGGTCTGATGAAAGGCGCCGCATCTATTTACTTAGTTCATTAGGGGTTTTCAATTTGATTAACCGGGAGCCAATCCTGGCTCCCGGAACTCTTATTGTATCTAATATGTGTCTGATACTGTATCCAGAAGATATTCTAAACTGGGAATATTGTCTTCAATAGCATAATAGATGATAGTCTGAACCGGGTGCCATTCCTGGTACCTGGCAATATTTTCATAGGTGTTCATTTTATCGTTTCGTATGATACCGGGTATCATTTCTGATACCTGAAATTTCTTAAAATATTTATTCGTGACATGGGGTTATCTTAAAATAAACCGGGGATCAATCGTGATCCCCGGGTATATTTTTGATAGTAATCAGCATATAGTTTTAGCAAACAGCATATTGTTGCGGTCACTATACACTTGCCTTTTTGAGTGTATCCAATACAGTTGTATTTACACTTCCGAACAATGACACACCAGCGGCACCGTTTTGTAATGCGAGACGGATACCTTTTTCAAGATCATCCATTTTACCCTTGAAGTCTGGCAGATACAATCCTGCATACAGCGGGAATTTTCCATGAAGACCATTTACACCTTCTGCTACTGCTTCACCTATCCAGTTTACATCTTCCTTATAAAAGCCATGATAGATCATCGGATTAACTGAGTCCAGCGGCCAGTTTGTCCAATCCTGTCTTACAATGCGTTTCGCAATATCAGGTGTTGGGAACACCGCAGCTGTGATAGGCTTTTTATGTTGTTTGGCCACCTGCGCGAGGTTGGTAACTACATTCGTGATACGCTCGTACCTGAATCTTCTCCAGGAAGGGATCTGGTCCGGATGCTCCATATCCAGGGGGTCTACTCCTTTCTTCTCTTTATATTTCTCTCTGCAGGTTTCGCAATAGCAGAAATCATACTGAGGTAATTCACTGGATTGATCTATGCCGTAATTACTCCACAGGTTGACAGGCAGCACAACATCGCAATAGCGTACATAATCCAGGTGAAGACCGTCTACATAGTCTTTGGAGAGTACGGCTTCGGCCTGTTCTTTCAGGTAGTTGACAACTTCCGGTTTACTGGGGCATAACCAGCGGTAGTACGCCACATAAGGAGGATGTGTTGCGCAGGATTCACCTTTTCTGTTTTTTGCATACCACTCAGGATGGGCGGCCAGCAGTTCTTTCTCACCACGATTCATTGTCCAGATCCATCTGTGCGCCATGATGCCATTCTCTTTCGCCGCTCTGAAATGCTTCTCACTGTCTGCTTCAAAGAAGATATCACCAATGCCTGCTTTTTTGTAAGCAGCATAACGTTGCTGTAATTCGGCAACGGTATCTTTTTCATCAGGATTTATCCAGACACGGTGTCTGGCTGTTTTTTTAGCCGGCTGGGATAATGTTTTTGCGGAAGCAGATAAAGCCGGAATAGTTGGTTGCATGACCGCCAGGCTACCAAGACCGACTGATTTCAGGAAGTTGCGTTTATTCATTTGACGAGTTTTGAGAGATTTTCCCTTCTTGATTAATAGAACAACGTTCTTTTGAGTTTTTATTCAGCAGGGTGGCTGTGAATTGATCTGTAATACCTTCCATCTGTAGTGTGTAAGTCGCTCCCTGCTCATTGATAGTGGTTGCAGATATACCAAGTGCACCGAGGGTAGACGCATAGCGGCCATTCTTCCTGCGGTATTGCAGTTGCCTGGCGTATACATCCCAGAGGTATTCCTTTGCAGCCTCAATAGCAGGCAGTGGTAAGCTAACCGGAGCGCTGCCTGCCGGTTTTGCAACGAAAGAGAGGTAACCCCATTTTTCGGGTGCATGCATATTAATGATGCCCTGCGGAGACCATACCCAGTTATGCTCAGGTAATGATCTGCCGGTTTTAGGGTCCTTACGCTTGATATACTGTCCGTTCACAATATCGGTATCCCATTCAACACGGGAAAAATTAATTCTCCAGCGGGCGCCGTCTTTAGGAGGCAACCCCTGGTTGAAGAATGCAAATGCGCTGAAGGGAATGGCCATTTCCACCGTCCATTTTTTATCCTTGTCCTGGGGATTATTTAACGTCCCGTCTATCTGCACCGCTGTCTGCATGCCCCTGGTATCCCAGGTCATCAGGGCATCTCCTCCCACCCGGTATGCTTTCGACATAAAGAGATCCATAATGGTATTATGGGCATTGATCTCTATCTCAAAATACTTTTCGCCGTCTCCGTCCGGGTCTACGAATACTTCAAAATCGTTATCCTGGAAGATGATCGTATCGTGCTGGTGCAAGGTGGCCCATATATGTGGGTCTTCCAGTTCTGCAAGGATATAGAGGTGCTGATTATCCCACAGCATTTTCAGACGTGTCCGCATAGCAGGTGCGGGTTGTTTATCGCCTTCAATATCTGTAAAGTCTTCACTCCATACCGCTTTTGACCATGCGTTTTCATCTGCTATCCCATCTATTTTAATGGGACTTTCGGTCTGGTAAGAGTGATACTGCCTGGGAGGCACATAGGCCGGCTTTTGTTGTGCGTAAGATGGAAGGTACAGGCATACCATTCCCAATCCTGTAATCACATGACGAATAAGTTGAGACATGCGCTAAATATAAGAAAGATGAGCGCGTTATTTATGTTTTTTCAATGAATGGTTTAATTAAGTGGTTAAAATGCAAAACAGGGCGTAATATTAAATTATGCCCTGTTTGAAAAGCTATTAAAATGTGCCTGGCCGCATCTCGCGAGTCCGCACCTGTAACCGTTGACGGCAGATGAGGGGCTTACTTGTTAGCAGCCATCAGTCGGGTAATCTCTGCTCTCTGATAATCAGGACAACCTCCATGATACGAGGCGACTACAGCACCAAGTGCGCATGAAAAAGAAAGTGTATCAAAAGGATCATATTTTTTTATAGTGCTATACAGAAAGCCTGCAAGGAATGCGTCTCCGCTGCCGATTGTATCGGCAACCTTCACCCGGTAGCCGGGGTGCTGATAGAATTTTCCTCCTTTTAATAAGGCGGCACCCTTTTCCCCTAACGTAATGATAATGGTAGGAATAGCATACTGAGTGCTCAGGGCTTTGGCCTGTGCTTCTATATTATCCGGCCACTGGTGCCAGCCGCCGATAATGGCGAGTTCTGTCTCATTCAGCTTTAATATGTGACAATGATGTAATAGCTCTACCAGCAATTCCTGTTCGAAATGAGGAGGACGCAGGTTAATATCCAGCACAAAAGTGCGGTTCCCTTTCAATAAGGATAGTAATGTTTGTCGGCTATCTATATTTCTGCTGGCCAGGCTACCGAAAACAAGGAAAGTACCTCCTGGTTGCTGTGCCAGTTCCCGCAGGGCAGGAGTAAAAGAAATATAATCCCAGGCCACAGGTTGCACGATCTCATATTTCATCTCCAATGGATTTTCCGCTGAAGGACGAGCATATACTTTTCCCGTTTCATGAACAGGATCAGTCTGAATATAGTCGGTTGTTAGCTGATATTGCTTCATGATTTCCAGTAATGTCTGGCCGGGTTCATCATCCCCAATGCTGGATATCATGGCCACAGGTATGGATAGTTTCTGAAGGTGATAGGCCACATTCATCGGTGCTCCTCCGGGTAAGGCCTTATCCGGCAAAATATCCCAGAGCACCTCTCCAAAACAGGCTACTTGATATTGCGTCATAATTAAATGTATTTGTGCTCAGTAATTATATTTTGGTTACATAATAATACTCTTTTCCTGCGCAATCGCTTATTAAACTGGCAGATCAGCCCTATAACAGAAGCGGGAGCTGGTATCCCCCCTGCTCTGACAGAGAATAAGTTAAAAACCAGAGCGCTGGAAAGCGCTCCGGGGTAAACATCTATTTTATCAACCTTGGTGTGTATTAGAAGAAAGTACAAACCCCCGTCCGGGGCATTATAAAGAATTACAATGCTTTAGCTTAAATACAAGCAAATGGCTGTACCTCGCCGGCTATGACAGTGTCAAAGCTGTGCGACGAACAGGAAATAAAATGGAAAATTAGTCCGGATTGGACGGAACGATTGAATCCGGTTTCGTTTTCAGATAATGGATATGGATAGATATAGTGATAGGTTCAGACCAGAAAATAGGTATAGATATAGAGACAGGTATAATTGAAACAATAGATATAAAGACAGGCTTGGATAGATCCTGGCAATGGATGCAGGCAAATGGCTTGATAAACAGCAGTTTCTTAAAGTATGGTACATAACAATGTATTGGTTCGAGATAATGAATGAATGGTTTGGTTAATGAAAGTCAGCTTACTTAGGAATAGATCTGGCATAAATAATTGATTGAATTGGGACACAAATTTTTTTTAACGGCTCAAAAGTAAAATGAAAATCTTGGAATCAAGGAGTCCATTATGTTCATTTTGAAACTGTTAGTTCGTTCTGTTCACTCAGTTCAGAAGCAGTCTCTCAATTTTGAAGAGTAATAAAAAACTTTAATGTGTTCTGGCGTAATCCATGCTAAAATTAACCTAGCAAGGCCTGATACCTTAAAAATGGCTTAAAAAGGTATTAAACTTACCAAGAATTTAAACAGTCGTTTGATTAAATTAAATGTTTGTTTAACTTTGTGCCATAATTCGAGTTACACATGGAATACAATCAAAAGCAATTATCAATCCTGGAGGCTGCCGAGAAGTTATTCGCTTCCCACGGTTTTCATGCCACTTCGGTGAGGGATATTGCTCATGAGGCTGATGTGAACATCGCAATGATATCTTACTACTTTGGCTCAAAGGAGAAATTAATTGAAGCCATCTTCCTGAAAAGGATCATCGCCTGGAAAATTACACTGACTGCAACGCTTAGTGATACCACACGTTCATATGTTGAAAGATTTGATGCATTGGTGGAAACATATGTTACCCGTGTAATGAGCAATCCCTGCTTCAATCTGATGATGATAAGGGCGCAGATCCAGGAAGATATAGCAGTGAACGAACTTATTCACGAAAATAAAAAGGAAGTACACGATGTGATCAAATCCTTCATTAATGAAGGACAGGAAAGTGGGGTATTTAAAAACGATGTGGATATCATGATGATGGTAGTTACCCTTGTTGGTACGACTAATCATATTATGTCTACCCGCCACCATTTCCAACGCATGAGCAATCTGGAGCATCTTACAGACACAGAACTACAGGAATATCTAATCCGTCATACAAGCAATCATTTGAAAAATTTGTTTAAAGCCATTCTAATCCATGAAGCTTAGTAGCACATACAGGCGACTATGGTCTCTGACAGTTTGCGCTCTACTGCTGACTTTACCTTACCTCAGCAGCCAGGCGCAGGACAAGAAGAACCTGTCTTTGAAAGAAGCCATAACGCTTAGTATACAAAACAGTAAGGAACTCAGACTCAGCAAAACCAAAATTGATGCAGCACTGGCATCAGTCAAGACCTCACGGGATGCGCAGTTACCAAACGTAAGCGTTTCTGCTTCTTACCTCCGCATCAACGAGCCTAACGTAGATCTCAAATTGAAACTGGGAGGTGGCGATAGTTCAGGTGGTGGATCATCTCCTAAAGTGAATTCAGTAGCTTATGCAATGGCTTCTGTTTCCATGCCGCTCTTTTCAGGATTTATCGTGCAGAGCCAGAAAGAATCAGCAAAATATCTTGCGGAAGCCGCAAAGCTGGATGCTGATAAAGATCGCGAGGCTGTGATTCAGAACACGATCAATGCCTATAGCAACCTCTATAAGGCGCAACAGGCAGTGACACTCGTACAGGAAAACCTTAAACAACAGCAGCAGCGGGTAACAGATTTTACCAATCTTGAAAAGAACGGTATTGTGGCCCGTAACGACTTATTAAAAGTGCAGCTGCAACAGTCCAATGTAGAGGTATCACTGCTGGAAGCAGAAAGCAATCTGAAACTGGCCAATATTGCTATGAACCTGTTGCTGGGTTTACCAGAAACAACAGTACTGGCTGCCGACACTACCACTTTTGAACAGATACCAGCCGGCTCCAAAGCTGTTGCTGAATGGGAACAGATAGCCCTGCAGAACCGTAAGGATGCTGCTGCGCTCTCTGCCCGTGAAAGAGCTGCCAATGCAGGTATCAAAGCCGCTAAAGGTGAATATTATCCTTCCGTGGCACTAACCGGTGGATACGTTGCGCTGACAGTACCTAATGCCCTGACCGTAACTAATGCGCTGAATGCGGGTATTGGTGTTAAATACTCCCCTTCTTCCCTCTGGAAAGCAGGATCAAAAGTAACTGAAGCCAAAGTAAGATTGCAGGAAGTGCAGGTAAATGAGGAATTGCTGGCAGATAATATCCACCTTTCCATCAATAAGGCCTTCCAGGATTATTTAGTGAATCAGAAGAAGATTGAAGCCTACATGAGGGCAATTGACCAGGCAAGTGAGAATTATAAGATCGTAAAAAATAAACAGGAGAATAACCTGGCTACAACTACAGATCTGCTGGAAGCTGACGTAGCAAATGTACAGGCAAAACTGAACTACGCTTTCGCCAAAGCTGACGCAATAGTTGCCTACACAAAACTACTTGAAACCGCAGGTGTTTTAAATGAAGCAGGTGCAGAGGCCGGGAAATAATCAATCAGGATTTTAATAAAAGTATTAATCATATATATACTATATGGAAACGCAAACAGCTACAACTAACAATAAAAGCTCCCAGAATGCTCATGAGGCTCCTAAAAAGAGGAACTATCGTTTCATCATCGTTTTAGCAGTCCTTGTTATTGGTGGTGGTGCATTCGGTATCTCTAAATATATACATGCGCAACATCATGAAGAGACCGATAACGCACAGGTGGAAGCAAACGTAAGCCCGGTAATTCCAAGAGTAACCGGCTATGTGAAAGAGGTTCGTGTAAAAGATAACCAACGTGTAAAGAAAGGAGATACCCTGGTTATTCTCGATGACAGGGATCTGGTGATAAAAGTATCCCAGGCGGAAGCTGCGCTGGCAGCAGCTGAAGCAAATGTACAAGTGGCAGTAGCTACTACTACAGCTGCCCGCTCAAACGTTTCATCTTCCCAGGCTAATATATCTGCGGTAGATGCACAGATCGAAGCAGCTAAAGTAAATGTATGGCGCGCTAATCAGGATTACGAGCGTTACAGCAACCTTATTAAGGATCACTCTATTACCCAGCAGCAATATGAGCAGGCCCTGGCTGCAAAACAAACTGCAGATCGCCAGCTGAATGTACTGGAAGAACAGAAAAAAGTAGCTGCCCGTCAGACAAGCGCAGTATCTACACAAAGTGATGCTACTGCTGAACAGATCAATGCGGCCAAAGCTGTGATCAAGGAACGTCAGGCGGAAGTAGATAACGCAAAACTGGTGGCGAGCTATGCGATCATCACTGCTCCTGAAGATGGAGAAGTATCAAAGATATATGTACAGCCAGGACAACTGGTGCAGGCAGGTCAGTCACTCTTCAGCGTGGTATTATCTAACGACGTATGGATAGTGGCCAATTTTAAGGAAACACAGCTCGACAAAATGAAACTGGGTCAGAAAGTAAGTGTGCATGTAGATGCGTTCCCAGGCAAATCTATCGAGGGTAAAGTAACATCCTTCTCCCCTGCTACAGGTGCACGTTTTGCCTTACTGCCTCCTGATAATGCTTCAGGTAACTTCGTAAAAGTGGTACAACGTCTGCCAGTGAAGATCGAATTCAACGATCCGAACCAAACTGAAGTAAAACAACTCCGTCCAGGTATGAACGTAGTTGTGGATGTACACCTTGACTAATTTTCAGTCACGAATGGCCCCGCTTGAGTGGTGCGGGTGAAAAACAAAATGGAATTATTCTTAGTCTGGTCTTAAATACAACAGCATATTTCGTGTCACCAGGCGGGGACATTCGGTAACTGATCTTTATACAACTAATTGACAAACGCGATGCAACAAGAATCATTGGTAGAATATGGGGCCCGGCGGGTGATCATCACAATTACTGCCATCTTTTGCGCCTTGCTGGAGATCGTGGATACCACCATTGTGAACGTGGCATTGAATGACATGCGCGGAAATATGGGTGCCACGCTGAGTGAGATAGGTTGGGTGATCACTGCTTACGCGATCGGTAACGTAATTATCGTACCGATGACGACCTGGTTATCACAACAGTTCGGACGTCGTAACTACTTCGCAGTTTCCATCATCATCTTTACTATATCCTCCTTCCTTTGCGGAAATGCCACTTCCTTATGGGAACTCGTATTATTCCGCTTTATACAGGGCTTGGGCGGTGGAGCGCTGCTGGTAACTTCACAAACCATTATTACTGAAAGCTATCCGCCGGAAAAAAGAGGAATGGCACAGGCAATCTATGGTTTGGGTGTGATCATCGGCCCTACACTGGGTCCTCCCTTAGGTGGTTATATAGTAGACCATTATGCCTGGCCTTACATTTTTTATATAAACATTCCTATTGGTGTAATAGCAAGCCTCCTTACACTTCAATTTGTAAGAAGCCCTAAATATGGTGAGAAGAAATCAGCGAGTGAAGTCGACTGGTTAGGAATTGGCCTTCTGGCTCTAGGGGTGGGATCATTGCAGTACGTCTTAGAACGTGGGCAGGAAGATGACTGGTTTAATGACTCGACGATATTGATATTAGGTATTGCAGCAGTACTGGGCTTCTTCTTCTTTATCTGGAGAGAACTATCATATAAGAGTCCGATAGTGGAATTAAGAGTGCTCGGGAATGGGAATCTTCGGGTAGGTACTTTGCTCTCCTTCCTGATGGGCTTCGGGTTATACGGATCTACATTTATTATTCCTCTCTACACCCAGAGTACACTCGGCTGGACGGCTACACAATCAGGTATGTTGATGATACCGGCAGCCCTGACCACGGCATTTATGATGCCTTTTATAGGTAAAATGCTGGAAAAAGGAATACCTCAGCAGTACCTGGTAGCAATCGGCATGTTCCTGTTCTTTGTCTTCTGTTTTTGGGGATATAAGATCATTTCACCGGATACAGGATCAGAGGCCTTCTTCTGGATGCTCATTGTAAGAGGTGTCGGCATGGGTATGTTGTTCATTCCTATTACAACACTTTCATTGTCTACACTGAAAGGTCAGCAGATAGGACAAGGCGCTGCCTTCACAGGTATGATGCGTCAGTTGGGAGGTTCCTTTGGAGTGGCGTTGATCACCACATTTGTTTCCCGCCGCAATGAACTGCATCGTGTGGACCTGGTGAGCAAACTGGATACTAACAATCCAGCGGTAATGAACAGGGTATCCGGGATGACAGCCAGCTTTGCCGCAAAAGGAATGGATACCAGAAAAGCCCTAGGAAGTGCCTATCAGTCACTGGAATATAGCGTAATGAAGCAGTCTGTTGTAATGTCATACATGGACGTATTCCTGTACCTGGGTTTAATGTTCCTGATCTGTGTGCCATTTGTGTTGATGGTGAAAGGCAGCAAGAAAACGAAACTGGATCCAAGTGCTATGCACTAAAAGATATTAAAGATATGTTACTAACAGTGTAACAGTTGTAGGTTTAGGTAATGAGCCGGAATAATCTTATTCCGGCTTTTGTTTTGTTGTAACCCGGGGTCGCACCCCGCGCTACAAACAAGGGAACTCCTGACGTGGTCCTATTATGGTTTGTTTAATGGCGTTTGTTCCGTGGTAGAGATAGGGTGAGGTTTCGGTGGAGGTTCAGTACACCCTCCTACCTATAGGCTCTCTAGTCCTACATTACAGGCACTATTCTATAGCGATCGCTATAGGAAGTGCCTATAATGCTATAGTAGAGCGGCTATAGGATATAGCCTTCACCGAACCTTAAGCGAATATATACCCCTGGGAAACTTTTTGAAAGGCAAGTACCCGAATCCCCGGTAGGCAAACCTGGAGCAAGTGAGAAACAGAACAAAACCCCGGGCCTGGAAAGGGCAAGGGTGCTATATTCCCTCAAATTAATCCATACCGGTACAAAGTCATGGAATAGATGACCGGTAAGCACTTATAATCAAATGGAAAACTGGAAAATTGTCTGATGATCGTTTTGGTAGTTATTCACAATATATGGTAGTTAATTTCTATGCCTGTGGCAGGTTTAAGCAGTGGTGTAATGATAAAGCATGATAAAATTATGATAAAAAAGTTTATAAATGATACGCTTATGTAAGAATTATCAGTATGATACGTTCCGTTTCAATACGGAATATTGTTGATATCAGCGAGATGGAGTTATTCACATTTTCATTATTTCCCGTAAATGTGGAAAAATATCTACGAGAAAAATCATGCTGATAGTACCTTTGTGCCTTGGACACGATGGCATTTTGTTTGCCCCCTGAACAGTAGGACTTAACCAACAGAAAAAACGGACAAAAAGATCAATTAATTCGAGAAGAATAACGGATCCCAAAACGTACCCTTTATGAAGAGAATTGCATTCGCTTTTGCGCTATTAGGAACAGTGCTGGCTGTTTTAGCCCAGTACGCTATTATTAACGACTGGACTTTGTTCCGGTTATTTCACACGCTCGGCTTTATCGGATATATTCTGATCATCAGTGCCGCAGCTTCCCTCTCTTTGTTATTCATTCATCAGCTATCAAGAGATGAGAAAATGCGTATCCGGAATAAGAGCTTTGAGTAATATCTTTACGTACTAACTAGTGAATTATGGAAGGTCTGGATGAACCATTTATGCTGAAATTTGAGTACAAGGAGAAACCCCATATCCTGGAGGTACGCCCATGGATACAGCAGTATAAGATCAGCTACAAAGTGACTGTTGAAGAATGCGAGATCACCTTCGAAGAAGACGAGGAAGGACAGCTGAGAGCCATTGGCGATAAGCATGTACATGCGGGACATACCGTTGACCCACAGCTGTTGCAGGACATTGCCCGCCGGATACAGGAAACTGTAAACGGTCAATAAGCGTTAATCCTGATTAGCCTCATCGATAAGGGATTGCTCATCCCATCCCTGCGCTGAAGGATTCCATTTGGTTACCCTTTCATTAGCCATCAGTTTTTCAATTTCTTCAATACGTTCCTTGACAGTATTGATGTAGAGCTTTTTGTCATTTCTGATGGCAGACAGGCCTTTGAGTGCTTTCTCATCCTGTTTCCTGAAAGTGCTGATATTACGATGTGCATGATAGGCTCTTATGCCCAGCATCTGCAGGGCATCTGCTCCCATGCGCAGTGAAGTGTCCAGCGTTTCACGATAGATGTGTAATACACCCAGGTCCATCAGCTCGTAGGTATCAGGAATATGCTCCGCTTTTACCAGCATTTGCAGGTGAGGGAAGTGTTTACGTACAATCTTTACCACATCCAGGGTCTGCTCCACTGTATCCATGGCAACGATAATGATCTTAGCGTCTGCAGCACCCGCGGCTTCGAGCAGATCACGACGGGAAGCATCTCCGTAATATACCTTTACCCCCAGGTTATGGAGTGCATCTACCCGGTCTGAATCCAGATCGAGGATGGTTGCCTTTATACCATTCACACGGAGGAAACGCCCCACAATGTTTCCAAAGCGTCCAAATCCTGCAATGATGACAGGGTGTTTCTCCTGTATTTCGTCTGCTTCACGTGTATTGGTCTCAGTGTTAGGCTGACTGAGCCTTGGCTGAATAATACGCTCGTATATCAGTAACAACAAAGGTGTCAGCGCCATACTAAGTGCTACGACAGCAGTCATGATGCTGACCATCCGGGTAGGAAGTATATTATTTTGCTGGGTAAAGGCCAGTAGTACGAATGCAAATTCTCCTACCTGGGACAGCGCCATACTAAAGAGGAGGTTTTGTTCTATACTGATACGGAATACCCTGCCGAGCACCAGTAATATGATCGCTTTCAGTACCATCAGCGACACCACCAGCCCCAGTATCACCCATGGCATGGACAGTACCAGCTTGAAGTCGATCGACGCTCCTACCGCCATAAAGAATAAACCTAATAACAGGCCTTTAAAGGGTTCTATATCACTCTCCAATTCATGTTTGTATTCGCTGTTGGCTAGTACCACTCCCCCAAGGAAAGCGCCTAACGCCGGACTTAATCCCACAAGGCTCATAAGCACAGAGATGGCTACTACAAGCAACAGGGCGAAAGCAGTAAATAATTCCCTTACACGTGTTTTAGCCACCATCCTTAGTAAAGGACGAACTAAATATTGTCCCGCTATAATGATCACTATCACGGCACCCAATACTACCAGCGTTTGCATCCAGGGGGGTAGATTATCTCTGAGTGTAGGCGTATGGTCTGAGGTACTGTTGGCATTAGGACCTGCCAGTAAAGGGAAGATCGCCAGCATCGGAATGACAGCAATATCCTGGAAAAGCAGTACTGAGAACGCGCTCTGTCCTGCCGTTGATGATAACTGCCCTTTCTCTTTCAGACTTTGCAACACAATTGCTGTAGATGACAGGGACAATGTCATACCCAGGGCCAGCGACGCATTTAGGGGCTGGCCAAGTAAGAGGGCCAGTCCGGCAATGGCGGCCGCTGTGATCAGCACCTGCAATCCCCCAAGTCCCAGGATAGGCGCCCGCATATTCCACAATAATGCTGGTTCCAGTTCAATACCGATCAGGAACAACATCATCACCACGCCAAATTCCGCAAAGTGCATAATATCCTGTCCCTCATGTCCTATAAATCCAAAGAGAGAGGGGCCTATTACTATACCTGCCAACAGGTACCCCAGTACTGAACCTAAGCCGAGTTTTTTGGCTACCGGGATGAAGATCACCGCAGCAGCCAGATATATCATTGCTATGAAGAAGTAAGAATGTTCCATGTTATTGAATTTTTGGTTGTCCGTCCCTTAGCCTTTCCAGCATTTGTTTATAAGAAACGGCCTGCTCCAGGATACCGGTATAGGACAGCCGGTGTGTGCCGTAAACAACAAACGGATCGATATACTGCATGTTACATAGTATCGCTGTTTGTTTGAATGGCAGAAGGAATTCATTGATGGTAAAGTGATGCCATCCCTCTTTACTGTATGATGTTTCCTGAGCGCCGGCTGAAATGACATTGCCGGCTATTTTACCCCGTAACGCAGTCCCTGTGCGGCCATAGGCCCAGCCATGTTCCAGAACGAGGTCCTGCCATTGTTTGATGATAGCGGGAGCGCTGTACCAGTATAAAGGGTGCTGAAATAATATGATGTCGTGCTGCAGGAGTAAGGATTGCTCATGTCTCACATCAATATTCATATCAGGGTACACCTCGTAAAGGTCATGCAGGGTCACACCTTGCATGCCGCGTATGGCAGCCACTAATTGTGAATGCACCCTGGATTTTTCAAATGCAGGATGCGCAAATAAGATCAGAATTTTGGCCATAAACCGGATTAAATTTCAAGCATGATCCGACGGATGAAGATCATGAATACTCCTGCAATAATAATCTATATTGATTAAGTATACCTGATTTGGAAACAAAGCCTACCAGCCGGCCCTCATCAGTGACCGGAAGGTTCCAGGTATGTACTTCGTCAAATTTATTAATTACATCTGCTACATTATCCCGGATATCAATGACCGCGAGAGGAGCTTTCATTAATTGTCTGATGCTCATGGTATCGTACAGAGAGGGTGTGAACATGATCTGCCGTATATCGTCCAGCGTGATAACGCCATCCAGCCGTCCGTCGGGTCCTACCACGCCAATTATATTACGATGGCCCTCTTTCACCAGTTCGATCAGTTGTCTGAGTGTTTCACCGGAAGATATCCGCTGGATGTCTTTTTCTACCAGCTCCTCCAGTTTGAGGACTGAGAGGATATTTTTATCATGCGCCCTGGTGAAGATCTTTCCTTTATCCGCCAGGTGTTTTAACTCAGGAGAAATAGGCGAGAACCATTTCGCCAGCAGGAATGAAGTGGTGGATACGATCATCAGCGGGATAAAAAGATCATACCCGGAACTAGCTTCCGCGATGAGGAAAATAGCGGTCAGCGGTGCATACATCACTCCACTCATAACACCGGCCATTCCTACAATTACCAGGTTGGTGAAGGGAACATCATGGAATCCCAGGTGCGTGCACAACAGGGCAAAGAAGTATCCCAGGAAACCACCTGCAAAAAGAGAAGGGGCAAAGTTACCACCATTACCACCACTATGAATGGTGAAGGCGGTCGCAAATACTTTCAGTAAACAGATGCAACCGGTGAATAACAGCAGTATCCAGTTTTGCGTAGGAATATATCTGAAAAAGCTATTCTGAATGATTTCGTCGGAATGTCCTCCTGCCAGCAATTTTACGCTGGTATATCCTTCTCCGAATAATGGAGGCATCAGCACACATAGAGCAGATACGATCAGCCCTCCTAAAATGGCTTTCTGCAAAACAGACCACTGCAGACCTTTAATAAAATGTTCAACACGCTGCGATATAACAATGAAGTAACGGGCGTATAATGCAGATAACAATCCCAAACCAATGTAGAAGGGAACATTGTGATAATTGAATGGCTGCCTGGTTTCAAAATGGAATAATACTTCCTCCTGCAGAATGACCTTTGATAATAAACTACCACATACTGCGGCTAGTATCAGTGGAATGAAGTCTGAGAAAACAACTCCTGTCAACAGGATCTCGAAGGCGAACATCACCCCGGCAATAGGAGCATTGAAAGCTGCGGCAATACCGGAAGTAGCGCCGGCTGCCAATAGCAACGTTCTTTCCTTGTATCCCAGGTGGTAGTTGCGTGCGTAGTTACTACCGATAGCTGCGCCTGTCACCGCAATAGGGCTTTCCAATCCGGCGGAGCCTCCCAGTCCTACGGTGATAGCGCTCTGCATGATCTGAGAGTACATCTTTACCGGCGGAATAAGACTGGAATTCTGTGCAATTTCATGGAGAATAAGACCAATACCTTTTCTGGACTGGCCTTTGAAACCCCAGATCACCAGCATAGTGGTCAGCACAATGCCCAGGAAGGGAAAGACGGCATAAAAAATAATCTGTGTACTGAAATATACTTTATGGGTAATAAAATAGTGTATATAGTGTACAAGCACTTTAAGCACTACTCCTGCCATTCCGGCTCCAAGCCCAACCAGGATACCTGATAATATAAGGAACTGACTTCTGCTTAATACCTTGTGCAGCCAGTGAATAATAATCTCGTAGCTTCGGACCTTTCCTAAACTATATCGTTCAAAGTCACGCTTAAACTTGAAGAAAGAATGATACTTCCTAATCGTTTTGAATTGGCTCATTACTAATATTTTCTTTCAATCATAATTCAATCAACGCATAAACCTTATCGTTCATATACTTGCCGCCTGGATGACGGGCAGTATAATCAAGGTTTATCCAGTATTCGCCTTTCATTTCGTGGTAGTGGATCTCCTTCACGGGAGGTTGCGGAAACAAAGTGACAATCGCCTGTTTGATAATCTCAAAATCCTCTTTGCTGCCGCAATAGAGCTCGGGATAGGCATGTCCCTGTATGAGTACAATGCGGCAACGCGCACCGATAGATTGCAGGCAGGAAGCCATCAGGATAGAATGGTCATCACAATCTCCTCCCAGGCCATTCTGGATGGTTTCCATAGGAGTCGCAAAATATTCGTCACGATGTGTATCCGGTACGTATTTGAAATGCCTGTTTATATAATGGAACAACGCAAGATAACGGGACACTTTCCCGTATTTTGGAAAATACTCATCAAAATCTTCCACAGAGTGTGCTACGGAAAAATTGCGAACAATGGAATCTTTATAATTGACCTTATCCTGTATGCCTCTTACTGTTTTATCACGATAAGTTTCCACACGCCTGGGGTAAAGGCTGAGGATGTCGAATTGCTTGTTGTTCTTGGCGCCCCAGTTACCCTGTACCATTCCTTTATAATCATTCAGTACATTAACAAAGGAATAATTATCCGTGAAATAATTAACAGACAATATGCTGCACACAAGCACAAAGGCCGGAATGATCAGTGGCTTAAAGATCCAGAGCAACAGACGGGTGAACAGGAAGGCGATCAACACAGCAACAAACATATCCATGTGCCAGCCTTGTACCACTAATGGAGGAATATACCGGTTGAGGTAAGGTGCTAATGGTACAATGGTCAACAGGCTCAGGAGATTGAGCAGAAATTGTTGGAATGTAGTGTATTTACTTTCATCAATGGCCATTATGGTATGCAATAACGCAAAATTATGCCAGATGAATTGCAAAAAAATGTGATCTGCTGTAAAAAGCACTTCTTTTTATGGCGGAATTCCTTTATATTATATTGATTTGTAGTTAGCTGGTTTGGGTTACAGTAGCCAGTACCTTATCGAAATGTTTGAAGGAGGTACTTTTATTGATCAGTGTCATTTGTTGTTGGGTCTGATTATATTGTTTGTCAAAGCGGACCTGCGCGTACATTTTATTAAGCAGTTTAAATCCGGTCAGCAGTAATAATTTGAAATCCATTTTCTGGGAAATCTCAATGGCTGCTTCAGCGGTACGGATGGCCCTGTTTAATTCCTTTTCCTTATAATATACTTCTGCCAGGATCATCTTCTGCAATACTTCAATATGCCGTCCGCTGGTGAAGTCAAACGGATATGTCTTTATCAGCTTGTCCGTATGCTGACATATTTTATTTGCCAGGGCCAGGTTATCAAGGTGGAGGTGAGCCAGCGCCTGCCAGCACAACAGTGATACGCGCAGGGGATTGGTGCGTTGATGTACCAGTGCGGGGAAGCAATCAAATATCCGCTTTGTATAATTGAATATATGTGTATTGTCATTCAGTAGGGCGAAAGCCATACCGGTCATCCGGAATACCATCTCCTGCGCAACGGTGGGTGCATGCCTCGTACTGCCGGTTAAATAACGAGAATAGTTATAGATCTTGTCTTTTATATTTTCATTGATGATCCCAAATTTCAGATACTCATATATAAAGAGGTAGAGATCATAGGGAGATACCCACACCTCGTCATCGATCGTTTCCGGGGAAATGAGTTTCTTGATATTGCTCAGCTCCTGTTCACATTGTTCCGCATCCAGTTGTAATAATGACATTGTGAAAAGGATGCTGCGGATCTTCAGTTTATCATCAGGCATTTCTGACAGATCGAGCAGTGCGTTGAGCACCTTCTTTTTCCCGAAGTGCAGGAAATTATCGTTAATGAAACGACTTAGCGGATTTCTACGGAAATATCCCTGGGGGAATACCGTATTCAGTACGGTCTGCTTTTCACCTTCATGTTGATAATGCAACGCGAGATATTCCAGCAGGTAAGATTTTTCCATTGTGCTCAAAGGCAGGTAGAAGATCTTATGGATCACTTCCGGCTGATCGTTGTTGATAGCATAACGCAGCAGCCATTTAAATATGCCTACGCGGTAGGAAGATGACGGCAGCTGTTTGGCGATCTTTTGCAGCATATGTTCATCAATCAGGTCGCCGGCCTGTTTGATATAATGCATGGCTGAAAAGTATTCGAGTAGGAACTGGTGCGCAAAGCGCACTTTAACGAGAAACATGACCTCCTGGCTAAGGTTCTCCTCCACGAGTATATTATCTGCCAGTAGTTCTTTGTATGCCGGGAAAAGGTCTGCATTTTTATTCAGCAGCAGGTTCTTGTCGGTATGCTGTCCTGCTTTGCCAAGATCGAGCAGCCATAGCATTTTTTCGATGATCCTGACCTTAAAGGTATTGGTCGGTGTGTTGAACACCTTGGTCTGTACAAACTTGGAGATCATCTCAAAAAGACTGAGATGTTCACTGACAAAGTGCTGTTCCGGACCGGTATTCAGTTGACAGAATAACTGCAGATAATAAGGGAATCGTAATTTCTGCAGGAAACCTTCGCTGAAAGTGCGTACAGTGGCAGGGTCAATACGATGATTATATAATACCGACTTCACCTCCTGTTCTGTGAGAGAAGGGAGGTTGATACTGGTTTCTTCGTCCATTTCCGGTCCCAGATACCAGTATCTCCTGAAGGCCGGATACTGAAGTGAATGCTGGAAGATATCAGACCAGGTGCTGCTGCGAATGGAAAGGATCACTTTTACCCAGGGGAACAGGTCGTTCGAGTACACGAATTCTTCCAGTTTGGTGTATAGCAACTTCAGTTTGTCGCCCGCAATGGTGATCTCGTCAAACCCGTCTATTATTAATATCAGCCTTCCCCGTAGCTTATCAAAATGGGAAGCGAAGTACTCCCTGAAGTTTTCTCCCGCACCGAGATTCAGCTGATTATCCAGCCAGGTAGCCAGGGAGAAACCCCGTAACAGGAGGCTACCCGCCGCATGCGCATGAATAAACCAGCAGATATCTTTTTTAAACTTGGCGTCCTTGCTAAACCAGAAATGTTCTGCCATATGCACGAGAGTGACCGATTTGCCCCAGCCTGAAGGTGCTATCAGCGCAGTTGCGGCGTAGTCGCTTTCCAGGAAACGTTCGATATGTGCAAAGCAGGAAGGGCGGGGAACAGTCAGGGCAAAGGGAATGCCTGACCTGTTCTTTAACGTAAGTATGGTATAATGTGAGATGGTAACGGCCTTGTTTTTTAACTCCAGCCACTTGCTGTCGTTCAGTTCATTACCGTCGGTCTGAACATAATGCTGGGCCTGAAAATCATCCCAGTCCTTGTAATTGCAGTACTGCGCCAACGTGTTGAGCGTATAGCGCGAGAAACTATGTTTGGTGGTAGCAAAACCAAATACTCTTTTGAGAGTTGTTTCACTGACCGCCTTTGTGGTTTCATCCCTTATTAAATCAGAAAGACGCTTGCAATCACTGGGTGTGATGGTATCTGCGCCAAACTTACGGGATACTTCATTCTGTAATGTTATGATAAAGTCATAGGAGAGATCTATCATACGGGGACAAGGAAAATGGATTTTGAGTAAATGGATTTGGTTATTCTGAGGTAAACTTACGTATCCATTTTCGATTCAGATTTGTTTATCTAGAAATGGCTGAAATGAACAAAATAGATTAGAATGAACAAGATGTACTATCTGCTGATTATTAACGTAAATGCATGATGCCTATCGGTAATGACCTGATTAGCTGCTTTCAGTTGAAACTATCAAATAAGAAAATTAGTTTATTTAATTAACGTTGTGAACTAATACATGCCAGTTCAAATGGTGAGCACTCCTAATAAAAAATCATAAGTACTCCATAATATTTTTTGAAAACGGTCGTTTCTAAAAAAAACCCGGTTGTACCCTCATTCGCAGAAGAACCTGTATATAATACTATTTCTCCGACTTTACAGGCTGTGAATGAAATGAACACTTGATTTACATGGAATGAACGAAATGAACAGCCTCTTCTATACTGAATAAAAAGACCTTCTTTTAAACCATCCTATCAGCCTATTTTCGCCCCGTTGTTTTCAAATTTTCAATATTCCTCAACATAAGGACCCCTTGGGTGTATTCAGCTTATTTTAAGCTGGTAACGCCCCATCCTTATCCCTGAGCTTCATAGCCCTGCCCCTGAGTTAAGATTGAAGGAGAACTGTGTACATGTTTTTTACACCAGAAAAACACACTACCCCGAACCAATTGAATACTAAATATTATGTATTTTAATGCTACCCTGAAAAGCCCCATGAGAGCTTTTATGCTTATTTTTATTTATCTCGTCTGGCTGGTGGGGTTACCCCTGGGTAAAACTTCCGCAAAGGAACTACCCGTAACCAATACTGCATTGACCAGCAATGCGGCAAGCTGGTTGGATAATTATCTTTCCCATCACCCTCATTCCCCCTTATTGAGCAGCGCCTGGCGCTCCGGCGGCAGGTATTTTGCCGAAGGGCCCCTGTGGAGCCATGCCGGCAGCCAGTCATTCGTTACATTCGGAGTGGCCTGTGGCTTGTGCCGCGTGGACGATGGCGCCAATGCTATTGATGGGAATCTGAATACCGCGGCCACTCTCGTGCTGCCGGTCGGCGCCGTGGGCGGTGTCGGACTTAAACTTAAATTTTCAGGTAGCTATCAGGCGGGAGACCGGGTGGCGCTCGACCTTGAAATTCCCGATCAGATTTATTCAAAGCAGCTTCTTTCGGCGCTGTCTGTGAATACTTTTAATGGAGGAGTATCCAATAATGACCAGATCTCACTGGATAGCGCAACAGTCAGAATAAGCGTATTGGGCGTTGGTTTGGGAAGCACCCCAAAGTTCCGGGTTATCGTTCCCATTACACATAATTTTGATGAGGTGCAGATCAGCCTTTCGGCTTTGATCGCCGAGTTTGGGTCTTTACGTGTTTATGAGGCAACGGCTTTCATTCCTGTAACAGTGAATCCCTCAGCTCCCACTGTCACTTCCGGAGGTACTGTTACTTTCTCGTCTTCCATCAGGATCCCGGGGGCTACCTTCAACTGGTATGCCGCTCCTGAAGGAGGATCGCCTGTATTCAACAGCGGCGGTTTTACAACACCTGCTTTAAAACGTACCACTACGTATTATGTAGCGGCCACCAATCCGGCCGACGGACTTGTAAGTCCCGTTCGTACACCTGTTACTGTTAAAGTCAGTGGCGGCATTGGACCCATATGGACATTTGCGGATCAGGAAGAAAGCCCCGTGACAGCTGGTATTGCCTGCGCATTATGTGCTGTGAATAACCCTGCCAGGGCAGTTGACGGGGATACTACTACTGCTTCAACACTCTCACTACCTGTTGGCGCGCTGACGGCTGTAGGGCAGTTACTGAAGTTTCCTGGCGACTATAAAGCCGGAGATCAGATCGTATTGGATCTGCAGATCCCCGGTCAGTTGGTTTCTGCAGCTGCATTGGCTGCCATTCAGGTACAGACCTTTAATAATGACATTGCCAATAATGATATTACAAACCTGGGAGCAGGCAGTATTCGTGTGGACGCGTTGGGACTGGGTGCAGGCGGAACGCATAAGTTCCGTGTAACAGTTCCTGTAACCAAGGACTTTGATGCAGCCCAGATAAGTCTGTCCTCTGCATTTGCTGCTTTCGGTTCGCTCAATATATATGAAGCAGCAGCTACTATTCCTGTTACCGTTACTCCTGCTGCACCACTGATTACAGCAGGTAGTAGTGTAACGCTGACTGCCAGCACCGATGCACGCGTGGCGACTCCTGTTTACAGATGGTATACAACACCAACAGGTGGAACGCCTGTCGCTATCGGCGGTAGCTTCCCTACGCCTTTGCTGAGCCGTACTACCACTTATTATGCTGAAGCATATAGTCCGGCAGATAACCTGAGCAGTTACGCACGCACGCCGGTTACGGTAAGGGTAGCTGGTGGTCCAGGCACTATCTGGAGCTATGGGCAGGAACAGCAAGGTCCTATTACCAGCGGCATTGCCTGTGCGGCATGTTCAGTAACGACTCCCGATCTGGCTGTAGATGGAGATACAACTACTTCTTCGATACTGACAGTTCCATTGGGCGTATCTGGTTCCGTAGGTCAATTGGTAAAACTACCCGGCGTATATCAGCCTGGGGACAGCATCGTATTATTCCTGGAATCTCCTACAGAGGACCTTGCAGGATTAGTGCTGCCAAGGGTGAGAGTAACGACTTATAATAACAGCATCGCAGGTCCGGCAGTATCCAACAATGATGGCATAAACCTCGATGCATCAGTTGTAAAACTACAACTGTTGGGAGTAGGGTTGAATAGTGCCCGGAAGTTCCGTGCGAGCATTCCCGCTACTAAAACCTTCGATGGCGTACAGGTTGATTTCGGAGGGCTGGTAGGTGTATCCGGCTCATTGAAACTGTATGAAGTAGCAGCGATGATACCTGTAACGGTATTGCCGCAGCCGGCTAAAACCGCCTATAATACTTCCATTACTTTAACCCCTTCCATCCGTATTGCAAATCCGGTGTTCCACTGGTATACTACTCCGCAGGGAGGAACGCCTGTTTTCACCGGTTCCGGCGCTTTTAAGACCCCTTCTCTTATCCGTAATACAACCTACTATGTAGCCGCAGAAGATCCTGCCGGTACAACAAGCCTGGTAAGGACGGCAGTACCTGTGACCATTGGTGGCGGCACTGGTCCGCTATGGACATATGGCACCGGCCAGCAGGCCCCTATTATGTCCGGTGTGGCCTGTGCGTTGTGTAATGCACAGAATCCGGCGCTGGCAGCAGATGGAGACTCTACTACCGCCTCCCATTTATCATTGCCTTTAGGTATTGCCACTACGTTGGGACAGAAGATCACTTTCCCGGGTACATACCACAGTGGTGACAGTATTATTCTGATACTGGGTTCAGAAGCTGATATCCTGGCAGATGCATCATTGCTGGGAAGTATCGGCGTAACAACTTCCCTGAATAATGTAAGCAACAATGATAAGCAGCTATTGACCAGTGGCTTGCTGGGTTATAATGTGCTCCAGGGAGCAAATGGCATCAAAAGGTTCCGGGTAGCTATACCTGTATCACATACCTTCGATGCCGCACAAATAGATCTCGGCAGCCTCCTCGGCGCCAATAATTCTTTATATATCTATGAGGCTATAGCAATGACGCCGGTGACGGTTGCCCCGAGCCCTGCGATTATTACTGCAGGACAAACAGCTACGCTCAATGCTACATTGCCTGCTATTCCCGGTGTTATCTTCAATTGGTATGAGACGCCGGAAGGCGGGTCGCCAATATACACCGGCAGCAGTTTTAAAACACCTCCGTTATTCCAGCATAAAACTTACTATGTGGAAGCCATATCTCCTGGCGATGGTCTGGTCAGCATCAGGAGAACAGCGGTAGACGTGAATGTGAACAGTACCAGTGGAAATGGACAGTTAAGCTGTAGTGGTTCTCAGACACAGAGTTCTGGTACGGGAGGGATCGCCTGTTTACTATGTACCGTTGATAATCCTGGGTTGGCAGTAGATACAGACCCCGCTACCGCATCTGCCATGCGCCTCGGAGTAGGAGTTGGAGGATATGTTTACCAGGACCTGGTATTCCCGATTGCGGGTAAAGCTGGAGACACTATACGTCTGGGGCTTGGCACTACTACAGGATTGCTTGATCTGGCCCTGCTTACGAATATCGGTGTAGGTCTTGGAAATGGGGCAAGACCTACGGACGCTGAAATGGGAAGTCTTCAGAGCGATCTGCTGGCAGTTCGTTTGCTGAACGGTGTGCAGCAAAATGCTTACACTTTCGTCGCCAATAAAACTTTTGATAGGGTTGAGATTCGCCTGAATGCATTGGTAGGCGCAATTACTGTACTGAACGTATATTATGCGCAGGTAGTAACACCTGTTGCACAGGTGGCTGCAGGGAACATATTCACCTGTAGCGGAAGCCCCGCTGTGCTGAGTGCCATTGGGCCTGCCGGTTATACCTTACGCTGGTACACTTCATATACTGGTGGCGCTCCGGTGGGTTATGGCGCGTCATTTACTACCCCGGCTATTACAAAAGACACTACCTATTTCGTACAAGCTGTTGGCGCTGACAGTTGCGGCAGTGAAAGACGTACACCTGTGCAGGTAAAAACAGGCCTGCCAGGAGTAGTGGTGACGCCTTCTTCTACTTCTGTAGCGGACGGTACTACACCTACATTTAGCGTCGTTGCCCCTAATCCGGGTTTCATTTATAACTGGTATAATGTGCCAACAGGCGGTACTCCCGTATTTGTTGGTACACAGTTTACCACACCTCCGGTAACTGCGAATGCGACCTACTATGCAGAAGCGGTATTGCAGGGCAATGCCAGCTGTAAAAGCTTGCGTACGCCTGTAGCTGTTATACTGAATGGCGACGGCGGACCAACAAATCCTGGTGATATCGACTGTGGTGGTGCTACCAGCCAGCTGGTCACTACAAGTGGTCTTTGTGTAGGTTGTTTTGTGGAAAAGCAGGATTCTGCGGTTGATAACAGTACGAAGACAGCATCATTGATGCATCTCGTGCTGGGAGTAGGCGGGAACATACAGCAATCACTCATCTTCCCCACTCCGGGTACATCTGCCGACAGCATTCGTATTAAACTGGGCTTTGTTACCGGTATAGCAGACCTGGGCCTGTTATCCGGTATTCAGATCTCTTCATCCAATAAAACCACTGCCAATAATGATGTGGTTACCCTGAGCCCGGGACTGTTGAATCTTCAGTTGTTGAATGGCAACAGGGAACTGGTTTACTCCTTTGCACCTGGAGCCGCCTTTGACAGGGTGAATATTAAACTAATGGGTCAGGTAACGGCACTCACCGATCTGAAGATCTATTCCGCCCAGGTTTATAGAGGCATCCCTACAGTAGAAAAAGATACCGTTTACATATGCCAGGGTAGTACAGCTATCCTCCGCGCTACAGGACCTGGCACTTCTTTCCGTTGGTATAATCAGCCTGTTGGAGGTACTGTACTGGCTACAGGCGCCACTTATCAGGTAAGTGATGTGACCAATGCTATCTACTATGTAGAATCGGTTTCTTCATCTGGTTGTGTGAATCCGGTAAGGAAAGCAGTATATGTGATCGTTGGTTTGCCACAACCATTGGTAACACCGGCAGTAAGCAAAATCAATGCTGGTCAGACAGCTACATTCACTGTTAATAATCCTAATCCGGCATATCAGTATAATTGGTACAATGCACCTTCGGGTGGTACATTGTTAAAGGGCAATGCCACAAGCTTTACAACACCTGCATTGTCTGCTGATGCAGTCTATTATGTAGAAGTAAAAGACCCTGCAAATAGCTGTACCAGCCCAACGCGTGCTGTAGTACGGGCAGAGATCAACGTGCCGAACGAACCGACGCCATGTAGTTATGCTACACAACAGGTAAGTCCTGTTATTGCTGGTGTCTGCCTGTTATGTTCTGTTGCTGATCCGGCACAGGCAGTAGACCAGAATGCAAATTCTGCATCTACGATCACTTCTACCCTAAGTGCAGTAGGATATGTGGGGCAGTTGTTACAATTTGGCAACACTTACCCTGCAGGAGACAGTATTACGCTGGATCTGGAAATTCCGGGACAGGTAGCAGATGTTGCATTGTTGGGCGGTGTGAAACTGGAGTCCTACAATGGAAATACAGCTAATGGAGATGCTATATTCCTGAATAATTCAACAGTACATGTGATGCTGTTGAACACTGGTAATAAGTTCCGGGTAACGTTACCGGTTAATAAAGCCTTCAATGGTGTATTAGTAAGTATTAACGGCGTTGTGGCCGCGCTCACCCGCGTCAAAGTATACTTTGCTGCTGTCGTGACAAAAAGACCACAGGTGGCTACGCCAACAATAGATATATGCAGTGGCGGTACCGCTACCCTAACGGCAACATCTTCTAATGGAGCAAATCTGGCCTGGTATGCCACCGCTGTTGGTGGCACGCAACTGTCCGGAAATGGTACTTATATCACGCCGGCACTCACAGCTTCTGCTACTTATTATGTGGAAGCCAGCCGCTTTGGTTGTGCTAATCCTGTGAGGATACCAGTGAGGGTGAATGTAGGAACAGCACCCGCTGCGCCTACCGCTGCCGGAAGAAGTATCTGCACGGGTAATCCAGCTGCGTTGCTGGCAACTGCGCCGGCAGGAGCTACGTTCCGCTGGTATTCCGCCGCTACAGGTGGTACACTGCTGGCATCCACAGCCAACTATACGACAAACGTCCTGACTGCAGATACTGCTTTCTATGTGGAAGCAGATAATAATGGTTGTAAGAGTACAACCAGAACAAGAGTGCCGGTAACAGTGAGTCCGGCTCCAACCAATCTCACCGTAACGCCGCCGTCTACGGCCATTATCCGTGGCCAGGGCGCCATCTTTACGGCAAATGCTACAGGTACAAATGTGATCTATAAATGGTACAGCATGGCAGGCGACTCTATCTTCACCGGAGCCGTGTTCAATACTGGTCCTTTGTCGGCCACTACTACCTACTCCGTAGAAGCAGTAAATGCCGCCGGTTGTAAAAATGGTCCGAGAGTATCCGTAACGGCTACCGTGGTGCCAGGTAGTAACGACATCCCTTGTGATGCCGCCACCAGCCAGGAAAATCTTGCTAATGGTATTTGTGTGGGTTGTTATGTTGAAAACCCGAATCTGGCAGTTGATAACAGTACACTGTCTAAATCCACACTGCATGTGGTCCTTGGATTGTTGAACGGTTATGTACAGCAATCACTGATCTTCCCGCAGATCAGCGAGCCAGGTGATAGCACTGTAATATCATTCTCTTTCGATAACACATTGGCGGATGTTGGTCTGTTGTCAGCCATTGAAATAGGATCGTACAATGGAGCTGTTTCCAATAATGACTTCATTGCCCTGAATAACCCGGCGATAAAACTGACCTTACTGGGAGGTAATACACAGGCGCTGGCAGGCTTTAAGCCGAAAGCGCTGTTTGACAGGCTTGTGATACGTCTGAGATCCGGTGCTGCTGCTGCATTGAGTGCGGTGAACGTACATTTCGCAAGCCGCGTTGTTGGGCTGCCGAAAGTGAAAGGGGATACAGTGTGTACGGGTAACCGTGCAACGCTGATAGCAAATGGTCCGGCAAATGTATCCTTCCGCTGGTATACAACAGCAACAGGTGGTACCGCTATTTCTACCGGTACAAGTTATCAGACGCCTGTACTGACAGCCAATACCACTTACTATGTAGAAGCTGTTAAGACAAGCCTGAACTGTCCTAACCAGCAGCGTGTAGCGGTAACAGCAATTGTAGATCCTGTACCAGGTGTAGCAGTATTGGATACAACCGCGCTGGCTATCTGCAGCGGCAGTACTGCCACCTTTAATGTGAAACCGGTGCCTGGTGTGATCTACCGCTGGTACACTGCTCCGGCAGGCGGCACATTACTGTTCACAGGTACTTCTTACACAACACCTGGTCTGACTGCTACCACAGCCTATTATATTGAAGCTTCCAATGCCACGGGTTGTACCAATACCACCCGTAAGATGGTAACCGCCAATGTCGTTGGCCGACCAGATGCGCCGGTAGTAACTACCGGTAATGTGACTATCTGTGCAAACAACAGCGCAGAACTGACAGCTACGTCTGCTACTACGGGCGCCGCATTCCGCTGGTATACAACAGCGACAGGCGGTACGCCGGTATTTACAGGGGCTTCCTTCCAGACACCGGTACTGACAGCAACCACCACTTATTATGTGGAAGCAGCTGCAGGCGCCTGTGCCAGTGCATCAAGGACCGCAGCGGTTGTTACCGTCAATCCGGTACCTGCTGCACCAACTGTAACAACGGTACCAGTGGATGGAGAAGTCGTGTCTGGCCAGTCGGCAACCTTGACTGCAAGCTCCGCAACGCCAGGTGTGGTGTATAACTGGTATACAGTTGCTACCGGCGGTAGCCCTGTGTTTACCGGAGCAGTGTTTACGACTCCTGCTCTGACCAGTGGCATCACCTACTATGTAGAAGCGGTGGCAGGCGCGGGTAGTTGTCCAGGTGAACGCACTGCGGTTCCATTAACAGTAACTGTAGTACCGAATACTGCCTGTGATTTTGCAAATGCACAAATAAACAGCACCACAGCTGTCTGTGCACTATGCTCAGTTGTAGATGCACAGAATACGACAGATGCTGATGTCAATAACTATTCAATACTCTCAGTACCACTGGCTGCGGGTGGTGGCAGTGTGCAGCAAAGCCTCATCTTCCCGGCAGTAGCAGCAGCAGGCGATAGCGTGCGTATTGTGATGGAACTGCCAGCACAGCTAATAGATGTAAGTTTATTGAGCGCTCTGGAGATATCCAGCTTTAACGGAGCGACTCCAAATAACGATGCCCTCTTGTTGAATAATGATAACGTGAGCATCAGGATACTGAACGGCAGTAGCAAATTCACCGTTGCCTTTGCACCTGGTGCGGCCTACGACCGTGTACAGGTACGCCTGAGAGGAGGTGTGATAGCAGCACTGGTGAAAGCATATATCTATTATGCAACAAGGCAGGTGTCAGCCCCGGTAGTAGCTACCCGCAATGTGACTATTTGTAGTGGCAATACGGCTACGCTGACGGCAACATCCAGCCCGGTAGCCAAACTGGAATGGTATGATGCTCCTGTCGGCGGACAGAAAGTGTTTGAAGGTGCCTCCTTCATCACACCAGCGTTGACAGCTACGAAAACATATTATGTACAGAGTGTGCGCACCAGCAATGATTGCGCTAATTCAAACAGGGTATCTGTAACAGTAAGTGTGGTACCAGGACTGGTGGCACCGACTGTAAATAGTGCTGCTATCTGTGTAGGTCAGCAGGCTACCCTGACGGCAAATGTTACAGGTCAGAATATCCAGACCCGCTGGTATAGCGCACCTATAGGTGGTACACTGTTGTTCACAGGTACTACTTATGTCACCAATGCACTGAATGCAGATACTGCATTCTATGTAGAGACAGGTAATGGGGCCTGTACTCTGACGGCAAGGGTGAAAGCAACTGTAACAGTAGGTGGTGGCGCACCGGCGCCAGTGCTGGAAGATCAGAACGTTGACATTTGTGCGGGTGGTACGGCTACCTTCAAGGTAACATCTGCAACTGCAGGTATTACTTACAGATGGTATTCAGCATTGACAGGTGGTACACTGGTAAATACAGGTGATTCATACACGACTCCTGTACTTTCAGCCACTACTGTTTACTATGTAGAGGCCAGCAGTAATGGTTCAGCATGTGGCCAGTCCAGTGCAAGGGTGGCAGCTACAGCTACTGTAGCCGCAAGGCCAGCAGTTCCAACACTCGTAAGTGATAATGTGGAAATATGCGCTGGTCAGAACGCCCTGCTGTTTATACAGAATCCACAGAATAGTATAAGCTACCAGTTCTATACTGCACCAACAGGTGGTATACTGGCATCCACAGGTCCGGTATTTGTCGTGACGGGCCTTACCGGCGATGCAACGTTCTATGTGCAGGCGGTGAACAACAATGGTTGTGTGAATGCGGGCGACCGTGTACCTGTTGCGATCAAAGTATTACCGGCTCCGGCAACACCAGTGGTAACAACGCCAGCAGTCAGTGTATGCCCGGGATCGACGGTGACCCTGGCCGTACAGAATCCGAATGCAGCACTCAGCTATAAATGGTACACCACTGCAACAGGTGGTACACCGCTGGACTCAGGCAGCAGCTTTACAACACCTGCTATTAATACAGCTACCAACTACTATGTAGAAGCTGGTAATGGTACCTGCAGCAGTCCTGCAAGAGCGCGGGTGACTGTAAGCCTTTCTACAGCACCTCCGGTTCCTGTAGTTGAATCCAATAATGTAAGCACCTGTACAGGTACCGCAACACTTCGCGTCACTTCCGACACAACCGGTGTGACCTATAACTGGTATACTGTTGCTACTGGCGGCACACCGGTAGCCAGTGGACCGGAGTTCACGACTCCTGTTCTTAACAATACCACTACTTACTATGTAGAAGCAGTAAGCACTAATAACCAGTGTACCGGTACAAGTGCCAGAGCGTCAGCTACCGTAACGGTAGGGGTAGCTCCGGATGTACCAGTACTGACTTTCACTAATCCAATAATAATATGTGCCGGTGATGATGTGACTCTGTTTGTAAAGAATCCTAATCCGGCATACACTTATCGCTGGTACACAACGGCAACAGGAGGTACTCCGATTGCTACGGGCAGCAGCTTTACTACGCCGGTTATCAACGCAGCAGTAAACTACTATGTAGAGGCTGTGAATGGCAATTGTACCAGCGCTGCAAGAGCTCAGGCGGCCATTTTTGTATCTACTGCGCCTCCTGTGCCGGTACTTGAGTCAAACAATGTAAGTATCTGTACGGGAGAGACCGCAACGCTGCGCGTAACTTCCAGTACAAATGGTATGCTGTATAGTTGGTATACTGTGGCTACTGGTGGTACGCCGATAGAATACGGTCCTGAGTTCACGACTCCTGCTCTTACCAGCACCACTACCTACTACGTAGATGGAACAACTACTAATAATCAGTGTATCGGTACCAGCGCGCGGGTTGCAGTTACAGTAACAGTGGGTGTGTCTCCGAATGTACCGGTACTGACGGCTGCCAATGTAAGGGTGTGTGCTGGTCAGGATGTGACTTTGTCAGTACAGAACCCACAGGCGGGAATCACCTACCAATGGTTCGATGCACCAACAGGCGGTACGTTGGTATTCACGGGGAATGCCTTCACTGTAACAGCTGTGAGCACAGATGTCAGCTACTATGTGCAGGCTACATTAGGTGCAACCTGTGTAAGTGCCAGCCGTGCAACGGCAAGTATAGTGGTAGATGCAGCAGCACCAACGCCGGATGTTGTTGCCGCGAATGTAGTCACCTGCGTAGGTGGTACAGCAACATTCAATGTGCTCAACCCTGACGCAGCACTGACCTATCGCTGGTATGATGCACCGGCCAATGGAACCCTCTTGGCTTCGGGACCAGAATACACAACGGCGACATTGAATAATAATACCACTTTCTATGTTGAAGCATTGAATGGCTCCGGTTGCAGCAGCCAGGCGAGAAAAGGAGTAACTGCAACAGTAGTGAATACCATTGATGCGCCATTGGCGGATGGTACAACGATCTGTGCAGGCCAATCAGCCGTACTCAATGTGAAAGATCCGCTGGCGGGCATCAGTTACAAATGGTATACAGCTGCCACAGGTGGTACTCCTGTCTTCACAGGTGCAGCCTTTACCACAGCACAACTGGATGCGAATACGACATACTATGTAGAAGCAGCTACAGGTGGTTGCGTAAGCCAGAGCCGTACTATTGTACAGGTAACAGTCAATCCGACACCATCATCCCCTGCGGTAAGCAATGCCGCAATAACCGCATGCCCTGGTGAAGTCGTAACACTGAGCGTACAAAATCCAAATACAAGTCTGACCTACAACTGGTATACCAGCCTGACAGGTGGTACGCCGGTGGCAACAGGCAGCTCTATCATGACACCGGCAATCACGGCAAATGCTACTTACTATATAGAGGCACTGAATACCTCCGGTTGTGCAAGCATTACCCGTACACCTGTAAGTATAACAGTAGGTGCTTCCGCTAATGCGCCAATAGTAACCGGTAATGGAGCTGGCATCTGTCCTGGTAATATGGCAACACTTTCTGCTACATCAACCACCGCAAACGCCACATTCCGCTGGTATACTACCGCTACAGGCGGCGCACCGGTAGGAACAGGCGCTTCATTCACCACACCTGCCCTCAGCCAGGGTACAACCTACTATGTAGAGGCAGTGACAACAGGTGGTTGCAGCAGTACTTCCAGAACAGCTGTACAGGTGAATATCCTCGAACCACTCGCTCCGCCGGTTGTAACGGTAACAGAGACAACACCGACTGAGGTAACCTTTGCGTGGACCGCAGTGCCGGGTGCAACAGCCTACCAGGTAACCCTGGATAACGGAGTGACTTATGTTGTTCCAAGTTCCGGAGCCGAAGGGCTTGTACATGTTATCTCCGGTTTAGCGCCTGCACAGTCAGTGAGTATCCGTGTAAGAGCATTGGGTAATGCAGATTGTGAAACCAGTGGACTCTCCGATGCAGTGACAGGTACAACAGAGAACCCGCAGGGCAACAACATCTTTGTACCAAACGTGTTCACGCCAAACGGTGATGGAATGAACGATGTGCATTATGTATACGGCAATACTATCGCAAACATAGTAGTGAGGTACTACAACCAGTTTGGTCAACAGATATTTGAGACCAAAGATCAGCGCATCGGATGGGATGGTACCATGGGTGGACGTCAGCAGCCTGTGGGTGTCTACATCTACGTACTCCGCGCTACGCTTCAGGATGGTTCCATCGTGAATAAGAAAGGAACCGTTACTATCGTCCGCTAATCGGGTTAGAAAAGGTATAAACAGGGCCGGGATGGCATTCATCCCGGCCATTACAAAAAAGTTAAAAATCTTCTTATGAAGAATAGAAACATACGCTTTGTTGTCTGGATAGTATTGGCCACTTTGCTGCCTGCATGGGCAAACGCACAGGTGGATCCTCACTTCTCACAATACTATGCTTATCCTATGTGGCTGAACCCTGCATTGACAGGTATCGTTGATGGCGATTACCGCGTCAGTGCCAACTATCGTAATCAATGGGTAAACATTGGTAAGCCGTTTTCCACTACCGGTGTATCCTTTGATGCTGCTGCGCCCAATAATATTGGCGCCGGTGTGAATATAATAAACATGACTGCCGGCGATGCAGGCTACAGATACCTCAATGCAATGGCCAGCGTTTCCTATCGCGGTGTACGCTTTGGGGAAACCGGTACCAGCCACCTGGTATTCGGTATCCAGGCAGGTATGATCAACCGGAAGATAGATCCGGCCAAATGGCAGCTGGGGAGCCAGTATGACCCGGTAATGGGCTTTAATCCTTCTAAACCAAGTGGTGAGAATATTAGTACCACTTCTTCCAATGTATTTGACGCGGCGGCAGGTGTAATGTTCTTCGATGGTAATCCCAATCATCAGTTCAACCCCTTCGCCGGTTTTTCTGCAGGCCATCTTACACAGCCGAGAGATCCGTTTTTAACAGGTGAAGATAAACGCTTGCCAGTAAGGTATATGGCGCATGGCGGTACACGTATTAAGTTGAATGACATCTTCAGTGTTACGCCTCATGGATTGTATATGCGCCAGGGAAATGCGCATGAAGCTGTGCTGGGTGCATATGGACAGGCTTATCTGAACGAAGAGTTTGACTTCCTGCTGGGAGCTAATTATCGCATCAATGATTCTGCCATTCCGTTTGCCGGCTTTCACTTCAAAAGCTTTGTACTCGGCGTCAGCTATGATGTGAATACCTCCAATCTCAGACGATTGGTCAATGGCAGTAACAGTTTTGAGCTATCCTTATCCTTCATAAGCCGGAAAAAGAGAGTGTATTCAGAAGAAAATTTCTTTTGCCCGCGCCTGTAAAAAACAAAAAATATACGGATGAAACCAAATGTACGCTATTGGCTGGCTATCGCATTATTATGGATTGTTAGCACCTCAAAGGCCCAATATGTATATGACTATAAGAGAACCGGTGATATTTACTTCGAGGCAAAGGATTACTACTCTGCAGCGCAGTATTACAACAAGGCGCTTGGTACTTTTAAAATAAAGCCGGGCCAGATCCTGCCCTATACCGTTGAATTACGGGGTAAGGAATCAGGGAAGCTCAAAGACTATGAAGCAGTGATCTATCGCCTCGCGGAATCTTACCGGAACTATTACGACTATGGTAATGCAGAGAAATACTATGAGCAGGTAGTTGGTTTCAATAATAGTGCGCTCTTTCCGCTGGCCCGTTTCTGGTATGGGGTGAGTTTGCGCGCAAACGGGAACTATAGTGCCGCATTGGAGCAGTTCACAAGATTCAAACAGGAATATACCAAAATAGACGATTTCAGTACACGTACAAACCTGGAGATCGCCTGTTGTGAATTTGCAATCGCTGAGAGTAATCGCATGCCTGCATATACGATCAGTAAATTGTCGGGAGATATAAATGCAGGCGGTGCAAACTATGCCCCAGCCATGCTGGCGAAAGACTTGTTGTTGTATACGTCTTCCCGCCCTGACAGCAGCGAGCTTGAAAAAGAAAAGAAATCCAAAAAAGCCAATCCATACATCAACAACCTGTTCATTGCCCGTGGGAAGGGAGCTGATTTTCATAATAGTCAGGCCGTTAATATTCCAGAAGCGAAAGGAATGGACCAGGGTGTGGCAACGGTCAGTCCTGATGGGAATACGCTTTACCTGACCCGCTGGACGGCTAAAAACGGTGTAAAGGCAGCTGCTATTTATACCAGCACCCGGAAAGCCGGTGGCTGGGACGAGCCCAAACCCATGGGGCCCAATGTTAACGTGGAGGGATATAGCGCTATGCAGCCATTTGTGACTGCAGATGGAAAATACCTGCTGTTCGCATCCAACAGACCGGGAGGTATGGGGAAAAATGACCTGTGGTATTGCCCGCTTGACAAAGGTCTTGTAGGCCCTGCCAAGAACATGGGAACCAATATCAATACCCGTGATGAGGAACAGGCACCTTTCTATGATAGTGAAAAAAAGGCACTGATATTCAGTACCGACGGAAGGATCGGGCTGGGCGGACTGGATTTCTTTGTTGTGGAAGGCGATTTCAGCAAATGGGAAGCGCCAAGGAACCTGGGTATTCCCCTGAACTCTCCTAAGGATGATGTTTACTACTCCCCTGTTGACAATGAACATCCACTGTCTGGCGGATACATCAGTTCTGATAGAGAATCCGTTTGTTGCCTGGAAGTATTTGCCATTAAAAAGATCTCTAAGACCATTAACGGACTGGTGCTGGATTGTGAGAATGATATGCCGCTTACCGGCGCTAAAATAACGCTGTTGGATACTATATTACAGCGTGTATTGCAGCAGGTTGTATTGGATGAGACCGGACGTTACCACTTTGAAGTGGAGCCATTAAAGCACTATAAGATCATGGCCGAGAAAGAGAACTACTTTTCTAAAGCCATTTATGCAAATACAGATGGGTTAACAAAAGTCGACTCTTTAATGAACCCCAATACCTGTCTCAAACATTTTGAAATAGGAAAGCCGATCATCCTGAAAGATATTTATTATGACTTCGATAAAGCAACCTTACGTTCGCAGTCACTGATAGTATTGGACACTGTGGTCTCAATCATGCTGGATAACCCGAATCTCATCATTGAGATGAGTGCACATACGGATAGTAAGGGCAAGGACGCATATAATATGAAGCTGTCTCAGAAACGGGCACAGTCCTGTGTGGATTATTTGATAAGCAGAGGTATCTCTGCCGATCGTATGATCGCTAAAGGATATGGTGAAACAAGGCCTATCGCGCCCAATGAAATGCCAAATGGGAAAGATAATCCAGACGGCAGACAGCTGAACAGAAGAACAGAATTTAAAGTGTTGCGGGTAACCCAGTTAAACTAATAACCGGAACAGCAACTTTTTATAAAGTCGGTATCTGGCCTGCGGGTCGGAGCCATATCCTAATAACGAGCAAAGACCATTATGATAATGGCCGGAAAGTTCCGGCCATTATTACTTTTTTTTACCCTGTAGTCTTCTGATACTTTTTATATCAGACGATTATTACTGAGCGCTGCTTTTCAGGATGTTACCGATAGCAATCACGCTGTCTTTACCAGCTTTGAAGTATACTTTAGAGAATGCGCTTATTTTCAGTGCACTATCGTAGTTGAACTTACGGGTCTGTCCGTTTACAACAACGCTCTTCACCTTGTTCCAGATCACTTTTGTAGCTTCAGCACCGTTACCAGGAATAGTATCCTTTAACAGGGTATCGATGGTAGGAGATGCAACAGAACCGCCGATCAGGTAGAACGGATGTTTTGTGTCTTTGGTAGAAGCTTTCAGTGTGATAGACAGGTTAACACTGCTATCCGCATTTTCAGTCAGTTTAACAGAACCTACCTGAGTTGCATCTGTAGCGCTTTTTGCCAATTTGAATTCTTTAGAACGAGTATTCGGCGTTGCTGGATCGTCATCATCGCTGCAAGCTGCAAAAGTAATACCCATAGCAAGGGCTAATGCTCCCACTTTAAGAGCATGTTTTTTAATCGTAAGCATGGTTTCCGTTTAATTTGAATTAATAGAAAATAGGTTTCCGTATTTATAACAATAAATTGGTTTCTCAGCGCTGATGCTATTGTTAAACGGAGATGGTCAGGAAAAGTTACAGTGACTGTAGAAAAATTATTTAATGTGTTTCCGGCAAACAATGAATTGCTTATCCGTACAGTGTTTGAGCCCTATAAAAAATGTTCTGAAAAGGAATATATGTTGTCACACCATCTAAAAAAGAGAAGGAGAATAAAAAAACATTTTACCTTTGTGTCCTACAACTTGATGTGTTATGAAAATGTAATTTGATATCCGGTACTTCCGGATATGCCCATCGCCCCCTTTTGATGTTAACAGGTACGGATCTGTACCGGCCATTCCATTTTTAATTATTTAATAGTATTTATATGCGAGATACACAGGCCAGTTCCCGCCTGGGCAAGGTGTTCCGGTTGTTTGTTATGGCAGTATCAGGCACGGAAAAAGAGTTCACAAGTGGTAATATCAACCGCGCTATTTTTTTATTATCGGTACCCATGATCCTGGAAATGATGATGGAATCATTGTTTGCGGTCGTGGATATTTTCTTTGTCAGCAAACTGGGTAAGCATGCTATTACCACAGTTGGACTAACAGAGTCTATGATGACGCTGGTTTATACAGCGGCATTTGGGCTGAGCATGGCTGCTACTGCCGTGGTAGCACGTCGTACCGGCGAGAAAGACAGCGATGCAGCAGCACATACTGCTGTACAATCCCTGTATGTTGCCGCAGTGCTGGCAGCAGCTATTGCTATAACAGGTATCATACTGGCGCCCGATCTGCTGGCGCTGATGGGAGCCTCTGAAGAAGTAATAGATAACGGACACATATATACGCGTATTATGCTGGGAAGTAATCTCATCGTGATGCTGCTGTTCCTTATCAATGGTATTTTCAGGGGAGCAGGAGATGCGGCTATTGCCATGAGATCATTGTGGATAGCGAATATCCTGAATATTCTCTTATGTCCTTTGCTGATCAATGGTCTGGGACCAATTCCGGCGTTGGGCCTGAAAGGCGCTGCGCTGGCTACTACAATAGGCCGTGGCATAGGGGTATGTTATCAGCTGTACCACCTTTTTGGGGGTAAGGACCTGATCCGTATTACCAACCGCCATATACGCCCTGATATAGGCGTGATCTGGAAACTGCTGAAGATAGCAGCAGGGGGGACTGCACAACTGCTGATCAATACAGTCAGCTGGATATTCCTGGTACGCCTGATTGCCCGTTTCGGGGAAGATGCAGTGGCCGGCTACACTATTGCGATAAGGATCGTTATTTTCACCTTGCTGCCTGCCTTTGGTATGGCCAATGCAGCAGCTGCCCTGGTGGGACAGAACCTGGGTGCTGGTCAGCCTGACAGGGCAGAAACATCCGTATGGAGGGCCGCCTTCTTCAATATGGTGTTCCTGGGACTGATATCCATCCTTTTCTTCCTGGCGGCGCGGCCGATAGTTATGATCTTTACGAGCGACGCTGCTATTGTTTTACACGCAGCACAGTGCCTGCAGCTGGTAAGTATAGGGTATATCTTTTATGCCTATGGTATGGTACTGTCCCAGTCTTTTAACGGGGCAGGAGATACACGTACCCCTACTCTTATTAACCTGGTAGGGTTCTGGATGTTGCAGATACCCATGGCCTGGATACTGGCCGTCAATTATAACATGGGCCCGTCCGGTGTTTTCTGGGCTATTGCTATAGCAGAATCCTGTATCGCGGTGGCGGCAATTGTTATATTCCGGAAAGGATGGTGGAAGCAGGTGAAAGTTTAGTTACATTTGCGCTGTTTTGCAAACTAACTAAAACTCAATAAAAAAGAATACGCATGTCGCTAACTGTTGTAGGTTCTATGGCGTTCGATGATATAGAAACGCCCTTTGGTAAATCAGGCCGGATCGTAGGTGGTTCTGCTACATTCATAGCATGGGCCGCTTCTAATTTCGTAAAGCCCATTAACCAGGTTTCCGTAATTGGTGGTGACTTCCCTCAGGAAGAACTGGATGCACTGAGTGCCAAAGGTGTGGCTTTCGATGGCGTACAGGTAAAGAAGGATGAGAAATCTTTCTACTGGGCCGGTAAATATCATATGGACATGAACACCCGTGATACGTTGACTACAGAGCTGAACGTACTGGGTGAATTCCAGCCTGTAATACCTGACAGTTACCAGGGAAGCGAATTCCTGATATTGGGTAACCTGACACCACAGGTGCAGATGTCTGTAATCAAACAGATGAAAACAAGGCCTAAACTGATCGTAATGGATACCATGAACTTCTGGATGGAAGTAGCCATGGACGATCTGAAAAAGGTATTGAAAGAAGTAGACGTGCTCCTGGTAAATGATGCCGAAGCCCGTCAGCTGACCGGAGAAGTATCTCTGGTAAAAGCTGCCCGTACGATATTGACAACCATGGGGCCTAAATACCTGATCATTAAGAAAGGTGAGCATGGTGCACTGCTGTTCCACGAGAACCATGTATTTTTCGCACCTGCGCTGCCACTGGAAGAAGTATTTGACCCAACCGGTGCTGGCGATACCTTTGCAGGTGGTTTTATCGGTCACCTGGCTAAAACAAAGGATATCTCTTTCGAGAACATGAAAACTGCCATCATCGTAGGTTCCGCTATGGCTTCCTTCTGTGTGGAACGTTTTGGGGTAGGCCGTCTGCGTGAGATCACCCATGAGGATATCAGTAACCGCCTGGAGCAGTTCGTACAACTGGTAAATTTTGATATAGACCTGATCTAGTCAGTAAAAGACTACAAAAAGAAAAGCATCAGCCCCGGGCTGATGCTTTTCTTTTTGTACTATATACTATAACCCACTATTATTTATAAATCTGATTCAGCACAGCTGCGAGTCTTAAGCCTCCTTTCAGCAGCTGGTTATTCAGGTCGTTGACAAACCAGAAATTATAACGGTAATTCAGTTTATCATTTGCATGTGTCAGCGAATATACCTTGCCTGCCAGCTGGTTGGATTCAAATATCCAGTCGGCTACAGTACCGCCCTGTATTTTCTTTACAGTAGCAGCGGTAGCGGTATCCAGGGCATGTGTATATTCAGTATAGCTGAGTTGCTGGAATTCTATGAGGTGTTCATCCCATACCCTGTGCAGGTTGGTCTGTTTGTCAAACCACATTACCTGTATCTTGTTACCACCCTGGTCTTCATCACGGCCTGCATGTAATGGCTGATGCATATCCCCTATCATATGAATAAGGAAACTCAGTGCAAATACTTTATCCTCTTTGGAGGTGGCAGGATCTTTCAGTTGTTTGATCAGCGCCTCAGTTTGTGCATATAAGTTGTCTCCCGTAGCATGTGCCTTTATTACCTCGTCAAATTGTGCGCGTGTACAGTTGGCAGGAAAATCGAGGTAGTGCCAGGGAGAAGTACGATCATACTTGTGCGTAGTGTCTGACTTGATAAAATCAGGCCAGTTGGCAACCATTGCCATACTCTGACGGCCAAGTAAAGCAGTGATGGCTTTCCGCGCCTGTGGGTTTAGGTGATGGCTGGCGATCTCGGCCACTACGCGGTGACCGGTAACGCCCCAGGCAAAGCCTGATACGGGTGCCAGTAACAGCATACCCAGTAAAGCATGGTAGAGTTTCTTAAGCATAATACATGAGGTGGTTAATAAGTCTGAATAAGTGCATAAAGGTGAGCCAGATTTTTCAAATGAAAAAGCACTGTCTATTAATTTGTACATTTGATAACGCTAGAATTTAGAATATGCCCTTTAAGATAAATGCACCATATGCCCCTGCGGGCGACCAGCCGGAAGCCATTCGCCAGTTAGTAGAAGGATTACAGGATGGAGCCCCTGCCCAGACATTGCTGGGGGTAACGGGATCCGGAAAGACCTTCACCGTTGCAAATGTTATTCAACAGGTACAGCGCCCAACCCTGGTGCTGACACACAATAAAACACTGGTGGCTCAGCTGTACGGAGAGTTTCGTCAGTTCTTCCCGGATAATGCTGTGGAATACTTTGTGTCTTACTATGACTACTATCAGCCGGAAGCTTATATGCCGGTAAGCGATACCTATATAGAAAAAGACCTTTCCATCAATGAAGAATTGGATAAGCTTAGACTGAGAGCAACCACCAGTCTCCTGTCAGGCCGGAGAGATATCATAGTCGTAGCGAGCGTGTCCTGTATTTATGGTATGGGTAATCCGACGGACTACGAAAATGGTATTATCCGCCTGCACAAAGGACAGACCATTGGCCGTAATACCGTATTGCATGGATTGGTGAACTCCTTATATACCAGGACTACCGGCGACTTCAACAGGGGTAATTTCCGTGTACAGGGAGACACAGTAGACATCAACCTGCCTTATGTGGATTTTGGTTACCGTATCACTTTCTTTGGCGACGAAATTGAGGAGATTGAAAGTTTTGACGTACAGAACGGCAAACGTATAGGCACTATGGAGAATGCGGCCATCTTCCCGGCCAATCTCTACCTGGCGCCTAAAGATATGATGGCTCAGATCATATTTGAGATCCAGGATGAGCTGCTGGCACAGGTGGAATATTTCCGGTCTATCGGGAAACACCTGGAGGCACAGCGTCTTTCTGAAAGAGTGAACTACGACCTGGAGATGATCAGGGAACTGGGTTATTGTAGTGGTATTGAGAACTACTCCCGTTTCCTGGACAGGCGATCTCCTGGTACCCGTCCTTTCTGCCTGCTGGACTATTTTCCTAAAGATTTTCTCCTGGTAATAGACGAGAGCCACGTAACCATTCCCCAGATCGGAGGAATGTATGGTGGAGACAGGTCCCGTAAGCTGACCCTGGTCGACTTCGGGTTCCGGTTGCCTTCCGCAATGGACAACCGGCCGCTGAACTTCTATGAATTTGAGAACCTGGTGAACCAGGCCATCTTCGTCAGCGCTACCCCGGGTGAATATGAACTGAGACAGACAGAAGGTGTGGTGGTAGAACAGGTGGTACGACCTACAGGGTTGCTGGAGCCACCTATTGAGATAAGACCAAGCGTCAACCAGGTGGATGATCTGCTGGAAGAAATAGATAAGCGCGTGGCAAAAGGAGGCCGTGTACTCGTCACCACCCTTACCAAACGGATGGCCGAGGAAATGGACAAATACCTGCATCGCATTAATATTAAGTCCCGTTACATTCACTCCGAGGTAGATACCCTGGAACGTATAGAGATATTAAGAGACCTCCGTCTGGGTAATATCAACGTCCTGGTGGGGGTGAACCTGCTGCGTGAGGGGCTTGACCTGCCTGAGGTGACACTGGTAGCCATACTGGATGCGGATAAGGAAGGCTTCCTGAGGGATGAGCGCTCTCTGACCCAGACAGCAGGACGTGCTGCACGTAACGTAGATGGACTCGTGATCTTCTATGCAGATAAGATTACCGACAGTATGCAGCGGACTATTGATGAAACAGACCGACGCAGGCAGAAGCAGATAGCTTATAATATAGAACATAAGATCACGCCCAGAACGGTGCTTAAGAGTAAGGAACAGATCATGGGACAGACGGCCGTGCTGGAAATCAAACAGTTCGACGAAAACTCACCATATGCGGTCCATGACGAAGTGACGCTCGTAGCGGAAGATGCAATAGGTTACGCCAAACAGGAGGCTACTGTTGCGAAAACAATACCTCAGATGGAGAAGGCAATTACGAAGATCAAAAAGGATATGGAGAAGGCGGCAAAGGATCTCGACTTTATGGAAGCTGCCCGTCTACGTGACCAGATGTTTGCAATGCAACGTGAATTAGAAAGTATGAAGCAATAATGCAGTGGAAAGATCAATTTTTATGGTCTGGATCATAAAAGTCACATTATATTATTTTTAATATATCGATAATATTCAACGACGGTATTCGACGTAACAAAATCAGCTTAATATTTATTAAGCTGATTTTTAGTTTATTATAAGGTCTATCTCCTAATTGCAGTAACAACTGCCTTTCCAATGTTAGATAATTGTTAAATGCCCCTCCCTTGAATTTATAAATAATTGATAATAAGTTGTTTGTGAACACATAGCCCCCGTTTTTAGCCTGTCTTTAACGGCTAAAAGCGATAGTTATATTATTTATATTTATAATATACTTGATATTTGACCCTATATCCTATATTTTTCTTCAATCATTTCTATTTTTTGCCTTTTCTATTTGATGAAATAAATATCCTTTATACTTTTATTAAAGAAATTTAAAAATGCATTGCTATGAAGAAAACATCATTTCAAGACTATCTGCCCTTCCTTTTGCTGGCATTGGTTGCGATAATTGCATTGTTTATTCCGGGGGAGCTTCCTTTTGCTGATCCGAAACATCAATACAATTCTGGTGACATTGCCTGGATACTGGTAGCATCCTGCCTCGTGTTTCTGATGACCCCTGGGCTGTCATTTTTTTACGGTGGTATGGTTAACCGTAAAAATGTGATCTCAACATTGGTACAAAGCTTTATTGCTGCCGGTGTAGTTAGCATCGTATGGGTAGCTGTAGGCTTCAGCCTGGCCTTCGGTAAATCTTTGAATGGTGTGATCGGTGATCCTTCTACCTTCCTGTTTTTCAGAGGCGTGCCTTCCGGCGAGCCCTGGTCTCTGGCCACCAGCATTCCTTTGCTGGTATTTGCCCTGTTCCAGATGAAATTTGCGGTAATCACCCCTGCCCTGGTAGTAGGTGCCGTAGCGGAGAGGATCCGTTTTACATCTTATGTATTATTTATGGTATTATTCAGCCTGCTGGTTTATGCGCCTATCGCACACTGGACCTGGCATCCTGATGGTATCCTGTTCAAACTGGGGGTGCTTGACTTCGCAGGTGGTACGGTAGTACATATCTCTGCTGGTTGTGCTGCACTTGCGGGTGTACTGGTACTGAAACGCCGTAAAGATCATATAGAAAAGAAAGAACTGCAACCTGCCAATATTCCTTTCGTGCTGTTAGGTACTGGCCTGCTCTGGTTCGGATGGTTCGGTTTCAACGCCGGCTCCGCACTCGCTGCTAACGGTCTGTCTGCTTCTGCTTTCGCTACTACCAATACGGCTGCTGCTGCTGCTGGTTTGTCCTGGATCTTCTTCGATGTGATCCGTGGCCGTAAACCTTCTGCACTGGGCTTCTGTATCGGTGCTGTAGTTGGTCTGGTAGCTATTACCCCTGCTGCAGGTTATGTAGGTATTCCGCAGAGTATTATGGTAGGTTTTGCTGCTGCTATCGTTTCTAACCTGGTAGCTCATTACAAATCCAAAACCGCTATCGACGATACACTGGATGTATTCCCTTGCCATGGTATAGGTGGTATGGTCGGCATGCTGCTCACCGGTATCTTCGCCAGCAAGAACGTAAATGGCGCTATCAGTGATGGCCTGTTCTACGGTGGCTTTGAGCTCTTCAAAAACCAGGTGATCGGATTGGCGCTCGTAGTAGTATACAGTTTCGTGGTTTCCTACGGTATCTTCAAACTGATCAACCTGATCCACCCGCTGCGCGTAAGCGACGAAGAAGAAGCACTGGGTCTGGATGCTACACAGCACAACGAACAATACCATCCTGCTTTGATGAGTGTAGCCGACAACGGTGCACTGAAAGAAGAGCAGCTGGTGCACTAAGCGCATAAACGATATTTACATAGTTTAACACCCAAATGTTAGAATAGCTAATAATCAAACTGGAAAATAAAAAACGTAAACAGTATTTTATTTTATCAACCAGAATTACTTTATCAACCAATATCTGTAGTATTCCATGTAGATGCTTTCCGGTTGGTTATTAGCTATTCTTTTCTCTTCCTCTTATTTCCAGTTATAGAACAGCGAGTATAGAATTGACATAAACAGATTCGCACACACCATTTTATCAACCAAATTTCCTTGCATGAAAAAAGTTATATTGGTAGCATATGCTGCCTGCCAGGGGTTTATTGCCCACTCCCAGACCGCTGCTGATACAACTAAAGCCCCGCTGGTTAAGCTTTCCGGCTCTGCAGACGTCTACTATCGCTATAATTTCAACGGTAATAATACCGACAATAAAACAAGCTTCACTAACTCGCACAACAGCTTTGAACTGGGGATGATCTCGCTGAAAGCCGAACATGAATTTAAAAAAGGAAGTATTGTGGCTGATGTTGGCTTTGGCAAAAGGGCCGCGGAATTTTCTTACAACGAAACACCCGATAAGACCAAAACCGCAGAAGTAGTGATCAAACAACTCTACTTAGGCTACCAGGTACTGGATAAACTGAAGGTCAGCATGGGAAGCTTCGGTACCCATGTGGGATATGAACTGCTGGATGCTTATCTGAACAGGAACTACAGTATGAGTTACATGTTCAGTAATGGCCCGTTCTTCAGTACCGGTGTTAAGGCAGATATTGCTATCAGCGCTGCATGGACAGCTATGATAGGTGTTTTCAACCCGACTGATTTCAAGTCTGCTTCCTGGACCAACAATAAATATGTCGGTGCACAATTGGGATATTCTTCCACCAAGGCACCCCTTAAATTATACCTGAACTACCTGGAAGGTAAGGATACCACTGGTGTTCAGAACCACCAGATCGACTTTGTAGCCACCTACCAGGTAAACAGTGTACTGGGCCTGGGATACAATGGAACTGTCAGCACATACAATAACACCCGCGATAAGGAATCAACCGAAGGTTCAAAACAATGGTGGGGATCTGCCTTATATGTGAATATGGATTTCACAGAGAAGCTAGGCCTGACCTTGCGCGGTGAGTATTTTGATGATAAAGATGGCCTGAAAACCTTTGCGGGTACAGATGGTGGCCACGTAGTGGCTGGCACTCTTTCCTTAAATTATAAAGCAGGTAACCTGACTATTATTCCTGAATTCAGGGTGGATAATGCTTCTGTGGACATCTTTCATAAGAAATCCGGCACTCCTGTCGGCACCTCCCCCAGTGTATTATTAGCCGCTACATATCATTTCTAGGCAGCGCTTTCTGCCACGGCATGCTCTTCTTTCCAGTTCCGCGGACCTGGAGGGAAGGGCATAGCCTATTCTTATTTACTGGGCAAGGTGAATAATTTTTTTATTTTGTGCGCAAAACTGATTACATGCTGCAACCTTCCACGTTGAAGTTTCTAAAGTTATTGGGTAAAAACAATAATAAAGTCTGGTTTGACGAGCATAAATCTGATTACCAGCAGGCGAAAGCTGATTATGAAAGTGTGGTACAGCAGATCCTGGATGGTTTATACAAACAGGACCCGGCAATTGTAGGTTTACAGGTGAAGGATTGCACTTTCCGTATCTATAAAGACGTCCGCTTCTCAAAAGATAAAACGCCTTACAAAACCAATATGGGTGCAGCTTTTGCACCTGGTGGACGCAAAACGCCCCGCCCTGGTTATTATTTCCACCTGGAACCGGGAGGCAAAAGCTTTGCCGGCGGCGGCTTGTGGATGCCGGAGGCCGACGTACTGAAAAAGGTAAGACAGGAAATAGATTACAACTTTGAAGAATTCCAGCAGATTATCTCCAATAAAGAATTCATCCGCTATTTTGGCAAAATAGAAGGAGAATCCCTGAAGACGGCGCCACAGGGCTACCAGCCAGACAATCCTGCAATTGCCTACCTGAAATTGAAAAGCTTCACAGTATGGCAAAACATCTCTGACGAAGCTGCCATTCAGCCTGCACTGGTAAGGGAAATTTTGAAAATATTTGCCGTAATGCAGCCCTTCGTCAAGTTTATTGACAGAGCACTTTATACGGAATAGTCAGGTAATACTTCGGGGTGAAAATAATATCAACAGGTCACTGTCTGTCATCACAGATGGGTAAGCCACAATGCACCCTGAAAATTACGCTGATCATCTGCCGGATACGCATACGCCGGTACACATATTTATGCCGGCAGATGATTACAGCTCAATAAGTTTTAACGGGTTAGTTCTTATGGATCAGGAATTCGAACGGTCTTGCCTTGCGGTTCTTTAACAGATTTTCTTTGTCTGTCTTAGTGTGTGCAAAACGTTGATTATACACGTTGGCAACCTCAATAATCGGAATAATGCCGTCCAGTGTATCATGCTGATCCACAATGTTCATGATGCGGGACACCTGTGAAGAAAAATTAGAACTCCACTCTTCAGTAAATTTGTGCATCAGTAGCAGCTCGCGATTGGCGTTGGTTTTCATAGGACTTAAGGGTGTTTACGGATTTGTGAATTTTAGTTCTTCGGCTCCTTACTTTCTTAAAAAGTCTTTTTTTGGAATAAGTAAGTTGGCATAGGATTATTGATACCAAAATTGGATTTTATCTAGCAGAAAGCAATACTACTTCTGTGTAATTTTTGTCAAAGTGATACTTATTTCTCCTCAAATTGATACTAAAAGAGCAAGCGTTGTTACACTTGCTCTCTTTTATACTAGAAAAATCGTTTATTCGTTTGCGAAAACACCTTTTTTGAGGTCATTCGGCCATTAGATGTTATCACTTAGATCCATTTCTGTGCATGCAGGTACTCAGCTATCTGCACTGCATTGGTTGCAGCACCTTTACGCAGGTTATCTGCTACAATCCACATATTCAGGGTCTTTTCCTGTGTTTCATCACGACGGAGACGGCCTACAAACACCTCATCCCGCTCATGCGCATCTTTTGGCATCGGATACAGCCCCTTCGATGGCTCATCCACCACGATCACACCAGATGTTTTCTCCAGTATTGAACGTACATCAGCCAGTTCGTATTCCTTGTCAAATTCTACGTTCACAGCTTCACTATGACCACCTATTACAGGTATACGTACAGTGGTAGCAGTGACACGGATATTGTCATCGCCCATGATTTTGATGGTTTCTTTCACCATTTTCATTTCCTCTTTCGTATAACCGTTATCGAGAAATACATCGATCTGTGGGATCACGTTCAGGTCAATACGGTGAGCATATGCCTTTTCACCTTCGATACCGTTACGCTCGTTCATCAGCTGATCTACTGCTTTTACACCGGTACCGGTTACTGACTGGTACGTGGAGACTACCACACGATTGATCTTGTACTTTTCATGTAATGGATTCAGCACAAGTACCATCTGGATGGTAGAACAGTTTGGATTAGCAATGATCTTGTCTTCCGGTGTCAGCGTCTTACCGTTGATCTCAGGCACTACCAGTTTTTTGGTAGGGTCCATTCTCCATGCGGAAGAGTTATCGATCACAGTAATACCTGCTGCTGCAAATTTGGGCGCCCATTCCAGGGAAGTACTTCCACCAGCGGAGAACAGTGCAACATCCGGCTTCATGGAAATTGCCGTATCTGCATTCACCACCTTATAAGGCTTGCCCTTAAATGTTACTTCCTTACCAACAGACTTCTCAGAAGCCACGGGAATCAGTTCTGTAACCGGAAAATTTCTCTCGGTCAATACTTGTAACATTTTTGAGCCTACCAGCCCGGTAGCTCCTACTACGGCAACTTTCATTGTTTTTACATTTTAATTTTTTGGAAATGCAAATTTAACACAACCTGCGTGGTTTTCAATGTTTATATCAAAATCATAGAAATTCACTAAATTTCTAGCTAAACCAACCTACTTTTTTAGACATGCGTATTTCCATTGTTTGTGCATGCCTGTTCCTGCAGGCTTCTTTCTCATTTGCACAAGTGAGCGAACATTTTGATTATCAAAGTATTACTGAGGCGAAATCATGGAAAGGCACCGATACTGCCTGGCAGATTGAAAATGGCCGTCTGAAAAGCCATTTACAGCAGGTAAGCAGTAGTTTCCACATCGCCAGGTCCTCTTCACTGGCCCGTAATGCAATATGGGAATGGTGGCTGCAGCTGGATTTCAACACTTCGTCTCTCAACTATGTGGATGTCTTTCTCACTGCCGACAGCGCAAACCTCCAGGGCGCAGGCCTCCGGGGATATTTTGTCCGCATAGGTAATACAAAGGATGAAGTGTGCCTGTACAGAAGAGATGGTACCGCAACACCCGTCCTGCTCATAGACGGTCGCGACGGGATCACTAATCATACTTCCACAAAGCTCAGGATCAGGGTGACCCGAAAGGACGATGAATGGGAACTGTGGACGGATGAAAAGGCCGATGGTACTACTTATATCCGCGAGGGCCTTGCTACGGATGGCAGGTATGGTACTTCGTATTTCATGGGATTTGTAGTGCGCCAGTCCACTGCCTCCTTCTTCAACCGTCATTATTTCGATGATGTATTGATCACACCCATTATAGCGGATACAACGCCGCCGGTGCTGCAATCACATTACCTGCGCGATAGCCGTACGCTTACGCTGTGTTTCAGTGAACCGCTGGACAGCGCCGTCCTCGCCCGGCCGGAATATTTCCACTTGTCTGTTCCGGGTAATACGCCCGACAGCATCTGGCAGGATAGCAGTCAGCCTTCATGTTTGCATGTACAATTCCGGGATGCCTTTCCTAACGGAGACAGTTGCCATTTGTTGATAGACGGGGTAAGGGACCCTACCGGGAATATCATGGAGCCAGCCACAGTGGCCTTCTTATTTTACACCAGCAGTGGTTATGATGTGCTTATCCACGAATTTCTGCCAAGAGCATTGCCCTCTGCCGGTTTATTGCCTGCCCGGTTCGTAGAGCTGAAGAATAACAGCCCTTATGCCTTACAGCTAAAGAACTGGCGTATCGGTAACAGCAGCCGGGAAGCCGTATTGCCGCAATACCTGCTGCCACCCGGTGCGCTGTTGGTGGTCTGCGATAAGGGGAATACAGACCTGTTCCCGGATGATATTCCCATCCTGGGGATCAGCGGTTTTCCGGCTCCCGGCGACAGTGACATCATCACCTTACGCAATGACAGTGGTGTGCTGGTACATGCCGTCGCTTATGACCGTAGCTGGTACAGTAATCCGGTAAAGGAAAGAGGTGGCTGGAGCCTGGAAATGATAGATACCAACTGGCCCTGCGCCGGTAACAGTAACTGGAAACCATCTACAGCACCACAAGGGGGAACTCCCGGACGGCCGAATACTGTGGCCGGAACGGGAACAATGCCTCCCCCGGTATCTTTGGTAAAGGCTTTTCCCTCGGATACGATGACGCTACACTTGTCTTTCAACGGGATCATGGACAGCCTGGCAGTAACTGCGCCGGAACACTTTGTGTTTGAACCTTCATTAGCGGTTGCAGGTATTACTGCTCATCCTCCCTTATATAATAGCTTATCCGTCCATTTAAGAGCGCCTTTGTTACCCGATACGGTCTATACAGTGGCAGTATCCGGTTTAAAAGATTGTACCGGCCAGGAAGTGACAACTGCTGGAGATGTCGCCTTTGCCCGGGTGAGTACACCAGACAGTTTCGACGTTGTGATCAATGAAATACTATATGACCCCGCTGCCGGAGTGCCAGAATTTGTGGAGGTATACAACAGGAGTCCGAAAGCGGTAGACCTGTCCCACCTGTACCTGTCCAGAAGAAAAGAAGACGGACAGCTGGAAGCTCCTACAACATTAGGCGACCAGCCTTTGTTATTGTTACCCGGAGGTTATGCAGCCTTTACAACGGGGCCGGAGGCATTGTGCACATATTATGATTGCCTGCAGGCGGCAGCTATTTATAAAATAAATCTGCCGGCCCTGATAAATGGAGAAGGAACAATTGCACTCTTAAATGAAAGTGGGCAGATAGTAGACGAGTTGCATTATTCTGACAAGATGCACCTGGCAATAGCTGACAATACCCGGGGTGTTTCCCTGGAGCGACTGCTGTCGGATGGACCTACACAGGATAAATATAACTGGCATTCTGCCGCAGCAGCCGTGAAATATGGGACACCGGGTTACCGCAATTCACAGCAACTACCGATGGCTGAAGTACCCGGTGACCTGACTGTACAGCCCACCGTTTTTTCTCCTGACAATGATGGTCTGGAAGATCTTGCCATGGTCAGATATAATTTCCCCAGACCAGGGTATATTATAAATGTCACGATTTTTGATGCAGTGGGCAGGCCGATTAGATACCTGGAAAAGAATACCTTATTGCCAGCCTCCGGGTATATGACCTGGGATGGGCGGGGGGAATCGAACCGCGAGCTGGTATCAGGAATATACGTCATCTTTGCGGAGGCTTTTAATGCCGAAGGAAAGGTCAGACATTGGAAATTACCTATAGTACTGGGAAAAAGATAGATTAGTTGATTCTGTCAAAAAAAATGCTTGATTAGGGCAATTATTAATAATAATTAGCCCGACGGCCTTATTCCAATTTGTCGGATAGAAACGATTTTTTATATTTGCGCTTCTTAAAAATTTGAACATGCAGTATAGAGAAATAGTTGCAGTAACCGGTTTGGGTGGTTTGTTTCAATTGATTGCCAGCAAACAGGATGGCGCTATCGTAAGATCTCTGGAAGATAAGAGCACTAAATTTGTGAGCTCCCGTGTCCATAACTTTACTCCGCTGGAAAGTATTGAGGTTTTTACCACCGGCGATAACGTAAACCTGGCTGAGGTATTCAAGGCCATGCAGGAACAGGAAGCCCAGACAGCCCCGGTTGATACCAAGGCTGATAATAATGCTATCAAGTCTTACTTTAAAAGCGTGTTCCCTACTTTTGATGAAGAAAGGGTTTACGTCAGCGATATGAAGAAGATGGTAAAATGGTATGCCATCCTCAAAAGCAATGATCTGCTGAAGTTTGAAGAAGCCACTGAAGAAGGTCAGGAAGGAGCTGCGCTGGCCGCAGAAGCTACCCCTGCTCCTGAAGCAGAAGAAGCAGAAAAACCAGCCAAGAAAGCTGCTAAACCTAAGAAAGCCGCCGCTAAGGATGCTGCTGAAGAGGTAGCCACTGAAGAGGCGCCTGCTGAAAAAGCACCTAAAAAAGCGAAAGCTAAAAAAGAAGAAGCACCTGCCGCTGAAGGAGAAGAAGCTCCTAAGAAAAAGGCTGCTCCTAAAAAGAAGAAAGCAGAAGAATAGTCTCTATTCTTACCTTATAGTACCAGGCGTTGGGTGTAGAACACCCAACGCCTTTTTTTATGCCCATATGCCTGCATAGCCCCTTCTTCCCCCACTCGAATCTCAGTTATTGCATATTAGATGCATGTACATTTAATTTATAACCAGATAATTACATAACTAGGATTTTAAACAATCCTTGTAAGGGCGCTATCCTGCTGCATTTCCGGAGATAACCCATATATAACCCATATATAAGCCATATATGACCCATATATAATCCATATCTAAGAAGTATGGGTTATATATGGGTTATATATGGGTAGATGATGGTTCATCTATGGATTGGAAGAAGGAATCTACCGGGATTAATAGGAATCTTCACCCTTATCGATACAAATGAGATGCTCATTTTTGAGGAATATTGGCCTTGAGCGCTCAGGACTTTGGCGCATAATTTCTTATTTTAGTAGAATGAAGACTTTAGACGCAAATATTGAGAAACAGCCACGTACGCTATTGCCGGAGAATTTTACGGTAACGACGTGGGAGGCATTGCAGCCCTATTTTGAAGAGCTGCAGCGAAGGCCATTAGAAAGCGTAGCTGCCCTGGAACAATGGCTGAAAGATATCAGTGAACTGGAGGCTGTGATCAGTGAAGATGCCTGCTGGCGACAGATACGCATGACCTGCGATACGACAGATAAATCACTGGAAGAGGCATTTGCCTACTTCTGCATGGAGATCCAGCCTAAGCTGCAACCCTATGCTGATGCACTGAATAAAAAATTGCTGGCCAGTGAATGGGTGAAAGACCTGGACCAGGAGCTATATGCTACTTACCTGCGTAGCGTAAAAAAACAGGTAAAACTGTTCCGGGAGGAAAACGTGCCGATATTGGCGGAACTGAGTGTACAGTCGCAGCAGTATGGCGCTATTGCCGGTAAAATGACCATTACGGTAAATGATCAGGAGTATACCCTGCAGCAGGCGGCCCGCTTCCTGGAGAGCAGTGACCGCGCCCTGAGAGAGGAAGTGTTTGCCAAGATGGCTAAACGCCGTATGGAAGATAAAGATACCCTCGACCAGCTCTACACTACCCTGGTGCAGAAAAGAGCCCAGGTAGCAAAGAATGCCGGGTTTGAGAACTACCGGGACTACAAGTTTGAAGACCTGGGCCGTTTTGATTATACCAAAGAGGATTGTTTCCAGTTTCATGCCGCCATCAGGGAGCATATTCTGCCCCTGGTAAAAAGCCTGCAGGAAAAGCAACGCAAAAAACTGGGCCTGGATGTGTTGAAGCCCTGGGACTCAGAAGCGGAACCAGCCGGCATCAAACCATTGGAACCTTTCAAGACCGGTGAGGAACTGGTCAATAAAGCCATTGAATGCTTTGATGAACTGGGACCATTCTTCGGCAACTGTCTGCGGGTGATGCAGAAAATGGGACGCCTCGACCTGGAAAGCCGTAAAGGAAAAGCTCCCGGAGGGTATAACTGTCCGCTGGCGGAAACAGGAGTGCCTTTCATCTTTATGAATGCAGCGGGTCAGATGAAAGACCTGACCACTATGGTGCACGAAGGCGGTCATGCGGTACATTCCTTCCTCAGCCATGATCTGTCACTCAGTGCCTTTAAGGAATACCCGATGGAGATCGCAGAAGTGGCCAGCATGAGTATGGAACTGTTCACCATGGACTCCTGGAATATCTTTTTCAGCGATGAAGAAGAGTTGCGCAGGGCGAAACTGCAGCAGCTGGAACGCGCCATCGTGATCTTCCCATGGATTGCTACCATCGATAAATTCCAGCATTGGGTATATGAGCACCCGGATCATACGGTAGAAGAACGTACTGCCAACTGGAACAGGATCCAGGATGAGTTCTCCACAGGCATCGTTGACTGGAGTGGCTGGGAATCATACAGAGCCATCGGCTGGCAGCGGCAGCTGCACCTGTTTGAAGTGCCTTTCTATTACATAGAATACGGTATTGCACAGTTGGGGGCTATCGCTATGTGGAAACAGTACAAGGAGAATAAGCAGCAGGCGCTGGACAACTATGTCAATGCATTGAGTCTGGGAAGTACCCGCACCCTGCCGGAGCTGTATAAAGCAGCAGGTATCAGGTTTGACTTCTCTCCCGCTTATGTGAAAGAGCTGGCGGAGTTTGTGCAGAAGGAGATCGACAAAATCAGCTGATTTAAATAGCAGAGGATATAAATGGAAAAATGCAGCGAAGACCTCGCTGCATTTTCCATTTATATCCCTGGTAGATAATTATCTGCATTGATTACATACTCCGCTTACCACCACGTCCACATTGTGCATGGCATAGCCTTTCGGCAAATGGATCTCAGGCACATCTGTGTCTTCAAGACAGGTGGTAGCACCACATTCTTCACATTTGAAGTGAACATGATGATCGTGGTGATCATGTTCGGAACAGTCTGATTTACAGAGTGCATAGCGGATGGAAGTATCGGTGGTAGGGATGCTGTGGATGATCCCTTTGTCGAGAAACGTTTGCAGGGTGCGGTAAACTGTTACACGGTCGAAGCTCTGACCGGCCAGTTTCTCAAAGCTACTATGTTCAAGTGCACCATTGGTGTTCATGAACAGCTCCAATATCTTCACACGGGTATCTGTTATGCTGAGCTTACTGGCCCGGAGCAATTCAGTGATACTTGCTTTGTTCTTGTTGCTCATGATAAAATAAAATAAGTTTATTTTTCTTCCTTTAACAACCTGGCGATGTCCCCGATCATTTTGTCCACATCAGGTTTTTTGGTCCCTTCATACAGTCCTCTTATACGGCCTTCTCCATCTACAAGAGCAAACCACTGGGTGTGTACAAAATCTTCATCCCCTTTACTGGTGCCGTCGTCTACCATGTAGCCGGCCCTTGCTAATTTATACAATTCCTTTTTGGAGCCTGTCAGGAACCACCAGTTTTTAGGGTCAGCGCCATGCTCTTCAGCATATTGCTTCAGTACCGGAACGCTGTCTGTTTCGGGATCCACGGTGTGGGATAGTATACGGAAGCGGGGCTCGTCTTTATAAGCGGCGTATACTTTTGTCATGTTGGCATTCATTTTCGGACAAATGCCGGTACAGGTAGTGAAAAAGTATTCAGCAACGTATATTTTCCCTTCTACGTCTTTGCTGGTAATGGTCTTTCCTTCCTGGTTAGTAAAGGAGAATCCGCCGACGATATGACCATTGGTCCCTAATACGGGCAATTTTTCTTCTCCGAAGAAGCTGCCTTTCTCGTCTTTGAGCACGTATCCTGAATAACCCAGAAAAGCAATAGAGAGGAGGACGAAGAATATAATATAGAACACATTCTTTTTAGACATAATGCCAGTCGTTTTACGCTACAAAGGTAGCACACAATTAGGTAAATACACTTATGCAGCTTTGTTGCAAAAGCGCTATTTTTACTCTAAGGGCACCCCTTTATTTGGAAGAATCTCCTACTGACAAGGCTTTACGCATACATAGATGAAAGTAAACAATGTGCTGTGTTGTACAGGTGCGGCACTTGTTTTTATAATTTGAGGCCGATCTTAACGCCCAGGTGCAGGCTGGGAAGTACGCTGATGAGTCTTCCGTCGTTGGCGCCCGCCACTCCGTTATTATTATGGAAGTTATTGTAGTCGTATACTTTCATCCGGACACCTACGCCGACATAAGGATCCAGGATGAATCTATCTTTCCTGATCTGGCGGCCCAGTAAGAATTGCAGGGCGTAAACGTCTTTATCGCCTGTATTCTCGTAGGTGCCATTATTAATAGTCACTTTGTCGCTGGGGTAGAATACCTTTTTATATAATAGCACCGGTTGGAAATAAGTGCCCTGCGCGCGAAACAGATCTTCCCTTTTCGAAACAAGGTACCAGCGTAAACTGGCGCTGAAACCCAGGCCTCTGCCGTCTACAAACTGTTCGGTACTGATATCAGGTTTTTTCTGGCCGATATCTATTTTTTTTGAGATGATATAATCGGGATAGTCGGTATAGATACCACTTATTCCCAGTTCGACACTTATCTTCTCTGTCAGTTCCTGTTCTATGGTGACTTCCAGTTCATTGATCAGCCGGGAGGGGTTTACCTTAATATAGGTAGACCGGCGAAAGGGAGTTTTGTCCTGTGCGGAGACAGTGATGATACTAAAGCATAACAGGCAAATAACAAGCAGTGGTCTTTTCATATAGTTGTCTGCATTTGACGACAGCAGTCAGTCGGGAGTTGTAGGTTCATAAGGGGAAGCCTACAGCTGAGCTGAAAGCCAGTGATTAAGAGGTCAATAATCGTTCCACAATTACCGGGTACCACTGGTGTTCAAGCAGGTGAATTTTGGCTGCCAGCGTTTCAGGGGTATCTTCCGGGGTGATGGTACAACGTTCCTGCAGGATGGTTGCGCCATCATCATATTTTTCGTTAACGAAGTGAATGGTAATGCCGCTTTCAGCCTCTTTCGCCAGGATCACTGCTTCATGTACAAACTGGCCATACATGCCTTTACCGCCATATTTGGGTAGCAGGGCAGGGTGTATATTAATAATACGGTCCGGAAATGCCTGGACGAGGTTAGCAGGTACTTTCCAAAGGAAACCGGCCAGGACGATCAGGTCTGTATCTGCCTGTTGTAACACCTTTATATAATGGTCTGTACGGAAAAACAGTTCTTTCTCTATCAGTATGGAAGAGATGCCTTCTTTTTCGGCTATCTTCAGCACGCCTGCCTCCGGCTTGTTGCAAAGTATCATAGATACCTTTGCGATGGTCGAATGACGAAAATGATCAATAATTTTTTGTGCGTTACTACCTGCTCCCGAGGCGAAGATGGCTATATTTTTCAAAATATGTGTTGTTAAGGACGGCGCAAAAGTAACTAATTGGTCTTATTTATGAGCGTATTTGAACTTTCCCGGCGCCAGAGGGTTATTATGGAAAACCTGTAAAGCCAGAAGGGAGTTAAAAAAGCAACAGCTAAATCAAAAATAATACCATTCAAAAGGACACGCCATATTATATATATGAGAAACGATGGAACCGGAAACGGGTTGTCTTAATTCATGACATTTATCATGTTTTTTTTCATGCAAAACGCGTTGACCATTACATGTTTTATCGTGTTATATATAGGGAAAAGGAATGAGTGATGCAAGTAAGATTTTTTTATAATTGTTGATAAATTGTCAACATTGTGTCTTATTTTTGTGAGCACTTTTAAAGAAACTTAAGGTCAAATCTAAACTAAATAGGCTGTGTATCGTCGTGTTTCCATTCTTATGCGCAAGCATTTTGTGAGTGTTCTTGTCCTATGCGTTGCAATGATTGCATCCATGTCCGTACAGGCTGCAGATCCAGGCAAGGGTAAGGCATTGTTTCAGCAGAATTGCGCCAGCTGCCATAATGTTCACAAGCAAGTTACTGGTCCCGCACTGAAGGGTGTGGAAGAACGTTGGTCTGATAAGAAATTATTGCACCAATGGATTCATAACTCAGGTTCTGTGATCGCATCTGGTGATCCTTATGCTGTTGACCTGTTCAACCGTTTCAACAAGCAGGCGATGCCTGGTTTCCCTTCTTTCAGCGACGGAGATATCGACGATATCCTGGCTTACATCGCAGATGAAAGCACTAAAGGAGGAACTACTGCCAGCACTCCTACAACAGGAGGTCCTACCACAGGCGGTGGAGAAGAAAGTGGTAACAACAGCCTGCTGTTCGGTATCATTACGCTGATCCTCGCGGTTGTAGCACTGATCCTGATGCAGATCAACAGTAATCTGAACAAACTGGCTGCTGATAAAGACGGTGTTGCTACTCCTGAACCGATTCCATTCTACAAGAACAAAGCGTACATCGCCCTGGTGATCCTGCTGCTGTTCATTGTAGGTGGTTACTACACTATCAATGGTGCCATCGGTCTGGGACGTCAGAAAGACTACATGCCGGAACAACCGATCTTCTACTCTCACAAAGTACACGCCGGTATAAACCAGATCAACTGTCTGTATTGTCACGCGGGTGCTGAGAAGAGCAAGCACGCCATGATCCCTTCTGAAAATATCTGTATGAACTGTCACAAAACCATTAGCGAATATAGTGGTAAGTATGAGCTGTACACTGCAGAGGGCAAGAAGGTAAATGGTACTGCCGAGATCCAGAAATTATACGACCACGTTGGATGGGATAAAACTTCCCAGAAATATACCAAACCTGGTAAACCAATCGAGTGGACAAAGATCCACAACCTGCCTGACCACGTTTACTTCAATCACTCTCAACACGTTGTAGCTGGTAAACAGCAATGTCAGACCTGTCACGGTGCTATCACTGAAATGGATGAGGTTCATCAGTTCGCGGAGCTGTCAATGGGTTGGTGTGTAAACTGTCACCGTACAACCAAAGTACAGTTCGCAGATAATAAATACTACAGCATTTTTGAAGAGTTCCACAAGCAGGTGAAAGAAGGTAAGATCGACAGTGTAACCGTTGAGATGGTAGGTGGTACTGAATGTCAGAAATGTCACTATTAATAACTAATTGAAGTAAATCGGGTGAAGGAAGCTGGGGAATGTTAGCGAAGGTCAAATCGTTATGCCATAATGCCATACTTCAACGTCAGACTTCATAGGTGTCTAAAAAAATAATCCGTAACTCGTTAGTATAAATAACATGGAGCAAAAAAAGTATTGGAAAGGCTTGGAGGAGTTGCACAATACCAAGGAACATCAGGAGACTGTGAATAACGAATTCAGAGAGGATTTGCCTTTTGAGGAGAGTGAAAGCCTGTTGAATGCTACTACCCCCCGCAGGGACTTCCTGAAATACCTGGGGTTCACTACTGCAGCTGCTACAATTGCGGCTAGTTGTGAAACGCCTGTTAAGAAAGCAATACCTTATGTAAATAAGCCGGAGGAAATCACTCCCGGTGTACCTAACTATTACGCTTCTACTTACGCAGTAGACGGAGAAGTTCTGCCTGTTGTGGTTAAAACACGTGAAGGCCGTCCTATCAAAGTTGATGGTAACGACCTGTCATCTGTAACCGGCAGCGCTTCCTCTGCAAGAGTACAAGGTTCTGTATTGAGCCTGTACGATTCAGCACGTCTGCGTTTCCCTACTATCAATGGTGCGGAAACAACCTGGGCAGAGCTGGACAAACAGGTAGCTGCAGCACTCGCAGGCCTGGGCAGCGCTCCTATCGTGTTACTGACTTCTACAATTGTAAGTCCTTCTACCAAAAAAGTAATTGCTGGTTTCCAGGCGAAATATCCTGGCTTCCGTCATGTAACATATGATGCAGTGTCCTACGCAGGTATGCTGCTCGCTAATGAAGCTTCTTACGGAAAAAGAGCACTGCCTGTTTACCACTTCGAAAATGCAAAGACCATTGTAAGTCTTGGTGCAGATTTCCTGGGTACATGGCTGAATCCCGTAGAATATTCAAAACAGTATGGTACTAACCGTAAGATCGATGCAAAGAAGCCGGAGATGAGCAAACATTTCCACTTCGAGAGCATGGTGAGCGTAACTGGTGCCAATGCTGATGAAAGATATACACACAAGCCATCTGAGACCGGTGCTGTAGCACTGGCCCTGCTGAATGCTGTAGGCGGTGCAGTAAGCAAACCGGCTATCGCTGACGCACGTCTGTCAGAAGGTATCGAAAAAGCGGCGAAAGCGCTGAGAGACAGCCAGGGTAAAGCACTGGTTGTAAGCGGTTCCAACGACGTAAACGTACAGATCATCGTAAATGCCATCAACAACCAGATCGGTGCAAATGGTAATACAATCGACTGGGCTTCCACTGTTAGCTACCGTCAGGGTATCGACAGCGACATGGCACAGCTGGTGAGCGATCTGAACGCAGGCAGCGTAGGTGCTTTATTCGTGTACGGTGTGAACCCTGCTTATGACTACTATGACGCTGCGAAATTCATTTCCGGTGTTAAGCAGGCGAAACTGACCGTTACTTTCAACGATCGTAAAGACGAAACTTCTGAACTGTTCAAATATGCGGCGCCTGCTCATCATTACCTGGAAAGCTGGGGAGATGTTGAAGGTCGTACCGGATATTTCAGCTTTATACAACCAACCATCGCACCACTGTTCAAAACACGTGCGTTTGAATCTACCCTGCTGGCATGGAGCGGAAACGCTACTTCCTGGGAAGATTTCCTGAAGAATGAGTGGATCGCTAAACTGGGTAGCCAGGAAGCGTGGGACAAAACACTACAGGATGGTATCATCGAACCTGCACAGGCTCCTGCTTTAGGCGGCGCCAGCTTCGCAGGCGATGTGGCAGCAGCTGCTGCAAAGATCAACAGTGCCAAGAAAGGCGGTAAGTTTGAACTGGTACTGTATGAAAAAGTAGCTATCGGTAACGGTAAAGAAGCCAACAACCCTTGGCTGCAGGAAATGCCGGATCCAATCACCCGTGCTACATGGGATAACTACGCGGTTATTTCCAACACCCTCGCTAAAACGTTCCACACTCAGCTGGGTGATGACTACGAAATCAACAATGACAGGACTGTACTGAAGATCAAAGCTAACGGTAAAGAAATTTCTCTGCCGCTGCTGATTCTGCCTGGTATCCATCCTGAAGTAGTAGCGATCGCTGTAGGTTACGGACGTAACAACAACGCCGGTAAAGCTGCATCAGGTGTAGGTAAAAATGCCTATCCTTTTGTAACCTATAACGGTCAGACTTTTGATTATTTCGCTCCTGAAGCAACTGTAGAGAAAACTTCAGAAGTGGCTCAGATAGGTGTTACTCAAACACACAACAGCTACGAAGGTCGTCCTATTATCAAGGAAACTACCCTGGAAGAGTTCATCAAGAACCCTAAAGAGGTGAACGAAGACCGTAAAGAGCTGGAAAAATATGGTGCAGACTTCCGTACTGATGGTACGCTGTATCCGGATGTTCACCACTATCAGGGTATCAAGTGGGGAATGTCTATCGACCTGAATACCTGTTTCGGTTGTGGTGCATGTACTATTGCATGTCAGGCTGAAAACAACGTATCAGTAGTTGGTAAAGAGCAGGTGATCAAGGCGCACGAAATGCACTGGCTGCGTATTGACCGTTACTTCAGTGGTGACGAGAACAATCCGGAAGTAGTGTTCCAGCCGATGTTGTGTCAGCACTGTGATAACGCTCCTTGTGAGAACGTTTGTCCGGTAGCAGCTACCAACCACAGCTCTGAAGGTATCAACCAGATGGCTTACAACCGTTGTATCGGTACCCGTTATTGCGCAAACAACTGTCCATATAAAGTTCGTCGCTTCAACTGGAGAGACTGGAATGGTGCGGACAGCTTCGAAAATAACCTGTATGATGTAGCAGGTATGAACGACAGCCTGACACGTATGGTGTTGAACCCTGATGTAGTGGTTCGTAGCCGTGGTGTAATGGAAAAATGTTCTTTCTGCGTACAGCGTTTACAGGATGCTAAACTGACCGCTAAGAAAGCTGGCCGTCCGATGAAAGATGGAGAAGCTAAAACTGCTTGTCAGGTAGCATGTGCTGCTGATGCTATCGTATTTGGTAACATCAACGACAAAGAAAGCCGTATTGCAAAACTGCGTGCAGAAGAGCAGACAGACAGGCTGTACTATGTGCTGGAAGAAACCCACACACTGCCTTCCGTGAACTACCTGGCTAAGATCAGAAACAAAGCTGCTGAGCCTAAAGCAAAAGCAGGTCACGGTGAAGAAGCTCATCATGAAGCAGCAGCAAAACATGAAGCGTAAGCGAGGTTGAGCTGATTAGAAAGAAAGATTAACAGAGAGATAAAGTTTTAAGTTTAGAACAATAAAAGCTCCTTATTCTGCATCCAGGTGCAGGTGTAGGGGTAAAAGCTTAAAGAATTATGCATTTAAAGTACGAATCCACACTAAGAGAACCATTAGTTGATGGGGTGAAAGATTACCACCAGGTAACAGAAGATATCATCAGCCCGATTGAAGCCAAGCCTGGTAAATTGTGGTACGTGGGCTTTTTCATTTCCTTGCTGTTGCTGGGATTCGGTATTTTCTCCGTCACCTGGGAAGTTTATTATGGTACAGGTGTGTGGAACCTGAATAAGACCATCGGTTGGGGTTGGGATATTACCAACTTCGTATGGTGGGTAGGTATCGGTCACGCCGGTACACTGATCTCTGCGATCCTCCTGCTGTTCCGTCAGGGATGGCGTACAGGGGTGAACCGTGCGGCAGAAGCGATGACCATCTTCGCGGTAATGTGCGCCGGTCAGTTCCCGATCTTCCACATGGGTCGTGTATGGATGGCCTTCTTCGTATTGCCTTATCCTAACACCCGTGGACCGCTGTGGGTGAACTTCAACTCCCCGCTGTTGTGGGACGTGTTTGCGATCTCTACTTATTTTACAGTGTCTCTCCTGTTCTGGTATTCCGGTCTGATCCCTGACTTCGCAACAGTGCGTGACAGGGCTAAAACCAAATTACGTAAGTTATTATATGGTATCGCTTCTTTCGGCTGGACTGGTTCTACCAAACACTGGCAACGTCATGAAGCACTGTCGCTGGTACTGGCAGGTTTATCAACACCACTGGTACTCTCCGTACACACCATCGTATCTTTTGACTTCGCTACCTCTGTAATTCCTGGTTGGCATACTACCATCTTCCCTCCTTACTTCGTGGCGGGTGCGATCTTCTCCGGATTCGCAATGGTACAGACCCTGCTGATCATCGTACGTAAAGTATTAAAACTGGAAGAATACATTACCCTGGGTCACATGGAAGCCATGAACAAGGTAATTGTACTGACAGGTTCCGTTGTGGGTTGTGCTTATCTGACTGAGTTGTTCATGGCATGGTATGCAGGTGTTCCTTACGAATTCGCTACCTTCTATAAATACCGTGCAGCTGGTCCGTTGGGTTGGTCTTACTGGATCATGATGACCTGTAACGTGATCACTCCGCAGGTGTTCTGGTTCAGCAAAATGAGAAGGAACGTAGCCGTAACATTCGTAATGTCTATCATTGTGAACATCGGTATGTGGTTCGAGCGTTTCGTGATCATCTGTACTTCACTGTACCGCGATTACCTGCCATCCAGCTGGGCATACTATCGTCCATCCTGGCCAGAAGTTGGTTTCTACATGGGTACTTTCGGATTGTTCTTTACCTGCTTCTTCCTGTTCGCTAAATACTTCCCGGTTATTGCGGTAGCTGAGATCAAGAGTATCCTGAAGACATCTGGTGAAAGCTACAAGAAAGGCATGGAGCAATATGAAGAGCAGTCTGCTGAAGTATTTGAAGCAGGCTTACATCACCACGATGATCATCATCATGATACACACGGTGCTGTAGCTCATGCACACAACTAATCTTATCAAAGGGCAATGCTCCGAGGAGTAAAGAGATCTGGATTTCGAATTATTAGACTAAGAATTTTTTAAACATATGGCGGTTAAAAATTTTGTTGTAGCAAGTTTCAGTGATGAGGCGGTACTGTTTCCGGCAGTGAAAAAAGTAAGAACTGCAGGTTACAAGATTCACGATGTGTACACTCCTTTCCCGATACATGGTCTCGATCACGCATTGGGTCTGCGGGAAACCAGCCTGCACACTGCCGGTTTTATATATGGTATCACCGGTACTACTACGGCATTATCCTGCATGAGCTGGGTATTTAACTCTGACTGGCCTATGAACATAGGTGGTAAGCCACACTTCCCGCTGCCGGCGTTCATTCCTATCACTTTCGAGTTGACGGTATTATTCTCTGCAGTAGGTATGGTGCTCACATTCTGCTACCTGTGTCAGCTGGCTCCTTTTGTAAAGAAACATATCTTCCATCCCCGTCAGACAGATGATCTGTTTGTAATGGCGATCGAAGTAACTGCAAAGACCAATACAGAAGAGCTGAAAAGCTTCCTCGCAAGTATTGGTGGACAGCAGATCAACGAGCAACGTGCGGAAGCGGGCTGGTGGTATGGTCGTTTTGACCAGGATGACCGCCTGTTTGAAGCCAAACGCGTAGAGGCTGTAAATGCATAAACTCAGAAATTAAAACCTTCCGGTGAAAGACTTTCGCGGAGGGAGCACACAGAACACAAGCTTGAATTATAATATACAGATGAAAAGGACTTCCAACATATTGATCGCGGCTGCTTTGGTAAGTGGAGCTTTGTTATCGGCATGCGGAAAGGACAACAGAAAACCTGGCAAACATTATATGCCAGATATGTTCGAATCCCGTGCTTACGAGTTCTATAATGAGCGTCTTTCTACAATGAAGCCAGTAGAAGGAACAGTAAAAAGAGGAGAGCTGCTGCCTTACCATCTGAAAGCGGCAGATACCGCACTGGCTAATGCTGTAAAAAATCCACTGATTCTCACCAAAGCGGATCTGGAGGAAGGAAAACGTTTATTTAATATTTACTGTGCTATCTGCCATGGTTCAAAGCTGGACGGTAATGGTCCGCTGTATAACGATGGTAATGGTCCATACGTAGCTAAGCCGGCTAACCTGGCGAGTGGTGATAAGACCCACTATACAGAAGGACGTCTGTTCCACGTAATGACCTATGGTTTCAATGCTATGGGTAGCTACGCCAGCCAGCTGGATAAAGAACAGCGCTGGAAAATAGCTGCGTATATCCGTAGTTTCAGGAACAACGGAGCAGAAGCTTCAGCCGTTCTGGCTAGTGATTCGACCAAGGCAGCTCCTGCACCAGCAGCGGCGCCGGCGGCCACAGATTCATCAGCGACTAAATAAGATAAACTAGCATTCAATCAAGTATTTTAATATACAGTAATGAAGGACCAATTTGTAGTACCGGCAAGATTAAAAACGACCAGCTTCGTGTTAATGGGTATTGGCTTGCTGACTTTGTTGATCGGAATTTTTGCATTTCATGGTGAGCATGGCTCTACACGTTTCTGGGCTGGGCTTCTCCAGAACAGTTCATTCTTTGCGCTGATTATTTTGGCGAGTACCTTCTTTATTGGAGCTACTACCCTCGCGCATGGCGGTTGGCAGATTGGTTTCCGCCGCGTTCCGGAAGCTATCTCAATGGCACTGCCTGTATTGGGTGGTATTTTGTTCATTGTGGTGATGCTGATCGTATTCGGTGGAAAAGAACATATCTACCACTGGGTAAATGCGGAACATGTTAAACACGATCCAATATTAACCTGGAAATCAGCTTTCTTAAATAAAGGAACATTCACAGGTTTCATGATTGTCACAATCAGCCTCTGGATATTCTTTACCATAAAGTTGCGTAACATGTCCATCCAGGAAGATGGATGGGATCTCACAGCAGCAACCGGCCGTCGTATCATCTGGAGAAATACAGTATGGTGCGGTGCATTTATTGTGATCTATGCGCTGAGCGTTGCCTCTACCACTCCATGGCTCCTGCTGATGAGTATCGATGCGCACTGGTATTCTACCATGTATAGCTGGTATACCTTCGCAAGCACCTGGGTATCCGGTATTGCACTGATCATCTTATTCGTAGCTTACCTGAAACGTAACGGTTACCTGCCAATGGTGAATGAAGAGCACCTGCATGACCTGGGTAAGTTCGCTTTCGCGTTCAGCATTTTCTGGACATACCTCTGGTTCTCCCAGTACATGCTAATCTGGTATGCCAACATGCCTGAAGAAACTGTTTACTTCAAACCACGTGTATGGGGTGAGTGGAGACCGATCTTCTTCCTGAACCTGATCATCAACTTCATCACACCGTTATTATATCTGATGAAACGTGATACCAAACGTAACTACTCCTCCATGGTATTCATCTCTATCGTGATCCTGGCTGGTCACTGGATGGATTTCTGGCAGATGGTAGGTCCTGGTACTTATGAACACCTGGTGTTCCCTTGGTACGAAGCAGGTCTTGCTGTAGGTTTCGTTGGTCTGATCATATTCCTGGTATCTAACCAGCTGACAAAAGCACCACTGGTACCAAAGAATCATCCTTATCTCAAAGAAAGTATTGTACACCACACCTGATCATCGGGCATGTAATTGAGATTCCGGTGTAAAAGCCGGATGTGACAGGTAATAACGAAAAGCATTAGATAACTTAATTATTTCAAATAGCAATGTCAGGATATTTAGCAGTCTTTGTTGTTGTGCTCATATTCGTAGTCATCTTCCAGATTGCGAAGGCCAGCGAGTATGTGTCCATATTGAAGGGAGAAAAGAAAACGCGTCAGCAAACTAACCGTGTAAATGGTTTCCTGTTGATTGTCTTCCTGGTACTGGGCCTGGTGGGTGTGTATTACTGTAACGACCTCCTGAAAGGTAAGATTATCTTGGAGGCTTCTTCTGAACAGGGTAGAGGAATTGATCAGATGATCATGACCACCCTGATCATTACAGGTATCGTATTTGTGATCACTCAGATCTTACTGTTCTGGTTCGCATTTAAATATCAGGAGAAAGAAGGACGTCAGGCGTTTTACTTCCCTCATAACAATAAGCTGGAGTTGATATGGACGGTTATTCCGGCCATCGCGCTCACTATCCTGGTAGCCTTCGGTTTAAGACACTGGTTCCGTATCACTTCTGATGCACCGAAAGATGCAATGGTGGTTGAGATCACCGGTAAGCAGTTCAACTGGTTGATCCGTTACCCTGGTAAAGATGGTCAGCTGGGTCGTAAGTTCTTTAAAAATATCAATGACGTTAACAATCCTGTAGGTCAGGATTGGGAAGATGAGCTGAATAAGGATGACTACATGGCTACAGAGATGCACCTGGTAGTTAACAAACCTGTAAAACTGATCATTGGTTCCCGCGACGTAATACATGATGTTGGTCTGTCCCACTTCCGTATGAAGATGGATGCCGTTCCTGGTATTCCAACTACACTGTGGTTCACTCCGGATGTTACCACTGCGCAGATGAAAGAAAAGACAGGCAATCCTGATTTCGTTTATGAGATCTCCTGTGATCAGATGTGTGGCGCCGGTCACTACTCCATGAAAGCGAATATCGTAGTGGAAACACAGGCTGAGTACGATGCATGGGCTGCGAAACAGGTAGCACAGTATGCAGTGGCTCATCCGGCTCCGGCAGCTCCAGCTGCTCCGACAGCAGCACCGGCCCCGGCTAAGGATTCTGCACAAAAAGTAGTGGCGGTTAACGAAGCTAAACACTAAATTTGTTTAGCCGAAGAGATAGAGATTAATAACAATAGACGCAGGTATTTTTAAAATTATAAGATAAACTGGTAGCGGTACTCCCCGATGACAGTTTTATATAAATAGAACCGATTATGAGTAACGAAGCAACATTGCACAGTCAGGAGGTCATTCATGGCGCACATGCGCACGATCACGGGCACGATGATCATGAACACCATCATGAGGGCGGCTTCATTTCGAAGTACGTTTTCAGTCTGGACCACAAAACCATTGCCAAGCAGTTTCTGATCACCGGTATCATCTGGGCTATCATAGGTGCTTTCTTCTCTGTACTGTTCCGTTTGCAACTGGGTTTCCCCGATGCTACTTTCCCCTGGCTGGAAAGCATTCTGGGTCACTGGGCTAAAGGTGGACGTATTACTCCTGAAGCTTACTATGCATTGGTAACCATGCATGGTACCATATTGGTATTCTTTGTATTAACAGCCGGTTTGAGCGGTACTTTCTCCAACCTGCTGATTCCATTGCAGGTGGGTGCCCGCGATATGGCTTCTCCCCTGATGAACTGTATGAGCTACTGGGCATTCTTCCTCGCCAGTGTGGTGATGATGACTTCACTGTTCGTGCAGACAGGTCCTGCTTCCGGTGGTTGGACGGCTTATCCTCCACTGAGTGCACTGGGAGACGCTTCAATCGGTTCTAAAATAGGTATGGACTTATGGCTGATCAGTATGGCACTGTTCGTTGTTTCACAGTTGCTGGGTGGTCTGAACTATATTTCCACTATCCTGAACATGCGTACTAAAGGTATGACCATGACGAAGATGCCACTGACTATCTGGAGCTTCTTCTTCACTGCCATCCTGGGTGTACTTTCCTTCCCTGTATTATTATCTGGTTTTATCCTGCTGCTGTTTGATCGTCACGCAGGTACCAGCTTCTACCTGAGCGATCTGTTCGTTGCCGGTAAAGCACTGTCTAACGAAGGCGGTAGCGCTATCCTGTATCAACACTTGTTCTGGTTCCTCGGTCACCCTGAGGTATATATCATTATCCTGCCAGCGATGGGTATGGTATCTGAGATCCTGGCGGTTAACTCCCGCAAGCCGATTTTCGGTTACCTCGCGATGGTGGGCTCTATGTTTGCGATCGTTATCCTGGCGTTCCTGGTATGGGCGCACCATATGTTCGTAACGGGTCTGAATCCGTTCCTGGGTGCCTTCTTCGTACTGTTGACATTGTTGATCGCGGTACCATCTGCCATCAAGGTGTTCAACTGGATCACAACCATCTGGAAAGGTAACCTGCGCTTTACACCTGGTATGCTGTTCGCTATCGGTTTTGTAAGCACATTTATCTCCGGTGGTCTGACAGGTATCTGGCTGGGTAACTCTTCTATCGATATTCACCTGCACGATACATACTTCGTAATTGCGCACTTCCACATTGTAATGGGTGTATCTGCGTTCTTCGGTACGTTTGCTGGTGTATACCACTGGTATCCAAAACTGTTTGGCCGTTATCTGAACAACACGATAGCGTATATCCACTTCTGGATCACCCTGATCGGTGCTTACCTGATCTTCTGGCCTATGCACTATGAAGGTATGGCAGGTATGCCAAGAAGGTACTATGACTACTCCAGCTGGGAATCTTTCAAACAGTTTACTGACCTGAACCACTTCATCAGCGTAGTAGTGATCGTAGTATTTGCAGCGCAGCTGATGTTTGTGTTCAACTTCTTCTATAGCATTTTCAAGGGTAGAAAAGTTACTTCTACAAACCCATGGAGCGCTACTACATTGGAATGGACTACACCAATCAATCCAGGTCACGGTAACTGGATCGGTGAAATTCCTGAAGTGTACCGCTGGCCATATGACTACAGCAAAAACGGTAAGGATTTCATACCACAGACTGTACCATTGTCACCAGACGAAGAGAAAGAAGGTCATTAATAAGTTGAATTTTTGGGCAAACTATGGGGTAAGACCTGTAGGAATGGGCTGAAGAAATGATAAGAGAAAACTCGATAAAATTGTCGACATCGTATGCAGTAGCCAGTAAGGTGAAGGATTATTCTCAGTTGATGAAGTTTAATCTCACTATCATGGTGGTGTTTTCAAGTGTGGTAGGATATCTGCTGGTGCCGGGAGTCGGGTTCAATCTGATAAAAGTTCTTACTTTATTTGCCGGTGGTTTACTGGTGTCTGGCTCGGCCAACACTATTAACCAGCTACTGGAAAAAGAAACGGATAAGCTAATGGCGCGTACAGCTGTACGCCCTTTACCTGCCGGCCGGATGTCTGATACAGAAGCGATCATATTAGCGATTGTAACAGGCTTGTCCGGACTGGTGATCCTGGCGCTGGGCTTCAACCTGCTGTGTGCGGGACTGAGCCTCCTGTCCCTGGTGTTGTACGGATTTGTATATACACCCTGGAAAAAATGGAACTCACTGGCGGTGCTGGTGGGAGCGGTGCCGGGTGCATTGCCCCTGCTCATCGGATGGGCGGGCGGTGCCAATGCGATAGGTGAAGGCGGATGGGCACTATTTGCTATCCAGTTTCTGTGGCAGTTCCCCCACTTCTGGGCTATCGCCTGGATAGGTTATAAGGACTACACCAAAGCTGGTTTCAAACTGTTACCAGCCGGCGGAGAACCCAACAAGCTGATCGCATTACAGGCAGTGCTTTATACCCTGCTGCTGATACCCGCTGGTTTATTGCCTTATTACCTGCATATCAGTGGCCCAATTTCTGCGATCGTGGTATTGCTGGTAACATTATTCTTTCTGTATCGTGCATTTAATCTGTACAGGAAATGTGATGTGCCTGCCGCCAGAAAGTTGATGTTTGGTTCATATATTTATCTGATGGTCATGGAGTTTGCACTACTCTTTGATAAGATCGGATAGTTCAATTTTGAAACAAGGAGTGATGGACGCAATGAGCTTACAACGAAATAAAATACATCCGCATAAATATTCCCTCTGGATAGCAATGGGTAGTATTACCATGATGTTCATCGGGTTTACAAGTGCGTATGTAGTAAAGCGTGCGCAGGCAAACTGGTTTACCTTCCAGCTGCCGTTTATTTTCTGGATCTCTACTGCAGTCATCCTGACCAGCAGTGCAACTATCCAGATGGCGGTAGAACAGTTCCGTAACAGGAACATGCAGCGGTACAAGCAGCTGATCACGCTGACCGCAATACTGGGAGTAGCTTTTGCCGCGTGTCAGTGGATTGGTTTCAAACAGATGACTGATATGGGGCTTCCGTTAAACGGGCCGGCATCCGTGTCCTTCATCTATGTAATAGTAAGTGTACACCTGTTGCACGTGCTGGGTGGTGTTGTAGCACTGCTGATCATGTTTGGCAGGGCCTTCCGTACGAGGGTACGTACGTATAGTGCCGTTCCGATAGAAGTAGCCGCCACGTATTGGCATTTTGTGGATGGGTTATGGATTTACCTGTTGATATTTCTGAGTATTGCCAGATAAACTTTCTAAAAATTAATTACAAAACAAACAATGGATACAGCAGTTACAGCGAAGAAAAAATGGTGGTCCGGGGGACATTCTCCTTTTAATGTGAGCTACGGAAAGTTGATGATGTGGTACTTCCTGATGTCAGATGCCTTTACTTTTGGAGCATTGCTGATATCATACGGTACGATCCGCTTCATGAGCACTTCCTGGCCTGATCCCAATGAGGTGTTCCACTCATTTCCGGGTATGGGACACACACATCTGCCACTGGTATTTGTGAGCTTGATGACCTTCATCCTGATTATGAGTTCTGTAACAATGGTGTTGGCTGTACACGCTGGTCACATGAGAGACCGTAAAGCTGTTGCAAAATGGCTGTCATGGACTATCCTGGGTGGTATCGCCTTCCTGTCCTGTCAGGCATGGGAATGGACGCACCTTCATGAAGCCGGTGCATGGTGGGGACGTAATCCTTTCCTGAACGTTGATGGAACAATTGCTTCTACTAACTTTACCAACTTCTTCTTTACTATCACTGGTTTCCACGGTTTACACGTAACTTCCGGTGTGGTGCTGAACATCGTGATCCTGGCTAACGTACTGAAAGGTACTTACGAAGAGAGAGGTCACTATGAAATGGTTGAGAAGGTTGGTTTATACTGGCACTTCGTAGATCTGGTTTGGGTATTCGTATTCACCTGTTTCTACCTGCTTTAATCGGAGACCGGTAAGTATTTGTAATCTGGAATTTTAAAAAGAAAAAACTAATGGAACATACACATACAGCAGTAGCGCACGAGGAGCACGGACATGATTCGTCTACCAAAACGATCTGGAAAACGTTCTGGATATTATTGGCGATCACCGTTTTCGAAGTAGGTCTGGCATTCCTTTACCTGGAATACGACTTCATGGCAAGATGGGCGCTGAATGGTATCTTCGTAACGCTGACAATGGTAAAAGCGTTCTTCATCGTTGCTGAGTTCATGCACTTACGTCATGAGATCAGAAATCTGATCATGACTATTCTGATGCCGCTGGCATTGTTTATATGGTTCATCATCGCCTTCCTGGCAGATGGTGATTCCTGGAAACATATGCGTAAAGACCTGGCACCAGGTACACACGTTGCTCCAGCAACGCATGTTACCAACGAGCCTGCACATCACTAATACAAACTTATATGTTACGCTTTACAGGTGCTGCTCTAATCATATGGCAGCATTTGTAAAGCGTAAATTTTATCTGACCATTAAAACTTCAGGCCATTACCAAGAGAGGACTTATAGGATTGATGCTGGCAATATTGGTGCCATTGGTGGGATACCTGATAGTAGACCATTACGGTAGAGATGTGGTACCTATCCCCCGTTACTACATACCCGAGAAGGTAGACACAATAGTAAAGAATGGTACTGCCACATATGATACCACTTTTCATGTGGTAAAAGACTTCAGCTTCACAAACCAGATGGGCCAGAAAGTAAGCCTGAAAGACTTACCCGGAAAGGTTATACTGGTGAACTTCTTCTTCACTTCCTGCCCTTCCATCTGCCCAAAGATGATGGCAAACATGGAAAAGATACAGCAGGCTTATATCAAGAATGACACTTTATTACAGATGGTTTCACTGACAGTAGATCCTGAAAGGGATTCTTCTGAACAGTTGCGTATGTATGGTGTGAAACACGGTATCAGCCCCGACAACTGGTGGCTGGGAACCTGCGCCAAGAAGGATATTTATGACTGGGCGAGGAACGAGGTTTATGTGAGTGTAACCCAGGGAGACGGCGGTCCGGACGATTTCATTCATACCGAGAAGCTGGTACTGCTGGATAAAGATCACCACATCCGCGGGTACTACGATGGATTGGATTCCAACGCCGTACGCAGGTGTGCGAATGATATTGCAGTGCTCCACCTGGAGAAAGACAAGCACAGGCCGGGTTTGCTGAAACGCCTTTTTTCAACAACAGACTAGTTAAAGCGAGGTACCACAACGCCTCTAATCACAGCTATGGACATCAAGAGTAAAAATCTTAACCTGCCGATCGCTATTGTATCAATAGCAATACCCGTGTTGGTGGCAATCTTATTCTACCTGCCACGTCCCAACATGGAAGCCGGCTTCAATGTACAGATACTTCCCCTGTTCCATGCGGTATTAAATTCAACGACGGCAGTGCTGCTGCTGGCCAGTTTATATTTTATACGTAGGGGACATATCAAAGCGCATAAAACAACCAACCTGATAGCGGTAGCGCTGTCAGCACTGTTTCTGATATCCTATGTTACTTATCACTTCTTTACGGAGAGTACCAAGTATGGTGATATCAACCACGACCATGTGGTAGACGCTGCTGAAAAGGCACTGGTAGGTGGAAGTGCTTATATTTATTATTTCATTCTGCTGACGCATATCTTGCTGGCAATCGTTATTGTACCCCTGGTACTGTTTACATTGCTGCGTGGGTTCCAGTCAGATTTCGTGAAGCATAAGAAGATAGCGCGTATCACCTGGCCAATCTGGTTCTATGTAGCAATAACCGGTGTGATCGTGTATGTGATGATATCTCCCTACTATTGATTGATGGTAACGGCCGGAATGAGAGGAATGCTTAAATTTACTGTATGAAAAAGATCATTGGGTTATTAGTGATTATATTATACTCTGGTGTGCAGGCAATGGCGCAATGCTCGCTTTGTACCAAAACAGCTCAGCAACTGGGAGAAGGTCCTGCAAAAGGATTAAATAATGGTATCCTGATGCTGGCAGCCACACCATTGATAATCATTGGTATCATGGTGTTCAGGCACTTCAGGAACAACCGTGAAGCATAAAGAATAATCACGTCAGGATATTAAAGAAAGAAGGAGGTCCGGTTTCATACCAGACCTCCTTTGATGTTCTTATTAGGATACAGTTTACGACTTGACTTATTTGTTACTGCAGCCTTCCATCTCATAAATATGGTAGCCCTGTTGCAGGATGTTTTGTTCCCAGATGGGGATCATTTCCTGTACATGACAAAACCGGCAGTCCCTGGAAGAAACAGATTGTTTTTCAATAGATTTCGACTTGAGATATGCATTGCCAAAGGTGAGCACATTCTCATAATTGGTATCGGCGGATACGATGATGTCGAAGTGCATATAACCGCCCTCACGACGCTTGACGTAGGTGTCAAAGATAGCAACCTCCATAGTAGTGTATTCAGTTTTAGGTCATAGAATATAGTGAATCATATAACGGATCAGGTAGGATACAAAAGTAGGAATGGTAAGAAACTGGTAAAATATTTAACATCTTATTTACCAGTGCTAAAACGGATAAGCGAGAATGAAGGGAATACTACTAATCTTGTTTATACCAATTAACAATAAATTAAATTTTTAACTAAAATATTGGCCCTTTCTTGATATACATTAACTTCCGATTAACAAATGTAGACGATAATTGTACGGTAGTGAATCCTCCGGTGAAGAATATGTAAATTGGGTGTTTAAACCTGACCAGCTATGAGAAGCATTTTCCAGTTATTTATCAGAGGAGGCATTCCCGTCTCGGCCCCTGTAAATATGGAAACATCCGTTCCTGTGAATACCATCCCCGGAAGAAATATCCCAGTATTGTTTTGTTTGTCGATTATAGCAGCCGCTGCGGCCGCTATGATAACAGAAGGGCTGATCATGGCTATGCAGGCGCTGAGCACTTATTGCGGACTGCCTGGTATGTCCAGAGATCTGGACGAGCACAATTTAATGGTCCTGCTGATACCGGTCATTGTTACCCTTCTTATAGCGCTTGTGTTACGTTATGCCGGTGACAGGGTAAGGCAACTGTTAAGACCTGTGCAGAGTATCCTGTCCATTAACGCAGGCATCCCGCTTGGTCTGGAAGGTGCACTGGCTGATATGCCTTTTGTGGCGGTCAGCCAGGTAAAAAGAGCCGGCGTCCGGGAGAAACAGATCCTGGCAGCAGCAGCTATAGCGGGAGGTATTGCATTTCTTTTTGGAAGTCCCCTGGCGGCTATCGCCCTAATTATAGAATTACTGATGGTTGAACTGACCTGGGTAGGTATTACCGCCGTCATATTGGGTGGAGGAACCGGTATGCTGTTACATTACCTGCTGCGCGGCAGCGACGCCATATTTATGATGCCGGAGGTAACAATGGCGGGTGTGCCGGCATTGCTGGGGTATACCGTTACCGGATTATTGGTTGGGTTAGTAGCGATCCTCGCCAGGAAGATGCTCAATGGAATAGGCCATCTCTTTCGGAAGCTACCAGTTGATAAATTATGGTGGCCTGTGGCAGGAGCTATGCTCACCGGCATAATTGGATATTTTTCCCCCGAGATCCTGGGGGCGGGTTATGAACATATAGACAGCCTCCTGCTGGGGCAGGTGACCTTGCAATTCCTTGTAGTAATGGCCCTGGGGAAATTATTACTGATGAGTATTACTGTAGGCAGTGGTATCCCGGGAGGGACAATGGCCCCCTTACTAGTTTCCGGAGGAGCCCTGGGCCTGTTTGTTACCTTCCTGTTGCAATTCATGTTCCCCGCGGTGCAGCTGAACTTTGCGCTGGCAGCTTTGGTAGGCATGACGGCCATGTTTGCCGGAGGAAACAGGGTACTGCCTGCCGCTATCTTTTTTGCTATAGAAACTACCCATGTTACGAATGCCCTGTTGCCGGTTATCTGCGGATGTACTGCCGCATACCTGGTGGTATTCCTGCTGGCAAAAAAGAAGGTAGCACAGCCGGCTGTGCTACCTGAAAATGTCTCTTAACCCTGGCGGATTTATTCAGCCACTACTTTTAATCCTACTATAGAAGCGATCAGCATGAAGAGGAAAAACAGGCGCCAGAATGCTGCTGGTTCCTTAAACAACAGCATACCTGCAATAGCGGTGCCGGCAGCGCCAATACCCGTCCATACGGCATAGGAAGTACCGATAGGAAGTCCGCTGTTAATAGCCTTGTTGAGGAACAGAAAGCTCAGCGAGATACAGGCGAAGAAGCCGATAGTAGGCCAGAGCCGTGTAAAGTTTTCAGAATATTTCAATGAGATGGTAAAGCCGATTTCAAATAATCCACCGATAATCAGGAATATCCAGGCCATGATGAATGCGTTTTAATGATATTTAAAATTGCAGATCCTCCCTTACGGCCATAATGCCTTAGCAGCAATCCGTATAATGGGAATATGCGTGTTACGTGTTATAGCAATGGTGTTATTGTGTAATGTTACAGCATGACATTACCTGCATAACCAGGATTCGTCGTTGCCGGCCGCATAATGGAATACGGCATAGGCGATGGAGATATGATATGTAGGAAACCTTAACACGGATGCAAAGATACATAATCTTAAGGGGCTAGTAACTACTCACAAACCTGTAGAGGTTGAATGCACCGCTGTTCATTTGTTGTAATATCTGCTGCTGGAGTGCACGGCGGTTCACATCTTTCATGCGCCGGTGTTGTAATAACTGGTAGGCCTTTTCTGCCAGCAATAAAGCATGATGCTGATGATTGGCCTGCACTTGTTGCTGATGACTTGTAATCGCGTTGACCAACGCAGCTAATCCCTCTTCCCTGGTAGCGATAGTTTTCAAAACCGGTATCTCCCAGTTTTCTTTATACCTGCTATGTGCCAGTAATCTGAGGTTCTTAACAAATTCATCTGCATTATCCCGGTCTGCCTTATTGACCACAAAGATATCGGCAATTTCCATGAGCCCCGCTTTCATCGTTTGTATCTCATCTCCTGCTTCGGGTACTACCACCACCACAGTTGTGTCGGCAATACCTGCAATTTCTACTTCACTCTGTCCTACTCCTACCGTCTCAATAAACAGGTAGTCGAACCCGGCTGCTTTTATCAGGTCGCTGACTTCTATGATCTTAGGGCTAAGGCCACCTAAAGCCCCTCTGCTGGCCATAGAACGGATATATACCTGCTGGTTGTCGAAGTGTTGTCCCATACGGATGCGATCGCCCAGTAAGGCGCCATAGTTGAATGGTGAAGAAGGATCAATGGCGATGATCGCAATGCGTTTGTCCTGACCCAACAGGAAAGTTATCAGCGCATTCACGAGTGTGCTTTTTCCTGCTCCCGGAGGACCGGTAATACCTATCACCCGGGTATTACTGTTCACAGGAAGAGCTTCCAGTAATTCCTGATAGCCGGCAGCTTCATTTTCAACAAGTGAAATACTCCTTGCAAGGGCCTTGATTTCTTTATTCAGTAATGCAGTTAAGAGGGGCTGGTGCATGCATCTAAATTACGTAATTCATTATTGATTATATATCTTCGCAAACATTATATCTCCTATATGAAAGTATCAGGGTTCACCTTTGTTCGAAATGCGGTAAAGTATGATTATCCGGTAGTTGCAGCTATCAGCTCCATTCTCCCATTGTGTGATGAAGTGATTGTCAGCGTGGGTAATTGTGATGATGGTACCCTGGAACTGATCCAATCCATCGGCTCTCCCAAGATAAAGATCACGCATTCCGTATGGGATGATTCTCTGAAAGAAGGAGGCCGTATCCTTGCAGTAGAAACAGATAAAGCATTTGCACACGTCAATCCTGATGCTGACTGGGCATTTTATATACAGGCAGATGAAGTGGTGCATGAACAGGACTATCCTGCTATTCGTGCAGCCATGCAGGAACACCTTGATGACAAGCGCGTGGAAGGATTACTGTTTAAGTACATGCACTTCTTCGGCAGCTATGATTATATCGGCGATTCACGTACGTGGTATCAGCATGAGATCAGGGTGATCCGCAATGATAAGCGTATCTCTTCTTACCGCGATGCGCAAGGTTTTAGAAAGGAAGGACAGAAACTACATGTGAAGCGTGTGAATGCTAGCATGTATCATTACGGATGGGTAAAAGATCCGCAGACACAGGCGCAGAAACTGAACAATTCCTTTCAGTTATATCATGGTACTAATGAAGAACTGGTCACTAATCGTGTGGCTATTGCTGCATTCGATTATGGCGAAGTGGACTCACTGGCGCCTTTTAAAGGCACACATCCTGAAGTGATGAAAGAGCGGATCAAAAAGAAGAACTGGCAATTCTCACATGATATCAGCCGGAAGAAATTCTCTTTTAAAGACAATATTTTATACTGGATAGAGAAGGCGACAGGTAAACGTTTATTCGACTACAGGAATTATAAAGTTATTTAAAGCAGTCATCAGGAATGGGTTGTACTCATTCCTGATGCCCTGTAAATATGATCAATACAGGCTTCTGTACAATTTGATATATTCTCTCGCGTTAGTATCCCAACTGAATTTTCCCGCATGTTGCTGTATGGCGTTAGCCGGATTGTTGGCGGCATAATGTGTTAATCCCTCTTCTAATACTTGTTGCATATGTTCTTTATCGAACTGTTTGAAATAGTAGGCAGCATCGCCTCCTATTTCAGGTAAGCTGGTTTTGTCTGAAAGGAAAACAGGTTTGCCAAAATGCATAGCTTCCACCACAGGTGCGCCAAAACCTTCCGCCACAGAGGGGAACATAAAGGCTTTACAACTTTTATAGTACCAGTATTTCTCTTCATCTGTGATGCTGCCGAGTAATTTAACACGGGAGCTTACACCGTATTTCGCCGCTTCTTCTTCTATTTTCTTAAAATAATCGCCCGGCGTTTTTCCTGCTATCAGCAATTCATAGTCATTATGCTCCAGCAGTTTTGGTAATACGTGGAAATTCTTTTTAGGAAGGACCATACCGATAGCGAACAGGAATGGCACTGTAGGTCGGTATTGTGGAGCATCGAAGCCAGGAAACTCTTTTATTTCGGAGCCCTGATAAATGATACTGCATTTACTTTTAGGCACCTTGATATATTCCTGTATAGTGTTCAGTGTGAATTGAGAGATGGCAACGATATGATCGGTTTCATCTACCTGTTGTTGTATCGCTTCCAGTGCCCTGCTTTTTTCCCCCTTGCTTTTATTGGGCTCAAAAAGAAAGTTGAGGTCATGAATAGTGAGGATGGTCTTCTTCGCTTTCTTTCGTGGCCATACATTACCTGTCTGATGCACAGCATGCCATATATCCATTTCGGACGGATGAAAGGCATAGCGGTGATACCATTTGTAAGGGATCTTTTTGAAATCGCCTTTAAAGTCTTTGAAACCGGCAGGCAGATAATAGCTCAGTTGTTCGTCGTCTGCCTTCAGCTGTAGCAGGCGTTGGCCCAGCTGTATACAGAAGGTGTACAGACCGTTATGAGGATATTTTAATTTCTCGAAGTCTAAACCGATATGATGCATATGATAAAAGTAGGATAAGTTAGTAGAGACTACGATAGATCTGTAAGTAATTTTTTGCCGCATGATCGAAAGTCATGGAGGCGGCCCGTTCCTTCATAGCGGTAACAGGCTGTGTGTTGTTGAAATGCTGCATGCCTTCTTTAAAGACCTGCTGCATATGTGAAGCTGAGAAGTCGCGGAAGTAATAGCACAAGGGGCCACCTACTTCCGGCAGACTGGTCTTATCAGAGAGAAAGCAGGGCTTGCCTTCACTCAGGGCATCTACAACCGGCAGGCCGAATCCTTCCGCCAGCGATGGAAATGCAAATGCTGTACAACGGTGATAATACCAGTATCTCTCCTGACTGGAGATGCTACCCAGCACTTTCACACGATCAGCTACCTGGTATTCGGCTGCAGTAGCCAGTATTTTTTCTTTATAGGCTTCGTCAAAAATAGGACCTGCAATGACCAGTTCATAGTCATTATCCTGCAACAGCGGCGGCAGTACTGCAAAGTTCTTTTTAGTATCTATACTGCCTATTGCAAAGATAAAAGGGCGTTGAGGCTGGTATGCCGGGCTATCGAAGTCCGGAAAGGTTTCCAGCGTGCCGCCATTATATATCACACTGGCGGGTTTGTTGTGAAGATCAAGGTGTTGTTTGACATCTTCAAGTACAAACCGAGAGATGGTAACGATATGGTCTGCGCGGTCTATATTCCGTTGTATCTTTTTTAATACGGAGTCTCTCTTTGCAGGAGAGATGGATTGCTGATGAATAACGTTGAGATCGTGTATAGTCAGCACATGCCTGGTATTCTTGTTGGACGGTCGGAAATGAGAAGATTGGAAAGATGTATGCCAGATATTCAACTGCGGGAAAGAGGGCATTAACCAGCGATGCAATTTCCTGTTGATGATATATTGTTCCTGCGGACCAAAAAAACCTTTTCGATTGGCCGGCACATAAAACACAACTTTTTCATCTGCTGCTTTGTTGCGGAGCAGCGCGTTACCGAACTGTTTACAGTACTCAAAGAGTCCGGTATTGGCGTATCTCATTTTCTCGCAATCAAACAATATTTGCCGCATGGATAACATTTAGATTTGAAGCTGAGAGCTTTATCGTCCCGTCAGATTCTTTTCAGCGTATCGGGCAAATATAGAGAAGATCCTTATATATTTCATTGGTAACGACTAATTCTATAATTTAGGCTATATGACGAATTTTATTCCAATATTCCCCCTTGGTGTTGTAGTATACCCGGATGAGCAGTTGAACCTGCATATTTTTGAGCCGAGATATAAACAGCTTATCAGAGATTGCATTGCCGATAATAAACCGTTTGGCATTCCCGCAGTGATCGATAAAAAAATGGTGGAGTATGGTACACTGGTGGAAATCGTAAGGGTAGAGAAAACCTATGATAATGGAGAAATGGATGTAGTAACCCGCGGTGTTAAAGTATTCAGGATATTGGAGGTGATTAGGAGTATTCCCGATAAGATGTTCACAGGAGCGATCGTTTCCTACCCTGAGAATCATTCCAACAGTAATGTGCGTCTGCAGGCACAGGTACTGCAGGCTCTGAGGGAGCTGCATCACATCCTGCAGATCAGCAAGACCTTTAAAAAGGCGGATGAAGAGCTTGTGGCATATGATATTGCCCATCATGCCGGACTGTCCCTGCATGAGGAATATGAGGTGCTTCACCTTTTCCAGGAATTGCAGCGCCTGGAGTACCTGAAGCGCCACCTGCTGAAAGTCATACCGGTAATGGCGGAGATGGAACGGCTGAAAGACAGGGTGAAACTGAACGGCCATTTCAGGAATCTGACTGCCGGCGATATCTAAAAGGAAGCCTCCCTTTCCGGGTTCCTGGTTTGCCGGGGATTGTCTACATTTGGGGCCGAAAAACGCCCGCGTTGGGCCTCCATTAATCACGAATATGAACAGAATTATAGCGCGTTTAGCGTTTGTTTTTTCTCTTCTGGCGATGGTATCCTGTGAGAACGATATGAATGCCATCATGAACCTCGATAAGAGTACTACAGCCGTTGAAGAGGGAAAAGATATAGAATCCATGTACAGCCAGACGGGACGTGTAAAAGCGAAGCTGACGGCGCCGGTGATGCTCAGGCATCTGAAACCTCCTGTATATGTTGAGTTTAGCAAAGGGCTTAAAGTGCTGTTTTACAATGACAGCCTTAATGTGGAAAGCACCCTCACCGCCAGGTACGGAAAGTATTTCGAGAACGATGCTAACATCTTCCTCAAAGATCATGTAGTGGTGATCAACAAAAAGGGGGAAAGACTGGATTGTGAAGAGTTGAACTGGGATTCCAAACTACAAAAGTTCCTGTCAAACAAACCGGTACGTATCAGCACTGTTACTGACACGCTGTATGGTACGGGATTAGAATCCAACCAGGATTTCAGTGATTACACGATTCTGCACCCGAGTGGTCCGTTTACTATACAGGACAGCACGATGGCACAGTAACAATATTACCGGCTTATCCGGCCACAACGAGAACGGCCCGACATTGCATATGCAATGTCGGGCCGTTTCGCTTTAACCTATTTTTAACCTAAAATTTTGTCTCTATAAAAACGCAAGAACCATGCCATTAAGTATGTGCAAATAGCAGGATTTTTCCTGATATAAGCACGAAAGTTTATCTGACACCAGCATCTGTTACGGGGCTTATCTGACTTTGAAATCGGAGGTGTTTTATTAAGTGTTGGTTTAATGATAGTTATCATGAGAATGTATTACAAACGTTTTCGCTGGGATATGGTTTAAAAAATTATTGTATTAGTTTGACTACTACTATTTTTTTATTATTTTCCACTTATAGATTTCTAATATGGGGACAATTAACTGGGCAGATTTTGAGAAAGTAGAGATCCGGGTGGGTACGATTACTGAGGTGGCTGAATTTCCAAAGGCTAAGAATCCGGCTTATCAGCTGACTATTGATTTCGGACCGGAATTAGGTATAAAACGATCTTCCGCCCAGATCACGAAGTTATATAACCGTGAGGAGCTGATTGGAAAACAGGTGGTAGCGGTTGTAAACTTCCCCGTAAAGCAGATCGCTAACTTCTTTTCGGAGTGTCTGGTGCTGGGAGTTGTTGGTAACGACAAGGAAATTGTGCTGCTTCGGCCCGATAAAACTGTTGCTAACGGGCTAAGAATTGCCTAAAATGATAACTTATTGATAGTATATTCACTATTGAATAGTGAAAATATACAATTGAAAATTAATATAATATGATAATATTTAGTATATGATTGCTGACCTATCCAAACAGGCTGTTTTACGAACTATTTTATAACGTTCACGGAAATGGCGTGTCATGACATGGGAGCCTGCTATATCTTTGGCTCAGGTTTTTCATAGGATATGGTTAAAATTATTACAAGGGCGGTATTCTTACCGCCCTTCTATTTTAGAGTTCGTTCCCCGTTCTAAGCTCTATTTGCCTCAAGTGATTGACTTTCAATTATACTTATCTAGAAAGCCTCGGAAAGGCTCCCAGAAAACCCCTGAAAATGGGTATTTTTTTCCCTACTTATCCTTATACGTTCACCTTCTGTTTCGATACGTTCCCCAAGTAAAATATAGCATTCACTAGAATGGCCTTTGAGTGTATGCAAAATACGCGCACCTTTGGTACAGGTTTTTCAATAAAGATATGGTTAAAATTTTTCGGGGCTGTAGTCTTGCAGCCCCGTTTCTTTTTCCTGAAGTCTTCGTCTTTTAACCCAGAACCTTCCCCAGCAACGGTTTTCCTTCTTTTAATACTGAAATTGACTTATTATACGTACCCGCGATGGGCCCGTAATGTGTCCTTTCTCTCCTGGACGTTTACCTGTAAAAGAGATACGTTCACCGGAAATGAGGGTTATTTTGCTGGCGTTCCTGATAACGTTAAACCGGTAAATCCATACGTTCACGGATGGAATATGTCCCTTTGCCATTCCTGAGCCTTCTTGCCTTCGTTTTTTCTGCTTTTAGCCTTTAGTCCCTGACGTATCTCAAAATAACAGCGGAGCTTATCAGCTGGCTTTGGATTAGCCCGATTCATGGGTATTGGATTATGTTTATCGGAAAGGCTGCAGGTGGGATCCCTGGCTGAGTTCTTTGAAGCTTCTTGTCTGGGTGACTTGGGGAGGTCGTATTGGGCATTGGGATATCTATTAAACCCCTGGTGGGGCGTATCAACAGCTTCAAATAACTTAGGCCAGGGATTCCCACCTGCCCCTTTCCTGCGCCAAAACGGGTTATCGGGTGCTTTCTGACGAGGGGAATGAAATGCCTTTTCAATTGCAGAAATCAATTGCTGTAATTTCCATCGCATTAGGAATACCAACTAAATAACTGCCGTCTTCCTTTTATCGGAACCCCGAAGTAGCGGAAGGCTTCAGGTGGAGCCCCAAGGCCTAAGTTGTTTGAAGCTGCCGATACGCCCCACCAGGGGTTTAATTAACCAACCAACGGCCCAATACGACCTTCCCAGGCCCCATAGACAAGCAGCTTCAAAGAACTCAGCCGAGGGCCCACCTGAAGCCGCAGCGAGAGCTGCAACAAAACGGAACCATCAACAATCTCCTACTAAAAGCCAGCAAAAAAAAGCCGGTCAGCATAACGCTAACCGGCTCCGGAAGAATATCAAAAAGATCATTACTGCTCAAATTCCTTTGGAAAAGGACGCTCCAGCAGATAACTATAAATGAAACGGTACATTTCATTATCGCTGTGCCTGTTCTTGACGCTGTTACGCCAGCCATGCCGTTCACCCGGATACACCATAAATTCAAAATGCTTCCCAAGGTTCTCCAGCTTATCAACAAACTGAATGCTGTTCTGCATATGCACATTGTCATCCATGGTGCCATGTACGATACGGAGAAGGCCTTTATAGCGATCAGCGTAAGTGATAGGAGAAGTAATACGGTAACCTTCAGGATTCTCCTGCGGCGTATCCATATAACGTTCCGTATAGTGGCTGTCATACAGCTGCCAGTCAGTTACGGCAAAGTTAGCCACACCATGTGTGAAGACATCTGCGCCATAAGTTAGTGCCATACAGGTCATATAACCGCCAAAACTGCCACCAGTGATACAAACTTTGGTGGTGTCAGTCCAGGGCTGTGCCCTCAGCCATTTTGCGGCATCCATATAGTCTTCAATTTCACGTTTACCCAGCTGACGGTGGATGTAGTTCATCCCCATTTTACCCAGCTGTCCGGAACTGCGGTTGTCGATGACAACCTGGATAACGCCTTCCTGCGCCCACCACTGGGTGCTGAGCGGCATCTTCCAGTTGTCGTATACGGAACCGGCATCAGGACCGCCATAAATGCTGATCAGGATAGGGTATTTTTTACCTGGCTGCATGTTGAATGGCATGGTGATAGTCATGGGAAGTTCCAGGCCGTCACGGGTCTTGTAGTATTGCATGGCGGTGCCGGCGAGATTGTATTGGCCGAACTGGCTGCCTCTGGCATCGCCGAGTTCCCTGATCACCTTGCCTTTATTGTTCAGCAGCGCCATTCTGGGCGGAGTGGACAGATTGGAGTAGGTGGTTACAAAATAGCTGCCATTAGGGCTCATGTCTACAGCGTGGTAGTAATCGCCGAAGGTGAGGCGGGTGATAGCCCCCGTTTTCATGCTAACCTGGTAGAGGTCTATTCGGGGCGAGGCCTCCTTACGGGCGGTGAAGTAGATGATGCCTTGTTTATTGTCGATCGCGGTTATGTCTTTTACTGTCCAGTTGCCGGAAGTTAGCTGTTTGTTCAGTGAGCCATCGGCGTTATGCCAGTAGAGGTGTGCCCAGCCGCTTTTATCGCTTCTCAGGATAAACCCTTTGCCTCCTGTGAGGAAGGGGATGTTGTCATACCAGTCGATCCAGGTGGATTGTTTCTCATCATAAATTTCCTTTTTCTGGCCGTTGTCAGGATTGATCTCGTAGATCTTCAGGTTGTCCTGTCCGCGGTTCATCCACTGTACCCAGAGGCGTCCTTCAGGGGTAAAGAAAGGGGCGCCGAAGTACTGGTCGTCTTTCTCGTTGAAGTCAGCCCATAAGGTTTTGCCACCGGTTACAGGCACGGTACCTATTTTCACGGCTGGGTTGGTGTCGCCAGCTTCAGGATAGCGGGTGTTTTCCAGGTAGCCGTGCTGTCCTTTTTCACTGTAGATAGGGAAGACGGGTACTTTGGAATCGTCGAAATGCATGTATGCCAGGTAACGGCTATCGGGGCTCCACCAGAAAGCGCGATATCTGGAGGCGCGGCCCAGGATCTCTTCGTAATATACCCAGGAAGCCCAACCGTTGTAGACTACGTCAGAGCCGTCTGTGGTGTAGCGGATCTCCTTCTTAGTGGCGATCTCAATGCTGTAGAGGTCATTGGTGCGGGTAAAGGCAACATACTTACCGTCAGGAGAAAGTGTAGGGTTCTTTTCCTGGGCGGTATCACTGGTGAGTTTTGTTTCGGTGCCTTCGGCAGAAGTATAGATGATATCGTGATCACGTACCTGTACGGTCGCTCCTTCCGGAGGGGTAGCATAAGGTTCAGCTTTGCCGGTGGCGGCATCTACCTTCCAGGCTTTGGAGGCACCGCCCGTAGTGCGGTATTCGATATAGTGTGTGTCGTCAGCCCATCCCCTGATGGAGGGTAGTGGTTGATAAAGGCCGGTCGTTTCTCCTCTGAAGATCTGGCGGAATGACAGGTCTTTTTTGTCCTGTGCCTGCACGCTGAGACTGAGAAAGCTCAGCACTGTCAAACAGGCTGACCCGTAACGTGTTGTATGCATGTTTAGCTCTTGTTGTAAAATTTCCTTGTAAAAGAGCTAAAAAATAATCAAATAAAGAAATGATCAACCTCAATTTACGGATGGGCGGAGTAAAGACACTATTTTCCGGTATTAGCTACCATAATGGCCGCGGCCATCAGGGCAACATCCTTCAGTAGCATGGTGAGCGATGGCAGGTCTTCAGTGGCATGTGGAATATGCACCAGCACAATGACAATGAGCAGGAAAAGTGCCAGCAGGTATCCTGCGAGTTTTACCTGGACGTTTATGATAAAGGAGATCGCGGCGAGTATCAGCCCCAGGCCGGTAATATAAACCCAGATGACGCCGCCAGGAATAGGTACAACGGCTGCCATGATTTTGGCATGTACAAGGTGGGTAATCCCAAAAAGACCCATAACAACAGCGTAAATGATAATAGCGATTCTGGTAGGAACGATAGTTTTCATACGGTTTTGGATTTTTAACAAATGTAGGGGGAAATGGTTAACGGAATCATTCGTGCTAATCGGTCCGCCGGTGGCGCGGCCATATTGTTTGTAGCGCGGGGTGCAACCCTGGGACAACGGAACGGAACACCACCGGAATGCAAAACGGGCGTATCACAATTATGATACACCCGTTTAAAATATTATTAAGAACCTTTTAACCGGCTCAGACCTTCCCGAAGGGAAAAAATATTATACCGTCTTCTCCGGTTTCATCTGCGGGAAGAACAACACATCCTGGATGGACGGCTGATTGGTCATGATCATGGTAAGACGATCAATACCGATACCGATACCGGAGGTAGGCGGCATACCATATTCCAGGGCGCGGAGGAAGTCATAGTCAATGTACATCGCTTCATCATCACCGCGTTCCATCAACTGTACCTGCTCTTCAAAGCGTGCACGCTGGTCGATCGGGTCATTCAGCTCACTATAGGCGTTAGCCAGTTCCTTACCGTTCACCATCAGTTCGAAACGCTCTACCAGTCCTGGTTTGCTACGGTGTTTCTTGGTCAGCGGACTCATTTCCACCGGATAATCGATGATGAAGGTAGGCTGTACGTATGACGCCTCACATTTCTCACCGAAGATCTCATCTATCAGTTTACCCTTACCCATACTTGGTTTTACATGGATACCCAGCTGGCCACAGGTAGCACGCAGCTGATCTTCGTTCATGTTAGATACGTCGATACCGGTATGTTCGAGGATGGCGTCGTACATGCTGATCCTGCGGAAAGGCGCTTTAAAGTTGATGGTTCTCTCTCCTACCTGTACTTCTGTAGTACCGTGGAGGGCGATCGCGATCTTTTCCAGCAGGATCTCTGTGGTACGCATCATCCACTCATAGTCTTTATAGGCGGCGTACATTTCCATTACGGTGAATTCCGGGTTGTGGGTACGGTCCATACCCTCGTTACGGAAGTCTTTCGCAAATTCGTATACACCTTCAAAACCACCTACGATGAGGCGTTTGAGATACAGTTCATTGGCAATACGGAGGTACAGCGGGATGTCCAGCGCATTGTGGTGGGTAGTGAACGGACGGGCCGCTGCACCACCGGGAATAGGTTGCAGGATAGGTGTTTCCACCTCCAGGTAGCCCATTTCATTATAGAAGTCACGGATCGTCTTCAGGATGAGGGTGCGTTTGATAAACACATCCTTTACCTGCGGATTCACGACCAGGTCTACATAACGCTGACGGTATTTGAACTCAGGATCAGTGACAGCATCGAAAGTTTCTCCTTCCTTCTCACGTACCACGGGTAAGGGACGGATAGATTTTGCCAGCAGGTCCAGTTGGGTTGCATGTATAGATAATTCCCCGGTTTTGGTAATAAAGGCGAAACCTTTCACACCTATGATATCACCGAGGTCGAGAAGTTTCTTGAAAACGGTATCGAACATGGTTTTGTCGTCGCCGTTGCTGATATCGTCACGACGCACATATAACTGGATACGTGTAGTATGGTCCTGGATCACCACGAAGGCGGCCTTTCCCATATCGCGTACACTCATGATACGGCCGGCCAGACATACGTCCTGGAACCGGTCCTTGGTTTCCTCCGTATACAGGGCCTTGATATTGGCAGCCGTATTATTTACCGGATATTCTTCCGCCGGATAAGGGTTGATGCCCAGTTTCTCCAGTTCCTGCAGTTTCTCCCTGCGTATGATCTCTTGCTCAGATAATGGTGTCATGTAGTACTGATTACAATAATGGAGTGCAAAAATAATCGATTTAAAGGGGAAATGAACGAAACATGGAATTGGCACCAAATTTTCATTACTGATAAGACCCCTTTCGGGATTCATCAGCTTCTAAAACAACAAAGGATGAAAACCATTATTGTACCTACAGACTTCTCCGCCACTGCTTACAATGCCGCCCGTTATGCTATGGGGCTGGCGCAGCAGATGGGCACTACCCGGATCGTGCTCTATCATGCATATGAGCTGATAGTGCCTATTCCGGACGTTCCTACCTCCATTCCGATGGTAGATCCCAATGAGCTAAAGGTCAGCAGCCTGGAAGGCCTGGAACGGATGAAACAGGACCTCCTTGCCGAATTGCCGGAAGGGACGGTACTGGACTACCGGGCCGACAATACCCTCCTGGCGGCTAACATCGACAGCCTCAGTAAAGAGGAAAATGCAGACCTGATCGTCATGGGCACTACCGGCGGTAGCCAGCTGGAGGAGATCCTGATCGGCTCCAATACGATAGATGTGGTGAAACATACCACCTGTCCGGTGCTAATAGTGCCTTCCATGGCCGTTTTTAAACCAGTCAGGAAGATCGTTTTTGCCTGTGACTTCAGGAAAGTGGGCACTCATACGCCTGTCTATCCGCTGAAACGCCTGCTGGACGTCTTCAATGCGGAGCTGCATGTGCTGAATATCGACAAGGAAGGTAAGGGCCTGAGTCAGGATACGCCCCAGGCCAGCCTGCTGCTCGACAGTTTGCTGGAAGGCTACCATCCGAAATACCATTTCGTGGATGACAGCAATGTGGTGCACGGTATTATGGAGTTTGCGGATAAGGAACAGGCAGATCTGATCCTGACCATTCCCCGCAAGCATGGACTGTTTGAAGGGATCTTCAAGCGGAGCCGCACCGCTCAGCTGGCATTCCATACACACATTCCGCTGCTGGCTATCCACGAATAACCAGCCATCTTACCATTCGTACATGGATTAAACTTCGGGGCTTCTTTTTGCTCTAACTTTATATCTACGGATCTTAAATATTGTTACTATTTTGCATATCAAACCACAACATCAATCTATGTACAAGAAACTATGTCTATTGTTATTATCCAGTGTGGCTTTATTGCCTGCATCCCAGGCCCAGTTACTGAAAAAACTGGGAGATGCGGCTAATTCTGCTGTATCTAAAGCGTCCGGTTCCAGCAATGTTACCCAGTCAGAAGCAGGTAATGCGATTAAAGAAGCCCTGTCAAAAGGTGTGGCGAATGGTATTGCTTCCCTGAACAAAAAAGATGGCTTTTTCGGAAGTGAAATATATAAGCTCTTATTACCTCCTGACGCGGTGAAGATCGGTAATACCCTCCGTTCCGTGGGTTTAGGCAGCCAGGTGGATAAAGCGATCCTGTCTATTAACCGTGCTGCTGAATCGGCAGTAGGATCTGCTGCGCCTATCTTTGTAGATGCGATCAAGGAAATGAGCATCACTGATGCGCTGAAACTGGTTTCCGGCGGAAATAACGCTGCAACTGAATACTTTAAAGGCAAGACCACTGACAAGCTGAAAGCTGCTTTCTCTCCTGTAGTGAAAAGCAATCTTGATAGCACCAGCGCTACCAAATATTATGGTGACATTGTAACTAGTTACAATAAACTGCCTACTACTTTCAATAAGGTAAATCCTGATCTGCAGGACTATGTAACAGGTATGGCGGTGAATGCACTGTTTGACCAGATTGCCAAGGAAGAAGCGAATATCCGAGCTAATCCTGCTGCAAGAACGACTGACCTGTTAAAGAAAGTGTTCAGTAAATAATTACGCAATCATTCAGGGATAGATATAAAAACGCCTCGTGTCGCAAGACACGAGGCGTTTTTTATTGTGCGGTTGTTATATCGTTCCTGCCAGTAATACCTGCCAGGCGTCCTGTACACGGCCCTGTTCCAATAGGCGTTGTGCATGACGGTGCAGTTCTTTCTCCATCTCGTCGGGCGTGATGCTGTAATACTGGATGATATTCTTCAGATGATCGTCATCAAAGGCCGGATCAACAGTGGGCTGTTGTTGTACATTGGCTAACTGTCCCAGGTTATTGCCTGTCAGAATGTTGCTTTGCCTGATGGCAGATGGTAATGCATCGATACCGATGCCCAGTTCTGTCAGCGGTTTCGCTACTTCGAATACGGCTGCGCCGGATGCCCTGCAGTAATAATCCCCTCCCATCCGGGCTACCAGGTCTATTTTATGTGGATCGATAGCGCCATTTTCATTTAAGATAGCATCGTTGATGTGGATCAGTACCGGTTCGCAGATGATAAGATTACCTGCGCCTCCTTCCGTACCCTGCGGCCGCACTTCCCTGACAATACACTCAAACTGTACGGGACTTTCCTTTACACGGAAAGGTTTCACTTTCTCAGAAGGCTGTGGCGTGAAGCCGGCCTTCTCGAATTCGTTCACACCTTTGGGATATTCGCAGCTGGCAAGGGAGGCTTGCTGTACCATCGCATAGTTGACCACATTGATCACCACTTCCATCGTTTCCAGTACGTTCTCCAGGGTGTGTTTCGTGGTATTATCACGTACCCTGCGGGAGGGTGAGAATATGAGTGTGGGAGGATTGCTCCCGAACAGGTTAAAAAAGCTGAAGGGAGACAGGTTCGGATTTCCGTTCTTATCGACGGTGCTGGCAAAACAAATAGGTCTGGGAGCGATGGCGCCCTGTAAATAGTTATGCAGTTGTGCTGTCTTGATCTGCCCTGGAATGATCTGCATGTAGCGTGTTTATTTTTTCAGTTGCAGAATAGAGAAAGTAGAATCTTCTTCCACAATAGTGTTTGTCAATGTGCCTAGTCCGTCTATCGTCATTTCGACTATGTCGCCGGGCTTCAGCCATTGTTCCTGATAATTTGGATCATTGAGTTTACCGGTGCCATTCAGTTCCAGGAAGCAGCCGGTTCCTACGGTGCCACTGCCTATCACGTCGCCGGGCAGGATGTTGGCGCCGTATGCACAACGTTCGATGATCTCTGCGAAGGTCCAGTCCATATCGCCCATATTACCTTCACTGACCTGTACCCCATTAATACGGCAGGTCATTTTCAGGTTATAGTTCTTACCGGTATGACCTGGTCTGGCTGGAATGAGCAAGTGTTCCAGTTCATCCGGCGTAACCAGCATAGGGCCTATTACAGTGCTGAAATCCTTTCCTTTGGCAGGACCAAGATTGAGTTTCATTTCCTCCATCTGTAGCGTACGTGCGCTCATGTCATTCATGATCATGAAGCCGGCGATGTAGTTGTCTGCTTCAGCAGCAGGTATGTTACGACCGGGTTTACAGATCACGATGGCTACTTCCAGTTCAAAGTCCAGCTTATCAAAATGGTCCGGCATACAGTAAATGTCGCCCGGGCCCTGTATGGCATTATGATTGGTAAAGTAGAAGATCGGATACTGATCAAATTCAGGGATCATCTCTATGCGGCGGTTACGGCGTGCAGCCGCTACGTGTTGACGGAAAGCGTAACCATCACGGCAGGAGGTTGGGAACGGTACCGGCGCCAGTATGTCTACTGACTGGTATGGCACCGGAACGGCAGCGCCGACGGTTTTACCCGCCTTTAACTGTGCTTCCGCTTCACGGGCAATGTCTATCACTTCTTCCCACATGAGCAGAAAATGCTGCATGTTGCCGGGTAATTGAGGATCGAGGTCCTGAGTATTATAAAGTTGATCGCCTACGAGGATGGCCAGCTGGTCAACCTCATCCCGGAGGTAAGTAACAAGTTTCATATTGTAGTTGGTTCTGGTTGTATGATCTGTAAATATAGGTAAAATGAGATCGCTGTAAGTAAATGGACTGGCCGAAAAAAAGATGATGCAGGTATAAGGGTAAGAACGATAAATAGCGTCTGTATAAATGGTCGGCGATAGATAATTTAATATTGTATGTGAGTTGATCCTGTTGACGTTATATGTAGCTTTATCTGACGCAGGGATATACTGCTCCTGTAATTCAATAAATAGGGCTATCATTATACAGCAGACGGTCTATTACCCGACCCCATATAGTGAGTAGATTTTATATTAATATATCCCCGCAACACTTAAGATCGGCATAATATTCGCGGGTAGCTCTTTCGGCTAAAGATCACAGATTAAGAAACGACGTATCATTCGTTTAAGCACTTATTTGCATTAAATAAAGGAGTTATGAAGTTTGATAAGATTAAGAACAAGGGACAGGCGCGACTATTTGAAAGCAGGTATTTAGAGATGCTCACCAAAACACACCCCCTTGTAATATGGGCCATGTATGTGCCTATTATCAGTTACATGTTATACTACAGCAATACCACATTGGATTTTAGTATTGCCCGCATCGTAACGGTTTTTCTGGGAGCTATGTTTTTCTGGACATTATTTGAATACTTCATGCATCGCTATTTGTTTCATTTCAGCAGCGAAAATCCCAGAATAAAAAGGTTCATCTACGTCATGCATGGCAATCACCATGAATACCCCCGTGACAAGCAGAGATTATTCATGCCCCCGGTGCCCAGCCTGATCCTGGCTTCCCTTATTTTTGGCTCACAATATTTTTTCCTGAGAGAGTATACGTTCATGTTTTTCCCTGGTTTTTTACTGGGTTACCTGATCTATGGCAGTATGCATTATGCGATCCATGCCTGGAACCCTCCCACCAGATTGCTGAAACCATTATGGCGTAATCATCATCTTCACCATTACAAGGGTGAAGAGAAGGGATTCGGCGTAAGCTCCAGTATCTGGGATTACATCTTCAGAACAAGCTTTGATCTGGAAAAGGAGAAGGAAGACAAGGCGAAAGTAAGGGAACTGATGTTCAACAAACAATAATCCCGGTTACCATTTTTCTTCACCGTCATCAGGTGGAGGTTGACTATAAGTTTTACGGGCAATAATCTTTTCCTGTTGTCTTTCTATCAGCAATGCGGCGATCTTTCTATATACTCCCGGAGTAAGGTCTGCCTCAAGTATCCTGCGGATCTTCAATTCTGAGACATCCACTTTATAGAGCAGCAGTACAAATTGCTGAAAGTCTGTGCTGATAAGGATTTCCAGTTTTTCAGCCAGTAATGCTTCCAGTTGATCATAGGTAATATCCGGAGCCGTCTGTAAGGCGGCATCTGCTGATAATTGTAATGAAGTTTCCGGCAATAATTGTATCATACACAAAAGTAAAAAGGTCCCGTCTCAGACGGGACCTTTTGTATGTTATTTCATTTGTTTGATCTTGTAAGAGGCGTTGGTCACTATCTTCACCGGCACCTTGATATCTTTCTTGATCCGTTTGGCCTTATTGGCCTTGTAGGTGTAAGTACCGTTCATTTCCGTATTCTGTGCGCAGATACTAGGCAAGCCGGTATTACGGTCTATCAGATAGTTTGTCATGATATCTCCGCTGATCTCAGCGGTAGCCTGTATGCCATCATCAATGGTAAAGGTTTCCACTTTATTGGTAGAGATCTTGCCGGTACCATCGATCTTGGCCGTCTGGGCGTCCCAGGTTTGCAGGTTCCAGTACAGGTCAATATTACCTACCAGGCCTGTGCGGATGGGCACATTTTCTTCCCAGCGGGTACCTGTTTTGATACTGCGTACCGGGTATATCACCAGGAGCTGTTCCAGCCAGGAGCGGAACGCGTTGGTCCCGAACTGGTCTTTCATGAGTTTCTTATAGGCTTCCTGTTCATCATCTTTCAGGTTGGAGAAAGTGGCAGATGCTTTATCCAGCAGGTCATCCAACCCGGTGATCTTGTTAATGAAACCAGAGGAAGAGATGTCTACAGTGAAAGGATGGTCCAGGATGCTTTTCAGGGCAGCCTGGAAAGGTTCTTTATCATTCGGCACGTTAGCGTCAACGAGAATGTTCTGGTTACGTGCGTTGAAGTTAAATTTAAGTTCTTTATACCGGAAGGTCAGGTAAGCATGACCGGGAATGACGTCTTCAATATTGATGCTGATGGTATTGTTAAAGTCGCGGGTTACGCGTTGCATGACATCATCAACAGTAGTGTATGTTTCACTGCGGCTCTCCTGTTTCAGTTCAAACTGCTGTCCTTTCAGAAAGCTGTAACCAAGGTCTATATAATCTCTTTTTTCATCTGACTGGGCTTTCACAGGCAGAGCCAATACTGCTCCCATCGCCATTGACACCAAAAATCGCTTCATCATTACGCTATATTTTTTAAACATACTTTTCAATTACACCCAGGCCGAAAAGGGCAAAATCATATTTGGCAGGGTCCAGCGGGTCCAGTTGCCGGAGTTGCCTGGTAAGGGCAAGCGCTGTTTTCCAGTCTGACTTTGCAGCAGGGATCAACCCCAGTCTGGTAGCCACTCTTCCAACATGTACATCCATTGGGCACACCAGCTGAGATGGCTGAATATGCTGCCATAGTCCAAAATCCACGCCATTTTCGTCGTTCCTGACCATCCAGCGAAGGTACATATTCAATCTTTTACAGGCGGAATTTCTCGCCGGCGTTGAAATATGTTTTCGGGTCCTTTCAGGGTGTTCCGGCAGAAAGAACATGTGATGGAAGCCACGGAGGGCGTTTTCGACAGTTTCGTCTTCCGGTGTAATATGCCCGCTGAAGGCGAATTCAAGCGAAGTGACATCTGTATAATATCCCTGAAGGAATTCTACAAAATACATCAGGTCTACCCCGTTGAAGGTCCGGTGACAGAAGCGGAGCAATTTCATCCGCTCTTTGGGTTTATGGTTGAGGACGAAGTCGTAAGGTGCATCGTCCATCATTTTCATCAGTTCCGTACACTTATTGATGATGGTGGTACGATTGCCCCAGGCCAGGATAGCAGCAAACAATCCGGAAATTTCAATGTCCTGAAGCTTTGTAAACCTGTGCGGGATGCATATAGGATCGCCCGCAATAAATTCCGGGGTATTATAATGTGCCGCTTTTGCGTCTAAAAAAGTCTTCAGTTGCTGGAATTTCATAATGGTTGCCAGGTTTTTAGTACTATGGCTCCGGGGTGCAATACACCGGCAGTCCGAAAAATAAGGAAAGATGTTCACAATACAGGAATTTATATAGATAACTGGTTATCTACTATAGACAACTGATAGTGAGTATTATGAGTATTCCGGAGCTGGTGTGCGCCGGAACTGCAACCGGAGTGTGAAGTGTATGAGGATGTACGCGATATACCTCCTCATACACTTCCGTGGAACTTCCTGGAAAAGTGTAATATGGTTACCCGATAGCTTTCTGCAGGTCAGCAATGAGATCTTCAACATCCTCGATACCTACGCTGAGGCGGATGAGGGAATCCACCAGGCCGTTGGCAATACGATCTTCCCTTGGTATGGAAGCATGCGTCATGCTGGCGGGGTGTCCTATCAGAGATTCCACACCGCCCAGTGATTCGGCGAGTGAGAACAGATGGGTACCGCTCAATACTTTCATGGCTGCCTCCTGGCTATCGTCCTTGAGGGTGAAGGAGATCATGCCGCCAAAACCTCTCATCTGCTGTTTGGCAATGTGGTGGTTAGGATGATCTTCAAAGCCACACCAGTACACTTTATCCACTTTGGGGTGCTGACGAAGGAAGTTAGCAATAGCAACGCCATTCTCACAATGCCGCTGCATGCGTACGTGCAGGGTCTTCAGTCCGCGTAATACCAGGAAGCAGTCCTGCGGGCCGGGTACTGCGCCGCAGCTGTTCTGTATAAAATAGAGTTGCTTAGCCAGCGCTTCATCTTTTACGATGATGGCCCCATGCACCACATCACTATGACCGCCCAGGTATTTGGTTGCACTGTGTACAACAATATGTGCGCCAAGGTCCAGGGGATTTTGCAGATACGGGGAAGCAAAGGTATTGTCTACACAAAGCAGAATATTATGTTCCTGCGCAATTTTGGCGCTGGCAGCAATATCAATAATGTTCAGCAGCGGATTGGTAGGTGTTTCTATCCAGATCAGTTTTGTATTGGCATTGATATATTTGCGGATATTCTCTGCGTCTTGCATACCGATAAAGTGAAATTTAATACCATACCGTTCGAATATTTTGGTGAAAATGCGGTAAGTGCCACCATAAAGGTCGTTGGAGGCAATGACTTCATCACCAGGGTTGAGCAGTTTCAACACTGCGTCGGTTGCGGCCAGGCCACTACCGAAAGAGATACCGTGTTTACCATTCTCTATAGCGGCAAGGGCATCTTGCAATGCATCGCGGGTTGGGTTTTGTGTACGGGCGTACTCATAGCCTTTATGCTGGCCGGGGGCGCTTTGTACATAGGTGGATGTCTGAAAAATGGGGGTCATGATTGCCCCGGTTGACGGATCGGGGCTTACGCCTGCGTGTATGAGTTTAGTTCCCAGCTTCATGCCTGAAATATTTTGTTGTGAGATGATCTGTTAATCTGAAAGTTTCAAAGGTACTAATTCCGGCATTGCGGAGAATGAAGGGAGAAAGTCTGGCGTATAACAGGTGCGTGAATGCTATCTTGAAGACATCCAATAAGATAGCTCATCAGATAATAAAAAAGGCGAATAAGTAGTTCTACGCAATACCAGGCTGAGGTATAAATACGCCCTACAGGCGTGGTTTTTGTCCGAAATGGCTATCAAAAGTTCCTTCACGGAAGAAAATGCAACATTCACGAACAAAATTTGTTCACTCAGCCGAAACCGTAGTTTCCGCGCAGTAATTCGCCCTACATTTGAAAAGGTTTTTCATAGGATATGGTTAAAATTCGTGGGCGGTAATCTTACCGCCTTTTTTCTTACTTAATTAAAAGCGAAAAGGGAATAGCTTGCTATTCCCTTTTCGCTTTTAATCTTTTATTCTATGCTGTTGTGTGTCCCACCCGATCTCTATATTCTGTTGGATTAAGATGGTCTCTTATTCACATTCACATTTTATGCTGTGGCGTATTACAGATGATCTGAACAGGTACCTACTTCTTCTTATCAGCCTTTGCAACAGTTGCAGGTGCTTTTTCCGACCATTTAATAGGAAGGCTTACACTGGTGGTATCCCAGGCTACAACCAGGTTAGCGCCATAGTCTGCCTTTTCGAAAACGATTGTAAAAGGTTCAACAGGTGTGGCCAGTTTAACAACCGGAACATCTGTCCTTACCACATCTTTGTGCTGATCGTATTTAAACGCACCCCAGATATCTGTTTCACGGTTTACGATCATTGTCCATTTTTGTTCTGAAAGCAGCGCATAGAGTGTATAGCGTCCTTTAGGAATGGCTTTGCCACCGATTACAACGGGACGGAAGAACTCAACTTCTGTGGCCTCATTGGCGCCCAGGCGATAGATCTCGCCATATGATTCCAGTTCACCAAAGATCTTTCTGCCTTTTTTCTGTGGACGGCTGTAAATAACACGTGCTACCAGCGATCCTGGTTCACCTTTTACTTTCACTATGTAAGGATACATTACAGGATAATAGGCCATATCCATAGGGCTGGCATCTAAAGGGGGCATCTTTTTGTCCTGCGCATAGCTGGAATGGCCGGTGAAGCCTGCTATGGCGATAAGCAGCATTACTCGTACTAGATTTTTCATTGTTGGCTATCAATTCAAATGTTAAGAATAATAGTGCAAACGTACGATTTAATGTGTGTAAGTTTTAACGAACGCGACCAATTCAGGAAAGAATGTACGGTAATGTGCAGCGAGTGTATCGTAATGTTCCTTCAGTACAATATAAGGTGCATCTGCTGTTACATCGAGATATTTGGCCCTGTGTACGATACCATTAAAGCTTTTATAAATACCGTCCATAAACCTGTAGCCATACAGCCAGTCATGTTGCTGCATATGGTGGAACACCTGTTGGAATACAGGCGGCAGTATATCATGATGACTGGCTATAACAGCATATACTTCTCTTGAAAAAGCAGGCAGGGTTTTATCGGTAAAAATGCTTGGATCTGTAGCAAGGAAGTGATCGTATACGATGTCAATGAATACAGCGCTGTACCTGCCACAGGAAGGCTGAAAGTATTCCCTGGCGGCCAATGTAACAGGATGCGTATCTGTAAAGTTATCAATGGCTCTATGTAACTGTATCCCCTGCTGTATGTGTGGCTCGTATTCCTGCCACTGTTTACCTTTTACATAATCTGCAATCATATTGCCTACTATCAGCGACTGATCATGAAAAGAGAGATATGCGTGGGCCAGGTAATTCATACACTGAAGATAGAATAACTTTTGCAGCTACTACAGTTTGCAAACGGATGCACTTATACTGATTCAATGTTACGTGAGTGTTAAGGTTGTCAATCAATTTGTTAAATCCCCGTTTTAGGTTAGTTTTTATACCGTTTTAGGTGATTGCCGGAGAAGAAAAATGTGCTGACATTTGTGTCGTCATGTTGAAAGCAACCCGAAGTTAACACAGTGAACAAATCGTTAACCATTGGTAAAGGGACAGAGAGAAACCGCATAAAATTCCATTCGTCAACGATCCTGGAATTTCCGTCCAGTTTAACAAAAGCTTAACGGAGACCGTTGCAACAATCGGGCGTTCAGCGCAACATGTGCATGGCAAAGGAAGTATGTGTGAAGACAAGGTACGTTTACTATGCCGGTAGTATGAGTGGTTTTAGCCAAGTAATCTAGCGTATCCACTTATAACAAAGCATTTGACCCGCACCTGTTCTAACATGTACATTTACATCACAAAACAAACCAATAAAAGTTTCCGCCATGAAACCTAGCATCAATTCAACTAACCTCACAAGCGCATCTGCGGATGCAACCCGGTTACCTGGTAACCGGTTCAAAAGAATGCTGCTTTTATTTGCAGCAGTACTTTTCTTCTCCACACAGTTTGCCTTCGCCGGCACCAAGGAAATGGAAGCTACTACCAAACTGAAACAGGCACTCAGTAAAGAGTTTGCCGGTGCTTCCGATGTGAAATGGTACAGCGAAGACAACAAGACGTTTATGGCTAAATTTAACCTGAACGCACGGAGTGTAACTGCTTACTTTGACGGAGAAGGTAACCTGCTGGCTACCCGCCGTTACATCGACGAGCAGTATCTGCCACTGGCTGTATCCAACAAACTGGCAAAACGTTACCCTAAAGAAAAAGTTCGCTGGGTAGTGGAGTTTGACAGTGAAGGCTCAACCGTTTATTATGTTACACTGGAAGGTGAAAAGACCTGGAAAGTGATCAAGGCTGGTGCTACCGGCGATCTGAGTGTTTACCAGAACATGAAAAAAGTTTAGACATCAGTTCATCAGTTGAAAGTCCATAGTCAGCATAGTCCATAGTAGCAGCCGCTATTATGGGCTATTTTTTTATTCCTTACCTTTGCCGTTCTCTAATGGATTTTAAACTTATAAACGGACATGAATAAAGGACCTGTTTCTCAATTTATCCAGCACCACTACCGCCACTTCAATGCGGCTGCACTGGTAGATGCTGCAAAGGGATATGAAACACATTTGCTGGAGGGCGGTAAAATGCTGGTATCCCTTGCTGGTGCTATGAGTACCGCCGAGTTGGGCATTTCTTTCGCGGAAATGATCCGCCAGGGAAAAGTAGACATCATCTCCTGTACCGGGGCCAACCTGGAAGAGGATATCATGAACCTCGTAGCCCACACACATTACAAAAGGGTACCTCATTACCGTGATCTGAGCCCCCAGGAAGAGTGGGATCTGTTACAGGGTGGTTTTAACAGGGTGACTGATACCTGTATCCCTGAGGAAGAGGCTTTCCGTCGCATACAGGAACATATTCATAAAATCTGGAAAGATGCAGAAGCCAACGGCGAACGCTATTTCCCGCACGAATACATGTACAAGCTGCTGCTGAGCGGTGTGATGAAAGAGCATTATGAGATCGATCCGAAAAACAGCTGGATGATCGCTGCTGCTGAACGTAATATTCCGATCGTTGTACCAGGATGGGAAGACAGCACTATGGGTAATATCTTTGCTTCTTACGTGATCAAGGGTGAACTGCAGGCTTCTACCATGAAGAGCGGTATCGAGTACATGGTATGGCTGACTGAATGGTACCGTAACAATTCCGCTGGTAAAGGCGTAGGCTTCTTCCAGATCGGTGGTGGTATCGCGGGCGACTTCCCTATCTGCGTAGTGCCAATGATGTACCAGGACCTCGAATGGCATGATGTACCTTTCTGGAGTTACTTCTGCCAGATCTCTGACTCTACCACTTCTTACGGTTCTTATTCCGGAGCAGTACCTAACGAGAAGATCACCTGGGGTAAACTCGATATTAACACGCCGAAATTTATCGTTGAATCTGATGCTACTATCGTAGCGCCATTAATATTTGCTTACCTGCTCGGCTGGTAAGAATATCTGTCAACAGACAAAATACTATAACAGAACGCTGATCATTACATTTTTTTGTGGTGATCAGCGTTTTGCATTGGTAGAATGCTATCACTTTTAATATAAAAAGGGTATATTGTACCCTTATAACTTCCAAATATGAAAAACATTATTCCACTTCTAACGGTGGCGGCCGCGGTAAGCATAAGCGCCTGCCAGTCTGGTACAAAAACCAACAATAATACAACAGATAGTATGAGTACGAATCAAGACACTGTTTCCGCAGGACAGATATCAGATGCTGCATTTGACAAAATGGTTGATGGCAAACAGGTGAAACTGTACCACCTGAAAAGAGGCAACCTCGAGGTGGCTATCACAAACTATGGCGGCAAGATCGTAAGCCTGATGGCGCCAGACAAACAAGGACAACTGGCTGATGTGGAGTTGGGTTATGACAATATCGACCAGTATGTAAATACCAAGGAAAGGTATTATGGCGGTATCGTTGGACGTTATGGTAACCGTATTGCCAAAGGCAAATTCAAAGTAGATGGTAAGGAATATACCCTCGCTACAAACAATGGCGTAAACCACCTACATGGCGGTAAAAAGGGCTTCAATGATGTGGTATGGGATGCCGAGCAGCCTAATGATCATACGCTGAAACTGCACTACCTGTCAAAAGATGGTGAAGAAGGATATCCAGGTAACCTGGACATTACCCTCACCTACGAGCTGACAGACAGCAATGCAGTGAAGATCGATTATTCCGCTACTACCGACAAGGCGACCGTAGTAAACCTGACCAATCACTCTTTCTTTAACCTGCATGGCGCCGGTAACGGTGATATCAATGATCATATCATGTATATCAATGCAGATAAATATACCCCGGTTGACAGTACTTTGATCCCTAAGGGTAAACTGGAGCCGGTAAAAGGTACGCCAATGGATTTCACCACTCCTACCAAAATCGGCGACAGGGTGGATGCTGATTTCGAGCAGCTGAAATTCGGTAAAGGCTATGACCACAACTATGTACTGAACAAGAAAGGCAAGGAACTGTCACTGGCGGCTACCGTAGAGGAACCGAAGAGCGGCCGTTTCCTGGAAGTGTGGACAACTGAGCCTGGTGTACAGTTCTATGGTGGTAACTTCCTGGATGGTACCGACAAGGGTAAAGAAGGTAAGACCTACGTACACCGTGGTGCTTTCTGCCTGGAAACACAGCATTTCCCCGATTCTCCTAACCAGCCAGCTTTCCCTTCAGTGGTGCTGAAACCAGGTGAGACTTATACATCTACCTGTGTGTATAAGTTTGGTGTGAAATAAGGAGGCGTTCGTTAAGATAATTCAATGCCATAGTACCTGCGGGTGCTATGGCTTTTTTTATGCTTATAGCTTCGTTTCAATCCCCTTTTGAAGAGGTACAAACAATGTTTCACCTATGTCTAACTTACGTTCATCTTACGTTCCGAACGTAGGATGAACGTAAGTTAGACATAGGTGAAACATTGTTACATCCTGATTAAATCGAAGTTTGGTCCTTAGTCTGTCGTCGGTAGAGGTTCGGTAGAGGCTATATCCTATAGGCTCTCTGGTCCTACATTACAGGCACTATTCTATAGCGATCGCTATAGGAAGTGCCTATAATGCTATAGTAGAGGGCCTATAGGATATAGCCTCCACTGAATCTCTACCGAATTTCGCCTAGATCTCTCCGGGATATCATCATCAGAAAAACAGGTCGGAAGCAATCCCATCTGCAAATAACCTTCCTTCAGGTGTCAATACCAGCGCATCTCCTTTCAGCAGCATCCAGCCTTTGTCTATGAAGGGGCGTGTCATTTTCAGCAGGGTATCACGTGTATCAGTACCAAAGCGTTCGGCTACTATAGGCAGCAGGCAGCCCTCGGAGGTGCGGAGGGTGGTCATGATGTATTCGTTCAGCATCATGGTGGGCGTCAGTTCTTCCAGTTCGAAGGGAATGGTGTCCTGCTCCATACTTTTGATGTAAAGGGCATTATTGGCGATGTTCCACTGGCGGGAGTGGCCATTGAATGAGTGGGCGGAAGGACCTAATCCCAGGTAGGGCTGAGACTGCCAGTAACTGCTGTTGTGCCTGGAATGCCAACCGGGTAAGGCGAAGTTGGAGATCTCGTAATGTTCATAGCCCGCTTTGGCGGTCCACTGCATGAGCATTTCAAAGTGTCGGGCGGCCTTATCGGTATCCACGGCGGCTACTTTCTTTTTGCGGATGAACTGATCAAGTGCGGTGCCGGGTTCTACGGTGAGGGCGTAACAGGAAAGGTGTTGTACACCAAGATCGATGGCCTGTTGTACATTGGCAGCCCAGCCTTCATCGGTAAGGGTTGGCCCGCCATAGATCAGGTCTATGGTCAGGTTATTGAAACCCGCTGCCTGAGCGTCACGGATGCACTGTAAGGCCTGCTGGCTGTTGTGTGCCCGGTTCATCCAGCGGAGGTCTTCCTCATAGAAGGACTGTATACCGATACTCAGCCGGTTAACGCCGGCAGCACGGAGGTCTTTCAGTTTTTCGGAAGAAAGATCATCGGGATTGGCTTCCAGGGTGATCTCTGCCTCGGGGGATATTTTAAAAGTATCGTACAGTTTGTCCAGCAACTGTTGGAGGTCTTCCCTGCCCAGGAGACTGGGTGTGCCCCCACCGAAGTAGATGCTGGTAACGGTCTGGCCGGCGAGGTAGTCCTTCTGCAGCGTGATTTCACGCAGCATTTGCTTTATCAGGGCTGGTTGTAATGCGAGGGAAGTGGAAAAATGAAAATTGCAGTAGTAACAAGCCTGTTTGCAAAAAGGAATATGTAGATAAATACCTGCCATGTTTTTGTAGTTCGATGAGTTGGAATGGTTCTCCGGCTGCGTTACGTTCCTGACTGTGACAGCAGGGGCATTCCAATGAAAGCAGCGGCAAAGGTACGCTAATAGTGAGGGATATTAAGCGCGACAGATACAGCAAAGGTGTATATCAAAATTGGGACCTGCCGCGTTTATAGAACGAATGCTACATCCAGGGAAGGATTTCGCAGCCATAATTTGTTGGCGACAATGGGTTTCCTGATCTGAAAATGGTGAGGTAGAGAACGGCTGATAGTCTATATACCACGAATGTGTAGCAAGGATAATTGCTGAGTATTGCTTAAACAAGTATATGGTTATTATCCTGTACGATCTATTGAGGATGAACAATTTTTATATCTTTGCCCACATCTTTACACGGCATTAAAAAATTATTTCCTGGTGCGAAACTGGTTGTTGTTTTTGTTTATTATACCCTGTTTACGTTTGGCGGCTCAGACGGATAGTTCTGTTCGGCAGGAGCCGGCGGTGCAGCATACGCCTGCAAAAGTACAGCGTGCTCCCGGGGATACAGCTGCCAGGCCAGTGAAAAAGAAAGTGCCCGTTGTTAAAAAAGACAGCGCAGGTGTAACGATACCTGTAAGCGCCTTAAAGCCTGCCGCTCCGGTAGCGCCAGTAGTGAGCAGTCCTGTTGTTCCGGCAACCCCGGCAGCTACAAAGCCCGTTGCTACAGCAGTTTCCCCTGACAGCGCACAGCAGCAGACTGTCGTACCTTCAAGACAGGAAACGGCCTATGATCTGTTCCTAAAGGAGCTGACGGCAAAAAATGTGTTTTTAAGGAGCAATAAGCCCACCCGACTGGATGTAAACAAGCTGAGGGTGTTTGACGACCTTGACTGGCTGGTGTATGTGATGGCAGGTGTAGTGCTGCTGCTGGGCATCATCCGCTTAAGCTATCTGAAATACTTCTCTGACCTGTTCCGGGCATTTATGAACCCAACGCTGAGCCAGCGTCAGCTGAAGGACCAGTTATCACAGTCGCCTTTCCCCAACTTCCTGCTGAACAGCTTTTTTGTGATCAGCCTGGCATTGTACCTTTATCTGCTGATGTACCGTCAGCAGTACATTACCAGTAATACCGCCTGGATGGCTATACCTGGTCTGATAGTGCTGGTAGCTGTTGTATATGGGGTAAAATACCTGATGCTGCGTTTCTGTGGGTGGTTATTTGGCAGTAGTGAACTGGCAGATGCCTATATCTTCATCCTGTATCTTATCAATAAGGTTTTAGGCATTTTGCTGGTGCCATTCCTGGTGATCTTAGCTTTTTGTACGCCGGAATTGGCAAAAGCATTTATGTATATCTCTATATTCTTTATTGTTTTATTGGTGGCATACCGGTATATACGGTCGTATTCAGTGGTAAAACAATACTTATCTTTCAGCAGATTGCATTTTTTTCTTTACCTTTGCGCATTCGAAGTAGCGCCGGTTTTAATAATAACTAAGGTGTTGCTGGTCGCGTTAACTGGTGGTCTCTGATAAAAAACTGCCTATTGTTAACACAAGAGCAAAAAAACGTATGATTAAAGGCGGGCCAAAAAAAGATTTGCAAGCAAAACACATTCAGTCAATTCTAATTTCCCAACCTAAGCCTGAAACAGAAAAATCACCATACTTTGAACTGGCGAAAAAATTCAATGTAAAATTGGATTTTTATCCGTTTATAAGGGTGGAGGGGCTGTCCGCAAAAGACTTCAGGAAACAAAAGATTGACATACAGAATTTTACGGCGGTTATTTTTACCAGCCGCAATGCTGTTGACCATTTTTTCAGGATCTGTGAGGAAATGAAGATCAAGGTGTCACAGGACTGTAAGTACTTCTGTATCACAGAAGCTATTGCCCTGTATTTGCAGAAATTCATCCTGTACCGGAAACGTAAGGTATTCTATGGTGCTGACGGTTCTACCAAAAGCCTGCTGGAAGTGATGAACAAGCACCGCGACAATGAGAAGTTCCTGTTCCCCAGCTCTGACAGTCAGCGGAAAGACATTGAAGAATGGCTGAAAGCCAACAAATGCGAATACGCTACCGCCACACTGTATAAAACAGTTTCTAACGACGTGAAGGAAGTGATTGAAGGCACTGAATATGATATGATCGTCTTTTTCAGTCCGTATGGTGTAAAATCCCTGTTTGAGAATGTTCCAAAGTTCGAACAGAATGGCACCCGCATCGGTTCTTTCGGTCCTACTACATCTGCAGCTGTTGAGGAAGCTGGCCTCCGGCTGGACGTGAAAGCGCCTACTCCACAAGCACCCTCTATGGTGGCTGCTCTTGAGCAGTACCTGGCGGCGATAAACAAAAAATAACACGAAAATTACTGCAAAATAATTGAGTAAAGGGACAGCAAACGCTGTCCCTTTGTTATATTTGAGGTAACGAAGGGGATCAGGGAATACACGGGCCAAACCATCATACTGTAGAAAAACAACAGAATAACCATAACTGTGAACAGACTAGCGAAAGAAACCAGTCCTTACCTGCTGCAGCACGCTCACAACCCGGTAGATTGGTATCCATGGGGGGAGGAAGCACTGCAAAAGGCCAAAGCAGAAGATAAGCCTATTTTAGTCAGTATTGGATATGCCGCTTGCCATTGGTGTCATGTTATGGAGCGGGAGAGTTTCGAAGATGAAGGAACTGCCCGTATCATGAACGAGCTTTTCATTAATATCAAGATAGACAGGGAAGAACGTCCGGATCTGGACCACATCTACATGGATGCGGTACAGGCAATGACGGGTTCCGGTGGCTGGCCACTGAATGTGTTCCTGACACCCGATAAACTGCCTTTTTACGGAGGGACCTATTTCCCGCCGGTGAAAGCATTTAACCGTCCCTCCTGGAAGGAAGTACTGCTGGCATTGTCCCAGGCCTTCAACGAGCGGAGGGAAGATCTGGAAACCCAGGCGGAAAACATGCGGGATCACCTGACGCAGGCTTCCCGCTTTGGGGAGAAGCCCATTGATCTGCAACTGGTGCCGAAGGAAGAGTTGTTTACAAAAGAACAGTGTAATACGATCTTCAGCAATATGATGCAACAGGGAGATAAGGAATGGGGCGGTTTCGGCCATGCTCCTAAGTTTCCCGGAACGTTTATTATTCAGTACCTGCTAAGGTATCATCATAGTTTTAACGAACCACAGGCGCTGCAACAGGCCCTGTTATCCCTGGACAAAATGATCCAGGGCGGGATCTATGACCAGCTGGGGGGCGGATTTGCCCGTTACAGCACGGACGCCAAATGGCTGGCGCCCCATTTTGAGAAGATGCTGTACGACAATGCCTTGTTGGTAGATGTGATGAGCGAGGCGTACTCGCTGACACGCAATGAGTTGTATGCACGGACAATTGCGGATACCCTTGGCTTTGTGACGCGGGAGATGACGGATGCCGGCGGTGGATTTTACAGTGCGCTGGACGCCGATTCTGAGGGAGTGGAAGGAAAATTCTATACCTGGAGCCGGGAAGAGATAGAAGCAGTGCTTGGGCCGGATGCTGCCTTATTCTGCACATTTTATGATGTGACGGAAGAAGGTAACTGGGAGGAAACCAACATTTTGTGGATCACGAAACGGGCGGCGGTGTTTGCCGCAGAGAACGGGATCACGGAAGAAGCGCTGGAAAAAAGCCTGGCGGTGAGCAGGGAAAAACTGATGGCAGTAAGGGCAAAAAGGGTCAGACCGGGGCTGGACGATAAGATCATACTGGGGTGGAATGCGTTGATGATACACGCCTGTTGTAGGGCTTATGCCGCAGTTGGGGTGGAGCAATACCGGGAGATGGCCATCAATGCCATGAATTTTTGCCTGAATAATCTGCAACAGATTGATAAACAGTCTTTTTTTCATACATTTAAAGCCGGCGTCGCGAAATATCCGGCATTCCTGGATGATTATGCGTGGCTGGTACGGGCTTTGATCGCTTTGCAGGAAGTAACAGGAGATGCTGGGTGGTTGGAAAAAGCACGGGGACTGACGGAATATGTCATTACGAATTTTTCAGACGAAGGGGGCATTTATTTTTATTATACGGAAGCCGGCCAAACCGATGTCATCGTACGTAAGAAGGAAGTTTATGATGGTGCCACTCCCAGTGGCAATGCTGTAATGGCGTCGAACCTGATCTATCTATCAATCGTTTATGACAAAAAGCACTGGTCTGAACGGGGCGTGGCTATGCTGGCAGGGCAGTCGCAGATGGCGGTGAGGTATTCCACCTCCTTCGGCGTATGGGCAGGGCTGTTATTACAACTGGTAAACGGGACAAAGGAGATAGCGGTGGTAGGAAATGATTATAAATCGCGCATGCAGGATACTAACAGGCATTATATTCCGTTTAAAGTACTAGTGGGATCTACAACTGATATACCGGGAATTCCCTTGTTAGAGCAGCGAGAGCGGCCAGGAGAGACGCTTGTATATGTATGTGAGGATTATCATTGTATTAAGCCCGTTAATTATATAGAGGAAATAATTAATTTAAAATAATATTTATGTATCTTGCATGACCATATCTGTGTAAAAAGCGCACGGAAAAATGATTTTGGAAGATATAATAAAATGTTAAAAAGTACGTTTAATTTAAACGTCACGCTTCCTTCAGGGGGCATGAAAAAGTTGGATGAAAACTAACTACGGATTAAAATTAATCGTTACATTTGTTATCTTGCTTAAGAGTGGAGAGAGACTGGGCAGAGGGGTAGAAGTGCTGACTTTGTAGAAAAATACCTTCCAAAGGGAATGAATTTAAAAGTGAAACCAACAAGTAGAACAACCGCTAATTTTCTGAAGTTGAATGTAACAGCTTTAGAGTCATTGTGTGTGAATGGCTGGTTGGTTAACGGTCGGACCGGACAGACCGGCAAGACCTTCGGCCATGTTTCAGAACATAGCGACACCCTCAGTAGCATTGTGGCCAATGTAAACTGCGTCGCCTACGAAATAAATGATTTTCAATGAAAGCTACCCTTATGAAGCTTAATTTTTCAAGTGGTCTGTTAGCAGTATTGCTGGTTAGCCTGCTCGCCAGCTGCGGTGGTAGTAAAACCCCCAAAAACGCGCAAGGACAGCTGATCGGCGTAAGTCCCAGACCTAAGTATTTCCCGCCAGTGCCCTATGGAATGGTTTATGTTCCTTCCGGAACTTTTCATATGGGTCCCAGCGATGAGGATTTGAACTACGCGTACACCGCCCGTAACAAGTCTATTTCCATTTCCGGCTTCTATATGGATGCTACGGAGATCACAAATAACGAGTACAGGCAGTTCGTACAGTGGGTAACAGATTCTATTGCCCACATCATGTTGGGTGACGTAAAGAACGATGGTGGTGAGGATTACATCGACTGGAAGAAGAAGATCAATTACAAGGATAAATCCACCATGGAGAAACTGGAGGGTATGACCTATGCACCTGAAGACCGTCTGTATGGACGTAAGGAATTCGACGTGCGTAAACTGGTTTACCATGCAGAAACCTTCAACTGGGAACAGGCCAAGCTGCGTGAGAACGCAAATAAGTCCCGTTCGAAGTTCATTGTAAAGAAAGACGTTGCTATCTATCCTGACACATTGTGCTGGATCCGCGACTTCTCTTATGCTTACAATGAGCCAATGACGAGGATGTACTTCTGGCACCCTGCGTTCGATAACTATCCGGTAGTAGGGGTAACCTGGCACCAGGCTAACGCTTTCGCTGAATGGCGTAGTAAGTTCTGGGAAGACTACCGTATCTCCAAGAAATTATTCACTGAAGATAAATTCCAGCTTCCTTCAGAAGCGCAGTGGGAATATGCAGCACGTGGCGGCAGAGAGCAATCTCCTTACCCATGGGGTGGTTATTACCTGCGTAACAAGAAAGGTTGCTTACTGGCGAACTTTAAACCAGGTCGTGGTAACTATCCTGAAGACGGTGGTTTCTACACTGTAAGAGCGGATGCTTACTGGCCAAATGACTACGGTTTATATAATATGTCAGGGAACGTAGCTGAGTGGACACAGGATATTTATTATGAGAACGCGTACTCTTTCACATCTGATATGAACCCATACCTCCGTATGGATATACCGGATACCGCGGTTCCAAAAATGAAACGTAAAGCTGTAAGAGGTGGTTCCTGGAAAGATATTGGGTATTTCCTCCAGACAGGTACACGTTCCTACGAATACCAGGATAGTGCTAAATCTTACATTGGTTTCAGATGTACGATCGCATTCCTGAGCCGTTCTAAAAACGATTTTGGTCACAGATAACAAGTATAGAACAGCCATTACGGATAGATGAGCGAGAAAACAGGCAGTATCGAAGAGACAGGACCAATATTCCTGTATGCCTTTGGGACGGGCATGTGTGAGATAATCAAACTTAAATATGTTGATATGAGAAACCGTATGATGTACATTGGGAAACTGCAAATCATCGTTGAGCAACAACTATTCCATAACAATTTAACCTTTAACACTTTAACCAGTAAATTTTGACCTATGGCTATGAATCCTACTACATCGAAATGGCTTAATTTCTTTGTTTGTGTCGCAGCATCAGTAGTAATTATCGGAGCGTTGTTCAAACTGCAACACTGGCCAGGCGCGGATATCGCCCTGATCGTTGGTTTGAGCACTGAAGCACTCATCTTCTTCGTTTATGCATTCGTACCGGATAGCGGTGGTCACGAGGGCGCAGCTCATGTAGCAGTTGTTTCCGGTGGCAGCCCTGCTCTGGCTGGTCTGGATAAAATGCTGGAAGAAGCTGACATCACTCCAGTAAGTCTGCAGCGCTTAAGCGAGAACTTCCAGAAATTAGGTTCCACAGTAGATAAAATGCGGGATATCAGTGACGTAGTTGCCGCTACAGGTGATTACACACAAAAAACAAGAGAAGCTGCTAGCGCAATTGGCAACGTAGCTCACGCTTACACTACTGCTGCTTCAGCTGTATCTTCTTTCAACAGTGCTTCTGAATCTACAAGAAGCTTCCATGAGCAGATGCAGGGTATGACCAAAAACCTGGCTTCCCTGAATGCTATCTACGAACTGGAACTGCAGGATACTAACAATCACCTGAAAGCTATGAACAACTTCTATAGCAATCTGCTGAATGTATCCCAGGCAATGACCAGCAGCGTAGACGATGCGCGCAAAACACAGGATCAGATCTCTAAACTGGCTCATAACCTGACTAGCCTGAACACCGTTTACGGTAACATGCTCAGCGCTATGCACAGTGCGAGATAAGGTAACGCTTATAGTTTATTTGAATTAACAACAGACAATCATTCAAACCTGAGAACAAACTATGGCACTACCTAAAGATCCCAGGCAAAAGATGATCAATATCATGTACCTGGTCTTGACGGCCATGCTGGCATTGAACGTCTCTGCTGAGATATTGAACGCATTTAATATAGTAAACAACTCAATAGAAACTTCGAATACTTCCATCACCGGAAAAAATAACGATACCTATCTGGCTTTTGATGAGAAAATGAAGACCGATGCTGCAAAAGCAGGTCCTTTCAAACAGAAAGCAGAACAGGTAAAGGCAGCTTCTGCCGAAATGTACACCTTCCTGGATTCACTGAAAGAGAGAATCGTTAGAGAGAGTGGTGGACGTGACGAATTTGGTGAGCTGAAAAGTAAAGATAACCTGGATGCTCCTACCCGTGTGATGGAGAATCAGAAACAGGGTCCTTTGCTGGAACAGAAGCTGACTGAATTACGTGGTAAGTTACTGACTTACGTAGAGGCTAAGGATAAAGCAAAGTTTGAAAAATCATTACCGCTGCATATCGAAATTGGTAAAGCACATGGTAGCCATGGTCCTGCAAAAGACTGGACTTCCTATCACTTCAACATGGTGCCTACTATCGCAGCTGTAACCATTCTGAGTAAATTCCAGAATGACATCAAGAACTCAGAATCCCTGATTATTGATGACCTGTATGCGCAGATCGGTAAAAGAGATTTCCACTTTGATAAGATCAAGCCTTTCGTTTCTCTGAACTCAAAGAATCTGATGGAAGGTCAGACGCTGACAGCTTCAGTAGCAGTGGGTGCTTATAGCAGCACTGTAAATCCTGAGATCGTAGTGAACGGTTCTTCTGTAACTGCAAGCGAAGGTCTGGGTACATATACAATGGTGGTTTCCGGTATCGGTGAAAAAACCATCTCTGGTACTGTTAAGATGACTGACCCAAGTGGCCAGGTAATTAACATGCCTTTCAATGAAACTTATAGTGTAGGTGCTTCTACTACTTCCATTTCTGCCGACAAAATGAATGTACTGTACATTGGTCTGTCGAATCCGATCTCCATCTCTGCCGGTGGTGTTCCTGCTGAAAAAGTATCCGCAGGTATCAATAACGGTAGCATGACTAAGACCGGTGCAGGTAAATATGCTGTAATAGTTAGCAAACCAGGTACTGCGATGATCACTGTAAATGGTGATATCGATGGTAAGGTAAAAACACTGGGTTCTAAAGAATTCCGTATCAAATACATTCCTGATCCGGTGATGAAAGTGGGTTTGAGCAGAGGTCCTTTCATGAAGGCTGCTGAGTTTAAAGTACAGGGCGGTTTACGTGCTGACCTGGAAGACTTCCTTTTCGAAGGTGTTAAATACGATGTTGTTAGCTATCGTATCGGCATCGACGCAAAAGGTAAAGACTACGCAGAAGCTGATGCAAACTCCGCTTACTTCCCAAGCAGCGTACTGCCGGCGATCCGTTCCATGAGAGCAGGTGATATCGTATACTTCGATAACATCCGCATAAAAGGTCCGGATGGAAGGGTAAGAGATATGCCTAACGTCAATTTCAAGATTAACTAATATTATTTTTTATGCGAGCAGTCATCCTTAACAGAATTGGTTGGTGTTCCCTCCTGCTGGTATTAGTATTGGCAACAGAGGTAAACGCACAAGGTCGCCGTCGTGGCGGCGGAGGAACAACACGTCGTACCACAGGGGCAGATAACGCTGCACCAACACAGGATGCTTCAGTTGTGAATCCAGCTACCGGTAACAGCGTTGCCACACCACCACCGCCAGCTCCTACAGCTGATGCGGCATCCCAACGCCCGGATGGTATTGGTATCCCAGTAGATACCCCACGCAAATCCCTGCGTACGGATGGCATCTCTGAAAAGAACTTCATCAAGGACCGTGTGCCCATCGCTTACGACCATATCCGCTCAGATGACGAATTCTGGGAAAAGAAGATATGGCAGGTGATCGACACCCGCGAAAAGATGAACCTTCCTTTCCAGTATAATGTTGAGGATGAAAATGGTACAAACCAGCTGTTCATTAATATCCTACTCAACGCGATTAAGAGCAAGGAAATCGAAGCGTTCAGTGCTATCGACGACAGGTTTACTACCGTACTGCCTTATGCTGACATTCAGACTAAACTGAGCGGCGAAGAAAAGACAGTTCGTAGTATCGACCCTGTAACCGGTGAAGAGAAAATGGTAACTACCCGTGATGAATTTGACCCACGTACTATCGTTCAGTACAAGATCAAAGAAATCTGGGTGTTCGATAAAGAAGCATCTGCACTGAAAGTACGTATCCTTGGTATTGCACCAATGGTAGCGCGTATGAATGAAGATGGTTCCTTCCGTGCAGCTATTCCGCTGTTCTGGGTATATTATCCTGATCTGCGTCCTGTACTGGCCAGATATGATGTATACAACCAGAATAATGATGCGGCAACCATGAGTTGGGAAGACCTTTTCGAAATGCGTTTCTTCTCCAGCTTTGTGATCAAGGAAAACAACACTTACAACCGCGAGATCAAAGATTACATTAAAGATGGTACCATGCGCCTCCTGGAAGGTCAGGCGGTTAAGGATAAAATCTTTAACAAAGAACAGGATATGTGGCAGTATTAATCTGCTCGCAGTATAAAGAAACTGAAAGGGAGTCTGTCTAACAGGCTCCCTTTTGTTTTTCCCTTTTCCCCCGTTAATTTTGTGGCCAATCAATCACCTGTATTATGTCCGCGAAAATTGAGACCCCTGATCTACTGAAAGCACTTCACCTGCAGATGGATGATCTGCTGAAAACGGCCAACGAACAATTTGTAAACGCTCCCCAACAGATCCTCCTTAGACAACCAGCTCCGGAAAAATGGAGTGTGGCCCAATGCCTGGATCACCTCAATGCCTATTCCCGTTTTTATGTACCTGCGATGGAAAAAGCTATCCAATCCGGATTGACCAGCAGTCTCCCACCGGCAGCTACCTTCAAAAGCGGATGGCTGGGAAACTATTTTACGAAGATGATGGAGCCGAAAACAAACGGTCAGCCTGGAATGAAGATGCAGGCACCGAAGGCTTATCGTCCTATGTCAGATCTGGACGCAGGAAAGGTAGTGTCGGAGTTTATTGAATGGCAGCAGAAAACGAAAGCCCTGCTCGATCAGGCGCAATATGTGAACCTGCAAAGCCTGAAGATCCCTACCACTTTGGGTAACTGGCTGAAATTTTCACTGGGAGATACTTTCCGTTTCGTTATAGCACACGAACGCCGCCATATGGCCCAGGCGCTGAGGGCCAAGGCATAATCACAATATAGACCTGGAAAGAATGTATTATGACGCTGCAGGCGTATCCGCTTCGCCGGTGGCAGGATGGAAATGGGCGTAGACCAGTTTTGCTTTGGCGGCGCCTATTTCCTTTACTAGATCATCCTCCGAAAGGAGTTTTATTTTCGCCACGGAACGGAAGGTTTTCAGGAGCTGGGTGGCGGTATTCTCTCCTATTCCCTTGATACCTTCCAGCTCGTTCTTAAAGGTGCCTTTGCTGCGCTTCTGGCGGTGGAAAGTGATACCGAAACGGTGTACCTCATCACGCACCCGGCGGATGAGTTTCAGGCTTTCACTATCATAAGGCAGTTTGATACTGTCCTTGTCGCCAGGGAAAAAGATCTCTTCTTCATTCTTAGCCAGGCCTACTACGGTCATACTGCCGATGAGGTCCAGCTCGCGTATACTTTCCATGGCTGATCCAAGCTGGCCTTTACCGCCATCTATGATCACCAGCTGGGGCAATGGTTGCTGTTCTGCCAATAAACGGGCGTAACGACGGTATACCACCTCTTTCATGGAGGCGAAGTCGTTGATACCCTGTACTGTCTTGATATTGAAATGGCGGTAATCTTTCTTGGATGCAACGCCGTCTTTGAACACCACGCAGGCCGATACCGGGTAGCTTCCCTGGAAGTTGGAGTTATCGAAACACTCAATATGCAGAGGAAGCTCCTGTAGTTCGAGATCGGCCTGTAACTGGTACAGCACCTTCTTCCTTTCCATATCACTCTTGCCTTCCAGGTGCAGGATCTTTTTGCGGTATAATTCCTCTTTGAAATAGTTCACGTTCTTTTCGGAAAGCTCCAGCAGTTTCTTTTTATCCCCTGCTTTGGGTACGGATACCGTAACATGTTCTTCCGGATATTCTATCTCGATAGGTACAATGATCTCCCGCGTCAGGCTCTGGAAAGCATCGCGCAGGTAGCTGACAGCATAGGTCAGTACTTCAGTATCATCTTCTTCCAGCTTTTTCTCCAGTGTGACCGTTTTGGTATCTGCAATGGTACCATTCAGTACCCGCAGGTAGTTCACATAGGCATAGTTGCCTTCACTGATGATGGAGAATACGTCCACATTGCCTATGCGGGCATTTACGATCGTTGATTTGGCCTGATACGCCTGCAGACTTTCTATTTTCTTTCTTACTATCTCTGCTTTCTCAAATTCCATGTTCATGGCATGTTCCTGCATCTGGGTGCGGAACATCTGTAAAACAGGGCTGAGATTTCCCCTGAGGATGTTCTTTACCTGTTGTAGTCCCTCCCTGTAATCTTCATCCGTCTGCAATCCTTCACAGGGACCTTTACAGTTGCCGAGGTGATACTCCAGGCATACCTTGTATTTCCCTTTATTGACGTTTTGCGGCGAGAGGTTCAGGTTGCAGGTGCGCAGGGGAATGTTGTAACGGATCACTTCCAGCAGTTCGCGTACACGGCCTACGGATGTGAATGGCCCAAGGTATTCTGAACCGTCTTTAATCACATTACGAGTCAGGAATACACGGGGATATGATTCATGTTTTATAACGATGTAAGGATAGGTTTTGTCATCCTTCAGGTTGATGTTAAACTTCGGCTGGAACTGTTTGATCAGTGAATTTTCCAGCAGGAAGGCATCCTGTTCTGAGCCGACGATGGTAAATTCAATATGATGAATTGTTTCTACCAACCGGCGTGTTTTATAGTTATCGTGATTCTTTACAAAATATGAGCTAACCCTTTTACGCAGGCTTTTGGCTTTTCCTACGTAAAGCAGTTCACCGGCTTCGCTGTAATATTTATAAATGCCGGGTTGAAGGGGTATGGTATGTGATATCTGTTGAAACTCCGCTGCTGTCATGTTCTAAAGAAGATCTGTTAGGGGTGTCTGAGCAGAACCTTCACATCCAGTTCCCTGGCGGGCAAAAATGCGATCTTCTGCCAGGTCACAATGCGGATATGTTTGTTATGCTGGTACACCAGGTTTTGCTGGTATTCATATACCAGGTTTGAGACGTGCTTATTCATCTGCACATTCGTGATATGTTGCTGGTTGTCAATATTCATGATCACTTCCTGGGGTACGGTGGCCATATTTCTGGCCTTGTACATAAGGGAATGTGTACCTGTAAACTGATCTGCCAGCAGAATGGTATCGTATGCTCCCTGGAGGGACGGTTTGTTCAGATCCACTTCCAGAAAGGGGGCCAGGAGGTGTTGTAACTGTGTTGAATCCGGGGTGGTAATGGTCAGACTATCCCGTTGGCCGTTCAGGACGATGGTCTTCTGTAAGGCCGGCTTATGTGTATTTATATTATTCAGTTCTTCCTGAAAATAACCTTTGAGATCCCTGTATGTATGTCCTTTGCCCTGTCCGGTACTGCTTCCGGTACCGCATGAAGCGGTGAGCGCAGCAACAACCACCAATGTCCATGAAAAACGATGATCCATCCTGCAAATTTAGGGAAGAACGTTTAAAGCTGCGTGTATATGATAATGGAAAGCAAATACTATAAAAAAGTTAATGCGCCGTAAAAACGGCGCATCTGATGCATGAGCAAATCTGTCGAGAGCACTAAAAAACGTAAAACGTATTATCTCGGCGAATAGTTACAGCATCAGAATAATATAAAATAAGAAAGCTGTCGCGCCTACGGCGGACAGCTTTCCAAAGTGTTTATATAATACTTTAATACTTAGATCAGTACGTTGCCGGACATTTCCTTCGGAATAGGAAGGCCCATCAGCGTAAGGATGGTAGGTGCCACATCGCCCAATTTTCCCGGTTTCAAAGCGCCTTTAAAGTCGTTGCTGATGACAAAATAAGGTACCAGGTTGGTGGTATGCGCTGTATTTGGCGTACCATCGTTGTTAACCATGAAATCAGCATTACCGTGGTCGGCGGTAAGGAACACTGTATAGCCATTTGCCAGGGCAGCAGTGACTACTTTGTTCACACAGGCGTCTACTGTTTCTACCGCTTTGATAGCGGCTTCCCAGATACCGGTATGACCTACCATGTCTGCATTCGCAAAGTTGAGGCAGATAAAGTCAGCAGATTTGCTTTCTATTTCAGGAACGATGGTGTTGGTTACTTCGTAGGCGCTCATCTCAGGTTGCAGGTCGTAGGTAGCTACTTTAGGAGAAGCTACGATCAGACGGCGTTCACCGTTGAACTCTTTTTCACGGCCACCGGAGAAGAAGAAGGATACGTGTGGGTATTTTTCTGTTTCTGCGATGCGGATCTGGGTGCGGTCGTTTGCTTCCAGCACTTCGCCCAGTGTATTCTGCAGGTTATCGTTTTCGAATATTACATGCACACCTTTGTAGGTCTTGTCATATTCGGTCATGGTCGTATAGTGCAGTGCGAGCGGTTCCATGCCAAAGTCGGGGAAGGACTGCTGCGTAAGCACCTGTGTGATCTCGCGGCAACGATCAGTGCGGAAGTTGAAGCAGAGTACTGCATCACCCGGTTGAATAGTGGTGATCGGTTTCTGCTGGGCATCTGTTACGATGATAGGTTTGATGAATTCATCAGTAACGCCTTCCGCGTAAGATGCTTTGATAGCAGTAATTGCATCCTGTGTAGGAGTGCCGATACCCTGTACCAGTGCATCGTAGGCCAGTTTCACACGTTCCCAGCGTTTATCGCGGTCCATTGCGTAGTAGCGGCCAGTGATCGTGGCTACTTGGCCGGTAGTTTTCTGGAGGTGAGCTACGAGGTCTTCCATGTAACCCAGACCGCCTTTGGGATCAGTATCACGACCATCAGTGAAGGCGTGAATGAATACCTTGGTCAGTCCTTTATCTTTAGCTATCTGTGTCAGTGCTTTCAGGTGAGTGATGTGCGAGTGTACACCGCCATCGCTGACAAGGCCCATCAGGTGCAGCGCTTTGTCATTATCTTTTGCATAGTTGAAAGTGTCCTGCAAAACGTTGTTGGCAGCCAGTTCGCCGGTGCGGATGGCTACATTGATACGTTGCAGTTCCTGGTACACGATACGTCCTGCACCGAGGTTCAGGTGGCCTACTTCGGAATTACCCATCTGGCCTTCCGGCAAACCTACTTCTTCTCCGCAGGTAACGAGCGTACTGTGCGGATATTTAGAATACAGACTGCTTACAAAAGGCGTCTTGGCATGCGCTATAGCGTCAGCGGCAGGAACTTGTCCCTGTCCCCATCCATCCATGATAACGAGAATGGCTCTTTTCTTTTCCATATTTCCGGTTGTAGTTTTCTTGTTCTTAATGGAGGCTAAAGTTATGAAGCATCCGTGAATACGGCATCAAACATATAGAAATGACGCCAAAAATAATACAGCAGTGAAAGAACTTTATTGCAGTTAGGTTTTATTCTAAAAATATATATTAATATATTCGCATTAATTAATCACTGTACAATACAACGATAATTGTATTTTAAAAGCTCTCCTGCAAATTGGCATAGTTTTAGCCCATTTCACTACTAATGATGAAAACTTTACTACTTAATAAAATACTGACGATGAAAAAGTTATTGTATGTGCTTGGAGTTGTGTTGTTTGGCGTCATTATCACTGCACTTACACTGTCAGCCGCTACCTTAAAACCTACTGCAGCAGGCCCTTTCGAAGATGTAGTGAGTGCTATTAAACAAGGCGATGCGAGCGCACTATCCCGTTACCTCGACAACACCGTAGAAATCAGCATGGCAGGTAAATCCAATTCCTACAGCAAAGCACAGGCAGAAATTATCCTGAAAGATTTCTTCTCTAAAAATCAGGTAAAATCATTTGAACTGATCCACCAGGTGGAAAGTGCAGGTGGTTCAAGGGTGGGGATTGCAAACGTAGGTACCACCGGAGGGGCTTACCGTACATCGTTCTTCCTGCAAAAGAAGGGTGGTTCGATGGTGCTGAATGAATTACGCTTTGAGAACAAATAAAAGTATTGTTAAGATTGATAGTGAAAAGTCCGGCCAGGCCCGGACTTTTTTATATTACAGAAAGTCTGTTCCGATGTGCTTTCTGAAATTCACTTAATTTCGTTCTTTCAAACCGATGGTATGTTACTGGAACCAGCATTTACAGATCTTATTCGCAGCGCATTGGCCGAAGACATAGGAAATGGTGATCACTCCACTCTGGCATGCATTCCAGCAGATGCCAGAGGCGGCGCCAGACTGAAGATCAAGGAAGACGGAATACTGGCAGGGATGGAAGTAGCAGCAGCTATTTTTAATCTGCTGGACCCATCATCCGTTTTTAAGCCGTTCAAGAAGGATGGAGATAGTATGAAAGCAGGAGAAGTGGCATTTGAGGTGGAAGCCGCTGTACACACCCTGTTGATGGGAGAGCGCCTTGTGCTGAACTGTATGCAGAGAATGAGCGGTATCGCCACGCTGACAAGTCAGTACGTGAATATATTGAAAGGATATCATACCCGCCTGCTCGATACCCGCAAGACCACGCCTAATTTCCGGCTGCTGGAAAAAGAAGCGGTACGCATCGGAGGTGGTGTGAATCATCGTATGGGACTCTATGACATGGTGATGCTGAAAGACAATCATATTGATTTCGCTGGTGGCATTACTGCGGCTGTGAACAAAACAGTAGCTTATCTGCAGGAGAAACAACTGCCCTTACAGATAGAAGTAGAAACCCGCAACCTGGAAGATGTGAAAGAGGTACTGGCAGTGGGACAGGTGCATCGGATCATGCTGGACAACTTCTCTCCTGCGCAGATCAGTGAAGCATTGACACTGATTGATGGCAGGTATGAAACCGAAGCGTCCGGTGGTATCAATCTGAAAACACTGGAGGAATATGCGAAGACAGGCGTCGATTATGTCTCTGTAGGAGCTGTGATCCATCACGCAGTAAGTCTTGATCTAAGTTTAAAAGCAATCTAATATCACATACAATATCCCTAACGTTGAGAAAGATTTTATTTATCATAAATCGGAAGGCAGGTACAGACAGAGAGAAACGCCTGGAGGGTATTATCAGGAGGTATTTAACTCCGAAGGCTTTTTCAGTGGAAATTACCCATCTGGAATACCTGGGACATGGTACTGACCTGGCGAAAGCCGCAGTTGCAAATGGAACGGACACAGTAGTGGCTGTAGGCGGCGATGGCTCAATTAATGAAATTGCCCAGGGGCTGGTAGGAAGTGATACTGCCCTGGCGATCATCCCGCTGGGAAGCGGCAATGGTCTGGCAAGAGCATTGAAAATACCATTGAAGGTATCCCGTGCGCTGGAAGTAATTGCTGATGGCAGGCGCCAGGCAATAGATGTCGGGTATGCCAATGAATACCTGTTCCTGAGTAATGCAGGCGTGGGTTTTGATGCCCTCGTAGCTGATCAGTTCCGCCACAAGACCAAACGCGGTTTATGGGGCTACGCAAAGCTGGTTATTTCGAGTTTCAGCAGGTATAAAGGGCCTTCCTACCAGATAGATGTCGACGGCAAAACGCTGCAGGAACGCGCTTTTCTGCTGACGGTAGCAAACGGGAACCAGTTTGGTTACGAATTTAAGCTGGCCCCTACGGCAAACGTATTTGACGGTAAACTGGACCTTTGTGTGGTGCCGCCAATCAAACTCATCGGATTAATCCCGGTCGGACTATATTCATTACTGGGCAATATTGACAAGACCCGTTACATGCAACACTATACCGGAGAAACAATCATTGTAAAAAGCAAAGAACTGGTACATCTGCAGGTGGATGGAGATGCGGTGCCCCTCAAAGAAGAGGGCGAAGTAGCTTTCCGGATACATCCTGCTGCCTTGCAGGTAATCGTTAACCGAACCTAAAATTATTGTTATGTCTAAGAAGAAAAGTAACCTGGGCGGTATCGTCTATTCCACTGATCCGGATTTCAGCCCGGAGAGCAATGAACCAGAAGAAACAGATACCCTGCCTCCTGCCCAACAGCAACTGCGTGTAAAACTGGATACCAAACAACGCGCAGGTAAAGTGGTAACCCTGGTAGATGGTTTTATCGGTAAAGTGGAAGACCTGGAAAAACTGGGGAAGGAACTGAAAACTAAATGTGGTACCGGCGGTAGTGCAAAAGATGGCCAGATCCTGATACAGGGCGACTATAAAGAGAAAGTGGTGAAGTGGCTGCAGGATTGGGGGTATAAAGCGAAATAAACCTTGCACAACGAATTTAACAAAACGTAATAGGCTCCGGTAGGAGCCTTTTTTATTGTAGCCGGAGATGATAACCCGGGTAATGGAAAACCGATTTTTATAATACCCTGAACGTATGCGGCGTATGCCCCGTCTGGCTTTTAAAGAAATGTGAAAAACTGGCGGGTTCCTCAAATCCCAGGCAATGCGCAATGATGGCGATAGGCCACTCGGTATGTAACAACAGCAATCTTGCTTCCAGCAGGATACGCTGGCGGATATGCTCGCTGGTAGTACGGCCGGTAACTCTCTTCACGGTTGCATTCAGGTGGTTTGGATGTACATTCAGGACTTGTGCAAAATCGCCCGCTGTTTTCAGCTGTACCTGCTCCTGTTCTGAAGTGATGGGAAACTGTTTTTCCAGTGTATCAGTGAAGCGCTCGGCCAGCAACTGTGCGGTAGTAAGCGTACGCTGAGGCACAAATTCGCTCACCCCCATTCTTTTAGACTCCAGCAGTAATAACTGCAGATAGATGGTGATCGCATCCAGGCGGTAATTATCACATTCCATATTCTCCTTACGCAGCCGTTCGAAGATCTCCAGCATATCTGCTCCCTGCTGTTCCGTTAAATTCAGCACACAATTGGCGCCTGTCTGAAACAGTGGATGATGCAGCAGTTCATCACGATAATAGCGTTGTGCCTCGAAGAGATGTTCAGTAAAAATGCAGTAGTAGCCGTCCTGCTCTCCTTTCGGCTGCCAGAATTTGGGCTCCAGCGGATTGACGAATACCATGGCAGGCGCCTGGATAACATAGGTACGTTCTCCCAGGGTCAACACGCCGCCACCTTTTGTGAGCAGGGAAATCTTATAATAATCCCTTCTGCTGGAAAGATATTCGCTGCAGGGGTTGGTTGCGCGGGAATGAATGGAGAAACTACTCTTTGCGGGCACCTTTGGCAGGTTCTCCTGTCCGACACTCACCTGTGATAGGTCATCGCTGAGTTTGAGCTCTTTACGATGAACAGATCTGCTATTTTTACTGTTTAAGGAGGGCATGCAGTAAAATTACAAAAAGCGCAATGCTAATGATGTGCTAATATAACCACATGTGGGAGAAGGCGGGATGTGTGGATATATGGCGGGTTAGATGGTTTAATGAGTAGTTGAAGGGCGTTACTTTGTATCAATGTTGCAATTTTTGATTTGATAAATTAACAAATATTTCACAACTTGGACTTAACCTTTATCAACCAAAATCTTGTTTTCATCAACTGGTCTTTTTGATGAACTGCCTGGTCAACCAACTATCTTTTCGCAGTACAAGATTATTTATAACGGATTACATGTTATCATACCCTTACCTATTGAGCTGTAGTGATGATAACATGTAATCCTTCTTTTTTAACTGATACCTAAGTGCTTTCAATGCCGAGACGTGCCTACCTATTGCTGATTTTGCTCCTGTTATTTAAGCTTGTATTCCATTTTCTGATCATTCACCCCGCATATGACCTGCATAGGGATGAGTTCCTGCATCTTGATCAGGCAAATCACTTGTCGGCAGGCTACTTGTCGGTGCCGCCTTTTACGGCCTTTCTCTCCCTGCTTATTAAGTGGCTGGGCGGAGGTGTATTTTGGGTGAGGTTCTTTCCTGCGCTGTTCGGCGCATTGACGATGCTGATCGTCTGGAAGCTGGTAGAGTTACTAAAGGGAAGCTGGTATGCCCAGGTGCTTGCAGCGGTGGTATTGCTCTGTTCTGTCATGTCGCGGATCAATATACTGTATCAGCCTAACAGTTTTGACGTGCTGAGCTGGACGCTGATTTTTTATCTGCTGGCGCTTTATGTAAGGACCGGGACTCCGCAGCTGTTGTTATGGCTGGGTGCTGTGGCTGGTATTGCCTTTTTGAATAAGTACAATGTGCTTTTCCTGATGGTAGGGCTGTTACCGGCGCTGCTTATCTCATCTCACCGGAAAATGTTCCTGCATAAATACCTGTATGGTGGTTTACTGATCGCATTGCTACTGGCAGCGCCAAATATTATCTGGCAGATAAGGAATGGTCTGCCTGTCATTCATCATATGAAAGAACTGGCAAGTACCCAGCTGGTGAATGTGGAACGTTCCGGTTTCATAAAAGAGCAATTGTTTTTCTTCCTTTTGGGAACGCTGGTATGGGTGGCAGCCCTGCTGGGTTTTGCAAGGTATGCGCCTTTTAAGCCATACCGTTTTATAGGATGGACATTCCTGGTCGTGATGGCGGTATTTGTTTATCTGAAAGCCAAGGCCTATTATGCTTTAGGTCTGTATCCTGTGCTGGTCGCTTTCGGAAGTGTCTACCTGGAGCATGTTTTTTCCAAACGACGGATACTTGGCGTCTGGCTCAGGTGGCTATACCTGCCATTGATCATGATGCCAACCCTGCTATTTTTCAAAAGGATATTCCCGGTACTGGAACCTCACCAGCTGGAACAGTCTATGACACCGTTGCGCCGGGAAATCTTTGCAAAATGGGACGACGGGAAGACGCATTCCATGCCGCAGGATTTTGCCGATATGCTTAGTTGGCGGGAATTAGCCGGACTGGTCGTTCAGGCCTATGAAAAGGTACCGGCCGCCGAACGTAGGAATACCCTGATCCTTTGTGACAATTATGGTCAGGCGGGGGCCGTGAATTACTATGCCGGCAGAAAAGTCAGTCCTGCCATTACCTTCAGTGCTGATTATATGTTCTGGTTCCCGGCCATGGATACCCTGCATTATCTGATCCTGGTAGGAGAAGAGCCCCGCGAATATGTCCGGAAATACACGTCCGGCTACCTCAAAACCGGACAGATCAGCGATTCGCTGGCACGGGAATGTGGTACAGGCGTCTATCTCGTCGAAGGAATTTCTCCTGTTTTTCCCAAAAAGTTAAGGCAGTGGCAGCTGGAGGAGCAGGCGGCCTTCAGGGCGTGGAAATAGGCTATTTAACGATAACGAATTCTACCTCGCCAAAGCCCAGCTGTAGTACTTCTCCATCTTTTTCCAGGCACAATTTGCCGTCAGGAAGTACGTCGCGGATGATGCCTTCGAAGTATTCTTCGTTCATGCGATAAGTGCCAGGTTGTCCAAAGCGGAAGAGCTTACTTTTATAATCTTCCAGCAGGCTATCATAATGCGCAGGATGAAGTAGTTTCAGCCTTGTATCCAAGCATGAGCAGAGGTCGCGGGTCAGTTCGATAGCGTCCCAGGTTTTGCCTGTGATCTGTTTAAGGGACACCGGGTTAGGCAGATGTCCGGGGAAGACTGTCTGGTTAATATTGATACCCATGCCGGTAATGGCATATTGCCATGTGTTGCCACGTAGTACATTTTCGATCAGGATGCCTCCTGCCTTTCTGTCACGCCAGTAAATATCATTACTCCACTTGATAGCAGTTTCATCACCAGCGTATTTGCTAAACCAGTCGTAGACGCCAAGGGCTACAGCGGCGCTGAGCATAAACTGCCTGGAAAGCGGTAGCATGCCGGGTTGCAGGGCAATAGTCAGTATGATGTTCTCTCCCGGGGGCGATAACCATTGTTTGCCACGCTGTCCTTTTCCTGCTGTTTGCTCCATGGCAAACCAGGCTGTACCGGGTGTCACCTGCCCTGTATTTACCTGCTCCATGGCATAGTTATTGGTGCTGTCTACTGTGTCTAAAATGTATAATGGTTGTCCGATCACGGGAAAATTCTTTTCTGATTTGGTTTACCGCAGCAAAGTAAATCATTTTATCTTTTTCTTAACAATCGGGCAGGCGCCGGCAGGAGAGCAGGGTATTAGACAAGTGTATGATTTATAGGCGTTAAAGACCCGCACATCACGGATTATTACACATTGTAACAATATCATCTTCCGGCGTTTATTTGCTCCTTCTTTAGTAATTTTGACAATTAAAGATTATTTTTAACCAAAAGAGATTTTATTGGCACCCTTAACCGTTCTGAGTACGAGAAAGAAAGCGTTAACACGCTTGAGTAGAGAAAGCGAGATTTTTTCCACCATCATCAAGGCCATCCAGGAGAAAAAGGGAGAGAATATAGTTTCCCTGGATCTGCGCCAGATTCCTGAAGCTGTGGCTGATTTCTTTGTTATATGTGAGGCTAACTCCAATACACAGGTGAGGGCTATCGCCGACTTCGTGGAAGACCAAGTGTCGCAGCACATCGGCGAGCAACCTTACAAGCACGAGGGATTTACCGCACAACAATGGATACTGGTAGATTATGTGAATGTAGTGGTGCATGTATTCCAGCCTGAAACCAGACAGTTCTATGGTCTGGAAGACATGTGGAGTGATGCAGAACGAATGGAGCATAATGATACAAACTAATAACTTTTAACTATTACCGACATCCTTAAAAAAGGATCGTAAGATTATGGAAAGAGGCAACAACTTCAACAAGGGAGACAAATCGCCAAAGAAAGGACCAAAGTTCAACATATACTGGGTTTATGCCTTTATCGGGGTAGCCTTGCTGGCAATGAACTTTTTTAATTTCGGTGCCCAGCCTAAGGAACTGAGTTTCCAGGAGTTTCTGGTGAATTACCTGAAACCAGGTGACGTAGACAAGCTGGTGGTAGTGAATAAAAAATCGGTAGAGGTTTACATCAAGAAGGAAAGACTGAATGAGTCTAAATTCGATAAAGTATCCAAAGGCCGTTTCGGCGCCGCTAATCAGGGTCCTCACTTCCGTTTCAGCATTGGCAGCGAAGAGAGCTTCAAAGCTGACATGGACAAGGCCCAGGCAAATACACCACTGGAAGACCAGGTGAAAGTGATCTATGAGGACAGACAAGGCTGGTTCGAACCATTTATTCAGTTACTGTTACCATTAGTGTTACTGATTGGATTGTGGGTATTGCTGATGCGTAAAATGGGCGGTCCTGCCGGTGGCAGTGGTGGTCCGGGTGGCATCTTCAATATTGGTAAATCCAAAGCGACCCTTTTCGATAAAGGTACCCGCGTAAATATCACTTTCAGTGACGTGGCTGGTCTGGATGAGGCGAAAGTGGAAGTAATGGAAATCGTCGATTTCCTGAAAAATCCAAAGAAATATACTGCATTGGGTGGTAAGATCCCTAAAGGCGCGCTGCTGGTAGGCCCTCCGGGTACCGGTAAGACCCTGCTGGCGAAAGCGATGGCAGGTGAGGCCCAGGTTCCTTTCTTCTCCATGTCCGGTTCTGATTTCGTTGAATTGTTCGTAGGTGTAGGTGCAAGCCGTGTACGTGACCTGTTCAAGCAGGCCCGTGAGAAAGCGCCTTGTATCATCTTCATCGATGAAATTGACGCGATCGGCCGTGCAAGAGGTAAGAACGTGATGATGAGCAATGACGAGCGTGAGAACACCCTGAACCAGTTACTGGTGGAAATGGATGGTTTCGGTACTGATAGCGGTATCATCATCCTGGCGGCAACCAACCGTCCGGATGTACTGGATACAGCGTTGCTGCGTCCCGGACGTTTCGACCGTCAGATCTCCATCGATAAGCCAGACCTTGTAGGTCGTGAGTCAATCTTTGACGTGCACCTGAAACCGATCAAGACTTCTCCAAACCTCGATATCAAGAAACTGGCTTCCATGACACCTGGCTTTGCCGGCGCCGATATTGCCAACGTATGTAACGAGGCGGCCCTGATCGCTGCCCGTAAAGGCAAAACGGAAGTGGAAATGGAAGACTTCAATGACGCGGTTGACAGGGTGATCGGTGGTCTGGAAAAGAAAAACAAGATCATCTCTCCTGAAGAGAAAGAAGTGATCGCATACCATGAAGCTGGTCACGCTATCTGTGGCTGGTACCTGGAACATGCTAATCCGCTGGTGAAAGTAACCATCGTTCCCCGTGGTGTAGCAGCCTTAGGGTATGCACAGTATCTGCCGAAAGAACAATACCTCTACAATACTGAACAACTGCTGGACGATATCTGTATGACCCTGGGTGGCCGTGCAGTGGAAGACATCGTGTTCGGTAAAGTATCCACCGGTGCACAGAATGACCTGCAGGTGATCACCCGTATGGCCTATGCAATGGTAACCGTATATGGTATGAACGATAAAGTTGGTAACGTGTCCTTCTACGATCCTAACAGCGATCAGGCATTTACCAAACCTTACTCTGAGGAGACAGCTAAGATGATCGACGAGGAAGTTCGCCTCCTGATCGAAAAGGCATATATCCGTACGAAGAACCTGCTGACAGACAAACTGGAAAATGTGAAGGCACTGGCGCAGGAACTGCTGAAAAAAGAAGTATTATACCAGGCAGACCTGGAAAGACTGATCGGTAAACGTCCATGGGATGTACATCGTGAGCATATCGCCAATAAGGAAGGTATGACCACAGATGGTGTACACCCGACAGATATCATCAATCCTTCTCCTACTCCTGCTAATGCTAATGCGTAAGCTGATATGAAGATATCTCCTGCCAAGGAAAATATTCTCAAAAGAGTAAGAAATGCATTGAGTCAATCGGTGCAGTTGCCCTTCCCCAATTCGGAGGGCAACAGTTCCGTTTTTGTGAAGGAGCATGACGGCCTGGAGATGAAGTTCGCAGAGGAGTTTGCCCGTTTACAGGGGAAGTTTATCTTCTGCACGAGTAAGGAAGAACTGCTTGAGAATCTGCTGGCATTGGTTGCTTCCAAGGAATGGGAAGATGTACTCTGCCAGACGCCGTCCTTAATGAAGGCACTTCAGCTGTCACAATTCCCTTTTATCAACAAAGGGGATATGCACACAGCAGCCGCAGCCATTACAGATTGTGAACTGCTGGTAGCGCGTACAGGCACCATGGTGCTGAGCGCGGCACAACCTTCCGGCAGGGCATTACCGGTATACACACCGGTGCATATCGTGATAGCTTACACACATCAGCTGGTGTTCGATCTGAAAGATGCGATAGCCCGCCTGAAAGACAAATACCAGGGAGAGCTGCCATCGTCGATACACTTTGCATCCGGTCCCAGTCGTACCGCAGATATCGAGAAAACACTGGTAGTAGGGATACACGGACCCCGGGAGGTATATGTGTTCCTGGTAGATGAATGAACTATTAATTGTTAAACATATTTGAGCAGCGCGTGATCCTCATCATGCGCTGTTCTTTTAAATGATTATCTTATACCGGCTCGCTATGACCAGGTTATTTCTCTTTCTTTTTTCCGCTAGTTTGCTGGCGTCATGTGGACAAGCCTCTGAGCAGTCGTCTAAAAACATCGACACTGTCAATACATTGACCATAAAAGGACCGACAGCGGTACTGTTCCGACCTGCGGGAGATAAACTGCGGTCCCTGAAAGCAGCTATCGGCGAAAAGGGCTTTCCTTCTTTACAAACGGCCAACAACAGTATCCTTTCAGAAGACAGCGCGTACCTGGCGGGTAAGGGAGTGAAAATTGTGAGTACCAGCGCCACCCAGTTACAATTCATCAGAGGGAATGGGGAAGTGCTGTACGTCAATCTCATTCATCCCAAATATGCCTGGGAGATCTTCCTGTACAATGGCTACAGTGATCCTGTCAAAGCCGATCTGACAGATATCGAGGCCGCCTACCTTGAGTCAGGGATAAAGAAACCCTGAGCGTAGCTTTTCCGTTTTAGTTGTTTTGTTGAAGAGTTATTTATTACTTCGCAGTGGCAAATTTCGTTTAATCATCTGTCTTCACCGCCCGGTGAGGCAGACCTGAAAATATTATCATCTATGGAGCATGGACTGTCCGCTGTGGACTATTCCATTCCTCTTCCGGAGGGCAAACGTGTTTATTTCGCATCAGATTTTCACCTGGGTGTGCCTGATCCTGCTACGAGCAGGGACAGGGAAAGACATATTGTGCGATGGCTGGATGCGGCTGCTAAGGATGCGGAACACATCTTCCTGGTAGGTGATATTTTTGACTTCTGGTTTGAATACAGGGAAGTGATCCCTAAAGGATATACCCGTCTGTTAGGCAAACTGGCAGAGCTGAGAGATAAAGGCATCGGCATCTCCGTTTTTATCGGGAACCATGATATGTGGATGGATGGCTATTTTAAAGACGAGCTGGATATTCCTGTTCACTATGAACCCAAAACTTACAATATAGGCGGCAAACGTTTCTACATCGGTCATGGAGATGGTCTCGGACCGGGCGACCATGGTTATAAGATGTTGAAGAAGGTATTCCGTAATCCCATATGCCGTGCATTATTCTCATTGATCCACCCTTCCTGGGGGATCGGCCTGGCGAATTATTTCAGTCGCAAAAGCCGTGCTGCCACAGGTATGGAGCTGGAGAAATTCCTCGGAGAAGAGAACGAATGGCTGGCAATCTACAGTAAAGAGGTCCTGCAGCAATCCCATTTTGACTACTTCATTTTTGGCCATCGTCACCTGCCATTGGACTTGCAGGTAGGGGCTGACAGCCGTTATATCAACCTGGGCGACTGGCTGTACTATTGCAGCTATGCCGTATTTGACGGTAAAACAACTTCCCTGTTATACGATAAATAAGAGGCTATTCCAGTATTTCATGCAGGATGGGAGGCGAATTCAGCTCCTGGAAATCCGGTAAATGCAGTCTGAAAAAATCCAGATAAGCGTACAGGAGTTTCCTGCGCTTATCCTTATTCATATTGATCTCCGCAAGACTTTCCCAATTGGCGCATTGAAAAAGACGGTCCGTTATCTCGCTGTTGGCCGCATCCAGGTAGTTACTGTGATGAGGTGGCAGATCTGTGAAGGAGCCTTCCTGCAAATCGAGGTAGTGCGCATATTCAGAATACCGGCCATTTAAACGGAAGCCCAGATGTTCAGCCAGTTTCAGCGTGAAATACAGAGGTATATTTGCTGCAATAGACAGCGGCGCTACATCCAGCGCCTGTAATGCCTGTTCTGAAAAATAATATAGTTCCAGCTGTTGCTCCGGCTCCCGGAGGCTCTTCTGCAACAGTTCTATCATGTACAATGCAACCGTATTCTTGACGATATTGAAGTGCAGGGAGGTATAGATATAACCCAGTTTGAACTCAGAAATACGCTGTATGCTCTTTTGCTCATGATGATATACCACCAGCTCCAGGATGTTACCCGGCTGAAAGAGATTCCCCTTTGCCTTTGGTTTTGAAGAGCGTACGCCGTTGACCATATAGGACTGCACGCCGAAGAGTTCAGTGAATATATTGACAATGGCGCTGGTATCGCCATATTTGACCGTTCTTAATACTATCCCGCGAGTTTTGTGTAACATACCTGGACTCAGCTACTGAGTTCAAATGTACGATTAGCGGGCGTTAATTGATGAATACAATCTTAGTGACCAGGTGCTCCCCTCCTGTTTCGCTTGCTGCAAATACCAGGTATACGCCAGACTGTGGCCGGTGTCCGGTATAGTCCATTCCGTTCCAGACGGCTTGTCCGCCGAAAGCCCTGGTCTGAAATACCATCTTCCCACTAATATCAGTGATCTTTACCCTTGTATTCTGTACCAGGCCACGGATGGCAATGGTGCCGCTGTAGTTGTGTGGTACAGGATTAGGAAATACCAGCACGGAATCCCGTGTCATACTGGCTACTGGTTCTGTAGCAGTACCATGCCATGACATCAGGCCTTTTCCTGTAGCGAAGTAGATCTCTCCTGTCTTAGGATCTATGGTGATAGTGTAGACGTGATTGTCAGGAAGCGGGCTATTGCTGGTATTAAACTGCTGGAGGATGTGATCTCCATCCTCACTGACCAACCAGGCGCCATTGAGGGTACCTACCCATTTGCGGTTGGCGCCGTCTACAGCAATGGTGGTTACCTGCTCATCCTGGAAGAGGTAGCCGGCAAAATTGTCCTGCTGGATGATCGGCAGGATGGCATTACAACCATCGGCAGCTGCCTGCCCCGGGCAATTGATAACCGCGATACCTCTCGCCGTGCCTACCCATATGCTGCCATTCTTATCTTTTGCCAGGCAATAGACGTCGTTGGAGGGCAGGTTACCCTGGCTGCTGCCAAGACGGTATTGCCGCCATTGGTCGTCATTTTTATTGTCGAGGGTATTGTTGTGATTCAGTACAAACAGACCGTTGCTTTGCGGGGACACTATATATACCAGGCCGTAATCGTCCGTTAGTAACTGACTGATGGCATTACCTGTCATTACATAAGGGCTACGGAAAGATAGCCAGGTATTGTCTGGCTTTTTCACCAGGAGATTGCTGGAAGCACCATAGGCCGCCAGCCATAGATTACCGGCAGCATCTGTGGTCAATCCGCTGACGTTATAGGCAGCAGGATTGTTAGTTGCAGGAGGCAGAACACCCTGTTTGAATATAGTATAACCACCATTGGTAGCAGCATATACCAGTCCCCCGCCGAAAGAACCCAGATAAACTCCCTGACCACCGGGATCAGGAGAAAGCGTGATCAGGTCTGGAACAGCGTTCAGTGCAGGCTGGGTGTTGTGATCAAACTGGGTCCAGCTGCCTTCTGAAAAAGTAAAGTAGCCGTTATTGTTACCAGCAGCCTTCCAGTCACTGCTAACGCCACCAGCAGTAGCCCAGAGGGTATTGTTGATGAACAGCATGTTGCCGGTAATGATACTGGCCGGTGCATCCGGATGAATAGCGGTATAGCTGTTGTCATCAGATTTATAACGGATAAGCCCTTGCAGCGAATCTGCTATCCAGGTTGCACTACCGGTATTGGCTGTCTGCAAAGGCGCATTAATTAACCGGTGCTGTACTATTTTTATGATGTTAGCGTTGGCATCCAGTATGATGATACGGGCAGCGCCTCCGGATTGCTGTTCGCTGAGGAACAACTGACTGCCATGTACATCCACGTTGTTAATCGTCCAGCCGTCTGTATACCAGGATGTCCAGGTGTTGTTGGCAAAGCGGAATAACTGCTTGCCCTGACGGCAGATCAGCTGATTATTGAAAGAGATGATTTCCTGAACAGAGTCCTGCTGCAGGCCCTGATTGAGAGAAGACCAGTTTCTGTAATCGGATAGATTCCTGCCGTTGAGGGGCGCTGTTCTGATGCCTTCTGAAGTGGCTGCGTACAGGGAGGCATTAAGAACGGCCAATGAATAAACAGGTGCGTAATTGCCGGTGTTGCTTACCACATACGTAGCTGCAATCTCCGGAACAGCCGTATTTACAACAACAATCCCCAGGCCTGTACACAGATAAGCGTAATGATTATAGTAGAAGATGTGGAAAACAGATTTGTCCGCAGCTACCTGTTTGCGCATCAGGTCAGGAATATTGAAGCTATTGTTACCGCTCAGCAGGTCGATGTTACTATTGCGGTAGGCGATCAGTATATCCTCATCATCTGCTGCTATGGTACTAATCCCGATATCGTGAAGGCCATTGATCTTACTATACCTGCTGATCTCCTCATCTGCACCGGTGGTAATGGAGAATAATCCCTGGGATGTGGCACAGTATATTTTATCTGCTTTCACGGTAACAGCAACAGCCGGGCGCCAGGGAAGATGGTCACTCCATTGCCCCACAGGAGTCTGGGCATTCGCCTGAAGGAAAGTCAGGCAGGATAGGCAAAAGAGGGCATATAAGGATGTCAGGAAGCGGTACATGCATCAAAAATAGTTATATGTTGTTACTTTATGACACTTACCGGCATATATCCCTGACCTCCCTTTTTTTAGACAACTTTGATTACCTTTACGCCCTACTAAATTACAAAGACGCGTATGTGGCAACGCTTAGCAGGATTCGTATTGAAATTCCGTCTACCACTCCTGATTATATTATTGTTGAGCACTGCAGTGATGACTTATTTTGCCAGTAAGGTGGAGTTGTCCTATGAGCCTAACAAATCTATTCCGCTTGACAACATAAAGTATCAGGACTACCTCCGGTTTAAAGGGCAGTTTGGTGAAGATGGTAATATGATTGTGATAGGGGTGCAGACGGATAGTTTCTTTCAGAAAGATTTCTTTCACGATTACGTGCAGCTGAATGAAGACATGAAAAAGGTGGAGTTTGTGGAGAATGTGTTGAGTGTGCCATTTGCCATCAATCTTGTTAAAAATGACAGCACCCATAAGCTGACCCCTGAGCCCTTATTCAGAGGCGATCTGCAGCAACAGGCTGTACTCGATAGTCTTGCTGGGGCTTTGAATAATCTTCCTTTCTATAAGGGCCTGTTGTATAATCCTGATACCCATGCCTACATGATGATGATCAACGTCAATAAGGAGGTAATGGGTACTGCCCGCCGTATTGAGGTAGTGAATAATGTGATGAAGCTGGGTACTGCTTTCGGTGAAAAACATCATACAGAAGTGCGTATGAGCGGATTGCCGTTGATCCGTACCATCGTAGCGCAGAAGGTGGCAAATGAACTGGGACTGTTCCTGAAATTATCTTTCATACTGACGGCACTGATCCTGCTGCTGTTCTTCCGGTCTTTCGGGGCGGTGCTGATGTCTATGATCGTTGTGGCAATAGGTGTAATATGGTCGGTCGGTACGATCGTATTGCTTAATTATAAGATCACCCTGTTAACTGGCCTGATCCCACCATTGATTGTGGTGATCGGTATCCCGAACTGCGTATACTTTCTCAATAAATATCATACTGAATATGCTAAAGATGGTAATAAGACCCGGGCGCTGGTACACATGATTCAGCGTATGGGGATTGTGACTCTCTTTACTAACCTGACAGCAGCGATCGGTTTTGGTGTATTCTGTTTCACTAAGAGCGCTTTGTTAAAAGAGTTCGGTGTGGTAGCAGGATTGAATATCATGCTGATCTTCCTGATCTCATTTATATTCCTGCCTTCCGTACTGAGTTATCTGCCGGCTCCGAAGACGAAACATACCAACTACATGAACAACAGGTTGTTCCGTTCCCTGCTGGATGGACTGACGGCGTTGGTGTTTAAGTATCGTCCCTGGGTATACGGTGTGACTGTGGTAATGGTTGTAGGTGCAGTGATCGGTATGATGAAGCTGCATTCCGAGGCGCACATGCTGGATGATATTCCGCAGAGCGACAGGCTGTATACTGACCTTAAGTTTTTCGAACATAACTTCAAAGGAGTGATGCCGCTGGAAATTGCGGTAGATACAAAGAAGAAGAATGGTGTGGTAAGCTTGCAAACATTGGAGCGGCTGGATCAGTTGTCCAAACTGATAGCAGCGCAGCCGGATTTCGCAAGGCCTTTGTCTGTAGTCGAGGGTATTAAGTTTGCCAAACAGGCTTATTATAATGGAGACAGTTCCAACTACTCTGTGCCTAACCAGTTTGATATCGGGTTCCTGGCGCCTTACCTACGTATGAAGGGTGGCACCAATGCCAGTGGAAATGCCACTGCTTTTACCAAACTGGTATCTTCCTTTATGGACAGTACCCGCCAGGTAGCGCGTGTGAGTGTGAATATGGCAGATGTGGGTTCTGCAAGGCTGCCGGTATTGCTGGATTCATTGACCCCACAGGTGAACCAGATCTTCGACAGTACGAAGTATAAAGTGACCTTCACCGGTACCAGCGTTATTTTCCTGGAAGGTAGCCGTTTCATCATCAACGGGCTGACGGAGAGTATCCTGCTGGCATTTGTGCTGATCATCTTCTGTATGCTGTACCTCTTCCGCTCCTGGAGGATGTTGCTGATCTCCCTGATCCCAAATATTATTCCACTGGCGGTAACGGCCGGTGTAATGGGCTGGCTGAACATACCTTTAAAGCCATCTACCGTGTTGGTGTTCAGTGTGGCGCTGGGGATAGCGATAGATGTGACAATCCGTTTCCTGGTGAACTTCAAACAGGAGCTGCCACATCACAATCTGGATATTTCTGCTACGGTGAAACAGACCATTCACGAGACCGGATTGAGTATTATTTATACTTCACTGATCCTCCTGGCCGGATTTATGATCTTTAGTTTCTCTGAATTCGGAGGTACGAAGGCGCTGGGCTGGCTGACGTCCCTGACATTGTTAATGGCAATGATCACCAACCTGACCATTTTACCTGCATTATTATTGTGGATGGAGAAAGCCTTGCTGAAGAAAGCGCAGAAGAAACAGTTATGGAATGCTTTAGATGAGGAAAGTGATATAGATATGTCTGAGCTCGGATTGAAAGACCATGAGAAGTAGGAGATTAGATAAGGAGGTCATTCACATATAATTAAAACGCTCAATGCATGATTATCAGCATTGAGCGTTTTTTGTTATCCCCAAATAATCTAGTGGACTACATTCATCCCCCCATATTAGCCGTTTGTATAAAAGGATGCTACATACCCATTAAAAAGTATGAGGTTTATAATGCCATTCTAACCTCTTTTAGTTCATGAAAAACAAATACTTAAAGGGCGCTCACCTTTCTGAGCGTAAATTTAAGGAGATACTACGGCTATTCGCCGAAGATCTTACAGCCACGCAGATTGCCAACATTAGTGGAGTAAGCCGGGTTACCGTAAACAGTTATCTCAAAAAGATTCGCCAACAGATCGCCCGTCATTGTGAGTCCTTATTGCCGGCAGAGAGTCATTATCGTCCTGCCGCGCCGGTACGTAGTGTACAACACCATGCATCCTCAGCCGAGGAAGGAGATGTTTCCGTTAAAACAGAAGTAGGCCGTAATGTGAAGCCGGTTGTATTTGGTATCTACCGTTGTTCAGACAGGTTGCATACCGAGATACTGCCGGACGTAAGCAGGTCTATGATCCATTCTGTGGTAAGAAGCAGCCGTTCCATACTGGAGATGCAAAGTGCTGCGGAGAAGATCCGCCGTTTCAGCAATGTGGTTGACCTGGGTCAGTACCGCCTGTACAATCTTGAAAACGAAGGGGCTGTCAGTATTGCAGACGATGTGGATGCATTCTGGGGGCTTACCAAGCATAGGCTTGCGAAGTTTAAAGGATTGAACCGTAGTACGGTATACCTGCATTTGAAAGAGTGTGAATTCCGGTACAACAACCGGAATGAAGACATCTATGAAACGTTGCTGGAGTTGTTAAAGACGCAACCGCTTAGTCTTTCCTGACGGGTTTATTAGTTATGATATTGCTGCAGTGATGTAGCGCACTTTTATTTAAATCTGGAACAAAAACCCGGATTTAGATTTTGGTTGATGAGCGCGCAGGTGGTATTCCTACCGCCTGCCTTTATATACTATTGCCTATACTTATTTAAGGGCGTTAAGAAAATTATCTTGTGCACACTTTTATATATTACGGATTTGAATTATTACAAATAAAAAAATTCCATTTATGTTAAAGAACTGTTAAAGGGATGTTATAACATCTAATTTGTTAACTAGTTTTGGTTAAAATTATTGTTAATAAACTTATATTTGAACGTTAAAATTAAGTTAAACAACAAAGAAGGGTTAATTGCTTATGAGAAAAGGCCGTGACATGGCTTCTCACCCTCTGTATACTCATTTAAGGAATTTAAGGACATGTATTGTTAATTGCGTTTAGGGGAAACCAAAATGTATTTTTTCAATTAAGTATTTTATCAACGTAGGACGAGCTTTCAGAGCCAGTGGTCGGTTTCCTGAGAACTATATTCTATTTCATTTGAATATTTAACTAAACAACCAGAAACAACAAAGCTTATGAGGAAAAGTCTAATTTTCCTCCTGTCCACTGTATTAGTGGTAGGGCAGGTGGTTGCGCAAAACCGTCCCATTACAGGGAAGATTACTTCCGCTGATGATGGAAGTCCGGTGATTGGCGCTACAGTCATTGTTAAAGGTACCACAACCGGTACTGTAACCAACGCGAGTGGTGAGTATACCATTCAAGTGCCAGAAAATGCTACAGCCCTGATCGTTAAGTTCGTGGGTATGAAAGACCAGGAAGTTAAACTGGGTAGTGGCGCAAAACACAATGTGGTACTTTATCCCGATGTTACCAAACTTACTGAGACTGTTGTAACTGCTAACGCTATCCGCCGTGATAAAGCATCTCTTGGTTACGCAGCTCCGACTTTGAAAAATGATGAACTGACCAAAGGTCAGAGCACAAGCCCACTGAATGCGCTCGCAGGTAAAGTAGCGGGTGTGAACATCTCCACCACTGCGAATGCTCCGGGAAGTTCTTCCAGGATCGTATTGAGAGGTGGTTCTTCCATCGGTGGTAACAACCAGGCTTTAATGGTAGTTGATGGTGTACCTATCGATAACTCCAGCATCATTGGTGGTGGGGATAGCCGTAGCACAGTAGACTTTGGTAACCGTGGTAATGATATCAACCCCGACGACATTGAGTCTATTACTGTATTGAAAGGTCCTGCTGCTGCTGCGTTGTATGGTTCCCGTGCGTCAAACGGTGCGTTGATCATTACAACCAAGAGCGGTAAAAAATTGACTAACAAAAAGAATGAAGTTGGTTTCAATACAGCTGCTACATTCTCTAACATAGTAAAACTGCCTGATTTTCAGAATGAGTTCGGTCAAGGTGGTGGTGGTGTGATTGATCCACGTGAGAACTTTACCTGGGGACCTGCATTTGACGGTCAGGTAAAGCCTTGGGGTCAGTCCATCAATGGTGTAAGACAAATGAAGCCTTACTCTGCGTTGCCTGATAACGTTAAGAACTTCTTTGAAACAGGTAAAGCGCTGACCAATAACCTGTCTTTGTCAGGTGCTGGTGAGAAGACTACTTATTACATGTCAATAAATACCATCAACTCTGATGGAACAATGCCAGGCAACTATGACAGGTTTAATAAATATAGCCTGCGTTTCAATGGTACCGCTCAGTTGAACAATAAGTTCTATACTGGTATTAACCTGAACTACAACAAGATCAATAGCCGCATGATCCAGGGCGGTCAGGGTGAAGGATCTGTGTTCGACAACGTATTACAGACTCCCCGTGATATTCCCATTGACAAAATGGGTGATCTGAACAATCCTTACAATAGCTATATTACCAAAGATGCCAATGGTAACCCTACCTACGGATTCTATGGTGCATATACTATCAGCCCATATTATATTCTGAAGAACTATCGTAACCAGAACGATGTGGACAGGATAAGCGGTAACTTCTCAATAGGTTACAAACCAACAGCATGGTTAGATGTATTGGAAAGATTAGGTGCTGATATTTATTCAGACCGTCGCCAGTATAAATATCCAAAATTTGACTTCCTGCCAGCTGATGATTTGCCAGATGATGATCCAAACAAATTCTACAGTGTAGACGATAACCGTCAGGTTCAGCGTGGTAAATATGGTGAGGATCAGTATAACCTGAGCGAGATCACGCATGACCTGATGGTCACTGCGAAGAAAGATTTCGGTCCTGACTTCAAAACGTCCCTGATGGTGGGTAACAACATCCGTCAGCGTACATTCAATACGTTAGAGACTCAAACGAATCTGGCGAACGGTCTGGTTATTCCAGGATGGTATAACCTTGACAACAGTGACGGTCCTGTACACACTTTCAACGAGCGTACAACCCGTCGTCTCGTGGCGTTATATGCTGACCTGAACTTGTCTTACAAGAGCATGTTGTATTTAGGAGCTACTGCAAGAAATGACTGGTCTTCCACATTACCTCCGCAAAACAGGTCTTTCTTTTATCCTAGCGTAAATGGTTCATTCGTATTCACCGAATTAACTAAAGAAACAGGACTGAGCCACATTCTGAATTATGGTAAGGTTCGCGCGAGCTGGGCTCAGGTAGGTAATGATGCTGATCCATATCAGCTGCGTACGTACTTCAATAAAACAGATATCTCAAGCGGTTTTGGTCGTGTTACCTTCCCATTCAAATCTATTCCGGGCTATACTTACAGTAACCTGATCGGTAACAATACACTGAAGCCGGAGATCACTACGGCATTTGAAGTAGGTACTGAACTGAATTTCCTGGATAACAGACTCTCCTTAGACTTCTCTTATTACAAGAACAAGTCTAAAGATCAGATCCTGAACGTGCCAATTCCTCCATCTTCCGGTTTCTCTTCAAAGGCGCTGAACACTGGTGTTGTTGAGAACAAAGGTATCGAGTTGTCACTGAGAGGTACTCCAATCCGTACTGCATCCGGTTTCAGTCTCGAATTGTTCGGTACTTATACACGTAACAAAAATACCGTGGTTGAAATTGCAAAAGGTGTAGATCAGGTAATTATCGGCGGTTTTGGAGGTATGAGTATCGTAGCTGCAAAAGGAAGACCTTATGGTACTTTCTATTCACAGGATATTCAGCATGACGCACAGGGTCATGTAATTGTAAGCGCTTCAACAGGCTTACCTCTGCTGACACCAACTGCTGTTTACTTCGGTTCTTATAATCCTAAATATCAGGCTTCCTGGGGAGCTAATGCCTCTTATAAAGGCTTCTCTTTCAGCATTCTGTTTGATACTAAACAGGGTAACCAATTCTATTCCCGTACAAAAGACATCCTGGATTTCACAGGTGCAGCGGCGGAAACAGCAGAAGGTGGACGTGAAGACGTTCCTTTTGCTAACTCTGTGGTTGATGACGGTACTGGTAAGCTGGTACCTAATACAAATGTTGTATACAGTAAGTATAAATACTTTACATCTGTTATTCCTGCAGGACGCCATATTATAGATGCTTCTTACATTAGATTACGTGAAGCAAGTCTTTCTTACAGATTGCCTAAGCAGCTGTTAAACAGAACTCCTTTCGGTGATCTAAGTGTAGGTATATTTGGTAACAACCTGGCACTGTGGACTGCAAGCCAAAACAAGTATGCTGATCCTGAGGTGAACTCTGGTGGTGCAACCAACGAACAGGGTTTTGACTTTACAGCTCAGCCATCCCTGAGGAACTATGGTTTCAATATAAGGGTGACATTTTAACGATTAAAGAGCCAAAAAAATGATGAAAAGAAATATTATTAAGTCAGCTGCTGGTCTCCTGACCGTGCTGTCTCTAACAATAACGGGTTGTTCTAACTTCCTCGATATTAATGACAACCCTAACAAAGCGGAAACTGGGGATCCTAACCTGGTATTACCATCAGCACAGGCAGCGATCGCACAGGTAGTTGGTTGTCACTTCCAGATATACGGTGGTATCTGGAACCAGTACTGGACACAGAACTTTGGTAACTCTCAGTATAAGTCTGTTGAACAGTATCTGGTGCAGGGTTCCGATTTTGACAGACCATGGCAGACGCTGTATGCTGATGCTATGACAGATCTGCAAATGATCTCTGAGAAGGCTGGAGAAGCCAAGTTCAGGCAGTATGCAGCTATTGCTTTGATATTAAAAGCATATGATCTGCAATTGCTGACTGATGCTTTCGGAGATATTCCTATGAAAGAAGCACTGCAGGGTGAAAGTAAAGATAGCTACGCTCCTCATTATGATGCTCAGGCTGAAGTATATGATAGCATCTTTGCTATGATTGACAGGGCTAAAGGCTGGATTGATCCTGAATCCGCATTCCTTCCAGGCCCAGAAGATCTGATCTTTGGTGGAGATATGGACCAATGGACCCGTTTCGCAAACACGCTGAAGCTGAGAGCTTATCTCCGTTTAGCTTATGTAAATAAAGATAAAGCGCAAGCTGGTATCACTGCGTTGCAGGGAGCTGAATTCCTTACCGAATCTGCGCAGATTGATTACATAAGCACAGGTGGTAACAATAACCCGCTGTACGCAGAACTGTATGCACTGGGCCAGTACCGTCAGCTGAGAACAAGTAACTCCTTGTTTAAACAAATGCAATACAGGAAAGATCCCAGGATCGATGTATACTTCCAGATCATAAGTGGTGTCAGAAGAGGTATGGACCAGGCCAGCTACGATATTGGCCCTAACGGTTCTACTCCTGCTACTATTTTTGGTGCAGATCCGCTGAACACTGACGCAGCGCTGGCTCCTGTTAAGTTCATCTCAGCCTATGAGAGCTATTTCCTGCAGGCTGAAGCTGTAGCAAGAGGCTGGCTCACCGGCAATACTGCCGCTGGTTTATTCCAGCAAGGTATCCAGGCAAGCTTCGATGCTTACCACGCTACACCAGGTACTTATATCACTACTCAGGTTGCTGGCTTCCCTGCCACAGGTGTTGAAGCACAGGTAGATAGTATCATTACGCAGAAATATTTTGCAATGGCACTCAACCAGAACTTTGAGGCATGGACAGAATGGCGTCGCACAGGATATCCTAAAAGCTTCTTTGTAAAACCTGTTACAGGTACATTGCCTGCAAATACTTATCCTTCCCGTTTCCTTTATCCTAACACTGAACTGACCAGGAACCCTAACTTCCCTGGCGCAAAAGTGATCACCGATAAAGTTTGGTGGGATACCAAAGACTAAAAAATAACAGATAGATAGTTTTCGGGGGCTGACAAAAGAGTAAAACGCTTTTTGTCAGCCCCCGAAGTTTTTACCCCACCTTTCCCCTGCCCTTTCGGACCATCAAATATTGTCTGAGTGAATGTTAGTTAAATATCGTATTTGGATATCGATACCCGTTAAATAATGAAGGCAGGAACGGGGAATAAATAACCCCTTATCAAAGGACCGTGAATACCCTTACACAATGTATTTGTTCATACAGATTTAGATTTCAACCTTATCATTTAATCTTATGAGGAAAAGTCCTATTTTTTTCCTGTCTACGACATTACTGGTAGGACAGGTAGCTGCGCAAAATCGCGCTATTACCGGAAAGATCACTTTCGCTGATGGAGGTCGGGTAGTTGGCGCTACAGTCATTGTTAAAGGCATTACAGCCGGTACTGTCACCAACGAAAATGGTGAGTATATCATTCAGGTACCACCAGGAGCTTCTACCCTGGTCGTTAAATTCATAGGCATGAAAGACCAGGAGATAAAACTTGGTGCCAGTACAAAGCAAAATGTAGTATTACATCCTGATGTTAACAAGCTTAATGAAACGGTTGTAACAGCAAACGCTATCCGTCGTAACAAAATATCCCTGGGATATGCAGCTCCGATTTTAATGCATGATGAACTGTTGCGTGGCCATAGTATCAGTCTATTGAATGCGCTTGCAGGTAAAGTACCCGGTGCGAATGTTACTACCGGTTCGAATGCTCCAGGAAGTTCTTCCAGAATCGTATTGAGGGGTGGTTCTTCTATTATCGGTAACAACCAGGCGTTGATGGTTGTTGATGGAGTGCTGATTGATAACTCCGGTATTAGCAGTAGTGACAACAATCTGGCCTATACTGATTTCGGAAGCCGCGGTAATGACCTGGACCCCGAGGATGTCGAATCTATAACTGTGCTGAAAGGCCCCACGGCAGCCGCCTTATATGGTTCGCGTGCGTCCAACGGTGCATTAATGATCACTACAAGGAAGGGTGGGAAGGATGATGGCAAGGAAAACGAAGTAGTGCTAAGTTCAACATTAACGCTCTCCAATGTTGCTAAATTGCCTGATTTTCAGAACCAATACGGTCAGGGCTATCTGAATCAGAACGGTGATGGCTTTAATATCGATCCAAAAGAAAACCTAAGCTGGGGGCGTCCATTTACTGGTGCTGAAGAAGAATGGGGACAATCCATTAACGGTGTAAGATTAAAGAAGGCCTACAGCGCCCAGAAGGATGCGGTGAAAAAATTCTTTGAACCGGGCAAAATGGTGAATACTCATCTGTCATTGGCAGGAGCCGGTGATAAAACCACTTATTATCTGTCGCTGAATAGCCTTAACGCTAATGGAGTTATGCCCGGTGATTACGATAAGTACAATAAATATGGTGTCCGTTTCAATGGTAGTGCAGAACTGAATAATAAGATTTGCACTTCTGTTAATTTCAATTATAATAAAATCAACAGCATTATTGTACAAGGTGGTCAGGGTAGAGGTTCCGTATACAATATCTTATTACAGACACCACGTGATATCCCTATCGACAAAATGGGAGACATCAACAACCCTTACTATAGCTTCGGTAATCTGCTCAATGCAAATGGATTGCCTTATTATGGGTACTATGGTGCTTATACCAGAAGCCCCTATTTCATTCTTCGAAACTACAGGAATGAGAACGATGTGGACAGAATCACAGGTGCATTTACGTTGGAATACAAACCTTTAAAAGGGCTAACTGTATTTGAGAGGGTTAGTATTGACATATATTCCGATCGGCGCGTACATAAGCAGCCTAAATATTCATTCATTCCTGCGGATGATGCTGGGAATTACAGTCAGACCCGGAATATACAAACAGCAAATGGTTATTACAGCAAGGAGCAGCATGACTTTGCAGAAGTAGCGCATGATTTAATAATTACAGCTACGAAAAACTTCAGTCCTGACTTTCATACTTCCCTGATGATAGGCAACAATGTTCGTCAGCGCGGATTAAATACTACAGCGCTGCGGACAAATGCAGCCGGTCTCATAGTGCCGGGATGGTATGGATTTGACAACAGCAATGGCCCCGTTACCACTAATGATGCATTAGTAAAACGTCGTTCAATCGGGATATATGGCGAGTTGAACCTGGCTTATAAAAACGTAATCTATATCAATGCAAACGGACGAAATGACTGGTCATCTACATTACCTGAAGTGAACAATTCCTTCTTTTATCCGGGTGTAAATTGTTCATTTGTATTCTCCGAGCTGTTCAGAGGCAGCGATTTCAACCATGTCCTAACCCAGGGTAAGTTGAGGGTAAGCTGTGCCCGGGCTGGTAATGATGCAGATCCATATCTGTTACATACTTACTACGAGGCCACCAGCATCAATGGTGGATTCGGTAGCACTACATTCCCATTTAAGGGTGTAAATGGTTATAGTCCGTCCGGCATCAGTGGTAATGCAAATCTTAAACCTGAGATCACTATTGCCAATGAAATCGGCATGGAGCTTAATTTCATGGATGACAGGCTACTTCTCGACCTTTCGATATATAAAAACGAATCCCGGGACCAGATTATTCCTGCCCCATTGGCACCATCAATGGGTACTGCTACCCAAATACTGAACACTGGTGTGATTGAGAACAGGGGACTTGAGATTAGTATGAGAGGAATGCCTGTTCTTACTGCTTCGGGCCTGTCTGTTGAATTGTTGGGCACTTATACCAGAAACAAAAACACTGTATTGGATGTAGGCGTTGATAACCAAATTGTGATCGGAGGGTTCTCTGGCATGAGCATTGTTGCTGCCAAAGGCAAATCTTACGGTGAATTCTACGCGCAGGACATCTTACGGGATAATCAGGGGCGTGTGATTGTAGACCTGTCTACAGGTCTTCCGCTGAGGACTTCTGCTGCTGTTTACCTTGGTTCCTTCAATCCCAGATATCAGGCTTCCTGGGGACTGAATGCAGCATATAAAGGATGGAATTTCAGTATCCTGTTTGACGCCAAACAGGGGAACAAGTTTTTCTCTTATACTAAAGACATCACAGATCTTACAGGAGTGTCTGAAGTTACTGCCGGTCAAAGCCGTTTAGGCGCAGTCTGGCCTAACTCAGTAGCTAATGATGGCGCTGGCAGACTGGTATCTAACACGACTCCTTATTTTCCGGAACAATACTGGACAAACAAGCCTGATGGTCAGAATGTGCTTGATGCATCTTACATCAGATTGCGTGAAGCACGCCTGACATACCGTATCCCGGGAGTCAGGAACAGGAGCCAATTCAGAGAGCTCGCAGTAGGATTGTTTGGTAATAACCTTGCCTTATGGGCCAGAAACAAGTATACCGATCCGGAAGTGAACTCCGGTGGTACCAGCAACGAGCAGGGGTTGGACTTCATCGCACTACCTTCTTTGAAGAACTTTGGTTTTAACATGAGAGTAACCTTTTGAATGTTTAAATGCAGGCTTACAATGAAGCAAATAATAAATTCAGTCACAGGCATCCTTGCTGCGCTGTCACTCATAATAACAGGCTGTGATAAATTTCTCGATATAAATAACAACCCTACTAAAATTGCTGACCTGGATCCCAACTACCTGTTGCCAACCAGTCAGGCAAATATTGCTATGGTGTTAGGTAACCACTTCCAGGTTTATGGAGGTATCTGGGCTCAATACTGGACGCAGGATATCAGCTCTTCCCAGTATAGGAACATTGAACAAGTGAACCTCGATCCATCTGACTTTGACAGACCCTGGCAATTTCTGTATACAGGTGCTTTACAGAACCTGCAGACAATCATTGATAAAGCGCACATCAAAAGATGGGATCAATATGCAGGTATCGCTGAGCTGCTGAAGGCTTACAGCTACCAGTTACTAACTGACGGATTTGGGGATGTTCCCCTAAGAGATGCTATCAGGGTTGGTGCCCCCGATATCCTGGCTACAACTTATGATCCCCAGAAAATGGTATATGACAGCATTTTGGCTATGATCGACAGAGGTTTGAGGCGGATGGATCCGGTAAATACTGTCAGACCCGGAAATGATGACCTGATCTTTGGTGGTAATATGGCCAACTGGAAAGCTTTCGGTAATACCTTGAAACTTCGTATATATATGCGGTTGACAAAAACTGATTCTGCATTTGCGGCTCACGGTATAGCAACCCTTGCCGGCGCAACATTTCTGACATCAGACGCAAAAATTACCTATATAAATACCAATGGAAACAATAACCCATTGTTTGCTGAAATACTTGGGCTCGGAAGAACACAGAACCTGATCGCGAGCAGCACTACCGTTGACCAGATGAATGCCCTGAACGATCCACGTGTTTTCACTTTCTACAGAACTACTCCTGATACCTTTGGTATTGCAGGTATTCCTCAGGGTAGCTACAAAACACTGTGGAACTATTTTTTTTCTGCACCAGGTGTGGTCGTTGGCGCTTACGGGCAGAATGACTCATCTGCACTGGCTCCTGTGAAATTTATTTCTGCTGCTGAAAGCTATTTCCTGCAGGCGGAAGCTGCTGCCCGCGGATACTTACCAGGCGACGCCAGGACATTGTATCGGCAGGGTATCACTGCCAGCTTTGCTGCTTATAATGTTGCTCCGGGCAACTACATCACTGACGTAGTTGCTGCATTCCCTGCCATAGGTATTGAAGCTCAGGTAAGAGCAATTATTACACAGAAATACTTCGCAATGTGTGGAAATCAGAACTTCGAAGCATGGACAGAATGGCGTCGTACCGGCTATCCTTCCTTTCTGGTTCGTTCCCAGGCTTCGGTATTGCCTGCAGGCCAAATGCCACAGCGTTTCCTGTATCCTAACTCAGAGATTACCAGAAACCCTAAATTTCCAGGTGCTAAACTGATTTACGATAAAGTTTGGTGGGATGTTAACTGATAATAACACAGATGTATATATAAAGAGGGTGTCTCAAAAATAAAGAGGCACCCTCTTTATTTTTATATACGGCAGTATAGATTGCTATATATTGATTGTTATTTATCTGGGACAAATCTAGCTGGAATGCGGTATAGTGTATTATATAGATATTGGGCAGATATTTGAGTATTATTT